>NZ_CM139240.1:0-3403243 GCF_054796155.1 Phyllobacterium sp. K27 | reverse complement strand
TATTCCGCTGTTCATTGTCATTCGCCTCATCCTGAAAGATATGCATCGGGTCTTTTTATTCTGCCCGTGGTTTTTGCGTGCTGGCTTTCACCGCACAATAAATTCGGACGTTCAACCCGTGAACCGTCCGATTGTCTTTAGCTAGTTTTTGGAGTTTGAAACGCTGACACGCATTTGAAATGAAGACCCGTATTGCGAATGCTCGATCAATGTCACCGTTCTATCCTTCTCAAGTTTTGAGCGCGACAAGACTCACGCCCGGCTCTCGCCAGCGTCGTCAACGCCCTCGATTAATGAAATGCCCCAAATCCGATGGACCTGAGTGCTGACAAAAACTACCCGTTACGCAAACTAGAAATCTGCGCTCACAACCAAAATTTTATAAGCCTGTTAATTGGGTTTTACCCACCCCGTCGATGTCTGAACCTTACAAAAACCTTTGCGGTAAGAGCAAGTGCGAGTCGCGGGATTTTTGATGAAGTAAGGGTTAACAGATTTGCGATTTTTTTAACTGTTGTCGGGGCAAGCGGGAAAAAGCCTTCGGATTCAACGCCTTTTTTAGAGCTCACATTTTGTTGCAGTGCGGAGTCGGGCAACCAAAAAAAATAATAAATATTCGCTTGACAGTAGCTCTGGCCGGAGAATCCGAACCCTTGATTTGATCCGTAGAGGCTACCTTCGCTAAGCTATTGAAAATAAAGAATAAAGAGTGGCTGTCGCTTTCTGTCTAGCATTGCTTGTGACAGGCATATGACATTATCTGTGCAAGCCGTATTGTTTTCCTCTGGAAACGAATTTATTCCCAAAAAATGCCAATAAAAAAACCCGGCTAAGAAATAGCCGGGTTTTTCAAACATAGATGAGAATGACTTTAAGCAGTCATGCCCTTCAGACGCGATGACAGGCGCGATACCTTGCGCGAAGCGGTGTTCTTGTGAAACACACCCTTCGATGCAGCGCGCATCACTTCTGGCTCCACTGCCTTGAAGGCAAGGGTAGCAGCTGCCTGATCGCCACTTGCTACCGCATCTTCGAACTTGCGAAGGAAGGTACGCACGCGCGAACGGCGGGACTTGTTTACTTCGGTGCGGGCTTCGATCTTACGCGCCGCTTTCTTGGCCGAAGGAGTGTTGGCCATGATGCCTCTCTTTTCTGTCAGCTAATCGACAGCTTCAGGCTGTCGTCACAAAATAATAGGGCGGCCAAGGGCCACCGAACGTTGACGGGCTTATAGATGAGGTTTGCTTATGCGTCAACTTGGAATCTGTGAAGAGTTTCTGCAAAATCTCACCTTCCTGCTCGACAGGTTGATCGGTACGCCGAGGCGAGCCCGATCTGCCTGTCCACAATGGTTTCATCTGTCCTTGAAGTTGGCGCTACGTTTTTCGGCAAAAGCGGCCATGCCTTCTTTCTGGTCTTCCAATGCAAACATGGAATGGAACACGCGCCGCTCGAAACGCAAGCCCTCCGCCAGCGTTGTTTCATAGGAACGGTTCACGGTTTCCTTGGTCATCATGACGACCGGCAGCGAGTAGGACGCGATCTTTTGAGCGGCTTTCAAGGCTTCCTCGACAAGTTCATTGGCCGGAACAACGCGGGAAACAAGGCCGCTGCGTTCTGCTTCATTTGCATCCATCATCCGGCCTGTCAGACACATATCCATGGCTTTGGACTTGCCAATGAAGCGCGTCAGCCGCTGTGAGCCACCCATGCCGGGCATTACCCCGAGCGTGATCTCCGGTTGACCGAATTTGGCCGTATCGGCGGCAATAATGAAATCGCACATCATGGCGAGTTCGCAACCGCCACCGAGCGCATAGCCGGCCACTGCTGCAATCATTGGCTTGCGGATACTGGTCACGCGTTCCCAGCCGCTGAAGTAGTCGCCGGTATAGGCATCGGCAAACTGCAATGTCTGCATTTCCTTGATATCGGCACCAGCAGCAAAGGCTTTTTCAGAACCTGTGATGACAATAGCGCCGATTCGGGCGTTGGACTCAAAGAGTTCGAGCGCTGTTGTCAGTTCGGCCAGCAAGTCGGAGTTCAGCGCATTGAGCGCTTTGGGGCGGTTAAGCTGAATAAATCCAACCTTCTCCCGCGTCTCGACGATGATGTTCTCATAGGCCATGAATAAATCTCCTAGTGCTGGCAGACAGGACAATAAAATGTTGAACGGCCGCTTTGGACAATACGCGATATCGTGCCACCGCAACCATTGCGGGGGCAAGGGGAACCTTCGCGATCATAGACAGAAAACGAATGCTGGAAGTATCCAAGCTCACCATTGGTCTGTGCATAGTCCTTAAGGCTGGAACCGCCTGCCTTGATCGCATCGGCTATGACATTGCGAACCGATGTTGCGAGACGATCAGACATGGATGTGGCCTCCCCATCTTTGTCTGCAACACTCCCAGCCATGCGCACGGGAGACAGCTCGGCGCGCCACAGTGCTTCGCACACATATATATTGCCAAGTCCGGCAATGAGCTTCTGGTCCAGCAGAGCTGCTTTCAAGGGGGCTGACTTACCGGCAAAAAGTCTGGCGATCAGTGAGCCGTCGAGACGGTTTCCCGTCGGCTCTGTTCCGAGGTCTTTAATGAGCGGGTGGGCATTGAGCTGATTCGGCTCAGCAAAGAGCATGAATCCGAACCGTCGCGGGTCGTTATAGACGACACGGCGGTTGATACCATCACTTCCGGCAAGATGCAGCACGACATGATCATGGGCTGAAAGTTTTGAGCGCTCATGATGGAAGCTGCCAGGAATATTGCTGCCATCCTCCTGTTCGATACGGTAGGAGCCGGACATCCCAAGATGGCTTATAAGACCAAGGCCGTTATCAAGATGAAAAATGAGATATTTTGCCCTGCGCTCCAAGGATGAGATGCGGTGTCCGGCCAGACGTCCGGCAAAGTTTTCCGGAAAAGGAAAGCGCAGGTCAGGACGCCGCTGCTCCACTTGGCGAATGGTTGCGCCCTCCATTGAGGGTTGCAAGCCCCGCTTTACTGTCTCTACTTCCGGTAATTCAGGCATCGGTGCCCTTCAAAAAGCTCTTTCCGTGGTTGCCGGGAGCAATACCCAAATGCGCCGCAATCGTTTCGCCAATATCTGCAAAGCTGAAGCGAATTCCAAATGAGGCATGGGGCAGGCCAGTTCCGGCACACAGAATCGGAACCCGCTCACGCGTATGATCGGTTCCCTTATAGGTCGGATCACAGCCATGATCGGCCGTCAGGATCATCAGATCACCGGGTTGCAGCTTGCCCAGCGCTTCAGGCAGACGCCGGTCAAAAGCCTCCAGCGCCGCCGCATAGCCCGGAACATCGCGGCGATGGCCGTAAAGCATGTCGAAATCGACAAAGTTTGTGAAAACAAGGTCGCCATCCTTTGCTTCGTCCATTGCTTCCAACGTTTCGTCGAAGAGGGCCATATTCCCATTCGCCTTGCGTACATCGCTCACACCGCGGTGCGCATAGATGTCGCCGATCTTGCCGATTGCAAAGACGGTGCGCCCGGCATCTGTGAGCCTGTCCAGGAGCGTCGGTTCGGGCGGCGGAACGGAGTAGTCACGGCGATTGCCTGTTCGCTCGAAGGTTCGTTTATCTTCTCCAAGAAAGGGCCGAGCTATCACCCGTCCGATATTAAGCGGATCAACCAGCGTGCGCACAATCTGGCAAAGATCGTAAAGTCGCTGAAGTCCGAAATGCGTTTCGTGCGCGGCGATCTGGATCACGCTATCGGTGGATGTATAAAAGATCGGCTTTCCGGTTCGAATGTGCTCTTCACCGAACTCTTCAATAATATCGGTTCCGGAAGCGTGCTTGTCTCCAAGAATCCCGGGTAATCCGGCCTGCTGCGCGGCCGCATTGATAAGGCTTGCCGGAAAAGCGGGAATCGTCTGTGGAAAATAGCCCCAGTTGAATGTCACTGGCACGCCCGCGATTTCCCAATGGCCGGACGGCGTATCTTTGCCGTTGGAGACCTCCTGGGCTGCCCCCCACAGACCGTTAAGTTCTGGAAGTTGCGGTGGCAACTGAAAGCCTGAAGCCAGATTGGCGGCATGAGCCAGCCCAAGAGCAGTGAGATTAGGCAGTAAAAGTGGGCCCGAGCGCAGGCCGGCCTTGTCGCCCCGACCTGCCTCGCAAGCTTCAGCGATATGGCCGTAGGTGTTGGAACCCTCATCGCCAAATGCAGCTGCATCCGGCGCGCCGCCAATGCCAAAACTATCCAGTACGAAAAGAAAAGCGCGAGACATGCCTCACTCCATGAAAATCAGGAACCACAGATAGGTGAAACAGCGCTCAAAGACAAACTGTGGACGCATCGCGCTTTGCAAACGATTCCATTGAAGCAAAAAAGTTATTCTCGGAATTTACTATTCCCTAAGTCTGTTTCTTAAACTGATTGCAATGCCACAACGATATTTTTGGACGATACGATCCAAGAAGATGTGAGACTGAAGATGAAGCGCGGCGCAAATTATTTTCCTGCCATATTGGCCAAGCTTTTCAAGGAAGATTCAGGCGCAACTGTCGTTGAGTACACACTTATAGCGTCCATCATAAGTATCGGTATCCTCGCCGGTGCAAGTTCAATGGGCAAGGCCGTGGATACAGTTTTCAAGAGTGTTACCACTGAAATGACCGCGACCGCCGAGAAATGAAAAGATGATTGAAGCCACAATCCTTATCATTTTCCCGTTTGCCATGGGTTTCGCGGCCGTCTCCGATCTGATTTCCATGACAATCCAAAACCGTGTGTCGATTATACTGCTTGTGTCATTCGTGGTCCTTGCGCCTTTAACTGGCATGGCTTGGGATGCTTACGCCATGCATTTTGTTGCTGGTGCAGTGGTCTTGGCTGCAACGTTCGGGCTTTTCGCTATCGGGACGATGGGTGGTGGTGATGCAAAGCTGATGTCAGCTACCGCTATATGGCTAGGGTGGAATCTCGAACTTGTCAGTTATCTCCTGACGCTCTCGCTATTGGGGGGAATCCTCTCACTCGCAATCCTGACCTATCGCAACTCCCAAACGATTATTGTCTACGCTGCGCGCTTTGCTTTCATGCGGCGCCTCTCCCAGAAGGATGAAGGTATTCCATACGGTGTTGCACTAGGAATGGCTGGACTTATAAGCTATCCGGCATCACCCCTCGGGGCCTGGGTCATTCAACAACTCGTGCATAGCTGATGCCTGGGTCGGAGCCTATTAATCTGGTTGAAACGGTATGAGGCTTCTTCATTCGGATAACCGGAGCAAAGGCGGAGCATGTGGTTCGCGCATAACAATGTCGTTTCAAAACGCAGAAGCCTGATCAGGAGAAGCCTATGACCGCCGAAATTACTGCGAAAAAGTCGCGTGACAGTAAACCGATATGGTTTGTTCGCAAAGGCGAGCTGGAAGCTACCTCTCTTGAGAGTGCAACGCTTGCCTGGGCAAAGGCAAACGGTTTTGAAGGGCAGGCCGGACGTGTGCTGACTGTTCCTGGCCCCAACGGCGAAGTTGCAGGCGCACTCTTCGGTTTGGGTAAGGATGAAAATCGTCTCGCCGCGGGGAAACTTGCAACGGCTCTACCAGATGGAGCCTGGCATATTGCAAATGCCGTCAATGAACCGGATTTGACAGCGCTCAGCTTCCTCCTTGGAGGGTACAAATTCGCCCGCTATAGCAAGAAAGACAAGACAAGCATCAGCCTGACGCTGCCCGAAGGAGCGGACAAGGCAGATGTAAAGCGCTTGGCCAAAGCCGTTGCCCTCGCGCGTGATCTCATCAATACGCCGACCAATGATATGGGCCCGGCAGCGCTTGAGGCCGCAGTCCGCGCCGTGGCCGATGAGCACAAAGCTTCGGTCAATGTCGTAAAGGGCGATGCCCTGTTGAAGAAAAACTTCCCCATGATCCATGCGGTAGGGCGCGCTGGCAGTGAAGAGCCGCGGCTGATTGATCTGCAATGGGGCAAGAAAAGCGCGCCGAAGATTACGCTGGTGGGCAAAGGTGTCTGTTTTGATACGGGCGGTTTGGACATCAAACCGGCCAGCAGCATGCTCCTGATGAAAAAGGATATGGGTGGTGCAGCCAATGTACTGGCGCTTGCGCAACTCATTATGGATGCAAAGTTGCCGGTGCGTCTGCGTCTGTTAATCCCGGCTGTTGAAAACTCGATAGCTGCCAATGCTTTCAGGCCGAGCGATGTGCTGACCAGTCGCAAGGGGCTGACGGTGGAGATCGGCAATACCGATGCCGAGGGCAGGCTGGTTCTGGCCGACGCGCTGGCGCTTGCCGATGAGGAGGAGCCGGAGCTTCTCATCGACATGGCGACCTTGACGGGCGCGGCACGTGTGGCACTCGGGCCGGACCTGCCGCCATTTTACTCCAATGACGATGCTTTTGCCTGGGATGTCACCACCAGTGCAACTGCTGTCGCCGATCCGGTCTGGCGCATGCCGCTTTGGGCACCTTATGACGCGAAGCTTTCTTCCCGTGTGGCAGACATGAACAATGTCACGACGGACGGCTTCGCCGGTTCAATCACGGCCGCCTTGTTCTTGCAGCGCTTTGTCAGCAAGGCAAAGAGTTGGGCGCATTTCGATATATTCGGCTGGAACCCGGTAGAGAAAGCACATGCGCCTATTGGCGGCGAGGCTCAGGCAATCAGAGCGCTTTACCATCTTTTGAAAGAACGCTACCCGGCAAGTTGAGCGGCTTGCATCCCACCTGTGACAGGATAGAATGAAACGGAACCGAAATGATTGCGGAAGCCGTTCATGCTGGAACTCAAGCCTTTGCAGGCGCTGACATTGTGGAAGGAAATCGCACTTTCCGAAGTGCGTGACGATGCCCATGATCTGACCATGCGCCAGCTTGCCGTGCTGCTCACGATCTATCTGGAACCGCCGCCGCACACGATAAGGGCGATGGCCGCAAAACTGGCTGTGACAAAGCCGGTCATCACCCGTGCTCTCGACACAATGGGCGCCTATGGTCTGGTTGATCGTCACCGCGACGAAAAAGACAAGCGCAACGTTCTTGTCAGGAGAACGGTAAAAGGTGCGCTCTATGTTGAAAGACTCGGTGATCTTGTGATCGCCAAAGCAAGAGGATTGCCACTTTGAAATCACCTGAGAAACTCGACAGGCGGCTGAATGCATATCGGCCTGATCTTGCCGACGAAAGTCTGCGGGGACTTGTCGAGGCTGAGCGTTTCGTCAAAGGCAAGTCGATGCGCATTGCCGACCCTGTGGTGGATGTGCGATCCGAGCCGCGCGGCGATGCTGGCATGACCACGCAATTTCTCTACGGTGACGATGTTCTCGTTTTCGAAGATGATAATGGCTGGTGCTGGGTGCAGAACGAGCGCGATGGCTATGTCGGCTATGTGGTGGATACATCGCTGGATCGCCGCGCTGAGGAACCAACGCATATTGTCATTGCGCCTCGTACATTCGTCTATGTCGGCTCCGATCTGCGCTATCCACGGTCACGTGCCTTGTCGATGGGTTCGCTTGTGACGATCACCGGCGGACAGGAACGGCGCGGTACACTTTACGCCATGCTGCCAAGCGGCGAGGCGATCATTGCCAAGCATCTTGTGCCTATTGACGAGGTGACGCAGGATCATGTGGCAGTGGCCGAAAGTCTGATGCACACGCCCTATCTTTGGGGTGGTGTTTCCGGATTTGGCATTGATTGTTCAGGGCTGGTGCAGTTGTCCCTGTTGATGACCGGCCAAGGTGCCTTGCGCGATACGGATATGCAGGAAGGATCAGTCGGCGAATTGATCGAGCCGGATGAACATTACAAAAATCTCAAGCGTGGCGATTTCGTTTTCTGGAAGGGGCATGTGGGCATGATGGCCAGCCACTCGACCTTGCTGCACGCAAGCGGCCACACAATGAGTGTTACCTTGGAGCCATTGCCTGAAGCTATCGAGCGCATTGCCTATTTGTATGGGAAACCTACAGCGGTGCGGCGGTTGTAAGATGCTCGCCCCATCCCCCCGCTTTGCGGGGGAGAGATAAGCGGAGCCTGGCCCCACTAATACTGCGCGGCCTTATCGACAATATTCTTCAACGGCTCACCGCGCTCGTAAGACTCAATCTGAGCGACGATTTCCGGAACCAATGCCTGCGGGCTTGAGCTTGCGGCGGCATGCGGCGTGATGATGACCTGCGGATGCGTCCAGAACGGACTGTCCTTCGGCAATGGCTCCTTGTTGAACACGTCGAGCGTTGCGGCGGCAAGCATGCCGCGGTCAAGTGCCGCCAGAATATCCGGTTCATTTTGCAAGCCGCCACGACCGGCATTGATCAGTATCGGTGCTCCAAGAGGACCTTCGGACTTTAGCTGCGCAAAGATGTTCATCGACAGGATATTTTTGGTATCGGGCGTCAAAGGGAGCAGGCAGACAAGGACATCAACATCCTTGAGGAAGTCTTTCAGACCATCCTTGCCATAATGGGTGGTAACGCCTTCGATGGTTTGCAGGCGGCGGCTCCAGCCGCTGACTCGGAAGCCAAGCGTGCGCAGCTTTTGCGCCGCATCGCGTCCAAGTACGCCAAGACCAAGAATACCGACAGTCACTTCATGAGCGGCAGGCTGGCGGCGGTCTTCATGCCATACACGCTGCTTCTGCTGCTCGCGGTAACGCAGGCCCAGCCGATGATGGTCCAGCACTTGCCAGACCACATATTCGCTCATGCGCATGGTGAGGTCAGGCGACACAATACGAACAATAGGAACATCAGGGATTTGCGTGTCATGAAACACATGATCCACGCCCGCACCCAATGAGAAAATCACTTCCAGCTTGGGAAGATTCATCAGGGAACCGGGGCGCTGTTTCCAGACAAGCGCATAGCGAACATCGTCCTTGTCAGTCTCGCTATCGAGCACGAGTTTGCGCTTGGGTGCTGATTTGGCGAACTCCGATTGCCAGACCTCCGGGTCCCAGCCGGTTACCGCCAACAGAATCTTGTCGCTCGCCACGCTCGTCATTCGCTAACCGCTCCCTGTTCGGTCGTTTCTATCCTGAAAGCCGCAGCCATCAGGGCTTTTGTATAATCTGTTTTTGGACGCAAGAAGATTTCCTCTGACGGTCCATATTCGACTGCCTTGCCATTGCGCATCACCAACACGTCATTGGCAAGAGCCCTGACCACCTTCAGATCATGGCTGATGAAAAGATAGGCCAGATTGTGCTTCTGCTGCAATGAGCGCAAAAGATCGACAACCTGTGCCTGAACACTCATGTCGAGCGCTGATGTAGGCTCATCCAGCATAACGAAACGCGGATTGAGCACCATGGCACGCGCTATGGCGATGCGCTGGCGCTGACCGCCGGAAAATTCATGCGGATAGCGGAAACGATTCTCCGGCTCAAGATTGACCTCATTGAGCGCTGCCACCACGCGCGCATCGCGCTGATCGGCCGATAATCCGGGTTCATGTACCTTCAGACCTTCGGCAATAATTTCTGCAATTGACATGCGTGGCGATAGGGAGCCGAAGGGGTCCTGGAACACGATCTGCATTTCGCGGCGCAAGGGGCGCATCTGCTTGAACGAAAACTGGTTGATATCCTTTTCGCCGAAACGGATCACGCCTTCTGACGAAATCATCCGAGACAGGGCAAGTCCCAGCGTCGTCTTCCCCGAGCCGGACTCACCAACGACGCCCAAAGTCTGACCGGCACGAATCGTTACGTCGATGCCGTCAACGGCTTTCACATGATCAACAGTGCGGCGGAAAAAGCCCTGCTTGATTGGAAACCAGACCTTCATGTTTTCGCCGCGCATGACGGGTTCAGCGGTAAGGTCAGCCGATGGCGGATTGCCCTTCGGCTCTGCGCTGAGCAGATGCTTGGTATAGGCATGCTGAGGATTGTCGAATATTTCCTTCGTTGGTCCCGTCTCGACGATCTTGCCGCCTGTCATCACGCAGACGCGATCGGCAATCTTGCGGACAATGCCAAGATCATGGGTGATGAAGAGCATGGACATGCCCTGTGCAGATTTCAGCTCCGCAAGCAGTTTCAGAATTTGCGCCTGCACCGTCACGTCAAGCGCCGTCGTTGGCTCATCGGCGATCAAAAGCTTTGGCTTGTTGGCAAGAGCCATGGCAATCATGACGCGCTGCCGCTGCCCGCCGGAAAGCTGGTGCGGATAAGCATCCAGACGTTTTTCAGGTTCGCGGATGCCAACCTCTTCAAGCAATTCCAAGGTGCGTTTGCGGGCAGCCTGATCACGCATGCCCTGATGCAGTTTAAGAACTTCGACGATCTGTTTCTCAATCGTGTGAAGTGGATTGAGAGAGGTCATCGGCTCTTGAAAGATCATCGTGATGTCATTGCCGCGCACACGGCGCAGGTCAGTTTCATCCTTGTCGAGCAAATCTTCGCCATTGAACAGAATCTGGCCGGACGGATGCGAAGCAGGCGGGTAGGGCAAAAGCTTCAGCACTGAAAGCGCCGAGACGGATTTTCCCGAACCGGATTCGCCAACGAGTGCGACTGTTTCACCCTCGGCAATATCGAAGGAGATATGATCAACCGCGAGCGTTTCCCGCCCGTTTTGCGTGAAGGCAACGGAGAGATCGCGTACGGAAAGGAGGGGAGCTTTGGTCATTTGAAAGCCTTGCGTGGATCAAAGGCATCGCGGGTTGCTTCACCGACAAAGATCAGCAGCGACAACATCATTGAAATGACGACGAAGCCAGTAATGCCAAGCCAGGGAGCCTGAAGATTGTTCTTGCCTTGTGCAAGCAGTTCGCCAAGCGATGCCGAGCCCGGGGGCAGGCCAAAACCAAGAAAATCCAGCGACGTCAATGTGGTGATTGATCCATTGAGGATGAAGGGCAGGAAGGTCAGGGTCGTGACCATCGCATTGGGCAAGAGGTGGCGGAGCATGATTGTACGGTCGGGAACGCCAAGTGCCCGCGCTGCATTCACATATTCAAAATTGCGGGCGCGCAGAAATTCGGCGCGGACAATGCCAACAAAACTGACCCAGGAGAACAGCAACAATATACCAAGCAGAATCCAGAAGCCCGGGGGCAGTATCGACGACATGATCAGTAACAGATACAGCGTTGGAACGGACGACCATATTTCGATGAAACGTTGCGCGATAAGATCGATCCAGCCACCGAAATAGCCTTGAAGCGCACCAGCGGTGACACCGATCACGGCTGAACAGGCGGTGAGGATCAGGCCGAACAGCACAGAGATACGGAAGCCATATAAGGCACGGGCGAAAACATCGCGAGCCTGATCGTCTGTACCAAGGATGTTCATATTGCCGAATGTGCAGTTTGGATCATTGACGCCCAGTGCATAACGATTGCAGCGTTCTTCGGCAGTGTAGAGCCAGAAGGGCTTTGAAGGTGCAGTCTCCGGCAGTTCGTTGTTGACTGTCCGGTAAGAGTAGCGCACCGGCGGCCAGATGGCCCAGCCATTGGCATTGATCTCGTCCTGAATAATAGGATCGCGGTAGTCCGTGACCGCATAGAAGCCGTTGAACTTTTCTTCCGGATAATCGACCAGAACGGGAAAGAGAATTTCGCCTTTGTAAGAGACGATGATCGGCTTGTCATTGGCAACAAGTTCCGCACAAAGCGAGACGGCAAACAGGAAAAGGAAGATCCAGAGCGCCCACCAGCCGCGCCGGTTTGCCTTGAAATTTTGCCAGCGTCGCGCATTAAGCGGAGAAAGACGTGGCCGCTTTACAGGAGCAGGGGAGGTTCCGACAATAGCGCTCATCAGACGTCCCTCCGCTCAAAGTCGATGCGCGGATCAATCCATGTGTAAAGCAGGTCAGACAGCAGGGTCATGAGAATGCCGATAAGGGCAAAAATATACACGGTGGCTATAACCACCGGATAATCGCGGTTGAGGATCGACTCATAGCCAAGAAGGCCCAGACCATCGAGGGAGAAGATCGCCTCTATAAGCAGCTGGCCGGTGAAGAAGATCGATATGAAGGCGCTTGGAAAACCGGAGATCACAATCAGCATGGCATTACGGAAAACGTGGCCGTAAAGGATTTTCCGTTCGGATAGCCCCTTTGCGCGGGCCGTCGTCACATATTGTTTGCGGATCTCGTCGAGAAAGGAATTCTTGGTGAGCAAGGTGGTTGTGGCAAAGGCCGCTAGAAGTATCGCTGTCAAAGGCAAGGCAAGGTGCCAGGCATAGTCCACGATCTTCTCAAAAGTGGATAACTGATCGAAATTATTCGAGGTCAGGCCACGCAGAGGGAACCAGTCGAAGAACGAACCACCCGCAAAGAATACGATCAGCATGATACCGAACAGAAACCCGGGAATGGCATAGCCAATAATGATAATCCCGCTGGTCCAGATATCGAATGATGATCCGTCCTTGATGGCTTTGCGAATACCAAGCGGAATCGAAATCATGTAGGAAAGCAGGGTCGTCCAGAGGCCGAGGGATATGGAAACCGGTAGTTTTTCCTTTATAAGCTCGATCACACTTATGTCGCGGAAATAGCTGCGGCCAAAATCAAAGCGTACATAGTTCCAGACAAGGAGACCGAAGCGCTCTAATGGCGGCTTGTCGAGGCCAAACTGTTTTTCCAGGCTGGCGATAAAGGCAGGATCGAGACCCTGCGCGCCGCGATATTTGGAATTGCCCAACCCCGTGCCAAGCTGATCCTGAGCCTGGCCAATATCGGCACCACCACCGCTGATGCGATCCATGGCATTGCCGCCCTGTCCGGTCAGCTGGCTGATGATGCGCTCGACCGGGCCGCCCGGAACGAACTGAACGATGACGAAGCAGACAAGCAATATGCCGAACAATGTCGGTATCATCAGCAGAAGACGTCGTAGAATATAGGCTCCCATCAGGGGCGCCCCCTCATTGCTTTCAGTACATCAAACTTTGCCAATTGCCTTCGCCTTCGCTTCGTCGAACCACCACAGCGTTTCAACCGGAAAACCATAATCGGGCTTTGGCTCCTTGAAGCCGAACATGTCCCAATAGGCGATTGGATGATTCGCTGCGTACCAGTTTGGAATCCAATCCCGCCTTATACGCAAGAGCCGATCTAAAACCCGCAACAATGAAACCAGCTCGTCACGCGTTTTGGCATCGCTTACTTTGGCGATAAGCGCATCGACAACAGGATCGGCTGTACCGGGGAAATTATACGAACCTGGCGTATCCCTGCCCTTCGAACCGAATATCTCCTCCAATGATTCTCTTGTTGGCGTGGGAGTAAGCTGCACTGCCATACCGATCATGTCGAAATCAAAATTTTGAATTCTGGCCTGATACTGCGCCGGATCAACCATGCGCAGATAAGCGTTGACGCCAATTGCTTTGAGGTTGTTGACGAAAGGTGAGTAGCTGCGGGTGAAGACTTCGGTATAAATCAGCAGTTCAAGGTTGAGCGGTCTGCCTTGCGCATCCACCAACTTATCGCCATCCCGCTTGAATCCGGCCTGATTTAAAAGGTCGGATGCCCGTTTCAGGTTCTTGCGGTCACGCCCGGAGCCATCGGAGGGCGTTTGCAACAGTGCTTCGCCGAGTATGGCTTCTGGCAGCCTGTCACGGAAGGGTTCCATAATGGCGAGTTCTTCCGCAGAGGGCTTTCCGCTTGCCCGGAAATCCGATTGCTCGAACACCGATTGGGAACGCTCATAGGCACCATAGAAAAGATTTTTCTGTGTCCACTCAAAATCAAAGCACAGTGCAATAGCTTCCCGCACACGGGAATCGCGGAAATGTTCTCGGCGCTGATTCATGGCCCATGCTTGGAGCAGAGGACGTTTTTCTGCTGAAAATTTACGTTTGATCACACGATTCTGTTGCACCGCAGGAAAATTATACTCCGTCGCCCAGGTTTTCGCAGTTGCTTCATAGCGCCAGAAAATATCGCCTTTTTTGAAGGCCTCGAACTCCGGTTGCCGCTCCCGGTAGAAATCAATCTTGATCCGATCAAAGTGGTTCTGACCGCGTTGTACATTCAGGTCCTTGGCCCAATAATCCGCGACACGTTCATATTCTATCGTTTGACCCGGTGCGACACGACCGACACGATAGGCCCCGGAGCCAAGCGGAGGTTCCATGGTTGAGGCTTCAAAGTCGCGGGTGGCGTACCATGACCTGGAAAAAATGGGTATCGAAGCAACATTCAAAATAGCACGGTCAGAATGCTTGCCGGAGAAAGTCAAGTGCACGGTCTGCTGGTCGAGCGCAGAAATCTTTGTCATCTCCGTGAGGGTCAGACGGAGTTGCGGATGGCCCTTATCCTTCAGCGTTTCATAGCTGAAAACAACATCTTCGGCAGTGATCGGCGAGCCATCATGGAAGCGGGCCTCGGTACGCAGTTTGAAGGTAAAACTGTTGCGGTCGGCGGAAACGGTCACTGTTTCTGCCACGAGACCATAGATCGAGTCCGGCTCGTCCAGAGCTGACGCCATCAGCGTATCGAAACAGAGTTCCATACGTGGCGGGGCATCTCCCTTGTTCGAGAACGTATTGAGCGTGTTGAAGGTTTGGGGTGACTGATTGAAAAGCCATGTATTGGGCGAAAAGGCGAAGGTTCCGCCTTTCGGCGCATCGGGACTGGCATAATCGAAATGCGTAAAATCCTTCGGGTATTTCAATTCGCCAAATGCTGAAAGACCATGGAGAGGAACGTCCGTCTGCACATCTGCCAAGGCCAGTTTCGGAGCTATGGCAGTGAGCATTGCAGCGCCCGAAAACTTCATGAGTTCGCGGCGATTAAACCCCGTCATTGAGCACGCTCTTTCAGAGCCTGCTCCTTGGCCGTGTCGATCCACCATGAAAAGGGGTCGATACCAACGTATTCCGGTTGTTTTTCGGGCATGCCGAATTTGTTCCAATAGGCAATCTTCGTGCGGTCATCATACCATTGCGGAACAACGTAATAGTTCCATAGAAGCACGCGGTCGAGCGCGTGAGTGGCGGCGACAAGCTCTTCACGATCCTTGGCAAGGATTACCTTGTCGACCAGTTTGTCAATGGCGGGGTTTTTGATGCCCATATAATTGCGGCTGCCAGGGGTATCAGCGGTGCTTGAACTCCAGAAATCCCTTTGCTCATTGCCGGGAGAAAGGCTTTGGGCCATCCCCATTATTCCAAGAATATCATAGTCGAAGTCATTGACCCGCGCCACATACTGGGCCGAATCCACAGCTCTGAGCCGTGTATCAATACCTAGTTTGCGCAAGCTGGCCATGAACGGTCCAACCGTCCTCTCGTCACGTGGATCAGAGCCAAGGAATTCAATGGTCAAGGGCTGCCCGGTTTTCGTATTAACCAACTTTCCGTCCTTTTGATCATACCCCGCCTCGCGCAGCAGATTGACTGCTTTCCGCAGATTATCACGCATCGCCTGAGGGGTATCGGAAACCGGATTTTTGAACTCTTGTGTAAAGACTTGCTCAGGCACTTCGTCCTTTACGGACTGCAGAATTTCCAGTTCTTTGCCTTGAGGAAGTCCGCTCGAAGCAAGTTCTGATCCGGCAAAATAGCTGTTTATGCGTTTATATTCGCCAAAGAACATATTCTTGCTCATAGTCTCGAAATCGAAAGCAAAATTGAGAGCCTGTCTTACCCGAATATCCTTGAATTTTTCGCGACGTGTATTGATCAGAAACCCTTGCATTCGTCCGAGCGATCGCTCGGGGAATACCTTTTTAACAACGTCACCACGATTGAACGCTGGAAAATCGTACTCCCGCATCCAACGGCTGATGCTGGGTTCGCTGCGATAATCCTGCAGACCGCCCTTTTTGAAGCCTTCCCAGGCAGCATTCCCGTCCCGGAAATATTCGTAGCGGATTCGATCAAAATTGTTGCGGCCTACCTCGACAGGAAGGTCTTTTGCCCAATAGTCGGGGACACGGCTCCATATTATCGATTTTCCGAAGTCGATACTTTCGATTTTATAGGCGCCTGAACCGAGCGGAATTTCTCTTGTCGGTTTGCTGAAATCCCGCTTGTTGCCGTTCTTGTCCGTGCCTTCCCACCAATGTTTCGGCAGTATAGGAAAGTCACCCATAATGTTTGGAAGCTCGCGATTGCCGCTGATGGCAAAGGTGAATGTAACTTCTCGGTCACCTGTTTTCTCTGCTTTTGCCACATCATGATAGTACTTATTGTACAGTGGAGTTTGAGCTTTCAGCGTTTCAAAAGACCAGATTACATCTTCTACTGTTATCGGCTGCCCATCATGCCATTTTGCCGAGGGGTTCAGTCGGAATTTGACCCACGAAAAGTCTTCCGGGTAGGCAACGGCCTCAGCGACTAGGCCGTAATTTGTGCCAGCCTGATCAAGTGACTGACTTAACAGCGTATCATACAGGAGGCCGCCGCCGATGGGATTGCCTGTGGGGGGTAGGCCTGCAGCTGACTCTCCCTGAATTACAAATGGATTGAGACTATCGAATGACCCTTGAGCAATATTGTTCAGTGTCCCGCCCTTCGGGGCATTGGGATTTACATAATCGTAATGCTTGAAATCTGGCCCATATTTGGGTTCACCGGTTAAACTCGTGGCATGCCGCCATTCCGGTTCAGTCGCATGTGCAATCTGGAGGGTGCCAAAGGTTGTGGCGGCGAGCAGCGCTAGGCTGATGGCAAAGCGGCGAAATCTCAAATCAGGTCTCCACGGTTCTCTTTAGACTTTAGTCTAAGAGAAAATGCGGCGGAGAACAGGCCTCGGTTCAAAAAACACGCGGAGTTGATACAAAAAAGCCGGGCAATGAGCCCGGCTTTTGGATCGATAGAGTTTGTTTTTAGTGAGCTGGCGCTGGTTCAGCAGGCGCTGCCGGTGTCTCGGTCGCTGGAGCCGCTCCTTCTGCAGGCTTTTCACCCGCAGCCGGGGCTGCACCTTCCGCTGGCTGATCGGCAGCCGGAGCAGCATCGGCTGCGGGGAATGGCTTGGGGTTATCTGAAAGTGTCTGCAAATAGGCAATCAGATCGGCACGTTCAGGATCTTTCTTGTCGCCGGCAAAGCCCATGGCGGTGCCTTTGATGTAGCCTTTTGGTGAGGTCAGGAAGTGATTAAGATGCTCAAAGGTCCATTTTTCTTCGCCACCCTTGGAGAATTCCTTCATGGCACCGGAATAGCTGAAACCTTCATGCGTTGCGATTGGACGCTCAACAATGTCCCAAAGATTCGGACCGACCTTATTGGCACCGCCCTTTTCAACAGTGTGGCAAGCAGCGCAACGCTTGAACACGGCTTCGCCGCGCTTTGCATCGGCTGACGCCAGCAATGTTGCGACTGGCACGGCTTCGGCAGGAGCCGCTGCGCCTGCCGTTTCCTCACCACCCTCAGGCGCTTCAATAATAAAGCCTGGCTTTTCGGGAGCGTGCGTATCGAACAGGGAGTCGGACATGATTGCCGCGGACATGACAACGAATACTGTTGCCAGAAACGCCATGGCGTACTTATTAAATGCGGATCCCATCGTCGCTCACTACTCCTCTTGCGGAGGGCTTCAATATCTGATCAATGCAAACCGCTGCATTTATGGCAGAAACCCCTCGTGATTGCGCGGAAACTAGGGGTTTTATCTCCCACTTGCAACACATATAAGGGCGGTTCTGCCTGAGACTTTTTGACACCGTAGGGGTGTGAGGAATGATGAGAATATTGAACCTGATACCGGCAAGAATGGCTTCGACACGGCTTCCCAACAAACCTTTGGCCGATATTGCAGGAAAGCCGATGATCGTTCACGTTGCTGAGCGCGCCATAGCTGCGGGCCTTGGCCGAACGGTTGTTGCCACTGATACGCTTGAGGTAAAGTCAGCGGTAGAAGCTTATGGGCTTGAAGCCGTCATGACACGGAGCGATCATGAATCGGGCTCTGATCGCATCTATGAAGCGCTGCAAAAGCTTGATCCTGATGGCACTATTGATGCCATTGTCAATGTGCAGGGCGATCTGCCGACCATTGAGCCGGATGTCATAAAGCGCGCGCTTCTACCATTGCTCAATGGTCCCGCTGACATCGGTACGCTGGCCGTGGAGATTCGCCACGAAGCAGAAAAGACCAATCCCAATGTGGTCAAGGTCATCGGCTCGCCTTTGAGTGAAACCCAGTTACGCGCACTCTATTTTACGCGCGCGACAGCACCATCGGGCGAAGGCCCACTTTACCATCATATCGGGCTTTATGCCTATCGGCGCGCTGCACTTGAACGCTTTGTCGGGCTCGGCCCTTCGCCGTTGGAACGGCGTGAACGGTTGGAACAACTTCGCGCGCTTGAGGCGGGGATGCGCATTGATGTCGAGATCGTTGATTCTGTGCCGCTGGGCGTTGACACCCAGGAAGATCTGGATCGTGCTCGCGAACTACTTAGTATGAAACAAGGCAACTGATAATGACCAAGACAAATCGCATTTCTTTTCAGGGTGAACCCGGAGCAAATTCCGATACGGCTTGCCGCAACATGTTTCCCCATATGGAACCTATGCCTTGCCCGACCTTTGAAGATGCATTTAATGCGGTTGAAAGCGGTGCAGCCGATCTGGCGATGATCCCGATTGAAAATACCATTGCCGGACGTGTTGCCGATATCCACCACCTCTTGCCGGAATCCCGATTGCATATCGTCGGCGAATATTTTCTGCCGATCCATTTTCAACTGATGGTTTTGCCGGGCACGCCGCGCAGCGAGATCGAGACTGTTCACAGCCATATTCACGCGCTCGGTCAATGCCGCAAATATATCCGCAAGAATGGCTGGAAGCCGGTCATCGCTGGCGATACGGCTGGTGCGGCGCGGCTGGTTGCCGATGTCAAGGACAAGACGATGGCCGCGTTGGCGCCGCGTCTGGCATCCAGTCTCTACGGCCTCGATATTCTCGAAGAGGATGTTGAGGATACGGAAAACAATGTCACACGTTTCGTGGTGCTGAATAAAACCAAGAAATGGGCCCCGCGTACATCAGACGCACTGATGATGACCACTTTTGTATTTCGGGTCCGCAACGTTCCGGCAGCACTTTACAAAGCGATGGGCGGTTTTGCCACGAACATGGTCAATATGACCAAACTGGAAAGCTACCAGATCGATGGCAAGTTCACGGCGACGCAGTTCTATGCGGATATTGAAGGCCATCCGGATGACAAGAATGTAGCACAGGCCTTGGAAGAGCTGGAGTTTTTCTCGAAGGAGGTGCGCGTATTGGGTGTCTATCCGGCGGATACGACCTTCCGAAGCTCGCAAACGAACGAAGAATAGCTACTGACCAAAAATCCGGTCGAGAAATTGCTCGACCGTTCGATTGAAGAGTTCAGGCCGTTGCAGCGGGGCGAAATGGCTGACGCCGGGCAGCAGGATAAACTCTGCGCCCGGGATGGTGTGCGCTAGATATTCGGCATGTTCCTGTTTGATAAACTCATCATGCTCGCTTTGCACAATAGCGACGGGCACGGCAACTTGCGCCAAATCGGCAGCATCGTAGTTGGGCTCCGTTTCCATCATTTTGCCGACTGCTGCGAGGAACTCCTTGAACCGATCAGGTGTTGGCGACAGCTCAGCGTAGTCTTTGGTATGGCGGCTGAAGCAATGATCAAGCGCCAGACTCGGCCGAACTTCCTTGGTGCCGCTCGGGTCCATGTTGCAGCCGAAAAAGAACACGCCGGCGACGCGATGCGGTGCTTTTATGCCGAGCACCATTGACGTGCATGCACCGTCACTCCAGCCAATCAGAGCAGCTTGGCCGACGTTCAAATGGTCCATCACCGCCAGAACGTCCGATGCCATCAACTCATAGGTGTAGGGTTTCGCATCGCGCGTGCTCCGGCCATGTCCGCGGCTGTCTATAAGAATGACGCGATGTCCGGCTCCAACAAGAGCGGGAACTTGATAACCCCAATTGCCACTATGGCCCAATCCGCCATGAAGGAGGATTACCGGCGAACCGGAGCCGTATGTTGAATAGCGAATACTGGCGCCTTCGTTCTCGACGGAACCTTTGTCAGTTGCACTTGGCAATGGAAGCGCCCCATTGGCTTCAAAGTTTTTCAACTGATCATCTTGAAATTCCACGGCGTTTGTCTCCAGATATCCCACGATCAAGCGCTGCTCTCAACCCAGCTACGAATGAGATGAGCCGCGATGGCTCCGGCGGGCGGGGTCATAAGCCCATCCGGGTGTGTGCGGTCCATCATGGCCCTGACTTCTTCACGGGTAAACCAGCGTCCAGCCTCTAGCTCTGCCATGTCCAATGTAAAATCGTCGGAGAGGGCTTCGGCATGGCAACCGATCATCAAAGAATAGGGAAAGGGCCAAGGTTGGCTGGCGTGATAGAGCACACGGCCTATCGGCAGGTTGGTTTCTTCCATTGTCTCGCGGCGCACCGCATTTTCAATGGTTTCACCCGGTTCGATGAACCCGGCGAGGCAGGAATACATGCCAACGCCGAAATGCGGCCCACGTGCCAGAAGGCACTTGTCGCCGCGCACGACCATCATGATGGCCACTGGATCAGTGCGCGGAAAATGTTGAGCGTCACAATTTGAGCATGTACGGCGATAGCCACCGTCGCGCATGACTGTTTCATGGCCGCAGCGCCCGCAAAACTTATGACTGTCATGCCATGAAAGTAGGGACACGGCTTGGGCCATAGCCCCCACCTGATCTGGTGGAATAAGCCCTTGCGTATAGGCGGAACGATAATCTACCGCTTCAATGCCCAAGGGCAGCGCATCCGTAGAAACGCCACTCGGGCCTGCCAGTATGGGCATATCATCCTGCAAACCAAGGTAGATGGTCTGGTTTAAACCGGGAAGAAGCGCCGATGCTGCTTCCATACTGAAAAACGCATTTCCTTCCTCAGTGCTGCGATTAACCAATATCTTGCCATCGCCGACAAGCAACATGCGCGCATTGGCGTTTGCCAGTGCAAGCGTCACAACGTCATCGCTGCGCTTTTCCGAATGCCGGTTGATCCTGTTCCCGGCGAAACCAACGAAATGACTGGGCTCGGCTAGAGGAGCATCAAAAAGATGAAACGGCATGGATGGAAGCTCCAGAGCGGGGAAACTGGACGAGGATTTTTAAATAGCGTCAAGAATCGCTTTCGCAAAGGCCTTCGCGTCGTTTTTGCTGTAAGGTTCCCGGGTTCCATGGCCCCAGACTGGACCCGGCCATGCAGGATCGCCGGTGTTGCGGGCGATGACATGCAGGTGCAATTGTCGGACAATATTGCCGAGCGCAGCTGTATTGATCTTTTCACAATTGGTAATTGACTTGAGCGCCTGCGCTGCGATGCCAGCCTCGAATGTCAGCATGGTCTGATCAAGCGGGGTCAATTCGTGAATCTCGGTGATTCCCGGCCTTTGCGGCACAAGGATAAGCCAAGGCCAGCGCTGATCATTCATCAGGCGAAGGTCACAAAGGCCCAGCTTGACGACGGGAAATGTATCGGCGTTTAGTTTGGTATCGAGCACGAATGTCATGGTATATCAGTAAATAGCAGTTTTTTTCTGTACGTGCTTGCTTTTTGCATTCGGATTGCCGATATGAAAACCGGGAGGTTGGTGGTGGACGAGCCACTCGCCAACCGGGTCAGGTCCGGAAGGAAGCAGCCCCAACGAGCCAGGCACGGGTCGCCGTGCCAGCCTCCCACCCTTTTCTTGTGTACCTCCTTGTGTCAAAGCCGCAAAGCGGCATTGACGCTGTGGTGCATGGCGGTCCAAACTTGCGCCATAGACAAGAAGCGAATGCAGGAGCGGAATCAAACGCGATGGACACGAAAAAGCCAGACAGCGCCTATCGCGTGCTCGCCCGCAAATATCGACCCCAAAATTTCGACGATCTGATTGGCCAGGAGCCAATGGTCAGAACGCTGACCAACGCCTTTGAAACGGGGCGGATCGCGCAGGCGTGGATGCTGACGGGCGTGCGTGGTGTCGGCAAGACCACGACTGCGCGTATTCTCGGTCGCGCCCTCAATTACAAGAATGGCGATATAGACAAGCCAACCATCGATCTCTCAGTCATGGGCGAGCATTGTCAGGCGATCATGGAAGGCAGACATGTCGATGTGATCGAAATGGATGCTGCCTCGCATACGGGCATTGATGACATTCGCGAGATTATCGAGCAGGTGCGTTATCGCCCGGTTTCGGCGCGCTACAAGGTCTATATCATCGATGAGGTGCATATGCTCTCCAATCAGGCCTTCAACGGTCTGTTGAAGACATTGGAAGAGCCGCCACCCCATGTGAAGTTCATCTTTGCGACGACTGAAATCCGCAAGGTCCCCATTACTGTCCTGTCGCGCTGCCAGCGTTTCGATCTGCGCCGCATAGATACAAGCGTTTTGACTTCGCACTTGCGCAAGATTGCAGGTCTGGAAGACATAACGGTAGACGACGCCTCGCTCTCCATGATTGCGCGGTCGGGCGAGGGGTCCGTGCGTGATTCTTTGTCCATTTTCGATCAGGCCATAGCGCATGGTGCAGGCACAGTTGATGCTGAGGCAGTTCGCTCGATGCTTGGCCTTGCTGATCGCGCCCGGATCATCGATCTGTTTGAAATGCTGATGCGCGGCGACGTGGCTTCGGCATTGCGGGAGTTCCGCTCGCAATATGATGTCGGGGCTGACCCCAGTGTCGTGCTGACCGATCTTGCCGATTTCAACCACTTGGTCACGCGCATCCGTTTTACCCCGGATGTCGCGGACGATATATCATTGTCGGAAGACGAACGGCTACGCGGACGTGATTTTGCGGAGAAATTATCTATTCGCGTTCTTTCGCGCACTTGGCAAATGTTGCTAAAGGGCATGGCTGAGGTCGAGAATTCCAATCGTCCCGTTCAGGCGGCAGAAATGCTGCTTATCCGGATCGCCCATGCCGCAGATTTGCCAACGCTTGATGAGGCGTTGAAGTCGCTGGACGAGGGCGCCGCCCTTCCTGCTGCTACGGGCAGCAATAATGGCCCGCGCCCCAATCCGGGCAATGGCGGAGCGTCGATGACACGCGCCAGCGACGCGGTGGCAACGGCTCGCGGTCCAGTGAATGCGAGCGGCGGCGCAACGATGCGGCTGGTTGAACCGGCTACCCAGCCGGAACCGGCCATGCCGCCAGCGCCAACGATTATCGAAGAGGCTGTTCTTTCGGTGTCGCTGGGCAGTATTGAAGACATTATTGCGCTGGCAGACAAGCAGCGCGATATGCAACTCAAGATCATGGTCAAGAATTGTGTGAGGCTGGTCAGCATCAAGCCTGGTCGACTGGAAATCAATCTGACGGAAAATGCGCCGAAAACATTGCTGACAGAGTTGTCGCAAAAACTTGGTGACTGGACAGGCATTCGCTGGATGGTTTCGCTTTCACGTGAAGAAGGCAGCAAGACCCTCCACGAGGTCGAAACGGCAAAGCGCGAGGGCTTGCTGAGTGATGCGCGTGCAGATCCGGATGTGGCCGCCATACTTTCGAAGTTTCCTGGCGCCAAGATTATCAATGTGCGCATAGCCACGCCCGCCGGGCAAGCTGATGATGACCTATCTGCAGGTGCAGATGGTGACACATTGGCGCCCGTTGAAGAAGATGATTGAACGATAGGAGATACCCCATGCGTGACATAATGGGCATGATGAAACAGGCTAAAGAGATGCAGGCGAAGATGGCTTCGATGCAGGAGGAAATTTCTGCGCTCGAAGCTGAAGGACAGGCAGGCGGTGGGCTTGTCACGGTCAAGCTTTCAGGCAAAGGCGCACTGACGGCCCTCTCCATCGATCCCTCGCTGTTCAAGGAAGATGACATCGAAGTCATTGAAGACCTGATTATCGCTGCGCATAATGAAGCCAAGGCGAAAGTTGAGGCGATCATGGCCGAAAAAACGCAGGCACTGACCGCCGGTCTTCCTATTCCTCCAGGATTTAAACTGCCATTTTAGGGACTTATCCGGCTGTTGCTTCGTGACAGCCGGATACAGCGTTCCCAACTTATGAAGTGGGTTTGCCTGAATGCTTGGGACGCTTAACAGTCGGCTTTTTTGTTTTTATAGGGACGAGTGTAATGGTTGCCGGGTTTGGCGTGTGATCAAGCGTAGCACCGCTGACAGCATCAACACCTACACCAATGACACCGCCGAAAAGCACATTGCCCGCTATGCCAGCGGTACCTTTCCCGGACATTTTTGTATCAATGAACAAACTGCTCGTGTGATAGCCGGGCTTTTTTGCTGTTGCAGTAAAAGGTGTCTTTCTGCTCACCTTTAACGTGCATGGTGACGACGTACAGCTACTTCCAATGGATGTGGTAATTTTGGCATCCGAGGGCGAAGTAATAATGACAACATCTTCTGTGGTGCCGCGTGCGATAGATGCACAGCCTGGTAAAATCGAGATAATGGCGATAGCTGCTAAAGTTCGCTTCATGAAATTCTCCAAAAATGTGAATTAAGTATCAATAGGCGTGGGCTGAAAATATGCTGCCCAGACACGGGTTAATCCAAATCGGACCATTGTCAATACGATTAGCGCTTGGCACCACTTGCACTGGGGAGCGCCCTCCTTGGCAGCAAGAATTCCCTCCAACACTGGCTGGCACAGTGCTGCTGCTTTTGCCCTCAAAACCTGTTGCGATGATCCTTATCGGGTCTTGGAGGCGGAACAACCAATCCGGGATTGTATTAAATCAACCAAAATGCTGGATAGGTTGAGTGCGCTGCTGGTCTCTGATTCCCTAAAGCCGCAAATTGCTCTAAACCGGCGATATGTCGAAACGAATCGCCGGCCCCGAAATTGAACGCCTGATCCAGCTCTTGGCCAAAGTGCCGGGGTTAGGTCCACGTTCTGCGCGCCGGGCGGCCCTGCATCTCATCAAGAAGAAAGAAGCCCTGCTGATCCCTCTTGGCTCCGCGATGCAGGATGCTGCCGAAAAGGTGCGTGTCTGCACAACCTGCGGTAATGTGGATACATCCGATCCTTGCATGATTTGCACCGACCCGCGCCGCGAACGCGCTACGCTGATTGTGGTCGAGGATGTTTCCGACCTTTGGGCATTGGAGCGGGCCGGATCGATGAATGTGCGCTATCATGTCCTTGGCGGACGCCTGTCGCCGCTTGATGGTATCGGTCCGGATGATCTCAATATTGCGACGCTTGTCGGGCGGGTGGCCGAGGGGGAAATCAAGGAGATCATTCTTGCCGTCAATGCCACTGTCGAAGGCCAGACGACCGCACATTATATCACCGATCAGCTAGCGGATTTCGATGTCCGAATTACCAGGCTTGCTCATGGTGTGCCTGTGGGCGGTGAGCTCGATTATCTTGATGAGGGAACATTAACGGCCGCCTTGCTTGCACGAACCACGTTATGAGGTTTGCCAGCTTGCCTTTTCGCGATTTGTGATCGTTATACTGGAATTGGGTGAAGCCGAAGAATGTTCGGCACCGGGCAATAGGGACTAAGTTTCATGATTATCCAGGATATGACGCAACAGGAAATCAAGGAGTTTCTGGCGCGGGCAACTATCGGGCGATTGGCATGCGCGAAGGATAATCAACCCTATCTTATTCCATTAAGTTTTGCCTACGATACCGTTTCTCTCTATTCGCTCACGACGGGAGGCACGAAGGTCGATTGGATGCGGGAAAATCCCAAAGTCTGCGTCGAGTTCGATGAGGTCGTTGCCACCAATAATTGGCAAAGTGTGATCGTCACAGGGATTTTCGAAGAATTGACAAACGATCCCGCCCACATAGATGCCCGCAATAATGCGCATCGTCTTCTAAGCAGAACGGCCGAGTGGTGGGAACCAGCCTATGTAAAAACAGTTTCCAGAGAGCGTATCCGTCCGCTGGAGCCAGTTTATTTCCGGATTGCAATCGTTCAAATCACGGGTCACAAAACTGTTGCCAATTGACACGCCAGCACTGCGGGGCCGATAGACTTGATGAGAAACTACTCTATTATAGTATTGGGGATGTTGTTTGCGTTGAGCACAAGCACATCGTCCGCTTTGGCGGCATCAAAGCGTGAGATCGAGGCGCAATTCCAGAACTGGCTTGCCAGTGATCTTTGGCCGGAAGCCAAGGCAAAAGGCATTTCGAAAGTGGTGTTCGATCAGGCTTTTGCCGGGGTGTCGCCTAATCTGGACCTGCCTGATCTGGTTATGCCGGGCGAGAAGCCGAAAACGCCAAAGAAACAGGTGCAATCCGAGTTCGGTTCTCCGGGCAAATACTTCAATGGCAAGACCATAAATGCCACTACCTCCGGTGGTCTTGCGCGTGCAGGGCAATATGCCCGAACCCTGAAGGCGGTCGAAAGCAAGTATGGCGTTCCCGGCGAGATTGTGCTTGCTATCTGGGGGCGCGAGAGTGGGTATGGCAGTGTTAAAATTCCTCATAATGCCTTCACAGTGCTCGGGACCAAGGCTTTTTTGGCCTCTCGCAAGGAGATGTTCCGCAAGGAATTGATGGCGGCGCTGGAGATCGTCCAGAAAGGGTATATCGGCGCTGGAGCCATGAAAAGCTCTTGGGCCGGAGCACTTGGTCAGCCGCAATTCATGCCGACTTCTTACCTGGAACATGCGGTCGATTTCGATGGCGATGGCAAGAGGGATATCTGGAATTCCATACCCGACACGCTTGGCTCAATTGGCCATTACCTTCAACAATATGGCTGGCAGGCAGGGCGGGACTGGGGCTACGAGGTTATTGTGCCGGAAACCGTAAGCTGTTCACTTGAAGGACCGGATCAGGGCAAGCTGTTTTCCGCGTGGGAAAAGCTAGGCATCAATCGGGTAAACGGCAAGGCCTTTCCGTCCAACGAGATGAAGCGTGAGGGCTTCCTTTTGATGCCCGCAGGAAGGCATGGGCCAGCATTCATAGTTACCAAGAATTTTTATGTGCTCAAGGAATACAATATGAGCGATCTTTATGCCTTGTTCATCGGGCATGTCGGCGATCGCATTGCCTATGGTGCAAAGGGATTCAGCGCTGGCTGGGGTGATGTTGGCGGACTTTACCGCTCTGAAATTGCCGGCTTGCAAAAAACACTGGAAAAGCAGGGATATGATGCAGGCGGCGCGGACGGGTTTCCCGGGTTCAAGACGCGGCGGTCAATTGGAGCATGGCAGACGAAACAGGGAATGGCGCCGACTTGTTTTCCGGACAAGTCGCTTGTCAAAGCGATCAGATAAAAGCTTATCCTGAACGCTTGCGTTGCTCAAATTCACCTTGGATTATGGTTGGGTGTGAGTTGATCGCGGTGATAACGGCCAAAGCAGCCAGAGAATTGATATCTTTATTGCCACGGTTGAAGGCTGTCATGACTGTTTCTGCAATGATCTTGGCGTCATCATCAGTGCTTGACTTTACAACGAGTGTTTTGGCAGCCTTGTCATAGGCAGCCTGCATGATATCCCAGTCTTCTTGCGAATAAACCGACTTCGATGTGTTATCGAAAGGCATCTTGTGGGGTTCCTCCTCAAGATTGACCCGAAGCATTAAATTAGACCGCCAAATGGGGCATTGCAAACCTCAAACAGGTTTTTTCAGCGAAAATTTTCCCGATATCTCGACAGATTAAGCCGTTGGTTCTGTCTCTGATACTTCCCGGATATGTCGTGAAAGCCGAGTCCACCGCTGGCTAAACCACGGGGTTACCAGCGATATTTTTTCAAAACGCTTGCTGGCAAATGTTGGAGCATTCTCCTCGAATGTCCAGACCTTGAAGTTGATCAACTCATGTGGGCCAAATGTGTAAATCAGAGGGGTGTCAGCCGCATCGCGGCCACGGGCAACAACAATCCGGCCAATACGTCGCTGATTATGGCGGGCGTCAAACGTATGCCATTTACCACCCAGATAGACTTCGAACCATGCGTTGAAATCCATGGGGGCCGGATCGGCCGGCACGCCGATATCACCCATATAACCGTTCACGTAACGAGCCGGAATGTTCATGCAACGGCAAAAGGCGACAGCGAGGTGAGCAAAGTCACGGCATACGCCGACACGTTCTTCATGAGCCTGTGCAGCCGTACGCGTTGCGCGAGCAAAACCATAGCTGAATGTAAGGCGCTGGTTGACATAATCGCAGATCGTCTGAACGCGGGTCCAACCCGGTTTTACATGCCCGAACAGGCTCCAGGCAAGATTGCTCAACTCGTCTGTTTCACAATAGCGACTGGCAGACAGGTAAGCGAGGCACTCTGTAGGAAGTTTGTCGACAGACAGTTCCTGAGCGCCTTCATTAACGGAATCTGGCAGGCCGTCATCTTTTACAACGGCGTCATACTTCAGCGAAAGATTGCCAGCAGGGGCCACTAATCGCAGGCAGTTATTGCCAAACAGATCGGTAAATGTTTCCAGATTAACCTCTGGCGTTGCCGTTGGTCCACGCTCGCATTGGACATCGTTCAGCCGGGCAGATTCCAGATTCAGATAGGTCGTCATAGGCGTTGGCTCGCTGCAACGAATTCCTATCTCGTACCCGACACGGATCAACATGGCCATATCCTTTAATCTTTTCAGGACAACGCTGGGCCGAAGGGCTGGTTCCGTAGCTTTGAACTTTTTACGGCAGAAGGGTTTGCATGTCGGAACATTCATAAATTGTTGACTATAAATCACCACAGTTCGAACCAAATGGGTTCAATTGAGTTATTCTAAGGAGGTGCAGTATGCGCCGCTTGGAGTGGATTGGATTGATCATGGCAGCACGACATCCAGTGAATGACCGGACAGCAAATGTGCTTCGCGAACAGGTGGTGCGCGCTGATTACCGCCGAATGACTGAAACTGCCCGCCCATCACAGGTCGAGAAGAATATTCCGGACGTTTTGCGCGAACTGCTGCAAAGACTTGATGTCGCCGAAAAGAAGCAGACTCGCTAAAGATCAGTATTTGTTGCGTCGATCCCGCGTGGCAGTTGAATTTTTTCCAATTATGTGTCGCAATGTGAATGCTGCCGGAACCCGGCATTCGTCCGGTGTTTCGGTTTAGGAATCGCAAATTCACCCGGGTAGGTCTTTATGATCATTACGCTTGCACTTTTGATTGAGGACGTCGTTGCTATTATCGGCGCCTCCCTGATAGTTGCGGCGCTGCCATGAGTAGTTCTTTCGACGCAATCATTATTGGGGCGGGGCAGGCAGGCCCTTCACTGGCAGGAAGGCTTACGAGCGCTGGCAAAAAGGTTCTGCTGGTTGAACGCAAGCTTTTTGGCGGCACCTGCGTGAACACTGGCTGCATGCCGACCAAAGCGCTGGTTGCAAGCGCCTATGCAGCGCATTTAGCGCGACGCGGCGCTGATTTTGGCGTCACAATCGACACGCCCATCCGCATTGATATGAAACGTATATGGCAACGAGCGGACACCGTTTCCTCAACCGCCAGAAACAATATCGAAAGCTGGCTGAAAGGCATGGATAATTGCACGGTTGTGCAAAGTCATGCGAAATTCACAGGACCGCACGAGATAGCTGTTGGCGGCGAGACCTATACGGCCCCCCAAATATTCATCAATACCGGGGGACGCGCCAATATTCCCGATATGCCCGGTATTGCTGATATCGATTTTCTGACGAATACAAGCATCTTGCAGCTTGATACGCTTCCCGAGCATTTGGTGGTCATCGGTGGCAGCTATATTGGCCTCGAATTTGCACAGATGTATCGCCGTTTTGGTGCGAAAGTGACAATTGTCGAGAAGGGGCCGCGTCTGATTTCCCGGGAGGACGAAGATGTTTCTGAAGCGATCAGGGAGATTATTGAGGCCGAAGGCATTGATTGCCGTTTGAATGCCGAATGTATTTCATTCAAGCGCCATGCGCTGGGTGCGGAAATCACCCTGGACTGTAATTCCGGTGCACCGACAATCATTGGTTCTCATGTGTTGCTGGCGATCGGGAGGCGGCCGAACACCGATGATCTGGATATAGAAAAAGCCGGTATCGAGATTGACGAGCGCGGTTATATCAAGGTCGAAGACGATCTTTCAACAAGCGCGGACGGAATTTGGGCGCTGGGTGATTGCAATGGGCGCGGGGCTTTCACCCATACCGCCTATAATGATTTCGAGATCGTGGCCGCCAATCTGCTTGATGGAGAAGATCGCAAGGTCAGTGCCCGTATTCCGGGCTATGCGCTTTATATTGATCCGCCACTTGGCCGGGTTGGTTTGAGCGAAACACAGGCGCGCAAGACAGGTCGGCCACTCCTGGTTTCGAAAAGACCAATGTCCCGTGTCGGACGCGCGGTGGAGAAGGATGAGACCAAAGGTTTCATGAAAGTCATTGTCGATGCCCAAACAAAGAGGATTCTGGGTGCAGCAATTTTGGGAACCGGCGGCGATGAAGCAATTCATGGCCTACTCGACATGATGAATGCCGATACCGATTACAGGACGCTGCAATGGGCAGTGCCCATCCATCCGACCGTTTCGGAGCTGATTCCAACGCTGCTTGGTGATCTGAAGCCTGCCTAAGGGCAAGCTGAGATTGATAATTGGGTACATTTGATCGACGAGGCATACAAATGCATTGACAACGGACCAACGATGCCGGAAAGTCCGATGAAACGTTTCATATTGAAGAAACGTCGATAATCGGATACATTCAACAATGAATTCGATTGCTTAGGGAGAATTGGAGTTGGCTCAATACGCTCGCTTCAAAAAAGCAAACCAAGGGAGGAAGCCTCGTGAAGAAACTTTTAGCATTACTTGCAATGACGCTGGCATTGGCAGCGCCAGCGCTGGCGGACGGTCCAGTTGATACGTCAAAGGTCAATAAGGAATATGTGACTGCGGCTGATGGCAAAACCTATACGATCGCCACTGTTGTCAAGGTGGACGGTATTGCCTGGTTCGACCGCATGCGTGAAGGCGTTGAGCAGTTCAAATCCGAAACTGGCGCGGACGTCTGGATGGTCGGTCCTAGTTCTGCGGATGCCGCTGCGCAGGTGCAGATCGTTGAAAATCTGATCGCCCAAGGCGTTGACGCAATCTGCATCGTGCCATTCTCCGTAGAAGCCGTTGAACCGGTTCTGAAGAAAGCGCGCGAGCGCGGCATCGTCGTGATTGCACATGAAGCTTCGAACATCGTCAATGCCGATTATGTCCTTGAGGCTTTCGACAACAAAGCCTACGGCGCCAAGTTGATGGAAGTTCTAGCCAAATCAATGGACGGCAAGGGTAAGTATCTTGCTACGGTTGGCAGTCTGACGTCGAAATCGCAGATGGACTGGATTGATGGTGCCATTGAATATCAGAAGAAGAACTTTCCTGACATGTCGCTCGCGACAGAACGTCTGGAAACTTATGATGATGCCAATCAGGACTATACCAAGCTGAAGGAAGCTATGACGACCTATCCGGACGTCAAGGGTATTCTTGGTGCGCCAATGCCAACTTCTGCCGGCGCTGGTCGACTGATTGCTGAAGGTGGGCTGAAGGGCAAGGTATTCTTTGCCGGTACAGGTCTTGTTTCAGTTGCTGGTGAATATCTCAAGAATGGCGACATCCAGTATATCCAGTTCTGGGATCCGGCAGTCGCCGGTTATGCCATGAATGAACTGGCAGTGATGGCTCTCAATAAAAAGACAGACCTGATCAAGGCCGGTCTGAACCTTGGGTTGCCAGGCTATGATAATTTGCTCGCACCGGACGCATCGAAGCCAAACCTGCTTTATGGCGCAGGCTGGGTCGGGGTGACCGCTGAGAATATGGGCTCATATAACTTCTGATATTGAACCTGACTTTGAGATGGAGGCGTTGCAAGACGCCTCCATTTCGTTGATGTTTGCGGGTGTCCACCGCAGCGGGGAAAGCATGAGCGAAAACCTTCTGGAACTGAAAAATGTGGGCAAGCGGTTCGGTGGCCTTGTGGCGCTCGATAATGTTTCGCTTGTTCTGAAGCCCGGTGAAATTCACTGTCTCGCGGGAGAGAATGGCTCAGGTAAATCCACGATCATCAAGATCATGTCGGGCGTTTATACGCCGACGGATGGGCAAATCCTGATTGACGGGAAACCTGTGCCGGGCTTTACACCCGCGCAATCCGTACAACAGGGTATACAGGTCATCTATCAGGATTTTTCCCTGTTCGGGAACCTGACGGTCGCTGAAAATCTGGCATTGAACACATTGCTTCTTGAAGGCAAGACGTCAGTGAGCTGGAAACGTATTCGCGAGCTGGCGACCAAAGCGCTGGCGCGGCTGGGCGTTACCATGGATCTTGATGCGGACGTCGAGTCATTGCCGACATCTGGGAAGCAGATCGTGGCAATTGCCCGTGCCATGATGGGCGATGCCAGACTCATCATCATGGACGAGCCGACAACTGCGCTAACGCGTCCCGAAGTGGACGCCTTATTCCGTATTGTTCGCGATATTCAGGCTCAGGGAATTGCGGTGCTTTTCGTCAGCCACAAGATGCGTGAAATGCTGGAAATCAGCGAGCGGCTGACTGTCTTGCGCAACGGCAAGAAAGTTGCAGAAGGCCCGATTGGCGATTTCAACGAGGCTGCAATCACCCGTGCCATGACAGGGCATGACCTTACTGATCAAACCTATGAATGGACAGCTGTAAAAGGCGATGAGCAGCCGCGGCTGGATGTCAAACAGTTGAGCATTCCCGGCTCTTTCGAGAATATCGACCTGACGTTACGCGCGGGTGAAATCGTTGGCCTGTCGGGTCTTATTGGTTCCGGCCGTACCGAGCTTGCGCTGGCACTTTTTGGAATGAACCCGAAATATACCGGCTCGGTGTCAATCGATGGCAAAGCGGTCCACCCGAAGAACGTACAGGATGCTGTGGCAAGTGGTCTTGCCTATGTTCCTGAGGACCGGCTGACCGAAGGACTTTTTCTGACGCAATCCATCGAGCGCAACATGCTCGCCACATCATTCGAGAATTTTGTCAGCGGCATATTCATTGATCGCAAAAAAGCGGATGCGGCCACAAAGGCCATGTTCGCAGCTATGCAAATCGCAGCACCAGGCCCGCAGACCCCGGTCAATCATCTTTCCGGCGGCAATCAGCAGCGCGTGGTGCTCGCCCGGTGGTTGTTGACCGGTGCACGGGTCCTTATCCTCAATGGTCCAACTGTGGGTGTTGATGTGGGCTCCAAAGCGCAAATTCATCGCAAAATTCGCGAACTGGCTACCGAGAACGGTTTGGCCGTCCTGATGATATCGGACGATGTTCCCGAACTCGTGCAGAACTGTAACCGTGTCATTGTTATGCATCGTGGACGTTTTGTTGATGAAATCGCCGCAAATGCATTGAACGAAGACCTATTAAACGACCGGTTGAAGGCTTTGAAATGACGATTTTCCGCCGATCAGAATTCATCATCGCGGCCATTCTGGTGGTCGCCATGATCCTTATTGGATTGATCAACCCGGCCTTCTGGTCACTGGACAATATGTTCGGGTTGCTCCGCAGCAATGTCATCATTGGTATCATGGCGCTCGGCGTCCTCATGGTGATGATCTCGGGCGGTATCGACGTGTCGTTTACCGCATTTGCGGTGGCAGCGATGTATCTGACCGTCAAGGGAATGCTCTATTTCGGCTATGAAGGTGTGCTTTTGCCCTTTGTTGCGGCAACGCTTATCGGGATCATTCTTGGCGCGTTCAATGCATTCTTCATCCATACATTCCGGATGATCCCGCTGATCGTTACGCTTGGGACTGCCAGTGTCGTGCGCGGTCTGTTGCTCGGGCTCGTCGGCACCAGCATCATTAACATCGATAAGATGCCGCCAGAGCTGATCAATTTTGCCAAGTCCAATCTCGTAAACTCAACATCAGCAACCGGCACGAATTTCGGCCTGACAGCTATGATACTCATCTATCTCGGCTTTGCGCTCGTGACGCATCTTTTCCTGCGTTACACGATGATCGGGCGCAGCATCTTTGCTTATGGCGGTGCGCCGGAAGCTGCCAAACGTGTCGGGTTCGATACGCGCAAGACGCTGTTCTTCGTCTATTGCTTTGCAGGTGCCCTGGCGGGGTTCGCCGGCCTCTTGCAAGGCTCAATGATCTGGCAGGCGAACCCGCGCGATTTCGTAGGTTTCGAGCTGGACGTCATTGCGGCAGTCGTATTGGGCGGCGCATCGATCTTTGGCGGTCGCGGCAGCGTTATAGGAACACTGCTTGGTGTGTTCATGCTCGTCATGGTCAAGAACAGCCTTATCATCATGAAGGTCGATACGACATGGCAACGTGTTGTTGTCGGCTTGATTATCGTTGGAGCGACTGCGCTGACGGCGTGGCGCGACCGCAAGAAACTGGTGTGAGAAGTACAATGTCAGACAGCTCAATCGCCAAACGTATTCTCGGACAGGATCGCAATATCCTGCAGCTTATCGCCATCACCATTCTGGTGTTTGCACTGATGTCATGGCTGAATCCCGACAAATTCCTGCGTTACTATAATTTCGAATCCATTACATATATCATGCCTGAGCTTGGCATTCTGGCTATCGCCATGATGATTGCCATGCTGACAGGAGGTATCGACCTGTCGGTGGTAGGGATTGCCAATCTTGCCGGCATTCTTGCTGGGGTATTCTTCCACTCAGTTATTGTCGGAACAGATCAATCCACTGGCATGATCCTGCTCTATACTGGTCTTGGCATATTGATAGCCCTTGGCATCGGATTGCTGGCGGGACTACTGAACGGTTTGCTCATTTCGAAGCTGCGGATTACGCCCATTTTGGCGACACTTGGAACGGGACAGATTTTCACCGGACTTGCTGTGGTCCTCACGGGCGGTCCGGCAATTACCGGCTTTCCAGATGGCTGGAATTTCATAGGCAATGGCAAGGTGCTTGGATTGGCAACGCCATTTGTGCTGTTCGTTATCGTAGCAGGTGCGGTTGCTCTGCTGCTGACGCGCACAACTTTCGGCGTCAATCTGATGCTCATCGGTACGAACCCCCGTGCAGCTGTTTTTGCCGGTCTGCGTAAGGATCGCATGATCCTTTATTCCTACATGTTGACGGGCCTGCTGTCCGCTATTGCCGGAATTATTCTTTCGGGCCGTACAAATGCTGCCAAGTCAGACTATGGTGCATCCTATCTTTTGCAGGCGGTGCTAATTGCAGTTCTAGGCGGCACCAATCCAGCAGGCGGCAAGGGCAGGGTGCTTGGTGTTTCCATTGCCCTGATTGCATTGATGCTGCTTTCTTCCGGCTTCCAGATATTGCGGTTCTCCAACCATCTTATCGATTTCATCTGGGGCGGATTTCTGCTCATCGTTATTGCCCTGAATGCTTTCCGCAATACAGATAGATAACAATAGCAATTTGAGGGACATACATATGGCACGACGCATTGCAGTGGTCGGCAGCAACATGACCGATCTGGTCACATCGATCATCCGCATGCCTGCACCCGGCGAAACGATCGAAGCTCCTGAGTTTTCAATGGGCTTTGGTGGCAAGGGTGCAAATCAGGCTGTGGCCGCAGCACGGCTGGGCGCTGACGTTTTGATGCTCACCAAAGTGGGTGATGATGTTTTCGGTCAAAGCACGATAAATAATCTCAAGGATAACGGGATCGATATTTCCCATGTCGGGACGGTTGCCGGAAAGTCGAGTGGCGTTGCGCCAATATTCGTTGATGAAACAGGTGAGAACTCCATCTTCATTATCAAGGGTGCAAATAATGAATTGAAGCCTGCGGATATCGATGCAGCTTCGGAGGATCTCAAGAAGTGCAGCCTGATACTAATGCAGTTGGAAGTGCCGCTGGAAACCGTGTACTACACGCTCGCATTTGCCGAGAAACATGGAATTGAAACAATTCTCAATCCGGCGCCCGCTGCACCGGATCTGGACCCTGCAAAAGTCACCACAGCCACTTTCGTTGTTCCCAACGAGACAGAGCTTGCATTGTTGACCGGCTTGCCGACCGGAACAGATGACGAGATCGAGCAAGCCGCACGGTCGCTGATCGCAAAGGGCATTCGCACTGTCATTGTTACGCTGGGCTCCCGGGGCGCTCGCCTTATAACAAAAGATCAGTCAACGATGATTGAGCCGGTCAAGGTCAAACCAAAAGACACGACAGGTGCGGGTGATGCCTTTATCGGCAGCTTCGCGCGGTTCTACGTTGAAAGCGGTGAACTTGAAGCATCGCTGAAGAAGGCTGCAATTTACGCAGCCGATTCCATCACGCGCCCAGGTACACAGAAGTCCTATGCCACTGCCAAGGAGTTCGAGCAATTTCTGGCCACCCAATCCGCATAATGAAGAGGTAAGTACCGTGCTGAAGAATCTCGATCCGCTGCTGAATGCCGATATACTCTATGCACTGAAATCCATGGGGCATGGCGACAGGCTTGTCATTTGCGATACCAACTTTCCGGGCGATTCCATTGCGCGGCAGACAAGATTGGGTCGCCTTTTGCGTATCGACGCAGTGACGGCGCCGCGGGCTGCACGGGCAATCCTCTCGGTGATGCCGCTCGATACATTTATCGATGATGCGGCTGCGCGGATGGAGATTGTCGGGAGTCCTGACGAAATTCCGGATGTGCAGATCGAAATGCAGGCAGAGATCGATCAGGCAGAAGGCAAGCATTGGCCAATGGTGTCTATCGACCGGATGGCGTTTTATGAACATGCCAAAAATGCCTACTGCGTCATTGCAACCGGCGAACGCCGCTTTTATGGATGCTTTATCCTGACAAAGGGCGTCATACCGCCGGAGAACGCTTGAACCTAGGGCAAATTTTACTAGCGGAGCGCAGCTGTCGAGTTGCGTATAACCAACGTCGCATCGAGTAATCCGGTGTCGGTCCCGGTGGCGTTTTCACCGATAACAAACGCCACTGCTCGCGCCGCGATCTTTTCTACCGGTTGGCTGATCGTGGTCAGCCTTGGAGTAATCAGATTGGCGAGCGGAATGTCGTCGAATCCGATGATTGACAGATTGTCCGGAACTTTGAGGTCAAGGTCGCTTGCAGCACGCAGCAAGCCGATTGCTTGCTGGTCGCTGGCTGTGGCAATTGCGGTGGGACGGACGTTTTCAGAACGGCTGAGCAAGCGTTTCCCCAGGACTTCACCAGACTGATAGTCGAAATGCCCCTCTGCGATCTCAGGCTGAATGCCGGCGGCAACAAGCGTATCCAGAAATCCTTTGCGTCGCTCCCGGGAAACAGGAGATTCGTTGGGGCCAGCAATATAGGCAATGCGCCTGTGGCCGAGTTGCAAAAGATGCTGTGCGGCAAGGCCAGCGCCCGCATAATGATCGACCGAAATCAACGGATAATTTTTCAAGCGGCGATCAACTGCAACGGTGGCAATATCACTTTGCCATTTTGCTGGAGCGCCGAATTGCGTTGGGACGACAATCAATCCCGTGGGATAACTGCGAAGCAGGGTTTCGATCTGCGAAAGCTCAATCTTCGGATCATCATTGGTAATGGACAGCAACACGGAAAAGCCTGCTTGCGATGCACTGGCTTCGACGTGTTTGGCAAGCTCGGCAAAAAATGGGTTGGTGATATCGGGAATAACCAGGCCGATCATATCGGTTCGGCTGCGTCTCAAACCTCTTGCGACACCGCTCGGCCGGAAATTCAGCTCCTGGATGGTTGCCTCCACCAGTTCGCGTAGTTCTTTGCCGACAGTTTCGTTTTTGGCTAGCACGCGCGAGACCGTACCGACGGAAACATTGGCCCGCGCCGCTACGTCCTTAATGTTGACCATCGAGAACCTTTTTCCGAATCACTAGCTGACAACTGATGTCAGCCTTACTCCAATCATGCAGTGTGTTCTACGGAGGCCGGTTCAACCATACTTGCGTAAATGCTCGCCGGCTCGTTGCAGCCCCCACTCAAGCAGTTGTCCAGCACGCTCATCGCTGCCAGCTTCCGCATAGCAGCGCAATTCCGGCGCATTGCCCGAGGCGCGATAATGGACCACTTCGCTGGTTGCGAGCATAACGCGTATGCCGTCGATGGCGTCATTAGCCTGAATGGTGCCAAGCTGCGCGAAAAAACCTGCCCGGTGTTCATCGTCGAGTAAGGCCTGTAGGAACGGGCCGCTTTTACTGGACTCGACATGCTCAATACGGCCGCTGCGCGTGAAACGCGCTGGCAGGTCGTTCAGCAATCTCGATGCCGGTACTTTATTGCTCGCCGCCATGCCAAGCACCGCGATAATGGGCAACATTGCATCACGTGTCGGCAATGCCGCCACTGTGCCGCCATCCAGACTCACATTCGAGCCGAGCAGCACGCCGCCATTGGCTTCGAAGCCGACAATCCGCTGATATCCATCCTTGGCCGCCTGTTCCATTGCCTCAATGACATAGGGAGAGCCGACCCTGGTGCGGTAAACCTTGGCAAAAAGGCCGCTAAGCTCGATAGCCGTATTGGATGTGACAGGTGTCACGACTGCATCGGCATTCAAGAAACGTGCTGTGAGCAATCCAAGACTATCACCACGAATAAAAGCCCCGGTTTCATCGGCAACGAGAGGCCGATCCGCATCACCATCGGTCGAGACCAATGCATCGAGCCGGTATTTTTCGGCAGCGCCAGCGGCGAGCGTTATATCCTCCGGCCGCAGTGCTTCCGTATCCACCGGCACAAACACATCCGAACGGGCGATGGCGACTGTTTCTGCGCCCAGTGCACCAAGCACGCTCACAATCAGGTCGCGCCCGACAGAGCTGTGCTGATAGACGCCGATGCGCTTGCCTATGAGTGCTCCGGCATTGAGCATGGATATGCAACGCTTCTCATATTCTACCAGTGCCATTGGCGAAACCTCTCCGGCTTCATCTGGAACGGACATGTCGTTGCCGGCAAGGTCGAGCACGGCGAGAATGCCTGCCTCATCGGTCTTGTCGATTTCACCGTCCGGCCGATAGAATTTCAAGCCATTGCGGTCGGCAGGAATATGACTGCCGGTGACCATGATGGCCGGGAGCCTTTGGGCAAGCGCCCGCAAAGCCAGTGCAGGCGTCGGCAAAGGGCCGCAATTTTCAACCTCCATGCCAAAGACACGGGCAGCATCGATGCAGGCGGCAGCGATTCGCGGGCTGCTCTCGCGCAGATCATAGCCAACCAGCAGCCTGCCACCGGGCGCAATACCATAGGCTTGTTGCATATGGCGCAGAAACGCCAGCGTATAGGCCCGGCAAATCGCATCGGGCAGTTCAGTCACCAGGCCGCGAAGGCCGCTCGTTCCGAATTTCAAGCTTGTCATCGTTTATTCTTCATGCCTCAGGCCTGCGCACGTGCAAATATGCGGCTTCCAGCAACCATATCGACAGGCAAGCCTGTTCGACAAGACAAAACAATTGTCCAAAAGATGTGAACAAGGGGTTTGCAAGCCGATTGATTTCAACTATATGACGACCCGCATCACTTGATGCCACGGTTGTCCATCGGGCAATTGTTGGGGAATAGGTTAACGGTAGACCCACGGACTCTGACTCCGTTAGTCCTGGTTCGAATCCAGGTTCCCCAGCCAATCTTGTTTTTCCCATAAAATTCAAATAGTTAGAGATTTGCCGAAAGGCGAAACCGGAACAGTTTTCAGTCTCAGTCTTCCGGAGCAAGAGGGCGTATTTCTGCTCTTACGCTCGCTTGGCGCTTACTCATATACGCGAGTCTACTGAAATGGGCAGATGTTGGAAACATATCTGCCAGGCTAACATCCATTTGGCACATCGCTCCGAAGAGTCCCGATCGGGTTGATAGTGCCATAAACTGCTTATTTCAATGTAAAATCATCCCGATCAGTTCTTTTTCGTGCAATTGCACCGGAAACATGCTTAAATAATCCCGAAGGGGACGAAAATGAGCAATGTAAGTGATAGCGTCGTCTTGGGGCAATTGATCCGGACAGAGCGCAAACGTCAGAAGCTGACCCAGGAACAGCTCGCAGCACTAGCGGGCGTCGGCGTGCGGTTCGTGCGCGAGCTCGAGAGCGGTAAAGAGAGTTGCCGGATTGGCTTGGCCTTCATAGTGCTGCAAACCCTGGGTCTGTCGGTGTCAGTGACCGGACGAGGCGTTAGCTGATGCCCCGCACTCTCGACGTCTATTTTTACGCCACAAAGGCGGGCGTGCTTGAACAGGCCGATGATGCTCAACTCGGCTTCATCTACAACCGCGACTATCTCGACGCGAAGGCCATGCCGATTTCGATTTCGATGCCACTGCGTGAAGAAGCCTATGCCGATGCAGTAGTCCGTCCCTACTTTTCTGGCCTGTTACCTGACGAAAGAGCACGTCGACGATTGGCATCGGCCTTGGGCGTATCCCATGAAAACACGTTTGGCCTCCTGGAAATAATCGGCGGTGAGTGCGCTGGCGCGTTATCACTTTTGCAGAGCGGCAAACCATTGCCAGGCTTCTCCTCAGGAAATATCCAACCGCTCGGCGAGAAGCGTCTCATTGATGTTCTCGCCCTTCTTCGTGAACGTCCCTTGCTAGGCGGCGAAGAGGGCGTGCGTCTCTCTCTCGCCGGAGCACAAGACAAGCTGGCTGTCTGCCTGATCGACGGTGAAATCGCTTTGCCCGAGGACGGTCGCCCCACGACGCACATCCTGAAACCCTTTATCGAGGGCCTCGATGGAACCGTTGAGAACGAAGTCTTCTGCATGATGCTCGCGGCTAGGCTTGGGCTGGACGCGCCCGCTGTGTCCAGGGCGTCAGCCGGCAAGACCGATTTCATACTGGTTGAACGCTACGACCGCATTCAAGAATCAGGCGGCACAATCCGCAAACTCCATCAGGAGGATTTCTGCCAGGCGCTCAGCGTGCCGCCGGAGCTCAAATATGAGGATGAGGGCGGTCCTGGTGTTGTTCAATCGCAGCAGCTGATCCAGCGCGTCACAGAGCGACCTGCGGCGGATCGGCTTGAGTTCCAGCGGATGTTGATTTTCCATTATCTGGTCGGCAATGCGGATGCTCATGCGAAGAACTACGCACTTCTCTATCGTCAAAATGCACCTGAGCTGGCTCCCATCTACGATGTCGTCTGCACCGCTGCATATCCACGGCTTTCGAAAAATATGGCGATGAAGATCGGCGGGCGATCAGTCCCTGATACGATCCACCTGGAGCAATGGCACTCACTCGTTCCATCGATCCAGGCGGCGCGACGACTGCTTGCCACGGACCTTGCACAGATGGCGAATAGCATTGAGGCTGAGGCGGACAAGCTTTTGGATGAGCTCGGTGAAAAAGTAATGCCGCACCCCATACTCAAGATCGTCCGGAAAATAATCGGAACCCGTGCCGCGCTTATCTTGCGAACGCTCGACAAGGCCGGATGATCGCTGAGGGAGGCGAGCATATACGTCTCCTGCCGGGTGCGCCAAGCGCCCTGATGCGATCGTGCCTGTCGATATTCCGATGGCAGCTTATTCAAATCTGGACTGCTCCGGACTAGCGCAAGAGCAGCTCAAGGAGCAGGCCACGCTGGCCAGCCTGTCCAAACAGCAGAACCAAGCAGCAACAGGCGATGCCGTTGGCGTATTCCTGATCGGTGTGCCAGCATCCAGTACTTTCGGGGATGACAAGGAGGGGCAGGTTGCCGTGTCTAAGGGCAAGGTTAACGCCATTGAATCGGCATTAAAAAGTAAAGGATGCAATTAGGTGGTGGGTTACGGTTCATTCCTTAATTTCTCACATCACTGTCACTGCTTACGGGCCACGATATAGGGCCGATGATCATCGCCCTTGCTTGCGTGGTTCTCGACGGCAATAATCTCAAAACCCGCTATGCTGATGATTTGGCTGAGATCCGCCGCCCGGAAGACACTGGCGTAAGGCGCAAGGCCGACCGCCCGCATAAGCGGCAAGACAAGCCGGACAAGCGGGCTCATCTCACCGACACAGGGTGTCTTGGAGATAAAAAGGCCCTCCGCAGCGAGCAAAGCGTGGATATGGCGCAGTGTGCCGGGCAGATCGCGAACCAGATGGAGATAATTAAAGCCAAGAACAGCATTGTAAGGCCCTTCACTAAGCGCCAGTCCCTCGGCTGTCGTGGTGCGGAAGGCAAGCCCTGCGATGGGTTCGGCGGCACGCTTATCTTCAGCAATCGTGGTCATTTCGCTGGAAATATCTGTCGCGAGATAGGTTTGCACACTACCGCCAAGCCGGAGCGCCGTCGTGCCCGTGCCGCAGCCCAACTCCAAAACCCTGTCGCTTGGTCGCAACAGAGCACGGGTTCGGTCCAGCGTTCGCTCATATCCAGCCTGATCGGCAATTTTTCCTGCCGCATATTTCCGTGAAGACCGGTCCCAGAAACGGGCGTCACTCGCAGTGTTCATAATGGCACTCTTTGTATGTGGAAATGGATCAGCCCGGACAAGGGAGACTGGCACCAACGCAACCCTTGTCAATAGTGTTTGCAAATGGCACGTTGCGGTTGTGTGATTCATGCTTGCAAAAGGAAGCTATATTTTGGCCCACAAGTTCGAAATTTATAAAGACAAAGCTGGCGAGTTTCGGGTTCGCTTTAAATATAACAGTGAGATAATGTTCTCGACGGAAGGCTATTCATCCAAGGCCAGCGCGCAAAACGCCATTGATTCGATCAAGAAGAACGGTCCCGCCGCTCCTGTTGAAGACATCAGCTGATCCTGCCAAACTGGAGCAGGGCAGGCGTGTATAACGCGCCCGCCCTGCTCGGCCCCACGCATCGCATCAATCAGCTTCGGCCAGCTGTGCCCGGGCGTGAAATTCATCTGGCCTTACATGGGCGGCGAAAGGCGGCTTTGGCTTTGCAGGCCGGGTTCGTCACCACTCACTGAAGCAGCGTCATGCAGAGGTCAAGGTTACAGTTACAGGTTACAGGCCAAAGGGCTTGCCCGCTTGTGTTGGCCGTGAAGACTATCACGAGGAAATGTCGGAATCCCGTTCGCCCAATCGTCTTCAGGACAGACGAGCCGTGGAGAACCGCAATGACGATTACCATTACAGCTTTTGAACGTTCACCCGACAAGGGCCAAGGTCTGGCGCGTGATATGCGCGTGCGCTGGGCGCTTGAAGAGGTGGGGCATCCTTATGAGGTGCGGCTTGTTTCATTCAAAGCGATGAAGGAACCTGCGCATCTGGCGTTGCATCCGTTCGGGCAAATTCCAACCTATGAGGACGGAGATCTCACCCTGTTTGAGTCTGGGGCAATCGTGTTCCATATCGCTCAGCGTCATGCGGGCCTTTTACCCGGTGATACCAATGCTCGGGCACGGGCGATCACATGGATGTTTGCCGCTGTTGGCACGGTGGAACCGCCAATCCTTGAGCGTCAAGTTGCCATGTTTGCGGAAGGAGACCGGAGCTGGCGTGCGAAGCGCATGCCCCTCATCGACGATCGCATCCGGGACCGGCTGGGCGAACTTTCCATCCGGCTTGGCGAGGCCGAGTGGCTCGACGGCGCGTTCAGCGCCGGGGACCTCATGATGGTGCATGTACTGCTCAGGCTGAGGGCATCTGGGATACTGGACGAATATCCCAATCTTGTCGCCTACATCGCGCGCGGCGAAGCACGCCCCGCATACAAACGGGCTTTCGCCGCGCAGCTGGCGGCTTTCACCGCAGCATAGAACCGGAATTGGCGAGCGCCGCCGCAACGAAGAGTTCCGACGCTAATAAAAGAAGTGCGAACTGTCTGAGCAGCGGATTAATGGCAGTAATGATAGTCTTGAAGCTTCTGGAAGCTGGTGCCGCTTGCAGGACTCGAACCTGCGACCCCATCATTACGAATGATGTGCTCTACCACCTGAGCTAAAGCGGCGGGAACGCTGGTTTCCCTGTTCCAAAATCGGCCAGACTGGATTGGCCGTGGATGACGCGCCTGATAGCGTCATTGCATTAGAATTGCAAGTCTTGAGCGATGCCCTTTGAAGGTAACATTGTGAAATTGCACAATGGTCATGCGTGGTTCGCCCTTCGACAAGCTCAGGATGCTCACCATGAGGAGGGTCGGCGGTTCGCAAAGACCGATGCAACTGGCAGAACTTGGCACCCTGCAATCAACCGAACCTTCCTCATGGTGAGCTTGTCGAACCACGCATAATTCCTGCAGGCAGCTCCTCCCTCGAACCACGCACAATAAAACATGCCACGCAAAATCACGCGGCGCAGAGTGCTGCCTTGGCCTCTGTATATTCCCGCTCAAGCCGGGCGACGAGTTCGCCTGCCGGAACAATCTGTTTGATTGCGCCGATGCCTTGGCCGCAACCCCAAATGTCTTTCCAGGCTTTCGCGCCGGTGGTTGCCGCTTCAAAATCCATCTTGGAAGGGTCGGCTTCCGGCAAATGGTCCGGATCCATGCCTGATTTGGCGATGGATGGTTTTAGATAATTGCCGTGAATGCCGGTGAAATAGTTGGAATAGACAATATCGGAAGAGGCGCTGTCGACGATCATCTGCTTGTAGTCGTCAACAGCGCGGGCTTCTTGCGTGGCGATAAAGGAGGAGCCTATATAGGCCAGATCTGCGCCCATTGCCTGCGCGGCGAGCACGGCTTTGCCTGTGGATATGGCGCCGGAGAGCAGCAGCGGGCCGTCAAACCATTCGCGGATTTCCTGCACCAGCGCAAAGGGGGAGAGTGGACCTGCATGGCCGCCTGCACCGGCAGCGACGGCGATCAGACCATCGGCCCCCTTGCGGATGGCGGAGTTTGCATGGCGGTTATTGATAATGTCATGCAGGACAATGCCGCCATAGGAGTGGATCGCGTCATTCACCTCGGGAACCGCGCCCAGCGAGGAGATGACAATCGGCACCTTGTATTTGACGCACATGGTCAGGTCATGTTCAAGCCGCTTGTTGGAGCGGTGCACGATCTGGTTGACCGCAAAGGGGACGGCGGGCCTGCCCGGGTTCTTCTCGTTGTGATCGCGCAATGCTTCGGTGATTTCAGCCAGCCATTCATCAAGCTGGGCTTCCGGCCTTGCATTGAGCGCGGGGAAAGAGCCGACAATGCCAGCCTTACACTGCGCAATGACCAAAGCGGGATGGGAAATGATGAATAATGGCGCTCCGACGACCGGGATCCGCAGGTTTTTCTTCAGAATTTCCGGCAATGCCATGGTTACCTCCCAGATATGGTAAATTTTGACGTTTGCGTAAACGTAAGTCTTTTTATCATGCCTTTGATTTTGAGCAAGCAAAAGCTATGGCCCCACTCGCTATCTCATCAAAAACTGTGCTCTGGCCATCATTGCGCCGCCTCTGTCTTGAATAAGCAGTCAGATAGGTTATGGCTACCCTCTGATTCTTTTAAGGGATAATCGTCGGTTTGGAAGCGATCGAACAAGCAATCCGCAATGCATTGGCCAAAGCTGATGCCAGGAACCCTGCCATACGGCTGAAGATTTACGAGTCTGCCTGGGGTGTGCATGAGCGTTCACTGGCGGCCAATGGCGCGCTTGATGATACCCAGCGCGATGCGCGGCGCGAGCGCTTGAAGCTTGTAATCACCAAGATTGAAAATGAAGCGCAGGCGACAGGTCCGGTGGTTCCTGCAGCGCCAACGCCAGTTATAGAGCCGCGTGATCCCGGCTTTTCCGCCCCACCTTCGGCGCCGCGTGGCCGTGATGCGCGTGTTGAGCCGACCATAGGCACCGCACCTGAGCTCGGCGTGCCAGAGCTTGCCGCCGACAGGCCTTTCACTGCCGGAAACGAACGGCCGGACTATGTGAAGAAGGACCGTTACCGGCGCGAGAAAAAGGAGCGTCCGGAGCGCAAAAAGGCTACCGGACTGACGAAGCTTCTCGTCATTCTTGCCCTGCTGGTACTTGCGATCGTTCTATTGTGGATGGTGGCGACGGGCATCATCAATTCGAAGCCTTCCAGCATACCGGCCAGTACGGGAAATCCGGCAACCAGCGGCAGCCATGAACCTCTGAAAGAGGGGCAATTGCCCAGCGAAGGCACGTGGATCGGCATTTTCGAACCATCCGATACAACACAGGTTTCCGTTTCAGGGCGTGCCACGGCGGCCATTGAGGGCACTCAGGCGCAGAAACATCTGCGCATAAAATCGCCTGGCGAAGCCGATGAGATCAGCTTTAAGGTTGGTGAGGGTGTGCTGCAACAGCTTGCGGGCAAGACCGCTCTGTTTGATATCGTGGCAAAGACGCCGGATGGCACTGCGACGCAAATGGCGGTCAGTTGCGATTTCGGTGATCTGGGTGATTGCGGCCGCAAGCGCTACGATGTTTCTGACGCCAGCAAGGAATATCTCGTGCAGGTTGATTTTCCCGCCGACAAGAGACCGACAGGCACTGGCGTCATCAGGATCAATTCTGACATTTCCCAAACCGGCAAGGTTGTCGATATTCTCGCCATCCGCGTTCAGATCACGAACTGACAATAGTGGCGCGTGCGTTTCACTCATCGGGTGATCTGATAGCGGACCGCCGCGCTTCCTATGCCGATATGCTGTTCGACAGCGGGGATCATGCCGCTGCCGCCGACCTTATGGCGCAGGCGCTGGAACTCGTTCCGGATTGGTCAGCAGGACGTTTTCGACTTGGTGAAATGTTGGAAGCAGCAGGCCAGCATGAGGAAGCTGCTGCGGCCTGGCGCGACGTATTGGAACACGATCCGGAAGATCGCTTCGGGGCTGGCCTGAAGCTCGCGGCAACCGGATATGCGGCGGCGCCTGCAACGCCGCCTTTGGCCTATGTGGAAACACTTTTTGACGCCTATGCGCCGACATTTGAAACCGCATTGCTGGACAAGCTGGACTATCGCGTTCCGGAGCTGTTGGCACATGCCATTGAAATGCATGGCGGTGCGCGCCGATATCGTTCGGTGCTTGATCTTGGCTGCGGCACCGGATTGATGGGCCCCTATGTGCGGCCCGTCGCCGACCGCCTGGATGGAATGGACCTGTCGGAGGCTATGTTGCTGAAGGCGGCCGAAAAGCAGGTCTATGACTGCCTCGTCAAGAGCGATGTCAACGAGTTCGAGGTGGAACCCGGAAGCGCTGATCTTGTGATTGCCGCTGATGTTTTTGTTTACGTGGGTGATCTTGATCGGGCCTTTGCAGTGGTCGCAAAATCACTGGCTGTCGACGGTCTTTTTGCGTTCTCGGTTGAAAATCAGGAGAGCAGCGATGAGCCTGTTCTGCAACCTTCGCTGCGTTATACCCACTCGCAAGCCTATATAGAGCGGCTCTTGTCAGCCCATGGCATGGCTTTGATCTCGCTTGCAAGGGAAACAATCCGGCTTGATCGCGGCGAACCCTTGCAGGGGCTGATTGTTGTTGCCAAATTGGCTGGTTGAATATCAATCCTTGCGGAAAATCAGACGGCCAGCCCACCCCGTGACGACGGCCAGAAACACTGCGAACAATCCGTAAAGCAGGCTGTGCTGGTTTGCAGCGCGATAAATGCGGAATTCAAGCCCAGCTTTCACGATGTTGAGACTGGTGGCATTTTCACGCAAAAACTCGCCATTGCGGAAGAGAAAGGCACGCGCCACATGCTTGCCAACAGGAACATTGGCCGGCAGGGAAAGTGTCGCGCGGAACAGCGTCGCCGACAGAAATTGAACGTCGCCGGGGCGCTGGCTATAAAGCTTTTGCTTCAACTTGAGGCGCGGTAGCTCGGCTGTGAACTCTTTAAGCGAATCACTGGAGTCGAAGCTGTCCAGTATGGGTTCATAATACATATTGTTCACGCCAAGCCCAAGCTGCGTGAAGATTTTCGGCGTAGCTATGTCCTGTAGATTGCGCGTGGATGCAAGTGAGTAGGACGCCGGAATGTGCTGGAATGAGGCGGACTCGGCATTGATCCAGATACCCAGGTAGCGGTCTTTGCGGCGAACGACGAAACTGCGTTCCGGCCCTTCAAGAACCACGACGATATCATAGCGGCCCTGCCGTTGAATAAGCGGATCGGCATTGTCCAAGGCTCCGAATACGGTCAGCTCGGTACCACGAAAACCAGAGGTGATCGCAATCGTATCGGTCGAAAGGCCGATCTCCACCGTTTCTGTATTTGCCGGGCGCTGCTGGGCAATGGCGGGTTGTCCGGCAAAAAAAGCAGCAAGCAGTATAGCCAGGCATCGAGCGAACCTCATAAGTCGCCCCCCGTCACGACTGCGAGGCTGATCGAATAGAGGTCATCAGGTGTTACAAACAGTTCGATGGCAAGACGTACGCCAACGGCAAGAACCAGCATTGCCAGCAGCGCGCGCAATTGCTCACCGCGCAGTTTCTGGCCAATGCGCGCTCCATATTGCGCACCGATAACCCCGCCGGACATCAATAGAAATGCGAGCACAATATCGACGGACTGATTGGTGGTTGCCTGCATGACTGTCGTGAAGGCAGTGACGAAAACGATCTGATAGAGCGACGTGCCTATGACAACATTTGTCGGCATCTTAAGCAGATAGATCATGGCCGGAACCATGATGAAACCGCCGCCCACGCCCATGATCGACGACAGGAAGCCTATCGCTGCACCCAATACCAGAATGGGGATAATGCTGACATAGATCTTGGAGGCACGGAACCGCATCTTGAATGGCAGCCGGTGCACCCAATTGTGCTGGCCGGGTTTTTTCAGCGTTGCCAGCTGTCCTGCCCTGGTGCGTCGCATGGCCTGGACGCTTTCGTAAAGCATCAAGCCGCCAATTGTTGAAAGAAAGACCACGTAAAGCAGGGAAACAATCAGGTCGAGCTGACCAAGTTCGCGCAAGAGGACGAAAACATAAATACCTATCGCAGCGCCAACGATGCCCCCTATAACCAGCAACGATCCAAGTTTGATATCAAGCGTACCGCGCTTGAAATGCGTCAGGGCGCCGCTGAAAGAGGAGGCGATGACCTGATTTGCGCCTGTCGCAACGGCGACTGCGGGGGGGATATTGTAGAAGATCAAGAGCGGCGTGATAAGAAACCCCCCACCCACACCAAACATGCCCGACAGGAATCCCACCGCAGCTCCCATGCCGAACAGCACGAAGATGTTGACCGAAATCTCGGCTATTGGCAGGTAAATACCCAAGTTTCTCAAAACCCCATTATGGCGCCCAAGCACCACGATGACAGCAATTCTTTAAGGTTTCTTGCTCGCTTGCGGGCTTTTGTTGAGTTTAGACTCACAGATTGAAATTATATAGATTTAAACGCGAAACCCTTTGTCGCAATGGATTTTTTCGGGTGCTGAGGCATTTTTATCACGGCAAAGCGCCTTGAGCGCTCAGCCGTTTTTCTTAAGCAAGTTCTGCACCAGATCCTTGTCGATATTGCCGGTTGGTTTCAAGCCATTATCCTTTTGGAATGCCATAATAGCTTCGCGGGTCCTGGTGCCGATTTTCCCGTCGGACCCACCAGCATCATAGCCATTCTTGTTCAAAATCAGCTGGATGTTGCGCACGGCCTTCTCCATGTCGAGCGAACCGGTCTTCATGGGTGTTGCGCGCCATTGTTCCGGAATATTCAACGCATTGGCGTCGGCGTCCATTGTCTTTGGCTTCCATAAGGAAAAGGCCGCCTTGGCGCGTGAAAGCTGATCGGGCGTCATTGCGCGTGCAACATCTTCACGCTTGGAAGCTGCATCGCTGTCTCCGGCTTCGGCTGCAATTGCGAACCATTTGTAGCTTTCCTCCAGATTCTGCTTCAAGCCCACTCCCTTCGCCGAAAGTATGGCCAAGTTGAACTGGCTGTCCTTGACGCCAAGTTCAGCGGCACGGGTAAACCAGCGAGCCGCAGCTTCGTTGTCAGGTGTGCTGAGAGCTCCTGCGGCCAACAGAACTGCAAGATTGTGCATCGCGCTGGCATTGCCTTGATTGGCTGCAAGCTCGTACCAATGTTTGGCTTTCACTACATCCCGCTCTACGCCAAGGCCTTTCTCATAGAAATTGCCGATCTTGTATTGAGCCGGTGCAAAACCACGCTCCGCTGCAAGCTTGTACCACTCAGCCGCTTTGCCGTAGTCGCTTGTAAGACCTCGGCCATCCATATAGCGATCACCAATTTCAAACAGAGCCTTGTTGTCCCCGGAGACGACAGCGGCATGAAGGTCATCCGGCAATCCCTCGGTTGGAATCGCAGGGATTGCCACGGGTTCTGATGATTTTGCCGGTAAGGATTGCGTCGTCATGCTGGTGTCGACAGCTTCATTGACAGTCGATGGCATGTGTTGCTGTGTAGCAATGACGCTTTCTACACTGACTGGTGCAGGTTGCACCGCTGCAAATTCCCGCGCAGGCGCTGCCGGAACAGGCTTTTCCGCGACCTTGGCGGGCGTTGTCGTGGATGCGGTTGCTTGAGGCTTGACGGGATGATCGACAAAAGCAGCCTTCAACTGCAATCCGGCAATGGCGATCATAATGGCGCCGATCGCCAACAGGATAGGCTTGCGCCCACGTGCAAGGAAACGCCGCTTTGGTTGGTCTTCGCTGATCGGTTGATCCTCCTTTGATGACCAACTCTGCTGATTTCCCATCTCGAGTGCCGCCGCCTGGGCCGCGCGGCGTGCAGCAGCAATAAAATCAGCCTTGCCGTCACCGGAGCTTCCCGCAAGTTGCATCTCGCGCCGATCTTCGCGCACGCGTTTGAGAATGGAATTCAGATCAGGCATGCCTGAACCCGGCTCAAGCGGATGATTGAGCAGGCTCGGATCGAGATCCATATCGGGCTCGTCGGATCCCATTCCCATATCCGGATCTTGAATCGCAACTTGTTTGCTGGGTCCTTTAAGACCGCGTGTCAAACTCCCGAATATTGATGGTTTTGCGTGTGGTTCGGCATCAGCCGTCTCGGTATCGGAAACAGTGGTCGCTTCGAGAGCTGTTCCTTCAGACTCGGAGAACGCCGGAGCCGCAAAAGCAGGCTCGGTTATCGTCGGTTCATTGGCTCCGCTCGCCTGAATGTGACGATAGACCGGTACGGGGCCGCTTTCCAAAGATGCCAGACGATCGACAATCTTCAGCAACGTGTCATGGATCGCTTCAAACGTCTTTGTATTCCGGTCTTCTGACTTGCGTGCCAGACCTTCAAGGATTTTCAGATCGCCAGCAAGCGCGCGTGCAACTGCACTATCTTGAGCATTGGCTACATCGGCTATATTGCGGACGGCTTCAACGGCGGCATCGCGAGCGGTTTCGACGATGAAGTCCCGGTTAGATGCGATTGATTCCTCGATCGCCTCCAGACGTGGAGGAATGGTGGCCATCTCGGCGTAATGATCATTTGACTTGGCGAGATGTTCTGCAAGGCCCGCAATCTGCAATTCGAGACTATGGATAGCATCTGAAGTCTTATCGTTTTGCGGAGCACTTTCGCAGATGAACCGAGCCATATCGTCGAAGCGCGATTCAATATTGTCCGACAGCCGGATGCCGCTGTGCTCATTCATCTGATGATGATCGTCGAGCCGCTGCGTAAGCTCCGCAAATCGCTGATCAATCGTAGCACTGAAGAGAGGATCAATCGCGGGCTGCCGGGGCATGGCTTCCAGCTTGTCGATGACCTGTAATACCCGATCTTCGAGATCGCGAAAATCCGAAATGCTGATCGCAGCCGGGGCATTCTGCAAATGACGAGCTACCGCTGCAAGGTGCTCCGAAAGTGCATCAATGTTGATGGCGGGCCGCTTCGACTGCTCAGCGAGTTGATCAACACGCTGTGCCAGTTCGCCCATGCGTTGTAGTATTACATCGGAGGTACGATCATCGGGCGTCGATGCCTGAAAGCTGCTTGCCAGCGATGCGATACGCGCTTCAAGGCGCTCAAATGCATCGGCTTCGGCAAAGCGTGCTGGCATCTGGTGGGATGTCGCAACGAGTGCCCGACTTATCTCATCAAGGCGATCATCTATTTGCTGCATATAGCGGACGGGCATTGATCCATCATGTGAAGCTGCATCATTGCGGCCAAGTTTGGCTACGGCCTGCTTCAGTTCGTTCAGATCGCCCCGCAACATGGAGAACGCTGCCGCATCGTTGTCTATTTGCTTAGTGTTGAAATGGTCGGCAGGCGCTGCCGACTGCTGCAACCGATTCAACGTCGTATTGTGCAGGATCGAATTATTGGATGTTTCGGCATCATCACGCATCTCCGTACGCAGCTGCTTTAATTGCGCAGCGATTGCGGAAAGATCATGTTTGCCATTTTGCGTTTGGCTTGATGGTGTTGGCTCACGGCGGGGTGGAGATGCCAAACCGGCTCGTGAAGCCAATGCGGCGAAACGATCGACAATATCGCTGCCGTCCGTCTCTATTTCCGGTGTTTTGGGCCGCATGGCGTTGCGCAACTGGCTTTCGAGGGTCTCTAGTGTGCGATTGAGATTATCCAGCGACGCAGCATCGCGACGGGCGCGATTGACATTGACCTGTTCCATCAGTGACCTCTGGTTCGTCATGAACGTCTGCTGCTCAAGTTGACACGCCAGCTACCTGGCAGTTGATATTGCGGGTGCTCAAGGAAAGCCGAGTGCGCGTTGCGCGTCGGGGCCAATCCGGAGAGCCGGGGCCCATGCCCCATGCGGTCCGACAAGCCGTGAAAAACAAATCACATATAGACACGGTTCACCGTCACGCTGACATTGGCGAAACGTGGTAAACAAGTGGTTAAGACGTCGGTCAAAGCGCTAAAATAACGACCGATTTAGTTGTGGTGATCTGTTACAACACGCGAAAGCTCTGACAACCGATTACGGTCTGCATCCTGCGGAGAATATCGAATGAGACATCGCTGTCTGTTGATGCTGCTGCTTGCGGTAATTGCCCATACTGTGTCGGCCGTCGCCAGTGCAGGCGAATTATTCGTTCGCGTCAACCAACTCGGCTATTTGCCGGATGGGCCAAAACTGGCAACAATTGTATTGTCTTCAGACCTGCCATTGGAATTCCAGCTTGTGGATTCTGAAGATGTATCCGTTTTCAAAGGTACGACGAAACCTTTGGGTTTCGATGCGATGGCGGGAGTGAAAACCCACATGGCGGATTTCACGAACTATCATAAGGCAGGCGAAGGTTATCGTCTGGTTGTAGATGACAGCACGAGCATGGCGTTTTCCATCGGAATCAATATCTATGATCGCTTGAGTGTGGATGCACAGTCCTGGTTTTATCTGGCCCGAAGCGGCACCGAAATCAGAGAAAATATTGTCGGGTTATCCTATGCCCGGCCAGCAGGGCATGTCGGTATTGCACCCAACCTTGGCGACACATCGGTGCCTTGTCTTGATAATGAGACCGCAGCAAAAATCTACACCGGGTTCAAATGGGGTTGCAGCTACAAACTTGATGTGAGTGGCGGCTGGTATGATGCTGGCGATCAGGGCAAATATGTCGTTAATGGCGGTATTGCTGTTTCCCAGCTTATGGACACAGTGGAGCGGGGAGCGCTCTTCGCCCAGAATGCTGAAAGCGTTCTGAGCGACAAGCGATCTCGCTTGCCAGAGCAAAGCAATGGCGTGCCCGACATTCTCGATGAAGCCCGCTGGGAACTGGAATTCATGCTGAAAATGGTGGTTCCGCATGGCGAGCCATTTGCCGGGATGGTCCACCATAAGGTTCACGATGCGAGTTGGACTGGTGTGCCCATGCTGCCTCATGACGACCCGCAGCCGCGAGCCCTGTATGCTCCTTCTACAGCGGCCACTCTGAATCTGGTGGCAGCCGCGGCGCAGGGTTCTCGCCTGTTCAAGAATTACGACGAGCCGTTCTCAATAGAGCTTTTGGCATCGGCTAAGAAGGCATGGTCGGCTGCACAAGCCCATCCTGACATTATCGCACCCGAGGCAAATTTTGACGGCGGCGGCGCCTATAGCGATGGCGATGTCAGCGACGAATTCTATTGGGCAGCCGTTGAACTTTACCTTGCGACGGGCGATGCGAACTATCTTTCTGTCATCAAAAGTTCGCCGCACTGGAGTGGTGATGTATTCAGCCGGGGCGGGCATGGTGCTTTCGACTGGGCGAATGTCGCCGGCCTTGCCCGTGTGCATCTCGCTCTGTACGGCAGCAAGCTGCTGAGACGGGAAGACTGGGAGGAGGTAAGAACCTCCGTGACCAGCGCTGCCGAGCATTTCATTAAGCTCCAGAAGAAGGAACCATTTGGACAAATATATCGCCCTGATAATGGTCGATATGATTGGGGGAGTAATCATTCGATCCTGCAGAATATGATCGTCGTATCTGCCGCCTATGATCTGACCGGAAAGCCGCACTATTTGGCTAGTGTCCGGGAAAGCATGGATTATCTTCTGGGTCGCAATGCATTGAACATGTCTTACATTACCGGATACGGCAAAACTTTTTCACAAAATCAGCATAGCCGCTGGTTTGCTCATCAAATCGATCCAGAGCTTCCGAATCCGCCGCCGGGTTCTCTTGCCGGAGGACCGAACTCATCGCTCGTCGATGATGCTTCCAAGGCAAAGCTTGCCGGCTGTGCACCGCAGCAATGCTATCTCGATGACATTGAAGCCTATGGCTCCAATGAGATTGCGATCAACTGGAATGCACCGCTGGTTTATATTGCAAATTTTCTCGACAATACCCGTAAGAAATAGCTGGCACATTACGATTGGGCATTGTCGATTTGAACATGCGACTTACATGCTCTTTAGTCTCAAAAAAGGTAATGTTTGCAAATTTTGACGTTTACGGAAACGTCAAAATTTGTTATTGAAGACTGAATGTTGGCAGCACGGACGCTCTGCGTGCTGTTTTTACTCGTTTTTGTTTTGGAGGAAGCTTATGCCGAGTTACCGCGCACCCGTTGAAGACACGCTTTTTGTTCTCAATGATGTTCTGGGTTTTGAGCGATACAATAATCTTGAAGGTTTTGCAGATGCCTCGCCGGATATTGTTGACGCGATTCTCGGTGAGGGTGCAAAGCTTGCAGAAAACACTCTATTCCCGATCAATCAGTCGGGTGATCAGGAAGGCTGTGAGCGCAATGCGGATGGGTCGGTAACCACGCCAAAAGGCTTCAAACAGGCATTCGATCAATATCGCGAAGGCGGGTGGGTTGGACTGGCCGTGCCACAGGAATTCGGTGGGCAGGGTCTGCCTTATGCGCTTCACGTGGCGGTTGGCGAGTATATGTCTTCGGCCAATATGGCGCTCGTCATGTATCCAGGGCTAACGCAGGGCGCCATAGCTGCAATTCTTACACACGGGACCGATGAACAAAAGCAGGCCTATCTGCCAAAAATGGTGGATGGCACCTGGACCGGCACGATGAACCTGACAGAGCCGCATTGCGGCACTGATCTTGGTCTGTTGCGCACAAAAGCTGTTCCAAATGGCGACGGTTCTTATAAGATTTCAGGCCAAAAGATATTCATCTCTGCTGGCGAACACGACATGGCGGAGAATATCATCCATCTGGTCCTGGCCCGTATTGAAGGTGCACCAGAAGGCGTGAAGGGTATCTCCCTCTTCATCGTACCGAAGTTCAATCTCGACGATAATGGTGCCCCCGGACCGCGCAACGGCGTATCCTGTGGTTCCATCGAAGAGAAGATGGGCATCCATGCCAATTCGACCTGCGTGATGAACTATGATGACGCTCAGGGTTTCTTGATCGGCGGCGAGAACAAGGGCTTGCGAGCCATGTTCACCATGATGAATGAAGCTCGGCTTGGTGTTGCCTTGCAGGGTCTTTCGATTGGCGAAATCGCCTATCAGAATGCTGCGATTTATGCGCGGGACCGCATTCAGGGGCGCTCGTTGACCGGGCCAAAGGCACCGGACAAAAAGGCTGATCCGCTTATCGTTCATCCCGATGTGCGCCGCATTCTCATGACGATCAAGTCTTTCAATGAGGCAGGGCGCGCCTTCATTCTGTGGTCGGCTTTGAAGTCCGATGTTGCACATCGCTCCGCAGACGAGACCGAGAAGCAATTGGCTGACGATATTCTCAGCCTCATGACCCCTGTGCTCAAAGGCGTTCTGACGGATAAGGGCTTCGAGCATGCTGTCATGGCCCAGCAGGTCTTTGGCGGTCATGGTTACATCGAAGAACATGGCATGAGCCAGTACGTCCGCGATGCACGCATTGCCATGATCTATGAAGGTGCCAATGGGGTCCAGGCGCTTGATCTGGTTGGCCGCAAGCTCGGTGCAAATGGCGGACGGGCCATCATGGCATTCTTCAAAGAGGTCGGCGACTTCTGTGAAGAAAATCGTGGTGACGAGAAACTTGCATTCTACACCAAGCATTTGAAAAAGGGTCTCAATGACCTGCAGGCGGCAGCCATGTGGCTGATGCAAAATGGCATGGCCAATCCGGACAATGCCGGTGCTGCTTCTACCGATTTCATGCATCTCTTTGGTCTGGTCTCGCTCGGCTACATGTGGGCACAGATGGCCAAAGCCGCCAATGCCAAACTGGCTGACGGTGCAGAAAACAAAGCGTTCTATGAGACGAAGCTGATCACGGGCAAATACTTCATGGAACGTGTTATGCCCGAAACCTCTGCGCATCTGGCACGTATTCAGACTGGAGCCGATACAATGATGGCGCTTGCCGCAGAAGCATTCTAAGCTGAAGCCAACGCCGCCACAGGCCGTGTTCGCGCGGCCTGTTCAGAAGATCTCGGGAGGATTGTCATGGGTGTGCGACCGGAAGATGTATTGGGCGTTCCAAAGCCTGAATGGAAAACTGACGACGTAGTCATGCTGCAGGAAATGGCCGCAAAGTTCCTTGAGGCCGAGGTCCTCCCGCATTATGAGCGCTTTGAGAAACAGGAAATTTTTGATCGTTCTGTATGGGAGCTGGCAGGGCAGAATGGACTTCTCTGTGCTTCAATGCCCGAAGAATATGGCGGTGCCGGTGGCACTTATGCGCATGAAAGCGCGATTCTTGAGGCGATCAGCCATGTCGGTGTCGATGGCTTCGGTATAGCCCTGCATAATTCCATCGTAGCACCCTATATCCTGCATTATGGCTCAGAGGAGCAAAAGCAGAAGTGGCTGCCGAAGATGGCAACGGGCGAATTGATCGGCGCCATTGCCATGACTGAACCCGGTGCGGGTTCCGATCTGCAAGGTGTCAAAACCAGCGCCAAAAAAGATGGCAATCACTATGTCATCAATGGTTCAAAGACCTTCATTACCAATGGTCAATTGGCAAATCTGGTTATTGTTGTTGCCAAGACCGATCCGGCTCAGGGAGCAAAAGGCACCTCACTGCTGATCGTTGAGACGGACGGGCAGGAAGGTTTTGAGCGTGGCCGCAACCTCGACAAGGTCGGGTTGAAATCCAACGACACTTCCGAGCTGTTCTTCAACGAGGTGCGGGTTCCGACATCCAATCTTTTGGGCACTGAAGAAGGTCAGGGTTTTGTGCAACTGATGCAGCAATTGCCACAGGAACGGTTGCAAATTGGCGGGACTGCCATTGCCATGGCAGAACGGGCCATTGCAATTACCAGTGACTATGTGAAGGAGCGCAAAGCCTTCGGCAAGGCTGTGATCGAGTTCCAGAACACGCAGTTCAAGCTTGCAGAACTAAAGACTGAAGCGACCATAGGCCGGGTGTTTTACAATCATTGCGTCGAGCGTCATGTGAATGGCGGGCTCGATCCGGTGACTGCCTCCATGGCCAAATATTGGCTGACAGATTTGCAAAACAAGGTCGTGGATGAATGCCTGCAACTGCATGGCGGCTACGGCTATATGAACGAATATCCAATTGCCCGCATGTTCCGCGATGCCCGTGTGCAACGGATCTATGGTGGCACCAACGAAATCATGAAGCTTTTGATCGCCCGCAGCCTTTGAGCCTGCGGTAGCAACAGGGAGTATATTATGGCCGACGCTTATATTTATGATCATGTCCGCACACCGCGTGGCAAGGGCAAGAAAGATGGCAGCTTGCATGAGGTGCCTGCCGTTCGCCTTGGTGCGCATGTTCTCGAAGCCTTGCGCGACCGCAATGGGCTCGACACCGGTTTGGTCGACGATATTATTTATGGCTGTGTTGATCCGGTCGGCGAAGCGGGTGCTGTTATTCCGCGCTCGTCCGCCTTTGAAGCCGGATATGATTTCAAAGCGCCGGGCATGCAGATTTCCCGGTTTTGCGCTTCGGGTCTCGACGCAGTGAATTTTGCGGCGGCCAAGATCGTACAGGGCGCGGATGATATTGTCATTGCTGGCGGTGTTGAATCCATGTCGCGTGTTGGCATGGGCATGTCTGGCGGCGCCTGGTATATGGACCCATCGGTCGGCCTGCCGGGCTATTTCATGCCTCAGGGCGTTTCTGCGGACCTGATCGCCACGAAATACGGCTTCACCCGTGATGATGTCGATGCTTATGCGGTCGAGAGTCAGAAGCGTGCGGGCGAAGCGTGGAAGAAGGGTTATTTCAAGAACTCTGTCCTGAACATCAAGGACATCAACGGTCTCACGATCCTCGACCACGACGAGCATATGCGCCCCACAACGGATATGCAGGCTTTGGCCTCGCTCAATCCCTCTTTCGTCATGCCGGGCGAAATGGGTGGCTTCAATGCTGTTGGCATTCAGGCCCATCCGGAAGTCGAAACCATCAATCATGTGCATCATGCCGGCAATTCATCCGGTATCGTTGACGGTGCTGCCGGTGTTCTACTTGGCTCCAAGAGTGCGGGTAAGGCGCTGTCGGCCAAGCCGCGTGCCCGCATCCGCGCCTTCGCCAATATTGGTTCTGATCCGGCCCTGATGCTGACGGGCCCTGTTGATGTGACAGAGAAGCTGCTGAAGCGCGCCAAGATGAAAATCTCGGATATTGATCTGTTTGAACTCAACGAAGCCTTTGCTGCCGTTGTCCTGCGCTACTTGCAGGCATTCGACATTCCGCGCGACAAGATCAACGTCAATGGCGGCGCCATTGCCATGGGCCATCCGCTGGGCGCAACAGGTGCGATGATCCTTGGCACGGTTCTCGATGAACTTGAGCGCCGCGATCTGAACATCGCGCTGGTAACCCTGTGCATCGGTGCGGGCATGGGCACTGCAACCATCATCGAACGCGTTTGAGGAGAGAGAATATGACTTATACAAACTTCAAATTCGACGTTGATGCCGATGGTATTGCTCTCGTCACATGGGACATGCCTGACAAATCCATGAACGTCTTCACAGAAGAAGTCATGAAGGAATTGGATGCCATCGTGGACAAGGTTGCAGGCGATGCTGCAATCAAGGGCGCTGTGATCACTTCCGGCAAAGATACATTCTCCGGCGGTGCCGATCTGACCATGCTCAAGCGCATGTTCCAGCTCTTCCAGGACGAAAAGGCAAAAGACCCTCAGAAAGCCGTTGAGCTGCTGTTTGAGACGACAGGCAAAATGGGCGGACTATTCCGCAAGCTCGAAACGTCGGGCAAGCCTTGGGTTTCGGCGATTAATGGCACTTGCATGGGTGGTGCTTTTGAAATGTCGCTCGCCTGCCATGGCCGCGTGGTTTCCGATGATCCTTCGGTCAAAATGGCTTTGCCGGAAGTCAAGGTTGGTATTTTTCCCGGTGCGGGTGGAACGCAGCGTGTCCCACGCCTGACTAACCAGCAAGATGCCTTGCAGATGATGACAACAGGTTCCAGCCTGACCGCATCACGCGCCAAGGCCATGGGATTGGTACATGAAGTTGTTCCCGCCAAGAAACTGGTGGAAGCCGCCAAGAAGATGATCAAGGATGGCTTGAAGCCGGTTCAGCCTTGGGACGAGAAAGGCTTCAAGCTGCCGGGCGGAGCGATTTACTCAGCTGCCGGTGCCAATCTTTGGCCAGCGGCGACAGCGATCCTGCGTCGTGAAACCTACGGCAACTATCCGGGTGCCGCATCAATTCTGAAGTCTGTTTATGAAGGTCTGCTTGTACCTTTCGATACCGCTCTCAAAATTGAACAGCGCTACTTCACGAAGATTTTGCAGACGACTGAAGCAAGCATGATGATCCGCTCGCTGTTCATCTCGCTGCAGGAATTGAACAAGGGCGCGCGCCGTCCTGACGATGTGAAGCCTACAAAATTCAAGAAGGTTGGCGTTGTCGGTGCCGGTTTCATGGGCGCGAGCATTGCCTATGTTACCGCGAAAGCAGGCATTCCGGTCGTGCTTATCGACCAGAGTGTTGAAGCTGCCGAAAAGGGCAAGGCACACTCTGCCGATCTGATTACCAAGGAAGTGCAGAAGGGCAAGGCGACCGCCGAGGATAAGGAAAAGCTTCTCGAACTCATTACAGCGTCCTCGGATTATGCTGATCTTGATGGTGCGGACCTTGTTATCGAGGCGGTATTTGAAGATCGTGACGTCAAGCGTGCCGTGACCGAAAAGGTTGAAGCCGTGCTGAAATCTGGTGCTGTTTTCGCGTCCAATACTTCGACACTGCCTATCACTGGTCTCGCAAAGGTTTCCGTGCGGCCGAAAAACTTCATCGGTATTCACTTCTTCTCGCCAGTCGACAAGATGATGCTGGTTGAAGTCATCATGGGCAAGAAGACGTCCGACAAGGCACTGGCTGTGGCACTGGATTATGTGCGAGCAATCAAAAAGACGCCGATTGTCGTCAATGATACACGCGGCTTCTACGTCAATCGTTGTGTGCTGCGTTATATGGCCGAGTCCTACAATATGCTGATTGAGGGTGTTCCTCCGGCAATGATCGAAAATGCTGCCCGTATGGCGGGAATGCCGGTCGGACCATTGGCCCTTGGCGATGAAACGGCAATCGATCTTGCCCAGAAAATCCTGAAGGCGACGCTTGCTGATCTTGGACCAAAGGCTGTTGATCCGCGTCATGTGGAACTGATCAACACATTGGTGGACAAGTATGATCGCCGGGGCCGCAAGAATGGCAAGGGCTTCTACGACTATCCAGCCAGGCCCGCCAAAAAGCATCTGTGGCCTGAGTTGAAAACACTTTATCCGCAACAGGATGCCGACAAGATCGACGTTGAAGTGCTGAAACAGCGTTTCCTTGTGACTATAGCGTTGGAAGCGGCGCGTGTCATGGAGGAGGGGATTGTCACCGATCCGCGCGAAGCAGATGTCGGTTCCATTCTGGCCTTTGGATTTGCCCCCTACACGGGTGGAACGCTATCTTACATTGATGGTATCGGTGCTGCGAAGTTTGTTAACATCGCCAAGGGTCTGCAACGAAAGTATGGAGCCCAGTTCAAGGCTCCAAAGCTTTTGCTCGATATGGCCGAAAAGGGCGATACGTTCTACGAACGCTTCAATCCGTATCCTGCGGAAAAAACAAAGAAAGCCGCTTGATATCAAGTGCGGGAACTGTTCAAGCGGTTCCCGCACTTTTCTATAGTAATAGAATAATAACAACGTGAGTGAACAAAATAAGAAAGTTTTCCGTAATTTCGCTCGACTTTTGTTAAGATGCCGCTTAAAATCATGTCTAAGGTATTTTTTCCTTTTGCTTGGATATGTCCATGTTTTCACATGACCGCATTTGGGCGGCCATCGATGCGCTGGCTCAACGTCACTCTCTTTCCGTTTCCGGACTGGCCAAGCGTGCCGGACTTGATCCGACGACATTTAACAAATCCAAACGTTATGCTGCGGATGGCCGTGCGCGCTGGCCTTCCACCGAGTCGCTGGCAAAGATCATGGAAGCAACCGGCGCTTCATTGGATGAGTTCATGACCCTGGTGCACGGCAAGACATTCAATGCTGCCGGTGCAGCTATGCGGTCAATCCCTCTGCTTGGTTTTGCGCAGGCCGGTGCGGGTGGATTTTTTGACGATGGCGGTTTTCCTGTCGGTCAGGGCTGGGATGTCGTAGAATTTCCTATCGGTCCGGACGATGCGGTCTACGCGCTTGAAGTGTCCGGAGACTCAATGCTGCCTCTTTATCGCGATGGCGATACAATCATTGTGGCCCCCGGCGCGGCCATACGTCGGGGTGACCGTGTGGTCGTTCGAACCAGGGACGGCGAAGTCATGGCAAAAATTCTTTCACGCCAGACACCTCGGACAATCGAGTTGCAGTCGATGAACCCTGAACATACAAACAGAACGTTTGACGCGGCCCATATAGATTGGATTGCGCGTATTCTTTGGGCGAGCCAATAGGGATTCGCACGCATGCGACAAGTACCGCTCTATGCTCTGACCGGTCTGGTCGCTCTGGCTTTAGCCTATTCCTTCATTGCTCCATTCCATGGTGCACTTGAAACGACGATTGCGTCGGATCAGGATGTGAGTGTTGTTGCTGAGGATTTTGAACTGCCTGCGGAAATGCAGAGCGGGACTTCGTCGGAGCAGCCTGCAATCTTACAAGACGAGCCTCAGACAACCACAGATGCGCCTTCTCTCCGCCAGGTTGATCCGGATGAAGGGCCAGCTCCCATAGGAGTAGGCCCATTGGAGCGGGTGGCGCCCCGCCAACCTTTAAGCGATATGGGTCTGGCAACGCCGCCTGCTCCACCGCCAGCACCTGTGCCAGTCGATAACACGGCAAAGCCGACCCTGCTGTACCGGCCCGTCGCGACAAGTGCAGGCAGTATCGAAGCGTCCGGATATAAAATTTCGCTTGAGCGAATAAAGGCGCCGGGCGTTGAAGAAACCTGCAATGCCAATGGTGCCAATTGGCCCTGCGGGATGGCTGCACGCACTGCCTTGCGCAATTGGCTGCGTTCGCGCGCAATCGAATGCAATGTGCCGAGCCAGCCCTCGGATGAGGTGATTGCGACGGAGTGCAAACTGGGAGCAACAGACGTTGCCAGCTGGCTTGTATCAAATGGTTGGGCGCGTGCTCAGGACGGAACGCCTGAGGTGGACATGATGAAGAAAGCTGAGGAGCAGAAGCTCGGCATTTTCGGCAGTGCACCGCCATCCCTGCCGGCAAGCAGCGAGCTTCCCATGCCTCAACCGACTGCGATCCCGGACATTATTGATAATTCAAATGAAAACGAAGGATTGGTTGCTCCGCCACCGATCACAATACCCGACGCACCGTTTCCGCCCGTTCCAGAATGATGCTCTCAGGCTTCGTGACAGACGGCTTCGATATTGTGGCCGTCCGCATCACATATAAACGCGGCATAATAGTTTGAATGATAGTGTGGTCGTATACCTGGTTGCCCATTATCACGACCGCCAGCGGTTAATCCTGCCTTATGAAAAGCGTCGACAACATCACGGCTATTCACTCGAAAAGCCACGTGAAGTGGTGGCTTGTTCGGTGTGCCGCTGATGACCCAAAAATCAGGTTTGACATTCTCACCAAAACCGGCGACGTCGGCATGGCCAGTGACCGAAGCTGGAAATTCGACGATCAACCTATATCCAATTGCAGCCAGCGCGTCAGAGTAGAACTTTTTGCTTTGCTCGAAGTCGCTGACTATTATACCGGTATGGTCAATCATCCACCCCTCCAAACGGTCTGATCAGAGTAACTCGCCAGCCAGCGCTTTTGCAATCAAAGAGCGTGTTTCTTCAATTCCATACAACGCTACAAAAGAACCGAAACGCGGGCCGCGTTCCTGACCGATGAGCACCTCGTAAAGCATCTGGAAGAACGATACGGCAACGCCCGGGCCGCCTTCCGGGCTTTTCTTGGTGTGATCCTGATAGCGCTCAATGGCGCGTGCCACGTCCAGAATTGCATTTTGTATTGTATTGCCATCAGCATCTGCTGGCAGTGTTGCAAGCTTGTCTGACATTTGTGCCAGTGCAGTGCGTTCTACGGCATCGGGCTTTCGGAACTTCTTGGTTGGCTTGACGAAATCGTTGAAATAACGAATTGCATATTTCACCAGGGCATCGAGTTCCGGATTTTTGTCCGGTGCAACACCGGCGACGTGGCGCGAAATGAATCCCCAAAGAACATTGCTGCTCTCGGCATTGGACGCACTGACAAGATTGAGCAGTAGGGCAAAAGGCACCGGCATCTCAACCGTTGGCGGATTGCCGCTGTGGAGGTGCCAAACCGGATTGTTCAACCGGTCCTTCCAGGATTGGCGTTCATAGGCCGAGAGATAAGTGAAATACTCATCCACGGCCTTGGGAATGACATCAAAGTACAAACGCTTTGCTGTTCGCGGCTTCTGGAACATATAGAGGCCGAGACTTTCAGTGGGAGCATAAGACAACCACTCGTCAATGCTAAGGCCATTTCCCTTGGACTTTGAAATCTTCTGGCCAATATCGTCGAGGAACAATTCATAAACGAAGTGCTCAGGTGCACGCCCACCCAGAATCTCGCAAATGCGATCATAGATAATCGCGTTTGTTTGATGATCCTTACCGAACATCTCAAAATCAACCCCAAGAGCCGCCCAACGCATGCCGAAATCAGGCTTCCACTGCAACTTGACCTTGCCGCCTGTCGCGGAAAGGGTTGTTTCGACACCATTTTCGTCGTCAAAAGTTATTGTGCCATTCTTGGCGTCTACATTCTTCATGGGAACATAAAGAACGCGACCGCTCGTCGGTGAAATGGGCAGGAATGGGCTGTACGTTGCCTGACGCTCTTCGCCGAGTGTAGGCAACATAACTTTCATGATGTCGTCATAGCGCTCGACAGCCCGCAGCAAGACCGCATCGAAGCGGCCCTCTTTGTAATACTGCGTTGCACTGGCGAATTCATAATCGAAGCCGAATGTATCAAGAAACCGGCACAGCATGACATTGTTATGGTCAGCGAAGCTCTTATAGTCACCGCCATAAGGATTGGGCACTGATGAAAGTGGCTTGTGCAGGTGGGGTTCCAGCATTGAAGGATCTGGCACATTGTCCGGAATCTTGCGCATGCCATCCATATCGTCGGAGAAGCACAAAAGCTTGGTTTTCACGGTATCATTGGTCAAAATCCGGAATGCATGCCGCACCATTGTGGTGCGGGCGACTTCACCAAATGTACCGATGTGCGGCAAGCCGGAAGGGCCATAGCCGGTTTCAAAAAGGATTGTCTCTGGATATCCGGTTTTCTGGTAGCGTTTGACGATCTTTCGCGCCTCTTCGAAGGGCCATGCTTTGGCCTCTGCTGCCGCCGCGATCAATTCGGGGGTCAGTTCGATTGGGCTGTTTGGGCGCGAAGTCATTCGTTTAATCCTGTTTTGCTGCTGTATTGTGGAGCGGGCGGACACTATGGCGGCAAATATCCCGCGTCAATCATATGGTTCCCCGCGAGGTCCAGTCAGGATTGTTTTTTGTGTTTATTGCCAGTCTCAATAAAAATCGATGGGGAAATACCGCAAATACAGTTCCGATATGGTGCCCTTTGCTTCCATCGCCTTCAGTGCAAAATTGAAGCCATCGGCAAGGTCGCTATTTTGGAGCGTTGTTGCAATCATCAATCCGTCGCCGAGAAACTGTGGGGCCGTATAAGGCCGCCCGGCAAAGACACAGCAGTTCGCAGCGTCTTCGCTGCCGATCCAGAATGACAGATCGGAGCCATCGCCAAATACGGCATCAATCTTCTTTGCTTTAAGATCCTTGAGCATAAGATCGCGTGTGGGGTAACCAATCCAGCGAGCCTTCGGAAAATAATCAGCGAATATTGCCTGGTGCACCGAGTCTGTGATCACGCCGACATTTTTGCTTTCCAATGCCTTGTCAATCGGGTTGTTCAATTGATTGTCTCTCAGGGTCAGGAAACGTGCTACCAACCGTATATATGGTGCTGTAAAAGCATATTTCTGCCTAAGGGCAGCCGTTGGCCGCAGTCCGGCTAATATGGCTTCCGCCTCACCGCTTTCCAGAGCAGCCTGTAGTTCATTCCACGGTCGCGCTTCTATCTGACAGATCGCAGTGACATCAAGTTCGGCGCATATAGCTCGCGCCAGATCAATATTGAAGCCGGATATGCGGCCTGTATTGTCGATGAAATTGAATGGCGGGTAATCGACTGTCGTAATAAAGCGGATCCGCTTGACTGCGGTCAGGTCAGGCTTGGACACTCGCTCGCGCCCGTCCCAATAGTGGGGAAAATCCCCAGCTTGAGCCGCTTGCGCTATCGTTAGCAGAAGAAGCCCCAGCACAAAGGTGACGATAGATCGAAAATACATGAGGTCTCGGACACATACTGATTTGAACAAAGGCTAGCGCATAAGTCGGAAAACCGAAACCGCTATTTAGAGTAAATTTTGCTCGAGCCTCACAGGGCTACATGATTGCGTAGAAATTTGGTGGTTGCTCGTTCTGCGCATCGCACAAGTAGATTCTACAGATTTGCATATAGACTAAAATACTATTGACTATTGTTCATAACGCACACTTATAATGCTGTGTGGGAATATTATTAACAACAAGACAATATTACTTATGATTGTGTATATATTTGGATGCAACTGGAGGGTGATTGCTATTTTATTGGATTGATGACGCGAAACGCCTTCTTGTGACGTGATTTTACAATGACGGAACGCCACTTGGAGGTATCGATTGCGGCGCGACTTTGTTATGCGGGCATGCCAAAAACTGAGTTGGTAGGGGCATTCAAAGAGTGTTGTCAAAACGGCACTTCATTTATTGACGAACTTTACGCCGTACAGGGCATTGACCATTCGCTGCTCACCCGCTGCCTTGCCGAAGAAGCTGGCCTGGTTTTTGAGAACATTGCGGACGACCTTCATATAATCTCACCAAGCGCGGCTGACTTCGTTCAGCTGCGCCATAGGCACCGCATCATAGGTGTCACCGCCGATCTTGCGATAAAGGTTTATACCACGCCGACGCTTTCCAACATTGCCCAGATCAAGCGGTGTTTTGGTGACGGCAGTGCGGATACTTCTCGCATAAGTATGATCTCGCCATCATCATTGACTGAATTTTTTCTATCGAAACATTCGGATCATCTCGCACGCAACGCTGTCTATATGGTCGAGAGTGGCGCAAAACATTCGGCGCGAACAGTGGCGAATGGTCAGCAGGGCATTTTCATAGGAGCGGCAATCACCACTTGCCTGTTCCTGGCAATGATTGCTCCGCATCTACTGTGGTCAGTATTCCATTTTCTTTTCTCTCTCCTTTTTATGGGCTGTATCGTTTTGCGGCTCTTGGCGGGCTGGCATGCACACACCAACACCACGCCGCTAGAGCAATCTCAGGAAAAGCGGGAACCGGTTTTCCATCAGGAACTGCATAAAAACAAAGAGCTAGAGTATGCCTTAATTGGAAAAGCTTTAGCAAGCCGTCGGAGCGGCAGCTTGCCAAAATATACAGTTATGGTGGCGCTCTATAGGGAGGCTGATGTGGTCTCTCAGCTGGTAGAAGCGATGAAGAGACTTGATTGGCCGGCCTCTCGTCTTGAAGTTTTGTTTCTTTGCGAGGCGGATGATTGTCTTACCCGTGCTGCCTTCGAAAAAGAACGACTGCCTGTCGGTTTCAAAATTATCTGTGTACCTCGTACAGGCCCTCGAACAAAGCCGAAGGCCCTTAATTACGGGTTGCAGCTGGCAGAGGGTGAGTTTGTCGTGATCTACGATGCAGAGGATCGGCCGCATCCTGGTCAGTTACGGGAGGCCTGGCAAAGATTTGCCGAGACAGCCGACGATAAACTGGCCTGCCTTCAAGCACCACTCGTCATTACCAATGGAAGTGATAGCTGGATCGCACGACAATTTGCGTTTGAATATGCGGCGCATTTCAGAGGGCTTTTGCCCTGGCTGGCTGATGGACGGTTTATCATTCCGCTAGGTGGAACATCCAATCATTTTCGTCGGGAGTGTTTGCTGGAGGTTGGAGGCTGGGACCCTTTTAACGTCACGGAGGACGCAGAATTGGGTTTAAGGCTTGCACGCCATGGTTATTATGTCGAAACGCTCTCTCTGCCCACAGCAGAGGATGCGCCAAGCGAAGTGGGAGTATGGCTTAAACAGAGAACACGATGGCTGAAAGGCTGGATGCAAACATGGCTTGTCGAGATGCGACAGCCCAAGGAACTGTTCAGGCAAATTGGTGTAAAACGCGTCCTGGTCTACCATGTCCTGACAGCGGGGCTATTAATGTCTGCGTTGCTTTTTCCGTTTGTGGTTCTTTTCATCAACTACATGCTGTTGATGGTCACGTTCTCAAAGGGGGCCCATTTTGCGAGCCCCGTTCTCATATTTGACTTGTTGAATATTATCTCCGGCTTTCTGTCTTTCCATCTATTAGGCCGTGCAGCATTGAAGAAAGAGAGAATGCCCGGTTGGATATTGCCAGGCTTGCCGGTCTATTGGGTACTCATATCCCTAGCCGCCTGGCGCGCGCTTTGGCAATTATATGCGGCACCTTTCCTTTGGGAAAAGACACCGCACCGCCCTGTGCACTCCACAGTCTCTTTTAAATAAAGTCCGGGCCACTTCCGATGATCAGAGAATCCTCATTGCCGATTACCGTCAGATCGCGGTCCGTATAGGGCAGGCTAAGCAAAACCCGTCGTATGACGGCAATTCTTGCACGACGTTTGTCATTTGATCGAACGATCGTCCATGGTGCGTGTGCAGTATGTGTCCGGGCCAACATGATATCGCGAGCCTTGGTGTATTCATCCCATTTTTCGACACCGGCAATATCGATGGGGGAGAACTTCCAGCTTTTAAGCGGGCTGTGACGACGATCATGGAAACGCTTAAGCTGCATAATCTGACCGATATTCAACCAGAACTTGAAAAAGTAGATGCCGTCTGCAACGATCATTCGTTCGAAACCAGGGGTTTCTTCCAGGAAAGACGCGTGTTGGTCGGGCGTGCAGAATCCCATCACAGGTTCAACACCGCCTCGGTTGTACCAGGAGCGGTCGAAGGTTACGAACTCGCCCGCACTTGGAAAATGCGAGATATAGCGCTGAAAGTACCATTGTGTACGCTCGACTTCGCTCGGTTTAGGCAAGGCAACATTACGTGCAGAACGCGGATTCATATATTGGCGCAAGTTGAATATTGTGCCCCCTTTTCCAGCCGCATCTCTGCCCTCGAACACCGAGATCACACGTCCACCGGTTGCCTGAAGCCAGCTTTGCATTTTTACAAGCTCTATCTGTAGCTTCTCGAGTGTCTCTTCATATTCATCGTTGGGCATCTTTTCTGTATAAGGAAAGCCACCCGATGCCAGATCGCCATCATTTATCCAATCTGGCAATTTCGGATTATGGACATCAAAGGTGCGCTTCTTTCCGTCAATCTTCAGTTTGAGCGGCGCAATATCCTGTTTGGATGATGTTGATTTCTTTTTTGAATCTTTGCCCAATGCGAACGTCCTCAGTTGACATAAATCCATGTTATTGGGACAGCAGTGTGTCGTCTAGTGACTAAAAACACTGGCAGATCGGGAGGTTAGTGGATGAACATCTGGGGGCAGGAGGGTAGCGGGCTACGGCGCCGGGCATTGGAGCGCATTATCCGCTCGCGTTTCATTCTCGCCGCCGCGGCCTTCATCACCGCATTGACACTTAGCGTAAGTGAATCCTGGTGGTTGAGTTTTGCCGTTCTGATGCTCGTGCTGCTTGTCGTTGTGGTTGTATCTGCAGCGTTGCCGCGACCGGAAAAAGCTGCAACCCCGGATCCGGGGGACCCGGCAATTTTTCATTTGTCAGGTCAGCAACTGGCGGCTCAGCTGCCGGATCCGCTGATTATTTTCGATCATGAAGGGACTATTCTTTATGTCAATCCAGCGGCGAGCGGCGCATTTCGATCGGTGGAACGGGGCGGCGTTCTCATGTTGCATTTTCGCGCACCCGAAATGCAGACGCTGGTTCATTCGGTCATGGCAGATGGTGTGGCACGCACGGTAGACTACTTCGAGCGTGTGCCTGTCGAGCGCTGGTACAGTGCGACAGTCCTGTTGTTGGATCAAGCCAGAGCTGGCGATCGCCAATATCTCTTATCGTTCCGCGACCAGACAGAAGCGCGGCGGCTTGAGCGCATGCGATCAGACTTCATCGCCAACGCCAGCCACGAGTTGCGCACGCCGCTAGCGTCACTCTCAGGTTTCATTGAGACACTAAGAGGTCCGGCACGCAAGGACGAAGCTGCCCGCGATAATTTCCTGGAAATCATGCAAAAACAGGCCGAGCGCATGGCGCGGCTTATAGACGATCTCTTGTCCTTGTCCCGCATTGAGATGAAGGCACATATTGCGGTGAAAGATCAGGTTGATCTGGCAGCCGTGCTTAATCATGTTGCCGATTCACTACGCCCTGTCGCCGCCGATTTGGGTATCACTATCGAACGAGATATGGACCCGGCGCCAGTTAACGTGCTCGGGGATCGTGACGAACTCACGCAGGTGTTTCAAAATCTCCTGGAAAATGCTTGCAAGTACGGGCAGTCAGGCAAACGGGTCATTCTGGAGCTCAAGCAGACAGGTGATGTGACCAAGGTAACGGTGCAGGATTTCGGGCCGGGAATTCCCGATGAGCATATCCCGCGCCTGACTGAGCGATTTTACCGGATCGATGTTGAAACAAGCCGCGCGCAAAAAGGCACCGGTCTTGGACTTGCCATTGTAAAACACATTCTGACACGGCATCGCGCGCGTTTGGTCATCCGCTCGCAAGTAGGAGAGGGTTCGTCCTTCACGGTCGTCTTCGGTCCGCAAAAAGTGTAGCCGCCGACCTACGAAAAGGGCGCCAATTCGGCGCCTTTTTTCAACTCTGATGCGCCTGCACCTAGCGACGACGGCGATCCGAAGCTGGCTGATAGGCAAGACGCGAATGGTATGTGCAATATGGCCCGCCTTCGCCAACGTCATTGCCGCAGAAATTGAAGCCAGGCAATAATGGATCGCCGACCGGCCATTTGCAGGTGCGTTCACTAAGCTCGACCAATTCGAGTTTGCGCGAGATCGGCACGACAACATCAGTCACTGTCCGCGCAACCACAGGTACAATATCGGTGCTGTATTCGGCCTGTAGTGCTGTCGCTCCAACACTGCGATTTACAACCCGGCTCGACATGTGACCAACAGTTGCCCCGCTGCTCCGCTGGCTGCCGGATGCGGCTGTGTTGACCTTTTTGCTGCGTGTCTGCGACGAAGTTGTCTTGCCGCGCCCCGAAAGCTTTAGTCGGTGCACTTTGCCGATGACGGCATTGCGGCTTACGCCACCCAGTTGTGCTGCGATCTGGCTTGCACTCAGGCCTTCGGCCCAAAGTTTCTTCAGCTGCTCTACGCGCTCATCTGTCCAGTTCATTGTTCCCTAGCTCCATATGGGGCTTTGTTTTGTACGGCTTACAGACTGAATCCTTCCTCGCATCTGGATCACTCCAGATTGTATCAATACCATATCTATTCAGATGACGAGGACGCCGTACGAAATCTAGCTATTTCGTTTCCCAAGCTACAATATGGGATGACTCCGTGACAAGAGTCCGCCTTGGTTTGCAGGGGTGGTTTTTTTGGTTTTCCCCAACTTGCGCGTTAAACTGTTGCAAAAATGACGTTTTACGGCTTTGTCGACAAATCAAATAATACCAAGCTCTTGAGTCTGTCGGTTGAAATCAAAATACAGCAATATTTGTGATGTAAGTCTTTCGAACTGTTTATTTGACAATTGGAAACTGAATGATGATATTGCTGTGGTGTGGCCGCCCCCAAAAATGGCATTGTGGGGCGGCTTTTTGATTTAATCATTGCCGATATCCTTTAAGGGTCAGCAGTTGAACAGCAGGGTTACGGAGGCCCGAGAAAAATGACGGACGCAAACGCGCAGCCGCTATACGACACTTTTGCTCGTGCGGATTTGCGCTTTGAGCGAGGAAACGGTGTATGGCTGACGACGGAGAGTGGCGAAAACTATCTTGATTTTGCTGCCGGTATCGCCGTGAACCTGCTTGGCCACTCGCATCCGCATCTGGTCGAAACTCTGAAGGCTCAGGCTGAGAAGCTTTGGCATTTGTCGAACCTGTATGAAATTCCCGGTCAAACGCGCTTGGGACAGCGCCTTGTAGACAATACATTTGCTGACAAGGTGTTCTTTACAAACTCCGGTGCCGAAGCACTGGAGTGCGCCATCAAGACAGCGCGTCGCTATCACTATGTAAACGGCAATCCGGAACGCTTCCATATCATCACCTTTGAAGGTGCATTTCATGGTCGGACACTTGCGACAATCGCCGCAGGAGGACAGGCAAAGTACTTGGAAGGCTTTGGCCCCAAGGTTGAAGGTTTTGATCAGGTTCCTTTCGGTGACGAGAAGGCGTTGAAAGCTGCGATTGGACCGCAGACTGCGGCTATTCTTATCGAGCCGATCCAGGGCGAGGGCGGTGTGCGTCCTGTCGCCGACGAAGATCTGCGGGCCCTGCGCAAACTTTGCGACGACGAAGGCATTCTTCTTATCCTGGACGAAGTGCAATCAGGGATGGGCCGTACCGGCAAGCTTTTTGCCCATGAATGGTCCGGCATCAAGCCTGATATCATGGCTGTGGCCAAAGGCATTGGAGGCGGTTTCCCGCTGGGAGCATGTCTTGCAACAGCCGAAGCTGCAAAGGGCATGACCGCCGGTGTGCATGGAACCACCTATGGTGGTAATCCTTTGGCAATGGCTGTCGGCAATGCCGTGCTCGACATCGTTCTTGCAGACGGGTTCCTTGATCATGTGCAAAAAATGGCTTTGCTGATGAAGCAGGGATTGGCTTCCATTTCTGATCGCTACCCGGAAGTTATTGCCGAGGTTCGCGGACGTGGCCTTCTTGTAGGCCTTAAAGCCGTCGTTCCAAACACGATGCTGGTACAGGCACTGCGCGATGAGCATTTCTTGACCGTGGGGGCTGGAGACAATGTTATTCGTCTTCTACCACCACTGGTTGTAAGCGAAGAAGAAATGCGCGAAGCACTGTCGAAGATCGAAGCTGCTGCAACACGTCTTGCTCCTGCATCCAGACAGAAGATCGCGTGAGGATAATCCAATGACAATCAAGCAGGACCTCCGTCACTTTACGGATCTTTCGGCGCTTTCTTCGGGTGATTTGCGGCTTATTCTCGATGATGCGCGTGCGCGCAAGACCCGCCTCAAGGCCGGCAATATTGAGAAACCGTTCGCTGGCAAGGTGCTGGCGATGATCTTCGATAAACCTTCGACCCGTACCCGAGTATCTTTCGATGTTGGCATGCGTCAGCTCGGCGGTGAAACGCTTATGCTGACGGGCTCGGAAATGCAGCTTGGCCGTAGCGAGACTATTGCCGATACTGCCAAGGTTTTGTCGCGTTATGTCGATATTATCATGATGCGTACGACAACCCATGAGCGGCTCACCGAGATGGCCGAAAATGCCACCGTGCCGGTTATCAACGCGCTGACGGATGATACGCATCCTTGTCAGATCATGGCTGATATCATGACGTTTGAAGAACATCGTGGTCCGGTCAAGGGCAAGACATTTGCCTGGACTGGTGATGGCAACAATGTTTTGCATTCCTTGGTCGAAGCGGCGGCACGGTTTGACTTCAACCTGAATATTGCTACGCCGGAAGGCAGTGAGCCAGAACGGAAATACCTCGACTGGGCAAGGGATGCCGGGGGCAAGATCAAACTGACCACCGATCCCATTGCTGCGGTTGAAGGCGTAGATTGTATCGTCACCGATACCTGGGTCTCGATGGGGCAGGAAAATCGTGCCCGTGGCCACAACGTATTCATGCCATATCAGGTCAACGATGCATTGATGAAGCATGCGAACCCCGACGCATTGTTCATGCATTGTCTGCCCGCGCACCGGGGCGAGGAAGTCACGGATTCTGTCATTGACGGACCGCATTCAGTGGTTTTCGATGAGGCTGAAAACCGGTTGCATGCACAAAAGGCCATTCTCGCATGGTGTCTTGAAGGAGGGCGCCCCGGTGTCTGAATCATCAAGTTTTCCCGATGAATATGTATTTGCCGGCGATGATGCTGTAGTACCTTTCCAGGTTCAGGGCCTGGACGCACGTGGCCGTGCAGTGCAGCTTGGTCCCGCGCTTCATGACATATTGAGCCGCCATGAATATCCCGAACCCGTGGCTCAACTGCTGGCAGAGGCAATAGTCCTGACTGTTCTGCTCGGGACTTCATTGAAGTTTGAAGGCAAGTTCATTTTTCAATCGCAGTCAGACGGCCCGGTTGACATGCTGGTTGTTGACTTTCGCACGCCAAACTCGGTCCGTGCCTATGCCCGCTACGATGAAGAACGACTTGCTGATGCAATTGATGCAAACGAGCTTTCGCAAGTGGAACTCATGGGCAGCGGTACATTGGCGCTTACCGTCGATCAGGGCGAATATACGCAGCGATATCAAGGCATCGTGGCGCTTGACGGCTCCAATCTTGAAGAAATTGCGAAGACTTACTTTCGTCAGTCGGAACAGATTCCTACCGATTTGCGGTTGTCTGTCGCAAAGCTGATCGAGCGCGGAGAAGATGGAAAACCTGTTGAGCAATGGCGTGCAGGTGGCTTGCTCGTCCAGTTTCTCCCAGAGTCCGAGTTGCGCATGCGGCATCGTGATTTGCCTGCGGGTGATGCTCCAGATGGTGAGGCCGAGGATGGCGATGAACTCTTTGAGGACGATGATTGGGCAGAAGTAAAGGCTTTGGTTTCGACGATCGAAAGCTCAGAGCTTACTGATCCGCAAGTGGGCGCAGAGCGGTTGCTTTATCGCCTTTTCCACGAGCGGGGCGTCCGGGTTTTTGAGGCGGTAACGGTCAACGATGATTGTTCCTGTTCTCGGGAAAAGATTGCCGGTGTGCTTTCGGGCTTCACTGCTGAAGAAATCAACGACAGTATTGAAGAGGGTAAAATCAGCGTTACCTGTGAATTCTGCTCGACACAGTATGATTTTGATCCGGCAGAATTCCTGCCCAAAAACTAGAGAGCTTGCAATATGGAAATCAGGGACAGCAACGGCACCGAACTGAACGACGGCGATTCTGTAACCTTGATCAAAGACCTGAAGGTTAAAGGCACGTCAGAAACAATCAAGCGGGGTACCTTGGTCAAGAACATCCGCTTGAATGGCCGCGATGGTGAAATCGAGTGCAATACGAAGCAGGTAAAAGGACTCGTCTTAAAGACCGAGTTCGTCAAGAAGGCCTGACCTGCCGAGAGTTTAAGCTCGAAACTCGAACGTCATTTCATGTGCAATCGTCACGACGATCAATATGATAATAAAGGCGCTGACGATTAGCCACAGCGGCCATGGCCGTGTTGACTTTTTGGCCAGCAGACCGACGATCAATCCAGGCACGGCAACAAGTGCAACGAGCTGGCTGGCTGCTTCCGCGTTGGTGGTAAAGCTCGGAAGCCGAAACCCGAAAAAAAGCGCTGCAAGACCGACCAGCAAAGCGACAGCTGAGCAGCTAAGCGCCTTGATATAAGGCGATTGGGTTTTATTGGTTTCCTGCATCAGTTCCCCCATGGTCAATTTAATGTCCGAAATTGATCGGGAAGATCAAGCGAAAACGCTGGGATCTCTATGTTGAAGCGATCTCCGCCATTTGTTTGCATAACATAATATCCAGCCATCACACCCGAAGCCGTTTTTAGCGGACATCCCGATGAGTATTGAAAGCTGTCGCCGGGATTGAGAACGGGCTGCTCACCAATAACGCCAGCGCCGCTTACTTCTTCCACGTGGCCATGAGCATCGGTTATTTTCCAGTAACGCGAGCGCAATTGAACCGTACGCTTAGATTCATTGGCGATGGTTATACGATAACCCCACACATAGTGGCTCGCCGCCGGGTCGGACTGCTCCTCCAGATAAAAGGGTTCGACACTAACCTCTATGTCGTATGTCGTAGCTTTATATATTCCTGCTCTCATCGTGTGAGCATTCTCCATCTCATCCGGAAAGCATTACGCGCAATTGAAGTATCCCGCGATCAGTACAATCATCATGACTTATGTATTTGATATCACGGCTCAAAGCCGTGACGTCAACCTTCTCAATCTAAATCATTTGTGATCGCGGTCTGGGAGCTTCAATTGAGACAAACCGCGCCGGTTTCATTCCCGGCGCGACAGTTGTTTGATCAAAGAGCAGCCCTCAATGCAATGTCGAGATCTTCGATCAGATCATCTGCATCTTCCAGCCCGACTGACATGCGCAACAACCCATCGGAAATTCCAAGCTCTGCCCGCGCTTCATCGGTGAGATTCTTGTGGGTCGTCGTTGTCGGATGAGTAACAAGGCTCTTCGAGTCACCCAGATTGTTGGAAATCAGGATGATCTCGAGAGCATTCTCGAATTTGAATGCCGCCTTTTTGCCGCCCTTTACCTCAAAGGCAAGCAGCGTAGAGCCACCCTTCATCTGCCGGGAAATGATGTCGGCCTGTGGATGATCAGCGCGTCCGGGATAGATGACTTTCGAGACAGCTGAATGAGTGGAAAGGAAGTCTGCAATTTTTGCTGCATTTTCCGTTTGCTGGCGAACACGAACGGACAATGTTTCCAGGCCTTTGAGCATAACCCATGAATTGAATGGGCTGAGACCCGGACCTGTATGCCGGAAATATTCGTGCAGATTTTCGTCGATCCATGCCTTGTCGGAAAGGATCATGCCGCCGAGGCAGCGGCCCTGACCGTCAATGTGTTTGGTTGTTGAGTAAACGACAATATGAGCGCCGAGTTCGAGCGGCTTCTGGAATAGTGGCGTCGCAAAGACATTATCGACGATGAGCTTTGCGCCAACCGAATTGGCGACATCTGCCACCGCGCTGATATCAATGACTTCGAGCGTCGGATTTGTCGGGCTCTCCAGGAACAGGACCTTTGTATTCGGCCGAATGGCATTTTGCCAATTCTCAATTTTGGAGCCGTCGATCAAGGTGAAATCCACGCCATAGCGTGGCAATAGTGTCTCGATGATGTATCGACACGAACCGAACATGGCGCGCGCAGCCAATACGTGATCGCCAGCTTTGACCTGACAGATAATGGCGGCCGCGACCGCAGCCATGCCGGATGCAGTGGCTCTGGCATCTTCAGCGCCTTCGAGTGCGCACATGCGCTTTTCGAACATGTCAGTGGTCGGATTGGCATATCGGGAATAGATAAAGCCGGGCTCTTCGCCTTTGAAACGGGCTTCCGCAGCCTCCGCATTCGGATAGACAAACCCTTGTGTCAGAAAAAGGGATTCGGATGTCTCGCCAAAACCGGAACGGAGCGTTCCAGCATGAACGAGCTGTGTGGCAGGGCGGAGTGTGCGGGCAGTGTTCCCGATTTTTGTATCTTCTGGCATCGTCTTCTCAATCTGCCTGATCAGGCAATAAAAAACCGGCCTTGCGTGAATCGCAAAAAGGCCGGAACGATACCGGGCCTCTTTTAGCAAATTATTTTACGTGGCTGCAAGCCGGCCGGCCAAATCACCACGGGATAAAACTGCTTTAATCCTCTCTGGCGCTTGCGTCAACCGGGTGAAACGCTAAAGCTTTCGTCATGTTTTACGAGGTTGAACGGCTAACATGAGCAGACAAGCGGGCATTCTTGCCGATAACGGTATCAAAGCATTGTATCAGGCGGGGTCGCTAAAGACTGCGCGGGATTTTGACAGCGATCAGATTCAACCGGCAAGTCTTGATCTGCGGCTTGGAACAAAGGCTTATCGGGTTCGCGCCAGTTTCATGCCTGGGCCCGCAACGGCGGTCTTGTCGAAGCTGGAACGCCTCAAGCTGCATGAAATTGATTTAAGCGAGGGCGCAGTGCTGGAAACCGGCTGCGTCTACATTGTTCCGCTTCTGGAAAGCTTGGACCTGCCACCGAATATTTCTGCCTCGGCCAATCCAAAAAGCTCTACTGGCAGGCTCGATATTTTTACGCGCGTTATTGTCGATGGCGCGCAGGAATTCGACAAGGTGCCAGCCGGTTATAAGGGGCCGCTTTACCTTGAGGTCAGCCCTCGTACCTTTCCTATTGTCGCAAGAGCAGGCTCAAGGCTGTCACAGATACGTTTTCGTACGGGCAGAGCGCAACTGGAAGAGGTGGAGCTGACAGCACTCCATACCAATGAAACATTGGTGGCCTCCGACACGCCGAATATATCCGGCGGAGGGATTGCACTTTCCATCGATCTGACAGGCGATGCAAATGGGCTCGTTGGCTATCGCGGCAAACACCATACGGGCGTTGTCGATGTCGACAAACGCGGGGCTCACGATCTATTCGATTTCTGGGAACCAATTCATGATCGCGGCGCACGCGAACTGGTGCTCGATCCAGACGAGTTCTACATTCTGGTTTCTAGAGAGGCGGTGCATGTACCGCCGCTTTATGCGGCAGAAATGACGCCTTTCGATCCACTCGTCGGCGAGTTCCGCGTTCACTATGCAGGGTTCTTCGATCCGGGCTTTGGACATACCGCTGCTGGAGGGACGGGCAGCCGCGCTGTGCTGGAAGTCCGCAGTCATGAAGTGCCTTTTATCCTTGAACACGGCCAGATCGTCGGGAGACTGATCTACGAGCACATGCTGGAGCGTCCTGGCGCCCTTTATGGTACGGACCTTGGTTCAAATTATCAGGCCCAAGGCTTGAAACTCTCCAAGCATTTCAAATGAGTGGGAGATGCTAAAGACCAGCTTGACAAAGCCGGGCTCAGGCGATCCTGATGGGATCGTGCGGGTGTAGCTCAATGGTAGAGCAGCAGCTTCCCAAGCTGAATACGAGGGTTCGATTCCCTTCACCCGCTCAATTAGAAATTTATTTCTAATATCCAGCATATAGTAAAATATCGTACTAGTAAAGATAACTTTTTGTGGATTTGAATTAGATATTCTGTCGATTTTTAGTTAAAAATTTCAAGAGTTAAATAGGGTGACGGTATCGTAGGCGGTATTAAAACCTGTAACATATCCGATACCGTCCGACGCAAAATTGCCCTTCAGCGTGTGGTGCTACCTACTCTCACCTGCTTAGAAACTTCCCGCTAAAATTCCTTTGGTTTGAACTCTGTTCCTTTTTATCCACAATCATTATCTCATCTCGCGGCAATGCAATTGACCCACGTTATATTTTGGAATATTAATTAATTTCTAGAATAATAACGTGGATGGCCCTATGCCTAAGAATATGATCATTGAAGAACCTCAAGTTGCATCATTTCTAAACGGTCTTCGCCTGCCTAAATCTGTGCTACTTGAAATTTTATCCAAGACTGCTGGCGAAACTGCGAATGTTAATAAGAACGATCCCGCAACTGTCCGCGGATTTGAATCTTGGCGATGGGGAACACGGTTTTGTCGCGAGAACGAAATTCTTCGGTCTAAAGGCTGGGTTGCATGCGATCACAAGCAGATCGACGGAATTAGAAATGACGACCTTCGAGTTAAGCTTGTGATTTGCAACATGAGCGCAAACGCAGGAAACCCAAATCCTACTAAAGAGCCAAGGAATGTGAATAAGAAAGGTGCTGGCAACTGTTTTCTTATTGGTGGGAATAGTGCGCAACTCACCATGGGATTTCCATTGGACCAGCCTGTTAACCCAATTGAACTCTATGATTTTTGGTATTTTGGTATCCATGTCACGGAAAGCCAAGTTTCGGCGGAGATATGTCGTGCTGATTCAGAGATCGGTGGTTTCATAACATCGTTGTCAGATCGAGTTATTATAGCCCGTCCTGGAGAACTCCCCGGGCTAGGCGCCTATGTGCCGATCACAGAGGATTTTGCAGAAGTGCCATCACCGTCTGTTAAGCGCAAACAAAAATAGTATCATGATAAATCCCCAAAGGATTGGTATCGCACGCAGACGGCGGGCGATGAGCAAAACTGAACTCGCGGAACTTGTCGGCGTGTCTCCTAACTCAATTATTCGCTACGAGTCAGGTGAAATCACACCCAGCGATGAGAATCTAAAGAGGCTTGCAGATATATTATCGTTTCCGGTCGGTTTTTTTGCCGGGGAAGATATCGATGAACCACGCCGTGATAATGCTAGTTTTCGAGGAATGGCGAGCAAGTCGGCAAAGATAATGGACGCCGCTCTTGCTTCAGGCACTCTAGCGTTCATTTTAGATGATTGGGTTGGAAGTGAATTTTACAGGTCAGAAGCTAATCTTCTCGATTTACAGCACGAGGCTCCAGAGACCGCTGCAATGTTGATGCGTCAACATTGGAGGCTCGGCGATAAACCAATCAAGAATATGGTGCATCTGCTCGAAGCAAATGGGGTTAGAGTCTTTTCTTTAGCGGAAAATACTAAAGCTGTGGACGCGTTCTCTCTTTGGCGGGACGATGTTCCATATGTTTTCCTGAATAGATTTAAGTCTGCAGAAAGAAGCCGATTTGATGCGGCTCATGAGCTTGCACACTTGTGTATCCACAAACACGGAGGTGCTCACGCCGAGTACAAGGAAAGCGATATTGAGAAACAAGCAAACGAGTTCGCCGGTGCATTCTTGATGCCAGAATCTGACGTCAAGTCAGTCTGCGATAAGCCTATTTTTAGCGTCGATCAACTCGTTAGGTATAAACGAAGATGGAGAGTTTCTGCTGCGGCGCTGAATTATCGCGCTAATCAAATAGGGCTTATACCTACCAGCCGCAGTAACAGCAATTATGTGGAGATGTCTCGAAGAGGCTGGTTGAAGAATGAGCCGGAAGGCATTCTTAGAGAGCAATCATTTATTTGGCAGGAAATTATAAATGACCTCAACACACGAGGGATCACTAAAACAAAGATCGCCGAAATAATTAAAGTTCCTGCAACTGAAATTGAGGCTTTGTTATTTGGTCTGGCTAATATGCTTGCTATTGATGGGCAGGGCAGTACCACTCCTAGGCGTGACGTCAATTTGCGCTTGGTTAAAAACGAACATTAGGCAATAGGGGGCTGATTGAAAACGTGACTCAAGCCAATTTTGAGCATGAAGTTAGTGAAACGTGTCTCAGAAGGGCTCTCAAAAGCTCTCAAAATCTCACAAATTTGTCGGTATCGGTGACGGTATCGACAAAGTCCACAACGAAAATCCTATAATTAAAACAAATGGTTGTCTCTTGCATGGGGTTCCTCTTCACCCGCTCCAACTCTAATGATGCAAGCTTGCCCCCCCTTCTTGATTGCAGTGGGCAAAGGCCATAAGAGTCATCGACGATAAATAGCGAACACCGGAGTTCACATGTCAGAACGCACAAACCGTTTCTTGGGAGATACGCCGGGAAGGGTATTGCTGAAACTGATCATCGTTTCGCTGGTTGTCGGTGTGGTCATGAGCGCCTTCAATTGGTCGCCCATGGATATCGTCTATGGAATTGAAAACTTCATCCGGCGCATATGGAATCTTGGGTTCGGCGCGATTGAGAGCTTTGCAGCCTATCTGCTACTTGGGGCTGTCGTTGTCGTCCCCTGTTTCATCATATTGCGGATTCTGAATTACCGCCGGTAGAGTAAAATTCGCCGGGAAGTGAGCAGCAACGTGAAGCAGCCATAATTGAGCGATACCCGCATTCGCTCAATATTTAAGGGGTGCTCATGCCAAACACCAATTTCGAAATTTCCCGTCGCCGTTTCATCAGTCTTGCTGCCATGGCAACGCTGCTCCCTGTGGCCGCCTGCCAAACAATCGGATCTGCGGGAAATGGCACCGGTGCCTCCGCTTCGGCCAGTACAAACATCAATAATATCCGTACAGGTAACGGTGTCTCAGGGCTGGTGAGCGATTCTATACTGGAACGCGCTGCCGGACAGCAGGCAGTCTATATGGCGAAAGCCGGACGCATGGTTCACACCACCGGCTGGGGAAAAAGCTTCGGGGCGCGGGTTAAAGGTAATGAAATTCATGGTGCCGCCGCTGAAAACATCGCAATGGGGCGCATGGATATTGACCGGCTCTTTGCAATGTGGATGGCGTCCCCACCGCATCGCCGCAATATGTTGGATGCGCGCTTCAAACGATATGGGTTGGCCTATGCCGAGGCAAATGGTGGCACCGGGGAGCGGTACTGGGCGCTTGTACTCTCAAGCTGACCACGACAATAGCAATTGGTCTGGCAACGTCAGGCGTGCGGTGGCATAGAGGTAGCAGCTATTCCCGCTTGCCCTGGTGCCCCACAAATGATCGATACGCCACCTGTCAGCCATTCTAAAACTGTCCGCCCTTTTGAGGTAACGAACCGCCTGATGTTGGCGATTACTATCCCGGTGATGCTGGCATCGCTGACGACACCTTTGCTGGGACTTGTCGATACCGCCGTGGTCGGTCAGTTTGGCGATCCACATTTGCTGGGCGGTCTGGCGATTGGCGCTTTGGTCTTCGATTTTCTGTTCTCGACCATGAATTTCTTGCGCGCTGGCACAACCGGGCTTGTTGCGCAAGCTATGGGGCGGCACGATAATGTTGAGCAACAGGCAGTCTTCTGGCGTGCGATGGGTATCGCCCTGATTGTGGGACTGTTCTTTATAGCGGCAACGCCACTTATTCTTCGCGCTACCATCAGTTTCATGAATCCAGACAAGGCAATCGCTGATGCCATGTCGACATATGTATCAATCCGGATGCTTTCCTCGCCCATGGCGCTCGGAAATTTTGTGGTGCTCGGCCTGTTGCTGGGGCAAGGGAAAGCTATGCAGGGACTCTATCTCCAGTTCCTGCTCAATGGCATCAATGTTGTCATGACCATCTGGCTCGGATTGATTCTCGGATGGGGCGTTGTCGGCATTGCATGGGGGACTGTGCTCGGGGAAAGCATTGCGCTTCTTGTCGGGCTCACGCTCATCTACAGGCAGTTTCGTGCCATACCCAATCCATCGCGTGCTCGTATCTTTGATATGCATGAGATTTGCAGGATGTTTGCCGTCAACCGCGATATCATGTTGCGTTCTTTCTTTCTGTTGATCGCATATGCCTATTTCACTCGGGCAGGCACGGAAGCTGGCGCTATAACGCTTGCGACAAACGCAGTTCTGATGAATTTTCTGCTCGTCTCTGGCTATCTGATCGACGGCATTACCACAGCCGCAGAACAGATTTCAGGGCGGGCCGTCGGAGCGCATTACCGGCCAGCATTCGATCGTGGCATAAGGCTGTCATTCCTGTGGGGCATGGTGCTTGCATCCATCATGGCGCTGTTTTTCCTGATCTATGGGAACGCTATTGTCGCGATCCTGATCAAGTCTTCAGACGTACAGGCTATGGCAGCGCGATATATGCCTTGGGCAGCACTGGCCCCTGTCGTCGGTTTGCTGGCGTTTCACATGGATGGTGTATTCATCGGCGCAACCTGGTCACGCGATATGCGCAATATGATGATCCTGTCTCTAATAGGCTATTTCATCGCCTATCTCATATTGCCGATCTATTTCGGCAATCACGGACTTTGGCTGGCCTTGCATCTGTTCTTGGGGTTGCGCGGAATATCACTGTTATACATTCTGCCCAGCAGGGCACGCGTACAGTTTGCCAATTAGTCCAGGGGCCTTCTCGCCGCCCAATCCTTGACATCGCGGTCACGCAAATCAGCAAGATTGGCGATACCTTCCCTGCGTATGATTGCCGAAATTTCCTTGATGATCTGGCCAGGAAGCCCTGGGCCTTGGTAAATCATGCTTGTATAAAGCTGCACAAGATCGGCGCCTGCGCGGATCTTGGTGATTGCCGCCGTGGCACTATCGATTCCGCCTACGCCTATAATCGGAAGACGGGTGCCAACCCGCTGGCGCATCTTGGCGAGTATGATTGTCGAACGTTCAAAAACAGGACGGCCTGAAAGACCGCCGGATTGGGCCGCATTGCTGGTATTTTTCAAACCGGATCGGGCTAATGTCGTATTGGATATGATAAGCCCGTCAAGCGGATGCAAGGCAATTTCCGCCGCGATATCGTCAAGGCTGGCATCGGGCAAATCCGGTGCGATCTTCAGAAAAACGGGTCGTTTGCTACCAGAACGCGCAGCGAGATCGTCACGCACTTCCAGAACTTTGCCAAGCAACTCTTTCAGGCTGTCCCGGGTTTGCAAATCCCGCAAGCCCGGCGTGTTGGGAGATGAAATATTGACAGTGAAATAGCTTGCAAGATCATGGAACTTGCGGATTCCCGCTACATAGTCGGCAACACGATCCGAGGAATCCTTATTGGCACCGATATTGACGCCCACAATTCCGCCGCGCCCCCGTCTTTCATTGAGGCGCTGAAATGCAGCATCATGCCCGCCATTGTTGAAGCCAAGGCGATTGATCACGGCCTCATCTTCAACAAGACGGAAAATGCGTGGCTTTGGGTTGCCCGCTTGGGGCAGCGGCGTCAACGTTCCGACTTCAGCAAAGCCAAATCCGAGTTTGAGCAAGGCATCGGGAATCTCGGCGTTCTTGTCATAGCCAGCCGCCATGCCAAGCGGGTTGGGAAATTCGAGGCCGGCCACGCTAACACGCAATGCCGGGTCGTTGATCGGGGCACAGGCTGGGACTAGGCCGGTCTTGAGCGCCTTGATCGAAAGGCCATGGGCGTCTTCCGGATCAAACTTGAACAGAAGCTTGCGACCGATTGATTGAAACAGGCCGCTCATGCCGGTAGCTCTGGAAATACGTGTTTGCCATCACTGCCGAGAGGCAGCGGCTTTACCCATTCTGCGGCATCAAGCGGCAATATCGCATAAAGATGAGGGAAGAGGGCTCCACCGCGGGACACTTCAAATTTGAGAGCCTGGCCAAGTCTGTCGGCGCGCACAGCGACCAGAAGCAGGTCATCTTGCCCGGCAAAATGTTTGTCAGCCGTTTCCCGGGCTTGCTCTGCCGTCGAAAAATGGATGTAGCCATCGGCATGGTCGATGGGCGCCCCATCGAACACCCCCTTGCTTTCAGCGGCTTGCCAAAGTGTACGCGGTGCAATCTTGTAAATCATTTGTGTCATTGCAGATTTACTAGACGCAAAACCGCCACGCGCAAAGCGTAGACTGCGATCGAACACAGAAATATCAGTCGATTCTGGATTTTTGGCGTATTGTTTGCTCATGATGATCGATTGCAAAAGCTGGGAGAATCTCAATGTCACGCACACTCGCACCATTCACCGTTCTTGCTGTTGCATCGCTGTTTGCAATGCCAGCAACAGCACAGGAAACCACAAATTACTCGCTTGAAAAAACTGCAGACGGTTATGTCCGGATGAATAATAAGACGGGTGAAATGTCGATCTGCCACGAAAAGCTTGGCCAACTGGTGTGCAAAGTTGCAGCGGAAGAACGCACGCTTTACGAAGAAGACATTGCAGACCTGAAGGCGCGCGTTGCCAAGCTGGAAGATACAGTGGCAGGTATGGGTAAGCTTCCGCCCGTGGTTCGCGATAATCTTCCTTCAGATGAGGATTTCGAAAAGGGCCTGAACTATATGGAAAAATTCATGCGGCGTTTCATGGGGCTGGCCAAGGAATTCGAGGGGGAAGACAAGGATGCGCCATCAAATCCAGCTATTCCGCAGAAGACCTGAAGCCTCCTGATTTTGACAGGAAGTTGGCAGTAGGCACTGTGTATTGAATCACGTTTGTTCTTGATTTGTTCTGCAACTTCGTGCACTTTATCGCTTGGAATTCTTCTCTGGGAGCGATGAAATGTTTGCCGTACCAACATTGATTGGAGAGGTTTCGATCAGGCTTTTTGTGCGCCATGGCGATCAGCAGGACGCACTTGATTTTTATGAGAACGTATTTGGTGCGAAACTGGTCGGTCGTCCTTACTTGCATGATGGTGTGATGATTGCCGCCGAAGTACGTATGGGTGAATCAGTGATTATGATTGTGGGAGCCAACCCGAAACGTGATGCTGATGCCTCGCTTGGTGGCCCTCGCTCTGCCCATGCTATTGGCGCGACACCTGTTATGCTGGATATCCATGTGGATGATGCGGATCGGGTGATGCATCATGCAATCTCGGAAGGTGGAACAGCGCGCAATGAAGTGGAGACGCTTGAAAGTGGTGATCGCGCAGGCGTGCTGATTGACCCATTCGGCCATATTTGGGTAATCAAGTCGCGCCGCAAGCATCTGGCGGCGTGATCAGGCAGGAAATGGTAGTCGGCCACTGATACAGCCGACTATATCGATATCAAGTGGCAAAGCGTTTGGTTGCCGCTACAAGCTCGTGCACTATCCCCGGTTCGCTTACCGCATGTCCCGCGTCTTCCACGATGCGCAGGTCGGCTTCTGGCCACACCTTCTTCAAATGCCATGCGTTCAGAAGGGGGGTACACATGTCATAACGGCCATGCACGATGATTCCTGGAATATCGCGAATGAGATGTGCATTGCGCAGGAGATGGTCGTCTGTGTCGAAAAAACCCTTGTTCTGAAAGTAATGGCATTCGATACGTGCGAAGGCGATGGCAAAATGATCAGCAGCAAAGGCATCCGCACGTGCAGGATCAGGCAATAAGGAGAGTGCAGAACCTTCCCAGCGTGCCCACAGCTTGGCTGCCGCCAGACGCACAGCTTCATCGGGATCGGTCAGACGCTTATAATAAGCCGCGATCATGTCGCCGCGCTCATCTTCAGGGATATGCTCCTGATAAGCTTCGAAGCGATCCGGGTATATGATGCTGGCTCCGTTCGAATAGAACCAATCGATCTCGAAGCGACGAATAAGGAAGATGCCGCGCAAGATAAGTTCGGTTACTTTGTCAGGGTGGGTTTGCGCATAGGCCAGAGCAAGTGTCGATCCCCATGAGCCGCCGAACACCTGCCATTTTTCCACGCCAAGATGGGTGCGAATACGCTCCATATCAGCGACCAGGTCCCACGTCGTATTCTCATTCAACTCGGCATAAGGCGTTGATTTTCCGCAACCGCGTTGGTCAAACAGAATAATACGATAAAGCTCAGGGTCATGCAGCCGACGCATGGTGGGATTTATACCACCACCCGGTCCGCCGTGAATCATGATGACAGGTTTGCCATCAGGATTACCGCACTCTTCCACATGAATTGTGTGCAAATCGGACACTTCCAACATCTGTTCCGAATAAGGTTGCGCCTCAGGGTAGAGAGTATGTGTAATCATCCAATTCTACTTTCAAACTATTCCCCACAATAGGATAATCGCTTGGGATTAAGATTTTAACAAGGCATTTCGTTTCCTCGTCTATAGTACGTTTGAGTAGGACGCAGTAAAATTGTCAGATGTAAAAATCAGTTGATATATCAGGTGAATTGGATTTAGTCGTTAGAATTAGATATTTCGCATTATAACTGCTGTTATTTTTGATACCAAGGATCGTTTGAACTATGAAGTATACATTTGTCATTGTGGATGATCATCCCTTGTTTAGAGGCGCATTGAAATTGGCGCTTTCCTCTTCGGGCGAGCAAGTGGAAATCATTGAAATTGGCGATCTTGATGGTGCCAAGCGTTTGATTGAGACGTCGGCTGAGATTGATCTCGTATTATTGGATCTCTCGCTCAATGGTATAGGCGGAATGACGGGCCTTATGACCTTGCGTGCGCTTCAGCCACTTGTTCCAATAGCCATCGTCTCAGCGACGGATGATCCGGTAACCATCCGTGCTGCACTTGGACTGGGCGCCTCCGGGTTCATCTCCAAATCATCAACACCTGATGTCATTAATACAGCAGTACAAACCATTCTTGAGGGGGGCATTTGGTCCCCATTGGATGGAAACGAGGAAGGCGAGTTGGATGCCGATCTAGCCGACTTGATCCGGTGCATTCGCAAGTTGACGCCCCAGCAGGCACGAGTGCTCGATATGATGGCTGACGGAATGCTAAACAAACAGATCGCTCATGACCTGAATGTGTCAGAAGCGACGATCAAGGCACATGTCTCTGCAGTACTCTACAAGCTAGGCGTAGAGAACCGTACACAAGCCGTTATCAGGCTGGCTCGATTTAAAGATGAGATGCAGCCGACTGAACTGCCACAGACAAGCATTCAATAATCATTCGGCCGCGATGTTTTGATGGAAATGTGAAAGCAGAGCTCTCAATATGGCAGGCCTCACGGGCTTGTTAATCAGCGATACACCCAATGCAGCTGTTCGGTGTTGGACTTCTTCAGATCTGTCAGCTGTAATCAATGCTGCATCAATATCCTTGCCGTAATGTTCTCTTGCAGATTGAATCAGATCGAGTCCGTTTTCCTCCGCAAGATTATAGTCAGCCAGAATAGCATCAGGGGGCATTGGGTTTTCAAAACAATATTCGTTAACTGCCTTGCCCGTTCGAAAACCCACTGTGGTGCAACCCCACGCATTCAGAAGTTCTTCTAAACCAGCCAGCGAGTCCGCGTTGTCGTCAATGCAAAGTATGCGCATATTGGCGAGCGTACTTGTGGGACGTGGGATGGGGGATGTCTCACCGGAGGACAGTGCAAGTTTGTCCGAATGCGGTAGCGTAACTGAAAAGATGGAACCCTTGCCAACGGCCGAATGCACGTTGATATCCAAGTCAAGTATTTTGCCAATCCGTTCCACGATAGACAGACCAAGGCCAAGACCGTCCGATTCTTTCATGCCTTCCGACAACCGTGCAAACTCATGAAAAATATAATCGAGTTTTGATGGGGCAATGCCTATGCCCGTGTCACAGACACTAAGCTGGGCAGATTGGCCGCGTTTACGGATGCCCACCAGTATTTTGCCGCTTCGGCTGTACTTAATCGCATTGGAAATGAGATTTTGGATCAGACGTCGCAACAAATTACGATCCGTTGCTACGATAGCGGAGGTTTGAACGACGCGAAGATCCAGCCCTTTTTCGCGTGCGGCAGGAGCAAAATCCCTCGCTATCTGCTGCAGTAGCGGATCAAGGCGAAATACAGAGATAACAGGTTTGAGCGCACCTGTGTCCAGTCGGGAAATATCGAGAAGCGCGCTGATTATGGATTCCACAGCTTCCAGCGATGAGTCGACATTTTGTATCAGTTCTTTCTCACGCAAGTCGCCCAGCCGTTCAATCAATGCGGACGAGTATAGGCGGGCGGCATTCAAGGGCTGAAGTATATCGTGGCCGGCATCAGCCAAGAACCGCGTTTTCTCGGTATTGGCTTCTTCTGCGCGCTTTTGAGCTTTCGCCAGTTGTTGATTTGCCAATGTCAGCTCGGTCGTGCGATCGCGCACCCGCTGTTCGAGTGATTCATTCGTTTGCCGGAGTAGTTCGTCGGCACTAATGATCTCGCTTATGTCGGTGAAAGTAGTGACCAATCCGCCATCCGGCATGGCGTTAGAGCGAATTTCGATTGTTTTCCCGCTTTTTCTAAGCTTTACCCGCAGCGGTTCCTTTGCATTGATAAATGTATCTTTGGTGGCCGGGTATTGCACGTTTGAGATATCGCCATGGCGAAAGAGTGCCACAAGAATCCGGTCAAGGGATGTCCCCATTCGCTGTTGTTCTCTGGGCAGATCCAGAATGAGCTGAAACTGCAAATTCCAGCAGCTCAGGCGGTATTGGCTGTCGAAGACGCCAATTCCCTGATCCATCTGGTCCAATGCGGTTTGCAGAAGTTGGCGGTTCTGCGAGAAGGCATCAGTTGCGTGATCGAGCAGAATTTGTGCTTGCCGTTGTGCTGTGCTTGCCGGGCCCATTGCGAGAGACAGGATCAGTCGGGCTGAGGGGGGCCAACGATGCCGGACAAGAACTGCTCGGAAAAATGCATGGTGTTAAAGTCGGCGGGTTCATCATCGCCCAATGTCATATTCGATTGTTTGTGGAAGTTGTTGAACGCAAGTTCTGTCTGTGTGGTACCAATATATTTGGCCAGTGTGGCCTTTAGCTGTTTGACGGTTACATTGGACTCCAGACTATTAAGCGCATTCTTTGAAAGAACCTTATCTGCAATAAATATTGACGCTTGGATGCGTTCGCTCGGAGTAGCGGTTCGGGAAATCGATCCGACTACGAAAAGTGCAATGTTTACCAACAACGTCCAGACGAGACCATTGACGAAATGGGACGCATCAAGGCCAAACAAAGCCTGTGGTCGCAGAGCCATGATCCCGAACGGGCCATCGATAAGAAAGCTGGCATCCATTGGTAAAAGGCTCGGTAGAACCATTGTGTAGAACCAGATGGCCATGCCTCCAAACGTACCAAGGAAGACGCCGCGCGCATTGGCGCGGCTCCATAGCATTCCACCAAGGAAAGCCGGTGCAAGCTGAATCATGGCCGTAGCGGAGATCAGTATCAGCGATGCAAAGTCAACGTGGACAGAGAGGACAAATTGATAGCCGAATGCGGCCAGAAGAATTGCAAAAACAACGATGCGACGAAGCCTGAGTATGATTTTTGAAAAGTCCTTGGCTGCATTCGTGCTCACTGATGCCCGCTTGAGCAAGAGCGGCAACAACAGGTCATTTGAAATCATGACGGATAGCAATATCGAAGGAAACAGCATTATCGTCGCCGCTGCAGCCGATCCCCCTGCAACTCCGACTATTGCTAACCAGGATTGTTCTGCGGCAACAGGCAACGCCAGAAAATAGAAATCGACTGGAGCATCTGCCGGAAGAACAATCGAGCCGACAATCGCTATCAGAAAAGATAAAAATCCCGAGGACCAGCATTGTCGCCGGAATGAACCAGCGTGCCATGCGAAGCTCACTGTCATTCCTGTTTTGAACAATTATGAGATGAAATTGACTGGGCAGAAGAAATATCGAGAACATTCCCACTACAATAAGACTGACAAAATCTCCGATGGAAAAGTCGGGTTCAAGTGCAGCTATTTGGTCTTGATTGGTGGAAACTATATCAAAAATGTCTGAAGGAGAGCCGAATAGCCAAGTGGCCGTTGCCATTCCAATGGATAATATTGCTACATACTTGATCACGGTATCCAAAGCCAAACTGTGGACAATTCCGTTGTAGCGCTCTGCCGATGGATTGGATCGACCACTGTAAAAAACAATGAATGCAGCGACCAATCCAATAGACAGAAATGGAATGGCAAGGTGGCCAGTGTGCTCTTGGTCCATTTGCGGCGTGTAGGCGCCTGCCAGCACATCAAACAGATAGTGGATGGAGCTCATCTGCAAAGCAAAATAGGGGATGAGCCCAACGGTTGTGATTGAAGTCACGATCGCTGCGACTAGAAAGCTCTTGCCGTAACGTGCGCCAATCATATCGGAGATGGAAGTGATGCCTTCGCTGCGGGCCAGCTGCCGCAATTTGAGCAAGAAGGGAAAGCCGATAGTGAAGATCAGCAGAATTCCCACATAAAGCCCAATAAACTCAACGCCGTGCAGCACAGCGTAACCTGTCGAGCCATAATAGAGCCAACTGCTGCCGCTTGCGGCAATTGCAAGTGAGTATAGCAATGGACGGGGTCGATTAATCGTCGCTTCGCTCTGACGATCAGCAATATAGATTGTCCAGAATTGTATTGAGAAGTAGAGAATCGCAACGATTATCGCGGTCCAGCTCGCCATTCGCTATAACCTCGCATTCTACCAAAACGCTGAATGATCTAAGCTGGAGCAAGCATGTCAGCCGCCAAATCAGCTGTAGAAACATTCAACCGGTCTATTAATTAATATTCAAATTCTGTTACTGTCACGTTAGGAATAAAGGCTATCTGGGACGGATGGTTCGCATTATCACACAATACTGGAGAGTGGTATATCATGCTAAAGGAATTCAAAGAATTTGCCTTGAAAGGTAACATGGTTGATCTCGCAATCGGTGTGATCATCGGTGGTGCTTTCGGCAAGCTGGTCGAATCCATTGTGGCTGATCTTTTGATGCCAATCATTGGGCTTTTGACCAACGGAACTGATTTCTCGAATCTTTATATACAATTGTCAGGTGCCCCGGCGCCAACGCTTGACGCTGCGCGTGAAGCCGGTGCAACCATTGCTTACGGCAATTTCATCACTCTTCTGATCAACTTCCTGATCATAGCATGGGTATTGTTCCTGGTTGTGAAGGCCATGAATAGATTCAAGAGAAAGGAAGCGGTGGCTGAACCAGCTCCCGCTCCCGCCAAAGAAGAAATCCTTCTTACCGAAATCCGTGATCTGCTTGCAAAAAAATAAACTCAATCAAAACCCCGGCCAGCTGGCTGGGGTTTTTTCTTTGTCATCTTGTGTCAGGAGCACATCATTTCGGCTGATGGAAACATCACAAATATCCGCGTGATAATTGACTGGCATTGCGTTAGGCCTTCTGCTCAATGGGTTTCTAAGGATGATCTTGCGAGACCTGCATAAATAAAGTGGGAAGGCGCCATGAGTTTGGTTCAACATCTCCGTCACGAAGCGGCAGTGGCACCGGAGAGCGGCATTGTCGCTGTTATGAACCACGGCAGGAGGCAAGAAGGGATTATTCCTCTCTGGGCCGGGGAGGGTGATCTACCAACACCGGAATTCATCCGCGCCGCAGCGGGCGAAGGTCTCGATAATGGCGAGACATTTTATACCTGGCAGCGTGGTATTCCCGAGTTGAGGCAGGCGCTGTCCGATTATTATAAGCGGCATTTTGCGGTCGATCTTCCTGTCGAACATTTTTATGTCACTGGCTCGGGCATGCAGTCGATTCAATTGGCCGTTCAAGCCACCGCCGGCGCGGGCGATGAGGTGGTTTACCTCTCTCCTGCATGGCCAAATTTTGCAGCAGCAGCCGCAATTGCCGGAGCAACGCCCGTCGCGGTGACGCAGGATTTCACCGGAAACGGCTGGACCTTCGATCCGCAAAAGATTCGCGATGCAATCACGCCGAAAACCAAAGCATTGTTCATCAACACGCCCTCCAATCCCTCTGGTTGGACGGCGGATATCGAAACATTGCGGGAAATTCTAGCGATAGCGCGTCAGCATGGCCTGTGGATTGTGGCTGATGAGATTTACGCGCATTTCTACTATGGCGCCCGCAGAGCTCCATCGTTCCTTGATGTTATGGATCCGGAGGATCGTATCATCTTCGTCAACAGTTTTTCAAAGAACTGGGCCATGACAGGGTGGCGGGTGGGGTGGCTTGTTGCGCATCCATCCCTTGGTCAAACAATCGAGAATCTGATCCAGTATTCCACTTCAGGTGTTGCCCAGTTCATGCAACGCGGAGCCGTCGTTGCGCTGAACCAGGGCGATGATTTCATTCGCTCCCAAGTTGAGCGCGCCCACAAGGCCCGGGACATACTTTGCGCCAGACTGGCAGCCACGGGACGCGTGCACCTCTCACCCCCTGCCGGAGCATTCTATCTCATGTTCGGAATTGAGGGCATCAGCGATTCCTACCGCGCTGCCTTCGATATTGTCGAGGAGGCTAAGGTGGGCTTGGCGCCGGGAACGGCTTTTGGCGATGGAGGCGAGGCTTTTCTGAGGCTTTGTTTCGCGCGTCGTCTTGATCAGGTCGAAGAGGCAGCAGACAGGCTTGCAAAATGGATCAGCAAGCGCTGATCCATCAAAATCATCAGCCGCCAGCCTTGGAAACAGCCAGCGTTACGACCCGGTCGTTGGCTTCTACAGGCGTCGCTTCTCCGGTCGAGAAGGGGATGCCGAGAGCAGTCCAGACTTCCACAAGCGCATCCTTCAACTCGACGATAAGCTCGTTCGTATGAAACGGCGTTGGCGTAATACGCAGCCGTTCCGTGCCGCGGGGAACGGTTGGATAGTTGATCGGCTGGATATAGATGCCGTGCTTTTCAAGCAGACGATCACTGGCCTTCTTACACAGTTCCGGATCGCCCACATGAACCGGCACAATATGGGTTTCAGACGACATGACAGGCAGATTGGCCTGCGCCAGAACATGTTTGGTCAATTGTGCCTGTTGCTGGTGCAGTCTGCGCTCTTCCTGCGAGATCTTCAGGTGCCGGATAGACTCTGTCGAGGCGGCAGCGATTACCGGCGGCAGTGCCGTCGTAAAGATGAAGCCCGGCGCATAGGAGCGAACCGCATCAATGACACTTTTGGGGCCGGTTATATAGCCGCCCAACGTGCCGAATGCCTTTGCCAGCGTCCCTTCGATAATATCGATGCGATGCGAAAGGCCTTCGCGATCAGTGATTCCGCCACCGCGCGCGCCATACATGCCAACGGCATGAACCTCGTCAATATAGGTCATGGCATTGTACTTTTCGGCAAGATCCGCAATCGCGGCAATGGGCGCAATGTCACCATCCATTGAATAGATGGATTCGAACACAATGAGCTTGGCCCGCTCGCGTCCGGCGGCTTTCAAGAGTTCTTCCAAATGTGCCAAATCATTATGACGGAAAATACGCTTCTCTGCGCCTGAACGCTTGACGCCCTCAATCATCGAGGCGTGGTTCAATTCATCCGAAAGTATCAGGCAGTTGGGCAGCAGCCGGGCAATGGTCGAAATCGACGCTTCATTGGACACGAATCCCGAAGTGAACACCAGACCAGCTTCTTTGTCATGCAGGTCGGCGAGTTCCAGCTCCAGCTCAACCAGCGGATGATTATTGCCCGAAATATTGCGCGTGCCGCCGGCACCCGAACCCATGCGACTGGATGCATCATGCATCGCGGCGATCACTTTGGGATGCTGGCCCATGCCGAGATAGTCATTGGAGCACCAGACTGTAATCTCGCGGATTGTCTCAGCCGAGCGCCAAAGCGCACGGGGAAATTTCCCCACAATCCGTTCCAGATTGGCGAAGACTCTATAGCGCTTTTCAGCGTGTAGCTGCTCAATAGCGTCTTCGAAAAACCGATGATAGTCCATGAAGTGCTCCTGTATACTTCATTTACTACCGTTTTTGCCCGCCAAAATCCACGACTGCGGGGTGGGCAATTTGCCACGCTTGCCGCAAGGTTGGGTCGATGATGAAGAATCCCAAGGAAATACGAAGGTCGCAGCCCGGAGGCTTTTTTAAAGCCTCCGGGGATTGCTTTCGTGTCAGAACCGCACGGCTATATCGGCGTTGACACCATTGGCACGACTCGATTGCGAGAACTGTCCTGAATAGGTCAGCCCCAATGTCGTCCGCTTGCCAATATTGAAGTCCAGTCCGGCCTCGACAAAGGCGGCATTTCGAGCTGTGGGCAGCCCTTCGACTGTAAACGGGGCCGCACCCGCAAAGGACAGCCTTTGCTTGGGTGTCAGGTCGCCAAAGCCATGATTCCATCCGACCGTGCCGCGCGCCGTTGCCAAGACATTGCCCCCAAGTTCGAATTGATAGGAGGCACGTAGTCCAACTGTCGAGCTTGTGCGTTCTGTCCGGTTTGCAAGCGCCGAAAGTTGGCTGATTGTACCACTTTCCTCGAAGGCATCCGTCTTGATTGACGCATATCGGAGACCGGCAAATGGCTCGATTGCAAGCCCTTGGGCTGGCTTGAACGTATAGCCAAGTTCTCCGAAAACCTGAATGGAGTTTGCACCATATTCCGCTTGATGTTCGCCATGGATATTGCCGAAATGAGCGTCGCGTTCGGTTTCGATCTCGTGATGGGCGAGATTGACACCAAAGCGCAGGCCAAGCGCATCCCAGTTTGCTCCGCCATAGACACCCATCTGATAGCTGTCAATGCCGGCCTTACCATAGGCGGTGCTGACGGAGCTGTTGCCATAACCCGCCAGCAGACCGGCGCGCCATTGCGTACCGAAGAGGTCGTCATCGATAATGCCGTCGAAACCGGTAACCAGGCCGCCGGACTTGCTGCTGACGCTGCTTGCATTGCCATTGCCATCAAGCCGCGCCCAGGAACCATAGCCCTGTCCCCAAAGCGTGGTTGTGGCCTGCGGCTCCACCAGAGCAAAGGCTTCATGGGTCTTTGTCTTTCCCTCCGACACATAGGCAAGAGGTGCTGCGCTGACGATCTGTGCCGACTGGCCCTTTGCGGAGATACCGTTAAAGGCGCTGCGAACACGGCTCGATGCGGCATCGCCGATCAACTGGCCGTCACTGATGAGAACTCCGGCCAGAGAGGCGTGCGCTTCGCCGGTCAGCGTGTCATAATTCAACGGCTTGTCCTTTGTGGAGAACAGAACCGTATTGAAAAGCGGGTTTTTTGTGCCGAATGACTTGAATCCGCCCCAAGCACTTTTTTGATTTATGGTTGTCGCGTGCAGCGGTGCTTCTATGGCCATCATACGATTCAAAGTGGTCTTGGTTGCGTCGAAAGCAACACTCACGCTTTGCGAATCATAAACCAGAGAAGGTGTGATGTAGTTGAACTGGGGCACAACATTATCGAACCGACCGGTGCCGCTCAGACCACCTTTGGCATGCAGTATATTATAATTCTGGAGGAAAAGAGTCTCGACCTCATCGGCGGATAACAGTTCTGGATTGCCCTCCATCCGGAGTTGAACAGACCCTCCCTGCAGCGTTGCCTTTCCTCCGATTTCGAGACGGTCGGCGGTTCGCAGATTATTGGCAATATTGACATTGTATACGCTGCCTTTCTCGAAAGTCGCATCGTTGGCAACGGTCAATGTTCCCACAGACTGCCCGATGCCCGGCGAGACAAATGAGCCACTATTGGCTTGCAACCCACCGATTTTGCCTGTGCCGGTGAGCAATCCGGTGTTCACAACCACGGTTGAGGTGAGCGAGCCGTCCACAGCCAGTCCGCCTTTGGCGATTTTCGTTTGACCGGTATATGTGCTTTCCCCAGTTAGAATGGTCGTGCCCGTTCCCAGCTGCGCTACATTGCCCTCGCCACTAATTGAACCAGCAAAGGTGTAAACATCAGAACGGTCGAAGCCTAAATCAGTATTGGCAGAGGTCACGACGTTGCCAACTATTGAGCCTGTCTCGCCGCCATCACCTATTTGCAACGTTCCTGCCTCAAGGAACGTGCCGCCGTTGTAGGAATTGTCGCCGGTTAGCGTGAGGGTTCCGCCGTTGAGCTTGTACATGGCATTATTGCCGTGAAGACCTCCGCTGAAAACAAGATCGCTTTTTGGAGAGAAATAGTGGCGCGTCGTGTCATAGAAGCCAGTGGGAGATGAGAAGTAGGAGCCGGCAAGGGCAGGGTTCTGCCAGAAGGTAGTAAAATACTTTGCGATATATCCGTGGGCACGTGTCGTCGGGTGGACCTGATCCCAGAACAGGTTCCCGCTTTCTACCGGCTTCGGATATTGACGGCAGGCATCGACCGAAATGCATTGATCAGTCGTGTTGGCGATGCCGAAGGCAGCCGGATGCCGTATGACGATGTCCAGAACTGTCGTCATGTCAGGTGTGTAGACGTTCAATTCATCGCCGGGATGTTTGGCCTTGAAGTCGGCCACGACTGAAGCAATTGCGTCATTGACGAGCTTAGTGGCTGCCGCCGCCTCTTTGGCGTTGTTTTTGTGTTCGGGGGTCAGGGACACGTCGGGCACATTCGGCACCAGAAGATTGCGGCCACCGGCACCATATATCTTCTCCAGCCCATCGGTCATATTCTTTTTCAGTTCTTTGACAATGGCTTGCGGATCAGCATTCGAATCTGGATTAAGAATTGTGAACACGTCATTGGCACCGAGCCAGACGGCAACAAGCGTATCTTTGGAAATTTTGGTGCCGTCAAATCCGCCAAGCTGGTCACTCAAACCGGGAATTAGGAATTTAGCATGGGTGTCCCCCGTGCGCGCATAGCGTGCACCGCCCACCGCGTAGTTCATCGACCGCCCGTCCGCAGGTGGCTTGGTATATTCCCAAAGATGCCCCGTCGCCTTTGCAGGTATGAAGATAGCTTGCAGTAGAGGGTAGCGGAACCAATCACGCAAGAATTCAATCGTTACTCTCGACATGAATCTGTCGATATTATCGGGATAGGCGGTGGCGATAGCCTGCTCGCCCACTAGATACTGGTTCCAGACCGGGCCATTGCTGAACCTACCATGCGGGATGTGCTTGACGAGGTCTGCCAATTCGCTCAAGTGCTTTTTGTAGCTTTCCAGTTGAGCCACAGCTGCAGTTCTCGTCTCTATTGGGAAACCACTGCTGAAGTCTTTGATAAATTCTTTGGGAACAGTGTAAGGAGGATAGGCGAAATGCTTAATCTCTTTAAAATAAGTTGACCATTTCCCCAAATCAAACTGAGAAGGAGACTTGATCAAACTGGAAACATCCGTAAGCGTTTGGTCTAGTTTCGTCAGGTTTTGCATAACGAGGTCGGCCGGAGGCTTTAATGCCCCAATATCCGAAAGACTATCGCCAAATACGATGACGTTTTTAAAGGCAAATGCCTTGTTGTCGAGATTCTGTCCAATTGCCGGAGTGGCGATTAACCCGGCTGCAATGATGGCTGCATGGCTGACAAGGCCCAGTTTCTTTGAAAAATTCATACTGAAATACTCCCCCGATCAAATATCTAAAATGAATGCATTATGACTCGTGAGCAGTCTGCCAAAGGCATCTGTTCACTTGCTAAAATCTAAAGTTCGTTATGGGATCATCACGCTGTAATGGTTGCGCGATCTTGAAAGCTTAATGGGCTGGCAGTCCACACAGTGCCGACGAAAGCGCTGCAATGAAAAGAATTTTTACAAAGGCAGCGGACAAGCTTTGCGATGGTACAATGTGCCATAAATAATCCTCCCAAATTCACTATGCACAATCTATTGATAAAAATATTGGCTACCTAAACTTGATTTGGCTTGCAGGGTCAAGATGACTCTCGGCGAGCGCACCTGAAGTAATATCCCGTTCACAACTGATCTTGCGGTTATGGTAGGATAAACTATAGGACTAAAGTATTGTGCACGGCCTGTAGACGTGAAAGGCATAAAATGGGAAATGGGCAATGACTGTGCTGGTGACAGGTGGTGCTGGATATATAGGCAGCCACATGGTTTGGGACCTGCTTGAAGCCGGCGAATCGGTTGTGGTCGTCGATAGCCTTTCGACCGGTTTCAAATGGGCGGTGCCGCCCGAGGCCAAGCTGGTTGTCGGGGATATTGCTGATCAGGCACTCATGCGCCAGACCATCGAGCGCAACTATGTCGATGCCATTATTCATTTTGCAGGCTCCGTCGTCGTACCCGAATCCGTTCGCAACCCGCTGGCCTATTATGAAAACAACACGTCAAAATCCCGTACGCTCATCGATGCCGCAGTGAAGTCTGACGTCAAGAACTTCATTTTTTCTTCCACCGCCGCCGTTTACGGCGATGCTGGCATGCTGCCCGTCGACGAGGATCACCCGGCCCGGCCCGAATCGCCCTACGGCCTGTCGAAACTAATGACGGAATGGATGTTGCGGGATACCGCTGCTGCCCATAATTTCCACTATACGGCCCTGCGCTATTTCAACGTGGCGGGCGCTGATCCGAAAGGCCGCACGGGCCAGTCGACCCGCGGTGCAACCCATCTGATAAAGATTGCTTGCGAAACCGCGCTCGGCAAGCGTCGTTACATGGAAGTCTTTGGCAATGATTATTCTACACCAGATGGCACTTGCATAAGAGACTATATACACGTCACCGATCTGGTCGCCGCGCACCGTCTTGCACTTGAGCGGTTGCGCTCGGGTGGCAGCAGCATGGTGGCCAATTGCGGTTATGGCCGTGGCTATTCTGTCAACGAAGTCATTGCCAGTGTTGAGCGTGTTCATGGCGCGCCGATTGATGCCCGCCCCACCAGCGCCCGGCCAGGCGATGCTGCCTCCGTTGTGGCCGACAGCGGCAAGGCCCGCAACGAGCTGGGATGGGTGCCGCTACTGGATGATCTGGACAAGATCGTTGAGTCCGCGCTGACATGGGAAGCATCGCTGCAATTCCGCAATCAACGATAGGCTGGCAGCGCAACACTATTCCTTTGGCTCTTTTTTGAAAGGCAGCATCAGCCGCAGCGTCAGGAACGTGAACAGCGAAATGATGATGGCGACGTCATAGCTTGCCAGCCCGACCGAAATGCCAATGGCCCCCGTCGCCCATATGCTGGCGGCTGTAGCCGTTCCGCGCACGGAATCCTTCAATTGGAGGATCGCGCCGCCACCAATGAAGCCGACACCAGTAATCAGGCCTTCGACAATGCGGGCCATTGCCTCGGGGTTATCAGCCGTCAAATGCTCCGTTCCCTGTATAACGCCGCAACTGGCGAGCGCGACGAGCGGGAATGTCCGCACTCCGGCACTGCGCTCTTCGGCTTCACGCTCAACACCGATCGGCACAGCGAGCACATAGGCTATAAACAATGCAATCAGGTGCGGAACGACTGGAAAGGAATTGAGATACTGGAGCGTCTCTGTCAATGAAATCCCCCTGAAACGATTTGGCGGTTAACGTTTGGCAACACCAGACGTTCCAGCAAGCTGTTGAAAACCGGGTGGGACTTTAGGCTGCGGCGCAGCGACACATTGAATTAAGATATTGGAATGTAGGAGAAGAGGAACCTTCATCGTAGAGAACGGGTTTGAAGGACAAGAAAGTTGGAGTCTAAAACAATGGACGGCAGCAACCGGACCTACGAAAAACAGTTGTCTCAAATATTGCGGCGACATATATCGCAGTCTTGTTACCGTTCGGCAATCAGAGCAGCTGGAATATATAAAATAGAAGAAACCGTTCCTGAAAGCTTGCTGGATCAACTAAAGCGGCTCGATGACGTAGAACGGAGCCGCCAAGGATAAGCCACCAATCTATTGCAGACCAAACAAAAAGCGGGCCACGAAGCCCGCTTTTATTTTTGATATCTGGTTATTCAGGCGGCGAGCGCAAGATCGTTGGTGTGTTCGATGGCAGATGAAATGGCTTTCGCTTCGGCATCCGCGCCCATGGCAACGCCTTCGATGCGGATGAACTCCACGTCAGTCATGCCAATGAAGCCAAGTGCAGTCTTCAGATATGGTGTGGCATGGTCAAATGACGCAGCTGGACCATCGGAGTAAACGCCGCCTGAAGCGAGAATGACGTAAACCTTTTTACCAGTTACAAGACCTTTAGGACCATCCGCACCATAGCTGAATGTTTTGCCGGAACGCATAACATGGTCGAGCCACGACTTAAGCGTCGATGAAATGTTGAAATTGATCATGCCAGTTGCCAGAACGATGGTGTCAGCCGCCATTAGCTCGTCGACAACCACGTCGGACACGCCCACCACCTTTGCTTGTGGGGCTGTGCGTGTTTCCTCCGGCGTGTAAATTCCCGCTGCAAAGTCGGAATCGATATGGGGGAGAGGAGTGGTGGCGAGGTCGCGTGTGACGAGCGTATTGCCGCGCCTTGCCGAAGCCAGCTTTTTTGCAAATTCGGTTGCAACGCGGGTTGAGTGAGATGCTTCGCCACGTGGGCTCGAAGTGATCAGAAGAATGGATGACATTGTATTGGTCCTTTCAGGAACGAAACTGATGGACAATATTTGGCTCTGGACATCTATTTAGAAAACTGGGAAAATATCTATTAAACCTATCGATAAAGTAGATATTTAAATGCTGCCCAATCCTACGCTTGATCAGTTGCAAGTTTTTGTAGCGGTTGCTGAAACTGGGAGTTTCTCGGCTGCTGGGAGGCGTCTCAATCGTTCGCAGTCGGTAATAAGCTATACGATCGCCAATCTGGAAGCCCAACTCGAATTGCAGCTCTTCGTGCGCGGCGGAGCGCGTGAGCCTCGGTTGACTGACGTCGGCACAGCCATGATTGAAGATGCGAGGCGCATGATCTCAGTGCTTCAAAATCTGCGGGCGCGCGCCGAAGGGCTAAAGCAGGGCCTTGAGGCAGAAATTGCGGTGGCGGTCGACGTTACTCTGCCATCGCCTGTCCTCATTGCTGTGCTGACCGCATTTCAAGTGCAATTCCCCACTGTCAGTCTGCGTTTGCACGTTGGAGCACTTGGCGTTGTGTGGGATCTTGTACTCAAGAAACAAGCCGATATCGGCTTTGGCGGTAAACCGTTGGAGGCTTACGACGAGTTGGTCATGGGCCGGCTGGGACAAACAACGATGATGCCTGTGGCTGCGCCTGATCATCCCTTGGCACTATATGAGGGGCCGGTACCATTGGCTGTGATCCGCGATCACATCCAATTGGTGGTAACGGATTTGAGTGAGCACACCAAGGGCAAGGACTTTGGCGTGTTTGCCTACAAGACATGGCGCTTGACCGATGTTGCAACAAAGCGCTCGCTCATGCTGGCTGGTCTTGGTTGGGGTGGTTTGCCTAAGTGGATGGTCAAGGATGATATTGCCGAAGGCAGGTTTGTTCCCCTTAATCTGGATCCCTATCCGGAACTTCCTTACAATTTAGTGGTTCTTCATCCTGTTGACGCGGCGATGGGACCCGCGACGACGTGGATGGTTGAACGGTTCAAAGAAGAGCTGGAAAAGTTCGATTAAAACGAGATGACGAGCAACAAACCACCTAATCTCGGCCTCGGTGTTGCAATCGGGACGGCAATCGGCGCCGTCTTCGGCAATATTGGAATGGGGATTGGGATCGGTCTTGCCATAGGCATTGCGATTGGCCTTACCCCCGGCAAAACCAACGATAAATGATAGCTGCGTTGTTTGGTTGGAAACTGGTGCTGCGAGAGAGGATTGAACTCTCGACCTCTCCATTACCAATGGAGTGCTCTACCACTGAGCTACCGCAGCCGATTTGCGAACGCGGCGGACTTCTGGCATATCATTGCTGAAATCGCAAGCAAGCAATCGTAATCTCTTGGGTAAAATATCCAAAGAGAGCAAAAAACATAGGCTGGCTACCGACATAATATTGTTAGAGCTAGTCAAAATACCGGATAAAACCAATGTCTTTGTTGCCTAAAAACCCCAGCCGCGAACAAGAGGAGCGTGAAAAACGCCGCTCGGAACAGTTGCGCGCAAATCTTGCGCGGCGCAAACAGCAGACAAGATCACGTCGGTCCGGCGCTGAAGATGGGCGCGATGAAGGTTTGAAAGCCTCGACCTCGCAAACTGATTCAGCCGACGGTGAAAAATAGAGAGTTATTTTTCTGCATATCCTTTTTTGACGCAGAAACGACGCACTCACATTCAAGATCATGAGAACTGCGTAAGGCCGATTCGAAGATCAGCGTTATGCACAGGAATGACAAGCTATTCTTGAACCAACACACGTGATGGTTTAAAGGAACCCGCTCTGCAAAGAGCCTTTAACGACAGGACGGGTATTCCCCCCGCGAAAGTGACAGATTATGGATCGCATCAAGATTGTCGGCGGTAATAAGCTCAACGGCATCATCCCCATTTCAGGCGCCAAAAACGCGGCCCTGCCGTTGATGATTGCCTCTCTTTTGACCGATGACACGCTGACACTTGAAAACGTGCCGCATCTGGCAGATGTCGAGCAGCTTATCCGCATCCTTGGCAATCACGGGGTTGATTATTCGGTTAATGGCCGCCGCGAACGTCAGGACGGTGCTTATTCCCGTACGATTCATTTCACAGCACGCAATATCGTCGATACCGTTGCTCCCTATGAGCTCGTCTCCAAAATGCGGGCCAGCTTTTGGGTTATCGGGCCGCTTCTCGCCCGCATGGGTGTTGCAACCGTTTCGTTGCCGGGTGGTTGTGCAATTGGTACACGGCCGGTTGATCTGTTTATTGATGGCCTGCGCGCGCTCGGCGCCGATATTGAGATTGAAAACGGCTATGTCAAAGCCAGCGCCAAGGGCGGCCTGGTCGGTGCGCGCTATGCATTTCCGAAAGTTTCGGTTGGTGCAACCCATGTCTTGATGATGGCCGCCACGCTCGCCAAGGGCGAGACGATCATTGAGAACGCCGCGCAGGAGCCTGAAGTCGTTAATCTGGCTGAATGCCTGAACGCCATGGGTGCCAAGATCAGCGGTGCTGGTACGGCGACGGTTACAATCGAGGGCGTAACCAGTCTTTCCGGCGCACGCGTCCGGGTCATTCCTGATCGTATCGAGACAGGCACCTATGCCATGGCTGTAGCCATGACGGGCGGCGATGTCATCCTGGAGGGCGCTGATGCCAACCTGCTGACTGCTGCCCTTGCAACGTTGGGTCAGGCCGGCGTCGAAATCTCCGAAACCAATTCCGGTCTGCGCGTTGTGCGTAATGGCCATGGGATTATGCCTGTCGATGTGACAACGCAACCATTTCCGGGCTTTCCGACGGACTTGCAAGCACAGTTCATGGGGCTAATGACCAAGGCCAAGGGCACATCCCATATTACTGAAACCATTTTTGAAAACCGCTTCATGCACGTGCAGGAATTGGCTCGACTCGGTGCGAAAATCTCACTGTCAGGTCAGACTGCGAAGATTGAGGGTGTTGAACGCCTTCGCGGCGCGCCGGTCATGGCGACTGATCTGCGTGCATCGGTTTCGCTGGTGATTGCAGGTCTTGCGGCAGAAGGCGAGACGACGGTCAACCGCGTCTATCATCTTGACCGCGGTTTTGAGCGTCTTGAAGAAAAGCTGACACGCTGCGGTGCGGTGGTTGAGCGGATCAGCGACTGATCGTCCGGAATTTCTGCGTCGATTATACGTCTTGCATAATTCCCTTTGCCTTCGCTTTCCTCTAACAGGGAAGAGAGCAGGATTCCCCATTGGAAGTCCTGGCCCCGCAAATTGAGGCAAAGGGTAGACATGGACACTCTCAAACTCATCGCGCTTGATGAGGAAGATCTGCAAATCCTATCTGCGCACCTGCAGGATTCCGTGCTGAAAGTCCGCGATATCGATTATCTGGCAGCGGAAAAGAAGCTGGTTCTTGGTATTAATCGTTTCGTCTGGGAACTGGCGGATGACGGCAAGCGTCATCGCAGTTTTGAGCGCCGCCGCACGGCGCTCTATTTCGGCCAGGTCTTGAGTGTCAAGGCAACGGGTATCGACCGTCATTATCCGGATGATGTTCTTTCCATCTTGGCCATTCGTTTTATCGTTTCCGAAGCTCCGTCTGGAATTATCGAGCTGCTTTTTGCCGCAAACAAAGCTTTGCGCCTCGAAGTCGAAGCCATTGAAGCTCAAATGGCGGATTTGGGTCCGGCTTGGGAAACACAATCCCGTCCAGAGCACGAAGCCTGAGGAGTAAGTAACGTGGCAATTGTGCTGAAACAGTCTGATTCTGATTTTAACGAGAGTTTTTCCGCATTCCTTTCGACCAAACGCGAAGTCTCCGAAGATGTTGATCGCGTGGTTGAGACCATTATCAAGAATGTTCGCGCCAATGGCGACTCAGCACTCATGGATTATTCGAAGCAATTCGATCGTATCGATCTGGCGCAGCATGGTATCGCCATTTCCGCCGCTGAGGTCGATGCGGCGATGGAGACAGCGCCGCAAGCAACGGTCGAGGCACTCAAGCTCGCACGGGATCGCATCCATTCCCACCATGCAAGGCAAATGCCCAAGGATGATCGTTATACGGATGCATTGGGCGTTGAACTTGGCTCGCGCTGGACAGCAATCGATTCAGTCGGGCTCTATGTTCCCGGTGGCACTGCGAGTTATCCGAGCTCTGTCTTGATGAATGCCGTTCCGGCACAGGTGGCCGGCGTTGAGCGTATTGTCATGGTGGTTCCGTCGCCGGACGGTAAGCTCAATCCGCTGGTTCTGGTCGCAGCACGTCTCGCTGGCGTTTCCGAGATTTACCGTGTGGGTGGTGCGCAGGCTGTTGCAGCACTGGCCTACGGCACTGAAACCATTGCCCCGGTCGCCAAGATTGTCGGCCCCGGCAATGCCTATGTGGCGGCTGCCAAGCGCCGTGTTTTCGGTACTGTGGGTATCGACATGATTGCCGGCCCATCCGAGGTTCTTATTCTCGCCGATGCCGATAATAACCCCGATTGGATTGCTGCCGACTTGCTGGCGCAAGCTGAGCATGACAGCGCCGCACAATCAATTCTCATTACGGATGATGAGACTTTTGGTAAAGCCGTAATGGCCGCTGTTGAACATCAACTGAAAACGTTGCCGCGCGGCCAGACCGCAAGCGAGAGCTGGCGGGATTATGGCGCGATGATTCTGGTCAATGATTTGCAGTCAGCTTTGCCTCTGGTCAACCGCATCGCGCCGGAACATCTGGAGATTGCAGCCGCCGATACAGAACAGCTTCTGGCCGGTGTTCGTAATGCTGGAGCAATCTTCCTTGGCCGCTATACCCCGGAAGTCATCGGGGATTATATTGGCGGCTCCAACCATGTTTTGCCCACCGCCCGTTCAGCAAGGTTTTCTTCGGGACTTTCCGTGCTTGACTATGTCAAACGAACCTCCATTCTGAGGCTGGGTGTTGAGCAATTGCGAGCCTTGGGACCAGCAGCGATTGAGCTGGCACGTGCGGAGGGACTTGATGCGCACGGCAATTCAGTCGCAATCCGGTTGAACCTTTAGGAATCTGATGACGGCAAGTGATGCGAGATTGGTCGATGTGGAACTGGACGACACGATCGGCCGTTCGACACCCGACGTCGAGCATGAACGAGCGGTCGCAATTTTTGATCTTATCGAAGAAAACAGCTTTCGCCCTGTTAGTGATGAGGGAGCGGGGCCTTACAAGCTGAAGATTTCTCTGGTCGAATCACGTTTGATTTTTGCGATTTCGCGGGAAAGCGGGGACGATGTGGTAACGCACATCCTCTCGCTTACGCCTTTGCGCAAGGTCATCAAAGACTATTTCCTTATCTGTGAAAGCTATTATGACGCCATTCGTTCGTCCAGTCCAAGCAAGATCGAAGCGATCGACATGGGTCGAAGAGGGTTGCATAATGAGGGCTCGCGAGCATTGATGGATCGGCTTGGCGGTAAGATTGAGGTCGATTTCGACACGGCCCGCCGGCTTTTTACACTGGTATGTGTGCTCCATTGGCGGGGATAGGCGCACCCGTGCCGGGAATGCCCGATCACCTGCCGGATGAAACGGTAGGTGAGAAACCAAGGATTCCGGGGGCTGTACTTTTTATATGCGGAATGAACTCCATTCGCTCTCCCATGGCAGAAGCGCTGGCCCGAAAAGTATTGCCTTCTAAGGTTTATGTTGCTTCAGCAGGCGTTGAAAAGGGCGATCCTGATCCGTTTGTGGATGCGGTTCTCGAAGAAATAGGGTTAAAGCGACTCTCAATGACCCCGCGCACCTTCAAGGAGCTTGAAGACGATTATTTCGACCTGATTGTTACATTGTCACCCAAGGCACACCATATGGCACTGGAGTTGACCCGAACGACATCAGTGCATGTGGAATATTGGCCGACCCCAGACCCGACCCTGGTGCGGGGTCGCAGGGACCAGATTCTGAGTGCCTATCGCGACGTTCGTGATCATCTGAAGCAACATATTGAGGATCGTTTCGGTCCATTGACTTGATACTCTTGTACGTCCGTACAATTGGATTGAACTCCCTTGTTCACAAATGCTGCGCAATACTATAGGTTCCGCGCAAAATTGCGGTCGAACACGGCCGCAAATTCAATTTCTGGAGATAGAACTACGCATGGCGAAAGAAGAAGTACTGGAGTTTCCTGGCCTCGTAACGGAGCTGTTGCCCAACGCGATGTTCCGGGTAAAGCTCGAAAACGATCATGAAATCATTGCTCACACGGCTGGGCGTATGCGCAAGAACCGTATTCGCGTTCTTGCAGGTGACAAGGTTCTGGTTGAAATGACCCCATACGACCTGACCAAGGGTCGCATCACTTACCGTTTCAAGTAAACCTCCCTCAGCCTGTCCGCAGGAATTCTCTTTATGAGCGATCAGCACAAATTCGTTCTCGCATCCGGTTCTCCGCGCCGCCTGTCGCTGCTCGGCCAGATCGGTATTGAGCCGGATAGTCTGCTGCCCGCCGATGTGGATGAGACGCCCCTGCGGGCGGAACACCCGCGTTCGCTGGCGCGTCGGCTTTCCCGCTTGAAGGCGGAAAAAGTTGCTGCGGACTTGAAGGGGAGTGTTGATCTGGGGAAGGCCTACATTTTAAGCGCAGACACCGTTGTAGCTGTGGGGCGACGCATTCTGCCGAAGGCGGAAATACTTGACGATGCGACTGCCTGCTTGCGGCTGCTGTCCGGTCGTTCGCACCGTGTCTATACTGGCCTTTGCCTGATTACTCCGGCTGGAAAATTGCGCCAGGATCTGATCGAAACCCGCGTTCGTTTCAAAAGACTTTCGCGGGAGGAACTGGAGAGCTATCTTGCCTCGGGCGAATGGCGGGATAAGGCTGGCGGCTATGCGATTCAAGGCTTGGCGGGCAGCTTCGTCATCAAACTGGTCGGCTCTTACACCAATGTTGTTGGCCTTCCACTTTATGAAACCTTGAACCTTTTGCAGGGGGAGGGGTTTCCTGTTTACGCCAATTGGCAAGCCTCCGGACATTAGAGCAAACGGACTGCGACATTGACTGACGATAAAAACAGTATGGCGAACGTTACGCCCCTGCGACCGACACGCCCTTGTCCCGAATGCAAACGGCCTTCCCAACGTGAGCATTATCCATTCTGCTCATCACGCTGTCGCAATATCGATCTCAATCGCTGGCTAACGGGGGCTTATGTGTTGCCCGCCGTAGAAAGCTCGGAAGACAGCGACGGCGAAGAAGACATGTAAGGGGCGGGACCCCGCATTTCTAAAGTTTTATCACGCGTTGCGTCGCAGGTTGCGACAATACAATATTGATTGCACGCAATGCATTGATACTGTCCGCAATCGGCATAATGGCTGACTCCGTTTTGCCTCGGCCTATTGCATCCATGACCGCAATTGCCTCAAACTGGAGGCCGTTACCATCAAAATTGTACTCTTCGACGGTACGCCCCGGCACCGGCAGGCGATCCAATATTCGTCCAATAGTTCCGCGCGGGCCCGATAAGGGGCTGAAAAGCGCTTGGCGGGATAATCCTTGGTAAATCGTCAATTCTTTTGCTTCGAGAAATGGAGCATTCACCCGGATAGTGCCGGTTGTGCCCTCAATGACAAAATGATTTTTCCCATCCCGGTCAAATCCACAGGAAAGTTCTGCTTTCGCTTGATCGTAATGCAGCACGATTTCTGAGCTCATGTCGATACCATTTGGAGCCGCATACCATAACCCCGAAACCTTCTGTGGTTGACCAAGGAAGAACATTGCCAAGGAAACACAATAGACCCCAAGGTCAAGGCTGGCGCCCCCGCCCAATGATCTGCTGAAGAAGCGCGTTTTAGGATCATAGGGATGCTCATAGGCTAACTCGGCGGTGATTCTACGGATTGCTCCGATCTCTCCAGCATCCACTTTGGCTTTTGCCGCAGCAATTGCAGGCAGAAACCTTGTCCACATCGCTTCCATGGCAAAAACATTCGCGCGGGTTGCTTCCCGTTCAATGACGGAAGCCTCCGTATGGGAAGGGGCGAGCGGTTTGCCTGTCAGAATAGCTTTGCCTGAACGAATGGCTTTAAGAGCCTGCGCCAGGTGCATTGAGTTAGGCGTTGCAATGTAAACTGCATCAATCTCGGAATCGGCGACAAATGCATCCAGATCGGAATAGGCTCGCTTGCTGCCAAAGTTTTCGTGAAACCGTTTTGCATTGGCTGCTGTCCGCGAATAGTTACCCACAAGCAGAGCACCGGGTACCAATGCAAGATCAGCGGCAAATTGTCCGGCATGTCGGCCGCTGCCAAGAATGCCCCAGCCAAAAGACGTTGCTTTGGCGGCTTTATCCCCCGTATCAATCATATAAAACGAATCCTGTCTGTAACCCCATCAAGAACGCACCTATCTGTGCCCTTTGCAAGAGGCAGAAAAACGGCGAAAAATTCCTTAGTTGATGCTGGACAGCAGGATTTTTAGTGTTATAACCCACCCGCTTCCAACGAAAACCAACGCGTCGGAATGGACTGCCAACTTGGCAGCCAAAAGTGCCCAGATAGCTCAGTTGGTAGAGCAGCGGATTGAAAATCCGCGTGTCCGTGGTTCGAATCCGCGTCTGGGCACCACTTTTTCTTCTGATAAAGCCAGTATTATAACCAAAACTGTTGCTTGCCTGGTAGAGTACCTGTCAGATATACATAGCCTACATCGCACCTATGATCGCGCCAGCACTGGCAAGAGCGACGACCACAATCCAAGGTGGCATCTTCCATATTGTCAGGAACAGAAACCCGGCTGTCACCAGCAGGAAGTCGGACGGCTTGAAGACTGCGCTTGTCCAGACAGGATTATAAAATGCAGCGGCGAGAATCCCCACTACAGCTGCATTGGCGCCTCTCATGGCCGCTTGTGCCAAGGGGCGGCGTCTGAGGTCGTCCCAAAACGGCAAAGTGCCATAGGCCAGGAGCAATCCCGGCAAGGACAATGCAATTACTGCGATAAGCGCGCCTAGCAGCCCATTGGGCGAAGAATTCACAATCGCTCCAAGATAGGCCCCAAACGTAAAGAGCGGCCCCGGCACCGCCTGTGCTGCGCCATAACCTGCAAGAAATGCCTCATGGCTCACCCAACCGGGAGCCACAACCGCCGTTTCAAGCAGTGGTAGCACCACATGGCCGCCACCAAAGACGAGTGCACCTGAACGGTAAAATGCATCAAAGAGCGAAATTGTTTGGCTGTGTAAGGTATCTGGTAAAAGCGGCGGGACACCGAGCAGCACCGCAAACAGAATGAGTGCAATGATGGCACTGCGCCGGGTAACGGAACAGCCGAGACGATGTGTGTCCTGAGCATCCGCATTGCGGCACAAGAAAAGGCCCGCCAATGCGCCACCCGCAATCGCGCCTATCTGTCCGACAGTGCTGCTGAGGAACACAGCTGCTGCTATTGCAGCCAGTGCAATAGCAATTCGGGTTTTGTCAGGGGTCAGCGTACGTGCCATTCCCCAGATTGCTTGAGCCACGACGGCCACGGCGACGAGCTTCAATCCATGAATAATGCCCTGGCCGATTGGCCCTGCAAAATTTGCTGCTCCATAAGCGAATGCAATGAGCAAAATCGCTGAAGGGAGGGTGAAGGCCGTCCATGCCGCGATTCCTCCCAATACCCCGCCACCTCTGAATATTCCGATAGCGAAGCCCACCTGACTGGAAGCAGGCCCGGGCAGAAACTGGCATAGGGCCACAACGTCGGCATAGGCGCTATCCGTCAACCATTTTCGGCGGTTCACAAACTCGTCGCGAAAATAGCCTAGATGGGCAATAGGCCCGCCGAAGGAGGTAAGGCCAAGTTTCAGGAATACAAAAAATACCTCGGCAATCCTGTCCATGCTTGAACTGATGGTTGTGGTCTCGACCTTGGTCATTGAGCAAATGCCCTATTGTTACGGCTGCACAGAATACCCAGGGTATCCGTTAACCTTGGCCTTTGCTCCTCCCCGAACGAAAAGCCTCATACCATCTCAACAGGTTAAGATCCTGACCCTGAACACTTATATGTTCTGCATGAAGAATTTATCACACCAAGTCCATGTAAATGTTCTGGAACGTTCAACAGAAGGGCAACTTGCAATCCCTGTGATCGGGAGTTGGGAATGAATGGGGGCGTTGCGGCAAGCTGTACATTGACCGGGAGACGATATCCTGCGGTTATAGTGAAATGGATGAGATTGAGATATTCCGCCGGATAGGTTTGGCTACAGCCATCGGGGCCATGATCGGCGTCGAACGGCACTGGCGCGAAAGAAATCAGGCGGCTGGCAGCCGCACGGCTGGAATTCGCACTTATACTCTCGTCGGAATGCTGGGCGGCATTGCCGGCCTGCTGGAGATGTTGATTGATGGCCTGAGCGGCATTTCCGGATTGATAGTCGTCGGATTTTTCATAATTTTTTCATCGATATTCGCCATGTTTCAATGGCGGGAGTCGATTGCAGAGAACAAGTTTAGCGTGACATCCGTCATTGCAGCAATGCTAACATACTGTCTTGGAACTCTCGCAGTACTGGGAAGTATGGCTGTTGCCTCTGCCGGATGTGTCGCGCTTGTGTGCATTCTGCTCAGTCGCGAGTTTTTGCACAGCTTTTTACGTAAGGTGGAATGGGCAGAATTACGATCAGCCGTATTACTCCTGGCTCTGACATTTGTTGTTCTCCCGCTTCTTCCCAAAGATCCGATTGGTCCGTTTGGCGGCATCTCCCTTTCGCGAATACTGCTGATTGTTATTGCCTTGGCATCTATTTCCTTTTGCGGATATATCGCCTTGAAGCTGCTCGGCCCCACAAATGGAGAACTTGCCGCAGGTGCGATCGGAGGGTTGGTTTCGTCAACCGCTGCAACCATTATGAATGCTCGGCGATCCACGGCAGGTGAGACAATTGAACCTATAGCAGCTGGAGCGATAAGTGCCGGAGGCGTTTCGCTGTTGCGAACAATCACGCTCATTCTGTTTCTCGCGCCGCAACTCAGTACGATGCTCATTCCTCCATTGATGACTGCAGCAGTAATCATGCTCATTTACGCAATTACGCTCGCTTATCGAAAGCCCCGTACGCATCAATTGTCCCGGTTCAGAAATCCTTTCGATATAGTAGAAGTTATCAAGATGGCTCTCATTCTTGTCGGGGCCTCGTTGTTGACGAATGCCGCAAGCCAATTGTTTGGCAACCAGGGCTTGATTACTGCATCAATTCTATCTGGTCTTGTCGATGTTGACGCGGCGATGGTATCGATTGTTGGTTTACTCCCGCAAATTTCGACTGAGAATGCTGGCTATGCGTTGGGGCTAGCTGTCCTCAGCAACATTATTGCCAAGGCAATCTATGCATCTGTTCTCGGAAAAATGTCGTTTGGACTACACGTTTGTCTTGCATCCATTTCTGCGGTCCTTGCAGCAGCATTATATGTTGGTGTCCTTGCAGTCTGGTAATCACCTACGGGCAAATCGACAAGCCGCATGAGCGTTCAATCAGATCACGGGATGTCTTGCTGAGATAACGTCCGAGATTCAAAAGGAGTCGGAAGCTGAATGCATAGCTCACAGCATTGACTGCTTTGTATTGTATCTGTATATCTCGATATATGGAAAAAGAAGATGTCATTGAAGCCTTTTCGGCTCTTGCCCAACCGTCGCGTATGGATGCTTTCAAGCTGATTGTGATGCATGAGCCGGAAGGGATCGCCGCCGGGGAAATCGCCCGTATTCTGGATGTTCCTCAAAATACAATGTCGACACACCTCGCGATCTTGTCACGAGCTGGCTTGATCGCGTCGGAGCGGCAAAGTCGTTCCATTATTTATCGTGCGGATTTTAATGGTCTGCGGGCAGCGATTAACTATCTACTGACGGATTGCTGTGCCGGGCACCCGGATATTTGCGCGCCGCTCATCGCTGATATTGTTCCCTGTTGTCCTCCCAAGGAGACCTTCAATGGTTGATCGTGTCTACAATGTCTTGTTCCTGTGCACTGGAAACTCCGCCCGCTCTATCCTTGCCGAATCCATTCTGTCAGCAGAGGGCAAGGGACATTTCCGGGCGTTCTCGGCAGGCAGCAAGCCAAACGGCACAGTAAACCCCTTCGCCTTGAAGGTGCTTGAAGCCTATGGGTATCCGACGGAAGGATTTCGGTCCAAGAGCTGGGATGAATTTGCGACGCCAGGGGCGCCGAAGATGGATTTCATCTTCACTGTCTGCGACAGCGCTGCGGGAGAGGCATGCCCCGTCTGGCCCGGCCAGCCAGTGACGGCTCATTGGGGCATCGAGGATCCGGCTGCCGTTGAAGGAACGGATATCCAAAAGGAAGCGGCATTTTCTTTGGCAGCTCGCTACATGAAAAACCGTATTTCCGCTTTTCTGAACTTACCCTTGGAATCCGTCGACAAGCTTTGGCTGACAACACGTCTGCAGGCCATTGGGCGCCGTGAAAAAGTCGAAGGGGAAAAAATATTGTCCTCAGACGAGGAACTGGCAAAAGCACTACGGGCTGCATCGCTACCCATTGATGATCTCTCCCAGTCCGGGGGCACTTTCTTTCGCTTTACGGATCGCAAGGGCGAGCCTGCCGGATTTGGTGGCATTGAATTGCACGGGAAAAACGCGTTGCTGCGATCGATAGCCGTTCCTCTGGGAATGCAGAATGCCGGTTACGGCACCGCGATCACCCGGTCCTTATTGCGGTATGCAGAAATGGCGGGTGCAGAATCCAGCTATCTGCTGACAACGGAAGCTGCCCCGTTCTTCAATAAGCTCGGTTTTAAAACTATCCCCAAAAGCGATGCACCGCCTGAAATCCTGGCGACGCCGCAAGCATCGGGTCTTTGCCCATCGAACGCCTCCCTGATGGTGCGATCAGTCTCTCTTTAAGGAAAAGCAGAATGTCTATTTTTGAGCGGTACCTTACCGTGTGGGTGGCCTTTTGTATTGTCATTGGCATAGCGCTTGGTCACTTCATTCCGGGCGTTTTCCAAGCCATAGGCTCGGCAGAATATGCCAAGGTCAATATTCCGATGGCGGTCCTGATCTGGCTGATGATCATCCCAATGTTGCTGCGGATTGATTTCGCCTCACTCGGTCACGTGGGTCAATTCTGGCGGGGTATCGGCGTAACGCTGTTTATCAATTGGGCGGTCAAGCCATTTTCCATGGCATTGCTCGGCTGGTTGTTTATCGGCTGGCTATTTCGGCCCTATCTGCCGGAAATGCAGATCGATTCCTACATTGCGGGTCTGATCATTCTGGCAGCGGCCCCCTGCACGGCAATGGTGTTTGTCTGGTCGAACCTTACCAAGGGGGAACCACATTTCACCCTGTCGCAGGTTGCCCTGAATGATGCGATCATGATTGTCGCCTTTGCTCCGATCGTCGGTCTACTGCTCGGTCTTTCGGCAATCACCGTGCCTTGGGATACACTTGTCCTGTCTGTGGTGCTTTATATCGTCATACCGGTCATTATCGCTCAAATCACGCGTCGACAGTTGCTTGCCAATGGTGGTCAGAAAGCTTTCGATCGTCTGCTGAGAACCTTGCAGCCAATCTCGCTTGTCTCGCTTTTGGCAACCCTTGTCATGCTGTTCGGTTTCCAGGGTGAGCAGATCATTGCACAGCCTATGATCATTGCCTTGCTGGCTGTGCCGATCCTGATCCAGGTCTATTTCAATTCCGGTCTTGCCTATATGCTCAATCGCGTCAGCGGGGAGCAGCATTGTGTGGCCGGACCCTCGGCCCTCATCGGTGCCAGCAATTTCTTCGAACTCGCTGTCGCTGCCGCCATCAGCCTGTTCGGTTTCAACTCGGGTGCGGCGCTCGCCACAGTCGTCGGTGTGTTGATCGAAGTGCCGGTTATGCTGTCGGTCGTCTGGATCGTGAACCGGAGCAAGAGCTGGTACGAGAGCGGTGCCGCGGTTCAAAATCTGAAGAAAATTGAAAGGACAGTCTGATGACCGTCACTATCTATCATAACCCATCTTGCGGCACGTCGCGCAATACGCTGGCGCTCATACGAAATGCAGGCATCGAACCGACCGTTATTGAATATGTGAAGACACCGCCAAGCCGCGACGATCTCAGGGACATGATCAAGAAAGCGGGCCTGACTGTGCGGGAAGCCATTCGTGAGAAGGGAACACCTTACGCGGAACTCGGTCTTGGCAATTTGTCATTGACAGATGAGCAGTTGCTGGACGCAATGGAAGCCCATCCGATCCTGATCAACCGTCCGTTCGTTGTGACGAATCTGGGCGTGCGTCTGGCACGTCCGTCGGAATTGGTGCTGGATATTTTATCGGATGCGCAGAAGGGCCCATTCACCAAGGAGGATGGCGAAATCGTTATCGATGCGGAAGGAAATCGCATTGTCTGATCTGCCCAATACAGTTCCGGATATGCTGCATCTGCCCCAGCCGGAAAAGCTTGCCGCTCCAATGTCGAAGCATCGACCGCGCATTCTTCTTCTGTACGGTTCATTGCGCAAAGTCTCCTACAGCCGACTGCTGACACAGGAAGCAGCTAGGCTGCTTGAGTATTTCGGTGCTGAAACGCGAATTTATGATCCGGTCGGCTTGCCACTGCCGGATGACGCGCCGGTCGATCATCCGAAGGTTCAGGAATTGCGGGAACTTTCGCTTTGGTCCGAAGGACAGGTCTGGACCAGTCCGGAACGACACGGTGCAATGACAGGCGTCATGAAATCGCAGATTGACTGGATTCCGCTCGCTATGGGGGCGATACGTCCGACCCAGGGACGGACGCTGGCCGTCATGCAGGTTTCTGGCGGCTCCCAATCCTTCAATGCGGTCAATCAGATGCGGGTTCTGGGTCGCTGGATGCGTATGATAACGATCCCCAATCAATCCTCAGTGGCAAAGGCCTATCAGGAGTTTGATGAAAGCGGTCGCATGAAGCCCTCTGCCTATTATGATCGTCTGGTCGATGTCATGGAGGAACTGGTCAAGTTTACGCTGCTGACGCGCGATGTTTCAGGATATCTGACAGAGCGCTATAGCGAGCGAAAGGAGAATGCTGCAAAGCTGGAACAGCGTTTGAAACTCAGCAAAGCCGTTTGACTGGCATAAGCGTTCTAGCGCAACAGGCACTTTGCGACGAAGTGCAGCCAGGTGTCGTCCCGGCGAATAGTCAGTCTTGGCAGGTTCATCAAATCGTCATTGGCTGTCGCGCGGCGCCGTTCCGTACCGCCAGCCACCGTATAGCCCGCTTGTTGAACCAGTTCCCGCACCTTGTCATTGTGATCGCCATAGGGGTAAGCAAATGAATCGATTGCATCGCCGGTAAGTGCCTGCAGTTTTTCCCTGCAAAGAGACAATTGCTCGAAAGCCTCCCTTTCCGGAAGTTGACTGAGGTGCACATGGTCCATTGTATGCGCGCCAACTTCATGGCCTGCAGAATGCCATTGCTTGATCTGATCAATGTCCATGCAAGTTGCCGGTAAAACACCAAGCGGTCGGTCCCACTCGTTCGAGCCGCCGATCTGATTGCCGACGAAAAAATTGGTCGCAGTAAAGCCGAACTCCTGCAAGATTGGCATGGCGTTCTGATAGACATTGGTAAAGCCATCATCAAAGGTGATAGCGGCGATTTTTCCTGTTTTCCTACCGGTTATGTAGGGCATGCTTTCGCGTAGTGAGAGCCCTTGATAACCCAATCGCTTGAGCCAGCTCATCTGCCGCCGGAAGGATTCCGGGCTGACGATCATGCTTCGAAACGGCGTCTTGCGAGCCGGTGGCGTGGCGATCTGATGGTAAAGGAGGATCGGTATAGGCAAGGTCAGCTCCCTTGGCGGCGGGAATAGGCTTTGACCCGCATGCGATAAATCGGCCGTAATATCTCGCGTCTCAGTTTTTCAAGCAAAGGTTTTTGCTGTTGGATTGTGCTGCCGCCAAGCTGAGATGAAACTTCCATAACGCCGCCAGGAACAACAGCTACCGGCGACAATCCTGTTATCCAGTTCATCTGCAACGTTGTATCGACCGGGCGGTCAAAAGTTTCAGTGACAGCCAGCAATCGTTTTGCAGCCTCGTGACCGACAAGTTGCATCACCATTCCCAGTCCAACCGGTTTGGCTTGCAGGATGCGGGCATTATTTGCAGTGAAGACCTCTGGCCCCTGTTCACGGTGAGGCCGGAAAGGAAAGCGGATAAAATCATCGGGCCTTACAAACGCAGCAGCAGCAGAATAGGCTCCGGCGAAGTCGGACGTTAAGGCAACATCGTCCTCAAGCACCAATCCGGCTGTGAGATTCTGATCAACAATTGCCTGCCATGCCTTCCGGTGCGACAGAAAGCAGGCAACCTCTCTGATATTGAGATCAAAAGGATAGCGCGGGGCATGCAGTCCGGGCTTGTAGACGCGGCGAACATCTTCCTCGGTAAGGTTTCTGGCATCGACAGCGTCGACGACATCCGCCGGGACAGGAAGCGTCTGGCTGAGCAAATCAACCTGTTGTTGCCTGTCTACGGAGCGTGACAGATGAATGATGAATGCTTTGATCAATGTGTCAGGTTCACCAGGGGCTTCGATCATTAGGTATCGTACAACAACATTGTTAGGGGTTTGGCAAGGGACGCCACCTTCAAAATACGGCAATAAAAAAGGCGCCGGAGCAAAGCTCACAGCGCCTTCATCGAATTCCAGGCCTAATTTAATTAGTTGCAGGCCATCCAGGCAATCTGGCGAATGTCGGCACGGGAAATTCCAAGATCAGCAAGATTGCGATCACTGCAAAGACGCAGCTCATGGAGATTCTGGCGGTACTGGCGGTATTTCTGAATGCGGTTGCGAAGGCTCATGGCTCTTACCCCTTTTATTGTTTGCCCTCCCTATCGCAAAGCTTGCGCCAAATAATATCGATTTAAAACTGCGAATGTTGCAACGCACCATTGCATTCCCTGCATGGCAAGCCGGTTGGGCTTTAATCGGAAAGGCCTTCGCGCTATAGAAACCTTGTCTGCAACATTTCCAGCGGGATATTTCCTTGTCAAAGCAAAACCCGACAGCCGTGCAAAGGCTCGAGCATATTCTTGCGCGTTTGATACAGCGCGAGACGGACGAGCGAATATTTACACGGGTATATGCCGTGTCAGCCCGCCGGGAGGCAGAAGCCTCCGACAACCGCTTGCGGAAGAACGAAGCGCTTGGGCCGCTCGATGGGCGGATAGTCTCCATCAAAGATTTGTTTGACGTTGCCGGTGAAACCACCTTGGCTGGTTCGGTGATACGGAAAACGGCTGCGGCGGCCAGTGATGATGCGCTCATTGTGCAGCGACTGCGTGCAGCTGGGGCGGTCATTACAGGCAAAACGCTGATGACCGAGTTTGCATTCACGGCGGTGGGCTTGAATCCGCATTATCCGACAGCGGGAAATGCGGTCGATTCTTCGCGTGTTGCTGGCGGTTCGTCCATCGGGGCCGGAATTTCGGTAGCAGAAGGCACAAGCGAGATGTCAATCGGCTCGGACACAGGAGGCTCGATACGAATTCCTGCGGCTTTAAACGGTGTTACCGGATTCAAACCGACTGCAAAGCGTATTCCGCTGCAAGGCGCATTTCCACTTTCGCCCAGTCTGGATTCTGTCGGGCCGTTGGCACGAAACGTGTCAGACTGTGCATTCACAGACTCAATTCTGGCTGGAGAGCAGCCGCGTCCTTTGGATGCCATCTCTTTATCAGGTCTGCGTATTGGCGTGCCACGCGGCGTCTTGTTTGAAAACATGGAACCAGAAATTGAAAAAGCATTCAATGTAAGTCTCCAGGCCTGCGAGAAAGCCGGAGCCGTGATTGTCGATTGCTCGATAAACGATCTTATTGAAGCCATGGCTCAAGCAACATTGGTGGGATCGATCGCCGGAATTGAAGCGAGTAGGGTTCATGCCGGATGGTTGCGGAATAAAACGTTGGATGTAGACCAGCGTGTTCAGCGGCCACTCCTGCGGAGGCTTGAGACGTCGGAGTCCGATTACATAGATCTGATGATGAAGCGTCAGTCGCTGGTGCGTGAAATGGATCAGCGGATCAAAGCCTATGATTTTTTGGCCTTGCCAACAGTGCCGATCCTCGCCCCCACGATCAAGGCAGTCAGTGATGAACATTTCTATCGGGAAACAGAGGCGTTGCTGCTACGCAATACGCAAGTCGCAAACCAGTTTGATCTGACCGCCATCAGTCTTCCCATGCCGGATACGGCAATGCCAGCTGGATTGATGCTCATGGCGCAGCATGGCACTGACCGAAGGCTACTGGCGATGGCATTGTCCGTAGAGCACATTTTGACCTGATGGTTGGCGGACAGCAGAAATATCGCTCGCAATTTTCAACAATCTCGTCAGGATACGCATCCGATATCCAGAAGGAAGGCTTTCATGATACGCCACTGTGTTTTTATCCGTTTTCGTGACGACGTTCCCGCATCGGATAGACAGGCTTGTTACGATGATCTTGCCGTACTTTGTGCGAAATTGCCCGGCGCTCTCACATTCCGATCCGGTGCCAATGTCAGTCCCGAGATCGGGATGGACAAAGGCTATACTGAAGGCTTCATTATTGATTTCACTGATGCGGCTGCACGGGATGCCTATCTCATTCACTTGGAACATCAGGCAATTGGCGGGCGTATTGTGACCTCAGCCGTAGGCGGTCCCGATGGCGTTTTCGTGTTCGATCTGGAAGTTTGAACCCCATGCATGACAAGGAGTTTTTCACCAAACTATTCCGGGCCGCTGTTGACGCCGCTGATCCTGAGCGGGTGATTGCATCCCATCTGCCATCGAAGCCAAAAGGCCGGACGATTGTGATCGGTGCGGGCAAAGGTTCGTCGCAAATGGCAAGTGCATTTGAAAAAGCATGGACGGCCAAATATCCGGGTTCTTTCATCGAAGGACTCGTTGTGACCCGCTATGGTTTTGGTGCTGCCTGCGAACGCATAGAGATCATTGAAGCTTCGCACCCGGTGCCCGATGCAGCAGGTCTCGTTGCCTCGAAGCGTCTTCTGGAAATCGTGTCAGATTTAACGGCGGACGATCTTGTGGTTGCGCTTGTATCGGGTGGTGGGTCGGCATTGTTGCCATCGCCGCCCGAGGGCATGACCATTGAGGACGAAATTGCTGTCAACAAGGTACTTCTCGCGTCAGGAGCGCCGATTTCGGCGATGAATGCCGTGCGCAAACACCTTTCGACGATCAAGGGCGGTCGTCTTGCTGCCGCGGCATTTCCGGCCCGTGTGTACTCGCTTGTCGTATCGGACATTCCAGGAGACAACCCGGCATTCGTCGCTTCCGGCCCTACCGTTCCTGACGAGACAACGCGGGAAGAGGCGCTGGCAATCGTTGATCGCTATAGTCTGGACTTGCCGCTGACGGCAATGGCGCACCTTCGCACCGCCGCTGCAGATGCTCCAAAGCCCGGTGATGCTGTTTTTAAGGATCATGAACATCACGTCATTGCATCGGCTGGTGTCTCGCTGGAAGCTGCCGCCAAGGTCGCGCGGGAGAATGGCGTCGAAGCCGTAATCCTTTCCGATGCAATTGAAGGCGAGGCGAGAGAGGTTGCTCATGTTCACGCAGCACTGGCAAAACACGTGCTTGCAAAAAACCAGCCGTTCACAAAGCCCGTGGTCATCCTTTCCGGCGGTGAAACCACAGTCACAGTGCGCGGGAAAGGTAAAGGCGGACGTAATACCGAATTCCTGTTGTCGCTTGCCATGGATATAGATGGCGCAAACGGCATTAGCGCTTTTGCCGCCGATACGGACGGCATTGATGGTTCCGAAGACAATGCAGGTGCATTTGCCGACAGCGCTACCGTGGCGCGTTTGCTGGCAAAGGGGCACGACGCATCGGCTTATCTGAATGGCAATAATGCTTGGACAGCATTCAACGCCATTGACGATCTGTTCGTACCCGGACCGACCGGAACGAATGTAAATGATTTGCGGGCAATTCTTGTTCGTTGACGCGCTATCGCCATTATTGAGTGGTCCACCGCTAGTGAAGTGATTTGACATTTGCGTCCCATTCGGGCGCTACCTAACGGCGTTTCATGCAAAGGAAAGTTGGATGCGAGTTGCACCTACCTTGGTTATTCTCTCGGCTATCGTCATTGCTGGTTGCAGCACCGGTTCGACCGGCGGAGTTCCCGCCAATTCGCCGGTCAAGGATGTTTCATTTGTTCCGCCGCCAAAGTCTCTTACTGAACGCGCAAAGCCTGAAAAGAAATTGACGCTCGAAGAAAGCGTAGCAAGACGTAAGGTTGAGATGGGGAAGCAGTAAGCCGGAAAGGCTCTAAAGGATCACAGTTTGGATGCCGTTTCATGTCGCAAAGGCTGAAGCGGCATTTTTCGTGTTTTGAATGAGAGCGAGCCAGAAACAACAAAACCCACCGCGGGAGGAGGTGCGGTGGGTTTCGTTGGTTATGGAGGGTCTTCTGGGAGGAGAAGAGACCGTCCGTTTCGACAGGGTCGGGAGGAGGTGACGCTGTCGAAAATTCCTGATCTGAAAATAACTCAATCGCCGTGATTTAATACAGACAATATTGCATAGCAGCATTGCGTTTGGTGCAATGCAACATTTCGCGCTGGGCTTTTGGGGGCTTCGGCTTGTCGGGATCACAGCCAGTTGAAGAGGTTCGCGGAACACAAACAGCTCCGTATCGTTTATAATATATTAACAAGGCTGAAAACGGTAAAATTGCCGCGGCTTTAATGTATGGCTGGAAAGGGCTTATCATGCACCTTTTAAGATCATCAATGATGGTAGTAACAACGGCAGTGTTCTTTGCGGTTGTTCCTATGACATCCAGCCTTGCGTTCAGCATTAAAGGCCAGCTGGAAACCGACGTTGAAGGCGGCGATATCAATAATAAGAAGTTCCAAAAGGCCGCCATACTGGAAGCCAAAGCCTATATCTGCGGTACTGGAACAGAAGCCAGTGAAGCAGCTATGCGAGCAGGCATGGCTGAAACTGGTTTGCCGGAAGACATCGCTGTAGAAGTTGTTTCGGACCTGGCTTCCGGTATCATTGATCGCGCTACCAAGGCCGGATCAAAAAAGATGTGTGAAATACCCGAAGTTCAAATGTCCAGATTGTAGTCGAATAGGATGCGTTATCGAGTTATGTCATAGGGTTACGTATAGTATAGTAAAATTTTAAACTAATTTTACTATAAATTACTGACGGAAATTGAAATTCGCGCGAACTTTAGACTTTGCAAAATCCCAATTTTGGTATTAGGTCCCGCAACTTTGGGGTTGTGGGAGCGGAAGGCATGAACAAGAGAGCAGAGACATTGAAAGTTCTGAAAACAGAGCTTTCCCGGTTATGCGCTCTGGCGGACGATGAAGGTTTTGAAATGATCGCCTATTTCATTGAAACGGCCATTCGTGAATCCGATGAACGCCTCTCGCAGGAAATGCGTCCGGTTGTCGGCATGGAGTTGCGTTTGGCTTCTTCCCACACCGGTACCATCAGGTAGCTTCTGCAAGGATCCCGATTGAATCGACGTTCAATATTTGTGAATCATGAAACCGCGTAGTCTCATTGTGTAGCGTTTGCGGCGTCCTATATTCAGCTCATGATCCCATTATCAGTCCTTGACCTTTCACCGATTACAGCAGGCAGCACTGCCGCACAGTCTCTCCGCAACTCGCTAGACCTAGCGCAGAATGCCGAGCGCCTTGATTATCATCGTCTTTGGCTTGCGGAGCATCACAGCATGCGCGGCATTGCCAGCGCGGCGACCGCCGTTGTGATCGCACATGTCGCAGCCGGAACCTCCAAGATTCGGCTCGGTGCGGGCGGCATCATGTTGCCCAATCACTCGCCTCTGATGGTGGCGGAAGCTTTTGGTACGCTTGCGTCTCTGCATCCTGGTCGCATTGACCTCGGCGTTGGTCGTGCTCCTGGCACAGATCAGATCACGGCTCAGGCGCTGCGTCGCAATCTCAATCAGGATATCAATGGCTTTCCGCAGGATGTCGTCGAACTGTTGAGTTACTTTGACGATCCGCAACCCGGGCAGCATGTCATAGCGGTGCCGGGTGCTGGGCTCCACGTGCCCGTCTGGATTCTGGGTTCCAGTCTTTTCGGCGCTCAGCTGGCCGCCGCACTGGGGCTTCCTTACGCTTTTGCATCCCATTTCGCGCCGGCGGAAATGGAGCGGGCAATCGAAATCTATCGCGCGCGGTTTGAGCCTTCCCGATATCTGGAAAAGCCCTATGTGATGCTTGGTCTCAACGTTTTTGCTGCCGGGAGTGATGAAGAAGCCGCGCTCCTGCAAACATCCCAGCAACAGGCATTTGTAAACTTGCGTACGGGAAATCCCGGCCCGCTTCCGGCACCTGTTGAAGGTTATGAAGAAACGCTTGATCTGCATGCGAAGGCGATCCTCCGCCAAGCCTTATCCTGTTCTGTCGTTGGCGCTGCTCCTGCCATCAAAGCTGGGGTCGAGGAGTTCATTCATCGCACCGGTGCGGACGAGCTTATGATTACGGGCCATATTTTTGATCATAAAGCGCGAATCCGGTCTTATGAAATTCTGGCAAATACAGTGATTGGACAGAATAGGGCAGCACCAGTGGGCTTGTCTGCTTAAAAGACCGCCATATTCTTGCCGAAATATTGCCTTGAAAAAACCCGTTCATCGACTGGTTGAGATCGAATTTCACAGGTGAAGTAGCTGCATCATCAATAGATGATCGTTCGCCAATCATCTGAAAGGAAAAACGATGCGAAAGATGATAGTGCTCGCGCTCTGCGCGGCATTCCCCTTGGCCACTTCGGCCGCTTATGCCCAGACTGCCACACAAACCGCTCCAAATTCTGCGGCGCCAACCCCTGAGGCGCCCGCCCAGACGGGTGCACCGCAGATTACGACGATCAATATCGTCGATATCAACGAATTGCCCGACGCAACCAAGACGCAGGTCAACGATGCAGTCGCTCAGCGCAGCGATGAAGACGTAAAGAAGTTGCGTTCTTCCATAGACAAGTCGCCGGAAGTAACATCCGCCCTCAAGGAAAAGGGCCTCACATCCGAGGCGGTCGTTATAGCCAGCCTTGATTCAAAAGGGTTGTTGACGCTCGTCACCAAAAAGCCGAGCTAATCCACATTTCTTTGCCTCCAGCAAAGTCAGTAAATGCGGCCGGAAATTCCCGGTCGTATTTTTATGCCTGATTGCCCAATTCGACGGCGCGCCTATGCGCAGCCGAAACAGCTTCTGTCAGGAGCTTTTTTAGCCTCTCTTCACCCATTAATACATCCAACGCAGCAGCCGTCGTTCCCTTCGGGCTTGTCACCTGTTCCCGCAGCCTTGTCGGTGTATCTTCGCTGCAAGCCGCCAAAGCACCAGCGCCGAACACCGTCTGCATGGCCAATATCTCTGCGGTCTTGCGTTCAAGACCTGCGTGGACTGCTGCCTCGGTCAAAGCTTCTATGAAATGAAAAACATAAGCTGGTCCTGAACCTGAAACCGCTGTGGCGACGTCGATCAGATTTTCATCATCCACCGCCGCCACGGCACCGCTGGTTTCGAGCAACTTGTCGACAAAAGCCGCGTCATCGTCACTGACATGCGCGTTGCGGAATGTGACAATCATTCCCTTGCCAATTGCCGCCGGTGTATTGGGAATCGTGCGGATTATGGCGGCACTTGCCCCCAGATGTTCTTCGAAAAATGCCACTTTTATGCCTGCCGCCACACTGACAAATGTCGCTACTCTTGCAAAGCGTGCATAGGCGGGAAGTACGTCGCGCATCACTTGAGGCTTTACGGCGACAAGAATGACGCGCGGTGCAAGATTATCGTCAATCTTCGATGCGTCGGCGACGGCATTCACGCCCAAACTTGCAGCGCGTTCCAGAAGGGCAGGCGTTGGTTCAACAACAGTCACCTGACCCGGCTGCAATATGCCAGCGTCGAGCCAACCTTTGAGCATGGCAAAACCCATATTACCGCATCCAACCAGAACCACATTACCGGACATTTTTCTCTCCATCTGAATGGACGGCACTTTGATCCGGTCCGGGTGCGTGGGTCAACAGGCTTTCCGCTAAATCACGAGCGGTAGAGCAATGGAATCCGTGCTGTCATACGCAGACCGAAGCACGCCATGACGACAATCAGCCAGACGGGATCAGCGCGGCGAAAGAAAAAGCTCTCGAGAAAGGCATTCATCAGGGTGAATGTCAGGCACATCATGAAAAAATCGGAGAGAAATATATTCTCGCGTTTTCTCAAAGTCCGCACATAATCCACAAGTGGAAGCACGACCAGAACGAGTATCGCGCAAACGAGTGCCGGAATTCCCATGGCAATGGCGATATCCAGATAGCCATTATGCGCGTGGACAATGCCCCGCACGTCCCAGTCCAGGTAATAGGGATTCTCCGCCTGCAGCACGGCGGGGGCTTCCCAAAAGCTTTCCAGCCCATAGCCACGCCATGGTGTTTCACCAAGTTTTTCGAGACCAAATTGCCAGATCGATGTCCGGCCGGTGAAGGTCGCGTCGGCACCCATTTGCTGCAAAAGATCATGAGCCGGTGTAAAAAACAGCGTGCCAATGGTAAATAAGAAAAATCCGGCAAGTGCCGCGACAATGAGCAGTGCAGTCAGCAACCGCAATCCAAACAGACCGGGAACCATAACAAGCAGAATTACCAGTGGTACCAGTGCTGTCGATGTTTTGGATCCGGTATGTGCAACAAAGAGCAGCGCAAAGACCAAAATTGTCGCGCCGCTCTTTTTCCAGCCACGGCGGATAAGATAGATACCCGCGAAAGCGAATGAGGCCATGACTGGTCCCGCAACGTTCTTATGGGCAAAAATACCGCGCCAAAGTCCGGCATGTTGGGATTCTATTTCGCCCGCAGTATGCTTGGCGAGGTCGGGCACAATGACCAATCCCATATAGGACAGACCAAGCACCACAGTTGCTGCAATAACCAGAACCAGCGAGAAGCCATCCATATCGGGCGGAAGCGCCAGAACCGCGATGACACACAATACGCCGATCATGGTGAATATAACAGTGCGTTGAGCCGCGCCGGGATCGATGGCAACAAGCGTTGAAAGGAAAACAAACCCGAACATGATGATCCACATTGGGCTTGCAAGAGATAGCAACCGGCGCGGATCGGCCAGCACAATCACGGCAAGAATTGAAGCGCCCCCAAGAGCGCCGAAACCTAACTGGTTAACCAGATCGCCGCCGCCGCCAGCAATGGCGGTGCTCGCCGGTTGAAATGGCCGGAAGGACACAAACAGAACACACAAAATCAACGCGGCAAGAAGGCTGGCGACAAGGCGTGCCGGCATCGCTACGGGCGCGTCAGTTCTTTTCAGGTTGCCGATATTGCTCATTCGAGTATCCGAATTCTGCCAAAACGCGGCCAAGCCCGATATAGATTTGATAGGCGCCGATAGATACCGAGCCGGTCTGCGCTGTTTTCATTACGGCGCGGAAAGGCGAGATTGCAAGCAGTGCCAGACTTTTCACAATTGTTTTCAACGTGCCAAAGGGCTCGTCAGCTCGTTTTCTCTTCTCGATCAGGCTTGAGATGACACCATTGCGCAAGGCCCGTGCTCTGATCCAATCTGCTTCAACGCGCCGGGCAGGGACAGTTTCATAAACTGGCGCTTCTGCACACCATGCAATGGTAAATCCCTTGACCATGCTCCGGCTGATAAAATCCGAATCTCCACCACCCATGAAATTGAAGGTGAGATCGAGAAATGGAAACGGCATAGCCTCCAGCACATTTCTCCCCACCAGCAAATTGCCCGAGGAGTAAATAATCGGCACGCGTCCGGTTGTGTCATAATGCGGGCTGAATACGGGATGTTTTGCCCAAACCTGATGTTCCGGCTTTGCAAATATCGGAATTTGTGGACCACCGACGAAATCGACATTGTACAATTCGCGCGTCTTGCAAAGATTTTCCAGCCAATCGGGGTCAGCAATCTCGTCATCGTCGATCACCACCAATGAGCTGAAATTGGGAAACGTCTCAAGCGCTGTCAGCCATCCCGCATTATAAGCATTACAATTGCCGCGATCATGCGCGACAATCACCAAACCGCTATATTCGCCGCTTTCAAACAGCGGTGAAGCGACTGCCGCGCCCTCGCGTCTCTCTGCTTCGTTTTCAATCACAATAATTGCAAATGGCCGCTCTGTTGCCTGGGTTTTCAAAGAGGCGAGAGTCTTCAGCAGATGATCGGGCCGTTTAAATGTTGGCAGTGTGACCACAACATCAATCATCTCCGGCGAAAGGCCCGGTGACTGTGTAACAATGCTTATATTCTCGTGGCCGCTTAATTTCATCACCAAACTATTTATCCGTTATTTATCTATATGCAGATATAGAAGACACTTGTTCAACATTTCATTACGTTCGAGCCGCAATGCATGTAGTTTTCATCACATCCATCGTTCCAGACGGTAAACCGGCGACTGGCTACGAAATAGCCAACAAAGCGATCATCGATGGGCTGAAACGTGCTGGCGTGAACGTCACGGTAATAGGCTGTATCTGGCCGGGTAGCACACCGCTTGACCCGGATAATACGATACTGCTCGGCGAAGTGGATGTTAGAAATGACACGGCGAGCTTTGGCCAGAAATTGCATTGGCTGGGCAAGGCCATGCTCATGGGCCTCACCGTATCGTCAGTCAAACTGCGCATCATTACCAAGGAGCGCTTTCGAACGGCAATCGCCTCAGCCGAACCATTTGATGCTTACATATTGAATGGGGTGGCGCTTGCGGGTGCTTTCGAAGATTGTTTTCACGGCAAGCCGCAAATATTCATTGCCCATAATGTCGAGCATCGCTCCGCTCGCGAGAATGCGGATGCAGCGACAAGCCCGATACAAAAATATCTGTTCGGCCGTGAGTCCCGGCTGTTGGCAGGATTGGAAAAACGCTTGTGTGACAGCGCAGCTTTCGTCTTTACATTGGCCGATGAAGACATTGCCGCATTACAACTGGATACAACCAACCGAGCTGCTGCCTTGCCTTTGGTAACTGAAGCAGACCCGACAAAGATGTCCGGTCGCACGATCGAGCATGATTTGGGCCTGATAGGCACATGGACATGGCGGCCCAATCGTATTGGGCTTGAATGGTTTTTGCGCGAGGTAGCGCCCTATCTGGACAAGGATATCAAGATTACCGTGGCAGGCAGTACCCCCGCCGATCTCAAAGCCGCATGGCCGAAGATAAACTTTGCAGGACGCGTGCCGGATGCAACGGATTTTGTTCGCAGCTGTGCGGTGATCCCGCTGATCAGCCGCGCGGGGACAGGTGTCCAGCTGAAAACCATCGAAACCTTTGAACTGGGATTACCAACTGTCGCAACAGCGCTTTCCGTACGCGGTATTGCCGACATACCGGACAATTGCGTGGTTGCGGACGATTCTGTTGCATTTGCGCAAGCCATCAATCAGATGGTCGCCCGCGTGCGATCTGGCGAAGACATGACCCGTTCGGGCAAAGCTTTCCGCGCTGCACAACAAGCCCGTTTTGACCGCCAGCTAAAACTTGGCCTTGCCCGGATTCAAGCGGCGAAATGAGCAGGATCGCTCCACCTAGCCGCTCTATTCTCGGCGTGCCTGTTACTGCTTTGTCATGGCACAATGCCATTGACCTGATGCGCCAGCGCATTGCCACGCATGACTTTACGCTGGTTACATGGCTCAATGCTCATAATGCGAATATTGCTCAGACAGATGCCGGATTTCGCGAAGCGCTGAATAGTTTTTTGATTCTGCCCGATGGTATTGGCGTCGATATCGCTTCAAAAATTCTGCATGGCTCATCGTTTCCAGCCAATTTGAACGGTACGGATTTTACTCCCGCTCTTTTGCAAGCCGAAACCAAGCCACTGCGAGTCGGGCTGATCGGCGCAAGGCCAAATGTGGTCGAAAAGGCGGCAGGCAAGTTCCGGAAGATCGCTCCGCAGCATGAGGTTCGCGTTATCAGCGACGGATTTTTTACCGCGGCAGATGAGCCTCGGATTTTGCAATCATTGAAAGACTTTTCGCCGCATATCCTGCTTGTTGCCATGGGCGTTCCGCGTCAGGAAATGTTCATGGCGCAAAAGCTCACAGCAGAGCATTGTACGCTTGCCTTCGGCGTTGGGGCATTGTTCGATTTCATGGCGGATGTTGTGCCACGTGCGCCACTGCTCGTGCAGAAATTACGTTTTGAATGGCTGTACCGGCTGGCACAAGAGCCGGGACGTTTGTGGCGCCGCTATGTTGTCGGCAACCCGCTTTTCCTGCTACGCGTTATGCGCGCAAGATTAAGGGGTCGCAATTGAAGAATGCATTGGTTACCGCGAGCTACGCGCCGGATTTCCGGCGTTGCCAATTGCTATGTGAGACCATTGATCGCTTCGTGACCGGCTATACCAAGCACTATATTCTCGTTGAGCATCGCGATGTTGCTCTGTTTAAACAGCTCGAAAACCCCAATCGGATTATCATCGACGAGAAAGATATCCTGCCGGGTTGGATAAGGCCATTTCCTGATCCCACAAATTTTGGCCGCCGGCGTATTTGGCTGTCACCAAGGACAATGCCATTGCGCGGCTGGCATATGCAGCAGTTCCGTCGCATCGCGATTGCCAGCCATACAGATGATGATGCGCTCATCTATATTGATTCAGACGTCACCTTCCTCAAGCCATTTGACTGCGGTTCGTTTTGGCGCGGCAATAATATGCGGCTGTTCCGGCGCGATGGGGACCTGTTGCGGCCAGTACCGGGCGATCAGCGCATATGGTCGGAAAATGCAGGAAATTTGCTTGGGATTACGCCAGTCAGCATTGCGGGACATGATTACATCGGAACGCTCATTGCATGGCGGCGCAACTCTGTGATTGGCATGTGCGATCTTATAGAGAAACGCAGTGGCAAACACTGGGTGGCAGCCATTGGCCGCACACGCAAGTTTTCGGAATGCATGATCTATGGCCGCTACGTTGACGAAGTTTTGAACGCTCAAGGCCATTACCATAGTGGCGAGGAGTTTTGCCGGATTCATTGGTCTGCCCCAGCGCCAACAGACGCCGAACTGGTAAAATTTGTCGAAGAAATGGCCCCCTATCAGGTGGCGATCGGAATCCAGTCATTTCTTGGCGACGACACTGATCGCATTCGAAAGTTATTCTTTTAAACCCGGCGCGCTGGCTTTTTGATCGCGCTGTAGGTCAGCATGGTAGAAGCGATATAGATCACTGCGAACATGGCATTGAGCCAGATGAGCCAGTCGTTCACTTCCAAAAATGTCACCAGAAGCCAGGACAGTAGGCCCGCCTTTATAATACCGAGCACGGCAAGATTGATTGCCCTTAAGCCCGATTGACCGCGCGCATAGAGTATTTCTGCTTGGTATTCGACGAGATTGCGCAGGCCCGGTACAAGAATGACCAAGGGCAGCAGGGCAACCACCGACGCAACATTATCGCCCAAGGCCCGGGGAAATATATGCAGGAAGAGCGCAAGCGCAGCCAATCCGAGAGTCGAGACCAGAAACACGCCTAGTTCCAGCCCGCCACGGATTTTCATGGATTTAAGCATATCGGGCGTGCGCATCAACTTTTGGACTAGCATCATATTAAAAGAGCGCACCGGCAGAGCGGTCAGATCGACGAGACGCATGATGATGGCATAGACACCCGCTGTCTGTGGACCGCCAACAGCCAGTACAAGCAGCTTGTCCATCTCTGATTGCACATAGAACAGCACTTCCGCGCCGGTCACGGCAAAAGAGTCGCTCAGCCTGCGGCTGTACAGTTTCGGAACAAGCCGCAACCGTACTCTCGGATAAAAGAAGATAATGGCAATGATCAGGGCAATGCCATTGGCACCCGCATACCACCAGCTCCAGACGGCAATATTGGTGATGGTAGAAAATGCAAACAGTACTGCGGCAGCCGCTCTTAATGCTGTGCCGATAATAACGAGCAGCGCCGCGCGGCCAAAGCGGTTAAGGCCATTATTGACGATGACGACGACTTCCATGGAGCGCCAGAGCAGAGCCTCTGCGCCAACGATGACAGCAAAGGTTGCAAGCGCCAGATCTGCGCCAAAGAATACCAGATGGGCAAGATAGGCAGCGAGAAGAAAGATCGGCAGGGAAATGATCACAGCTGCCAGAAACCCGCCCGTATATGCACCGAGAAGCTGCGGCTTGACTGTGGAGATACGGTAAAGCGGCGAGACAAAGCCGAACGAGACAAGACGCGAAAGCACCACGCCGGTCGCCGATGCCGTGGCGAACAGTCCAAACTCCGCAATCGTCAGCGTGTTTGCCAGCGCCACAAAATAGGCCAGCGATATAACCAGACGCCCCGCCGATCCGCTGATCACCGAGAAATAGTCGCGGATGAGCCCCGCATTGGCTTTCACATGCCGAACGACCAATTTCATATCCTGCATAACAATGGTTAAGTGATTTAACGTAAAAGGCTTAACGGCTGATGATGGGGCGATTGTAAATAGACTCCGCCTATTTTACTTGTTCATTTTTACTCGAAAGATATTTCTAGATTATACCATATAGGCTATATTGAATGAATTGGTCTGTTGAAATATTCAGCTCGGCAGAAGCAGAGATGGATGCATTGCCACCTGGTTTGCAAGCGCGGTTGATCCGCCTGATGGAATTGATTGAAAGCATAGGGCTCGAAAACATGCGAGAGCCGCATGTCAAACATATTAGTGGGAAGTTGTGGGAGATTCGTGCCAAGGCAGCGGAAGGAATAGCTCGAAGGCTATATGTAGCTGTAGCCGGTAGACGAATTGTAATTTTACATGTTTTTGTAAAGAAAACACAACAAACACCTCGACGAGCGTTGGCTCTAGCCTATGAACGGATGAAACAGGTGGAAATATGAGAACCCTTGAAGAACTGAAACAAAAGTACTCAAACGACCCGGAATTCCAGAAGCACTACAAGCAAGCGGATCTGGAATACACAGTTATAGAGCTGCTCATTCGTACCCGAACTCAAGCAAAACTGTCTCAAGCAGAACTCGCCAAACGAATGGCGACCACGCAATCTGCTATCGCAAGATTAGAGGCAGGTCGGGTTTCCCCTTCCATTGCAACGTTGCGACGATATGCGGAGGCTACGGGATATGAATTGCGTGTTGATATGACACCCTTATGAGCTGTGGGAGTGTCGTGATATTAACGTTTTATTTTCCATAGAACTTTAGTGTGGATTAACCGTGGATCTCAGCATCCGCGATTGATCGCATTTGGGTTGGGATGTTGGAGTTCAGTTGCGGATGACTAGTCGTGAAAACGAGACGGCAAAGCGGCGCTCGCTGCTCTCGTTTGCCAACGAGGAGGGCTCAGAGGTAGAGACATCGCCTACCGGGGCTGCACCATCTGTGCGTAACGAGACCAATCTCGACCATTATCACAGGATGCGTAGTTTGCGCCTTGCTGCTGAAACCGACGCTATCCAGCCGCCGCTTCCTGAAGATCTTGGTAATGAAGCAGCCGAGCAGGATGCGATAAACCGCATGCGTGCCGATATGGCTGCGATCAAGGCTGAGCTTAATCGCCGCGTCGATGCTGCCGAAAGTGAAGTACGCATGCCCGAGGCGACCTATGAAGACCTGCTGCTGAAGAAGACACCGGCCGCTATGTCTCCTGCCTCTAATCCCCCAATTGCCGAGCCGGCAACTCCAGAGCCCGCAATGTTCGACACGCCTGTTTGTGCGCCTTTGCGGCGGTCAGAACCGGCAAGGGCCGAACGTCAAACTGCCAATGATCAGGATGATGAGTGGAAGCCTCTGGTCGATCCACGCATTGTCATAAACAGGGTCGGTCGTTCGAAGTCTTTGATTGTTGCCACAACAATCATTGGAACGTTGCTGGGCGTTGGTTATGCGATGACCTTGCCCAAACTCTATTCCTCGACAGTTGAGGTGCTCGTTGATCCGCGCGACCTGAAAATTGTTGACAAGGAAATTTCATCGACCCAGCTCCCTCTGGATGCCTCGCTCGCCGTCGCTGAAAGCCAATTGCGCATCATCCAGTCAAGCAGCGTGTTGACCAAGGTTATCGATCGGGCCGGACTTGCCAAAGATCCGGAATTCAATGGCGACCTGAAAGAGCGTGGACTGATCGCGACAATACGGGAACTGTTTTCCACCGACAGCACGCCCGACGCTACGACACGCGAAACTTTGCTGCTTCGCAATCTTTATGAGCATTTGAAGGTCGAGCGCAGTACGAAGAACTACATTTTCAACATCACGGTCGACTCACGCGATCCGGAAAAATCGGCATTCATCGCCAATACTGTGTCGGACGTCTTCCGCGAGGAGCAGGGCAGTATTCAATCTGATATGGCAAGGCAGGCAACCGAGGCGCTCACCGCCCGGTTGAATGATTTGCGCGTGGGCGTTGAAGAGGCTGAAAACGCCGTTCAAAAGTTCAAGGCTGAAAACGATCTGGTGGATGTACAGGGTCGCCTGATCAGCGACGACGAAATCACGCGCACCAATGATGAACTGACAGCTGCGCGCAATCAGACAATCAGGCTGAACGCGCAGGCGGAATCGATCCGCAGCACCTCCGTTGATGGGGTGCTTGGCAATACTTTGCCGGAAGAATTCCGTTCCGGTGTCATTGTCGCCCTGCGCTCGCAATATGGTGCCCTGAAACAACAGGCGGATGGTTTAGCGACAAAGCTTGGGCCGCGTCATCCGCAGCTCATTCAGGCTCAATCGCAGGTCAGCGGTATTCGCAGTGAAATCCGCAACGAGTTGCAGCGCATTGCCTCATCGGTACAAACTGAACTCAAGCGTTCCCAGCAACAGGAACAGGCGTTGATGGCACGCCTGAACCAGTTGAAGGCACGCACGGCATCCAACAATGAGGATATGATCAAACTGCGTGAGCTTGATCGCGAAGTTGCTGCCAAACGCGCAGTCTATGAGGCGTTCCTCTTACGCGCCAAGGAAACCGGCGAGCTTGAGGGCGTGAACACAGCCAATATACGCGTCATTTCACCTGCGCGCCCAGCGCTTGAAAGCACTGGCGGATCACGCAAGCTTGTTGCCATTGCCGGTTTGCTCGGCGGCCTTTTTGCCGGTCTTGGTATCGCGATCCTGCTTGGCATGATCGAAAGTTTCCGTTCGGGAAATTTACCATCCTCCCCGCCGCCACAAGGAAGGGGCAAGCGGACAACGCCCTTGCTTGCAGATGATGCACCTTTGCAGGAAAAATCACGATTGGGTGCTGCAATCGAGCGTGTACACAGTGGCCGAGCATCATCCGAGCTGGAAGATGACGTGGCTGTTGCAGAGTTTCTTTATGCCTATACTGACGCTCATATCGCACCGCGCGAGCACGATAACTCCAATATTGAAGACGTGCTCGATGAGATTGCTGCATTGCGCGAGATATTGCGTGAAGAGGCCGAACGGCAGACTGCTTGATGCAGGTGGTTCGACAAGCTCACCATGAGGGAGGTTAGTGGCTGTATGATTATCGCAAGCGTTCGCGATTTTAGCGTCTTGCCGATCACCAGTATCCCTCATGGTGAGCTTGTCGAACCACGCACGGCGTCAATGCTTTCCACCAGAGAATAATCATGATCACGAATTCAATGCAGCCTTGGCGTCGGGCCTTGTCCCTTATCGTCTATGACATAGCCGCGATAAAAGCGATCCAGCTTAAACGGCGCTGATAACGGGTGCGGCTCGTCTTTGGCTATCGTCCAGGCGAAGCATTTTCCAGAGATCGGCGTTGCCTTGAAGCCGCCATAGCACCAGCCGGTATTGAGATACATTCCCGGTAGCGGGCCTGTTGTAATGATAGGTGAGCCATCCATGCTCATATCCATGATGCCACCCCACGAGCGCAGCAGCTTGACCCGCGCCAGCGCCGGGATCAGCGCAACAAATTCGCTCATAACATCTTCAACGACCGGAAGATTGCCACGCTGCGCATAGGAGTTATAACCGTCAATGTCGCCGCCGAAGACCAGTCCGCCCTTGTCGGATTGGCTGAAATAAAGATGTCCACCGCCAAAGGTTGCAACCGTATCGACCACCGGCTTCAGGGCCTCTGAGACGAAAGCCTGCAAGACGTGGGATTCCAGCGGCAAGCGATCAATGCCTGCACGGCGCATGAGTTCACTCGTATTGCCGGCCACCGCACAGCCAACCTTTTTGGCATTGATTGGTCCACGGGTCGTCATGACGCCCGTAACCTTATCGCCGTCTTTAAGAAAACTGGTCACTTCGCAGTTCTCGATAATATCCACGCCGAGTTGATCGGCAGCTCGAGCATAGCCCCAAACGACAGCATCATGCCGTGCTGTACCCGCACTGTGTTGCATCAAGCCGCCAATAATGGGAAAGCGCGCCGAACTGCTTATATCAAGGCCCGGAATCAGCTTTTTGATCTGAGTGGGACTCATCAGTTCCGCGTCAATACCATTCAGTCGCATCTGGTTGCCACGCCTTGCATAGACATCCAGTTGAGGCAGAGAGTGGGCGAGATTGACCACCCCGCGCTGTGAGAACATCACATTATAGTTGAGATCGTGGGACATGGTTTCCCACATCTTCATTGCCGCTTCATAGAAATGCTGGTTCTCGGAAAGAAGGTAGTTGGAACGGATTGCGGTGGTATTCCGGCCGATATTGCCAGACCCGAGCCAGCCTTTTTCCACGACAGCAATGTTGCGGATGCCATGTTCCTTGGCAAGATAATAGGCAGTCGCAAGCCCGTGTCCGCCACCAATGATAACCACATCATAGGCGGGCTTCGGGTCTGGTTTACGCCATGCAGGCTTCCAGTCCTTGTTGCCGTTAAGGGCATTTTTGAGAAGGCTGAAGGCTGAATAGCGCATTTGAATTCCTGGAATCGGTAAGGTGTTCACAATCATGCTTGGATTTGGCCACTTAGCCAAGCCCTGCAACGTATCATCGCATTGCGGTTCTGTAGCGCTTTCGCTATTGCGTCAGGGAACGCCGTTCTGACGGTATTGTTTGGGCGTAAAATCAAGACAATGACGCTCAATCCGCGAAGTAAGAGTTTCAGGAGCAGCACATGGCAGTGACGATCAATGGCAAGGAAATTGCCGAGGATGTGGTTTCGAAGGTCAAGCTATCCGCTGCCGAACTGACTAACGACACAGGCATAACACCGGGCATTGCCGTCGTCATCGTCGGTGAGGATCCAGCCAGTCAGGTTTACGTCGCATCGAAGGGCAGAAAAGCGCGAGAATGCGGTTTTCATTCCGAACAGCATACTTTGCCTGCAGAAACCTCCGAGGAAGACCTCGTTGCTCTGGTGGAAAAGCTCAATGCTGATCCACGGATTCATGGTATTCTGGTGCAGCTCCCTCTACCCAAACACATTGATTCCGGTCGCATCATCCAGACCATATCGCCGGACAAAGATGTCGATGGCTTCCATTTTATCAATGTTGGAAAACTCGGTACCGGCGAACTTGATACAGCATTTGTTCCTTGTACTCCGGCCGGTTCGATGCTGCTGATTGATCGCATCCTTGGCCGCGATCTTTCTGGCTTGAATGCCGTGGTGGTTGGTCGTTCCAATATCGTTGGCAAGCCCATGTTCAATTTGCTGCTGGCACACAATGCGACAGTCACCATCGCCCATAGCAAAACGAAAGATCTGGCTGCACTGTGCCGCACTGCCGATATTCTTGTTGCTGCCGTGGGCAGGCCGCAAATGATCAAGTCAGATTGGGTAAAGCCCGGAGCGACTGTCATTGACGTAGGCATCAATCGTATTCCAGCTCCCGAGCGCGGTGAAGGAAAGACGCGGCTTGTGGGCGATGTGGATTTTGCCGATGCTGCTACGGTTGCTGCGGCAGTCACCCCCGTGCCAGGCGGCGTCGGTCCCATGACAATTGCCATGCTGATGGCAAATACGCTTGTCGCCGCCTATCGCTCGGCTGGCAAGACGCCGCCACGCTTCTGATCTATTTGCTCAAATAAGGAATCCGGTTACAACAGCGCATGGCCGAAACAATCAAGGTCGGCAGAACCTTCGCCTTTCTGCTTGTTGACAAATTTCCGATGTTCAGCCTTGCCGCTGCCATCGACACGATGCGTACGGCCAATCGCATGTCGGAGCAGGCGTTCTATTCATGGATCACTGTATCCCCGACCGGCGCCGCCGTCACCGCATCCAATGGCCTTCAGATCAATGTGGAATATGCGCTGGCGGATATTCCGGCAGCGGACATTTTTTTCATCTGTGCTGGATTAACGACCGAATTTGAGGATAAGCCAAAGGTTATCGCCACACTTCGAAATCTTGGACGACGTGGCGCCTCCTTGGGCGGCCTCAACATAGGCAGCTATATCTTGGCCGAGGCGGGCCAATTGGAAGGGCATCGCTGCACGATCCATTGGGAGAACCGGGCCGGTTTTCAGGAGCGATTCCCGCATATCGAGTGCACGGGAAATGTCTTCGAGATTGATCGCAAGCGCTATACCTGTGCAGGTGGCACAACATCAATCGATCTGATGCTTGAGATTATCAAGCAAGATTTCAATCCGGCCCTGGCTAATGAAGTAGCAAACCAGTTTCATCATGAGCGTATTCGTTCCCAAACAGATCGCCAGCGCATCGGGCCGGAGCGCGATCTTACAGGGAAATCGGAAAAACTGCGCAAGATCGTCGAGATTATGGCGGATAATCTGGAGCAGCCGAAGTCTGCCGTGCGATTGGCAAAGGCGGTTGGATTGTCCGTGCGTCAGGTGGAGCGGCTCTTCCTGCGTCATCTCAATATGACACCTGGCCGCTATTATATGAGCGTGCGCCTTGAACGTGCCCGCGAGCTTTTGCGGCAGACGCATTCGCCCATTCTGGATGTGGCGCTGGCTACCGGTTTCACGTCACATTCCTATTTTGCCCAGAGCTATCGCGCACAATTCGGGCGCTCACCTTCCGACGAGCGCCGCACCAATTACTGATTTTTCGTCAGCCCGATAGTTTCAAGATCTGTAAGAGCGAAACCGCCATCCTTAGTCAAAATAGGCACGTGCTGTGCCTTCGCCGTTGCATAATGGAAGCAATCGGCAAGGTTAAGCGAACTGTTCCGATCCGTTGCCGGATAGCGGTGCCGCCCGTATTGTTCGAATGCTTGGAGTGCTCCAGACAAGTTGTCGTTTGAGACAGGCAAAACATTAATCTGAGTGGCGTCAAGAAAATCCTGCACTCGTGATCGTGCCTCTGTCATAGAAAGCCGATTCTGCTTGAATATGACGGCGGTTGCTTCCCAGACCGCGATAACAGAGGTAACCAGTAATCCGGAGTCGGCATCATCCAGGTGTTCACTCAACGCTTGGGCATCAGCTTCGTCCATTAAAATCGATATTATTACAGAAGCGTCGACAAACATCAGTAGTCGCCACTAAGGTCATCAAAGAAGGCCTTATCCGCAACGAATCCCGTTTTCTCGTAACTTGCCATCTTGTCACGTAGTGGCTTCAGACGCTCCCAAAGCGGGGTCTCCGCATCCGTAAGGCGCAACTCCTTTAAAAGAGCGAGCCGCACAGCCTCAGTCTTGCTGATATGTTTGCGGGCAGCCAGCTTTTCGGCCAGTTGATTGACTTCCTCATTGCGAATGTTGAGTGGCATACCAAATCCTCGTGTGTAGACATAATATAGTTATGTCTACACACGTATGCAATGCTACTAAAGTCCGAACACCGACGCGCCAGCATCCGCACGTCCGACAACATTGCGGAATGAGGCGAACAACTCGCGGCCCATGCCATAACTGTTATGGCTCATATCGACCATAGCGGCTGGCCGTGCTGCCAGCACTTCTGGATCTTCCAGCACGTCCAGCGTGCCGATTTCGGCATCCAGGCGCACAATATCGCCATCGCGTATCTTGCCGATGATGCCGCCGTCCAGAGCCTCTGGCGTGACATGAATGGCGGCTGGCACCTTGCCCGATGCGCCGGACATACGGCCATCGGTGACAAGCGCAACCATGTGGCCGCGATCTTGCAGAACACCAAGTGCGGGGGTCAATTTATGCAGTTCCGGCATACCATTGGCGCGAGGCCCTTGAAAACGCACGATCGCTACGAAATCACGATTAAGCTTACCAGCCTTGAAAGCGTCTTGCAGGGCAGCCTGACTGTCAAAGACCAGCGCAGGAGCTTCAATAATATGCCGGTCGGCCTTCACTGCCGAAGTTTTGATAACGGCGGTTCCAAGATTGCCTTTCAGCATTTTCAGGCCGCCCGTCATTTGAAACGGTTCCGCGCAGGTGGAAAGCACTTTTTTGTCGGCGCTTTCAGCGGGAGTAGGGTTGCGGACTACAGTGCCGTTCTCGCCAAGCGCGGGTTCGATCGTATAGGCACGCAAGCCATCGCCGCCGCCCCAGACGGTCTTGACGTCCTCATGCAATAAGCCGCCATCCAGCAATTCGCGGATGATGTAACCCATGCCGCCTGCTGCGTGAAAATGGTTCACATCTGCAAGCCCATTCGGGTAGACCCGTGCCAGCAGCGGCACAACATCCGAAAGGTCGGAAATATCCTGCCATGTCAGCTTGATGCCAGCGGCGGCTGCCATTGCCACCAGATGCATGGTGTGGTTCGTCGAGCCGCCGGTCGCATGCAGGCCCACAACGCCATTGACGATGGTACGCTCGTCGATCATTTCACCGACAGGTGTGAATTCATTGCCCAGCGCCGTTATTGCCAGCGCACGCTTTGTCGCTTCGCGCGTCAGCGCCTCCCGCAATGGCGTGCCCGGATTGATGAAGGAGGAACCTGGCATGTGCAGGCCCATAATCTCCATCAGCATCTGGTTGGAATTGGCTGTGCCGTAAAATGTGCAGGTGCCAGGGCCGTGATAGGACTTTGACTCCGATTCCAGCAGTTCGTCACGGCCGACCTTGCCTTCCGCATAGAGCTGGCGGGTCTTGGCCTTCTCATCATTCGGCAGGCCGGTTGTCATCGGGCCAGCAGGGATGAAAACGGCTGGCAGATGACCGAAGGTCAGCGCACCGATAACGAGACCTGGAACAATCTTGTCACAAACGCCAAGATAGACCGCTGCATCGAACATATCATGCGAAAGACCGATAGCGGTCGCCATGGCGATGACATCGCGGGAGAACAGCGACAATTCCATGCCGGGTTGGCCCTGAGTTACGCCATCACACATGGCAGGCACGCCACCGGCAACCTGTGCCACACCACCGGCTTCCTTTGCCGCTTGCTTGATCAGGTTCGGATAGGTCTCGAAGGGCTGATGCGCAGAAAGCATGTCATTATAGGAGGTGATAATGCCGAGATTTGGCACCACATCGCCAGCAAGCGCAGCCTTGTCGGATGGGCTGCATGCGGCAAAGCCATGGGCAAGATTGGCGCAGGCAAGAGCGGAGCGCTTGGGCTTGCGTGAGGCAGCCTCACGCAAATGATCGAGATATACATCACGCGTTGGCTTTGACTGTTCGCGGATGCGATTTGTAATGCTTTTCACCCGTTGCGTTACGGTCATGGCTAAGTCCTTTTCTTGCGACCGGGAGTTTGGGAGCCTCCCGGCAATGAGGTATCAAGGCGCTTACCGGGCCCAGAAAATCTCAAGATCAATCGGCTTGTGGCGAAGCACGGCGCGGATCGGCATGTCCTCAACCTCGCCATCGGCAAGCGCTGTTTCCAGTGTGGTCATCTTTGCGGCACCTTCAATATGAAGTGCCACAAAACGTGCGCCGACTATAACCGGCAGCGTCAGCGTCAATCGCGGCTCGCCTGCATTTTCTGCTGACATTGGCAAAACCAAAGCTTTCGCATCTTTGGAAATTGCTGCTTTCAAATTATCGCCGCCGGGGAAAAATGACGCCGTATGGCCATCACCGCCCATGCCAAGGACAACCACATCGAAGGGCTGCCCAAGCTTGGCAATCTCAACCGCTGCAATTTCCGCACCGCGACCCGCGTCAGAAGCTTCATGGTATAGCCCGACAAATTTGGCTTCAGCCGCCGCATTCTGCAAAAGGGTTTCGCGCACCAGACGTTCGTTTGAGCGCTCACTGGTGGGTGGCACAAATCGTTCGTCCACCAGCGTTATTGTGATCCTGTTCCAAGGCAAATGCTTGAGCGACAAAGCTTTGAAAAAGCGGGCGGGAGTTGTGCCACCGGAAACAGCCAGCACAGCCTTTCCGTTTGCCTCGCATCCGGCCAAAAGGCGTTTGGCAACTTCTGTTGCCAATGCTTCGGCCAGCGCTTCGCCATTGTCAAATCTGTTCAGTCTTTGATCTGTCACCATGGATTGTGGCCCTATTCCGGCTCGTGCCATGTGCGGCCATCACGTTCGATGAGAGCAATGGCGGAAGAAGGCCCCCAGGTTCCTGCCGTATAGCCGGAGGGAACCTGTTCGGTCTCGGCCCATGCTTTGAGTATGGGATCAATCCAGCCCCAGGCCGCAACCACCTCGTCGCGCCGCATGAACAATGTCTGATTGCCGCGAACAACATCCATGAGCAAGCGCTCATAGGCATCAGGGCTGCGAACCTTGAATGATTCGGCAAAACTCATATCCAGCGGAACGTGGCGCAGGCGCATGCCGCCCGGTCCCGGATCCTTGATCATCATCCACTGCTTCACGCCTTCATCCGGCTGCAAGCGGATGACGAGCTGGTTGGCGACAATCCGCCCGGCTGTCTCGCCGAAAATCGAATGCGGAATGGGCTTGAACGAAACCACAATCTCCGATGCCCGCGCGCCGAGACGCTTGCCGGTACGAAGATAAAAGGGTACGCCAGCCCAGCGCCAATTGGCGATTTCCGCTTTGATCGCGACGAATGTTTCCGTGTTGCTTGGCGAGCCCAACTCGTCCAGATAGCCCTTGACCGCACCTCCGGATGAAGCACCGGCACGATACTGGCCGCGCACAGTGAGCTCTTCGGCATTTTTCGAGGTAATGGGGCTCAGCGAGCGCAGCACTTTCAGCTTTTCATCGCGCACCGCATCGGCATCCATGGATGCCGGCGGCTCCATCGCGACAAGGCAAAGCAGCTGCATGATGTGATTTTGCACCATGTCTCGCAAAGCGCCCGCTTTGTCGTAGTAACCGGCGCGGCCTTCAAGCCCCACCTGCTCGGCAACCGTAATCTGCACGTGATCAATATGGGCGGAATTCCATAGGGGCTCGTAGAACGCATTGGCAAAGCGCAACGCCATCAGGTTCTGTACGGTTTCCTTGCCAAGGTAATGATCGATGCGGAAAATCTGCTGCTCGTTGAACACATGGCCGATTGTATCATTGAGCGCGATGGCGCTATCAAGATCACGGCCGATTGGCTTTTCAACGATGATGCGTGTGTGATCGGTAACGAGCTTGTTGCTCTTTAAACGGCTCGCAATATCGCCAAAAAGTGAAGGGCTGACAGCGAGGTAAAAAGCACGGATGCGCTTGGAGTCATTGCCGATTTCCGCCTTGAGTTCTTCCCATCCGGCGTCAGATGTCGCGTCAACTGCAACATAGGAGAGGCGCTCCAGAAACTGGTCGACCTGTTTTTTGTCGTACTCGTCAGCTTTGACAAATTCCTTGATCGCGGCTTGCGCAAACTTGCGATAATCTTCATTCGACATGGCCGAACGGGATGCACCAATTATACGCGTGGGTTCTGAAAGCTGGCCATCACGCTGGCGCTGATAAAGCGCCGGGATGAGCTTGCGTTCGGCAAGATCGCCGGTTCCGCCAAAAACGATGCAATCAAATGGTTCAACCGGGATAATCTGACTTGTCATGAATAGAGTCTCGCTATGCCTGAATTGCGCGATACAAAATGTAGCTCCAAAGCGCAGGGTTTCTATAATCTAATCGATTTAAAATGACCAGTCCTTTAGCGTAAACTGCGTCAAATTGCATTTCCAATCCGCTGAAGTTCCGGTACGACTACTACGAACGGGAAACAGCCATGTTACAGAATCTCTCGCGTATTGTCGCACAGGATAAGAATTTCCTGAATATCATCAATGGCAGGCGTATCGGCTCAGCCACTGGAAAAACCATTCCTGTGGCATGTCCTTCTGACGGGGCGGATTTCGCAACAATCCCGGCTTGCGATACAGCTGATGTAGATCGCGCTGTCAGTGCAGCCCGGCTGGCTTTTGATGAAGGACCGTGGTCCTGCATGCCTGCCTTTGAGCGCGGCCGCTTGCTGACACGCCTTGGACAGCTCATAGAAAAACATGGCGATGAACTTGCGGCACTTGAAGCGCGTGATACAGGAAAGCCAATAAGGCAGGGCAGGGCTGATGTCGCTGCGACGATACGCTATTACGAGTTTTATGGTGGCGCGGCGGACAAGGTTCATGGCGATACGATCCCTTTTCTTGAGGGATACACCGCGCTGACTTTGCGTGAGCCGCATGGCGTTGTGGCTGGAATCACCCCTTGGAACTATCCGATGCAGATCATGGCGCGCGTGGTTGGAGCAGCGCTTGCCATGGGCAATACGCTGGTCATCAAACCCGCCGAAGACGCGTCGCTTTCAACCATCCGTATTGGTGAGCTTGCCATCGAGGCAGGGTTTCCCGATGGCGTGCTCAATATCATCACGGGCTATGGCGCAGAGGCGGGAGCAGCATTGTCCGCTCACCCTGGTGTTGACTATGTAACTTTTACAGGTTCGCCCGTCACCGGCACTGCGATCCAGCAGGCGGCGGCCACCAATAATCGCGGCGTGACGATGGAGCTTGGCGGCAAGTCACCGCAAATTGTTTTCGCCGATGCCGATATCGGAAAGGCCTTGCCGGTCCTCGTCAATGCCATCATCCAGAATGGGGGGCAGACCTGCTCAGCGGGTAGCCGTATCCTCATTGAACGTTCGATATATAATGAAGTCGCAGAAGAATTGGCGGCAAGGTTCAACAATCTTGTCGCCGGGCCGCATGATGCTGATCTCGACCTTGGACCAATGATTAATGCCGCGCAAAAGCGCCGTGTGGAAAACTATATAACAGCCGCCGCGGAAGCCGGAATTGAGGTCGTTGCGCGCGGGTCGATTCACGCGGACGCGCCTGTCTCCGGCTTTTATGTTGCGCCGGTGCTGTTTGGCTCAGTCGATCCGGCGGCAGTCCTGGCGCAGGAAGAAGTTTTTGGTCCGGTGCTTTCACTGTTTTCGTTTGACAGTGAAGAAGAAGCAATCCGTCTTGCCAACAGCACTGAATATGGACTTGTCGCGGGTGTCTGGACCAGAGATGGTGCACGGCAGCACCGTGTTGCAAAGCGCGTGCGTGCGGGGCAAGTCTATGTCAATGCTTATGGCGCAGGTGGCGGTGTAGAACTTCCCTTTGGCGGTTTTAAACGCTCTGGTCATGGCCGCGAAAAGGGATTTGAGGCGCTTTACGATATGTCCGCAACCAAGACGGTCGTTTTTCGCCACGATTGAATCTCGTAAATAAATCACAACAGATGGAGGATAAAATATGGCCCGTTTGGCAGGCAAGACAGCGATTATTACCGGCGCAGCATCAGGCTTCGGTGAGGCAATGGCACGCCGTTTCGCACAGGAGGGCGCGAATGTCGTCGTTGCTGATTTAAATCTTGTCGGAGCAGAAGCTGTCGCGCAATCTATCGGCGATAACGCCCTTGCCGTGAATACGGATGTGACACGCAAGGAAGATATTGACGCCATGGTCCAAGCCACCATGGATAAGTTCGGCCGTATCGACATCATGGTCAATAATGCGGGTTATTCCCATCGAAATGGGTCTATGCTGGGTGTTGACGAAGATACATATGATCTGATCGCAGCGATCAATATGAAGGCCATTTATTATACCGCTCTTGCCGTTGTGCCGATCATGGAGCGGCAGGGCAGCGGATCGATCATCACAACGGCTTCCACCGCAGGCTTGCGCCCGCGTCCCGGCCTGACCTGGTACAATGCCTCAAAAGGCTGGGCGATCAGCGTGACCAAATCCATGGCCGTCGAGCTGGGCCCGAAAAATATCCGGGTCAATTGTCTTTGCCCTGCGGCAGGCGAAACTCCAATGCTCGGGCTGTTTCTTGGCGAAGATACACCAGAGCGGCGGGCGCAGTTCAAGGCCACTATTCCACTTGGACGTCTGTCTGTTCCGCTCGATGTTGCCAACGCAGCGCTTTATCTGGCTTCCGACGAGGCTCAGTTCATCACTGGTGTTGCGCTTGAAGTGGATGGCGGGCGCTGCATATAAAAGTGGTGCTACACTTGAATCGCTGGCAGAGGGGTCTACATCTTTGATGTATTCCCCCTTCAATAAGCGCTGCCCGGCCAAGCGGCCGCTCTGGCGTTATGCTTTTTCAAGGAAATCAACATGACAACCAAACCTGTCTGGTTCATCACGGGCTGTTCAACCGGCTTTGGCCGTGAACTTGCCCAACACACACTATCGCTCGGTTACCCAACCGTTGTCACTGCGCGCAATCCCGCACAGGTTGAAGACATTGCCAGGGGTCACGAAGGCAATGCCCTTGTCCTGAAACTCGATGTCACCAAGCCAGAAGAAGTCGCCGCTGCGGTCAAAGCGGCCGAAGAGCGCTTCGGACGCATCGATGTTCTCGTCAATAATGCGGGCATTGGCTATTTCGGCTCCCTCGAAGAGAGTGAACTTGCTGAAGCGCGCAAGATGTTTGACATCAACATCTGGGGTCTCATGGATATGACCCGCGCCGTTCTGCCGGGCATGCGCAAACAGCGTTCCGGCACCGTGGTCAATATCTCGTCGATTGGCGGGTTGCGGGGCTTCCCGGCGGTCGGCTTTTATAATGCGACCAAGTTTGCTGTGGAAGGATTGTCGGAGTCACTCTCCAAGGAAGTCGCACATCTTGGCATCAAAGTGCTGATCGTCGAGCCAAGTGGATTCCGCACCGATTGGGCTGGCCGTTCTGCCAATGAAGCGCCGGAGACGATCGAAGATTATCGTCCCTCTGCCGGCGAGCGCATGCGCCAGATCCGGCAGGCCAGCGGCAATCAGCCGGGCGATCCGGTAAAAGCCGTGCAGGCGATCGTCAAGGCTGTCGAGGCGGAAAACCCGCCGCTGCGTCTGCTGCTTGGCAAGATTGCCCTCGATGGCGCTCGTGAAAAAATCACGGAAATGCAGCGTGATTTTGATGCTTGGGCCGAGGTGAGCATAGGCGCGGACGCGCCAAAGCAATAGTTAGAAGGGCCACGCGAGTGCTTTCGGAAGAGATATTCGCGTGGCCTCGTTCACCATCTCGCTAAAACAATTTTCGGCCCCGCCTCCCATCGGCCCGCTTTATGCGCTATCATCTTTTCACCGAAACTGACCTTGGTGATTGATGCCTTCCGAAACTCCTGAAAAGAAACCTGCGCGAACCTCAGCGAAACGGCAGCGCACGCCTGCCTATGTCAAAGCTACTCGTGGTGTGAAAAACTGGCGTGAAGCGGCTGAGTGGCTTGCCTGGCGGGATATCGAAGACATAGAATGCATCACGCCCGATCAAGCCGGCGTGGCTCGCGGCAAGATGATGCCGTCGAAGAAGTTCACCTCAAATACATCGCTCGCCCTGCCATCGGCAGTTTTCATGGCGACGATTTCCGGTTCCTATCCGGAAGATGGTTATGGTTTTTCCTATCCGGAAGACGATGGCGATCTCAAATTGATGCCCGACCTTTCAACTCTGTCGGAGGTGCCGTGGGAAAGCGACCCCACCGCTCAGGTCATTTGCGATCTGGTAAACAAAGACGGGCAGGCGGTTGAGTTCACGCCGCGCAATGTGTTGAAGCGTGTGGTGGCGGCCTATAACAAGAAGGGTCTGAAGCCCGTCGTTGCGCCTGAAATCGAATTCTATCTCGTTAAGAAAAACCCCGACCCTGACTATCCATTAACCCCACCGGTCGGCCGGTCTGGCCGTGCTATCGGCGGCGGGCAGGGCTATTCAATTGCTGGCGTCAATGAGTTCGATGAACTGATCGACGACATTTACCACTTCTCCGAAAGTCAGGGTCTTGAGATCGATACACTGATCCATGAAGAAGGTGCAGCGCAGCTGGAAATCAACCTGCGTCATGGCGATCCGGTCGAACTTGCCGATCAGGTATTCCTGTTCAAGCGCACGATCCGGGAAGCGGCGCTAAAGCACGATATGTATGCAACCTTCATGGCCAAGCCCATTCAAGGGCAGCCAGGATCAGCCATGCATATCCATCAGTCCATCGTCGACAAGAAGACCGGGCGCAACGTTTTCTCCAATCCTGATGGTACCGAAAGTGAGGCTTTCCGGCATTTCATCGGCGGTATGCAGAAACATGTTCCCGCCTCACTGGTCATGTTTGCACCTTACGTGAATTCCTATCGCCGCCTGACACCGGCAGCATCAGCTCCGGTCAATGTCAAATGGGGTTATGATAATCGTACCACGGCATTCCGCGTGCCGCGCTCCGACCCTGCAGCACGTCGTGTCGAAAATCGCATTCCCTCCTCTGATGCCAATCCATATCTGGCACTGGCAGCCTCGCTCGCTTGCGGTCTTCTGGGTATGAATAACAGGATCGAACCGGATGCACCTGCCTCGACGACCGTTAATGACAATCTGATCGAGCTGCCTCGCGGTTTGATCGAGGCCACCTTGCTGTTCGAGCAAGACAAGGACTTGATTGCTATGCTGGGTGAATCTTTTGCCATCACCTATGCCGCCATAAAACGTGCAGAGTTCGAAACCTTCATGGAGGTTATCAGTCCCTGGGAACGTGAATTTCTGCTGCTGAATGTTTAAGTTTGGCAGCAGCACCATCGTGCGTGGTTCGACGGGGCTCACCATGAGGGAAGTTGTTAATTGCAGTGCTAAAAACAGTTCTGCAAATAATTTTGCAGCCCGGTACCTCCCTCATGGTGAGCCCCGTCGAACCACGCACTGCACCGTTGCGGTAAATAAGTGAACAAGATTGCATCAATAAATGGCCCATCAGTCCCCCATTTCGCCCGGCATATCATGGTACGAATCAACGATTGCTGATCGCACGGAATATCCGGCTCTGGATGGCTCCCGCACCGCTGATGTTGTTATCGTCGGCGGCGGGTTCACCGGCCTTTCGGCGGCCGTGCATCTGGCATCTTCAGGCGTTGACGTCGTGTTGCTGGAAGCATTTCGGTTTGGGGATGGGGCTTCAGGGCGCAATGGCGGCCAGCTTGGGACAGGCCAGCGCGCATGGGCGGAAGAGCTTGAGGCTCAATATGGCTTTGAGCGCGCCAAAGCCCTGTTCGATCTTGCCGAAGAAGCAAAAAGACATCTGCTGGAATTCGCTGAAACTCATCAGATCGACATTGAATATGTGCCCGGCCAGATGTCCGTTGTGCACAAGAAGCGGTACCTCAAAAGCTATCGCGAACATGCGGAGTTGATGACGGCGCGGTTCAATTACCCGCACATTCATTACATGGAAGCGGACGAAACCACCGAGCGGTTGGGCTCGACCCGCTACCTTGGCGGCCTTTACGATAAAGGTACCGGCCACATCCAGCCGATGAAACTCGTCGTCGGCACCGCCGCCGCTGCGGCGAGGGCAGGCGCGCATCTTTATGAGAATACCAAGGTCACCGGTATCAAATCCGAAAATGGCAAGGTGAGTGTCAGCACAGCGACCGGCACTGTCACTGCGGCAAAGGCCCTGATCGCCGTCAATGCCTATGGCGGCAATCTGGAACCGGTCAGCGCCTCTCATGTCATGCCGATCCGCTCATTCATTGGCGCAACAGTGCCGCTGGGGGATAACAGCCCGGTTTTGCCGGGTGGTGAAAGCGTCGATGATTCGCGTTTCGTTGTGCGCTACTTTCGCCGCTCAAAGGATGGGCGGCTGCTGTTCGGCGGTCGTGAGGCCTATACGGCCGATAATCCGCTGGATATCAGCACCCATATTCGCCGACAGATTGCCGAGATTTATCCGGCACTTGCCAATGTGGAGATGACGCAAGCCTGGGGCGGGTCGGTCGGTATCACCATGCCGCGTCAGCCATTCGTGCGTGAAGTCATGCCCAATGTGATTTCGGCAGGCGGTTATTCCGGTCACGGAGTAATGCTGGCGAATTTTGTCGGCAAGCTCTATGCGGAAACAGTAGCCGGCAATCGCGACAGGCTGAAACTGCTGGAAGAGTTGAAAGTTCCGGCATTTCCGGGTGGGCGTACATTCCGGGCGCCCATGCTGTTTCTTGCCCTTAGCTGGTATGCACTGGTGGATCGGATTTAGAACCTTTCGTGCAACAAGAATGGCCTAAACCTTCCGCACGATCACACTTCCAACCGAATATCCCGCGCCAAATGAACAGATGACGCCGAGGCTACCCGGCGCAAGGTCATCGGAATATTTCGAGAATGCGATGATCGATCCAGCCGATGACGTATTGGCATAGTTCTGCAGGATATTGGGTTGTTCGCCGGGTTCCGGTTCGCGGCCAAGCACCTTCACGCCGATCAGATCGTTCATACCTTTGTTGGCCTGATGCAGCCACAGGCGTGACAGGTGGGCAGGAGCGATGTTCTCGTCTGCCAGATGTGTCAGGATCAGGTCGGAAACGATCGGCACAACCTGTTTGAAAACCTTGCGGCCTTCCTGCTTGAACAACATGTCACGGCGGTCGGTCATGTGGCCTTCGCGGGTGCGGCGCAGGAAGCCATTATTGTTGCGGATATTGTTGGAGAATTGCGTCAGGCAACGTGTCGACACGATCTCAAAACGGTCCTCCCCGGTGGCCAGGTCATCGCGTTCAAGCAATACCGCAGTGCAGACATCACCAAAGATAAAATGGCAGTCGCGGTCGCGCCATTCGAGATGGGCCGAGCAGATTTCCGGATTGACCATCAGAATTGCCCGCGCAGAACCCGAGCGGATCATATCGGCCGCCGCCTGAATACCGAAGGTTGCCGAGGAACAGGCCACATTCATGTCAAAACCAAAGCCTTCAATACCGAGCGCCTGCTGGACTTCTATGGCGATGGCGGGATAGGCACGCTCGTGATTTGAAGCCGCGCAAATCACAGCGTCGATTTGTGAAGCATCGCGCCCCGCTTTTTTCAGGGCAAGGGTAGCTGCATGGACGGCCATTTGCGCCATGACGGAAAGGTCTTCGTCGTTGCGTTCAGGCAAAACAGGATGCATGATTTCGGGATCAAGAATGCCGGATTTATTGAGCACATAGCGGTTTTCGATGCCCGACGCGCGAACGATAAAATCTTCATTGGACATGGTCATTGCATCGCGTGTGCCAGCAGCGATTTCGTCGGCATGCAATTCATTTTGCCGCGTTGCATAAGTATTGAATGCTTCAACAAGCTCGGCATTGCTGATGGATTGGTCCGGCGTGAAAACGCCTGTACCGCTGATGACGACTTTATGCATGGGCGTTTCCAGAGTTTTTCTTCTTCACAAAAGCGATAGAGCAAAGAAGGTTCAAATGGAACCCATACCCTCTCTATGCTTGGCCATCTTAAAAGCAAAACCGCCCGCAATTGCTTGCGGGCGGTTCTGCGTGCCGTGCTGGTTCCCAGACCGAAACCAGAGAAGGCCACAGCAATACAATGGGAGAGGCTATTGCCTTGTTACAACGACCGGGATCAGCAGATCCCCCCAGTTTCCGTCGCCACCATGATGACGGGCCGAGCGAACCAGCTCAACCGAAACCCCGGCATCAACCGCCTTCATGACGGATTGGTTGAGGCGGTGCAGATCATTGGCAACCATGCGAATGACAGCCTGCTGGTCTGTATTCATTGAGGAAGCCTGTTCCTCAGCCCGTTCTTTTACGCGTGAAATGGAAGCCATGATCGTTCTCCTCTCGTTATTCTATTCGGCAGCCGGGCGGAATTGCGCGGTTTCCGTTGATTCCTTCATTGCGGTTGTCGAAGACTGACCACCGGTGATTGCCAGTGAAACCGCGTCGAAATAGCCAGTGCCTACCTCGCGTTGATGCTTGGTGGCAGTGTAGCCGTTTACCTCGGCGGCAAACTCCGCCTCTTGCAGTTCCGAATAGGCGGACATCTGCCGGTCCTTGTAGCCGCGGGCCAGCTCGAACATGCCGTAGTTCAACTGGTGGAAGCCGGCCAGCGTGATGAACTGGAATTTGTAGCCCATAGCTCCCAGTTCGCGCTGAAACTTGGCAATTGTCGCCTCGTCCAGATGCTTCTTCCAATTGAAGGAAGGCGAACAATTATAGGCGAGCAACTTGCCCGGATGTTCCTTGTGTACGCCTTCGGCAAAGCGCCTTGCCTGCTCCAGATCGGGCTTCGATGTCTCGCACCAGATCAGATCCGCATGCGGGGCATAAGCGACAGCACGGGCGATGCAGGAGTCGAGACCGTTCTTGACCTGATAGAAGCCTTCAGTTGTGCGCCCGGCATCATAATCGACGAATGGCTGGTCGCGCTCATCAATATCCGAAGTCAGCAGCTTTGCAGCCTCCGCATCCGTGCGGGCAATAACCAGAGTTGGTGTGCCCATGACGTCGGCAGCCAGACGTGCAGCGTTGAGATTGCGGATATGGGCCGCTGTCGGGATCAGAACTTTGCCGCCAAGATGGCCGCACTTCTTTTCCGAAGCGAGCTGATCTTCATAGTGAACGCCAGCTGCGCCTGCCTCGATAAAGGCCTTCATGATTTCGAAGGCATTCAGAGGTCCGCCAAAACCTGCTTCAGCATCGGCGATGATCGGTGCGAACCATGTATCGACTGAAAGACCCTTGCCCTCGGCGGTTTCAATCTGGTCAGCGCGCTGCAAGGTCTTGTTGATGCGTTTTGCCAGTTCCGGTGCGGCATTGGCCGGATAAAGCGACTGGTCTGGATACATGGACGAAGCCGTGTTCGCATCAGCGGCAACCTGCCAGCCCGAGAGGTATATCGCCTTCAGCCCCGCCCGAACCATCTGCATGGCCTGATTGCCGGAGAGCGCACCAAGCGCATTGACGAAATCTTCCTCGTGAATGAGTTTCCACAACCGGTTTGCGCCGTTTTCAGCCAGCGTGTGCTTGATCTGAACCGAACCGCGTAGCCGCTTGACGTCCTCGGCAGTGTAGGGACGCTCAATATTGTCATAGCGGCCAGCAGGCGCATTCGGTACAAGGTTGTAAAAATCAGTCATTGTCGTCTCCAAAATAGTTTGTCGAACTCGCGGTCATCAGATGCGAAAGATACTTATCGCAGTTTCTGTGTGACTAAATTTACATTGCACTGCGATATATGCGAGAAATATCAGCGTTTTTCGGATGTTTATCGAGTTATCTTGTAAGGGGATTTACACTTCGCAATTGTAAAGTTGTAAATCTTGTAATAGGTTGCCGAAAGCGTTTTAATGTAAATCTTGTCATAAAGGTGCTGTGCGTGGTTCGACAAGCTCACCATGAGGAGCGATGTGCAGGAGGCAATGGGCTGGACTTAGACGGAGCTCGCTGGAAGCTGAGGCAATAACCACGTTCCTCATGGTGAGCTTGTCGAACCACGCACAATGTAATTGCAAGTCCATATAGGGAACGATTGGAGCATTATGGCTGAGGGGAAAATTTTTGCAGGTCCGCGTATCCGGCGCATCCGCAATGAGCAGGGTTTGACACAGACCTCCATGGCGGAGGCTCTGGGCATTTCCCCATCCTATCTCAATCTGATCGAGCGCAACCAACGACCTCTCACTGTGCAGCTGCTGCTCAAGCTATCTTCGACCTATAAGATCGAGCTGGATACGTTGCAGCTTGAAACCGGCTCGTCCATGGCGTCGTTGAAAGAGGTGTTCTCCGACCCGCTTCTGAATGGCGAATTGCCTGGCGACCAGGAGTTGATCGAGATTTCCAACGCAGCGCCCAATGCTGCCACTGGCATGATCAAGCTTTATCGCGCCTACCGCGAGCAACAAGAGCGCCTGTCTGACCTGTCGGCGCTTCTGGCAAAGGACGGCCAGGCTCCATCTCTTACCAGTACGCGCTTGCCACTCAATGAAGTGCGTGAGGTGATGGAGCGCCGCGCCAATTATTTTCCGCGCATCGAAGGAGAGGTTGACAGTTTCCTTCATCTGATAAAGCCGGGTGATGATCTTTCCGGCGCCCTGAAGGCCTGGCTTAAAAGCGAGTTTGGCACGACAGTGCGTATCCTGCCCGTCGCAACCATGCCAAACTGGCGCCGCCGTTACGATCGTCACTCGCAACGTCTGTTCCTGTCAGAGCGCCTTTCCCCCTTTGATCAATTGCGCGAACTGGCCATGGAAGCGGCGTTGATCCGCATGCAGGTGGTGATCGCTGCTGAAATTCAGGATCTGAAGTTTTCATCCGACGAAGCACGCCGCATCGCCCGCTTTGAGTTTGGACGCTATGCCGCCCATGCGCTGATGATGCCCTATCAGGCATTCCAGACAGCGGCTGCGCGCGCCAGATATGATATCGACGTACTGCGCTCGCGATTTTCTGTTTCGTTCGAACAGGCGGCAAACCGGCTCACTACGCTTGCCGCACCGGGTAACAGCATTCCCTTCTTCATGCTCGAGGTGGATCATGCCGGAAACCGTTTCCGCAGGGCAGGGGCGCTGGGTTTTCCACAGTCGCGCTTTGGCGGTGACTGCCCCAAACTCGCCATACACTCGGCCTTTGCCCAGCCCGGTCAAATATTGGTCGAGGCGGTGGAAATGCCCGATGGCGCAGAGTTTTTGACCATCGCCCGCACACTTGAAGGTCCGCAAGGCGCTTTTAATGAGCGTCCGCGCCGTACCGCCATTCTGCTGGGATGCGATATCGGCTTTGCTGATGAGACAGTCTATGGCAGCGCGCTTGGCAATCGCAGCATCAGCGCCGCTCCACTTGGCAAGTTTGTCGGCGTCACCCCTGTCGGCCCCGCCTGCCGCCTATGCGAACGCTCCGCTTGTCTTTCCCGCGCCGAACCGCCGGTCACGCGCCCGCTCGGCCTTGATGAGATGGTAACGGGATTAAGTGCGTTTGATTTTCAGTAATCATCCCCTTGGTCTTTGGCCACGAAATAGCGGTTGTTGTTTTTCGATCAGTTGTGCAAGGCGTTCCACCAAGGTGCGGATCTCCGGGCGGTGCCTGTCGTCATCATGCATCACCAGCCATTGCCGGTGATAAAGCGGCTTGATCTCCTCGCCAGCCCGTACCAGCGAAGGATCGTCGTCGCCGACAAAACAGGGTAGGATACCCCGTCCGGCCCCACTGCGCAGAAGGTCATGCAGCATGCGGGGTGTGTTTGCCCAGATCGTCACCCATAAATCCGTCTGTGCAAGCAGCCAGCGGGCAGAAGGTGCAATTGCATCGTCAGCTCCAATTCCCACCCAGTTGCAGTCGCGCACCATATTAAAGTGGCTGGCGCAATATGGCGCATAGGCAACATCGCCAATGGGACGCGCCGCCAGATTGCTGCTCTCCGGAAATCTGTTACGAATGCCGATTTCTGCCTCGCGATGTGCAAGGTCGAGACGGATTTCCGCTGTCTTGAAGCAGAGACGGAAGGGATCGTCCGGGGTCCAAAGCTGCCCCAAATTGGCCGCCATGAAATGAGACATCCAACTGCCTGCGGAAATGCGCACCGTCGGAAGTTCGTTGACGCCTTCATTCCACGCTCCGATAGACTGTGCGGCTTCATTCATCGCAAGAACGTGCGTGAGGAGCGCTTGTCCGTCTTTGGTCAGCGAATATCCCGTTTGCCGCCGTATGAAAAAGTTCCGGCCCATCTGTCGCTCTAAAGCCAGCAGCCGCCGCCCGATTGTTGCCGGGCTTGCTCCTGTCTTTTCAGATGCGCCCGTTAATCCGCCTTCACGTGCGACATGCAGGAACAGCTTCAGGTCATCCCAATTCTCATTTTTCATTTTTGAAAAACCTGTTTCATCCATGCTTGTAGAAAACAGCTATTTACTCTGCCCATTCTTAACTCTGGTGCAAACAGTTTTTTACTGGAGATAAATATGAGTGGATATTTTTATCTATTATGGACCATCGCTCATCAGCAGATCAGTCAAAACCAAGGACGCCAGATGTCGGAGGATGAGTTCTATGAAAACTATGGTGGTTCGCCGAGCCGATTCTCCGTCTTACTGAAGCGCTTTTTTATGCTGGTGCGTTCCATGTTTTTTCGGAGCAAACACCCGTAACATCAAGGTGTTGGAGCCAAAAAAATCCATGCCAAATGCAACTTTCCGCATGAGAGTTGATCGATCCCAGTTGACGAAGTGATCGCAATCTAAAAAGGTAGGGGAAACTTACCTGTGCGGTGCATCTTCGCGGATGCACAAAGATACAGTGGAGCGTCGATCTGGGAACAAGCGGCATTGTAGAGGTGCTGGCAGCATGGAGAAAATAATGGGTATCAAAACTGTATTGTTAACCGCAACGCTTGCGCTGGGGATGACTACATCCGTGTGGGCGCAGGAACGCGTCGTTAATGTTTATAACTGGTCAGATTATATTGATCCGACCACCCTTGAGGATTTTACCAAGGAGACCGGAATCAAGGTTGTCTATGACACCTTCGACTCCAACGAAATTCTTGAAACCAAGCTTTTGGCGGGCGGAACCGGCTACGATGTTGTTGTTCCGACAGCCTCCTTCCTCCAGCGCCAGATTGCCGCCGGTGTGTTCCAGAAGCTCGACAAGTCGAAATTGCCGAACCTTTCCAATATGTGGGACGTTGTTTCCGAGCGTATCCAGAAATACGATCCCGGCAACGAATATGCTGTTGATTGGATGTGGGGAACCACGGGTCTCGGCTATAATGTAGCCAAAGCCAAGGAAATACTGGGCAATGATGAGCCGCCGACATGGGATGCGCTGTTCAAGCCCGAGCTTGCGGCCAAGTTCAAGGATTGCGGCATTCATGTTCTCGACTCGGCAACCGATGTCCTGCCATCCGCTCTTGCCTATCTTGACCTTGATCCTGACAGCAAGAACCCGGACGATTTGGCAAAGGCTGGCGAATTGCTTGAAAAAGTTCGCCCGAATATCCGCAAGTTCCACTCGTCAGAATATATCAATGGACTGGCCAATGGCGATATTTGCCTTGCGCTCGGCTATTCGGGAGATATTTTCCAGGCGCGCGACCGTGCAGCGGAAGCCAAGGCCGGCGTTGAAGTCGGTTATGCCATTCCGGGTGCTGCGCAAATGTGGTTCGACGTGCTGGCCATCCCCGCCGATGCGCCGCATGTGGCTGAAGCGCACGAACTCATCAACTACCTGATGCGCCCTGATGTTGCCGCCAAAGCCTCAAACTTTGTCTTCTATGCCAATGGCAACAAGGCCTCGCAGGATTTGATCAGTAAAGAAATCATGGATGATCCGGCGATCTATCCAACGCCTGAGGTTCTGTCGAAGCTGTTTACTGTCACGCCTTATGATACCAAGGTTCAGCGTGTGGTGACACGCCTGTGGACGAAAGTCGTAACCGGCCAGTAATCAACAAAGACCCCGGCACCGATTGCCGGGGTCTTTCAACAAAAGCGACAATCGGGGCATATCATGAAGTCATTGGGAAGCTTTCGCCGCAAGTTTGCACCGTGGAATGATCCGGAAGCAAAGCCCTTCATTGCTGTCGAAAACGTGACCAAGAGATTTGGCGATTTCACCGCTGTCGATGACCTTTCCCTGAATATCTATAACCGCGAATTCTTTGCGCTGCTCGGTGCATCCGGTTGCGGCAAGTCAACGCTGCTACGCATGCTTGCTGGGTTTGAAACGCCGACATCGGGCCGTATTCTGATCGATGGTCAGGATATGAGCGGCATTCCGCCCTATAAGCGTCCGGTCAATATGATGTTCCAGTCCTATGCGCTGTTTCCGCATATGACTGTCGAGGGCAATATCGCCTTTGGCCTCAAGCAGGATGGCATGCCCAAAAACGAGATCGATGCGCGCGTTGCCGAGATGCTCAAACTGGTCAAGCTCGAACAATTTGCCAAGCGCAAGCCGCACCAGCTTTCCGGTGGTCAGCGCCAGCGCGTTGCTCTGGCGCGCTGCGTTGCCAAACGGCCAAAGGTTCTGCTTTTGGATGAGCCGCTCGGTGCATTGGACAAGAAGCTGCGCGAGGAAACCCAGTTCGAGCTAATGGACCTTCAGATGAAGCTGGGCCTGACATTCGTCGTCGTGACCCATGATCAGGAAGAGGCCATGACTATGTCGGACCGCATCGCGGTCATGGATAAGGGCAAGGTCAAGCAGGTCGCCACCCCGGCGGAAGTCTATGAAGCGCCCAACTCGAAATTCGTCGCGGACTTCATCGGCAATGTGAACATGTTTGAGGGCACCGCGGCGGCGGTGGAAAATGGCAAGATCGATATCAGTATTCCCGCCGACAAGATGACCATTCGCACCGATGCGACGCGTGACTGTTCTGCCGGGCAAACGGTCGGTTTTGCCATCAGGCCGGAAAAAATACGGATAAGCCGTACTGAGCCTGCAAATTCCTCAGTCAACGCAGCCTATGGCGAGCTTTACGATATTGCCTATTTCGGTGACATGACGGTTTTCCATGTGCAGCTGGAAAATGGCCGCATCATCAAGGCGGCAAGCCTGAACGCGGTTCGCACCGTGGAAGACCCGCTAGGATATGAGGATATGGTCTGGGTGAATTTCGATACCGACGCCGGTATTCTTTTAACTGCGTGAGGAGGGCTGTCCAATGCAAAAATTGATAGCATCCGTCACAAGCCGGCTGGTTATCAGCGTGCCATATCTGTGGCTGCTGATCTTCTTCCTTGTTCCGTTCATTATCGTATTCAAGATTTCCCTGTCCGAAGTGGCGATGGCCATTCCGCCTTATACGCCTGTCCTTGATATTACAGCGGGGATCAGGTCTCTCTTCAACAGCATATCTCAGTTCTCATGGGACAATTATATTTGGCTGGTCGAAGACCCGCTCTACTACAAAGCCTATATTTCAAGCCTGACCATAGCGGCGGTTTCAACTCTTCTGACACTCATCATCGGCTATCCGATCGCCTATGGCATGGCGCGCGCTCCTGCGAGCCTCCGCCCCACTTTGCTTATGCTGGTCATCCTTCCATTCTGGACCAGCTTTCTTATCCGCGTTTATGCTTGGATCGGCATTTTGAAACCTGAGGGCCTGCTCAATCAGTTTCTGATGTGGGCCAATGTCATCGACACGCCGCTGAACATTCTCAACACCAATACGGCGATCTTTATCGGTATTGTTTATTCTTACCTGCCATTCTTGGTGCTGCCGATTTACTCGGCCTTGGAGAAAATGGATTATTCGCTGGTTGAAGCCGCTGAAGATCTTGGCTGCCCGCCGATCATGGCGTTCTGGAAGATCACATTTCCACTCTCAATGCCGGGTGTCATTGCCGGTTGCTTCCTTGTTTTCATTCCAGCAACGGGCGAATTCGTCATCCCGGACTTGCTGGGCGGCTCATCCACGCTGATGATCGGTAAGACATTGTGGAGTGAATTCTTTTCGAACCGCGATTGGCCGGTATCGTCTGCAGTTGCAGTTATCCTGCTTTTGCTGCTGGTTTTGCCTATTGTGCTGTTCCAGCGGTCTGAAGCCAAAGCGCAGGAAAGCGGGAAATAATATGAACACAACCTGGTCCCGCTTCAATATTGCTTCGCTGGTTTTGGGCTTTGCCTTTCTTTATCTGCCCATTGTCCTGCTCGTCATTTATTCGTTCAATGAGTCCCGGCTTGTCACCGTTTGGGCCGGATTCTCGACCAAATGGTATGTATCGCTGTTCAATAATCAGGCCTTTATTGATGCTGCCTGGGTCACCATCCGAGTCGGTCTGATTTCGGCAACTTTTGCCACCATTCTTGGTACACTTGGTGCACTGGCGATGACACGTTATACGCGCTTTCGTGGGCGCACGCTGTTTTCTGCGATGATTTATGCGCCGCTGGTCATGCCGGAGGTGATCACGGGCCTGTCACTTCTGCTGCTCTTCGTCGCCATTGGTCTCGACCGCGGCATTCTGACGGTTACACTTGCGCACATCACTTTTTCCATGTGTTTCGTGGCTGTGGTGGTTCAGTCGCGGCTCGTCACATTTGATCGCTCGCTCGAAGAGGCGGCGATGGACCTTGGTGCGACGCCTGTCACCACCTTTTTGAAGGTGACCTTGCCGGTGATCATGCCCGCAGTTGTTTCCGGATGGATGCTGGCTTTCACCCTTTCCCTTGATGATCTGGTCATTTCCAGCTTCACCTCGGGACCGGGCGCGACAACCCTGCCAATGCGTATCTATTCGCAGGTGCGCCTTGGCGTGACGCCGGAGATCAATGCTGCCTGCACGATCCTCATCGCCATTGTCGCTATTGGCGTCATCATCGCTTCCATCGCCAATAAGCGTCGTGAGGTTAACCGCGCCCGCGACGAACAAGCTGCGGCGCGGAATTGATGTTGTTTGCAGTGTAGGTAAGACAGCAAGAATAGCGCGAGCCAATCTCCCCCCTTGTGGGGGAGAAAGGATTTTCTTGGGTTTAGCCTCATTGCTAAATCCTTAGAAAATCCAAGAGAGGGGATCCGTTCATACGTCAAAGCAAGCAAGAGAGGTACTAACGTCTCGTGCAACGTCAATACCCAATGAACGAGGTAGCGTTTTAATGTGCACGCGCTTTCCCCTCTCTTGTGATTTCTGGCACTTAGCAAGGGCTAAGGTGCCGAAATCACTTTCTCCCCCACAAGGGGGGAGATTGGCGAATTATTGCGAGATAATCGGCGAAATAAACGGGTTGTCCCACGAGCCGCCGATGAAGAACCGCGTGTGATTGAACGCAGGCTCCGGTTTTGGCGCATCTTCTGGCGTGCCTTCCACTGGTGCTGGCGCAGCAATTGGTGCTGCGAAATCGCCGGTGAGTGCCAGGCTCTTGCTCACTAGCGTCACAATGCCTGCAAAGGTAAACGTGCCAAGCTTATTCTGGATTTGCGCGGTTTCAAGCGCTGCAACGCCATCCATGATGTTTGCCTTCAGCTCCAGCCTGTCGAGAGCAAGCGCAACGTCAGTCTTTTCGTTCAGGCTGAAAAACCGGTCTGTTTTTGCCTTGCTCAGCAAGCGTGTCAGGTCGAGACTGCGAATCTGACCATTGCCGAAGCGCAAGGAGAGAGTACCTTTTGCGTTGCGCAACGCCGTTGACCAGCGCGTTATCGGCCCTTTCAAGACCAGTGACACGGTGCCTTTGCCAAGTTCAAAGCGATTGCCAAGTCCTAATATTGAGGCAATTGAGGCGCTGTTGACGTCGGTTCCGTTGAAGCGCAACTCCCCGGTTGTGCCAGCTTCCGGTTCATCGGCGAGTTGGAAGCTACCTGCAACAGAACCATCGAAAGCTGTCGCATCGCCAATATCGAATATGGCGCGACCATTCCGGACCTGTGCAGTAGCTGCGACCTTCGTAAGGCTGACCTTTCCCAAGGTTGCCTTTTGCGTCGAAACCCGCAAATCAAGATTAAGCTGTTTAAGAAAGGCCGTGTTGATCTCGGTATCGGAATTGGCAGAACCATCCGGCAGCGGCATGATCCCGGAGAACACCGAGCGAAGGTCCAGAGTCTCGAATGCCAGCGTACCATTGATACCAAGCGGAGCGCCAGTCGCGTTATTCAGCGTGATCTCGATCACGCCTTTTGCTGGATTATCGTTCAGCGTGGCGGTCAGATTATCCAGCTTCACGCGGGAAGATGAGCCGGTAACGGAAGCGTCCAGCGTAAAGCTGCCAATAGGCGCCGCTGGAATTTCCGCCATTCTGGACCATTCGAGCGTGCGTCGCAGCGAGGGCGAGGTGAGGGAGAGGGTTCCTTCAAAAAACCGGTCCTTGGCAATATTGGCAGAACCGTTGAAAGAGAGTGTCAAAGGCGTAGAGCTCAGGTTGATCTGCATCGGGCTTGTCCCGCCCGCCAAAAGCAACAGTGCCTTGCTGGCAGAGCTGTCGATTGCAGTCTCTTCGCCATGCCAGATGGCCTTGCCCTGAAAGCTGGCAATGCCCGATGTCTGCGGCCAGTCAAATACGCCGCTTATACTTGATATCTGTTCCTCTGCACCATTGATGGGGCGCTTGAACGTGACCATTGCATCTTCCAACCGCACACGCCCGAATGGTTGCGAGGACACGTTGCTCATATCCGGTTTGGCGGGGTTGGCCTCAATGGCCGCCTTTGCCTCGCGCATCACGTCGCCAATACGGCCATCGCTCTTGGCAAGCGCTTCGCCAATGTCTGAAAGGCTTTTGATCGGCTCGTCGAGAACAAAGCGGGGCCGGATAATCTTGGTCTCTGTGAATTCGGTTTTCCCCATCAGCGCTGAGAGCAGCGAAAGATCAACCTCGATCCGTTCGGCGTGCATGAAAGGTTGACCTTCCGTAGCCCAGGGGTTGCGAATGGTCACATTGCCCATTGACGCTGTGAATGTTGGAAAAAATGAAATGTGCGGCTCTTGCTGTGCTTCGACACTATAGCCGGTCCAGTTGCTGATTTCCTGAACCAGACGCGCCCTGATGAGATCGGTGCTGACAAGGCTGGGAAGGGCAACAAGAATCCCACCGGCGATAAACGCCAATACCAGAATTGTCGCCAAAAGATTTCTCGGTCTCAGCCAAGACATGAGTTTTCCGATGTTCACATCCGTTGAGCCAAAGCCAAACGAAATACTGCACTGCCTCTCAACGGTTTAGCCATCATGGGTAGCAATTCAAGTCGATAACGCGGCTTTGACGCAATTTTGTTGCATAAGACACCGTTCAATGCCCGTTTGCGGACATTTTTTGAATTGACAGGCACAAACTGACAATCTAACAATCTAACAATTAACAGAATGTTGGATTATGATGATACGGCCCGTCCAACGTAAAGAGCTGGAAGATGCTGCGAATATTTTCAAAGCCTTGTCGGATACGGCGCGGCTGCAAACTTTGATCGTATTGGCACAAGGCGAGCGCAATGTCGGGCAAATTGCTGAAATAGAGCAAGACAAAATTGGTACTGTTTCCGCCCGGCTGAAACTTCTTCTGCATGCCCGTCTGGTCAAACGACGCAAGGACGGTAAGACCGTGATCTATTCAATTGCTGATGATCACGTCCTCATGCTTATCGAGAATGCAATTGAGCATGCTTGTGAGCAACATTAACAACCAAGTCTTTTGAAAGGAAATAATTATGAGCGACTGTACCCTTCCGCATCACCACAATCATGATCACAAGCACGAGCCCAATTGCGGGCACACCGCCATTCGTCATGGGGATCATGTGGACTATCTTCATGATGGCCACCTGCATCATCCCCATGGCGATCACGTGGACGAGCATGTGCTTGAGGTAAGCGCTACAAATCCTGATCGTTGCACGCCTGAGCATCGCTGTGCGGGCCATGATGCCGCCCATGTGCATGGGCCTGGTTGCGGCCATGAGGCTGTACCCCATGGTGATCATATTGATTATCTCGTGGATGGCCATTTGCACCACCCGCATGGCGATCATTGTGATGATCATGGTCCCGTGGAAATCGTCTCCTGATCAATGAATACCGCATCCTGCTGATATCAGCAGGATGCACTCTATTCCGCCAGAACACGCGTTGAGGGGAATGTGATTTCGACCATTGTTCCGCGCCCGGGGCTGGAATCAATATTGAAGTTTGCCCGGTTTGCTTCCGCCATTGCTTTGGTCAGCGGCAGGCCGAGACCTGTCCCGTCGCTGCGTACATTGCCCGGTGTTGTAATCTGTTTGTAGGGCCGCAAGGCCTGCTCGACCTCCTGCCGGGTCATGCCAATGCCCGTATCGCGCACCCGCAAAAGAACATCGCCGCTGGCTTCATAGCTGGTGGAGACAATGACCTGTCCGCCGGGGCCGGTAAAACGGACAGCATTTGACAATAAATTGAGCGCAATCTGCGTGATAGAGCGATTGTCGGCCACGATGTCCGGCAGGCGCGAGGTCAGGCTGGACCGGATGATGACGCGCTCGCGATTGGCTTGCGGCTGCATGATCGCGACGGCTTCGGTCAGGGCATCGTTCAAAGACACTGCCTCGAAATTCATCTCGACAGCGCCCGCCTCGATCTTGGAAATGTCCAGAAGATCATTGACCAGCGAAAGCACATGATTACCCGAGCGGCTGATATCATGCAGATAATCGCGGTAACGCTCGCTGCCGATGGGGCCGAATTTCTCATCAGCCATCAGTTCGGAAAAACCGATTATGGCATTGAGCGGGGTGCGGATTTCATGGCTGATCCGTGCCAGGAATTCGCTCTTCTGGGTTGATGTGCGTTCAGCTTCACGCTTGGCGCTGAGCAGTTCTTCTTCTGCGCGCTTCCAATGGGTTATGTCGCGCAGTACCACACAGTAGCCTTTGGAGGCGTCCAGCTTGCCGATTGTCATGAACAACGGAATGAACCGCCCCTGACTTTCGCGGCCAATCACTTCCCGTCCATCATTGAGAAGACTGGCAACGCCATTGTCAGAAAGACTGTTGAGGTAATCCATCGCTGCCCGTTGGCTTTCAATGGCAAAAAGGAACGAGAACGCTTTGCCATTGACCTCTTCCGGCTCATAGCTGAACAGTGCGGAGGCGGAGTGATTGACCGAGCGGATGGAACCAGCAGAATCAAGCAGGATCACCCCATCGGTTGCCGTGTCGAGAATGGCATTAAGCTCGTCGATCCGCGTCTGAAGCAGCAGGCGTTCACTCTCGTCGAAATGATTGGCAGCCTTGGTTTGCGCAGACAAAGCCAAAAGCAGGGCGCGCGATCCATCGCCGTTTTCATCATTCCAGCGTACCGCTTGAAGATGCGCCTCGACACGAAGCGTCGAGGCGTCATTGCGGCGCAGGATCATACCGCTTCCGTCCTCGTCGTCATCGTCCGGGCCGTCGGCAAAGAGTGTGCTCAGGCCACCAGCTTCATTGATCGCTTCGGCACTCTCGTAAGCCGTGGCTTCAAGCATGGCCTTGTTGGCATAAAGAATCTGCCCCTCGCGATGGATTAAAACGGCAAGCGGTAAAGCCGCAAGAATCGATGTATCAACGCCCTGGCGCACCTGTTCACGAATATCGCTGGCAAAATCCTTTGATGCCGTCTGCGTGACGAAAGGTGCGGTATCGGCGGCAAACCCTGGGCCGACAATTTCGGCGTCCGGCACCTTGGCTTTGCTGGCTACAGGGTTCGATTTCTGCTCAGAAACACGTGCAGGTTCCTGTGCTTCGACAAAAGCGGGCTCTGCAAGAACCTCGCGGCGAAGTCTCTCGGCAATCTCACGAAACGCGTTGCGTTCAGCATCGTTCAGGCGGCCATCATTGTGCAAGGGCTGCTGGGTTTTCAGCGCTACGACGTTGCTGGCTTCAGGCGGCACGATGGCAGGAGCCAGCGGTTCGTCCGCAAATGGATCGCTCTCGCTGGTTGGTATCGGTTCGACCCAGGCTTCCTGCTCACTGGAAACCGGCTGCGCACCAACGACGTTCAGGTCCTCAACGACCTCTGCCATTTTGGCTACACCAAACCCGCGAAAACCCAAAAAGACCCGCTCACGCGAATAGATGGGCAATGCTGCAAGTTCGATTGGTACGCGCAGATTGGTGCCCTCGATTGGCCAAAGCACAGCGCGGCCAGACCATGTATCGCGCCGCTCAAGAAGTCCGGCTATTTCGCCGTCCGCATCGAAACTATATTTGGCTGCCACATCGCGGAAAGATTTGCCGATAATGGCGGCTGAAACTGGCCCAACTGCTGCCGCGAATTCCGGTGAAATCTCACTGAAATTTGCCTGTGCATCCACTTTCCAGACAAATCGGGCGTTTACATCACTGGGTCTGTATTCAAACCTCTCGGAGGCTGGTTCGCTCGCGCTTGGATTCACCGCCGCTTTTTCGTCTTTCGCAATTGCGACAGGCGCAATTGGCTCGAAAGGCAGGTTGGCCTGCGGCATGTCCTTTACTTCGGTATCCGGAACGGGGGCGGCAGGAATGACCTCCCCGGCGGCTGATGCCAGCCTGCTATTCTCAGGTTCAATTGCCAGCAGCAAATGCAGGGCAGGGCTGTCGGTCAAGCGGGCCATGCCTGTCGGCACAGTGCCATTTGGCGTTGTGACTGCTCGCTTCACCAGACGATTGCGCTCATGCCGAACTTCGCGCACCAGATCGCCCAGACTTTTATCGTTAAAGCCCAGTTTGGAGAATTGTTGCGACGCGGCGATCACTGCACCTGATCCATCGACTATGGCGGCATGGGTCGTGTCGTCACCAAAGCCTTTTATTGCCTGTGCGGCAATCTGCGCATCGGAACTCGCGCGGTCGTTATTGGCGATTGAAAGCACGATAGCTTGCTCGCCACGAGGCAGAATAAGGTCGCTGGCCTGAAAGGTCAAAATGCGGCTGGTCAACCCGAATGCTATGCGCAGCGAGACGCTGCGCCCGTGCCCGATTGATGGAAATCCATCCAGTGCTTTGAGCTGTCGCTGTGCCTGAACACTCAGCACCGTGCCTGCATTCAATATATCATCGACCGTCGCATAACCAAGCATGGCGGCGCCTTGGCCATTAGCCCATATGACATTTGCAAGATCGGGTGAAATGACCACAAGCGCATCGCCATTGGCAAAGCGTTCGCGAACTTCATCGAGAACGGCAATGTCGATAAATGGGTAGATTCCAGACGCCATTATTGTTTAGCAGCTCCGTAGCAGACCACCGCATCCATGCGGAAGCCCTTAATACTTTATTAATAATAGCCATGAGGGCACACGTCCACAGGCTGCCGCTTGTCTGCCAGCTCTTTCTCTTGGTTTAGTTAACTTGGACCAGCACTTTGTAATGGTTTTCAGAATAATTTTCTTGGGAAATCAACGGTAAATGGTGCATTGCAAGAAAAATGTTGCAATGCACAATAAATGTGTTAAATATAGTCCATCAAATCAATTGCAGAGACAAACATCTGCACCAAGGAAGGGCTTTATTATGAGCAAGACTGCTAAACAGACTGCCGACGCATTTGCAATGCCTGCCTTCGACGCTACCGCTGTAACCGATCAGGTTCGCGAATTCACTGAAAAGGGCGTTGCCCAGTCCAAGGAAGCCTATGCCAAGATCAAGGATCAGGCTGAAGCTGCACAGAAGACTCTGGAAACAACTTTCGAAACTGCCCAGTCCAATAGCACTGCCATTTCGTTGAAGGCGCTGGCTGCCCTGCGCACCAACACAGAAGCTGGCTTTGCACATATCGAAGCTTTGTTCGGCGTAAAGTCGTTCGGCGAAGTTATCGAGCTGCAGACTGCATTTGTTCGCAAACAGGCGGAAGCAATCTCCGGCCAGGCCAAAGAGCTTCAGGCTGTGACTTCCAAGGCAGTTGAAGAAATCTCCGCACCGGTCAAGTCGGCTGTAGAGAAGGCAATCAAGGACGTAAAGGTAGCCTGATCAGGCGCCAGCGTTAGATATTCTCCAGCGGCATTCCTCCTCCCAGCCGCCGGAGACGCGAGAACGGCATCTCCTCCCTGCCAGTCTCGCATTCATGGAAAAGGCCGGGTCCTCCCCCCGGCCTTTTTTCTTTTTCAAAAGCGGTTTGCGTGTTTTTTTGGGAATCTCTGTGCCTTTTGTTGCATCAAGTGCTTGCAAAAAGCATCAATTCTCCGTATGTGACGCCAAGTCAAAAACTTGACGGTGTGCGGTCGTAGCTCAGTTGGTTAGAGCGCAGGATTGTGGCTCCTGAGGTCGGTGGTTCGAATCCACCCGTCCGTACCATTCATCCCACATGCCCATGACTTCTTGGCTGTCGATGGCTGTTCAGTATCGAACAGACCAACCTCCATCGCCCTTTATGCGAACCGCCAAAACCCGGCCTGCAATAGCAGTACCCATACTGTCGGAAAACGGTAGTGGGAGCGCCTTTTCAATCGCTTCCAAAACACTGTTTTCAAATGCGCGTTGTTGCGCCTCATTCCCCTGAATATTTTTTGCTGTGACTTTGGGCTTGCCGATCAATGTCCCATCGCGGCGCAACGAAAAAACAAGTGTGATTTCACTGTCCTCGGCATTTGGAATTCCAAAATAGCAGGCAAAAAGAGCGGGCCAAGTCTCTTTCAAAGTGGTGACGGTTTCTGTGCTGCGGCAATTCGGATCAATGCTTTCAGCAGACGATGGGGCCACCATCAAACTAAGTGTGACGATAGAAGTTACAATGAACTTAAATATATGAATCATCGGATAAAACCTGTTCTCGCAATAGGCTGTTGGTCTGAAAAATTAGATGCATGCAATAAACTGTAGTTTTTACTTATGTTACGGGTCCTAAGCGCGCAATGAAAATTCGCCAGCATCCGCTCAAGCGCCCTGCCGAATGACGCCCAGCCCCCCAAAGGCAGTCGATCAACTTTAAGCTGTGCAACGCAAAAATCTCTGGTGTACTTGGTTGAAATATCAGGGCAACTCAGTCAAAATCTTACCCAGATAAGTATTTTTGGAGATGAACCAGCATCTTGCATAACTCGATAAATCCACCGATAGATGCCGTCATTGCTTGGGTGGATGGCTCTGATCCTAAACATTTCGCAAATATGCAAAAATACTTGCCGGAAAATATACTCGGTAAGGCGACCCGCTATGCCAGCAATGGCGAGATTTATTACTGCATCGCGTCAATTTTGAAATTTGCACCGTTTATCCGCAATGTCTGGATAGTCACCGACAATCAGAGACCGCAATTTATTGACGAGTTCGCCAATGCCGGCCTCTGCCCGCAGGATTTTATCAAAATTGTCGATCATAAAGCGCTGTTCGAAGGTTTCGAATCGGTGCTACCGACATTCAATGCCAGAACAATTGAAACGATGTTGTGGCGCATCCCCGAGCTGAGTGAACATTACATCTATTTCAACGATGATTTTTTCTTGAACAAGCCCCTGACGCCGGAGTTCTTTTTTCGCCGTGGTCTTCCGGTTATTTTCGGAAAGCGGGCTTTACCGCATCGATGGCAGCCCAAGACGATTCTCCGCAAGGCACTGGCGGGTAAGAAAGTTCCTTCGCCCACCCTCCGTCCCACCTATAGGGCAGCCCATGAGCTTGGTGCCCGTAGCGCTGGAGTGAAGGGCAGGTTTGTGCTGGTCGATCACCTTCCACATCCTTTGCGCAAGTCCGTGCAGGCATCATTTTATCACAATGAGCCCGAACTATTGAGCAAGCAGCTGAAGTTCCGCTCGCGCAATATCGAACAGTTTTCATCGGTGGCCTTGATCAATCATTTGGAGATTTCAGCCGGTAATGCCCATATCGAAAAGCCGGTAAAGATCGCCTATGTCACGCCTCATGGTCGTTTTGTAATCCACCGCTTTGGCCAGCAGGTCCATGCGGAACAACGGCCATTTGGCTGTATTCAGAGTTTGGACAGTTTCTCCACCATTGGGCAGGGCCTGATCCGAAGCATAATGCGCAAAAAATTCGGACGTTTCTTGCCGGAGACGGTCATTTTTGAAGAATAGTTATCGTCTATAAGCCCGTTCGCTTTGCTATGAAGCGTGCAATAGCCGGGCCCGTTATCAGCACGATGAGAAAACGCGCGGTTTGCATGGCCATGACAAAGGGTAGGTCCACATCGCTTGAGGCCGCGATAATGGCGATGGAATCGGCGCCTCCGGGGCTTGTCGCGAGATAGGCTGTCAGCGGATCGATATCGGCGAAATAAACCAGCAAGGCAGCAATGCCGCCGCATATGGTTATAAGTGTCAGGATTGATGCAACGACGCGGGGCAGGGCGCGCGCAGCGTGAACAAGGATCGGCCGCGTAAAACGTGCCCCGATGTTCCAGCCGATCAGCGCATAGCTGGCCGCCAGCAGCCAGGGTGGCAGGACGATGGTCATCAGGCCGGTATTGTGAAGAATAATCCCGAGTATCATCGGCACAAGCATTGGGCCGGCGGGGATACGCAGCCTGACTGCAAGCCAGCCTGCTCCCAGGATGAGAACCAATGTCTGCCCGAAGCCTATCCAGTCGAGAGGTGGAAACCAGATGAACGCGGGCGCCGCGGCGATAGGGCCTGTCACCCAGATGAGAGATATCAGCGACGCGGCCACTGCCACGAAAACAACCCGCAAATATTGCATAAAGGCCACGAGGCGAATATCTGCGCCGTAGGCTTCGGCCATAAGGGTCATCGCGGCGGCCGCGCCCGGCGAAGAACCCCAAACCGCTGTTGTTCCCGGTAATACTTGCCAGCGCGCCAAAAACCAACCGAGTGTGTTGCTGGCGAAAATCACGGATGCAATGACAGCGAGAAAAATTGGCCAGTCATGTACCATTTCTCTGAGTGTCGAGGGTTCGATACTATGGGCAATAAGGCAGCCGATCACACCCTGTGAGATAATAAAGGGACGTACCGGGACCCGAATTGCGCCCTCAGCCGCCGCAACGGCAATCGCCGCCGCCATGGGGCCGAGAAGCAGTGCAGCGGGAAGGCGCATTGCCTGAAAAATCACGAAAAAGAGCAGGGAAAGCGCGAGCAAGACCAGCCACTGCAACCCTCGCGAGCGACTGCTTAAATTCATTCGCATTCTGTCACTTCCAACTGTTTTGAAACTGTAGAATAATCCTCTGAGGGCCACCGTCCAGCTTTGAATTCATTTTGCATTAGACCAATTGGCACTTTAGCAATGGCTGGAGCAATGCTATATTGCCTCTTGGAGTGGGGCGAACTTTCGTCCGCCCCTTTCCTCATTTCGTAAAGTGAACCCGGATCGTGAGTGACCAGCTCGTCCGGGTTCTTTTTACAATGAGGGTAATGCTAAGCGGTTTTTGCCACATAGCTTACCTCCAAGTTTGAGAGCAAGGCTGATGCCGCAGTCAAGGAAACCTATCTCCCTTGATGCACTGGCTGGCTCAGTGCTGCTGCTTTAGCACTCAAAACCGAAAGCCACTGACCCATCGCCTGATTTTATCCGCGCCGCAACGAATGCAGGGTTGCATTTCCCCTTGCCATTCGGGTTGAGCAGTTGCGCACATTGCGACCGACAATCGATACTGTTTGCGGGCTTTCCTGTTTCGTGCCAATGAAACAGCATGCGTATATTGCTGGTAGAAGACACACACGATGTGGGAGAAGCGATCGCCAAGCGCTTTGAGGCGGCTGGCCACGCCGTCGATTGGGAAACCAATGGGCGCAATGCGGCGGAAATTATCGACTTCACCGAGTATGCGCTGATCATTCTTGATGTCATGCTGCCCGGCATGGACGGTTTTGAAATTCTCAAATCCATCCGCAAGTCAGGCAATGCCGTTCCTGTGTTGATTCTGACCGCCAGATCGGAAATTGACGACCGCGTGAGCGCGCTTGATCTTGGAGCGGATGATTATCTGGTCAAGCCTTTTGACTTCCGCGAGCTGGAAGCACGGGCCCGCGTTTTAATGCGGCGGCATAGCGGCGGGGAGGCCACCAATCTCATCAAATGCGGTGATATTGCCGTTGATCGCGCCACGCGTTCTGTTCATGTGGGCAAACGCGAAATACAGCTGAAGCGGCGTGAGCTGACCTTGCTGGAGGTGCTTGTCGCCAGACCCGGCCGCGTTTTCAGCAAGGATGAATTGCTCGACCAGATTTTCGGGTTCGATGAAGCCGCCAATGCCAATGCCATCGAGCTCTATATTGGCCGTTTGCGCAAAAAACTTGACGGGGCGAAAGCCCACATCGTCACCGTTCGTGGCCTGGGCTATCAACTGGTATCCGGCGATGCCCCCTGAAATCCACGCAAATCAGCCTTCGTTGTTTGCACGCCTTGCAAGGCGCATTTCGCTGGTTCTTGGCATTGGCGCTGCTCTGCTGGTCAGCGCCGCTTGGTATTATGCCGACACTGCCGCAGACAAGGCCTATGACCGTTTGCTTGTGGGTGCAGCCTTGCAAATGGCGGAAAGCCTTGCAGTTGAAGACGGAAAGCTCAGCGTTCGCCTTCCCGCATCGGCTTTCGAGCTGCTCGGACTTGCCGATCGCGACCGGATTTTCTACCGCGTGATTGATACCAATGGCGAAACATTGACCGGGTATGATGATCTCAAGGGCCCGCGCACTCCAGACGGTAACAATGGCGCGATGCGTGTCGAAGAAGGTACCTATAAAGGTGAGGCTGTTCGCGTCACCCGCGCTACCCGGGTTCTTGCGGATCCCGCTGTCGCCGGCCGGGCCTATGTCATTGTCGCCCAGACCAATGAAGCACGGTCGGCCTTGACCCGCGAGCTTACGTTACGCGCGATTATTCTGGTGATCATCATGAGCCTTCTGGCCTTTGTGGGTGCCATGCTTGCCATCCGTTATGCGCTCCAACCGGTCGAGCATTTGGGAGCAGCGGTCCGCCGCCGGGATCCGCATGATCTGACGCCGGTCTCCGTCGATGTGCCGCGTGAACTTGACCCCTTTGTCGGGTCGATCAATCATTTCATGGGCCGTCTCGGTGAGCGGGTCGACCTGCTGCAACGCTTTGTCGCCGATGCTGCACATCAGATTCGAACACCGCTGACTGCGTTGAACGCGCAGATCGACCTGCTCGGATCTGGTAGAATGAGTAAAGCTGACCGCCAGCATTTTGATCGCGTCAAGGAACGCACAGGCGAGTTGTCCCGATTGACAAACCAGCTGCTTAGCCACGCCATGGTTATTCACCGCGCCGATTCCGTACAGCTGGAGCCGATCAGTCTTGTTGATGTGGCGCGGCGCGCCTGGCGCGCAGCCGTCCCCATTACTGTTGATCCGGATATTGTCGTTTCCTTCGAGGCGCCGGAAGACCGGCCATTGGTCCTTGGCGATGCGGTCAGTCTTCGCGAGGCTATCGTCAACGTCATTGACAACGCATTGCGCCACGGCACGCGGAGTCGCCTGGAAGTGCGTGTCAGCGCAGATCAAACCCATGCCTTCGTCGAAGTTGAAGACGATGGTCCCGGCATTCCGCCTGAAGGCTGGGAAAAGGCAATGCAACGCTTTTCAACATCGAAGTCGCACGAAGGCGGCTCTGGCCTCGGCTTTGCCATCGCGCAAGAGGTTGCCAAGGCCCATGGTGGAAGTTTGAGTTTCCGCCCTCGCAATAAGCGAGGATTTACTGTGGTGCTCACCTTGCCGCTCCATCAAAAAGAACAATTGGTCGATCAGGAATAATTAACCCCTAACAAAAAGACAGGCCCCGAAGGGCCTGCAAGTTTCCGCAGAGGGGAAACATATCTGCGGGGATGAACGAGTGCTTCGTCAAAACCTGACGCTCAAATCGGCTTTGACGGCATTGTCATGCGACTGGCTGGAGAACTGGCCGGTATAGCTGATGCCGATGCTGGTGGCCTTGCCGATGCCAAAGTCCAGCCCGGCCTCGATGATGGCCGCATCCTTGGCCATGCCAGCACCCTCAACCGTGAAGCCTTCGCTGCCGTTAAAGGCAAGGCTGGCCTCAGGTGTCACATTGCCAAAGCCGTGGGTCCAGCCCAGCATGCCGCGTGCGGTCAGCGTGGTGCTTTGGCTCAGCGTGAACTGGCGTGAGGCACGCAGACCAAGCGTTGTCACTGTCAGGTCAGTGCTTGATACTCCACCGGTCAGATTGCTGATGGCGCCATCTTCGCCAAAGCCATCGGTTTTGACATGCACATGCCGTGCTGCCGCAAAGGGTTCGAATGCGGCATAGGTCGTGTTGATCGCATAGCCGATCTCACCGAAGAGCTGTACGGAGCGCGCATCATAGGAAGCCTGATGCTCGTCATGCAGCGCGCCGAACTCTACGCTCCGCTTGGTGTCGATCTCGTGCTGGCCGAGATTGACGCCAAAGCGAAGCCCGAGCGCGTCCCACCTGGTGCCGCCATAGACGCCGATCTGATAATGATCCACCGATGCCTTGCCATTGCCATGCAGCGATGTGCTGCCATAGCCGGCAAGCAGACCAAAGCGCCAGTCATCGGCAATCACACCATCCATGCCGGTGACAAGACCGCCGGTGCTGCGGCTATAGCCGGCAGCATTGCCGTTTCCATCCGCATGGGCCCATGAGCCATAGGCTTCACCCCAAAGCGCCGTGCTTGCAGCGGCTGGTGCAATCGCGGCAAAGGCTTGGCTGGCCTTCGGCTTGGCCTCAGCACCATAAGCCAATGGCGCGGTGACAGATTGTGCCTTGCCTGCTACTCCGCCAAAGGCATGGCGCAGCCGCGCCGATGCCGTATCGGAGATGAAATGGCTGTCAGCCGCCACAACACCGGCCAGCACCGCATGAACATCGCCGGAAAGCGCATCGAAGTTAAGGGGCGCATCAGACGAGGAAACGATCACCTGACCGAGCAGCCTGTTGCCCTTGATGCCTTGTGACTGGATGGCCCGCCACACGCCTTTATGGTTGCCGCTTTCAACGCCAGCGGCAAGGAAATCGGCGGAAAGAAAGCCTTGCATCTTTTCCTTTAAAAGCCGGACATGCAAACGCGCACTCTCAGCTTCCTTGGCTACCATAAGCTGTTTTTCCAGCTCCAGAGTTTTTTCGGTTTTTACTGCGGAAGTGAAATCAAAACCAAGAACGACTTTGTTCTCATCGGAATAATCAAGATTGGCAGTGATGTAATTATATCGTGGCCAAACGCCGTCGAACTGGCCGGTCGCACCTTTGCTTGCGGTCAAGATATCAAAGGTTTTCAGGAACAGACTTTTAGTCACGTCCTCTGGCAACAGCGCCGGATCGTTTTCCAACCGCACATTGACCGCGCCGCCGAGCAGGATTGCCTTACCAGCAACTGCCAGTTGATCCGCACTCAAGAAATCAGGCTTGATCTCGATATCCAGGACGCTGCCCTTCTCGAATGTCGCATCCTTGCTTACATTAAGCGTACCTACCGAATTGCCCGGCGAGACAATGCCGCCGCTCTTGGCGGTAAGGCTATCCACCGTGCCAGTGCCGGAAACAAGGCCCTTGACTGTCACCAGATTGTGGACAACTCCATCAGCTTGAAATGTGCCCTTCTTGTTGACCAGAACAGGTGAAAGCAGCGAGGGAACGACTGCCTTGCCATCAGTATCCAGCATTGGCTTGCCATCCGTCCCAAGCTTCTGGCGGTCAAGCACCAGCAACCCGCCATCAATGCGGGTCTCACCGGCATAGGTGTTAACGCCCTGCAGGATCAATGTGCCGGTGCCGGATTTCGTCAGACCGGATTCGTATGTTTTTGTAGATAAATAAGCGGACCGGCGCTCTGAATTGTTAAAATCGCCGAGTGTCATTTCTTTAAATTCGGCGATTTCATTCGCTAAAATAGCAAAATCCGGCTTTTTCAACAAAACAACTAAATCAGCTCCCATATTCTTGGCAATCCAGGGATATTTTGGATCTGAAATATAATTAAAATAGAAGGCAGGATGACGCGTTTGCCCCTTCAGACGAGCAAAAGCAATTGATGCAAGAAGATCAGCGTTTACGGCCTCAAGCTCTTTGTCAAATTTGCCGGTGGTCATTGCAGCAGCAAGGGCCTTTAAAAGCGCCGGAGCAGTTTTGAGGTGTGAATCGACCATATCTGTCAATTGCTTATCGGAAATACCCTTTTCCCAGCTATTGGCTTTCTTTTCAGCTTTCCAATCCGCAACCTCCTTGGTTTCCTCCGCCTTGCGCGCAATCAAAGCCATGTCAGAAATATCGTTGGACCAGACATCGGTTCCAGTTTGCTGACCGGGAACAATGTCATCTTCAGCCAAATTCACAACAAACCTGTCCAGGAATTGCGCTGGTCCGTTTACCGCCTTGGAAATATTGACAAGGCCCCATCCGGTTACTTTGTTTGGCACATTGGAATCACTTTCAACCAAAGATGTACTTTGAGAATTAGTGCCAGATGATGCGATCATATTGGTTGCGGTTGTAAACAATACTGTGAGCGCTTGTTTATTGGTCATATAAGGATAGCGCTGCATGATAAGTGCCAGCGCGGCAGATGCGTGCGGAGCAGCAGCGGATGTTCCGTTGAAACTTTTCGAGTATTCATTATCTTTGCCAGCGCTCGGCGTTAGGATATTGACGGTGGGCGCCATAATGCACCAGTATTTTGCGATACCGCAGCGATTATAAATTTGGCTATTGTTTTGTTGATATCCGGTCGTTGTTAGCCAGTGTCCTTCGAGTTCGGGACGAAAATAGGGAAGTGATCCACGCAAACTTGTATTGTCATATCCGGTATTCCCTGCACTGAAATTATTGATGGCACCTTCATTTCCATTTTGACCCGTCGAGGCTCGTATTGCTCCATCGATCCAACTTCCCGTACCATCATGAAGCCGGAAAGCCTTGACCATCTCTGGTAGAGTTGAATAGGTCTCATTACCCGGCTGGCTACCCCAACTATTACTGATGATGCGTAGGCCAGCATCCGCCAATTTATCGTAAATAGCTGCAAGATAGGTTGGCGTTGCGTTTACGAAGGCCGTCTGTGCAGCACCGAATAGCAGACTGTCATTTGCACCTGTATTGGCGACATAAAGGTCTGCATCGAATATGATGCCTTGCATGTTTGTGCCATCTAAGGCACCTCGATCAGCGCCTATAACGCCGATTACATACGTACCATGGCTATCATTCAATCCCTTAATCCACGTACCAGAAATGCCGTTTGGATATTTCGTTGCTGTTGGCGGATTGGGATCTTTAACTGTAACTGAACGGAACCGTTTTTTCTGCGAAAACTCCTGATGGGAATCGTAAAAACCGGAATCAACAATTCCCAGTTTGAAGTTCCTGCCTGTCAAACCGAGGACATAAGCAGCTTCGACCTGCATCGCGCCAGCGCCCCAGCCCGCTCTGAACTCCGGATCATCCTGCCAACTCTTTAGGGCCACGGCGTAATCATCTGTGCGCGTTCCATCCGCTTTGAAATATCTGCCATCCGCCAATGCATTGGTGCCTGCTGCGGCGAGGATCAGTGCAATGCAGGCCGATCCTTTCAAATATTTGCTGAAAACGGAAAGACGATTGCGGCCTGCGGAAAAAACCGCAGCTGTGGTGTGAAAAGGCATTATAAAATTCCCGAATTATAGAAATAGGTCTTACAATATCCGGGTATTAAAGATGCAACACAGACTATGCGTCAAGTGCCTAATTTGCATGCAATAGAAATATTGCACTTTTAAACAGCAATATCGCGTATTGAGTATTACGATTGGATTGAGGCGGAAAATGATCAAGCATCTGTGTGTTGCCCTGGCCGGAATGTTGATTGCAGCGCCGGGCTATGCCGCCGATAACATAACCCGTTTTCCTGCCCTCCAGGCAGAATCGGGGAGGTTGACCATCTACTCGACGACAGACCTTGCGGCGATGAAGCCCCTCATTGATGATTTTCAGACAATCTGGCCCGATATGTCGATTGACTATATTGAGTATCTTACCAATGAATTGAATGCTCTGGCTGCAGAGGCGTGCCGCAAGCAGAAGCCGCTTGGTGATCTTCTGCTATCGTCATCTGTGGATCAACTTGTGAAACTGGCCAATGATGGCTGTGCAACCGCCCATACTTCACCCGAGACGGCTCGTATTGCCGATTGGGCAAATTGGCGGGATGAGGTTTTTGGTTTTACTTATGAACCGGCCGTTTTTGTCTACAATATCAACAAAGTGCCGCCGCGTGATGTGCCTCGCACCCATGTCGAACTTGCAGATCTGCTGCGGGAGAAACTCGACACCTATCGAGGACGTGTCGGGACCTATGATATCCGCCTTTCAGGCATTGGTTATCTGCTGGCATTCAATGATGCCCGTCAGACAACAGCCGTATTCGGCCGGTTGCTGGAAGGCATGGCGCGTGCCTCCGCAGTCGCCCGTTGTTGCACGGGTGAAATCCTTGAGGAGGTTGCCAAAGGCAATCTCTATATCGGCTATAATATGCTCGGCTCTTATGCCTATGAGGCGGCGCGCCGCTATCCGCAATTAAAAGTAGTCGTTCCGCGCGACTACACCTTGGTGTTGAGCCGTGGCGCTCTGATTCCGAAGGGGGCCAAACGCGCCGATCTTGCCGCAAAATTCCTCGACTATCTTCTGTCCCGGCAGGGGCAGTCCGTTGCAAAAGCCCATGCATTTTATTTCACCGAAACGGGCAGTCTGCCGCCTGATGTTGATGGTCCGCAGAACCTGAAAGAATCGGGCATCGCGCAGCCGATCCGTATCGGGCCCGCTTTGCTAGCCGTGCAGGACCGGGCGCAACGTCAGCGTTTCATTGATGATTGGTCGCAATCGCTGATTGAGTTGAACCGTCCTTCATGGAATCGGGAATAAGATCACTACAGGTTGAGCGATCAGCCGGCCATTATGAGCAAAGACCGGAAATTCTTGCTGAAGAATAGCGGATTTTTACGGCAGAATTTCCATCTTGGCGGGTAAAATGGTTGTGTGGACGCGAGTAAGACTAGAAAAGCGACCCTTGCGAACCGCCAGCGACCGGAGCTTTCTTGACCGATGCGGGTCGCTCAATTTTTGGCTGCACAGGCTTTGCATCGCCATTTTTTGCCAGTGCCTGAATGTCTCCATCCTGAAACCGGAGCGTCAGATTATCACCGGCACAGACGCCACCGGCGCGCTTGATCGGTGTGCCGGAAGGATCGAGGACGAGCGCAAAACCACGGTCCAGAATGCTCGTATGAGACAACCCATTCAGCAGGCGCCATTGTTCGTCTCTGCGGCGCTTGGCGTGGTCAAGCAGCAGTCTGACTGCTTGGATCTGGCGTCTGTCGAGCTGTTGCAAATGCTGCTTGCCGCGCTCTGCCAGACGTGCTGTCTGCTCGATCGACAGCCTTATCGAGCGCCTTTCGAAATAGGCTTTCCGGTCGCGAACAAGCATTTCGACGGCGCGTGGCAGCCGGGCGGATAAGACACTGATTTCACGACGCTTTTCACGAAATTTCTGTTGAAGAATGCGCGGCGACAATTGGCGTGCGGCACCGACAAACTCGCCGCGTTTCTTCTGTGTATTGGCTTGCAATGCACGTCCCAAACGCGCTGCGGTCTCGTCGAAATGCCGTCTTGGTAATGCGAGCAATTGGTCTGCCGAGGGCAGGGCGCGCGCAAGAGCCCGCTGCGCCTGTCTGCGGCGATCAAGATAGCGTGACATGCCCGATGAAAGCCTTGCTCCAAGTGTTGCCAGATGCGCCATCAGATCGGCTTTTACCGGCACGGCCATTTCCGCTGCCCCGGTCGGTGTCGGGGCGCGAACATCCGCGGCCAGATCGATCAGCGTCCAGTCAGTCTCGTGACCAACTGCGGAAATGACAGGGATATGCGAGGCACCCACAGCCCGCACCACCACTTCATCATTGAAGCCCCATAGATCTTCAAGACTGCCTCCGCCGCGCGCCACGATCAGAACGTCAGGCTGCGGGAAGACAAGGTTGTTTGCTAAGTCATTGAAACCATTAACGGCATTGGCAACCTCATTGCCGGAAGTCTCACCTTGTACACGCACCGGCCAGACCAGAACATGCAATGGAAACCGGTCTGTTATGCGGTGAATAATATCGCGAATAACAGCGCCTGTAGGCGATGTCACCACGCCAATAATGCGTGGCATATAGGGCAAAAGCTGCTTGGCAGAACTGTCGAAAAGGCCTTCCGCACCAAGTTTCCGTTTCCGCTCTTCAAGCAGCGCCATCAACGCCCCGGCACCAGCCGGTTCCATTTGTTCGATGACAATCTGATATTTGGAGGAACCCGGATATGTGGTTAGTTTTCCGGTGGCGATAACCTCCATGCCCTCTTCAGGTTGAAAACGCATGCGGCTCATGGAACCGCGCCAGATGACAGCTTCAATGCGGGCCTTGTCATCTTTCAGCGAAAAATAGGCGTGTCCGGAAGAATGTGGTCCTCTATAACCGGAAATCTCACCACGAACCCGAACATGGCCAAACGTATCTTCAACAGTACGTTTCAACGCACCTGAAATTTCGGACACAGTATATTCGGCAACATTGGATGCAGTTTCGAGCTTTTCGGTCATATCCCATTCCTATCGGAGAGATTGTGGAAATCAACCTTCCAATCTCCGATTGCATTCTTGGCAGTAGACGAATAACGCCTATAGAAGAATGTATAGGGGAATGAGGGAACACTATATGCCTGCTGTTGCGTATATACAGAAAAAACGCCTGACCTTGCGTCATTACCTGCTGCTGGGTGCTCTTATGATTGCCGGTGCGGCAGTAATTCTGCTGCTTATGGGCCGCAATCCCATATGCACTTGCGGGACTGTAAAATTATGGGTCAGCGATACAAACTCTTCAGACAATTCGCAGCATATCGCCGATTGGTATACGCTTTCCCATATCATCCACGGCTTTCTATTTTATGGACTTCTCTGGCTTGCAGCACGCAAAAGACCTGTCGGGCAGCGTCTTCTTGGGGCCATTTTTATAGAAGCTGCCTGGGAAATATTCGAGAATACGCAGATGGTGATCGACCGCTATCGTGAAGCAACGATCGCACTCGGTTATGTGGGTGACAGTGTGCTCAACTCCGTTAGCGACATTCTGTTTATGGTACTGGGTTTTTTCTTTGCGGCGCGCGCGCCAATCTGGCTGACAGTAGTCCTGGCGATCATATTTGAGTTGCTGGCAGGGTGGGTTATTCGCGATAACCTCACCCTTAATATCGTTATGCTGCTCTATCCGCTTGATGCAATCAAAGTTTGGCAGGGTGGATTGTAATCACCAGCCGGGGACGAGTTCCGTAGAGCGGACTTGCCTCATGCGCTGGTTGACCGGCACCGGAACTGCCGCTTGTGTCATGCTGACGGGGGTCGGCATGGACAGGTTGTCCAGGCTTTCTATGATGTGCTGCACCAATGCGTCGACGATTGCAGAGGGCTTGGTGTGGCCGCGCATAATACCGATCCCAAACTCTGGAAGACGACCGAAACCATCGGCCTCTGTCAGAACCCGCATGCCCGGCCGCAGGGCGCATTCCGGCAGAATTGATACGGCAAGCCCGGCGAGCACCGCGGCAGCAAGAACCGTAGCGGACCAGCTGGTAAACAGGATGCGATAGTCGTGATGCATTGAGTCCAGCACATCAATGGCCGCTGCACGCCATATGCAAGTGGGCCGGCCCACTGCCAAGGGCAGAACGGCTTCTTCATGCACATTATGGTTTGCGGAAGTCACCCACAGAAGCTGTTCGCTACGCACGACTTCAGAGCGGCGTTGCTCATCACATTGCGTGACAAGCGCAATATCCAATTGACCCTTGCGGATCATCTCATCGAGATTGACCGTTGGCTCACAGACAACCGATAGCTCTACTCGCGGGTTTGAGCGTGAGAAACGCGCCATAATTTCGGGCAGAAAGCGATCGGCATAATCATCGGGAGTGCCGATACGAATATGACCTTGCAGTTGCGTGTCATCAAAAGCTGCGATGGTTTCATTGTTCAGCTGGAGCATGCGCCGCGCATAAGCGAGAAGGCGCTCGCCATCTTCAGTCAGGCGGTTCGTGCGGCCATCGCGTTCAAAAAGCGCCTTGGAAACACGCTCTTCCAGCCGCCGCATCTGCATCGATACAGCCGACTGCGTCTTATTAACCTTATCCGCTGCCTTGGTGAAGCTTCCCAAGTCAGCAATGGCTGTGAATGTCTGCAACTGATCGAGATCAAGCGGTGCGCTCATGACAGGTTCCCAAAGCTGTTGACTCATCATTATTATTGAACGTTTACATTAAAAACATTCGTTTGAATAATCAATCCTTCTGTATCATTCTAAGGATGTTCAGGAAGCGCCGGTGTCCATAAGATATTGAGCGTGCTGCGCGAAAAATGGTTTTCGCGCGATTTAACTTCTGATCGCTGCCGTTCAAAAGGAGTACGGGCGATGACAACAACAACGAGAATGACCGAAGTAACTGGTTTCACCAGCACGATCGCATCGCTTGCGTCGCTGGCTGTCAGCTTTGTCAACCGAGTGATTGTTGCCCGCCGGAATCGTAAAACAATCTTGAGCTTGGGCGAGTGGAATGATGCAATGTTGCATGACATTGGTGTCACGCGTGCTGACCTTCATTCGGCCATTGGTACGTCGCTGCTGGATGATCCAAGCGAAAGACTTGGAGCGCTCGCAGATGTGCGCTCACGTGTTCGCAATGCGACAAGGTAATTTGATTTGACTGTTTAGCAGGCGCCCATTCACGCCGGAATCCCCTCCCGGCGCTCCGCCTGCCTCCTGCCCGGCCCATCTTGCATATGCAATTTGGCCGGGCTTTTTCTTTTCGGCTTTATCTGTGACGGTCCATTCCGCGCATATACTGGTCGAAGATCGACTCCATGCCCTTCTGGTACTGTTCGTTGGTCTTGCGGCCCGTATCGAACATCTCTCCAAGTATGTCTTTCAAAGGATTATCAGAAGGCGGGGAAGCGGCTGTTTCGGGCTCTGGTTCGGCTTCCGATTTTGGAGCCGATCGCTTTTGAGTCCCGCCGCCGAGCATTTCTTCAAAGATTTTACCGAAAGGATTGTCGCCAAAAGGGTTTTGGCCTGTATCCTGCGGCTGTTGGTTTTTCTCTGAGGTTTTGGGAGCCGCACTGCCGGGAACCCCACCACGCATCATTTCCTCAAAGATTTGCCCGAGCGGATTATTGCCGGTGGAACCACCCTGACCCGATGGCTGCTGCGTTGCACCGCCCAACATTCCTTCGAGAATCTGGCCCCATGGGTTGGTGCCGGGTGCAGTTTGTTGTGTGCCGGCAGTCTGCCCTCCGCCGCCTTGTCGCATCATCTGCTCGATCAGGTCGCCGATGACATTGCCGCCGCCAAGACCTGAGGCGGCAAATTGGCCGGTTGACTTCTTATAGAGTCCACCCATCAGCATTGACGCAATAACGGGAAGCATCTCCTTCAGCGTGGCAGTTGCAAGGCCAGTCGTGGTTGCGGCATGGTCAGCTACAGCTCGTGACAGATCCTTTGAGCCGAACAGATGACCCAGAATATCATTGCCGTCTGCTATGCCGGACGGGTTGAATGCCGCAGAGGGATTATCGAAGTAGTTGGCATGCTGGCCCGATGAGAGTGCCTGCACAAAAGCACCCATACCCATGGGATCGGCTGTGTTGCGCTGCAGCCCTTGCGAGAATGCAGGCATCAAAGCTTCGATAGCGGCGAGCGTTTGCTGTTGAGAAAAATTGAATTGCCGGGAAAGCGCTTCAATATTCTGCCCTCCCTGGCCCTTCAGAAACATATCCACGAGATTCATAACGCCGGTCCTCCCTCATGCTGATTATGGGGGAAGACTATCGCTGTAGTGATATCAACATCAACTGATTTATGCGTTTAGAAGAAGCGCTTGAGATTTTCCCGTATGCGCTGCAATGGATCAATAGCGGCATCACCGGCTTCGAACTTGTGGTCAGTGATCTTCTCATAGGCCTCAATATAGACCTTGGTCGTCGCGTCAATCACATCCTCAGGAATTTCCGGGATATCATCCTTGTACGGATCGCAACGCTCAACAACCCAGTTGCGGACGAAATCCTTGTCAAAGCTAACAGGCCGCTTGCCTGCTTCATAGCTATCGGCGAACCAGTAACGGCTGGAATCGGGCGTATGGATTTCATCTGCAAGAACGATATTGCCTGCTTCGTCCGTACCGAACTCATATTTGGTGTCAGCCAGGATCAAACCTCGGCTTGTCGCAATTTCCTGCCCGCGTGCAAAAAGCTTCAACGCATAAGATGAGATCGTTTCCCATTGTTCTTTGGTCAGCAGCTTCTGCTCAATAATATCTTCGGCAGTCAAAGGCTCATCATGACCGCCATCAAATGCCTTGGACGTGGGCGTGATGATTGGCTCGGGCAGTTTTTCATTGTCCAGCATGCCCTCCGGAAGGGTGAACCCATACATTTGACGCTTGCCGGATTTGTAGAGTGTCAGGATTGATGTGCCCGTTGTCCCGGCAAGATACCCACGCACGATGATTTCGACGGGGAGAATAGTGAGCTTCCGGCAGAGCAAAACATTTGGGTCGGGATATTCGATAACGTGATTTGGACAGATATCCTGCGTTTGTTCGAATTGGAAACGCGCGGTTTGCGTCAAAACCTGCCCTTTGAGCGGTATTGAGGCCAATATACGGTCAAATGCACTGATGCGATCCGTAGCGATAATAATGCGCGTGCCATCTGCAAGATCATAATTCTCACGGACCTTGCCTTTGTAGTGGTTTGGAAGCTCGGGAATAAAGGCTTCGGACAGCGCTTTGTGTTTTGCCATGGTTTGAAAATCCGCGTGAAAATGAGATTGCTCCGCATAACACATATAGCGTGCAACGGGAGTCCTAATTGTCGGAAGGCTTTAACGCCCCCCAGTTACGTCGAGCAACGAGCCTGTCACGTAGGATGATGCGTCACTCAGCAGCCAGACAATTGATTCTCCGACTTCATCCGCTGTACCAGCTCTGCCAAGTGGAGCTGTGGCACCAAGTCGTTGGGCGCGGTCGGGTTGTCCGCCGCTGGCGTGAAGATCGGTCTCAATCAATCCCGGACGTACTGCATTGACACGAATGCCTTCAGGGCCGGTCTCTTTCGCAAGACCAAGCGTCAGACTGTCCATTGCGCCTTTCGATCCGGCATAATCCACATATTCGAAGGGGCCGCCGATGCGGGCAGCTGCCGAAGACAAAAGCACGATCGAACCACCATTGCCGCCGCGTGACTGTGCAAGATAACGTACAGCTTCGCGCGCGCAGAGATAGGCTCCCAGAACATTGACATCAAGACACGCCGCATGCGGTCGCTGTCCATATCCATGAGTTTGGACGCCGGAGCCACGATGCCTGCATTGATGACGACGCCATCAAGTTTGCCGAGTTGCTTTGTCTGCTCGAACATTGAAATGACATCAGCTTCAACGGCAACGTCTCCCTGAATAGCCTTTGCCTTGCCGCCAGCTGCGATGACAGCCTGCACAACTTCATCAGCAGCAGCCTTGTTGGTTGCATAGTTTACGCCGACGGACCAGCCCTTTTGACCAGCGAGAATGGCGGCTGAACGGCCAATACCGCGGCTCGCGCCCGTAATCAGAACAGTTTTTGTCATCGGACTTTCTCCATCTCGTTCAGTAGGCATATTCCAGAAACGCCGGTTCAACCGAACTACCCCAAGCGGTATTGTACTGAGATAGCATTTGTTCGGCTGATGTTGTGCCGCGTGCAATCACTTCTTCCAGCGATGAGAGGTAATGGGTTTCATCGAAACCCTCACTGTTGAGCATCGCTCTGTTTCGAAGGCCAAGCTTGGAAATCGCCAGTACCTCGCGCGAGATTTCGTGCACGGAACGATTGCGCAATTTCGCTTGCAGGCCTTTGGCGGGAACCTCGTCGCGCAGCGTCTGAACCTCTTCATAACTCCAGTCACGCGTCATAGCTTCGGCTGCATTGAGCGCCTCAGCGTCATAGAGCAAACCTACCCAGAATGCGGGCAGAGCACAAATGCGCCGCCATGGCCCGCCATCTGCGCCGCGCATTTCAAGGAAGCGCTTCAGACGAACTTCGGGGAAAAGCGTTGACAGGTGATTGGCCCAATCGCCCATATTGGGCGTGCTTTCGGGAATATGGTCCTGCAATGCGCCATTCATGAACTGGCGGAACGTTACATGGGTGCAGTCGTGATAATGGCCATGACGCATGACGAAATACATCGGAACGTCCAAGGCCCATTCAACATAATCGGCAAAGCCAAAATTTTCATTGAAGATGAATGGCAGGACGCCGGAGCGATTATTATCGGTATCCCGCCAGATTTCCGAACGCCATGAAAGCAGGCCATTCGGCTTGCCTTCTGTGAACGGCGACATGGCAAACAGCGCGGTGGCAATCGATTGCAGTTTAACTGAAACCTGCATTTTGCGGCGCATGTCGGTCTCGGATGAGAAATCCAGATTCACCTGAATGGTACAGGTGCGGTACATCATATTCAGCCCGTCCTTGCCAACTTTCGGCATATAATTGGACATGATGTTGTAGCGCGACTTGGGCATGCGCGGCGTTTCGGCAAGGGTCCATTTTGGACTGCCACCCAGACCCAGAAAGCGAATGCCAAGTGGTTCGGCGATTTCGCGTACCTGAGCCAGATGGGCGTTGGATTCGCGGCAGATCTGGTGGATGGAAAGAAGTGGTGCGCCGGACAGCTCGAATTGCCCGCCCGGTTCAAGCGAGATTGCACCCTGGCCGGTTGGCTCTACGAGCCCGATAATATTGCCTTCATCTATGATAGGCTCCCAGCCGAGTTTGGACTGCATGCCTTCCAGAATGGCGCGAATACCACGCGGTCCGTCATAGGGAACCGGGCTGTTATGCTCGGTATAAAAGGGAAATTTCTCGTGCTCTGTGCCGATACGCCATGCTGCTTCCGGCTTTGATCCTTGCGCGAGATATGCGGCCAATTCTTCTGTATTGGCGATCATTGTTTCGTCTGTCGTATCCCGCGCCATGGCTGGTGCTTTCCATTATTGAAATATTGTTGGGCGTGATTGGCCATTTTTTGAATAAGAGCGCAAGCAAATTTCATTGATAGTTCGATCAACAGAAATTGCTTCTCACCAATCGCCAATCGTCGCCTGAATCAAGGCGAGGGCAGCAACTGCCGCCGTATCTGCCCGCAAGATGCGCTGACCAAGGGGAATGGCTGTTACAAAAGGCAAGGTACGCAGTCTCTGCCGCTCCTGATCCGAGAAGCCGCCCTCCGGCCCGATGATCACGCCAAGAGGTGTTTTAGGCAATGTTTGCAGCAGGGGCAGGGGATTATGTGTATCGTGCCCCTCGTCGCAGAAAATCAATCGGCGTGCGGGATCCCATTCATCAAGCAACTTCTCAAGTTTCAAAGGTTCGCGCGTCACCGGAATCGCCAACACTCCACATTGTTCAGCCGCTTCAATGGCATTCGCCTCGATCCTCTCAATGCCGATGCGCGCCACTTGCGTGTGTTGTGTGATCACGGGCTGCAGGACACCTGCACCCATCTCAACGGCTTTTTGCACGAGATAATCGAGCCGTCCCTGTTTTAGCGGTGCGAAGCAGTAGATCAAATCAGGGGTCAAAGGCTGTTCGCGGGTCAATTCGACGAGTTCGAAGTACAACTTCTTCTTGCTTTCAAATCGCAAGACTGCGCGCCATTCCCCATCCCATCCGTTAAAAACGAGAATCTCGTCGCCATCCTTCATTCGCAGAACATTGGCCAGATAGTTTACCGCCTCTGGTGAGGCATCAGCACGGCTTCCACGCTTTAGATCGGTGGACACAAACAGCCGTTGCATTTTGTAGTTGGCGCGCATCATTGGCTCCGGGCGTCAGGCGAGGGGTGGCAGGCGCCGTCTTACCGGCGAGGACTTGACTATTGCAGTGTTTGTTTCAGCTTTTTCCGCCAAACGGTCAAGGATACTGTCCAATTGCTGCATTGTGCGGAATTGCAACTTGCCGATAAAACAATCATCCCCCGTCACCTTATCGCATTCAGTGATTTCGGGGGTTTCCTGAATGAGCTTTTCAACAATGTGGAGCATACCGGGAAGCGGTCGCACCCGCACAATTGCAGTTAGATTATAGCCCAATGCTTGTGGGTCGATATCGACAGTGAAGGAGCGGATCACTTTCTTCTCTTCCAGTCGTCGCAGTCGTTCTGAAACACTTGGAGAGGATAGCCCGACCTTTTGGCTGAGTTCTTTCAAGGAGATACGCGCATCATCGACGAGAATTTCGATGATGGTTCTGTCGAGTTCATCAAGCATTTTTTCCGTAAGGCTCCCAGTTAAAATCGCCTTCATTTAAAAGGTGAATTGCAAATATTCCTATCTGTAAATCATATCAAATCCAGAGGCTGCCGCATAGTCTGTCATTAGCAGCCAAGGAGAATGGGCAATGGAAAGAGATATCGTCAGAGGCAGTTTGGAGATGACCGCAGCAATGGTTATTTCCGGTACGATTGGCTGGTTTGTGTTGATGTCAGGCCAACCGGTATTCTCTGTTGTGTTCTGGCGCTGTGCGATTGGCGCGCTGACATTGCTGGCTGTTTGTGGCGCTTTGGGTTTGCTTCGGCCCAATGTGATCTCATTAAAGATTCTTGGACTGGCAATGGTCGGCGGTGTCGCAATTGTACTGAATTGGGTTCTGCTGTTTGCTGCCTACCCGCGCGCCTCTATCGCAATTGCCACCACTGTCTATAATGTGCAGCCATTCATGCTTGTCGCTTTGGGTGCGTTGATCTTCAAGGAAAAACTCACCATCACAAAGCTGGCATGGCTGGCACTCGCATTTGCGGGCATGTTATTGATTGTGCAGGCAAAGCCCGGCGGCATCTATAGCGGGTCTGACTACATGACTGGTATCGCCTTGGCACTTGGCGCCGCTTTTCTCTATGCTATCGCTGCCATCGTTGCCAAGCGGTTGAGAGGTACGCCGCCGCATCTGATTGCGCTGATCCAGGTGAGCGTCGGCATTGTCATGCTTGCGCCTCTTGCCGATTTTGCCGCGCTACCACAAACGACGGGACAGTGGGCGAGCATCGTAACCATAGGTATCGTGCACACGGGGCTGATGTATATTCTGCTCTACAGCGCGATACAGAGGTTGCCGACCCACATCACGGGCTCACTATCATTCATCTATCCTGTAGCTGCCATTCTGGTTGATTATTTTGCCTTCAATCACGCTTTGCAGCCAAGTCAGCTGATAGGCTCGGCTATAATTCTGATTGCCGCAGCCGGGACGAGCCTTGGCTGGAGTTTCCGCCGAGCTGTAACGGGAGATGTGAAGGCTTGAAGCCCGCTTTGAGTGTGCGGATTGTTGAAGGCGGTGTAAGTAAGGTTGCCTCGGATAAGTCGATTTGAGCCTCTGAGTAGCCTTCCCAGGACCAAAGAAATGCTTTGCCCTGTTTGACCAGATAGGCGTCGGACCCGCTGGCCAGCATGGCTCCATCCGGTAGCTCATGAATTGCGGTGCCGACCGGGTGGTGTCTCTTCCGCCCCTTTTGATCGAGCCTTTCGCGATGAAGTAGCGCATCCATCTTTGGGGCAGGAGGCAATTCAGTTGCATTCCCTTCAGCCCATGCAGCTTGAAATTCTTTGGCTCTCTGTCTCTGACAATAGAAGCAAGGACGATGCCCTGCGCTTAAGGCGGTGGCTTCATCAAGAAAGAACAGCTCGGTCCAGCTTCTGCGTGCCATCACATCGCGTTGCACGTTCTTGAACCTGCAAACGCAGATGATCCATGCGCGCGATGACCAGCGCTTTTTCAGTAGAGTTTTCGTAGCGGGATCATGGATGATGCCGCGGTTTCCCGTCATGGTGCCGCGCTGCGTTACGGCAATGATGTCGCCAAAGGGTGTGACGCGATTTTGCAGGGGCATCTTACGGCTTCCGGTCATTGAGTCCTCATGCTATCCGAGATCATAACCAATGCAGATCAGGGTCGCCATGCACGTTCTTGTCGTTCAGAACTATCATAATACCGGACTTGGGCAGTTAGGCATCGCATTGAATGAGGCGAATGCTTCCATTGACTTGCGCCACGCCCATCTCGGCGAGCCACTGCCCCATAATCACGACGATCATGATGCGATTGTGGTGCTCGGTGGTGACCAAAATGCACTGGCAGACGAAAGCTATCCCTATCTCCCGCAGCTGGCAGGCTTGACCAAAAAATTCGGAGATGCGGATAAGGCCGTTCTTGGCATCTGCCTCGGCAGCCAATTGGTGGCGCGGGGGTACGGCGCCACAAACATTCTTGGCCGTCCGGCGGAATTCGGGTGGAAAAACGTGACATCTACGGCACAAGCTGCGTCAGATCCGATGCTCTCGGCTGTCGCCAAAGAATTCCCCATCTTTCATTGGCACAGCGATACTTTCACATTACCGGAACAAGCGACACATTTGGCCTCAAGCCAGATGACGCCCAATCAGGCCTTTCGGATCGGGCGTGCAGTGTACGGCATTCAATTTCATTTCGAAGCCGATACGCATCTGGTTGATGAATGGAAACATGTATTTCACGACCAGATTGTCAACAACCACACGGACTGGCTTGCTGATTATGCCAGTAACGTAGCGAAATATGGGGCTGCGGCAGATGCAGCAGGGCTTGCTCTTGCCCGTGCTTGGGTAGCGCTGATCCGGTAACGGGTATTCGACTTTAGTTGCAGCTGTGCAACAGATGAATTGCGAATCACTCTTACCCTGCTGAAATATGTGGAACGTGTCTTCAATTCACTAGTTGGTAATGGATGTGTCCTTTAGTGGGCACACGCACAACTGGCATCAAGCCAGAAAAAGCCTAGCAACGGAAACGCTTAAGATGACCACCAAGAGTGCCGCCCTTTTGACTGCCTTTATGCTGTCAGCCATTTTGTTCATGGGCATTGGTTTGTTTTCCGTTGATGCTGGCGGACATCGGGTATCGAGCGACGGCTACGGTGTCAGCACGTCATTTCGCTGATTGCCTTCATTATATAGTCGCTTCCAGAAACGTCTTGCTCAGGCCATCGATCATGATGGCGCTCAGCCTTCCGCTGGCATAAGCACCTGTATCAAGGTTTATCCGGTTGGGCCTGATTTCAACTTCAGTTACGGGTGTATGCCCGTGGACGATGACTTTGCTATGGGGGCGTGCATCGTCGAGAAACGGAGACCTGATCCAGATCAGATCTTCCGGGTCCTGTTGTTCAAGCTCTATTCCGGGGCGAATACCGGCGTGACAGAAGAAAAAATCTCCAAAGAACATTGATCGCGGCAACCGGCGCAAAAAGTCCACATGCGCGACTGGCACTGCCGTCTTCAAAGCTTCACGGCCCGATGCAAGGGACAAATCACTGCTGAAGTTGATGTTCACGCCATATGACAGTCCCGTCTGTCGTCCACCATGGCGGGCAAAAAGCCCGTAAGTGTCGCCTGTCTCAAGAAAATCAACAAAGCCAACATCGTGATTGCCTGCCAGTGCAAGCATTCGATGATTCTTGCGTTGTCCATCAATTAGGAAGTCGATGACACCGCATGATTGAAGACCCCGGTCAACATAGTCGCCAAGGTGTACCACGACCCAATCGAAGGGGGGGGATTTCAGGTTCTCCATATGGATCAGCCGATGCATCTCTTGAAGCAGATCGAGCCTGCCATGCACGTCACCTATCGCGTAGATGCGCAACTTGTCTGGTCCCCGGGCATGTTTGAAATCAACTGTTTTCATGATCCATCATTGAAGCCGTATACAAATCAAATCTTTGCACGATTTGCAGCTGTGACAAATATGGTTGCACTAAATTGATGATTGGAACAGCATGACGCAGCCAAAAACTGCGCCGGGGTGTTATAGGCTGAATGACAAGGCGAAACTTTGCTAAGACCGTGACGGGGAGGAACGATGTCCGGACTTGTTATGCCTAAGGCTGATGAAGCGACCATGTCGCGCCGAGCGGCGATTGTTGCGGCGCTGCAAGAAATCGTGCCGGGCGAAGGCGTCGTTGATGCCACGAACGAAATGCGTGTATTCGAATCGGATGCGCTGACTGCTTATCGCCAGCTGCCGCTCGTGGTGGTGCTTCCGCAGAGTGTCGCGCAGGTTTCGCGCATTCTCAAATATTGCCACGAAAACAACGTCAAAGTTGTGCCTCGGGGCTCAGGAACATCATTGTCTGGCGGGGCCTTACCCTTGGAAGATGCGGTGCTCCTGGTCATGACCCGTTTCAATCGCATCCTTGAGATTGATTACCCAAACCGGGTCGCCGTTGTTCAGCCGGGTGTTACAAATCTTGGAATAACCAAGGCGGTAGAACATGAAGGCTTTTATTACGCGCCTGACCCATCCTCGCAGATTGCATGCTCCATTGGCGGCAATATCGCAGAAAACTCCGGTGGTGTGCACTGTCTGAAATATGGGCTGACTGCAAACAATGTGCTGGGCCTTGAGATGGTGTTGATTACCGGCGAAGTCATCCGGCTTGGCGGCAAGCATCTTGATAGCGAGGGCTATGATTTTCTGGGCCTTATGACCGGCTCTGAAGGTCTGCTTGGGGTTGTCACCGAAGTCACTGTTCGCATCCTGCAAAAGCCAACGACAGCACGCGCGCTTATGGTAGGCTTCCCGACCAGTGAGGAGGCTGGGCAATGCGTCGCAGAGATTATCGCGGCGGGGATTATTCCCGGCGGTATGGAGATGATGGATCGTCCGGCTATCCATGCTGCCGAGGATTTCGTTCATGCAGGCTACCCACTTGATGTTGAGGCACTGCTCATCATCGAATTGGACGGACCAGCTGTTGAGGTGGATCACCTTATCAATATGGTTGAAGCCATTGGTCGCAAGAATGGCGCAACAACATGCGTCATATCGCAGAGCGAAGAAGAGCGCATGGCCTTTTGGGCGGGACGCAAGGCTGCGTTTCCGGCAGTCGGTCGAATTTCTCCGGACTATCTTTGCATGGACGGCACGATCCCGCGAAAGGAGCTGCCAAAAGTACTTGCCGGGATGCGCGAGCTTTCTAAGAAATATGGCCTGCGCGTTGCCAATGTCTTCCATGCTGGTGACGGCAATCTGCATCCACTCATCCTTTATGATGCCAATATACCAGAAGAACTGCATAAGGCCGAAAGCTTTGGTGCGGATATATTGCGGCTCTGCGTGAAGGTTGGCGGCGTGTTAACGGGCGAACATGGGGTCGGTGTTGAAAAGCGTGATCTCATGCCGGAAATGTTCAACGAAATCGATCTGAACCAGCAGATTCGCGTGAAATGCGCTTTCGACGATAAGCATCTGCTGAACCCCGGAAAGGTCTTTCCGCAACTGCATCGTTGTGCGGAACTTGGCCGTATGCATGTGCATCACGGCCGCGTGCCGTTTCCAGATATACCGAGATTTTGAACTTGAGCATATTCAATCCCCATTCTGAAGATGAGATTGTCGAGATCGTGCAATGGGCGCTGTCTGAACAAGCCCCGATTGAAATCATCGGTCAGGGTTCCAAGCGCGAACTTGGACGTCCTTTACAAACGGAACACACGATTGCCTTATCAAGCTATTCGGGTGTGACACTCTATGAACCCGATGAGCTTGTCCTGTCCGCCAAAGCCGGAACACCAGTCGCCGAGCTTGAAGCCATGCTTTCGGCCAGTGGTCAGGCATTTCAATTCGAGCCAATGGATTATGGGCCATTGCTGGGAAAGCCTGTCGGACAGGGTAGTCTTGGCGGTCTGCTTGCCACCAACCTATGCGGTCCACGACGTCTCAAGGCAGGCTCTGCTCGTGACCATGTGTTAGGGGTGCGGGTCGTTTCAGGCAGGGGAGAATTGTTCAAATCCGGCGGGCGCGTTGTCAAGAATGTGACAGGCTATGATCTTTCCAAAGGCATGGCGCATTCGTGGGGAACTCTGGGTATCGCGACTGAAATCACGTTTAAAGTTCTGCCATTGCCTGAAACCGAGACCACGCTGGTGCTGCGCGGGCTTGCCGACGATGAAGCTGCCCGGGCAATGGCGATTGCAATGGGATCAAGCGGTGAGGTGGCTTCTGCGGCGCATTTGCCTGGCAACGTCGCCAGCCGAGTGATTGGTGGTATCCTTCGAAGTGATGCCTCGACCTTGCTTCGCCTTGAAGGTTTTGCCCCTTCCGTGGCTGATCGGGCGGAAATGCTGAAAAAACTGTTGGCGTCAGCCGGTGAAATCGACATGCTGAATGGTGAGATATCCCGAAACCTATGGCGCGAAATCCGCGATGTCATACCATTCGCAGATGGCACGGAACGCCCTGTCTGGCGCGTGTCGATGGCGCCCATGGAGGCTTATAAGCTGGTGGCTTCTTTACGCATGGGCGCAGCTGTTGATGCGTTTTATGACTGGCAGGGCGGGCTTGTCTGGCTGCGGATGGAGGGTGATCCAGAGGCAGAGGCTGTTCGTGCGCTGATTGCCAAATATGGCGGGGGGCACGCGACATTGGTGCGCGCTTCTGTGGCATTGCGTGCTGCGGTGCCGGTATTCGAACCGCAACCGGCCCCTTTGGCAGCCCTGTCCAAAAGGTTGAAACAGCAGTTTGATCCAAGCGGCATATTCAATCCCGGTCGCATGGTTGTAGGGGTGTAGGATGCAAACCAACTTTACTCCCGAGCAATTGCGTAACCCTGGTGTTGCAGAGTCGGAAAAGATACTGCGCAAATGTGTGCATTGCGGTTTTTGCACCGCCACCTGTCCAACCTATGTCACGCTAGGCAACGAACTCGATAGCCCGCGCGGACGCATTTATCTGATCAAGGACATGCTGGAAAATGGCAGGGCCGCTGATGAACAAATCGTCAAGCATGTGGATAGGTGCCTGTCCTGTCTTGCCTGCATGACGACCTGTCCTTCAGGCGTCAATTACATGCATCTGGTTGATAATGCCCGGGCCCATATTGAGAAGACCTACAAGCGGCCATTCATGAATCGTCTGACGCGCGCCCTGCTTGCGCTGGTGTTGCCTTACCCGTCCCGCTTCCGCTTTGCTTTGACTGCTGCCAGATTCGGTAAGCCACTTGTCCCTCTTTTCAAATCCATTGCGGCTTTGAAACCCATGGCCGCGATGCTGGAACTTGCGCCCAAATCGCTTTCCGCCAAGTCGTCCTATGCAGAAGCTGGTACACATAAGGCGAAAACAGTAAAAAGAGGACGCGTTGCCATTTTAACGGGCTGCGCGCAGCCGGTTCTTGCCCCCGGCATCAATGAAGCAACGATCCGTCTTCTGACCCGGCTTGGTGTTGAGGTCATTGTGCCGAAAGGCGAGGGCTGTTGTGGCGCACTCGTGCATCATATGGGCCGCGAGGAAGCTGCACTGGAAAATGCCCGTCACAATGTCGACGTCTGGACACGTGAGCTTGAAAGTGGCGGCCTTGACGCGATCGTCATCACGGCATCCGGTTGCGGCACGGCGATCAAGGATTATGGTTATATGCTGCGACTCGATACTGCCTATAAAGAGAAGGCAGCACGCATCTCCGCTCTGGCAAAAGATGTTACTGAGTATCTGACGATGCTGGATTTACCGGAAGCCGAACACTCAACCGGCCTCACAGTTGTCTATCATTCGGCCTGCTCCATGCAACATGGCCAAAAAATTACCCGCCAACCAAAAGATTTGCTGAAGGCCGCCGGTTTTATTGTCAAGGAACCCGCTGAAGGTCATCTCTGTTGCGGTTCTGCCGGCACCTACAACATCATGCAGCCCGAAATTGCCCGCACGCTTCGGAACCGCAAGGTCAAGAATATAGAGGCCACCGGAGCCAGCGTGATTGCAACGGGCAACATCGGTTGCATTACCCAGATTGCCAGTGGAACGAGATTGCCGATTGTTCATACGGTGGAGTTGCTGGATTGGGCCTATGGCGGGCCCCGCCCTTCGGGTGTTCCACAAAGCAAACCATTGCTTGCCGCTGAATAAAAAGGGCAGCGGCACAAACTATATGCGCCGCTGCCCATTTCCGGCATCACCCCTGATACCGGCCCCCGTTATCTGACAATGACTTTTGTACCAACGTTCACCCGCTCATAGAGATCGGTGACGTCTTCATTACGCATGCGAATACAGCCGCTCGATACGGATTGCCCGATCGTCCATGGCGCATTGGTCCCGTGAATACGATAAAGGGTGGAGCCTAAATAGAGCGCTCGTGCACCAAGAGGATTTTCAATGCCGCCCGCCATATGAGCGGGTAGAATACGACCTTTGCGCTTCTCACGTTTGATCATCTCTGCTGGCGGATACCATGATGGCCATTCCGCTTTGCGGCTAATGATGTTGGTGCCGGACCAGCCGAACCCTTCCTTGCCGACACCGACGCCGTATCGTTGCGCGGTGCCACCAGCCTCGACCAGATAGAGAAAGCGCTGTGCCGTATCTATAACAATTGTTCCGGCTGGCTCGGTACCATCATAGGCTACGCTCTGCGGCAGGAATTTCGCATCCATCTCCCGCCTTTTTTTGGGTTGGGTATCAGCTGGCGCAGTGGGACGTCGAAATGAAACTTCGTCTACGGCTGGATTGGAATTGAGTTTTTTACGTGCTGCCCGGCGTTCGCGTTGTTTGACACGAGGATTCGGCTGCTCGTCAAAGACCACGTAACCGCGAGGGTTGACCGGTGTACCAACTGGCCGCTGGCGTAATTGCATAACCCAAGGAGCCGATAAGTCAGGACTTATGACGACGGGGGGACGCGTCGCATAGCGATCGCTGGCGACTGCACCCGATGCAACTGTAACAAGGCAGAATAGGAGAAGCAGGCGTGCAAACTTCATCGGAACCAGTCTCGTAACAAAATCTGCTGACAAGTTTTGTCAGTTTTCGGATTGAGTTTGCCAGCGGCAGGGTAGAAAAAAGTGAATGAGAATCAACTAAGCGTAATTCTCGGTCGAAACCACTCGGTATAGTTACCGATACGTGTGGCAAGTTGGTTAATGCGCGGTAAAATGAAAAGGCCCGCTATGAGTGAAGATGTTGCTGTGAAGACTGGTCTGATGACAGGTGACGATGGCATTACGCGCTGTTTCTGGCCTGGTGCTTTGCCCGAATATATTCGTTACCACGACAATGAATGGGGCAAGCCGGTAACAGACGACACACGGCTATTTGAAAAAATATGCCTCGAAGGGTTTCAATCAGGATTGTCCTGGTTAACGATACTGCGCAAACGCGAGAGTTTCCGCGAAGCCTTCGATGGTTTCGACTACCGCAAGATTGCCCGCTATACGGACAAGGATGTCGAACGGTTGCTCGGCAATGCCGGCATTGTGCGCCACCGCGGCAAGATAAATTCTGTTATCAACAATGCCAATCGCGCTATCGAACTGGTGAAAGAAACCGGCTCGCTTGCCGCCTATTTCTGGTCGTTTGAACCACCTGCAGAGGAGCGCCCAAAGGTCGTCGATTATTCGACCCTGATCGCAAATCCAACATCGCCTACATCAACCCGCCTTTCCAAGGATCTGAAGAAACGTGGCTGGAGTTTTGTCGGCCCCACAACGATGTATGCGCACATGCAGGCGATGGGTCTTGTCAATGACCATATAGAGGGCTGCAAATGCCGCGAGGAAATTGAAACTCTGCGTGCGAAGTTCAAAAGGCCCAAATGACGTCGGTATCCTTGCCCTTGCGGGCTTGATGGTCTAGAGCAAAACCGCTTCGGCAATCAGCTTCATCTCAGGGTATCGGATCATCATTATGGCAACCAAGGCAGACAGGGTAAAAGCGCGGCTGCCGCGCGGTTTCGTGGATCGTGCGCCAGATGATCTGCGCGCTGCAGAAAAAATGATGGCGGAAATCCGTAAAGTCTATGAACTCTACGGTTTTGAGCCGGTTGAGACACCACTGATCGAATATACCGATACGCTCGGAAAATTCCTTCCTGATCAGGACCGCCCGAATGAAGGTGTGTTCTCATTCCAGGACGATGACGAGCAATGGCTTTCGCTGCGCTATGATCTGACGGCGCCCTTGGCGCGCTATGTTGCTGAGAACTACGAGAGCATTCCGAAGCCCTATCGCAGCTACCGGGCCGGATGGGTTTTCCGTAACGAGAAGCCGGGGCCGGGCCGCTTCCGCCAGTTCATGCAGTTCGATGCCGATACGGTTGGCGCGCCAAACGTCTCTGCTGATGCCGAGATGTGCATGATGATGGCTGATGTCATGGAAGCTCTTGGCATTCAGCGCAGCGATTATGTGATCCGCGTCAATAATCGCAAGGTTCTTGATGGCGTACTGGAGGCGATCGGGCTCGGTGGAGATGAGAATTCCGGCAGGCGTCTGACAGTGCTGCGCGCTATCGACAAATTGGATAAGTTCGGCATTGAGGGCGTGCGTGAACTGCTTGGGAAAGGCCGAAAGGACGAAAGCGGCGATTTCACCAAAGGTGCAAATCTCGATGAGGCTGCCATCAAGCAGGTTCTTGATTTCACTTCGGCTGGTGGTGCCACAGGCAATGCCACTATTGCCAATCTGGAAAAGGTTGTCACTGGCAATGACAAGGGCGCAGAAGGCGTTGCCGAGTTGGGCACAATAGCAGCACTGTGTACTGCCGCTGGTTATGACGGACGCATAAAGATTGATCCTTCTGTCGTGCGTGGTCTTGAATATTACACCGGTCCCGTGTTCGAAGCCGAGCTTTTGGCGGAAATCCCCAATGAAGATGGCCAGATCGTCCGTTTCGGCTCGGTTGGTGGTGGCGGACGTTATGATGGGCTGGTCTCCCGCTTCCGCTCCGAACCTGTTCCGGCGACGGGTTTTTCAATCGGCGTTTCGCGCCTGATGACTGCGCTCAAGAATCTTGGCAAGCTGGATACGTCCGACAATATCGGACCTGTCGTCGTCATGGTCATGGACCGCGATACGGAAAGCCTTGGGCGCTATCAGAAAATGGTATCCGATCTGCGTCAAGCCGGTATTCGCGCCGAAATGTATCTGGGCGGTTCCGGCATGAAGCCGCAGATGAAATATGCGGATCGTCGCGGTGCACCCTGCGTCATTATTCAGGGCTCGCAAGAGCGCGATCTTGGAGAAGTGCAGATCAAGGATTTGATTGAAGGCGCACGTTTATCAGCTGAAATTGAGGATAATATTACCTGGCGTGAAAGCCGCCCAGCACAGATCACTGCGAAGGAAAGCGACATTATAGCCGAGGTACGCAAGATACTTGATGCCCAGGCTGAAGATCGCGCCAATGCAGCGAAAGCCTCCTAAGTTCGATGGTTGCCTCCCGCGCGCCTGCATTTAGCGATCGCCTTGCCGCGTTAATAGCGAGCAGGGAAGCGGAACTTGTCGATATCCCTGTTATCCAGCCTGCTGACCAGTTTCTGGACATGGCGGGTGAAGATTTGCGCCGCCGGATTTTCCTAACCGAAAATGAAACAGGCCAAAGCTTATGTCTGCGTCCTGAATTTACAATTCCGGTCTGCCGTAATCATATTGAGCTTAATGCTGCTACTCCAAAGCGCTATGCCTATCTTGGCGAGGTATTCCGCCAACGACGCGAAGGTGGCAATGAGTTTTTTCAAGCGGGTATTGAAGATTTGGGGGATGCCAATCGCGCGCGCGCGGATGCACGCTCTTTAGCGGATGCTCTGTCCTCCATCCGGCTCGTGGCACCCCATGCCCAGCTAGAAACCTTGCTCGGCGATCAAGCGATCTTTGAAGCGGTTCTGGCAGCGCTCGGCCTGCCGCGGGGCTGGCAAAAGAAGCTTGTCCGGGCTTTCGGCAATCCTGTTCAGCTCAAGGGCTTGTTGAAGGATTTGTCATCAGACAGACAGAATGGCGATCTGCCGGACCACCTTGCAACACTCGTTGCTAAAGGTGACGAGATTGCGCTTGCTGCCGAACTTGAAAAGGATATGCAATCTGCCGGTATTTCCCCGGGAGCTGGTCGTACACCTGTCGAGATTGCGCGCCGCCTCATCGACAAAGTTGCGCTTGCTTCTGTGCGTTTGCAGCCCAAGGCGATTTTGGCGCTTCAGGATTTTCTGGCGATCCGCATTCCTTTGCAATCAGCGGCAGGGCATCTGTTACGATATGCGCGGGAAAACGAGTTCGATTTGGGGTCGGCGTTGGAACAATTCGAAGCGCGCTCTGTGTCAATTGTTGAAGCGGGTATCGGAGACGAAACCATCATCTACGACGCATCGTTTGGTCGTCCGCTCGATTATTATACCGGCTTGGTCTATGAAACCCGTGCAGTGAGCAATACCGAACTTGGTGCCATCGTTGGCGGTGGCCGTTACGATCGGCTTTTGACGATGCTCGGTGCTGTCGGCTCGATCCCGGGCGTTGGTTTTTCCATATGGCTCGACCGTCTTGAGAAGATTTCAGGAGAGGCGCGATGACCATAACATTGGCGCTACCTTCCAAGGGGCGGCTGAAGGAACAGGCTCTTGAAGTACTTGGCAAAGCCGGTCTGGAAGTAATCCTTCCCAATGATCAGCGCAATTACAGGGCGCAGGTAGCAGGCGAAAGCCAGATTGATATTCTCTTTCTTTCTGCTTCCGAGATTGCCCGCGAATTGGGCTATGGCAGTGTCGATCTTGGTGTAACCGGAGAAGATCTTATTCGCGAAACCCTGTCTTCGGCCGATGATCGGGTGCAAATCGAGGCCCGACTGGGTTTTGGTCATGCGGATGTGATTGTTGCTGTTCCCGAGGTTTGGTACGACGTATCCACCATGGCGGACCTTGATGACGTCGCTGCGGATTTCCGTCAGCGTCATGGTCGTCGCTTGCGGATTGCCACCAAATACTGGCGGCTGACCCAGCAATTTTTCTCGCAGATGCATGGTATCCAGGTCTACCGTATTGTGGAAAGCCTTGGCGCTACTGAAGGTGCTCCCGCCTCCGGATCAGCCGATATCATCGTTGATATTACGTCGACTGGATCGACGCTTCGTGCCAATCAGCTCAAGGTTCTCGAAGACGGCATTATTTTGAAGTCGGAAGCGTGTTTGATTTCCTCGCGGAAGGTAGCGGATACCAAGGCTGTATCGGAGCTGTCGCAGCGCATAAAGGCAGCACTGGGTTAGCTGCAAATTCATCAACTCTCTGTGATCCATCCGGTTGAATGTAACCTTTTGGGCTCTTCCTTCGTATCTTTCTGCATGAAGCCGAAATAAATCGGTATCATTACGCAGGGAGCCTACCCATGATGACACGTCGAACCCTGTTCGGAGGCGCTGTTGCCGCTTTTGGTGCAGTTGTTGCCACACGCTTTGCAATCATGCCCGAGGCTCACGCCACTGGCAAATTCGAAGTCGAGCATACGGATGCCGAATGGAAGAAACTTCTGACGCCGGAGCAATATTATGTATTGCGTAAGGAAGGTACTGAAACGCCTTTCACCAGCCCGTTAGACCATGAGAAGCGCAAAGGTATCTTTGCCTGTGCTGGCTGTGATCAGCCGCTTTTCGAATCCGACAAGAAGTTTGACAGTGGCACTGGCTGGCCCAGCTTCTGGCAGCCGATAAAAGGCGCAGTGATCGAGAAATCAGACAGTTCCTTTGGCATGGTGCGTACAGCTGTGGATTGTCATCGTTGCGGCGGCCATCTTGGCCATGTCTTTAATGATGGTCCGCAACCCACCGGCCTTCGTTACTGCATGAATGGCGTTGCTATGAAATTCACACCGGCTGCGGCTTGAGCCACTTCGAAGGAAAAACAAATGAAACTTCGTTATTTGTTACTTGCCACCACGTTGATCTTTGCACCAGCTACGGCTCTCGCCGAAAGCGTCACAATGGTCCCGCCGCCTGCAATGGATCAATCAATATCAGCCAAAATGGAGAAAATCGTGCTTGCCGGTGGGTGTTTTTGGGGCGTCCAGGGCGTTTACCAACACATGAAAGGCGTAACAAACGCTGTGTCGGGTTACTCTGGAGGAACGAAAGCCACCGCCAATTACGAACTGGTCAGCAGCGGTGATACTGGCCATGCGGAAGCCGTCGAGATTAGTTATGATCCAAAGATCGTCAGTCTGGGCAAGATTTTGCAGGTCTATTTTTCGGTAGCTCACAACCCGACAGAGCTCAACCGTCAGGGGCCTGATGTTGGCCCGCAATACCGCTCAGCCGTCTTCACGACCAGTGCCGATCAGGAAAAGGTGGTGAAGGCCTACATAGATCAGCTCGACAAGGCCAAGGTCTATTCTGACCCCATAGTCACCAATGTATCGTCACTCGAAGCCTTTTACCCGGCAGAGGCGTATCATCAGGATTATGCGACCATCAATCCGACGCAGCCCTATATCGTCTACAACGACCTGCCCAAGATCGAAAATCTGAGCAAGCTGTTTCCGCAGGAATACAGAGAAAAGCCAGTGCTGGTAAGCGATGTAAAGCCTACCAACTGACATGATGTTAAAAACAAAGGCCGCTCGAAGCGGCCTTTGTTACTCAATGATGGTGTCGATTAACTGCGTCTGGCGTCAATTGAAAGTGCACCAGCGCCATAAGCGGCTAGCACAAAGAAACCGCCGGCTACGCCCAGGTTTTTCTGGAAGAACATGAACTGGGTCATGCCGGCATCGCCAGTCCAATTCATGTGAGCAGTTGCGGTGGCAGCCAATGTGAAAAGGCCAAGCAAAAGGGCAGCAATGCGCGTCTGGAAGCCAACGAGTACGGCAATACCACCGAAGAATTCAAGTAAACCGACAAGAACCGCAACAACTGTTGGGGCTGGCAAGCCCATGCCGCCAAAATAGGCAGCAGTACCGCCGATAGCTGTTAGCTTGCCCCAACCAGCCATGATAAACATGACCGAAAGCAGAATGCGACCGATTAGAACCAGAATGCCATTGTTAGACATAGGTATTTCTCCAAAAAAGTGACTGCGCGGTCAGTACGCGATGCATACTGTTTACTAAAGTCACTTTTTCGACAACAGATTGTTCATCAAATCCACTGCTTATTCAGGAGCGATCATCCGTTCCGGACGCACAAGACGATCATAGTCCTCTGCTGATACATGCCCGCTTGCGAGTGCTTCTTCCCGCAGCGTGGTGCCATTCTTGTGCGCGGTCTTGGCGATTTTGGCTGCATTGTCATATCCAATGGCAGGAGCCAATGCAGTCACGAGCATGAGCGAGCGTTCGAGCAAGTCCTTTATGCGTACTTCGTCGGCTTCGATGCCTTCAACGCAATTATCGGCGAACGACACCATCGAATCGGCAAGCAGGCGGATAGATTGGAGCACGTTCAGTGCGATAACCGGCTTGAACACATTAAGCTCAAAATGGCCTTGGCTTGCTGCCACAGTCACTGTCGTCTGATTGCCGAAAACCTGAGCTGCAACCATTGTCAACGCTTCCGCTTGAGTTGGGTTGACCTTGCCTGGCATGATTGAGGAGCCGGGCTCGTTTTCAGGTAGCTTCAGCTCACCAAGACCCGAGCGCGGCCCTGAACCAAGGAAGCGGATATCGTTGGCGATCTTGAAAAGATCTGTAGCAAGTGCGTTCAGGCTGCCATGGAAATTCGCTAGTGCACCATGGCTTGCCAGAGCCTCAAATTTGTTTGGCGCGGTCTTGAACGGTAGGCCGGTAATATCCGATACAGCTTCCGCAAAGCCCGAATCGAAGCCGACTGGAGCGTTCAATCCTGTACCAACAGCCGTACCCCCTTGCGCCAGCAGGAAGACGTCAGCCAAGCTCTGTTCAATACGCTTGCGTGCATATTCCAGCGCCGCACGATAGCCGGAAAACTCCTGTCCAAGAGTTACAGGTGTTGCATCCTGTGTATGTGTTCGGCCAATCTTGATGATATCGGCAAACGCTTTTTCCTTCTTGGCAAGCGCCACTGTCAGATGAGTCAGAGCAGGATAGAGACGCTCAGTTGCTTCAACTGCTGTTGCAATATGAATGGCCGTTGGAAACGTGTCGTTTGACGATTGGCTCATATTGACATGATCGTTCGGATGAACAGGTTTCTTTGAGCCTTTCGTTCCACCGAGCATTTCGATTGCACGGTTGGAGATAACCTCGTTGGCGTTCATATTGGACTGGGTTCCAGAGCCCGTCTGCCATACGACGAGGGGGAAGTGTTCGTCGAGCTTGCCTTCGATCACCTCTTCGGCAGCCACGGTAATCGCACGGCCAGTGACTTCATCCAGCTTGCCGAGAGCCATATTGGTTTCTGCCGCCGCGCGCTTTACGATGCCGAGTGCCCGAACCAATGGAATGGGCATACGTTCGCCGCCAATCTTGAAATTGTGCAGGGAACGTTCGGTCTGTGCGCCCCAATATTTGTCGGCAGCTACTTCGATTGGACCAAACGTATCGGTTTCGGTGCGTGTAGAAGTCATCATGTATTTTTCCCGTGACAGTTGGCGCAATGACTACTGCGAAGCGGTCCGGGAGGCAAGTTCCCAGCATGGAATGTTGGTCTGGATTTCGTAAGCTGCTAGGATAAAATCGATTATAACATTACGGGAGTGCGAGCAGTGACAGCACATGAAGCACGAACTCTTCAAATTGCGATTCATCGCGACTGGCAGAATGTCTACCGCTATGCAAGCTTGCCTGAGAATTTGCCAGAGTGGGCCTCAGGGCTGACTTCAGGGCTGCAGAAGTCCGGAAATGAATGGATGGCTGATGGGCCTGCGGGAAAGCTGCGTCTTCGATTTGCGCCTGAAAACGAGTTTGGCGTACTAGACCATTGGGTTACAACTGAAACTGGCGAGAATGTTTATATTCCTCTGCGCGTCGTTGCCAATGGCGATGCATCGGAGGTAATATTCACCTTGTTTCGGTTGCCTGGCATGGATGATGAAAAGTTTGCGGCGGACGCTGCCTGGGTTATGCGCGATTTGCAAAAGTTAAGAGATTTGCTGGAAGCCCAATTGGTGGAGTAATGGGATGAGCGATAAATTCAGGTCAAGACAAACAGATCAACTACATTGAGTTCAACGTCGACGATATTTCGCGTGCGAAGGATTTCTACGGCGCTGCATTCGACTGGACTTTTACCGATTATGGTTCAGCCTATTGCGAGTTTTCGGATGGCAATCTCAAGGGCGGCTTTGCTCACTCAAAGGGCGTTAAAGCTGGCGGGCCCTTGATTGTCCTTTTTGCCGATGATCTTGCGGAAACATTGGAGCGTGTCAAAAAAGCAGGCGGAGAAATTTCAAAAGAGATATTTGAGTTTCCTGGAGGGAAGCGCTTCCATTTTGTTGACCCGGAAGGCTACGAATTGGCGGTCTGGTCGGACAAATAAGGGAGGCGGCTGCATGGACAGCCGCCAAAAGCGTCAGGCGTCGCGTGCGGCTTTCAAAGCGTTACCCCACCAGACAAGCTGATCAAGCTGAGCGCCAGCCGCTTCATTAAGATGCGGGTAGTCGCCAAGTTTCTTTTCACCCTTCACGACCGTCAGATATTCAGGGAAGGAAATATGGACGCCGGTCTTGACCGATGCTGCGCCCATTTCAACGAAAATCAGACGCAGATGTTCAACCGCGCGCGCACCGCCCACGCCGCCATATCCAACGAATGCCACAGGCTTCTGGATGAACTCACCAAGGTCGATTGCATTCTTGAGCACGGCAGTAGGCGCGTGATTATATTCCGCAACAGTGAAAACAAATCCGTCGAATGAGCGTAGCTTCTTCTTCCAGCGTTCAGCAGTTTCTGTTTCTGCTGTTGTACTGCGTTCTTCACCAAAGAAATGCATTGGGTAGTCCAAGAGGTCGACAATCTCAACCTCCACATCATCACGCTGGCCTGCAACATCGGCAATCCATTTGGCAGGAAACTCGGCGAACCGACCAATACGCGTGCTGCCGACGATAACGCCGATTTTCAACTTTACCATTTGTAGGAATCCTTGTCTTGGGGTGGTAACTATTTGTGACCGGAGCTATATAGGTGACTGTTAAAAGTCCTAGCAAGGAGGCACTTTTTTGAAACCGAAGCACTTTGAGGTAACTCCTGCCTGCGGTGCGGTCCACCAAATTCTTTCCCGTGTCGGAGATAAGTGGACTGTGCTCGTCGTTAATTATTTGGGCGCTGGCTCGATGCGCTTCAACGAACTGAAACGCGCGATTGATGGCATTTCCCAAAAGATGCTGACGAGCACCTTGCGTGGTTTGGAGCGCGACGGCTTTGTGACGAGAACAGTGTTTCCGACAATTCCGCCGCGTGTAGATTACGAGCTTACTGATCTTGGACGCGATCTGCTTGTGCCTGTGCGTAGCCTTGCTGATTTCGCTATCCGGAATGAAACGCGTATTGCCAATGCGCGCGCCAGCTTCGATTCCGCGAACAAGGCTTCGCAAGCCACTTCGTCTTTCGCTCAAGCCGCAGAGTAAAACTTGCTCTCATTCGGATAACAAAAAAGGCGGGTCGAAACCCGCCTTTTCCGTATTGGTTGGGATAGGGCTTCTTAGAAGTCCATGCCGCCCATGCCGCCCATTCCGCCGCCTGGCATCTGGGGAGCGCTGCCATTGTCCTTCTTAGGAGCTTCAGCGATCATGGCTTCGGTAGTGACCAGAAGACCTGCAACCGATGCTGCGTCCTGCAGAGCAGTACGAACAACCTTGACCGGATCAACAATACCCATGACGATCAGATCGCCATATTCGCCGTTGGCTGCATTGTAGCCGTAGGTCTCTTTCTTGTTGTCAAGGATCTTGCCAACAACGATGGAAGCTTCATCACCTGCGTTTGTTGCGATCTGGCGAGCCGGAGCCTGCAGAGCACGACGAACGATGTTGATGCCTGCATCCTGATCGGAGTTTATGCCCTTGAGTGTAAGGTTCGCAGAAGCACGCAGAAGAGCAACACCACCGCCAGGAACGATACCTTCTTCAACAGCAGCGCGCGTTGCGTTGAGGGCGTCGTCTACACGGTCCTTCTTTTCCTTGACTTCAACTTCTGTAGCACCGCCAACGCGGATAACTGCAACGCCGCCAGCGAGCTTGGCAAGACGTTCCTGCAGCTTCTCACGGTCGTAATCGGAAGTTGTTTCATCGATCTGCTGCTTGATCTGGCCGACGCGGGCGTTGATTTCGCCCTTCTTGCCATGACCGTCAACAATCGTGGTGGTTTCCTTGGTGATCGACACCTTCTTGGCGCGGCCGAGCATGTCCAGCGTAACGCTTTCGAGCTTGATGCCGAGATCTTCGGAAATAACTTGACCGCCAGTAAGGATAGCGATGTCTTCAAGCATTGCCTTGCGGCGATCGCCGAAGCCAGGAGCCTTGACAGCAGCAATTTTCAGACCGCCACGCAGCTTGTTGACAACGAGCGTAGCAAGAGCTTCGCCTTCTACGTCTTCGGAGATGATGACGAGTGGCTTGGAAGTCTGAACAACAGCTTCGAGAACTGGCAAAAGAGCCTGAAGGTTCGAGAGCTTCTTTTCATGAAGAAGGATGTAAGCGTCTTCGAGATCAGCAACCATCTTTTCAGGGTTGGTGACGAAGTATGGCGACAGGTAGCCGCGGTCGAACTGCATGCCTTCAACGACTTCAAGTTCGGTTTCAGCGGTCTTGGCTTCTTCAACGGTGATTACACCCTCGTTGCCAACCTTCTGCATTGCCTTGGCAATCATTTCACCGATTTCAGTCTCGCCATTGGCAGAGATCGTGCCAACCTGCGCAACTTCTTCCGAAGTCTTGATCTTCTTGGCGCTCTTGCCGAGCTGCTTGACAACTTCTGCAACAGCAAGATCAATGCCGCGCTTCAGATCCATCGGGTTCATGCCGGCAGCAACAGCTTTGCCGCCTTCCTGAACGATTGCCTGAGCAAGAACAGTAGCGGTCGTGGTGCCGTCGCCGGCAATGTCGTTCGTTTTCGAAGCGACTTCACGGACCATCTGTGCGCCCATGTTTTCGAACTTGTCTTCAAGTTCGATTTCCTTGGCAACAGTCACGCCGTCCTTGGTGATGCGCGGAGCGCCGAAGGACTTGTCGATAACAACGTTGCGACCTTTCGGGCCAAGCGTTACCTTGACAGCATCTGCAAGGATGTTAACGCCGCGCAGCATGCGCTCACGCGCGTCGCGGCCGAATTTTACTTCTTTAGAAGCCATTTTATCTCTCCTGGGATTTAACCCGGTTTGATCGAAATATTATTGGGTGACGGTGATTAGCCGAGGATGCCGAGAATGTCGGATTCCTTCATGATCAGCAGGTCTTCGCCGCCGATCTTGACTTCCGTGCCGGACCACTTGCCGAACAGGATGTGGTCGCCTGCCTTGACATCGAGTGGTACGAGCTTGCCAGCTTCGTCACGAGCGCCTGTGCCTACGGAGACGATTTCGCCTTCCTGTGGCTTTTCCTTGGCAGTATCCGGAATGATGATGCCGCCTGCAGTCTTTGCTTCCGATTCAACGCGGCGTACAACGACGCGGTCGTGAAGCGGGCGGAACTTGGTCTTGGCCATGGTTAGAACCCTTGATGTTGGTGTCAAAACGGTTTCGCAAACAGCTGAGCCATTTGCGCTATTAGCACTCGATGGTGGTGAGTGCTAACTGCAGCCGGAGATAGTGGGAGGGGACGAAAGAGTCAAGGGAATTGCCGGTGAAATTTTCATGACAGTCATTTCAAATTCGACACTTTGAAACGATCTGGTGAAGCAGTTTCAATCATCGCTGTCCTCACAAACATGGTGGGCCATATCGACAAGCATGTCGCTGACATGCTTGTCAGCAAGTTCATAAAAAATCTGCTTTGCCTGCCGATTACCGTGTACCAGACGCGCGCCGCGCAACAATCGCAAATGGTGGCTCACCAATGATTGCGACAGATCAAGGCTTGCCGCAATGTCGCCAACAGAGCGCGGAGCCTCCAGGCAGAAGAACAGGATACGCAGGCGTGTCGGGTCGCCAAGCAATTTGAATGTCTCGGCCAGAATGGTCGTATCAAGCTGGGATGGTATTGATACTTTGCTCAATGCTTGTGGTCCTCTTGGCTGTGGTCATGCGCAGCATGTTCATGGTAGCCATGGCCGCTATGATCGTCATCTGCATGATCGTGGCTGTGTTCGCCGGAAGGCTCAGAACCAAGATGGCAACTGCCATGTGCATCGGCGAAATCGATGGCGACCGTTGAGTGCGCGATCTCAAATTTTTTGATCAATTCTGCTTCCACTGCTTTGACAAGTATACGCGGATCGCTGCCCTCTTTGGGCTTCACATGCAAGGTTGCCAGCGCTTTGCCGGATGTAATCATCCAGACATGAACATGGCGTACGCCAGCCAGGTCAGGAATGGTTTTCATCAGATGCTGTTCGATTTCTTCCGGCTTGGCGTTTTCTGGTGCACCTTCAAGCAGAATATGTAGGGAATTGCGCAGGAGTGCCCAAGCGCTGCGAAGGATCAGCAGGCAGACGAACACCGAAAGGATCGGATCAATTGGGGTCCAGCCTGTATAGTAAATAATGATAGCGGCGGTGATGGCGGCGATGGAACCGAGCAGATCACCCAGAACGTGCAAGATCGCGCCCTTGATATTGACGTGATCCTTATCGCCGCGTGTTAAAATCCAGAAGACACCGATATTGACGAGTAGCCCTATCGTTGCGACAATGAACATTGGTCCCGCAAGCACTTCGCCGGGATTTCGAAACCTTTGGAAAGCTTCGATCGCTATCCAGACCAGAATGGCAAACAGTGCAATCGCATTGATAAGACCGGCAATCACTTCAAATCGCAAATACCCGAATGTACGGCGCTCATCCGCCGCGCGTTTGCCAAAACGAAACGCGGCATAGGCGAGCGCGAGGGCGCCTGCGTCCGTCAGCATATGTCCCGCATCGGCAATCAAAGCCAAAGAGCCGGATAAAAGGCCTCCGATCACTTCAACGATCATGAACGTGAATGTGATCAGGAAAGCGACCAGGACTTTGCGCTCATTATCAACCGTTATTTTGGGAGCATGATCATGCGCGTGATCGTGCCCATGCGTGCCGTGGGAATGCGCCATATTAACCTCATTGTGACAACAAACATATCAATATCTATTCATATGTTTGTTGTCAACGTCTTAGCGCAGCTTTTGATTATGATCCCGAGTGACAGTTTTCCTGCAATCAGGTAAGCGATGGTGCAACTCGATAATCGGCACGGAGAAAGATCGGCATGACCGACATGGTACACTTGGCAAGTCTTGACGGCTTGATGGATCGTTATGACGTGCTTCTTTGCGATGTCTGGGGTGTTTTGCACAATGGTGTCGATTCCTTTGCCGCTGCTTCAAAGGCCTTGGTACGTGCCAGAGCGGCAGGTCTGACAGTGATACTGATAACCAACGCCCCACGGCGCTTTGATAGTGTGGCTGCGCAAATTCATGGCTTGGGTGTGCCTGAAAATGCCTATGATCGCATCGTCACATCAGGCGACGTTACACGTGAGCTGATCCGCAATGCGCCGCGCAAGGTCTTTCATCTAGGACCCGAGCGCGATGAGACGCTTTACGAAGGTCTGGATGTCGAGCTTGTGGAAGAGCGGGAAGCCGATGTCGTCGTCTGTACCGGTTACTTTGACGACGAGACGGAAACCCCTGCCGATTATGCTGAAATGCTGACTCGTTTCCGTTCACGCGATCTGCCGTTCATTTGCGCCAATCCCGATATTGTTGTTGAGCGTGGAGATCGCTTGATCTGGTGCGCTGGTGCTCTGGCGCGCGATTATGGCCAGCTTGGTGGCCGCACGCTTATCGCCGGCAAGCCGCATCGCCCAATTTATGAGGCTTCCATTGCCGCGGCTGAGGAAGTGCGTGGCAAGCCTATTGATCTCAGCCGCGTCATAGCGATAGGTGATGGCATGCTGACTGACGTCAAGGGTGCCGATCTGTTTGGCATTGATGTTCTTTATATATCGGGTGGTATTCACGCGGGTGATTATGTTGATGGCGGCATTCACGATGTTGAAAAGCTGCTGGAATTCTTGAAGAAACACGGGAGTAACCCCGTCGCTACCATGCCTGCTCTAGCCTGAGGATAGGTCTATGCCCATTCTGCGCTTGTCGGACCCCTCGCAGCTACCAGCCCACTTGAGAGACGCCGTTGTTGCTATCGGCAATTTTGATGGTGTTCACCGAGGGCATCAAGCGGTTCTCGGGCGCGCTTTGGAAGCAGCCCAAGCTGAGGGAAAGCCATCGCTGGTATTAACGTTCGAGCCCCATCCACGCAGTCTCTTTGTGCCTGATCAACCTGTTGACCGGCTGACGCCTGCTGCTGAAAAGGCCGCTATTCTGGAGGTCTTGGGCTTCGATGCAGTGGTAGAGTGCCCCTTCACGCGCGAATTTTCCCAGCTGACAGCCGATGATTTTGTCGATCAAATTCTAGTTGGCGCACTGAATGCAAGCCGCATCGTCACGGGCTTTGATTTTCATTTTGGCAAGAATCGTCAGGGCGGCCCTGCTTTTCTTATGGAAGCCGGTGAGAAACGCGGTTTTCATGTCACGCTGGTCGATGCTTTCCGTGATGAAGGCGGGCAAGCGGTGTCATCCAGCCGCATTCGCTCGCTGTTCGGGGAAGGGGATGTTGTGGAGGCGGCGGGTCTCCTGGGTTATCGTCATCGTGTCCGCGCAGAGGTGGTTCATGGTAAGCAGCTTGGTCGTACAATCGGTTACCCTACTGCCAATATGGTCTTGCCACCAGAAACCCATTTGAAACACGGTATCTATGCGGTTCGTTTTCGTCGAGCTGATGGAACGCTCTATGATGGCGTTGCGAGTTTCGGTCGCAGACCCACGGTTGACGCCGATGGCGAGCCATTGCTGGAAACATATGTTTTCGATTTTTCCGGCGATCTTTACGGTGAGAACTGCGCCGTGTCGTTCTTTGCATACCTTCGCGGCGAAGAAAAATTCGATGGCCTGGAGTCAATGATGCTGCAGATCAGAAGGGATGAAGAAGAGGCGCGGGGGCTTTTGCAGGGCGTGAAACCGCTCTCGCCACTGGACAACACGATTAATTTTGTCTGAAATGGCAAATCGTTTACCATAAGAATAAATCCAATTTTATCTATCTTTCCATAGCTTGGCCCGGAATTGCCGTCTCCCAAGGCAAATTTCGGAGTGTTAATATGTCTGTTCGTTTGATTGGCGCCCTTGCTGGCGCAGTAATTTTTGCGTCTCCCGCAATGGTTTTGGCCGATGAATATTATAGTGACACTGAAACGACAGCCAGCAGCCCAAGAGGCGATCACTGGTGGTCGGGTGACTGGTATCTGACTCTTGGGGCAAAAGGGTTTGTGGCGCCGCGTTATGACGGCGCAAGCGATTATCGCTTAATGGCCGCTCCGGTTATTTCACTTGGGCGTGCTGGAAAAACCGAGAAGTTCTCGTCGCTGAATGACAATGCCTCTTTGGGTTTTATTGACACTGGGGTGTTCCGCGCCGGTCTGACAGGTAAGCTGGTTTCGGGCCGTGATGATGATGATTCACGTGATTTGAAAGGGCTGCATGATACGGATTGGGGTGTTGAGGTCGGTGGCTTTGCCGAGTTCTATCCAACAGACAATGTTCGTGGCCGTGTTGAAGTGCGTCGCGGTATCGGCGCGCATGACGGTGTTGTCGCAGATTTCGCTGTGGATGCCTTTACGGATATCACGCCAACGGTCCGCATATCCGCTGGTCCTCGTGCGACAGTAGCGACCAAGGATTATTTCCGTGAATATTACGGCGTCAATCCGGCAGAGTCTGCTGCCTCGGGGCTTAAGGAGTACAGACCAGGAGGGGGCCTGAAATCGCTCGGCATTGGCGGCCAGATTACCTGGAAGACCACCGACAAGATTACTACCAGTGCCTATGCAGAGTATAATCGTTTGATGGGGCCTGCTGCTGATTCTAGTCTTGTCAAAGAGCGTGGGTCAGCCAATCAGGCAACGTTCGGATTGCAGGCAACCTACCGTTTCGACTTCTCCCTGTAGCTGGTGTAGCAGATGCAAACGAAGTTTATTGTATCTGCCCCTTTATTCTCGCGAGCGTGATTGCTAAAAGCGCGGTCATGAAAACCGTTTGCGGGGCTTTTCCCAAGTCCGTACCAATTCAGATACGAATTACTGGCCCGGCCTTCACCTGAACCTGAAGCTATATGTGCTTCGTGGTGTTGAAGGTCCGGGCGGCGCCTTTGCGCCTTTTAAGATTTCTTCAAATCCTTGCTTGCAGCGATAACGCGCGGGCCTAAGAAAAAGCCAAAAACAATGAACGATATGTCCAAGCCAATCGACTATTCGAAAACCCTTTATCTGCCACAGACGGACTTTCCGATGCGCGCCGGCCTTCCGGCCAAAGAGCCGGAATTCGTCCAGCGCTGGCAGAATATGGACCTGTACCGGAAGCTGCGCGAGGATGGCAAAGATCGCCCGCTTTATGTGCTTCATGACGGTCCTCCCTATGCCAATGGCAATATCCATATCGGCCATGCGCTGAACAAGATTCTCAAGGACGTCATCACGCGCTCATTCCAGATGCGCGGCTATAATTCCAACTATGTGCCGGGCTGGGATTGCCACGGCCTGCCAATCGAATGGAAAATCGAGGAGCAGTACCGCGCCAAGGGCAAAGATAAGGATCAGGTGCCAATCAACGAATTCCGCAAGGAATGCCGCGAATTTGCTGCCAATTGGATCAAGGTCCAATCTGCCGAGTTCAAGCGGCTTGGTATCGAGGGTGATTTCGAGAATCCCTATACGACGATGGCTTTCCGTGCGGAAAGCCGCATTGCTGGAGAGCTTTTGAAGTTCGCCATGTCCGATCAGCTTTATCGCGGCTCCAAGCCTGTCATGTGGTCGGTCGTTGAGCGCACCGCTTTGGCCGAGGCTGAAGTCGAATATGCGGACGTTGAAAGCGACACGATCTGGGCGAAATTTCCTGTAAACATTGATGTACTTGAAAAAAATTTGAAAGATAATCCAAGTATTGTCGATAAATTTCGGGGTGCGTACGTTGTGATCTGGACCACCACTCCTTGGACAATTCCTGGAAATCGTGCTGTAAATTACTCGCCGCGTGTGACCTACAGCATTTTTGAGGTTACTGAAGCGGAGAATAGTTTTGGCCCGCAGCCGGGTGAGAGGCTAATAATCGCCGATAAATTAAAAGGTGATTGCGAGTCAAAGGCAAAAATAAAGCTGGAACGATCTCTTGTGCTAGGACCGGAATCTGCATTGTTCCGTATGCTTGTTCTCTCCCACCCATTCAAGGGGTTTGGCGGCGGCTATGAATTTGTGGTGCCGATGCTTGCGGGCGATCATGTGACTGATGATGCGGGAACTGGTTTCGTCCATACGGCCCCCGGCCATGGCCGGGAGGATTTTGACGCTTGGATGGATGCGCGCAGTGATCTTGAAGCACGCGGGATTTCTACTGCAATCCCGTTCACTGTTGATGATGCGGGTTACTACACCAAGGATGCGCCGGGTTTTGGCCCGGACCGTGAAGGAGGAGCCGCGCGGGTCATCGACGATAACGGCAAAAAGGGCGATGCCAACAAGGCTGTTATCGAAGAACTGATCAATCGCGGCATGTTGTTTGCGCGTGGCCGTATCAAGCACTCTTATCCGCACTCGTGGCGCTCAAAAAAGCCCGTCATTTTCCGCAATACGCCGCAATGGTTTGTCTATATGGACAAAGATCTTGGCGATCAGACGACATTGCGCTCGCGTGCGCTTGCCGCCATCGACGAAACCCGTTTCGTCCCTGCTGGTGGACAAAATCGCTTGCGCGCGATGATTGAGGATCGCCCCGATTGGGTGCTTTCGCGCCAACGCGCCTGGGGGGTGCCTATCTGCGTTTTTGCCGATGAGGACGGCAATGTCTTGAAAGATGATGCGGTCAACGCGCGTGTCCTTGAGGCGTTCGAGCAGGAAGGTGCAGATGCCTGGTTCGCCGAAGGTGCCCGTGAGCGGTTCCTTGGCGAAAAAGCCAGTGAGCCCTGGACTCAGGTGCGCGACATTCTCGACGTCTGGTTTGATTCAGGCTCGACGCATGTCTTTACACTTGAGGATCGCCCTGATCTGAAATGGCCAGCCGATGTTTATCTCGAAGGCTCCGACCAGCATCGCGGCTGGTTCCATTCATCCCTGCTTGAAAGCTGCGGCACGCGTGGCCGCGCGCCATATAATACGCTCGTCACCCATGGCTTCACCATGGATGAAGAGGGGCGTAAAATGTCGAAGTCGCTCGGCAACACTGTCACGCCGCAAGATGTAATCAAAGATTCCGGAGCAGATATTCTCCGCCTTTGGGTCATGACCACCGATTATTGGGAAGATCAGCGTCTGGGCAAGAATATCATCCAGACGAATATCGACTCCTATCGCAAGCTGCGTAACACGATCCGCTGGATGCTCGGTACTTTGGCCCATGATGAGGGTGATGAAGTCGCCTATGCGGACATGCCAGAGCTTGAACAGTTGATGCTGCATCGTCTGGCTGAGCTCGATGAGCTTGTGCGCTCGGGTTATGATGCATTTGAGTTCAAGCGGATCACGCGCGCCTTGATTGATTTCCTCAATGTGGAATTGTCAGCGTTCTATTTCGATATCCGCAAGGATGCCCTCTATTGCGATGCGCCTTCCAGCATCAAGCGGAAGGCAGCACTCCAAGTCGTCAGGCATCTATTTGACCGAATCGTGACATGGTTGGCTCCAATGCTGCCTTTCACAACGGAGGAAGCATGGCTTGATCTTCACAAAGATGCGGTCTCGGTCCATCTCGAACAATTCAGGGACACGCCTGAAGAATGGAAGAATGGGGCGCTGGCCGCAAAGTGGCGCAAGGTGCGCGATGTACGCCGTGTCGTCACAGGCGCGCTGGAATTGGAACGCGCCAAGAAGACCTTGGGCTCATCGCTTGAGGCTGCACCGGTGGTTTTCATCAATGATGCTGAATTGTTTGCGGCAGTGAAGGGCCTTGATATGGCCGAGATCTGCATTACCAGTGACATAACAATCAGGGATGGAGTCGCAAGCGGCGATGCCTTCGTTGTTGACGATGTTAAAGGGGTGGCAGTCATATCGGAACGGGCAAGCGGCACAAAATGTGCGCGGTCATGGCGATACACGCATGATGTTGGGTCAGACCCCGCTTATCCAGATGTTTCAGCACGGGATGCGGCAGCGCTGCATGAACTGGCAAAACTTGGAAAACTTGATGCCTGAATAAAAACTGCGGGTTATCCTTTGAGATAATCCGCAGTTTTATGAACAAAAAGAGCCTCGACTTGCTTAATGCTATAGGCCTCATGTAAAAGGCTTGCCATTGAGTTGCCTGAATTTAGAGGCAGGGCATAGATCAAGCATATTTTTTGGCGGGCAACAGTGCTCAGACTTGGGTGGAAGTGGCGAGTATGAATTTGAACGGACGCATCACGATTGTAAGTGCATTGTTTGTTTCTCTGGCAATAGCTGGCTGCACCACCTCGCCCACCTATGGCACTGACAAGACATCGGGTGAGCAATTGCTTGACGACGTTTCAAATATTGCTTCGTTCAGTAAAAAGAAAAATACCATCGCTTATAACCCCAGACCAGAACTTGTCCGTCCAGCGGCAGGCTCTTCTGCCAACGCGCAGCTACCGCAGCCACAGGGCAATGTTGTGGCTGAAAATAAAGCGAATTGGCCAGAATCGCCCGAGCAACGTCGCAAACGCATTCGTGACAATGCGACTGCAAACCAGAACAATCCAAATTTTGTTCCGGAGGTTGAGAACGATATTCCAGCTGCCTCCAAATCATCAAAATGGGAAGAGTACGGTGTTTACAATGATAAAGCGCCTAAGGTCGTGCCCGCCGGAGCTGGACAAACTGATAAAAGCAGCGAATTCCGCGCACGCAAGCTTGCCTCAACGGCCGGTTCGCCCACCACGCGCAGATATTTGAGCGAACCACCGCTGGAATATAGGGCACCCGCACCGACTGCGGCCACGGACGACCTTGGCAAGGATGAAGTCAAGAAAGAACGCGAGCGCAAGGCTGCAGCCCGGAAAGATAAGGGCTTCAGCTTCAAAAACCTGATTCCCTGGAACTGATGATCTGTCCCTGCCGACTGTAAGGGCGACATTGTGAAGGGTGGCCTGCAAAACGCTGTAGCAAAAATTTGGAACTGAATTATTTGCGTTCCGTTGTTACAGCTCAAAGCTAGAGCAAGTTTTGTTTATATAGAGTCATTCTGCCGGAGGGAATTCGCGGACAAGATCGAGGGATTTAGCGAGGGCGATGTTTATCCATCGGACGAGACTGAAGCCCGATGGAGTTGGCCCGAATTCACCCGGCCTTTTAGGTTTCCGGCTGACGGCCAACCACTTTGTCAGGCAGCTTCGTCCGATGGAACCACATCGACCTCGCCACCTTCCGCGTGGATTGTCTCGTCATCCGAGAAACAGAATTGGCTCTATATAAACAAAATTTGCTCTAAATCTTCAGGTCGGCGAGGGGTTTTCCCAATTGTTCATTTTGAAATTGATCGGACGAATTACTCTCGTCCTCATTTCGGTTCTGGTTTTTATATGGGGCGGTTTCGCCCTTTGGTATCAACTTCCCCTTGGCGTTCTTGGGACGATCGGTTGTCTTATAGTCTGGACAGCAATTGCCTTTTCTGTGCTTTGGCTGGAAATAAAAGGACGATCGTTTCGAGCATTGATCGTTCTTGTGCCGGTACTGCTTGGACTGTTTTATTGGTGGAGCACGATTACACCCTCGCTCACGCGCATTTGGGCTGATGATGTTGCGCAGACGGTCACCGGGACTTTAACTGGCAATCAGGTCATCCTGTCGAATGTGCGCAACTTCGACTGGAGAACACGGGAGGATTTTACGCCCCGTTGGGAACTACGCTCATACAATATGGAAGATCTTGCATCGGTCGATGTTTTCCTTTCCTATTGGTCCAACCCCGCCATTGCGCATACGCTTGTCAGTTTTGGCTTTAATAATGGCGAGCATGTTGTTTTTTCTGCCGAAATCCGAAAAGAACGACACGAGACATTTTCCGAGATTGGCGGCTTTTTCAAAGAGTTTGAGCTGGCGATGATCGCAGCCGATGAACGCGATATTGTTCGATTGCGCACCAATATACGCAAGGAAGACGTGTATCGCTATCGCATCCATATGAAGCCGGAGATGCGTCAGGCATTGTTCCTGTCATATGTCGACAACGCCAATCGTCTGGCGGAAAAAGCCAGCTTTTACAATACTGTGACTGCAAACTGCACCACGGTCATATTCGATATGATTCGTGCTATCACGCCAGATATTCCGGTTGATTATCGTGTCGTTTTCTCCGGTTATCTGCCAAGCTATCTTTACGATCTTGGCGCGATAGACAATCAGAAGCCCTTGAAAGAAGTTGAGGAGAGGGCCTTGATCAATCAACGCGCAATAAATGCAGACACGTCACCGGATTTTTCGGCAAGAATACGCAGTGAGAATTAGAGCCGCTTTGCCTTGAAAAACTCTTTCAGCAGAGCTTCAGACTCGGCTTCGCCAAACCCAGAGTAAATTTCTGGGGCGTGATGGCAGGTTGGTTGGGAGAAGAAGCGTGCCCCGTTTTCTACGCCGCCACCTTTTATATCCTGTGCGCCATAATAAAGCCGGCGAATTCGGGCAAAGGAGATTGCGGCGGCACACATTGTGCAAGGCTCAAGTGTGACATAGAGATCACATCCAGGTAGCCGTTCATCCCCAAAGGTCTGGCAGGCTTCGCGGATCACCACAATTTCGGCGTGAGCGGTCGGGTCATTGAGTTCGCGGGTCCGGTTGCCAGCTGCCGAAACAATTGTTCCGTTTTTGACCAAGACAGCGCCAATTGGTACCTCTCCTCGGGCCGCAGCTGCGTGCGCTTGCGCCAAAGCGATGCTCATAGGATCAGTTTTTTGGTTCACAGGCGGCTCATTATCCAGAATTTACTCGCAAGCACACTCCATAGCTGGTAGTGAGCCCTGCTGAAAGGCAAACATTCCATGACAAGCTCAAATGATGACGGCAAGGGCGGCAAACGCCCCTTTGAAAAGCGCAGTTTCGACAAGCGCGGCAACGATGGTCCCAAGGGCCCCCGCAAGTTCGACGGCGCTGCTCCGGCAAAGCGCGGTTTTGAAGCGCGTAAAGAAGAAGCGTTGCCCGAAGGGGGCGAGCGTATAGCCAAGCGTTTGGCGCGTGCGGGAATTGCATCCCGCCGTGAGGCTGAAACGATGATTGCGGCGGGGCGTGTTTCCGTCAATGGCAAGCGTCTTGCCAGTCCAGCAATTAATGTCATGCGTAGTGATCGCATCGAAGTTGATGGGAAACCATTGCCTGAAAAAGAACGGACACGCTTGTGGCTTTACCATAAGCCGGCTGGTCTGGTGACGACCAATCGCGACCCTGAAGGACGGCAGACGGTTTTTGAGTCCCTGCCAAAAGACATGCCGCGCGTTTTGTCCGTAGGTCGCCTTGATATTAATACCGAAGGCCTGCTTCTCCTTACCAATGATGGCGGTCTGTCGCGTGCTCTGGAATTGCCATCGACCGGTTGGCTTCGCCGCTATCGCGTTCGGGCTCACGGCAGCATCACGCAGGAAAAGCTTGATACATTGAAAGACGGCATTGCTGTTGATGGCGTCTTCTATGGTGCAATTGAGGCTCATCTGGAACGTGAGCAAGGTTCAAACGTCTGGATCATGATGGGGCTTCGTGAAGGCAAGAACCGCGAAGTCAAGAATGTTCTGGGCGCGCTTGGTCTTTCGGTCAATCGCCTCATTCGTATTTCCTATGGTCCATTCCAGTTGAGCGATTTGCCGGAAGGGTCAGTTCGTGAAATGAATGGCCGCACGCTTCGCGACCAGCTGGGCGAGCGTCTGATTGAAGAGTCAGGCGCCGACTTCGATGCGCCGATCATCAATGTGTTTTCAAACGATGCCGTTAAGGGCGAGGCTGTTCAGCAGCCAGCCGAACGTCCGACTCCCGCACGCCGCTCGGAGTGGATTTCCAGTGCGCCCGTAGAAAAAAAGCGTGCGCCGCGCAAATCCAAGGATGAACAGCGCGAAGAAAATCTTTCGCGCTGGACGACCGATCGCACAGACAGACCAGCCACGCCGAAAACGGGCCGTGATGAACGGCCTGCGCGCGGATCACGCGATGAGCGCCCAGCCCGTCCGGCCCGTGACAGCGATCAAAAGCCGCGTGGCATTAGCTCGAAAGCGGATAGGGAACGTAAGGAAGATGAGGCCATGGCGCCGCGCAGTTCGCGCTCAGCGAATGTGTGGATGGCTCCAGGTGCCCGTCCCATGGGCAAGGCGAGGGCAAAAGCAGTCGAATCGCGTGAGGCAAGAAACCGCTCGGAAAGCGCGCGCCCCGAGAGACAGAAGCGGTTTGGCGAAGGCACTGACCGGCCAGCGCGGGCCTCTGGTGACCGTCCTGCCTCGGATCGTCCCCGCGAAGATCGGGAAAGGTCGGGGCCTCGCTCGACAGGTAGTTATTCTGGCGATAAACCGCGCAGCTATTCTCCGCGTCCACCACGTGAAGGCGGCGATAATGCTGAACGGCCAAAGCGTTCATTCGGTTCGGATCGTCCAGCAGGTTCCCGCAATGCTCCGCGTCCCCCTCGGGTCGGTAAACGCGAGCGCGCGGAACTGAAGGAACGTGAAGCACGCGGCGATGCACCAGCACAGGGTGACCGTCCAAATCGCTCCGAACGCCCCTATGGTGCCAGCGGCAAGCCAACGCGCGCGCCCGGCAGACAGGATGGCCGGAGCGGCGACCGCCCCTATGGCGGTCCCAAGGCGTCACCTCGTGGTGCACCGCGCAGCGGCCCTGGTGGCCCAAGCAGGCCGCCACGTGGCGGAAGGCCTAAAGGCTAAGGCTCGACATGCGGATTGTTGGCGGGAAATTTCGCGGACGCGGCTTGGCTACACCTGATACAAACGCGATCCGGCCGACAACGGACCGGACGCGTGAGAGCCTTTTCAATGTATTGGCGCATAACTACCCGGAGAAGTTCGATTCCACACGTGTGCTCGACCTTTTTGCGGGCACGGGCGCCTTGGGCTTGGAGGCTATGTCACGCGGCGCACGCTATGGAATCTTCATTGAAGAATCCGCGCAGGGGCGAGGTTTGATTCGCACGAATATCGAAGCGTTCGGACTCAACGGAAACACCAAAGTGTTTAGTCGAGATGCGACCAAGCTCGGCGATGCTGGCAATGTCGAGCCCTTTGATCTGGTCTTTGCTGATCCGCCCTATGGCAAGGGTTTGGGCGAGCGGGCATTCAAGGCCGCTCTTGATGGTGGTTGGCTGAAGCCCGACTCTCTCCTGATTCTTGAAGAAGAAGCTGACGCTGCCATTGCATTCGACGCAAGGTTCGAAATCATCGAAGAGCGTCCTTATGGCGGAACAATCATAAGGCTTGTCACATTGAAGTCGTAATAGCTTGGGAAGTCGTAAGTCCATCATTGCAGCGTCTGCAAAACAGAATTGGATTGATCTGAATGCTTCTTGCTCAAGGCCGCACTGTGGCGGCATTTGTCTTGGCGGGCGTCGTTTTCGCCTCGTTTTCAACTCTTCCAGTGCGAGCGGAAACAAAAACTGCAACATTTATTGCAGCTAACGCCTCGATTAAGAATAATGTCAGCTCGTTTCATCTCGCAAATGGGCTGGAAGTCGTCGTTATTCCTGACCATCGCGCGCCCGTCGTCACGAATATGCTGTGGTATCACGTTGGATCTGCGGACGAAGAGCCCGGCAAATCCGGCATTGCACACTTCTTCGAACATTTGATGTTCAAGGCGACAAAAACCTATCCGGCCGGTGAATTTTCGCGCAAAGTCTCCGAGATTGGCGGTCAGGAAAACGCTTTCACCTCATATGACTATACAGCCTTCTATCAGCAGCTTGATCCGCAGGCGCTCGAAATGGCAATGACCTATGAAGCGGACAGGATGGAGAATCTCATCCTGAATGATGAAGTCGTTAAAACGGAGCGTGATGTTGTTCTGGAAGAGCGTCGGTCGCGGGTTGATAGCAATCCGTCTGCGCTGCTTTCAGAGGAAGTAAATGCCACGCTTTATCAGAACCATCCTTACCGTATGCCGGTCATCGGCTGGCTGCATGAAATGGAAAAGCTTAACCTGACGGACGCTTTGGCCTTCTATCAAAAGTACTACACGCCAAATAATGCGACGCTGGTTGTCTCCGGCGATGTTGACAGCGCCACAGTTAAAGCTCTCGCGGAGAAGACCTATGGCAAGGTGCCGCGCCGTGCGGAACCCGGCAAGCGCGAGCGTCCGCAGGAGCCTGAACAGAATAGCAAACGCACCGTTTCACTGGCTGACCCGCGTGTTTCCCAACCCAGCTTCCAGAAGATGTGGCTTGCCGCGTCCTATACCAATGCAAAGCCCGGTGAAGCAGAGGCACTTGATTTGCTGAGCGAAATTCTTGGCGGCTCTTCGCGCAGCCGCATCTACCAGACATTGGTCGTTAAGGATGGTTCCGCTGCAAGTGCCGGTGCCTACTATCAGGGCTCATCGCTCGATGATGGCAGTTTTGGCGTTTATGGGTCGCCCCGTGGCGATGCGACATTGAAAGACGTTGAGAATGGTATTGATGCGCAGGTTGCCCGGATTATCAAGGATGGTGTAACCGAAGACGAATTGGAAAAAGCCAGAAACCGCTTTTTAAAAAGCGTTATTTTCGCCCGAGACAGTCAAACGGGTATGGCTCGCATTTATGGCTCGACGCTTTCAACAGGTCAGACCATTAAAGATATTGAAGAATGGCCTGATCGCATCAATGCAGTGAAAGTGCAGGATATTCAGGATGTGGCCAAGCGCTATCTTGTCGATAGCCGCTCAGTCACAAGTTATCTGATGCCGGAAGCGGGGACGCCCGATAAAAAAACTGAAAATCAGACGCAAAATGCGGGCGAAGGTGAAACGCCAGCGCAGGGAGTTGTCCAATGACTGCATCAATCATGAAGCGGGTTGCCGCTGCGCTTGTGCTCGCTGTCGTTACCATGGCTCCCGCATATGCTGTAGAGATCAAGGAAGTCGTATCTCCAAAAGGCATTCGGGCATGGCTGGTCCAGGACGATTTCGTCCCGCTTATCTCCATACGCTTCTCTTTCAAAGGCGGTTCTGCGCAAGACCCGTCAGGTAAGGAAGGGATTGCCAACTTGATGACCGGTCTTTTCGATGAGGGCGCAGGTGATCTCGATTCGGAGGCATTCCAGCAACAGCTTGATGATGTCGGCGCTGAAATGAGTTTCAGCGCTGATGATGACGCGATCTCTGGCACAGTACGTATGCTTTCAGACAAGCGGGATGCTGCTATCGATCTACTTGCGCTCGCAGTCAATAAACCACGCTTCGATCAAGCCCCTATTGACCGTATTCGTCAGCAGGTGGTTGCTCGAATAAAGGCATCCGAGCGCGATCCCAACACCATCGCAGGGCGCAAATTTGCCAAAGCGCTCTACGGGAAGCATCCCTATGGCCGCCAATCGGAAGGTAAAGTGGAGACATTGAGCACGATCACGCATGATGATCTTGCCACTTTCCATGGACGTAATTTTGCCAAAAATAACCTGATTGTTGCAGCGGTTGGCTCGATCAGCCCTGAGGATTTAGCTCCTTTGCTGGACAAGGTATTTGGCGATCTGCCTGAAAAAGCGCAGCTCGAGCCTGTCGAAGACGCGAAGCTGAACTTCGACCAAACGACGCGCGTCGATTATGTCTTGCCGCAAACTTCGATTTCTATGGTTTATCCGGGCGTTCGCCGTCAGGATCCGGACTTCTTCCCCGTATTCATTATGAACCATATCCTCGGTGGTGGTACGTTCTCATCGCGTATCTACAATGAAGTCCGAGAGAAGCGCGGCCTTGCCTATTCTGCTGGTTCGACCTTGGCAACCAAGGATCATATGTCAGCGCTGATAATCTCGACAGCAACGCGTGCGGATCGCTCCAATGAGACCTTGCAAATCCTGAAAGATGAAGTTGCACGCATGGCCAAGGATGGGCCAACCGAGGCTGAACTCGTCGAGGCGAAGAAATATCTGGTGGGTTCCTATGCTGTAAACAACCTGGACTCGTCATCCGCTGTGGCCAGCACTCTCGTCGGCTTGCAGGATCAAAAACTTGGTCGTGATTATATCGACAAACGTGCCGACCTTATAAACTCCGTGACGTTGGAGCAGGTTAAGGCAGCGGCGCAGAAGCTGCTTTTGACCAGTCCTGCCGTATTGATTGTCGGGCCGCCCCAATCCTGAACCTATTCAGCTGGCGTTGGTATGGGCTTGGTGTCTCCATTGTCATCCAGAACTGTATCAATGCGTTGAGCCTCACGTGTTGGTTTAACCAGAGGCTCGGGTGTTACTGGTCGCGTGAGTAGAAGGTCGTTGCCTGCAGACAGGCCTTCTGCTGCCTGCAAGTGCAGCCTGTCTTCATCTCGTTGGCGAATGTCCTGCACGATTTCATAGGCGAGTTCTTCGGCGACGCCGAGTTCTTCAAGTGCTCGCCTTCCGAATACCAGGCCAGATTCGAACGTTTCACGCAGCTCATAATGAACGCCGCGCGCTCGCAGTTTCAGCGTATGTACGCGGTCATAGGATCGTACAAACAATTTGATATCCGGATACTCAGCTTGGATCAGATCAACGATCTGGTTTGTCGTTTCTTTTTTATGGGTTGTGATAGCGACAATCTTCGCTCGCCTTATACCGGCCGCTTCAAGAACCTCCTTTCGCGTACCGTCACCAAAGTAGATGCGAAATCCGAACTTGCTTGCCGCGCGAATTCGGTCGGCTGAAGCATCAATAACAGTCACCTCGCTGCCGCCTGCCAGAAGAATTTGCGCTGCGATCTGTCCATAGCGTGAGAAGCCGATCATCATGACATCGGCGCCTGCCCCATCGAAATTCTCGTCGATTTCATCCTTGGTGTTGTTATCCACCAGAAAGTGGTTTCCGAGCGCAACCGACAAAGGCATTACCGCCATGGAAAGCGTTGTTACTGCGACCAGCTGCGAGGCAACTGAATCGGCCATAAGACCCGCTGCCGCTGCCGCTGAAAACAGGACGAATCCGAATTCACCACCTTGTGGCAGAAAGAACGCGACGCGGATCGCATCATTGTGATTATTGCGGAATATCCGAGCAAGAACATATACCACCAACGCCTTGATTGCCATGAATACTGGTACAGCCAAGAGGATGGACTGCCAGTTCTGCAAGATGACACCAAGGTCGAGCGAGAGGCCGACAGCCATGAAAAAAAGGCCGAGGAACACGCCACGAAAGGGCTCTATATCGGCTTCCAGCTCATGTCGATATGATGATTCAGCCAATAGCACACCGGCGATGAATGCGCCCATCGCCATCGACAGACCAGCAAATTGCATCAGCGTTGCGGCTCCCAGAACGACGAACAAGGCAGCGGCGATCATAACTTCCCGTGCGCCGGTATTGGCGATAAACCGGAAGAGCGGATTAAGCAGGTAACGACCAACAGCAATAATCGCGCCAACGCAAATAACGGCGATGAGAAACTTGCCCAGCGGATCTGCTTCCTGGGTTGCTGAACCTGGTGCGAGCACAGGAATCATTGCCAGAAGCGGGACGATCGCCAAATCCTGAAACAGCAAAATTGCAAATGATGTCTGGCCATGCGGCATTGTCGTTTCGCCGCGTTCTTCCAGAATCTGCATGGCAAAGGCCGTGGAGGAAAGAGCAAGGCCGAATCCTGTGATCAGTGCCGCCTGCCAATTCATAAGGGCGAGGGCAAGGATGAGGCCGGTCAACAAAGCACCGGTAATGATCACCTGGGCTGCACCAAGACCGAAAATTGCATGCCGCAATGTCCAAAGACGCGAAGGCTTGAGCTCAAGTCCGATGACGAACAGCAGGAAAACGACACCAAGTTCGGAAAAGTGCAGAACCTGTTCGCCATCGGTGATCAGATTTGCAAGTGGTCCTATCAGCAGCCCGGCGGCGAGATAGCCAAGCACGGTCCCCAGACCGAGACGCTTGAAAAGTGGGGCGGCAATAATCGCCCCTGCGAGAAGTGCAAGTGCCTGAAAGTAGAGGTTGCCACTCTGTGAAAGCATGTGCTCGTGATCCGGATCTGAAAAAATGTTGCGTGCGTTTGCCTTGATAGACCCTGATTTGCACCATATAGGGTGGAGTACATCGTGTGACTTTTGTCAGATAAGTCCTCGCATCCTATCATGCAATCAACCTTAGAGATGAATATGGTCGAGCCGGTAAACTCCCGCGAATTTCTAGACAATGCCACAGCGCTGGTGGAGGCTGCAAGGCGCGTCGGTGCTGATGCGGCGGACGCCGTGGTGGTGCGCTCCCGCTCGACTGGCGTCAATGTACGGCTGGGCAAAGTGGAGTCGACAGAATCCTCAGAAAGTGACGAGTTTTCGTTGCGGGTCTTTGTCGGCCGCAAGATTGCAAGTATTTCCGCAAATGCGGGTTCTGATCCCAAGGTTTTGGCCGAGCGAGCCGTCGCCATGGCCAAGGTTTCCCCGGATGATGCCTATGAAGGATTAGCGGCAACAGAACAGCTTGTTCGCAATATTCGCGATCTTCAACTCTATGATCCAACCAGTGTGGATGCTGCGCAATTGACAGAAGCCGCACTTGCCGCCGAAGAAGCCGCGCTCAGTGTCGAAGGCGTTACCAATTCAGGTGGTGGCTCAGCATCTGCTGGCATGGGCGGGCTTGTTCTGGTCACATCAGGAGGTTTTGCCGGATACTATAATGGCTCACGTTTCTCGCGCTCGGTCAGTGCCATTGCCGGAACTGGAACCGGCATGGAACGTGATTATGATTTTTCGTCGCGGATTTATTACGATGAACTGGAAGACGCAGGCGCTATCGGCCGTTCCGCCGGAGCGCGCGCTGTCAGGCGGTTGAATGCGCGTCAGGCGCAGACCGGGCGCGTCAATGTCGTTTATGATCCGCGCGTTGCGCGTGGCATTGCCTCGCATCTGGCCAGCGCCATCAATGGCGCATCTGTTGCACGTAAGACTAGTTTTCTGAGAGATCGTATGGGAATGAAAATTCTCAGCGACGCCGTTAACGTCACGGATGATCCATTGCGTGTGCGCGGTTCTGCTTCTCGCCCTTTCGATGGCGAGGGTCTTGAAGGTATTCCATTGAAAATGGTTGAAAATGGTGTGCTCAAACATTGGTTGCTTTCCACATCAACAGCTAAAGAGTTGGGGCTCACCACGAATGGCCGCGGCACACGCTCAGGATCGACTGTCGTGCCGTCATCAACAAATTTTGCTATTGAGCCTGGCGAAAAAACGCCTGACGAATTGATCCGTGCTGTTGGCACAGGGTTTTATGTCACGGAACTGTTCGGGCAGGGCGTTGACATGGTAACCGGCCAATATAGTCGCGGCGCCAGCGGATACTGGATCGAAAACGGTGAATTGTCTTATCCGGTAAGCGAGGTGACACTTGCCTCCAATTTGAAGGAAATGTTCCTCAATTTAACGGTTGCCAATGACATTGACCGCAATTTCGGTGTTGCCAGTCCAACGCTCGTTATAGAAGGCATGACTCTTGCCGGAAAATGACCAAAACAGACAAGATCTCGACTTGATTCGTGAGGCAGCGGCTGGCGCTGGCCGGATAGCACTGTCCTATTACGGGCAATCGCCGCAAATCTGGCTCAAGACTGGCAATTCGCCCGTCACCGAAGCAGATCTTGCTGCAGATAAATATCTCAAGGACGTGTTGCTGAGTGCTAGGCCAGATTATGGCTGGATATCGGAAGAGACGCTGGATGAGCGTATAATTTCACCCAGGCAGCGCTTCTTCGTTGTTGATCCGATTGATGGAACCCGTGCTTTCATCGAAGGCGTTGACGTCTGGTGTGTCAGTGTCGCAGTTATCGAGAATGGTCGTCCGGTTGCCGGCGTTCTTGAATGTCCGGCACGGAGTGAAACGATAAGTGCTCTACCCGGTAAGGGCGCTGACCAGAACGGCAATTCCATTCATGTTCAGGCGGAAAGCCGGCCATTCAGGGTCGCTGCACCGGGTGGATATCTCAACAAACTGCCGCAGTCTTTTCTCGGCTCTATCGAACGTGCGCCCCATATTGCCTCTCTTGCATACAGGTTGGCCATGGTAGCACGCGGTGACCTTGCTGGCACATTCGTGAGACCGAATTCGCATGATTGGGATCTGGCTGCTGCTGATCTCATTTTGTCTGAGGCGGGCGGCAATGTCTTGACAGCAAAGGGCGAAGCACTCACCTACGGTCTGCGCAATCCCCAGACCGGCGATTACCGGCATGGTACTTTGGTTGCGGCGAGTGGTCTGCTAATGGATAACATGCTGAACGTTGTAGCGGACACTGCCTTCGGTTAAACAGAACCATCTTTCAATCTGACAAATCATCTGGACAAATTATTATGAGCGAAGAAACCTCGGATACAAAACAACTGCTACATCTGGTTTTTGGCGGGGAGCTTAAAAAATTGGGCGGCGTCGAGTTCCGAGATCTCGATAATCTCGATATTGTCGGAATTTACCCGAATTTCGAGACCGCACAGCGCGCCTGGAAATCCAAGGCACAGCAAACAGTCGATAATGCGCATATGCGTTATTTCATCGTCCATATGCATAAGCTGCTCGATCCGGTAACGGGCAAATCAGGTTGAACGTGTGACACGACAAGACGACGAAATGCCGTCCAGCGAAGTGATAGTAACCAAGTCTTCACCCAAGAAGAAAAACGGGTTGCTGAAGCGGTTCTGGCGGTCTGTTCGCGGTCCTTTGGCAAATTCTCCGGTTGTGCGGTCGATGATCGTCTGGCTCATTACCCAGTTTTTCCGGCTGGTGAATGCGACAAATCCTCGGCTCGCCGGTTCGTCCGATGTCGAAGAAATGAAGCGCGGAGGCGAACCGTTTATTGCAGTTGCCTGGCACGGACAGCATCTGATGGCTCCGTTTCTCATGCCGCGCAATATCCGGTTTGTTGCAATGTTCTCGCGCAGCAAGGATGCCGAGCTGAATGCACGCGTCGCCGAGCGCTTCGGAGTTGAGATTATTCGTGGTTCAGGCGGCAGGGATCGTGCAAAAGGCACGGAAAAGGGCGGTGCACGCGCACTGCTTGCCCTAAAAAAGGCACTGAAGGATGGCAAGACTGCTGCAATGATTGCCGATATTCCCCATGGTACGCCTCGCCAGTCAGGCATTGGTGTTGTTCTGCTTGCAAAATTGTCGGGCCGTCCGATTCTCCCGATTTGCTATTTAACGTCGCGACGCAAAGTTCTTGAAAAAAGCTGGGACAAGACAACTGTTCCATTGCCATTCGGCAAGTCAGGGTTGATTGTCGGTGATCCGATTTTCGTTCCCCAGGATGCTGATGATGCCATGCTTGAAGCCAAGCGCGTTGAACTGACCGACAGCCTGAATGCGAATACGCTTCGCGTTCACAAACTGGTGGATGGCGCGATATGAGTGAGAAGTGGGCACGGCTTGCGCTGGGCACCTATCGCTGGGCGGGTGCAATAATTTTCCCCGTAGTGGGTGCCTATGTTGCTTTCCGTGCCAGCAAGGGCAAGGAAGAGCGCGGCCGTCAAGGCGAGCGTTATGGCGTTGCCAGTGTGGCGCGTCCCGCAGGGCCGTTGGTTTGGGTTCATGCCGCCAGCGTTGGCGAAACATCGGCTGTTACGCCATTGGTCGAAGCAATCGTCGAAATGGGCATTCATGTCGTCTTGACGACCGGCACGGTCACCTCTGCGAAAATGGTTCAGGATCGTCTAGGTGATCGTGTCATTCACCAATATGTGCCGCTTGATCTCAAGCCTGCAGTCGACCGCTTCCTGACGCATTGGCAGCCTGATCTTGCAGTCATATGCGAGTCCGAAATATGGCCTATGACTATTCTCGAGCTTGGAACGCGGCGCGTGCCGCAGGTTCTCGTTAATGGACGCCTGTCGGATCGTTCCTTTGCCGCCTGGAACAAACGCGCATCAATTGCCGAGGCATTGTTTGAAAATCTCGCTCACGTTGTGGCGCAGTCAGATGTTGATGGCGAGCGCTTCCGTACGCTTGGCGCGCGGCCGGTCACCGTGTCGGGCAATCTCAAGGTCGATACAGCCGTTCCTCCGGTCGACAATTCGCAATTGGCTGTCCTTCAGGGAATGATAGGGTCGCGCAAGACATGGACTGCCATCTCTACGCATCAGGGTGAAGAGGAAATCGTCGCCCAGGTACATCAGATGCTCAAAGCCAGACACCGTGATTTGCTGACGATCCTTGTGCCGCGGCATCCGGACCGTGCTGCCGAAGTGGCGGCACAGATCGAAGCCATGGGAATGCGCGTTGCGTTGCGTAGCCGTAATGATCCAATTGAGCCGGAAACCGATATTTTTATTGGCGATACGATCGGCGATATGGGCCTATATTTGCGAATGGCAGAAATTGCCTTCGTTGGTCGCTCCCTGACAGCACAAGGCGGTCAAAATCCCCTCGAACCGGCTATGTTGAAGTCTGCCATTCTCTCGGGCCGAAATGTGCAGAACTTCCGTGACTCCTATCAACGGCTGATCAAGAATGGTGCAGCCAAACTTGTACGTGACAAGGATATGCTGGCAGGAGCGGTAAACTACCTGTTTAACAATCCGGCAGAGCGGCAGATTATGATTGAAGCGGGGCTGAAGACCGTCGAGGACATGCGCGGATCGCTGTCCCGCACCATGACGGCGCTTGAGCCTTATCTACAGCCTTTGGTGCTGCAGGCGCGGCTGTCCAATCGCGAAAGTGCTTGGAAATGACTTCTGAAGCGCCTCCATTCTGGTGGGAAAAGCCGGATTGGCGTGCGGGAGCCTTGAGTCCACTGGCGAAGATATATGGCGCGGTTGCCGGTCGCCGTATCCGGCGTGCCAAGCCACCATCCGTATCCGTTCCAGTTCTTTGCATCGGTAATTTTACTGTTGGTGGTGCGGGCAAGACTCCAACATCGATCGCTCTGGCCAAAGCAGCAGCCTCAATGAGTCTAAAGCCAGGAATTGTATCGCGCGGCTATGGCGGCGCATTTTCTGGGTTGTACAGAGTCGATCCGGATCAGGATAGCGCGCGCCATGTTGGTGACGAGCCTCTATTGCTGGCGCGTCATGCGCCCGTGGTCGTGTGCGCCGACCGCTTGGCTGGCGCGAAAGCGCTTATGGAGTCCGGTAGTGATTTCATCATCATGGATGACGGGTTTCAGAGCGCTCGGCTGCACTTTGACTATGCGCTCATGGTCGTCGATGCGGGTAGGGGCATTGGCAACGGGAAAGTTCTACCCGCCGGGCCGTTGCGGGCTCCGCTGACGGACCAGTTGCTCCGGACCGATGCCTTGCTCAGGATCGGCACCTCCGGCGGTGCCGATCAAGTTGTTCGCAGTGCAGCGAGGGCGGCAAAACCGATTTATGAATCTGTGCTTCAACCACAAAGCATTGCGCATATTGCCAAGGGACAGCTATTGGCTTTTGCCGGCATTGGCGATCCTTCCAAGTTTTTCAGAACCTTGAATGAAGCCGGATTGGATGTCGCCCAAACCAGATCCTTTCCGGATCACCATCCTTATACGGATGAGGATGCTGCTGATTTGATGAAAGACGCAGCCAAGGATCAACTCACTTTGATCACGACTGCAAAGGATCACGTCAGATTGCTCGACGGCAGCCCTTTGGCCAGGGAATTAGCGACAAAAGCGCTTATCCTTGAGGTGGAATTGGTCTTCAGCCACCCGCAAACGGCGCAAAACATCATCCGCGAAACGCGGGAGCGCGCAAAGGCCCGCGCACTAAAAAACCTATAGAAAATGGCGTCTTCCAATCCGGGGCGGCACTTCTCTCATGGGTAGGTCGAGATTGCGTCCGGTTGTTTGGCTATATTGCCGATCATTGGTGAAAATGACTTTCCCGTACTGGCGCATTTCTACAGCGAGTGAAATGCGCGGGGCGGCATGGCTTGCAGGAATTTCAATTTCATAAGCAATTGGGAAATAACCATTGCGATTGAGCGTAAAACTTGTTGCGCCAATTTTAGGCATGGCAACGGCTGTTCCATTGGTCGCATCATAAGCTGTTATGAAAACAACAGTGCTCGCGGTAAGCCGGGCATGGGGCGGACCTTGCAAATAGCCGCGAATGGTTTTCGTTGGGCCGCTATAGGTTGGGGGCTCATCGTTGGTCGTACAACCGCCCATGGCAAGCCCAAGACCCATGAGTGAAAGCAGGAGGGTGCGACGACTATACACGCTTAGTCCTTGCTCCGCTGACGAAGGTCCGGATTTTCATGTAGTTCCCGATTGAATGATGTGCGTGCGTCTACATAAGGCTCCTGCCGTGCAACACTCCAATATCTCAGCTCATCAATGGCTATCTTTTCTCCGGTAACGGCACACAACACATAGGCGCCCGGCGACAGGACTTGAAAGTCACCGTCGAGATAGCGAATTTTGGCTTCGCGAGAGCCGGGGCCTTCAAATCGGTTCATTGTGTTCGTTCCAGTTCGGTTAATTGCCGCTATTTACGGCCTTGCAACTTTAGCGGTCAAGGTCTGTCAGAACGGTTCTATATATAGAACGGCCCTAGCGCCTGCCGAACAGTCGCTCAATATCCGTCAGTTTCAATTCGATATAGGTCGGACGCCCATGATTACACGTCCCTGACCCCGGCGTTGCTTCCATTTGCCGGAGTAACGCGTTCATCTCATCGGGCTTAAGCCGTCTTCCAGCCCTGACTGAACCATGACAGGCCATGGTCGCGGCCACATGGTCGAGAATGGCTTTCAACCCATCCGATGTATCGTGTTCGGCAATCTCATCTGCAAGATCGCGCACCAGTTTTTGCGTATCGATCTCGCCCAGCATGGATGGTGTTTCGCGAATGGCGACAGCGCCAGGGCCAAAAGCTTCCAGACCAAGGCCAAATTGTTGCAGCGTTTCAGCATGGGCAACGAGTCGCCCCACATCATCTTCGGGAAGATCAACGATCTCAGGGATCAGTAGCATTTGTGCCGCCAGAGGGCGCGAGTGCAGGGCGTTTTTTAAAGCCTCGTATACAAGGCGTTCATGCGCTGCATGTTGGTCGACAATAACGAGGCTATCGTCAGTTTGCGAGACGATGTAATTCGCATGAACCTGTGCCCGGGCTGCCCCGAGTGGCATGGCAAGCAATTCCGGGGAAGCACTGGTTGCGCTGGCGCGGGCATCTGCGCTGAGTGCGTTGGCACCGTCATAGAGAAATTCCTGCACGGTTTCAGCAAACCCATTGCCTTGACTGGCGGCCATAACTGCCTTCTCAAAAGGGCGGAACGGTGATTGCTGCACCGAATAGTTCTGATTGCTGGAAGAGACGTTTTCGGTGCCCCATACTGGCGTTGTGGAGCGAGGCTCGAATCCGCCGGGGCGGAAAGATTGCAGCATGGCTTCTGCGCCCGTGGTAGCGGCGCGGATTCCGGATTGCCCCAGTGCTTCCCTTATAGCTCCAACTATCAGGCCGCGCACAAGGCCGGGATCGCGAAACCGTACATCGGCCTTTGCCGGATGGACATTCACATCGACGAGTTCTGGATCGAGATTGAGGAAAAGCACGACGACCGGATGACGATCACGCGACATGACATCTGCATAGGCTCCGCGAATCGCACCCCATATCTGCTTGTCGCGGACCGGGCGTCCATTCACATAGGCGAATTGATGAAGACTGTTTGCGCGATTGAAAGCCGGAATGCCAGCAAAACCAGTCAGTCGCACACCATCGCGCGTGGCATCAATGCCTATGGCATTTTCGGGGAACTCCTTGCCCAGTACTTGCGAAATGCGCTCCAGCATGCCCTCGGAGCCAATGCCCGTCGCGGCCATTTCAAGGGGCGATCTGTCGCTGCCGGTGATGGAAAAGCGAATATGCGGAAAGGCTATAGCCACGCGTTTGACCACATCGCTGATTGCCGTTGCTTCCGCACGGTCGGTTTTCATGAATTTGAGGCGGGCGGGCGTTGAAAAGAAAAGATCACGCACCTCGACAATCGTTCCGCCATTCATGCCCGTAGGGCGTGGCCCATCCATGCGTCCACCATTAACGGCGATCTCAAAACCGGAATCCGCATCGGCGATGCGCGACTTCAATGACAGTCGCGAAATCGAACCAATGGAGGGCAGCGCTTCACCACGAAATCCGAGCGCCCGGATATCATGCACATTGTCAGTCAGCTTGGATGTGCAATGGCGTGAAACCGCAAGGGCAAGTTCGTCTGCGGGAATACCCGAGCCATTATCCGTTATGCGAATAAGGTTCTTTCCACCACCGGCCGTAACGATATCAATGCGTGTCGCTCCAGCATCGATCGCGTTCTCTACCAGTTCCTTCACCACGCTGGCCGGTCGTTCGATAACTTCGCCAGCCGCGATCTGGTTGATGATTGTTTCGGTGAGATGTTTGATGGCCATTGCAAAGATATAGTGGATTCGGCCGACTACCGAAACGTGCAAATCATGCATGCCGCTCATCATCCAAGTAAATATTAGCAATGCCACGATCTGGTCATCAGTACGGCTTTGGTGGTAGGTCTTGTGCCGCTATTCGAGGAGAAGACCTATGGCAAATTCCAAGCCGTCCTTTGTCTGGACCGATCCCTTTCTGTTGGAAGATCAACTGACAGAAGATGAAAGGATGATTCGTGACAGTGCGCGTACCTTTGCCCAAAGCGAACTTCAGCCGCGTATTGAGGAAGCCTATCTTCAGGAAAAGACTGATCCTGATTTATTTCGTCTCATGGGGCAATCAGGACTACTCGGCGTCACCTTGCCTGAGGAATATGGCACGGCCGGTGCGTCTTACGTGGCTTACGGACTCGTTGCACGCGAGGTGGAGCGCGTGGACAGCGGGTATCGCTCCATGATGAGCGTGCAGTCGTCGCTGGTGATGTATCCTATCTATGCCTACGGTTCGGAAGAACAGCGTAGGAAGTATTTGCCAAAGCTGGCCTCAGGCGAATGGATCGGTTGTTTTGGACTGACGGAGCCTGATGCAGGCTCCGATCCGGCGGGCATGAAGACCCGCGCGATCAAGGTCGCGGATGGTTACAGTATTTCCGGCTCGAAGATGTGGATTTCGAACTCCCCCATTGCGGATGTTTTTGTTGTTTGGGCCAAGTCCGATGCGCATGATGGTCAGATCAAGGGGTTCGTGCTTGAAAAAGGCATGAAGGGTCTTTCCGCCCCCAAGATTGACGGCAAGCTTTCGCTCCGGGCCTCAATCACTGGCGAGATTGTCATGGATGGCGTCATCGTCGGAGAAGAACATGTATTGCCAAATGTGGCTGGTCTCAAAGGTCCATTCGGATGCCTCAATCGCGCACGCTACGGCATCTCTTGGGGTGTCATGGGCGCCGCCGAAGATTGCTGGCAGCGCACTGTGCAATATGGCCTTGATCGCAAGCAATTCGGACGCCCGCTGGCTGCAACACAGCTTTTCCAGAAGAAGTTTGCCGATATGCAGACCGAGATCACACTTGGTTTGCAAGCCTCGTTACGTGTGGGTCGTCTCATGGATGAGGACCGGATGGCACCGGAGATGATCAGCCTCGTCAAGCGCAACAATTGCGGCAAGGCCTTGGATATCGCGCGCATGGCCCGTGATATGCATGGTGGCAATGGAATCCAGATCGGCTACCATGTCATGCGCCACTCGCAAAATCTTGAAACCGTGAATACCTATGAAGGCACGCACGATGTGCATGCCCTCATTCTGGGTCGCGCCCAGACCGGCATTCAGGCGTTCTTTTAGCTCTTTTGCTGCTGGACAATTCCGTAAATATTGGTTGAGCGTGCACCAGAGCGGCAATAGGCCAGAACCGGGCCGTCAGTTTGCTCAAGGGCAGAAGTCATGGCATCGACATCGTCCTGCGTGAGTTGTCCAGCCACGACTGGCACGTAATAAACAGGGATTCCGGCCTTCTCCGCCACTTTGGCAATCTCTGCAAAATCCGGCTGGTCTGGCGACTCGCCATCTGGCCGGTTGCAGATGAGCGCGTTGTAGCCAGCGGCAACGATATCGCGAATATCGTCCGGTGAAATTTGACCAGTCACGGCGTAGCGATCGTCAATCTGACGGATATCCATTTTCATGTCCTTGGAATTGTGGATGTTTACGGCACCATACATCAAACAAAACGCTTTGCCAGATCAAAGCGGCTTCAACATTCGAAGGCTTGCTCATTTGCATGGATCACCATTAGGGTCTTTGTGGAGGGACAAATGATCGACAAGCTGGAATTCTTTATTGCATTGGCTCGCCACAAACATTTCGGCCGCGCTGCGGAAGAATGCGGGGTGACGCAGCCGACGCTTTCAGCGGCAATTCGCCAGCTTGAGAACACGTTGGGGGCGGTTCTCGTTCAGCGCGGCTCCCGGTTTAATGGTCTGACATCTGAGGGCCAACGCGTGCTCGAATGGGCGCGGCGTATTGTTGGCGACACGAAGACAATGCGAGAGGAAATCCGCGCAGCGCACTTTGGCCTCGCGGGGCATTTGAAGATCGCCGCGATTCCAACCGCTTTGGCTATGGTGTCGAAACTCACCACGCCTTTCAGGGAGAAACACCCGGACGTAACCTTTTCCATTACGTCGCGAACCTCATTGGAAGTTCTGACGCTGCTGAGTAACTTTGAGATCGATGCCGGTATCAGTTACCTTGACAATGAGCCTTTAGGCCGTGTGACCTCGGTCCCGCTTTATTCCGAGCGCTATCAATTGATTACTGCGGCGGGGAATACCTATTCGGACAGAACGTCCGTCACTTGGGCAGAGGTCGGTCAACTGCCGCTGTGTCTGCTGACGAAAGATATGCAGAACCGCCGGCTCATCAACAAGCACTTGCAGGATGCAGGTGTCGACGTTCATCCGACCCTTGAATCCAATTCGATGATCGTCCTCTTCTCTCATATTCGTACCGGAAAATGGGTTAGCATCATGCCGCTTAACCTTTCGGAGACCCTTGGTTTTGCTGAACCGATCCGGTCCATCCCGATTGTGGAGCCAGATGCGCGTCATTTGGTGGGGTTGGTTGCAGCAGACAGGGAGCCTCATACGCCACTTGTATCTGCTCTCCTGCATGAAGCACGCACACTCGCACTGACAATGGATATTTCTTGATAGAAAATTTCTATCATCCAACGAGTCTGCGATATTGATTATATATCAGTTTTTTGATCTGTTCTAAATCACGAGGAGAAATTAGGGAGGGCGCTGCACAAAATGCAGAGCGCAAGTACCGATATCGCTGCTAGAGCGATAGGCATTATCGATCAATTCAAGGGCAAAGAAGGGCCACTATTACCCATCTTGCACGAGTTGCAGGGTGAGTTTGGTTATGTGCCACAGGAAACGCTTCCTTTGATCGCACATGCTCTCAATATTTCCCGGGCTGAAGTGCACGGCGTATTTTCATTCTATCATGATTATCGCGATCATCCGGCTGGTCGGCATGTTCTGAAGCTTTGCCGGGCCGAAGCCTGTCAGTCGATGGGTGGTGATGCATTGGCGGATCGCGCGCGCCAATTGCTGGGAATAGACTGGCATGGCACGACTGCCGATGGCGCGGTAACCCTAGAGCCTGTTTATTGCCTTGGCCTTTGTGCTTGTGCTCCGGCCGCCATGTTGGATGGCAATGTAATCGGGCGTTTGGATGCTGAGCAGCTCGATGAAATTGCTTCCGAGGTGCGGCTATGAGCATCACTTTCTTTGTTCCCCGCGATTCCGGTGCATTGGCACTTGGCGCTGAACAGGTCGCCAAGACCCTCGAAAATGAGATCGTCGCGCGCAACCTCGATGCAAAGGTCGTGCGCAATGGCTCGCGTGGCATGTACTGGCTTGAGCCAATGGTCGAGGTGGAAACGCCTGGCGGCCGCGTAGCCTATGGACCGGTCAAGGCTTCCGATGTTGCATCCTTGCTTGACGGTGGGTTGGCCGAGGGTAGGGTGCACCCACTCTGGCTTGGTCTTACAGAGCATCTTCCATTTCTGGCCAAACAAACACGCCTGACATTTGCCCGTTGCGGTATCACCGATCCAGTTTCGCTTGATGATTACCGCGCCCATGATGGTTTGAAGGGGCTGCAAAACGCTCTGACTTTGTCGCGGGCTGAGATCGTGGCTCAGGTAACCGAATCCGGACTGCGCGGACGCGGTGGCGCGGGTTTCCCAACTGGCATCAAATGGAAAACAGTGCTCGATACCGCCGCACCGCAAAAATACATTGTTTGCAATGCCGACGAGGGTGATAGCGGTACATTCGCTGATCGTATGATCATGGAGGGCGACCCCTTTGTCCTGATCGAAGGCATGGCGATTGCAGGCATCGCCGTTGAGGCGACGAAGGGTTATATCTACATTCGTTCTGAATATCCCCATGCAATCGCCGTTATGAATGAAGCCATTGAGGTTGCACGAAAAGCGGGCATATTGGGTGCGTCCATACTCGGTTCGGCCTATGCTTTTGACATGGAAGTGCGCGTTGGCGCAGGCGCCTATGTTTGCGGCGAAGAAACAGCCCTGCTTGAAAGTCTTGAAGGGCGCCGCGGTATCGTACGCGCCAAGCCACCGCTTCCCGCGCATAAGGGCCTGTTTGGCAAACCCACCGTCATCAATAATGTGATTTCCTTGGCCTCCGTGCCTGTCATCATGGACAGGGGTGCCGCCTTCTACAAGAATTTCGGCATGGGACGCTCACGTGGCACCATTCCGTTGCAAATCGCTGGCAACGTCAAATATGGCGGTCTGTTTGAGACTGCTTTCGGCCTTACCCTTGGTGAGATCGTGGACGATATTGGTGGTGGCACTGCGACGGGTCGCCCGGTGAAAGCTGTGCAGGTTGGCGGTCCACTGGGGGCTTATTTCCCTCGCTCGCTTTTCGACACGCCGTTTGATTATGAAGCCTTTGCTGCCAAGGACGGTCTTATCGGCCATGCGGGATTGGTCATCTGCGATGATAGTGTCGATATGTTGAAGCAGGCGCGCTTCGCCATGGAATTCTGCGCTGTGGAATCCTGCGGCAAGTGCACACCATGCCGTATCGGTTCGACGCGCGGTGTTGAGGTTGTGGACCGCCTTTCAGCCAATATAGAGCCCGAGAAGCAGATCGCGGTTCTTACCGATCTTTGCAATACAATGAAGTTTGGCTCCCTCTGCGCCTTGGGCGGTTTCACGCCTTACCCTGTCATGAGCGCTCTTAATCATTTTCCTGAAGATTTCCGCCCGGCCACAGTTGCCGTTGCGGCGGAATAGGAGATCACCATGTCACTGGTTCACGAAATTGACTACGGCACACCAGCTTCCCTTTCCGAGAAGATGATTACGCTGACCATTGACGGCAATGAGGTGACGGTTCCCGAAGGGACCTCCCTGATGCGCGCCGCGATGGACGCTGGCATCAAGATACCGAAGCTTTGCGCGACAGATATGGTCGATGCATTCGGTTCGTGCCGTCTGTGCCTGATTGAAATTGACGGTCGCAATGGCACACCTTCTTCCTGCACCACACCTGCGATGGAAGGTTTGGTCGTCCATACGCAGACCAAGCGTCTGAAGGATATCCGCAAAGGCGTAATGGAGCTTTATATCTCCGATCATCCTCTCGACTGCCTGACCTGTGCGGCCAATGGCGATTGTGAATTGCAGGACATGGCAGGCGCGGTGGGCTTGCGCGATGTCCGCTATGGCTATGAAGGCGACAACCACGTCTTTGCAAAGAAAGACAGTCTCGCCAATGATCGCTGGATGCCGAAGGACGAAAGCAACCCTTATTTCACCTACGACCCGGCAAAATGTATCGTCTGTTCGCGCTGCGTCCGTGCCTGCGAAGAAGTACAGGGCACATTTGCATTGACGATTGAGGGCCGTGGTTTCTCCAGCCGCGTATCGCCCGGGATGCACGAAAACTTTCTCGACAGCGAGTGTGTGTCCTGCGGAGCCTGCGTGCAGGCTTGTCCCACGGCAACGCTGACCGAAAAATCCGTGATCCAGATCGGCCAGCCCGAACATTCCAAGGTAACGACCTGTGCCTATTGTGGCGTGGGTTGCTCATTCAAGGCCGAAATGCGTGGTGAAGAACTTGTTCGTATGGTTCCCTACAAGGATGGCAAGGCCAATCGTGGTCACTCCTGCGTCAAGGGCCGCTTTGCCTATGGCTACTCAACCCACAAGGATCGCATTCTTAATCCCATGATCCGCGAGAAAATTACGGATCCCTGGCGCGAAGTCAGCTGGGACGAGGCCTATAAATATGTCGCCAATGAATTCCGTCGTCTCCAATATCAATACGGGCGCAATTCCATCGGCGGTATCACTTCTTCCCGCTGCACAAATGAAGAAACATACCTCGTTCAGAAACTGATCCGCGCGGGTTTTGGCAATAATAATGTTGATACCTGTGCCCGCGTCTGCCACTCGCCGACAGGCTATGGCCTCAAGACAACGTTTGGCACATCGGCAGGTACACAGGATTTCGACAGTGTTGAACATACGGATGTGGTTATCGTCATTGGTGCAAATCCGACCGATGGTCATCCTGTGTTTGCCTCGCGCCTGAAAAAGCGTTTGCGCAAAGGTGCGAAGCTGATTGTCGTTGATCCGCGTCGCATTGATCTGGTCCGCTCTCCCCACATCGCGGCCGCCCAGCATCTGCAACTGCGCCCCGGAACAAATGTTGCCGTTCTAACCTCGCTGGCTCACGTGGTTGTTACAGAAGGCCTTTTCGACGAAAAGTTCATCCGTGAGCGTTGCGACTGGGAAGAGTTTCAGGATTGGGCTGCTTTCGTCTCCAGCCCGGAACACAGCCCGGAAGCCATTGAAGAGCTTTCAGGCGTAAATCCGCAAACCCTGCGCGAGGCTGCACGCCTGTTCGCAACCGGCGGCAATGGCGCCATTTATTATGGTCTTGGCGTAACAGAACACAGCCAAGGTTCAACCACGGTCATGGCAATCGCCAATCTGGCCATGGCAACCGGAAATATTGGCCGCAAGGGCGTCGGCGTTAATCCACTGCGCGGCCAGAACAATGTGCAGGGTTCCTGCGATATGGGTTCATTCCCGCACGAGCTTCCCGGTTACCGCCATGTTTCCGATGAATCGACGCGGGACATTTTTGACAAGCTCTGGGGCGTCAAAATTCAGGACGAGCCGGGCCTGCGTATTCCTAACATGCTCGATGCTGCCGTGGATGGCACGTTCAAGGGTATCTACATCCAAGGTGAAGACATTTTGCAGTCAGATCCAGATACGAAGCACGTCGCGGCTGGTCTGGAAGCAATGGAATGCGTCGTCGTCCACGACCTGTTCCTCAACGAGACCGCAAACTACGCCCACGTGTTTTTGCCGGGTTCCACGTTCCTCGAAAAGGACGGTACCTTCACCAATGCTGAGCGTCGGATTAATCGCGTGCGTAAAGTGATGAGTCCACTGAATGGTTACGCGGATTGGGAAGTTACCCAAAACCTCGCCAAGGCAATGGGTTTGAACTGGAATTACACGCATCCGTCGCAGGTCATGGACGAAATTGCCATGACGACTCCCAGTTTCACTGGGGTCAATTATGACCTGCTTGAAAAAGAAGGGTCCGTTCAGTGGCCGTGTAACGAAAAAGCCCCCCTTGGTACGCCAATCATGCACATTGATGGCTTCGCGCGTGGAAAGGGCAAGTTTATTCGCACTGAATATGTTGCAACTGATGAACGTACCGGGCCGCGTTTTCCGCTTTTGCTCACCACCGGCCGTATCCTGTCCCAATACAATGTGGGCGCACAGACGCGCCGCACAGACAATGTGATGTGGCATGAAGAAGACCGATTGGAAATCCACGCACATGACGCAGAAAATCGCGGCATCCGCGATGGCGATTGGGTCAAGATCAGCAGCAGGTCCGGTGAAACCACATTGCGCGCGTTGATTACAGATCGGGTTTCTCCCGGCGTTGTCTACACCACCTTTCATCATCCCACGACGCAGGCAAATGTCATCACTACGGACTTTTCCGATTGGGCGACAAACTGCCCGGAATACAAGGTGACAGCGGTGCAGATTGGTGCTTCGAACGGCCCCAGCGACTGGCAGGTTCAATATGATGAACAAGCTCGCCAAAGCCGACGTATCAAAGTCCTGGACGCGGCGGAATAGAGGTGGAGCAACGTCCCCCACGCCAGCCCGTACCGCGGATTACCCGCCGCTTGAGTGGTGTGGTCGATAATTATGCGAGCAGCGACCGGCTTGTCCCCGAAGAGACGCCGGTTGCCTTCAGCTATAATGGCACGACCCATGCAGTCATGATGGCCACTCCGTCCGACATGGAGGATTTTGCCGTTGGCTTCAGCCTGTCGGAGGGTATCATCTCCCGCCTTGAAGAAATCGATGAAATCAACATTGAAGATCATGCTGAAGGCATCGATATCCAGATCAGGCTTGCGGGCGAGGCAGGGCAGGATTTAAGCGACCGTCGCCGCCGTATGGCTGGCCCGGTTGGCTGTGGTCTTTGCGGGATTGAATCAATTGAACAGGCATTGAAGCCCGTCTCCTCTGTCGAGAACGTCAAATTGGAGTTGACGCCGGATGATATTGCCCAAGCGGTCATCCTGCTGTCAGAAGTGCAGCCGCTCCATACGGAAACAGGAGCTGTTCATGCCGCCGGTTTCTACCAACCGGGAAAGGGTATCATTGCGGCCCGTGAAGATGTCGGAAGGCATAACGCGCTCGACAAGCTGGCCGGTAGCCTTTGCCGCTCCCACATTGATGGCAGCAGCGGGGCAATCGTTATAACCAGTCGGGTTTCCATTGAAATGGTCCAGAAGGCTGCCATCATCGGAGCTTCTATCCTTATTGCAGTTTCTGCTCCAACGGCGCTTGCAATCCGCACAGCCCATGCCGCCGGATTGACGCTTGTTGCGTTGGTTCGTGGCGGTGAGTTCGATGTATTTACACGCCCGGACCGCATTCCGGTTGTGACGTCTCAAATCAAATCAGTGGCGGAAGACAAGCCACAGAGGGCGCACCTCAACCCTGACCCTGCTGCCTCGACGCTCATACAAAGTCCAACTGTAAAACTGGTGCAATATGGATAGTGAAAGCCATAAAACCACGGCGACAAAACTGGTCTATATGGCCAATCAGATCGCAACATTTTTCCATTCTCAGCCGAAAGATGAGGCGGCAGCAGCCGTCGCTGACCATATCAACCATTTCTGGGAACCGCGCATGCGCCAGCAACTCTTCGCCATATTAGAACGGCCGGATAACGGGCTGAACGCATTGGTCGTCGAAGCTGCACAGCAGATACGCAAGCCGGGCTCTGTTCCAGTCTGATCCAACTATCCATCCTGTTTTTGGTTGCAAACCTTGTGAGGGGACCGCATGTCAGCATTTGACCAAACCGCAGGGGGCTCGATAGGGACTCCCGGAATTCTGGACCGCGAACGCATTATCGCCAAAGCGGGTTTCAATCGGTGGCTCGTCCCGCCGGCCGCCTTGGCAATCCATTTATGTATCGGCATGGCCTATGGGTTCAGCGTTTTCTGGCTTCCTTTGTCCCGATCCATCGGGATCGATCAATCGGTAGCCTGCGGCGACCTCAATCTCATAACCGCGCTGTTCACAACCAGTTGCGACTGGCGTGTCAGTGATCTCGGCTGGATTTATACGCTGTTTTTCGTGCTTCTCGGTTGCTCGGCAGCAATTTGGGGCGGTTGGTTGGAGCGTGCAGGGCCTCGCAAGGCCGGCGTTGTTTCGGCACTCTGCTGGTGTGGTGGCATGGTTATCGCAGCCATCGGCATCATGACACATCAATTATGGCTGATGTGGCTGGGTGCAGGTGTTATTGGCGGTATCGGACTTGGACTTGGCTATATTTCTCCTGTCTCGACCTTGATCAAATGGTTTCCTGATCGACGTGGAATGGCAACAGGTATGGCGATTATGGGCTTTGGTGGTGGCGCAATGATTGGAGCGCCGCTGGCCAATCTCTTGATGAATTATTTCAAGACACCGGAATCCGTTGGTGTCTGGCAGACACTGCTTGTCATGGCAGCAGGCTACTTTGTTTTCATGATGTGCGGTGCATTCGGCTACCGTATTCCACCGGCAAACTGGCGTCCGGAAGGATGGACACCGCCCGTTAACAGCAAGGCGATGATCACGACCCGCCACGTGCATTTGCGCGATGCGCACAAGACCAAGCAGTTCTGGCTCATCTGGGCCGTGCTTTGCCTCAACGTGTCTGCTGGCATTGGTGTGATCGGAATGGCTTCACCAATGCTTCAGGAAATTTTCGCGGGCAAGCTGATTGGCTTCCCCGATGTTAGCTTTACACAGCTTGATGCATCGCAGAAAACTGCTGTTGCGGCCATTGCAGCCGGTTTTACCGGCCTGCTTTCACTGTTCAATATTGGCGGTCGCTTCTTTTGGGCATCGCTTTCCGACCGCCTTGGCCGCAAAGTAACCTATTATACCTTCTTTGCACTCGGCATTGCGCTTTATGCCTTGGCGCCCACAGCAGCACATATGGGCAGTCAAGCCCTGTTTGTTGCTATTTTCTGTGTGATCCTGTCGATGTATGGCGGCGGCTTTGCCACTATCCCGGCCTATCTCGCCGATATATTTGGTACGCAGTTCGTTGGTGCCATCCATGGCCGCTTGCTGACCGCCTGGGCAACAGCCGGTATCGTGGGGCCTGTTGTGGTCAATTACATCCGCGAATTCCAGATCAGCGCCGGTGTGCCGCGTGATCAGGTCTATGATCGGACGATGTACATCCTGGCTGGCATGTTGGCGCTCGGTTTGGTGGCCAATCTGTTCGTGCGCCCATTGGCTGATAAATGGTTCATGTCGGATGCGGAAGTGGCTGCACTACAGGCCAAAACAAAGGTTACAGAGGCTGGTGCGAGCGGTTCATTCGGAATAGGCCATGGCGGGTTGGACGCAAAGGCAGCACTTGCCTGGGCTGCCGTTGGCATCCCCATCCTCTGGGGTGTCTGGATTACCATCAAACAGGCAGTCATCCTGTTTCAGTGAACAATCTTTTTGGTTGAGAGAAAAGGCCCGAAATGGGGCCTTTTCTTGAAGTACAGCTAAAGTTTGCAATCGTAGATTGCATGCTCTGTTGACAAGTCATGACGAAGTTTAAAGAGTGCCTTCCATCAGGATCAGCGGTGGCGTTGGGAGGACGATATGTCTATGCGCGCAAGGTTCGGGCTTCTTGCTCTTCTCCTCACATTTTTTGCGTCCAATTTACCGGTGGGTGCTGCGGAAATTAATCGCGATATCGTCACCACGAAGGATAGCGATTATTTTGGTTTTGATCTGCGTACAGAAGAAGACGTTACGCTGGACCAATGCGAGACAGTCTGCCTTGCCGATCAGGCGTGTAAAGCCTTCACCTATAATCCCAAAGTGAAGTGGTGCTTTCTGAAATCCGATTTCAAGGAGCTCAAAAGCTTCCCGGGTGTCTTTGCGGGTAAAGTCGTTGAAACAACTGTCGAGCCGGACATTGGTGCCGCTCCTAAAGTGCAATTTGTTTCAGACCAGTTCATCAATGATGCGCGCGAGGTCAAAGCCAATCTACCAGTGAGCGATTATCAAAAGACGCTTGGCTTTGATAATCTGCTTGATCAGGCAAGAAGCGATGCCTCCAACGGATCAATTACACCGGCGATTTCAAACTACATGGCGGCATTGGCACTTGCGCCGGGCAATGGCGAAGTGTGGCTCGAGCTTGCAAAGACTGGAAATACGGGGAGTAATCGCTACAGGGGTAGTCAGTCTGCATTGGCTGCTTTTAACGCCTATCAATTATCGCGCACCACGCAGAGCCGCGCTGAAGCGCTCTTTGTTTTGGGAACGTCCCTTGAGATTGCACAGAATTACAGGGCAGCCATCAACGCCTATAAAGCCAGCCTGGAACTGGTCGAAGCAAAGACAGTGCGGGCAGCTCTTAATGATTTGAAGGCGCGTCAGGGCTTTCGTGTGATCAACCACACGATTGACGCAGACAGTGCGACAGCACGTGCCTGCGTCCAGTTCTCGGAACCATTGGTAAAAATGGGCACCGATTACGCGCCTTTCGTCACGCTTAATGGTGCACCAGCCAAGAGCGTTGAAGCCAAGGCCAGTGAGATCTGCGTCGAGGGGCTGACGCATGGCGAGCGATACAAGCTCGCGCTGCGTGCAGGACTTCCATCATCGGTGGGTGAGTCTCTGGAAGGACAGGTAGACCTGGATATTTACGTCAAGGATCGCGCGGCAATGGTTCGCTTTACCGGCGACAGCTTTGTTTTGCCAAGCACGGCCCGGCGCGGCATTCCTATTGTTTCGGTCAATACGAGCAGCGCCAAACTGAAACTCTATCGCATTGGTGATCGTGGCATTGCGCCGTTACTGACAAGTTCGCAATTCCTCACGCAGCTGCAGGGTTACAGTGCGCAAAGATTACAGGATGAGGCGGGCGAGGCCATATGGGAAGGAACGATTGATATTCAGCCCGACCTGAACAAGGACGTGGTGACCAGCTTCCCCGTTGATGAAGCTCTGCCGCAACGCAAGCCAGGTGTTTATGTGTTGACCGCCGTATCAGCCGAGTCAAAGCAGGATGATTGGGCAACGCAGGCGACCCAATGGTTCGTCGTTTCGGATATTGGCCTTTCCACATATACAGGCACGGATGGCCTCAATGTATTTGTACGCTCATTGGCGACTGCACAGCCGCTTATTGGCGTCGAATTGCAGCTTCTTGCCAAGAACAACGAAATACTGGGAACCGCGATAACCGATACAGATGGCCGCGCAACTTTCAGTGCGGGCCTGATGCGCGGAACGGCAGCGATGGTTCCTGCGGTACTCGCTGCCAAAAATGGCGATGCGGACTACGTATTCTTGGATATGACCCGCGCCGGTTTCGATCTGTCGGATCGCGGTGTGACGGGCCGCGCCGCGCCCGGGGCTATCGATATTCTGGCGTGGACCGAGCGTGGTATCTACAGGGCAGGAGAGACGGTACACGTCTCGGCTCTTGCGCGTGACAATGCTGCAAATGCCATTGAGAAACTGCCGCTCACTTTCGTATTCAAGCGTCCCGATGGTGTTGAAGACCGCCGGATGGTCAGCAATGGTGAGAACATTGGTGGCCATACGCTGGATCTGGAATTGCAAGCCAATGCCATGCGTGGCACATGGACCATGCAGATATTTACCGATCCAAAGGGATCATCAATTGCCGAAAAGCAATTCATGGTCGAGGATTTCGTCCCGGACCGCATTGAGTTCGATCTGACAAGCAACGCCAAATCATTGGAAATCGACCAGCCCGCATCTGTCACCATTGACGGGCGCTATCTCTATGGCGCTCCGGCTGCGGGGTTGTTTGCAGAAGGCGATGTCATCCTCAAGCCGACACGCGAAAGAGAGGATTTCAAAGGCTATTTCTTCGGTTTGGCCGACGAACAGCCAAGCGAACCAATATCTGTGCCGATCGAAGCTGCAGAGGCATTGGACGAAAACGGCAAGGCAACGTTTGATGTCACCATTGCCGATGCTCCTTCGACAACGCAGCTTTTAAATGCAAATGTCGTTGTGCGGTTGAAGGAAGCGGGCGGCCGCGCTGTTGAGCGTTCATTGACACTGCCAGTCAAGCCCGAAGGCTCGATGATCGGCATCAAGCCGGAGTTTTCGGGCGATCTTGGCGAGAATTCCATCGGCAAGTTCAATGTAATTACGCTTGATGAAAATGGGCAGAAGCAAGCCATGCAGGGGCTTTCATGGAAGCTGCTGAGCGTCGAGCGAAACTATCAATGGTATCGCGATGGCAGTTCCTGGAGGTACGAGCCGATCCTGTCGACCAAGCAGATTGCCAATGGCACTGTCGATGTCACCACAGATGGGGGAGCCATTTCAGTTCCAGTGACTTGGGGACGCTTCCGGTTGGAGGTTGAAACTGCCGCCGCAGATGGTCCCACATCAAGCGTAGAGTTCGACGCTGGTTACTATGATGAAGCTACCTCGACAGAAACGCCCGATGGTCTGGAAATTGCGCTGGACAAGGAACAATATGCGCCTGGAGAAACCGCCAAGCTCAAAGTATCGTCGCGTTTTGCCGGAGAACTGCTGGTTACAGTCGGCGCTGAAAGCCTGCTGACCACGGCCAAAGCCAGCATTGGCGTTGAAGGCGGCGAAGTTGATATTCCTGTCACTGCCGAATGGGGTGCGGGAGCTTACGTCACGGCGACGCTGTTTCGCCCGGGCGATGCACAGGAAACACGTATGCCCATGCGAGCCATTGGCATTAAATGGCTGAATGTAAATCCAGGTGATCGCAAGCTGGCGGTCACGCTTGAAGCGCCGGACAAAACCGAACCACGCCAACCGCTCAACATTGCATTACAGGTTGCGGGTGCCGGTGCAAATGAAGACGCTTTCATTACCGTTGCGGCGGTCGATGTCGGTATTCTTAATCTGACACGCTACGAAGCGCCTGATCCTGACAATTGGTATTTTGGCCAGCGCCAGCTTGGACTGGAAATCCGCGATCTCTATGGCCGCCTGATCGATGGCTCGCAAGGCGTGACCGGCAGATTGCGCACCGGCGGCGATGGCGCTCAAATGCCGATGCAAGGCAATCCTCCAACCGAAAAGCTTGTCGCCTTCTTCTCCGGCCCGGTAAAGCTGGATGCGGAGGGTAAGGCGAATGTCAGTTTTGATATTCCGCAGTTCAATGGCACGGCGCGTGTCATGGCTGTTGCCTGGTCCAAGTCTGGTGTTGGGCATGCCACGTCAGACGTGATCATACGTGATCCGGTTGTGGTGACAGCAAGCTTGCCCAAATTCCTTACTCCCGGCGACAAGGCATCGTTGCGGCTGGATATTGCCAATACGGATGCACCAGCAGGCGAGTATCAGGTGCAAGTTACCAGCAATCCAGCCGTTCAGGTGGAGCAGGTCGGCGCATCGCAGGCGATCAATCTGACTACTGGCGGCAAGTCGGACCTCACATTGCCGCTCATTGGTGTTCATCCCGGCGATGGTGTTGTCTCGGTGAAGCTGTCAAACACCGCCGGATTGTCACTCGAGCAAACACTCAATCTACCCGTGCGACCTGCCACTTTGCCGATGACCGTTCGCAAACCAATCAAGCTTGCACCCAACGCCAGTGTCAAAGTGGACAGCGAATTGCTCGCTGGGAGCATTCTTCAGGGCGCTTCGGTAAGCCTCAATGTCACGAGGTCGGCAGCGTTCGACATTCCTGCTCTGCTGATGACACTTGATCGTTATCCCTATGGATGTGCCGAGCAGACCACCAGCCGCGCTTTGCCTTTGCTCTATATGAGTGAGCTTGCAAAGAAATCTGGTATGGCTGATGACGGGGAAGTGCAAAAGCGTGTTCAGGAAGCCATCTACCGTGTGCTTGCCTACCAATCATCGTCCGGTAGTTTCGGCTTATGGAGTCCGGGTTCTGGTGACCTTTGGCTTGACGCCTATGTCACTGATTTCTTGACCAGAGCACGCGAACAGAAATATGAGGTGCCGGAGCAGGCGCTGGTGCAGGCGCTGGATAATCTCCAGAATTCGCTGAGCTACGATGTGAATGTCAAGGATCAGGGAAACGAGATTGCCTATGCGCTCTACGTATTGGCACGTAACCGCAAGGCAGCAATCAGCGACCTTCGCTACTATGCAGATACAATGCTTTCGCAGTTCCCAACCCCTCTTGCAAAAGCCCATATAGCAGCTGCACTTTCGCTTTACGGCGATGGTCAGCGTTCGCAGAGCATTTTCACCGGCATTGTGGGCCAGACTTCGCTGTTGAATAATGTGAGCCTCGTACGCTCCGACTATGGTTCATCCTTGCGTGATGGCGCTGCTGTTTTGGCTCTGGCCGCCGAGAGCCGCCCCGTTCCGGCTATCATTCCGCAGCTTTCGAAAATCGTTGCCGAGCAATGGGAAAGCAAGCGCTATACCAGTACGCAGGAGCAGACATGGATGCTCCTTGCAGCGCGTGCAATTCAGGACGGTGACAGCGATCTGAAGCTCGACATCAACGGCTCTGCCCATACGGGCAGCTATACGTCAACAATAACGGGCGATGAACTTATCGCATCGCCGGTCACAATTGCCAATGCAAGCTCTGCCGCTGTCTCTGCGGTTGTCACGACCGTGGCAGCTCCGTCACAACCTCTACCCGCAAGCGGCGATGGCTTTAACATTGAACGCACCTACTACACGCTCGACGGTAGCGAGGCCAATGTCACACAAGCCAGGCAAAATGAGCGCTATGTTGTTGTACTGAAAATCACCGAGAACAATAGATGGCCTTCCCGTGTTCTGGTAACGGACTTGCTTCCGGCCGGTTTCGAGATTGATAATCCCGGCTTGGTCAACAGCGCCAGCCTGACCAATTTCGATTGGATAGGTGAGGTCGAGGCAGCGCATACGGAATTCCGTAGTGATCGGTTTGTTGCTGCTTTTGATCGGGTAGCAAGTGACAATAGCGAGATTACCCTCGCTTATGTTGTGCGCGCCGTCACACCCGGCAATTACAGCCATCCGGCAGCCAGCGTCGAGGACATGTATCGCCCGCAGTTCTCGGCACGCACTGCCTCGGGCCGCATGGAGGTCGTTGAAGCACAATAATGTTCACATGGCGAACATTTTGCATCGGCGTCTCCGTCAATCTCGTATTGGCGACCGTGCTGGCCTTTGGACTGGACACGGTGGATCGTGTCTTCCCGCCGCCTTTGGAAAAAGCACGCGAGATTTCGACGGAAGTGCTGGATGCGGATGGACAGCTGCTACGCGCCTTTACTACCACCGAAGGTCGATGGCGACTGGGTACGAAGACCAAGGATGTTGATCCGCAATTTGTGCGTATGCTGATCGCCTACGAGGATCAGCGCTTCATGGATCATCGTGGTGTCGATCTTCTTGCCTTGGCCCGCGCTGCATTTCAGCTGGTTACCCATGGGCGCATTGTTTCCGGTGCCTCTACCTTGTCAATGCAGGTCGCCCGGCTTATCGAACCCCGCGAAGGCCGGTCGCTCACTGCAAAATTTCAACAGGTCTTGCGGGCCTTACAGATCGAGCGCCGTCTGAGCAAAACAGAGATTCTCGATCTTTATCTCAGCCGTGCACCCTATGGGGGTAATCTTGAAGGTGTCCGCGCAGCAAGCCTCAGCTATTTCGGCAAGGAACCACGCCGCTTGACGGTTTCGGAGGCTGCTCTGCTCGTCGCTCTGCCGCAATTGCCCGAAAAACGCAGGCCAGATCGGAACGTCGCCGCAGCTAAGAATGCGCGAGAACGTGTTCTCAAGCGCATGGCGGTTGAGAAGATTGTGGGGGAGGGCGAAGCTGAGCGGGCAAGTCTGATCCCTGTCTCATCCCGCCGTCTTCAACTCCCCGCCCTTGCCGCCCACCTTGCGGAGGCTGCCGTGCGAAAAGAACCGCAAGTCAAACGCCACCAGACCACTTTGCGCCGCAAGGTCCAGCAAGGGCTTGAGACAGTTGCGCGCGATGCGGCTGCGAAACTTGGTCCGAAACTGTCCATCGCCATGGTGATGGCGGATGCTCGCACGGGCGAAATTATTGGCGAAGTTGGCTCCGCCAATTACTTCGATGGAAGCCGCTCTGGCTGGATCGACATGACCCGCATCAATCGCTCGCCGGGTTCCACGCTGAAGCCTTTCATTTATGGGCTGGCCTTTGAAGATGGTCTGGTCAGTCAGGAGACGATGATTGAGGATCGTCCCACGGATTTTTTTGGCTATCGGCCGCGCAATTTCGACATGAGTTATCAAGGCGATGTCAGCGTCAGGCAGGCACTGCAACTGTCATTGAACGTCCCAGCCGTCCGGCTGCTCGATGTGGTTGGCCCGACGCGCTTGATGGTTCGTTTCCGTCGCGCTGAGGTGCGTCCGGTTCTGCCTGCCAATGAAGCGCCCGGACTGGCTATTGGCCTTGGCGGCGTCGGTACGACGTTAAAAGATCTGGTTCAGCTCTATGCGGCGCTTGCCAATCAAGGCAGGCCAGTGCAATTGGGTGATGGTATCCGCGAGAAACCTGCGGTTATAGAGGGCGAGCCATTGCTTGGGCCGGTCGCAGCTTGGCATATTGCTGATATCCTGTCCGGCGTCATGCCACCTCTTGGGGCAGGCCAGCGGGGCATAGCGTATAAGACAGGCACAAGTTACGGCTATCGTGACGCTTGGTCAGTGGGTTTTGACGGAGCCTATGTTCTCGGCGTCTGGGTTGGTCGACCGGATAATGGGACTGTGCCGGGCATAACAGGGTTCGGTTCCGCTGCACCCATCCTGTTCGAGGGCTTTGCCAAATCTGGTATTGCCATAACGCCTTTGCCGCGCGCACCAGCTGGAGCGGTGCGCATTGCACAGGCAGAATTGCCCATAAGCCAGCGTCGTTTCTCCATGACACCAAGTGGTCTTCTGGCCTCTACGACGCGTGAACCCGCGCCGCAGATCATCTATCCGCCGGAAGGCGCCCGGGTCGATCTTGGTGTCAATGCGGGGGGGCAAATCAATCCACTTGTGCTCAAATTACAAGGAGGTAGAGCGCCGTTCCGTTGGCTCGCCAATGGCAAGCCTTTGCCGGATACCTCGCGCAGGCGGGTCAATCAATGGACTCCGGATGGCGGGGGCTATTCCACTCTCACGGTTGTCGATTCGATGGGCCGGGCGGCTACTGTTCGTGTATTTATAGACTGAAAAAGCGACGCTGGAGGTTGCCGCTTTTTCTTGTTGTGTTTATCGAGCCTGAACCAGTGCCGAAATGATGCCGGATGTAATGCCAATCAACACATATTTATCGTCGGCCTTCACCCAGTGATAGCCACGTGGCGGGGTCCGCAGGTGATAGCGATTGTAATCACGCACAACGTGACGGCGATAGTTTGACGGAAGCGCATGACCGCGCGACCAACGTGTTTTCTTCACCACGACCTTCTTGGTCACGACGCGCTTCTTGACGACATGTTCCCGCTTCTGGTCGTAATGATGACGACCTTGGTCATGTCGCTGCTGAGCGAAAGCTGCCGGCGTGGCAAGGAGTGATATGGCAATGGCTGCCAGAGCGATCTTTTTCATTCTCGTTTCCTCGTGAGCTGCATGGCTTGGGGAAGACCATGATTGTTCAGACACGCACTGGTTGTATGCCTCGCGAGATGAATGAAAACTGAATATAGACCTAAACAATTTGTAATGTTTTAAAGCACTTAGGGCGGATTTTGCGCAGTCTTAACATCAGCCGTAGCGGCTGATGTTAAGCGGTGATGCGTCGACATCTGGCGATTTACCAGAAACGAGATCGGCGAGAACACGCCCGGACCCGCATGCCATCGTCCATCCCAACGTCCCGTGGCCGGTATTGAGATAAAGATTGGAATACTTCGTTCCCCCGCCGATGATGGGCGGCCCATCGGGCGTCATTGGTCGTAGTCCGGTCCAGAAACTCGCTTTTGAAATATCGCCGCCCTTGGGAAAGAGATCGCCGACGGAGTGGGCCAGTGTTCCCCGGCGTGCTTCACGTAAGGTCAGATCATAACCGGAAATCTCGGCAGTGCCGCCGACACGAATACGATCACCCAGACGGGTGATCGCGACCTTGTAGCTTTCATCCATGACGGTCGAAACCGGTGCACCATCGGGATCGGTGATCGGAACGGTAATTGAATAGCCTTTCACCGGATAGACTGGAATATGCACACCGATGCGCCGCAGAAGGAAAGGCGAGTAGCTGCCAAATGCGATTACATAGGCATCAGCAGTAAATTCTTCCGTTTCAGTCGAAACACTGGCGATCTTGTTCGTGCTTGTATTAATGGACGTGATTGTTGTGTTGAACTGGAATGTTACACCAGCTTCGGCACAGCGTGCGGCGAGCTTTTCGGTAAACATCTGGCAGTCGCCCGTTTCATCACCGGGTAGTTGTAAACCACCCACAAACTTTCCGCGCACATTGGCCAGCGCAGGTTCGGCTGCAATGCAGCCTTCAGGGTCAAGCAGATTATAAGGTACGCCAAACTGCTTCAATACATCAATATCGCCGCCGGTTCCGTCATATTGGCTCTGGGTGCGGAAAAGCTGCAGCGTGCCTTGCGTGCGCTCATCATAGGTGATGCCGGTTTCCTCGCGAAGCGCCTTCAGGTTGTTGCGGCTATATTCTGCAATAGGAACCATGCGCGACTTATTGAGAGCATAACGTGCAGATGTGCAATTGCGCAGCATCTTTGCCAGCCACAGCGCCATATAGGGATCGAATTTCGGTCGCACGACAAGCGGTCCAAAATGCATCAGCATCCATTTGATGGCTTTTACCGGAACGCCGGGACCTGCCCATGGCGATGAGTATCCGGGCGAAATTTCTCCGGCGTTGGCAAAGCTGGTTTCCCGTGCCGGACCCGGCTGACGATCGATAACCACGACCTCATGCCCTGCCTGTGCAAGATACCAGGCCGATGTGACACCGACAACGCCACTGCCAAGGACAAGAACTTTCATGAACGGGAACTCCTTCGAACCACACACCAGCCGTAAACAGGGCTGTTATAAACGAATCGCACTCTGTGTGTTCAAGCGCAGTCTTTCCAGTGGTTTCTTGGCTATTGCGCTGAAATGTCGTGGGGAAAGCAAAGGGTCTGATGGGTCGTCAGAAATCCAGGCAAAATAAAAGGCCGGGAAAACCCGACCTTCTCAAACTCGTCTTTGCTATCAGTGCCAGTACATCCGTGGTCAAAAACCGCGAAGACGAATTATAATCAACCAGCCTGAAGCTGATCAGCAGTCATCTTGCCGGACTTGTTGTCACGGACCAATTCGAAGCTGATCTTCTGACCGTCATTGAGGCTGCGCATACCAGCGCGCTCAACTGCGGAGATGTGTACGAACACGTCTGCCGAACCGTCATCAGGTTGAATGAAGCCGAAGCCCTTTGTGGAATTGAACCACTTTACTGTTCCAGTGCTCATGATGAACCCTTTCAATGGAAATATCTTAATACAGGGCACGACGCGCCATGCAGTTTTTAGCTCGATTTTTGAAGAAGGATCTTTCAGAGCGCCCAAGACGCAATAAAACTGTTAACTAACTACCAAATACCGATATGAGACATATAGGACGAAGCACCCGTTTCGTCAATGCAGGCGGTCAGAAATAAATAAAAAGACTTTGCCATCCGTAATATATCAATTGAAGCGCTAGGCTTTAACTGAAAACTATTTTTCGATTTATGAATAGATCAAATCGTAAATAGCATGTCAGGCTCAGCCCCTCCAAACTCGGGCAGGCAGCGATTACTTGGCTTTTTTAGCCCGGGGCGCCTTGGCTTTAGCTTTGGATTTCGACGCCGCTTTCGGCGGCTGCGCCGCGCGCTCGGCTTCGTCTGCAGCCTCTTTGGCAAGACGAAGCGCCTTCAGCCGGGCTGTCTTGCTCTCCCATTTATTGGTTTCGTCATTAATAATGGCGGAGGCGGCAGCAGTGGTAGCCAGACTTTTCTGTTCCGAGGGACTAAGTACCCGCTTTGGGCGCACGCCGACTTCCGGCAATTGTTTTGGGCTATGTTTCATCGTGTCTCACATTGTTGGCTTGCAATAATGACACGCGATGGCTGCCAAGTCTATCTTGCAATCTTTTGACTGGCGGGCTTCCATCCTCGGGCGAAGCCGTATGACATCGCCAAAGCGGCATATTCGATTTCGCGTAAAAGAAAGTCGCGCTCAGCTAAAAGAGCAGCTACGGTCGCTCTGGCATCACCCTGATGATAGGCGAGGGCCTGATCGATTTCATCCTCTGGTTGTTTCAAGATGGCGTTCATAGGAATCTCCTTTCCAAAAAATACTGCCACAACCGAACATATTTGAAAAGGATTTTGTTCTCTTTTTGTTCTGGAAAAGAAGTGCGTGCCGGGGCATGGTCTGAGCCATGTCGTCCCGGCACATATTGGTTCAAGCTTTCGGCTTGCCCTTAGGCGTCGTTGCCTCAGCTTTTTTCATCATGGAGCTGAAAGGAACCTCTGCTTTGGCTGCGACCTTTTCCTTTTTTGGCTTGCGCGTTTCTTTGTTGCTGCGTTGCTGACCCTTGGCCATGGTGCCTCCTACATTATAACAGGATACTTCACGGAATCGGTCATTTGGAATGAATTGGCGGCCGAAACCTCTGACGCCGCGAAAAGCCAAGCCTGGCCAAAAGACGATTTACAATATGGAAGCTTAGAGGTTTAATTCGGGCCTGTCACGGGCTATCGTATGCGACCATGCCGCTCTCTGTTCGTACAAACTTACGGATTAAGCATAAGCAGCAGTGCAATAAACACAGCGAATATTGCAAAATTGAACCAAAAATGGGCAGTTCGTGAGTGCATTTTCGATCTCCTGCCTGACCGCGCCAGTGAGAATGAACCCGTTGCGGAGCGTTCAGCCTATGATAACGCCAACCATGCCGAGCTGGTTCCAGCTTTGCAGGGCAAGTTCGGTTTCGGACCGAACAAAGGTCGAACCAATGAGCCATACAATAACTAAAAATATCACGGCAATTGCAGCCAAGAACAATAGTCCAGTCAATTTTACTGGCTGATGGTCATTATCGAGCATGAGATTCGTCTCAAAATTGTGACTGTGGTCTAATACAACTTATGCGTGAATTATCAATCAGAACATCTGTCAATCTTCAGGATCAAAAGCACAGTCCCTTTTGATATGTGGCCCCATGTAACGTGACTGATTATAATTTGTTCCGGCGGGCCATCACATAAATGACTGACCTATTGCTGGTTGTAGCTTGCTCTTGATAAGAGTTCTTTGAAGTGAGGATGAGTCTATGGCTTCGGCTACTGTTCTTGTTACCGGAAGCTCGGGCTTCATTGGAATAGAGCTTGTTCAGCAATTGCTGGCATCGGGATATCATGTAATCGCTGCCGTGAGGGATGGGGCAACTGGCGGTGTTGCCAAGCTGCCAGCTATTCGTCTGCCGGCTTACGACGAGCCTGATGCTGCTTTCGAAGCCATTCTGGATGGCGTTGATCATGTGGTTCATCTGGCAGCCATCGCACATACCAGACTGGAAAATGGCGCTGAGATATATGACGCGGTAAACCATATCCTTCCAGTCAAGCTGGCGAAAGCGGCTGATAAAGTCATCACAGGCAAGTTCATTTTCATGTCGTCGATAAGGGCGCAATGTGCCAATATTGCTCAGGGTGTTGCGCTTGAGACGGATGATCCAAGGCCCACTGATGATTACGGTCGGTCGAAACTCAATGCCGAAATTGAGATAGCGAAGGTCATGCCCCGGCGAAACTATACCATACTCCGGCCGGTTCTGGTCTACGGTGCGGGGGTAAAGGGCAATATGGCGGCTTTGATGAAACTTGCGGCATTGCCGATACCGCTTCCCTTCAAAGCGCTTGTCGGCAAGCGGTCTCTTGTCGATCGTTCGTCGCTTTGTGACGCTGTAACCCACTGCCTAAAGCAACCGAAAACCGACGGCGGCACATTTATCGTTGCAGACAGCCACCCGGTGACAGTTCCCCAGATACTTGGCGCTCTGCGTGGCGGCAATAAAAGAAGCTCGTGGTTGTTCACCTGTCCTGTCTGGGTCATGGGCATAGCGGCGCGTTTAACCGGACAGCAGGATCGTTGGGACACGTTGAATGGCGATCTTGTTGCCAGTTCGAAGCTGTTGCAGACCACAGGATGGCAGGCGGTCAAAAGTACCGTCGGCGAGATTGAAAAACTGGCGGCTGAAAAAACCAGACAGCGCCCGACAGGCCTTCTCGACAGTTAGGCGGTAAAACGTCTCTTGGATATTCGCCAATCCGTGTTACATTATCGCCAACGTTAATTAAAAAGCGCCTTGCTTTGCGTCCTCTGATGGTTCGCGCGGTGCTCGAAGGATAGAATAGTGAAAGACCCCGAATTGGGCGCTTTATCCGCGTCATATGGGGCGTCTGGTGGAATTGATGCGCCAAATGGTGCAGGCGATTCTGCCAAGAACGGGTTCGGAAAACATGGTGATCCCGTGCAAGAGGCACAGGGCAGCCAATCCGGGTCCGAAGAACGGCGCTTCGACCAAAACCCCAGGAAACGTGCGCGTCGCAGGCGGCGTGGCAAGTCGAAACAGGCTCCTGTTTCGAATGACAATGTTTTGTCAGCTACCGCGTCTGCGCCCGGCGCTGTACCTCCTGTGAACGCTGCTGCCAAAACGGCCAAAAAGCGGCGGCCAAATCGCTTTCGCCGTCGTGGACGCTCGGGCAATAAAGGTTCTGCCCAGAATGCAGAAGCCGGTGTAGTTGCCCTGCAAGTGCAGCCATTGGCAGCGCCACAGCCTGTAGTTCAAGATGTCGCCCGCAAAGACAACCGGCATTCCGGAGCAGCATTATATGCTGCGTTGGATCTGGGTACGAATAATTGCCGGCTGCTCGTTGCTTCTCCCACGCGCCCGGGCCAGTTTCGGGTCGTTGACGCATTTTCCCGCATCGTACGACTTGGTGAAGGGCTTGGCGCAACAGGCCGACTGAACGATAACGCCATGAATCGTGCTGTTGAGGCATTGAAAATTTGCCGGGACAAACTTGATAGTCATGATGTGCGCCGTGCACGACTGATTGCCACTGAGGCTTGTCGTCAGGCGTCCAATGGAGAAGAGTTTCTTGCGCGGGTTAAGGATGAAACGGGTCTGGATCTCGAAATCATCAATCGTCAAACCGAGGCGCGGCTTGCTGTTTCGGGCTGTGGTACTTTGGTTGAACGGGAAACCGATGCGGTGGTCCTTTTCGACATTGGCGGAGGATCTTCCGAAATTGCGTTGATCGACGTTTCGGAGCGTCGCTCACCCCGGCTGGCGGAACACATTATCGCCTGGACGTCGCTGCCGGTTGGCGTTGTAACACTTGCCGAACGCTTCGGTGGTCGCGACGTGACCACGGATAATTTCGCAGTCATGGTCGATCATGTTGCTGAACTCATTAATGAATTTACAGAGCGTCATAAGCTCGGCGATTTGGTCAAAAGCCAGAACTTCCATTTGCTTGGAACGTCCGGAACGGTAACGACGCTTGCCGGTATTCATCTTGGACTGGAACGTTATGATCGTCGCCGGATTGATGGCATCTGGATGCAGAATGACGATGTGACGGAAATGACCAGCAGGCTTCTATCGTGGAGCTTCGACGAGCGTGTCGCAAATCCTTGTATCGGCGCAGATCGGGCTGATCTGGTTCTTGCCGGTTGCGCAATTCTGGATGCCATTCGCAATGTGTGGCCGAGCCAGAAATTGCGCGTTGCTGATCGCGGCCTTCGTGAAGGCATTTTAACCGAACTCATGTCGCGCGATGGCGCGTGGCGCAATCGCTGGCTTCGTCCCAGCGCTTAAAGCAAGATTGTGCATTGCTTGATCGCAATGCGGAAAATAGGGGCCCAAATGGCTAAAACGACAACAGGCGGACGCGGCGGCACAGGTACGCGCGGGCTGCACACCAAGATCAAGAAGAAGGCCGGGACGATCAAGGAGTCCTCGCGCCGCTGGCTTGAGCGCCACATCAACGATCCCTATGTCCAGCGGTCGAAGGCGGATGGCTATCGTTCGCGCGCGGCCTACAAGCTCATTGAGATAGACGACCGTTACAAGATCCTGAAAAAGGGTCAGCGTATTATCGATCTCGGCGCCGCTCCTGGCGGATGGAGCCAGATTGCTGCCTCTATCGTGGAATCGCCCGCACATCAGCCGACAGTCGTTGGTATTGATTATCTGCATATCGACCCGCTGCCGGGTGTGACCTTGCTTGAGATGGATTTTCTCGACGATGCTGCACCGGAAAAGTTAATAGAAGCCTTAGGGGGAGAGCCCGATATTGTGATGTCTGACATGGCTGCTCCAACGACAGGTCACCGCCGTACGGATCATATACGTACGACGCATCTGTGCGAGGTTGCCGCCGATTTTGCCGTGTCTGTCCTGCGTCCGGGTGGCCATTTCCTGACCAAGACCTTTCAGGGCGGCACTGAAAATGAAGTGCTGACATTGCTGAAAAAGCACTTCAAGTCAGTGCATCACGTCAAGCCACCGGCGTCCCGCGCTGAGTCTGTCGAACTTTATCTTTTGGCCCGAGACTTCAAGGGAAGAGACGTCTGATTGCTATTCAGCTGGTGATTCCACTTTGATCAGTGGCCGGTGGCCGGAAACTTCCGCCCCGGCATCTGCTTTCAAGCCACGAAACGACAGGCAAGCCAGCCCGGAAATGGCGGCAACGATAAAGAATGCCATATGAAAGTCTGATAGTTGCAGCGGTCCTCCATGCAGCTTTGTCGATATTTCAAGAATGCCGCCAGCGACAGCAACGCCCAGAGCTATCGAAATTTGCTGAGCGACAGAGCTGATCGGCGTGGCCTGGCTGGTCTGTTCATTGGGAATATCAGCATAGGCCAGCGCATTGGTTCCGGTAAAGAACAGCGAACGAAAAAAGCCGCCAGCAAGCAATAACAGGATCATTATCCAATAGGGCGTTGCCGGTGTGAACAGGCCATTGACCGCAATAAAGGCCGCAGCGACGACAGACCCATACATGAGCGAGTTACGGAAACCTGTCTTGGCGTAGAACCACTTTGTCACAAGCTTCATGCTCATCGCCCCGAGAGCCGAGACGAATGTAATCATGCCTGATTGGAAGGGCGTCATGCCGAAGCCGATCTGAAACATCAGCGGCAGAAGGAACGGAACGGCACCGACCCCAATACGAAACAGGCTGCCACCGACGATGGATGCTCGAAATACTTGATTCTTGAAAAGATCGAGTGCCAGCAAAGGCTCCGGCTTATTGCGTGCATGAAAGAGGTAAAGAACAGTAGATATAACTCCTACAGCGAGCGTTGTTAGTCCTATCCATGAGGGCAGTGCAGGCAGGCTGACAACCGACAATCCGAATACCACGCCGGATGCGGCGGTTCCGCTCAAAAAGAAGCCGATAACATCAAGTGGTCGCCGTACGAGTGTTTCCACTGAAGGCAGATAGCGTGTTGCAAACCAGATGCCGATTATTCCTATTGGCACGTTGATCAGGAAAATCCAGTGCCAACTGAAATAGGTTGTAAGAAAGCCACCCACAGGCGGGCCTAATAAGGGACCGATCAGTGCAGGCATGGTGAGCCACGCCATTGCGCTCACAAGTTCGTTGCGTGGCGTTGAGCGCACAAGGACAAGGCGCCCCACAGGCGTCATCATCGCACCGCCAACGCCCTGAAGAAAGCGCGATATGACGAAGGCCAACAACGAATTGGATACCGCGCAGGCGATGGAACCGAGAACAAACACCACGATTGCCGCACGAAATACGTTTTTCGCACCGAATCTGTCAGCCATCCACCCGCTTACGGGAATGAAAACTGCCAGCGAAACCAGATAGGCTGTCAGCGCTAATTTCAGTGCTATTGGGCTCGTGCCGATATCCGCTGCAATGGCTGGTAGCGAAGTTGAGATGACGGTCGAGTCCATCTGCTCCATGAAAAGGGCGACGGCGAGGACGAGTGGAACAACACGATTCAAAATCTGATCCAGTTCTCAATGCTCTGAGAAAGGCGCATCCGACGCCGGATAACATCTTATGGGCGCTGCGATAGCACTCGCCATGCTTGCGCTCAAGCGCCGATCAAACAGAAGTGATCTGACAACGCCTTTGTTTTCGGCCTTTGCGCGTTACAACCAGAAATAGCATTCGCAAATCAAGGAGATTGATCCATGTCAACATTTGAGATTTCGCGCCGAGATCTGTTTCTGGCTTCCACCGTAATGGCTGGCGGGCTGGCGACAGCCAATTTCATGACAGGCACCGCCGAAGCCGCCGCGCCGCAGTCAGATATAAAATCCCCTGGCTTTAAGCGTTTCAAGCTTGGTGACTTCGAGATAACCACTCTGCTGGACGGTTTGCGTCCGGGCGATGGTCCGCATCCGACTTTCGGTGCCAATCAAACGCAGGAAACAGTTGCCGAATTGATGCGCAATAACTTTTTGCCTGAAACCAAATTCGTCAATGGTTTCATACCTGTTTTGATCAATACCGGTTCCGAGGTGGTGTTGGTTGACACCGGCTTTGGCGCTGCTGGACGTGAAAACGGTTTGGGCCAACTGGAAAATAACATGAAGGCAGCCGGATATACGCCGAATCAGGTTACTATTGTGCTCATTACCCATATGCATGGGGACCATATTAACGGTCTGATGAACGGCGATACACCGGTTTTCGCCAATGCGCGTTATATAGGCGGCCAGATTGAGTATGATTTCTGGACAGATTCCGCCCGCACCGGTACCCCGGCCGAAAATAATGCAAAGGCCGTGAATGCCAAGGTCAAGCCGCTTGCTGATAAATTCACTTTCATCAATGCTGGCGATGAAGTGGTGCCGGGTATTGTGAGTGAAGCAGCCTATGGCCACACGCCGGGACACATGATTTTTCACGTTGAATCGGCTGGAAAACGTCTGGTTTTGACGGCCGATACTGCCAATCACTTCGTGGCATCATTGCAGCGTCCTGAATGGGAAGTAAGCTTTGATGTTGACAAAGCCATGGCGGCTGAGACGCGCAAACGGGTGTTCGATAAGATCGCTGCTGATAAGGTTCCTTTCATCGGTTACCACATGCCGTTCCCCGGCGTTGGGTATGCGGAAAAGCTGGAAACTGGCTATCGTTTCGTGCCTGCATCCTATCAGTTCGATGTTGGATGAGGAGCGTTTTGGGTGCAGCAATTGCAATATTATGTGTCTGAATAGGGCGTAAAGAGCTAGGAGTTGCGTTTACGGCTTTTCAAACTGACATAAGCATGTTACCAGCCCGTGCCAATTCACTTGAATAGACCTTGATAGACGCTCCACCCCACGTGGCGCGTCCTTTAGTCGTATTAGCCGTAGTTAGGAATTGGTAATGGCAAGAATCGTTGAATCCGCAACTGGCGCACTGGCTCTGACATTTGATGATGTCCTGCTGCAACCTGGTCATTCCGAAGTTATGCCTGGCCAGACAGATATCCGCACGCGCATTGCGGCTGACATCGAGTTGAATCTGCCTCTGCTATCCGCCGCCATGGATACCGTGACCGAATCACGGCTTGCGATTGCCATGGCGCAGGCAGGTGGCATGGGCGTCATCCACCGCAATCTGTCCCCTGAATTGCAGGCTGAAGAGGTCTATCAGGTCAAAAAATTCGAATCCGGCATGGTCGTCAATCCAGTGACCATCGGCCCGGATGCCACGCTTGCCGATGCGCAGGCCCTGATGCGCGCCCATGGCATTTCCGGTATTCCAGTCGTCGAAAATGCAGGTGAGGGCAGCCGTAAGCCGGGACGTCTCGTCGGTATCCTGACAAACCGCGACGTGCGCTTTGCCTCTGATCCGGCACAGAAAATTTACGAACTCATGACTCGCGAAAACCTGATCACGGTTCGCGAGAACAATGTTCAGCATGAGGAAGCCAAGCGCTTGCTGCATCAGCACCGCATTGAGAAGCTGCTGGTCGTAGACAATAAAGGCCACTGCGTCGGCTTGATCACTGTCAAGGACATGGAGAAGTCGCAGCTTAACCCGAATGCAGCAAAAGATGCGCAGGGTCGTTTGCGCGTCGCCGCTGCTTCAAGCGTCGGCGAAGATGGTTTTGAGCGTGCGGAACGTCTGATCGCTGCGGGCGTCGATATCCTTGTCATTGACACGGCCCATGGTCATTCCCAGCGCGTGCTCGATGCTGTTACCCGCGCCAAGAAGATGTCAAATGCCGTGCGGATCATCGCCGGTAACGTCGCGACTGCTGCAGGAACACAGGCTCTGATTGATGCGGGCGCTGATGCAGTCAAGGTCGGTATTGGACCGGGTTCAATCTGCACCACCCGCATCGTTGCCGGTGTCGGCGTGCCGCAGCTTTCCGCCATCATGGCCGCTGTGGAAGCTGCTCACAAAGCTGATATTCCCGTTATTGCCGATGGTGGCATCAAATATTCGGGCGACTTCGCCAAGGCATTGGCTGCCGGCGCATCTGCTGCCATGGCAGGATCGGCGCTCGCAGGCACAGAAGAAAGCCCTGGCGAGGTCTATTTGTATCAGGGTCGTTCCTTCAAAGCCTATCGCGGCATGGGCTCGGTGGGCGCAATGGCACGTGGATCGGCAGATCGCTATTTCCAGGCGGAAGTCCGCGACGAGTTGAAGCTTGTTCCTGAGGGCATTGAAGGGCAGGTTGCCTATAAGGGCCCGGTTTCCGGTGTTCTGCATCAACTCGCTGGTGGCCTGCGCGCTTCCATGGGTTATGTCGGTGCGAAAAATCTGGAAGAATTCCGCGAAAAGGCTACATTTGTCCGTATTACCAATGCCGGTCTGCGCGAGAGTCACACTCATGATGTCACCATCACCCGTGAAAGCCCGAACTATCCGGGCGGTAACTGATATTCGTCTGACAGGTGAGGGCGATGTCTGACACCGCCCTCCACGATCACTTTTCGGCCATGGCGCGCAACAGCGCCTGGTCCAATCATCGACTTTTGAGTGCCTGTGAACAGCTGTCTCCGGCCGAGTTCGCCCAAGAGTGCACGAGTTTTTTCCCGTCACTACAGCTCACCCTCAACCACAACCTGATTGTCGACCATATGTATATGGCTGACATGAGTGGTGTCGGGCGCGCAAATATAGGACTGGAAGGGGATGTGCCATTCCCTGCTGCCAGTGATTTGAAGAGAGCGCAGGAAAAGTTCGACAGATCGCTGATCGCGTTTTGTGGCGGGTTGAGTGTGCCTGACTTGAACCGCCTCGTTACGATCACTTGGGGAGCAGGAGATACTTCCCTCGAACCGATCCATCTCATTCTATCGCATCTTTTTGTGCATCAGATTCACCATCGCGGGCAAGCGCATGCCATGCTCGCTGGGACAAATGTTCCACCCCCGCAGCTTGATGAATTTTTTCTCAATTACGACAAGCCACGCAGGCAAGGCGAACCTTATACCTGAAACCCTGCAACCTTCTTTGTTGACAGACAAGACTTCCCGGATTGTGGTAGATAAATCATAATACTGCCGGGATTGGCCAAAGCCGATCCGTGCAGGTGTGTTACTCTTTTCGTTGATGGCAGCCCATGACTGTTATGCATCCTGCATTACTAAAAATACTGATCAGCGTTTCTGCTGCGGTGTTTTTGATGACATCGCTCGTATTTGCTCAAACGGTGTCTGATGCTGAGCCGCCGGCACCGGCGAAAGTTAATCAACTTATCCAGTTGCTGTCTGACCCTGAGGTAAAGACATGGCTGGAAAAGGAACTGGCAAAACCGGAGACAAGCGCTTCTGCCGATGCTCAGTCCCCTGAAACAAGCACCATGCCAAAATCCATGGTGTCTTCGTCTTTGGAGAATGTAAAACAACATATTGAACGTACGGCCAAGACTATTCCCGATCTGCCGCGGCAATTCACGCAGGCGCGATCAACGGTTATGTCGGAGTTGAGCGACCGGGGACTCGTCGGTGTGCTCCTCCTCGTGTTTGTATTTATTGCGGCTGGTATTGCCTTGCAGAGGCTGGTCTATCGTTTAACCGTGCGCTTTCGTCGATGGATCATCGGCCTGTCGAAAGATACGCCTCAAGGCCGTGCCAAGAAAATCAGCGCCCGTTTTCTATATTCCGGCCTCATGGTCCTTGCTTTCAGTGTGGGCAGCACCGGCGCATTCATGATCTTTGATTGGCCACCATTGCTGCGTGAAATCGTGCTCGCGTACCTCACGGCGGCAACTGGAACATGGGCTGTGAACGTGTTTTGCAAGGCGGGGCTGGTGACATCCGTCATGCAGGTGGCTCACTCGAAGGAAGTGCGCGCTTTGCCCATATCGGATGAGACTGCCGATCATTGGGGTTTTTGGCTCGTCATCATAGCGGGTTGGTTTCTATTCGTGGACGCTACATTCTCGTTGCTTCCACCTCTGGGCTTAACCTCGGATGGCATTGCCGCGCTGGCAATACCAGCAAGTTTTGTGCTGTTGTGTCTGGCACTTGTGGCGGTCTGGCGCCGCCCGCCCACGCCAATCATGGAGGGGGAGAAGCGGTGGGTGAGCCACGTCGCTGCGACCTGGTTATTTACCGTCTATTTCGTCGGATTATGGCTACTGCACTTGACTGGCGCTTGGGTGCTCTTCTCGGTTGTCCTGCTTGTTTTTTTGATTCCGCTGCTCGTTATTATTGCGCACAAGGCGGTTCACTTCATACTACGCCCCGCGACAGAAGAAGCAGGCGGCGCGACAATTCCCGCCGTTACGCTTGCGGTCGTTGATCGAGGCATCCGGATTGCGTTGATCTTGCTTGCTATATTCATCACGGCGCGCATGTGGGGCGTGAGCATGTCGAGCATGCAGAATATGCAGGACCCGACGACGACGTTGATTGTGCGCGGTCTCGTCAACACACTCATCATTGCCCTTGCCGCAGATTTCGGCTGGAGCATCATAAAGGCGTTGATTGAGCGGAAGCTCGGTGTCCATCATCATGCACCACAGGAAGAGCATGCTGAGGTTGATCCACAGCAGGCACGGTTGCGCACTTTGCTGCCGATCATACAGAACATTCTCTTCGCCTCGCTGCTAGTCATGGCGATCCTGATGGTTCTTTCCTCAATCGGAATTCAGATCGGGCCGTTGATTGCCGGTGCCGGCGTCGTGGGTGTCGCCATTGGCTTTGGAGCGCAGACAGTCGTAAAGGACGTCATATCGGGTGTCTTCTACCTGCTCGACGATGCTTTCCGGATTGGTGAATATATCAGCAGCGGTAAGTATATGGGCGTGGTTGAGAGCTTCAGCCTGCGCTCGATCAAACTTCGGCACCATCGCGGCCCGGTTTTCACCATACCCTTCGGCGAGTTGGGAGCCGTGCAAAACCAGAGTCGCGACTGGAGAACGGACAAATTCAACATCACAGTCGGGTATGATACGGACGTTGAAATGGCACGAAAAATCATCAAGCGTGTGGGTATTGAGCTGGCAGGAGATCCCGAATTTGCTCCTTGGGTCATCGAGCCGATTAAAATGCAAGGTGTGCAGGAGTTTGGCGAATACGGAATCGTCCTGCGTATGAAGGTAACAACCAGGCCCGGCGGGGCGTTTGCGATGAAGCGTAAATTCTTCAGTGCGGTCCAAAAGGTATTTAAAGAAAACAATATAGAACTGCCCTTTCCGACGGTGCATGTGCAGAAGGGTGAAGACAGTGCGACTGCCGTCGCTCAAACCGTTACTGCACGGCGCAAACGTGCAGCAGTGGCCAAGGCTGCTGACGCAGAAACTTAGAACCTTTCAGAGTGCAGTTTTGCCCGATTGCAGCACGATTCTATTGAAGCAAGAAAGGCGCTAAGGAATGATCTTGCGTGTCTTCAGGTCATCAAAGACGCGCATAAACATTTCCTCCGTATCAATATAATTATGAAAACCGGCACGGCGCAGCTTCGTCCCGTCGGCAAAGAAATCGTAATCCCAGCCAAAAACAAAGTCCCCGAAACCCCAGGCCGAAACGTCGGAATAGGCTGTTGGTGTGAGGCTATGTCTTGTTATCATCTCCTCCCAAAGTTGCTCCTTGTCAGCCATGATGACATTGAGCGACATGGGCAAAGGCGGGGCGACTTCCAACCCGAAATATTGGGCGATCCTGGGCCATAATTCACTCCAGCGGAAGAGGTCGCCATTATTGATGTTGAAGGCCTGATTGCCGCATTGCGGGCTGGTGGCGATGAATACAGTTGCGCGCGCCAACAAGCCGGCATCGGTCATTTCCAAGAGACTGTGATATGCGCCCGGTTTTCCGGGAAAACGCAATGGAATGCCAAGCTCTTTGGACATCGATGCATAGACTGCAATCACAGACGCCAGATTCATGGGATTTCCCAGAGCAAAGCCGATCACCACTGAAGGCCGCAAGGCTGACCAGCTCCACGCTTTACCCTTTTGCGAGGCCTCAAGAAAATTCTGCTGATCAATGTTGAATTCCGGTGGCATATGATTGGCATCGGATTCGCGTGCAGGCGTTTTAAACGGACCAAGGTGTGCACCGTAGACCTTATAGCCCTGCATGAGGCTGATATGTTCGAGGCTTGGAGCAATTGGCTCGATTGCATTTACCGCATTGACCAACATTGCCAGATTGGGCGCTACCAGCTCCGCCCAGCTTGGGCGGTCCTGATAGGCCGCGTAAAATATATGAGTGACATCGGTAAGGTTGCCAAGCTTCGCTTGTGCATCTGCCGCGTCGAGAAGATCCACGGCGATATGACTGACCTTGCCGACGGTCTCTCCGCCGCGTCGCGAGAGGCCAACAATGTCCCAATCCGCAAGCTCCACCAGATGCGCAATAAGATTTCCGCCGATAATGCCATTGGCACCGACCACCACTGCTTTTTTATGTGTTCCGACCATTTGAATAACTCCATTTGCACTAAGTGAAGATTATCCATGTGAAAAACTTTGTGTAGACGCTCAAAAATGATAAGATTTATAAGAAATACTTTGAGGTGATAAATGGACCGGCTTTCGGCGATGAAGACTTTCGTGCGCGTTACAGAGCTTGGTACGCTGTCTGCCGCCGCACGTGAGCTTGGGCTCACACAGCCAGCCGTCAGCCAGCAGATTGCTGCACTTGAACGTCATCTGGGTATCAAGCTATTTCATCGTTCGACACGGCAGCTTGTCTTGAGCGAGGGCGGCGAAACCTATTACCGGCACGCATTGGGAATATTGCAGGCTGTTGATGAGGCGGAAGAAAGTGCCGGTGCATATTCAACTGCGCTCCATGGCAGCTTGCGCATCCAAGCGCCAGTCGGTTTCGGCCAAATGCACCTTGCGCCTCTTGTGATTGATTTTCAGCGGCAGCATCCGGGCTTAAAGTCCGAACTGGTGCTGGACGACCGCATCGCTGATTTGATTACAGACAATGTTGATGTGGCTATCCGGTTCGGCGCAATGAAATCATCCGACTTGATTGCCCGCAAGCTTGGCTCGTTTGAGCGTGTGCTGGTCGCCTCTCCAGATTATATCGCCGCACACGGAACTCCCGGTACGCCAGATGAACTCATCAATCATGGATATATCCGCTTCATCTGGTCGCCGCGGGGAGAGGTCATTCCATTGATCGGCCCGGACGGCGCCGTTGAGGCATCAGTGAGATCGGTTTTTCTCGCCAATAATGCATTTGTGCTGAACGACGCACTCTGCGCTGGCCTGGGTATTGGTGCTGTACAACTTCCGCTTGTTCAACCTTTGATCGACTGCGGAAAGCTGATCCGCATCCTGCCTGACTATGGGTACGCGCCGATGGATATTCATGCCGTATATGTCAGCGGACGTTTCCTGCCGCGCAAGATCAAACGGTTCATCGATTTCCTTCAGATGAAAATGAAACCAATACCGGGCTTGCATATGATCTCGATCACTGAGAAAGACGTGTGAGGGTTGGAGCATTTCCGCGATCTCTTTTTGTGCGGAATCATCGTGGATAGCAGCAGGAGAACACAATGTCGCAGACTCAAATTTTCTGGCCGATGATCGCTTTGACCTTCCTGATCTACTGCGTTTATTTGCTGCTTTTTCTTCGGCGCCGACGGGCGGTCATGAGCGGGCAGGCCAAGATTCAGGAGTTTGTAATTCCAACGAACGAGCCGCAAATCAGCACAACGACAATCCGCAATCTGAACAATCTCTATGAAGTGCCCATGCTGTTCTATGTGGTTTGCCTCTCGCTCTATGTCGTCAATGGTGTGTCATATCTTGCTGTGGTTATTGCCTGGCTTTTTGTCGGTGCGCGGCTGGCGCATACGCTCATTCACGTGACGACGAATCGCTTGCGTTACCGTCAGTCAATTTTCACATTGGGCTTTATTCTCAATGGTGTTCTTTGGATTATGCTCGCGATGCATCTGCTCTTGCCACCGGCAATTTAAGCCACTAAATCAGCCAACTCTTTCTCCGAAACGGTCAATTTGCGGCTGCACTCTATGATAGCGGTTGCAAGTGCCTCGAAATCTTCGCGCCGTTTGCTCTGCTTGCGCCAGATCAAACCTATTTCACGCGCTGGTTCAGGATCGGCAAAAGACGCGATCCGCACATTGTTGCGGCTGGCCTCGGTTCGAACTGCGATTTCCGGAATCAGCGTCAGACCCATGCCATGGCTGACCATCTGCAAAAGTGTTGCCAGACTGGTCGCGCCATAATTGACGAGTTGTCTTTGTTTGACGCTGGTGCACACCGCCAGCGCCTGATCCCGCAGACAGTGACCTTCTTCCAGAAGCAACAGGCGCTCGACGGCAACATTTTCCTGCGTCATGGGCGATGAAAGAACATCGGTGTCATTGCTCGATGTAGCGATCAAAAAGCGATCACGGAAAAGCGGCATTGTGATTGTTCCTTCGCCATCAATGGGCAAAGCGGCAATCAGGACATCAAGATCGCCAAGGCGCAAATCCTCCACAAGCTTCGAAGTTAGGGCTTCGCGTAGTTCAATGGAAAGGTCCGGATAGTTGTCGTGTAGGTGCGGGATGAGGACTGGTAGCAAGTAGGGCGCGATGGTCGGAATGATCCCGAGACGCAGGCGGCCCCGCAGAGTGCCGCGTTTTTCCAATGCCAAATCTTCCAACGAGCGGATTTCGTCGAGAATGCTCTGGATTCTTGGAAGAAGCTTTCGCCCCAAATCAGTCAGAACCACCGAACGACGTGTCCGCTCAAATAAGGTTGCGCCAAGCCGCATCTCCATTTCCGCGATTTGTGCCGACAGCGCAGGCTGCGAAATGCGTGCCACCTCCGCAGCTTTGCGAAAGTGCAATGTGGTCGCGAGGATATCGAAATAACGCATTTGCCGTACTGAAAACATGATAGGTAAATCCTATCAATAATAATTCTAAATACAATTGGAAACTATGATTGGAATAGTTCTATCCTGGGGTTGAATGCCAGCCAAAGCGCTGCGCTGATCATTTCAGAGCTCGAACAATCAAGGGAGAAGCCTCATGGCTGACCGTCCAACATTGACGACGACCGCCGGTGCACCGGTATCGGACAACCAGAATTCCAGAACTGCAGGCGAACGTGGTCCGGTACTGCTTGATGATTATCAGTTGCTTGAAAAGCTTGCCCATCAGAATCGCGAGCGCATCCCTGAGCGCGTTGTCCATGCCAAAGGCTGGGGCGCATTTGGTACATTGAAGATCACAGGTGATATTTCGCGTTACACCAAAGCCAAGGCTTTGCAGCCCGGAGCCGAAACGCCATTACTTCTGCGCTTTTCGACCGTTGCCGGGGAGCTTGGCGCTGCCGATGCCGAGCGTGACGTGCGCGGTTTTGCCCTGAAGTTCTATACAAGCGAAGGCAATTGGGATCTTGTCGGCAATAATACGCCAGTCTTCTTCGTCCGCGATCCGCTCAAGTTCCCGGACTTCATTCATACGCAGAAGCGTCATCCACGCACCAATATGCGTTCCGCTACGGCCATGTGGGATTTCTGGTCGCTTTCACCCGAAAGCCTGCATCAGGTAACGATCCTTATGTCGGATCGCGGTCTGCCTGTCGCGCCGATGTATATGAACGGCTACGGCTCCCACACCTATTCCTTCTGGAATGATGCTGGCGAACGCTTCTGGGTCAAGTTCCACTTCAAGACGCAGCAGGGTCACAAGTTCTACACAAACGCGGAAGCCGAAACCCTTATCGGCAAGTCTCGTGAAACCTATCAGGAAGAACTTTTCGGCGGCATTGAACGCGGCGAATTCCCGAAATGGACCGTTCAGGTTCAGATCATGACTGAGGCCGAGGCAGAACGCACGAGCTATAATCCGTTTGATCTGACCAAGGTTTGGCCGCATGGCGAATTCCCGCCGATCGAAATCGGTGTGATGGAACTCAACCGCAATGCGGACAATTATTTCGCGGAAATCGAGCAGGCGGCCTTCTCGCCATCGAATGTTGTTCCGGGCATCGGCCCTTCGCCAGACAAGATGTTGCAGGCACGTGTTTTCTCCTATGCAGATGCGCATCGCTATCGTCTTGGCACGCATTATGAAGCGCTTCCCGTCAACCAGCCGAAATGCCCTGTTCATCATTATCACAAGGATGGCCAGATGAATTTCTTCGGTCAAAAGACTGGCAATGTCGACGCATACTACGAACCCAATAGCTTCTCCGGGGCAGTAGAACAGCCATCGGCCAAAGAGCCACCGCTGAAGCTGTCGGGCGACGCAGATCGCTTCAACCATCGCATCGGCAATGATGATTATGGTCAGGTGACCGCATTGTTCAATCTTTTCGATGCTGGTCAGCGCTCGCGCCTTTTCTCCAACATCGCAGCGGCAATGGGCGGCGTTCCGGGTGAAATCATCGAGCGCCAGCTGGTGCATTTTGCCCGCATTCATCCCGACTACGAGGCTGGTGTGCGTGCCGCTTTGAAAGAAGCACATGGCTATGAAGCCAATGCCATCTCCAACGAGGAAAAAGACGTCGCTGCCGAATAGGCCGACGCGAACAACGAACAATAGCAAGCCGGGGTGCAAGCCCCGGCTTTCTTTTATTGTCGCAGCCATGTATGCGACAGTGAAAGAGTTGGAAAAGCTCTAAAGGCTTACAAGGAATTCATATGCGACTTGGCGGACGCCTGCAGGCGGCAATCGAAGTTCTCGAAGACATTGAAAATCGCAAGCGTCCCGCCTCGGATGCTTTGAAGGATTGGGGGTTGTCGCATCGTTTCGCCGGGGCTGGTGACCGCGCTGTCATTGGCAATATTGTTTATGATGCGCTGCGCCGGAAACTGTCGCTCGGTTGGCGCATGGACAGCGACGCGGCACGCCATATCGCTTTTGGCGTTCTGCTGTCCGATGCCGAACTGAATATTGAAGATATCAATACCGCGCTTGAAGGCGACAAGTTTGCCCCCGAACCTCTCGATGCAGATCGTCTGGCCATTTGGGGATCGCGCGATTTGACTTCTGCCCCCGATCATATTCGCGCCGATGTGCCGGAATGGTGCGTGCCACATTTTCAGGCGATCTTCGGTGATAAATGGGTGGAAGAAGCGGCCGCCTTGAGCGACCGGCCCCCTGTTGATCTGCGGGTCAATACATTGAAGGCCGACCGCGAAAAAGTGTTGAAAGAACTGGCGCGCGCTGGAGCTAGCCCTGCGCCGCTGCTTGAAACGGCTATTCGTGTGCCGCCATTGCGCGCCATGGGCCGTCATCCGAACGTACAGGCGGAGCCAGCCTTTCAGCGCGGATTGTTCGAGGTACAAGACTTGGGGTCTCAGATCGCAGCCAAGCTCAGCAATGCAAAACCGGGTGAACAGGTGCTGGACTATTGTGCAGGAGCAGGCGGTAAAACGCTCGCTTTGGCTGCGGAGATGAACAATAAGGGCCAGATACACGCCTATGACGCCGAACGCGCACGATTGGCGCCCATTTTTGACCGCCTCAAGCGGGCAGGGGTGCGCAATGCGCAGGCACATGCAAACATAAGCGATCTCGTTCCGCTGGAAGGCCAGATGGATCTCGTTCTTGTTGACGCGCCATGCACGGGTTCGGGAACATGGCGCCGCAGGCCCGATGCAAAATGGCGTTTGAGCGAGCAGCAATTGGAGCGACGCGAGGTCGAGCAGCGTCAGGTGCTGGATGCCGCCAGGGTCTATGTCAAACCGGGTGGCCGTCTGGTCTACATCACCTGTTCGCTTTTCGCCCCTGAAAATGGCGATCAAGTATCGGCATTTCTTGCTACAAATCCGCAATACAGCATTGTAGACAGCCAGCCGATCTGGGCGCAGTCCGTTTCGGAGCACAGCGATCTTAAGCCGCTGTTTAAAGATGGAACTGCGATCCTGTCGCCGTTTTCAACGTCGACCGATGGCTTCTTCATTTCGGTTCTCAGACGGGAAAAATAAAGCTACAACCGGCGGCAGTCATTCACAGGAATATACCTATGTCCCGCTCCATAGTACTTTTGCTGTTTTTGGTTCTGGTTGTCGGCGGTGGACTTGCAATTGGCTATGCAACCCTGCCTGGGGAATGGTATGCGGGCCTCGTCAAGCCATCATTCAATCCGCCAAACTGGATTTTTGCGCCTGTCTGGACAGTCCTATATGTGCTCATCGCCCTTGTTGGCTGGCGTGTATGGGATCGTAGCTTGACTGTATCCCAGCAGTTCTGGTGGGCACAACTTGTTCTCAATTTTCTTTGGTCACCAAGCTTTTTCGGGCTCCAACAGATGGGCTCGCGCTGGTCGTGATCCTGCTGCTGTTGATCTCCATTATTGGTTTTATCAAGGTCAGCTGGAGCACGGAACGCGTATCGGCAATTCTGTTCCTCCCTTATCTGGCATGGGTGGCTTTCGCTACCCTGCTCAACGCATCACTTTATTGGTTGAATCCGGCAGGCTGAAATGTTCGATTATATGACCCCGATTGCTGGCAAGCGCGTTTTGTTTGCCATGGCCGCAACTGCCGAATATGGCCAACATTTGCAAAAACTGTTTACACCGCTGATCACGGGCGTCGGGCCAGTGGAATCGGCCGTCAGCGTTTCGTCGATTCTTGCACATCTTGGCGCAATGTCGGCGCTGCCTGATCTCGTTGTATCGCTGGGTTCTGCTGGTTCGCGCATTCTTGAGCAGACGGAAATCTATCAGGCAACCAGCGTGTCCTATCGCGACATGGATGCTTCGCCACTCGGCTTTACCAAGGGCGCCACCCCCTTTCTCGACCTGCCTGTGAAGTTGCCACTTGATCATCGCATCCCCGGTATAAAAGAAGCGACGCTTTCAAGCGGTGCCAACATCGTTTCAGGCAAAGCCTATAATCTTGTGGATGCGGATATGGTGGAAATGGAGACTTTCTCCATCCTGCGCGCATGCCATAGGTACAATCTCCCACTGATCGGGCTACGCGGCATTTCCGATGGTGCAGCCGAACTACAGCATCTTGGCGATTGGACCGAGTATCTCCACGTGATCGATGAGAAACTCGCTGCGGCAGTGGAGACTATGGCTGGCGCAATTGAAGATGGAACTATTTCAGTCTGATTTATTTTTATAACACTATATTTTATTGATACTGAAAAGTGATACTATTATATGAAACTCAACAAGAAGCACACGGACACGCTTGCCGCAATTTTTGCCGATCCAGTGCGCCCGGGAATCGTCTGGCGGGAAATAGAGATGCTATTCTTGGCGTGTGGCGCGCAGATCAGCGAAGGAAACGGTTCTCGTGTGCGGGTGGCATTGAACAATGTGCGGGCTGTATTCCATCGTCCACATCCGCAGAAAGAGACGGATAAGGGCGCAGTAAATTAGTGCGACGGTTTCTACAGGAGGCAGACGTAAAACCATGACGACCATGCATTACAAGGGCTATGAAGCAGTCATCGAGTTTGATGAAGAAGAAAATATTTTTCACGGTGAAATCGTTAACTTGCGCGATGTCATAACTTTTCAGGGTGCTTCTGCTACAGCCTTAAAGAAAGCCTTTGCAGATTCCGTTGAGGATTATCTGACATTTTGCAAAGAGCGGGGTGAGGAACCTGAAAAGCCGTTTTCGGGGCAGTTTGTCGTCCGTACCGAGCCTGTCTTGCATAAGGCAATTTCGGGCGCTGCGCGGCGTGCTGGCATAAGTCTCAATAAATGGGTAGTTGCCACGTTGGAACGCTCGGTCCGGTAAGATCTTCACCGCAATGCTTCACCCACCCTGTTAGAGCGGAGAATATCCAAATGGAATCGTTCTGCCGGAGGGAATTCGTGAACAAGGTTGAGGGATTTGGCGAGGCCGATGCCTTTCCATCGGACGATGTCGAAGCCCGATGGATTTGGTCCGAATTCACCAGGCCCTTTGGGTTTCCGGCTGGCGGCCAACCACGTTGTCAGGCGGCGTCGGACGATGGAAAGACATCGACCTCGCCACCTTCCTCGTGGATTGTCTCGCCATCCGAGAAACAGAACTGGTTCCATTTGAATGTTCTCCGCTCTAACAATCGGAATCAGTTTGTCAGTAAGCTTTGGCAACCCATTGCGCCTCACCGACATTTGCTTTAAAGGCCCGCCATGAACACTCCCACTCATCCCGATACAGTCCTCATCGTCGATTTCGGCAGCCAGGTAACTCAGCTGATTGCGCGTCGCGTGCGCGAAGCCGGCGTCTATTCCGAGATCGTTCCTTTCCAATCAGCTCAGGAAGCGTTTCACCGCATCCAGCCAAAAGCGGTCATCCTGTCCGGCAGCCCTCATTCGACTGTCGATATCGGCAGCCCGCGCGCGCCGCAGGACGTCTTTGATTCCAATGTCCCGGTGCTTGGCATTTGCTATGGCGAGCAGACCATGTGCGCGCAGCTTGGCGGTAAGGTCGAAAGCGGTCATCACCGCGAATTTGGCCGTGCTTTCCTCGATATTCAGGAAGAATGCGCGCTTTTCGATGGCATTTGGGCCAAAGGTACGCGTCATCAGGTTTGGATGAGCCATGGGGATCGCGTTGTCTCAATCCCTGACGGTTTCAAGGTTGTCGGTACCTCGACTGGCGCCCCCTTTGCCGCCATTGCAGATGAAGCGCGTAAATATTACGCCGTGCAATTTCATCCTGAAGTGGTGCACACGCCCGACGGCGCAAAGCTACTCCAGAACTTCGTCCATCGCATTGCCGGGATTGAAGGCGACTGGTCCATGTCTGCATACCGCGAAAAGGCGGTCGATCTTATCCGCAAGCAGGTTGGCGACAAGAAAGTCATCTGCGCTCTGTCAGGCGGTGTTGATTCGTCCGTTGCGGCCTTGCTCATCCATGAAGCAGTCGGCGACCAGCTGACATGCATCCTTGTCGACCACGGCCTGATGCGCAAGGACGAGGCGGCAGATGTCGTCAGCATGTTCCGCGAACACTATAATCTACCGCTTATCCTCGTGAATGCGCAGGACCGTTTCATCGGTGCGCTTGAGGGCGAGAGCGACCCGGAAAAGAAGCGCAAGACGATTGGCAGGCTCTTCATTGAAGTCTTTGAGGAAGAAGCCAAAAAGCTTGGCGGTGCAGATTTCCTTGCTCAAGGCACACTCTATCCGGATGTGATTGAAAGCGTATCCTTCACGGGTGGCCCTTCGGTGACGATCAAGTCGCACCACAATGTGGGTGGCCTTCCTGAACGCATGAATATGCAGCTCGTCGAGCCCTTGCGTGAACTGTTCAAAGACGAAGTGCGCATACTCGGCAAGGAGCTTGGCTTGCCGGATCATTTTATTGGCCGTCACCCGTTTCCCGGTCCGGGACTGGCGATCCGCTGCCCCGGCGGCATCACCCGCGAGAAGCTGGAGATCCTGCGCGAAGCCGATGCTGTCTATCTCGACGAAATCCGCAAGGCCGGACTCTATGATGTCATCTGGCAGGCATTCGCGGTTCTTCTGCCCGTGCAAACAGTTGGTGTCATGGGCGATGGGCGCACCTATGAATTTGTCTGCGCGCTGCGTGCGGTGACATCGGTTGATGGCATGACGGCGGATTTCTATCACTACGATATGAATTTCCTTGGTCAGGCCGCAACGCGGATCATCAATGAGGTCAAGGGCATCAATCGCGTCGTTTACGATGTGACCTCGAAGCCACCGGGCACTATTGAGTGGGAGTGATCTAGAGCAAATTTTGTTTATATAGAGCCAATTCTGTTTCTCGGATGACGAGACAATCCACGCGGAAGGTGGCGAGGTCGATGTTTATCCATCGGACGAAGCTGCCTGACAAAGTGGGTGGCCGTCAGCCGGAAACCCGAAGGGCCGGGTGAATTCGCGCCAATTCCATCGGGCTTCAGCTTCGTCCGATGGATAAACATCGCCCTCGCTAAATCCCTTGATCTTGTCCACGAATTCCCTCCGGCAGAATGACTCTATATAAACAAAACTTGCTCTAGGCCTCAAGGCCAGGGTCATCCGGACTCAATGATTATAAAATTAAGGAAGGGGCTTTGGGTCTAACAGTTAGTGCAAGATCACTACTGTGGATGCCTTGGCATGCCTTTGACGATGCGCGCTTGCGGCACGCTTGCGTCGACTCCATTGCACGCAGGCTGAATATCTCACTTTGTCAGCCGTGCTGCCTGCCGGTTTCAAGCCAATTGGCTTGCACTGAATGCACCCGTTTGTGATGCCTATTTTTAATAAGCAGCCCCGGGACCACAACGCCTGCAATAGCCTGGTCCAAAATTTGCATTTTCGGTGAGGGGTCGCCGGATTGTTGCGTGCGTTGCGGGAAGCCCCTGAAACCCTGCGCTATTCTTCTTTGAAACGAACCCAGTACGAGCTTGCGCAGCCCGATTTAGGCTATCGGAAGCTTCAAATTCAATTTCTCTCGCTTGACAAATTTTGCATAGAGTGAAATTATTTTCACTAAGAGATAAAAATATCAGAAAATGTTCAGGGTGGAGACATGGCAATGGTGAGTGGCAGTTCTCTTCGCGAAGAAGAGTCCAGCATGGCAGCGCGCGCTGCCTGGCTCCACTACGCCGGTGGTCTCACTCAGTCTGAGGTTGCCAAGCGTCTTGGCCTGACATCGCTCAAAGCTCATCGTCTGATCATGAAGGCCAATCAGGAAGGTCTGGTGAAGGTCTATATTGATGGCGAAGTCTCGGAATGCGTCGAGCTTGAGCAAAAGCTATCCGCGCGATACGGGCTCGACTATTGCGAAGTCGTCCCCGATTTTGATCCGGAAGAATTGCCGCTAAAGGCTCTCGGCATTGCCGGAGCCCAGTTTCTTAAGCGGGAGATCGAGCGCGATGGCGCGCTTCTTATCGGCATGGGCCATGGGCGAACGTTAGCGGCGTGCGTCGATTATCTGCCGCGCATAGCGAGCAATAATGTTCGTTTCGTCTCGCTGCTTGGCGGCTTGACACGCAAATTTTCCGCCAACCCGCACGACGTTATCCATAGGCTGGCAGAGCGTATCGGTGCGGAGGCCTATGTCATGCCTGTCCCGTTCTTTGCCAATACCGTCGAAGACATGGACGTATTGTTCAGTCAGCGCGGCGTGCGCGAAATATTCAACATGGCAAAGAGCGCCAATCTCTCGATGGTCGGCATTGGTACTGCCGAGCGCGAAGCCTCGCTGGTTTCGACGGGCATGATCGAGAAGAGCGAGATCGAGGACATCAAGAAAGCTGGAGGGGCGGGAGAGCTTCTCGGTCATTTCTTCGATGATGCGGGCCAAGCGATTCAAACAACCTTGTCTGATCGCACATTCACCCTGAGCCGGGAGGACCTGAAAAAACAGCGATTGATTGCGGTTGCAGGCGGCAGGATGAAGGTACGAGCCATTCGGGCAGTACTCGAAAGCCGGTGCCTCAATGGTTTGATTACAGACGAGAAAACGGCGCAGCAACTCGTTGCGGAAAATACCTGACAAAACGTCAGGGAGGGGATGCGGGCAGCTGCATCCGGGAGAATACCGGCGGGGTATCCGGTCCATAATACCCGATAAGAAGGAGGAGAAGACCAATGCATGACAAGGAAAAAGACCTTATCAGCGCTTTCCTGCGCGGATCGGTTGACCGTCGCGGCCTGTTGAAGGGGCTGGGCACAATGGGCATCACAGCGGCCACTGCCGGCACATTGATGAATATGATGTCGACCAATGCGCAGGCAGCCGATTTTGACTGGAAGAAGCATTCCGGCAAATCCCTGAAGCTGCTTTTGAACAAGCATCCCTATGCGGATGCGATGATCGCAAACCTTCAAAACTTCAAGGACCTGACCGGCATCGACGTGAAATATGACGTATTCCCGGAAGACGTCTATTTCGACAAGGTGACGGCAGCCCTGTCATCCGGCTCGACAGAATATGATGCGTTCATGACCGGTGCTTACATGACATGGACCTATGGTCCTGCCGGCTGGATCACCGATCTGAAGGAATGGATCAACGATCCGGAAAAGACCAATCCGAACTATGCCTGGAACGACTTCCTGCCGGGCGTCAAAAACTCCTGCGCATGGAATGGTATTCCCGGCGGCGCGCTTGGTTCGGAAGACGCCAAGCAATGGTGTATTCCATGGGCGTTTGAGCAGAACAACATCACCTATAACCGCGAAATGTTCGAAAAGGCCGGAGTCGGAGTTCCGGGCAATATCGATGAAATGATCGCAACATCTGCCAAGCTTCAAAAGGATATTGGCGGCATTTACGGCATTGGCGTGCGTGGTTCGCGCTCATGGGCCACAATCCATCCGGGCTTCCTGTCCGGCTATGCCAACTTCAACCAGAAAGACCTCAATGTTTCTGCTGACGGCAAGCTTTCGGCAGCAATGAACACGCCTGAGTCAAAAGCCTACCACACCAAGTGGGTGCAGATGATCCAGGAGAGCGGTCCGAAGGATTGGTCCACCTATACCTGGTATCAGGTGGGCACGGATCTTGGTGCCGGTGCTTCGGCCATGATTTTCGATGCTGACTGCCTTGGATATTTCATGAATGGCGGCGACAACAAGATGGCCGGCAAGCTTTCCTATGCTGCCTTCACCGCCAATCCGGAAGCCACTGCATCGACACCGAATATCTGGATCTGGTCGCTTGCCATGTCCAATTTCTCCAAGGACAAGGACGCAACCTGGTACTTCCTGCAATGGGCTTCCGGTCCGGAACATGCCCTGTTCGGTGCCACCAAGATGGACTTTGTTGATCCGGTTCGCCAGTCGATCTGGAAGGATGAAATGTTCCGCGAAAAGCTGAACAGCAAATATCCGGGCTATGTCGAAATGTTTGATGCTTCCGCCGCTGGCGCAAGTATCAAGTTCACGCCGCAACCGCTCTTCTTCGATGTGACCACGGAATGGGCTGCAACGCTCCAGAAGATGGTTGCCAAGGAAGTGCCGATCGATGAGGGGCTGGATCAGCTCAGCCAGAGCATTGATCGTCAGCTCAAGGAAGCCGGACTCGGCTGATCCTTCTCCCGCCAATACCCGGCGCCAAAGGTGCCGGGTATCCCGGTGCGCAGCATGCGTGATTGTCTAAACAATAAGGAGCTTTAAATTGGCTTCACCATCCATTCCCAGAAAGCCAGCTTCAAGATTCAGGATCAGCAGGAAGATGCTGCCCTATGTCCTGAGCCTGCCAGCATTGCTTGTCTGCATCGGCATTCTGATTCCGTTCTTCACTGCTGTCATCTATTCATTTCAGCGCTACCGGCTGAGCCAGCCATGGAGCCGTCAGTTCAACTGGGGCGAGAACTATTATAACTTTCTGTTCAATGATCCGGGCTTCTGGAACACGCTCAAAGTATCGTTGCTCTATGCCGGTATCACTGTAACGCTGGAGCTGTTGCTTGGACTTGGCATTGCGCTGCTTTTGCAGAAGCGCTCGCGGGTCAATAATTTCATTTCGATCATGCTTCTCCTGCCGTTGATGATTGCACCGGCGCTTGCAGCACTGATGTGGAAGCTGATGACCAATCCCGGCTTCGGTATTCTCAGCTATCTGGCAAGTTTGATCGGTCTGGAAGATTTCCGCTGGGCTTCGTCGCCAGATACGGCTCTCCTGACTGTCGTTCTGGTCGATATTTGGGTCTATACGCCCTTTATCATGATCCTGCTTTTGGCCGGACTGCGGTCTTTGCCGACACAACCATTCGAAGCCGCCGCGCTTGATGGCGTGCCGCGTACCTTCGTGTTCTTCCGCATCACATTGCCGATGCTGACGCCCTATATTCTGACCGCAACTTTGTTTCGCCTGCTCGATTCCATCCAACAGTTCGACATCATCTATGCGATGACGCAGGGCGGCCCCGGTAATGCACTGACGGTATTTCAGGTCGAAGCCTATCTGAACTTCTTCCAGTCAACGAATGTCGGGCGGTCAGCGGCTCTCATGGTCATCCTGTGGGCGATCACCTACCTGCTCTCCAATATCTTCATCAAGAACTGGCTGCGGCTGCGCGAACGCGCACGCGGCGAGGCGTGAGGAGTACATTATGGAAACCACATCTACACTTGAAAAATCCTTGCGCTTCCTTGCGCTTTCGCTGGTCGTTGTCTTCTTCATGTTCCCGATTCTCTGGATATTCCTTATGTCATTCCAGACGAATGAGACCATTCTCCAGATACCGCCATCCATTGTTTTCACGCCAACCCTGTCCAACTATTCAGCGCTCATCACCGGCAAGCTGACCACTTCGGCAGGCACGCTCGATATTGCCTTCATGCGTAATCTTGGCAACTCGGTCTTTCTGTCTGTAACATCGGTTGCGCTTGCTCTGGTGCTTGGCGTGCCTGCGGCCTACGCATTTGCCCGTCACAAGTTCCGCGGCTCGGAAGATATCGCTTTTACGCTTTTGTCGTTCCGCTTCGCCCCGCCGCTTCTGGTCCTGCTGCCTCTGACGCAGTATTTCCAGTGGCTTGGCCTGTCGGATACTTATTTCGGTCTCATCTGGGTCTATCAGCTGATCTGCCTGCCATTGATCCTGTGGATTGTGCGCGGCTATTTCGAAGATATCTCGGCTGATGTTGAATATGCCTATCGCATTGCGGGACACTCATGGTTTGCCACGTTCCGCAAGATTGCCCTGCCTCTTGCAGGACCGGGCATTGCGGCGGCTGGCCTGCTTGCCTTCATCTTCGCCTGGAACAATTTCGTCTTCGCGCTGGTGCTGGCATCTGCCGACAAGCAGCCGGTCACGGTGGGCGCTCTCGCCTTCGTTACCTCATCGGGCATTCAGTACGGCCAGATCGCCTCGGCCATCGTGCTTTCCGTCACGCCGACGCTTGCGCTCGCTCTTTATGCACAGCGCTACCTTGTCGAAGGCCTCTCGCTTGGCGCGGTGAAGGGATAATTTCATGACCACTTTAGAACTCAAGAATATCGTCAAGCGCTACAAGACCAATACGGTCCTCGATGACCTGTCGCTAGACGTAGCAAATGGCGAGACGCTGGTCTTGTTCGGCCCTTCCGGGGCCGGAAAGACCGTCCTCCTGCGTCTCGTCGCCGGTGTGATCGATCCTGATGAGGGAAACATCCTGATTGGCGGTGAAGATATGACCGATGTCGATGCGGAGCATCGCGGCATCGGCATGGCGTTCCAAAACTTCGCGCTGTTCCCGCATATGAGCGCTCACGACAATATCGCCAGCCCTCTCACCGCCACTCGCTCATCCGCCGAGGCAATCAAGGCGGGTGTCGGCAAAGTGGCAAAATTGCTCAAGATCGACCATGTGCTGTCGCATCATCCCAAGGCGCTGTCCAATGGACAAAAGCAGCGTACCGCGCTTGCACGCGCTTTGGCCGGTTCACCGCCGCTGCTTTTGCTCGACGATCCCTTGCGCAATGTCGATGCCAAGCTGCGCTTCGAGATGCGGCTGGAACTTCCACGTCTGCTCGCTTCGCAGGGCGCAACGGTCGTCTATGTGACGCAGGATTACAAGGAAGCCATGGCGCTGGGCGATCGTATTGCGGTCATGGCCAGTGGCAAAATTCGACAGATCGGTACGCCGGAAGAAATCTATAATGCGCCTGCCGATATCGGGATTGCCAGCCTCTTCGGTGACCCGACGATCAACCTTCTCGACGTGGTGCCGCAGAAGGATGCTAACGGCATCTATGTCGAGATTTCCAGGGTGCGCGTCGCACTGCCCGGCATGCCGGACAGTGTTGCCGGACAATCCTGCGTCATCGGCATTCGTCCGGAGTCGATCACTTTCACCAATGGCACGGGTAAAGGCGCCGTTCCTATCGAAGTAGAGGCGGAAACTCCGCTCAACGAGAAGACTGTCACCTTGGTCCTCACAGCCGGCAAGCGCGAAGTGCTGGTCTCCCGCCCTGCGGGAACACCAGGCCCGGCATCGGGGTCCGCCCATATCGTCATCGATGGCAAAACAGCATTTCTTTTCGATAAGGCCAGCGGCGCATTGATCCGCAAGGCTGGCACAACAGAGCAGGGAGTAGCAGCATGAGTGACACTGCTCTGTTGATCAAGAATGTCGACAAGTTCTATGGCCCCATCGACCACGGCGTTCATGCGGTCCGCAACATCAGCATGGATGTGAAAAAGGGTGAGATCATTGCGCTCCTTGGCTCATCCGGTTGCGGCAAGACATCAACCTTGCGCATGGTCGCCGGCTTTGAAGCTGTATCGCGAGGCACCATTTCGCTCAAAGGCCGCGAGGTGCAGTCCTTCGCGCCCGTCCGGCGTAATGTGGCCATGGCCTTTGAGGGCTATTCGCTCTATCCGCCTTTGACTGTGAAGGAAAATATCGCCTTCGCACTCAAATCCTCAAAGCTCTCGCAGGCCGTCGTCGAAGAAAAAGTCGCCTATATCGCCAAGCTTCTGGAGATCGAAGATATTCTCGGCCGCTATCCGAGTTCAATCTCCGGGGGGCAGCAACAGCGTGCCTCGCTTGGCCGCGCCTTGATCCGCGATGCCGATCTGCACTTGCTGGATGAACCGATGGGGCAGTTGGAGCCACAATTGCGGGCGGTACTGCGTGGTCGCATCAAACACTACATCAAGGAACGTGGGTTGACCGCTATTCTCGTCACGCACGACCAGACGGAGGCCAATGCGCTGGCAGATCGCATCGCAGTCATGGAAGGCGGTCAGTTGCAGCAGTTCGACACGCCGCAAATGATCAAGGAGCGTCCGGCCAATCTCTTCACGGGCACTTTTGTCGGCGAACCGCCCATGAATGTCTTCGAGGCAACGGTCTCCGGCAATGACAGCACGGTCGCCTTCGGTCTCAACCAAGGCGTCAAGCTGGAATATGCTGCTTCCGACTTTTCTCCGGCCGTGCGCGAAGAATTGAAAAAGCATCAAAAAGTCGTTGTCGGCATTCGGCCTTACGCAGTTCGGCGCAGCGACGGCGGCGTCCATGCGCGTGTTTCGGTTAATCAATGGCTCGGCGACCAGACCCATATTGCGGCAGACTTTGCCGGTGGATCGCTGGTACTGGTCGAGCATGACCGGACAGATGTGGCAATCGGCGATACGATTGCAGTTCGTCTCGATCCGGCCAGCCTGCATGTATTCAACGGTGAAACGGGTGCCGCCATCAGCCACGGACAGGAGCTTGCGTGATGACACGCGATATCCTCATAGGGATTGATGCGGGAACCTCCGTCATCAAATCCGTAGCCTTCGATCTTGCAGGTCGCCAGATTGCATTCGCCTCGACGCCAAACAGTTATGAAACTGTCGGTCGGGCCGGGGTTGTGCAGGATCTCGCACGCACTTGGGCCGATGCAGCCAAGACGCTGATCGAGCTTGCCGAGAAGGTTGAAAATCTGGCCAGCCGCACTGTGGCAGTCTCGGTAACGGGACAGGGGGACGGCACCTGGATGATCGACCAGAACGGCGAGGCGGTTGGCAAGGGCTGGTTGTGGCTTGATGCGCGCGCTGGCGATACGGTTGATAGTCTGCGCAAGGAACGCGGCGATCTTGGCCGCTTCACCCATACAGGCAGCGGGCTTGCCGCCTGCCAGCAGGGTTCGCAATTGCGCTGGATGATGGATGAAGCCCCGGAGCTTTATGCCGGTGCAACCACGGCGTTCCATTGCAAGGACTGGCTTTATTTCAAGCTGACAGGCAAGCGGGCAACCGATCCGTCCGAGGCGGTTTTCACCTTTGGCGATTTTCGCACACGCGCCTATTCAGACAGCGTGATTGATTTTCTCGGGTTGGAGAAACTCAAATATCTGCTCCCCGAGATCGTTGATGGCTCTACGACCCATCATAAGCTTGAGGGCGAAGCTGCGCGAAGCACGGGATTGCTGGAAGGCACGCCTGTCGTTCTGGGTTATGTCGATGTGGCCTGCACCGCGCTTGGCGCCGGATTATACGAGCCGGGGACCGATACGGGGTGCTCGATCATCGGATCGACCGGCATGCATATGCGCCTTGCCACAAGCCCGGACGATGTGCAGCTGAACCGTGATTTGACTGGCTATACAATGTGCATGCCGATCCCGGGCATATATGCGCAGATGCAGTCCAACATGGCTGCAACGCTCAATATTGACTGGATATTATCCGTCGCTGGCGATCTTTTCAAAAGCGTCGGACTTGAAAAGTCCAAAGCGGAATTGCTCGCCTATGTCGAGACGTGGCTTGCCGATGCACAAGCCGCTTCGGTCATTTATCATCCCTATATTTCCGATGCGGGTGAGCGGGGTCCCTTCGTTGATGCCTCGGCTCGTTCGTCCTTCATAGGTCTTTCATCAAGCCATCGGTTTGGCGATCTGGTGCGCGCTGTGTTTGATGGTTTGGCGCTTGCTGCTCGTGATTGCTATACGGCGATGGGGCCTTTGCCAAAGCGCGTTCGAGTAACGGGCGGCGCGGCGCGCAGTGCTTCGCTGCGCAAAATTCTGGGCGGGGCGCTCGGTGCCTCGGTACAGACCAGCGAGCGTGAAGAGGCAGGAGCCGCAGGCGCAGCCATGATCGCAGCCGTATCGCTTGGCATTTATGGCTCGATGGCCGATTGCGTCAAAGATTGGGTAACGCCGTTCCAGCGCCAGCCGGAAGCTGCCGATGAAGAATTATCCCTGATTTATGAGAAGGCTTTCCCGGCCTATCGCCAGTCACGGCTGGCACTGCAATCGACATGGCACACGCTAGCCAGCAGCAATTGACGAATAGGAAGACCGCAATGACCAAGAAAATAGCCATTATCGGCGACCGGTTCATGCTCCCGGATGTATTCAGGGAAAAGATCGTGGAGTTATGTGGTGATGAGCACGATATCCGCACGCTGGAACAGCCCTGGCCCGACGTTCCCATGGAGCATGGCTATGCGGTCAAAGGCATGGACGGGCTGAAGGAATATCTCGGTGATCCCGATGAGATTGTCGAATTCATCGGTGATGCCGAGCTTTTTATTACACAGCTTGCTCCCATGTCGGCAGGTATGCTGGAACGCTTGCCTGAATTGAAGTTCGTAGCTGTTTCGCGTGGCGGTCCGGTCAATATCGATATGAAGGCCGCGCGCGATGCTGGCGTGCTTGTCGTCAATACACCGGGCCGTAACGCCAGCGCCGTTGCCGAGTTTACCCTTGGTGCCATTTTGGCTGAAACGCGTCTTATCCGCAGCGGCCATGAATCCTTGCGTAAAGGTGAATGGCGCGGCGAGCTTTACCGCGCCGACAAGACGGGCCGCGAGCTTTCGGAAATGACAGTCGGCGTTATTGGTTATGGCAATATCGGCACAAAGGTTGTGCGCCTTTTGCGCGCTTTCGGCACGAAAGTGCTGGTGCACGATCCTTATGTCCAGCTGTCGGCGGATGACCGCAATGCCGGTGTCGAGCATGTTGCATTGGATGATCTGCTTTCCCGCTCCGATATTGTCAGCATGCACCCCCGCGTCACCGACGAAACCAGAGGCATAATGAATGCCGAGACCTTTGCCCAAATGAAGCATGGTGCGATCTTCGTGAATACTGCGCGCGGTCCGCTTGTTGATTATGATGCACTTTATGAAGCACTGACCAATGGTCATCTGGGCAGCGCCATGCTGGAAACCTTTGCCGTTGAACCGGTTCCTGCCGATTGGCCGCTGTTGCAGCTGCCCAATGTCACGCTCACGCCGCACATAGCAGGGGCCTCCGTGCGCACTGTAACCTATGCGGCTGAAATGGCCGCCGAGGAAGTGCGGCGCTACATAGCCGGTCTGCCGCCGGTCAATCCCTGCTGAGGCTGTCATGATGCAAGAATTGAAACTCAGACAATCAATCATCGATCACTGCCGCCAGATGAATGCATCCGGCATCAATCAAGGCACGTCGGGCAATATCAGTGTGCGCTTTGAAGACCGAATGCTGATTACGCCCTCTGCCGTTCCTTATGATGAGATGACACCCGACATGATCGCCTCCATGCCGCTTGATGGCGAATATGGCTCTTGGGACGGTCCGAAGAAGCCTTCCACCGAGTGGCGCTTTCATCTCGATATTTTGCGCACACGGCCTGAAATCAATGCGGTCGTACATACCCACGCGACGTTTTCGACAATCCTTGCCATCGCCCATAAATCCATTCCGGCATGCCACTATATGGTCGCAGCATTTGGCGGCGATGATATCAGACTGTGCGATTATGCACGCTACGGCACGAAAGAACTTTCCGACAATGTGTTGAAGGCTCTTGAGGATCGCACGGCCTGCCTCATGGCTAATCATGGCATGATCGCAACGGGCGGTAGCCTCGAAAAGGCTATGTGGGCGGCTGTCGAGCTGGAGACAATCGCCAAGCAATATTACCACGCTCTGCTTTTGGGCGGAGCCGTCATTTTGCCTGCGGAAGAGATCGACGGTGTTCGCCGCGGCTTTGCGAGTTATGGACTTCAGGACAAGCCTTCATCGCAGGGGGCAGGACGTTGAACAAAGACGCTGAGATATATGACCTGTTTATAATAGGCGGCGGTGTAAACGGCGCAGGCATTGCGCGCGATGCAGTGGGCCGCGGGTTGTCAGTCATCCTATGCGAAAAAGATGATTTGGCACAGGGCACAAGTTCGCGCTCCGGCAAGCTGGTCCATGGTGGTTTGCGCTATCTGGAATATTATGAATTCCGACTGGTGCGCGAGGCGCTGATTGAGCGCGAGGTTCTGCTCGAATCCGCCCCGCATATCATCTGGCCAATGCGCTTTGTCCTGCCGCATAATCCGGCGGATCGTCCGGCCTGGCTCGTGCGTCTGGGCCTGTTCCTTTACGATAATCTTGGCGGGCGCAAGCGCTTGCCGGGAACGCGCACGCTCAATCTGAAGACCGCGCCGGAAGGTGCGCCGTTGAAAGACGAGTATGGCAAGGCATTCGAATATTCAGACTGCTGGGTTGATGATGCCCGGCTGGTGCTTTTGAATGCGCTGGATGCTGCCGGGCGCGGCGCTGAAATCCATACCCGCACCGCATGCAGTTCGATCCGCCGCGAGGGCGATATCTGGGCTGTTGAAATGACCGATACGGTTTCAGGCACCAAGAGAACCGTCAAGGCGCGCTGTGTGGTGAATACCGCCGGACCGTGGGTCAATGATATTATTCGCCGCGTGGCAGGCATGAACTCCAGCCGCAGCGTTCGCCTTGTTAAAGGCAGCCATATTATCGTGCCGAAATTCTGGGAGGGGCGGCAAGCCTATCTCGTTCAGAACCCGGACAAGCGCGTCATCTTCATCAACCCCTACGAGAATGATCTGGCTTTAATCGGCACGACCGATATTCCCTATGAAGGGAGCCCGGAAGATGTAGCGGCCGATAGCAATGAAATTGATTACCTGCTGAAATCGGTAAACCGTTACTTCAAGCAGCAGCTGGTGCCAGCAGATATTGTGCACAGCTTTTCCGGTGTGCGCCCGCTCTATGATGACAGTGCCGAAAACCCCAGCGCCGTTACCCGCGACTATATTTTTGAAGTCGATACGGAGAACAACAAAGCACCGCTGCTTTCCGTGTTCGGAGGCAAGATCACCACATTCCGCAAGCTTTCCGAACATGCGCTTGACCGTCTGAAACCATTCTTTCCAGCCATGCGCCCCGCATGGACAGCAAAATCGCATCTCCCCGGTGGCGACATGCCCAATGCGGATTTCGAGCAATTTCTGGGCGATGTGCGGGCCAGATATCCTTGGCTGCCCTTTGATCTCGCCAAACATTACGCCCGGCTTTACGGCACGCGCATGCATGAGCTGCTTGGTTCGGCCTGCTCTGTGTCCGATCTGGGCACTCCGTTCAGCAAGCTTTTATATGAACGGGAGGCACAGTTCTTGCGTGAAACGGAATGGGCGCTTCAGCCTGAGGATGTTCTGGAGCGGCGCACCAAGCACGGTTTGCATATGACGGAGCAAGAGCGCGAAGCCTTCGCCAATTGGTGGACAAGTCAGCGGGTGGCGGCATGAGAAGCGCACAGTTTGAAGCTCTTCTCGACCTGTCAGCGCGTATCGGTTCTGACCCTGCGCTGGTGCAGGCGGCAGGCGGCAACACATCCATTAAGGAGGGCGGCACACTCTGGATCAAGGCCTCCGGTCTGTGGCTGATGAACGCGCGGAACACGGATATCATGGTGCCGGTGGCGCTGGACCCTTTGCTGGATGCGCTGGCTCGCTTTGACCCTTCTGCCGAGAAAGCACAGGATTACGTGATTGCCGAACGCAATCCCTCCGGTCTGCGGCCATCGATCGAAACCACCGTTCACGCGCTTATGCCGCAAAAAGTGGTGGTGCATGTTCATTGCGTTGAGACGATAGCGCTTGCTGTTCAGGCCGATGGTGCAGCATTGGTAGCCTCGCGCCTTGGCGATATTCCCCATGCCTTTGTACCCTATGCCCGCCCGGGGTTACCGCTGGCGCGTGCCATTGCCGAGCGGCTGGAAGAGGACACATGTGTGCTCATCTTGGGAAATCACGGGCTGGCCGTTGCTGCCGAAACAGTCGCTGAAGCCGAAGCGCTTTTGACGAAGGTTTCTCATCTTTTGTCGGTCACGCCGCGTCAGGCGCCAGTCGCAGATATAGCCGCGCTGCAACGCCTTGCGGTTAATAGTCAGTACCGACTTCCTGAAGATGAACTGATCCATCGCGCAGCGACCGATCTTGCCAGTTGCCGGATCGCGGCAGGGGGCAGTCTCTATCCGGATCATGTCATCTTTCTCGGCAAGGGTTCGATGATTGCCTCGCCTTCGGATACTGCCCTGACAATTGAAGAAAAACTGGAAGAGGGTATGGCGTTACCTCCCGCCATCCTGTTCCCCGGCAAGGGTGTTCTGGTGTTGAAAGACGCAACAGCAGGTGCACTTGCCATGGCGCGCTGTCTTGCGGATGTTACCTCCCGCATTCCGCAAGGCGCGCGCCTGAATTATCTGACCGATGAGGAAAACGCCGAGCTTCTTGGCTGGGACGCCGAGAAATACCGGCAAACGCTCAATCGCGCCGGACAGGCATTGCAATGACAGGTGAAGCGCTTTTCGTCGGCATCGATATAGGCACGTCCGGCGCGCGCGCTGTGGCAATGACGGCCTCGTTTGACATTGTTGCCAGCGGCGCTGCCCGGCTTGATCGTTTCTCGGACAATCACCGCGATCCCGCGGCGTGGTGGTCGGCTGTCCAATCAGCGCTCTCGCAGGTGCTCACCTCGGTTGAACGCAAACAGATACGGGCGATCAGTATTGACGGAACGTCTGGCACAGTTCTGCCAGTCGATACCGGCGGCGAGCCTTTGGCCGAACCATTAATGTATAATGATCCGGTCTCAGACACGAATATTCTCGAGGCGATTGCCGCCAATGCGCCTGATACCAGCGCCGCGCATGGAGCCACCTCCGGTCTCGCCAAGCTGCTGCATTTCCAAAGCGTCGGCAATGTAGCTCATATCATCCATCAGGCGGACTGGCTGTCAGGGCATTTTACCGGGCTCTACAATGTGTCTGACGAAAACACTGCGCTGAAAACAGGTTACGATCCTGTCGAGCGGTGCTGGCCCATATGGATGGGTCGCACCGGTGCTCATATGGAAATGTTGCCGCATGTCTTGGCTGCGGGTTCACCGATTTCGACCATTACAAGTTCGGCCGCTACCGCTTTTGATTTGCCTTCTTCGGTCATCATCGTTGCAGGCACGACCGATGGTTGCGCCTCCTTTCTGGCAACAGGTGCTGATAAGCCGGGCGATGGTGTCAGCGCGCTTGGCACGACACTGACAGTCAAGATGCTCTCGAACCGCCCACTCTTCGCACCTGAATTCGGACTCTATAGTCACCGCATTGGCGATATGTGGCTCGCGGGCGGCGCGTCGAACACGGGCGGTAATGTTCTCGCCCATTATTTCGATAATGCACAGATCGAACAGCTTTCCGCCGCCATTGATCCTTCGACAGATACTGGCCTCGATTACTATCCTCTGCTGCGTAATGGCGAGCGTTTCCCCATCAACGATCCGGCGATGAAACCGCGCATGGAGCCGCGCCCCGAGGATGATGGGCAATTCCTGAAAGCAATCTTTGAAGGCATAGCCAATGTCGAGCAACTGGCTTATGAGCGCCTTGCCAAACTCGGCGCTCCCAAACTTGGCTCGGTGCGTAGTGTCGGTGGCGGTGCAAAGAATGCCATCTGGTCTGCCATTCGTGCACGCAAGCTCGGCGTCGCCATGCCCCCCGCTCTTTCAGAAGAAGCGGCATCGGGTACAGCGCGGCTTGCAATCCTGGGCGCAAAAACGGCCGGTGTCCTATGACCCAGCCAGCACAAATATCCGGCTTGCGCGATTTGGAAGGGCGCTTTGATGCCTTCCTCATTGACCAGTTCGGTGTGCTGCGCGATGGCCGCGGACCTTATCCTGATGCTGCTGCAACGCTTCCCAGACTAAAGCAGACCGGAGCACGTATCATTATCCTGTCCAATTCCGGCAAACGCTCCGCTGAAAATGACCGGCGTCTGGCAAAGATCGGCTTTGATCCGGCAAGCTGGGACTTGTTTCTAACCTCAGGCGAGGTGGCATGGCAGATATTGGCCGCCGAAGCGGCAAAAGCGCAGGCAGGCTCCACCCAGCGCTGCCTGCTTATCAGTCGTGACGGCGATACGTCGCCTTTGGATGGACTTGATCTTGAACGCACGGCAAAGGGTGAGGATGCCGACATTGTTCTGATCGCCGCGAGTGAAGGCGATGTCCATGATCTGGATTACTACCGCAGCTTGCTGGAACCGGCTGCCATGCGCGGCGTTCCCTGTCTGTGTACCAATCCGGACAAGATCATGCTTACCGCTGAGGGGACTGCCTTTGGGGCAGGGCGCATCGCCGATCTTTATCAGGAGTTGGGCGGCACAGTGCGCTGGATCGGCAAGCCCTTCGCCGATATTTATGCGTCAGCACTGGATTTTCTCGGACATCCCCATCCTGACCGAGTGTGTTGCATTGGCGATAGCATTGAGCACGACATTGCGGGGGCGGCTGGCGCTGGCCTGAAGTCCATACTGGTCAAGACCGGCATCCTGGCTGGTTCAGAGCCACAGCACTTGCAGAACCTTTTTGCCGAACACGGCGCAACACCTGATTACACAATCGACCGCTTTATCTGGTAGGAGACTATGGCTTTCACCCTCTCGCTCAATACCAATCCGCTGGTGAACCGCTTCGCTGAAGCCGATGATCTGGTCGATACAATCGCCGAAAAAATCCGCATCGGCTATGTGCAGCTAACGCATGAATTCATCAATCCATCCTGGCCTCAATCGACAATCTCCAAACACGTAAAGCAATTCCAGAAAGCGCTTTCCCGCACTGGCGTGAAGGTTACGTCTGGAATGACAGGCCCCTATGGCCGCCTCAATCATTTCGGCCATCCGGATGCGGATGTCCGGCAATATTACGTTGATTGGTTCAAGACCTTTGCGGATATATCCGCCGATCTGGGCGCTACGTCACTCGGGACCCAGTTCGCGATCTTTACCCATAAGGATTATGACGACCCCACCCGTCGCGAAGCGCTGATGAAAATCGCTATCGACTGCTGGCGGGAGGTTGCTGAACACGCAAAGGCTGCCGGACTGTCCTATCTCTTTTGGGAGCCCATGTCGGTCGGGCGTGAATTCGGTCATACCATCGCTGCCTGCCGCGAACTCCATGATCGTTTGCAGGCATCTGATCTGCCAATCCCGCTCCTTATGATGGTCGATATTGATCATGGTGATGTCACATCCAGCAATCCTGCCGACATTGATCCTTACGCCTGGGCCGAAGCCTTCCCCAAAGAATCGCCGATTATCCACATCAAGCAATCATCGATGAACAAAGGGGGGCATTGGCCGTTCATCGCTGCGCATAACAAGGATGGCCGGATCACGCCGGAGAAATTTCTTGAAACGGTGCGTCGGGGCGGCGGCACGGACAATGAAATCTGCCTTGAACTATCCTTCCGGGAGCGCGAACCAACCGACCATCTGGTGGTTGATATGATCCGCGAGTCCGTGGAGTTCTGGGAACCCTATATCGATACGGGATTTAACCAAAAATGAATGACTTCTGGGTTGGCACAAGTTTCAAGATGAACAAGACCTTGGCAGAGGCATTGGCCTTTGCTGCGGCGCTTGCCACTGCTGATGAGAGCCGTGACCGGCGTTTCCAGCGCTTTGTCATCCCGCCATTCACGGCGGTGCGCGAGGTCAAAGCCGCGTTGAAAGACACAAGCGTCAAAGTCGGTGCGCAGAACATGCATTGGGATGATGCCGGTGCGTGGACCGGCGAAATATCACCCTTGATGCTAAAGGACTGCAAACTTGATCTTGTCGAGCTTGGCCATTCCGAGCGGCGCGAATTTTTTGGTGAAACCGACCGCACTGTTGGCCTCAAGGTCGCGGCCGCCGTGCGTCATGGATTGACCCCATTGATCTGCATTGGCGAAAGTCTGCCACAGCGCGAGGCGGGAGAGGCGGATGCCGTGCTGGCTGCACAGGTGCAAGGCGCGCTCGGCCTGCTTGAAGGCGAGGCGAGGAAGCAGCCGATTCTTCTGGCCTACGAGCCCATATGGGCGATCGGCGTCAATGGCATTCCGGCAACGTCTGACTATGCGGATGAACGTCATGCGAAAATCGCCGCGATAGCCAGGTCCGTCCTCGGCGTTGCGGTGCCGGTGCTTTATGGCGGCAGCGTCAATCCTGAAAACTGCGCCGAACTGATTGCCTGCCCGCACATAGACGGCCTGTTCATCGGTCGCTCCGCCTGGGCAGCAGAAGGTTATCTTGATATTTTACAGCGGGTCGCAAAAGCAATTCCAGGAAAAGTGGGAACCGGTTTTCCGTCCGGAATTGCGTAGAAAAATAGAAGCAGAAAGGAAAAACCAATGAGAATAGCAATCGGAGCCGATAGTGCAGGCAAGCCTTTGCTTGATGTCATTGCTGCGCATCTAGCGACAAAGCCGGAACACGTCGTTGCGGACCTGAGCCAGTCCGGCTTTTATGCCGACCTTTCGCAAAAACTGGCACAGACGATTATCGATGGGACAAACGAGCGCGGCATTCTTGTTTGCGGCACGGGTATTGGTGTGAGCATTTCTGCCAACAAGGTGCCGGGCATTCGCGCCGCACTGACCCATGACACCTATTCGGCCGAACGCGCCGCCAAATCCAACAACGCACAGATCATCACCATGGGCGCGCGGGTCATTGGCCCGGAGCTTGCCAAGGCGATCGTCGATAAATGGCTGGAGTCCGAGTTCGATCCGAATGGCGCATCAGCAGGTAATGTCGAGGCAATCGACAGGCTGGATGCGGTAAAGTAACGCTCAACCTATCTCCCCCCATTGCGGGGGAGAAAGTGATTTCAGCATCTTAGCTCTTGCTAAATCCTTGGAAATCACAAGAGAGGGGATTCATTCCATTGAACTACCCCCTCACTTGGGTTTTCCAAGGATTTAGCAAAGAAGCTAAACCCAGGAAAACCCATTCTCTCCCACAAGGGGAGAGATAAACGTTGGGTCAATCTCCTAACCCAATCCTTTGCTCATGGCTCTGATGAGTATGGCTGCTGAAGCGGCGCCCGGATCAATATGGCCAATGGCGCGCTCGCCAAGGCGGGCGGATCGTCCTTTGGAAGCGACCATCGCCTTTGTCGCTTCTGCTCCAGCCTCGGCAGCATTTCCTGCTTCGTCCAATATCCCGGCCAATGAAGCACCTCGCGCCTTCGCAGTCTCGACTGCCTCGGCAGCAGGCGCCCAGGCGTCGATCATGGTCTTGTCGCCAATCTCAGCTTTGCCGCGATCCTGAATGCCCTTGGCCATGGCAATGAAAGCATCGGCAAAATCCGGTGCAGTCAGGACGGTTTTACCCTTTACGCTTGCTCCCGCACGCATGAATGCTGTCGCATAAAGCGGACCGGATGAAGCGCCGACCGCATTGAGAAATGACTTGGCCGCCGTGTTGAACACCATTGTGGGATCTGCCATCGCTGCGTCCAGCGCGGCGAGATTGGTTGCAACGGTTGAAAAGCCCAAATCCATGGCAATGCCGTGATCGGCATCGCCAATAACGCCATCAAGCTCGCACAAATGTGCCTTTGACTGAGCCATGGCCTTGGCAATTTCCGCGAACATGGCAATCAGATTTGCAGAGGTAATATCGCTCATGATTCAGCCCGCCCGAAACATGGCACAGTCGCAAGGGTGGTCGATCATCTCCTGCAATTCATCGTCCAAATGCATCATGGTGATCGAAGCACCAGCCATTTCCAGCGATGTGCAATAATTTCCGACAAGGCTCAAATGCAGCGCAAGCCCCGCCTGATCCAGCCGTTTTTTCACCTGTCGCATCATGATATAAAGCTCCATCAGTGGCGTGGAGCCGAGGGAATTGACGATGACTGCAACGCCATCCCCTTTGGGCGCGGCCATTTCATCCAGTATCTTGTCCATTAATTCATCGGTGATGGCGTCAGCCGGTTTGAGTTTCTCTTTGGAAATACCCGGCTCGCCATGAATGCCCATGCCGACTTCCATTTCATCTTCGCCCAGCGTGAAATTTGGCTTGAGCGTCTGGGGAAGTGAACAGGGGGAAAGCGCGACGCCAAAGGTGAAAGTGCGGTCATTTGCCTTGCGGGCAATCCGTTCGCATTCATCAATCGGCAGCATCTTGTCGCAAGCGGCTCCCGCAGCCTTGAACACAAAGACATTTCCGGCGACGCCGCGTCGTTTGTTCCGTTGATCGGCAGGAGCGGAGGCGACATCATCCGTGGTCAGCACGGTGCGAACTTCAATATCGTCCATGGCAACCATTTCCGCCGCCATGTCGAAATTCATCACGTCGCCCGCATAGTTGCCATACATGTAAAGCACCCCGGCACCATTATTGACGGCTTTGGTGCATTCAATGATCGGGTCAGGTGGCGGTGAGGCAAAGACATTGCCGATAGCGGCAGCGTCAGCCAACCCCTTGCCGACAAATCCGAGAAATGACGGCTCATGTCCTGAACCGCCGCCGATCACCATGCCGACCTTGCCGGGGCGGGGTCCGTCCCGGGCAATAATCGAGCGGGGAGAATGATCGAGCGCAAAGACCTTGGCAGAGTGGGCGGCAAGCACCCCTTCCAGCATTTCGTCGACAGCATTGGCGCCGTCATTGATAATTTTCTTGGTCTTCACGTCGATCCTCCCAGATACATATTCTGCCTTATCAGGCGTCAATCATCGCAAGCTTAGCGCGGACCTGCAATATCTGCGAGCAGGCATTGGCGGCTTCCACACCCTTGATGACAAAATGATCCTTGAAGAAGGCAATATGGGCTGCCGACTCCTGGAAGTTGTGCGGCGTGAGCACAGCCGAGAGCACAGGAACACCGCTATCGAGTTGAACGCGCATCATGGCATCCAGCACGGTTCCGGCAACAAAATCATGGCGATAGATGCCGCCATCGACCACGAAGGCGGTGCCGAGAACGGCCGAGAATCTCCCGGTTGAGATCAATGTCTGTGCATGGAGCGGAATTTCGAGCGCACCTGGAACGTCGAAGATTTCAACGTCGGAGCGGTGGCCGCCAAGCGCCGCCCATTGTTCAACGAATGCGTTGACGCATTGGTCGACAATATCCGCATGCCAGCGCGCGCGGATGATGGCGATTTTTGTAGAAGGGTGGGAAACAATAGTCATTTATCAGGCCTTTCAGGGTTTTGCCATTTTTCAATGATCCCTTTGGGCGAACACGCACAGATCAGACCCCGCTGGGGGCGGGGTCTTGCCAATGCTTGCTCTCTTTCATCCGGACTATACCGTCGGCTCCGGAATTGGACCGGATCTGCTGACCTTCCAGCAGAAGCTGGAAGCGCTCGCGGGCTTCAGGCATTTCTGCCTGCTACCGCCGGTGGGGAATTACACCCCGCCCTGAGAACGTGCAGGTTGAATATAAGCACGCCGCAGCGCAGGTCAATCCGTCCAGCGACAAGTCTGACGCCAAAGACGACGATCGGTTGATTCATCGGCCTTTGGATAAATCAGAGCGTTCTGGAATAGTCGATCATCTGGTCCAGCACCGTGCCCCAGCCATCATAAAAGCCCATTTCCTCATGTTGCTCGCGTGTTGCTTGATCGCGATGGATCGCCATGGCGGTGTAGCGGGTGCCGCTTCCTTCGTCCTTTAATAGAAGAACGGCCGTCAGGAATGGATTTTCGGCTGGGCGGTATCCGGGCAAAAGGGCGTCAGTCCATATCAGGCGTTCGTTGGGCACTATGTCCAGATAGCAGCCATAATTGATCGATTGTTCTCCATCAGGCCCATTCATCACAGTGCGGAAAATCCCGCCCGGACGCAGATCGATCTCACAGTCGGAAATGGTCCAGGGTTTCGGCGTAAACCACTTGCTGACATGTTCCGGCATCGTCCAGCATTTCCAAACGAGCGCGCGCGGCACATCAATGGTCCGCTCCAGAACCAGATCAAGTTTGGGATCAACTTTCAAATCATAGGTCACGTGTTTTCCTCCTTGAGTGTAAGCATGTAATCGTCAAGCTGGTCGAGTCGGCGTTCCCACAGGTTTCGTTGTTGGGAAAGCCAGTTTTCGGCAAGCTTCATTGGCTCGGTCGCAATGCGATAGGTCCGGATGCGCCCTTTCTTCTGCGAGTTGACCAGCCCGCTGCCTTCAAGCACCCGCAAATGTTCCACGAAAGAGGGTAGAGCCATATTGAAAGGCTCTGCCAGTTCACTGACCGAAGCCGGGCTGCTGACAAGCCGTTCAAGCACACGCCGCCGAGTCGGATCGGCCAGGGCGCGAAAAACTGCATCAATGGGAACAGCTGGAGCAGCCAGTGCGGAAGCGGTAGGCATGGATTTGCGGGGTCCTCAAATGTCGAATGAGCAATACTTAGGTTAAATCCTAAGTATTGGCAAGCGGGAAATATTGGAGCGCTGTTGGGTAAACCGGACAGTTTTTCGGGATGTGGTAACTGGTTGCTATGAGCAACCATCAACAGCGGTCGATGCAGCCATCAAATTAATTGTCTTGTCTCGGCGGGAAGCGGGGATAATGTCCGCGCATGAAATCAGCTCCTGCATCCCCGCTTCGCTTCGCCCTTGGCGGGCTGGTCGCTATGGCTATAGGCATGGGGATCGGTCGTTTCGTCTATACGCCCATTCTGCCGGGCATGATGAGCGATCTTGGTCTTTCCGCCGGTGATGCGGGCATCATCGCCTCGGCAAATTTTCTTGGATATCTCGTTGGTGCGATTGTTGCGGGTTACGGGTGGGCTGCGGGCATTGAACGCAAGGTCATGTTGGTTTCGCTTGCCGCAAGCGCTGCCTTGTGTCTTGCAATGGGTCTTACCGAAAATGTGGTTCTGTTTTCTGTCATCCGCTTTCTTGCAGGCATGGCCAGCGCTTTCATGCTGGTTTTTGCTGCAACGATTGTCTTCAGCCATCTTGGCGCTGCAGGCAGGCTGGATTTGCAAGCCCTGCATTTTGGCGGCGTCGGCACCGGCATTGCCCTGTCAGCGATGCTGGTGGCGCTGGGTGCATTCACTGGCTTTGGCTGGCGTGCCGATTGGATGGGCGCGGCAGTTCTTTCCGCGCTTGGCTTGATCGCAGTTGCCTTATTGATCCGCGAGGGGCCGCTTCGCACCGGAACGGATATCAAGGAACCGGCCATTGTCTGGACGGTAGAATTCATCAAGCTCAACATAGCCTATGCGTTGTTCGGCATTGGCTATGTCATCACCGCCACCTTTATCATGGCCATTGTCCGTGCCAATGAAGGGAGCGCCTCAACCGAAGCCTTCGTCTGGCTTTGCACCGGTCTTGCGGGCATATTCTCTGTCTGGATTTGGAACCCCCTGCTACGCCGCGTCGGCCCGTTTACCTCGCTCGCCTTCAGTCTGCTCGCATTGGCCGGCGGTGTTGCAGCCAGCGTCATCCTGCCATCTCCCGTGGGTCCGCTGATCGGCGGCCTGCTCCTGGGCCTGACCATCATGGTCATCACCGCCTTTGTGTTTCAGGCGGGGCGTCAGCTTGTGCCGCAATCGCCGCGCCGCATGATGGCGATCACCACCGCCGCCTTTGGAATCGGGCAAATCATCGGCCCTTTGATCGCAGGTTATCTCGCTGATATCAGCGGCAATTTCACCTCATCCACGCTGCTTGCAGCGGCGGGGCTGGTGATTGGCTCGTTTTTTGCATTTTCGGCGGGTCGGAAGGTGGGCTGAGGGAGTGTTCTAACCTGGCACAAACACGGAATTTTGCGCGCACTATCTCTCACTTGCGGGAGATAGTGATTTCAGCATCTTGGCTCTTGCTAAGTGCTGGAAATCACAAGAGACGGGAACCTGCCAGCGCTGCCAAGTGCCTACCTCTCCGTCATCCTCGGGCTCTTGACCCGAGGATCAAAACCACTAACCAGCTTAGTAACGAAGACTTCAATCCGAAAATGCATTGTGTTGTGGGTCCTCGGGTCAAGCCCGAGGATGACGGAGAAGTTGAGCGGAGTCGACCCGCAGTCTGCGGCGCGTAGCTAGCCACACATCCAGCAATTTGCCAGGCAACACTTGTAATTACCTCTCATCATTACAGTAATTTAATTACGCCAACTGACGGTTTGCCCTATTCGTGCTGAAAAACTTGTGCAACTCGTACACACGACGATTTGCATAGTTTTCATGAGGGTCATTACCGTGTTCGTTTCATTTTTTCCCAAGCCCAAGTTGTTTTTTACAACTGCCGTGTTGTGGGCTTTGTTTGCTGTTTTATTTTGGATTTTTGCGGGCGAACAGCTCGGCGCTTATGTCGGCTTGCCTCCTGCTGCGCCCGATGCACCGCCGGTTATTGGTATATCGGCCTTCGTGACCAAACCTTATCTTTGGCTATATATCTATTTTGCTGCATTCGTTGCAGCCTTCTATGCATTCTGGAGTTGGTATGCTCCTCACCCTTGGCAGCACTGGTCTATTCTGGGTTCAGCGCTGATCCTGTTCTCGACCTATTTTTCAGTGCAGGTTTCCGTGGTGCTCAATGGTTGGCGTGGGGAATATTATGATCTCATCCAAAGCGCTCTGACAACAAAAGGCTCGGTCCAGGTAAATCAGCTCTACGCCGGTGTTGTCACTTTCGTGGTTATCGCGTGTATTGCTATCGCCGTTGCTGTTTTAACACTGTTTTTCACGAGCCATTATGTATTCCGGTGGCGCACGGCAATGAATGATTACTACATGGAGCATTGGGATCGCTTGCGACATATTGAAGGCGCTTCGCAGCGTGTTCAGGAAGACACGATGCGATTCTCGACGATTATGGAGGGACTTGGCATTTCGCTTGTTCAGTCCGTAATGACATTGATTGCTTTCCTACCGCTTTTAGCAGGTCTGTCCCAGCACATTACGGCGCTTCCAATTGTTGGCGTTATACCCTATCCGCTGGTTTTTGCCGCTTTAGCTTGGTCCATCTTGGGTACAGGAATGCTGGCTATGGTCGGTATCAAACTGCCGGGTCTGCACTTCCGCAATCAGCGGGTTGAGGCCGCCTACCGAAAGGAGCTTGTTTTAGGTGAAGACAGAGCCGAACGGGCGCAACCGCCGACAGTCCAGGAATTGTTCGCGAATGTTCGTCGTAACTACTTTCGGCTCTATTTTCACTATGTTTATTTCAACGTGGCTCGATATGTCTATCTTCAGGCTGACGTGGTTTTCGGCCTGCTGGTTTTGGTGCCGACCATTGCTGCAGGAACAATAACTTTCGGTATCTATCAACAAATCCGCGTGGGTTTCTCCCAGGTAACCGAGTCATTTCAGTATCTTGTCAATTCCTGGTCGACCATTGTGGAACTCCAATCGATCCACAAACGACTGAAAGCGTTCGAGGCGACACTTGAGGGAGAACCGCTACCCGAAATAGACCAGCATTATCTCGAACAGGAAGCCAGCCAAGCTTGACGCACTTCGCTTAACGAGCGGCGGTTAAATGCCGCCGCCCGTTTGCGGCTGTATCAGATCGGGTGCCGAAGCTGCCGCCACTCCGCCGGTTTCCTTTAGATACTCGCTGTAGGTCGTGCAGCGCACATCGGCTTTGGTGCAGACCTCGGCGGAAAAACGCTCCAGTGCGCGCCAATAGGCATCGCCATTCATCAATGTGAAATGCAGTCCGATCTGGAAGGGGATGCGCTTGCCCTGATATTGCCGCTCAAATGCACCCTTGAACGCCTCATAAGCGCGGTTTTCAAATTCGCCCATATGGTCTGTCCGCTCGAAGCCGCCGGAGTGACGCACGAACATATTGTAATCCATGGCGATCACGGGCCGGTTCTGCGGCCCTTCGGCAATTGTCGGCAGGCCGAACTGGTAAAGTCCTCCCATATGCAGCGGCAAGGCAGGGCCTTTGGAAACGCCGCTGCCATCAAAGGTAAAGTCCTGATCTTTCAATGCGGCAAGCAGAGCCGGGCTTTCTGAAAGGTAAGGCGCACGAAAGCCGCGTACTTCCTTGGCCACAAAACTCTTCCAGCCTTCCGGCTCGGGGTTGGTTCCGTATTTGGCCCAGGCGTCGCTCAGCACTTTCCGGTATGTGACAAGTTCGCTTTCCCATTCCGCCTTCGTCCAGCTTTTGCCGTCGAAGTGGCCGCAGGCATGGCTGCCAATCTCATGGCCCGCATTGCGTGCTCGCCAGATATTGTCGAGACGCTTGGCGATGTCATTCTTCGATGCAGCAAAGCCGATATTGGAGCGCCCGGGTGCCTTGCCAGGCGCTTGATAGCTCTTGCGGTCGGCGTGATTGATCAGAAAGACGCAGGAGAGAAAATAGGTAAATTTGGCGTTGGAGCGCTGCGCAAGATCATATGCGCGATCCCAAAGGGCATTATTGCCGGCATTGTCGAACGAGATCAGCACATATTGCGGCTTCACACCGATCGAGCCGCGTAGCCCTGTGGCACCATCAGCATAGGCAGGGGAAGCCATTGCAACAGCCGCCGACACAGCGACGATTCGGGTAATAATATGCATGATGTCAGGCCAGCTCCAAAGGGAGCAATGTCGCTACAGGTCAATTGTGGCGATGATCGGACGCGGCGATCCACCGCAATGCTTTACGTTGGAAGCATCCTGATCACCCTGTAGAGTGCCGTTACAAAGGGGGGCAAACCATGCTGGTCATGATTATCGGAATCATCGTTTTTCTGGGCATACATTCGGTGCGCATTGTCGCGCCGCGCTGGCGGCTGGCAAAGATGGAGGAATGGGGAGAAGGCAAGTGGAAGGGCCTTTATTCGCTGGTGTCCATCATTGGCCTTGCGTTGCTGGTCTGGGGCTTCAGCATGGCCCGACTGGACGCGCCGATACTTTATGAACCTCCGGTCTGGATGAAGCACATCACCTCGCTGCTGATGCTGTTTGCATTCATCTTTCTTGGTGTTTTCATTGCCAAGCCCGGTCGCATGAAGCCTGCACTCAAGCATCCCATGCTGATAGCCATCAAGACCTGGGCGCTGGCGCATCTGCTGGCCAATGGCGATCTTGCATCGCTTATCCTGTTCCTGTCCTTTCTTGCCTGGGCGGTGTTTGACCGCATTGCGCTCAAGCGTCAGGCGCGTGCGGGTCTTGCGCCAGCGGCAATAACCCCCGGTCCCGTGACCAATGATGTCATCGCCATTCTCATTGGCCTTGTGCTTTACGGTCTTTTTGTCTGGAAATTGCACGTTCTTTTGATCGGTGTTTCACCAATGTGACGGCTAATTTAAGCAAGCCCCTTACATCGCGCGCAGTTTCCGACTAAAAGCCCATGAAATCCTTGCGTGACTGCCTCTGGCGGTCGCGCGATAACTATTCATGAGGCACCATGACTGACGACGGCTTTTTCCGTGAGGTAAATGAAGAACTGCGCTCCGACAAGATGCGGGCGTTCTGGGCGCGCTATAGCACGCTGCTGATCGGCGGTGTGGTTGCGATCGTTATCGGCACAGCGGCCTTTGCTTTCTATGAATACTGGAGTGAAAAAGAAGCTTCAAAGTCTGGCGACCAGTTTCTGGCAGCGCTCAACCTTGTCCGGGACGGCAAGAATGACGAAGCCCTGAAGACTCTCGATCAGCTTGAAAAAGACGGTTACGGCGCTTATCCGGTGTTGGCTCGCATGCGCGCTGCCGGTGTGATCGCGCAGAAGGGTGATCTTGCCGGTGCGGTTGCAGCCTTCGACAAGGTTTCTGCCGACACGTCCGTGCCGCAGGCTATTCGTGATTTGGCCAAGCTGCGCGCCGCGCTCATTCTGGTTGATACAGGTTCTTATGATGATGTGGCTGGCCGCGTTGAAGCGCTCTCATCGGATAGCAATCCGATGCGGCATTCGGCCCGCGAAGCTCTCGGCCTTGCCGCCTGGAAAGCTGGCCGTGGTGCGGACGCAACCAAACTTTTCAAGCAGATTTCCGACGATCAGGCGGCACCTGCCAATATACGTCAGTTTGCCGATACAATGCTGGACATGCTTAAAAGCACTGGCGCCACGCCCGCAGCGGCGGCTGGCTAATTTAGAATTAGGAATGTTAAGCCGATGAGCTTTACCCTTGCAATTATCGGCCGTCCGAATGTCGGAAAGTCTACGCTGTTCAACCGGTTGGTTGGCCGGAAGATCGCGCTTGTCGACGATCTTCCCGGCGTTACCCGCGACCGCCGCGTCAACGCAGCCAAGCTTTACGACCTGAAATTCGATGTCATCGACACGGCGGGTCTCGAAGAGGTTGCCTCCGATTCGCTGGAAGGCCGCATGCGCGCCCAGACCGAACTTGCCATTGGTGAAGCCGATCTCATCCTTTTCCTTGTCGATGCCAAGGCCGGCGTTACACCGACAGACGTAACCTTTGCCGATCTTGTCCGCCGTTCCGGCAAGCCGGTTATTCTCGTTGCCAATAAGGCTGAAGCGCGTGGCGCTGAATCCGGCATGTATGACAGCTATCAGCTCGGGCTTGGTGAACCGTGCCCGATTTCTGCTGAACACGGGCAGGGCTTTCCCGATCTGCGCGATGCCATCGTCGAGACCATGGGCGAAGAACGGGTTTTCCCGGATGAGCATCTGCCTGTCGATGCCAATGCAGATGACTCTGTTGCCGTAACCATACCGGCTACACCGCGCGGCATGGATGATCTGATTGGCGATGATATTGACGATCCGGATGCAGAAGACATTCCCAGCTATGATTCGACAAAGCCATTGCGCATCGCCATTGTCGGGCGTCCAAATGCCGGCAAGTCGACACTGGTCAATACAATGCTTGGCGAAGACCGCCTGCTCACAGGTCCGGAAGCCGGTATCACGCGTGATTCCATCTCTGTTGATTGGGAGTGGAATGGCCGCAGGATCAAGCTTTTTGATACGGCAGGCCTTCGCCGCAAGTCGCGCGTTCAGGGCAAGCTGGAAAAGCTTTCTGTGGGTGATGCCCTGCGCGCCATTCGGTTTGCCGAAGTGGTGATCATCGTTCTCGATGCGACCATTCCTTTCGAGAAGCAGGATTTGCAGATTGCCGATCTGATCATTCGCGAGGGTCGTGCGCCGATCATCGCTTTCAACAAGTGGGATCTGGTGGAAAATCGCCAGATGGTTCTGGCTGATCTACGTGAAAAGACTGAGCGGCTTTTGCCGCAGGTTCGCGGTATTCGCGCTGTGCCGATCTCAGGCGAGCGCAATCAAGGTATCGACAAGCTGATGGCCGCTGTCGCCTCGACTGACGAAATCTGGAACCGCCGTATCTCCACCGGCCGCCTCAATCGCTGGCTGGAAGGGGTTCTTGCCCATCATCCGCCCCCCGCTGTCGCGGGTCGCCGCCTGAAGATCAAATATATAACGCAGGTAAAGACACGCCCGCCGGGTTTTGTCATTTCATGCTCGCGCCCGGATGCGTTCCCGACTTCCTATGTCCGCTATCTTGCCAATGGTATTCGTGAAACTTTCGATATTCACGGCGTGCCTATCCGGCTTGTGCTGCGCACTTCGGATAATCCATTTGCGGGCCGCGCAAAGAAGAAGCGTTAAGTCCGTTGATTTTGTGCGGTTCGACAAGCTCACCATGAGGGCGCTTGTCGAACCGCGAAAACTTTAATGCAAATCACGGCAGCGTCCCCTCGTTAACTCTCCATCAAGGTTAATGCTTCATTTTCATGGCCAATAGTGTTCGGTCGTGAGTGTGGGGTATCGGCGTGCGTTTCTATCAGGTTTTGCGGGATTCCGGCTCCCGCCGCAAGGGCCAGCCATTTTCAAAACAGGCAAATCGTAAATATTGTGGCCCAATCCTGATAGGTGCAGCGATCTATCTGCTGTCCCCGACCGTGGTTGCTTATCAGGACATGGCGAGCCTGCTCTCCGGCTCCGAATCGGGGCAGGGCCGTTGGTCTTCCTATCTGGAAAAATCCCCCGCTGGCTCGGTACAAAAGGCCAATATGTCCTTTGTGGACAGAATAGCGACCGGCTCCATTCCTGCCAGTGGTACCAATGCGCCGGGAATAGGCCCTGTGGCCATCAATGGCTCGGGCAAGGCTTCGGGCGCCACGCCCGACGAGGCACGCATCAACCGGGCGGAAAAACAGGGGCGTATCGTTTCGATCAGCAAGAAAGCCCCTCCAAAAGCTTTCAGTGCCGGATCAATATTGCAGCGTCAAAGCATGATCATCCGGCCAACCCATGGTATTGAAGTCGATATGGCTTTTGCCAAGCCAAAAATCGCGGGCAAGGAAATCGAGATTGCTCTGGCGTTCCACAGTCGTGTTCCTGAGAAAATCGAGCCCGACGCTCCGATGCTTGCTGGCCTGATTAACAATGATCAGCCAGATGTTTTGGCCCTTGGTTATGCGCCCGCTGCTCCCGATTATTCGAAAACCTCACCTTTTGATTCCATCCTTGCTGAACCGAAGCAGGCGGGGCGCTTCGTGCCTCAGCTTGGAAAAGGTGATCATGATTGGCTGGCAACGCCTTTGCCTCCCGTCGTCTTCACGGCTGCGGAACAGAAGTGCCTGGCGACTGGCATTTATTTCGAGGCGAGAAGCGAGAGCATAAAAGGGCAGGCCGCAGTGGCACAGGTTATCCTCAATCGCGTCCGCAATCCCGCCTATCCGAAAACCATCTGCAATGTCGTCTATCAGAATGATGACTGGATCAACCGCTGCCAGTTCTCATTTGCCTGCGAAGGCCGCAAATTGCGTGTGACCGAACCAAAGCAATGGAAAGTCGCGCAGGAAATCGCCATGGCTGTCACGTCGGGCCGGATATTCCTGCCGGAAATTGGCTCGGCAACCCATTATCATGCGACCTATGTACGGGCGAACTGGGCGCGTACGATGAAGCGTATCGATAAAATCGGTCAGCACATCTTCTACCGCACTTATGGCGGCGGCTGGATTTAGACCGCTTGGAAAACTGGGGAAAACTGCTATATTTGTTTCTGGAGTGGAGGATGAGCTTTCGCCCATCCCCCGTTTCTCACTTGCCGAAATAGACCCGGACGGTCCATGACCAGCTCGTCCGGGTTTTTCTTATAGTGAGAGTGAAGCTAAATGGTTTGTACCACATAGATTCACCTCCAGTTTTGAGAGCAAGGCCTTTGCCAAGGTCGGAGAGGCCAATCTTCTCCGATGCACCGGCTGGCTCGGTGCCTGCTGCTTCCGCTCTCAAATTCTCATTTGAAATCGTCTCAGTCTATTCTTTGAAACCCTGCAACCCGCAAGAAACGTGGGGTTGAATCGCCATGAGCCCATGCCGGCTGTGCTTTTGCATAGCCATTTACAAGTCAATTATGAAGGCGTATAGTTGTATCATGCAACTATATTGAGGGGTATTTATATGAGAAAGTTGCCAGATACCGCTCCCATACGTGATGCATCGCGGCGGATTGTTCGCGAACTGGGCTTTATGCGGCCAACTCTTGCAGGAACAGACCTTGCTCCGTCCTCGGTTCACGCTCTCATCGAGATTGGCAAAAATGGAGCGCTGACCGCTGCCGAATTATGCGCCGTACTCGACCTTGAAAAATCCAGTGTCAGCCGCATGATGCGTAAGCTCGTCCTGTCGGGCGAGTTGACCGAAGAGCCGAACGGACAGGACGCCCGCTCCAAAGTACTTTCCTTGACAAGCAAGGGTCACCACACGCTCGCTGCAATCAATGCCTTTGCTGATGATGTCGTGTCTTCTGCGCTCAGTGATCACTCGGCGGCTGTGCAGGAAAAGGTGCGTGATGGGCTTTCAGCCTATGCCAATGCGCTGGAGCAACGGCGCGCAGGCAAGGCGCCACAGTCATCACCAGCAATATCCATCCAAAGTGGATATCAGCCCGGTATTATCGGACGGTGTGCCGAGATGCATGGCCGCTATTATGCAAGAACCAATGGTTTCGGCCATTTTTTTGAAGGCAAGGTGGCTGCGGGAATTGCTGAATTTTCGGGGCGGTTGGAGCGGCCTGTCAATCAGATATGGGCGGCGATAGATGCGGAAAAGATCGTCGGCACAGTGGCAATTGACGGCGAAGATCTCGGAAAGAATGTGGCGCACTTACGCTGGTTCATCATGGAAGATGGTTATCGCGGCGCCGGCATCGGTAGGCGGTTGCTCGATGAAGCGATTTCGTTCTGCATCGAACGAAAGTTTTCGGAAATCCAGCTTTGGACATTCAAGGGATTGGACGCCGCCCGGCGACTTTATGAGGCGCACGGATTTATTCTGACTGAGGAAAAGCCCGGCCAGCAATGGGGCAAAGAGGTGCTTGAACAGCGTTTTACACGCAAAATCATCGGGGCCTAGCCATTGGCCGCCTGGAACCATTGGAGCAGTGACAGTCTGCACCAGTGGCTCGAAGGCGACGGGCGAAACTCGTCAGGCACTTGCTGCGACGCTTCTGGTGCTGGCTAAGGGCAAATTTTCCGGTTGCTGGCTTCAGCACCTTCTGAAAACCAAAACCCGCAACGTCCCAAAGAGCTGAATTACGCAATCTATATCGGCAGCCAATCGCAAGATTCGCGTGCAAAATTGACGCTTAGTGGTGAGCGGGAAAGTCATATTTGCCTAAGGTATTGAATTCTAGTGAAAAAATTACCTTGGAGAGTCATGACTCTTCGCCTTGACTAGCGAGGATCAGAACAATATGTTGCGCGCGACTTCGAAGCGGGGATGAAGCCTCGCATTCAGTGTGTAAAGGACATGCCATTGGCAACGGGTAACGATCCCGATAAGTCAGGTTCTGTCGGTGACACGCCGGATGCTGGCAGGGGACTAACTTCGGAAGAGCTGGAGCTTCGGCGCCGCAATCTGGAAGCAAAGCTTGTTTCCAGGGGGGCAGGCCGCAAAGCCGGTTCGCATGACAAGGGGACGGAAACCGCCTCCGGTGTCGCGCAGGCCATGAAACTGTCGAGCGAGTTTATCGCCGGTGTTCTGGTTGGTGCGGGGTTGGGCTGGTTAGCTGACCGATTTTTGGGTACATCGCCGTGGGGGCTTATCATTCTGCTCCTTCTGGGCTTTTGTGCTGGAACGCTGAATATCCTGCGCTCTGCAGGGCATGTGGCGGAAAATAATGGGGTAGACTTTACTAAAAAGTCTGACCATGAAAAACCGGAATAGGGCTCATCGAGCGCCGTTCGTGAGAACAGAATTAGAGACGAGGTAATAGTGGCTAACGATCCGATTCATCAATTCCACATCGCGCAATGGGTTCCCTTGCAGGTGGGCGGCGTTGATCTGTCCTTCACCAACTCCTCTGCCTTCATGGTTGCCACTGTTGCTGTTGCGTCGGCATTTCTTTATCTCACCTCGTCAAATCGCGGCCTCATTCCGACTCGCCTTCAGTCGGTTTCGGAAATGGCCTACGAGTTCGTCGCATCGACATTGCGCGAATCAGCCGGCAGTGCGGGAATGAAGTTTTTTCCGATGGTGTTTTCGCTGTTCATGTTTGTGCTTGTTGCCAATATGCTCGGCATGTTCCCATACTTCTTCACCATTACCAGCCAGATCATCGTGACCTTTGCGCTTGCGGTTCTGGTTATCGGAACAGTGCTCGTTTATGGCTTTGCCAAGCACGGTTTCAAGTTCCTTGGGGTCTTTGTGCCCTCCGGCGTGCCCGGGCCGCTCTTGCTGCTCGTTGTTCCCATCGAAATTATCTCTTTCCTTTCCCGTCCGATCAGTCTTTCGGTTCGTTTGTTCGCCAACATGCTTGCTGGCCACATTACACTGAAGGTGTTTGCCGGCTTTGTGGCTTCCCTCAGCGCATTCGGCGCGGTGGGAATTGGCGGCGCAATTTTGCCGTTGGCCATGACTGTCGCATTGACGGGTCTGGAATTCCTGGTGGCTTTCCTTCAGGCCTACGTCTTCACCGTGCTTACCTGCATGTATCTGAACGACGCAGTTCATCCCGGCGGTCACTAAACAGTTCACCGGCGGATGTCCGCCAAACGTAAATCTATTCTAACGATCTACCCTCAAGGAGTTTAATATGGATCCCGTAGCAGCAAAGTACATCGGCGCAGGTCTGGCTTGTTTTGGTATGGCCGGCACGGCCCTCGGCCTTGGCAACATTTTCGGCAGCTATCTTTCCGGTGCATTGCGCAACCCATCCGCAGCTGATGGCCAGTTCGGCCGTCTGGTATTCGGCTTCGCCGTTACTGAAGCTCTGGGCATCTTCTCGCTGCTCATCGCTCTTCTGCTTCTCTTCGCTGTATAATAACGGCTTACGATATTGGCTGCGTCGGTCGAAATGAGACCAGCGCAGCCAGTATGATTTGAAGTTCAATCAAGGGGACAACGCATGTTCGTGTCTTCGGCTAACGCCGCATCCACAACAGATACAATAGTCGCGCAGAGCGAAGCGCCGGCCCAAACCGAAACGGTTGCGCCTGGAGCAGTGCCTGATGCGCATGCTCCCGCAGATCCGACAGCGGGAACGCATTCGGAAACCGGTCATGTCAAAGCCGTGTTCCCTCCCTTTGATTCCAACCATTTTGCTTCACAGCTTCTTTGGTTGGCGATCACATTTGCAGTTTTCTATGTCTTCCTGTCCCGCGTGGTTCTCCCGCGTATCGGTGGTATCATCGAAACGAGGCGTGATCGTATCGCTACTGATCTGGATCAGGCAGCGCGGATGAAACAGGAGTCTGACGAGGCCCTTGCTGCCTATACGCAGGAACTCGCCGACGCCAAGAATAAGGCCGGCGCAATTGCGCAGGAAGCCCGTGATCAGGCAAAGGCGAAAGCCGACGCTGAGCAGGCCGAGATTTCCGCAGCTCTTGAAAAGAAGCTGAGTGACGCTGAAGCCAGCATTGCCACCATCAAGAACAAGGCTATGCAAGAAGTCGGCTCCATTGCGGAAGATACGGCTGCTGAAATCGTCAAGAAGCTGTTTGGCGGTGCCGTCGACAAGCCCGCAATCTCCGCTGCTGTCAAAGCAGTGCGCGGCTAAGGAGAATCGTCATGCAATTGGATGCAACATTCTATTCTCTCGTCGGCCTCATCATCTTCCTGGCGATTATTGTCTATCTGAAGGTTCCTGGTGTCGTCGGCAAGTCCCTTGATGCTCGTGCGGACAAGATTCGCGATGAGCTTGAAGAAGCCCGCCGCCTGCGTGAAGAAGCGCAGTCGCTGCTGGCTGAGTATCAGCGCAAGCGCAAGGAAGCTGAAAAGGAAGCTGGTGAAATCGTTGCCATAGCGCAGCGTGAAGCACAGGGCCTTCTCGAGGAAGCCAAGAAGAAAACTGAAGATTATGTTGCCCGCCGTAATAAGCTGGCTGAGCAGAAGATCGCTCAGGCAGAAGTTGAGGCGGTCAATGAGGTTCGCGCTTCGGCTGTGGATATCGCCGTTGCCGCCGCCAGCCGGATTTTGTCGGATAAGGTGGATGCCAAGACATCTGCCGATCTCTTCAAATCATCGCTTTCGGAAGTGAAATCTCGTTTGAACTGACAAGTAGGTTGAACGAATGAATTGAGTGAAGCCGCCGAAAGGCGGCTTTCTTTTTTGCTCAAAGAAAATCTCCCGAAGGCATGCAATGTCATTGCAATGATTGAACACTGACCTAAAAATCGTAACAACCAGCGCAAAAACAGGGATTTTTGCGGAAAAATTGCAAGCGAAGATTGCAGTTTGGTTGCATGCGATTGAATTAAAGCAACGTCAGCAAAAGTGGGAGCCGGTTCTGCGTTTGAAATTGCTTGAAACAAGAAGTTCGAGCATTCTGTGGCTTTGGTTTAAATGGAACCAAAAGAACGCTTGATCAAAACGGATACTCTAGGCCTGCCGCTCTTTCAAAGGCGAAAAACTGAAGCGGTGCAGACCAATGACCGGTCCATGCTCTTCCATTGCATTGCGATGGATTTCTGTCGCGTAACCCGCGTGGGATTCCAGCCCATAGAGCGGATAATACTGCCCTGTCTGGGTCATCATCCTGTCTCTCGTCACTTTGGCGAGTATGGATGCCGCGGCGATTGACACAGAGCGTTGGTCGCCCTTGATCATCGCTGTTGCAGGGCAGGGCAGGCCGGGCGCGACATCCCTACCATCAATCAGGGCATGCTGAGGAATGATCGCAAGACCGCGTGTGGCGCGGCGCATCGCTTCAAGCGCGGCCTTCAATATGTTGGTTGCATCGATTGCAGGTGCAGAGATACTGGAAATAGAACAGGCCAGTGCTGTTTTTGTAATAATATCAAACAGTTCTTCGCGCCGCTTTGCCGTGAGCCGCTTTGAATCATCAAGGCCGTCGGGAATTTTCTTCGGGTCAAGAATAACAGCCGCTGCAACCACTGGTCCTGCCAAAGGCCCTCTGCCTGCTTCGTCGATACCGGCAACGAATTGGATACCGGATCGTGTAAGCTTCCTTTCACTGGCAAAGTCGGGCTTGTCAGCGGGCAGGGAAAGCAGCAGAGAATCAGAACGTGATCGAGACATCTTGCGGCGACTCTCGCATTCGTCCTGATTCTCTGCAAGTCCCTGGATAGCTGATGGGGCGTCGCTATCCAAGGTTACCATCAGGCGGGGATGGGGGTCGCACCTGATGGAAGTCGGTTTAAAACAGCGACAACTGCTCGCTTCCAGGTGTTGCGGCGAAGAGATCGGTCCGCAAACGCCTTTTATTCAGATTGATTCCAAGCCGCTTGGCAGCAATTTCAAACCGCCGTCCGATTTGCCAGGCATAGGGGCCTTCACCACGCATGCGCTTGCCCCATTCGGCGTCATAATCCTTGCCATCCCGCATGGACCGCACGAGCGAGAGCACATGCCGGTAACGATCAGGATAGTTGCGCAGCAGCCATTCTTTGAAAAGCGGGCTGACCTCAAGTGGCAGCCGAAGCAGAACATATCCAGCCTCAAGCGCACCCATGGCACGGGCACTGTCGAGAATACGCTCAATCTCGTGATCGTTCAGCCCGGGAATGACAGGGGCCACCATAACACCAACGGGAATTCCCGCATCGGAAAGGCTGCGCAAGGCTTGCAGCCGTCGCGTAGGCGTTGAAGCGCGTGGCTCCATGGTGCGGGCCAACTTTCCGTCGAGTGTCGTCACTGAAAGACAAACCTTGGCGAGGCCCTTCTCAGCCATGCGCGCCAGAATGTCCTGATCCCGCATAACCAACGCAGATTTTGTAACGATTCCAACGGGATGTTGATGCGCCTCCAGCACCTGCAGAATATCGCGCATGATACGCCATTTCTTCTCAATGGGCTGATAGGGATCGGTATTTGTGCCGATGGCGATTGTCTTTGCAGTATAACCTGGCTTGGACAATTCCCTGTCCAGCATCTTTGCTGCATCAGGCTTGGCAAAGAGTTTTGATTCAAAATCAAGTCCGGCAGACAATCCCATATAGCTGTGTGTCGGGCGGGCAAAGCAATAGATGCAACCATGCTCGCAACCGCGATAAGGGTTGATTGACCTGTCGAAACTTATATCCGGCGAGTCATTGCGTGTGATGATTGTCCGGGGCTTTTCAAGTTGTACCTCAGTCTTGAATGGCGGGAGATCTTCAATTGTTTCCCAACCATCATCATAGACGTGGCGGCTTTCAGCTTCAAAACGGCCAGTTGGATTCATACCCGCGCCGCGCCCGCGTCTGCGCTCACCGTCTATCCGCAAGCCAGCATTTTCGATCAATGCGTTGGCATGCTGTGCCCGGCCACTTCCGAAAGCGATCTTATCCGCCTGCACTACAATGTTCATCTGCATTCTCCCTGCCAGGCAAAACCGATTCGTTGATGGCTTCGAGCCTGAATCTATTCCTATCAAATAATGAGAACAAAGCAAGAACAATTTAGACAAAAGGATGGATGGAAATTATAGTCACATTGATATATTGGCTAAGTATGATTTCCGTCCTGATTGAAACCCGTAACTCAGACGAATTATTGGCCAGAACCCTTGCCGGGCTGGTAGGTGGAGCTGTCGAGGGGCTGCTCAGTGATGTGATTATTGTCGATTATGGATCATCGGATCAGACTCATCGTGTTGCCGATGCGGCTGGTTGTATCTTTCTGCAGGATCAAACATTGATCGACGGATTCCGGCGGGCGCGCAGTGAATGGTTTTTGCTGGTGGAACCCGGCGCGAGATTGCTCGATGGATGGATTGAGCCGGTCGCCGTGCATGTAGAGCGGGCGCAAGGTCCGGCCTGTTTCACCTGCTCCCATGCTCACCGCAAGCCTTTGCTTAACCGGATTTTTTCGAAACGCAGCCCCATTGCCGACGGCCTGCTGATCTCCAAACGTCAGGCAATGGCATTATTAAAGCCGGAAAAGAAGGCAGCCGATTTGGCGCGCGGATTGGCGATGAAGCGCTTGCGCGCAGAAATCATCCCAACAGCTTAGTTTAGCCCTTGCTACTGCGTCTCAAATGCTCATTGAGGCGTGGCATGATCTCGACAAAGTTGCAGGGCATGTGACGATAATCGAGCTGATATTGGAGAATATGGTCCCAGGCATCCTTGCAAGCGCCTGGGGAGCCCGGCAATGCGAACACAAAGGTGGCGTTTACAACGCCGCCCGTCGCGCGCGATTGAATCGTGGACGTGCCGATTTTATCATAGGAAATCCTGTGAAAAACCTCGGAAAATCCGTCCATCCGCTTTTCGAATATTGGTTCAAGCGCTTCCGGTGTCACATCGCGTCCGGTAAAGCCGGTGCCGCCTGTGGTGATGATGACATCGATCTGTTCATCCTTTGACCAGGAAATGACGCGCTCGCGAATTTTTGCAACATCATCGGTTACGATGTCTCTGGCCGCCAATATGTGGCCTGCGAGAGCGATGCGTTCAGCAAGTGTCTTGCCTGATTTATCATCATCGAGCGTACGCGTGTCAGACACGGTAAGAACTGCGATTTTGACCGGAACGAATGCGCGTGGTGAATTCTCGGACAAGATCAGCTTCCTCCTTCGCCGCTATGCGTGTTTATCACAAACCACGATGGATAAGCGTTGCGCAGCTGCGATGCAGCAGCAAAGGCCGCCTCATCGCTATCATAAATCGCAAAACAGGTGGCTCCCGATCCAGACATGCGCGCCAGACGCGGAGACGTGGAACACAGCGCATCCATCGTGTCGCCAATAATGGGAAGCAGTTCGACTGTGGCCGCATATAGATGATTTTCTGTCTGTTCAAGATAGGCGCAGACATCGTTCACGCTCCCGAATCTTGGCAAGGTGGGCAATCCAGGATTGTCTTGCTTTTTCAAGGCTCCGAAGACCTGTGGCGTCGAGACGGCGGTGCCGTTGTTGACCAGAACCATTGGCAGGCGCGGGATGGCTGTGACCGCCTCCAGTTCTTCGCCGATACCGCGGGCAATCAAGGGCCTTCCATGCAGGCACATGGGCAAATCCGCGCCAAGTGCCAACCCAATATTATTGAGATCGACAGGATCAAGATTGACGTTCCAAAGAGAGACCAGCGCCCTCAAGGTTGAAGCGGCATCGCTGGACCCGCCGCCAATGCCAGAGGCAATTGGCAAGTGTTTTTCCAGATCGACTGAAACAGGGAAAGCTTGGTCCGGAAATTCTGCACGCAACCGGTCTCGCGCTTTTAAAACAAGGTTGGACGCGTCGGCAGGTACGGAATGACCATAAGGCCCCGTTACACGAAATGAATCCACTCTGCTGCGTGCGACACTTATCCGGTCACCAAAATTTGCAAACACGACAAGGCTGTCCAGGAGATGATATCCATCATTCCGTCGGCCAGTTACATGAAGCGCCAGATTGATCTTGGCAGGCGCAGTCAGGCTGATCGTTTGCTCAAGGCTGTCGAGCATTTCCGTCAGTCTTTACGCACACGATATTCGCCAGTTTCCGGGTCCTGAACCAAGGTGCCTTGAGAGCGATTCTGGACTTCTTTTTCCGCCTCACGAACGCGTTTGGATACACGCTGTGCTTCGCGTTTGAACGAACGATAGCCATAATAGGCGGCGATGCCGACAAGCAGGAAAAAGATCAGTTGTGGCATCGTCCTAAACCTCGAATACTGCAAGCGCCAACATTTCAGCAATTATAACACGGCACTTCCTACTTGCCAAAACACACCAGTCTAAAGGCCGAAACGTGACCAAAGTGCCCGTTCTTCTGCGGCATTGACAACGCCTTCGGCAAGTCCGGCACCTATCCCACCAAACCGGATCTCGGCAGAAGGGAGTTTGCGCCCAAACAGCCCGCGTGGCTGCGAAATGAGTTTCATCTTGGTCTTGGGGCCATATAGCGACTGCAAATACGAGCGCATATCGCCAAGCCCGTCGATGAGTCCAAGTTCCAGTCCGCGTGTTCCGGTCCAGAACAGGCCCGTGAACAGGTCAGGATTGTCACTGAGCTTTTCGCCGCGCCGCTCTTTCACCAGATTGATAAAGGTCTCGTGAATTTCCAACTGGAGCGCTTTTAGATGCTCGATATCCTGCTTGTTTTCCGGCTTGAAAGGGTCGAGCGTGGCTTTGTTCGACCCAGCTGTATAAACGCGTCGCTCGACGCCGATCTTCTTGATAAGTTCCGTGAAGCCGAAGCTTGCGGAAACAACGCCGATTGAACCGACGATAGATGATGGGTCGGCGATGATCTCGTCACCGGCAACAGCAATCATGTAACCACCAGATGCAGCAACATCCTCAACGAAAACGTAAACCTTTTTGTTTTTTTCAATGGCAAGGTCGCGGATACGCCGGTAGATCAGCCGCGATTGAACAGGCGAGCCGCCGGGAGAATTGATCGATATTGCAACAGCTGGAGCATCTTTATCGCCAAAGGCTTCTTCCAGCATGCCGGCTGTGGAACTGAGAGAAAGGTCGTTGCGAAAGCGGCTGTTGCCTGACAGGATCGCGCCATGCAAACGCACCACCGGGATCTCGATATGGTCTGGGCGCCAACGGCGGGGCAATAACTTCCGAATAAATCGAGCCAAGCGGGTCTCCTTTAAGGTACTCGTCTCACGACCATGTAAGCGGTGCGGAGAAAAGCGCAATGGTACCAAAGTTTAAAACAGCGAAGAGACTCCGTTGTTAATTGCTATGGCGCGTTCGGTGAAATCATTGCCGGTTTCATGGTGCATGACCAAGGCGGGATAGAATGTCAGCCCCGCGCGGCTGCCCTTTACCCCTTTGATGATGATCCTGATCGCGGCCTCTTGAGGTCTGGGCTGGACAGGTACGATGATCAGACCGCCAAAGCGCCTTTGCAATGCGGTGAGCAATTCAAACAAGGACGCTGGCCGGGCGATGATTGCGAGTGAGCCGCCGGGTTTGATGATGGCAGCAGCCGTTTTGACCCATTTTTCCAGCATGCCATCTGTCATGACATGGGCTTCCGCCTTCAAGTCATCCGGTGTGGCGCGGTCCTTCGCCTCGTTGAAGGGCGGATTCATGATGGCAAAGTCAAAGGCGTTATCTTGAATCCCGGAAGCTAGCCGCGCTTTGGCCGTTGATGTGACATCAGCTTCAATAATGTCGCACTGGCCGGAGAACATATGGTTTTCCGGCAAAGCCAAAGACAAGCGTGCACACTCCACCATGACCTCGGATCGCTCGATGAGGGTTGCAGTGGCTTGGTTGCAGCGGGAAAGAACCGCAAGCCCGGCAGCCCCGGCTCCAGCACCAAGATCAGCAATGCGACCGCTAAACTCATTGGGCACCACACTTGCCAGCATCATGGCATCAACGCCAGAGCGATGACCTTTCGCAGATGGCTGGATAAGGTGGAAACGACCGCGATGGAATGCATCGATTGTATGAGGAATGTCCAGAAGAGGCATGGATTAGCCGCGAAGCTCCTGCTCAATTCCCGCATCGATCAGCAATTGGCGCGCCTCTTTTTCAAACTCTGAATCAACCATGACGCGCCGCGCGAGAACGCCAAGCGAACCTTCGAGGACACTCATATTGGCATCAGCGATAAAATATTTGATCTGAGCATCTTTCAGCAATGATTCGACGAAAGAAATAAGAACAGGGTCATTGAGGCGCATTATTTCAATCATCGGTACTACCGTTTAAAGAGGAATGGAGAAAAGGACACTGGCTTTATCACGAATTTGTGGCCTGCACCAATTCTGCGCGCCAATTCGCCGCTTGCGGGTTATAGGCAGTCAAAATAAGGTGTCGCCGCATTGCAACGCCACGTATCTTGCAAGGTTTTACCGGGCGTAGTGACATTTTGATTTGACCCGCAATCCTTTCTGGAGATCGAATTTGGTCCTCGGAATTGGGCGCAGGGTCAGGACAGTAGGAGTTTCATTTTGGGCGTTGTTGTCAGTCTTGAAGATAAGAAAAACAGTTCTGGTTCGGTTCAGCCCCTTGTCGATTTGACCAAGGCAGATATGGGACGAGTCAACGAACTGATTTTGTCGAAAGCAGGATCTGACGTTGAAATGATTCCGGAAGTCGCCAATCACCTGATCTCCTCAGGTGGCAAGCGTTTGCGCCCAATGATCACACTCGCCGCCGCGCGCATGTTCGGCTATGAGGGCGATGGTCATGTGAAGCTGGCAACCAGCGTTGAATTCATGCACACCGCGACGCTCCTCCATGACGACGTGGTTGATGAGAGTGATCTGCGCCGCGGAAAGAGCACTGCGCGTATGATCTGGGGCAATCAGGCAAGCGTTCTGGTTGGCGATTTTCTTCTGGGCCAAGCGTTCAAGATGATGGTCGAGGTCGGTTCGCTGGAAGCATTGGATGTGCTCGCTACCTCAGCATCAGTCATTGCTGAGGGTGAAGTGATGCAACTTTCGGCGGCAAAAAACCTTGAAACCACCGAGGATGAATATCTGGCCGTTATCAAGGCGAAGACTGCGGCGCTCTTCTCTGCGGCGGCAGAAGTCGGGCCGATTATAGCTTCTGCATCGAAGACTGATCGGCAGGCATTGCGTTCTTACGGCCTCAATCTCGGTCTTGCCTTTCAACTTGTCGATGATGCGCTGGATTATGGTGGCAATGCCAAAGATCTTGGCAAGAACACCGGCGATGATTTCCGCGAGGGCAAGATCACGCTTCCTGTTGTCCTGACCTATCGCCGGGGAAGCTCGGAAGAGCGTCAATTCTGGAAGGAAGCGCTCGAAAACGGCGCGAATGACGATAAGGGCCTGGAAAAGGCCAAGGGCCTGATGACGCGTTATGGGGCATTGAGTGATACGATCCAGCGTGCAAGGCACTTTGGAGGAATAGCCCGTGATGCGCTGGCTCCATTGGACCATTCACCACAGAAAGATGCCTTGCTCGAGGTCATCGATTTCTGCATCAGCCGGGTAAATTGAGGGCTGATGGATCGAGGCTATCAACTGGCTCAAGACACAAGTCTTTGGGAAACTTGAGCTGAAACCGTAAAAAGGCCATGGTTTCCTTGAGGATTCGCAGTATCGTTCCAAGTTTAGCCAGTAAAGAGGGAATTTTTTATGCAGCGCAGTAAGATACTCGGCTCCATTGCAGGAGTTACACTGGCTGCCATAATGGGTGGTGTGATCCCCGGTGCCGCTAACACGACGAAGACGCCAGTCATCAATACCGGAAACTTGTCGGGTGCCTTTCTTTCGGCCCGCACTGCCGAACGCGACAATGATTTTGACAGTGCCATAGCTTTTTACCGGCAGGCGTTGACCTATGATCCAAAGAATACGGAGCTGCGCCAGAGTCTTCTTCTTGTCCTTTTGACAAATGGCCAGTTCAAGGACGCCTTGCCGCTTGCTGCCCAGCTGAAGGCGGTGCCGGAAATAGAGCGCTTTTCGCGTTTGGCGCTTGGAATTGATGCTCTCAACAAAAAGCAATACCGACAAGTTGAGACATTGATGATGTTGTCGCTCCAGTCCGATCTGGACAGGATGGTGACTGGACTGATTGCAGCTTTCGCTAAAGCCGGTGCCGGCAAGCCCAATGAGGCCTTGGCGATGATCGACAAGTTGAAGGGCCCGGAAGGCTTTACGCTTTTCAAGGCCTATAGTTCTGCGCTGATTGCCGATATGGCCGGCCAGAAGAAAAAGGCAGCAGCGTTCTACCAAGCCGCTCTGGACAACAGGGCTAATATTGCAGCAGCACCTGACACATATGAGCGACTGGTTGAAGCTTATGCTTCGTTCAAGATCCGCAATGGTGACAAGGCTGGCGCTGAAACGCTGGTCAAGGAGGCGAACGAAGTTCTGTCTGGGCGCATGGTGCTTGTCGAGTACGGCAAGCAGATTGCCGGTGCGAAAACAGTCAAACCCTTGATCCAGACGCCGCAACAGGGGGCGGCTGAAATATTGTACGCCGTTGCAACAGCAATTGATAATAATGGTGGTGAGGCGTTCTCAAAACTTTATTTGCAAATGTCTCTGCCGCTTCGTCCCGATCACGATGCCACCCTTTATCAACTAGGCGACCTGAGTGCGAAACTTGAACAGCCGGAAAAGGCAATCGAGTATTTTGGCAAGATTGCCAAGGATTCTGCCTATAGGCGCGATGCCGAAATGCAGCTTGCAATCAACCTTGCTGTTTTGAAACGGAATGATGAGGCCATTCAGCATTTGGGTGTGTTGCTTGAAAGCAATCCCGAAGACATGCGGACCTATCTCGCGATTGGCAGCATTTACGCTCAGGATAAAAACTATAAGCAGGCTGCCGAAACCTATGACAAGGCTGTCGCGATCTTGAAGCAACCTACGCGCAACGACTGGACGATCTTCTACCAGCGCGGAATTTCCTACGAGCGGCTGAAGGAATGGGACAAGGCGGAGCCGAACTTCCTGAAGGCGCTGGAGCTCTATCCGGACCAGCCACAGGTCCTGAACTATCTTGGATATTCGTGGATCGATATGAATATCAAGCTGGAGCAGGGGTTGGATCTGATCAAGAAAGCCGTCGCTGCAAGGCCACAGGATGGCTATATTGTCGATTCACTGGGCTGGGCCTATTACCGTCTGGGGCGTTACGATGAGGCCGTTATTCAGCTTGAACTGGCTGTCAAACTGCGCGCCGAAGATGCCACGATCAATGATCACCTCGGTGATGCTTACTGGCGCGCTGGCCGCAAGCTTGAGGCGACTTTTCAATGGGCGCATGCGCGTGATTCCAAGCCTGAACCTGAAGATCTGGTCAAGATCGAGGAAAAGCTGAAGAACGGACTTCCAGAAGAAAAGAACCCCGGCGTTGCGAAGAACGGCGTTGAAACACCAAAGCCCGCTGAGCCTGCTCCGGCACCCGACAAGAAGGGTTGATTTCTTCGTTTCACTTGACCGGCCAGTATGCACGTCCTAGGAGGTGCATTCTCTATTATTTCCAGTAATGAAAAGGCCGCACGGTGACTTCTCCCTTGCCAGATCATATGCACCCGACCCGCTCGTTTCAGGGCTTGATCCTGACACTTCACAATTATTGGGCGCAGCACGGCTGTGTGATCCTGCAGCCCTATGACATGGAAGTTGGTGCGGGTACGTTCCACCCCGCAACGACCTTGCGTTCGCTTGGGCCGAAGCCGTGGAAAGCCGCCTATGTGCAGCCTTCACGCCGCCCGAAAGACGGACGTTACGGCGAAAACCCGAACCGGATGCAGCACTATTATCAGTATCAGGTGATCATGAAGCCATCGCCACCGGATCTTCAGGAGCTTTACCTCGGCTCGCTGCGGGCCATCGGCCTTGACTCATTGATGCATGATATCCGCTTTGTCGAGGACGACTGGGAAAGTCCGACACTTGGTGCATGGGGGCTAGGCTGGGAGTGCTGGTGTGACGGTATGGAAGTTTCGCAGTTTACCTATTTCCAGCAGGTATGCGGCATCGAATGCTCACCAGTCTCGGGTGAATTGACCTATGGTCTGGAGCGCCTCGCCATGTATGTCCAGGGCGTCGACAATGTTTACGACCTCAATTTCAACGGCCTTGAGGGCGATGAAAAGGTCACCTATGGCGACGTATTCCTGCAAGCAGAACAGGAATATTCCCGGCACAATTTCGAACATGCAAATACCAGCACATTGCTAAGACACTTCGAGGATGCGGAAGCGGAATGTGAAGCGCTGCTGCGCGCTGGTGCTCCAAAGGAAGGCGATAACAGCCCTCAGCATAAAATGGTCCTGCCAGCCTATGACCAGTGTATCAAGGCCTCGCACGCATTCAATCTTCTTGATGCCCGCGGTGTGATCTCGGTCACGGAACGCCAGAGCTATATATTGCGTGTGCGCAATCTTGCCCGGCAGTGCGGCGAAGCCTTCCTTCTCACGGAAGCGGGTGGCATCAATTTCAAGAGTGAGTCCGTATAATGCCTGATCTATTGCTCGAACTTCGCTCGGAAGAAATTCCGGCACGTATGCAGCGCAAAGCTGCCGGTGATTTGAAAAAGCTGGTTACCGATGCTTTGGTTGAAGCCGGACTGACCTATGAAGCCGCGGGTGACTATTGGACGCCGCGCCGTCTTACGCTCGACATACGCGGCCTGACGGCGCGTTCCAAGGATGTGCATGAAGATCGCAAAGGCCCAAGCGTCAATGCGCCTGAGCAGGCTATTGCTGGCTTTCTGCGTTCCGCCGGATTGAATGATATTTCCGAGGCGCATGTTCATACGGATCCGAAGAAGGGTGATTTCTACGTTGCCCATCTGACCAAGCCGGGCCGCGGTGCCGAAGAGATTATTGCGGAACTGATGCCAAAGATCATCCGCGAATTCCCATGGCCTAAATCCATGCGTTGGGGCGCGGCATCTGCAAAGTCTGGCAGTTTGCGCTGGGTGCGCCCACTACAGTCTATTGTCTGCACATTCGGGCCAGAAACCGAAGAACCGGTTGTGGTCGATTTTGAGATTGATGGTCTGCGAGCCGGGAATGTAACCTATGGTCATCGCTTCCTGAGTGATGGCAAGCCGATTACCGTTCGCCGTTTTGACGATTACGTCGCGAAACTGGAGAAAGCCAAGGTGGTTCTTGATGCGGATCGCCGCAAGGAGATCATTCTCTCCGACGCCCAGAATATTGCTTTTGCATCAGGGCTTGAGCTTGTTGAAGACGAGGCGCTACTTGAAGAAGTGTCTGGTCTCGTTGAATGGCCCGTGGTGCTGATGGGTGAATTCGAAGAAGAGTTCCTTGCAATTCCGCCGGAAGTTATTCGCCTCACCATCAAAACCAATCAGAAATGCTTTGTCACCCGCAAACAGGGTGAAGCCGATAAGCTTTCCAATAAGTTCATCCTCGTTTCCAATATTGAAGCGACGGATGGTGGTCGCGAGATCGCCCATGGGAATGGCAAGGTGGTGCGCGCCCGCCTCTCGGATGCTCTATATTTCTGGAATACGGATCAGCATGATCTGCCGGACATGCACACGCTGGCGTCCGCTGCTACCAAGTTTGATCTTGATCTGTCCAAGCCGCTTGATCAGCGCATGGCGCGTTTGGATGCGCTGAACGTTACTTTCCACGCAAAACTTGGCACGCAAGGCGAGCGCGTAACGCGGATCAAAAACCTCGCGCGCTTGCTCGCAACCCGGATCGGCGCTGACCCGGTATTGGCAAGCCGTGCATCCGTTCTGGCTAAGGCCGACCTTACGACAGAAATCGTTGGCGAGTTTCCTGAGTTGCAAGGCGGCATGGGCCGGAAATATGCACTCTTGCAGAATGAGCACCCATCAGTGGCTGCCGCCATTGAGGAGCATTACAAGCCGCAAGGACCGTCTGATTTTGTACCAAGTGATCTGGTTTCGGTTGCTGTTGCACTGGCCGACAAATTGGACACGCTGGTCGGTTTCTGGGCTATCGATGAAAAGCCAACAGGTTCGAAAGATCCGTTCGCATTGCGTCGCGCAGCTCTGGGTGTGATCAGGCTTCTGCTTTCAAGCGATTGGAAAGTCGAGCTTCTGCCCATTTTCCAAGACGCCTTTTCTCAATTGCGCGAAGAGAAAATCGAGCAGAGGATCGAGCATTTCGAGGAAGCGCAGGCAGCCCAGAATTCGGGTGATGTGGATGGCGAGGAGGATGTCATCAACGCGATATCCGGCTTTGAAAAACGTATACGTGATGAGGTGTCAGAGCGGTCACGGCCTATTCTTCTCGACCTGCTGGCTTTCTTCCATGACCGCCTGAAAGTGCATCTGCGCGATCTTGGTGCGCGTCATGATTTGATAGACGCCGTGTTGAAGCCCGAGTCGGACAATCTGCTATTGATCGCACGCCGGGTTGAAGCACTGGTTGTCTTTCTCAACACGGAAGACGGCAAAAACCTTGTTGCCGGAACCAAACGGGCGGCCAATATTTTGAGTGCCGAGGAGAAAAAGGGCACAGCCATTTCAGACGTGGTAAACCCGGTACTTTTCAACGACGATGCGGAAAAGAACCTTTACTCTGCGGTGAATCAAGCTGAGAACCAAGCGGCTCAAGCGATTCAAAATGAAGACTTTTCCGGTGCCATGATCGCATTGAGTGCATTGCGTGAACCAGTTGATTCATTCTTTGAAAAAGTGCTGGTTAATGACGGCAATGCCGATATCCGCGCCAATCGTCTGGCGCTGCTTTCGCGCATTCGCACGGCGACAAACACTGTTGCCGACTTCTCGAAGATTGTTGGATGACAAGAAGATAGGCGGATTTTTTCGCCTGTTTTCATTTGCTCATGCGCCCTGCCAAATCAGATTTGGTCTGGCGGGAACAGTTGCGTCTCTGCGCATAACCTCATTCGGTCTGTTCATCAGCCAATACTTGCGGCGCGCCACTTCATTCGTGTAGGCAATGGCGACCATTGGAGGTTATTTTGGCTGTAGTTTTGGGAATAGATGATCAGGCGATCCTTGATGCCGCCGATACGCTGGCTCAGGGTAAGCTGGTGGCTATTCCGACAGAGACCGTCTACGGCCTTGCAGCTGATGCAACGAACGGAAGCGCCGTCGCTGGTATTTTTGAGGCCAAAGGCCGCCCGCATTTCAATCCGCTCATTTGCCATGTCTCCGATATTGCCATGGCGGAACGTTATGCCGAGATTGATCCGGTTTCGCGTCAATTGATTGATGCTTTCTGGCCGGGGCCGCTTACCCTTGTTCTGCCATTGAAGCCAGAGGCGGGCATCCACCCCTTGGTGGCAGCAGGGCTTGATACCATTGCGTTGCGCATGCCACGTGGCGTTGCTGGAAAAATCATCGCCGCGCTTGGCCGGCCACTGGCGGCGCCAAGTGCCAATACATCGGGCAAGATCAGCGGAACCAGCGCTCTCGCTGTCGAGGAAGATATTGGATCAAAGATAGCCATGATCCTGGACGCTGGTCCATCAGAAGTCGGGCTTGAATCCACGATTGTGAAAGTTGAGGGCGATGCGATCCTGATGTTGCGTCCCGGCGGTCTTGCCGCTGAAGAGATCGAAGCTGTGATCAGCCGGAAGCTTGACCGGATCGATCAGCGTGCTGCCATTCAGGCGCCGGGAATGATGGTTTCTCACTATGCACCGGCAGCAGGTGTGCGGTTGAACGCTCTTGAAGTAGCGGCGGGTGAAGCTCTGCTTGCATTTGGTCCGCAGCGCGCAACGGGAGCCTCGCATGCCAAAGCGATTCTTAATTTGAGCGAAACGGGCAGTCTTCACGAGGCAGCTACCAACCTCTTTGATTTCATGAAACGCCTCGACGCCGTTGGCAGCACCATGATTGCCGTCGAACCAATACCCTTTAACGGCCTCGGCGAGGCAATCAATGACCGTCTTATCCGCGCCGCAGCGCCACGCGCCTTGTCGGTAGCCGAAATGGAACAGATAAAATGACACTGACGCAGGGTTTGATCGAACGTTTTGTGACAATCGTGGGTGAGGCTTATGCTTTGCGTGATGAGAGCGATATTGAGCCCTATCTGATTGAGCCGCGGGATAAATTCGGCGGCAAAACACCACTGGTGTTGCGTCCCTCAAATGTCGATGAAGTTTCGGCAATTCTCAAACTTGCAACTGAAACTGGAACTGCCATCGTGCCGCAAGGTGGCAATACCGGACTTGTTGGCGGTCAGATTCCAGATGGTAGCGGAGCCCAAGTCGTCCTGTCGCTTTCGCGGCTGAACAAAATCCGCAGCGTCGATCCCGCTGGCAATCTGGCCATTGTTGAAGCCGGTGTCGTGCTGCAAAAATTGCAGGAAGCGGCTGCCCAGGCGGGAAAGCTGTTTCCGCTATCCCTTGGCTCCGAAGGCTCGTGTCAGGTGGGAGGAAATCTTTCATCCAATGCCGGGGGAACCGCGGTACTGGCCTATGGCAATACGCGGGAGCTGTGTCTTGGTGTAGAAGTCGTTTTGCCAACAGGGGAAATCCTGAATGATTTGCGCACCGTCAAGAAGGACAATACCGGGTACGATCTGAAGGACCTCTTTATTGGGGCAGAGGGTACGCTGGGCGTTATCACTGCTGCAGTTATGAAGCTGGTTCCACAGCCGAAAGGCAAAGGCGTTGCCTATGTTGGACTTTCCAGCCCTGATAATGCCTTGCAATTGCTGAACATGGCGCAGAGCCATGCGGGGTCATCATTGACGGGCTTTGAGCTGATGCCACGTATTGGCGTTGAGTTCTCGGTTGCTCATACGGAAGGCGTGCGTGATCCGCTGCAGGAGCCTCATAATTGGTATGTTCTCCTCGATATTTCGTCATCGCGTTCAGCAGAGGACGCACGAGAAACCATCGAGTCGATCCTGACGGAGGCCTTCGAAGCCGGTCTGGTAGACGACGCTACCATTGCTGAAAGCACCGCGCAGGAGAAATCATTCTGGCATATGCGCGAGGCTATGTCTCATGCGCAAAAACCCGAAGGCGGATCGATCAAACATGACATTTCCGTCCCTGTCGCAAGAATTCCAGATTTTATCAAAGAGGCGGATCAGGCCGTTCTTGATCTTATTCCCGGTGCGCGCATTGTTTCATTCGGCCATATGGGCGATGGCAATCTTCACTATAATATCTCGCAGCCTGTCGGTGTGGATAAACAGGCGTTTCTTGATCGCTGGGCTGAGGTAACGAAGCATGTTCACGATATTGTCCGCGCCTATAACGGGTCGATCTCGGCGGAGCATGGTATTGGTGTGCTGAAGCGGCAGGAACTGTCCGAAACCAAGTCACCTGTTGCGCTTGATCTGATGCGCCGCATCAAGAAATCATTCGATCCCGCAGGCATTATGAACCCCGGCAAACTTATCTGACATCGCAAGAATTTGTTCATGCTCCTTACCAGAGTCTTGGGGCAGGTTGGGTTTCGATAACCATTCCATCTAATCAGAAAGAGTTAACCCAGTTCGTTAAGCGCTATTGGGAAAGTTGACGCTACTGTGTCCCTAACGAGACCAGAAAATGGTCCGTCCTTACAGGGAAATACAAATCAGAGAAGACCGGAAAACCGGCTCTCAGGATCGACAGAAGGCGTCAAATGAACAAAGCCGGAGTAAAGCCGGTTTGGGCAGGTCGGGAATTCCGGCTTGACCCATTCCACCTGCCACAGACAGTAACCTATGCGACACGCGATGATCGCGGCGACATCACCTTTACCCTGCACGAACGAGGTGCAGTGGTGAAGCGCATTCTTCCGGCCAGCAATCTGCCGGTTTCGCTTGCCCTTCCACCTTGCGCCTTCCGCGGCGTTACGGCCCGGGCAACGGAAGATGAGCTTGGTGATATCACTGTAACGCTTGAACTCATGCATACGGACCCGCAACTTTCCGTTCCATTGCTCGTCGCCCACGACCTCAACGATGTAGCCGCCGATTGGCGTGCATGGTCATCAATGTTCAAACTGCCAATGATGATGGTGGAAGAAGATGGTGTTGCCCGTCAGCTCGACAACAGCATTGGTCCAGTTGCCGTTTCGGCCCCAACGCCTCGCCGTCAAGGCCGTGAGCCTCGCCGTCGCCGTCCGCGCTTTCTTGCCCGTCGCAAAATGGGCGATCTTGGCCTGCGACTGGTTATCAGCGGTGAAGAGATTATCGCACAGGGCTCAAGATAGCCCTGGCATATCTCAGAACATCGGTTTGACGACGGTCCACAGCCCACCGGCAACAAGACCAAGAAAGATCACCCAGCCGACGACCGTGTTCGATTTGAAGAGCCGCAGGCATTCATCCGGATTGTCGATATCGAGTGTCATGATCTGCCGATACATATGTGCGCCGGCTGCCAATAGGCCGGCCACGGCAGGCATAGGAACCTCGGCCATGGCAAAGGCACCAAGAAAAAGCGCCAATGCGCCGCCGTAAAGGACCATCAGCGCTTCGCGGGTGCGGCTGCCGAACAGCCGCGCCGTAGAACGCACGCCGACCAGCGCATCGTCTTCCTTGTCCTGATGGGCATATATTGTGTCATAGCCGATGACCCAAAGGATTGAGCCTGCATAAAGCAGAATGGCTGGCCAATCCAATGAGCCGAAATGTGCTGACCAGCCAACCAGCGCACCCCATGAAAATGCCAGCCCAAGCACAAATTGCGGCCAGTTGGTTATGCGTTTCATGAATGGATAAATCGCAACAATCAGCAATGATGCGATTGCAAGGATAATGGTGAAAAAGTTCAACTGAACCACGACAGCAAGACCAACCAGCGCCTGTAGCACCAGAAATAATTTGGCCTGTTTCCTGGTCACCTGACCGGAAGGCAGCGGCCGCGAGCGTGTCCGCGCCACCTTATTGTCAATATCCTCATCCGCAAGGTCGTTATAGGTGCAGCCAGCCCCACGCATGGCGATTGCCCCAATGAGGAAAAGTATCAGATGATAGGGCGAGGGAAGAACGGACCACAGCGGCTCGCCAACCTTTGCACCTGCCGTTGCGGCAAGTGCCGTCGCCCACCAGCACGGCCACAGGAGAAGCCACCATCCAATCGGCCTGTCCCAGCGCGCGAGCTGTGCATAGGGCCAGAGCCAGTTTGGCAAGGTGCGATAGACCCAATGGCCTGAGGGTGCATCGAACACGCGGCCACGGCTCTGCCGGGACTGAATATCATCTTTTTCCGTAATCATGGTTTGACCTTGCAGCGGTTGCCCGCGCAGTCAAGCACCTGTTGAGCATTTTCAGGGCAAAATTCTTATTGCGCGCTTGACCCCTGCGCTTCAAAGCCATACCGACACGGCAATAAATCTTTCTAGGAGCGGAATTGCGATGAACGTCTTGCTGATAGGTTCCGGCGGCCGCGAGCATGCATTGGCATGGAAAATGGCGGCTTCACCCGCCCTGACAAAACTCTATTGTGCTCCGGGTAATCCCGGTATCGCCCAGGTGGCCGAATGCGTGGCACTCGATCCCTCCGACCATGTGCAGGTTCTTGCATTTTGCAAAGACAATTCAATCGATTTCGTGGTTGTTGGTCCGGAAGCGCCTTTGGTGGCAGGCATTGCAGACGATCTGCGTGCTGAAGGATTTTCCGTATTCGGCCCGTCGAAAGCGGCGGCGCGGCTTGAGGGGTCGAAGGGTTTTACCAAGGATCTATGCGCGCGTTTCGATATTCCCACTGGCGCTTATCAGAGATTTACCCAAGCTGATGCCGCCAAGGCATATGTCAGGCAGCAGGGCGTGCCAATCGTGGTCAAAGCCGATGGACTTGCTGCGGGCAAAGGCGTTGTCGTTGCTTTTGAACTGCAAGAGGCTTTGGATGCAGTGGATGCGTGCTTTGAAGGTGCCTTTGGTGGTGCCGGTGCCGAAGTTGTCGTCGAAGAGTACCTTGATGGCGAAGAAGCCAGCTTCTTTTGCCTGTGTGATGGAAAAATCGCACTTCCCTTTGGGACAGCACAAGACCACAAGCGCGTTGGTGATGGTGACACCGGGGTCAATACCGGTGGCATGGGGGCCTATTCGCCTGCACCGGTAATGAGCCAGGAAATCATTGACCGCACCATGCGCGAGCTGATCGAGCCGACGATGCGCGGCATGGCTGAAATCGGCGCGCCGTTCAGCGGCATACTCTTTGCCGGTCTGATGATTACCAAGGATGGGCCTAAACTGATCGAATATAATACGCGTTTCGGCGATCCGGAAACGCAGGTTCTGATGCTGCGTCTGAAAGATGATCTGCTTTTGCTGCTGAAAGCCGCTGCCGATGGTGCATTGGATCAAATGTCAGTGCGCTGGAATGATGACCCTGCCTTGACAGTCGTTATGGCTGCGAAGGGTTACCCGACTTCTCCGCAGAAGGGCAGCGTCATCAAAGGCGTGGATGCCGCGGCCAAGGATGATTCGGTAGAGATTTTCCACGCAGGTACCGCTTTGAAAGACGGTGATCTCGTCGCCAATGGTGGGCGCGTATTGAATGTGACAGCAAGCGGCAAAACTGTGCGATTGGCTCAAGAAGCTGCTTATAATGCCGTTTCAAAAATTGATTGGCCGGAGGGATTCTATCGTCACGATATTGGCTGGCGGGCAATTGAACGGGAACGTGGCTAGTCGTTCTATCGAGCGGTCACACAATATCTGGCCGGGGAGGCGAGTGCTAACCAGGTATCCCGATGTGCAGACTGTTTTAAACTTTGTGTGATCAAGCCGATCCTGAGCACTTCGTCCTGATGCATATTTTTTTGCGGTTTGGTAATGGAAGCTGTCAGGGTTTCATCGACATTCGCATTTGGAGGGGCAGGGGCAAGTAGCTCATTGATACCGGCGATAAAATCGTCCGTTGCAATGGCGGATTGCGTCAGCTTCCAAAGCGCACGGTAATCGACCAGCGGCGGCTCGGCGCCAGCCATAAGTATATCATCCTGTGGGTAGGGGCGATTGCCCGGCATTGGCAGATTGTCCGGCGGAAGAGCGCGAACCAGTTCTCCCAGAGGCCATGCGTTTTTCAGCTGCGCAACGGTCATATCAGCCACGTTTACATCGATGTCGCGATTGGTACCCGCCGGCCGGTAAGGACAGCGTTGCTTGGTGCAATTGCTTTGGGAGGCAAATTGCCAGAGCGCGTAGTCTTGCCAGTTGCCTTTGGGAAAATGTGGAGCAATGTCGGATTCATATCGCGCATACCATAATTGCAGGCGAGACAGGGTTGGAAACTCTAGTCGCCTGTCTGCAATATATTTCGCCGTTGTACCATTGGTGTAAAGCACCGGATAGCGGCCTGTCCGCAGTTTGATATGCTCGGCAAATATCTGGGCGTCCCGCAATGACATGAAGCGCTCGGGATCATTGTCCTCAATATCAATGGCTATCAGTTCGTCATCACTTGGCTCGGCGTAATCGATAAAATGGTTGGCCTGCTCTATCGGATTACCCGGGCGACCAAGATGGTACGCACCCCATTTCAGTCCTAGAGCTTTGGCAAGCGCGCGACGTGTTTGATAGAGTTCGCGCGAAACTGCGTAATTGCGCCATATGCGCCTGCACAATTCCCGTTGCATTTCATCGTTGATCCGCTTGCAGTGGTAGTTGGCGGGCAGGCCGTCGGAACCTTTATGGATGAAAGCAGCTATACGTGGGTCTTTGACGATTTCTGCAAGATTAAATGAGTTTTGTTCGTAGCCATCAAGCACAATTGCACGGGCCTTGTTTGACCATGGCGTGGTGAATTCCGAGACGGCATTCGCACTGCTGCTGAAGCACACTCCCAAAAGGGCTGCTGCAAAAGCAAATGTGGATCGCCAGATCGTCAATATGCTGCCTCGTAACAGGATGTTTCAAGATGCCAGCCAGATGGTGTCTTCATTAAGTTAACATGATGTTAACCATGAAAATACGTTCGCACGTTGTGAAATTCTTACGTTTACGTAAAAATACCCTTGCCTTTCCATACTTGGGAGTTGCAATGTCTTCCCGCATCACCGGATGAGGAGACCGTAATATGTACCGCGCGCCTGTCGAGGAAATAGCCCACACTTTGAAAAACGTCGCAGGTTTGGCCGCGGCAATGGAGCAGGGCCGCTTCGGCGATCTCTCTGCTGATCTTGTGGATGCTATTCTGGAGGAGGCTGGGAAATTTGCCAATTCCCGCGTTGCTCCTTTGCTTGAACTCGGTGACAAGCACGGCACCCCGCTCAACGACGCTGCGATCACCATGCCTCCAGGCTGGAAAGATGTTTATCAGGAGTGGGTTTCCGGTGGATGGAACGCCCTGACCGGCAAAGAAGAGTTCGGCGGTCAAGCCTTGCCGATGATGTTGGCCATTGCGACGTTCGAAATGTGGAATTCGGGGTCAATGGCCTTCGGCATCGGACCAACGCTAACGCTCGGGGCAATTGAAGCCCTTGAGGCGCATGCCACGGAAGAATTGCAGCACACCTATCTTCCAAAGCTTGTGTCCGGCGAGTGGATGGGCACGATGAATCTGACCGAACCGCAGGCGGGATCAGATGTTGGGGCGTTGCGCACACGGGCCGAACGGGCGGATAACGGTACCTATCGAATCTTTGGCAGCAAGATTTTCATTACCTATGGCGAGCACGACCTTACCGATAATATTGTCCATCTGGTCTTGGCGCGTTTGCCTGATGCCCCCGCCGGAACCAAAGGCATTTCACTGTTTTTGGTGCCCAAATATCTGGTTAATGAGGACGGATCGCTTGGAGCGCGCAATGATGTGTTTTGCAGCAGCATTGAGCATAAGATGGGCATACATGGCTCGCCCACATGCACGATGATTTATGGCGATGGCTTTGCAAAGGGCAGTAAGCCTGGCGCAATCGGCTGGCTCATCGGCGAGGAAAATCGCGGTCTGGCCTGCATGTTCACCATGATGAATAATGCCCGTCTTGCGGTAGGCATTCAGGGCGTAGCCGTTGCCGAAGCTGCCTATCAGAAGGCGCTGACCTATGCTGAGGATCGCCGCCAGATGCGTGCACCCGGCTGGACAGGTGAAGGCATGAGCCCGATCATTGAGCATCCGGACGTGCAGCGCAATCTTTTGACAATGAAAGCTTTAACTGGAGCTGCCCGCTCTATTTCCTATGCCTGTGCTTTTGCCCTGGACATGGCAAAAACAGGAAGCGGAGATGAGGCTCGCTATTGGGCTGACCGGGCTAATCTGCTGACACCTGTAGCCAAGGCCTTCTCGACGGATATTGGCGTGGATGTCGCCTCAATCGGCATTCAGGTGCATGGCGGTATGGGCTTTATCGAAGAAACTGGCGCGGCCCAGTTTTTGCGTGATGCGCGGATTGCGCCCATATACGAAGGCACAAACGGAATTCAAGCCATTGATCTTGTGCAGCGCAAGCTCGCGCTTGGCGGCGGCCAACATATCAAGGGCTATATAGACGAGCTTCGCACGATTGCCGATGCCGTTGCGGTTTCTAACAATCCTGTTTTTGGAGAAACGGCGAACCGGCTGCAATCTGCATTGAACGATTTAGAAGCCACTGGCGCATGGTTGCAGGAAGCCTTGGCGAATGGAAAGGTCAGCGAAGCGCTTGCAGGTGCAACGCCCTATTTGCGGCTGTTCGGTTTGGCCGCAGGAGCCTCCTATCTGGCGAAAGGCGCATTGGCTGATAGCGATAATCGCCACAAGGTACTGGCAAGATATTTTGCAGAAAACCTTCTCAATGAAACGGCAGCTTTGAAAGATCGTGTCCTCAATGGCGCAGCCAGCCTGCTCGGCGCTCGCTCCGCTCTCAGCCTATAAGGAAAGCTTCATGTCAGAACATATTCAGGTCGAACGGCAAGGTGCTGTCCAGATCGTCCGGCTCAACCGTCCGGAAAAGAAAAACGCGCTCACGCGTGCCATGTATGCTGCCATGACAAATGCCATGGTCGAGAGCGATAACAACGCGGATATCAGAGCAAATGTGTTTCTGGGTACACCCGGCGCATTTTCTGCGGGCAATGATCTCCAAGACTTTATGGCTTTTGCCATGTCCGGGCAGATGGGCACCGAGGTGTTTGATTTTCTCATTGCTTTGGCCAATGCGACAAAGCCGCTACTGGCTGGCGTCGATGGACTGGCGATTGGCATCGGGTCAACGATCCACTTTCATTGCGATTTAACATTCGCAACACCGCAATCGCTTTTCAAAACACCTTTCGTCGATCTTGGGCTTGTTCCGGAAGCAGCATCAAGCCTGCTTGGCCCGGTATTAATGGGATCGCAGCGGGCATTTGCTTTTCTTGCCAATGGCGATGGGTGGAGTGCAGCCGAAGCAAAGGATGCGGGGCTGATTTACAAGATAGTTGAGGCTGCCGATCTGGAAGCGACTGTTTTGAAAGCCGCAACCGATATCGCTGCCAAGCCGCCGGAAGCAATGCGGATAACCCGCGATTTGCTGCGCATGCCAAGAGAAGCGGTGGTGGAACGCATGAAGCTCGAAGCAAAGCATTTCAGCGAGCGATTGCAGGCTGAAGAGGCCCGCAATGCCATGGTCAATTTCTTCTCGCGCAAAAAGCCCTGAGAAACTTAGGGATAAAGCCTCTCTTTTCCCCAATCGCTGTCCGGTGTCTCACGACTGAATACTACCCGGTCGTGCAGCCGGAATGGCCTGTCGTGCCAGAACTCGATCGACGTAGGGCGAATACGAAAGCCAGACCAGTGTTTTGGGCGGGGAATCTCTCCTATCGCATAGCGGGCCGTATATTCGGCGACAGCCTTTTCCAGCGCAAACCGGCTTTCAAGCGGGCGGGACTGTTTTGAAGCCCATGCACCGATGCGGCTGCCGCGCGGGCGCGTCGCATAATAGGCGTCAGCCTCTTCGGCGGTGACGATTTCCACCGGCCCGCGAACCCGAACCTGCCGGCGCAAGGTTTTCCAGTGAAAACACATGGCTGCCTTCATGGAGCCAAGGATTTCGACACCTTTTTGGCTTTCGAAGTTTGTGTAAAAAACGAAGCCTTGGTTGTCGAAACCCTTGAGAAGAACCATGCGGACATCAGGCAATCCATCCTTATCGACAGTTGCAAGCGCCACGGCATTGGGGTCATTGGGTTCGGTTTTTATCGCATCGCCAAGCCATTCATCGAAGAGTGCGAATGGTTCGGACTTTTCAGTGAAGTCATCGGTTGTTAACTTCATTTAATCCATAGTCCCATAGTCATTTCGGATTGACCTTGTTAAAGAGAGGTATGTGTTTGGCGTTTCTATCATCCGATAGCAAGTTCGTTGCAAAAAAACAGCACGGTTTCGGTGCCCTGAGCGGGTTCGCTGCCGCTGTTTTCGTTTGTGCGCTGTCTGGCTGCGCCATGAAAGATTTCAGTATCGAGAAAGCTGTGCCCGACAAGGCAACCATAACGGGTTCTGTTGCCTCTGCACAGCAGGTGGATCCAAAGAGCTCTTCCGATCAGACAACGATACGCAATATTGTTTCGGCGCTCAATTTCACCCAATGGGGCAGCAAGCCCTTGCCATGGTCAAACCCGGAAACAGGCAGTCAGGGCACTATCACTGCCATTGCTGAGAAAAAGAATGAGACCGGCCTTTGCCGCGAATTCCAGACATCGCGCGAATCGTTTGATGGCGTCATGCTTTATAAGGGTGAGACCTGCATGCAAAATGATGGGCAGTGGGCGTTGAAGTCCTTTGCTCCTATGTAACGTGGGCAATTCGAACGTTGATGTTCATTTTTGAATTTAAAAATCTGGAATTTCTTCCTATTTAAGCCCATATAGGCAAAAAGCAATCTGACAACCTGTTCGCATGTTGCGAGGAAAGGCACTCACATGCGCGATCCATATACCGTGCTGGGCGTTGCCAAAACGGCAAAACCAGACGAAATAAAATCGGCGTTCCGCAAGCTCGCCAAGAAATACCATCCTGACCAAAATCAGGATGATCCCAAAGCACAAGCCAAATTCTCCGAGATTAATCAGGCCTATGAAATTGTCGGTGACAAGGAACGTCGCGGCCAGTTTGATCGTGGTGAAATCGATAGTGAAGGCAAGCAACGCGCTCCGCAGGGCTTTGAAGGCTTCTCAGGCGGAGGTGGAGACCCGTTTGCAGGCTTTGGCGGTCGGCAACGCCCCGGCAATTTCGAGTTTCGCAGCGGAACTGCCGGCTTTGGGGCCGAAGACATTCTAAGCAGCCTGTTTGGGGAGACGGCTGGCATGGGTGGCGCGCGTCGCGCAGGTCCTCGCAAAGGTGCGGACCTGCAGGCGACGATTGACATTACCTTGGAGCAGGCCGCCGGTGCCGAAAAGGTCGAGGCGGTGTTCCCCAATGGCAAGCGGCTGGCGATCAAACTGCCAACACAGGTGGAAAATGGACAAACGATTCGCCTTAAAGGACAGGGAGAAGCTGTTCCGGGCGGTATATCGGGTGACGCTTTGGTCACAGTCCGCTTCAAACCGCACGCGAAATTTCGCATCGAAGGCCGCGACCTTCACGTGGAATTGCCTGTAAGCTTGCGGGACGCTGCCCTTGGCTCGCGCCAGGAAGTTGAGACCTTGAGTGGTCGCGTAGCGATGAAAATCGCGCCATGGACCAGTTCTGACCGCGTTTTAAGGTTGAAAGGCAAGGGTTTGCCCAAGAAGCCTGACGGCCATGGCGATCTTTTTGCGCATGTCCGGATCATGCTGCCGGAGGACGGTGATTCGGCATTGGAGGCATTTTTACGTCAATCCGAGGTTTGAAAAACCAAATCCACGACGACAGTGCGCTTGAAGCCCGGCGCGGGCTGTGCGATACCGCACACAATCATAAGTCTCATGAAGGGTTGGTATATGACCGCCAAAACTGGTTTGATGCAGGGTAAACGCGGCCTGATAATGGGTGTCGCCAATAATCGGTCGATCGCCTGGGGCATCGCCAAGGCAGCACATGATGCCGGCGCTGAGCTTGCGTTCACCTATCAGGGCGATGCGTTGAAAAAACGCGTCGAACCGCTCGCACAGGAGCTGGATGCTTTCTTGTGCGGCCATTGCGATGTTTCAGATGCATCAACAATTGACGCTTGTTTCGAAGCTCTTGAAAAACATTGGGGCAAGATTGACTTTCTTGTTCACGCGATTGGTTTCTCCGATAAGGACGAGTTGACCGGCCGTTATGTTGATACATCTGAAGCAAATTTCACCAAGACCATGCTGATCTCGGTCTATTCGCTGACAGCAGTCGCCAAGCGGGCTGAAAAGCTGATGACCGATGGCGGATCAATTCTTACGCTGACCTACTACGGCGCTGAGAAAGTTATGCCGAATTACAACGTCATGGGCGTTGCGAAGGCTGCCCTTGAAGCAAGCGTGAAATATCTGGCTGTTGATCTTGGCCCGGATAATATTCGCGTCAATGCCATATCCGCTGGTCCGATCAAAACGCTTGCCGCTTCCGGTATTGGCGACTTCCGCTACATTCTCAAATGGAACGAGTATAATGCGCCATTGCGCCGTACCGTTACGATTGAAGAAGTAGGTGATGCAGGCTTGTATTTCCTTTCGGATTTGTCGCGCTCTGTCACGGGCGAGATACATCATGCTGATAGCGGGTATCATGTCGTCGGCATGAAGGCCGTCGATGCGCCGGACATATCAGTCGTCAAGGATTAATTCTAAAGTGCATTTGCCTGACACGATTATCTATTTCTCGCGTCACGGCGAGACGGACTGGAATGTGTCTGAACGCATTCAGGGCCAAGAAGACATCGATATCAATGTGCGTGGTCGGGCTCAGGCCGATCGTAACGGCGATTTGATGAAATCCCTCATCGGAAATGGTGAGGGCTTTGATTTTGTCGCCAGCCCTTTGCGGCGCACGCGCGAAACGATGGAGCGGATACGGACGCGGATGGGTGTCGATCCGCATGCCTACCGCACCGATCCCCGGCTCATGGAAGTGAGCTTCGGAGACTGGCAAGGCTTCATGATTGAAGACATAGCGGCCAAGACGCCCGAACTTGTGGAGGCGAGGGCCCGCGATAAATGGAACTTCGTTCCACCGGGAACCACCGCTGAAAGTTACGCGATCCTTGGCAAGCGAGTGGCCAGTTGGCTATCCGAAGTAAAAGGGCCAACAGTGTGTGTTACGCATGGTGGTTGCCTGCGGACGATATTCCAGATGGTCGAGGGTCTCGGCGGTCATGACGCGGCAAATCTTGCCATCACGCAGGATCATATTCTCCGGCTTGAACAAGGTAAGCTGACCTGGATGTAAGCGACTGTTCTATTCGGTTGCTTCTTCGATGTCGGTAATGAAGCGTTCCTTGTTCACCACGTCGAACATCAAGGTTACTTTCATGCCTTGCTCAATAACGCTCAGATCGAATTCGCCCGGCAGTTTATAGACCTTGCCGTCGTCCAGTGTGATCGTGGAATTGTCTTCATCGATTTTGGTAATTGTGCCTTGCGCATCATCGGCCAGCGCGCCAACTGGAAACAGGGAAGCGACAAACATGAATGCTGCAACGAAGAAGCGCATCTGAGATTTCCTTTAAATCAATACCAACGGTCAATAGGCCAAGTAGACTGTTCATTTGTGGCAAAACAATTGCTTTTTTCGTGATGAATGAAGGAATTTGAGAGACAGGTTTGACCACGGGTGTAAACGCTCATAAAACCCCCTGATAAAATGACAGGTGGGTTCATGTCGCATAATACGTTCGGTCATCTTTTCCGTGTTACCACTTGGGGCGAAAGCCATGGCATTGCGCTTGGCTGTGTCGTGGATGGATGCCCTCCCGGTATCTCGTTTACCGAAGCTGAAATTCAGTCCTATCTGGATAAGCGCAAGCCCGGTCAATCAAAATATACAACGCAGCGCCGCGAACCTGATCAGGTGCGGGTGCTTTCCGGCGTGATGCTGCAAGATGACGGCGTCACGATGATTTCGACCGGAACGCCCATTTCGATGATGATCGAAAATACCGATCAGCGTTCGAAGGATTATGGCGATATTGCGCGCCAGTATCGCCCCGGCCATGCCGATTATACCTATGATGTGAAATATGGCATTCGTGACTATCGCGGCGGCGGACGTTCTTCCGCGCGCGAAACGGCCGCTCGCGTTGCTGCCGGAGCGATAGCACGCAAAGTTGTGCCCGGATTGATCGTTCGTGGCGCGCTGGTCAAGATGGGCGTGCATTCAATAGATCACAGCCGTTGGGACTGGGCTGAGATTGATAATAATCCTTTTTTCACACCCGATGCCGGTGCAGTGGATACATTTGCCACTTATCTGGACGGAATTCGCAAAGCTGGATCATCGATCGGTGCCGTTATTGAAGTGATTGCCGAAAATGTACCCGCCGGTCTTGGTGCTCCCGTTTATGCCAAGCTCGATCAGGACATTGCCAGCTATCTCATGTCGATCAATGCCGTCAAAGGTGTCGAGATAGGGGATGGTTTCCACGCGGCGACGCTGACCGGCGAAGAAAACGCCGATGAAATGCGTATGGGCAATGATGGAAAGCCGGTTTTCCTCTCAAATCATGCGGGCGGCATTTTGGGCGGCATTTCCAGCGGCGCGCCCATTGTGGCGCGCTTTGCGGTCAAACCTACCTCATCGATTCTCACACCTCGTCAAAGCATTGATGCTGATGGCAAACAGGTGGATATCATGACCAAGGGCAGGCATGATCCTTGCGTTGGCATTCGAGCCGTTCCCATTGGCGAGGCAATGGTTGCCTGTGCTATCGCTGATCACTATCTCAGGCATCGCGGCCAGACCGGCCGTATTTAATCAAAGGGAATATCCATGGCCTATAATCAGAAACGGGTCGTTGATGCGCTTCGCGCCTTCGAACGTGGCGAAATTGTTGTCGTCATGGATGATGATGGGCGTGAAAACGAAGGCGATCTGATCGTCGCAGCGGTCCACTGTACGCCTGAAAAAATGGCGTTCATTGTGCGACATACATCTGGAATCGTATGCACGCCGATGACGCGCGAGCATGCAAAACGGCTTAATCTCGCACCAATGGTTGCCGATAATGACGCGCCGCATTCGACAGCGTTCACTGTGACTGTTGATTACAAGCACGGCACCACGACCGGCATTTCAGCCGAAGACCGCACGCTGACAGCGAGAAACCTGGCAAACCCCAATGCCGGTGCAGTCGATTTCGTGCGTCCCGGCCATATCTTTCCGTTGGTTGCACGCGAAGGTGGCGTTCTTATGCGCTCGGGACATACGGAAGCAGCCGTTGATTTGTGCAAGCTGGCTAATCTGCCGCCCGTTGGTGTTATTTGCGAACTCGTGAATGATGATGGAACTGTCATGCGTGGCCCGCAGGTTTCAAGCTTTGCCGAAACTCATAACTTGCAGCAAGTAACGGTGGCGGATCTTATCGCCTATCGCCAGCGCAAGGAAACATTGATCGAGCGCATCGGTGAATATGAGATCGATACCTGTGCGGGAACGGCAAAAGCGATCACCTATGCGCTGCCTTGGGAGCCGATGCACCACGTTGCGATAGTCTATGGTGATATTCGGGATGGCGAAGATGTGCCAGTGCGCCTGCAACGTGAAGATGTGCTCAGCGACGTTTTTGGCACGCGCAACACGCTTGATAGCATTATGAAACGTATCGCCGAAGAAAAACGGGGCGTTATCGTTTATCTGCGCGAAGGCTCGGTAGGCGTTGGCCGGGATGACGACCGAAACAGGGCTTTGCTGCAAGAGCGCGAAGCGCACGCGGAAGCCCGTGTACGGGACGAAGAGTGGCGACAGATCGGTTTGGGCGCCCAGATATTGAAGGATTTGGGCATTACATCGATCCGGCTTTTGTCATCACGCGAGCGTCACTACGTGGGTCTTGAGGGCTTTGGTATTCAGATTACCAAAACCGATATCATCTGATTGCTTTTCTACAATTGCGAAGCCGGCGGCATATTTGCAAGGAATAGTCGCCGGCTTTGCTATAATCTCGCTGTGAAACGCCACGTTTAGCGAGGAAAGCATTATGACCGCACCCCATCCTTCAAAGACGCATATTGGCAATCACGAACTGCATCCAGAAACCTTGATGCTGAATTATGGGTACGACCCGGAACTGTCGGAAGGGGCGGTTAAGCCGCCCGTATTTCTCACCTCCACATTCGTTTTCAAATCGGCAGAGGAAGGACGCGACTTTTTCGATTTCGTCTCTGGTCGCCGCGAGCCACCGGCAGGGACTGGCGCGGGCTTGGTTTATTCCCGCTTCAATCATCCCAATAGCGAGATCGTCGAAGATCGGCTTGCCGTCTATGAGCGCACTGAAAGCTGCGCATTGTTTTCGTCGGGCATGTCCGCGATAGCCACAACACTGCTCGCCTTTGTCCGTCCAGGCGATGCGATTTTGCATTCGCAGCCACTCTATGGCGGAACCGAAACCTTATTGGCCAAGACATTCCTCAATATGGGCGTTGCTGCTGTGGGGTTTGCCGACGGAGTGAACGAAGCGTCTGTTCAAAGCGCTGCTGATGAAGCCATGAAAAAGGGCCGGGTTTCGGTCATTCTTATTGAGACGCCTGCAAATCCAACAAATAGCCTGGTTGATGTCGCCATGATCCGCCGTATTGCGGAAGCGATCGGCGAAAAGCAGGGGCATCGTCCGGTTATCGCGTGCGACAACACTTTGCTTGGCCCGGTATTTCAGCGGCCAATCGAGCACGGGGCAGACATCTCGCTCTACTCATTGACCAAATATGTCGGCGGCCACTCTGATCTCATTGCTGGTGCTGCCCTCGGCACCAAAGCAGTGATGAAGCAGGTAAAGGCGCTGCGCGGCGCCATCGGTACGCAGCTTGATCCGCATTCCTGCTGGATGCTTGGTCGTTCACTTGAGACACTAAGCATCCGCATGGAAAAGGCGAATACCAATGCTTTGGCGATAGCTGACTTTTTGCGCGATCACCCGAAAGTAGAGAAAATCCATTATTTGCCCTACCACGACCCATCATCGCCGCTGGGCAAAACATTTGCTGCGCAATGCACCGGCGCAGGCTCGACATTCTCATTTGATATTCGCGGCGGGCAACCCGCAGCTTTCAAGTTCCTCAACGCACTGCAAATATTAAAGCTCGCCGTTAGTCTTGGTGGCACGGAATCTCTTGCCAGTCATCCGGCAACAATGACCCATTCCGGTGTGCCAATTGATGTTCGACAGCGTATCGGCGTTCTGGATTCGACCATCCGCTTGTCCATAGGCATTGAGCATCCGGATGATCTGATTGCCGATCTGGCCCATGCCTTGAGTGAGGTATAAAGATACAAACTCCCGGTTTGGGACTTGTATAAATGCAAGGGGCTGTGCAGATTTGCATGGCCCCTTTTCGTTGCCGGAAGCCCTATGGTCACACGTCTTTACACTCATCCAATCTATCTTGAACATTTGACACCACCCGGCCACCCGGAGCGGCCGGATCGCTTGCGGGCGCTGGGCAAAGTGTTGGATGATAATGCATTTGATGGTTTGGACCGCATTCAGGCACCCATGGGAGATGAAGCAACCATCCTTTATGCCCATCCTGAATCCTATCTGGAGCGTGTCCGCAGGACGATACCCAATGAGGGGCTGACGCGCGTCGATTCCGACACCACAGTGAGCCCGAAGAGCTGGGAAGCAGCGCTGACAGCGATTGGGGCGGCCAATGCTGCTGTTGATGATGTGTTTTCTGGCCAAGCGGATAATGTGTTCGTGGCTTCAAGGCCGCCGGGACACCACGCGGAACGTGACAGGGCGATGGGATTCTGCCTCTTCAACAATGCTGCCATTGCTGCCCGGCACGCACAAAAGGCTTATGGTATTGCGCGCGTGGCGATTGTCGATTGGGACGTGCATCATGGCAATGGGACGCAGGATATATTCTGGGAAGACCCATCGGTGCTTTATTGCTCCACACACCAGATGCCGCTTTATCCGGGCTCTGGAGCCAAAAGCGAAACCGGCGCGGGCAATATCGTCAATGCGCCGCTTGATCCCGACACCGGCAGCGATCATTTCCGCGAAGCATTCAACACAATTATTCTGCCTTCGCTTGATGCTTTCCAGCCGGAGTTGATAATCATTTCCGCCGGGTTTGATGCGCATCACCGCGATCCTCTTGCCGAAATAAACCTCAATGAGGATGATTTTGACTGGGCAACCGGTAAGCTGATGGAAAGAGCTGGGAGCTACGCATCAAACCGTCTTGTCAGTCTTCTGGAAGGCGGGTACGACCTCAAGGGTATGTCGCTCTCCGCAGGCGCACATATCAAACGTTTGATGGAAGGATGAATAAATGGCCGATACACCGAACAACTCCGATATCGCTGCCATGAGTTTCGAGCAGGCGCTCGACCAGCTGGAAAAGATTGTTGATGATCTGGAACGCGGCGATGTTCCCTTGGAGCAGTCGATCCGCATCTATGAGCGCGGCGAAGCCCTCAAGAAACATTGCGACGCACTGTTAAAGTCCGCCGAAGACAAGGTGGAAAAGATCAAACTTGGCCGCGATGGCCAGCCGGTGGGAACAGAACCACTCGATCCGGAGTGAGATCAAGGCGCACTGTTCACCTTGTCCGCGAGCCGCTATGATCAAGCTTCAATAGTCTGGAGCTGCCTCTCATGAGCTTTTTTCCTGGTAACGATCCAGAACCTGGCGATGCTGTTGCCGTGGATTCCATTGAAACGCTGATCATACCGCGCACAAGCGACATTGGCGGATTGGAAGTGCGGCGGGCCTTGCCCACGGCCAAGCGGCGGCTGGTCGGCCCATTCATCTTCTTTGATCGCATGGGCCCGGCAATCCTTCGTCCGACCGATCCATTGGATGTGCGTCCGCATCCCCATATTGGCCTGTCGACAGTTACCTATCTGTTCGATGGAAATATTCGCCACCGCGACAGTCTTGGCACAGAAATGGTCATCAAGCCGGGTGACGTTAATCTGATGACGGCCGGACGCGGTATCGTTCATTCCGAGCGTTCGCCGGAAGAATTGCGCACGCAGCCGCTGCCCATATCAGGCTTGCAGACATGGCTCGCCCTGCCGGATCATCTCGAGGAAATTGACCCCACCTTTGCCAATACTGGGGCAAGCCAATTGCCCACGCTCCAAGAGTCGGGCCTCGACGCACGGGTCGTCATGGGGCAATTCCATGGCGCAAGTTCTGGCGTTAAACAACATGCCGAAACGCTTTATGTCGATATTCGGCTGAAGCCTGGTGCCCATATCCAGATTCCCGCCAATGCGGCCGAAGAGCGTGCCATATACACGCTGGATGGGCCCGTCGAAATTGCAGGGCAGAGCTTTCCGGCAGACCGGCTTCTGGCATTCCGACCCGGAGACGAGATTGTCATTTCTGCTCCGCAAGGTGCGCATTTCATGCTGTTTGGTGGGGCTGCCTTATCGTCCAGGCGCTATATCTGGTGGAATTTTGTCTCTTCGTCGAAGGAGCGTATTGAGCAGGCAAAAGAGGAATGGCGCACTGGCCGCTTCGATATTGTCCCGGGCGATGAGGAAGAATTCATACCCTTGCCTGAAAATTGACGTGAGCCATCACTAAGCCGATTGCTTGCCGGTTTTGCTGAATTGCTCTAGGAAAGCGCGCATCCGGTCGATTTCTGATGCTAAACTGGAATTTATAAAGTGAACAAGAAGCCTGAAACGCCATTATTGGACCGTGTGACTGTTCCTTCACAGCTGCGTGCTTTGCCGGAATCCGATCTGCCGCAATTGGCACAGGAGCTTCGCACAGAACTGATCGACGCTGTTTCGACGACGGGCGGACATCTTGGCGCAGGTCTTGGTGTCGTCGAATTGACTGTTGCCTTGCATCATGTTTTCGATACGCCGCACGACCGGATTATCTGGGATGTTGGCCATCAGGCCTATCCGCATAAGATTTTGACCGGACGGCGCGACCGCATCCGTACACTCCGGCAGGAGGGCGGACTTTCCGGCTTTACCAAGCGCAGCGAAAGCGAATACGACCCGTTTGGCGCGGCCCATTCCTCGACTTCGATTTCAGCAGGCCTCGGCATGGCGGTCGCAAGTGATCTTGCAGGCATAAAGCGCAATGTTATTTCTGTCATTGGCGATGGCGCAATGTCTGCCGGTATGGCCTATGAAGCGATGAACAATGCGGGTGCGCTGGATGCGCGGCTTATCGTAATCCTCAACGACAATGATATGTCGATTGCACCGCCGACAGGTGCCATGAGTGCCTATCTTGCGCGTCTTGTCTCCGGTCGTGCCTATCGCTCTTTCCGCGAAACGGCCAAGCAGCTTGCAAAGAAATTGCCAAAGTTCCTTCAGGAAAAAGCCAGGCGTTCGGAAGAATATGCCCGTGCCTTCTGGACTGGCGGCACCATGTTTGAAGAACTGGGTTTTTACTATGTCGGCCCCATTGATGGTCACAATCTGGATCATCTGCTGCCAGTGTTAAAGAATGTACGTGATACGATGGATGGGCCTGTGCTTATCCACGTGGTGACGCAGAAGGGTAAAGGCTATGCCCCGGCGGAAGCTTCCGCTGATAAATATCACGGTGTGAATAAGTTTGATGTAATCACCGGAGCACAGGCAAAGCCACCGGCAAATGCGCCAAGCTACACGAAGATTTTCGCCACCAGCCTGATTGAGGAAGCGCGCCACGATGACAGGATCGTCGCTGTGACGGCAGCCATGCCGGGCGGCACAGGGCTCGATCTGTTTGGCGAAGTTTTTCCAGACCGTACATTTGATGTGGGTATTGCCGAACAGCATGCGGTCACCTTTGCAGCAGGCTTGGCGAGCGAGGGTTTGAAGCCTTTCGCGGCGATTTACTCAACCTTCCTGCAGCGCGGCTATGATCAGGTCGTGCATGATGTGTCATTGCAAAATCTGCCGGTGCGCTTTCCCATTGATCGCGCAGGTCTGGTTGGTGCTGATGGTGCCACCCATGCGGGTTCTTTCGATACAGGCTTTCTTGCGGCGCTGCCCGGCTTTGTCGTTATGGCCGCCTCCGATGAGGCAGAGCTTCGCCATATGGTGCGCACCGCTGCCGAATATGATGAGGGCCCGATTTCGTTCCGCTACCCGCGCGGCGATGGGGTCGGTATCGACCTGCCGGAGCGCGGCAATATTTTGGAAATCGGCAAGGGACGCATTGTCCGCGAGGGCAGCAAAATTGCGCTTCTATCATTTGGGACACGGCTCGCCGAGTGCCTGATGGCTGCTGATGAACTCAATGCGGCAGGTCTTTCAACGACTGTAGCCGATGCACGTTTTGCCAAGCCTCTGGATGAGGATCTGATACGCCGTCTGGCCAGGGAACACGAAGTGCTCGTGACAGTCGAAGAGGGCGCTATTGGCGGGTTTGCCTCCCATGTCCTTCATTTCCTCAGCCGCGATGGTCTTCTCGATCAGGGGGTGCGTGTCCGCACATTGACGCTTCCGGATGTTTATCTCGATCATGCCAAGCCTGAGGTGCTTTATGCCCGTGCGGGTCTCGATAGTGCTGGAATTGTGGAAGCGGTGTTTGGTGCACTCGGACGTAACCATATGGTTGCGCCTGCCCGTGCCTGAATTCAATTGATGCGGCTCGATCAATTTCTGGTGGAAAATGGCCTCTTTGCCACTCGGTCGCGCGCACGAGATGCAATCATGCGCGGCACCGTCAAGGTGGATGGTGCTGTCGTCACTAAACCGGGCACTTCGGTGGGGCAAATTGCTGTGATTGCCGTAGATGATCCCGCAAGTGCTTATGTTTCCCGCGCGGCATTGAAGCTCATTGCCGCACTGGATCATTTCGCCATCAGTGCAACGGGCACGGCTCTGGACATAGGGGCTTCAACAGGTGGTTTCACGCAAGTGCTGCTTGAACGGGGTGCGGCGCACGTGATTGCAGTCGACGTTGGAACTGCTCAATTACATCCTCGCATATTGTCCGATCCCCGTGTTACCAACCTCGAAAATCTCAATGCACGCTCTCTTGCGCGCGAGCACCTTGATAGCCGGAATATTGATCTGGTTGTCTCGGATGTAAGCTTTATATCCCTGAAACTGGCTTTGCCCCCTGCGCTTGATCTGGCGAGGCAGGGTGCTCATTGTGTGTTGCTGGTGAAGCCGCAATTTGAGGCTGGCCGCGATGCAATTGGTAAGGGCGGCATTTTGCGCAATCCAGAGGATGGGATTCGCGTCGCAAATGATCTAAGAGACTGGTTGGATCAATTGCCGGGCTGGGAAGCATTAGGGCTTTGCCCTTCACCCATAGAGGGTGGCGATGGCAACCGTGAATTTCTTCTGGCCGGTATTAAAAGCAAAAACTGAAAAGACAAGATCAATGAGCACGCGCGTAACAATCGAACGGATGGGCGCCGGAGGCGATGGCATTGCTGCCACTGCTGCGGGCGCCGCCTATGTGCCATTTTCCCTGCCGGGCGAGGTTGCCAATGTAGCCTTGGAAAACGGTCGCGCCACGATGATGGCCTTGCTCGAACCGTCGCCGGAGCGGGTTGCGCCTGCATGTCGGCATTTTGAAGAGTGCGGCGGCTGCACATTGCAGCATTGGCAAGATAGCGCCTATCAGGAATGGAAAAGATCGCTGGTCCAAGATGCGCTTGGTGGCAGGGGATTGGCGTTCAAGCTTGAGCCGCTTGTCACTTGCGCGCCGCATACACGCCGCAGAACGGTCTTTGCCGTGCGCACCAGCGAGCGGGGGGCGGTGCTGGGTTTTAACAGACATCAAAGCCACGAACTGATCGATATTGCCGAGTGCCCGATAACCGTTCCGGAAATTGTCTCTCGTCTTGATGATTTGCGCGATCTCGTTGCGGTTTTGGGCGGCGGCATGAAACCGTTCAAACTCACTGTAACGTCAACAGCATCCGGCCTCGATATTACAGCTTCCGGATGTGGCGCGCCCGATGCAGCAAAGCGACAGGCGCTAACGGCACTGGTCATCAAAAAGGATTTTGCGCGCCTCTCTTTTGAAGGTGAGATCATTGTCGAGCCGCGAAAACCACTTGTTCATTTCGGCAAGGTGCCGGTGTTTTTGCCTCCGGGTGGGTTCCTGCAAGCAACAGCAGAAGCCGAAGAAGCCATGTGCGATCTGGTAGCCGGACACCTCGCCAAGGCCAAAAAGACGCTGGATCTGTTTTGTGGCTCCGGCACTTTCGCTTTTAGAATGGCGGAAAAGTCCTCAGTTCATGCGGTAGAGAGCGATCAGGGCGCTGTTGCAGCAATTGATCGCAGCGTCCGTCATGTGCAGGGATTGAAGCCGGTCACAGTCGAGCGACGCGATTTGTTCCGCAGGCCGTTTCTTGCGCGCGAACTTGCTCCGTTTAATGGCCTTGTCTTTGACCCGCCGCGCGCTGGTGCTGAAGCACAGGCAATTGAAATCGCAAAATCGTCGGTTTCAAAGGTGGCAGCGGTTTCCTGCAACCCCGTTACTTTGGCACGTGATCTGAGCATCCTCGTCAAAGGCGGATACAAGATTGATCGCGTTGTGCCGATTGACCAGTTTCTCTGGTCGTCACACGTGGAAGCCGTGGCTTTGCTTAGCAAGAAGTAGGTTGCGTTCAACATTGTGTGTGGTTCGCCCTTCGACAAGCTCAGGATGAGGCGTGGGTTGCAATGACAGTTCGCCAGCGTTGCAAGAGTTGCCTCCCTGCAATCAACTCCCCTCCCTCATCCTGAGCTTGTCGAAGGGCGTATTTGGCTTTTGCAAATCAGCCTTCCAAAAATTCTCTCCAAAAACTTATCCAACAGTTCCCGCTCTGAATTATTCTGCTCGTGTCCTTCCCGCGGGGAACAGCTTCCGGAGCCGTTCGAAGTTTGGGGAAGGATGGGCGCCTCCGATGGCGGGTTACGGACCCGCCATCCGGGGAAGTTCTGTCCAAGGGTTCCCCTGCCGTTACTAGGAACGGCGCGTGCTGGACGAGCACTTTAAGGGGCGAGTAGGTGACGCATGGCGTGCCGCAAATGGCGCTCCTTGGGTAGCCGAGGCCTCCCAAGCGGAACGGGCAGAATGCAAAATCGCCGGACGGGCGGTCTTCGGATCGCTTGAATTACTACAAAGACGCGCTTCGATGACCGCCCGTCTTTCCCACCACCTCAATAGCCAGACGCAAAAGCGGGCGTGGCAAGGGATCGCCACACCCGCGTTCTTTGACATTATGGACCGAATGAATTTAGACCGAGGTGCCACCAACGGTCATCTGATCCATACGCAAATGGGGCTGGCCAACGCCAACAGGCACCCACTGACCGCCTTTACCGCAATTGCCCATACCCGTGTCGAGTTGCAAATCATTGCCAACCATCGATATTCGCTGCATGGCATCGGGGCCGTTGCCAATAAGCATGGCACCTTTAACAGGGGCACCGATTTTTCCGTTTTCGATCATATAGGCTTCAGTGCAGCCAAAGACGAACTTGCCCGACGTTATATCGACTTGCCCGCCACCGAATGACACGGCATAGATGCCTTTTTTAACGGATGCGATGATCTCGTCCGGCGTCTTGTCCCCGCCAAGCATGTAAGTATTAGTCATGCGGGGCATCGGTGCATGCGCATATGATTCGCGCCGTCCATTGCCAGTAGGTTGCATGCCCATCAACCGCGCATTCTGGCGATCCTGCATATAGCCGACAAGAATGCCGTCATCGATCAATACCGTTTTGTTGGTCGGCATTCCTTCGTCATCCACGGTCAGCGAGCCACGGCGCTCCGAAATCGTACCGTCATCGACGACTGTCACGCCTTTGGAAGCCACTTGTTGGCCAAGCAGACCGGCAAAGGCAGATGTCTTCTTCCGGTTAAAATCACCCTCAAGGCCATGACCTACAGCTTCGTGCAGCATGACGCCCGGCCACCCGCTTGAAAGAACAATGTCGAATGTGCCGGCTGGGGCGGGAATGGCTTCAAGATTGACCAAAGCTTGGCGCAGTGCCTCGTCTGCGGCATGCTGCCATTTATCGGTGGTGATGAAGTCACCAAATCCTTTGCGCCCGCCAGCTCCGTAAGTGCCACTTTCCTGCCGGTCGCCGCTTCCGACCACGACAGAAACATTCAAGCGAACCATGGGGCGAACATCGCGAACGAAATGACCATCAGCCCGCAAAATCTCGACGTGCTGCCATGATCCGGCCAGCGATACCGAGACCTGTCGAACCTTGGGGTCTTTGGCTCGCAGATAAGCGTCGATTTCCTGGAGTAATTTTACTTTGGCTTCAAAACCGGGCGATCCCAGCGGATTTTCATCGCTGTAAAGACTGCTATTGGTTCCGGGCGGCGCAGCCGTATAGGTGCCGACATAGCCTGCTGTCACCGCAGAGGCTGCATCGGCAGCGCGTTTCAGAGCGCCCAGCGACAGTTCGCCAGCATGAGCATACCCCACGGCGTCACCGGCCACGGCGCGAAGTCCAAAACCTTGATCCTGATTGAAAGAACCATTTTTCAACCGGCCATTGTCGAAGACAAGTCCTTCCGATTCGCGATACTCGATGAACAATTCGCCATCATCAGCGCCCTTCAGGGACTGCTTGACGGTATCCAGAATTTTTTCGCGCGGGGCATCGAAACTATCGATCAGGCTTTTCATTGTATCCGGTCCGGTTTCATTTGGGTGTACCGGATGTAAGCCTTCGGGCTGCGCGCGACAACCGCTATCTTGCGGAAAGATCAGGGGAGGGCGTCGAAGCCTTCGCCGAAACCGTTGAGTTCTACCGGAATGCCGATACCCTCTTCAGGTGTCTGGAAGACGATGAAGGTTGCAGCCTTGCCGGTCTTGAGCGTCTGAACTAGCTGTTCTTCCAGAATGACCTCAGCGTAACAGCCATCTTCGAAGCAGCGCACGAAATAAGCGCGGCCAATGTCCTTGCCATCGACATTAAGGCCGAGGCCGTTTGGAAGCAGCACACCAAGTGGAGCAAGGACGCGCAATATCTTGGCTTTGTTGTCGGCAGTCTTCAGTACCACCACGGAAAGGCCCATCTCGGGACGATCCGCCGCGACAACGTTCTGGATAAGCGCGCATTGTTCTGATTTTGCGCCTGCTGGCGTATCGCAGAGAATAGACCAGGCGCCGTGAGTGGATTTGACAGTCCCGCTTTGCGGTGCGGCCAGTGCGCTGCCGGAAAGGGCAGTCAGGGACAGGGCAAAAATACCGGCAGCTATATGGCGAAGGGCTAAAATGGACATGGTGGCTCCAAAACGAATCATCCAGACGTTAGACCGCCGGGAACCGGATGAAAAGAATGCTGCACGAACACTCCCCAAGGTATGGCAGGCTTTGTTGTGTGTAATGCAAAAATGGCTGCATTGTGAGCCTGCTTCATACTTGTCCCTAAAAATGGTGGGCAGACCGATAAAAAATCGCAACTTTTATAGGTTCATGCATTTCGAGGACAAGCTGCGCGCAAAAATGCCGCATGGGATCACGTTCGCCTTCCTTGCGATGTAGGCTAATGTGTGGTTTGAACGCGACATGCGACCGGGCCTTTAACGTCCGGCATTAACGTATGGAACTGATGCTTCATTCGGGAGATCTCTAGGTGAAGAAGAATATTGTCAAGCTGGCCGGTATCCTGGGTAGCTTCCTGAGTGCCGGTACGGCCATCGCGGCGCAACCCGAGCCATGGCAAATGACATTCCAGCCAGCTGCATCCGGCATTATGGAGCAGATCGTCTGGTTCGAGCGTTATACGCTGTGGTTTATCATTCCAATCACGATTTTTGTGATGATATTGCTGGCTTGGGTGATGTTCCGTTATCGCGCCAGTGCCAATCCAGTTCCGTCAAAGACGAGCCACAATACGGCTGTTGAGATTGTCTGGACTGTCGGTCCGGTTGTCATTCTTCTTTTCCTTGCCATTCCTTCGTTTCAGTTGCTGACAGCGCAATATTCGCCTGAAGATCCCAAGCTGACGATCAAGGCGACGGGGTACCAGTGGTACTGGGGCTATGAATATCAGGCAAGTGAAACGCCGGTTTCGTTTGATTCGCTAATTCTCAAGGATACCGACCGCGCGACTGCTGGTAAGGAAGACATCAAGGCATATCCGCGCCTTTTGGCTGTGGATAATGAAATGATCGTTCCGGTCAACACGACCGTTCGCATCCTCGCTACTGCCGCAGATGTCATTCATGCTTTCGCAATGCCGGCGTTTGGCGTGAAGATTGATGCTGTGCCGGGCCGCTTGAATGAGACTTGGTTCAAGGCCGACAAAGAGGGCCTTTACTATGGCCAGTGCTCGGAAATCTGCGGCAAGGACCATGCATTCATGCCTATCGCTATCCGTGTTGTGTCAGAGCAGCAGTACAACGCATGGTACGCGGCCGCTGGCAGTGATCTGCCGGGCGCCTATAAGACACTCGCCGCATCAATCGATGATGGCAAGAATATCAATGTGGCTGGCAACTAAGTCAGCTGCGCTTTGCATTTGAGGAACGGGAGCTATCTCATGGCAGGTTCAGCTGCTCACGAAGCCCACGACGATCATCACGACCACAAACCCAGTGGTTGGACGCGTTGGGTAAATTCGACCAACCATAAGGATATCGGAACACTTTATCTGATTTTCGCGATCATCGCGGGCATAATCGGTGGCGTGCTTTCGATTGCCATGCGCGCCGAGCTTCAGGAGCCTGGCATTCAGATTTTCCACGGCCTTGCCGCCATGGTTTACGGATTCGAGGGTGATGCGGCTATCGATGCCGGCAAGCACATGTACCTCGTGTTCACGACGGCTCACGGCCTTATCATGATCTTCTTCATGGTTATGCCTGCCTTGATCGGTGGTTTTGCCAACTGGATGGTGCCGATCATGATCGGTGCGCCGGATATGGCGTTTCCACGTATGAACAACATTTCGTTCTGGCTGCTCCCGCCAGCTCTGATTCTTCTGCTTCTGTCATTGTTCGTTCCCGGCCCAGCCGGAGGCTTCGGTACAGGCGGGGGCTGGACGATCTATCCGCCACTTTCGACGACCGGTCAGCCCGGACCAGCGATGGATTTGGCAATCCTGTCGCTCCACATTGCTGGTGCCTCGTCCATTCTTGGCGCGATCAACTTCATCACCACGATTTTCAATATGCGCGCGCCTGGCATGACCCTGCACAAGATGCCGCTTTTTGCGTGGTCTGTGCTGATCACCGCCTTCTTGCTGCTGCTTGCACTGCCTGTGCTTGCCGGTGGCATCACCATGCTCCTGACAGACCGCAACTTCGGCACGACCTTCTTTGCGCCTGAAGGCGGTGGGGACCCGATCCTGTTCCAGCATTTGTTCTGGTTCTTCGGTCATCCGGAAGTGTACATTATGATTTTGCCAGCCTTCGGCATTGTCAGCCACATCGTATCGACCTTCTCCAGAAAGCCGATCTTTGGCTATTTGGGCATGGCTTACGCCATGGTCGCCATTGGTGTTGTCGGGTTCATCGTATGGGCGCACCATATGTACACGGTCGGTCTTTCGCTCGACACACAGCGCTACTTCGTCTTCGCGACGATGGTTATCGCAGTGCCGACAGGCGTAAAGATTTTCTCCTGGATTGCGACCATGTGGGGTGGATCGATTGAGTTCAAACCGCCAATGGTTTGGGCAATCGGCTTCATCTTCCTGTTTACGGTCGGCGGTGTGACAGGTGTTCAGCTGGCCAATGCGGGTCTGGATCGTGCAATGCACGACACCTACTACGTTGTCGCCCACTTCCATTATGTTCTGTCACTGGGTGCTGTGTTTGGTATCTTCGCCGGTTGGTATTACTGGTTCCCGAAGATGACGGGTTACATGTATAACCACACGATTGCCCACACGCACTTCTGGGTTACGTTCATTGGCGTTAACCTCGTGTTCTTCCCGCAGCACTTCCTTGGGCTTGCTGGTATGCCACGTCGCTATATCGACTATCCGGATGCCTTCCAGGGTTGGAATGAAGTATCGTCCATCGGCTCTTATATTTCCGGTGTTGCCGTTCTTATTTTCCTCTTTGGTGTGTTCGAGGCATTTGCCAAGAAGCGCGAAGCCGGCGCGAACCCATGGGGTGTAGGTGCAACCACGTTGGAATGGCAGCTTTCGTCGCCTCCACCATTCCATCAGTGGGAACAGCTTCCACGCATTAAATAATGATCACGATAACCGGGCTGCAAAACAGCCCGGTTATCTCCTGAAATAACTGAACTTTAAGATTGAGCGCATGTCACTGATCGAGAAACACGCAACACTGGATGCAAACATTGGCCTCTCTGAAGCCAATGCATCAGACTATATTGCGCTTCTCAAACCGCGTGTCATGTCGCTCGTCGTTTTTACGGGCCTTGTTGGCCTGATGGCAGCTCCGGGACACATTAATCCGATCATTGCCGCTATTGCGATCCTTTGCATCGCCGTGGGGGCTGGCGCGTCCGGCGCTCTCAATATGTGGTACGACGCCGATATTGACGCGGTGATGAAGCGCACTGCCAAGCGCCCAATACCAGCCGGTCGGCTCTCCCGCGATGAAGCGCTGACCTTTGGCTTGCTGCTTTCAATCTTTTCCGTTTTAACACTTGGCCTTTTTGTCAATTTGTTATCGGCGTTCCTGCTGGCTTTCACCATTTTCTTCTATGCCGTCGTTTATACGATGTGGTTGAAGCGCTCTACACCGCAGAATATCGTTATTGGTGGCGCAGCTGGAGCTTTTCCCCCCATGATCGGTTGGGCTGCAGTGACCGATTCGATCAGTATGGAAAGCATCGTCCTCTTTCTCATCATCTTTCTGTGGACTCCACCTCATTTCTGGGCGCTGTCGCTGTTCATGTCCGATGATTACGAGAAGGCCAAGATTCCGATGATGCCCAATGTGATGGGCGAAGCTTCAACGAAATTTCAGATTTGGCTATATACAATTCTGGTTGCTCCGGTGGCCGTCCTGCCTTGGGTTATGGGTTTCGCAGGTCCCGTGTACGGCGTGTTTTCCATCGCTATGGGCGTTGTGTTTCTATTTTATGCTTGGACCGTATGGCGCGCGGAAGTCGGCGAGGCCATGATCAAACCGGCAAAGAAAATGTTCGCGTTTTCCATCTTCTATCTTTTCAGTCTCTATGCCGTGCTGCTCGGCGAGATACTCGTGCGTAAAGTACTTTTGGTTATGGGTGTGTGAATGAGTGATGATCGCGTAATTCTAAGCGACAAGCAGAAGCGCGCTCGACGCAGCCGTTCGCTTGCACTTGCGCTTGCGCTCGCAGCTTTCGTTATTATCGTTTATGTCGGTACATGGGCGAAACTTGGTGCCAACATTTTGAACAGGTCTATGTGATGAGCATGGAAACCGGTCCTGATAAACAAGCTCCCGTAAAGCGTAAGGTCTCGGACCGGACGATTGCTGTTTCCTGTTTGGCATTTTTCTTCGGTATGGTTGGCATGGCTTTCGCTGCAGTGCCGCTTTATGCGATGTTCTGCCAGGTAACCGGCTATGGTGGTACGACCCAGCGCGTCGAGCAGATGTCGGACACTATCCTCGACAAGACAATCACCGTGCGTTTTGACGCCAATACATCAGGCGGATTGCCATGGGATTTCAAGCCCATGCAACGGGACGTGTCGCTGAAGATCGGCGAGACAAAACTGATCAAATATGAAGCCAGGAACATTGCATCACAGCCGACTTCGGGACGCGCGCTGTTCAATGTGACACCCATGGCTGCTGGTGCATATTTCAACAAAGTTGAGTGTTTTTGCTTTACAGACACTGTGTTGAAGCCGGGCGAAGATCTTGAAATGCCGGTGGTATTTTTCATCGATCCTGAGATTGTAAATGCGCCGGAGCTTAAGGGTGTAAATACTATTACATTATCCTACACATTCTTTCCGATACCAATGCCTGCGCCCGTTGCGGCCAGTGCGAAGGTGAACAAGACAACGACATCGGGGCAGCTCTGAGGAGATGTCGATGTCTAGTGCAATAAATAGACCTTGCGGGGGTTAACATGGCCGAAGCGCACCAAAAGAACCACGACTATCATATTATCGATCCAAGTCCTTGGCCGTTCCTTGCCTCGGTAGGCGCATTCATCCTTGCCCTCGGTGGCATTGGCTACATGCAATACAATAAGGGTGGCGAGTTCGTCCTGTTCAATGCCAATCTGACAACGCCTTGGCTTTTCGCCATTGGCTTGCTCATTGTCCTCTATACGATGTATGGCTGGTGGTCGGACACGATCAAGGAAGGCAAGCAAGGGCATCATACCCGCGTTGTGTCGTTGCATTTGCGCTATGGCATGATCATGTTCATCGCTTCGGAAGTGATGTTTTTCGCGGCGTGGTTCTGGGCGTTCTTCGATGTGAGTCTTTACCCGGGCGAAGTCGAGCAGGTAGCCCGTACCACATTTACAGGTGGCGTCTGGCCGCCAAAAGGGCTTGAAGTTCTCGATCCTCTGCACCTCCCATTGTACAACACCGTTATCCTGTTGCTGTCTGGTACGACTGTCACATGGGCTCATCATGCGTTGATCCACAACGACCGCAAAGGTCTGATAACTGGTCTATCGCTCACTGTTGTGCTTGGCGTTATCTTCTCATTTGTTCAAGCATATGAGTACATCCATGCGCCCTTTGCATTCAAAGATTCGATCTATGGTGCAACCTTCTTCATGGCGACTGGTTTCCATGGTTTCCACGTCATTATCGGAACGATCTTTCTGGCGATTTGCCTGCTTCGTTCCATCCGCGGCGATTTCACACCCGATAAGCATTTCGGTTTTGAAGCTGCTGCATGGTACTGGCATTTCGTCGACGTGGTTTGGTTGTTCCTGTTCTTCACGATCTATGTATGGGCATCGTGGGGTGCGCCGATCGCTGCCGGTCATTAAAGCTGGTAGTTCTGACAATAATGAGAGCGGCCGCAGAAATGCGGCCGCTCTCATTATTTGGGCACATTGCTGCGGCAAGGAATGGCCATGGTCATTAGATTTATGTCACTTTTGGTCTTTGTGGTCAGCCTCTTGTCGGCGAGCATAATGCTCACTCACGCGGCTGAAAAGGTTGACCTTGTTCGGGTGGAGAAATCCGAGCGCAAGATGCAGCTTTTATCTGCAGGTGAGATCGTTAAAGAGTATAAGATTGCACTGGGCGCGCGACCTGTTGGCCACAAGCGATGGGAAGGTGATGAGCGCACACCGGAAGGCCGGTACGTTCTTGACTGGCGAAATCCTAAAAGTATGGCGCATAAATCCATTCACATCTCTTACCCGAATGCGCAAGATAAAGCGGCGGCCAAGTCGATGGGGGTGTCGCCGGGTGGGGAGATAATGATTCATGGCGCGATCAATGGATATGGCTGGTGGGGTTGGGTGCTTCAACTTATCGACTGGACAGATGGGTGCATAGCGGTCACTAATCCCGAGATGGATGAGATCTGGGCGCTTGTCCAGAATGGTACGCCGATCGAAATCTACCCTTGAGTGATAATGTGATGAATGAAGATTCTGCCCTTTACCCGCCCGTTGATCCGTTCGCTGCCGGAGTAAAGGCCAAATGCCCGCGTTGCGGGCAGGGAAAGCTATTTGACGGCTTCATTACTCCGGCCAAGCGCTGCACAAGTTGCGGTCTGGATTATTCGTTTATCGATTCCGGAGACGGTCCGGCAGTTCTTGTCATGCTGCTTATCGGCTTTATTGTTGTTGGGCTTGCACTGTGGATGGAAGTCAATATCGATCCGCCGCTATGGGTACATTTTCTGCTGTGGATACCGCTGGCGCTGTTATTATGCTTGACCGCGCTCCGCTGGATGAAAGGTGTATTGATAGCGCTTCAATACAAGCACAAGGCTGCAGAAGGCCAACTGGATATTCCATCATCAAATGAACACTAGTCCAATTGCTGCGGGGCGGCGGCGTTTCCCTTGGATCACGTTGATCCTTGGTTCCATTGTTTTTGTCATTCTGATTGGGCTTGGTACCTGGCAGGTCGAGCGTCTGCAATGGAAAGAAAATCTACTTGCGGAAATCGAGCAGCGAACCCATGCAGCACCCACTTCGCTCAGTGAGATTGAAAGCGTGTGGGCAGAAAAACGCGATGTAGATTACCGGACAATTACGGTCGTCGGCCAGTTTATGAATGGGCAGGAGCGTCATTTCTTTGCAACTTTTGCAGGAATGTCCGGCTTTTTTGTTTATGCACCGCTTCAACTGACCGATGGCCGGTTCATCTTCATCAATCGTGGTTTCGTGCCCTATGACAAGAAAGAACCAACCAGTCGTGACCAAAGCATAGAAGGACCAGTTACCATTAAGGGGCTAGCGCGCAACCCGCTTGACGCCAAACCCTCGTCCCTTGTTCCTGATAATGATTTGAAGGCCAATATTTACTATTGGAAAGATCTGCCGGTAATGGCGGCGCAGTCTGGAGTGCCCGAAAACAGGCTTGTCCCCTTCTTCATTGATGCCGATAAGACGCCTAATCCAGGTGGCCTGCCCATCGGTGGCGTGACGATTATCGATCTACCGAACAGTCATTTGCAGTATGCGGTCACTTGGTATGGGCTCGCAGCCACCTTGCTGGCAATTGTAGGAATATCAATCTGGCGGCGTACACATCCAAAAGATGAACCGGTTCAATCCGATGGTTCGGGGTTGACTTCCCGTTGATTGCCGCCCAATTCCAAGAAGAACAAACTTTGGCTGAGATATGATGATGACCGAGAAAGCTCCACTGACAATCCGTCTTTGCGGACCGCGCGGATTCTGCGCCGGAGTTGATCGGGCTATTCAGATCGTTATTCTGGCTCTGAAGAAATATGGCGCCCCGGTCTATGTGCGCCATGAGATCGTTCACAATCGTTATGTTGTCGAAGGATTGCAAGCGCGTGGTGCGGTCTTTGTCGAAGAACTGGATGAAATTCCTGCTGAGCATCGCGATCAGCCCGTCGTGTTTTCCGCTCATGGTGTGCCAAAATCGGTTCCGGCCGATGCTGAAAACAAGAACTTGTTTTACCTCGATGCGACATGCCCTCTTGTTTCAAAAGTGCACAAGCAGGCGATGCGCCATCAGCGCCTTGGCCGCCATGTGGTCTTGGTAGGGCATTCCGGCCATCCGGAGGTGATCGGGACTATGGGGCAGCTGCCAGACGGGGCAGTAACACTGATTGAAACCATCGAAGATGCGGCAACTTATATGCCCGCAGATCCAGAAAATCTCGGTTTCGTGACGCAGACAACCTTGTCCGTGGATGATACAGCCGGGATAATCGCAATTTTACAGGAACGCTTTCCGGCACTCACTGCACCGGCGGCCGAGTCCATTTGCTATGCCACTACCAATCGCCAGGATGCAGTAAAAGCGGCCGCTCCCGGATGCGACTTGTTTCTGATCGTAGGCGCTCCGAATTCCTCCAATTCCAAGCGGTTGGTTGAGGTAGCCGAGCGCTCCGGTGCCAAACAATCGCTTCTGGTTCAACGCGCATCCGATATTGACTGGACCGGTGTAGGTAAGATTGCCACCGTTGGTCTTTCTGCCGGTGCCTCCGCACCCGAGATCATTGTCGACGAAATTATCCAGTCATTTTCAGAACGATATTCGGTCTCAATTGAACTGGCTGAAACTACAGTTGAAACAGAGAATTTCCACGTTATGCGTGATCTGCGGGATGTAGAGTTAACAAGTCACGACATGGCTTTTGTCAATGGGACGCACTGACCATGGCCGTCTATACCGATATCAATGAAATCGACCTCGCAGAGTTTTTGAAGAACTACGATATTGGGGATTTGCTCTCCTATAAGGGAATTGCCGAAGGCGTCGAAAATTCAAACTACCTTCTGCACACGAGCAAGGCGGCATTTATTCTGACACTCTATGAGAAACGTGTTGACAGTAATGATCTGCCGTTTTTTCTGGGTCTCATGCAGCACCTAGCCGGTAGAGGCATCAGCTGCCCTTTGCCTGTGGTTCAGAAGTCAGGTTCGAACATCGGTGAACTTGCTGGCCGCCCCGCAGCTATCGTGACCTTTCTGGATGGCATGTGGATGCGCAGACCAACCGTGCAACACTGTGCGGCCCTTGGAGAGGCACTGGCGAGAATGCATCTTGCTGGCGAAGATTTCCCCATGCGCCGCAAGAATGCGCTCTCGGTAGAGAGCTGGCGCCCCTTATGGAACAATTCCAGAGCCGACGCAGATCGCGTTGAAGCAGGTCTCGCAAAAGAAACTGAAGAAGACCTGTTATTTCTTGAAGAGAATTGGCCTTCGCATCTTCCTTCGGGCATCATTCACGCGGACATGTTTCCTGATAACGTTTTTTTCCTCGGCGGTGAGTTGTCCGGGATTATCGACTTTTACTTCGCCTGCACGGACCTTCTTGCCTACGATGTTGCTGTTTGCCTGAATGCCTGGTGTTTCGAGAAAGACAATTCGTTCAACCTGACCAAGGGTACGGCATTGCTGCGAGGTTACAACTCTGTCCGGCCGTTGTCAGAAGAAGAGGCTGCAAGCCTGCCCGTTCTGGCTCGTGGCGCTGCACTGCGTTTCATGCTCACAAGGCTCTATGATTGGCTGAATACTCCCGAGGGAAGCTTCGTCGTCAAGAAAGACCCACTCGAATATTTGCGCCGTATGCGCTTCCATCGCCAGATACGAACTCCTGAAGAATATGGATTGGCGTTTGAGGGGCAAAGAGCGTGAAGGAGATACAAGCTTTCACCGATGGGGCATGTTCAGGCAATCCCGGCCCGGGAGGCTGGGGGGCAGTGCTACGCTGGAACGGGAACGAAAAGGAACTTTCTGGCGGTGAGGCTGACACCACGAATAATCGCATGGAGTTGATGGCCGCTATTTCGGCATTGAATGCGTTGAAAGAGCCTTGCCATGTAGATGTCTATACGGATTCAGTTTACGTTCGCGATGGCATTTCCGGATGGATTGAAGGCTGGAAAAGAAATGGCTGGAAAACGGCGGCCAAAAAGCCTGTGAAGAACGCCGAACTTTGGCAAGCCCTTGATGAAGCGCGCAAGCGCCACAAAGTTGTCTGGCATTGGGTAAAAGGCCATGCGGGGCATCCGGAAAACGAACGGGCTGACGAATTGGCGCGTGCCGGCATGGCGCCTTACAAATGGAAGTGATTGGCAAGAACCGGGGGTCCGATCCTTGCCTTGCTGGGCTTATCAGATCTGCTCAAGAATTGTAGCAGCACTTGAAGTAACTGCCTGACCGGGCGATTCCTCGATGTTGAGTTGCTTCACGACGCCATCTTCAACCAGCATGGAATAACGCTTGGATCGCACGCCCATATTGCCCGCACCAAGATCAATGTCCAAACCGACATCCTTGGTAAAAGTAGCATTTCCATCCGAGAGATACTGAATCTTGCCTTCGCCATTGGTGGCTTTTGCCCAAGCGCCCATGACATGCGGGTCATTGACTGCGACAACCACGATGGAGTCCACTCCTTTCGCCAGAATGGCGTTGCGGTTCTCAAGATAACCCGGCAGATGATTCATGCTGCAAGTCGGAGTGAAAGCGCCAGGTACGGCGAAAAGCACTACTTTTTTACCCTTGAAAAGCGCGTCGGAATTAATTTCGCTGACACCTTCGTCAGATTTGGTTTTAAATTTTGCATCGGGCAAACGTTCGCCCACCTTGATCGTCATGAACTTGCTCCTTGGGTAAATAGTATGACGGTGCAGACATAGTGCTGATGCCATGTTTTTACGAATTATTGTTGAACGTCAATCGTTCCAGAAACGGCCTGCTCTCCTTGAACCAGCGTATAGTTCAGTATCATCGATTTCTCTTGCTTGCCGGAGGTGACTGGAACGGAAAATACCGCGCGATTTTGGTCGCGGTTTTCAAGTTTGGCCATGCCGTAGGCCACCGATCCGTTTCCGGCGACAAAAATGTCCGTATTCGGATCATCAGCAGGCAAATTGACGACGATTCTAATAACATCTCCACTCTTGGACGCGGATGCCGCTCCAAAGTTCGTTGCGGGGTTTGCGGGCAACTGTTCAAACGCAGTGTTTATCAAAGTTTTTGACAGAGCATCAGACGGTGTATGATCTATTGCTATATCGAACTCCGCCGTAACCGGGATGCATATTGTTTCACAAATGCCAAGGAATGCATGTCCCTTCAGACGCGCTGGCTGACCAGCTTTCACCAAAGTCAACGTAACGGGAAGTGATACCGGTTTCTTATAACCTGCCCAATGCGTGCCTTCGTCGTCAAAACGATGCGGTGCAGGAAAACCAAGCACTGCGTTTTTTACATTTGTGCTACCCGAAATACTTAATTCCGGTGGTACACCCGCATCACCCGGCTCACGCCAATAGGTCTTCCAGCCCGGATCGAGGTTGATTTGGACGACGCCTCGTACCTCATCTGTATTGGGCAGAGGGTTATCTATAACCAGACGCACGCTCCCGCCGGGTGTTTTTGTCCAATCCGAACTTCCGGCATGAGCTTGAAAGGCAGTGGCTAAGGCAGCCAGAAAAATAAAAAATTTGATCTTCATGCCCAACCATTACAGGCCTTTGGGACGCGAGCAAGAAGGCTTAAGCTTCAAGTCATCATTTCTGCGTGAGCTTTCTGTTAGCCAGGAATTATGCGTGTGATTGCGATTCGTTATTCAAGGCCGTTGTTATTTGCAAATTCCTTGATACCTTTACTGCCATGGAGATTTTCAGAGACGCCAGTAAAAATACAGGATTTCTGAATGGGCAGTTCCTTCTCGCAATGCCGGGGATGGATGATAGCCGTTTTGCACGTTCGGTAATTTATGTGTGTGCACACTCCGAAAAGGGTGCAATGGGCCTGATTATAAACCGTGCTCAGGATATGGAGTTTGCAGATATTCTGGTTCAACTAGGTGTGCTTGATGAAGAGCAGGCTATTGTGATGCCAGAAAGAACGCGTGATTTTCTGGTGCGCAGTGGTGGTCCTGTCGAGATGCGGCGTGGATTCGTCCTGCATTCAGACGATTATCTGACGGATTCAACAATGCCGGTTGCCGAGGAAATCTGCCTGACGGGGACAATCGACATTTTGCGCGCTATTTCCGGAGGCTGTGGTCCCCGCAAAGCTCTGATGACACTTGGCTATTCTGGCTGGGCATCGGGCCAGTTGGAAACCGAGATAGCAAACAATGGCTGGCTAACGTGTCAGGCGCCACAGGAATTGCTGTTCGATACCGATATGGATCGCAAATATGATCGAATCCTCAGTCATATGGGCGTTGACCCATCAAGGCTGGCAACAATTGCGGGCCATGCCTAGAAAATTGCTCTAGGTGTGGAGCCTCAAGAGGTTGTCCCAGTTTAGACTGAGTCGACTGATGGGTGTTTGTGATTTTAGGCTGCCGTGCGGGCGATGCCAATTGTACATATGCGTCCACTGTGGGAGATGGGCTTTGCGGAGCTCTGACGAAGGATAGGCACGTGCATAGGCCCATTCTCGCAAGGCTGTCTGGATGAAGCGTTCGGCCTTGCCGTTGGTTTGGGGCGTATAGGGTTTGGTTCGGATATGCTTGAGACCGAGCGCCTTGCAGGCCTTTGCAAAGTCCTTGGCTTTGTAGCATGAGCCGTTGTCGGTCATGACGCGTGTGACGGTGACGCCGAGGTGCTTGTAGTAGGTGACCGCCGCCTTGAGAAAGGCAATGGCGCTGACGGCCTTCTCGTCGGGCAAGATATCTGTGAAGGCGATGCGGGAGGCGTCGTCGATGCAGACGTGAACGTATTCCCAGCCGACACCACGTGAGTTGCTCTGCCCTTTGCGGTCACCGGTGATGCGGTGACCGACCCGTTCGAAACGGCCTAGCCGCTTGATATCGAGATGGATCAGGCCACCTGGCTCACTATACTGGTAGCGCACCACCGGTTCGGCCGGTTCAATGTCCTTCATCCGCGAGAGCTTTGCGCGCCGCAGGATACGGCTGACGGTAGCGGGCGAGACGCCCGTTTCGAGAGCAATGTGCTTGCCAGTCAGGCGCTGGCGGCGAAGCGTGATGATACGCTGCGCCAGCGCCTGATCTGTCTGCTGTGGACTGTTTTGCGGGCGCGACGAGCGATCGATCATCTGGGCACGCCCACCCTGTTCGAAGCGTTTGACCCAGCGCGACACGATCTTGAGCGAAACGGCATAAACGCGGCCGGCTTCTGCCTTGGTCAGCGCACCGCAAAGAACCGCGACAGCCATTTCCTCTCGACGCAACGGGGTCAGTCGGGCATTCTTATGAATGTTCATTCGGAGCGATCCTGGAAAACTGAGGTGTGGTAACTCCAGTCTCCTAAATCCGCTCCGAATGGACAACCTCCTGAAAGCTCACATCTAGGCCTCAGAATCAAGACGCCTTTGATTGCTGGAACTGATCACGTAGCAGTTTGGTTGCTACATCCAATGTCAGCGGAGGGCTGAACATGAAGCTCTGGGCAAACTCACATCCCATCTGACGTAGTTGCAGAGCATCACTTTCATTCTCAATGCCTTCCGTGACAACTGACAAGCCCAGATCATGCGCCATACTGATCATCGAGCGCAGCAGCGTAACCTTTTGCGGTTGCTCCGCCTTTAGGAACGATCGATCAATCTTGATCATGTCGAACGGAAAGGATGTCAGATAGGACAGGGAAGAGTATCCCGTACCGAAGTCATCAAGTGAAACACCGACACCCATCGCCCTAATGCTGGAAAGCACATAAGCAGACCGCTCCGGGTTCTCCATCATGAGAGATTCAGTTAATTCCAGCTTGAGGCTGGCCGGGTTGATCTGTGTTTGCAGTAACACCGACCGTACATCATCAATCAGATCCTGGCGGATCAATTGGCTGCTCGAGATGTTCACTGAAACGAACAGGGGAGTGGCACCCAAAGTACGCTGCCAGTTTACCAGATCATCCGCAGCGCGGCGCATTGCAAACAAGCCAAGCTGAACGATCAAGCCGGAACTCTCAGCAATCGGTATGAATTCTGATGGTGGTATAGAGCCACGGCGGGGATGATCCCACCGCATAAGAGCTTCAAATCCAGCGATGCTGTTGTCGTCAAGGCGTACAATCGGTTGATAGGCCATATGAATTTCGTGACGCTCAAGCGCGCGGCGCAAATCAGATTCAAGTTGAAGCCGGTCACTTCCGACTGCACGGAAAGCAGGGCGGAAAGGCTCTATACGATCGCCACCAAACCTTTTTGCCTGATACATGGCGAGTTCGGCGTCTTTGACCAGATCTTCTGGCGATGCGGAACTGCCGCTTGTCCATGTGATCAATCCAAGCGAGGCTGTCAGCACAATTTCACGTTTCGAGAAAGCGATGGGCGCACGAATTGCCTGCTTAATCGCCTCAGCGAAGGCCGCAATTTTCGCAGGCTCGCTTTCCGATACCAGCATAAGGCCGAATTGATCGGCAGAGAGGCGGCTCAGTGTATCCTGTGGACGCAACAGGCGATGCAGACGACGCGATATTGTGAGCAGGAAGGTGTCACCTGCCGATAGGCCAAGACCATCATTAACCTGCTTGAAACGATCAATGTCGATAATGAAAATCGTTGGGCGCAGCCTGCTTTCTGTCTGTGCCATGGTGATGACTGAACCCAGACGGTCAAGAAACAGTTCGCGATTTGGCAGGCCTGTCAGGTTGTCGTGAACAGCGTCATGCAAGAGACGCTCTTCTGCCTTCTTCTGCTCAGTCACATCGATAAGCGTGCCGACACAACGCACGATCTCCCCGTCAGAGCCAATTACGGGCCGTGCTTTCAACGAATACCAATAATAATGGCCATCATTGGCGCGCAGGCGGAAGGTCTGCGATATGCGGCCCCGGCGATTTTCGAGAATAGCATCAAGTGTTGTGCGAAAACGGTCGCGATCATCGGCATGCAAAGTTGGCAGCCAGTTGCGGACGGCACCATGAAGTGAGCTTGCCGACGCTCCAAGGAAGTTCGTAAGGTCGGGGGTGGTTACTACCCGATCACGTGGCACGTCCCAATCCCAGACGATATCGCCAGAGCCGATAATGGCCAGAGCCTGCCGTTCCACGTCCGAGAAAAGGCCTTGCTGCAACGCACCACCGGAAAATGCGTGTTGCATGACGGTAAAGCCGATCAGCAATACGATCAGCACCAAACCGCCAGCCAGTGCCGGTTGGATAATATCATTGGACAAGAGGCCGGATACGGTCAGCCAGCTCCCGAGCAGCCAGACCAGCAACAGCATCCATGTCGGTATCAACATGATCGCCCGATCATAGCTGCGGAAGGAGAAAAAACCGATCAGCAAGGTGCCAGATAGAATCGTCAAAGCAAACGAAAAACGGGCAATGCCAGCAGCAACCGGCGGATCAAAAATGGCAACACCCGAGACGATAGCGAGCCCCAAAATCCAAGTCAGTGCCCCATAGCTGAAGTTGTCATGCCATCGATTGAGATTCAAATAGGTGAATAGAAAAATCACCAGTGTCGCGGCGAGTGCGACCTCCGTGCCAGCTCGCCATACTTGTTCGTTGCCGGGGGTTATCTCGATCAGCTTGTTCCAGAAACCAAAGTCCACGCAGATATAGGCCAATACAGCCCATGCCAAGGCCGCTGTTGCCGGAAAAAGAGACGTTCCCTTCACGACAAACAGAATGGTGAGAAACAAGGCAAGCAAACCCGCAATGCCGAGGAGAATTCCACGATAAAGAGTATAGGAATTGACCGTATCCTTATAGGCATTGGGCTCCCATACATAGACCTGTGGCAGGTTAGGAGATGCCAACTCGGCAACCAAGGTGATGACAGACCCCGGGTTGAGTGTAATCAGAAAGATATCGGCATCCTCACTGGCCTGCCGGTCAAGCGCAAAACCTTCGCTGGGCGTGATGGAGGTAACGCGGGTAGAGCCTAAATCCGGCCAGATAAATCCGGAGCCGACAAGCCGGAAATGCGGCACAACAATCAGGCGATCAATCTGCTCATCAGTCGGATTTGCCAGAGCAAATGCTGCCCAATCGCCGGCTGCACGCTTGTCATTTGCAGGCACTTCGATGCGGCGAACGATGCCATCGGTTCCAGGAGCGGTGGAAACCTGAAAAGTCTCTCCCTGATTTGTGTAAACTTCCACGGCCTTGGACAGGTCGAGCGCAGTGCTTTCCTTGGTGATCTTGATGGTTTCAAACGCTTGAGCAGTCGCATGAACAGACAACAGCGCAACGACAAGGAGACACATGCGCAACAAGCTTCTCAGCATATGTCCAATCAATAAAGCCACTGATAATACCTTTGCTTGGTTACCGCCACCGGTCATCTTCAATAAGAGAGAAGAGCAGATGGTTTTGCCACATACCATTGATTTTGAGGTAGGAGCGTAACAGTCCTTCCCTCTGAAATCCGGCTTTTTCGAGAAGCCGGATGGATCTTTCATTGCTTGGAATACAGGCCGCTTCCAGCCGGTGCAACCTTAGCTTGGTAAAAGCATAGGGTATAATCAGTTGAAGAGCTTCATACATATAGCCTTGACCGGCAAATGGCTGGCCAACCCAATATCCGATCATAGCATTCTGTCCGACACCGCGCCGAATGTTGCCAAGGGTAATACCACCAATCAGACGAGAGTCGGTGTTGCGAAACAGAAAAAGGGGATAGGCAGTTCCAGCAGCAGCTTCCTCGTCATAATGCCTGATCCTGTGGCGAAATGCGCTTCGCTCCAAATCATCCAGGGCCCAAAGCGGTTCCCACGGCACTAAAAAATCACGACTTTGCGCGCGAAGCGTTGCCCAAGCCTTGTAATCTGAAAGTTGTGGCGGACGTAAATACAGCCGCTCGCCCTGAAGGGGCGGGGCTGCACTTTTCAGGAAGGGCAGGGCGATCATCGCACCTTAGACAGCGATTTTTCGCGGGCTTGCCGATATAGACGTCAAACCGTTGCGAACGTCATCAAATTTCATCAAGGAACCAACTGGCCCAACAGCGGCAATAGTCGGCGTCGTATCGAGAAACAGCCGACCTGCAAGATCTGTCAGGCGCTCGACCGTAATTTTAGACAACCGGTCTACCAGCGCTTCAGTTGATACAGGTTCACCATAAAGCATGATCTGTCTTGCGATTTGTCCTGCCCTGCTGGCAGGACTTTCATGCGACATTAGCAGGCTGGCACGATACTGCGCCCGGGCGCGATTGAGTTCCTCCTGGGAGATATTGCGCGCAGCTTCATGCAACTCGTTGATAATGACAGGAACAAGCTTTTTAAGATTGTTTCGGCCAGTAGCGGCATGAATGCCAAAAATCCCGGTATCGGAAAAGCCCCAGTGAAAAGCATATACGGAATAGCACAGTCCGCGTTTTTCCCGCACTTCCTGGAAAAGCCGGGAAGACATTCCCCCGCCAAGCACCATGGATAGCAATTGCGAAGCATAGAAGTCACGCACATGATAGGCGCGGCCTTCAAAGCCCATGACAAGTTGTGCATCCATCAATTCCCGTTCTTCACGGAAATCGCCGCCAACATAATGTGCTGAATCAGCCTCTGGCGCAGTTGATTTTGCCCGGAATGAGCCAAGACGTTTTTCAACTTCCCGCACAAATTCATCATGCTTTACACCACCCGCGGCAACCACGACCATGCGTTCGGCGCTGTACTGCTCATCCATGTAACGGCGCAGATCGGCTGAAGAAAAGGATTGAACGGTTTCAGGTGTACCGAGAATAGTCCGACCGATAGTCTGGTTTTTGAAGGATGCTTCGGTAAAGCGATCAAACACCACATCATCGGGCGTGTCATGCGCCGCGCCGATTTCCTGCATGATGACGTTCTTTTCACGCTCAAGTTCGTCTGCATCAAACTTGGAACCTGTCATGATGTCGGTGAGGATATCAATAGCCAGCGGCATGTCATCGCGCAAAACGCGAGCGTAATAAGATGTGGTCTCGACGCTGGTTGCAGCGTTTATTTCGCCGCCGACATCTTCAATATCGGCCGCAATTTTCCACGCGGAGCGATTCTCAGTCCCTTTGAAGGCCATGTGTTCAAGAAGATGAGCCATGCCATGCTGGTTCTTCGCCTCACTTCTTGACCCCGCTTTTACCCAGATGCCAAGTGCTACACTCTCCACATGCGGCATTGTCTCTGTCGCAATCGTCAAACCGTTGGAGAGGCGACTGATTTCAACGCCCATGCAATGCTCCTCACTTGCCGCCCTTGCTGCGCCGTACATCCGGATTGGAAGCACACTGGACGCATCAGCGCTTTGTATTTGTTCATCACCGCTCAATCTGTTTAAAGCTTATGAGGTGATGCACGCGAATGTTGGCTAATATACTCTTCCACATTTTTCAGGTCGTTGGGAAGTACCGTGTATTGTTCTTTTCGCTCCATCAAATCGCCGAGCCATGTCGGAAGATCCGCGTTTATTCCGCTGGCAGCTTTTACAGCATCGGGAAATTTAGCAGGATGGGCTGTCGCAAGAACGACGCTCATTTGATCCGCAGGGATTTTTTCGCGGGCCACCTTCAATCCAATGGCAGAATGCGGATCCATGAGATACCCGGTAGATCTTAACACTTGGCCGATTGTCCCGGCCGTTTCGGCTGCCGTTGATCGACCAGCGCCAAACTCGGTGCATATCTTACTAAGTGCGGTGTCGCCAATCACGAAGCCGCCTGACTGTTTCAGGTTGTCCATCAAGCGCCGCACAGCTCCCGCATCCCGATCATGAGCTTCAAATAGCAGTCGTTCGAAATTGGACGATACCTGAATGTCCATTGATGGTGAAGTCGTGTGAAAAACGCCGCGCGTTTCATAATGTCCCGTTTCAATCGTGCGGGTCAGAATGTCATTCTCATTTGTCGCTATGATCAGCCGGTCAATCGGGAGGCCCATGCGCTTGGCGACGTAACCAGCAAAAATATCACCAAAATTCCCTGTGGGAACCGTGAAGGATATTTTTCGATCAGGACTGCCGAGGGAAAGTGCCGAAGTAAAATAGTAGACGATCTGGGGCATTATGCGTGCCCAATTGATTGAGTTGACTCCCGACAATGATAGCGCGTCACGGAAGTTCAGATCATTGAACATGCCTTTGACCAGCGACTGACAATCATCAAAATTCCCATCGATCGCCAATGCGTGCACATTGGGCGCGGCGGATGTCGTCATTTGCCGCTGCTGCACGTTTGAAACCCGGTTGTGCGGGAACATGATGAAAATATCAGTCCTGTCGCGATTGGCAAAAGCCTCAATAGCTGCACCGCCAGTGTCGCCGGACGTTGCTCCCACAATGGTGGCCCGCTCATTGCGCTGTGTCAGTATGTAATCCATCAATCGTGCCAAGAGCTGCATCGCCACGTCCTTGAAGGCAAGGGTGGGCCCATGGAAGAGCTCTAGAACGAATTCACTATGTGCGGTCTGAACGAGAGGGCAAACTGCATCATGGCGGAATGTTTGATAGGCTTCGTGCACCATGCGCTCGAAATCGGCCTGATCGATGTCACCTTCAATAAAGGGCGTCAGGACATGAATCGCGATCTCAGCATAGGTCTTACCTCTGAGTGAGCGAAGCTCAGCAGCGGAAAACTGTGGAAACTGCTCCGGAAGATAAAGGCCTCCATCACGTGCAAGGCCCGCCAGAAGCGCGTCAGAAAAGGCAAGTTTAGGGGCTTCGCCGCGGGTACTGATGTATTTCATATTTTTGCCTTGTGTACCTTGTCTAAGAGAGTGCCTATGTCGTGCTGGTAAAAAAGCTGGTGACGCCCGTCGCATTATTTGCTTACCGTTGGTATAGAACATGTCGGTTCGTCAAGCTTCGTTCTTCGGGGAAAGTTCTGTTCATGAAGTCAAAAACACATAATTCCAAGCCTTTCTATCAACTTTACGCCCCCATTTGCGCTTTGACCTTTGCTGTAGGACTGAGTGCCTGCTCCACCGGCGGCACCAAAGTGGAAGATCCCAATAGCCCCAAAGCTCAAGCATTGGGCCAAGCCGAGGAACGGATCAAGGCTTCCGAATTATTGGCCTTTTGCCCGCAGGTTACTATTCGTGAGGGCACATCTGTAATGACAAATTACGGAAAAGCCGAAAAAATTGCGGACAATCTGATTTATCAAGCTTCAATCTCCAATGAAACGCGTTCCTGCAAGACGGTCGATGGTAATATGACGATGAATGTTGCCATTGCCGGCAAGATCGTCCCTGGACCGAAATTTGCACCAAACACAGTGAACGTGCCAATCCGTGTTGCCGTCGTGCAGGGAACTGACGTTCTCTATTCGAAACTGCATCATCAGGCAGTTCCCGCTAATGATAGTAGCGCTGCAACGCAGTTTGTTTTCAATGATGCGAATGTTTCTTTTCCAAAACCTTCGGCTCAAAATATTCAGGTCTTTATCGGTTTCGATGAATCAGGCGATGCGCCCAAAAAATCGAGAAAGCAGTAAGAAAAGCCGACGGTAGCCGGCTTTTCATTTCACTTATACAGTTTCTGACCAGATCGACATGGCTTCGATGGTCGCTGGTAAATCCTTGTGGCGACTGATGACTGTTTCGGCACCAGCGTCAGTTAGCTTATCGGCGTGTCCGGGATAGGTATGCGAACCACCAGTGAAACCGATAACGCGCATGCCTGCGGTATGCGCGGCGTGCACGCCGTGGGTGGAATCTTCTATCACAATGGCATTGGCTGGATTCACGTTGAATTGCTTCGCCGCAAACAGATAGACATCGGGGGCCGGTTTGGGCTTCTGGGTCCCTACTTCCCGCGCAGAAAAGATATGAGGTGAGAACAACTCGTAGAGAGTGCTTTGTTCAAGCATCATTTTTAGCGACGAACTGATTGAGTTGGAAGCAATGCACTTTGTATAGCGCAGTGAGGCAATAACCTGTTCGGCACCCTCAATTACGTTCAGCTCATTGCGCAGTTTGTGGTCCATCTGGCGAGCCGATTCTTCGATCAGGGATGCTGAAATCGGAATTCCGGATTCTTTTTCAACTTGCAGCAGAATGTCGGTCCATGTCAGGCCCGCAAAACGTTCAGCGATTGTCTCCGGGTCAATCGGATAACCTGATTGCGTCAGCAATTGAGATTCAACTTCAGCAGCGAGGAATTCTGAATCAACGAGCACGCCATCGCAGTCGAAGATTATGAGCTGGGGTTCCATTGGATCATACCTGTCGGGAATAATGTGCGGCACATAATGCACGCCTCGGGTCAATTGGGGGGATTACGGGCATCGACTACACCCTTATCGGCCAGGCGTCAAAGAAAAGCTCATTGGCAAGATACCGATCTGTCGTCTCTTAACGCGATATTTACCCTACGCGGTAACCATAAGGATCAGTAAAGCGTCTCCAGTAATCGAGTATCCCATGTCTGTTGTCCGTCGCGTGAATGAACTTTCCCAGTCCGCACCGCAAGCTTCCTGGCTTGATACGATTCTCAAAGGGGATTGTGTTGCAGCCCTCAACCGGTTGCCCGATCATTCGATCGATGTGATCTTTGCCGATCCGCCCTACAATCTGCAGCTTGAAGGTGATCTCCACCGGCCAGATCAGTCGAAAGTAGATGCTGTCGATGATCATTGGGATCAATTTGAAAGCTTCCAGGCCTATGATGCATTCACCAGAGCCTGGCTGCTGGCCTGCCGTCGCGTCTTGAAGCCTAACGGAACCATTTGGGTCATCGGCTCCTACCACAATATTTTCCGCGTTGGCGCAAGCATGCAAGATCTTGGATTCTGGATGCTTAACGACATCGTCTGGCGCAAGAATAACCCAATGCCCAATTTCCGTGGACGACGCTTCCAGAACGCCCATGAGACGATGATTTGGGCATCGCGTGATCAAAAGGCGAAAGGCTACACATTCAATTATGAAGCCATGAAGGCAGCCAATGACGATCTGCAAATGAGGTCGGACTGGCTTTTCCCGATTTGCACAGGGGGAGAGCGCCTTAAAGATGAGAATGGCGATAAAGTTCACCCGACTCAGAAGCCGGAAGCCCTCCTTGCCCGGATACTTATGGCGTCGTCGAAGCCCGGTGATATCATTCTTGATCCCTTCTTCGGCTCTGGAACAACAGGCGCCGTTGCAAAACGCCTCGGACGGCACTTCGTTGGCATTGAGCGTGAGCAAAAATATATCGATGCTGCGACCGCTCGGATCGCTTCTGTGGAGCCGCTGGCAGGTGCTGAACTGACGGTGATGACAAGCAAGCGTGCAGAACCGCGTGTGGCATTTGGCAGTATCGTCGAGTCAGGCATGTTGAAGCCCGGCGCGATCCTGAGTGATGCACGCGGACGTCACGCTGCCATTGTCAGGGCAGATGGTACGATTACGACCGGCGGCGATGCTGGCTCTATCCATCGCATGGGGGCCAAAGTGCAGGGATTCGACGCCTGCAATGGTTGGACGTTCTGGCACTATGAGGAGGAAGGCTCACTGAAGCCTATTGACGAACTGCGCAAGCAGGTTCGTAGCGGGATGCTTTCCGCTGGAGCTTGAAGAATCCGATCGGCGGTGACCTCCAGCGCCGTACCGATGCACGAACGCCCGTGGTTTTGCCGCGGGCGTTTTGTTTTTGAAGATCAGGTGGAATCAGACCTGGATACCAAATTTGTTCAGATCCGCTCTTAAAGTATCGGGGTCGATAAACTGTATCGACTGCCAGCCTGCCGCTTGTGCCCCGGCAACGTTTTTCGGGCTATCGTCAATGAACAATGTTGCCGCTGGGTCGACATCGAAGGCTCTGACGTGATGATCATAAATTGCGCTGTCAGGCTTCAAGAGGCCAATATCACCCGAAATTGTAACGCCGCGGCTCTCGGTGAGGAACGGAAAGCGTGTCCATGCCTCGCGTAAGGTATCCGAAGCAAAATTCGTAAGCATTGTGACATCGTGACCATCGGCGATCAGCTTGCGCATGATTTCAACGCTGCCGTCGATGGAATGAGTGATCATCATGTGCCAGTTTTGCCTGAAAGCTCGTATATTATGTTCATGGTCAGGGTAATCCGCGATCAACAGCGCTTCAGCTTCCGGCCATTTTCTGCCCCGATCCTGCTCAATATTCCAAGCACTTGTGCATACGTTTTCGAGGAACCATCTCCGTTCAGCAGGATCAGGAATGAGCTCACGAAATGCGGCCTCCGGCTCGTAAGCTATAAGAACCATGCCAATGTCGAAAACGATATGCTTGACGGGAGTCATTCAGGTTTCCTTCTTTTCGTGAAAGCATCTGGAATGGCAGAAGCAATGGCCTTTTTCATGACCGTCGGCAACGCTTCCTCATGAAGATTCTCGACTTTGACCCACCAGCCCCCAAAGCCGGAGGATGCTGCTATATCATCGGCCTTATAGATTCTTAAACGCAGTTCGAAATGCGTGAAAACATGCGTGATGTTGCCCGTCGGTGTCCATGTTCCGGGGAAGGGCGCTGCATTGATTTCAGTATCGCCGTCGATCCGCGATGTCCATCCTGTTGTTGGTACTTCTGCCATACCGCCCAATAGTCCTGTTTCTGCACGGCTTTGAAGATAGATCTCATTGTCGGAAGAAATGGCGACGAATGCGGCCCCTAGACGAACTGGCTTATCCTTCTTGGGGGCTTTCACCGGAAACAGTTGCGGATCTCCTGTCTTCAGTGCCTGACAATTGTCTTTAACCGGACAGATGATGCATGCCGGTCGTTTGGGCGTGCATATAGTCGCTCCGAGATCCATCATTGCCTGAGCAAAATCACCGGGACGTTCGCAGGGAGTAAGCGCCTGCATCTTCGCCCGAATGGCTGGTTTGGCGGAGGGAAGAGGGGTGGTTATAGCGTGGAGCCTTGTGATAACGCGCTCTACATTGCCATCAACAACGGCAACAGGCATATCAAAGGCAATGGATGCAATAGCTGCGGCAGTATAGTCACCTATTCCCGGCAGGGCCTTCAGGTCGGTAGCGTCACGCGGAAATTGGCCATTATAGGTATTGGAAACTATATCAGCACATTTCTTCAGATTGCGTGCTCTGGAATAATAGCCAAGGCCCGCCCAAGCCCTTAGAACATCGTCCTGACTGGCGGCAGCAAGACTCGCGACAGTAGGCCATTTTCCTGTAAATACATTAAAATATGGCTTTACCGCTTCAACAGTTGTCTGTTGCAGCATGATTTCAGACAGCCAGATTCGGTAAGGATCGGCAATTTTTCCGCGCGACCGTTCGCTTGGTGAAATGCGCCACGGCAAAATCCTGTGGTGGGTATCATACCATTTTACTAGTTTTGTCGTTATGGGTTGCATCAATTACAAACTGCGCTACAGGGTAGAAATACGTTATTCACAAATTGGCTGATTGTGCCAGTTTCAGTTATATTCGGAACCATCATGTTTCCAGACCAATTGACCAAGGCGTTCCTGATCCCCTCGAAGGGGCACTATGTGGGAATTGATCGTAATAACCGTATTTTCACCTTTGTTTTTGCGCTTTTCCCAGGGCTTCTTGCAAGTGGAACGTCAGTAATATTGGTCTGTGCGCTCGTTTGGGCCATCATCTCGCTTGTCGCAAAGCGCTTTCCCTTTAAACTCACTCGCACTGATAAAATAGTTGCCTCCTGCGTAACATTCTATGTTTTGACGACAATATTGTCAGTCGTCATGCATCCCAATGCGTCAGATGACAAGGTATTCCTGTTGAAGATGATACCTTTCCTGGCCGTCTGGTTCGTTATCCCGCGTCTTCGTGTCAGTATTTCAGGGCGCCTGATCCCGTTTCTGATTATTGGTGCCGGAATTGGAATGATCGGCTCATTGATACTCAGTATTATACAGGTGGTTTTTCTCCAGTTTCGAGCGGAAGGTGGCGCAGGCAACGCGGCTGTCTTTGGGCTGTTTGCCGTATTATTCGGCAGTATCTCACTCTTGAACGCCCATTCTGAGAGTAAAACTGAGCGCATAATCGCTGTTGCAGGGTTTGCATCCGGTCTTCTGTGTGCATTTCTTTCCGGCACACGATCTGCGTGGCTCGTCATGCCGTTTAATTTTGCGATTCTTTTCTGGTATTTGCGTGGTCAGGAGCTTCCAACAGTCAGCAGATCAATCAAAATTACATTGACGATTATTATTGTGGCGGTGCTTGCTATTGCAGGAATGAAGGTGAAAGAGCGTTATCGCGCGCTGGAAATCGATATTTCCCTCCTTGATGAGAAGCCAAACGAGATAAGTTCACTGAAAGCGCGCCTACTTTTATGGGAAGGTGGGATCAAGGCTTTTGTCCAAGCTCCCGTGCTGGGGCATGGTCCTCAAAATCGCATGGATAAGGTAAATAGCGCTCTGGATATGCCCGGTGACAAGAAAATGTTGTTCACCCATGTTCACAATGGTTTCCTTAACGCAGCTGTTGATGGAGGGATTGTTGGGCTGTTGGGACTACTTGCCCTGTTGGCTGCGCCACTGATCGCCGCTTGGCGTAAAACACCCGGTCCTGGCCGCGATATTGCAATTGCCATTTCATTTCTGCTGGTAACCAGTTATGTGATTACCGGTACATTCGGCATCATGTTTGGTCATGATGCGACGGATGCGGTTTTCGTTTATCTTACGATAGTGCTCTGCTGGATTGCGGGAGAAGCGGCCTATCTTTCCGTCTCGCAAACAGCTGAACTGGCGGAAGCCGATAAAGTTGTGCTGGGCGAACGAACAAGTTGAGTGAGTAAATCTACTAAATGAAGGCAATTGTAACGGGTGCGGCGGGATTTATCGGTTCTCACGTGGCGAATCGTCTTGTAAGCGAGGGATTTGAGGTTCTCGCGATTGATAGTCTCAATGATTATTATCCTGTTGCTCTCAAGGAAGCCCGTCTTTCCATCTTGCAGGGTAGCCGAAATAACCGGTTCGTGCAGGCCAATATCGCCAATCCGCAAGAGCTGGCATCAGCCGTGGCGGATGATCTTGATGCGGACATTATAGTGCATTTGGCTGCGCAGGCGGGAGTGCGCTATTCGGTTGAAAATCCGGCAGCCTATGTCGATGCGAATGTTCAGGGCCAAGTGACAATTTTCGAACAAGCGCGCAGAATGACCAAACGACCGCCCATTGTCTACGCCAGTTCGTCCTCGGTTTATGGCGCAAACAGCAAAGTACCGTTTGCCGAGAGTGATCCTGTTGACCAGCCGGTATCGGTCTATGCGGCGACCAAACGCTCAGCGGAGCTTCTAGCCCATTCCTACAAGCGTGTTCACAATGTGAATTCGACCGGCCTGCGCTTCTTTACGGTCTACGGGCCTTACGGTCGGCCTGATATGGCGCCGTGGCTCTTTACAGATGCAATTTTGCGAGGAGAGCCAATCAAAGTCTATAATCACGGCAACATGGAGCGCGACTTCACATTCATTGATGACATCGTCAATGGTGTATATGGCGCCGTCCGCCGGATATTATCTCATCCGGATGATACCGCCCCGATCTATAATTTGGGCAATAACAAGCCGGTCGCGCTCATGCGCTTCATTGAAATCATCGAACAGGCTTGCGGTCGAGAAGCGATCAAGAAGTTTGAAACAATGCCCCCAGCGGATGTTGTACGTACTTATGCAGATATTGATTTGGCCTCGCGTGATCTTGGTTTTGCTCCCACGATGGCGCTTGAGGACGGGCTGCCATTGTTCGTTAAGTGGTTCCGCGGCTATAATGGCCGATGATTTTATTCGTATGTAACTTGTTTCCATGAGTAATGATCGCAGCAAAAAGGGTTTCCGGCCCCTTGCCGATCCTGCGGCAGGTATTCTCGAGCCTGTCCTGCGCAAACGTGCCGGAATCACAATAGAACTAGTGCAGTCATGGGAGGAAGTTGTCGGGCCAGAACTCGGTCAGCAATCACGTCCGCTAAAACTGCTCTGGCCCCGAAGGGCACATGAGGATGATCCATTCCAGCCTGCAACGCTGATCATCGCCTGCCAAGGCTTTACGGCGATGCGGATGAGCCATGAAACCGGCGAGATTATCAGCCGCGTCAATGCTTTTCTCGGCTTTGCTGCAGTCGGACGCATCAAAATTGAACAAAAGCCTGTGGCATTGCCTGTTGCAAAGCGCCGCGAGCTTCCTCCGGTAGATGCTTCGACGCGTGCCAGGATCAGTCATTCTGTGGAGAATATCGAGGACGACAGCCTGCGTGAAGCACTGCAAAAACTCGGGCAAAGCATCCATGCTGAAAAGAACAGACGCTGAGACGGGTTGCCATCACGAAAAATTCAAAGACAGAATGGTAATGCTGCCTTAAAGAGACTGTCATCGAGCTTTAACGCTGCAATACTTTATAATTGCATGAACAACGCCGGAGACTGGTGATCCTGATGACTGAATTGCTAAATCGCAGAAAAATCCTAGGCCTTGCGGCTATTTCCACAGCTGCCATTGCTTTAACGGCGGGTACGGGCGCTTGGGCGCAGGAAGCTGCAGCGCCCAAGGACGTAAAAGTGCCGGCCTCAACGGGTAAGGTAGACGAAGCCAAGCTTGTTGCGGCAAGCGGTCTGAAGGACATGGTCCTTGGCAAGGCCGATGCACCTGTGACAATCATCGAGTATGCCTCAATGACTTGCCCGCATTGTGCGCATTTCTCCACCACCACTTTGCCGACCATCAAGGAAAAATATATCGATACCGGCAAGGCGAAGTTGATTTTGCGCGAATTTCCGTTTGATCCGCGTGCTGCTGCGGCTTTCATGCTGGCACGCTGTGCACCGGAAGATCGCTACTATCCAATGGTGGAAGTCTTGTTCAAACAGCAGGAACAGTGGGCTGCGGCGGCAAATGCAGAGGAGCCACTGCTTCAAATCTCCAAATTGGCCGGTTTTACACAGGAGTCCTTCAAAGCTTGCTTGACGAACCAAAAACTTCTGGATGATGTGAATGCTGTGCGTGAGCGTGGCGCCAAAGAGTTCGGTGTGGATTCAACTCCAACCTTCTTTATCAATGGTGCCAAATACTCGGGAGCCCTATCGGTTGACGAAATGTCAGCGATCATCGACGGCCTGCTCTAGTACCCGCGATCAAATTTTCGGCGGGCGCGAAACCGCGACCGCCGTTTCGATTCGGGGCATATATTTTGGAGAGGGCATCTGATGCGCTTTACCAAGCTCCGTCTTCTTGGCTTCAAGTCTTTCGTTGAACCTGCCGAATTCGTCATTGAAAGCGGATTGACGGGTGTTGTCGGCCCCAATGGCTGCGGAAAATCCAATCTGGTCGAGGCGCTGCGCTGGGTTATGGGTGAAAGCTCATACAAGAATATGCGTGCGTCTGGCATGGATGATGTCATTTTTTCAGGCTCTGGCACGAGACCTTCGCGTAATACGGCCGAAGTAACACTTTTTCTCGATAATCAGGACCGCACTGCCCCCTCGGCATTCAACAACTCCGATGAGCTACAGGTTTCACGACGTATCGAGCGCGAGGCCGGGTCTGTCTATCGCATCAATGGCAAGGACGCCCGTGCCAAGGATGTGCAGCTGCTATTCGCCGATCAATCGACAGGTGCTCGTTCGCCCTCCATGGTGGGGCAGGGGCGCATTGGCGAACTGATCCAGGCCAAGCCTCAGGCGCGGCGCGCCCTATTGGAAGAGGCCGCTGGCATTTCCGGCCTGCATACGCGTCGTCATGAAGCAGAACTGCGCTTGCGGGCTGCGGAGCAGAACCTTGAGCGTCTGGAAGATGTGGTTGGTGAGCTCGAGACGCAAATTGAAAGCTTGAGGCGGCAATCCCGCCAAGCAAACCGCTTCAAAAGCCTTTCGGCCGATATAAGGCGCTCCGAAGCAATTCTTCTACACCTGAAATGGTCGGTCGCCAAAGCTCAGGAAGGAGAAGCGCAGTCAGCTTTGGCTGTTGCAACATCTGGCGTTGGCGAACAGGCGCAGCGCCAGATGAATGCCGCGAAAGAGCAGGCTGTCGGTGCCCATCATCTGCCGGATTTGCGTGAGGCGGAGGCTAAGGCGGCGGCTGTACTGCAGCGCCTGACAATTGCCAAATCACAGCTACAGGATGAAGCGGAGCGCATTCGTGCCCGCCAGACGGAAATTGAGAAGCGACTGCAGCAATTCACTGCTGATATTGCTCGTGAAGAGCAGATGGTGAGTGATAATGACGATGTGCTGGAACGTCTCATAACGGAAGAACAATCACTTAACCAAGAAAATGCCAATGCAGGAACGCGTGAACTGGAAACGCGGGCCGAGTTTGAGCGAGCTGAAGCAAAGCTTAGAGAAAGTGAAGCAGCGCTAGCAAAGATCACTGCCGAACGCGCCGAGGCCGCAGCCGAGCGAGCGCAGATTGAACGTAACCTGCGTGAAATATCAGAACGCCGTGACCGCCTTTTGCGGCAGGTAGGTGATGTCGAGCAGGAGTTGAACTCCGTGGCGGCACAAATCTCGACCTTGGCTGATCCGCTTGAAAAGCAAAGACTTGTCGAGGAAGCGGAAGCGATTTTTGCCCAGGCAGAAGAGGCAACATTTACTTCAGAAACAGCCGTAGAGACCGCGCGTCAGAAGGAGGCTGCGTTGCGTCAACCTTTGCAAGAAGCACGCAGCAATCTCGGACGCGTTGAGACCGAAGCCAATACTTTGGCCAAGATGATCAATGCAGCAGCTTCGGAACTGTTTCCAGCGATCGTTGAGTCTTTAAAGGTCGAAAAGGGCTACGAAACAGCACTTGGTGCGGCGCTTGGTGAAGATCTGGATGCTCCGGTTGATAATTCAGCCCCCGTTTTTTGGGGTGAACTTGTTACGACAACAGATGACGCGGCGCTGCCGACAGGTGTTCGGTCGCTGGCGGAGTTCGTTCGCGCACCACGGCAATTGGCACGCCGGCTTGCTCAGATCGGCCTTGTCGATCAGGCTGATGGCGGGCGGCTACAGGCTGAATTGAAACCTGGGCAGCGGCTTGTCAGCCCATCTGGCGATCTATGGCGCTGGGATGGATACACGGCAAGCGCAGATGCTCCGACACCGGCTGCTCAACGACTGGCGCAGAAAAATCGGCTGGCGGAGCTTGATCTTGAGGTTGTTGCGGCGACAAAACAGTTACGTTCTGCCGAAGCCGCTATCGTAGAAGCGGAAAAAGCTGTCCGTGATGCTGTTGAGTATGACCGGATTACCCGCGATCACTGGCGTTCGATGCAGCGGTCTTTAAACGATGCTCGTGAGGCATTGGCTGCCGCGGAACGCGCTTCGGGCCAGTTGTTCAGCAGGCGTGCTGCGCTTGATGAAGGAAAGTCGCGTCTTAGCGAGACGCTTGAAGAGACGCAGGAGCAGTTGATCGAAACGCAGATGCGGCTTGAGAATGCCGCTGATGTCGAAGAGTTGAATCGCCGTCTCGCCGCATTGACCGCTGAGGTCACACTGGACCGGGCGACGCTCGCAGAAGCCCGCGCCGTCTATGACGGGCTAAGACGTGAAGGGGAAGTGCGGATGCGCCGCCTCGAGTCGATCGGGCTTGAGCGTAAAAGCTGGATTACCCGCGCGGAGAATGCAGACCGTCAAATCAAGTCGCTGGGAGAGCGGCGTTTGGAAGCGGAGCGCGAAGCAGCCAATCTTGCCGATGCTCCCGACGAAATTGCTGAACGCAATCGTGCTCTGCTTTCGCAACTTTCCGAAGCTGAGGAGTTGCGCAAAAGCGCTGGTGACAAACTCGCTGTGGCAGAGGCCAGGCAGCAGGAACTCGACCGCGCCGCAACGGAAGCCATCCAATCGCTTGCAGCTGCGCGCGAAGACAGGGCGCGGGCCGAAGAACGTCTGTCAGCGGCCCAGGAGCGCCGCAAGGACACGGAAGCTCGTATTTTCGAGGCGTTGAATTGCGCGCCGCATGAGACGATGAAATTGACCGGGCTTGGTCCCAACGATCCACTGCCCGATGTGGATGCGACAGAACGCAATCTCGAACGGCTGAAAATTGAGCGTGAGCGTTTAGGCGCGGTGAACCTGCGCGCCGAGGAAGAGCAGGAAGAGCTGTCCGTTCGGCTAGAGGCGATCATCAACGAACGTGAAGATATTATCGAGGCTGTAAAGAAACTGCGTCAGGCTATCCAGAGTCTCAATCGCGAAGGACGGGAGCGCCTTCTGGCCGCCTTCGAAGTGGTCAATGTCCAATTCAAGCGACTCTTCACACATCTTTTCGGTGGTGGAACCGCTGAATTGCAGCTCATCGAATCCGATGATCCGCTTGAAGCTGGACTTGAAATTCTTGCTCGCCCCCCTGGAAAGAAGCCGCAAACAATGACGCTCCTATCTGGCGGTGAGCAGGCATTGACGGCTATGGCTTTGATTTTCGCAGTGTTTTTGACAAATCCAGCCCCCATCTGCGTGCTCGACGAGGTGGATGCGCCACTCGACGACCATAATGTCGAGCGCTTCTGCAATCTGATGGATGAAATGGCTGCGTCGACCGATACTCGTTTTGTCGTCATTACCCATAATCCAATAACAATGGCCCGTATGAACCGGCTCTTTGGCGTTACCATGGCGGAGCAGGGCGTCAGCCAACTGGTGTCGGTCGATCTTCAGACTGCGGAGCAGCTTCGCGAGGCCAGCTAGAGCAAATTGTGCTCTAAACCCTGCAAATGACCAAACATTTCAAGGATTAACGTGGATTTACCCTGCTAATCGATTTGAATGCTGCAATGCAGCATTTGGCGCTGGCGATTCGTGCATTCATCGCGTAGACCTCAATGAAGCTTTAGCGGCATGGGAGGCTGCAATGGTAAAATGGGTATATACATTTGGTGATGGCAAGGCAGAAGGTTCGGCGGATGACCGCAACCTTCTCGGCGGAAAAGGCGCCAATCTTGCGGAAATGTGTTCGCTGGGCTTGCCGGTTCCTCCCGGTTTTACAATTACGTCTGAAGTTTGCAGCTGGTTCTATGAGCATGGGCGCAGCTATCCGGACTCACTTCCCAGGGAAGTCGCACAAGCGCTGGATCATATTGCCGGTCTGACCGGGCGTTTCATTGGCGACAGCAAAAAGCCTCTTCTGGTTTCAGTTCGCTCTGGCTCTCGCGCGTCCATGCCAGGGATGATGGACACTGTTCTCAATCTTGGGCTTAACGATGAGACCGTTGAAGCGATTGCTCGCGAGTCAGGTGATCCGAGATTTGCTTACGACAGCTATCGTCGCTTTATCCAGATGTATTCCGATGTCGTGTTGGGGTTGGATCATTCGGTTTTTGAAGAGATTCTGGAGGACGCAAAAGCCAATTTGGGTCATGACGTCGATACAGCGCTGACTGCCGACGACTGGAAGAATGTTGTTGCGCAATATAAGGCCAGGATCGAGGAAGAGCTGGAGGAGCCTTTTCCTCAGGATCCCGAGCAACAGCTTTGGGGCGCTATAGGCGCTGTCTTTTCGAGCTGGATGAATGCCCGTGCTGTGACCTACCGGCGCTTGCATAACATACCGGAAAGCTGGGGTACGGCGGTTAGCGTACAGGCCATGGTATTCGGCAATATGGGCGACAAATCCGCGACGGGTGTCGCGTTTACGCGAAACCCTTCAACTGGCGAGAAAAAGCTTTACGGCGAATTTCTGGTCAATGCACAAGGCGAAGATGTCGTGGCGGGCATCCGCACGCCGCAGAACATTACCGAGGAAGCGCGTATTTCGGCCGGTTCCGACAAACCGTCGCTGGAAAAGATCATGCCAGCCGCCTTCGCGGAATTTTGCGCTGTCTCGGACAAGCTTGAAAAGCACTATACTGATATGCAAGACCTTGAATTTACTATTGAAAATGGTAAATTATGGATGCTGCAAACCCGGTCCGGCAAGCGCACCGCCAAGGCAGCGCTGAAGATTGCCGTCGAGATGGCCAACGAAGGGCTGATATCCCGCGATGAGGCCGTATTGCGCATTGAACCTGCATCTTTGGATCAATTGCTGCACCCGACAATCGACCCCAAGGCAAAGCGTGAAGTTATCGGAACCGGCCTTCCTGCATCGCCTGGTGCGGCCACTGGCGAGATTGTTTTCTCGTCTGAGGATGCTGAGCAATTGAAATCAGAGGGCCGTAAAGCCATTCTGGTGCGCATCGAAACAAGCCCAGAAGACATTCACGGCATGCATGCCGCAGAAGCAATTCTGACCACACGCGGAGGCATGACAAGCCACGCCGCCGTTGTGGCGCGCGGCATGGGAAAACCCTGTGTTTCGGGCGCTGGAGCGCTACGCGTTGATTATCGCAATGAGACATTGCTTGCCATGGGCGTTACCCTCAAAAAGGGTAATATCATTACCATTGACGGGGGAATCGGTCAGGTTTTGAAGGGCGCAGTGCCAATGCTTCAGCCTGAATTGTCGGGCGATTTCGGCAAGATCATGGAATGGGCAGATGGTGCTCGGCGCATGAAAGTGCGCGCCAATGCCGAGACTCCCAATGATGCTCGTACAGCACGATCGTTTGGCGCGGAGGGCATCGGCCTGTGCCGGACAGAGCATATGTTCTTTGAAGGTGAGCGCATTATTGCCATGCGCGAAATGATTCTAGCGGAAAGCGAGAAAGGTCGCCGTGTTGCTTTGGGTAAACTGTTACCCATGCAACGTGCTGACTTTATTGAACTATTTGAGATCATGCATGGCCTGCCGGTAACAATTCGTCTGCTTGACCCGCCGCTGCATGAGTTCCTGCCAAAGACGGATGAAGAAATTGCCGAAGTCGCGGCAGCGATGAATATCAGCTCCGACAAACTACGCGAGCGGACGGAATCCTTACATGAATTCAATCCGATGCTTGGACACCGCGGTTGCCGTCTGGCGATTTCCTACCCGGAAATTGCCGAAATGCAGTCGCGCGCCATATTTGAAGCGGCAGTAGAAGCCGCAAAATTGACAGGCGCGCCGGTCGAGCTGGAAATCATGGTGCCACTTGTAGGGCTTCGGACTGAGTTGGACTTCGTGAAAGCACGGATCGATGCGGTTGCCACGGATGTGATGAAAGAGGCTGAAATCAAGATCAGTTACCTCGTCGGTACGATGATCGAATTGCCACGTGCTGCGATCCGGGCCGACTCGATTGCGGAAGCAGCGGAGTTTTTCTCGTTTGGAACCAATGACTTGACACAGACGACATTCGGAATTTCCCGCGATGATGCGTCCTCGTTCCTCATGACGTATCAGTTCAAGGGTATCATTGAGCAAGACCCATTCGTGTCAATCGATGTGGATGGCGTGGGGGAGCTGGTGAGGCTGGCAGCGGAAAAAGGCCGAGCAACGAGGCCGAATATCAAACTGGGAATTTGTGGTGAACATGGCGGCGATCCGGCGTCGATCCATTTTTGCGATCATGTTGGGCTGGACTATGTTTCATGCTCGCCGTTCCGCGTGCCGATCGCCCGGCTTGCTGCGGCGCAGGCATCGGCAAAAACCAAAGGAAATTAAAGGCTTATTGCCATAATTCCGCTTGTTTTTGAGCGCTGTTCGCCGCAGGATTCCTCGTCTTGCGGCATTTTTTCATGCGTCTCATTCCCATAGTTTTGATTACATGCTCCGTCGTTCTGGCAACGGCTGTGGCTAATGCGGGAAACCATCCGCATTTTGTTGAACCACAACTTTTCATTGCAAGGGGTGGGGTCAACGCGCCACAGGTCGCACTGACACTTGATGCCTGTTCCGGTCAAACCGATCAGAGAATTTTGAACGCTCTGGTAGAAAACAAAATACCGGCCACGATCTTTGTAACGGGCAGATGGTTGAAGCGTAACGCTGCTTCCCTCGCCATCATGAGAGCGCATCCTGATCTTTTTGAGATTGAAAATCATGGGCTTAACCATGTTCCGGCCATCGATAACCAGCCCTTGATGTTTGGATTGAAGACGGCCGGATCACTGTCTGCAATACAGTCAGAAATTGAGGGCGGTGCAAAAGCAATGCAGTCCGCCACCGCTGGAAAGCCTGTCTGGTATCGCGATGCAACTGCCCGCTATAGTGACAATGCAATCAAACTCATTCACGAAATGGGGTATCGGGTTGCAGGATATTCGCTCAATGCCGACATGGGAGCATCGTTGCTTGCCGGCCAAGTGGAGAAACGGATTTCCGCTGCGAAAGACGGAGACGTGATCATTGCTCACATCAATCAGCCGACGCGAATGGCGGGGGCTGGGGTGGTAAAAGGCATACTGGCGCTGAAGAAAAAGGGGTTCCGTTTCGTTCGGCTTAACGATGTGATCAAAAGTGAGACACCAAGCAGTCCAAATACCTGATTCAACTGGGCACAATCAAATTGCAATCTGAGATGGAGATTTTAGCGGAAGAATCGACGATTTTTCGGTGACTTTGACACGATGTATCGCAATTTCGGAGCTGACCACCTGCAATTTTAAACGATGCGCTCGCTCATTCATCAGGATGTCACGAAACCATAAAATCGCGGACACAAAGACCACCTAAGCGTTGTTGACATTTTTACTTCAACTCAATGGTGATGCTTCATGCGTTCAATTTCCGCTGCTCTGTTTCTTACCACTGCTATGATGGCGTTACCGGTCCAGGCCGCCGAACAGGAGTTTCCTGCCAAACTGGTTTCCCATGCGATCCTGCCTGCCAACACAATGGTGCAGGCGCCGGAAAACGCCCCGGAGCATCTGAAGACTTCAGGCAAGTTTACAACCGCTGATCGCAAGCGGGCTGTAGAACTCGGAACAGTGCCGGGCAAGGACGGGGTAAGGCTGACCGGTTTGTCGTTGCCTTTTGACGGACAGCCGTTGCAGGGCTTCTCTGGCATCAAGGCGGTCGGCGACGGCTCATATTGGTCGTTGTCGGACAATGGATTTGGAACGAAGCTGAACTCCGTCGATGCAATGTTGATGCTGCATCATCTGGCCTTCGATTGGGATAAGGGAACGGTTGATCGCAAGCAGACGATCTTCTTGAGCGATCCGGACAAGAAGATGCCTTTTCCGATTGTCATGGAAGGCAGTGATACGCGCTATCTGACCGGCAGCGATCTTGATCTCGAATCAATCCAACCTGTGGCCGATGGTTTTTGGCTGGGTGAAGAGTTCGGCCCCTATCTGGTCAAGGTAACAATGGATGGCAAGGTGACCGATGTCATCCCTACCAAGGTTGGCGACAGGGATGTTCGCTCGCCCGACAATCCAGCGATCAGCCTGCCTGCCAATCCGACGCTCAAGAACCCGGCCTTCAATCTGAAACGCTCCGGCGGCTATGAAGGATTGGCGCAATCCAAAGATGGCAGCAAATTATACGCGCTGCTCGAGGGCCCGCTTTTCGGTGATGACGGCGTGGTCGAGAAGGTTGGCGATCAGCCCGCATTGCGGATTATCGAATTCGATGTCGCGTCCAAAAACTGGACTGGTCGCAGCTGGCTCTATCCGCTTTCCGCAGGCGGCGAAGCCATTGGTGATTTCAATATGATCGATGACACGACGGCGCTGGTGATTGAGCGTGACAACGGCGCTGGAACAGAGGCGAAAGCCTGCGCTGACCCCAAGGCACCGGCATCCGATTGCTTTGACAAACCGTCGAAGCACAAGCGCATCTACAAAATCGAAATGACTGACGCCAATGTGGACAAGGCAGTCCGAAAGATCGGTTATATTGATCTGCTCAAAATTGCCGATCCTGACAATAAAAAGCGTCAGGGCGGCGGGGAAGGCTTCTACGACATGCCTTTTGTCACCATCGAGAATGTCGATATCATAGACGATAGTCACATCATCGTTGGCAATGACAACAACCTGCCATTTTCAGCAGGCCGCGCGATCGATAAGGCCGACGACAATGAATTTGTCATTCTGGAAGTTGGTGAGCTGCTCAAGGCAAAATAACGGAACCTTCGCGGTCGTTAATAAGATTTGGCAATAGTGTGTGGTTCGCCCTCTTTAAGCCTGACGAAGGGCGAACCACGCGTAACATTAATGCAACTATACAATCTCGCTGTGGCTACTATTTAAGAATGACGATGGCTTCGACTTCGAAAAGCATGGGGTCAATTGCCAGCTTTGGTACTGGGACAAGAGTTTGCGCGGGTAGCGCTTCGCCGAACATTTCCTTGACGGTTTTGGTCAACACCTCAAGCTTCGACATATCGTGATCCACCACGAAGATGGTGAGCTTCGCGACCTGATTCGGCTTGGCACCGAGGCCATCAAGAGCAGCGCCCAGATTTGCATAGGCTTGTTTAACCTGGGCAGCAAAATCAGGGGACAATGCTCCTGTACTGTCCTGACCGCCCTGACCGGAAACATAGGCGACCCGGCTGCCGCTGGGAGCAATGACCGCCGTGCTGTAGCCATTGGGCGTCGGGTCGTAGAGATTTTTTGGGTTGACGATTGTCAGTTTGAGATCATTCTCGTTTGCTGTTGTCGCCGTGGGAACTGCTATGGTCATGATGATGAACCCTCCGATAAGCAGATGATTGATTGCGCGTAACATGATTTTCTCGGTGCATTGTTGGCCGCAAGCGACATGCCGCTCGCAGCGGTGAGGATTGAATTTTTACCCACCATATGATTGACTCGTACAGTGTACGACTAAATTGCATCGTACGCCGTACGAGTCAATCGGCAAGCATCGACATTTGTCATGTTGTTCGGTTAGATCAATCGCTGATCAGCAAGGAAGACGAATGGCAATCAAACGTACAGGCGAGGAAAACAGAAGGCGTGGAGGGCAGGAGAAGTCGCCCCAGACCGAGCCGGATGCACGCCGCGAAAAATCTCTCTCTCTGGAACGGATTGTAGCAAAAGCAGTGGAACTTCTGGATGCGCAAGGCGTCGAAGGATTGTCCATGCGCCGGCTGGCCAATCACCTCGGCTCGGGTGTGATGAGCCTGTATTGGCATGTCGAAAACAAGGAACTGGTCTTTGATCTGGCGCTTGATTTGGTACTCGCATATCGCGTGCCGCCGCAAACAGATGGGCCAAAGGACTGGCGCGGAGAAGTCTTCCATATGCTCGAAGACTGGCGTGCCAGCATGCTGCGGCATCCCTGGTCGGCATCGCTCCTGCCGCGCCGGGCGCTGGGCCCGAACATGCTGGCCCGTCTCGAACTGCTAAGCGCTACCTTGTCCAAAGCCGGAGTGGCAGACAAAGATTTGAACGTCGCAATATGGTCGCTCTGGAACTATGTGATGGGCGCAACCATTACCAGGGCAAGCTTCGACCTCTCGGATGATGAGCAGGCCGCAGCACAGCAGAAACTGACAGGTCTCAGCGAACGCTACCCGAAAATTGAACGCTCCCGCCTGCTATTGGATGATGATTGGGACGGCACCTTCCGCAAAGGCTTGGACTTCCTGCTTGATGGCCTGGTGACGAGATGAGGATGGAAGGAAAACGCTAAGTAATCTTGCATTCAAGTTGATGAACGCGCGGTCGTTTGGTTGTCGGCAAAACTATAGTGCGTGGTTCGACGGGGCTCACCATGAGGGGTGATGGGAGGCTGCACGATGGTTTGCCTTTGCAGATTTGGCGCCCCTTGCGATCAATTCCGTTCCTCATGGTGAGCTTGTCGAACCACGCATTAAAACCGGTGCAACCAAGTCTCCTTCAACTGGATCATCTTACTCCAAATTTTCTTGGATAAATGATTTTGAAACGTGAAGATCAGTCGTTTCCAACCGACCCGGTCCGAGGTTTGCAAACTTGTGGGCCACATTTGCCGGCCCAAATACGATCTGACCGACGGTAGCTTCTAATTGTTGATCGCCAATGAACAGTGCGCGACCTTGGCGAACAATGAAAATCTCGTCATAAGGATGCCGATGGAGCTTTGGCCCATGGCCTATTTTATCGGTTGTATAGAACATCACCGATACATCTGTGCCAAGAAGCGCTCCTTCGAACTCGCCCTGCCAAACATCTGATTCTTCTGCCCATTGGGCGCGATCCAGAAGCGCCGCTTTCTTCTGCATTTTCCATCTACCTTATGTTTTTTGCTTAAACAGTTAACGTTGCTTCAATAGTTGACATTGCTATTACTAATTAAAATAAGCGTTCTGCGACAGTTGCTTTCGCAGAACACTTCAGAGTCTGGAACAAGAGATTTTATCGTCTCTTCATTCAAGCCGCACGCAATCCCCCCGTTGAAACATAGGCTTCCGTATCGGCAAGAGCGAGTTCGAAGCGGTTGAACAATTCGTTCAATTCAGCTTCCGTGATGATCATTGGCGGGCAGAATGCAATACTGTCCCCAACAGCGCGAAGCACGGCACCGTGGCCCTCCAGAAAGCGTGCTAGCGCCGGGCCAACCGCATGGGCGGGATCGAATGAGCGTTTGGTGGCCTTGTCGGCGACAAGCTCGACAGCGCCCATCAAACCGCTATTGCGCACTTCGCCAACAAGAGGATGATCCTTGACCTTGGCAAGCCGCGCTTCAAAAAGCGGGGTGAGGCCGCGCACATAGTCGACAATATTGCGACGCTGATAAATCTCGATTGCCTTGACACCAAGCGCACAGCCGACCGGGTGGCCGCCATAGGTGAAGCCATGGCCAAATGTGCCGATCTGGGCACTATGATCCACATAGGCCTGATAAATGTCTTCCGGCACAAGCACGGCACCAAGCGGTGAATAGGCGGCGGTCAGCTGCTTGGCAGCGGAAATCGTGGTTGGCGTCATCCCGACGCTCTGGCTGCCCCACCAGTTTCCGGTACGACCGAAGCCGTTAATGACCTCATCGGCAATGATCATGATATCGTGCTCGCGCAGGATCGGCTCAATGGCGGCGAAGTAATTGGCAGGCGGCACAAGCACACCGCCAGCGCCCATGACAGGCTCGGCGATGAAGGCTGCGATGGTTTCCGGCCCCTCACGCTCAATCATATCACGCAGCGATGTGGCCAGACGCGCTACGAACTCCGCCTCGCTTTCGCCCTCCTGACCAAAGCGGTAATAATGTGGGCAATCCGTATGAAGAATGCCTTCGACCGGCAAATCCCAGCCCTTGTGGTTGTAGGGCAGGCCAGTCAGTGATGCGGCCATGATGGTCACGCCATGATAGGCTTTGACGCGGGAAATGATCTTCTTCTTTTTCGGACGGCCAAGCGCATTGTTATAATACCATGCAAGCTTGACCTGCGTGTCATTCGCTTCGGAACCGGAAGAGGTGTAGAAAACCTTGGAGATCGGCACTGGCGCTATTTCCTTGAGCTTTTCAGCAAGCTCAATCGCGGGTTCCATGCCCTTGCCGCCAAAAAGATGGTAATAGGGCAGGGTACGCATCTGTTCGTTGGCAGCCTCGATCATCTCCTCGTCGCCAAAACCAAGTCCCGCACACCACAGGCCGGACATGCCCTCAATATATTCCTTGCCCTGCGTGTCGTAGAGATAGACGCCCTTGCCATGCCCCATGACCAAAGGGCCGTTTTCCTGCAACTTATGCAAGGGGGTGTAGGGGTGAAGGATCGCATTGACATCGCGCTGCTGGACATTGGTAAGGGGGCGGCTGTTCGCCATTTTGTGACTCCGGTTATTGGATACAGAAGCTTAGCTTGACTTGAATGAAGAGCAAGGCCCGTAGTGAAGATTACAGCTTGAAACTTGGATCTGAACGAGTCCCCACCCTAGACTAAAGCTCAATTGCCAGAACGGGAAAAGCAACTACTTTAGCCAAGCCTGCTTGCCGCAGTGTCTGGCTTGGAGATTGACTATAGATGAGTGAATATTAAAATGGCGAGTATGAACGCAGCAGAAGCAACCCAGATTAGCCAAGCGGTCGACAAACTCGCATCGCGGATTGATTTAATGGACGAGCGAATAAAAGCTTTGCCTGATAAGGGTGGCGTATATTCTGCCGCGTTTGCTGTTCATGCGCTGGTATGGGCCGCGATATTCAGCACACTTACCGTAACAATCAATCTTCTCAACGTTTTCGGTGCCTTCAAGTTCTAAGTTCAACTGCGCGCTCTAGAGCAGCGGCAGATCGCCACCGACATTGATGTCGGATTTGTCCGCAGTCACGGCAAAGGTAGTGCCATCATTGCCAAGAGTAACGAAAACCGTCTGATCGGCTGAGCCATCGGAAACGGCGATCGCTGCGACCCGCTGATAGTCGCTGTTTTCAGGTGCTCTGATATTGAAGATCAGCTTGCCATCGACAAGCTCTACGGCCTTTTGCAAGGCTCCTTCGAAGCCATCAGCAACGATATCCTGCGCGCCAAGCGCCAATTCAACTTCTACAACTTCAAGCGAAACCGCTTTGCCAGCTTCAGGCATCATATCCGGCCTCGTCATGTTATCTTCTGTCAGGGTTAAGTCTCCGCGCTTTGTTTGCGCCAAATCACTTGATTCGATGATGGCAGGAGTGTGCCATCGGATACACTCATAAAATGTAAACGGCTTAAATCTGATGAAAGTGGCGGCTTACCAACTGAAGCGGGAAACCGCAGTATCGTTTGCCTGTAATTGTTCTAATCTGTCATCACGCCTTTACATAACATCGCTACCTGACACGCATTATCGGCCCTTTTTATGCTTATTTGTTTCGGGAGCGAGATTTTGAAATATCGTTTTTACGCCCTACTACCATTTATTGCGATTGCAGGTTGCAATGACAGTTCGAACCCGCAACCCGATAGCGTTGCGTCGACCTTTGAAAGTCAGATCAATGAATTGAAGGCCGAAAATGCCGGTCTTGTCGCTGAAAATACCGACCTTGTTAAGAAGAATGAGGGGCTGAACCTCGCCCTAAAGGACGCACGGAAAGAACTTCCCAACACGCCGGAAGCGCCAGACAAGCAGACCGCCGATATCAGCTCGGCTGCACCATCAGACGAGCTTTGCAAATAGCCAAAAAACTGTCGGCATACCTACCAGCTGTGTGACTTAACACAGCTTTCAATTATTTTTTAGTTTTGAGGATCATTATGGATAGACGCGATTTCATCAGGATGTTGGGCCTGGCAGGGACGAGCACGGCAGCTTATTCGGCTTGCTCCGCCTATATGAGCGAGGCCTTGGCCGGTTCCAATCTGGTTGCAGAGTTGTTGACCGCTGACACCCACTGCAAGGGTTCGCTGAAAGATATTGAACATGTGGTGATCCTGATGCAGGAAAACCGTTCCTTTGATCATTATTTTGGCACGCTGCGCGGTGTGCGCGGGTTTGGCGATCCGCGTCCGCACAAGCTCAAGAGCGGTGAGCCGGTCTGGTATCAGTCGCAACAGGACAAGTCCTTGCCCAAGGTGCCACCCTATCGCCTGCCAAAGGGAGCCAGTGCCGATACGGATGCGGGCGATGTTTACCTGCAAGACCCGGACCATGGATATAGTGATGGTATTGCAGCGTGGAATAATGGCCTTAATGATAAGTGGATTCCACAAAAAGACTTTGTGGCAATGGCACATTATGTCGAATCCGACATTCCACTCTATTTTCAGCTCGCAAAGGCATTTACAGTCTGTGACGCCTATCATTGTTCCGTCAATGGCCCGACAGACCCAAATCGGTCCTATTACTTCACGGGCACATCGTTCAGTCGGGTGGAAAACGGAAATTTCAGCAGTCAGAATGATAGTGTTCCCGACGATTCGTCCAATCGGCCATACTGGAAATCCTATCCGGAAAAGCTTGAAGAACTGAAAGTTGACTGGAAATTCTATCAGGACGGACTGACCTGGACGCAGGACCCTTTCGCAGGCAATTACGGTGACAATACGCTTGAATATTTCAAACAGTATCGCGGTACAAACAAGCCTTTGGCGGAACGTTCATCGATCAATATCAAGAACCAGACGGTCAACTCGGTGCTTAGAACCGATGCCAACAAGCCATCGCAGTTTGAGCAGGATATCGTAGACGACAAATTGCCGGCAGTATCCTGGATTGTGCCACCGGAAGCCTTTACCGAACATCCAAAATATTCGCCACATTTTGGTGAGTTCTATTTGAGCGAAGTATTGCGTGCACTTCTGGCGAACAAAAAGGTTTGGCACAAGACCGCTTTGATTATCACCTATGATGAAAATGGCGGCTTTTTCGATCATGTTCTACCTCCAGTTCCGCCATTGAGTACAAATAATGGTCTGGTTTCGCCCGGCATAAATCTGAGCGCTTCGGGTAAGGATGGCGATGTGAATTCAGAAGCCTGTCTCAATTCGGCAGCCAGCGTTATCGGGCTTGGCATACGCGTTCCAGCACTTGTGATCTCGCCATGGAGTTCGGGCGGGCGCGTCTGCTCGGAAACATTTGATCACACATCGATCAACCGGTTTCTCGATGTCTGGCTGAAAGCCAAAGGAAAATTGGACGAGAATGATTCCCCGCTCAATGTTTCGTCATGGCGCCAATCAATTACCGGGGATTTGACCAGCGCATTTGATTTTGACCGCACGCACGTCCAGCCGATGGACGAGCTTGTGGATGCGTTGCAACCAACAAAAATCCATACCGCAGCTGAAAGGAAGATCACGAGTGGCGCCAACGCTTTCAGGCCGACAATGAAAGACGTCCAGGCTGATCCGGATGCAAATCGCCCCATTTCGATCAAGCAGGATCAGACACAGTGCGATCTCTTGCCAGTGGGTTATGACTTCCAGGTATTTGCCAGCTTTACCGCCGCAGCGCAGCCAAGATTGAAGTTCACCTTCAAAAACCGCGGTAGGCTGGGCGCAGCTTTCACGGTTCTCAGCTACGACCGCACCGATGGAGGTTGGTTCTATAGTGTCGAGGGCATCAAGCCCGGAGATAAACCAATGGAGGTTTCCGATAGCTGGAACCTGCTTTCCGATAAGGGGCCAAATTGGAAAGAAGGCGCGTATTCTTATGTAATCCACGGTCCTAATGGCTACCGCGCTGAATTTTGTGGCGACGTTAAAAGCCCGGCCGATGGACTATTGCCGGATCTGGTCGATGCCATACCTTCGGCTGACGGCAAGACGATTACATTCCAGTTCGATAAATGGCCGACCGCCAATGGCAAGTTGAAGGTGATCAATGCCTATACGGGCGAGGAAACCACGCTTGCTCCGGGTGCTGTATCAGCCACGCTTTCTACCAAGGATGGCTGGTACGACATATCGTTTGCCGATGCTGCAAGCGCCTCGACCTATCTGCGCCGCTACGCCGGGCATGTCGAAAATGGCAAGCTCAGCAAAACGGACCCCGCAACCGGAATGAAATATGATGAAGCAAAGCGGGTATATGTAGCGGTATCCGCTTAAGTCCGACCAACGGCCAAAAACGGGTTTCCCCTTCGCAAAGAAGGGGAAGCCGCTCCCCCGGTGCTTGTGTCCATGAACAAATGCGATTAGCTGTTTGGCCTGTTATTGACCGGATTTCAGGAAGCCATGCGCGCGCAACACTCTAGCCAATGGTATCGCCGCCATTCGATTTCAGCAAAATGGTCTGTTCGCTTTGCGTTTCTCAGCCTGATACTCTTTGTCGTCTCGGGACTGGGGCATCGCTTTGAGCAAATTGAGACGCCGGAATTTCTCTGGCTGCTTGCCATTGTTGCGGGTTTGGCATTGCTTGCATTGCTGCTGGCGCTCAAGGGTTTTACCAGCCTGTGGCGGCGTGGCGATATCGGCTTTACGCGGTCGTTCTGGGGGACTTTGATCGCCTTGCTGGTGCTGACACCCTTCGTAACGACGATTTATCAAGTCATGGTTTTGCCAGCAATTTACGATGTTTCGACTGATCTGACAGATCCACCCGCCCTGTTGGAAACGGACAGGCGTTCAATCCATATGAATCCGGTCATCAATGATCCCGATAGCCGCGGCCTGCAAGCCAAGGCCTATCGTGAGGTCACAGGTCGCCGTTATGAGGGATCACCTGACCGGATTCTCGCGGCAGTGAAAACGGTCATCGCCAATAATGGTTGGACGATTATTCATCAAAAAGGCGAGCCCGGTGAAACAGAGGAAATTCTGGTCGAAATCGTGGCGCGGACCTGGCTTTTGGGATTCACCAGCGATGTGGTGATCCGACTGAGCGATGAGAGCGAGACGACCTATGTCGATATGCGCTCCGTTTCGCGTTACGGAACCCATGATCTTGGGGAAAATGCCGACCGGATTACAGCCTTCATGGCGGCTCTCGATACGGAAGTCCAGGGCGTGCAGCCTGAGGAAGAAACGACGGAAATTCCACCTGCTGACGCTTTGTGATGTTCTATCAAAACGTGCTCTAAACCCAGTAAATTCCGTCGATAGCGGGATTGCCTTCGGTTTGCACAAGGTCGCGCGTTACCATGTCTTCGAGATGAGCCAGGACCGATAGAGCCGCAGCGCCGTGCAGACGCGGGTCCGTATCGCGGTAGATCGCCTTTACCATCGCGGCAATGGTACGGTCGCCAGCGCGAACCCTCTCCAGAATGGCGCGTTCGCGCATTTTGCGATGACCTCGCAGACCACGCACAAAGGCTTTGGGTTTTGTAACCGCACCGCCATGACCGGGCAGATAAACCCGCGAATCCAGTTCTAGCATCACGTCGAGCGAGGCCATATAGTCTGACATGGAACCGTCCGGCGGCGCGACAATTGAGGTGGACCACGCCATGATATGGTCGGCCGAAAACAATATTCCGGTACCCTCCAGCGCGAAAACCGCATGATTTGCCGTATGACCTGGTGTGTGGATGGCGCGCAAAGCCCAACCATCCCCAAGGGTGACCGCATTATTTTCCGCAATAATGTCGGGAATGAAATCCGTATCGGCGCTGGCATCAAGCAGATTGACTTCACCAATATGCAGCGGACGGGCTGCCCGATGCGGGCCTTGCGCCACCAGCAGCGCGCCAAGCTCATCTTTCAGAACTGTTGCTAGGGGGGAATGATCGCGGTGCGTATGACTTACAAAAATATGGCTGACCTGGCGTCCGGCAATGGCACGCAGCAAGGTTGCCTTGTGAGCATCATCGAGCGGGCCGGGATCAATCAGCGCCAGCGTATCCTTGCCGACCAGATAGGAATTGGTGCCGTGAAAGGTGAAGGGGCTCGGATTGTTGACCGTGATTCGCTGGACCTGCGGGGCAACATCCACGGCCTCGCCATAATGGGGCGCGAATTTACTATCGAAACTGAGGGACATTGATGTGGGCTAACCTTTATGCGCCTATTGCAGTGCGGGATGAAGCTTAATATACCTCTTCTCCAAGATGGCGAAAGCCAATACGGAGGATAGACCATGATCATTGCAAAAACCCGCTCCCTTGCCGAAACGTTCCAGCCGGAAGGCCAATTGGCCAAAGCCGTATGGTTTGTCACGCTCGCTCTCGTCGGCTCGGCCCTGATGGCGCTTTCGGCCAAGACGAAAGTGGACATGGTCTTCGTCAATGTGACGATGCAGACATTTGCTGTGTTTGCGATCTCTGCCGCCTATGGTTCGCGTCTGGCAGTCGCCACCATGGCGCTCTATCTGCTTGAAGGCGCTCTTGGGATGCCCGTATTCACCGGTACACCGGAAAAGGGCATTGGACTTGCCTATATGGTTGGACCGACAGGCGGTTATCTCCTGTCCTATCTGGTAGCCGCCTGGGTCGTCGGACGTGCAGCCGATCAAGGCTTTGCCCGCAATGCGATCTCCATCGGCCTGTCGATGCTCCTTGCCGAAGGAATTATTCTCGCCATGGGCTTCCTTTGGATGGCTTATCTGTTCGGCGTTGAAAAGGCTTTCGCTTATGGCGTTGGTGTCTTTATCATTGGCGATGTCCTGAAGCTGGCACTGGCCGCCGCCGCAGTTCCCGCTCTTGGATCGCTGCTCAAGCGTCGTTGATTTCACTTGGCTGATTATCCGCGCAATCTGACCGGCTATGGCCGTAACACGCCCGACCCGAAATGGCCGGGCGGGGCCAAGCTGGCCGTGCAATTCGTGGTCAATTATGAGGAAGGCGGCGAAAGCTGTATCCTCGATCAAGACCCCGCATCCGAAAATCTTCTGTCTGAGATCGTTGGCGCGCAATCATGGCCGGGCCAGCGCAATCTCAACATGGAATCCATCTACGAATATGGATCGCGCGCTGGTTTCTGGCGCCTCTGGCGGTTGTTCACGCGCCGCAATATGCCTGTCACGGTCTATGGTGTGACTCTTGCCATGGTGCGCAATCCAGATGCCGTTGCGGCAATGAAGGAAGCAGACTGGGAGATCGCCAGCCATGGCCTACGCTGGCTGGAATATAAGGATTTTCCGGAAGAACGCGAGCGCGAGCACATTCTTGAAGCCGTGCGTCTACATACGGAAATTACCGGGTCGCGGCCGCTGGGCATTTATCAGGGCAAGCCATCGGACAATACGCTGAAAATCGTCATGGAAGAGGGCGGTTTTGTCTATTCCGCCGATAGCTATGCGGACGAGCTGCCCTATTGGGTTGAGGGTCCGAAAGGTCCCCATCTCATCGTGCCCTATACGCTTGATGCCAATGATATGCGTTTTGCCACGCCGCAAGGTTTCAATTCCGGCGACCAGTTCTATTCCTATCTCAAGGACACATTCGATGTTCTTTACAAGGAAGGGCAGGAAGGCGCAGCCAAGATGATGTCTGTGGGCTTGCATTGCCGTTTGGTCGGACGCCCCGGAAGGGCTGCGGCGCTGGAGCGTTTCCTCGACTATGTGCAGCAGCATAGCGATGTCTGGGTGGCGCGCCGCATTGATATTGCGAGGCACTGGCATGAACATCATCACCCTTGAGGTGCTGCCACTAACCAAGGCGGCATTTGCACCATTTGGCGATGTGATTGAAACGGCGGAAGCTGAACTGCGCCTGATCAATGGCGGCACGACAGAACGCTATCACGACCTTGCAAAGGTTGATGTGACCGGCGAACAGGCCCGCGTGCTGATCAATATTTTTCGCGGACAGGCTTTCGCGCCCCCAATCGATATTCTTATGCTGGAGCGGCACCCACTAGGCAGTCAGGCCTTTTATCCATTGCAGAACCTGCCGTTTCTTGTGGTGGTTGCCGAAGATGAGGCTGGATGCCCGGGAAAGCCGGTCGCTTTTTTGGCACAAGGCAGCCAGGGCGTGAACTACCACCGTAATGTCTGGCATCATCCGCTCATATCGCTGCAGCAGACTTCGGATTTCATGGTGGTGGACCGGGGCGGCGAGGGAAATAATCTCGAAGAGTATTTTTGGCGAGATAGTGTTTTCAGGATTGAAAAGGTTTCGTAGCTGCCCATCGTGTGGTTCGTGGTTCGACAAGCTCACCATGAGGAAGGTGATTGGATTGCAAATCATATCTGCGGCGTCTCAAAACTAGGCTCCCTGCCCAATTTCAACCTTCCTCATGGTGAGCTTGTCGAACCACGCAAAGCGCAGGTGCAACTTTGGTATAATTGCTCGACCAGTGATCATCTGTCTAAACTTCCAGTCGCAACCATGGGAGTTTGGATGGAGGCAACAGTTTATATTCTACGGTGTTCTGACGGTTCATATTATACCGGACTAACGAAGCAGGAAGTTGAAGCCCGGGTTTGGGAACATAATGCCGGAATTTGCGATGGATATACCAAGCACCGGCGACCAGTAGAACTTGTTTTCACTGAAACCTATGATCGCATTCTTGATGCAATAGCACGTGAACGGCAAATCAAAGGCTGGTCACGGGTGAAGAAACAGGCTCTTATTGCACTGAATTAAAGGTTTGCCTGAGTTGTCCAAAAACCGCCAGAAAACTCATAGCGCCTGAGTTGTGCGTGGTTCGACAAGCTTGTCTGTTGTGATGGTGTTATAGTGAAGCGGTCCACGTGTCTTACATACCACGTGGACCGCTGGACAGGATGCCGTTTCGACGGGAGGACTGTGAAGTCCGATGGTGAGCAAGGCCCTGTCCTTCGATGACACCCGAACAGTTGCAAGGGGCATCGACCCCGTATGACAAGCCAGGGAATTTCATCATGACACATTTTGATCGTTTTGTCGGCATCGATGTGAGCAAGGATCACCTCGACATTCATTGTTTGCCCGATGGGTTGGAGCTGCGGGTGGTCAATAGCCCTGAAGGGATTGACCAATTGCTGCACCGGATCGGTTCGGCTGAGGGCATTGCCTTTGGCTGCGAAGCGACGGGCGGTTATGAGGACTGTCTTCTGATCTGTTTGAGTGAGGCAGGCCTGCCTGTCTGGTGCCTGCATCCATCCGACATTCGCGCTTTTGCCCGCCTCAAAGGCAAGCGTGCCAAGACAGACCGGCTTGACGCCCGGGCCATTGGCGAGGCGCTGGCACTTGCCGTTGCCCACCGCATGCCGGTGGCACGCACCAGACAGCAAAGCACAATCAAGGAGTTAACTGCACTGCGCCGCCGGCTTATCGTCATGCAAAGTGAGTTGAAGAGCTTCATGAGCCGTATGGCCAGCCCGGACGCAAAGGCGGCCATTGCCATGCTTGTCGAAACACAGGCCAGGATCAAGAAACAGCTGGAGGCTTCCATTGCCAGCGCCATCAAGGCAGATGAACAGGTCGGGCACAAGGCCTGCCGCATCCGCTCCGTCCCCGGAGCAGGCCCGGTTCTTGCCGCCGAACTGATCGGCTCCATGCCTGAACTGGGAGCACTTTCCAGCCGGGAGGCGGCAAGTCTGGCAGGTGTAGCACCCCATCCGCGCCAATCCGGCCTCACGCGCAAAAGCGGCAGGTGTCAGGGCGGGCGTTCGCACATCAGGAAAACCCTCTACATGGCTTCGCTTTCCATCATCCGGGCCAAAAGCCAGCCGCTGGCATGCTTCTATCAAAAGCTCAGGGCCGCGGGAAAACCATTCAAGGTGGCAATGGTCGCCATCATGCGAAAGCTCATCGTCACCCTGAACGCAATCATCAAAACCGACACGCCATGGACCAACAAGGCCAAAACATGACAACGATAAACACAGTTGCTCACCATGAGGAAGGTTGAGATTGGCAGGAGCCTAGTATTGAGACGTTGCAGATGTGCTTTGCAAACTAATCCCCTCCCTCATGGTGAGCCCCGTCGAACCACGCACTCTGTTATTGCAGCTCAATCATCCAACCGGTTCTGCTTGATCCCTCTTGACGCGGCCACCTTGGCGGATGAAGTTGATATTATGTCAAATTGCGTTCGTTTTTTTCTAAATGGTCAAATTCATGAAGCCAATGTGCGGCCCGATACAACGGTGCTTGATTGGCTGCGCACTATACCGCGCTTGACTGGCACAAAGGAGGGCTGTGCCGAGGGCGATTGCGGAGCCTGTTCAGTGCTGATCGGTCACGTTGACGGCGATCAGGTAAAATATCACGCAGCCAATAGCTGCATCCTTGCCATGGGCCAGATTGATGGACGCGCATTGGTGACTGTCGAGGGACTCAAAGCCGGCGAATTGCACCCGATACAGGCGGCCATGGCGGAGAATGGTTCATCGCAATGCGGTTTTTGTACTCCGGGCATTGTTATGTCATTGGCGGGACTTGCGGCGGCCAATCCACAGGCGGACGATGAGGCTATTCACGATGCGCTGGCGGGCAATCTTTGCCGCTGTACCGGTTATCGACCAATTGTTGAGGCAGCGCGCAAGGTGGTTGCTGCCGGAGGAGCCACGATTGCCGGACCGCATGTCGCCACCTTTGCGGAGATCGAACCGCAATCAATACTGTCAGAAGGTGGGGCGATCTTTCATCAGCCAGCTTCCCTGAGTGAACTTTTGACGCTGCGCAGCGAGAAGCCAGAAGCAATTCTGCTTGGCGGTGGCACTGATCTCGGCGTCGCGCTTGCGGATTATCATACGGACTGGAACGAGGTCATATCCTTGGCCCGTGTACGCGAACTGCGGCAGATTCGGGAAACCGACGACCATTTGAGTTTTGGCGCGGCGGTGACCTGGGAAGAGGTGCTGGCGCGGATAAGCGATCATTATCCCTCTCTGGCCACACTTATTCGGCGGTTTGGTTCAACGCAGATACGCTCCCTGGGAACAATCGGCGGGAATATCGGCACGGCCAGCCCGATCGGCGATGGACCGCCTGCCTTGATCGCGCTTGGCGCGGAGATTGAACTTGCATCGCTGAGTGGACATCGATTCCTGTCGCTGGAGGACTTCTTCCTCGATTATCGCAAGACAGAGCTACGGCCTAATGAGGTAATTGCTTCGATCTCCATACCCAAGCCAAGAGAGGGCCAAGCATTTCGCGTTTATAAAATATCCAAGCGCTATGATCAGGATATTTCGACAGTCTGCGGTGCCTTTTCGATCATGCGCGAAGAGGGGCAGGTCCGCAGTGCCCGTATTGCCTATGGCGGCATGGCGGCAACGCCAATTCGGGCGATGGAGGCAGAGCAAGCGCTGGTTGGAACTGATTTCGGTAAGAAAGCGGCAGATGCCTGCGCTGCTGCAATTGCCGCTCGTTTCCAGCCATTGAGCGACTGGCGGGGCAGTGCGGAGTATCGATTGCAGGTCGCAGCAAATCTTGTGGAGCGCTTCCGGTGCGATGTGGCGGGTGAAACCGTGGAGGTCATGGCGCTATGAACATTGACCCCAAAATCGTCCAGCGCAGCATCGTCGGCAAGGGTATTGCCCATGACAGCGCGGCGCGCCACGTGGCAGGCGAGGCCAATTACATCGACGATATGCCTGAACTGCCGGGAATGCTGCATGCGGCCTTTGTGCTGTCACCGGTAGCGCATGGCAGGCTCAATGGCTTTGATGCGAGCGAGGCGCTGGCAATGCCCGGTGTTGCGGGTGTCTGGTCGGCGAAAGATGTGCCGGGACACAATGAGGTTGGGCCGATCCTCACCGGCGAAACCCTGTTTGCCGAAGAGATTGTCGATCACGAAGGCCGCGTGATTGCGGTCGTCGCGGCAAACGACTTTGAGACGGCCTATCGCGCCGCCAAAAAGGTCAAGCTGGATATTGAACCGTTGGAAGCGGTGCTTGACGTCGAGGAAGCGCATCGCCGCAAGAGCTATGTGGTGCCGGTGCAGGAGGTCGTGGACGGCGATGTCGATGCTGCGCTGGCAGGCGCGCCGCATGTCTTTTCCGGCAAGCTCAAAATGGGTGGTCAGGATCATTTCTATCTGGAAACCCATATTGCCTATGCCATTCCGGGCGAAAACGGCGAAATGCTGGTGCATTCCTCAACGCAACATCCGACGGAGGTGCAGCATCACGTGGCCGGTATCCTTGGCATTCACGCCAATGCGGTTGAATGCCAAGTGCGGCGCATGGGCGGCGGCTTTGGCGGCAAGGAAAGCCAACCGACAATCATTGCCGGTGCTGCGGCGCTGATCGCCGCCAAGACGGGCAAGCCATGCAAGATGCGACTGAAGCGCCGTGACGATATGGCCGGAACCGGCAAGCGCCATGATTTTGTTGTCAACTGGAAGGTTGGAGTGGACGGGCGCGGGCGTATTCTTGGGCTCGATGCGGAGTATCTGGCGAGGGCGGGAAATTTGCCGGATTTGACGGGGCCAGTGATTACGCGGGCGCTGACCCATACGGACAATTCCTATCACATTCCCAATGCGCGCTTTGTCGGGCATGCCTGCAAGACGAACACAGTGTCGAACACGGCGTTTCGTGGCTTTGGCGGGCCGCAGGGAATTATCACCATCGAAGCGGTAATCGATACGATTGCGCGCGAATTGAAGCTCGATCCCAATGCGGTGCGGGCGATCAATTATTACGGCGAGGAGACGGGCGATACGACACCTTACGGCCAGAAGGTGGAGGATAATCGTCTTGTCGAGGTGACGGAAGCAGTGCTTGCTTCTGCAGACTGGCAGCAACGCCGGGCTGAAATTGATACCCACAATGCCGCCAATCCAATTATTCGGCGCGGGCTTGCAATGATGCCGGTCAAGTTCGGGATTTCATTCAATCTGACATCGCTCAATCAGGCTGGTGCACTGGTGCATGTCTATCTGGACGGCTCTATTTTCCTCAACCATGGCGGGACGGAAATGGGGCAGGGCCTCTTCGTCAAAGTGGCGCAAGTCGTGGCGGAAGTGTTTCAGGTCGATCTCGACATGGTGCGCATTTCCTCCACCGCGACTGGCAAGGTGCCCAACACAAGCGCGACCGCGGCGTCTACCGGCTCTGATCTTAATGGCATGGCGGCGTTCAAGGCGGCGACCGCGATCAAGGCGCGTCTGACGACTGTTGCTGCCGAACATTTTGATGTTGAGGAAGAGGTGATCATCTACCGCGAAGGCCGGGTCCACGCGGATAACCGCTCTGTTTCCTTCGGTGAACTGGCAAAAATGGCCTGGGCAAAACGCGTGCAGCTATCGGAAGCAGGGCACTATGCGACACCGAAAATCCACTGGGACGGCAAGAGCATGAAGGGCAGGCCGTTCTTTTATTTCAGCTATGGCGCGGCGGTGGCAGAAGTAGCCATTGACACGCTGACCGGCGAAACGCGCTGTCTGCGCGCCGATATTTTGCAGGATGTCGGCTCGCCGCTCAACCCGGCAATTGATCTTGGGCAGATCGAAGGCGCCTTCGTGCAGGGTATGGGCTGGGTGACATGCGAGGAACTTTGGTGGGACAAGACGGGGCGCTTGAGAACTGTTGGGCCATCGACCTACAAAATACCCGGCTCGCGCGATGTGCCGCCGGTTTTCAATGTTCGGATTCTCGACAATATGCCCAACCGCGAGGAAACGGTGTTCCGCTCCAAAGCCATTGGCGAGCCGCCTTTGATGCTTGGCATTTCCATTTGGCTGGCCATCCGCGATGCGATTGCTTCCATAGCAGGATCAGTGCCGCAATTGGATAGTCCCGCAACACCCGAAGCTGTGTTGAGGGCGGTGAAGCATATGAGCAGCGGCGCTGCCAATAGGAAATGAATTGGATCATAATGACGCTTGATGAACTGAACAAAGCAAACACGGAAGAGTTTATCGCGGCGCTTGGCGGTATATTCGAACATTCGCCCTGGGTGCCGGAAGGGGTTGCCCATATGCGGCCTTTTGCGAGTGTAGAGCAATTGCATGGCGCCATGGTGACCGTTGTCGACAAGGCCGGGCAAATAGCGCAGCTCGGACTGATCCGCGCCCACCCGGACCTTGCCGGAAAAGCGGCACGCCAGGGCAAGCTGACGACAAGCTCGACATCCGAGCAAAAGGGCGCTGGCCTCGACAGGCTGACTGATGAAGAATTCGACGAATTTCACACCTTGAACAATGCCTATCAGAGCAGGTTCGGCTTTCCCTTTATTCTTGCGGTGCGTGATCATGACAAGCATTCCATCATGGTGGCGTTCCGCAAGCGGCTGGAAAACAATTCAGGCAAGGAAGTGCTGGAAGCGTTGCATCAGATCGGGCAGATTGCGCGCTTTCGGCTCGATGACCTGATTTCATGAGGAAAGCCTGATGGGGAAACTATCGACACATGTGCTCAATACAGCTGAGGGACGCCCCGCAGAGGGGGTGCGCCTGACATTGCATCGCATTGACGTTGCTGGCGGGCGACATCTGCTTGCCACGGCCATGACCAATGCTGATGGCAGGACAGACGCGCCTTTATTGTCTGCTTCGGACATGGTGGCCGGGCAGTATGAGCTGACATTTTATGTAGGGGAGTATTTCAAAGGAAAGGGTGTAGAATTGTCAGAGCCCGCTTTTCTTGATGATATTCCAATCCGCTTTGCAATTTCAGACGTGCAGGGCAATTATCATGTCCCGTTGCTGGTGACGCCGTGGTCGTACTCGACCTATCGGGGGAGTTGAGAGCGCCCCTTTCCCAATCCACCCTGATGGCTATCTGATGCAATTTTATCCGCTTCCGGTGCTCACGGACAATACCCGGCCTATCGGGGAAGTCGAGTCTTGCAAGCAGTAGTGCGTGGTTCGACGGGGCTCACCATGAGGAAGGAGGGCTGATTGCAGGGCGCCAACTCTTGCAATGCTAGCGAACTAAGCTGCAGCCCACCCACCATCCTCATGGTGAGCCCCGTCGAACCACGCACAGCGGTATTGCTGCCATGTAAGGCTCAACCACCTACAACAGGCGCCCTGCAATCGAAGGGCGAACCACGCACGAGAACTATGCCAGCCTATCCATAGACCCCCGTTACAGTGAAACGGCGTTTCTCATCACCATTAAAATAAACCAGATTGCTTGATGAAACCGGCGACAGTTCATTGCATAGGACAGTCATATCTCCCGTCGAGCCAGCACCCAGTAAAACGCCATCCTGCATGAACACTGTTCCGTTGACCTTCTGCATGAAGGGGGAAATGTCGATGGCAATGTTTTTCCGGACCGGATCAATGATCTGAATGACATCATTCTTAAGCCATTGTTTGATGTGTTGCGGGTTGGAAACCTGCAATTGATCGGCAGTTGTATCCCATTTGACCCAGGCCGATTGCGCGGGGGATCGGGTCACATTCCAGATGCGAATCATCGCAGCGTTTCGCATGCTGGCTGCAAAGATTGCCGCTGCAGCACCTTTGTTCAGATTCAAAAGATTGGCTGACACAGATATGATTTTTGCAGTGGATGGAATCTTTGGAGCTTCGAAGATGGTCGGTGTACCGGCCCATGCGGGTAGGAGGATCAGGCCCGATTGCTTCTTGCCGGTCACTGCGTGAGCGATCCCTGCAGGAAAGCGCGCAAGGCCGGTGAGGCTGTCAGCAACCATGACATCAAACCATTTGGAGCCGTCAGCGCTGGTCTTGATGCGAAAATCGCGACCCCACATCGTTCCCATCTCAGCGCGGCCCTGATAATTCGACTGGAACAGCAGGGACGCGGCCTGACTGTCATCAGCCTTGTTGATCTTCAGTTGATGGCCTGCACCCGCATGATTGAACAGCGACGCAGGGCTTTTGATGGAAAGCCGGTTTGTGTCATCTGCTGTCGTCTCAACCCCGAGGCGGGACACCGGATTGGTATTGGTTTCGTTTTTGGTCCATTTTTGCTGATGGAAAACGACGAAAGTTTTCTCCTCTTCAATCCAGACGCTCCAGCCCTCCAGGGCAGTAAAAAACGCCCAGGCGCCGTCTTGCCAGGCGGCAATCTGTCCCTCACGGCCTTGCCATAGGCCCTTTGCCGGAGCGTTGATGATGTAGCGATCGCCCTCCATATTTTTCTCAGGCGGAACTGTGGAATTCCTGTCGATGGCTGACAGCTGCACAAGCGCGTCGAGCGCTCTTATCGCTTCGTTGTGGGTCACATGCTTCTGCGCTTGTGACGGCGCGATATAGGGGAGTTTGAGATTGGTAGTCCGTTCCATTCGATGTTCCTTTTGTTATGCACCAAAGTGCAGAACTCTAAGGCTGAATGGGAGGTGTTGGATAAGTTGCCGGCAGCCAACACAAAGATTGCAATTATAACGCCCTATGCTACTGCTCTGGCTAATTGAGAATACCGAGGAATAAAGATTTGGAAACATTCCGGCAAAGCATCTCAATGATGCCGCGTCGTTACAAGCAGGCCCTGCTTGTCATTTTCGACATGGTTGCACTGACATTTGCGGTTTGGCTCAGCTATTTGCTGAGGTTCAGTGTCGTTTTTATGCCGAATGGCGAGCAGATCATGCTCATGATCTCGGCTCCTCTCATCGCATTGCCCATATTCATCCGTTTCGGCCTGTACCGCGCTGTTATCCGCTACTTGCCGGACAAGGCAATCTGGACGATGATTCAGGCGGTAACCATCTCCGTCATCATCTGGGTCTGTCTGGCATTTTTCACACAGATGACAGGCGCTTCTGGCGTTCCGCGTGCGATTCCCTTCCTTTATTGGGTCTTGGGTATTGCAATCATTTGCGGCAGCCGTTTTGCGGCAAAATGGCTTCTATGGAGTCCTTTGGGCGGCAAGCTACTGGAGCGCCAATGCGTCATCTTTGGCGCTGGCGATGCAGGGCGGCAACTGGCCAATGCATTACGCTCGCAGAAGGACGTTTTCGTCGCTGGTTTCATTGATGATGACAAGAGCTTGCAGGGTATGGATATCCTCGGAATTCGTGTCTATTCACCCGCAAAAATCGAGTATCTTGTCGAGAATTTTGGCATCAAGGAAATGATCGTTACGACCTCTGCGCTCAGCGGTATTGAGCGGCGCAGGCTTGTTGGTCGTCTCAAAGCGCTCGATGTGAAGGTGCGCATCCTTCCGGCTATTTCAGATCTAACTGCCGGCAAATACATTGTCAGCAATTTGCGCGACATCGATATTGATGATCTGCTCGGCCGCTCGCCAGTCCCCGCAGACCCTGAACTGCTCGACAAGACTGTCGAAGGACGCGTTGTACTTGTCACTGGTGCCGGTGGGTCTATCGGTTCGGAACTATGCCGCACAATTGTGAAGCTTGCGCCTGCCAAACTGGTCCTATTCGATGTCAATGAACACAGTTTATATCAACTGCAGCGCGAGTTGAAAGCAATCAGCGATTGTCTGGTTGTGCCAATCCTCGGGTCAATCAGCGATGCAATCCTGATCCGCAGGGTTCTGGCTGAGCATAAGGTGGAAAATGTCTATCATTGCGCTGCCTATAAGCATGTTCCGCTTGTGGAAGAAAATGCTGTCGAGGGAGCACGCAACAATGTCATCGGCACAGAGGTTCTGGCCAGATGCTCGCGCGAGGCCGGTGTCCGCAACTTCGTGCTCATATCCTCCGACAAAGCGGTGCGGCCATCCAATGTGATGGGGGCTACCAAGCGTTGGGCGGAACTGATTGTGCGCTATTATGGCAATCAGGCCACGGCTCTGAACACTGGTCAGGTGTTTGCATCAGTCCGTTTTGGTAATGTTATCGGGTCGAGTGGATCGGTTGTGCCTTTGTTTCGTGAGCAGATTGCAAGTGGCGGGCCTATCACGCTGACACATAATGATATGACCCGTTATTTCATGTCGGTGCGTGAAGCCGCGGAACTTATCATACAGGCCGGGGCTCTTTCCGGTGGTGGTGATATATTGATGCTTGAAATGGGTGAAGCCGTTCGCATTCGCGATCTGGCGGAAAATATGGTGCTTCTCGCGGGGCTATCTATCAAGGACAATGATAATCCGGAGGGGGATATCGAGATTGTCACCGTAGGCATTCGCGACGGCGAGAAGCTGCACGAGGAACTGTTCTATGATCCGAAGGGCGTTTCTGCGACACGTCACTCGAAAATCCTGCAGGCACAGCGCCGGGTCAACGCGCTGGACCATTTGCCATGTTCGATTGAGGAGTTGCGCAGCCTGATAGAGAAGCAGGATGCCGAGGGTGTCAGGAAGCTGCTGTATACGATCGCAGCTTCCTGATGATCATCCCAAGTGCAGCTTGCCGGACCTGAGCCACCTGAGCAGCAGGGTGACTGCGGCGAGTGCTATGATGATGCCTACCGCGCGACTCCAACCGGATTGCATCGTAAACAGTGCACAGATCCCCATTATGATGTTAAGTGCCGCCACGCTTGCGATGATCGACCAGACAGACCAGCCCGAACGTTTAGCCAGCTGATAGGCGTGTTTGGAGTGAGCGTTGAGGATATTTTCGCCGGCGGCCAATCGCATCAACAGGGTTGACGTAGCGTCGGCAATGAAGAAGAGCGGCAATATCAACCCGGCCCATATGGTCATTTCCCGTGCCACCATGAAGAAGGCGAGGCCGCTGAGCAGGCCAATGGGAAGGCTGCCCGAATCGCCCAGGAATATCTTTGCTTTGGGGCGATTATAAAAGAAGAATCCAGCCAGTCCTCCTGCTATAGACATGGCGAGATTTCCAGTCCCAAAGCTTACAAGGCCGAACAAAGAAAAGCCTGCAATCAAGGCAAGGGGGAGGCCGAGCCCTGCGACGACCATCAAATCTATACCATCCATAAAATTGGTAAGATTGATGAAATAGACCAAAGCTGCCACCAGCAGAGCCCGCTCGACCAGAGGCGGCAGTAAATCTGGTAGCAACCGGAAGTCGTCTCCCAGCCCATAAACAGCAATCGCTGATGCAATCAATTGCGCAGCAAGACGGATGGATTCGGGCAGATGATGGCGGTCATCAAGAAAGCCGATGATCCACAAAACCATGGCTGCCAGACTGACTGGCACAAGGAAATGCAAAGGCAGACCCGCATCAGCACCGAAAATCCAAAGCGAAACCAGGATGGCGGGAACAAGAGCAAGGCCACCGAGCTGGCGCGCTGGTTGAGTGTGATTCGACCGATCGGTAATCACTGCGCCCAAAAAGTTTGAGGGCAATATCTGCATGGCAACACAAAGCAGAATTGCACTGGCAATCGCGACAGATACAAATGGAATGATGATGATGGTCAATGCTGATCCCCGGTCAGATGTGCAACACAGCACCCTTGTCATGAAAATAATGCGGAAACAATTGTGGGATGAGACAAACTGGCCGATCATTGACGTTGCACAAGCTGAAACCAACGGTTATAAGCCGCGCTGTCGCATAAGGATTTAAGGTCCGATGCAGACGTGTTGGGGCGTCGCCAAGTGGTAAGGCAACGGTTTTTGATACCGTCATTCGGAGGTTCGAACCCTCCCGCCCCAGCCAACATCATGGCTGATATTGACTTTTTATCTGGCGACAAAGCCACCATGCGTAAATTTGATCAAAACGGTCTTGTCGTACCAGATCTGGAACCTGAGGCAATCAAGGCATTGCGCGAAGACAATCATGTGAGCCAGCCGGTATTGCCAGTTATCTCAACACCAGCGAATCAACCGTTCAAAAGTGGGAAAGCGGCGCGAAGCGACCGAGCGGCATGGCATTGAAATTGCTGGCGGTAGTCCAAAAGCATGGTTTGCAAGTTTTAAGCTGAGTAAGTTGCCCGAAGCAATTTACGCAATTGGAGCCTAGAATTGCTTCTGCTCACAAAAGATGCTGCACGCGCTCAACCGCCCAATGATAAAAACTGCCTTCGCGCGGCGGTTCGTTTGACGGACCCTTCTTGTGGATGTGGAAACCAATGAAATCCGGATGCTTCAAAGGCTCCAGATCAAAGGCTGGATCGTAAATGCGTAACGCATCCCGCCCTGTCCAATAATAGAAATTTTCCTTTGGTGCGCCGTCCCTGAAAAATCCATAGCGTTTGGCCAGCCGGGAAATGCCGTCATTGGCGAAGACGGTAATGCCCACCATTGCCGGCGACACCTTTTTGCCGGTGAGACGAAACCATGCCGGGCGCAGGATACGGCGGCGGAAACCCAGCCACGGCGGGACAATCTGCGTGCTTTCCAGATAGGCATCGAATTCCTTGATAACGGGATTATCCGGCGGCAGGTACATGGCAGATACGCCAAGGCGGGAAAAATTTTCCCGTGCCAGATAGGGGCGATCAGGCGAGGGGTGAAACTGCTTGGTCAGATAGATATCGGTGTCGAGCCATAAGCCCTGCTGTTTTTTCATCAGGGTAACGCGAAACAGATCGCTGAACTGGCCTATGACACGCGTATGTTTTGGAATATTGGGAAAGTCGGGATCAAGCCGGAAAAAATAGTCCTTGCTCAGTATCTCGGAAGCATCGTGCAACTCGATGGATTTCGGCAGGTTCTCGATCTCTTCGAAAGCATAGAGTTTAACCCGTTGACCAGTCATGGCCATCGACGCGAGACAGACACGATCGACCTCCCGCAATCGCGGCCCATACCAGAATGTGCAAATATCCATACGAACAGCATCCCATTGTCGGTCTGCTCTACGGCGGGACGCTTCAATCGTCAATTGCAACATGTTGACCTTTGCAATCACCGGGCGATTTCCAAAGGAATTATTCTCCAGTGACGCGCCGTTTTAAAACATGCCGACGCCACGCTATTGGATGAATGGAAAGAAGTTCTGATAATCGGCAGATCAGGGCAACAAATTGGCGTCGATTTGTGTTGCCCTGAGAAACTATCCTTTTCCTAAAGCAGGGCGCTACACTATGTTTGCGGTTGCAGCCCAAACGTGGTGAACTGCGTTTGGGACCGGTCGATATTCGTTACAGGTATCAAGCCTGAAGACATGAGTGGGTAGTGATTTTCATGACCAAGAATTTGACGCACTTGCAGCGTCTTGAAGCCGAAGCGATCCATATTTTTCGTGAGGTTGCCGCTACATTTGCCAATCCGGTGATGATGTACTCTATCGGCAAAGATTCATCCGTTATGCTGCACCTGGCGATGAAAGCCTTTTATCCGGCCAAGCCGCCGTTTCCATTCCTGCATATTGATAGTACGTGGAAATTCAAGGAGATGATCGCGTTTCGTGATTCAGAAGCTGATCGTCTGGGTTTTGATTTGCGCGTTCATAGCAATCAAGAGGGTATCGAGCAGGGCATCAGCCCTTTTGTGCATGGATCGAACACCCACACCCACATCATGAAGACGGTGGCGCTGCGTCAGGCTCTCGACAAATATGGATTTGATGCAGCCTTTGGCGGCGCGCGGCGTGATGAAGAAAAGGCCCGCGCCAAGGAGCGTATTTTCTCCTTCCGTAATGCGCAGCATTCGTGGGACCCGAAAAATCAGCGCCCAGAAATGTGGAAGATCTACAATACGCGCGTGGCCAAGGGTGAGTCGATCCGGGTATTTCCTATCTCCAACTGGACCGAACTGGATGTCTGGCAGTACATTATGCAGGAGAATATTCCGATCGTTCCATTGTACTTTGCCGCCAGGCGTCCGGTCGTGGAACGGGACGGCATGCTGATCATGCGCGACGACGAGCGCATGCAACTTTTGCCGGGCGAAGTATTGCAAGAAAAAATGGTGCGTTTCCGGACGCTTGGCTGCTATCCTTTGACAGGCGCAGCCGAGTCCGACGCCGCAACGCTTCCCGAGATTGTCAGTGAAATGCTGATCTCACGGACGTCAGAGCGTCAAGGGCGCATGATTGATCGGGATGAGGCCGGTTCGATGGAAAAGAAGAAGCGTGAGGGCTATTTCTGATGAGCAAGCTAGCCCACATTGAAACGCCGGTTGCACAATCCGCAGCAGAGGAAATCAGCGCTTATATGGCCGAGCAGGAAAAAAAATCGCTGCTGCGATTTCTGACGTGTGGCTCGGTTGATGACGGCAAGTCGACACTGATCGGCCGCTTGCTCTACGACACCAAGCTGATCTTTGAGGACCAGCTTGCAGCGTTGCAAAAGGACAGCCGCAAACATGGCACCAACGGCGAAGATATTGACTTTGCCCTTTTGGTCGATGGGCTTGAGGCTGAGCGCGAGCAGGGCATTACAATCGACGTCGCCTATCGTTTTTTCTCGACACCGAAGCGTAAGTTCATCGTTGCAGATACGCCCGGCCATGAGCAATATACGCGCAATATGGCAACAGGTGCCTCCACGGCTGACCTTGCCATCGTCCTTGTTGATGCACGGCAGGGCATTTTGCGCCAGACAAGGCGGCATAGTTTTATCGCTTCGCTGCTTGGTATCCGCAATATCGTGCTTGCGGTCAACAAGATCGATCTGGTGGACTATTCGCGGGACGTATTTGAAACCATTGTCAAGCAATATCAGGAGTTTGCAAGCGAACTCGGATTCAAAACCATACAGGCGATTCCGCTCTCTGCTCGCTTTGGCGACAATGTGATCGGCCCATCGGAAAATTTGCGCTGGTATGAAGGTCCATCGCTTCTGCAACATCTGGAAAATGTGGCGCTGGATGATGCCGATGCCACGCGTCCTTTCCGTTTTCCGGTTCAGTTCGTCAATCGTCCCAATCTTGATTTTCGCGGTTTTTCCGGCACGATCGCTTCAGGAACCGTTGCGCCGGGCGACGAGGTTGTGGTCGCAAAATCGGGTAAGGCCTCGCGCGTCAAACGGATCGCGACATGGGATGGCGATCTGGAGATTGCCGGAGAAGGGCAGGCTGTTACCATTGTCCTGGAGGACGAGGTCGAAGTCTCGCGCGGCAATATGCTGGTCTCGCCGGATAATCGCCCCGATGTTGCCGACCAGTTTGCCGCGCATCTTGTCTGGTTTTCCGAAGCGCCACTGATCCCCGGCCGCTCCTACATTTTGCGCACTGAGACCGATCAGGTCACGGCAACGATCACGGATCTCAAATATCGAGTCGATATCAATAGTTTCGCGCAGGAAGCGGCTAAATCACTTGATCTGAATGAAGTTGGTGTCGTCAATATTTCGACGCAGGAAGCGATTGCTTTCGATGCCTATAAATCCAACCGCTCGACGGGCTCCTTCATTCTCATCGACCGGCTGACAAATGCGACAGTGGGTGCTGGCATGATCGACTTTGCATTGCGCCGTGCCTCCAATGTCCATTGGCAGGCACTCGATGTCGACAAGGCATCGCGCGCGGGCCAGAAGGATCAGAAACCGGCGGTCGTCTGGTTCACCGGCCTGTCAGGTTCGGGTAAATCGACAGTTGCCAATCTTGTCGAAAAGCGTCTGGCTGCCCTCGGCAAGCACACCTATATTCTCGATGGCGATAATGTCCGCCATGGACTCAATCGTGATCTCGGTTTTACCGAAGAAGACCGCGTGGAGAATATCCGCCGTGTTGGCGAAGTTGCCAAGCTGATGGTTGATGCAGGACTGATTGTGCTTGTCTCGTTCATTTCGCCTTTCATTGCCGAACGGCGTATGGTTCGCGAATTGCTGGGCGATGGCGAATTCATGGAGGTCTATGTCGATACGCCGTTTGAAGAATGCGCACGGCGTGACCCGAAGGGGCTTTATGCAAAAGCCCTGCGCGGTGAGATCAAAAATTTCACCGGTGTCGATTCGCCCTATGAAGCGCCTGAGCATCCTGAGCTTCATTTGAAAACCGTGGGACGGACAACCGAAGAGCTTGCCTCCGAAGTGGAAAAGCTGCTCACTAATCGCGGAATCATCTTCAATTTTGACCAAAGTTCCTGGTCGATTTAGGCAGGGCCGAGCGTGACAGTAAATCTGGTACTTCAAACGATCGACTACGCATCGTTACTATCTACATTCGAGAAAACTGCGATTGCTGCCGGACTAGAAATTCTGCGCATCTACGAAGAAGGATGCGACGTGGCGCTCAAGGACGACAAGTCGCCGGTCACGGCTGCTGACCATGCGGCAGAAGCGATAATTCTGGAAGCTTTGCGGCGGGCAACGCCGCATATACCGATTGTTGCCGAGGAGGAAATTTCCGGCGGGCATGTACCCGGCAATCTTGGCGACAGGTTCTATCTCGTCGATCCGCTGGATGGAACACGCGAATTCGTCAACCGGAATGGCGATTTCACTGTCAATATTGCCCTTATCGAACACGGTGTCCCGGTATTGGGTGTCGTCTATGCCCCCGTTCGCGGCTGGCTGTTTACCGGCGGTCCGGACGGCGCGACGGAAACCACGCTGGATCGTCAGGGTATCGCAGTTTCGACCAGAGAGATTTCCTGTCGCAAGGCACCGCAGCAGATGATTGCTGTCGCCAGCCGCTCGCATCGCACGCCGGAAACTGATGCCCATTTGGAAGATTTTGATATTGAAGAATGTGTTTCCGTCGGGTCGTCGATCAAATTCGGTCTCTTGGCGCGCGGTGAAGCTGATATCTATCCGCGCCTGAGTCGCACGATGGAGTGGGACACAGCTGCTGGCGATGCCGTGCTTCGGGCCGCGGGCGGTGTGACGCTTACGCTGGATGGAAAATTGCTGACCTATGGTCGCCGCAATCAGGCAAATGATGCTGATTTTGCCAATCCCGGTTTCGTTGCGTGGGGAAGGCTATAATCAGTAGCCAGCTTCGCGGCCATGGCGGATTGCGAGAATAACGACTTTGTCCGGTTCATACCGATACAATGCCACATACCCGCTATTGCCAAAGTCGATCAGCACTTCACGATAGTGATGTTCCATATCGGCAACTGGACGCCCTGCTTGCGGATACTGCTTCAACAGTTCAATAGTCTGTATAATTGTATCTGCGGCTTTTTTAGCGGCAGTTGGATTTTTGACTTTGAGGAATTGCCGTAACCGCTCAAGATCACGCAGCGCGGCTGCCGTGAATATTACTTGTGGCATACTGGAGCGGGTGTCTCTTCGTCATTGCCCCATGTTTCAAGCCATTTGACAACACCATCGCTTGTCATATGCTTCCCGCTGGCTTGATACTCCTCCCACGATGCAATTGCATCCTGTCGAAAAGCCTGACGCTTCTCTTCTCGCTCCAAATACTGTTCAATAGCCTCCTTCATCAACCAGTGAGGCTTTCTATCCCGACTTTTCGCCAATTTCTGCAAGCGATCTTTTGTGGAATTCTCTAACTTCACACTGGTTATTGAAACCGGGGCCATCAAAAATCTCCAAAGGTAATACCAAGTAATAAGATAGGCTAGTTGATCAGCAATTTCTATATAATTTATCTCAGCCCTTGCGCAGCAGCAAGGTGACGACGAAGAATGCACCGATGGAACTGGTGACAACGCCAATCGGCAGTTCTTGTGGCGCAAGCAGAAGCCTCGCGACCAGATCGCTTGAAAGGAGGAGAATGCTTCCGAAAAGCGCACAGGTTACAATCAGCCCGGCATGGAGCTGGCCGGAAAAGCGCCGCGCAATATGTGGGATCATCAGCCCGACAAAGCCGATAACGCCCGACACTGAAACGAAGATCGCGGTGGAAAAGGCGCAGACGATAAAGACGATGTTCCGGGTTCGATTGACACGGACGCCAAGGCTTTCCGCTGTATTTTCGCCGGCCAGAAAAGCATCAAGATTGCGGTGGCTATAAAGCGCGAAGATCAGGATTGAGGTGAGGCCAATCAATGCCAGCGGCAGATTATCCCAACGCGCCAATCCCAAACCGCCAAGCGTCCAGAACAATACCGAATGGGCTGCGCGCTGGTCACCGGAAAATACCATGTAATTGGCAAGCGCTGTGAAGATGAAGGATACGGCAAGGCCAGCAAGGATCATGCGTTCCGGCCCTTGTCCCTGCACGCGGCGCACCAGCAACAAGACGATTATGGCAGCGAGCATGCCGCCGCTGAATGCCGCAAGGGGTAATGTCCACACGCCGAAACGATCGCCGAAAAGGCTGATAACTGATACCGCACCAGCAGCGGCCCCAGAGGAAAGGCCGAACAGGAAGGGGTCGGCGAGATCGTTACGGGTGACGGTTTGCAGCATTGCACCGATGATACCAAGCCCGGCACCCACGCACAGGCCAAGGATGGCCCGGGGCAGACGCAGATCGACGATAATCCGCTCAATGGGTACGGTCGTGGTCAGATCGCTGAGTCCCGCAAAATGCGCCAAGGCATTCAATACATCGCCAAGTGCAATAAATGTTGAGCCATAGGCAATGGAAAGCAGTGCAAGCACGATGACCAGCACCGTGCTTAGCGCAAGTGTCAGCTTTGTTCCCGCCTGGAAATGCACTCAGAAAGCTTCCGGATGCATTGCCTTGGCGATTTTCTCAATAGCTTCGATATTGGCAGGGCCGGGAGTGAGTTCCGCATAACGAAGGGCGACAAACCGCTCCTTCTTCACGGCATCGGTTTCCTTCATGGCCGGATGGCTCTTCAGGAAATCGAGAAGCTTTTTGTATCCAATATCGTCCTGATAATCGAGGAGAACGAGGAATTGCGGGTTGCGCGCTGCGACAGTTTCCCAGGATGTGGTGGCCCAGCTGGATTCGAGGTCATCCATGATGTTGATGCCGCCCGCTTCCCTGATCAGAGCTGACGGTATGGCGAACTTACCAGCGGTGAACGGCTTGTCTTCACCGGAATCATAGAGGAATACACGGGTTCCGCTGTTGACGCCGACTTTCTGCTTAATCGCGGATAATTGAGTCTTCCAGCCGGAAACAAGCTTTTCGGCCTCTGCTTCCTTACCGAAAATCTTGCCCAGCTTTTCGATGTCGCCATAGAGAAGATCCATGGAAGCGGCCGGACGATTCTTGTCGAGGTGTACACAGCTCTCGGTCAGCTCGAGTGTCTTGATCCCATAGGGCGCTAGCGTATCAGGCGTGACTTCGCCGCCTATGCGCATGCCGTAATTCCAACCGGCGAAGAAGAAATCCGGCTGTGCGGCAATGAGATTCTCAAGGGTCGGATTTTTAGGGGCCAGTTCCGGAATGGAACTCTGCTGCTTGATGAATGCATCGTCAAGCTTGTACCAGCCGGTTATGCCGGTGACGCCGACCATTAAGGGCTGGAGGTCAAGCGCAAAGGCCATTTCGCTCATATTGATATCGTTGACGACAACGCGCTTGGGAGCAGCATCAAAGGTCAATGCTTTCCCGCAGCTATCCACGGTGACCGGAAATGCGAAGGCTGGCACCGACAGAAGAGTAAATGCGAAGGCGAAAAAGGATTTTTTCATCAAATGCTCCGTGGATGAGAATGGGCGTCGTGGATCGGTTCGGGTGCTTCAAACACCATAAGATCGCGCTGGCGGGAGGGATGCCGCAGGCGCAGTACATCAAGATCAAATACATCGCTGACTATGCGTGGTGTCAGTGTCTCGTCGGGCGTGCCTGACGCGACGAGCTGTGCGCTGTGCATGACCGCAACATGGGTGGCAAATGGCGCAACAAGCGGCAGATCATGCAGAACGGCGATGGTTGTCACATCAAGTCCGGCCACCAGAAGGAGCAGTTCGCTACGCGCCTTGGGATCAAGATGATTGGTCGGTTCGTCGAGAAACAGGATTGCCGGTTGCTGGGCAAGGGCGCGGGCCAATTGCATACGCTGCCGCTCGCCGCCGGACAATGAACCCAAAGCGCGGCGGCGAAAATGGGTGATCCGCGCGCGTTGCATGGAATCTTCGACGATTTCCCTGTCGACCGCCTTTGTGAAGACGCCCAGATGCGGAATGCGGCCAAGGGATACATAATCCTCGACCAGAAGCTGCTGGTCCGGTGTGTCGGTCTGACCAACAAAGGCAAATTGCCGGGCACGTTCAAGTGGCGACATCTTGCTGATGATTTTGCCGTTGAAACTTATTTCGCCGGATGTTGGTAGCAGCAGTCCGGCCAACATGCGCAACAAGGTGGACTTTCCCGCGCCATTTGGACCAATAATAGCCAGCCGTGCACCACACCTCACACCAATCGATGCGGCTTCGACCAGGGTATGCGCTCCGGTCTTATAACCCACGGCCTTCGCATCGAGCTGTATATGGCTCATGATCGCGCTTCCGTGCCGTAGAAACTTGCTGAGTGCTTTAACATGGGTAGGCGATAGCGTAATGTTATAACAAGCGTCAATGCTGATCGTGCAACCAGGTAGAAAATTTGATGCTGGGCCGAAATGATGGTGTGCGGAACGTTCATGCCTGTCCAACTTTCAAGGGGAGGGCATAGAACGCAGACGATGAACCGGAAGCCATTTAAAGCATTCTGGTGCCGCTATCCGGCAGGTCATCGCATCGCTCCCGGCACACCCCGTCCGGTTCGAATTTCAATTGTGATGGCAGGTCTCCTGGCTCACGGGTCTTGGCGAAGCCTTGCCTTCCCGATCTTGCGATCAGTGGCATCCTCAGGCGTCGCTCACCGCTTACAGTTGCGGGGGCAGCCACGGTTTCGGTCCCTTTGGGTACGCCTCACCGTGTTCCCTTTTCATCTCCAGCGTTTTCAAGCCAGAGAAACCATCACGAGCAGTAGTAGTTGAACCGAAGCGAAAATGAAATGGTCTAAAAGAGATAGTACTTGGAAAAAACAGAAGAAATGCTATGTTTGCTTCAGGAGTGAGAGGCAGGCTTTCGCCCACCTCCCGTTTTCCTGGTTTAATGAAATGAGACCCGGAACGTAACTTGCCAGCTCGTCCGGGTCTTTTTCAATTCCAGGGTGATAATCAGCAACTACCCTTTGTTGGCATTAGGCTTGCTGCGTGGTTCGACGGGGCTCACCATGAGGGACGTGGTTGATTGCACATTGGTCGATAACCTTGCAGGAAGTAATTTCCTGCAAATAATAACCTCCCTCATGGTGAGCCCCGTCGAACCACGCAGCAAGCCTAATGCAAATTATATTACCCCCTCTTTTGGATTTCTAAGAATTTAGCGAAGTGGCCAAATTCAAGAAAATCTGTTCTCCCCCACATGGGGGGAGATAAGCTGTGCCAATATTGGGTTGTTTGCCTTGCCCATAACAAATGCAGGGTTGCAATCACGGCGGTTGCGCTGGTTGCGGGTTGTGCCTTCCATTTTACAAGCCCGTTTAAGATGCAAACCGCGCACGTGCTAAAATAAATGGCAGGATAATTTTTTTAAGCGTGAACAAGCAGATGGAGTAGGCTAGGCTTCACGTGTACTCTTTAGCGAAGATCGATTTTTATTGAATTTTGAGGCGACATGGCAATTCACGCAGCAGTCTATCACCTGACTCACTATAAATATGATCGCCCAATCATGCTCGGGCCGCAGATCATCCGCCTTCAACCCGCTCCACACTCGCGAACCAAGGTTTTAAGCCACTCGCTGAAGGTCAGTCCGGCCAATCATTTCGTCAATTTGCAGCAAGACCCATACGGCAATTTCCTTGCCCGCTACGTCTTTCCTGAGCCTGTCACGGAGCTTAAGATCGAAGTTGATCTTGTGGCTGACATGACGGTCTATAATCCGTTTGACTTCTTCGTCGAACCCGCCGGGGAAATCTGGCCCTTCGCCTATCCTGAAGATATACGCGACGATCTTTCCATTTATATGAAGCCAGACCCTATTGGTCCGCTCTTGTCGGATTTTCTGGCAACGATTGAGCGCTCGAGCACCAATACAGTCAATTTCGTTGTTGATTTGAACGCTCGTATTCAGCGCGAGATCGGCTACGTTATCCGCATGGAAACGGGCGTGCAGGAGCCGGAGACCACGCTGAATGTTCGCACGGGCTCATGCCGTGACACGAGCTGGCTACTGGTGCAGACCCTGCGCCACCTTGGCTTGGCGGCGCGCTTTGTTTCAGGCTATCTTATCCAGTTGAAGCCCGATCTGGTTGCGCTTGATGGTCCTGCCGGAACAACAACGGATTTTACCGACCTGCACGCCTGGTGCGAGGTCTATCTGCCGGGTGCGGGATGGATCGGGCTTGATCCGACATCGGGGCTCCTGACTGGCGAAAGCCATGTCCCGCTGGCCGCAACGCCTCACTACCGCAATGCTGCGCCAATTTCAGGTATGGCAGAACCTGCCAATGTCGAATTCGGTTTTGACATGCGCGTAACACGCGTATCGGAGCATCCGCGCATTACCAAGCCATTCTCCGATGAATCTTGGGACGCGCTTGATGCGCTCGGCAATAAGGTCGATGCGCTGCTCAAGGAGCGTGATGTTCGCCTGACCATGGGCGGCGAACCGACATTCGTTTCAATCGACGATTTCGAATCCGGCGAATGGAATACCGATGCTGTCGGGCCGACAAAGCGGGAAAAAGCCGACAAGCTCATCCGCCGCTTGCGCGATCGTTTCGCGCCGGGCGGATTTCTGCATTACGGCCAGGGCAAATGGTATCCAGGGGAGAGCCTGCCGCGCTGGACCTTCTCCCTTTATTGGCGCAAGGATGGTAAGCCGATTTGGGTTAATCCTGACCTCATCGCTGCGGAAAACAGCACAGCAGATGTGAAGCCGGAAGATGCAGGCAAACTGCTGGTCGAGATGGCTGGTGAACTTGGCGTCGAAGACGACATGGTCGCCGCAGCCTATGAGGATCCAGCAGAGTGGATTGTCAAGGAAGGCAATCTTCCGGAGAATGTCGATCCCTCCAATTCCATGCTGAAAGACCCGGAGGAGCGCAGCCGCATGGCGCGCGTCTTCGAACGAGGGCTGACAGAACCCACAGGATTTGTGCTGCCGGTGCAGCGCTGGAACAGTCAGGCTGCTCAAGGTCCACGCTGGCGCAGCGAAAAATGGACCACACGGCGGGGCAAGCTCTTTCTGGTGCCAGGCGACTCGCCGGTCGGTTATCGCCTGCCGCTGGGCGCGCTGCCCCATGTGCCGCCATCCGAGTTTCCGTTTATTGTACCAGTTGATCCATCGCTAGAGCGTGGCCCTTTGCCGGATTCGCCGGCTTTGATCGATGTGAGGGAAGCGCCACAGGCGGTGGCTTCATTTACTGCCGCTGAAGGCAGCACGCAGGAGCGGGTGGAACAGGAACTTGGCGAGATCGGCGGTGCGGTGCGTACTGCCATTTCGGTTGAGCCGCGCGATGGACGGTTGAGCGTCTTCATGCCGCCGGTAGAGGCGCTCGAGGACTATCTTGAACTTGTCGGTGCTGCTGAGGCGGCCGCTGCCAAACTCGGCCTGCCGGTCCATATTGAGGGCTACGGCCCGCCTCAGGACCCGCGTATCAACGTGATACGCGTTGCACCCGACCCCGGCGTGATAGAAGTGAATATCCATCCAGCCTCGAACTGGCGCGAATGCGTGGCAACCACCGAGACGATCTACGAAGAAGCCCGCCAGACAAGACTTGGCGCTGACAAATTCATGATCGACGGGCGCCATACCGGCACAGGCGGCGGCAATCATGTGGTGGTCGGCGGTGAAACGCCCAATGACAGCCCGTTTCTGCGTCGCCCCGATCTTCTGAAAAGTCTGGTGCTGCATTGGCAGCGTCATCCGTCCTTATCCTATCTGTTTTCAGGCATGTTTGTCGGTCCGACAAGTCAGGCGCCGCGTTTCGATGAAGCGCGGCACGACAGTTTATATGAGCTGGAAATCGCCATGGCACAGGTGCCACTGCCCGGTCGTGGTGCGCCACCGCTGCCCTGGCTGGTAGATCGGCTATTCCGCAACCTTTTGGTGGATGTGACCGGCAATACGCATCGCTCCGAGATTTGTATCGACAAGCTGTTTTCGCCCGATGGTCCGACCGGGCGGCTTGGCCTTGTCGAGTTTCGCGGTTTCGAGATGCCGCCAAATGCCCGCATGAGCCTGGCACAACAATTACTGGTTCGGGCATTGATCGCCCGCTTTTGGAATAGCCCCATCGAAGGCAGCTTCGTACGTTGGGGCACGACATTGCACGACCGCTTTATGCTGCCGGATTTCGTCTGGGCGGATTTCCTTGATGTGCTGGCCGACCTGCGCCAGAACGGCTTTGATTTCCGACCGGAATGGTTCGAGGCACAATTGGAGTTCCGGTTTCCATTTTGCGGTGAAATCGTCAATGAAGGTGTCAAGCTGGAGTTGCGGCAGGCGCTTGAGCCTTGGCATGTCATGGGCGAACAGGGCGCGATTGGCGGTACGGTCCGTTTCGTCGACAGCTCTGTCGAGCGCTTGCAGGTGAAGGTCGAAGGCTATAACGCCGCGCGCTACAGCGTGGCGTGTAATGGCCGCGAAGTGCCGCTCAAAATGACGGAAACCAACGGAGTTGCTGTTGCAGGTGTTCGTTACAAGGCTTGGCAGCCGCGCTCTGGCCTGCATCCGATGATCCCGGTCAATACGCCGCTGGTGTTTGATATTTACGATCAATGGTCGGGACGGGCCATTGCTGGGTGTACCTATCATGTCGCCCATCCGGGCGGGCGCAGCTATGATACGTTCCCGATCAATTCCAATGAAGCAGAGGCGCGCAGACTGGCGCGGTTCGAGCCGCGCGGCCATACGGCTGGAGCCTATGAACTGCGAAAAGAACAGGCATCACCGGAATTCCCGATGACGCTGGATTTGAGAAGGCCGCGTAGTTGAGTTGTGCGTGTCGAACCACGCACAATAAGTATGCAGTCTGTATAAAACTCAATATAGATCGATAATGTCAAAAGTGAATAAATCCACGACCAGTACGATTCCCGGCCTACTTGCAGGCTACAGGCCTTTGCCGGGAATTGCCGACGAAATGATTGACACTTCGGGTGCCGTTCGGCCCGGCTGGGAAACCTTGCTGGGGGCGCTGGATGAACTCGGTCCGGAGAAATTGGCAACACGGTTTGCGCGTGCAAACCAGTATTTGCTGGATGCTGGCGTATTCTATCGCATCTATGACGAGACAGGCACCCAGGAACGGCAATGGCCGCTTGCCCACGTCCCCCTGCTCATTAATCAGGAGGATTGGGATACGATCACCGCTGGACTGACCCAGCGCGCCGATCTGCTTGAGGATGTCGTTGCTGATATTTATGGCGAAGGGAAGCTTGTGCGCGATGGCGTGCTGCCGCCCGATCTGATCGCATCGAACCCTGAGTTCCTGCATCCAGTTGCCGGAATAAAGCCCGCGAGCGGGCGCTTCCTGCATTTTTGTGCTTTCGAACTGGGCCGTGGCCCGAATGGACAATGGTGGGTGCTGGGCGATCGGACGCAGGCCCCATCCGGCGCGGGATTTGCACTGGAAAATCGCGTGGCGACCACCCGTGCTCTTTCCGATATTTCCGCCTCGATGAATGTTCATCGGCTAGCCGGTTTCTTCAAGGATTTTCGTGACTCCATGCAGTCTCTGGTCGCCGATCCACAGGCGCGAGCTGCAATCCTGACGCCCGGCCCGAACAATGAAACCTATTTTGAACATGCCTATATCGCCCGCTATCTCGGCTTCATGCTGCTTGAAGGCGATGACCTCACGGTCGTCAATGGCAGAGTCATGGTTCGTACCGTTTCAGGTCTGAAGCCAGTTGATGTGCTATGGCGGCGAATGGACGGTGCCTATATGGACCCGCTCGAACTCAAAACAGATTCGTGGATCGGGACGCCCGGCATGGTCGCTGCCTTGCGTAGGCGCTCGGTCTCGCTTGTCAATGCAATTGGTTCCGGCATTCTTGAAACCCGCGCCTTGCTGGCTTTCCTGCCAGCCATTTCAAAAGCGCTGCATGAGCGTGATCTGGCGCTGCCGAGCATAGCGACCTGGTGGTGCGGGCAGGAAAAAGAGCGCAAACACGTCATGGACCGACTTGATCAGATGATGGTGGGACCGGCCCTTTCAACGCGTTTGCCATTTGAAGACGTACAGGCAACGGTGCTTGGATCGAAGCTCGATCATGAAGCGCGCAGTGACCTGCTTTCCCGATTACAGAATGACGGGCGTTGGTTGGTCGGTCAGGAGGCGGTGAAGCTCTCGACCACCCCTGTCTATGTCGATGGCAAGCTTGAGCCGCGCCCCTTTGTGCTGCGTGTTTTTGCGGCGCGCCATAAGGATGGCTGGCGCTTTATGCCGGGTGGTTTTGCCCGCATCGGCTTTACGCTCGATACGGCAGCAATCGCCATGCAGCGCGGTGGGCAGGCGGCGGACGTCTGGATCACCAGCAAGGGACCGGTGGCGAAAGACACGCTGCTCCCACGCGAGGATGATGTTTTCCAGCGCACCGTGCCGGGAACGCTTCCTGCGCGCGCGGCGGAAAATCTGCTTTGGATGGGCCGTTATATCGAGCGAGCCGAAGGAACCGCGCGCATATTGCGTGCCTGCCATGCACGTCTTGCCGAAGCGCCCCATCAGGAACTGCCACTTCTGACGGAAATGCGCGCCTATCTTAAACCGCTTGGCGTTGATCTGGATGAGGCAATTCCCAAAGGGCTGCAACGGTCTATTGATGGGGCGATGCTTTCGGCCGGACGCATTCGCGACCGGTTCTCGCCGGATGGCTGGCTGGCGCTGCACGATCTTTCAAAAACTGTGCACCGCTTCTCCGATGTGGTGACACCCGGGGATGATGCCACTCGAGCCATGACGATTATCCTGCGCAAGCTTGCCGGATTTTCCGGCCTCGTTCACGAGAATATGTATCGCTTTACCGGTTGGCGTTTTCTTGAAATAGGCCGCCGGGTTGAGCGCGGCATCCAGATGGCTGGCATGCTTGCCCGCCTTGCCCGTCAAGACGCGGCGGAAGGTTCTCTGGAAATGCTGTTGGAGATCGGCGATAGTGTAATGACGCACCGTCGGCAGTATAGCGTGTATTCGGGACGGACCAGTATTGTGGATCTTCTGGCACTGGACCCGCTCAATCCACGCTCGATCATCTTCCAGCTTGACGCGCTGAAAACGGAGTTCAGCCTGCTACCAACACGCGAAACGGGGCAAAGCACACCGGCAGGCATACAGGTGTTTTCCAAAGATGTGCTGCGACTGCATACCCAACTGGCGATCTCGGAAGCGGGTGAAATGACGCCAGACATACTTCACAAGGTCGCCTATGATATTGGTGCTCTGGCCGACGCAATTTCCGAGACGTATTTTGCCTGAGCGAGTCCAGTTATAATGCTGTATAATATACGCCTTCACCTCCACTATGACTATGCGCGGTCGGCGGCTGCCGGGCGCCATCACGTACGGGTTATGCCGCAAACATTGCCGGGCGTTCAGCGCGTCATTGCATCCAGCCTGTCATTCGAACCTGCATCGGCGGAACGCTCGGAATTCATTGATTTTTTCTCCAATTCAGTTACCTCAATCGTTTATCGCAACCCGCATGAGACGCTTGATGTAACAATGACCGCGCGGGTCAATGTCATGCGCCCTCCAGTCATGCTTGACGTTTCGCCAAGTATCGCAGGGCTTGGCAAAGAAATTCGCAGCATGTGGTCGATTGCGGCAGATGCACCGCACCATTTTCTCACCTCAAGCAAGCACGCTGCCATTGATCCGGATATCACTGCCTATGCCGCATTGAGCCTGACCAGTGCCCAAACTGTCACGGAAGCGGTGAGCGATTTGAACCGCCGAATCCACGCGGATTTCAAATATGATGGTGACGCTACAGACGTGCGCACAAATGCACGGCAGGCATTCGATCTCAAGGCAGGTGTATGCCAGGATTTCAGCCATGTGATGATTGCGGGCTTGCGGGGGCTGGGTATTCCGGCTGGTTATGTCAGCGGGTTTCTGCGCACCATACCGGCGCCAGGCAAGGAGCGTCTTGAAGGTGCTGACGCCATGCATGCATGGGTGCGCGCCTGGTGCGGGCGGGAAGCAGGCTGGCTGGAATTCGATCCGACGAACAATATGGCTGCGAGCAATGATCACATTACGATTGGGTGCGGTCGTGACTATGCCGATGTCTCGCCCATCGTCGGCGTTTTAAAGACAAGCGGATCGCAGGAGGGCAAGCAATCCGTGGATGTTATTCCGCTGGAATAGCCAAGCGAGTTATAATGTTTTTGCGAAAACATTATAACGCATGCATTCGTGATATTAGTTGAGTAATATTATACACCGGTTATAATGTTTTCGCAAAAACATTATAACCGGAACTGCCATGAAAGAAATTGACCTGGTTTACCGCACCATGTTTGCCGAACTGGTTCAGCGCACCTTGGACGGAAACTTCAAGGCTGACTTTCCAGTAGACGGTCGGTTTGTCTCTGTGCCTGTCAAAGGTAATGAATACTGGTACTTCGATTATCCTACAGAAACAGGCGACAAACGCATTTATGTCGGGCCAAAGCTAGACGAAGAAATTGCAAAACGGGTCAATGCTTTTCAGGAAATCAAGAATGATATTCGTGGGCGCAGGAAGCTTGTCTCTACGCTGATACGGGAAGCAAGGATGAGTGCGCCGGAGCAGTTTACCGGGGATATAGTAGAAGCGCTCTCGAATGCGGGGATTTTCCGGCTTAGGGCAGTCTTGATTGGAACCGTAGCTTTTCAAACCTATTCCGGGATACTCGGCATACGTTTACCATCTGCCGTCATGCAGACGGGCGATGCCGATTTTGCCCAGTTCCATTCGATTTCGGTCAATGTGCAGGATACGATCCCTCCAATTCTTGAGGTCTTGCGCACTGTTGATGCGTCGTTTCGACAAATTCCGCACCAAGGCGACCCTCTAAGAACGACGCAGTTTCAAAATTCAGATCGCTATAAGGTCGAATTCTTGACGCCGAATACCGGAAGCGATGATTTTGTAGGTATACCTGCTGATATGCCTGCGCTTGGTGGCGCGGCGGCGGAGCCCATGCGATTTCTGGACTATCTGATCTATGAGCCTGTCCGAACAGTTTTGCTTCATAAGAGCGGCGTTGTTGTCAATGTACCAACGCCAGAACGATATGCGATACATAAGCTGATCGTTAGTGCCCGTAGGCGCAATGATAGCGATGGAATTCAAAAGCGGGATAAAGACGTCCAACAAGCAGGCTTATTGATCGAGGCGTTAGTTGCAACCAGAAGACAATCTGATCTTGCAATGGCATTTGCTGAAGCATGGAACAGGGGCGCTTCATGGCAGGAAGCCATCAGGCGAGGGGCGTCATTCGTGGGAGAAAAAGGACGAGATGCACTCCTCACAGGTCTCACCGAAGGAATGCCGCAGATAGGTGACGACATAGAGGCTTATAAAATCTGACGCAGTAGCATCGGCTGCGCACTCACAACAGATTTGCAACGGTGACAAGATTATTGGAACAGTTTTTCTTGGGTTTCGGCAATCTGGGGAATATGGTTCAAATTCCGAGTTCTCAGCGTTCAAATGCGGGATGAAATTCCAAAGTGTCATTGCCTCTGCCTGTTCCACCCTTGATGCTGACCACAGGGCCCGTTCCTGTTTACCCGGAAGTGCTTGAGGCGCTGGGATCGCCTGTTCTTTATGATTACCACCCAGCCTTTCAAGAATTCTATGCAGGCGTGATCGAGAAACTGCGAATTGCATTCCAGACGGATATCGCGCCGGTCATCATGCAGGGAGAGGCTATTCTTGGCATTGAAGCTGCTGCCGCAGCCTTAATCTCCCAAAATGATGTGGTCCTGAACCTCGTATCCGGCGTTTACGGCAAGGGGTTTGAAGGGTGGGCGGAAAGATACGGCAAGGAAGTGGTTGAACTGGCGGTTCCCTTCGATGAGGTCATCGATCCACAGGCTGTCAGGGAGGCTTTTCGCCGAAGGCCCGATATTACCGTGGTTTCACTGTGCCACCACGATACACCATCCGGCACACTCAACCCGTTGAATGAGGTAGGCGCGATAGTTGCTGAACATGGCGCCTATCTGATTATTGATGCTGTGTCGTCATTTGGCGGCATGGATGCACATCCGCAGGCGGCTCATGCAGATATTTTCATCACCTCACCATCGAAATGTCTGGGCAGCACACCCGGCCTTAGTCTGATTGCTGTGAGCGAACGCGCATGGGGAAAGATCGAAGGCAATAGTGATGCACCGCGTGGATCATTTCTCAGTCTTGCCGCATGGAAGGATGCGTCAATTCCGGGGAGAGCTTTTCCGGTGACGCCTTCAATTGCCGAAATTTATGCATTGGATGCCGCGCTCGACCGATATGCGAAAGAGGGGCCGGAACGTGTCTGGGCGCGTCACGCCGAAACAGCCGCCATTGCGCGTAAAGGGCTGGGTGAGCTGGGTATTTCGCTTTGGCCGAAACGCGAGGCGTGGTGCTCGCCCACTGCTACAGCTTTTAAAGTGCCCGATGGCTCCAGCGACATAGAACTTCGTGACCAGCTTTTGAACGAGCACGGCATTCTGCTCTCGCTCGGCCGCGCCGATACCGCAGGAAAGGTGCTGCGCATCGCCCATATGGGAGCATCTGCGCAGCCTGAATTTGCCCGCAAGACCATTGCTGCTTTAAGCGCTGTTCTGTCCCGATCCATTGATTGAAGGATTCCAACAATGTCCCGTATCCTGTTGAATCGCCGTACCTTTCTCCATCTGAGCGCCAGCGCCGGCGCTATAATACTGACGCCGCAACTGGCCTTCGCGCAGGATGCTCCTGTTAAAGGTGGACGCCTTGTGGTTGCAGGCGATAGCGAGCCCGCCAATCTCAATCCGGCCATCGTCGCATCAAACGGCGTTTTCTTCGTCGCCAGTAAGGTTATCGAACCCTTGGCTGAACAATCCTACGAGGGAAAGGACGGGCTTGATCCACGGCTCGCTACCTCATGGGAAGGATCTGCGGATGGATTGTCGGTGACATTCAAACTGCGGGAAGGGGTGACCTGGCACGATGGCAAGTCTTTCACCTCGGCGGATGTCGCTTTTTCCGCTCTCGAGATCTGGAAGAAACTGCAAAATCTCGGGCGCGTCGTGTTCAAGAATTTGGCGGCCGTTGATACGCCGGACGACCATACTGCGATCTTCAGATTCTCGGAGCCCACGCCTTTCCAGCTTATCCGCAACGCTCTGCCGGTAGTCACTTCTGTCATACCGAAGCATCTTTACGAAGGCACGGACATTGCCAAGAACCCGGCCAATCAGAAGCTGGTCGGAACTGGCCCGTTCAAGTTTGGCGAATACAAGCCGGGCGAGTATTTCCTGCTGAAGCGCAATGATGCCTATTGGCAAAAAGACGAGCCGCTGCTCGATGAGATCGTCTATCAGTTCCTGCCGGATCGCGCTGCCGCTGGCAATGCTCTGGAGGCGGAGGAAATTCAACTGGCGGCATTCTCCGCCGTTCCCCTTGCTGACCTTGATCGCATCTCAAAATCTCCGGAACTGAAAGTCTATGCCAATGGCTATGAGGGGCTGACATATCAGTTGATTGTTGAAATCAATCATCGGCGCAAGGAACTGGCAGACGTGAACGTGCGCCGCGCCATTGCTCACGCCATTGATCACGATTTTGTCGTCAAGACCATTTTCCTCGGGTTTGCCAAATCATCAACAGGGTCTGTTCCGGCCTATGACCAGACCTTTTATGAGCCGGGCACGGCCACCTATGCTTTTGATCCGGCCAAAGCTGAAGCTTTGCTGGATGAGGCCGGTTACAAGCGCGGTGGGGATGGCAAACGCTTCAAGTTGAAACTGCTTCCAGCGCCATTTTTCAACGAAACCAAACAGTTCGGCGATTATCTTCGGCAGGCTCTGGGTAAGATTGGTATTGATGCAGTGGTTGTCAGCAATGATACACCTGCGCATCTGAAAGCGGTCTACACGGACCATGATTTCGATATCACGGTTGCAACGCCGGTCTATCGTTCTGATCCTGCAATCTCGACGACCATCCTTTTTGAAAGCGGCCTACCTGCCGGTGTGCCCTTCTCCAATCAATATGGCTATGCCAATGCGGAAGTTGACAAGCTTATCAAAAGTGCGGCCTCCGAGCTGGATAGCGCAAAACGTGCTGGCTTGTACAAGGAGCTTCAAAAGAAGGTGGCGCAGGACCTGCCCTTGATCAATGTGGCCGAGTTTTCATTCATTACAGTTGCAAAGGATACGGTGCGGAATGTCTCGGACAATCCGCGTTGGGCAGTTTCCAATTGGTCGAATGTCTGGTTGAAAGAATAGTTTTCAATATCGTGGTTACATAGCTGCATTATTGTTATGCGTGGTTCGCCCTTCGACAGGCTCAGGAAGCTCACCATGAGGGGAGTCGTTGTGTTGCAAATCAGAGTGTGCCCTGACCGTAATCAGGATGCAGGCAAACCACTTCCCTCATGGTGAGCTTCCTGAGCCTGTCGAAGGGCGAACCACGCATAAGTTTGGAGCAACCATATTAGATTTTTGCCGAAGGATTCCTTTGCCACCGCTTGCCGCATTTTTCCTGAAACGCCTGCTTACTGCTCTGCCGGTCTTGTTTATCGTGCTGGTGGGCAGTTTTCTGCTGCTTGAGACAGCTTCAGGTGATGCGGTGGATGCCTATATAGCACGCTCCGGTGCCATGGATGCCGAGCAAATCACACAGCTACGCGCGGACTGGGGGCTGGACCAAGGCCCGCTCTATCGTTTTCAAGCCTATGTGTCAGCGCTCGCCCATGGTGATCTCGGCTGGTCAACGGCGTTCGAACGGCCGGTCACCTCTGTGATAGCGGAAAGATTACCCGTTACATTGCTATTGATGAGCATCGCGACGGGGTTGGCTTTCTTTGCCGGTTCTTTGCTTGGCATTGCAGCAGGTGCCCGGCCCGGATCGGTTGGGGACCGGATATTGTCGACGGGTTCTTTGGCGCTTTATGCCGTGCCGGGATTCTGGTTGGGTTTGGTTTTGATTGTGGTTTTTGCGGTTGATCTGCGCTGGCTGCCAATCGGCGGAATCGAAAGCATTGCTTCCGGCAAGACCGGCTTTGCACGGATGGCCGATATTGCTGTGCATCTGGTCTTGCCGGTATGCGCGCTGGCGATGGTGTATCTCGCGCTCTACCTGCGTTTAATGCGAGACCGAATGGCGGAAATCTGGCGCGATCCTTTTGTAAAAGGCCTCGAGGCGAGGGGATTGAGCCGCCGCCGCATTGTCTGGCGTCACGTGGCGCGAAATGCTGTTTTGCCAGCAATAACAATGCTTGGTTGGCAATCGGCCGCCATGCTGGGTGGCAGCGTCGTGGTCGAAAGCGTTTTCAATGTTCCCGGTTTTGGCAGGCTCGCTGCTGAAGCTGTGGCGCGGCGCGATACGCCTTTGCTGCTCGGCGTTTTGCTGTGTAGCGCCATCACGGTGATTATTGCCAATCTGCTTGTCGATCTGGCCTATGGAAAACTTGACCCACGCGTGAGGGCGGGGCGATGAGGGCAGTTAACCTTGAGGCCAGAATCGGCGCTATCTTGCTTGTGTTGCTGGTTCTGATGGCATTATTCGCACCATTGATTGCGCCGGGTGACCCGCTGGCGATCAGTGGCGAGGCCATGCTGCGTCCTTTCGCATCCGAGGCGCATCTGCTTGGAACTGACAGGCTTGGCCGTGATGTGTTCGCAGGTCTGGTGCATGGAACGCGCACGACGCTCCTTGTCGCATTCTTTTCGGCTGCGGCTGCCCTGATTATCGGCAGCGTTGTCGGAACCATTTCCGGTTTCCTTGGCGGAATTGCCGATATAGTGCTCATGCGGATCACCGAGGCATTTCAAACTGTGCCCGGGTTTCTTCTGGCGCTTGCCATGATCAGCGTCACCGGGCCAAGTGTACCTGCTCTTATCCTTGCTATCAGCCTGGGCAACTGGACGCAGGCTGCCCGCGTCACACGCGCCGAAGTGCTGTCGCTACGCGAACGCGATTTTGTAGCCGCTGCACGCACGCTTGGCATGCGCCCGCTTGAGATCGCCTTCCGGGAGATACTTCCAAATGCTTTTGGCCCCACTGCATCGCTGGCGGCAATTTCTGTTGCAACTGCAATTCTCATTGAAGCAGCATTATCATTTCTCGGCTTTGGTGATCCGAACCGGGTGACATGGGGCAGCATGATCGCAGAAGGCCGTACGGTTTTGCGGGCAGCCCCCTATCTCTCGATCGTGCCGGGCATCGCTTTGGTTGTGACTGTTCTCAGTATTCACCTGATCGGGCGCGGACTTTCTCGTACGGAAAGGTTGCAGCCATGACAGATAGTTACCTGAATGTGCGGAATCTGAATGTGAGCTATGGCGGGACAATGGCTCTCAAAGACGTCTCGTTGCAACTGGCAAAGGGCAGCAGGCTGGCATTGATCGGCATGAGCGGGTCTGGCAAGTCGACTTTGGCCATGGCTGTGGCGGGACTTTTGCCGAAACAGGCACGCATTGATGGCACCATAGACTTTGCCGGTCATCGCCCGAAACCTGGCAGTGAGATCGGCGTCTTATTTCAGGATGCGAGCGGAAGTCTCGATCCGGTCATGAAAGTGGGCGATCAGATCGCCGAGGTAGTCATGACGCATCTCGGCATGAGCTGGATATCAGCGCGGGTACGCGCCGCCGAACTGCTCGACAGAGTGAAAATTCCAAAGGCATTATCGCGTCTCAACAGCTATCCGCATGAGTTTTCGGGCGGGCAGAAACAACGCATTGCCTTGGCTGCGGCGCTTGCCGGCAATCCTTCTATATTGATCGCGGATGAACCAACAAGTGCATTGGACACTGTGATCCAGAGGCATATTGTCAATCTGCTGGATGAGCTGGTGAGAGATGGTGGATTAACGCTGTTGTTCGTGACCCATGATATTGCGCTTGCATCAGAGCGGGCTGATCGGATTGCCGTACTTTACCAAGGGGAGCTGGTGGAAGCAGGAGCAACGAACCAGTTGTTAAAAGAGCCTAAGCACCCCTATACCAAGGCATTGATCGATACGCATATTTCGCTGGATAGGCCACGCAGCGACCGCCTTCCGCAGATCGATATGGCGGGATTGCAGTGATGGACACGTCATCATCTCCCATTCTGGAATTGCAAAACATTGCCAAACGGTTTGGCGAACACAGTCATGATGGATTGAAGAATATCAATCTTTCGGTTCAGCACGGCGAAACCTTGGCTATCGTTGGCAGTTCAGGTTCGGGCAAGTCGACATTGGCGCGGCTGGTGATGCGATTAATTCAGCCTGACGAGGGAAGTATTCATATTCTTGGACAGGACATATCGCGAATGGGTGGTGACGCCTTGCGCCGTATCAGGCCACGATTCCAGATGGTTTTTCAGGACCCTTTGGCAGCATTTAACCCGCGGGCGAATGTGAAGCGTATTTTAGAAGATCCATTGCGAGTTCATGGTTTTGCCAGCAAGAATGAATATGGCGATATTGTCGCCGAAGCGCTGGAAAGGGTTGGACTTGGGATGGAGCATCTTCAACGTCTGCCATTGGAACTTTCCGGCGGCCAGCGCCAACGTATTGCAATTGCGCGCGCAATTCTCACCAAGCCTCAACTTATCGTGCTGGACGAGCCCGTATCAGCTCTCGACGTTTCGGTACGTGCTCAAATACTCAATCTATTATTGGACCTGCAAGAGGAAACCGGCGTTTCCTATCTGTTCATCTCTCATGATCTGGCTGTGGTCCGCGCTTTTGCAGATCGAATGATCATTCTGGAAGAGGGCTGTATTGCCGAAGAAGGCAATACGGAAGCCGTGCTCGCAAATCCGCAAGCCGATGCGACACGCATATTGATAGATGCTGTGCCACGCTTGATGGTTTGAGCCGTCAGGGCAGAACCTGCCGAGCCTTCACCCCTTCAAATGTTACCTTGCGCGGGTCGAATGCGCCGTGTCCTGCAATCTGCGCCACCTCGGCCTTGGGTTCTTCATATGCCCACATTGCATCATTGGCAGCTTCACCTTGGCCGGTTATCCGCCAATAGGTGGCATCACCTTTAAAGGGGCATTGCGTCCGCGTCTGTGTTTTTTCGAGGTGGACGAAATAGATGTCGTCGAAGGGGATATAGAGCACCGGATCATGCCCGGCTTCGCGCAGCTCCAGCGCCTTGTCTGTTGATGCGATTACGACATCGAGAAATCGCACTGTCACCGGGTCGGGAAACGCATGTATGGTGATGGGCAGGCCCATTGGAAAACTCCTTTGTAGAGAATTTCAAAGAACAATCGCTGGTAAGAGATTTTGTTCCGCCATATGCGTAACTCTACGCAGCGCGCTTATTAAGCCTGATGAAGGTTTCCAGTCCCGCATTCAACAGTGGCAAGCATGCGCCGTGAATGACGTAATCCTGGCTGAACTTGTCTGCGATCAGAGTTGGCAATTCCAGTGAGCCAATAAGTCCCTCGCTCTTGAATGCGCTTGTGAATGCTTGCCACACATCCTCATTGGCTACAAACGGGCCCGTTACAATGACACGGGATGGAAATAGGAGGCGGCATACATTTGTAAGTGAGCGTGCCATGAGCTTGATTGCTTCAGCCACTTCAGGAACATCAAGTAGGGGCAGGCCTGCCAATTGTCTGGCCAGCACTTCCTCTTCCTCTGAGAGGTCAGGCCATAATTCCCGCAGACGGGGTAGAAGAGCCCATAAAGCAGCTCCCGTTTCGAGGCATCCATGATTGCCGCAACCACATTCACGCTGGTTCAAGGCGTTGAAACGCCAATGACCAATCTCGCCGAAAGGTCCGCCATTTTGTAACAGCGGTTGACCGGCAATACTGTAGGAAAGACCAATGCCCCATCCCCAATGCAGGAGCAGCGTGTTGCCGCTGCGATAGGCCGCTTCCTGCGTCGTGCGGGCATCAAGCTCAGCATCAAGGTTCCTGCAAACGGTTGCAACGGGTGTTACGGACGCAAGTGCACTGCCAATGTCGAGATTACGCACTTTGGGCCAGCGGGAGGTTATGAGCCATGTCCGGGCTTTGACATCGACAACGCCCGGCACGGCGACCGAGGTGCCCATATGGATCATTTCGGCAGGACATTTTGCAATCAGCCATTGTACAAGCTGGCGCATTGCATCAGCCATGGCGGCATTATCCCAATCGGCGGGGATTTCTACAGCCCTATGTTCAAGGATCGTACCGCCAAGATCCAGAAGAAATCCAAGCAGCGTGCGGCTGGAAATGTGGATGACAGACGCACCGAGGCGCTGCGAATTCAAAGCGATCTCGATTGGCGGGCGTCCCCGGCCAATCTTCGTTCCCGGACGCTCTATGACCAGACCACGTTCAGTCAGATCGCTTACAACGTGTGAAGTCGCTGTCGATGTCATGTTCAACTGGTCGACGACGCTGGCGCGCGAATGGGGACCCGCGCCGGAAAGCAGCGCCGCGACGCGTGCGCAATCGCGCTGGTGCGCATCCTCATAGGCGGTTTCATCAATCGTCAAGAACATGGAGTTTCTGCCTGTTTTTATTTTTGAATTTTAAAGTTCTAAAATACCTTGCTGTGTCATATAAAGCTGTGCTTACTATGAGAGCAAGCTGGCGACATGTCCAAAAGGGTTAAATTAATGATCGATATAAGGCAATCAGCCGACAAGGCTGCTTTGGGGGCGGCGGCGGCCAAGCTGGGGGCAGAAGCAATCCGCGCGGCAATTGCAGCCAAAGGTCAAGCTTCGATTATCGTGGCCACAGGGGCCAGCCAGTTTGAAGTTTTGCAGTATCTGGTAGCGGCTGAAGATATTGACTGGACCAAAGTGACGGCCTTTCATCTCGACGAATATGTGGGAATGGACATCACCCATCCAGCAAGTTTCCGCAAATATCTGCAAGAACGGTTCGTCGACCCTTTGAACGGAATGGTAGCATTCCATCCAATTAACGCCGAGGGAGACGCTGCAGCCGAGGCGAAACGCATCAGTGCGTTGATCGCCGGTCATGATATTGACGTGTGTTTTGCCGGTATCGGTGAAAATTGCCATCTTGCTTTCAACGATCCGCCCGCCGATTTTGAAACCGAAGAACCCTATATTGTTGTGACGCTCGACGAAGCCTGCCGCAAACAGCAAATGGGCGAGGGCTGGTTTCCAACCCTTGAGGACGTACCTCAAAAAGCCATTTCAATGAGCATCAGGCAGATACTGAAAAGCAAGCTTATCATCTTGTCCGTGCCGGATGAGCGAAAGGCGCAGGCTGTGAAGGATGCAGTGGAAGGCAAGGTTGATCCGATGCACCCGACATCAATCGTGCAGGATCACCCCCATACCGTGCTTTTTCTTGACCCTGCCTCAGCTTCGAGACTTTCATGATTACAAGGGGCCTTGTCGATATTCAGGTGAATGGTTTTGCCGGGGTTGATTTCAACGATCCTGGCATCACACCTGAAACATTGGACCAAGCGCTTGAGGCAATGTTGGCAACGGGGGTCACCACTTGCCTGCCCACGATCATCACTGCACACCGCAATGAACTGGAAGTGCGTTTCGCGGCCTTGGACAGGGCGGTGCGCGAGAGCCGCCTCGGATCGCTTATGTGTCCCGGCTATCACCTTGAGGGCCCATTTCTCAATCCTGCCGAGGGCTTTTCCGGGTGTCATCCGCCCAATGCCATGATGGCGGCTGACCCTGCTCTCGTCACGGAATTGCAGACAATGATCGAGCGTCCAATTCTTCTGGTGACTGTCGCTCCCGAAGTTCATGGCGGGATCGCGTTTATAAAAGCGATGCGTGCGAGTAACAGGCTTGTCTCTATCGGTCATTCATCAGCCGGTAATCATATCATTACTGCTGCGGCGGATGCTGGCGCGGGGCTTTCGACCCATCTTGGCAATGGCTTGCCACAAATATTACCCAAGCTGGACAATCCGCTATTTGCGCAACTGGCCGAAGACCGGTTACTTGCCACCTTCATTGCCGATGGCATTCACATGCCAGCTCATGTGCTGAAAAGCTTGATCCGTGCCAAAGGCTTTGAACGTTCTGCGCTGGTAACGGATGCTGTTGCCGCCGCCGCTGCTCCGGCAGGGACTTATCCTTTTGCGGGGATGAGCGTTGATCGCGCGCAAGACGGCACGGTGAGCCAGAGAGATGCGACAGGATTGGCAGGATCGTCGCTTTGTCTTGATGATGCAGTGCGCAATCTTGTCCGCTGGAACATTGCCACCTTTGAGCAGGCGGTCGAAATGGCATCAACCAGACTGTTGCGCGTGCTTGCTCCGGTTTTGGGCGCGCATGGTGTGAGCTTGGCAGAGAGCGAAGTGGAATGGTCGGGCGCTATGGAGGTGACGCGGGTTCGTATCGGCAAGGAAGAACGGTTTTTCTGATAATCAACTCAAAAAACACAAGGGGAATAGGATGACACAGGACTTTTTTCGATTGAATCGCCGCACAGTGCTTGGTGGCATGGCGGCTTCCATTGTCACAGGTATCGGTGGAGCAAGGGCCGCTGCACCTGCACTGCCTGCATCGCCAGTTACTATTACTGTGATGGACGTTGGCGGGGCTTTGGCCCTGAGCCAACCGGCATTTGAGGAATATGCCAAGACTTATCCCGAACGCGCATCGCGAATCATTTTCGCCAAAGCGCCGGTCACCGAACTTGCCGGAAAACTGAAGGCGCAGCAAAGCGCCAACCGCGTCGATATTGATCTTGTTCTGACGGGAAGCGATGGACTTGCCGCTGGTCTGGTCAATGAAACCTGGATGAAAATTCTTCCGGATTTCTCTTCGACATTTCCAAACCTTGAAGAGAACTATGAGCCTGCCGCATTGAATCTTCTAAAGGCGCAGGGTGATGGCTATGGCGTTGTCATCAATTACTATCCGTCCGGACCTTTGCTCGAATATGATCCGGAACGCGTGAAGAAGGTTCCAACAACGGCCGAGGAGCTTCTGGCCTATGCCAGGGAAAATCCCGGCCGCTTCATGTATGCCCGTCCGACCAATTCCGGACCGGGCCGTACATTCATGATGGGATTGCCCTATTTGCTTGGCGATAAGGACCCCTCCGATCCGGTTGACGGCTGGGAAAAGACATGGGCCTATCTGGCCGATATTGGTCAATATATTGACTATTATCCGGCCGGAACCGGCGTGACAATGAAGGAATTCGGCGAAGGTTCGCGCGATATCATCATCAGCACGACCGGTTGGGACATAAACCCGCGTGCATTGGGTATCGTGCCGGAAACTGCAAAAATCGGAACGCTCAAGGGGTTCCACTGGGTATCGGACGCCTTTTTCATGTGCGTTCCGAAAGGTATAGCTGAAGATAAGGTTGCAGTTGTACTGGACCTGATGGCGTTTTTGCTAACGCCAAAAGCACAGGCTTATTCCTATGACGAGGGGTATCTCTATCCCGGGCCTGCGGTGAAAAATGTGCCTTTGTCCATGGCGCCGCAGCACAGCCAGGATGTTATCAAGCAATTCGGGCGACCGGAATATGCTGATCTGATTGCCAATAACCCAATCGAGCTGCCATTGAAGCCTGACAAGATGGTCATTGCTTTCAGGAAATGGGATGAGCTTGTGGGCTCCCAAAAGTCCAAATAGCTCGTAAGTACCGAGAATTTGACCGTGTTCAGAACAACGGGAATGTCATTACGTTCCCGTTGTTTTGTTGAGTAGACGGGTAATCCTTATATTTTCCTTATGTGTACCGTCTCTATTCGCAATCGATAACTGACATTGACAAGCGCATGCTTGGTCCAGCGAAACCAAATGGATATTTGACATGCTGGACTTCATCTTCGTTGCGCTTGGTTGCGGTATTTTGCTGCTTCTTGGCCTTTACGCACAGGCATTGAGCCGTGTTTGAGCTTGTTCTGGGCCTTGGTGTTGCCGCCGGGCTTTGCGCTTATTTGGTCGTGACGCTTGTCGCGCCCGAGCGCTTCTAGCGGCTTGAAAATCGTTCAGGATGGCCTGCAAATGGCATGATTCTGCGATCCAGTGCTCACGTACAAAGAAGTACGCTCCGCTCCGGTTCTCAAACCCTACCATTTTCGGCTCACCCTGAACGATTTTTCGGCTTCGCTGAATTCCCCATTTTCCATTTCGGAGACTACCAATGACACTTGTCGGATGGCTGCAAATCAGCCTGACGCTGCTCGCCGTTCTTTTGGCGATCAAGCCGCTTGGTCTTTACATGAGCCATGTTTTTGCCGGAGAAAGAACATTTCTTTCGCCGGTTCTCAAGCCCGTTGAAGGGGCATTTTATGCTGTCGCTGGAATAGATCAGAACCGCGAGCAGAGCTGGATGGCCTATGCTTTCGGTGTCTTGCTTTTCAGCATTGCGGGCTTTCTCACTCTCTACGGCATATTGAGACTACAGGACATCCTGCCGCTCAATCCGCAAGGGTTTCCTGGCGTTGCACCTGATCTTGCCTTCAACACGGCGGTCAGCTTCGTCACCAACACCAACTGGCAATCCTATGGCGGTGAAACCACGATGAGTCATTTCAGCCAGATGGCGGGACTCACCGTGCAGAACTTCCTGTCTGCCGCAACTGGCATGGCAATCGCCGTTGCCTTGTCTCGCGCGTTCGTGCGTTCAAACATGACAACGCTGGGCAATTTTTGGGTCGATATGACCAGAGCCACACTCTATGTGCTGCTGCCGCTTGCCGTCATTGTTGCGCTTCTTTTCATCGCGCTTGGCATGCCCCAAACGCTTGATGGATCGTTTACTGCGACGACGCTGGAAGGCGCCAAGCAGGTCATTTCAACCGGGCCGGTCGCCAGCCAGGAAGCTATAAAGCAGCTTGGTACCAATGGCGGCGGTTTCTTCAACGTCAATGCCTCGCACCCATTTGAAAACCCCAACGCATTCTCGAATTACCTCGCTGTTTTCTCGATGCTCGTTGTGTCATCGGCAATGGTATACGCATTCGGCCAGATAACCGGCAATCGCCGTCAGGCCTGGGCGCTGCTATCTGCCATGGCGATCCTTCTCATTATCGGTATTGGAGCAGTTTATTGGGCTGAGACGAATGGCAATCCCATTCTGACCCAGCTGGGCGTGGACCCTTTGCAGGGGAACATGGAAGGCAAGGAGATGCGCTTCGGTCCGGCGGGTACTGCGCTTTACGCTGCTGTGACAACCGGCCTTTCCAATGGCGGCGTGAACTCGATGCACGCATCGCTGACACCGCTTGGCGGCCTTGTTCCGATGTTTCTTATGCAGCTTGGTGAAGTCTTGCCGGGTGGTGTCGGCTCTGGGCTTTATGGCATGGTGATCTTTGCAATCCTTGCAGTGTTTGTTGCAGGATTGATGGTTGGCCGTACCCCCGAATTTCTCGGCAAGAAGATCGAGTCGAGAGAGATGAAGTTCGCGATGCTGGCTGTTCTTGTTCTGCCTTTGGCAATTCTGGGCTTTACGGCACTCTCGGCAATATTGCCGGTAGGCCTTGCCGGACTGCTCAACAAGGGGCCGCACGGTCTATCGGAAATCCTTTATGCCTATTCGTCCGCTGCGGGCAATAACGGCTCGGCTTTTGCCGGTCTGACGGCCAATTCAATCTGGTATAACACGACACTTGGCATAGCCATGCTGCTTGGTCGCTTCGCCTATATCGTACCGGTTCTTGCAATCGCAGGATCGCTCGTCGGCAAGCAGAAGGTTCCCGCTTCAGCCGGAACATTCCCGACCGATGGTCCACTTTTCGTTGGCTTGCTGATTGGCATCATCATCATTCTTGGCGGTCTGCAGTTTTTCCCTGCTCTCGCCCTTGGTCCCATCGTTGAGCATTTCCTGATGCTCTCCGGTCAGACGTTCTAATTCTTTGTTTTAACGCAATTTCCGGACGCAAAACCGTTTCACACTTTTGCTGGAATTGCTCTAAGGATCTGCAAAATGTCTTCAAAGGCAAAATCAATATCCATGTTCGACAGTGCCATTCTGCTTCAGGCACTGAAGGGATCGCTCATCAAGCTCAATCCCATGAAACTGGTGCACAACCCGGTTATCTTCACCACGGAAGTTGTCGCTGCAATGGTGACGCTTCTCTGGCTGCGCGACATGATAAGCGGTACCGGAACACCATTGTTTTCTGGACAGATCGCCGCCTGGCTTTGGTTCACCGTCATTTTTGCGACCTTTTCGGAGGCAATAGCAGAAGGTCGCGGCAAGGCGCAGGCAGACAGTTTGAAGCGCACGAAATCCGACCTCGTGGCGAAGCGGCTGAAATCTGCCAATGGAAAAGATTATGATGTCGTGCCAGCGACGAGCCTGAAAGTCGGCGATCTCGTCTATATCGAGGTCAATGATCTTGTGCCCGGAGATGGTGAAATCGTCGAAGGCGTTGCCTCGGTGAATGAAAGTGCCATCACGGGCGAGTCCGCGCCGGTTATCCGCGAGTCCGGTGGTGATCGTTCGGCGGTAACAGGCGGCACACAGGTGCTATCCGACTGGCTTGTTGTGCGCATTACAACAAAGCCCGGTGAAACCTTCGTTGATCGCATGATCGCCCTGATCGAAGGCGCAGAAAGGCAGAAGACGCCAAATGAAATAGCGCTATCGATTCTGCTTTCCGGTTTGACATTGGTGTTTCTTATCGCCGTTGTGACTGTTTCGGGCCTTGCTGCCTATTCCGGTACGATCATGACTGTTACCGTGCTTGCAGCGCTGTTTGTAACGCTTATTCCGACGACAATCGGCGGTCTGCTGTCTGCAATCGGCATTGCGGGAATGGATCGGCTCATCGGTTTCAACGTGATAGCGACTTCGGGCAGGGCAGTGGAAGCGGCTGGCGATGTGGATACGCTTTTACTCGACAAGACCGGGACGATTACATTCGGCAATCGTATGGCAACCGAGTTTATCCCGGTTGCTGGCATTGCCGAGGAAGCGCTTGCAAATGCGGCGCTTCAAGCCTCGCTCTCCGATGAGACAGCGGAAGGCCGCTCCATCGTGGCATTGGCGCAGGCCGATTACGGGCTGTCAAATGCGGTGCTTGATGGCAAGGATGCGACTTTTATTCCCTTCGCAGCGCAGACCCGTATTTCCGGGGTTGATATCGGCCAGGATCAAATCCGTAAAGGCGCGATAGACGCGATCTTGAACGTTGCAGGTCTGACAAAAGATACTGCACCTCCGAGTTTCCAGAAGGCCGTTGATTCAATAGCGCGTGCAGGCGGAACACCACTTGGCGTGGCCCATAATGGAAATTTGCTTGGGGTGATCCATCTGAAAGACGTCGTTAAACCAGATATCAAGGAGCGCTTTGCCGCCCTGCGGTCCATGGGGATCAAGACGGTTATGGTCACAGGTGACAATCCTGTCACTGCCGCCGCGATTGCTTCTGAAGCGGGTGTCGACGATTTCATGGCTGAAGCAACGCCGGAACAAAAGCTCGCCTATATCCGCAAGGAGCAACAGGGCGGACGGCTTATCGCCATGTGCGGTGATGGCACCAATGATGCGCCGGCGCTGGCGCAGGCAGATGTCGGGGTTGCGATGCAGTCCGGCACGCAGGCTGCGCGTGAAGCGGGCAATATGGTCGATCTTGATTCAAGCCCGACCAAGCTCATTGAGATCGTCGAAATCGGGAAGCAAATCCTCATGACACGCGGCTCGTTGACAACGTTTTCGATCGCCAATGACGTGGCAAAGTACTTTGCAATCATTCCGGCGCTGTTTGTCGTAAGCTATCCCCAGCTCAACGCGCTGAACATCATGGGACTGCACTCGCCACAATCAGCAATCCTTTCGGCGGTGATCTTCAACGCGCTCATCATTATTGCGCTTATACCGCTGGCGCTTAAAGGTGTCTCATACAAGCCAGTCGGTGCTTCTGCTCTCTTGCGTCGCAACCTTCTGGTTTACGGCCTTGGCGGACTACTGGTGCCCTTTGTTGGCATCAAGGCGATCGATGTAATTGTCGCCGCACTCAATCTCGTTTGAAGGAAACTGCGATGCTCACTCAACTTAGACCGGCAATCGTACTTACGCTCATTCTCACAATCGCTACGGGATTGCTTTACCCGCTTGCGATGACGGGGATTGGCCAGACCCTGTTTGCGGCGCAGGCAAATTCCAGCCAGATAAAACGCGGTGATGTCGTTGTTGGCTCCACCCTGATCGGCCAGAACTTTACCAGCGACATCTATTTCTGGCCGCGCCCGTCAGCAACCGGTCCTGATCCCTATAACGCAGCTGCTTCAAGCGGCTCGAACCTTGGCCCGACATCGGCAGAACTTGTTGATCGTGTGAAAAACTCGGTCGAATCGTTAAAAGCATCCGGCGTAACGGCTGCTATTCCAGCCGATGCGGTGACCAGCTCCGCCTCCGGTCTCGATCCGGATATTTCGGTAGACTATGCAATGCTTCAGGTTACACGTGTGGCTCACGCCCGCGGCTTGTCTCCGGAAGTGGTTTCTCAACAGGTCAAAGCCAACACGCGGCAAGCTATCCTTGGTATATTCGGTGAAGTTAGGGTAAACGTTCTCGCGTTGAACCTGGCACTCGATGATCTGAAGAAGTAACCCCGAGGCATTTATGGCCGAGTACGGTCACCGACCTGACCCTGACAGATTGCTGGAGCTTGCCGCACGTGAAAAACGCGGCAAGCTTACTGTATTCCTTGGCGCTGCACCGGGCGTAGGCAAGACCTATGCCATGCTCCAGCGCGCGCGCAGGCTCAAGGAAGATGGCGTGGATATTGTCATCGGTCTTGCCGAGACTCATGGGCGCGGTGAAACCGCAGAGTTGCTCGAAGGTCTCGAAGTGCTTCCGCGCAAGCAAATCGACTACCGTGGTCGCCCGCTCGAAGAGTTCGATCTGGATGCCGCACTGGCGCGCAAGCCCAAAGTGCTGGTGCTCGACGAGATTGCCCATACCAATGCGCCCGGCAGCCGTCATCCCAAACGCCACCAGGACATTGAAGAACTGATCTGGCACGGTATCGATGTCTGGACGGCAATGAATGTTCAGCATCTGGAAAGTCTGTCTGATCTGGTGACAAATATCACCGGTGTGAAAGTGCGGGAAACCGTGCCCGATATTGTTATCAAGCGCGCCGACGACGTGCTGCTTGTCGATCTGCCTCCCGCTGAACTCATTGCTCGACTGAAAGAGGGTAAGATATATCTTCCCGGCAATGCGGAGCGCGCTGCCGAAGGGTTTTTCAAGCCGGAGAATCTAACCGCGCTGCGCGAACTCGCACTGCGCCGCACTGCTGACCGCGTTGACGATCAGATGATTGATCTGTTGCGGCAAAATGCAATTGAGGGGCCATGGGCTTCTGGAGAACGATTGCTGGTGTGTGTGGGGCCGGATAGCCTGTCGGAAAAGGTCGTGCGCACGGCCAGCCGCCTGGCTTCGGGTCTCAATGCGCGCTGGCTTGTTGTCTCGCTGACCAATGCCAGCACTGCTGGCATGGATGTTGCCGCGAGCCAACGCATCGACAAGATTTTGGACATGGCCGAAAGGCTTGGGGCTGAGACCCGCCGTGTCATCGCGCGGGATTTCGTCGAGGAAATCCATCGATTGTCCCGCCGCGAGAATATCACGCAAGTGGTGTTGGGACGTCCGAGGGGCAAGGCCTTTTCGAATCCGTTCAGACGTTCCCTGCCTGATGAGATAATGAAGCGCCTCACCGATGTCAGTGTGCACATCGTTACCGGCAATGAGGATGATACGGCTTACGTCGCGCCACCTCCCCAACGACGCTCAAGAGCTGAACTGGCGAAATCCATCGCCATCCCTGTCTTGGCGACTGCGGCAACAACATTGCTGGGACTTGGTGCAAGCAGTATTGTTCATCTGCAAAACCTGTCGATGCTCTATCTTGTTGCCGTCATCCTCTCGGCAATGTCGAGCGGTCGCTTTGCAGCCATCATTGCGGCGGGCCTGTCTTTTGTCCTGTATAATTATTTCTTCATCGAACCAGTCCACAATCTGAGCATTGCCAAACCGCATCAGCTGGTCTCATTGATCATTTTCCTCGCAGTAGCGCTCATGATAGGCGATCTGGCCGGGCGCCTGCGCGATCAGGTTGCCCGTTCGCGCAATCAGGCGAAGAGTACGCTGGCGCTTTACGAATTCTCCCGCAAACTTTCCGGTACAGCACGGCTTGACGATGTTCTGGTGGCCGGTGCCATGCATCTTCACGCGACACTGGAAACCGGGGTGGTGATCCTTTTGCCTGAAGACGACGAACTGCTCCTTCAGGCCGCATGGCCGCCGGATATGGTGCTCGATAGCACGGATATGACGGCTGCGCGATGGGCTTTCGACAAGAATGAACGTGCTGGGCACGATACGGCAACGCTGCCGCAAATTTCGTGGCAATTTCTACCCATAGTCGCATCCCATGGCGTTGCGGGCGTAACCGGCATTTCCATGGCAAACCATTCGGGTTCGCTGAGCGAAAACGAAGATCGTAAATTGACGGCTATTCTGGATCAGACTGCGATAGCCATCGACCGCGCTTTGCTCATGCGTGAAAATGCCAAGACGGCGGCGCTACAGGAAAGCGAAAAGCTGCATACAGCCTTGTTCTCCTCGCTGTCGCATGATCTGAAAACGCCGCTTGCATCAATCACCGGAGCGGTAACAACCCTGCGGCAACTCGGAAGCAAGATGAAGCAGGACAGCCGCGACGACCTGTTGCTTTCCATTGAAGAGGAGGCGGGTCGGCTTACCCGGTTTGTATCTAATCTTTTCGACATGACGCGTATCGAGGCTGGAACGCTGAAAGTCAAAAGCAGTCCGGTCGACGCGGCGGATGTCATTGCTTCGGCGATTGAGCGAATGAAACGGCTCAAGCCCGGGATCGCAATCGATACAAGTATTGCCACAGATCTTGCCGTTGCCAGCGGTGATTCCGGATTGCTTGGTCAGGTCCTGTTTAATCTTTTGGACAATGCCGCCAAATATGGCGGGGACAGCCCGATTGCCGTCTATGCCAAGAATGATGCGGGGCGCGTTATCATCAGTGTGACCGATCAGGGAAAGGGCATTCCCGAAAAAGACCTCGATCGCATTTTTGAAAAGTTCTACCGGCGTGTAAAAAGTGACGGCAGAGCTGCGGGGACGGGGCTTGGACTTTCTATTGCCCGTGGATTTGTCGAGACAATGGGTGGAACAATCAAGGCGGAAAGTCCGGCCATTCGAAAACGTGGCACACGGTTCGTCATTAGTCTTCCCACCTATGAAAATGCCGGAAGCGAGGCTGCAAGCTGATGAACGAGAACCGCATTCTGGTCGTCGATGACGAGCCGCAAATACAGCGGTTCCTGCATCCTGCTCTGACCGCATCCGGCTATGATGTCATGGCCGCAGCGACTGCCGCCGATGCGGAACGAATGATCGCGACCAGTGCGCCGGATCTCGTCATTCTTGATCTTGGACTGCCGGACAAGGACGGCAAGGAAGTCATACGGACAGTAAGAGCCTTTTCCGAAGTGCCGATCATTGTTTTATCCGCGCGTGATCGCGAGGCTGAAAAGATCGCAGCGCTTGATCTTGGCGCAAATGATTACGTCGAAAAGCCGTTTGGAATTGGTGAGCTGCTAGCTCGTGTACGGACAGCTTTACGGCAGAAGGCCGCTGGCGCCAGTGTGCCCTCGATATTCGAAAGCAATGGCCTCGTTGTGGACATGGTAAAACGCGTTGTTACGCTGAATGGCGAGGAAGTGCACTTGACCCGCAAGGAATATCAACTGCTGGTGCATCTGGTCCTTCATCCGGGGTTGGTAGTTACACATCGCCAACTTCTGGCGTCAGTCTGGGGCGCGGCGCATTTGGAAGATTTGCACTATTTGCGGGTGTTTGTGGGGCAATTACGCGCCAAGATTGAGGAGGACCCGAACCAGCCGCATTTTATTCGAACGGAGCCGGGTGTGGGCTACAGGTTTATTGCAAGCTAAGAACCTTCTTTCCTCTTTCCACGACCTTACTGGAGGTTTCGTGGAAAGTAGAGGCAACCCAACCATGTTGCGCCAATGCAGCCGACTATGAGAATGAAATCAAGCATGCAGACATGATGGTACATCAGTCGGCAATTATCAAGTCACATTAATGTTTGAAATATTTCGGGATTGCCGGGGCTCTTGGTGCAGGTGTTAAATCGGCTGAAGGGGCCGAGAGTCTGCCGCCCGACCAAGTCAGCTTAAACCAGGGAACCCTTTGTGCAGTTCTCACGTTGGTTTGCATTACCAACAAGGAGGAAAGTCATGGAATGGAACCGGGTGGAAGGCAACTGGAAGCAGATCAAAGGCAAGGTCAAGGAGCAATGGGGCAAACTCACTGACGACGATTTAGATGTCATCGCAGGCAAGAGAGACCAACTGGAAGGCAAAATTCAAGAACGTTATGGCAAAGCCAAAGACGACGCCAAGCGCGATGTCGATGACTGGTATAACAGCCAGACTTGGAATTGACGACGCGGAATCAGCGCTGTCCCATCCTGGAGGATGGGGCGGCGCTCACGAAGACGAGAAGCAGCGCGAGATGGAATACCGGGAGAAAATGCGAAACCGGTTCCTCGACAGGGTTTCTTCAAAAGAAATGTATGCAGTTCACCAGAAGGCAATTAAAGCCGGGTGGGGCATGCCGGAGGTGCAGTGCGCTATTGACCCTAAAGAAGGCCAAAGAGTCTGGGGAAGAATTGCCCAGTTAGTGCTGTCTCATTCTCGGGATGCTTTGTCGCATTCAGGCATTTGCGATCTTGACGGGAATGAACTCCGAAATCAGCTCCGTATTTGAAGTCAGTCGGTCATCGTGGTAGCAGACGGCATTCCGAACGAGAAAGCTTAGGCCAATCCTGTGCGTCCCATGTACCGAAAGTACTCAGTCTTCCGTCGATCCAGAGCAATGTGGGGCAATGTCAGAGTTTGGCGGCCGAGGCTTATATTCTGGGCAGGCGCACTTGCTATAGGGATAGTAAGCGTCATTTTCGCAAAACTTGCCGACCTTGCACAGCATCTTTTCATGTCCATGGTAGGATATGGTGGTCCAGCGCAATATCTGCCGTTAATCATTACGCCCATAGGCTTTATATTCTGCCTGTTCATAGCGCTTCGCCTTTTCCCCAATTCACAAGGCAGCGGGATACCGCAGGCAATAGCCGCAAGGCATCTGACTGACGATGAAGATCGGTCGCGGTTGTTGTCCTTGAAGATGGTATTTGGAAAGATTTTTCTCACCGTCGTAGGATTGTTTTGCGGAGCATCCATCGGAAGGGAAGGGCCAACAGTGCAGATTGGCGCTTCGCTGATGTTGCAGGCTGCGCGCTGGGGCGGCATGGCTCACGCTCGCGGCCTGATAGTCGCTGGATCAGCAGCGGGGGTCGCGGCTGCTTTCAACACGCCGTTGGCAGGCATTGTGTTTGCAATCGAAGAAATGGGCAGGTCTTACGAATCCCGGGCAAACGGACTTGTGCTGACCGCGGTTATTATTTCCGGTCTAGCTGCCATCGGGCTTGCGGGAAACTATACTTATTTTGGTGACAATGGCGTCACGGCGCATTTCTCAGATTGGTTTCTGGTGATTGTCTGCGGCATCGGTGGGGGCACTTGCGGCGCGTTGTTCAGTGCCGTTGCTCTCAGGGCTACAAGAAGAATCAAGCGATGGGCCGTTTCCGCGCCCCTTTATAGAATGATGCTGGTTGCTGGTGCATGTGGGTTAATTGTTGCAGTCATTGGGATCGTTTCGCAAGGAGCAACCTACGGAACCGGATATGAGCAGGCTCGAAGCGCTGTCGAGGGTGTGCCGCTGCCTTGGTACTACTGGATAGCAAAGCTTGTAGCGGGGCTTTTATCCATGATCTCTGGTATACCAGGCGGAATTTTTGCACCGTCATTGTCGGTCGGCGCTGGAATTGGAAGCGCTATTGGCCAATTGGTAGGAAGCAATATCGGGTTGGCGGCAATATTGGGCATGGCAGGTTATTTCGCAGGCGTTGTGCAAGCGCCAATGACTGCCTTTGTGATCATCCTTGAAATGACGGGCAGTCAGAATAGTGTAATAGCCTTGATGTGTACGGCCATGCTTGGGTACGGAACGGCCCGCTTAATATCACACGAGCCGCTTTATCACGCACTATCCCGAGTTTTCATTGCAGACGCCATCCGGCATAAACGGCACGCCCAATAATCTGCACCGCGCATCCCTAGAGCAAGTTTTGTTTATATAGAGTCATTCTGCCGGGTGAATTCTGGCCAACTCCATCGGGCTTCAGTCTCGTCCGATGGATAAACATCGCCCTCGCTAAACCCCTCGATCTTGTCCACGAATTCCCTCCGGCAGAATGACTCTATATAAACAAAACTTGCTCTAGCTGTGGAGCCTCAAGAGGTTGTCCCAGTTTAGACTGAGTCGACTGATGGGTGTTTGTGATTTTAGGCTGCCGTGCGGGCGATGCCAATTGTACATATGCGTCCACTGTGGGAGATGGGCTTTGCGGAGCTCTGACGAAGGATAGGCACGTGCATAGGCCCATTCTCGCAAGGCTGTCTGGATGAAGCGTTCGGCCTTGCCGTTGGTTTGGGGCGTATAGGGTTTGGTTCGGATATGCTTGAGACCGAGCGCCTTGCAGGCCTTTGCAAAGTCCTTGGCTTTGTAGCATGAGCCGTTGTCGGTCATGACGCGTGTGACGGTGACGCCGAGGTGCTTGTAGTAGGTGACCGCCGCCTTGAGAAAGGCAATGGCGCTGACGGCCTTCTCGTCGGGCAAGATATCTGTGAAGGCGATGCGGGAGGCGTCGTCGATGCAGACGTGAACGTATTCCCAGCCGACACCACGTGAGTTGCTCTGCCCTTTGCGGTCACCGGTGATGCGGTGACCGACCCGTTCGAAACGGCCTAGCCGCTTGATATCGAGATGGATCAGGCCACCTGGCTCACTATACTGGTAGCGCACCACCGGTTCGGCCGGTTCAATGTCCTTCATCCGCGAGAGCTTTGCGCGCCGCAGGATACGGCTGACGGTAGCGGGCGAGACGCCCGTTTCGAGAGCAATGTGCTTGCCAGTCAGGCGCTGGCGGCGAAGCGTGATGATACGCTGCGCCAGCGCCTGATCTGTCTGCTGTGGACTGTTTTGCGGGCGCGACGAGCGATCGATCATCTGGGCACGCCCACCCTGTTCGAAGCGTTTGACCCAGCGCGACACGATCTTGAGCGAAACGGCATAAACGCGGCCGGCTTCTGCCTTGGTCAGCGCACCGCAAAGAACCGCGACAGCCATTTCCTCTCGACGCAACGGGGTCAGTCGGGCATTCTTATGAATGTTCATTCGGAGCGATCCTGGAAAACTGAGGTGTGGTAACTCCAGTCTCCTAAATCCGCTCCGAATGGACAACCTCCTGAAAGCTCACATCTAGGGATGCGGAATGACTCTTCGCGAGCGAGCGAATTTACGACGAGAATTCCCGCAAAACTATAGAGACAGTCTCATGCTGTCGAAATGCAACAGTGACGTGCATTGGTCGTGACAAGCCCTTTGGGAAGGTTGGGAGGATTGTACATTTCCGCTGGTTCATTCCTGTGCCGGAAAAAATGAAAGCAATATATCCACATGGCAAAGATTAGAAAAAAATAGCTAAGAGGCTTTTCAATTATCCTCACTGCATTGGTGTTTTGATTTATTAAGGGATTGGGCTGCTCAATTCACAAGAAATTTTATTTGGCTATGAATTATCTATAGTTGCTGAAAAACTATTTTAAATTCCACGGGTTTGGGGCGCGTGACTAAATGAATATTGGTCGAGAAAATTTACATAATGTAACATATTGTGTTGATCCCTTCGTCATTATGCGCAATGCTAGAGGCATAAATAATCAAAAGGGAGTGAAGAATGCAGTTTCCAGTTTGGACAAAACCAGCGATATATGGCGTGGCGGTCGGGGCAGTTGCAACTATGATTCTCGGCTTTGGCTGGGGCGGATGGGTGACTGGCGGATCGGCTCAGGCGGCTGTGGATACTGCAGCCAAAGAAGCACGTACCGATATCGTCGCTTCGCTTTGTGTCAATAAATTCGCTTCTGCTCCAGATGCAAGGTCTCACTTCGACACGCTGAAAAAAGAGTCGTCCTGGAAGCGGGCCGAACTCATCGAAAAGGGTGGCTGGGCAACGTTTGCAGGTATTGAAGCTGTCAAAGGCGCTGCCTCAGCCTGCGCGAGCGAGCTTGCAGCTTTGGATGAGTTGCCAACGCCTGTCGTTCAGCCGAATATCGAACCAAGCTTAACCGAAGGCTGAAACACAATAACAGCCTGTATTCGGTGCCTAGACCAGTGTCCAGGGGCGGGCACTGGTCTTTTTTTATGCGCTTTTTATCATTTTTGAACGGAGGAAATTGCTCTAGCCGCTTGTGGGCAGTCAGCAGTTTGGAGCTGGGATAGATTGCGTAATCAAATCCATCGCCAATGTGATGATAGGCATGAATCGTAAAACACTGGTCGGAGTGAGAGGATTCGAACCTCCGACCCCGTCGTCCCGAACGACGTGCGCTACCAGGCTGCGCTACACTCCGCGACCAGTGGGGGCGGTATATAGCGCCGAGACAAGAGCGCTGCAAGCCGATTCAGAAGCACTTTTTAATTATAGAGGTGCGAAAATACGAGGTGTGAATAGTTAAGACTTTAGTCTGTGATGATTAGAATAAGTCCTGTATTCATTGAACAAGAAGTTTTGAAATGCTGAAATAACGGGGCGTAAATGACAATCGAAAAAGCAACAATTATCAGCTTCGTCATGAGTGGCGGTGTCGGTTCAAGGCTTTGGCCATTGTCGCGTGAGGATTTTCCCAAGCAGTTTCATAATTTGTCAGGGCAGGGCTCCATGCTGCTGCGCACAATCAAGCGCATGGCGGCGCGCAGTAGCACTGTCGTTCCCGTTTATCTGCTGGCATCGGAGCGTCATTCAGACCGCATCAATCAGGATCTGGCAGGGATTGAACTGGCGGGAGGGCGTCCCATTCTCGAACCAATGGGGCGCAACACAGCCTCTGCAGTCGTGCTGGCGACAGAAGTAACCTTGCGCGAACACGGCGACGAGCTGGTGCTTGTTGTGCCATCCGATCATGAAATTACCACCGACCGCGATTTCTGGAACACTGTTGAGGCCGGTGTCGAGGCGGCCAAAGCGGGGCGCATTGTTGTGTTCGGCATCAAGCCGGATCGTCCGGAGACCGGGTTCGGCTACATTGAAGTCAAACCCGAGGCGGCACTGACACGCGATGTCGTGCGCTTCGTGGAAAAGCCGAATGAGGAGACTGCAACGAAGTATCTGGCGTCGGGAAACTTCCTTTGGAATGCCGGTATCTTTCTTTTCCGCGCCAGCGTCATGCGAGACGCCTTCCGGCAACATGCCGGGGAGATTTGGGACAAGGCTATTGCGGCGCTGGATGAGGCAAGCACCAACATATCCGGCACCTATCTGCCGCATGATCTTTACGCTGCCGTGCCGTCCATATCCGTTGACTACGCGATCATGGAGCACGCAAAGGACATTGCGCTTGTGCCAGCGAAATTTCGCTGGAACGACCTTGGCTCCTGGCAATCCCTGTTGGAAGTCGGTTCAGTTGATGGCAATGGCAATGTGCTGGTCGGCGATGTCGTGGCTATTGATTGTGAGCACAGCTATTTGCGCAGCGAGGGACGTTTGCTCTCGGCAGTCGGCTTGCGCGATACCGCCGTTGTAGCAACCGCCGATGCAACCTTCGTGGCTCCTGTCAATGAGAGTCAAAATGTCAGGAAAATCGTCGAACAGCTTGAAAAGACAGGCAGGTTGGAAACCAAATTCACGCCCTCGCAGGACCGGTTGCCGCAAGTCGGCGCTTATGGGAACCGGGTGCGGCATTGGCTTTTTGACGAAACCTTGCCGCTCTGGTCAACGGTGGGCGTCGACACGCGCCATGGCGGCTTTCATGAAGCCATGTCGTTTGACGCCATTCCTATCACCAAGACCAAGCGTATGCGGACGATGGCTCGGCAGATATATGCCTTTGCCGTGGCCAAGGAGATGGGCTGGGATGGACCCGCACACGACCTTATCGAGCATGGCCTGAGCTTCATCACCAAAGGACGCACGGATCGTGGCGGCTGGGTCAAGACGTTCAATCCGGATGGCAGTGTACTGGATGCCTCGGAGGACACTTACGACCAATCCTTCGTGCTCTTGGCGCTTGCTCATGCGCATAAGGCCGGGCACCCGCAGGCATTGAGGCTCGCCACGGAAACCTTCGCTTTCATCGACGAGTATCTCGCAGATTCGCGCATGACCGGTTTTTTGGAAATGCCCGATGACAAGGGCTTGCGGCGTTCCAACCCGCATATGCACCTGCTCGAAGCTTTTCTGGCCTGGTATGGTGCAACGGGCAATCGCGATTATCTGCAACGCGCAGCGCGCATCGTCGATCTCTTCCGCCACCACATGTTCGATGCGGAAACCTGGACGCTTGGCGAGTATTTCAGCAATGATTGGGATCGCGCACCGGGCGAGCAGGGTGAATGGACAGAGCCGGGCCATCACTTTGAATGGGCGCATCTCCTGTCAGCCTTTGCAGCATCTTCGGGACAGAAGGATGCGGTCCGCTTCGCCCGCAAACTTTACGCATCGGCCATTGCCAATGGCCTGAACCGCTCAACGGAACTTGCCTATGGGGCAGTATCACGCCACGGTCTTCCGCTTGACACCAACTCCCGCAGCTGGCCGCAGACCGAAGCCGTCAAGGCGGCTATCGCGCTCGATGGCAATGGCGGGCCTGATCTGAAACCTGAAGTCGAAGCGCGGGTTGGACGGCTCTTCCGCTGGCATATTGAACCCGCACCAAAGGGACTATGGATTGATCTTATTGACGAGAAAGGGCGGGCCAAAGCCGAAGAGGTTCCGGCTTCGATCTTCTACCATCTGGTCAGCGCGCTGACGCAGTATGTCGATTATGTGGGCAAGCGCCCTCAATAGGTTAAGCGCTCACTTCGCCGTCATCCTCGGGCTTGACCCGAGGATCTATGCTTTGGGGAACTAATCACGACGACAATGGGTCCTCGGGTCAAACCCGAGGATGACGGAGAGGTTAGTGATTCTCGCAACGATCCTCAATAAGGGCTGTCCACATTGCCGGTCTCGACATAGACCGACTTGATCTGGCTGTAATGATAAAGCGCAGCCAGACCATTCTCGCGGCCAACGCCTGATTGCTTGAAGCCACCAAAAGGCATTTCCACCGGGGCGAGATTGTAGGTATTGATCCAGCAGGTTCCGGCTTTGAGCTGGCCGATCACGCGATGGGCGCGGGAAAGGTCCTTGGTGAATACGCCAGCCGAAAGGCCGAATTCCGTGTCATTGGCGCGGGCAATGACTTCTTCTTCGTCGGTGAAATCCAGCACTGCCATAACCGGCCCGAATATTTCCTCGCGCGCAATGACCATATTGTCAGTCACATTGGTGAAAATGGTCGGCTCGACGAAGCAGCCGCCTTCAAAACCCTGCATCTGGGGCACGCCGCCACCGAAATGCAATGTCGCGCCTTCGGCTTTGCCCTTTTCGATATAGGACACCACCTTGTCACGCTGTGCAGCATTGACGAGCGGGCCAAGATGGATCTCCGGATCAAGCGGGTCACCAAGGCGGATGGCTTTCGTGCGGGAGGTGAGGCGATCAAGAAAGTGATCCTTGATGCCGTTTTGCACGAAAACACGCGTGCCATTGGAGCAAACCTGTCCAGTTGAATAGAAATTGCCCAGAAGCGCGCCACCGACAGCATTCTCAACATCCGCGTCATTGAAAATGATCAGCGGTGACTTGCCGCCGAGTTCCATTGTGGCGTGCTTCATGTGCGAGCCGGCCTGCGCGAGCACACGCTTGCCTGTCGGAACCGAGCCGGTGAGGGAGACTTTGGCTACCAGCGGGTGATCGACAAGTTGTGAACCGACATCGCCAAAGCCCTGAATGACATTGAACAGCCCGTCGGGCAGGCCAGCTTCCTTGTAGACTTCGGCAAGTGCCAGAGCCGAAAGCGGCGTATTCTCCGATGGCTTGAAGATCATGGCATTGCCCGCGGCCAGCGCCGGGGCGGATTTCCAGCCTGCACCCTGAATAGGGTAGTTCCAGGCGCTGATGCCAACGCATACGCCTAATGCCTCGCGGCGCGTATAGGCATAGGAGCCGCCAAGCTCGATCATCTCGCCATTGAAGCCGGCAATGATACCGCCGTAAAACTCCAGCGCATCGGCAGCTGAAGCTGGGTCAGCGACCAGCGTTTCCTGAATGGCCTTGCCAGTGTCCAAGGTTTCAAGATGCGCGATTTCTGCATTGCGCTCGCGAAGTATATCGGCTGCGCGGCGAAGGATGCGGCCGCGTTCCACGGGCTTGAGAGCAGCCCATGCGGGCTGGGCGGCGTGAGCAGCCTGCACAGCCTGTTCGATGAGCGCTGGCGTTGCGCCGTATAGCTTGGCAATGACTTCACCCGTGGCCGGGTAGATCACGTCGAGAGGCTTGCCTGCCTTGTCTTCGACGAAACGGCCATTGATGAAATGCGATGCTTTCGGCTGCGCGCGCATGATGTTCTCCTTGAATTAAAAAAATAGCATAGGCGTTATGCGTGGTTCGACAAGCTCACCATGAGGGAGGTAGATGCTTGCACAAGCAAATCTCGATGGCGTTCCTGCAATGTACAACCTTCCTCATGGTGAGCTTGTCGAACCACGCATTATGGTATTTGCGGGATCATCTATCACTCACTTCCCAGCGCGGGTTGATCCAAGGTTCCTGATTGGAGCGGGGCAGAAGATCGCGTCCAAGAATGTGATCGGACGCCTTTTCACCAGTCATGATTGATGGGCCGTTGAGATTGCCATTGGTAACGCGTGGAAAGATTGAAGAATCCGCAACGCGCAACCCCTCAACACCGATAACACAGCACTGCGGATCGACCACCGCCATTGGATCGCTGATTGCACCCATTTTGCATGTACCGCATGGATGAAAAGCGCTTTCCGCATGCTCACGCAGAAAATCATCAATTTCATCGTCCGACTGCACATGTGCGCCGGGGGAAATTTCGCGGCCCCGATAAGGCGTCAAAGCAGCTTGGCCGAAAATCTCACGCGTGAGCCGGACCGCATGGCGGAAATCTGTCCAGTCATCGGGATGCGACATATAGTTGAAAAGAATCTTCGGTTTCTCGAAAGGATCAGAAGAACGGAGCGTGACGCTGCCACGCGATTTGGAACGCATGGGGCCGACATGAGCTTGAAAGCCATGGCCTTTGGCCGCGGCCTTGCCATCGTAACGGATCGCGGCTGGCAGAAAGTGATACTGGATATCCGGATAATCGACCCCGGGCTTGGACCGCACAAAGGCTGCCGATTCAAAATGATTTGTCGCTCCGTGACCCGACTTGAAGAAGAGCCATTGCGCGCCGATCAACCCTTTTGAAAACAAACCCAGCTTGGAATTCAACGTGATCGGTTTCAGGCTTTCCTGCTGGATGTAGACTTCCATATGATCTTGCAGGTTTTGGCCAACGCCTGGCCGATCTGCAATGACATTGATGCCGTGTTCTTTCAGATGGGCGGCAGGCCCGATACCCGACAACATAAGCAGCTTTGGCGAGTTGATGGAGGATGCCGCGATAATGACTTCGCGTCGTGCGCGGATCGTTTCAACTTTGCCGCGCCGCGTGATCTCAACGCCAACCGCCCGTTGATTCTCGATAACCACACGCCGGGCAAACCCATTGATCAGATTCACATTTTTCCGCTTAAGGGCAGGGCGCAGATAAGCATTGGCGGCCGACCAGCGGCGACCATTGTGGATGGTCTGCTCCATGGGGCCAAAGCCTTCCTGCTTTGAACCATTATAGTCTTCGGTAACCTCAAAACCCGCTTCTTGTCCTGCTTGCACGAAGGCGTGAAACAAGGGATTATTGCGGTGCCCGCGTCTGACATGCAGTGGGCCATCGGTGCCGCGCCATCCAGCTTCCCCGCCATGAGAATGCTCCATGCGCTTGAAGTACGGCAGCACGTCCGCATAAGACCAACCGGTCGCACCGCTTTGCGCCCAGTGGTCAAAATCATGCGCATGACCACGCACATAGACCATGCCGTTGATGGAGGATGACCCACCGATGACCTTGCCGCGCGGGGTGACAAGCCTGCGACCGCCTAAATGGGGTTCCGGCTCGGAGGCAAAGCCCCAATCATAGGTGCTCATATTCATCGGGAAGGAGAGAGCGGCAGGCATTTGGATAAACGGCCCGATGTCAGTGCCGCCAAATTCGATGACGATCACTGAATATTTTCCATCTTCCGACAGGCGGTAAGCCATGGCAGAGCCTGCCGAACCCGAACCAACTATGACGAAATCTGCTTCCACAATTGTCTCACTCGCCGCGCGGATAGCGGGCGTTCTCTTCCAGAACGTTCAAATCCATATGATTGCGCATGTAGCGCTCGGAAGCCTTTTGAAGCGGCTGATAATCCCATGGATAATAGGAGCCGTTGCGCAATGCCTCGTAGACAACCCAGCGCCTTGCCTGGCTCTCCCGCACATCGGCGTCGAAGGCTGCAAGGTTCCAGCGCTCCCGTACTTTAGCCGTAAATTCTGCCACTGTTTCAGCGAATGCCGGATCGCCTGCAAGGTTCGACAGCTCGCGGGGATCTGATTCAAGATCAAAGAGTTGCGGCGGATCGATCTCGCAATGCACGAACTTGTATCGGCCTGTTCGAATACACACGAGCGGAGCGTTCGAGCCTTCCGCTGCATATTCCATCAGCACAGGTCCATTGCGATCCTTGCCGCTTAGCAGCGGGGTTAAATCCTCACCATCGGTCCATGGGAGAACTTCCGCAATATCGATACCGGCAAGTGCGCCAAGCGTCGGGTTGAGATCGAGCGTCGAGACGGGCTGCTTGATCAATTGGGGGTTGATGCCCTTGCCTGCAATCATCAGCGGCACGCGTGCAGAGCCTTCAAAGAAGTTCATCTTGAACCACAGGCCGCGCTCACCCAGCATATCGCCGTGATCAGAGGTGAAGACGATGATGGTGTCGTCGAGCATGCGGGTTGTTTCGAGGGTTTCGAGAAGTTCACCAACCTTGTCGTCAATATAGGTGATGTTGGCGAGATAGCCTTGGCGTGCCCGGCGAACCTGCTCCGGCGTGATATCAAACGCTGTATGATCGCAGGCATGGAGCAGTCTCCGGGAGTGTTTATCCTGATCATCAAACGGGATAGCCGCGACTTGCGGATCAAGCGCAGGCGAATTCTCGTAAAGGTCCCAATATTTGCGCCGCGCCACATAGGGGTCATGCGGATGGGTGAACGAGACAGTCAGGCACCATGGGCGCCGCGCCGCATCCTCCGACTCTCGTGATAATTGGTAGAGTTTCTGGCGGGCGTGAAACGCCACTTCATCATCATATTCCATCTGGTTGGTGATTTCGGCAACGCCTGCGCCCGTGACTGAGCCAAGATTATGATACCACCAGTCAATGCGCTCTCCCGGTTTGCGATAGTCTGGTGTCCAACCAAAATCAGCGGGGTAAATATCGGTTGTCAGCCGCTCTTCGAGACCATGCAACTGGTCAGGCCCGACAAAATGCATTTTGCCAGACAGACCTGTGTAATAGCCGGCGCGGCGCAGATGATGGGCATAAGTGGGTATGTCGGAAGCAAATTCAGCCGCATTGTCATAGACGCGGGTTCGCGATGGCAATTGTCCAGACATCAGCGAAGCGCGAGCAGGCGCACAAAGCGGGGAAGCTGTATAACTATTAGCGAAACGCGCGGACGTTGCAGCCAGTGCCTTTAAATGCGGTGCATGGATGAAATCGGCTGGGCCATCGGGAAACAGCGTTCCGTTCAACTGATCGACCATGATGACAAGAATATTGGGCTTCATAGGGCAGCTCTTGAGCGTTCGGAGGCGGCAAGTTTGGTGGTGACGTAATCTTCTACAAGGGCAATGGCATTGGCAGCCTCAGGCGCGCCATTGCGTAGCGCGTGGCGGATATAAAGCCCGTCAATCATGGCACCAGTTCCCTCCGCTATTTGGAGCGCGGTTTCCCGGTCTGTCAGTTGCTGCAAGGCATAAGCAAGATTGGAATGCATCCGCCGTGCATAAACCCGCAAGAGGCGGCGCGTCTCATCGGACTGCTGCGCATGAACGTAGAACGTCAGCCAGGCCGCGATAGTTTGGGGCGCAAATTGCGCGGCCGAGAAGTTGACAGCGATGATAGCCGCTATGCGCGCCGCTGGCGTTCGCGCGCCATGCAATGCGCCAAGCAAATCCTGACCAAGTTCGTTCAGCAAATGCCGCATGGTGGCAAGGAGCAATTGCTCCTTGCCACCAAAATAATGATGCGCCAATGCAGCTGAAACGCCAGCTTCCTGCGCAATCTGCGCAACGGTTACATCCAAAGAACCGCGCTCGCCGATCGTGCGGATAGCCGCATCAATCAATGCCCGTTTGCGCAGTGGTTCCATTCCGATTTTTGGCATGAAAACATCCTCGTTCGCTAGGAAGGTTATTCTTGATTGACTGATCAATCAATAAAAAAATTGTGCTGATATTACGTGTTTATACGACATTTACCTTGAAGGGGGGCAGGTTCATGGTTAGCTCAAAGAACAGGACATTTTGTGGAGGAATAAAATGACAGCCTGTATCGTTGGATGGTCGCACTTACCGTTTGGCAAGCTGGAAGGCGAGACAGTCGAAACGCTGATCGTCAAGGCCGCGCTGGGCGCGCTGGATCATGCGGGCATCGGTCCCGAAGATGTCGATGAAATTGTGCTGGGTCACTTCAATGCGGGTTTCTCGCCGCAGGACTTCACCGCCAGCCTCGTTCTACAAGCCAGCGATGCTTTTCGTTTCAAGCCAGCGACACGGGTAGAAAACGCCTGTGCCACGGGTTCAGCCGCCGTCCATCAAGGCATCAAGACTATTCGTGCAGGCGCTGCAAAAGTCGTGCTGGTGGTTGGCGTTGAGAAGATGACCTCTACGCCGGGGCCGGAGATTGGCAAGAACCTGTTGAAGGCGTCTTATCTGCCGGAAGAAGGTGATATTCCAGCGGGCTTTGCCGGTGTGTTCGGCCAGATTGCCGCGGCCTACTTCCAGAAATATGGCGATCAATCCGACGCCCTTGCCACTATCGCTTCCAAAAACCACAAGAACGGTGTCAACAATCCTTATGCGCAGATGCGCAAGGATCTGGGCTATGATTTCTGCCGTCAGGAGAGTGACAAGAACCCATTTGTCGCTGGTCCATTGAAACGCACGGACTGCTCTTTGGTATCCGATGGTGCGGCCGCATTGGTGCTGACCGATACGCAGACAGCCTTGAGAATGCGCCGCGCAGTCGCATTCCGCGCTGCCGCCCATGTGCAGGACTTCCTGCCCATTTCCAAGCGCGATATACTGCAGTTTGAAGGCTGTGCGGAAGGATGGAAGCGGGCGCTCGATCAGGCTGGCGTGACAATTGACGATCTGTCATTCGTCGAAACCCATGATTGCTTCACTATTGCCGAACTGATCGAGTATGAGGCGATGGGGCTGGCGAAGCCGGGAGAGGGCGCAAAGGTAGCGCTGGAAGGTCAGACGGCAATGGGCGGCCGCCTGCCGGTTAATCCATCCGGGGGCCTGAAAGCCAAGGGCCATCCAATCGGCGCGAGCGGCGTTTCAATGCATGTGCTTTCGTCTATGCAGCTGACTGGCGAAGCCGGGGGCATTCAGGTGCCGGGTGCAAAGCTTGCCGGAATATTCAATATGGGCGGCGCTGCCGTGGCAAACTACGTTTCGGTGCTTGAGCGGATCAAGTAACAAGCTGGCATTATTTGTAGCCGACCCAGCCCTTGAATGTGAAACCGGCATAAAACAGCTCGACATTGGAGAACCCTGCCTCGCGAAGCAGGGCCTCATCCTGCTCAGGTGAAAGGACGGGCAATCGTTCTTTCATCGTTCGGATGCTGTTTTCAGATTGAAAAGCAGCCACGCCGGACATGGCCGCAAAAGCCGCATAACGCGCCAACCATTTATCTGCTTCTCCATCCTTGTTCGGAAAGCTGTGGTGCGCGACAATAAAAGGAGCGCCGGGCTTCAGTCGGCGCTGGATACCGCGTAATGTTTCCAGCCGCTCGTGCCGGGGCAGGAAGTGAAGCGTGAGGAGACAGATTGCAGCGTCGAAAGGGCCATCAGGCGCATTTTCAATATAGCCTTCCTGGAATGTAACGCGGGAAGCCAGCGAACCGAGGTTCGCCTTGGCCAATTGAAGCATCTCGACTGATGGATCGACACCAACAAAGTGCCAATCCGGCTGCATTTTGGCAAGCGCTCCAAGTTCCATTCCCCCGCCAGCGCCAAGGACGAGCACACGCGCATCAGCAGGCGACTTCTCTGCCAGTAGCAGACCGGCCATCTGGTGCAAATGGCGCAGTCCCGGCACGAGCTGCTCGGTTCTTGCAGCATATCCTGAAACAACATCGGGATCGGAAAAGGATGCCATTCAAAATCTCCATCTCGTTCAAGGCGCTGGCGGCAAATCAGGGATGACGGACCATATGATGCTTGTATTTCATGTAACTATATATGTTACAAATATGGCAGCCTTCAAAATGTCTCGAATTTTCAGGAAAAATTGTTTCGCAAAAGCGCGCCAATTATGCTGTTTCTACAAACCGATCCTGCCAAATCCGGGAACTTTAAGTCCCGGATTCAAAATATCCAGACCTGCGACCAAGCCCATGAATTGAATCTCGAATCCGCTGCGCGCACCGGCAGAGATCCCGGCATAGCCAAAGAGATTGGCGTGGAAGTTCTTCCAGTCATCATCGATAGCAAAAAATCTGCCTTCCGTGGGAAAGTCCCTGCCAACTGCATTTGAAGGCAGGACGATACCGATTTGCGGCACGGCTCGAAGTACATGCGCCACGAAGCTGTTTGAGTTGGGACCCGGCCAGATCACGTAATTGCCCGGAGCGGCGTAAGGATAGTTGGCAATAGCGTTTTCGATCTGTGGTATCAGTGATGCTGCTTCCTGACCGTGGATCTCATGGATGATGGCGGGCGTGTTGGAGTACCAGCTTCCATCCGCATCATAGGCATTCTTCCGTACTGGATTACCCCAGCCAACCACATCGTAGCGATCATAGCTTGTTGCGCCGGGGCGTTTCAGAACCAGCCAGCTATGCAGGGAGAGCGCGCCTTTGAGCCCGCCTGTGCGTGCCGCCATGATATAGATTGCGGCGTCGTTGACGGCAGGCCGCGCAAGCAGCACACCGCTTGAACTCCAGTCAGCGTCACGCCAGCTTGCTGCGCGAGTCTGTGTCATCCACCACCCGGTTGCCCCCAGGGCTGGGGCGAGAAACAGCACAAATATAAACAGCGCAAAATGACGGAAGAGTTTGAGCAAGCAGTTTCTCCATTGGAAAGGCACGCGGAGCGCATTATAACGGCATAAATTCGGGCCAATTTCAGCCCTATTGATGGGAAAATTTAGGTATCATGAGCAATCCGGTTCTGGTGGAAGTTTTTCGGGGTGAAACGTCAGAAAGCCGTCACCGTGGCGCTGTTGTTGTCACCGATGGTGATGGTAATGTTGTTTTCTCGCTTGGCGATATAGAGCGCCCTACATTTCCGCGCTCGGCAATCAAAGCGATACAGGCCCTGCCACTGGTGGAAAGTGGTGCCGCGGACGCCTATGGTTTTGGCAATGAGGAACTTGCCATGGCTTGTGCCTCTCATTCCGGCGAACAATTGCATGTGGCGAAAGCCGGGGAAATGCTTTCCCGTGCCGGACTTGATTCCACTGCCCTTGAATGTGGTTCTCACTGGCCATTTGAACAATCCGTGCTGATCGATCTTGCCAAAAGCGGTCAGACACCCACGCCTTTGCATAATAATTGTTCGGGCAAGCATGCTGGCTTTTTATGCACCTGCAAGCATCTTGGCGTCGAAACACGCGGCTATTCCGCTTTAGGTTCGCCGGAACAGGATATGGTTCGCGATGCGATGGAAAGCGTGACCGGCGCAGCACATACACTGGACCATTGCGGAACAGATGGCTGTTCTATTCCGACCTATGCAATTCCTCTTCGTAGCTTGGCCCATGGGTTCGCTCGCATGGCAACAGGAACCGGGCTTGAGCCTCAACGCGCCCATGCCGCAAGGCGGTTGCTGGACGCTGCCATGGCTGCGCCATTTTACGTTGCAGGAACGGGCCGGGCCTGCACGAAACTGATGGAAATGGCTCCGGGGCGCATATTCGTGAAAACCGGCGCGGAAGGTGTGTTTGTGGGCGCGCTGCCTGAGCTGGGTTTGGGTATTGCCGTTAAATGCGATGATGGTACGACGCGGGCTTCAGAGGCTATGATTGCAACAGTGTTGGCACGCATCTATCGCGGTGAAAGCGAACTGGAATCAAAGCTCGATCGCTTTGCCGACCGCGAAATGCGCAACTGGAACGGCGTGACTTTCGGTGTCGTCAGCCCCACAGAAGCGCTGACCGATGCAATGATCAACTGATCTAGAGCAAATTTTGTTTATATAGAGCCAATTCTGTTTCTCGGATGACGAGACAGTCCACGCGGAAGGTGGCGAGGTCGATGTTTATCCATCGGACGAAGCTGCCTGACAACGTGGGTGGCCGTCAGCCGGAATCCCGAAGGGCCGGGTGAATTCGCGCCAATTCCATCGAGCTTCAGCTTCGTCCGATGGATAAACATCGCCCTCGCTAAATCCCTTGATCTTGTCCACGAATTCCCTCCGGCAGAATGACTCTATATAAACAAAACTTGCTCTAGGCAGGGCTTTTCAGGTTGCCCTTGCCGCTGGCGCCTGCAATCCCCATCTTAATTGTATGAGTAGAGCTTTTACCAAAGAAGATGACAGCAATTCATCAATTGATCTGGGCGAGCGCCCCATAAGCCCACACCGCAATCTGGTGACGGCCGAAGGACTTGCCATGATTGATGCGGAATTGACTGCGGCCCATGCTGAACTGGCAAAAGGAAACGCCGAGGGCGATCGCAATGTGATTGCCAGGGCATCACGTGATTTGCGTTATTGGTCAGCACGGCGTGAAACGGCTGAACTCTCCCCTCCCGATCCGGACAGCGATGTCGTGCGCTTCGGAATGACGGTTACGATCGCCAATGAGGACGACAAGAAGCAGGTTTGGATGATCGTCGGTGAGGATGAAGCTGATGCCAGTCATGGAAAAATCTCGCACGTATCTCCGATTGCCAATCTGATGTTCGGCAAATCAGTGGGCGATAGCTTCGTGCTGAATGACCATGAGTGGGAGATTGTGGGTATCAAAATCGCCAAGTGATTAATGGAGTAGACGCTAACGCTACTGCTAAAATATCACCGTTCGTTTTGCAATTGTTGAGTGGGTGTAAATTGAAATCCGTCTTTCGTCTCAACCAATTTCAACTCATCGCCAAGCTTTAAGTTGTATTTGGCAATAATTTCTATTGGAAAAACGAAGCCTACCTCATCTTCTATTTCCAATAGTGTAATGGTTTTCATGATTGAGCTCCGTCGCACAAGGTAAAATTACAGCGGCAATTTACGAAGTAGTCAAGCTGACAGGCCTTATTATTTCGTCTAAAGCCAGCCCTTCTTCTTGAAGACGAGTAGCGGGATGATCGCCGAAGCAACCATAACGCCGAGAGCCATGGGATACCCCCATACCTTGTCGAGTTCGGGCATGAAGTGGAAGTTCATACCGTAGATTGAGGCGACCAGTGTGGGCGGCATGAAGGCGACGGCCGCCACGGAAAAAATCTTGATGATGGCGTTTTGCTCGATGGAGATGAGGCCAACCACCGTATCGAGCAGGAAAGTGATTTTGTTGGAAAGAAAATCCACATAGGTGCTGAGCGATTGCGTGTCGCGTTCAAGCGACTTGATCCAGGCGCGGGTTTCTTTCTTGTAGGCATTCTGGTCCGTGATTGCCGTCATATAGACCAACAAACGGCTGACGCCGGCAATGCTTTCACGAATTTTGGAAAGAAACGCGCCTTGCCCGCCAATGCGGGTGAGGCTGTCACGAAAATTCTTGGTTGTCATGGGCCGGTCTTTTTCTGACCGGCGGAAAATCGCAAATGAGCTATGATCGATATCACCCGCAACACCTTCGAGAATATCGGCAATGCGGTCCGTCACAGCTTCGATGATCCCGAGCAGAATCGTCACGCCACTGCATTTGGTGTTGATCAGCCCGTTGCGGGCTTTGGTGACGCGGCTGATATAAAGCGCAAAGGCTTTGGGCTCGCTGTATCGGACTGTGACCAGTTGAGAATCCGTCAGTATGAAGGTAATCGGCGCAATGCTGTGATGTTTACTCTCGGTTGAATGCAGGATGGAAGCCGTCAAATACTGCGAGCCATTGTCGGCATAGAACCGGCTGGACTCCTCAATCTCGATCATGTCTTCCCTGGTCGGAATGGAAGTATTGGCCCAGCCCTCAGTGTACACGTCTTCTTCATGCGTCGGATTCAAAAGATCGACCCAGACCGCATTGTCCGGAGCTGGATCACCAACTTGCACAATGTGAGGAACAAGACGATCGCCATCAAGGGTGTAAATCGTAATCATTTCAAAGCGAATCCAACAGTCTGTCGATCAGTTTCTCAGCTGCTTCGCCTATAACAGTTCCCGGAGGGAAAATCGCAGCCGCGCCAGCTTGCAGAACAGCATCGTAATCCTGTGGCGGTATCACACCGCCGACGATGATCAATATGTCCTCACGGTTTCGCCGTTTCAACGCCTCTTTAAGCTCAGGCACCAGAGTTAAATGTCCGGCTGCAAGCGACGAAACACCGACAATATGCACATTGCTTTCCGCTGACAGTTCCGCAACTTCTTCAGGTGTCTGGAACATCGCCCCAACAATCACCTCGAAACCAAGATCGCCAAAGGCCGTCGCTATGACTTTTTGGCCGCGATCATGACCGTCCTGACCCATTTTGGCGACAAGAATGCGCGGCTTTTCGCCAGTCCGCTTTTCATAGGCCGCACACTTGGCCTGAACGCGATCCATAACTTCGCTCTTGCCAACTTCCTTGCGGTAGACGCCGGAAATCGTATGGATCGTCGCGACATGGCGCCCATAGGCTTTTTCAAGCGCCAGTGAGATTTCACCCACTGTTGCCCTTGCACGAGCGGCCTTGACGGCAAAATCCAGCAGATTGCCCTTGCCGGATTTAGCAGCCAAGGTCAGTGCTGAGAGCGCACCATCAACGGCTGCAACATCACGCGTACCTTTAAGTTGCTGGAGCTTGGAAAGCTGGCGCGCGCGGACCTCGGCATTGTCGACCTTGAGCACATCGACCAGCGTGTCTTCTGTCGGGCGATAGGAATTGACACCGATCACCGGCTGCTGGCCGCTATCGATCCGCGCCTGCGTGCGGGCAGCGGCTGCCTCGATGCGCATTTTGGGAATGCCTTGCTCAATAGCCTTTGCCATGCCGCCCAGCGTTTCAATTTCTTCAATATGCGAAAGTGCGCGCCGCGCCAGATCATAAGTAAGCCGCTCGACATAGGCAGAACCACCCCATGGATCGATGATGCGCGTTGTTCCGGACTCTTTTTGCAGGATGAGTTGCGTGTTGCGGGCGATACGCGCCGAATGGTCAGTTGGCAGCGCCAAGGCTTCATCGAAAGAATTGGTGTGCAGCGATTGCGTATGCCCCTGTGTTGAGGCCATGGCTTCGATCATGGTGCGCATGATATTGTTGTGCGGGTCCTGCGCAGTAAGTGACCAGCCGGATGTCTGCGAATGAGTCCGCAATGATAGCGAACGCTCATCCTTGGGGTTAAAGTTCTTCTTCATCAAAACAGCCCAGAGCAGTCGCGCAGCGCGAAGCTTGGCCACTTCCATGAAGAAGTTCATGCCAATAGCCCAGAAGAATGAAAGCCTCGGCGCAAATGTATCGATGTCCTGACCTGCCGCAACGCCAGCGCGCGCATACTCGATACCATCGGCAATCGTATAGGCAAGCTCGAGATCCGCTGTCGCTCCGGCTTCCTGCATGTGATAGCCGGAAATCGAGATCGAATTGAATTTCGGCATGTTCTCGGACGTATAGGAGAATATATCCGAAATGATCCGCATGGATGGCTGGGGCGGATAGATATAGGTGTTGCGCACCATGAACTCTTTCAGAATATCGTTCTGAATCGTTCCGGCGAGCTTGTTCTGAGGCACGCCCTGTTCTTCCGCGGCAACGATGTATAGCGCCAGAATGGGGAGTACCGCGCCATTCATGGTCATAGAAACAGTCATTTCGCCAAGCGGAATACCGTCGAATAATTGCTGCATATCGAGAATGGAATCAATTGCCACGCCGGCCATGCCAACATCGCCTGCAACACGCGGGTGGTCGCTGTCATAACCACGATGTGTGGCGAGATCAAAGGCAACGGAAAGCCCTTTCTGGCCGCCGTTCAAGTTGCGGCGATAAAAGGCATTGGACTCTTCTGCCGTTGAAAACCCTGCATATTGCCGGATGGTCCACGGCTGCTGGACGTACATGGTCGGATAGGGGCCGCGTATGAAGGGCGCGGCGCCGGGAAAGGAATCCAGATGCGGCTGGCCCCGCAATGCTGAATCGCCGTAGGAGCGATTGACCTTGATGCCTTCCGGGGTTTTCCAGGCTGCATTGTCCGGCTTGGCGACAGAAGCTTTTGGTGCTTGCCAATCGATCTTGGTAAAATCGGGAATTCTCATTGGTTCAAGCCTGCAATGTTTCATCGATGCGCGGAAAAGTCAGTGGTTCGCAGTGAACCACGCCATCTGTCGGCAATGGCATATGCGGAGCGTCCAGCACTTTCACAGGCCGCTCGGTTACGGCCGGAAAGACAGTGGTACCCACGATGGAACGCTCGCCGGATTTATACTGCTCGGCGCGGGCATGGCGGGCGTTGACGATGCGCGCCTGAAGCTTGCCGTCAACAAGGCTTTGAAGAATGCCGCCATCACGCTCAAGGGTTTGAAACTCCTTCCAGGCGGCTTCGCACAGTGCTTCCGTCAAACTTTCCACTGCGCCGGAGCCACAGGCAGGATCGGCAACGAAGGCAAGATTGCTTTCATCGGCCACAATGAGCTGGGTGTTCCGGGCAAGGCGGCGTGCCGCGGCATCCGGTAACCCGTGTGAAAGAGTATGCGGCAGGATCGATATCGTATCTGCGCCGCCGATAGCTGCGGCAAAAGAAGCTATGGTGTTACGCAGAATATTGGTTTCAGAATCTAGCTTCGTCATCATCCGCATGGAAGTTTCTGCATGGATCATCGTTGCTGATGGCTTGATATTGCAGGCTTCCTGCAAGCGCGACCAAAGACGGCGCAGCGCGCGTATTTTCGCAATTGAGACGAACTGGTCCTGATCGACTGACAAGGCAAAACCAATATGTGGAGCGGCGAAATGGATGGGCTGGCGCGCCTCCTCAAACAGCCGGAAATGCCCTGCGGCAATGGAGAGCATGGCACCAAGTTCCTGCGCTTCCGTGGCTCCGGCATTGTGATAAACCCGGCCATCGGCCTCCAACACAATACCGGGCAAATCTTCGGAGAAAAATCCGGCAAGTGATTGAGGCAACGACGCTTTCAGCGCTGCGATGCTCATGCGCAAACGTCCGGTTCCCGCCAGCGTTGCCGCCGGATCGATACCCAAAGAAAAGCTGAGGGTCTTCGGATTAACATCGCGTGGTCGCATGTAATCGACAAACCAGTCGGCGCAAGCGCGGCTTTTTGGATGGACATCCATCCGCAGGTGAATCATGTCAAGATGAACACCCCGCAGCACCTGATCGACAGCTTCGCGGGTGGAGGGTAATCCATATCCGAAAGCGTTGGGTGCACCTTCAAAAACCAGCGCGATTCCAGTCGCTCCATTCTCCAGATCTTCCAGCAATTGCCTGTTTGCCCGGACAGGATCAGGATCATCAATCCGTTGCACGATGTGCCATGCTTGAGAGGGATTTTTGCGCGGTGTCAGCTGTGCCTTGCGGGCGCGCTGATACAATGGGTTGATGGCAATATCATCGTCTGTGCGAGAAATCAGGGTTTCGTCGAAATCTGCGCCTTTCAAGGCCTTTTGCGCAAGTTTTACCCACGTCTCATGGGTCGTCTGTGCGAATTCCGTTTCCTTGATTAGTGACGCGTCCATGCTTTCTCCCGGTAGTCTGTTCGTTGTGTACGACTTTAGGTGGAACCATGCTGCTTCGCAACAAAGCAAAGTGCCGCTAGAGCAACCCACTGAAAAGAATGGTGTTTTTCCTCGCTGCCGGTTTCGGGTGGCTGGCACCGGTGATCCATGAAACTTTGCCGGCACGAAACACTGAAAAGGTTCAATTTATGAAAACACTCAATGGAAAAACAGCCATTATTACAGGTGCAAGCTCCGGTATCGGCTATGAAACAGCAAAGCTTTTCGCAAGCGAAGGTGCTCATCTTGTTGTTGCAGCAAGGCGCCAGAACGAACTTGATAAGCTTGTTGCAGAAATCGAATCGGCTGGCGGCAAAGCTGTAGCGCTGGCGGGCAATGTTGCTGATGAAGCCTACGCCAAGGCATTGGTGGAGCTGGCAGAAACCACATTTGGCAGATTGGATATCGGCTTTAACAATGCGGGTACCAATGGTGAGATGGGACCAACGTCTGACATCTCATTGGAAGGCTGGCAGGGTGCACTTGATGTCAATCTGACAGGGGCATTTCTCGGCGCGAAGTACCAGATTCCGGCGATGCAAAAACGCGGCGCCGGTTCCTTGATTTTTACATCGACTTTTGTTGGCTACACTGTGGGAATGCCGGGAACAGCGGCCTATGCCGCAAGTAAAGCAGGTGTCATTGGCCTGATGAAAACTCTGGCCGCCGAGCTTGGGCCGCAAGGGATTCGCGTCAATGCGATTTTGCCTGGCGGTACTGCAACAACCATGGCGGAAGCCTGGGTCGATACACCTGAAAAGCTTGCCTTCGTCGAAGCATTGCACGCACTCAAACGCCGTGCAATGCCGGCGGAGATTGCCCGTTCAGTGCTTTATCTCGCTTCGGACGCTTCCAGTTTCACAACAGGATCAGCCATGCTCGTCGATGGCGGCGTGTCGATCAACCGGACCTGAAAACGAAAAACGCGCGCCGTGAAGCGCGCGTTTCCAACTGCGTCCTAAGAGCGGTACTTAAACGAACTGGCTAAGGCCCGGGATTGAGTTTACAACCTCGTCAACCGGGCCGCTTCCGGCCTTTTCACGAGCAAAAGCAATGGTTTCCTTGGAAATGCCGCTGATTTCGCCCATGCCAAGACCGATGCCCATCAGTTTCGAGCCAAGGCCCATCACGCCCGGCATAAGGCCGGACAGCAAGCCGCCGCTACCCTTGGCTTCAGCAATTGCCTCTTCGCTGCCAGGTACGCCAGCAATCAGCAGATCAACCTTATCGGCAGGGGCTTCCTTCTGCAAAAACGCCAAAATAAGCCCGACCGCTTTGCGCGCGGTCTCAGGATCGGTGCCGACATTGGCGGTAATGCGAGCGATAAGTTCATCCATAAGTGCAATCTCCCAACTGGCCTGAATTACGTTTACGTAATATGCATGAAATTCTTGTGACACAAGCCTTCGTTTTCATGTGGGTGCATGTTTTCAACCTTACGCCACTAAAATGCAATTGCAGATGGCAATTTTACCGCAAGATTCGCCGTTTTGCTGGGATCTTGTCGAAACCACTGGAAAACGGCCCAGCGCCCAGCACAGTCATCAAACAGGTATTGCAATGGGTGCTCGCCACCTTGTGCTTTTCTGCAACATCGACGTTCTGCCATTGTCGCACGGGATTTGGCTGTTTATACCATGGATGAAGTGACGACAGGGACGAGGACAGAACGATATGGCCGCAGACAGTATTTTCCTTGGTGCAAGCCGCAAGCCGGATGACAGCTACAGCCAAGCCGAGTCGTTGTTGCTCAAATTCGGCAATCGCCATGGGCTGATTACGGGCGCAACCGGCACGGGTAAAACCGTATCGCTGCAAGTTTTGGCGGAAGGCTTCTCCGCAGCCGGCGTTCCGGTTTTCTGCTCGGACATCAAAGGTGATCTTTCAGGGATCGCCGCCAAAGGTGAGGATAAGGATTTTCTCGTCAAACGCGCTGCCGATGTGAAACTCGATCCATACACACTTGCCGCATCGCCTGTCATATTCTGGGATATTTTTGGCGAGCAGGGGCACCCGATCCGCGCGACCATTTCCGAGATGGGCCCGCTGCTTTTGTCGCGGCTGATGAATCTGACGGAAGCGCAGGAAGGCGTATTGAATATCGCGTTCAAGATTGCCGATGAAGAAGGGCTTTTGCTTCTGGACATGAAGGACCTGCAATCGCTTTTGGTTAATATTGCAGAGCGGGCCGAAGAAATATCGGCGCGCTATGGCAATGTGACAAAGCCTTCGGTTGGGGCCATACAGCGTTCGCTTCTGGTGCTGGAACAACAGGGCGGCACAAAGTTCTTCGGAGAACCTGCACTGAAAATCGCCGATATCATGCGCACCGGAACCGATGGGCGCGGGCAGGTCAGCATTCTTGCCGCAGACAAGCTGATGATGAATCCCCGCCTATACTCAACCTTTCTGCTTTGGTTGCTCTCGGAGCTTTTTGAAGAACTGCCGGAAATCGGCGACCCGGAAAAGCCGCGTCTGGTCTTCTTCTTTGACGAAGCGCATCTTCTTTTCAATGAAGCGCCCAAAGCGCTGCTCAACCGCGTTGAGCAGGTCGTCCGGCTGATCCGCTCCAAAGGTGTCGGCGTCTTCTTCATCTCGCAGAACCCGCTGGACGTGCCGGAAACGGTGCTGGCACAACTCGGCAACCGCGTGCAGCACGCTTTACGTGCCTATACGCCGCGCGAGCAGAATGCTGTCAAAACAGCCGCCGATACATTCCGCGCCAATCCGGACTTCAATACATTCGAAGCAATCACCAATCTCGGCACAGGCGAAGCGCTGGTTTCCACCTTGGCAGAAAAAGGCGTGCCTTCCATGGTCCAGCGGACATTGATGCGTCCGCCCTCTGGCCGCATTGGTCCATTGACCAGTGATGAACGTCAAAAGCTCATCAATGCCAGCCCCGTCGCCGGTGTCTATGATGAAATGGTCGACCGCGAATCGGCCTATGAGCTTTTGCAGAAGAAGGCAGTACAGGCCAAGACCGAGGAGGAGGCTCAGGCGGAGCAGGCTCAGGGGGAGCAAGCCGATAACACGGGCGGCTGGAAACTTCCGGATTTTCTCGGCGGCGAAACCAAGACCGGCCCGCGCGGCGGTCAGACCCGCGGCCGCCAAACCGTAGCGGAAGCTGCAATGAAGTCAGTGGTTCGCTCCGTCGGCTCTTCATTGGGCCGCGCGCTGGTGCGTGGTATTCTCGGAAGCCTTAGCAAACGCTAATTTCAAATCTGCTGGAAACAAAGAAAAGGCCGATGGATCGCTCCATCGGCCTTTTGTGTGAATGTTCTCCGCTCTAAATGACCAGAATCGGCGTCTTGTTGGGAACGCGATCATAAAGATCGATGATGTCCTGATTGATGAACCGTACGCAGCCTGACGAAACGGCTTTGCCGATTGTCCACCATTCCGGTGATCCATGCAGGCGATAGAGCGTGTCGACGCCGTTCTGGAAAATATAAAGCGCGCGTGCTCCCAGTGGATTGGTCAGGCCCGGTGCCATGCCGCCATTGGCTGCGCTGTATTTTGCAAGTTCCGGCTGGCGGGCGATCATCTCATCCGGTGGAGTCCATTTGGGCCAATGGCGCTTCCACTGGACAATAGCGCGGCCCGACCATGCAAAGCCTTCACGGCCAAGACCGACGCCGTAGCGGATGGCCTCGCCATTTTCTCGCACCAGATAAAGGAATTTCGTGTTGGTGTCGACGACGATGGTTCCAGGCTGTTCGCCTGTGGGGTCACGAACGATCTGGCGTAGATAGCGCGGGTCCATCTTCTTTACCGGAATGGCCGGCAGCTGATAGCCGCCATCTTCGCGCGCTGCATACATGGCTTGATAGGAGGCTAAACCCGGATCAACGTTCGTTCCGGGTCTTAGCGGATTGCCATAATCATCGACCTTGATGACGGGCATATCACCGCGGATCTGAGCACATCCTGCAAGACCGGCTGCTGCGGTTGCAGTCATTGCGGTCAGAAAACCGCGACGGGTAAGTGTGTTTTGCATCATTCAACCAGGTTGGTGGCGGGAAAGTTCGGCAGGCAGTTACTGTTGAGGTAACGTGCTCTAAACGCACAAAGAATATGGCGATGAACCGTTAGCAATAGGGCATAAACAAGGCAAGGACACAACTGTTGCAAAAGGGCAACAAAAACGCAGTGCATCGATGGGTTTTGAATATCCCGTGACGATAAACACTTTGTGAGGTGGGTGTGGAGGGGGAGGCTGCGACTCACGCTGCCGTTTTCGCTCCCTTGCCACTGATAAGTTGATGCCGATTATCTCCCCCTTTGTGGGGGAGAAATCGCAAGAGAGGGGATTTGTCATGTCTGCTATCCCCTCTCTTGGATTTTCCAGGGATTTAGCAAGAATGGCTAAATCCGGGAAAATCCTTTCTCTCCCGCAAAGGGGAGAGATAAGCGGAGCCAAGTTTCACACTCAAGCATTGACCTTGGCCAGCAAATGGCTTTTCGATGCTCCAAGACAATCAGCATGAACGGAATCAGCATTATGGCAGTAAATTCAGCAGCGCAGTCCACAACCTGGACCTATGTCGATGGCGATTGGTATGAGGGCAATGTACCGCTGATCGGTCCGCGTACCCATGCGATGTGGCTGGCTTCGACCGTGTTCGATGGCGCACGCTGGTTTGAAGGCGTGGCGCCCGATCTCGATCTGCATTGCGCACGCGTCAACACCTCGGCCATTGCAATGGGTCTCAAGCCAACAATGAGCGCTGACGAAATCGTCGGTCTTACACATGATGGTCTGAAAAAATTTGACGGCAATACGGCGGTCTATATCCGTCCCATGTATTGGGGCGAACATGGCGGTTATATGGGTGTACCAGCCGATCCGGAATCCACCCGCTTTTGTCTGAGCATCTATGAGGCACCCATGCTTGAGCCAAGTGGTTTCTCGCTGAGCGTTTCTCCGTTCCGCCGTCCTACATTTGAAACAATGCCGACCAATGCCAAGGCCGGTTGTCTCTATCCGAATAATGGCCGGGCCATATTGGAAGCGCGCTCGCGCGGTTTCGAGAATGCGCTGGTTCTCGACATGCTGGGCAATGTGGCCGAAACGGCAAGCTCCAATATATTCATGGTCAAGGACGGGCATATTTTTACCCCTGCGCCCAACGGCACTTTCCTTTCAGGCATTACCCGCTCGCGCATCATTGATGTTCTGGCTGATTATGGTTTCCGCACAACGCAGACCACCTTGTCGGTACAGGATTTCCTTGAGGCGGATGAGATATTCTCGACGGGGAACCATTCGAAGGTTGTGCCCGTTATCAAGATTGAGGACCGGGAGTTGCAAGTCGGTCCCATAGCTCGCAAGGCGAGAGAGCTTTATTGGGAGTTTGCCCATGCAGGGCCAAAAATTTGACCTGATAATGCGTTCACGCCGAAATATTGATCCGTTTCGCATTGCTCCCGAACAAATACGGACCTATGTAACCAAGGCAGGTTTTGTCAGGATAGGCCATTCCCCGAACGGGCAGCCTATCCCGTCACAGATATAGATCGAAGAGGAGACTTCCATGGCTTTCGAATTGCCCGCACTGCCGTATGATTACGACGCGCTCGCACCTTACATGTCCCGCGAAACGCTCGAATATCACCACGACAAGCACCACAAGGCTTATGTCGACAACGGCAACAAACTGGCTGCCGAAGCTGGTCTTGATGGCCTCTCGCTAGAGGAAATCGTCAAGCAGTCCTATGGAAAGAACGCCGGCCTGTTCAACAATGCCGGTCAGCATTACAACCATCTGCATTTCTGGAACTGGCTGAAAAAAGACGGCGGCGGCAAGAAGATTCCCGGCGCTCTGGAAAAAGCTTTTGAATCCGATCTTGGCGGTTACGACAAGTTCCGCACGGATTTCATTGCAGCTGGCACAACACAGTTCGGTTCCGGTTGGGCCTGGGTTTCTGTCAAGGATGGCAAGCTTGAAATCTCTAAAACACCAAACGGCGAAAACCCGCTGGTGCATGGCGCAACGCCAATTCTGGGTGTCGACGTCTGGGAGCACTCCTATTACATCGATTATCGCAATGCGCGTCCGAAATATCTGGAAGCTTTTGTCGATAGCCTGATCAATTGGGACTATGTTGCCGAGCTTTACGAAAAAGCCAAATAACGCTTTTTCGGGTTCTGGTTTGAACGGCCTCGCTTCGGCGGGGCCGTTTTCATTTCAAACCGCGCCGGGCAGGTGTCTATATTTCAGGAACGTGGCTAGCCCCACAATGCCTTCACGGCGCACAAACAGCCCTTCATTGAAAAATTTTAGCGGAAATTTCACGCCTTCGGCTCGCCATATTGATTGTTCATCTGTCGTTCAGAGCGCTAGTCTTAAGTCTAATGCCTAGGGACTTTTAACATGCTGAACGCCTTCCTTTAGCGGGGGGCATTCACTGGAGGAACGATGAGAAAGCTGATTTCAGCAATTTGCGCTGTTTTGATATCGGTTGGCACTCTGGGAACTGCGGGAACGGCCAGCGCCGCGCCTGCAACGGTGCAAAGGCCAGTTGAAGCGGCAGGAACCACCGCTGACACACTGGTTCAGAAGGTCGATCACCGCCGCTGGCATCATCGCGATCGTTACGAGCGCCGCTGGGACCGTCGCGATCGTTGGGAACGCCGCCATCATCGCCGCTGGGATCGCCGGCATTACCGCCGATATGACCGGCCTTATTACCGCAGATGGGACCGTCCACATTATCGCCGCTGGGACCGCCGTTGGGATCGCCCACGTCACCATCGCCCGCATTACTACCGGACAGGTAACGCACAGATCATCTTCGATCTTTGACAGCTCCTTGCAGACAATGAAAAAGCCCCTCCATCGCAAGACGGAGGGGCTTTTGTTTGCGTTCGCAGGAAAGGTTGCCCGTTGCAGGACGCTCCAATGTTGCGCTATTATTTGATTCTGGCTCGGCCCGCGCCTCCTTCCCTCCATCAGGAAAGTATCATTCATGCGGGGCTCTATGGATTTTGAACCGTCTGTTCGAGCATGACGCATAAGGGGGGATTGCGGAATATAGCTCGCAATAGGAGGTTTGCCAGTGATGAAGTTCTCTGCTCCCATTTACCAGTTGAAGCGTAAGGCGAGGATTCTTTCCCGCTTGCAAAAAGTCCCGCTGCATGAGGCACTCGACAGTATTGCCGTTAGAGAGGGTTTCGGTAATTGGAGCCTGCTTGCAGCCACAATATCGACAGAACCCCACTCAGCCAAGCTCTTTGCACAGCTGGTGCCGGGCGATCTGATGCTGGTTGGAGCACGTCCAGGCCATGGTAAAACACTGCTCAGTCTGGAACTTGCCGTTGAGGCCATGAAGGCTGGCAAACCGGCTGCATTCTTTACGTTGGAATACACCCTTCAGGATATTCTGGATAGTTTTCGCGCTATCGGGGTAGATTGGGAAAAATTCAAGGAATCGTTTGATTTCGATGCATCAGATGCCATCAGCGCAGATTATATCGTCAGAAAACTCGCGTCTGCCACGCGCGGAACCCTGATTGTAATCGACTATCTGCAAATACTCGACCAGAAGCGCGATAAGCCGGATTTGATGTCTCAAATGCATACGCTGAAATCGTTTGCGGAGAGCAGGGGATTGATCATCATACTCCTATCTCAGATCGACCGCTTGTACGATCCAGCAAAGAAGGCGTGTCCCGACATAGCGGATGTCCGCTTGCCTAATCCAGTGGATTTGTCACTCTTTAATAAGACATGCTTCCTGAACAACGGCGAAGTGCAGTTCCGTAGGATTGAAGCTGCATAAACTTGTCATTTCAGTCACGTTCAAGCAAACGAAAATGTGATTGCGTTGCGCCCGTGCAATTCGAAATCTTTTGACTAAAGTGGTCCCAAGCCCTTGAAGCCAATTTGTTATTAGCCACAAGAGTAGGACTCTATTCGATGAAAAGACTGATTGCTTTGTCTGCCGCGCCATTGCTGGCACTTGCAGTTTTTGCCACGACGGCCAGCGCCGATTCCATAACCGACAGACAGGCACTCATGAAGGGGCAGGGAAAGGCCGTTGGAAGCATCGCTCCCATTGCCAAGGGTGAAAAGCCCTTTGACGCTGCTACGGTCATGACTGCGTTAAAAAAGATCAATGATGATGCGCAGAAGCTTGATCCTGCGGCGCTTTTCCCGGCAGGTAGCGATACGGGCGATACAACCGCTTCGCCAAAGATCTGGGAAGACAACGCCGCCTTTGTGGCTGCTATCGACAAATACAAGGACGATGCGGCCGCGGCTGTTGCCGCTGATCCGAAAGATCTTGAGAGCTTCAAGACAGCATTCAATCAGGTGACGCAGAATTGTGGCACCTGTCATCAGGATTTCCGCATAAAGAAGAATTGATTTTTCGGTGATGCGCTGGGTGTTCAAGCTCATCCTCAGCCTGCTGATTCTTGGCGGTGCAGGTTTTTGGCTGCTGTCTGCGCCAACCCGCCTTGACGAGGCAAAGCTTGCGGCCACAACGCCGGGTGATATAGCCCGTGGGCAGGGCATATTCTGGCAGGGGGGCTGTGCCTCCTGCCATGCTGCTCCGGGCGCGAAAGGTGATGCCAGACTGGTTTTGAGCGGCGGCGAGGAATTGGTCACGCCCTTTGGCACCTTCGTGACGCCGAATATTTCGCCTTCCAAACAGGGAATTGCCGACTGGTCGCTTTCTGATTTTGCCAATGCCATGACCCATGGCGTTTCGCCGGATGGAAGGCATTATTACCCTGCCTTTCCCTATACGTCCTATGCTCGCATGGAGTTGCAGGACATTGCCGACCTATATGCCTTTATGAAGACTTTGCCGCCTTCGGATCATGTTACGGGTCCGCACAAGCTGGGCTTCCCCTTTACCGTGCGGCGCGGGATCGGCTTGTGGAAGCGGCTTTATCTGTCCGATCAGCCGGTGCTGACGATTGCCAATGCAACGGATGCGATCAAGCGCGGTCAATATCTGGTCGAGGGACCCGGCCATTGCGGTGAATGCCATACACCGCGCAATGCCATTGGCGGGCCGGATAAGACATTGTGGCTCGCGGGGGCCAAGGCGCCTGAGGGTAAGGGCGTCGTGCCTAACATCACCGGCGGCGCCGGCGGTATCGATTCCTGGTCGGCGCAGGATATCGCTTATTCGCTCGAAAGCGGATTTACGCCGGATTTCGACTCGCTCGGTGGCTCCATGGCCGATGTGGTGCAGAATATGTCCCATCTGCAACCATCTGACCGCGATGCCATCGCGGCCTATCTGAAAGCTATTCCAGCCCACGCGAACGGTTATCCCGCAGCCCAGTGATTGGCTTTGGAGCATAAGATTTTCTTATGCGAACCCTTGGAATTCGTTGCTTGCAGCTTTTCTGTTTGTGTCATCCATTGGCGGCTTCAGTGGTGATAAGAACGACGGCCAGAACAATGTCTTCCAATTCAATCTGTAATTTCTGCATCGTTTTATTCATGGTAGGCGGTCTTGGCCATCCGGCATTGGCGCAAGGTACCGACTTTTCCGATCGCCCGGGCTTGGCTGGACCGGAAGAAATGCCCAAACAAAATGTATCTTGCGAAGGCGTGGCAGCAATGATTGCCGGACTTGAGACTCCTGAAGGCAATCGCATCGATCTGTGGGCTTCGGGACCTCTCAGCTACATACATAGCGACGAAGCGCTTTGGTATCTGGCCATATGTCCCGAACCCGGCGTGCAGGTGATGTGCATCACCTATTCAGGTAACGGGATGAAACTTGGTGACAATATCCTCATTCGCGGCGGCATGAGAATACTGGATAAAACGCATATCGTCCTCGATCCGTGCCTTGCCTCACGCGAAGAATAATGTGCTTTGTAGACATAGACAGGTAGGTGATTTTATCGCCGCTTGCAGCCAATCAGCACCGAATTTCCATCGGTATACTTGCTGCGCATCGTGTAGAGCCAGCCTTGGCATTCGTCCAGTGATCCAAAGCAACGCTGGAATGATACCGACGTCTGGTCACCACCAAAGGAGATCATGGGATTATCCGTGGTGCCGCTATAACGGCCAAAGACAATGCCCGAACCAACAGGCGGAGCGTTGCAGCGTTCACCGGCATATTCGCTGACATTTTTGCGAACGGCATGTGCCTGAGAGATATTCACCGACAAAAGTGCAGGCTGGATGGCGATAACCATGCCAAGCATCAAAAACTGAGTAATGCGCTTCATTCTACTTCTCCTATACGGAACCATGTGATCCCGCTTGGGGCATGGTTCAAGTATATGCCATTCATGGCGAGTCTGCAGCCAATTCATTTATGCAGCTTATTCAATTAGTGTTGACTAATGAATTAGTACACGCTAATGATTTAACATGATTGAAGCCGATCCCATAAACGCCGTCATGCGCGCACTTGCCGATCCTACGAGGCGGGCCGTATTTGAGCAGGTCGTCAACAGTGACGAGATTACTGTTGTTGAACTCACACAGGGGAGTGGTGTGACGCAGGGCGCTATTTCACAGCACCTGAAGACGCTCAAGCAGGCAGGTCTGGTTGCCGAACGACCAGAAGGTCGAAAAGTCTATTATCGTGCCCAGCCGGAAGGCCTCGAGCCGCTGGTCAACTGGATGGACCATTATGGCGCCTTCTGGCGCGAACGCTTTGCAAATCTTAGAACACTGCTGAAGGAAATTGATCCATGAACAACGTAGCATTAAAGCCCGACACGCAAGAAATAGTGGTCGACGAGATTTTTCCGCACACGCCAGAGACGATCTGGAAAACACTGACCACGGCCAGTTTGATGGGCCGCTGGCTAATGGTCCCAGCTGGATTTGAACCCGTGGTCGGCAAACAATTCACCTACAAGACGACGCCAGCTGGCGCATGGGACGGCACCATTCACTGCGAGGTACTTGAGATGAAGCCGAATGAGCGTTTTGCCTATGCCTGGAAAGGCGGTCATGAGGGGAATACCGGATATGGCTCACAGCTCGACACAGTGGTCACATTCATCCTTTCCAGGGTTCAAAACGGCACGCGCCTTCGCCTTATTCATTCCGGCTTTGTTTTGCCGAAGAATGACAGCGCCTTCAATAGCATGAGTGAAGGCTGGAAGAAGGTGGTCCAGAACATCGGCGCTATTGTCGATGAGCAGGACTGACGCGGCCGCACGGTCCTGGTCTATACCTATCGGGAGAGAGATATGAACAAGCCTTACACGGGCGGTTGCGCCTGCGGCGCAGTTCGCTATGAAATCAGCAGCGCACCCGTCTTCGAAAACCACTGCCAATGCCATGATTGTCAGAAACGCAGTGGCACGGGGCATGGCTCTTATCTGACGTTTCCCAGCAACAATATGACAGTTGCTGGCAAAACGAGCACATGGAATGTCGCGGGTGATAGCGGAAACGAAAAAATCCACGCCTTTTGTCCAACCTGTGGGACGCTGGTCTATCTGACATCGGTCGCAACGCCGGAAATGATTGCCGTCCCTGCGACCAGTCTTGACGATCCAAGCCGTTTCAATCCGCAGGTGGTTACCTATACTATCCGTGCCCATAAGTGGGACATGATCGACTCCTCGTTGCAGAGATTCGAGCGAATGCCACCCATGTGAAGTCAGGCACAGGCTCGTCGCTCCTCTGTCACCGGGCCGATCGTGGCGAACAATTCTGCGTCTTCACCTATGCCCGCATTGGGGGTCGTCAATAAAGTATCGCCGTAAAACAGCGAGTTTGCTCCAGCCACGAGACACAGTATTTGCGCCTCGCGGTTCAAATTGGAGCGTCCTGCCGAAAGCCGAACTGTGGAGGCAGGCATGACGAGACGGGCGGTAGCCACCATCCGCACCAATTCAAGGGGATCAATCAATGGTTGATTTGCCAAAGGTGTGCCGGCGACGGGGACAAGGGCATTAATCGGTACGCTTTCGGGGTGTGGCGCAAGCGTTGCGAGGATCTGCAACATGGATGCCCGGTCACGGGTGGTTTCTCCCATGCCGATAATGCCGCCGCTGCAAACATCAATGCCGAAAGACCGCACTGTTGCCAGCGTATCCAATCGTTCTTCATAGGTGCGGGTGGTGATGATACGGCTATAGAATTCGGGGCTTGTGTCGAGGTTGTGGTTATAGGCTGTCAGGCCAGCTGCGGCCAACCGTTCAGCCTGATGCGGCTTTAGCATTCCAAGGGTCACGCAGGCTTCCATGCCCAGTGCGCGGACGCCTTTGACCATTTCAACAACAGCGTCGAAGTCGCGGCCATCACGGACCTCCCGCCAGGCGGCGCCCATACAAAAGCGTTCAGCGCCTGCCTCTTTGGCAATGGCAGCCATCGCAACCACGCTTTCAGGGCGCATAAGCCTGTCACGCGTCAGATCAACCTCGCGATGATGCGCCGACTGCGGGCAATAGGCGCAATTTTCCGGACACCCGCCTGTTTTGATGGACAGAAGGCTGGCTTTCTGGACCTTGTTCGGGTCGTGATAATGCCGATGCACGGCGTTCGCCCGCCCGACCAGTTCGAGAAACGGCAAATTATGCAGACCAACGATTTCATCGACCGTCCAGTCGGCACGAATAACCCCATCTGTGACAGTCATTGGCGTTTGTCCAGAAACCGCTTGAGCGAGACGCCGCTCAGCATACTGCCGACTGCAACAAGGCCGATTTTTACCAGATCGCCAAGCACGAACGGCAATACACCTATCGCGAGAAGTTTACTGGCTGGTACATAGACCGCGAGCCATGCGATACCCACTGCGTAAACCACTGTCAGGCCCACCAGCATGGCTCCGATGCGACCTATGGTGCCTCTGCCAAGCGCCAGCACGCCGACCAGCCAGGAAGCAAACAGATATCCCAACAGATACCCACCCGTGGGACCAACCATATATGCAAGGCCAATGCCCCGCTCGGGAGATCCGGAAAAAACAGGCAAGCCAACAGCGCCCGCCGCAAGGTAAGCCACGAATATTGAAACGGCGATGCGCGGTCCAAATGTCACGGCAAATGCCATCACGGCAAGCGTGTGCAGCGTCATTGGTACGGGCCAGAACGGTATTTGGGTTTTCGCCGCAAGCGTCATTATTGCCACCCCGGCAATGACAGTCAGGGCTGTACGCAGCGACAGGGCGGTGCCGTATTCAGCGAGCAGAGCTGTGGGATTACGCATGGTCATTCCTTCATTGTAAAATTATAGATAATTTATAGAATCTATCTCTAAAAACTTTCATATAACTACAATAATGGCAAGCGCTACCGTTTTTAAATCATGGGGTGCCATTGCCTGTCCTAATAATGGTACAGACTCTAGATGCTCAGAAGGTGATTAAAAACAAGGGGATGGCGTGCTTCAACGCCTTTGCGCAAAACGTCGGCGACGCCCTTACAAACCCGATTTTTGCGGCTTGCGACTGCTCCACCTTATATGCCGGGTGAGTACAGAGGAGGCTAATTCTATTTGTCCGTCGCGCAAAGCAGCCAATATTGCGCGGTGATCACGATCCGTTGGTGCTTCCCATTCTGATCGCCAGCCTAAAAACAGGAACCGGGCGCTGGTTGTGTGCAGGTCATCAATGGCCTTCAGCAGCCGGGGCATACCGCATGGCGTGAGGATGATCCGATGAAAAGCCCTGTTCGCTTCTTCCCATGACTGTACATCGCCGGCCTTGTCTCCCGCTCGAGTGGCGTTTTCGGCTTGATCCAATATGGCTCTGGTCAAATGAGGCGCTGCATGTTGCAGGGCAAGAACTTCGAGGCTTGCCCGCATTTCGGCGACTTCCTTGACCTCATCAAGGCTGATACCTGCAACCCGCACTCCGCGGCGTGGCTCGCTTACGACCAGGCCTTGCGCTTCCAGACGCCGAAAAGCTTCGCGCACAGGGACATGGCTCGCGCCAAATTCCTCTGCAATATGGTTTTGTCCCAGTCTGGAACCCGGTTGGAGTGACCCTGCGATAATGCGATCAGCAAGCGCTCTGCTGATGCGCACCGCGAGTGTATCATCTTTGGCAGTCGTCATTTTTTATAGATAATTGGCAGGAAGTCCGCCGTCCATGGGGAATTACAAGGCATTGCGTTATATGCGCCAGCTCACTCTGTTGCCTTGCCGACCAGCTTCAACGCATAGGCCTGCGTATAGGCGACTTCCTTCAGTCTTGAAAAGCGCCCGGAGGCGCCTGCATGTCCGGCATCCATGTTGATGCGGAAGAGCACCGGATTGTCATCGGTTTTAAGCTCGCGCAGCTTGGCGACCCATTTTGCCGGCTCCCAATAGGTGACACGCGGATCTGTCAGGCCCGCCACGGCAAGGATAGGCGGGTAAGCTTGCGCAGTGATATTATCGTAAGGTGAATAGGATGCCATGTAGGAATAATCCGTGGCCGAGGTGATCGGATTACCCCATTCTGTCCATTCGGGCGGGGTGAGGGGCAGGCTATCATCCAGCATGGTGTTGATGACATCAACGAAAGGCACTTCCGCAATGATGCCGCCAAAGTTTTGCGGTGCCATGTTGACAATCGCGCCCATCAACATGCCGCCTGCCGAACCACCTTGCGCAATAATCCGGTCGTGGCTGGTGAAACCTTCCGCTACCAGATGTTCGGAGGCTGAAATGAAGTCTTTGAATGTATTCAACTTATTGAGGCGCTTGCCATTTTCATACCAGTCATAGCCCTTGTCCTTGCCGCCGCGAATATGGGCAATGGCGTAGATAAAGCCACGATCTGCCAATGAAAGGCAGTTGGTATTGAAGCTTGCAGGAATGCTGTGCCCGTACGAGCCATAACCATAAAGCAAGGCAGGGGCGGAGCCGTCGAGCTTGGTGTTTTTGTGATAGACGATAGAAACCGGCACGGTCTCACCATCATGCGCGGGTGCAAGCAGGCGACGGGTTATATAGTCTTCCGGATTGTGGCCGGAGGGCACTTCTTGCGTTTTAAGCAATGAGCGCTCGCGGGTGCGCATGTTGTAATCGTAAAGCTGCGTCGGCGTGGTCATGGACGAATAGGAAAAGCGGATGACTTCCGTGTCATATTCAGGGCTGCCGGAAAGGCCGAGCGAAAAGGCTTCTTCATCGAAAGCGATTGCATGTTCTTCGCCGGTTTGGCGATCACGAATAACAATGCGGGGCAGGCTGTTTTCACGTTCAAGCCAAACCAGGTGGTTCTTATAGGCCGAGTGTCCAAGCAGCAGACGTCCTGCCTTGTGGGCAACGACTTCTTCCCAGTTGGCTTTTTCCGGCGTTGCCACCGGAACGCTCATGATCTTGAAGTCCTTGGCGCCGTCAGCATTTGTGAGAATGTAGAAAACATCACCGCCTTCGGTAAGACTGTACTCAACGCCGGACTGCCGCTCTGCAACAAGCCTGGGCTCGGCAGAAGCATCATTTGCCGGGATCAGCCAAACCTCCGATGTCTCGTGATCGTGAATATCGATGAAGACGAAATCATTCAGTGAACTTCCGCCGACGCCCAGAAAGAAACCGGGATCCTTTTCTTCGTGTATCAGGCGATCTTCGCTCTCCGGCGTTCCAAGCTTGTGAAAAAACAGCCGCGAAGGGCGGTGATTGGCATCAACGCGCGTGTAGTAAAAGCCATCCGACTGGGCATTCCAGACGCCGCCGCCTGACGTGTCGCTCACTGTCTCAACATTGTCCTGCAATGTTGCAAGATCGCGCACTTTGAGCGTGTAATATTCTGAGCCCTTGTCGTCGAAGCCCCAGATCAGCTTCGTGTGATCGGGCGAGTGATCGGCAGAGCCAAGGCTGAAATAGGCTTTGTCCTGACCCTCAAGATCACCATCGAGCAACATTGTCTGCGCACCGCCATCGCGCGGTGTGCGGAAGAAGCGTGGATGCTGGCCCCCTGTCTTGAATGATGTTCCATAGGCATAGGGGCCGTCTTTGGACGGTACAGACGAATCATCCTCCTTGATACGCCCCTTCATTTCTTCAAACAGCTTGGCCTGCAGTGCCTTGGTGTCGGCCATGAGCGCCGATTGATAGGTGTTTTCTGCTTCCAAATGCTTGCGAATTTCCGGTTCCAGCGTCGATGGATCGCGGAAGACATCTTGCCAGTTTTCAGCGCGCATCCAAGCGTATTCATCAACGCGTGCAATGCCATGACGGGTATCGGAAACAGGCTTCTTTTCGGATTTGGGAGCGGGATGAGCGGAAAAGCGTGGCGAATTCGTCATGGAGAGCTTTCAAATGTTGGCGGGCAATGGAGGCAGAAATTCCACCCTGCGCCCGGCAGGATTGTTCCGGACTGCAAGGCAGATTTCATACAAGTCTGTACTGCGTCAATACGGCTTTGGTTGATAGTATGGCAGATTCGAAAGGAAGTATTTCATGCCCTATGCGGGATCAAAGATCAAAGCGTTGCCATTCATGCAATAACGCAAACCCGTAGGGGCTGGGCCGTCCGGAAAAACATGACCGAGATGGGCGTCGCAATCAGAACACTTGATCTCCGTACGGAGCATGCCATAGGAGCGGTCTTCCACAGCAATCACAGCATCAGGTTCGATGGGGTTTGTAAAACTTGGCCAACCTGTCCCGGACTCATACTTTGCTTCTGACTTGTAAAGGGCACGATCACAGCAAACGCACTTGTAAACACCTTCAAGTTTACTGTCGAAGTTAGGACTGGAGAAAGCGCGCTCCGTTCCATGGTTTCGCGTGATTTGATACTGTTCCGGTGTTAGCTGCGCACGCCATTCTGCATCAGTTTTTACCACTTTAAATGTTGTTATATTCATTTTATGCTCCTTTCGATGCAAATGTAAGCATGAACACTGCGCTCCACAACATCCGTTATTGTAGAATGCTTTGCGTGAAACGTTATATTCCTCATTTTTGCCATTTTTTGTCTTAGATGTAATTTTGGAATTCTCGGATGCACGCCCTGGTTGAGGAGTGCATTTGTTGAGTGGCGTTATTGTGGCTTCTTGATGTGATTGGTGGTTAATCTCTGAGTTTGACTTCATTTGAAATATTTCTTTTGTAAATGAAGTATTGATTTGACAAATTCATCAAAATCCGAAAAAGAAGGTCGCTAAAGGCGTCGGAAAACAGAACGCCATAGAACTTTATATTGGTGTTTTTTACCTCCTCTCCAGATATTTCAAATTAGACGAAGGAATTGGACTTTAATGACCACATTCGACAATTCAAACTCCACGGCCAGCGATGTTTTGCTTGAGCTGACGGCTGAATTGGTTGCTGCTTACGTCAGCAATAATTCCGTACCGGCCGGCGATCTGCCGACGCTTATCGCTGATGTGCATTCAGCTCTTGGTCGCGTTAGCGGCGGCTTAGAGGCGGTTGTTGCTGTTCAGGAGAAACCGAAACCTGCAATCAACCCAAAGAAGTCTGTTGCAGATGACTATATTGTCTGCCTGGAAGACGGCAAGAAGTTTAAATCATTGAAGCGTCACCTTATGACACATTATAGTCTGACGCCGGAACAGTATCGTGAGAAGTGGGATCTTGATCCTTCCTATCCGATGGTTGCGCCGAACTACGCAGCAGCTCGCTCGCGCCTTGCCAAGAACATGGGCCTTGGTCGCAAGCGCAAGAAGGCCGCTTAAGGCTTTTACTTCGATCTGATAGCTGTAACGGGTTTCACTCCTGCAGAGCCAATGGATTACATTTGCGAATGAGTCTGTTGGGTGATGGATGTGGGAAGACCGGATTATTATTCAGTTAACAGAACTGACAACGGCGCCTTGGGCGCCGTTTTTGTTATAGGACATTCGTTGTTTTTGCCGGAAACTGCAGCCTGTCTAGCGCCTGTTTCAAACCGATATGGCGATTGAGGTCGTAGCTCCAGTGCCCGCGTGTCCCCTTGAGTCGTTCACGCTCAATAAGACGTGAAAGACGGCGGCACATGTGGAGTCTGCTCGCCTCGTCCTGGGCAAGCAATTCGTCCAGATCGGCATTGCAGAACATTTGCAGCGCCAGACGTTGCCGTGCCTCACTCTCAATGAAGTCTCTTGCCGCCAGAAACGCGCCTTGCTCTTTCTTCCACTCATTTATCGACATCTGACCACTCCTTTCAGTGTGGCCGGTATTATCGCCGATTGACCGCAGTGTAGGATAAAAGACCTATTAATAGAAAGTGGAAAAACAAATAGTAATTTAAAAACAATAATTTATAGAAAAATCGGGCAAAAACTTATCCCCGTTCTTGATGGGAGGTGTATAAGAAGATATTCCTACTAAAGAGGTGGAGTAGCGTAATGGTCCCGAATTTCAGCCACACGATAAGGTCGCCAGCAGATGCGCGTAAAATGGTCAAAGCCCTGCGCGCTCATCGTTACGGGCCGAAGCTGGTACTGACTGTCATTGCTCAAGATGACACCCTTGACGAGCGGCCTTTCCAAATATGCGACCATGTTCTCGATATATTGTCGGCACTGTTTAACATTTCCGGTGGCGATCTGCGTTCAAACTCGCGTTGTGAGCAAGCCGTCGCGCGCGTTCGTCAAATAGGTATGTATGTGGTGCATGTGACACTCGGCATGTCGATGACGAAAGTTGGCCGCGTGTTCGGACGAGATCGAAGTACAGTTGCTCATGCCTGTCATCTGATTGAGGATATGCGCGAGGATGCGGATTTCGATCGCATCGTTCATATGGTTGAAACAGTCGTGCGGGCAGCATTCGTTCAAAGCGGGAGGGTCCGTTGATGAGTATGCACTCAAGGATTGATCAAGCCATGATCGCACGCCTTTTGCGATTTCTTGCCAAGGGCGCGGTGCAACTCTCAGAAACGGCATCGCCCGAAAAGTTGATGCTTGAGAGTGCCGCATATGGTGTGTTGAGCGCTAAAAGAGATGTTATCGCTCATGCAAAAATGGCGGGACTTGTGATGTCCCGTAAATCGGAATTGAGTATTACCGATGCAGGGACGGCATGGTTGCGGCGCGACGCGGATACTGGCACTGACCCTTTCGCCAGCCAGCACCGGCGCGAAGCCTTCATTACAATACGGAATGAAAACGGACCAAGCAAAGTTCGCGCTAATGAGGCCGAGTCGCCGCTGGCAAATTTGCGTAAACGCAAGGATGCCGCAGGCAGACCTTTGATCAATGAGGCGGCATTCAAGGCGGGTGAGCAATTGCGTGGTGATTTCACCCTTGGCAATCTGCTGCCCTCGATCGGCGTCAATTGGGATGTGAGCGGCAGTGGCTCGCGCACCAATGGCGTGCTTGAAATTACGGACGCGGCTTTGGCTGCACGCCAACGCGTCGAGCGGGCTCTTAATGCGGTCGGGCCGGAACTTGCGGGCGTACTGGTTGATGTGTGCTGTTTTCTCAAGGGATTAGAGTTGATCGAGCGTGAGCGGCAATGGCCGGTTCGTTCAGCAAAGCTGATCCTGAAAACAGCTTTGGCCGTGCTCGACAGACACTACAATCCGCCAGCGCCAGCCCGCCGTTCTTCGAGCATTATTCATTGGGGTGCAGAAGATTACCGGCCTGTGATTTGATTTAATGCTGGGTTGCATCCACCGAGCCGAGTGCGGCTTCCGCTTCACGGCGGATACGGGCGACCATCGAGCGCAGGCCATTGGAGCGCTGCGGCGTCAAGTTTTCATTGAGGCCCAGCTTGCGCAATATAGCTTCCGGGTCGATGGCGAGAATTTCTGAAGCTTTTTTGCCCGAATAAAGCGCCATCATGATGGCGACCAGACCACGGACGATATGAGCGTCGCTGTCGCCAACAAATTCGATAACGGGATCTGGTCCCGCCGAAAGCGTGCTTTTGAGCCAGACCTGACTGACGCAACCATTGACCTTGTGCACCGCATCGCGGGCTGATTCCGGATAAGGCTTGAGATCGCGACCGAGATCGATGACATAGCGATAGCGCTCTTCCCAATCGTCGATGAAGTCGAAATCGCCAATAATGTCGTCAATAGTCTGTGTCATGGTGTTGTCCTGTTCGGGTCACATATAGTGTCCCAAACCGCAAACGTCATCGTTTTTATGCGATTCAGTTCTTTATAACTGAGCCGGTGTGAGCCTTGGTGTCTACCTTGCTTGTCTCTTCACGCTCGCGGGTGGCGGCATTGATAATCTCGCGCAAAGCCATTTCACGCAGCTTTGCCTTGATTGCTTCAGCATCACCAGTGTCCGGAATATCACCATGCGCTCTGGCAACCACAGAGTCCGGGTCATCGGATTTTTTGCCAAGTTGAGCATCAATATACTCATATCCCATCTTGGCGGCTTCGCCCGCGCGTGTGCCAGCATTGGTAAGCGCCGCCTTGCCGGTTTCGCAGGCCTGAGGCTTGCGCGTACAGAAATCCGACAGATCGCTGATTGTATCCTGCGCTGCCAGCAATGCTTCAAGCGGGCTGGGGCCACCCTTTTCACTGGAGAGGGAAGGCATGAATAAAGACACGACTGTCATCCAGAAGCAGAACTTGATCGCAAATCTGATCAAAAAGAACATGGCCCGACCCTTTGGATCAAAATCAAATCGTCGCGAAGACAGTGACACAGGCTTTGCAACATTGGGTTGAAGCCTGCACCTCAATTTGAGCCACTATAGAAACCAAGCATTAACAAGTGCTGAGGCGCCGATCGGTGATTTTGCGATTCGAGGCGTAAAGAGGTCCTTATCCGAAACCCTTCATTTACCATGACTTCTACAATCGTTCGAAACCGGGTTTCCGGGTCACTCGATCCCCTCGCTTTATCCTTTCCTTAAAGCCTCGTCTGCAAAAGTTAACACCGACAAGAGTGCTTGTAAGAGCATTCGTGAAATGACCGCTTCATTCGGGCGCCAGCCGGGATTTTGCGGAAAGCAGGAAAAAATTGGTGCCGATTCATTCCGTCACACATTCTGACTTTGCCGATACTGGCTCGCGCCGGAGGCTTGATGTTGCCAGCCGCTTCCGTGATTTATGCGGGCGTTGGGTCAATACATCAATTGCCTGCCCTGTAACCCGTGATCGCGACACACGAATGGCCGGTGCATTCCTGGCAATGCCGTTGCTGCTCGCCATTGCCGCTTTAACCAATCACGTTTTGGCCGGTGAAATGGCCGGTATTGTGAGCATGGCTATGGGCGTTCTCGCCCTGCCGATGATTTTCTGTGGTGCATTGGCAATATCCAAAGACAGCCGGAGGATCGGCCTTGGCGCAATTATCACTTATGGCGCATCCATTTGCGCTATCGGAATTGCCTCGTCAGCGCCAAATCTGCTGCTATGGCTGTCAACAGCCGCCATTCCGGTTGAAGCATGGTTCGTCTATCGCACCAAACGTTCGCTGCGCGTGGCAGGCGGGATATCTGCAACCATACTGGCTGTTCTACTGATTGTGTCATTGGGCAAGAACGCTGAAGTCGGACTTTCGCCGCTCGTTCTGCTGGCTTCGCTGGCATACTCCGCAACACTGATTGTGCGGATAGCAAAAGGGATTGTTCAGAGCGCTGCTGCCGCACGCCGTGATGATCGTGTTGCGGACCTCGAGAGCGCCATTGACGGCGTGGTTCTGAGTCTCGGCGCCGATGGATTGGTAAAATCACTTTCGGCCAAGGCGCAGGAACAGTTCGGTATTGCCCGCAATCTTCTGATCGGCACACCGCTGTTTGAGCGCGTGCATGTGGCTGACCGCGTTCAGTTTCTTGGTTTCCTCAGCGATTTGAAACATGGTGCGCCAAAGGCCAATGTCGATGTGAAGCTGCGTTGTGTTGCGCCGGCAGAGAATTCCGGCCAGGCGCATCTTGTCAGGTTCGCAACCTATCAATTGAATGCTGTCCCTCACAGTCAGGGCGAGGATTTCCTTGTGGTCGCAACGGATATTTCGCAAGCTGTCGCAGATCGCAACGCGCTTGTTGCAGCACGCCGTGAAGTTGAAACAGTAGAGATAACGAAAGGCCGCTTCCTTTCGACCGTGAGTCACGAATTGCGCACGCCGCTCAATTCCATAATCGGATTCTCCGACATTCTCTTGCAGGAAATTTGCGGCAAGCTGCCGGATAGCCGTCAGCGCGAATATGTCGAGTTGGTCCATCGCTCGGGCAATCACCTGCTTTCCGTGGTGAATGCCATTCTGGACGTGTCGAAGATTGAAGCTGGGGCCTATCCTATCCATGCGGAAAGCTTTGCTTTCAAGGACACGGTAACCATGGTGTACGATATGATGGCGCATCAGGCCGCGCAGAAGCAAGTGACACTGTGCGACCGGGTGAGCCCGCGTATCGGCAATGTCGTTGCGGATAATCGCGCCATCCATCAGGTCCTGATCAATCTTGTATCCAATGCGGTGAAGTTCACGGAGACTGGAGGCGTCGTAACTATCGACGCGCAGATCGAGGATGACATGTTGGTGTTTTCTGTCAGTGATACCGGCATCGGTATTGCAGAAGCAGATTTGAAGACGTTGGGTCAGCCTTTCCGCCAAGTGCAGAATGACTATACGCGCGCTCAGGAAGGCACGGGCCTGGGTCTTGCCACAGTCAAGGGGCTGGTTGGTCTTCATGGCGGTGAATTGACGATCAGGAGCGTTCCGGGGCAGGGCACGATTGTGGATGTTCGCATCCCCCGTTCAGGGCGCATTTCCGCCTGTGATGACCGAAGAGAAGAACCCGCCGCAAATATTGTCGAGTTCAAAGAGATCAGCGATGTAAAGGGAGGTTCCCATGGGGAAGCCCGCAAGTCGGCCTAGCCGCCGCACCGCCAAGCGCCGCGCACCCAAACGAAGCCCTGCATTGCGGGCTTTGATTGCGACCGGCGGTTTGATCGCCAGCAATCCTGGCATTGCAGGCGGTACGACGGCCTTTCTGGTCACGCTTGGCTTCATCTCGGCCAATGCGCTGTGGTATCAGCCGCATGTGCATGAAGGCGTCTTTTTCTCGACGCGACCGGAGCTGGTATTCAAGCCAATAAAGCAGGAAAAGCCTGTCCTGTCGGGTGAGAAGCGAACATCCGTGGATGCGCCGATCCGCAAAGTGAACACTGTTCCGGTTCCCAAGAGCCAGGATGCAATTGCTGCTGCCATCAATGGCGATCCGGTTCTGGGACCGGGTGGCGATCCGGAAGTAGCGCAGCTACAGCAAAAATTGCTGGCGCTCGGTTTCTATAATGGAACTGTTGACGGTATTTCCGGCAAGGGCACGCGCGGGGCTATCGAGGCCTACCGTAAGGCCAGCGCCGAGCTTGGCGTTGATGCTGAAGCTGCGGTCGGCAATGCCGACGACACAACTGCCAGTATTGCAGTGCCGGCCAAAAAGCCGGACGCTGCACCGGAAAAAGCAACAGTACAGAAAATCTCCGCATCGTCGGATGACACAGTAGCGGGCAATCCCTCTGCTGGCCGATTGTCAGCGCCTGAGATCGTTCGCGTGCAAGCCGGCCTTCGCGCCTTTGGCAATGACAAGGTGGAAATCGATGGCAAGGTCAGTGAATCCACCAAAACAGCTGTCAGCGAATTCCAGAAGCTCTTCCGCTTGCCGGTAACGGGCGAGCCCGACACGAAGCTACTGGCGAAAATGCAGGAAATCGGCCTTATCAACTGAATTCACGCCCTGATGGCCTGCAAATGTCGTTTTTCTGTGCTCCGGTGCTCATGAACCCAAAAGTTCACTGCGCTCCGGTGCTCGAAATCCACCACTTTCGGCTCATCATGACGTGAATTCCCCTCCCACCAAGGATTTGTCCCCATGCGCCTGACATCTGATTTTTGGGTTTCAGCATTGGTAAGACGGGTCAATGATACCGGTGCATTTGCTGCTTTGAGCAATAGGGGTGCGATGGAAGCCGGAGCGATCTTCATCAAATTTCGCAATTCCGATGGCACATATGATTTGTTCGGTCCGGCTCCGCAAATGGTCTACGACGAAACGAAACCGGACGAGCGCCTGTTTACTCGACTGAAATCAGGATCGGCCGAGATGGACATCAATGACGATCTGGAAAAGCAGAAGCGTTGGGACCGCGATTTGTGGATTGTTGAAATAGAGGACTATCGCGGGGATCGCTCTGAGTTGTTTTCGGTGGTTGAGATTTAGACTGCAGTATTCTTAATGCGTGGTTCGACGGGGCTCACCATGAGGGAGGTTGTTGGTTGCAATGAGGGCGGCCCGATTACAACCATGTTGCAGATGCGCAAGTAGAATCTCCTTGCAAATATCCAACTTCCCTCATGGTGAGCCCCGTCGAACCACGCATGGAAGCATTTGCAGCGGTCAGGAAACCTTGCGTGCTGTGTTCTCGACATCCTTGGCCATTTCGCGCAATTTCTCGCGCAGCGCGGCAGAGTTTTCCTGAATCTTCCAGCGCGAAACTGTAATGCGGGCCTTTTCCTGGTCGATCTGGCGGTAGGATTGAACAAACAGGCGCAGTGAATGCAAATCCTTATGCACCAGTCCGAAGAGGCCCGTAAGGATCAAGTGCGCCGCTTCCGCCGAAAGACCGAGCGAGGCAAAAGCAATTGTCAGTTCAGCATTGAGCCCGTGGCCAATGATGCGCACAGTGTTCTCCAGGCCAAGGTCAAGCGCCTGCGCAAAATCTTCCTGGAAGGTTGTGGTCTGATCCAGCAGAGCTGCATCAATCAATCGATTGGCTAGCGCCTGATCGTCGGACTGCCCAATATTGCTGTTGAGCATCAGTTCCTTCAGCGCCTGCCGCGTTTCGCGAAGGCGCTCGGACTGAGGAACGGCAACCGTTTCCACTTCCATCGAGGGTTGAAACGCCAGTGTACGTTCAAGTGCGGGATCATTGAAACTGTGCAGCGCGTCAAGCAATAGCGGATCAGACGTTACCCGGCGGGCAATGGCACGTGCGTGGCCGAGACCTTTGCGCCGGATGATGTCGAGCAAGTCTCCGGTCTTGAATACGGGAGAGCGCAGCAGGATAGGCGCGGAAACATCCACATCATCCTCAGCAAGAGCCATGATGAGACGGCGTGGTGCATGGGATAATTCGGAAAGTACGGCTGCCGCATGTCGGCGCACCCGGGGGGAAGTGAGTGGCAGCAAAGGAACAGCGAGATCTTCAAGCAGTTGCGCATCGCTCTTCGCCGGTCTCGCGACGCTGCAGAACGCAGTAATGGACGCGGTCAGGAGATCGTCAGCCTTGCTGCCGCCGCTGCGGTCTTCAAGCGCCCGAAACTCAGGATACTTCACGAACAAACTCCAACACTGCACGCAACGCAATAACAGCTTCTAAAATTAGCCGCTAAGCGTTAGCAACCCGTTAACCATCGACGTGTCTTATTAAATAATGGCGCAAATCGCGCGTATACGGCATAAGTACCAACAGGCATCTGCGTAGCATTCGAGTTCAGGAGAGCAACGAACCTTACGGATGGGCCAAATGGGATTTGTAATTGCATTTCCGGGAAGCATCAGAACCCGAAGCAACCGGAACCAGAAGAAGCGACAGACAACAGCCGAGATCACGATTTTCCCCGGCGTGCGCTATGAGCATTATTCAGCCAAGCCGCAGAAACGTGACAAGGCCAAGCATTGCCCTCAGTTTTTCGACGACCTGCCCCAGCCGGGCTGATTTGACCTGCCTGTTACTGCTGAACGCCGGGATAAGCCCAAAGGCCCGATACCCGCATCAGATCCCGGTAGATCACCAACCTCTCATCGGCCGAGACCTTCGCAGCCTCTTCGACGGAAGGGGCATCCAGAGCCACAACCGGTACGACATTGGTGTCAAGATCATACTGCTTGAACGCATCTTCCAGCAGGGTGCGGGCACGGCGCATATGGCTTGAGCTCGTGACCAGAACAACGCTATCAGCGCTGTGGCGTTTAAGCAGATTGGCAACATTCAAGACGTTGCCGACAGTGTCCTTTGACTTGTCTTCAATGAGAATGCGGTCGCGGCTCACGCCGCGCTCAACCAGCCATTTCATCATGATGTCGCCTTCGGTAACGCCCGCCTGCGGCTGGCCACCTGTGACCATGATGCGCGCTGTGGGATTTGCCTGTGCAGCTTTCAACGCGACATCAAGCCGGTCCAGCAACGGCTTTTCTGCGGTTCCGTCCTTGGCCAAAGCATAACCCAAAGTGACGATCATGACCTTGCCCGAAAGAACAGGCACGTCTGTATTCGGTTTTTCAGCGATAATCTGTTCGGCGCGGACAAAGCGCTGGCGATAGGCTTCAGCGCGGTCGCGGTCGAGACCGGCCAATGCCTGATGCGCCAGACTGGCTTCGGTTTCGTCATTGCGGATACGGCCAAGCGCCTCCAACCATGCCTGCGCGTCGAAAGATGTCGGGTCCCTGACAAGAATTTCCTCATAGGTTGCTCTGGCGCCGTCGAGGTTCTTTTGCAGAATCTGCGAGGAGGCGACGGCAAAACGGAAATCCAGCCGCTCGGGCGCCAGCTTGGAGGCTTCTGCAAAAGATTGTTCGACCACATCATAGCGGCCATGCAAGGTGATGCCCTTGAAAATCTCGGCTTCGGCCTTCTTCACATCACCGCCCGACCAATAATATTGCATGCCGGTATCGACCAGCGTCTTGATGCGCTCGGCATTTTGCGCGTCATAGGCAAAGGCAAATGAAGTGCTTAGCATCAGGGCAAGGGTTGCAGCGGCAATCTTCTTCATGGCGTCACTCTCTTCATGGATTCGGTTGGTCGTATACTTGTTGTGTAACGGCGAAACGACAATTGGCCAAAGAGTTTAAAGGAGGGGTGTGCAGTTCGCATTCTTCAGGAAGGAGGCGACCTGTTCGGCCCAGGACTCATCGGGGACAAAACTGCGGATGACGACGAAACCCTCGTCCATATCAGCTTCGATCAGCACGGAGTTTTCAGCAGCAATGGGCTTGGATTTGGTGAGTTCGATCATTTGCAGAGGTGTTGCAATGACGAGATCCAGCTGATCGGCAATTGCTGTGCGGTCATTGATTGAATAGATATTTTCGCCTTGGCGATTGTAAACCGAGATCGACCAATAGGGCAGTGTTCCAATACCGGTAATATGGGCGGGCAGATCGGTTATATCGAAACGGCATGCGGCGGCTTGAAACAGCGGGTCTAACGCAAGGCGGACAGTACCGGGTCTGGTTTCACCCGTTGCCGTATGGAATTGCCAATCGCTGCCATAGGCTGAAATACGCGACCAGGCATTGCGATCCGAGTAATAGGGAACAAGAAGCACCACGGCGATGTGGATAATACCAGCACCCACCAGTCCGAACAGAAGGGTGCGTAAAATTTTACCCATCACAACTGATCCTTGTGATCGCCGGGAAGGTCATATCGACCAGACCCGAATTGCTGCCGACGGGCGTATCGTACAAAGTCATCACGAGCGTCATGCGCCCGTTGCCGGACGTGGCAAGCCAGTTTTCAGGCTGGGCCTTCGGTGAAATGGTAACGACGAATGCGCCATTCTCCCCGCGCAGAATCTGCCGTGAATGCAATGCAGGCAGGCGGCCAGTGCCGGGATCAAGTGGTAGCAATGCGCGATCTGCCGCATAAAGTGTCCAGAAACGCGAGTTCGGACTGTTTCCGCTCAAACTGTAGGTGCAATTGCGGTCAAGCGCGACGCCTTTATCATCATTGTAAGCGTAAAACGCCAGACCTTCGGCCGACCCTAGCGGAAAAGCGCCTTCGCGTGCGGCACGCGCCTTGGCATAGGGGTCGGAAAGAGGTGTGCCTGCGTCCGGATGGGCTGTCCATTGGCCAATGGCAAGTGCGTTGAAACCCTCGAAACGGTTCACCGCATACCATACGCTCAGTGTTCCGCCGCCGACGGCAATGACAAGCGCAATAAGGGCGAGGAAGACATCACGAAGCATGAATGATGACTACACGGCGATGTGGCCGCGTGCAATTAGCGCGCGGAAACTTTTGTAGGAAGCAGAGGCAATTTCAGCTTTGGCGATGTTCTCAATGCCTGATCGATCTCGCGGAGCACCTGTACAGTCGCATTGGAGAGAACGCGGGGACGTTCCCCGGCATTTATAACTTCGCTATCCGTATCGGCGGTGCGATTTTCGGCTACGGCCTTGTCTTGCTTGGGCAGGGTTGGGTCAATGCCGGGTATCGCTTTCAGATCGATATTCTGGTGCGCATAATTCATGAAGCGCTGCCACGTCATCGCGGGCAGAATGCCGCCTGTCAGTTCGTTGGTCGGCGTGAAATTGTCATTGCCGAACCAGACAGCTGCGGTGAAATTGCCAGTGAAACCGACGAACCATGCATCACGATAGCTCTGTGTCGTTCCCGTCTTGCCCGCTACGCGCGTCATGGGAAGGGCAGCACGACGTCCTGTACCCCATTCCGGCACCTGCGATAGCATGAAGTTCATATCGTTGGCGGCAGTTTCTGTCAGAACCCGGTGCGGTTTTGAACCATCTTTGCGCCAGTCCCACAGGGCTTCACCATTCTGGCTCGATATCTGTGTAAAGGCATGACGCATACCGACAATGCCGCCCGTGGCAAAGACATTATAGCCCGTAGCCTGATCCATGACTGTCATGCTGGAAGTACCGAGCACCATGGTCTTGTGCGAGCTGATGGGTGATTCAACACCCATGGCCTTTGCCAATGCGACAATGGGGGCTGTGGTCAGATAATCTTTGGCAAGACGCACGGGCACCGTGTTGATCGACTTGACCAGAGCGGTGGTGAGATCAATCTTGCCAAGATATCTACGGGAATAGTTTTGTGGTGACCAGTTGCCCCATGACACTGCGCCGCCCGAGACGAGCGTTTTGGGTGTCATGCCCTTTTCTATCGCGGCTGCATAGACATAGGGCTTGAAAGATGAGCCAGCCTGCCGGAGCGCAGCGGTGGCACGGTTGAACTGACTGAGGCCATAATCGCGCCCACCAACAATGGCCCTTACGGCTCCATTGTTTTCAAGAACAACTATTGCCGCCTGTGCAACGCGATATTCCTTGCCATACTGGCGCAGATGGTATTCGGCCGATTCTTCGGCGGCTTTCTGGATACCGGTATCGAGCGTGGTGCGCACAATCAATGTGTGTGTGCTGAAGTTCTGCGCGACCTTGCGAACCTCATCAAAGGCCCAGTCGAGAAAGTAATCAGGGCTTTCCAGACGTCCGCGATCAACCACGCTAGCGGGATTGCGCCGGGCGCCGACAACCTGACCTTCCGTCATCAGTCCGCCCTGAACGAGATTGCTCAGCACCACATTGGCACGCGCACGGGCGGCAGGCAGGTTGACGTGGGGCGCATATTTCGCCGGTGCCTTGAACAGGCCGGCGAGCATGGCCGCTTCGGCAAGATTGACGTCCTTGACGCTCTTGTTGAAGTAGAATTGCGACGCGGCAGCTATGCCGAATGTGCCCCCGCCCATATAGGCGCGATCCAGATAGGTCTGGAGAATTTCTTTTTTGCTCAAGTTCGCCTCGAGCCAAAGTGCAAGGAAGGCTTCCTTGATCTTGCGATCCAGACTGCGCTCATTGGTCAGGAACAGGTTTTTCGCCAATTGCTGTGTGATTGTCGATCCGCCCTGCACCACCGAATTGGCGCGCAGATTTTCGGTCATGGCCCGCGACAGGCCAAGGAAATCGATGCCGAAATGGTCAAAGAAGCGCCGGTCTTCCGTGGCAAGGACTGCCTTTATAACGTGGTCCGGCAGTTCATCAATCGGAACGGCGCTGCGGTGCAGAATGCCGCGCTGGCCGATTTCATTACCATAACGATCAAGAAAGGTGACGGCGAAATCATCACGGGTGCGCCAGTTTTTGTCTGTCTCGTGAAAGGCCGGAATCGCCAGTGTCAACATGACCACAGAGCCGGCTGCGCCCCAGGTGAAACCTTCGCTCAAGACTTCTATAATTGCACGCCGCCAGCTGGAGACATGGAAACGGCGGAAGAATATCGTCAGATCTTCCCAGGTTTCAGCAGCACGGAAACGCAGCTCGTAAAGTGTTGAATCGATCCAGGCATCAAGCCCTAGAAGTGGCGAGACTCTGAAACGTTTACGCTTGTCTGGCTCGGTCTCTTTCATCGAAACTCTGTGCCTGCCCTGTATCCACATTCCTCACGAAGAATATGGTGTAACCGATTACGCTTAACAGCTTCTGAAACTTGTAATTTTTCAAGCGCTGCCTTGTCATTTCACCCCAGAGGACAGATTAGCTCTTTTTTATGTCCGGCGACAAGAGAAGCCCGAAAAACTGGGTCTTTCGGGTATGGAATGCAGCTTTAATTTTAAGCTTGCAAATGGATCATTCTGATGGATTGCTGAACGCCAGTTCAAACAGGAGCAGGAACATGGCTATTGAGCATTGGTTGGCATTCGTGGCGGCATCAGCAATTCTTCTGGCTATCCCCGGGCCGACCATCCTTCTGGTGATTTCCTACGCGCTTGGCCATGGCAGGCGCTTTGCAATGGCAACTGTTGCAGGCGTTGCGCTTGGCGATTTTACGGCGATGACCGCCTCCATGCTTGGTCTTGGCGCGCTGCTCGCTGCATCAGCGACGATCTTTACCGCGTTGAAATGGATCGGTGTCGCCTATCTGATCTATCTCGGCATCAAGCTTTGGCGTGCGCCTGTGGCTGATCCTGTGACAGGAGAGGCGCCAGCAAAGAATGAGAAGGCGCTCCGCATATTCCTGCACACCTATGTGGTAACGGCGCTCAACCCGAAAAGCATTATCTTCTTCGTGGCCTTCCTGCCGCAGTTCCTTGATACGACACGGCCGATCCTGACGCAGATGGTGATTTTTGAGGCAACATTCCTTGTGCTGGCAACGCTGAATGCCGGGGCCTATGCGCTGATGGCATCCATGGCACGACAGACAATTCGCAAGCCCAGTGTCCAGCGCGTGGTCAATCGTACAGGCGGCTCGCTGATGATCGGCGCGGGGTTGTTGGCTGCTGGATGGAAGAAGACTTCATAAGAAAATTTACCTTTATAGGAAAATAGTCCTTGACTGCGTAACGGTGTTGCTGTAGATATTGGTCATCGTCGGAATTGTGACCAAAGGCCTTTCGCCGGTTAACGGGCATGCTGGCGCGCGCCGCACGCCGGGGCGCACGGACGCTTTAAGTCTTTGTTTTTACGCGATTCCGCACGCAAAAACCGCTTCACACTTTTGCTGGAATTGCTTCAAAAGGATACAACATGGCAGACTTTCACGACGTCCGCTTTCCGGCGGCTGTCTCCTTTGGTGCGACCGGTGGACCAGAATGGCGCAATGAAATCGTGCCACTCACATCCGGGTTTGAGCAACGCAATGCCCGCTGGTCGCAGTCGCGGCGTCACTACGATGCGGGCACAGGATTGCGTTCTCTGGCAGATCTTGAAGAAGTGATGGCATTCTTCGAAGCGCGGCGAGGCTCGCTGCATGCATTCCGGTTCCGCGATCCCTTTGATCATCTGTCATGTAAATCCGGCCAGACAATCACTCCCGCAGATCAACCGATTGGGCTGGGGAATGGGCGAAATGCAGTGTTTCAGCTCGTCAAGCGCTATGGCGAGCATGTGCGTCCAATCACCAAAGTGGCAAAGGACAGCGTGCGCATAGCCGTGGCAGGCGTGGAGCAGAGGGAGGCGGTCGATTTTGTTGTCGAACTGATCACCGGGAAGATCATTTTTCAGCCCGGAAGAATACCCAAGCTGGATGCAAAGGTGAGTGCAGGATTTGGTTTCGATGTGCCTGTCCGGTTCGATACGGATCGGCTGATGATCAGTCTCAAATCATTCAGTGCCGGTGATATCCCTTCCATTCCCATTATTGAGGTCAAAGCATGAGTTCACTGCCCGCTGCGCTTGAATCACATCTTTCAGGCGAGATAACAACACATTGTTTTTGCTGGATCATTCGGCGAGCAGACAAGGTTGTATTTGGTTTTACCGACCACGACAAAATATTGTTGATCGACGGTGTGTCGTGCGAACCACAAACCGGACTGAGTGCCAGCGAAGCTGCAAGCGCATTGGGGCTAAGTGTGGATACCGCAGAAATTGAAGGAGCGCTTTCCTCTCTTGCCATCTCCGATAGCGATATCGAGCGCGGTGCATTCGACGGCGCCTCGGTTGAGACGTTCCTTGTCAATTGGGCATCGCCGGAGCAATACAGCTTATTGCGCTCTTCTCGTATCGGTACGATCAGCCGCTCGGGCGGGCGTTTCGTGGCGGAATTGAAGAGTAGCTCTGTCGATCTCGATAAGATAAGTGGCCGCCGTGTAACCCGGCAATGCGATGCACAGCTTGGCGATAGTCGCTGTGGTTATAAAGGCCCTGCACAAAAGGCAAGCGTGACAAGGCTGATCTCGGACCGCGAGATTGTGGTGAACGGTTTGCGGCCACCGGACAGCAATTGGTTTCGCAACGGAATATTGAGCTGGGCAAATGGCAGCAGGAATGTCGTGCTGGCACACCAGACATATGGCGAGGGCATTCGCCTGAGCTTGCGGGACTCCCCAATTCCGGACATCAAAATAAGCGATACATTTCTGCTTAATGCAGGCTGCGACAAGAGCTTCGCACAGTGCAAGGCGAAGTTTGGCAATAGCGCAAACTTTCGCGGATTTCCGCATCTACCGGGCAATGATGCGATCTATAACTTTGCCAATGGCAAGGGTAATTTTGATGGCGGGCCGCTGGTACCATGACGATTGCACAGGAAGTTCTGTCTGAAACCCGGCATTGGCTTGGCACGCCGTATCGTCATCAAGGTTCCAGATGTCAGGTCGGGTGCGATTGTCTCGGTCTTGTGCGTGGCATATGGCGTGCGCTCTATGGCCGGGAGCCGCAGGATATTGCAGCCTACTCGCCGGATTGGGCCGAGTCTGGCGCTGGTGACGCGCTGCTGGAGGCAGCGCACGAGCACATGATTTCGAAAGCTCTGGCAGATGCGGTTCCTGGCGACATGCTTGTTTTCCGCTGGCGCGACGGCGTTGCTGCAAAGCATGTGGGAATACTGACAGGCCCAGACCGCTTCACCCATGCCTATGAAGGGCACTGCGTCATGGATTCAGCCCTGATCCCGCAATGGCGCAGGCGAATTGCGGGTGTGTTCGGATTTCCCCAAAGATTTTAAGCATTTGTCATAGGGACTTGATTGTATGGCGACGCTCGTTCTCACAACGGCCGCAAGCTTTATGTTTACGCAAGGTACGATGGCTGCAGCCTTGGCAACAGCCGGAGCCTCAATAGGCGGCTATCTTATCGATCGCGCGCTTTTCGGACAAAATGCCGAAGGCCCGCGCATGACATCAATGCGCCCGACTATGGCCGAAGAGGGCGCTGCGCTTCCGCGCGTCTACGGCGCGGCGCGCGTATACGGCGCGGCGCGCGTATCGGGTACTTTGATTTGGGGTACGCGTTTCGAGGAGCAGAAAACCAGAAAGCGCCAAGGTGGCAAGGGCGGGCGGAAGGTTGCTGAATATTCCTATTTTGGAAATTTCGCTATTGCGGTCGCAGTCGGGGAGATAAGTCTGATCCGCCGCATATGGGCTGACGGCAAGGAATATGATCAGACGCGGGGCACAATCCGCGTCTATTGCGGTGGCGAAGATCAAATGCCGGACCCCTTGATTGAAGGCAAGCAGGGAAACGGCAATGCGCCAGCATATCGGGGCACCGCCTATGTGGTTTTCGAGCGATTTCCGCTCGACGATTTTGGCAATCGCATACCGCAGTTTCAGTTTGAAGTGATCAGGGCAGTCGGTAGCGTTGCCAGCTCCCTCAAGGCAGTGGCTTTGATACCCGGTTCAACGGAGTTTGGCCTATCGCCGAGACTGGTGACCAATGAACCGGGTAAAGGTCAAACGAACGGTTTGAATCACAATTGCCTGAGAGGCCATACGGACTGGGAGGCATCCATGGACGAGTTGCAGGGACTCTGCCCTGCACTGAAACATGTTGCAATTGTAGTGCCGTGGTTTGGAGCCGATTTACGGGCCGGTTATTGCAGAATTCGACCGGGTGTCATGGATCGGAAACACAATAATGAAAGTGAAAAATGGTGGGCCGGGGGTGTAGATCGTACGGATGCGCATCTGATTTCCCGGACTGATAAGGGTGTGGTCTATGGCGGAACACCATCTGACGAGAGTATTATCGCAGCCATCCGCGACGCCAAGGCGAGAGGGCTGAGCGTTACGCTCTATCCGTTCATCATGCTCGATATACCGGCGGGTAATCAGCTACCTGACCCTTACGGCGCAACAAATCAAGCAACACATCCGTGGCGCGGGCGTATTACCTGTCATCCGGCGCCTTACCATGCGGGCAGCGTCAACAAGACAGCGGCAGCGAGCAGCCAGATCGCCACATTCCTTGGAAATGCCAAAGGGGAAGACTATCGCGTCAGGCATGGGCGCGTGCATTATCAAGGCAATGATGATGATTGGGGTTATCGACGTTTTGTCTTGCATCTGGCGCATTTAGCCCTCTGCGCTGACGGTGTGGATGCCTTTATCCTTGGCTCGGAACTGCGGGGCCTCACAATGATTCGCGGGCAGGGTAATAATTTTCCGTTCGTTGAGGGGCTTTGCAGCCTGGCGGCTGATATACGCAAGGTTTTGGGTCCGGACTGCAAGCTTACTTATGGCGCGGACTGGTCTGAATATTTCGGGCATCACCCGCAGGATGGTTCAGGCGATGTCTATTTCAACCTTGATCCGCTTTGGGCGCATCCAGCGATCAATGCTGTTGGTATCGACAATTACATGCCGCTCAGCGACTGGCGGGATGAAGATTATGGTGTGCCCAACCCCGATGGGTTCGCAACGCCCTATGATCTTTCCGCCTTGCGGGAACAGATTACCGCAGGGGAGGGTTACGACTGGTATTACGCATCACTGAGCGACCGGACCATGCGTATCCGAACGCCCATCTCAGATGGCTTGGGCAAATCATGGATTTACCGCTACAAGGACCTGTCCCTGTGGTGGAGGAATAGCCACTTCAACCGGATCGGAGGCGTGGAGCAGAAAACACCCACGGTATGGCAACCGGCTTCAAAGCAAATCTGGTTGACGGAACTCGGCTGTCCCGCAGTTGACAAGGGTCCGAACCAGCCCAATGTTTTTCCCGACATGAAGTCATCGGAAGGTGCATTTCCATACTTCTCCGATCAGGCAAGAGATGATCTTGCACAAAACCGGTACTTACGCGCCCATATTTCCCACTGGACAGACCTTTTCAGCTCTATGCTTGACAAGGACCGACTCTATGTTTGGGCTTGGGATACACGGCCCCACCCGGAATTTCCGCTAAACCGGAAATTATGGTCGGATGGTGATAATTGGTCATCGGGTCATTGGCTGAATGGCCGGCTTTCAGGAGTGGCGCTGGATGAGTTGATAGCAGCCATTCTCAATGATCATGGGGTCGCCGATTTTGATACATTGCATGTCGATGGATTTGTCAGCGGCTATGTGCTGGACGAACCGGCGAGTGTTCGCTCTGCAATTGAACCCCTGCTTGCGGTTTATGGCATAGACGCATTTGAAAGTGGAAAAACACTCGTCTTCCAAAGCAATGCCCGCACGGATGCACAAACACCTTTAATCGAAGAATTCGTCGAGAAAGAGGATGTTGCCGCACTGACATGGCGGCTGACGGAAATGATGGAACAGCCGGAACGAGTTGAACTGGCTTACCGCGACCCGATGCTGGACTATCAGGCGGCAATGGCTTTTGCCGAGCGTCAGAATGGCAAGGGAACAGAAAGTGTCGGCATTGCTGCCATGCTGGACAGCGGTCAGGCTAAATCCCTTGCCGAAGGATGGATGCAGTCACGAAGGGCATCGCGGCGATCGGTTACGTTTGAGCTACCCTGGAAGCAAGCTGGTTTAAAAATAGGGGACAGGATCAGAATCGCCGACCCGCATGGTACAACTGCGGCCGCGACAGGTGGTTTTGTTATTACCTCGATTGAAGATGGGGCAATAAGGCGTTTGGAGGCGCGGGCTGTACCACAACATATTCGGTATCCTGCTCAAACAGAACTGCCCGTTGCAGCAGACGCAGATGCCTCAATCCGCGGAAGACCGTATTTTGAGCTGATAGACCTTCCCATGTGGCCAGGGATAGAGCATCCCGCCAATCAATTCCGGATCGCTGCATTTTCCAGGCCCTGGAATGGCGTGAGCGTATTTGCTTCGCCGGAACATTCTGGCTTCGAACAGCGCGCAATGCTGACAAGTAGCGTCATCATGGGGGAGTTGGTCAAGCCATTGGATGGAGGCGCTAGCGGGCGCTGGCTTTACAATCAGGCACTGACGGTCAAACTCTATGCTGGAGAGTTGAGCTCAGTAACACATTCTCAGCTTTTTAACGGAGCCAACAGTGCACTTGTTGGAACGCTCGATGGTGAATGGGAACTGCTGCAATTTCTCGGTGCAGAGGAAACAAGCAGCGATGTGTGGCGGCTGACCGGGCTTTTGCGTGGCCAATGCGGTACAGAATCCGAAGCCATGCAGCTGAAAAATGAAGGAACGCCCTTCATCCTGTTGAACGACGCCGTTTCTCCGGCAGGCTTGAAACCACAAGAAGCGGGGCTGGAGCTCAACTGGCGCGTTGGATGTTCTGGCGAAGAGTTTTCCGATCAGTTCTACAGCACGAAGACGAAAATCGGAGGTCTGCGGGCAAGGCAACCGCTGTCGCCCGTTCATATCCGCCGCACAATGCGCTCAAATGGCGATATGGACATAGGCTGGGTCAGACGCGGGCGCATTGATGCAGATAGCTGGCTTTCTCCAGAGATACCGCTGGGCGAAGATCGCGAAGCCTATCATATAGAAATCCTGCTTGAAGGGCGGGTCGTACGCTCTCTTGAAGTTACCGCCAGCAATTGGACTTATAGCGCCTCTCAGCGGTTGAAGGATCTGGGCCATGCTGCTGCCGCTTTCGACTTCACAGTCGCCATGATTTCTGCCGCAGTCGGGCTTGGACAAAAGGCCCGCTGCAAATTTTTTCCAACGTCTTTTTAATCCGGCAAATATTTAAAAAGGAATTTGATAATGACCAACGAAAAATCCTGGTTTGCTTCCAAGACCATCTGGGCATCAATTGTAACCATTGGTCTGTCGTGCTCTGGTTTCTTCAATGGTTCGCTTGATGGTGCAGATCACGTATCCATTGCAGATACAATAGTGCAGTTTTTGACAGCAATTAGCGGTGTTGTGGCGCTATTTGGTCGTATTAGTGCAACGACTGTCATTTCACGTAAAGAAATATGATGTTAAAAGACGTGAACCTATGGCATTTGTAGCTACAAGGCACCAACTGTTCATTCATTGTTCAGACAGCAATTGATAATAATGGCAACATGATGAAACATTTACTCTTCTCCTTACCCTTGGCGGGTCTGATCTCGGGTGTCGGCGTCGTTTTCGCCGGTCCCGCTATGGCTGCGGATTGCTCTTCGGTGGGGCAGCGGGTAGCGGACTCGCAAGGTGGTACCCTTGCGCGTGCAACATCGGTTGTCCAAAACGGCAAAGAGGTCTGCGTAGTGGTTGTTCTGGTTCCCGGCAAGGACGGGGAACGACCGCGGCGTGTGGAAGTTGCTGTTCCGGCAAACTGATCTCATAAGCCCGCGAGGAAGTCCTGCATGAGAATACTTGTCGTCGAGGATGATCGCGACCTTAACCGTCAGCTCGTGGATGCGCTCACGGAGGCTGGATATGTTGTCGACAAGGCCTATGATGGTGAGGAGGGGCATTTTCTCGGCGATACCGAGCCCTACGATGCCGTTGTTCTGGATATCGGCCTGCCCCAGATGGATGGCCTGACCATACTTGAAAAATGGCGTCAAGACGCACGCATCATGCCGGTACTGCTGTTGACGGCCCGTGATCGCTGGAGCGACAAGGTTGCCGGCATTGATGCGGGCGCTGATGATTATGTTGCCAAGCCGTTTCATATTGAGGAAGTTCTTGCACGTCTGCGCGCCCTGATCCGTCGCGCGGCTGGTCATGCTTCGTCCGAAATTTCCTGTGGTCCGTTGCGTCTGGATACGAAAACATCCAAAGTCACTGTCAATGGAAACACGCTGAAACTCACTTCCCACGAGTTCCGGCTGCTTTCCTATCTCATGCACCATATGGATGAGGTCGTATCACGCACCGAGCTGGTCGAGCATCTTTACGATCAGGATTTTGACAGGGACTCAAACACGATTGAGGTCTTTGTTGGTCGGTTGCGCAAAAAGATGGGTATGGACCTGATCGAGACCATCCGCGGTATGGGCTATCGTATCAAGTCGCAAGACAGCAAGGCCTAGGCCTTTTAAAGAGGGCATTGCGTGGCAATCCGGCTGAGAAATTATCTCCCAAGCTTGCGATCTTTGTCGTTCCGCGTCATTTCGTTGTCGACCCTCTGGACCATCATCTCATTCATTGCCATCGCCACCATCATCTCGACGCTATATGGCGAAGAACGGTTGAAAAGCTTTCAGCAGTTGCTTTCGGCACATCTTTTCAGTGTTATCGCATCAGTCAGTGTCAATGACGGTACGTTGGCAGGGCGTCCTGATCCTGGCGAAGTGCGATATTCCAGCCCGCTTTCCGGTTGGTATTGGTCGGTTGAGCCCGCCGCAGACAATTTGAAAGGTTCGCTGCGCTCTGTCTCTCTTGGAGAGCGGAATATCGATTCGCCATCAACTCTCAATGTACCTTTCGATACGTCGTTTCAGCGCCAATATACGGAAGTTGGGCCGAACGGCCAGCAATTGTCGGTTGTCGAAACCGAAGTTGTGCTTGATGCGGAAAACCGGGTTGCACGTTTCAGGGTAATGGGAAATTTAAGTGAAGTTGAGGATGAAATCGCAGACTTCCGCTATACGTTATATTTCTATCTCGGCATTTTCGGTATCGGCGGAACCTTGATCAACGCTGCGGTTATCCTGTTCGGGCTTCGCCCACTTGATCGCGTGCGTCGTTCCCTTGGCGATATCCGCGAGGGCAAGGTCACACGTCTCGATGAAGACCTGCCTAACGAGATTGCACCGCTGGCACGCGAGATGAATGCGCTTATCGATAATAATCGGCGTATCATGGATCGTTCGCGCACGCAGGTTGGTAATCTTGCACATTCGCTCAAAACGCCTTTGTCTGTTCTGGTCAATGAAAGCCGGACAATCGGCGGGACAGAAGGCCGTCTCATTGCCGAACAGACTGTAGCCATGCAGGTTCAGGTACAGCATTATCTGCAACGCGCCCGTGTCGCTGCACAGCGCGACAGTGTTGTTTTCCGTGCACCGGTAACGCCGATTCTGCAACGGTTGGTGCGCGTTACCGCCAAGCTCAATCCTGGCATGGATGTCCAGTTCAACAATTACATGGATGATGCGATCTTTGCTGGTGAGCAGGAAGACCTTGAGGAGATCGTCGGCAATCTGATGGAGAATGCCGGGAAGTGGGGCCGTCAGATTATCAGACTGACACTTGCGCGTGTCGAGCAGGGATTTGAGATTAGCGTCGAGGATGACGGGCCCGGCCTTGCTTCCGAACAAATTCAGGATGCGTTGGCACGCGGCAAACGCCTGGATGAAACAAAGCCTGGAACGGGCTTGGGCCTGTCTATTGTGAACGATACTGTGCGCGAATATGGCGGAACCCTGTCGCTGGAACGCAGTTCTGTACTGGGTGGGTTGCACGCGAGACTGATTCTACCGACGGCTGCGAATTGAATGAAGCTTGCCAGCCGTCATTCAATCGGGTCATAAAGGCCTTAAGATTTATCTGAAAATGAGCTTGTGATGAAATTTCATATCGCTATTCCCCTTCTTGCAATTGCTGCGCTTGCCGGTTGTTCAACAACCTCCGGCGGCAAGGGCGATAGCGGAGTTCTAAGCTCATGGACGGGCGGTTCAAAGGCGGCAAAAGCCAGTGTTCTTGCGGCTCTTGGTAGTGGCCTGGTCGGTAACGCATCGCTGGAACCGGCGGACCGCAAGCAGGCTTTGCAGGCTGAGTATCAGACCTTGGAATATTCCCCAGCCGGCAAGGTCGTAGAATGGAAGAACAGTAGTAACAATCGTTCTGGTGAGGTGGTGGCAGCGCAACCCTATCAGGTTGGGTCGCAGAATTGCCGTCAATATACCCATACCATCCGTATTGACGGTACACCGCAATCCTCGCGCGGCACTGCATGTCGTAATGAAGACGGCAGCTGGACGCGATTGTGATGAGGCCCGTTTGAGAAAACGCATTTGCGGCGAATTGCCCTATCAATAAAATGCGTTTGGATTTTGTATAGGCGAGAGTCTATGTCTCACGCATGATTTTCTGGATTTTCGCTGCATTTCTGACCGTTGTCGCAACGTTGCTGGTGCTTTTGCCATTAACGCGGCGCACGAAGGCTTCTGTGTCGGACAATCAATATGACGTTGAGGTCTATCGAGACCAATTGCGCGAACTCGATGCTGACGAGAAACGTGGCTTGATTGATCCTGTTGCTGGCGAACAGGCGCGCGCGGAAGTCGGGCGCCGCCTTCTGAAGTCTGCCAGGGCTGCCGCAATGGACGAACAAGCGATTCGACCGGCCAAGAGCGCTACCCGCGAATGGATGACACTTGCAACAGTCATCGCTATTCCCCTGATTTCATGGGCTGTTTACGCGATGACAGGCAATCCGGATCTGCCCGGACAGCCGCTTGCAGAAAGGCTTGCGCGCCCGGCTGATCAAAGTACACCCGAAGAGTTGATTGCCCGTGCCGAGGCGCATTTGGCACTGAACCCGGATGACGGTCAGGGCTGGGAAGTCCTGGCACCTATCTATCTGCGCATGGGACGTCCTGCAAATGCTGTTGCCGCATACCAGAATATCATACGCTTGAATGGCGACAGCGCTGCACGGCAGCTCGGTCTGGGGCAGGCGCTTATTGCGGAATCGGGCGGTAAAACGACTGCTCGAGCGGAGGAAGCCTTCAACAAGGCATTGGCGCTGGATCCAAAAGACATGCGCCCGCAATTTTACATTATTGATGGCTGGATGCAGCAGGGCCGCCTGACTGAAGCGCGTGATCTCATCCGCAAACTGCTGGAGGAGGCTCCTCTCGATGTGCCATGGCGTGAACAGGCACAAGCTGCGCTGACCAAACTGGACGCCGAGATCAACGGTGATGCGCCCGATGTCAGCGATGTTGACAGAACCGCGCCGGATGCCGCGCAGGTACAGGCAATGATGGATGCTGACAGCGAAAGCCGTGCCACAATGATTGAAGGCATGGTTGCCAGCCTTGCTACAAAGCTGGAAACGTCTCCGGACAATGTTGAAGGCTGGGAAAGGCTGGTGCGATCCTATGTCGTGCTCAATCGACCCAATGATGCCATTGAAGCGTTGGATCGTGCCAGAAAAGCGTTGAGCGCTGAAAAGATGGCCCGTCTTGACGCTGTGGCCGAGGAGCTCGGTTTGGCCTATGAGCCGGAGAACGACTGATGACGCGCAAGCAAAAAAGACTCTCGGTAATTGGTGGCGGTCTGGTCGTTCTGGGATTGGCGGCCGCGCTTGTTCTGTTTGCGTTGCAGCAGAAAATCGCATTCTTCCGCATGCCTTCCGATATTCAGGCTTCCGACATTCAGTCGCAATCGCGCTTCCGCCTTGGTGGTCTGGTTGAAAAAGGAACAGTGGTTCGCGGCGAGGGAACCAAGATCAGCTTCTCGGTTACTGACAAGATCAAAAGCATCCCCGTCACCTATGAAGGCATATTGCCTGACCTCTTTCGCGAAGACCAAGGCGTGGTGATCGAAGGCGGCTTTTCGCCAGATGGCGCGTTCGTGGCTGACAGCGTACTGGCCAAACATGATGAAAACTACATGCCCAAGGAAGTCGCCGATAGTCTGAAGGCCAAGGGTGTCTGGCAGGAAGAGAGCAAAAAGCCATGATTGTCGAGCTTGGACATTTTGCGCTGGTACTCGCTCTTGCTTTATCCATTGTGCAATCGGTGCTGCCGATATTGGGTGCGCGTCGCAATGATGACCGGATGATGGCGGTTGGTGTTCCCGCTGCCTTTACCGTACTTGCCCTTATCGCAATTTCATTTGCCGCGCTGACAAGCGCCAATGTGCTTTCCGACTTTTCGGTCCAGAATGTCTTTGAGAATTCGCATTCGCAAAAGCCGTTGCTTTACAAATTTACTGGCGTGTGGGGCAATCACGAGGGCTCAATGTTGCTCTGGGTGCTGATCTTGAGCTTGTTCACAGCGCTCGTCGCCTTTTTCGGCAATAATCTGCCGCCTTCATTGAAAGCCAATGTACTTGGCGTTCAGGCATGGATCGGCACTGCATTTCTTACCTTTATTATTGCCACATCAAACCCCTTTGCGCGTCTTAATCCGGCACCGGTCGAGGGGCGTGATCTCAATCCGATCCTGCAGGATATCGGCCTGGCCATTCATCCGCCGCTGCTCTACCTCGGCTATGTCGGTTTCTCCGTCTGCTTCTCCTTTGCGGTTGCTGCCCTCATTGACGGTCGCATTGATGCCGCCTGGGCGCGCTGGGTTCGGCCGTGGACGCTCGTGGCCTGGGTGTTCCTGACAGGCGGTATCTCGATGGGCTCTTACTGGGCCTATTATGAACTGGGCTGGGGTGGCTGGTGGTTCTGGGATCCGGTAGAAAATGCGTCCTTCATGCCTTGGCTCGCTGGCACCGCATTGCTGCATTCTGCACTGGTCATGGAAAAGCGCTCGGCGCTGAAAATCTGGACGGTGCTGCTTGCAATCCTCACCTTCTCCCTTTCACTACTGGGAACATTCCTCGTCCGCTCCGGCGTACTGACGTCGGTCCATACATTCGCAACAGACCCCGGACGCGGCCTGTTTATCCTCGCCATACTTGTTATCTTTATCGGTGGTTCTCTGGCGCTTTTTGCATGGCGGGCACAAAGCCTTGCACCTGGCGGCTTGTTTCAGCCGATTTCGCGTGAGGGTGCGCTAGTCCTCAACAATCTGTTCTTGACCACAGCGGCCGCGACCGTTCTGATCGGTACCCTTTATCCACTTCTGCTGGAATTTCTGACAGGCGAAAAAATCTCGGTCGGCGCGCCCTTCTTCAATCTCACCTTCGGTCCTCTGATGATTCCGCTTCTGGCCGCCGTGCCATTCGGGCCGCTTTTGGCCTGGAAGCGCGGCGATCTTCTGGCCGTGGCGCAACGTCTCATGGCTGCCTTCTTTGTTGCCTTGCTGGTTGTTGCTGCCGTGCTTTACCAGACATCGGCGTCTGGCGTTTTGGCTGCCTTTGGCATCGGGCTTGCCGTGTGGCTCATGCTCGGCGCTCTTACCGATCTCGCTCTTAAAGCCGGTATTGGCAAAGCCTCTTTGAACATCACGTTGCGGCGTCTCATTGGCCTGCCGCGCTCGGTTTTCGGCACTGCCTTTGCCCATTTCGGCCTTGGCGTTACATTGCTGGGTATTGTTGCAACCACCACCTTTGCCACCGAAAGCGTCCTGGTTATGAAGCCGGGCGAAAGCATCCGGGCGGGCGGCTATACGCTGCGCTTCGATCAAATAGAGCCCTTCAAAGGGTCCAATTTCAGTGAAGAGCAAGGCCGGTTTACGGTCTTGAGCGATGAAGGACAGCCGGTAACGTCTCTCATGGCGGCCAAGCGCTTCTTTCCTGTCCGCAATATGCAGACAACCGAGGCTGGTATTCGCACCTTCACCTTCAGCCAGCTTTACGTGGCGCTGGGTGATGCGGCTGCCGATGGCGGCATCGTCGTGCGGATATGGTGGAAGCCACTGGTAACGCTGATCTGGCTTGGAACCGTGTTCATGATGGCGGGCGGCTGCCTGTCCTTGCTTGATCGCCGCTTGCGCATTGGTGCGCCCGCCAAGGGCAGGGCCACGCCCGCACGACCCGCAAAAAGCCGGGTGCCCGCATGAGCCGTGTCCGCAACCCAATGGCAGCTTTGCTTTGCCTGCTGCTTTGTTTCGGCGCAAGCAGCGCCTTTGCACTTTCCCCCGACGAAATGCTGACAAATCCTGTTTTGGAAAAACGCGCCCGCACCATTTCAGCGCAAGTGCGCTGCATGGTCTGCCAGAATGAATCGATTGACGATTCCAATGCAGACCTCGCCCGCGATCTGCGGGTCCTGGTGCGTGAGCGGATTGTGGCCGGTGATACCGACCCGCAGGTGCTGGAATTTCTCGTCGCCCGCTATGGCGAATTCGTACTGCTCAAACCCCGGCTGCAATTGAGCACGATACTGTTGTGGGGTTTTCCGATCGGCGCCTTGCTTCTTGGTGCTTTGGCTCTTGCCGTTTCGATAAGGCGCCGCCGCGCTGTTTCGATGGAAACAGCGCCTCTTTCCGACAGCGAAAAGAAGCAGATCAAGAAGCTCGTCGAAACGCTCGATCAGGAGTAAATTATAGTAAAGTATTATACTTTAGTACGATGGTATTATACTAAAGTATAATGATTTTTTGCTTAAAAAGTAAATTTAACGCGCTGAAAACTAGTTTTTACTCTTGTATTCTAGCGCTTTTCCGGTTATTCAGCCCGCAACAATAGCGGTAATGATTAAGTTCCGGTTTGGCATATTAGCTTTTCCAAGTAAAAATGATCCCGCAATTATACTTTTTTGATTCTTCGCAGTAAGAAATTGCTGTGCGTGCATATCTGTAAGCATATCTGATATTTACACAATATATTTTTTGAGGTCGATAATGAGCAAGGTTGACATCACCAAAGTCACGGCAACCATTTTCTCACCGAAAGCTGCACGTTTTGCCGGCAATTGGCTTGCAGGAGCGGCTGAGAGCCGTTCCGCCCGCCGCCGTCTGAATGCCATTTTACGCCTCGCCTGCCGCGTGCTGGGCGCGAAGCGCCGCAAGGGTCTGGGCATGCTTGGCGTGGCGGGCAGGGCAGCGCTGACCGGTGTTCTTACCGCCTTTTTGACGACCGGCGCATTGGCTGTCGACGAGACGCAGCTCGGCCCTGGCGCGACTGCAAATAGCAATTCTTCCACGGCCATTGGCCATAAGGCGAGCGCGACAGGTCTGCAATCGAGTGCCTTTGGTTTTGAGGCAAAGACGAACAATGAAGCCGCCGTCGCAGTGGGTCGAAAGGCCGCCGCACTTGGCCAGTTTTCCACAGCCATCGGCAATGAATCCGAGGCGACAGGTAAGAACTCGAATGCCATTGGTAATGGTTCGAATGCGGGTGGCATATATGCCACTGCGATCGGCACGCAAGCGATAGCAATGGGCGAGCTTGCTCAGGCTATTGGTGCCAAGACCCAAGCGCATGCAAAAAGTTCAGTAGCTATCGGCCGTTTTGCAGAAGTATCGGATAGCACGTTCGAATTCGGCACCGCCATTGGCAATCTTGCAAAGGTAACTGGCATAAACGGCGTTGCCATCGGTCTATCTGTGACGGCTGGTGCCAATGCCTCAGCCATGGGGGTGGATGCAAAAGCACTAGGCGAGTCGAGTGTGGCAGTCGGGCAGGCGGAGTCAGCAGACGAGAACAGCGTTGCTATCGGATTCGGAGCCAAGTCTCTAATGAAGAACAGCGTTGCTATCGGATACTTGGCTAGGTCTCACAATACGAGCGACCTCGCGCTTGGTGAGGGGAGCGCGGCATCGGGCGGTAACTCCACTGCCATAGGTGCTTTTACCAATACGTCAGGTGTGAATTCAGCTGCCTTCGGCTATGGTGCAAAAGCATCGGCTGAATCCGCCATCGCCATTGGCCGGGATGCGGCTGGGTCGGGCCTTGGCTCCGTTGCTATCGGCTCGAAAGTGGGTATCACAGATGATAAAGGCGTGACCACTACAGTCGCTGCACCCTCGGCGAGCAAGCTTGCCATTGCCATTGGCGCAGATGCCAATGCGTCAGGTGAGAACTCGGCTGCCGTCGGATTCGGAGCCAAGTCTCAAAATGTGAACGCCCTCGCGCTTGGCGTGTCGAGCGAGGCATCAGGCGGCGGCTCCATTGCCATGGGTTCTAATGTCAAAGCGGTTGGACTGCATAGTGTTGCAATCGGCGAGGAAGCCAATACAACCGGGACAGATAGCATTGCTCTCGGCGCGAAAGCCAAGGGCAGTCAGGCCAATGCAGTTGCCATTGGCGCTGGTGCCAATGCGTCAGGCGAGAACTCGGCTGCCGTCGGTATGTTGGCAAAAGCATCGGCTAAATCCGCCATTGCTATTGGCGTTATTGCCAAAGCGACGGACGCGAGCAGCGTTGCTATCGGATACGGAGCTAAGGCTGAAAAAGCGAGCGACCTCGCGCTTGGTCTGTCGAGCAGGGCATCGGGCGGCAACTCCATTGCCATGGGTACTGGGGGCAAAGCGATTGGATTGAATAGTATTGCAATCGGCCGTTATGCGGCTGCGGGTGGTGCAGATGGTCTGGCTCTTGGTCAGAATGCCAGCGCCAATGAGAATAACAGTGTCGCGCTGGGCGCAAATTCGCAAACAGAAGCGGTGCATGCGGTTGATGGCACTGTCACTTTGAATGGCAAGGACTATGCAATTGATACCGGGGCGAAGAGTGTTGTCAGTGTTGGTAATAATGAAGCCGACAAGTCCAAGCGTATCAAGCGGCAGATCATCAATGTCGCGGCGGGGCAGGTGAATGACACCAGCACGGATGCAGTCAATGGAAAGCAGTTGAATGCCGCCTATGATGGTATCAAGCGGCTTGGCGATAGCGCCGTTCAATATTCGGTAGCCACGGATGCGGCTGGCAATGAGGTGGTCGATTATACGAAAGTGCAGCTCAAGGGCAGCGGCGGCACAAAGATCAGCAATGTTGCCGAAGGTGTTGCCGATACGGATGCGGCCAATGTGGGTCAGCTCAAGAAGGTAAATCAGGCTGCGACGACGCTTGGCAATTCCGTTGCCAAGGCACTTGGCGAAGGCACGACGCTGGATAAGGATGGCAATCTTGATCTGCCGGACTTCGGCCTGACGAGCCTTGGCAAGGATGCTAATGGCAAGGACATTGCGCAGCCGACGACAGTGCTTGGCGGCTTGAAGGCGATTGACGGCGTTGTTGCCTCGCAGGGCACGCGGCTTGATACCTTGCAGCAGAATGCGCTGCTTTATGACAAGGGGCTTGGTGCCTATAGCGCTTCCCATGGCGGCGCCACGGCCAGCAAGATCAGCAATGTTGCCGAAGGTGTTGCCGATACGGATGCGGTCAATAAGCGCCAGCTCGACAAGGTTGCCGCTCAGGCGAATGGCACATCGGGCGTGATCAATGATTCCGGTGATGTGATCTCGGTTGGTTCCGATTCGGATGCGACGACGGTTGATCTTGGCCATCAGGTTGAGACGGTTGATGCCAATGGCAATAAAGTGACGGAGACGAAGGATCGTGTTCTGACGGGTATTGCCGATGGCTCTGACAAGAACGACGCGGTCAACAAGGGTCAGCTTGACAAGGTTGGACAGTCTGTTGCCGATGCACTTGGCGAAGGCACGACGCTGGATAAGGATGGCAAGGTGGTTCTGCCAAAATATGAACTGGCGAGCGTCAAGGATGCCAATGGCAACCCTGTGGAGTCGACGACAGTGCTTGGTGATTTGAAGGCGATTGACGGCGTTGTGGCCTCGCAGGGGGCGCGGCTTGATACGGCTGAGACGGATATTGATACCTTGCAGCAGGATGCGCTGCTCTATGACAAGACGCTTGGTGCCTATAGCGCCTCCCATGATAATGCCAAGACCAGCAAGATCAGCAATGTTGCCGATGGTACTGCCGATACGGATGCTGTCAACAAGCGCCAGCTCGACAAGGTTGCCGCTCAGGCGAATGGCACATCGGGCGGGATCAATGATTCCGGTGATGTGATCTCGGTTGGTTCCGATTCGGATGCGACGACGGTTGATCTTGGCCATCAGGTTGAGACGGTTGATGCCAATGGCAATAAAGTGACGGAGACGAAGGATCGTGTTCTGATGGGTATTGCCGATGGCTCTGACAAGAACGACGCGGTCAACAAGGGTCAGCTTGACAAGGTCGGACAGTCTGTTGCCGATGCACTTGGCGAAGGTACGGATCTGATCGATGGCAAGGTGGTTCTGCCAGAATATGAACTGTCGAGCCTTGGCAAGGACGCTTCGGGCAACCCTGTGAAGTCGACGACAGTGCTTGGCGGCTTGAAGGCGATTGACGGCGTAGTGGCCTCGCAGGGCACGCGGCTTGATACTTTGCAGCAGGATGCGCTGCTCTATGACAAGGGGCTTGGTGCCTATAGCGCCTCCCATGGCGGCACCACGACCAGCAAGATCAGCAATGTTGCCGAAGGTACTGCCGATACGGATGCGGCCAATGTGGGTCAGCTCAACAAGGTTGACGACAAAGTTACCGAAGTGAAGAAGACGGCGGATGCGGCAGAAACAAAGCTGACAGATGTCGACAAGAAGCTTGCCGATCTGTCGAAGGGTACATCGGGCGTGATCAAGGATGCCGGTGATGTGATCGCGGTGGGTTCTGATTCGGATGCAACGAAGGTGGATATCGGGCAGAAGACACCCAAGCTCGATGCCTCTGGCAATCCTGTTGTTGATGCCAATGGCAATCCCGTGATGGAGACGAAGGATCGTGTTCTGACAGGTATTGCCGATGGCGTTGAGAAGAACGATGCGGTCAACAAGGGTCAGCTGGATGTGGTTGACAACAAGGTTGCCGAAGTGAAGAAGACTGCGGATGCGGCGGAAACGAAGCTGACGGGTCTGACGGATGATACGGTTCAGAAGTCGATCGATACGGCTGCGACGAAGGTCGGCCAGTCTGTTGCCGATGCACTCGGCGGAGACGCGAAGCTGGTCGATGGCAAGGTGGTTCTGCCAGAATATGAACTGACGAGCCTTGGCAAGGACGCTTCGGGCAATCCTGTGAAGTCGACGACAGTGCTTGGTGGCTTGAAGGCGATTGACGGCGTTGTTGCCTCGCAGGGTACGCGGCTTGATACCTTGCAGCAGGATGCGCTGCTTTATGACAAGACGCTTGGTGCCTTTAGCGCCTCCCATGGCGGCACCACGACCAGCAAGATCAGCAATGTTGCCGAAGGTGTTGCCGATACGGATGCGGCCAATGTGGGTCAGCTCAACAAGGTTGACGACAAAGTTACCGAAGTGAAGAAGACGGCGGATGCGGCAGAAACAAAGCTGACAGATGTCGACAAGAAGCTTGCCGATCTGTCGAAGGGTACATCGGGCGTGATCAAGGATGCCGGTGATGTGATCGCGGTGGGTTCTGATTCGGATGCAACGAAGGTGGATATCGGGCAGAAGACGCCCAAGCGCGATGCCTCTGGCAATCCTGTTGTTGATGCCAATGGCAATCCCGTGACGGAGACGAAGGATCGTGTTCTGACAGGTGTTGCCGATGGCGTTGAGAAGAACGATGCGGTCAACAAGGGTCAGCTTGACAAGGTTGGACAGTCTGTTGCCGATGCACTTGGCGAAGGCACGGAACTTGTCGATGGCAAGGTGGTTCTGCCAGAATATGAACTGACGAGCCTTGGCAAGGACGCTTCGGGCAATCCTGTGAAGTCGACGACAGTGCTTGGTGGCTTGAAGGCGATTGACGGCGTAGTGGCCTCGCAGGGCACGCGGCTTGGCACGGCTGAGACGGATATTGATACCTTGCAGCAGGATGCGCTGCTCTATGATAAGGGGCTTGGTGCCTATAGCGCCTCCCATGGCACGGACAAGACCAGCAGGATCAGCAATGTTGCCGAAGGTACTGCCGATACGGATGCGGTGAACAAGGGGCAGCTCGACAAGGTTGCCGCTCTGGCGAATGGCACATCGGGCCTGATCAAGGACGCCAATGGTGTGATCGCGGTGGGTTCTGATTCGGATGCGACGAAGGTTGATCTTGGCCATCAGGTTGAGACGGTTGATGCCAATGGCAATAAAGTGACGGAGACGAAGGATCGTGTTCTGACGGGTATTGCCGATGGCTCTGACAAGAACGACGCGGTCAACAAGGGTCAGCTGGATGTGGTTGACAAAAGATCGGTCAAATATCGCTGGAACGACAAGAACAATAATAAAATTATCGACGATGGCGAAATCGAAACGACTGCCCTGATGCTGGAGGAAAATCAGGACAAGAATGGCAAGCCTGTCGGTACCAGATTGGGTAATGTGGCTGGCGGTGTGATCGATGCAACCTCGCTGGAAGCGGTCAATGGCGGCCAGGTCCATGCGGCAATCAATTCGGTCGCACAAAGTCTTGGCGGTGGCGCGTCTGTCGTTAATGGAATGCTATCGGCGCCGACTTTCAATTTGCCCAGTTTCACTATTGATGGCGGGTCTTCCCCGATGACGTTCAACAATGTCGGTGATGCTCTTGGCCAGCTCAGCTTAAACGATGAAATGTTCAACAAGCGCTTTGGACAATTAAAGTCTGAGGTTGATGGTTTACAGCAAGATGCACTTCGGTGGAACAAGACTATAGGGGCCTATGATGCCGGCCTTGCGTCAGATCAGCCAGTGCTGTCCCCCAGCAGTGACGCGGGCGCGGACGGCAGCGGCGCTCCCAGCCGAAAGAAACGATCGGTGGCCTCAAGCGCGCCCACAGCGAACGCAGCACCTGCAACCACCGCCAGCACTAACAGGATCACTGGCGTCGCCGACGGACGTATTGCGGCAGACTCCACAGATGCAATCAACGGTGGGCAGTTGAAAACCTTGAGAGACGATGTGGCCGATCTTTTTGGAGACGTTTCTGTGGTGGCGGCCGAGACGAATGATCGGCTTGAATCCCTTGAGGGTAATACCGTCCGGTATTCACCCGTTGGCGGGGCCAATACCAACGCACTCAGTCTCAAGGGTGGCAATCCCAACGCTCCGGTTGTTATCAGTAACCTGGATGAGGGCCAACAGGACGGTGACGCTGTTAATGTAAAGCAGTTGAACAAGGTAAAACAGCATGCCGACCAGCAGCTTGAACAGCAGCGCGTGACCTCGAAAGCCTATACGGATCAGGTTGGAGAGAAGGCTGTCAGCCGGGCGAAGGACTATTCGGATGATGCAAAAAAAGAAGCAATTTCTACTGCTCAAACCTATACGGATGAAAGAATTGATGGCACCAAAGATACGCCTGGCTTAAAACAGCAAATGGCTAACGGCTTCAACCAGCTTAGCTCGGATATTGCATCCGTGCGCAAGGAAGCACGGCAGGCAGCGGCCATCGGTCTTGCGGCATCCTCCTTGCGTTTCGACAGCACACCCGGCAAGGTGAGTGTTGCCATGGGCGGCGGCGTATGGCGCGATCAGGGGGCTTTTGCCTTCGGCGCGGGCTATACAAGTGAATCAGGCAAGGTGCGGGCTAATATTACCGGTGTCACCAGCGGTGGTCAGGTCGGCGTTGGTGCGGGGCTGAGCTTTACGCTTAACTAGAGAATCCATTGATGGTGAAGTTCGCTCGGATATTGCTCCTTTTCCTGTCTTTCCTGAGTGCTGGTTTGGCTGGCGCTCAGGAGGCGGGTGCGCCGCAATATCGCTTGAAGCCGTCTGATGTCGTTGTTCCAGAGGGGGCGGAGGTCGGCAAATACCGGCGTATTGTGCAACCTTTCGACAACTGGACCCTGATCTGCGACGAAGACCTGAAATCGATGAAGAAGGTCTGCAATATTGCCCAAACGATTGTAGATACCGCAGGTAAGACTGTTTTCAGCTGGTCATTGGCGGGTGATGACAAGGGCAAGCCGATGATGATTTTGCGGGTGCCGCCGTCAGTTGGCGAAGGCAAGGAAATTGTTCTGAGTTTTCCATCACGCAAGGAAAAGGCCGCTGTACCGGTCCGGGGCTGCACCGAAGTAATATGTTTGGCATATTTGCCGGTGGGGCCGGTCTTGCGTGAGGAGATCGGCAAGGAAGGAGCGGCGCGCATTTCCTATACCGGCCCTTCGGGCAGGGTTGATCTGCAACTGCCGCTTGCTGATCTTGGCAAGGCTCTGGCATCCATCAAGTAGGCCGGCAACTGGAAAACGACGTAGCGGGCCGGGATTACTTATCGGATGCATTTCCGTGCGTGGGTCCCTCGATGGGACGCCTCCCGGGCTCCCGGATCCAGTCTCTGATGCCGATTGCTCAAACGGCATATTCTGCGTGTTGTGCCCTTTCCTGCGAACGTTAAATATTTGTCATGATGCGGAAATGGTGGGGTAACCTTCTTATGTGTATCACTGATGGTACAAAACGATCATCAGCCGATCGCATTGCCTAAGGAGCACATCCAAATGTCTAATAATCTCAAATCTTCCCGTTACCGTAAGGGTATTGCCGCGGCCCTCCTGTCGTCGGCACTGGTCGGCGGCTTTTTGGCGACGGGCCCGCTCAGTGCTGTCGTTCCAGCGCAGGCAGAAGCCGTTCGCGTCGAGACTGCCCAGCAGCCCGGTTTTGCCGATGTCGTGGAAAAGGTCAGCCCTGCAGTTGTCAGCGTCCGTGTCAAAAGCGCCGTGAAGGAAACTGCCGATAGCGGCAACAGTTTCCCGGGCTTTGATCAACTGCCGGATGGCCACCCGCTCAAACGCTTCTTTTATGAATTTGGCGGACCCGATCAGTATGGCCGTCGTGGCATGGAACCACGTAAATCCCCACGTGATCAGAACCGTCCTGAACGTGTCCGCCCTACCGCGCAGGGGTCAGGCTTCTTCATTTCCGAAGATGGCTATCTCGTTACCAATAATCACGTCGTTGAAGACGGCTCTGCTTACAGTGTCGTGCTTGATGACGGCACGGAACTTGATGCAAAGCTGATTGGCAAGGACAAACGGACTGACTTGGCCGTATTGAAGGTCGATGACAAGCGCAATTTCACCTATGTTAATTTCGGTGACGATAACAAGGTTCGCGTTGGCGAATGGGTTGTCGCAGTCGGTAATCCATTTGGTCTCGGTGGAACGGTAACAGCGGGTATTGTCTCTGCTCGTGGCCGTGATATTGGCGCTGGACCTTATGACGACTTCCTGCAAATCGATGCGGCGGTCAATAAAGGCAACTCTGGTGGCCCGGCCTTCAATCTCAATGGTGAAGTGGTGGGCATCAACACGGCAATTTTCTCGCCCTCTGGTGGCAGCGTGGGCATCGCCTTCGCTATCCCTGCACAGACGGCAAAGCAGGTTGTCGACCAACTGATCAAGAACGGTACAGTATCGCGTGGCTGGATTGGCGTGCAGATTCAGCCTGTCAGCAAGGAAATCGCCGAATCCCTCGGCCTTGCCGAAGAGAAGGGCGCGCTTGTTGCTGATCCCCAAGCCAATGGCCCTGCTGCCAAGGCTGGTATTGTCGCCGGTGATGTGATTACAGCCGTCAATGGTGACAAGGTGAGCGATCCGCGTGATCTGGCCAAAAAGATTGCGGCCATCGTCCCGGGCAAGGAGGTCGAGCTGAGCGTGTGGCATAAGGGCGAGGCCAAGTCTGTCAAAGTATCGATCAAGGAAATGCCAGGCGACGAGCAACTCGCTTCGTCAAAACAGCAGCAGGACGACGGCAAGAAGTCGTCCGCTCTAGATGATTACGGCCTGACTGTCATGCCGGCCGATGACGGGCAGGGCGTTGTTGTTACCGATGTCGATCGTCAGGGCGATGCCGCTGACAAGGGTATCAGTACAGGCGACATTATTGTTTCGGTCAATAACCAGCCGGTCAAGAGTGGCGACGAAATAGAAGCTGCAATAGCCGATGCCACCAAGAGCGGTCGCAAAGCCGTGCTCCTGCAGGTGCAAACAAAGGACCAGTCGCGGTTCGTTGCCCTGCCTATCAACCAGGGTTGATAGCGGACGAAAAATGCCGCAGCGCTACACCCCACCCGTAAGCGCTAAAGCATCGGGCAACAGGTCTCTTCAACCTGTTGCCCCTTTTCTTTGTGGTTTCATTGAAGCAATCTGATTAGAGTAAGATCATGAAAATACTTGTTATTGAAGATGATCGCGAAGCAGCGCGCTATCTGGAAAAGGCATTCAACGAGGCCGGGCATTCTGCCGATATCGCGGGTGATGGCGAGACAGGCTATGCACTGGCCGAGCAGGGGTCTTATGACGCTCTTGTTGTCGATCGTATGCTGCCGCGCCGGGACGGGCTTTCTGTTGTGGCTGCGCTGCGCGCTCAGGGAAATGACACGCCGGCGCTCATCCTTTCTGCCTTGGGACAGGTCGATGATCGCGTTACGGGCTTGCGGGCAGGCGGGGATGACTATCTCACCAAGCCCTATGCCTTTTCAGAGCTGCTTGCACGGATAGAAGTCTTGCAGCGGCGGTCAAGCCCAAAGGAAGCTGAGACTGTCTATCGCGTCGGTGATCTTGAGCTTGACCGACTTTCGCACACGGCAAAAAGGGCGGGGCAGACAATTATTTTGCAACCGCGCGAGTTTCGCCTGCTGGAATATCTCATGCGCAATTCCGGTCAGGTCGTTACCCGCACCATGCTGCTTGAGCATGTTTGGGACTATCATTTCGATCCTCAGACCAATGTGATTGATGTTCATGTTTCGCGTTTGCGTGGCAAGATCGAAAAAGGTTTCGACACGCCCTTGCTGCATACGGTACGCGGTGCCGGATATATGCTGAAAGCGAACACATCTGAAACGACAGCCGGAAGCCATGGATGAGCCGCTTTCGCTCCATGCTGAAAATGACGGCGGTGAGGCTGTCAGCGCTCTATCTGCTGCTCTTTACGATCTGCGCCCTGGGCTTGGTTTTCTATATGACCAGTTCCTCCGTAAAGCTGCTGACCAGCCAAACGGAAGCGGCAATCAATGAGGAGATTGAAGGTATAGGCCGGGCCTATCAGCGCGGCGGCATAGCCAGCCTCGTACGTGCGATTGACCGGCGAGGCCGGCAACCAGGCGCTTTCCTCTATCTCGTTGCCGATCCCGCTGGACGCATTGTGGCCGGCAATGTGCAGAGTATTGAAATTGGTGTCCTGCAAACTGATGGCTGGATATCACGTCCCATAAGTTATGAGCGTTATAATGAGGGTACTGATCCGCAGACGCACACAGCAATAGCCCGCGTTATTGTTTTGCCCAATGGAATTCGCGTGATGGTGGGGCGTGATCTGGGCGAGCCGGAGCAGGTGCGTCTTGTGGTAAGACGCGCACTTTTCGCCGCACTGGGCACGATGGGTATCGGCGCATTTCTCATCTGGTTCTTTGTAGGTCGTCGTGCTCTGCATCGGATCGACGAAGTTTCAGTCGCTTCACAGCGTATCATGGGCGGCGATCTGGCAGGGCGGCTTCCGGTCAATGGTTCGGGCGATGAGTTTGATCGCCTGTCTGAAAACCTCAATGGAATGCTGGCGCGCATACAGGAATTGAACGAAGGTGTCCGGCACGTCTCCGATAATATTGCGCATGATCTGAAGACACCCCTGACGCGAATGCGAAACCGCGCTGAATCGGCGCTTTCCAACGCGAAAACTACAAAAGCCTATCGCGCCGCTATCGAGGATATGATCGGAGATTCTGATCTTCTGATACGTACCTTCAACGCCATTTTGATGATCTCGCGTCTTGAATCAGGCTATTCCAGCGAGACCATGGAGCTTTTGCCACTATCGGTGATCGTAGAGGACGTGTTTGAGCTATATGAGCCGTTGGCGGAAGAGGCAGGGATAACTTTATCTCTCGGTGAAATGAACGCAACGCCGGTCAGTGCCAATCGTGAGCTTGTCGGGCAGACAATCTCAAACCTTGTCGACAACGCCATTAAATATGCCGCTGGGGATAAGCCCGTCGAGATCAAACTGTCAGTAGAAAAGCACGATCGTGGCATCGAGATTGTCGTCAGTGACAATGGTCCGGGCATCCCCGCAGATCAGGTTGAGCGCGCCACGGAGCGGTTCGTGCGGCTGGAGGAAAGCCGTTCGCAACCTGGATCAGGTCTTGGGCTGAGCCTTGCCAAGGCAGTCATGAAATTGCACGGTGGTGTATTGGAGTTGCAAGACAATACGCCGGGCCTGCGTGCAGTGCTGGTGTTTCCGGTGGGAGGGGAAAATGTATGACGTCGAAAGAGGCAAGCGCTGCTGAACATCCATTCTTTGATAGTAAACTGCGCGACCTTACGCCGCTCGACAAGAAGCAGGCAGCAGCATTCCTGCAAGAGCTTGTCGAAAATGCTGAAGAAAAAGAACGCACAGTAACCTCAGCTTTAAAGCATAACAGAAAAGCCGCGGCTTTCCTTTCATCGGTTCTCGATCTCTCGCCTTACTTACGCAACGTCCTGTTGCGCCGCCCTGCAATAATCGAGCCCTTGTTCGCTCAGTCACTCAATGTTCGCCTGCAACAACTCATGCAGGAAATTGCGGATATCAGCCAAGTGGAAAGCGTTACAGAAACGTCGATTATGACGGCTCTTCGCCAAAAGAAGCTTGAAGGCCACCTATTAATCGCTTTGGGCGACCTGTCCGGTCAATTTGATACGAAGGATACGACCCTCTTCCTGTCTCAACTGGCTCAAACATGCGTTGAAGCAGCAGTACGCTTTCTATTGCGCGACGCACACAATGCGGGAAAGCTCAAACTGCCGGATCCTCGGAATCCGGACAAAAGTTGCGGTTGGATCATTCTGGCGATGGGCAAACTGGGTGCGTTCGAGCTGAATTACTCGTCTGATATTGATCTGATCGTTTTTATCGATGAACAAAGCCCTGCAATTACCGACCCTTATGAATGTGTCGAGACTTTTTCACGTTTGACGCGGCGGCTGGTGCGTATTCTTCAGGATCGCACAGCGGACGGCTATGTCTTCCGCACGGATTTGCGGCTGCGTCCCGACCCTGGCTCGACTCCGCTTGCTATCCCTGTTGGCGCAGCGCTGAATTATTATGAGGGGCGGGGACAAAACTGGGAACGTGCCGCCATGATCAAAGCCCGCCCCGTTGCCGGAGATATTGAGGCTGGTAAACAGGTGTTGGCGGAGCTTGCTCCCTATGTTTGGCGCAAATATCTTGACTATGCCGCCATTGCTGATGTCCATTCCATCAAACGGCAAATCCATGCCCATAAAGGCCATGGCGAAGTTGCGGTGCGTGGTCATAATGTCAAGCTTGGTCGTGGCGGCATACGTGAGATCGAATTTTTCGTGCAAACGCAGCAATTAATCGCAGGAGGCCGGTTTCCCCAGCTTCGCGGTTCAAGCACTGTTGCCATGCTGGGTGCATTGCAGGATTTGGGCTGGATCAACGCTGAAGCGCGCGACACGCTGGCAAAAAAGTATGGCTTCCTGCGCAATGTCGAGCATCGTATCCAGATGATCGCGGACGAACAGACCCACATATTACCGGAGGATGACGAAAACTTCCGGCGCGTTGCCCATATGATGGGCTACCGCGATACAGAAAATTTTACGGATGACTTCCGCGAAGCTCTCAAAACTGTTGAAACCCATTATGCAGCCTTGTTCGAACAGGCGCAGGACTTGGCGGGAGAGGCTGGAAATCTGGTGTTCACCGGCGATGTTGATGACCCGGATACGTTAGAAACCCTGACCAATTTCGGCTTTGAGCGGCCAAGCGATATCTGCCGCGTCATCCGTACATGGCATTTCGGACGCTACAGGGCGACGCAATCGGCCGAGTCGCGCGAGAGACTGACGGAGCTGACGCCGGTCTTGCTCAAGGCTTTCGGGGCCACGAGCCGCGCTGATGAAGCGCTGATGCGTTTTGACGAGATGATCAAGGGCTTGCCCGCCGGTATCCAGCTCTTCAGTCTGCTTCAGTCCAATCCGCGTCTGCTTGACTTGCTGGTTCTCATCATGGGTGCTGCGCCGCGACTGGCTGATATTATCACCCGCAAACCGCACATTTTCGACGGCATGCTCGATCCCGCAATTTTTGCCGATGTCCCCACGCGAGCATACCTTGCAGACCGACTGACCAGTTTTCTCGGACCTTCAAAAGTCTATGAAGACGTGCTGGACCGGCTGCGTATCTTTGCTGCCGAACATCGTTTTCTCATCGGCATAAGGCTGCTCACCGGCGCGATCGACGGAGCGCGTGCGGGCAAGGCGTTTTCCGATCTGGCCGATCTGGTCATTGATAGTGCGCTCCGTGCGGTTATTGACGAGTTTGATAGCAAGCACGGAACGATCAGCGGTGGGCGCATCGCTATTCTTGGTATGGGTAAGCTGGGTAGTCGTGAGCTGACGGCTGGCTCCGATATCGACCTCATTCTGCTTTACGATCACAATGATGATGCCGATGAATCCGATGGCGCAAAGCCTCTCGCACCCTCGCAATATTATATGCGGCTGACGCAACGTCTGATCGCAGCTTTGTCTGCTCCCACCGCCGAAGGTGTTCTTTACGAAGTTGATTTTCGTTTGCGGCCATCCGGCAATAAAGGGCCCGTTGCCACTCATATCGACTCTTTCCGCAAATACCAAAGGACCGAAGCTTGGACCTGGGAACATATGGCTCTTAGCCGCGCGCGTCCTGTTGCCGGTGATCATGCTTTTTTTGCTGAGATAGAGAAGGACATTTCGGACATATTGGCGCTTCCCCGCGATACCTCAAGAATCGCCAAGGATGTTGCCGAGATGCGCGCCATGATCGAGGCGGAAAAGCCGCCGCGTGATGATTGGGATCTGAAGCTGGTGCCGGGTGGCATTATCGATCTGGAGTTCATCGCACAATTTGCTGTGCTGTCTGGCAATGTGAGTGGCCCGGTCGTCGCGCAGACGACGGCGGAGGTACTGGGCAAAATCGGTCCGGCTTTAGCCGAACCTGCAACGATAGATACTCTGGTTGAAGCTGCAAATCTCTATACGGGCGTGACCCAGCTGATCCGCCTCTGCCTGAATGGCGATGTAAAGCGGGAGGATTTTCCGCCAGGATTGGTAGAGCAGCTTTGCCGGTCTGGTGATTTTCCAGACTTGCAGCGGCTGGACAGCCAGTTGAAGGGCAATTCGAAATCGGTGCGGAAGGTTTTTGATCTTGTGCTGAAGGGCACGAAGAAGAGATAATTTATTTGGTCACGGCCACTGCCGTGCCGCATGGAGAATTCGTAAAATCGAGATGGTTTGTTCACTCTCGGTATAGACCAAAATATAATTGGCCCGGATGATTAGCTCACGGGTTCCTTCAACTCGGCCAATCTTGCACAAGCGAGGGTATTCGGCCAAAGCAAGCACCCTCATCTCAATTTCGTTCTTTAGTCGTTGTGCGGCGGTCGGATTGTTATCCGAGATATAGTCCATAATTGCCAGCAAGTCGGCACGCGCAGTTTCGCGCCATTCAAGAGCCGGCACGATGGCGTTTTCTGTCGATCATGGTTTGCACCTCATCCATCACATCATTGTGGGGGACAGAGGGATTTTGATCCTTTAATGCCTGCTGCACTTTCTCGCGAAACCATTTGTCGTATGTTTCATCACCGGCAATGAGTCCAATAGGCAATGCCTGATCTTTCGCGATTCGGGTCAGTAAAATTCGAACGGCATCGGACACCGTCAAACCGAGTTGACTGAGCGTCTCAGTCGCTTGCATCTTCAGTTCATTATCAATTCTTACATGCAACATTGAGGTTTGCGTGGCCATGACAATCTCCTTGACCACAATAGTATGTATCTCAATTGAGATACAATCAACGTAAAGTTGAAACTGCTATTCCTACGCTGCTTCGGCAATATTACGCGTTGGAATGCGTACGGACACGATTGTGCCGACGCCTTCCTGCGAGCGGATTTTCAGCGCGCCGCCATGCAACTGTGTCAGCGAGCGCGAAATGGCGAGACCGAGGCCGGAACCAGCATGGGACTTGGTGAACTGGTTTTCCACCTGCTCGAAGGGCTGCCCGATTTTCTTCAAGGCAGATTTCGGAATGCCGCATCCTGTGTCCTCAATGGTTAAAACCAGTGCGCCGGAAACCTTGCGGGCGCGCACGGAAATGCGCCCGCCGGTGCTGGTGAATTTCACCGCGTTCGAGAGCAGATTGATCAGGATTTGCTTGATGGCACGGCGATCGGCGTCGAGTGTCACACATTCGTCGATGCGGGTGTCGACCTTCACATCTTTTGCCTGTGCCTGCAGCGAAACAACGCGTACCGTCTCACGGATGAGGGGGCAAAGATCGATTTCCTCCCGGTCGAGCGCAAAGTGTCCGGCTTCGATCTTCGACATATCGAGAATGTCGTTGATAACGTTCAGCAGATAATTGCCGCTGGTATGGATATCCTGAACATATTCGACATAGCGGTCTGATCCCAACGCGCCAAACGTCCCCGTATGCATAATTTCGGAGAAGCCGATAATGGCATTCAACGGTGTGCGGAGCTCGTGAGACATATTGGCAAGAAATTCGGATTTGGCACGATTGGCAGCCTCGGCCCGTTCTTTTTCCACCGCATATTTGCTGTTGAGTTCAGTCAATTCCAGGGTGCGTTCCACCTCCGATTTGCGGGCAAGGCTCAAATCGTGAATTGTTGCCATCAGACGGCGTTCACTGTCGATCAAGCGCTCTTCATGGACTTTCAGTTGCGTAATATCGGTGCCGACGGAAACCAGTCCACCATCTTGCGTGCGCCGCTCATTGACCTGTAGCCAGCGCCCGTCCGCAAGTTGCCGCTCATAGGTAAGCGCGCCATTGCGGCCATGTTCATTCGCCATGCGTTTTTCAGATGCGATAGCGCGAATACGGGGTTCCAATTCTTCGCGACTGATGCCAGGCAGCAGACATTCATTGGCGAGACCCGAATATTCATTGAATTTGCCATTTGACATGACAAGCCGGTTTTCCGCATCCCAGAGCACGAAGGTTTCGGAGATGCTTTCGATAGCTTCACGAATGCGTTGATCAGCTTGGGCAGTTGCCTGAACAAAACGATGCTGCTCGCTCACATCAACAGCCACACCCACGAGATGCAGGTCGCCGAGATTGTCAGTGTCAGCGACCTGAGCGCGAACGCGCATCCAGACCCAGTGACCCTCTGCGTGACGCATGCGGAAAACCCGGTCCATCTGGGTGATTTCGGAAGCCGCAACCTGCGCCGCGACACTATAGAGCTTGTCGTCATCTGGGTGAATGATTGCTGAAATGTCTCCAAGGGACAGGATTGAGTCATAAGCCTCATAGCCCAGCATCTCATACATGGAGCGTGACCAGTACACGCGGCCTCTTGCCATATCCCAATCCCACAAGCCGCTGCGCCCGCGCGCAAGCGCCGTATCCACCCGCGCCTGTGCGTGTTGATAAAGGGCATCGGCGTCCTGCGCCCGTGCCGATTGGCTGAAATATGCATAAAGCACGATCAGCAGGATGGTTGCCGTGCCTGCAAACATGGTGACATTTATGGAGACTGTGCTGCGCCATTCGGCGAAAATAGCTTCGACCGGATGCGCGGCCAGAACCGAATAAGCATTGTTTCCGGAACGGGAAAAGGCGGCGAGGGAGGGCGTGCCCTCAATCTTCACCGGCATTACGCCAGCGCGTGCTCCAAAAAGAAAAAGCGGCTGACCCTCAGTTATAAATGTTTCAAGGTTTCTGTTGCGCCAATGGTCGCTGCCGTTCGAGGCTGCAATAATATTGGCTTCTGGTGTTGCGATGGCAAACCACATTTCATCCGGAATAAGAGCGTTGGCACGCATGTCGCTAAGGATGTTCTGCAGGTCACCCGTGCTGAGCGTCTCACCCTTGTTCATGCGATTATCGATGACACTGGCGACATGGCTGGCAGCGATTGAAAGCGTTGCGCGTGCTGTGCGCTCCGCATCGTCACGCCATGCAAGCAATGACATGGAACGAACGATGGCAAGCACAACCAGGAAAATAATGATGAGCGGCGGGATGGCGCGGCGCAGATAGGGTTCGATCGCAAGGAGTTTGCCATAGGCAGGGTCAGCGAGAAGTCTTATGTGTCCGGAAAGCTTGTTGCGCGGCTGCGCCCCAGCCTTGCTTCCGGCATAATTCTTCCCCGTCGGCGCGCGATACGCGTCCGCATTTGCCATCGAATGGCCCCCTCATTTGCCTTTATATTCAGTGATTTGCTTCGACACGCCGCACATTCGAAGCACCTGTAGTGAATCAAAACTGATTCTTCGTGTCTAGTCCCTTTGTTAAATATTTATCAACACTTGTGGCAGCCGGAATCATAGTCAAAAGAAGAGCTTATAAGCCTTTGATATGACTCAAATTCCCTCCGGAGCTTGTCCGGAGGGAATTTGGAAATAGGTCAGTGGATAAGTTTTTTTCGGCCGTTCAGGCCAGCGTGCGTTCGACAATATCGCGCACATCAGTCGATAGTCCGGCGACAGACGCGATGCTGGCGAGGGCTTCGCGAGCATGTTCGCGGCGCTCCGGTTCGAATGATCGCCAGGAACGCATGGCTGTTAGAAGCCGGGCTGCAAGCTGGGCATTTTTCTTGTCGATTGCCAGGATCGTCTGCGCAAAAAATTGGTAGCCTTTGCCATCGGCGCGGTTGAATCCTGTCTGGTTTCCGCTTGAGAATGCGCCGATCAGCGAGCGCGTTCGGTTGGGATTGTCCAGAGAGAAGAGCCGGTGTGTCATCAATTCATGAACTTTGTCGAGCGCATTTTCACCCGGTTGCATCGCCTGCACGACGAACCATTTATCCATCACCAGCGCGTCATTTCCATATCGCGCTTCAAAGGCCTGCAAGGCATCATTGGTTGCACTGCTCGTACCAAAGCGCTGAACCAGCACGTTGAGCGCCGCAGCGCGATCGGTCATATTATTGGCCTGCTTGAACTGCTTGGCTGCACGCTTCGGGTTACCGTCAGCGACACTCAAATAATCCAGCAGAACATTGCGCAAGGAGCGGCGGCCCGCGCCAGCCGCATCCGGATTGAATGCACCGTGATGCTCCAGCTCATTATACAGCTGTTCAAACTTCTCCCCATGGGTTTCAGCAACAGCGCGGATAAGTGCATCGCGACTACCCAAAATGGCATCCGGGTCAACATTGGCACCCAGTTCGCGCGCAATATCACTTTCGGAAGGTATGCTGAGGCAAAGGGCGCGAAACGCTTCGTCCAAGGTGCTGTTGAAGGCCAACTCTCCCAGAAGCTTGATTGAAGAGCTTTCAATGGTCGCTGGCTTGCCGCCACGAACACGTTTTGAATTGCTGGTAAGCTTGGAATTGAGCAATTGCGTCAGAGCCTGCCAGCGCGTCACCTCATCGCGGTCATTGCGTGCAAGGAAGGCAAGGTCGGAGCGTGTCAACTCACTTGTCATTGTTACAGGTGCAGAAAAACCGCGTAGCAGCGAAGGTACAGGGCGCTCGGTGATGCCTGAAAAGGTAAAGCGCTCCTTACGTTTGCGCAGGTGGATAACATCATCCTTGACCAAGCCGCCTTTCGTCGCGCGCGGTTTGATCTCACGCCCTTTGGTCCCCAAAAGTCCAAACTGGATGGGAATGTGCATTGGCTTCTTGGAAGGCTGCCCCGGTGTTGGCTTTAAAGATTGCTCAATCTCGATCTCGAAAGTCTTGGTCGCCTGATCGTAATCATAGGTGATAGCCAGGTTTGGAGTTCCCGCCTGATCATACCACAGCGCAAACTGACTCAAATCCTCGCCGGAAGCATCTTCAAATACCTTGATGAAATCTTCGATAGTGGCGGCATCGCCATCATGGCGTTCAAAATACAGATCCATGCCTTTGCGGAAAGTCTCGGCACCAAGAATTGTGCGGATCATTCGCACCACTTCCGAGCCTTTTTCATAGACTGTCGAGGTGTAGAAATTATTGATCTCGCGGAACTGGCGCGGACGCACAGGATGGGCGAGGGGGCCTGCATCTTCCGGGAACTGATGGGCTTTCAGGCCCTTGACCTCGGCAATGCGTTTAACAGCGCGTGAACGCATATCCGCAGAGAATTCATGATCGCGATAAACGGTCAACCCTTCCTTGAGGCAAAGCTGGAACCAGTCGCGGCAAGTGATTCTGTTTCCTGTCCAATTGTGGAAATATTCATGGGCGATAACGGCCTCGATACCGGCATAGTCCACGTCGGTCGCTGTGTCCGGTTCGGCAAGAACATATTTGTCGTTGAAGACGTTAAGTCCCTTGTTCTCCATCGCCCCCATATTGAAGTCCGAAACGGCAACAATATTGAAAACGTCGAGATCATATTCACGCCCGAATTTCTCTTCGTCCCACTTCATGGAACGTTTCAGCGCATCCATTGCATATAGTGCGCGGCTTTCCTTGCCATGCTCGACATAGATTCCAAGATCGACCGAGCGCCCTGAAGCTGTGGTGAATGTGTCGGTTACAACGCCAAGGTCACCTGCGACCAAAGCAAAGAGATAGGCGGGTTTGGGATGCGGATCGTGCCAAACGGCGAAATGGCGGCCGCCATCAAGCGTGCCTTTTTCGCCCGGATTGCCGTTGGAAAGCAGCAGCGGAGCCGCGCTTGCCTCGGTTTCTATGCGTACCGTGTAGACAGAAAGCAGGTCGGGACGATCGAGATAATAGGTGATGCGGCGGAAGCCCTCCGCTTCGCATTGCGTACAGTACACATTGCTTGACCGATAAAGGCCGGTAAGCTGCCGGTTAGTGGTCGGGTTGATTTCGGTTGTAATCTCCAGCGTAAAAGTTTCGGCCTCGGGCAGTGCGCGAATTTCCAATCGGTCCGGCGTAACCACATAGGTATTATCACCCAGCGCCACGCCATCGACACGGATACCAACCAGCTTCAACTCATCGCCATCCAGAATGAGTGGCGTATCAAGCGCGACGCCTTCTCTACGTTCGATTTTCAGCGTGGATCTGACGATTGTCCGCTCCGGGTGCAGATGAAAATCGAGATGGGTCTCAGGAATGAGAAAATCGGTTGGCTTGTAGTCTTCCAGATGAAAAACCTGGCCGGTATCGGTACGCATAGATAACTGTCCTTTAAAAGCAATTCCAGGAAAAGTGGGAACCGGTTTTCCGTCCGGAGTTGCGTATAACAAAAAGATGGAACGGCACTGGAGATTCAATGAAGAAAACAGACCGTTCCATTTTGGCGGACCCTAACCGTGTTTTGCACCGCGCACAACAAATGCGAATGTTCACCCGATATATGGTGCAAAAACGCAACGTGATTGGTTTTCGTCTAGCGTGGCCCTGGAAACCGTCCTAAAGATATATCAGTTAAGTTTCCATACTATCATACCAAGTTGCTCCAAGTTTCAAGGAATATCCCACTGTGACTACTACCGTTCACCCTCAAGACGGTGAACCTCCTGTTGCGAACACGGTTCGCACAATGAATGTCATGCTCGGAATCGGCCTGAAGATCGCATCGGTATGTGTCTTCGTCGCCATGTCGAGCCTTCTCAAAGCCTCTGACGGCATTCCCGCGGGACAGCTTGTCTTCTTTCGCTCTTTCTTCGCGATCTTTCCCGTCATTGCCTTTATCGCGTGGCAGGGACAATTGGGAGTGGCGTTCAAGACGAATGAACCTTTCAGCCATCTCTGGCGCGGCTTTGTTGGCGTGAGTGCAATGAGCCTGAGCTTTTATGGTCTGACAAAACTCCCGCTGCCGGAAGCGATCGCCATAAGCTACGCAACACCGCTTCTGACTGTCGTGTGCAGTGCCATCTTCTTGAAGGAAACGGTGCGCTTGTATCGCTGGTCGGCAGTTGGCGTTGGCCTGATTGGCGTGCTCATCATTCTTTGGCCGCGCATGTCATTCTTCACGGGGCAAAGCGAATTTGGCGGCGATCAGGCTATCGGTGCTTTGGCGACGTTAGGCGGGGCGGGGCTTGCAGCGATCGCCATGCTGCTGGTGCGTAAACTGGTACAAACGGAGCGTACACCAACCATTGTTGTATATTTCTCTATTGCTTCCAGCCTGATTGCTTTGGTCAGCTTCCCCTTCGGCTGGGTATGGCCAACTGGCTTGCAGGCGATCTACCTGATCATGGCGGGGATTGCGGGCGGCGTTGCGCAGATCCTTTTAACCGAAAGCTATCGCCACGCGGATATGTCAGCGATTGCGCCGTTCGAATACACGTCCATGTTGCTCGGTCTGGTCATTGGATATCTTCTGTTTGGCGACATTCCTACTTGGCAAATGGTCGTCGGCGCGACGATCGTTATCGGTGCAGGCATTTTCATCATCTACCGCGAACATCGTCTTGGTTTGGCGCGTGCCCGTGCCAAGAAAGCATCAACGCCACAGGGCTGATGCTTACTCGTCGGGAACGCCTTCGCTCAGCGGATGAAGGTTGAATGTTTCCGGCGTTTGCGGCCTGTCATGAGCGCCAATGGCAAAGTCCGGGCGTTCTGAAGGCGCCTGCGAGGCACGGCGCAAGCTGCGCCAGAACGCATAGCCACCATAGGCAGCATAGGTAGTCGCCATGGTAACGAAGAAGCCGGATGGGCCATTCATATCCATCAGGCGGCCCGCGATCTGCGGCCCGATCATGCTGCCAATGCCATAAACGATCAGCAGCCCACTCGAAATTTTTACAAACTCGCTCGGCTCTGCAAAGTCATTGGCATGGGCGACATTGAGGGAATAGATCGGAAACAGAACAGTCCCGAACGCAAACATCAGCGTGTAAATCACCCATGGCGTCGTGGGCTGTAACAGGATCATCGTAATCGAGATCAAAACGCCGCCAATGCCTGCAACGACCATGACATAGCGCCGGTCAACGAAATCGGAGATGCGGCCAATGGGATATTGGAATAATGCGCCGCCGATCATCGAGCTTGCGATCATGGTCGCTATGCCAAATGTGGAAAGGCCAATGTCCCGACCATAGACAGCCGAAAGGAAGTTCCACGCACCGGCAATGATCCCTGCAAGCAGGGAACCCACCATTGCAGCCGGAGACTTTCGATAAAGACCTGGCAAATCCAGCGATACTTGCGTCAGCGGGCGAGGGGATTGCGCATTGGAAAGTCCGGTGGGAACAAGCGCAGAGGCGTAAATCAGTGCGCCAATCATGAAAAGCACATGAGTTGCCGGATTTCCGAACGGCAGTATGTATTGTCCCACCAATAGGCCCAGCATGGAAACGATCATATATATGGAGAAAACCATGCCGCGTGTGGCATTTGTCACGCGCTCGTTGAGCCAGCTCTCGATAACCATGTAGCTGCCTGCGAGCGAAAATCCTGCCAGCGCCCGGAACAATGTCCATGCCCACGGGTCCATGATGAGCCCATGCATCAGCATCGACATGCTCAGCAGCGTCAGCAGTACCGCGAAAACCCTGACATGCCCGACACGCCGTACCAGCCGGGGCACCACGATACAGCCGCCGGTGAAGGCAAGTGCGTATCCTGTTCCCATCCAGCCAATTGTCGTGGGAGACCAACCCTCCATGCCAGCACGCAGCGGCAGAAGAATGCCTGCCAGCCCTCCGGCTGTCAGCATCAAGAATGTGCTGGTCAATAATGCCGTGATGGGCAGGAGCTGGCGAAACATGGTTTTATCCTGATTGCACTCGAGCTTACAGCTTTCAAAGCCTGCATTGCGCCGGAAATAACGACACTGCAACTCCGGTTTTGCGGCAGCTTTTAATCGGTAAGGGCGCGTAGCCGCAATTTGACGCTGAGGAAATCTCTCCAGGCAAACTTTTTCTGTGCTGAATTGCGCAGCAGATATGCGGGGTGAAGCGTGGGCATGACGGGAATTTGATTGCCCGAAACCGTCAAATGGGTTTTCCAGTTTCCACGAAGGCGCAAAATGCCTTCGGGGGCCTTGGTCAATGCCTTTGCTGCAGGGCCACCGAGCGCCACAAGCAGTTTAGGATTTGCCAGCTCGATTTGCCGTTCGAAAAAAGGTCGGCAAATTTCAGTTTCCAATGGCGTTGGGGTCCTGTTTCCAGGCGGGCGCCATGGAATCGTATTGGCGATATATACGCTTTGCCTGTCGAGACCGATGGCAGCGAACATGCGGTCGAGCAACTGACCTGATCGACCGATAAACGGAATGCCTTCCAAATCCTCTTCACGGCCCGGCGCTTCGCCGACAAACATGATCGACGCTTGCGGATTGCCATCGGCAAAGACGAGATTCTTGGCCGTGAATTTGAGATTGCAGCCGTCAAATGCAGCAAGCTGTTCGCGCAACTCCTCTAATGTTTGCGCGCTCGCCGCCATCTGTCGGGCCATGGCAATCTTGGCGTCATCGGGCACGGACGCTTTGCTTAAGGTCGAGGGGGCTGTAGGGCTTGCATCAATGAATGGCTTGGCTGTGATCGACGAGGGCGCGCTCGCACGCGGAGCGGCAGGGGCCTGTTGTACTTGCGCCCGCTTGGCATCAATCTGCGAAAACCTGTCGACAGGTGCGTCGACAAGCGGAGTATCTACCCCCGCCTCGGCATAAAAGTGCAAGATTTCGCTTAACGTCGACAATGGATAATCCTTCTCACCCCTGAAGTCGCAAATTGCTGTGCGCAATGCAAGCAAAAGACGTCATATTTAAGAGGAGGGAATGCGCGGGTCCTGTACAAGATAAAATGTTCGTTTGGGCGTGAAGTCAGCTATCGGAAAGCCAAAGCTTGCCTTCTCGCCGGGGTCGATCTTTCCATCGCGGAATATCATCCGGTCATAAGGCTCGAAATCGTCGCTGAAACTTGCATAGCCGTGTGAGTCGATAGCGTCCTTCTTGTCACCGGGCTGATAGAAGGAAAGCCCATCGCTATAGTCGCTTGGCACATTCAACTGCTCCTGCAACTCAAAGCCAAATTCTACCCAAGGATGACCGCTGCCATTGATTGCTTCGACACGCAGGTAAAACAGAATGCCGATGTCTTTCGCTGGATCTTTCAGATTGGTCTGTTCGGTTCGAATGATAAGGACTGTAGGCGCGGTCGAATGGAACTCTTCAGTCAGGATAATCGGGTCTTGCCTTGTGCCTTTGCCGCTTACGCCCGTAATCGTAAAGCCCCCCATTTCATCGGAGAATGTGTAGCCGCCGGCGCTCCAACGTTTCCCCGATTGAGCAACGCCCGGGCCGATCGCTAGAAATAGCACGCAAATGAGGATCAGGCTTCTTAAGGGCCAGCGCAGACTTATCCACTTCATCCGGCCCTCCCAAGTGGTTTGATGTCAAACGTGGTCGGCAACTTGATCACAGGATTATGACGGAAAAGTCTGGAGGTGCAACTGCTGCCCGGGGCGAGGAGCCGCCCCGCACTTCCTTGCATATATTGACGTTTACGTTAAAGTAATTATAAAAATGATCGGCTGGTCGTGAAATGAGGGCAATTGGCCGCATCTGACAGGCGCGACTCGTTGTGGCAAACAGGTATTGTTGCGCTACAAATCAAAAAAACGACGCGCCGCGGGCGCATAAGGGAATTTACTGCAGGAGGAATGCATGAGCGAGACAGTTGAACTTCCAGAGCGCGAGAGCATGGAGTTTGATGTCGTGATCGTCGGCGGGGGGCCTTCCGGGCTTTCCGCTGCCATCAGGCTCAAGCAAATCAATCCGGAGGTTTCAGTCGTTGTCCTTGAGAAGGGCGGCGAGGTGGGCGCGCATATTCTTTCGGGTGCTGTTGTTGACCCGATCGGTGTAGACAAGCTGTTACCGGGCTGGCGCGAAGAAGAGGGGCATCCCTTCAAGACTCCAGTCACTGCGGATCATTTCCTTGTGCTCGGACCTGCCGGTTCGGTGCGGTTGCCGAATTTCGCCATGCCGCCACTGATGAACAATCATGGCAATTTCATTGTTTCGCTCAGCAATGTGTGCCGTTGGCTCGCAACGAAAGCAGAAGAGATCGGCGTCGAGATTTATCCGGGCTTCGCCGCGACTGAGGTGCTCTACAATGATGCTGGTGCTGTCATTGGCGTTGCGACGGGCGACATGGGCATTGAAAAGGACGGCTCACATGGTCCGGCCTATACGCGCGGCATGGAATTGCTTGGTAAATATACGCTTATAGCAGAAGGCGCACGCGGCTCGCTTGCCAAGCAGCTGATCAACCAGTTCAAGCTTGATGAAGGCAAGGAGCCTGCCAAATACGGCATAGGCTTGAAGGAACTCTGGCAGATCGATCCTGCAAAACACAAGCTGGGTCTCGTGCAGCATTCATTCGGCTGGCCGCTTGATATGAAGACAGGCGGCGGATCGTTCCTCTACCATCTTGAGGACAACACGGTTGCAGTCGGCTTCGTGATGCATCTCAATTACAAGAACCCTTATCTGTCACCCTTCGAAGAGTTTCAGCGTTTCAAAACCCATCCTGCCATTCGCGGTATTTTCGAAGGCGGCAAGCGCCTTGGCTATGGGGCCCGTGCGATCACCGAGGGGGGCTGGCAGTCCGTTCCGAAGCTCTCGTTCCCGGGCGGCGCGCTGCTCGGTTGTTCTGCCGGATTTGTCAATGTGCCGCGTATTAAGGGTTCGCACAATGCGATGCTGTCCGGCATGCTTGCTGCGGAGCATGTGGCGGAAGCGTTGGCTGGCGGGCGCGCCAATGATGAACTCATCACTTATGAGAACGCATGGCGCACCAGCGAAATCGGCAAAGATCTCAAGCGAGTCCGCAACGTCAAGCCAATGTGGTCAAAGCTTGGAACCATTGGCGGCGTCGCGCTTGGCGGTCTCGACATGTGGCTCAATACGATTTTCGGCGGTTGGTCGCCTTTCGGCACCTGGAAACATGGCAAGAACGATGCTGCCTCGTTGGAACCGGCTGCGAACTACAAGCCTATCGCTTATCCAAAGCCCGATGGTGTTCTGACTTTTGACCGTCTATCCTCCGTGTTCCTCTCCAATACCAATCATGAGGAAAACGAACCTGCCCATCTGATCGTCGCGAACATGGCGCTACAGAAGACATCCGAGCATGATATCTATGCCGGACCATCGACACGTTATTGCCCGGCGGGCGTCTATGAGTGGGTTGAGGAGCCAACCGGCCCGAAATTCGTCATTAATGCGCAGAACTGCGTTCACTGCAAAACGTGTGATATCAAGGACCCGAACCAGAATATTAATTGGGTACCGCCGCAGGGCGGTGAGGGGCCCGTCTACACCAATATGTAATGCTGCTCATATTGGGGGTTATGTTGCTGGTGTTTCGAGCATCACTGTCTGTTGTTCTGGTTCGTTACCATCATCTATGCCGGTAACCGAAAAGTGCAGCAGCAGCGGCAGGTGGTCGGAACCGACAGGTTCAAGCGTTTCAACGCGTGCCGCGGTAATCCTGTCTGAGACAAGTATGTGATCCAGCGGCAGGCCAATCCATTTGGCCGCGTGGGCCAGGGTGCCATTGAGCAGCCAACTCGGACGTACGCCCTCGGCTATGCGGGTTTTGCTGTACTGTCTGATGTTTTTTAGCGTCTGGCTCCATGGCGCAGCATTGAAGTCGCCGGAAATAATCAGCGGCCCTTGAAGCTTTTCGAAGTAAGGTTGAACTTCCTTGACGTTCCAGTCTTGCGCAAACGGCCATGGCCAATCCAGATGTAGCGATGCGATAATGGCGCTGCGACCTCCAAAATCGATCCGTGCAATGGCGACGAGGCTATCGATACAAATTGGCGTCGAACCCAATGCGAAAGGGCGTCGCGAAAGGATTGCTGCGCCGCCTATACGGCTCCGATTAGAGCAATAGAAAGTGTACGGATAACGCGCTTCAATAGCTTTAAGCCGGGGTCGCCAATTGTCGGAAACCTCCTGCAAAGCAATCACATCAGGCGACTCCCTGCCAATCAACCGAAAAACGTCTGCCTGCTGCTCATTGTCATAGCGCAGGTTCAGTTGCAGCAATTTGTACTGCGCCAACGCCGTTGAAGCGGCTTCTGCACTGGGGCCGGATGGCGGGGTCAGCACCGTCGCCAAAGCAGTCAGTGCCAATACAACGGCCATTATTCCTTCGCGCCAAAGACGAAAGAACAATGCTGGCACTGCCGATAAGGCCATGAGCACAGCAAGATGCATGCGAAAATGGGCGAAGGAATCGAAGGCTGGATGCGCTGCACCGAAAAAACCCAGCACCAGCGGTACAGAAAACAACACCGGTATCAATACGGCTGCGAGCTTGATCCAGGATTGCTTGTTCTTCGTCATCATCATTCCGCATTAACCCGGCAATTGCGACGCAATCAAGGTGCGATTTTCACTGGATGATAACAACCAGAGAGCCGCCCAGAACACAAATTATGCAACTCTGCGTTCGTTGCTCTCCACTGCGATCCAAGCCAAATGTTGGATAGTTTTATAGGCAGAAGCAGTGTGGGCCGAGCGAACCGGCCCATCGGGAAGATGGGCTTCCCGACTGGGCATCAGCCTTGCCGTTAAAACTGGAGGTAAACTATGCGGTACATGCCGTTTAGCGTTACGTTGACCATGAAAAGAACCCGGACGAGTTGGTCGCTCAGCTTCCGGGTTCAATTCAGATAATCAACAAAAAGAGGGGTGGGCGGAAGTCCGCCCCCTCACTCCACCTACAATATAGCACCATTAAAGCTATTTCCAAGCAACTTGTGGTTGGGCTTCAATATAGCAGGGCTGATTTTTTTAAAGCAACTTCCTTAGGTCATTGAGCAGGCGCCCTTGTTCTCCGGGAGTCAAAACCTGTTCAAGATCGCCATGTGTACTGATCCATATCGGCATAACGTCCGCGAGCAGGCGCAGGCCATCATCTGTCAAAGCGAGCAAGCGGCTGCGTTTGTCGTTCGGATCAACCATAATCTTGATCAGTCCACGCCTTTCCATGGGTTTTAACGCGGCAGTGAGTGTTGTGCGGTCCATGGCAAGCAAAGAGGCGACGGAGCTGAGATTTGGTGGCTCCGGCCGGTTCAAGGACATGAGCAAAGAAAACTGGCCATTGGTCAGGTCATGGGGGCGAAGCGCTTCATCAAACATTCGCGCCAGCGAGCGGGCGGCGCGCTGAACAGTCAGGCACATGCAATGGTCGTGAACATAGATAGTGGTTTCGTAAGTGACTGGCATCATCTTTGACATAGCCTAGTTATGTTGATATCAACATATTTGTCAATATTCAGGTACTGATCGCGCAAGACTCGGAGGAGGAACGATCATGAGCGGGAATTTCATCTGGTATGAATTGCTGACGAGCGATGCGGAGGCGGCCAAAGCCTTTTATACCCATGTTGTAGGATGGGGTGCGGAGGATTCGGTCAATTCTCCGGTCAAATACACCTTGCTGACCGTAGACAAGGCTCCGGTTGCCGGATTGATGTCGGCAAAGGATGCGAAGGTGGAAGGTGTGCCGCCCATGTGGTCAGGTTACATCATGGTCGATGATGTTGCTGCCTATGTGGAGCGCGTAAAGCAGGCTGGTGGCAAAGTTCACACAGAGATAACGGATATTCCGGGCGTTGGCACTTTCGCGGTTGTCGCCGATCCGCTGGGGGCTCCCTTCCAGCTATTCAAACCGTCTAAAGAGGCTCCGGACAACTATCCGGCCCCTTTTACGCCCGGCACCATTGGCTGGCATGAACTGGTTTCCAACGACGCAGAGAAAGCTTTTACATTCTATTCCGGCCTTTTTGGCTGGACCAAGGGCGAAGCTATGGATATGGGGCCAATGGGCACCTATCAGATATTCAATGTCGACGGCCAGATGTATGGCGGCATGATGACTAGCACCGATGCTTCCGATGTAAAGCTTTGGCGGTTTTATTTCATTGTCGATGACATCGATACTGCGGTTGCGCGCGTCAAGGAAAAGGGCGGGCAGGTGACAACCGAGCCCATGGCTGTCCCGGGCGATGCCTGGATTATCGAGGGCCGCGATCCGCAAGGCGCATATTTCGCCCTTACCGGACCGCGCAAATAATTCTATTGGAACGCCATCTCGAAGAAGCTGCGCAATTTTCGCGAGTGCAGCTTTTCGGGAGGCATTTCAGCCAGTTTTTCCAGAGCGCGAATACCAATCTGCAAATGCTGCGCCACCTGCCGCTTATAAAATTCGGTCGCCATGCCCGGAAGCTTTAACTCGCCATGCAATGGCTTGTCCGAAACACAAAGCAGCGTTCCATAAGGCACACGGAAGCGGAAGCCATTTGCCGCGATTGTGGCGGACTCCATATCGAGCGCAATCGCGCGCGATTGCGAGAGCCGCTTCACCGGTCCGCGCTGGTCGCGCAATTCCCAGTTTCTGTTGTCGATAGTGGCAACAGTACCCGTGCGCATGATCCGCTTGAGGTCATAACCTTCAAGGCCGGTAATCTCCGCCACGGCCTGTTCCAGTGCGACCTGAACCTCGGCCAAAGCGGGAATCGGCACCCATACAGGTAAATCATCGTCCAGAACGTGATCTTCGCGCACATAAGCATGGGCCAGCACATAATCACCAAGAGCCTGCGTGTTGCGCAGGCCTGCGCAATGTCCGAGCATCAGCCATGCATGTGGTCTCAGCACGGCAATATGATCGGTGATCGTCTTGGCGTTGGATGGGCCAACGCCAATATTGACCATGGTAATACCGGAGCCATCTTCACGTGCCAGATGATAGGCCGGCATTTGCGGCAACCTGCCAATAGGCACGCCGGACGTTGGCGATTCATCGCCTGCTTCCGTGATCAGGTTGCCTGGCTCGATAAACCGCTCATATCCGCCACCGCCAGCTGCCATGAGCCTCCGCGATAATGCGCAGAACTCGTCAATATAGAACTGGTAATTGGTGAAGAGCACATAGTTCTGGAAATGCATCGGGCGTGTTGCCGTATAGTGCGACAAGCGGTGCAATGAATAATCGACACGCTGCGCAGTAAATGGCGAAAGCGGCATGATGCTATCGAGATCGTCGGTTTCGTATTCGCCATTGACAATCCGGTCGTCGGTTGCAGCCAGATCCGGCACATCGAACAGATCGCGCAATGGTAATAGAAAACCGTCGGCGACCGAGGAGTCGACATGTGTGCCTTCCAGAAACGCAAAGTGAATAGGAATCGGCGTTGTCGACTCCTGCACTGTAACGGGGCGACCATGGTTTCGGATCAGCAGGCGTATCTGCTCTTCAAGATAATTGTCGAAAAGATCGGGCCGGGTTATTGTTGCCGAATACTGCCCCGGTGCCGACACATGACCAAAGGCAAGCCGCGAGTCGATCTGTGCATAGCTCGATGTGGAAAGGCGTATCTCTGGATAAAATGCGCGAAAATGCGTTGCGTCCCCGGCTTCACCTCGTGACACACTGTCGAAAGCATCCCGCAAAAACTGGGTATTGCGTTCATAAAGCGCGATTAGCGCCTGAACGGCCGCCTTGGCATCTGTAAATTCTTCTGCCTCAACATGGGCTGGCATGCTGATCGAGGCTATTTTCTTGGTTCCGATTCGTTTGTCCATTACCCAATATAGTGATTCAGTGCGACATTTGAAAAGCGGTCAGCTTAAACTCTTTGCAGGCTGACCAGCAAAACCAGGCCTATGCCACCATTCGAGGGCGACCGGCTTTCATAGCTTGCAGCAAAAGCGATGACAGGACCGACAAGGATTGCTGAAAATATTAATGCCCTAAGAAACAGCAGCGAGTAATTTACAGTTGAATTTAACATGGTCGTGTCCCTGAAGTGGCTTTCGCAATATCTGGTCACGACTTTGCATCGGCTTGACTGAACGAATGCTGATCTCGTCGTTCATCATCCGTTCAATTTTCTAACGCGGTTATCAGGCATTAGCCCGATATGGAGGCAGTTCACTCAGGTACAACAATGCGAATGGGACGTGTTCCGACCGGCGCGCCGGTCTCGCGGTCGATAGTGACGGCATCAATTTCCGTTCCGGCCTCGGCGTCGAAGAACCGGGTTACCTTGCCCCCACCGCGATGCTTGCGGCCCCACGCGCCAATGGAGAACAGCACCGGGAGCAAGTCTCTTCCGGCTTCCGTGAGTATATATTCGTCCCGTGGCGGTCGTTCCGAATAGCGGCGTTTCTCCAGCATTCCTTCTTCTGTCAGGGCTGATAGCCGCGCTGTCAGCATCGTCGGCGCTATGCCAAGACTTTTGCGGAATTCATCAAAACGGGTCAGCCCCGCATGGGAATCCCGCATGATCAGCATACTCCAGGCATCACCGATCAGGGCAAGGCTGCGGGCAATAAGACATGGCTCGTCTGAAAGATTTTTCATGTTAGTATCTTTTTGATAGTGACTTACTACTAAAATAATAGTAACTGATAGTCCATCAAATTTCCATAACAAAATGAAAGCTGAAGATGATGAGAAATAAAGAGCACAGGGTAGCTCTCGTAACGGGCGCTTCCTCTGGTATTGGACTGGTGACGGCACAAGCGCTGCGACGCGATGGCTATCGTGTATTCGGTACCAGCCGAAAGCCGATGTCCGATGGTCCGGATGGGATCACCATGCTGATCTGCGATGTTACCGATGATGTATCGGTGCGGTCGCTTGTCGACGAAGTTCTTGGCCGCACCGGGCAGATTGACCTTCTTGTCAACAATGCCGGGATAGGGCTGCTCGGCGGCGCGGAAGAGTCCTCTGCCGCTCAGGCACAGGCCGTGTTCGATGTGAATGTTTTTGGCGTGCTGCGGATGACAAATGCAGTTCTGCCCGTGATGCGACAGCAGGGCCGGGGACGAATTGTCAATCTGAGTTCCATACTTGGACTCATTCCCGCTCCGTATAACGCTCTTTATTCGTCAACCAAGCACGCTATCGAGGGCTATTCCGAATCGCTAGACCATGAAGTTCGCACCCAGGGCATCCGCGTTGTGCTTGTCGAGCCTGGCGTGACCCGCACGTCCTTTGAAGAAAACCTTACCCGACCGGACCAGCCGCTTCCCGTCTATGATACGATCCGTGGCTACGCCGAGAAGCTGATGCGTGAAATCATTGAAAAAGGTGACGCACCAGAGATCGTCGCAGCGACAGTTGTGAGGGCAGCCAATGCACCATCGCCCAAAAGACGTTACACTGTTGGTAAAGCAGCGCGGCAGGTTCGCTTTGTACGCCGCTTTTTCCCTGAGTCTTTCGTGGATAAAAATCTACGGAAATTCAATCGACTTCCCGACTGAATGTTCGCACCACCACAGAAACGAAGGCTGGTTCTTATGAAATCATTTCTGATTGATCGCTATGTGAAGGGTGGTGCGCTGCGTTTCACGCAAAGCCCGGAGCCGGAGTTGCGGAAAAATGACGTGATGGTGGAAATTCATGCCGCCAGTGTCAACGTTTTGGATGCCAAGATTTAGGGTCCGGACCTATTAATATGATCGAAATGGCGCCTGAAACGGCAAGAAGATGCGAGGAGAAGCGCGAAGGGCGGGGTCTTCCCCCCGGCCAAGCGGTTCGACACTGCAGCTTGCAGCCGTTTCGGCGTCCGCAGGATATGGTCTTTTCGCCCGCCTACTTCGTCGCAAAGGCTCGAAAATGAACCACATTGCCTTCGCCTTTGCTCCTTGTATCCAAACGAAAAGCCTCATACCATTTCGACCAGATTAATGGGTCCGGACCCTCAAGATGGAGAGTTCAAGCTCATCCTGCCTTATCGTCTGCCGCTGGTCTTGGGCAATGACGTAGCGGGCGTTGTGGTCCGGGTCGGGTCGGGCGTTCGGCAGTTCAAGCCCGGTGATGCTGTTTATGCCCGTCCAGCTCAGGACCGCATCGGAACATTTGCAGAATACATCGCCATCGACGAGGCCGATGTTGCGATGAAGCCAAATAACCTGACCATGGAAGAAGCCGCATCCATTCCGCTTGTCGCCTTGACAGCATGGCAGGTACTTGTTGAGCGAGCCAATTTGCAAAAGGGGCAAAAAGTTCTGATCCACGCTGGTTCGGGCGGTGTCGGCACAGTTGCCATTCAGCTCGCCAAGCATCTTGGGGGCCATGTGGCAACGACCACAAGCACAGCAAATATCGATCTGGTCAAAAGTCTCGGTGCAGATGTCGTGATTGATTACAAGTCGCAGAACTTCGAAGAAGCTCTGCAGGATTATGATGTCGTCCTGAATAGTCTTGGCAAGGACACGCTGGAGAAATCTCTTCGCGTGTTGAAGCCGGGCGGAAAGCTGATCTCCATTTCAGGGCCGCCGGACCCGGCTTTCGCCAAGGAGAATGGTTTCAACTGGCTGCTTCAGCAAATCACACGTCTGCTGAGTTTTGGCATCCGAAGAAAAGCCAAACGCCGAGGCATCAGCTATTCGTTCCTTTTCATGACAGCCAATGGTGAACAACTCGCTCAGATCACGTCCTTGATTGAGGCAGGAATCATTAGACCCATCGTGGATCGTATTTTCCCATTCGCAAAGTCCAACGAGGCCATGGCTTATGTCGAGACGGGCCGCGCAAAGGGAAAGGTAGTCATCACCACAAAGTGACTTTCGCATGAAGTGAGTGCCTTGCGGTCCGCGTGCTCTGACACTCGCGCCTGTCGTGAAATTATTCCCTTGTGAACAGATAACCGGTGCCTATGTTTAGGTCTGACTCTAAATTCAGGTGACATCCATGGAGACGGATATGACAGCCCAGACCAAGCCGATCGAGCTTTATTATTGGCCCACACCGAATGGATGGAAAATTTCCATCATGCTGGAAGAGCTCGACATTCCTTATGAGGTGAAGCTGGTGAATATCGGCAAGGGCGATCAGTTCGAGCCCTCATTCCTGAAAATTGCTCCCAACAATCGTATGCCTGCCATTATCGACCCCGAAGGGCCGGATGGGAAGCCGATCTCTGTTTTTGAATCAGGCGCGATTCTGCAATATCTCGGCCGGAAGTTTGGCAAGTTCTATCCGCAGGACGAACGTAAGCGGGTTGCTGTTGAGGAGTGGCTGTTCTGGCAGGTTGGCGGCCTTGGCCCCATGGCGGGTCAAGCCCATCATTTCCGCAATTATGCGCCGGAAAAGATCGAGTATGGCATTAATCGCTACACAAATGAGGTTAATCGACTTTATGGGGTGATGAATCGCCGCCTTGAGGGCAGGGACTATCTTGCTGATGAATATTCCATCGCCGATATCGCATCCTATGGCTGGACAATCTCCCACGCCAATCAGGGGCAGGACCTTGATGATTTCCCTAATCTGAAGCGCTGGTTTGAAGCCATCCGCGCGCGTCCGGCAGTTGAACGCGGGGTTGCGGTCGGTAGGGAAGAACGCCGTAATCTGGCTGATGACAAGGAAGCGCAGAAGATCCTGTTTGGGCAGACAGCCCGCTAATGCGCCGACGGCAACGAGGCTGATGCGCCGACGGCAACGAGGCTCATGCGCCGACGGCAACAAAGCTAATGCGCCGACGGCGATAAAGCCGATCCATTGAAGGAAAAAAAGCCGGTCAGCAGAAGGAAAAAAGCAGCCATGGGGAGAACTCCATGGCTGCTTTTGCTTGTCCCTAACCAGAAACGCTGGTTCAGACCTTGGCTCTGCTCGGTCAACCGAATAAAATACATCCGGGTAAGGCCATCAGAGCAACGATATTTGAAATAATCGCTACCCAGCCACCCTGCAGCTCTTAAAATCCACACGCCGGGAGGATACGTGTAGCATTGCTGGCCTCTTAGACATTCTTCGCAGAATAAAACAATCTTTATAATTGATACTTCAAACAGCAACATTCTGAAATATGCTCAATATATACTTCAGCTCGTTTTGCCGCGCAATTAGACCTTAGTCTAAGACTGTCGGATTAATTCAACTCGGTATTGCAGGTGTCTGACGTTTGCCGCTGGATATTGGCCAAGCGGGTATGGACACACTTCAACCACGCTTTAAAAATTCTGCTGGCGTGCGTTTAAATTGCATGTAGGCTCCACCTGCTTTTCTTTAAAAAAGGGGGAACCATGCCTTTCAAGAAAATTGTCTATGCGGGCCTGATTGCCGCTGCTTTGGGCGCTTCATCCGCTATGGCTGAAGATATCGAGATTGCAGTGGCTGGCCCGATGACAGGCCAACTTGCCAATATTGGCGATCAGTTCAAACAGGGCGCTCAGGCTGCTGCCGCGGCGATCAATGAGAAGGGCGGTATTTTGGGCCGCAAGATCAAACTCGTCATGGAGGATGACGTTTGTGATCCAAAACAGGCCGTATCCATCGCCAACCGCATTGTCGCTGCCGGTATCAAGTTCGTGGATGGTCATGCCTGCTCAGGTTCGAGTATTCCGGCTTCTTCGGTCTATGCTGAAGCTGGCGTATTGATGATGACACCCGCCTCGTCAAATCCGGAGCTTACCGACGCAGCCGCTAAAAATGGCTGGCCGACGATCATGCGGCTTTATACGCGTGATGACGCGCAGGGCGAATTCGTCGGACCTTGGATTGCCGAAAAATACAAGGGCAAGAATGTTGTCGTTCTTCACGACAAGGGCGCCTATGGCAAGGGGCTTGCGGATGCCGTCAAGGGCAAGATGAATGAGGCCGGACTGAACGAAATTCTGTATGACGGGATCAATGCCGGTGAAAAGGACTATTCAGCACTTATCACCAAGCTGAAGGATTTGAAGGCTGATTTTGTTTATTTCGGTGGCTATCATCAGGAAGCCGGGCTCATTCTGCGACAGGCAGCAGACCAGAATTTCAAATTTCAGCTCATGATGGGTGACTCCATAGCGTCGCCAGATTTTTGGGCGGTTTCGGGTCCCGCAGCTGAAGGCGTTATCTTCACATTCCCGGCCAATCCGCAGGTCCGGCCAGAAGCCAAGGCCGCAGTAGAAAAGATAAAGGCCGGTGGTTTCGTGCCTGATGGCTTTACCCTGTTTTCCTACGCGGTCATCGAAGCCTTTGCGCAAGGGATAGAGCGTGCAGGCAGCGATGATCCTGAAAAGGTCGCGGAAATTCTCAAGGATGGCACGCCGGTGAATACCGTTATTGGCCCTGTCGTTTTTGACGAGAAGGGCGACATCAAGGATGCCAAATACGATATCAATATCTGGCACGATGGGGCTTACGCACCGATCAAGGAGTAGTGTCGGGCCTTGTGAAAGTGAGCGGGCAGATTTATCTGCCTGCTCGTCTTGAGTTGATATCCCGGCGCTACTGGCGGGTGAGGCTTTCGCTTTTGCAGATGAGACCGCCCATCACGCATCCGGCCAGCGATAGTTTGCCGCCCTTGGCCGTGGCTTTGCCATTATAGGTCTTGCCTTCATCAAGTTTGTTGACGGTGCCCTTATAGGAGCCATCCTTGCCCGCCATTGAGCCGATCGACTTGCCCTTATATTCTCCGGTCATGACCGTACCGCAATATTTGTCGCCGCCGCAGGACGAATACTGGATAATCGTCCCATTCGAGCGCTTCCATGAACCAACGATAGGTTCTTCAGCTATTGCCGATCCTGTCATGAGGGCAAAGCTGGCGCCTGCCAGCAAAATTTTTAACTTCATAATATCCTCCCGGTGAAGCGAACCAAACTCTCCGTCTGTTCGCATGGTGCTTACGCGCACGTAAAGGTAATTTAAAATGCAAAGGAAGGGAAGTGCCGTCACAAAAGCCGAGGGAGCATTTTTTCACCTGATTAAAAAGAGTTCGGAAAGTAAGCCCATGGTTGCAATCCGATATGTGGTTAGCAAAAGCTTGAAATCGTACGCGCGCATTTTCGGCAAATGCCCGTATTTCCTGGAGCATTATATTTAACGAATTCCGAAGTTTACGAATTGTTTTTGTTTTGTTTGATCCCGGTTAAGCATGCCTTTTAACAGCAATTTCAAGCCTCTCCTGCATGATCGGAAACATCAAAAGAGCACGCCAAAAACAAACAGGCGGTTCTCAGAAGTCTGACAGGGCTTTCGTTTGTAAATACGAAATAGGTTCAACAGGGGTTTGGTAAAATGGCACGCTTTGATCTTCAAAATCTGGAAAATGGCCACGTGGCTGGCGCTGCGCAGACCGATATTCTTTTTGAAATGGGCATCATGTATGCGACCGGCCGCGACTGTGCCGTGGACCTTGTGGCAGCCCATAAATGGTTCAATATTGCTGCAATCAAAGGTTGCGATCGTGCCGCCAAGCTGCGCGCCGAGATTATGGCAACAATGCCAAAGGCTGATATTGCAACTGCGTTGCGGGAAGCACGCGAATGGATGACTTCTCACTGAGGTTCTTCAAAGGAACTGCAAAAGTATAAAATTTTAATCAAATGCTGCACATTCGGGCTTTTTGTGATGAATAGTGCGAATTGATTAGTTCACATATTTGTTTGTCCGGATATTTTGTTCGGACGGTAAAATAAATGGTATATTTTCGCCATATGTGCTTTGACAATTTTCAAACTTTTCGCGTATTGAAGATGCGGTGAAAAGCTACAACCTGCGCGTGCGCGCGATTGATAATGAAGACGGAAAACACATGTTGGACGATTTGGAGAGGTTGTTATCCAGTTTAATTGAAGCTCAAACACAACTCATAACGATGTGTGCCAAATCAAAAGCATTTCCTGACAATAATACTTTGCAGAAGATTGCCACACTTGAGCTTAACATTGCGGCTGTTGAAACCGCCATTGCCAATCTGCCAAAACAGGACGGATAAGCAAAACTTGCTCTAACATTCGCATCCGATTTCGATAACGCTGATGGTGAACCTTAGAATCAAGGGAACGCGCTAATCATTTGTCTCAAATCGCACCAGCGATGACTTCTCTTTTACCTGCGAGCCTTCCGTGACGATTTCAGCGATTTTGCCCTCATGCGGTGCGGTGATGGTGTGTTCCATCTTCATCGCTTCAAGGACCAGCAATATCTGACCTTTCTTGACCATATCGCCCGCTGAAACGCGAACGGACTTTACCAGGCCAGGCATGGGCGCACTAAGACGGTCTCCGGCAGTTCCTGCCGCCTCGGCAAGCAGGAATGGATCAGCGATGGCAAAGCTCGAAACTGTTCCTGTAGAAAGCACTGCGATACCATCGGGAATTGCAGCTGTCTTGGCACGAAGATTGATGCCTTTGCCGGTGACATGCCAGCCGCTTGCCTCCTTTCGGACTTTCACTTCAAGGTCGCCCTGTGTTCCGGAGAGCGCAAAGCGCTCATTGCCCAGCACAGTCACTCCATAGCGCGCCGGCTTCTCTTCTTCAAAAAGCATAACGGGATAGCTTGGCGATCCAAGATGGCTATAGCCGCGCAAGGCCGCCCACGGATCATTGGAGGTTGGTTTCTCCAACAATCCGCTTGCCACGATAATCGCCAGTTCCTTCGCACCGGCAGGCACGATTGTTGGTGTCACAAGGCTGGCAAGATCACGATCAATCAAGCCGGTATCGATATCGCCACTGCTGAAACCCTCGTGCCGAATCAAAGCTGACAGAAAGGCAAGGTTGGTCTTTGTTCCCGCAATCTCGGTCTGCATCAGCGCATTTTCCATCGCCGAAAAAGCAGAGGTCCGATCTGACGCATGAACGACAACCTTCGCGATCATCGGGTCATAGAACGGAGATATCGTATCGCCTGCGCGAACACCGGTTTCGATGCGAATGTCGCTGCGGGTCGGGAATGCCAGATGATGCAGCGTCCCAATGGCAGGCAAAAAGCTGCGGGCAGGGTCTTCCGCATAGAGCCGCGCTTCGACGGCGTGACCGTTCAGCGGGATTTGCTTTTGCGTCAAAGGGAGTTTTTCGCCCGCGGCGACGCGCAGCTGCCACTCAACCAGATCAAGTCCGGTGATCATTTCCGTAACGGGATGCTCGACTTGCAGGCGGGTGTTCATTTCCATGAACCAGAAGCGGTCAGGCTTTAGCCCTTCGCTCGCATCGACGATGAATTCTATGGTGCCCGCACCGGAATAGTTGATTGCCAAAGCAGCCTTGACTGCAGCGCTGGTCATTGCTGCGCGCATCTCGGCGGTAATGCCGGGGGCAGGGGCTTCCTCGATGACTTTTTGGTGGCGGCGCTGGAGAGAGCAATCACGCTCATAAAGATGCACGGCATTGCCATGATTATCGCCAAAAACCTGAACTTCGATATGGCGCGGCTTGGCGACATATTTTTCGACCAGAACACGGTCATCGCCAAAAGCGCTCTTGGCTTCGCGCCGCGCGCTGCCCAGCGCCTCGGCAAAATCATCGGGACTATCCACCTTGCGCATGCCCTTGCCGCCACCTCCGGCGCGGGCCTTGATCAGGACCGGATAGCCGATTTCCCGCGCCTTGGAGGCAAGCACGACAAGCTCTTGCGCTTCGCCATGATAGCCCGGAACAACAGGCACACCGGCTTTCTCCATCAGGCGCTTGGCGGCATCCTTCAAGCCCATGGCGCGAATGGAGTCAGCGCTTGGGCCAATGAAAACCAGTCCCGCTTTTACCACCGCATCGACAAATCCGGGATTTTCCGAAAGGAAGCCATAGCCGGGATGGATGGCTTCGGCTCCCGTGGCTAGCGCCGCCTCAATGATACGGTCGGCACGCAGATAGCTGTCTGTGACGGGCGCTGGTCCGATATTGACCGCCTCGTCGGCCATGGCAACATGCAGGGATTGCGCATCCGCATCGGAATAAACCGCAACAGTGCCAATCCCCATGCGCTGCGCGGTACGAATGACACGGCAGGCAATTTCACCACGATTGGCAATGAGGATTCTGGAGAACATTTTTGTCATTATTGCATCTCGCTTGTTCGGCATGTGCATTGTGCGTGGTTCGACAAGCTCACCATGAGGGAAGTTGCCGTTTTGCACGTTGGAGCATCTTGGGCTTTGCAATCCTCAGTTCTCCCTCATGGTGAGCTTGTCGAACCACGCTGGACCGGATTGCTAATGTGGGCTTTATTATGAGCATTGAAGGTGCCATCCCATCACATCCGGAACATGCCAAAGCGCGTTTCTTCCACGGGCGCATTGAGTGCGGCGGATAAGGAAAGCGCCAGCACTTCGCGGCTCTTTGCCGGGTCGATAATGCCATCATCCCACAGCCGCGCCGAGGAATAGAGCGGGTGACCTTCACGCTCATACTTCTCAAGGATAGGCGCACGGAAGGCTGCCTCTTCTGCGGCGGGCCATTCAGCGCCCTGGCGTTCAATGCCCTCGCGTTTGACCAGTGCGAGAACTGTTGCGGCCTGTTCGCCGCCCATAACGGAAATACGGGCGTTCGGCCACATCCACAGGAAGCGCGGCGAGAAGGCGCGTCCACACATGCCATAATTGCCAGCACCAAATGAGCCGCCGACGATCATCGTCACTTTCGGCACGCGGGCAGTTGCAACCGCCGTGACAAGCTTTGCGCCATCCTTGGCAATGCCGCGGGCTTCATAGGAGCGCCCGACCATGAAGCCGGTGATGTTTTGCAGGAAGACAAGCGGAATGCCACGCTGCGTGCAAAGCTCGATGAAGTGCGTGCCCTTTAATGCGCTTTCCGAAAACAACACGCCATTATTGGCGATGATCCCGACCGGCATGCCATAAAGATGCGCAAAGCCGGTAACCAGTGACGTTCCATAATTCTGCTTGAACTCGTCAAACTCTGATCCATCGACAAGACGAGCGATCAACTCGCGCGCATCGTAAGGCTGGCGCAGGTCAGTCGGCACGATGCCATAAAGCTCATGTGGATCATAAAGCGGCGGAATCACTTTGCGAAGGTCGAGCCCTATGTCTTTCTTTCGATTCAGGTTTCCGACGATACGGCGGGCAATGGCAAGCGCATGCGCATCATCCATTGCATAGTGATCGGCAACGCCGGAGTCGCGGGTGTGCACCTCGGCACCGCCAAGGTCTTCGGCCGAAACCTCTTCCCCTGTCGCGGCTTTCACGAGCGGAGGACCGGCCAGAAAAATCGTCGCCTGTCCTTTCACCATAATCGTCTCTTCCGACATGGCGGGCACATAGGCGCCGCCCGCCGTACAGGACCCCATGACCACGGCGATCTGCGGAATACCTGCAGCCGACATATTGGCCTGATTGTAGAAGATGCGGCCAAAATGCTCGCGGTCAGGGAACACCTCATCCTGATTGGGCAAGTTCGCCCCGCCGCTATCGACCAGATAAAGGCAGGGCAGATTGTTCTGCATGGCGATTTCCTGCGCCCGCAAATGCTTCTTTACGGTGAGAGGATAATAGGTGCCGCCTTTGACCGTCGCATCATTAATGACGATCATGACTTCCTTGCCGGAAACACGCCCGATCCCGGCAATCATGCCAGCCGAGGAGATGTTGTCGCCATACATATTCCAGGCCGCAAATTGGCCGATTTCCAGAAATGGCGAACCTGCGTCGAGAAGTTGTGCCAGCCTCTCACGCGGCAGCAGCTTGCCACGTGAGGTGTGCCGTGCGCGCGCCTCATCAGTCCCACCCTTACTGACAATTTCCGCCTTGGCGCGGATATCATCGACAAGTACCTGCATGCGCTGCGCATTGGCAGTAAAGCCTTCCGATCCGGTATCGATCTGGGATTGAAGTACGGTCATGCGGTCTCCTGCAGCTATTCGATGCTTGTGACAATATTGGTTCAGGCGCTTTCGGAAAACATCTCCCGCCCGATCAGCATACGGCGAATCTCGCTGGTACCAGCGCCGATCTCGTAGAGTTTGGCATCGCGCAGCAGGCGTCCGGTCGGGTAATCATTGATGTAACCATTACCGCCAAGCGCCTGAATGGCTTCAAGCGCACACCATGTTGCTTTTTCGGCTGAATAGAGAATACACCCGGCAGCATCCTTGCGGGTGGTTTCGCCTCGGTCGCAAGCCGAAGCCACGGCATAAACATAGGCGCGTGATGCATTCATCGTTGTGTACATGTCGGCAAGCTTGCCCTGCATCAATTGGAACTCGCCAATCGACTGCCCGAACTGCTTGCGTTCATGCACATAGGGAACAACCACATCGAGGCAGGCCGCCATAATGCCGATTGGCCCGCCAGCCAGAACAACACGCTCATAATCGAGGCCGGACATCAGGATTTTCACGCCCTTGCCCTCTTCGCCGAGCACGTTTTCAAACGGTACTTCGCAATCCTCAAACACCAGCTCACACGTGTTCGAGCCACGCATACCCAGCTTGTCGAGCTTTTGCGCGGTCGAAAATCCTTTAAAACCTTTCTCGACCAGAAAAGCAGTCATGCCGCGTGAACCGGCAGAGGGATCAGTCTTGGCATAGACAACAAGCGTATCGGCGTCGGGACCATTGGTGATCCACATCTTGTTGCCATTCAGCACATAGCGATCGTTCTTCTTGTCAGCGCGCAGTTTCATCGAAACCACGTCGGAGCCAGCGCCGGGTTCGGACATGGCCAGCGCGCCCACATGCTCGCCGGAACAAAGCTTTGGCAGATATTTCTCTTTCTGCTCCGTGGTGCCCCAACGGTTGATTTGATTGACGCAAAGGTTGGAGTGAGCACCATAGGAAAGGCCGATTGACGCCGACGCGCGGGAAATTTCTTCCATGGCAATAGCATGGGCCAGGTAGCCGAGACCCGAACCGCCGAAATCCGGATCAGCCGTCATGCCAAGCAGGCCGAGAGCACCCATTTCCTGCCAAAGATGCATTGGAAACTGGTTGTTTTTGTCCGTCTCCTCAGCCAAAGGCGCGACCTTTGCCTGCGCAAACCGTTGCACGGTTTCGCGCAATGCTTCGATCTCTTCAGAAACTCCGAATTTTAGGCCCGACTGGTACATTGCGTCCTCCCGCTTCAATTGTTTCGATCTTCTTGGCGCCAACAAGGCGCAATCCCAATTCGACGTAATTTTCGGCAACTTCGCTGGCCGTCAGCCGCTCATCTGCGCGAAACCAGACATTGACGCCCGTGGTCATGGCGATGATCGCCCGTGTCGTCAGCGCTATATCGGCAATGTCGAATTCTCGCCTTGCTACACCGTCTTCCAGAATATCACGCAGATTGTTTTCATAGGTGGAGCGCAGACCGACGATGGTCTTCAAATGCTCGCCCGAAAGGCTGCGCAACTCCATATTGGCGATGTGAACATCGTTGCGGCGCTCAACATGATATTGGATGTGGAAGCGGATGAAGGCAGAGAAACGTTTGTGCACGCCATGCGTCTCGCCGCTTTCCTGCTTCCACGCACCAAGCAGCCGCTCCATGTGGTCACGCATCACTGAAAACAGCAGTTCCTGCTTGTTGGGAAAGTAGCGGTACAAGGCGGCAGGTTGAACGCCCACTTCTTCCGCCAACTGACGCATCGACATGGCCTCATATCCAATGCGTGCAATCAGGCGTTTGGCTGCGGCATCAATCGCGCTGCGTGTCTTTTCTCCGTCTGATCCTGTCGTGCGAGCCATGGTAAATTAATAAAACGAACGTTCAATTAATTCAAGGGGGCATGTTAGACCTTTGTCCAATTGGAGAAAGCGCATCCATGCATATAGGATTGGACTCATTGCGAACCGAATACTCATTTCCAGAGAGTTGATTTTTAATGATAAATGCGCGCCTTACTGGGAGTGTTATAGCCGTTTTGGCCACGACACTTGCCTCGTTTGTTCTCGTTTCCCCTGCAAGTGCGATCACAATGAAAGAATGCAGCGTCAAGTATAAGGCGGCGCAAAGTGCTGGTGAGGCGGAAGGTGTATCGTGGAGCGCGTTCCGCAAAGCCCAGTGCTCTAAATTTACTGATGAGTCCGCCGGGAAGAAAGATGACAAAAAGCCAAAGAAGGTAAGCGAAAAAAAGCCGGTCAAAGCTGCGAAGAAATCGGAATCCGCGTCCAGTGAGATGAGTTTTCCATCAGCTATCGCAGCCAAGTTTGCCAGTGAAAAGCCAGCCAAGGCCCGCATGCATACCTGCCTGGAACAATATCGCGCAAACAAGGCGGCCAATACACTCGGTCGTATGCGCTGGATTGAGAAGGGTGGTGGTTACTACAAGAAGTGCAATGACAGGTTGAAGAGTAACGATTGATGGCTCAATCTGTTGCACGTGTAGGTCGCTTGAAGTCCGGCGATGGCAGTGGCACATTCGATGGCATGGAAACACGCGTCGCATTGCTGGAAAAATCATTTGAGAAGACAGATGCGAAACTGGACCTCCTTATAAGGGAAGTCTCGAGCTTAAAGAGCGATGTTTCCTATCTTAAGGGGAAGGTCGATATCCTTCCCACAACATTGCATTTGCTTGGCTTTGTGTTGGCAGTGCTAACTTTGGCTGGTTTTGCAAAGTATTTTACACCTTGAAAGTCAGGGGCGCTTGAAATCCAGCGCCTTGAAGGCCGTAGCGGCTACCACGATCCAGCCAAGAATGAGCAGCGAGCCGCCAAGGGGGGCAGCAAAGGTAAAGAGCCTGTCGCCGTTAAAGTCGCGGGAAACCAGATCGCCGATAAAGAAAAGTAACCCCAGGATCAGGATCAGTCCGCCCAGATAGGAAGCGCGGCTCAGTTTGCCGAGCAGGGAAAGCGATAGAAATGCTGGCGCGTGGATGAGCAGGATCGGCGCAATAGTTGCCATATGACCGCTCGTGCTGTGCGCAGCCGCTGCATAGGCAGCAATGCCCGCGGCACCGAAGAGACCGCCCAAACCAACAAAAACCCGATTAATTTCCACGCTTTTCTCCACGTCTTGCTATTTCGCGGCCTGCAACGCCAACGGCAATTGTTGTTCGAAAATATCGAGTTCGGCATCAAGTCCCACGCTGACCCTTATGCAGCGGTCAAGCCCTGGTGCCATTGGCTTGCGCACGAAGACGTCCTGCCCGATCAGTCGGTTCAATACGGAAAGTGCGTAAGCGCCATCTTTTCCGCAATCGATGGTGACAAAATTGGTAGCCGACGGAATGGCCTTTAATCCGTTCTCTTCGGCGATTGCGCCTATCCGGTCTCTTGCGGCTAGAATCTTGCCAACGACCTGTTGCAGATAATCCTGATCTTTGAGCGCGGCGAGCGCTGCAATTTGGGTCAGCTTGTTCATACCGAAATGATTGCGGATTTTATCGAAGGCAGTGATTTGCTGTTCTGCCCCGATAGCATAGCCGCAGCGCATGCCAGCCAGCCCATAGGCCTTGGAAAATGTGCGCATCCGCAAAACATTGCTTCGCGATACATCGATAGCAGGTTTGGCGCTGGCAGGTGCGGTCTCGCCATAGGCCTCGTCGAGGATAAGCATCGTCGTTGGTGGCAGTGCATCAATAAAGCGCTCAATTTCTTCTGCTTCCCACCAGGTTCCCATGGGATTATCGGGATTGGAGAAATAGACAAGCGGCGCATTCTCGCGCTTGACTGCTTCCAAAAGCGCATTCAGGTCTTCTCGGTCATCAAGATAGGGAACCGTTACCAGACGCCCGCCAAACCCGGCCACATGAAAATTGAATGTAGGATAGGCACCGAGCGATGTTACAACCGACGCACCCTCGCTGACATATTGACGAACGGCCAGTCCCAGCAACGTATCAACGCCTTCGCCGACGACAATATTGGATGGTGCAACACGCAGATGCCTTGCCAGTGCCTGTTTCAGGTCAAAGTTTTCCGGATCGGCATATTTCCAGGCTTCGGCGGCATGCTCCCGCATGGCGGCAATGACTGACGGGGCAGGGCCGAAACCATTTTCGTTCGCTCCAAGCCGGGCACGAAACAGGCGGTTGCGTTTTCGCTCAAGCGCCTCCGGCCCAACAAAAGGCACCGTTGAGGGCAGGGAATCTATAAGGGGAATAAGCTTCGGGTTCATAAGCAAAGCGATAGCAGTTTTATTGATCAAAACCAGCAAAACTTGATTGGAAATCTTCAGAAATCAGCCGAATTTTTTCGTTCTATCAACCTCTATCCCTTGTCACTTCGCTACCATCGACGGCGCTTATGTTTCAGCCTGTCGCATGACGTGCGCTCGAATCCGGGAACCAAATCTGCCTCTTCAATGTTTTGCAGCCAGTGGGACAATGAAGATAACAGAGAGGCCACAAAATGAAGAAGATTCTTGTACTGACCGCAGCGGCGCTGCTTGCCACCTCCGGTCTCACATTTGCGCAGGACACAGTGGTTATTGAAGTTCCACAGAGTGCACGGGATTATGTGATTGCCAATCCGTCCGATCCTGTGGTGATCGAAGATGAGTTGTCACCAGGCTATGTGGTGCCCGAAGACATTGTGATCCGGGAAATTCCCGAAAGCCCCGGCTACGGCTACATTTATGTTGATGACCGCCCGGTCATTGTATCCACGGATAATCGCCAGGTTGTCTACCTGTCCGATGCGGGTGCTCCAAGTGCCGGAGATGCGTTTCCCGATGAAGCTATCACTTATGTCGAGAAACACCCCAGCGATCCGGTTGTATTCGAGGGTGAATTGACAACAGGCGCGGTAATACCCGCCGATGTTCCGCTCGTTGAAGTACCGGATCAGCCTCGCTACTCTTATATCTATGTGGATGATCGTCCGGCGCTGATCGAAACAGAGACGCGCCGCGTCGTCTGGGTACGTTAAGCTCGAATAGTCAAAGGAAGCGTCCGCCGGTCAATTCCGGCGGCGCTTTTCTATCGCCGGTGGTGATGATGATATCTGCCGCCATAAAAGATGATAGGCGGGTTATTGTAGCGCATATTGTCAAGTTGAGCGCGCGATGCTGCCCGGCGGTCCAGCTCGAGATTGAGAAGGCAGGAGGCAAAGCCATCACCGCCGCGTTTGAACCCATAGGATGAGCAGGTCTGGCTATCGATTGCCCGGCGTTCTTCCGGTGTCATCGTCGTGCATCCGGCTATCACCAATGCGGCGAGCAATGCCGATCCAGTCAACAATCTCATAATATCCTCCACTGCAACCCGCAGTCATCTGAGCGATGCACTATGAAGGCATTTATATCATTGTGTTTGGGAAACGAATAGCAATCACAGATGGTGCCAGAGGACAATTTTTGACCAGAATGCGAGGTTTCAGCGTATCGCAACTGCAATTGGGCAGAGAACTATCTCAAACAAGCAGGAGACCAATAATCATTAAAAAGACAATTACCCCTGCCATTGCTGGCAGAAGCGAAAAATGTGATGCGGTGATTTGAGGTTTCAATACCAGTTTGGCAAAGCCAAAAGCACGGTAGCAGCCACTTGCGTCACGACCAGAAATGTAACCAGAGGAATGAAACCATCACTGATTTTGCGATTGTCATTGGCAGCGCTTGTCATGTGCATCTCCCGATTTGACGGCCTCGAAATACTGAGGTCATGATCGTTAGGCCGAACATCGGCTAGGTCACAAGACTGTAACATCCTGAAATCTTTTGTCACCCCTAAAAGAGCGGAAAAACAACTTCCAGTGGCAGTCTCGTGGTCTTGATGAAATTCCCAATGGAATAAATGCCGTTGTTCCAAAGGTTTAGTGGAAGTGGCGCAGGCAAATAAATTTATCTGCGCCACCGTATATTTTGTTACTCAGCCGGGGTTGCGGCGGGCGCAGGTGCGCCCGAATCGTGGCCGGAATCGCCGTCAAACGTGCTGGCATGATGGCTCTTGAGCGGGCGATTGCCCGTCATCGCGCGAACCAGAATATAGAACACCGGCGTCAGAAACAGGCCGAACAGCGTCACACCGATCATGCCGGCAAACACCGCCACGCCCATTGCGCTACGCATCTCGGCGCCCGCACCTGTCGAGGTGACCAGCGGCACGACGCCCATGATGAAGGCCAGCGAAGTCATCAGGATCGGTCGCAAACGCAGGCGGCTTGCCTCGATCACCGCCTTGAATGGCGTGGACCCCGCAAACTCCAGTTCCCGCGCAAACTCCACAATCAGAATGGCATTTTTGGCCGACAGTCCCACAAGCACAATCAGCCCGATCTGCGTAAAGACGTTATTGTCTCCGCCAGTCAGCCAGACACCGGTGAGGGCGGCAAGCAGTCCGAGTGGCACGATCATGATGATCGAAAGCGGCAGCGACAGGCTTTCATACTGGGCGGCGAGAACCAGAAACACCAGAAGGATCGATAGCGGGAAGATCAGATAGGCCGAATTACCCGCGATGATTTCCTGGTAGGTCAGTTCCGTCCATTCAAAGCCGATGCCCGCGGGCAAAGTTTCTGCTGCAATCCTTTCCACGGCAGCGCGAGCCTGACCGGAAGAAAAGCCCGGAGCAGCATTACCGTTCACGTCGGCGGCAAGAAAGCCGTTATAACGCTGGGCGCGGTCTGGTCCGGCCGTTGAGGTCACTTTAATCAGCGCCGAAAGCGGGATCATTTCGCCCGATCCGGAGCGGACTTTCAGATCGCCAATATCTTCTGCCTTGGCGCGGAAATTCGACTCCGCCTGCATGCGGACGGAATAGGTGCGCCCGAATTTGTTGAAGTCGTTGACATAGACCGAACCCAGATAGATTTGCAGCGTATTAAAAATCTCCGGCAGCGATACGTTGAGCTGGCGCGCCTTGGCGCGGTCAACATCGGCGTAAAGCTGTGGCACGTTGATCTGGTAGCTGGTGAACAGTCCGGTCAATTCCGGTGCTGTTGCTGCCTTGGCAAGGAAGCCCTTGGTTGCAGCGTCCAGCGCCTCATAGCCGAGACCATTGCGATCTTCGATCTGAAGCTTGAAACCGCCGATAGAACCAAGACCCTGAACCGGGGGAGGCGGGAACACCGCACTGAAGGATTCCTGAATACCGGCAAGCTTCTGGTTGAGCTGCATGGCGATGGCGCCAGCACTCAGTTCAGGTGTTTTCCGCTCCTCAAATGGTTTCAGCGAGACGAAAACCACACCGGCATTCGAACTATTGGTAAATCCGGCGATTGACAGGCCGGGGAAGGCGATCGTGCTTTCCACGCCCGGAATCGACAGAGCCATATCGCCGATACGGCGGACAACAGATTCCGTCCGGTCAAGCGTTGCGCCATCCGGCAATTGGGTGAAGCCAACCAGATATTGCTTGTCCTGTGGCGGTACAAAGCCACCCGGCACCGTACGGAACATCAGCGCCGTTGCGCCAATGAGCACAAGATAGATGCCCATCATGACAGTTTTGCGCGAAATCACGCCGCGTACACCCTTGCTGTAGCCGTTTGCGCCGCGCGTAAACACGGAGTTGAAGCCACGGAACAGCCAGCCAAGCGTTTTGTCCATAAACCGCGTCAAAGCATCTTTCGGCTGGTCGTGTCCTTTGAGCAGCAAGGCCGCAAGAGCAGGAGAGAGCGTCAGCGAGTTGAACGCGGAAATGACTGTAGAGATGGCAATTGTCAGCGCGAACTGGCGGTAAAACTGCCCTGTCAGACCGGTGATGAAGGCAAGGGGAACGAATACGGCAACCAGCACGAGTGCAATCGCAATGATTGGCCCGGAAACTTCCCGCATGGCCTGAATGGTTGCGGCACGCGGCGCCAGTCCGTTTTCAATATTTCGCTCGACGTTTTCCACCACCACGATGGCATCATCGACCACAATACCAATGGCCAGAACCAGACCGAACAGGCTCAGTGCATTGATGGAAAAGCCGAACAGATGCATGACGGCGAACGTACCGACAATCGATACAGGAACCGCAATAAGCGGGATGATCGAAGCGCGCCATGTCTGCAAAAACAGAATGACCACGAGAACAACCAGCAGGACGGCCTCAAGCAAAGTATGCACAACGGCCTCGATGGAGGCACGAACAAACTGCGTCGTATCGTAGACGATCTTGTAGTCCACGCCTTCCGGCATGGTCAGCTTGGCTTCTTCCATGGCAGCTCGAACCTGATCGGCGATCTGGATCGCATTGGAGCCGGGGGCCTGGAAGACCGGGACAGCCACTGCCGATTTATTATCGAGCAGGGAACGCAGTGAATATTGTGCTGAACCCAACTCGATTCGGGCAATGTCCCGCAAATGTGTAATCGCGCCGTTTGGCGCGGTTTTGACGATGATCTGGCCAAACTCTTCTTCGGTGGCCAAGCGGCCCTGCGCATTGACCGAGAGTTGCAGATTGACGTCATTCCCGTTTGGAGAAGCACCAATTGTTCCTGCTGCTGCCTGCACATTCTGGGCTCTGATCTCGCTCAGCACGTCAGTTGCAGAAAGCCCGAGTTCCGCGGTCTTTTGCGGATCAAGCCAGATACGCATGGAATAATCGCCTGATCCAAACAGCTGCACATCGCCAACACCGTCAATACGCGCAAGGCGATCCTTGATGTTGATCAGGGCATAATTGCGCAGATAGGTAATGTCGTAGCGATCATTGGGCGAAATCAGATTGACCACCAGCATCAGGTCTGGTGAGCTTTTCACCGTGGTGATGCCGAGCGCCCGCACTTCTTCCGGCAGGCGGGCTTCCGCCTGTGAAACGCGGTTTTGGACCAGCTGCTGTGCCTTGTCCGGGTCGGTGCCCAGAGCGAAAGTCACGGTCAGCGTCAACTGGCCATCCGATGTCGCCTGACTGCCCATATAGAGCATGCCTTCAACACCATTGATGGATTCTTCCATCGGCGTTGCAACCGTTTCCGCAATGACCTTGGGATTCGCGCCCGGATATTGTGCCCGCACCACGATGGATGGCGGAACCACGTCCGGATATTCGGAAACCGGCATTGTCGTCAGCGCGATGAGGCCGCCGAGGAAAATGATGAAGGACAGGACCCCCGCAAAGACCGGGCGATCAATAAAGAAGTTGGAGATATTCATAGCGATTCCGCCTGCCGATGAGCGCGCAAGGCCAAAAACCGTTCTCGGTTTTTGGCCGGTCTGCACGCATTTCAAATACCGCCATGCCGTGCCTCAATCTAAGCACACGGCGCAGCAGGTCTTATTGTTTGACGTTGGCCTGTTCGGCCTGCGCCTGTAACTGGTTGGATGCATTGGCGCCCATTGCCACCATTTCCGGTGCGACAAGCGAACCTGGCCGTATGCGCTGCAATCCGTTGACCACAACCTTGTCTTGCGCCTGCAATCCAGATGTCACGATCCGAAGCCCATCAGCTATGCCACCCAGTGAAATCTCGCGGTATTCAGCGACATTTTCCGGGTTTACCACCATCACAAACTTCTTGCTCTGGTCGGTGCCGACAGCTTTCTCATCCACCAGCAATTCCTGCCGTTCCGTTGCCTGACCCATGCGGATCTTGGCGAACTGACCCGGCATCAAACGACCATTGCTGTTGTCGAAAACGGCGCGTACTTCGACTGTGCCGCTGGTTGTTTCAACGCTGTTATTGATAAGCTGGAGCTTGCCTTCAATATCAGTCTTGTCCTGTACATCCATCTGAACAGGGATGCGATCAACGAAATCGCGGCTGTTCAGTCCTTCAGGCAGGTCAGCCAAAGCACTGGCAACGACATTTTCATCGGCTTCAAAGCTTGCATAGATAGGACTGATCGAGACCAGCGAGGTCAGCAAAGGCGCAGCCGGACCAGCGGCGATCAGATTGCCCTGCGTAATCTCGATACGTCCGACGCGCCCGCTGATCGGTGCGCGAATATCCGTATATTCCAGGTTGAGCGTTGCTGTCTTGAGCACTGCACGGGCAGCTTCAAGGTCAGCCAGCGCGCCAGCCTCTACGTTCTTGCGTTGATCGAAGTCACTCTGTGAAACAGTGCGGGAATCAATCAGGCGCTTGCCGCGTTCCAGCTCGTTTCTGGCAAAGGCCAGTCGCGATTCAGCCGCGCTGACTTGCGCCTTTGCCCGTGCAACCTCCGCCTCATAGGGCGCCGGGTCTATCTTGACGAGAAGATCGCCTTGTTTGACGACCGAGCCTTCCTTGAAGTGAATCGATTGCACAGCGCCTGCAACGCGGGAACGTACATCGACCTGATCAACAGCTTCTAGGCGGCCGGAGAATTCGTTCCACTGGCTGACAAGCTTGGGCTGTACCAATGCAACTGAAACGGGTGTTGCCTGCACGGGTGCCTGTTGCTCGCCTTCGGCATGGCTTTTGCTAAAGTCGAATAATTGGGAGCCGCCGGCCACGCCAAGCGCCAGAATAAGGCCGCCAATGGCGAGATTTCTTTTGAGTGTGCTGATTGACATGGTGGTCATCCTGCTTGAACTTTTCACCATTTGGGAGGACGGTGAACGGGAATCCGGTTAGCCGAATTCTTCATTGACGTTCCATACCGATCGGTATAGAAGGGTGATATAAGGCTGCGGCACAGCAGCTGTCAATGGAATTTTATACCGAACGGTATAATTCTTTTAGGGAGTATAGTCCATGGGACGCCCGAGGGAATTTGATGCGGACGATGCTCTGCAGACAGCCTTGGAATTGTTCTGGCGCAAGGGTTATGAAGGTACGTCAATCACTGATCTGACTGACGGCATGGGTATAACCAAGCCAAGTCTTTATGGCACCTTTGGCAATAAGGAAGAGCTTTTTCGTATGGCGCTTGAGCGCTATGAGCAGAATTATATGGCTTTCTTCTGGAAAGCTCTGGAGCAACCTGATGCGCGCTCGGTAGCGCGCGATGTGCTGTTCGGCTTCGCCAATGCGCAAACCTGTGATTGCAACCCCAGCGGATGCCTTGGAATAAATGCCGCGATGGGATGCAGCGAGGCCGCCGAGGCAGTTCAGAAAACCATTATTGAACGACGACAGATTGGCCAGAAGGCTTTGACGCGGCGGTTCGAACGCGCAAAGCGCGAGGGCGATCTGCCTTCTGATAGCAATCCGGAAGATCTGGCCCGATATATCCTTACAGTATCACAGGGAACTGCGGTTCAGGCTGCAAGCGGCATAGGGCGTGGAGAAATTCATCGTCTTGTCGATATCGCCATGCGGTCTTGGCCGGGATCGAATTAGGGGTAGTTTGCCTCATTATAGTTCGTGCAAATACGTATCTGCAATATCCGGCTCTTGGAGCCCCACCAATACCAGCCGCTACCTCTCCGTCATCCTCGGTCCTCGGGTTTTACCCGAGAATTGAACCGAGGATCCAAAACCTCCCTTAGAAAATCGTAAAAATAAAAAGCCCCGCTGACGGATATCCGTGCGGGGCTTTTAAAAGTCTGATGAGATGCAGTTTTACTGATGCTGCTCTTTTAATGGAACCTTGCGTCGAGGAGCCAAATTTTCCATCGGCTGCTCTTCAACGGCAGGCGTCTTTTCGGCAATCGCCTGACGCAGCATTTGCCACTCTCTTTCGTGACGAAGATAAATGTCCTGAGGAACAGTAGGTGTCGTCATCTGCAATCTCCCATTGAGGTATCTAGCCCCTATAATGTTCAGATAGGATGCTGGTTCCCGATTCTCAATTCAAGATTTGCGACTTTCATTTACACTCCGCATAGTTGCAAAAACCGCCTATGTGGCGCAGGAAAATTACAAAAAACAGCCGAATTTTTACCCGAAAAATCAAGGCTGTTTTTTCAATCGATTTAGCGATTCATAGCCGATCCGGACTTTTTCAGCGAGCGTTAGCAGCTTGTCTTTACAGGTCTTCGAATCAAGGTCGGTGGGTTGCTTTGGCGATGCGATAACCTCTTTGAGCCAGCCGCGCACGGTCCGGTCAGCCTCTTCAGATGACTTGCCAATAGCTCTAAGCACAGTTTCGCTGCTTTCAATGGCGGAATAGTGCGGCTCACGTCCAAGCGCTGCCTGACATTGGTAGGAAGTCACCACCAAGGCCTTGGCATCCGCTGTCACCTGATCCGTGCTGCCTCCTGTTGTTGTGCATGCGCAAATGCCCGTCAGAAGCAGCACCATTGCGATCTTGCCTGAAAATCTCATACCATCCCCCATCCACAAGTGCAGGCTATTCATCTGATCGGGCGATGTCGAGGGACGAGACAAATTTGCTCTGTTCAAAACCCATTGCAGTGCAGGATTTCGATTTTTGAGGAGCATTTGAACAAAACCCTTGCCAACAATGGGTTTCATCTTTAGTCAGCGTCCTCGGAGAGGTGGCCGAGTGGTCGAAGGCGCTCCCCTGCTAAGGGAGTAGACCCGTTAAACGGTCTCGAGGGTTCGAATCCCTTCCTCTCCGCCACTGACTTCGATGAAGAAATGATTTTCGCGTTCTCCATTGAGTGCGATCCTGCCAATTGCAGCAATATTTATAGTTTCCTTACAGTCTGAACCCCAACTCAGCATCGAAACCCAATTCTTATTTTTCTATTTTCATCCTGTGACCAAAATGGAGTTCACAGCATGAATATATTCTTCCGAACAGGGCGATCACGCTCTGTCGCTCCGTCCCGCTTCTGGTTGCATGCCGCAACGTTTCTGACCCTTGCGGTTTTGCTCGCGGCGGCAGTGAGCCTGCGTTTGCATTTGCATCTGCTTTAGGCGTTCCGGATCAATCCCACCCATCAACAAATTCACATTTTCAATCGGTTGCTACTGACCGGCTGCGGCCGGTTCGATTGCCCGATGAGAGGAAATCATGAATCAGCTTCGCAATCATCGCTTCGGCGGTCTTATCACGGCGCTTGTTACCCCGTTCAAAGACAATGCGGTCGACTATCCTGCGCTTGAAAATCTGGTTGAATGGCAAATCCAATCAGGCGTGGATGGCTTGGTGGTCTGTGGAACAACGGGGGAGGCGCCAACCTTGCATTGGGACGAACGCCTCAAGATCATTAAAGCTTGCGTTTCCAAGGCGAAGGGACGGATATCGATCATTGTCGGCACTGGCACCAACAGTACAGACTTGACAGTATCTCATACTTGTTCTGCTGCTGCCTGCGGTGCAGATGCCACCTTGATTGTGACGCCTTATTATAACCGGCCAAGTCAGGAGGGCATTGCCCGGCATTTCGAAGCCGTGGCCGCCAGCACGCAATTGCCGATTATCGCCTATACGGTCCCTTCGAGAACGGGGGTGGAGCTTACGATCAATACGCTGGATCGCCTCGCTCAAATCCCGTCAATCATCGGCATCAAAGACGCTACCGGCAATGAGAAAGGCGCAGAGCAGCTCAGATGTATTTTCGAAGATCGTTTTTTGCTGCTGTCTGGCAGCGACGAAACCGCATGTACTTTCAACCTGTCCGGCGGCGATGGGTTCATCTCCGTAATCTCGAATGTGCTGCCGCATATATATGTGGCTCTGCGCGATGCCTGCCGACAAAACGATTGGGCAACTGCCGCCTATATCGACAAAAAGCTACAACCGATCTACCGGGCCTTCGCAGTGGACACCAATCCATGTCCCGTGAAATATGCTTTGAAGCATCGCCGCGGAATAAGCGATGATGTCCGGCTCCCGCTTGTTCCAGTGAACGCGGATACGGCGGCGAACATCCGGCAGGCGTTGGATCATATGGGTTCGAACGGCGGTAAGCCGGACTGCCTGTCTTCGCCGACATTGGCTTGGCGTGTCTGACCAATCATCCGATCAACAGGACTGCCGGCTCGATCCGGCGTGTAGCAGATGAAACACTTCATTGATGATACTCCGAAATTGACCGGAAATTGCCGGTTTCTCGTTGGCCGGAATCTTGCTGGCGATTGGATCGTTTGCGATCGGAAAAAACGGGTGGGCGGCATCTTCGTCGATCAAGGCTCAGCCATTCACTTTGCAGAAAGTGAAACAAACCGGGAGCCCGGTTTGGTATGGTGCGTGGGCGAAGAAGCTTGTCTTCTCGCCGATCCTTGGGAAGATCTGAATCACTGATTTGAGCTTAAGGGGTTGCGAAAGATCGCCCTTTAAACCTGCCCTGTGATCCATCCGGAAAATGCTTCCATTGCCGGGGTGGGGAGGCGTGATTGCAGCCGCGTCAGCCAATAGCTTCCAAGTGAAATCGAAGTCTGGAAAGGCTGGCTGATTGCGCCGGATGAAAGTTGCCGCGAAAACATTGAGGGTGGGGCAAGGGCAATGCCGATTCCCTGCATCGCAGCCTCCATCATGGCAAGCGATGAATCGAACACGATGCCCTTGCTGACTTGCGGCGAGGCAGCAACGCCAGCCGCTTCAAACCATCGGCTCCATTCATCCTTGCGGTAGCTTCGCAACAGAGGTTGATTGGCGATATCTGCCGGTTCGTGCAATTTATCTGCCAGCTCCGGAATGCAAAGTGGTGATAATGGCGCCTCGAAAAGGCGGGTGGCCTCTGTTCCATGCCAGGAGCCGTCACCAAATCTGATGGCAAAATCCAGCCCTTCCGCCGCTGTATCGACACGATTATTGTTGGTTGAAAGACGCACATCCACAAAGGGAAATTGCCGCTGGAAGTCCGGCAATCGAGGCAGCAGCCAGCCCACGGCAAATGTTCCCACAGCGCCAAGAAAAAGCAGCTCACGCACATGGCCGCCCTCTATCCGTTCAAGCGTATTGGCCAACTGGTCAAAAGAGCCAGTCACGACGGGCAGGAGCGCTTCGCCCTCGGCGGTGATCTTCAACCCCCGTGGAAGACGCTGGAACAGCTGCACGCCAAGCCGCGTTTCAAGGCTTTTTACCTGTTGGCTGACGGCCGCTTGCGTCACATAAAGCTCGATAGCTGCCCGCGTGAAGCTCAGGTGCCTTGCAGAGGCTTCGAAGGCGCGAAGACCATTCAGGGGAAGAAAGGGACGAACCATGGATGACCTAGTTTTTCTAATATCTGACACCAGATATCATCGTTTGTCTTGAGATTACAGTGCCAATAGACATTTTCCCGGTAGCGATAACCGAGACAAGGAATTTAAAACGATGACACTGAAAACTGCTGCGGTTCTGACAGCCTCTCTTTTTGTCACCTGTGCATCTGTCACACTCAGCCACGCCGCGGATGATGCAAACAGGATTAAATCTCTTGTGGATGCCGCAATCCGCCCCGTTATGGAAAAGTACAAGATTCCGGGCATGGCGATTGGTGTGATTGCCGGCGGAAAATCCTACACTTTCAACTACGGTCTGGCATCGAAGCAACCCGCCAGGCCTGTAACAGCCAGCACCATTTTTGAAGTGGGTTCGATCAGCAAGACATTCACGACGACGCTTGCATCCTATGCACAGGCCAACGGCCAGCTTTCCCTGTCAGATCCAGTCAGCAAATATCTGCCGCAGTTGCAGGGCACCGAATTTGGCAAGATTGAGCTGTATCATCTCGCTACCCATACGCCAGGGGGCTTTCCGTTGCAGGTGCCTGATAATGTCAAGAATGACGATCAGATGATGACTTACTTGAAAAACTGGAAGCCTGCTTATGAGCCCGGCACCACCCGGACCTATGCAAATCCGAGCATTGGCATGCTTGGCGTCATCACTGCAAAGGCCATGAAAAAAGACTTTGCTGCCCTTATGGAGGGGCAGTTATTTCCCGCTCTTGGTCTGACCAGTACCTATCTCAATGTACCCAAGAACAAGATGAAAGATTATGCGCAAGGCTATACGAGCAAGGACAAGCCCGCACGCGTCAGCAAAGCCGTGTTGGCTGCCGAAGCCTATGGAGTGAAAACCACAGCCAGGGATCTTGTTCGTTTCATGCAGGCGAATATGAACATGGTCAAGCTCGACGATAAGCTCCAACAGGCAATTGCCGACACGCATGAGGGCTACTTCAACATCGGTGCAATGACCCAGGATTTGTTATGGGAACAATATGCCTACCCCGTTGCATTGGATGATCTGAGGCAGGGTAATTCACGGGAGATTTCCTCAAAACCCGTGCCGGTTCAACAGATCAATCCGCCAATGCCACCGCGTGAGAATGTGTGGATCAACAAGACCGGCTCAACCAATGGTTTTGGTGCCTATGTGGCTTTCGTTCCTGAAAAGAAGATCGGCATCGTCATCCTCGCAAATAAATACTACCCGAATGAGGAGCGTATCAACGCTGCCTATGAGGTTTTGACCAAGCTTGCCAACCGGTAAGAATTGCTGATGCAATGCGCTGACCGGCCTGGGGTCGGTTAGCGTATTGCCGCCGCGCAGGCGGTGCCGTGAGGTGGAATCCCGACGGAGTGGAACGGGGTTGGAAGGTTGGAAGGCTGGAACGACAAGCCGGCAAGCGGATATCCCCATGCCGTGCATTTCATCATGGCGGTCCGTGGTCCAAAGATTGGCAGAATGTTGACTATGGCGAGATCTGGACCAAGAAGGCATTCTTGATTTCGAAGGGCCGGTAAAGCACGATCATGATCGGGTAGGGCAGTCGCCGTCAATATCTGCACGGCAATGCCATCACTCTTTTGTTGGTTCCCAGAGCTCGACGGGATTGCCTTCAGGATCGTAAATCCGGGCAAAGCGACCCACTTGCGAGTTCCACTCGGACCGCGTTTCCACCGCAATCCCGTTAGCCTCCAAGTTTGCTGTGAGTCCATCGAGATCATCGACCCGAAAGTTGATCATCCATTGCTGTTCTTTTCGCCCGAAATAATCGGTGCTCGCAGCAAATGGCCCAAAAATTGTCATCCCTGCCTCTTGCTGCCACACGGATTTGTGTAAATCATCAACTCCAAGATGCTTCTCATACCACTCGGCGAGGCGCGCCGGATCGGTTGCCCTGAAGAAAACACCGCCAATTCCAACAACCTTCGGCATGAGAAACTCCTGAATCGAGAACAGACAAAATGCCGGTGAAGGTGCTGAAATGCAACTTGAGCTTGGCTTGTTTTCTGAGATTCGTAATGTTGGGCATGGCGCATCTGCTGTTTGATTTATCGTAGGCGGGCATTGCCCCTCCGGCCGAAAACCGATGCGCCCTACAGCAGCAAACAGGAATGTTAGTGCAACATAATCGTCACTTCAAGTCGGCAGATAAAGTGTCAATGAAGCATGAATAGCTTTTGGTTCTGGTTTCGATCACATCTATATGTTTAGACATGGGGGACCCGACGCAACTATTTAGCGTTCGAATCTTTATCCCATAAACGTGTTGGAATATGACCAGATCCATTCAATTATCCCGCCGCACTTTTGTTTTCGGCTCCATGGCGACGAGCGCTGCGCTTGCCGGATGCACAACGACAGCGACAACGCAACGTGCTGAGATTGCGCCCGAACCGCGTCCCGTAAGGAAACCTTTGCCTACGGGGGTAGCACCCGCATCGGAACTCGAATTGCGTTATGCCGCGGTTCAAGATGGGGGACACTCTATTCCCGCGATACCCTATCAGCAGATGGATCCGAAATATTATCGTCAGCGCGTGACAGATCCCACCGGCGAGCCCGCAGGAACTGTGGTCGTCGATACAGTCGGGCGCTTCCTTTATCTGGTGGAGCCGGGCGGTACAGCCATGCGCTATGGCGTCGGCATCGGCCGCGATGGTTTTGCCTGGCAGGGGGAGGGGATTGTGCATTGGCGGCAGCATTGGCCGCGTTGGAAACCACCAGCGGATATGATTGCAAGACAACCGGAGCTTGCAAAATACTCCGTCGAAAATGGCGGAATGGAACCGGGCATCAAAAATCCGCTCGGTGCACGCGCACTTTACATTTTCCAGAACGGGCAGGACACGCTTTATCGCCTTCATGGATCGCCGCAATGGCGGTCGATTGGCAAGGCTACGTCGTCCGGCTGCGTGCGGTTGATCAATCAGGACGCGATCGATCTATACGACCGCGTACCCTATCACGCACGAATCGTCGTTCATCAATCTCCCCTTGGCGCGCCGCAAATTCAGGCTTGATAGGGAGTAATCCGCCAACAGGCAAAGCCAGTAATAGAGTGTGAGTGCGGCATCTCACAGTTTTTATTGCTGGGTCGTTTTTGGGTGATTGATCGGTCCGGTTGGCTTGCGGCATGGTGGGGGAGCACCCGGATAAGCCGACCGTCCGCGATGCACATCTATCTGTTCACCGGAAAATTTTGATTGCTGGGCCAACAGACGGGGTGGCTGGTGGCCTACGTCAAACAGGTCCGGCAATTTTAAATAGAAGCAAATCTGTTTCACGGACGACGAGATCAATCCACGCGGAAGGTGGCGAGGTCGATGTTTTTCCATCGGACGAAGCTGCCTGACAAAATGGGTGGCCGTCAGCCGGAAACCCAAAGGGCCGGGTGAATTCGAGCCAATTCCATCGGGCTTCAGTCTCGTCCGATGGGTAGACATCGCCCTCGCTAAATCCCTTGATCTTGTCCACGAATTCCCTCCGGCAGAATGACTCTATATAAACAAAACTTGCTCTAGGTGTGAGCTTTCAGGAGGTTGTCCATTCGGAGCGGATTTAGGAGACTGGAGTTACCACACCTCAGTTTTCCAGGATCGCTCCGAATGAACATTCATAAGAATGCCCGACTGACCCCGTTGCGTCGAGAGGAAATGGCTGTCGCGGTTCTTTGCGGTGCGCTGACCAAGGCAGAAGCCGGCCGCGTTTATGCCGTTTCGCTCAAGATCGTGTCGCGCTGGGTCAAACGCTTCGAACAGGGTGGGCGTGCCCAGATGATCGATCGCTCGTCGCGCCCGCAAAACAGTCCACAGCAGACAGATCAGGCGCTGGCGCAGCGTATCATCACGCTTCGCCGCCAGCGCCTGACTGGCAAGCACATTGCTCTCGAAACGGGCGTCTCGCCCGCTACCGTCAGCCGTATCCTGCGGCGCGCAAAGCTCTCGCGGATGAAGGACATTGAACCGGCCGAACCGGTGGTGCGCTACCAGTATAGTGAGCCAGGTGGCCTGATCCATCTCGATATCAAGCGGCTAGGCCGTTTCGAACGGGTCGGTCACCGCATCACCGGTGACCGCAAAGGGCAGAGCAACTCACGTGGTGTCGGCTGGGAATACGTTCACGTCTGCATCGACGACGCCTCCCGCATCGCCTTCACAGATATCTTGCCCGACGAGAAGGCCGTCAGCGCCATTGCCTTTCTCAAGGCGGCGGTCACCTACTACAAGCACCTCGGCGTCACCGTCACACGCGTCATGACCGACAACGGCTCATGCTACAAAGCCAAGGACTTTGCAAAGGCCTGCAAGGCGCTCGGTCTCAAGCATATCCGAACCAAACCCTATACGCCCCAAACCAACGGCAAGGCCGAACGCTTCATCCAGACAGCCTTGCGAGAATGGGCCTATGCACGTGCCTATCCTTCGTCAGAGCTCCGCAAAGCCCATCTCCCACAGTGGACGCATATGTACAATTGGCATCGCCCGCACGGCAGCCTAAAATCACAAACACCCATCAGTCGACTCAGTCTAAACTGGGACAACCTCTTGAGGCTCCACATCTAGAGCACGCATTCTAAATGATACCGATATGATGACGTGCCGTAAGTGCAGATGTCTCCTATCCGCGTTCCAATACAGCCACGCAAGAGTCCAGATCATTGGTTCCCAGATGGGCATAGCGCATGGTCATGGACAAGGTTTGATGGCCAAGCCAGATTTGCACACGCCTGATATCAATGCCGCCGCGCACCAGACGCGATGCGCAGGTGTGGCGCAGGATATGCGGAACGACCTGATCGTCGCTGCCAAGCCCGACTTCCGCCTTTGCTTCATTCCAGATTGCCCGGAACCGGACCTGATTGAGCATGGCGAAGGGGCCTTTTAGCCTGCCATGGGGAATAAGGACTGTTTCTTGTGCGCGGGCCGTAAGCGGGACTGTGCGGCTACGCCCTGATTTTGTCAGCCAGAATGTCGAGCGGGCATCCTGCAAATCATTCCATGAAAGGCCGATGGCCTCCCCAAGCCGGCACCCGGTATCAACGAGGAACACACTCAGCCGGTAGCTGTCTTCACAACGCGACCTCACAGCGGAGAACAGCCGCGATTCTTCTTCCGTCTCAAGGAATCGAATGCGGCCTTGCCGTTCCTTTTGTCGTCGAAATTCCGGCAGATTGTAGATATCGCCCATCTTTGACGCTTTCCGGAGCAGTTTGCTCAACGCCGCCATCTTTCGATTGATGGTCGCATTGCTATTGCCACGTTCGCGTAGGGTTCCAATCACAGAATCAAGCATGTCTTGCGTAAAGACACTGAAACGCTGACCACTCAATATTTCACCGATCTCCCCGAGGAACGAACGCACATTGGTCTTGTGTGAGCCTTCATCCCAAAGAATGCTGATATATTGGGCCGTCAAATCACCCAGAGAATACTCTTTGACCAGTCTTTGCGTGCCTTGGGCAGTGGAGGAATAGCTGAGATCATAATCAAAGCGGGTAGAGAAAGCGGATTTAAAAGCGGTTGCACGGGGTGGCGGGGCAACTGCCGCAGATGAAGTCGTCATGAAAATCGCGCTCTGGTCAATAAAACAGCAAACCGGGTAATATCTGCCAAGTTGTAGCTGTCTTCGCAAAAAGCGCAATCCGTGTGCCTATACCTCTTTAGGTCAATAGACTTTCGTCTGATAAAGCCATAACCGGCTATATCAAGTTTCAACCCAAAGGGTCTCTGTCCAACCATCTCTCATCTCCTCGGCCTACGACCGGTCTGGAATCCTTTCTTCGCTTAATGTCTGTGCGTCGCTGGTGCAGACCCGAACCACAACGGTTTGAAGAGGGCTCTTGCACCGTTCGAAATCGCGAACGCTGAAAATGGCTTGTTGATTTATAGTTTAAGAGAAAAAGCCAACGCCGGGAAAACCCGGCGTTGGTCGTTTTAGCTAATCAAAGGATTAGAAGTTGCGCTGGAAGCGGATGATGCCACCGAATGCGTCATCGGAACCCTTGGCATCCTTATAGTCGACTTCTGGTGTGATGACGAAGCCAGGAACGATCTCGTAGTTCACATTCAAAGATGCTGCGATGATATCTGCTTCATCATAGGCAAGCTGGGCATTAACTTTCGCCTTCTCGGAAACCTTGGCAGTCAGACCGCCCCAGATTGCGTAGTCGCCAGTCCATGTACCATAGTAGTTCTTGGCTTTCGCCTCAGACTGATAACCACCCATGACGAAACCGGAGAGCGTGTCTGTGAATGTTACGTCCAAACGCACCTTACCAGCGAATTCTTCAACCACTGAGTCGTAAGCAGCAACACCGGAGATACCGCCCCAGGCCTGTTCAAACTTCGCACCAGCAACAACGTGCGGCATGTAATCTGTGATCAGATGGTCTTTATCACCCTGTTCCAAGCCAATAATGGCGGAGAAGCCATTTCCAGCGGCGAACGTGTAGTTGGCCTGATTGGTCTTCTCACCAGCGTAATCGATCATGTCGTCATTGATGACGTTGCCGCCGCCGGTCCAGCTGCTGAATGCAGTATCGGTTACACCGATGCGGAAGCCACCAAGCTCGATATAGGCGTGCGGAAGACCAACGCTATCGGCACCTTCATCAACAGTGAATTCGGTTGCAATGTAGGACTTGAGTGTGCCGAGCTCGGTTTCCGAACGGGCATCAAAGCGTACGACGCCGCGTGAACGGTGCTTGTAGCTTTCGAATTCGCTGTCTCCATCGGTATTGCGACCCCAAAGATCGCCACCCTTTACGTCAACGCGTACATAGCCGTCGACCTTCAGGCAGGTTTCTGTGCCTGGCATATAGAAGAAGCCAGCGCCGTATGTGTCGCAAACGCGAACGTACTCAACCGGTTCCGGTTCTGCAACGACAACTGCGTCTGCAGCGCGTGCGCCTGATACTGCAACGAGGGCTGCAGCGGAGCCGAGAAGTAGGCTCTTGATGTTCATTTCTGACCTCCAGTCAAGATTCGCCGGAGGTGAGGCCCGAAAGCCTGTTTTTAACGGATTTCAGTGGCCGACTGAGCTGGAAAACAGATTGACGATCAAAACGCCGGCTACAATGAGCGTCAGGCCGATGATTGCCGCAAGATCAAGGGATTGCCGGAACCAGAACCAGCCAACGGCCGCGATCAAAACGATGCCAGCCCCGGACCAGATGGCGTAGACCACGCCGACGGGGATCGTCCTGATAGGGATTGAAAGCAGGTAGAACGCCGCGCCATAGCCAAAGATGCAAACAAGCGAGGGCAGCAGGCGGGTGAAGCCCTCAGCCTGTTTCAGCGCAGAGGTAGCGATAACTTCAAAGATTATGGCAGCAACGAGGTAAACATATGTCATGCGGGATCACCATTGAATGCATAGCATCGCAAATGCGCCTCAAAGAACGATTCGTCGCCTTGGAGAGATGGTTGGCAAATATGCCGGATAAAGGCTTGATTCGATTCAGTGACTCGCCTTGCATAGCACGGTAATGGCTGATTCCGCGTTCAGATGCCGTTCAAATACCGGCAGGAGCATGCGAATTTTATTAAAATTCCGGTTACCTATATTAATGAGTGGTAAAGATATTGAAGATCAAACGGCGATTTCGTGGCTTTTGTGCAACAGCCCCCGGTCATAGAGCTTGCACAAGGCCCGCCAAAGGACATTCGTGGTTGAAACGCGAGCGCTGGCGAGTATGGTCTGTCGAGAGGAAGGGCGTTACAGCATTTCTTCTTGCACTTAGGGGATGGGGACAGGTTGTCCTTCAGCCAAATTGGAATGCCCAGACCCATTTTTAACTTTGACTGGAGGTCAGAAATGAACATTAAGAGCCTACTTCTCGGCTCCGCTGCAGCCCTCGTTGCAGTATCAGGCGCACGCGCTGCAGACGCAGTTGTTGTCGCTGAACCAGAGCCTGTCGAATATGTTCGCGTTTGCGACACATACGGCGCTGGCTTCTTCTACATCCCAGGCACCGAAACCTGCTTGAAGATCAGCGGTTACGTTCGTTACGATGCAGTAGCTGGCGACGATCCATACAACGGCGTTGAGCTGGACACATGGGCGAAGCAGGCACGTGCTACTCTCCGTTTCGACGCTCGTAGCGAAACTGAGCTTGGCACACTGCGTTCTTACATCGAAGCTCGCTTCGATCATAAGGCATACGGTGGTAGCGATGAGCTGCGCGACACACTTGATAGTGATGCATACTACAGCAATGGCGGCTACATCTCACACGCCTTCATCGAACTCGGCGGTTTCCGCGTGGGTGTTTCCGACTCGCAGTATGAAACATGGACCAATGCAGCTGGTAACGTAATCTCTGATGACGTTATCGATTATGCTGGCGGCCGTACAAACCAGATGAGCTATACCTTTGCTGGCGGCAACGGTTTCTCTGCTATGGTCGGTTTGGACCAGGGTGACTCTTCTCACCTGATCGAAGACTACATGCCGCATGTTGTTGCTGGTGTGAAGTTCGAACAGGCTTGGGGCGGAGTTTCGCTGGTTGGTGGCTACGACTCAGTGGTTGAAGAATTCGCTGGCAAGCTGCGTTTGGACGTAAAGTTCACAGATACAGTTTCCGGTTTCGTCATGGGTGGTTATCAGTCTGACGATAAGGTCGACAACTACTACGGTGCATGGAACGGCGACTACGCAATCTGGGGCGGTCTGTCTGCCAAGGTTTCCGAGAAGGCAACTGTCAACGCACAGGCTGCTTACGAAGAACAGGGCACATTCGCTGCTGCTTTGAACGTGAACTACGAAATCGTACCAGGCTTCGTAATCACACCAGAAGTAAACTACGCTTCGTTTGACGAAAGCCGTGGTTCAGGCGACGACGCTTTCACAGGTATCGTACGTTTCCAGCGTAACTTCTAATCCTTCACTGGATTGGTTGATTGAAACCCGGCAGCGCAAGCTGCCGGGTTTTCTTTGTTTACTCGCGCAATTCCCCGGTTGCTGCATGTTGATATCGCTGTCCACATCGGGCAGAACATCGGTGCAATATGCTGGAAAGGACAAGGTTTGAGATGCGCGCCCTGAAAAGCTGGTTCTGGCCAGGCATTATTACCGTCGCGCTTTTGACCGTTCTTGCTGGATGGTTTCTCGCCGGTCCCATTGACGCCCGTATTACCGAAGCGGCCAACACAGCACTTGTAGCGCAAAACGACTGGGCCAGTGCCGAAGTGGACGGTCGTGATCTTATCTTGAAGGGCGTAGCGCCTTCTGAAGATGCGCTGGCAGATGCGCTGAATATCACCAGCAAAATTCCCGGCGTCCGAATTGTCGATAATCAGACCACACTTTTGACCTTGGCCGAACCTTTCTCCTTTGTCGTCACCAAGTCGGATGATGGAATCCTGCTTTCGGGCAATGTGCCCTATGGGGATACGCGGGCAAAAATCCTTGCCGCGGCAGAGCTTGCCATGCCCGGCATAGAAATTCTCGATGAGATGGCCGTGGCGCGGGGTGCTCCGCCGGCATTCTTGGAACTTGCGCAGTTTGCCTTGGGACAGGCCGCGCAATTGACCAATGGTGAAGTGGAAATCTCGGGAAAAACCTATACGATCAGAGGCACTGCGGCGAGTTCCGCCGATTATGCTGCTATCAATGATGCCTTGCAAAAACCGCTGCCGGGGGATGCGGCTTTAAGCGAGATCAAACTGGTCCCGCCAGCCGGTCAAGGTGGCTGATTGTTGGATACCGGGAGAGGGGCTTTATAAATGTTGTATTTGATTTCACAGCTATGGTTCTTCCTGCTGATCGCTGTTCTTGTTGGATTCTACGTCGGCTGGTCCACGCATGACGGTAAAATTAGAGCAATTCCAGGAAAAGTGTGAGCGGTTTTCCGTCCGGAATTGCGTAAAAACAAAGACTTGGAGCGTCGTTTTGAATCTATCAAAACGACGCTCCAATTGAGCAGATTTGAAAGCGGGAGATAATCGGCCATGGTGACCTTTATGCTTCAATCATTATTTCTCATCGCGGCGGCATTTGTGGTAGGCGCTATTTTGGGTAATATTCTCAAAAGGTTATCGCCGAAAAAGCCATCGAGTGCCGATGATTCGACCCGTGCGGCCGATGCACGGCTTGCGTCTCAGTCCACGCTGGTGGCAGTCAATGACGATGTTAAAAAGTCGGCCATTGAGGCTGCTGCGATGATTCCTCCGGCAGAGCCTGTTCCGCCAAGACCGGTCAAGACAGCGCAAGAACCGCCAAAAGCAAAGCCTCAATCTGCAACGCGCAATCCCCGCCAGAACGATAGCAATCGCCCCGCTCTGCTCAAGAAGGCCCGCCGCGGCAAACCCGACAAATTGATCGAGATTGACGGGATCGGCGCCAGCATTGAAGCCCGCCTCTTCGCCCTCGGCATATTCCATTATGACCAGATCGCTTCATGGTCCGTTGAGCAAGCCGATTGGGTCAGCACCGAAATCGGCTTTGCGGGCAGGGCGGTGCGTGAGAGTTGGGTAAAACAGGCAGGGGTGCTGGTGAAGAAGGTGCCCGAAAAACCCGCCAAAAAACCCGTGCGTGGTTCGACAAGCTCATAAAACTGAGCGCCGTAGCTGTTAGAATAAACAAAAATGCTGATGCCGATTATCTCTCCCCTTGTGGGAGAGAAGGCGATTTCAGCACCTTAGCTCTTGCTAAGTGCTAGAAATCGCAAGAGAGGGGGATTTGCTCCATCGAACTACCCCCTCACTTGGATTTTCCAAGGGTTTAGCAAAGAGGCTAAACCCAGGAAAATCCTTTCTCTCCCACAAAGGGGAGAGATAACCAGTGCTCAATCAGCACGCAAATCCACACCCGCCACAAACGCAGCAATCAATTCGGGCAGTTGCCCCGTTTCCAGAAACGGAGCATGGCCCTGTCCGGAAACATTGATGAACTGGAGAGCCGGGTGGCGGCGCATCATTTCATCGACTGTTTCCTGCGCCAGCAGCGTTGTGTTCTCGCCCCGGATCACCAGCAACGGCAAATCGTTCATGAGTTCAAACTGTGTCCATAGATCCGGGAGTTTGACACTGAAATCAATTCCTTCCAGTGTTTTCAACAGGTTGGGATCATAGTCAGAACGGATTGTGCCGTTTTCATCGCGATAGATGGCGCGGGCAAAACGGTTCCAGTCTGCATCAACAAGCGCGGGAAAAGCCTTGCCATGAACTGCTTTTTGCAGCGCGGCCGCCTGCTTCCAATCGGCCGGATTTTTCGATTGGGACAGATAATCGCTGATCTGCCGGAAGCCCTCTGAAACAATCTCAGGTCCGATATCGTTGAGGATCACACCCTTTAAGACTTGCGGCGCGATGGCCGCCAGCACGTGAATGATAAAACCGCCACGTGATGTACCCAGAAAAGCCGCTTGCTCTATATCCAAGGCCTTCAGCCCGGCCAGAACGTCGCCTGCTTCGATACGGATATTGTAGTTTTTCCACTCCGGGTCATAGGCGGATTGCCCGCGCCCGCGATAGTCGAATGTCACGACTTTGCGGGGTGAATCCGGATCATTGGCAAGTATCAGCGCCAATTCGTGAAAATCGCGGCTGTTGCGCGTCAGGCCGGGTAGGCAAACAAGCGGCAAATTTTCGGTTTGGACGGCAGGTTGGTAGAGGCGGGCGTAAAGTTTTAGCCCATCCGGCGCGTCGAAGAAGATTTCCCTGAAAGAACTGCTCAAACTACCAGCTCCAAAATCAGCCGCGACGACCCGCTGTCAGATCGCTTTCGATCTGTGCCTTGCCGGTAAGCCGAGCCTTGTAGACCTGATAGTTTTCCATGACCCGCTGCACGTAGTTGCGGGTTTCGGTATAGGGAATGCGCTCGATCCAGTCCACGACCTCATCTACCGATTTACCGCGCGGATCACCGTATCGAGCTTTCCATTGATTGGCACGGGTAGGACCGGCATTGTAACCAGCAAAGGTCAGTACATATGAGCCATCAAACTTGGCGATTTGTTCGCCAAGGAATTTTGCACCAAGCGTCGCATTATAGGCGGCATCGGTGGTCAGGCGTGCTTGCGAATAGTTCATGCCAGCGCGGGTTGCCACGCCCTTTGCCGTACCCGGCAAAAGTTGCAGCAGTCCGCGTGCCCCGGCACTGGATACAGCGCCCGGATTGAACTCGCTTTCCTGTCGTGCAATTGCATAGGCCAAGGCGGTGCCGGAGCCGGAAATATTAGCATTGCCGGGAATAGCCCCAATGGGATGCGAAAGAGCACCGACATCAATCCCGCGTTGTGCAGCAGCCTTGCCTACGCGCAAGGAGACGAAATGGTTGTTCTTGCGCTCGGCCATTACGGCGAGAAGTGCCAGTTCGCCGGGGCTGTCGATTTCCTGTGCCAGACTTGTGTAGAGCAGGGCAGCGCGGCTCTCATAGCCGGTTTCCTCAAGCCTTTGGATGGCGCGCACAGCTTCGCGTGCCGCAAAGCGATTACGTTCGGCATCGGTGGGCTTGGGATAGGGCAATTGCAGGTTGTTTTGTCCAAGCTTGGCCGCTGCCAGCTGCCCGTAAAATGTCGTGCCATAGCGCGAGGCGCGTGCATAATAGTCCCGGGCACTGCCAGCGCTTCCTTCTTCCGCCGCACGGCCCAGCCAATAATATGCGCGTGAAGCGGACATTGGCCGCGAGGAAATCTCGGCGATCCGGGCAAAATGACGATGCGCGGTTTTGGGGTCACGCAGCGCACGTAGCGCATACCATCCCGCATGAAATTCAGCGTCAGCGGCAGCTGTTGGCGTTTCTGCACTATGCATCGCAGCCACGCGGTATGCTCGCTTGGCATCGCCAATATCCAACAATTCGCGCGAGAGAACCCGGCGCTCCGTCCACCATGCATCGGGGTCAACCAGTGAGGCAGCATCGCGCGGGGCAGTGTTGATCACATCGGCTGCTTCCTTATACTTTTCCTGACGCCGCAAATACTGGGCTTTGATGAAAGTATAGGCTGCGTTGGATTTCCAGGAGCTATCGATCGCTGCAAACTTCTTTCCAGCATCAGGGGATTTTTGCAACACGGCGGCAAAGCCCTGATAGAGCGAGGAAGCATTGGCAAGCTTGGCGACGCGTCCAGCTGATTTGACCTTGCCTTCGTAAAGCATTGTCAGCATGCGTGTCAGATGATCCGAGCGCGGTATGACCTGCGAGAACTCTTTGAGAATCATCGCTTCCTGATTGTCGTCCAGCTTCTTGTTGCGCCAGAATGGCCCCAGCACAGTTTGAGCTGCGCGGACATTGCCATTGGCCACATGCGCACGCGCAAGAATAATGACGCCTTCGACGGTCTGCGGCGCGGTATTGCCGAAAGCCCTGATGACAACCGAAGGAGCGGGATTTTCCTTGTAGAGCGCCCGCTCGGAATTGTTGCGGAAGGTCGCCATGCCCGGCCAGCCTGGAAGCTCGGCGGCGGCATTGGCGATCTCGGAAGAGGGCAGACCCGGTGCATTTGAAAGCCCGATTGCCCATGTCAGAATGTGGCGATCAAGAGCCTGCGCAGGTAGCCCGTTGCGAATGCCCACAGCACGCTGCACATCGCCTGAAGCGATGGCGTCCAGGCCGCTTTTCAGACTTCCCGCGATGGCTGATGGCTTTGAGGGTTGAGCTATCCCGGCCGTCGTAACCGGGTCCGGATGGGTTATCGCCTGCATGGCCGGACTGGTGCGGGTTTGGGTCGGTGCAAAGGGACGCAGCGCGGGTGTCGGCACAGCATTTTGAGCATGGGCTGTCGTTACCGCCAGAGTGCAGGCGGATCCGAAAAGAACAAGACGCAAAACATAAGTTCTCAGCATACAGATGACCGGTTGTTAGAGATTGGATCCATGTCGATGGCCCCTGATCCAGAGACCTGCAAATCAGATAATAATGGCGGACGTATGAAAGCGAGATTAACGAAAGGTTATCTGCAAAGTTTGGATTTGAACAGACCAGGTTGATTCTGCTTCTGTCTGATGCGCCGAATGCAACTCGCCTCACCTTGGGCGAGTGTGAAGTAAAAAAACAACCCCGACCATCATATGAATGATCATTTAATTGAACGGTTGTTCTATTAACTTTACCCGCTTTGCTCGGGTAAATGACGTTGAAGCAGGCATTATCCGCTTCTTTTGGCGGTGCTCGAGCATCGTTCAAGGCGTTTTGTGGCACAATAAGAAAAATCGACGGCAAAAGTTTAAAATTTTCCGGAAAAACAACAATCTGAGCGTGCAAAATGGTTGCTCGAGGTTGATGATTTACATAACGCAAATGAACTTGTGCCATAAGGCTCATCCGACTATGGTGCGCCACCTTCTTTCCGGTAGCGGAAAGGGGACAATTTTTTGTTATTCTGGAGTTTCCCATGCTGAAAGGCTCAATTACTGCACTCGTCACGCCATTTCTCGATGATGGTGCGTTTGACGAAAAAGCCTTTCGCAGCTTCGTTTCCTGGCAGATAGCTGAGGGAACGAATGGTCTCGTTCCCGTTGGAACCACAGGCGAATCTCCAACGCTTTCCCATGCCGAACATAAGCGTGTTGTGGAGGTTTGCATTGAGGAAGCCGCCGGAAAAGTGCCGGTTATCGCCGGTGCCGGGTCAAACAATACCCGAGAAGCCATTGAATTGGCTGAGTTTTCTGAAAAAGCCGGTGCGGACGCTATTCTGGTTGTCACGCCATACTACAACAAGCCGAGCCAGCGCGGTCTCTATGCCCACTATAAGGCCATTGCCGAATCCGTGTCGCTGCCCATTATTATTTACAATATTCCGGGCCGCTCCGTCATTGACATGACACCGGAGACAATGGGCCAGCTTGCCAATGATTTCAAGAACATAGCAGGTGTCAAGGATGCGACCGGCAAGATAGAACGTGTGTCCGAGCAGCGCCTGACCTGCGGCAAAGATTTTATCCAGCTGTCGGGTGAAGATGCGACTGCCTTGGGCTTCAATGCCCATGGTGGTGTCGGCTGTATCTCTGTAACCTCCAATGTTGCGCCGCGCCTTTGCGCTGAATTTCAGGCTGCAACGCTTAACGGTGACTACACTAAGGCATTGGAAATACAAGATAAATTGATGCCATTGCATAAGGCTTTGTTCATTGAGCCAAATCCAAGCGGTCCCAAATATGCCCTATCTCAGCTGGGAAAGATGCACAACGCTCTGCGTTCCCCAATGGTTCAAGTCGAGGCCGCGACCGCTGCCCGTCTTGATCAGGCCATGCGGCATGCAGGACTGGTTAATTAAGGTCCGGAATCCCATATAAATTGCATGAACAAGCCAAAATCTGCTTCAAAACCCATCACGGTTCGCAAAATCATTGCCGAAAACCGTAAAGCGCGCTTCAACTTCGAGATTCTCGACACGCTTGAGGCTGGCATTGTCCTGGCTGGTACGGAGGTCAAATCACTCCGTAACAACCAGTCAAACATTGCCGAAAGCTATGCGAGTTTCGAGAACGGTGAATTCTGGCTTATTAACTCTTACATTCCGGAATATCTTCAGGCAAACCGCTTCAACCACGAGCCGCGCCGCCATCGTAAGCTATTGATTAGCAAGCGTGAAATGTCACGACTCGGTCAGTCGGTGGATCGCGAAGGCATGACCATCGTGCCTCTCAAGCTCTACTTTAACGATCAAGGCAGGGCGAAGCTGGAGATTGCGGTCGCCCGCGGCAAAAAGCTGCATGATAAGCGCGAGACGGAAAAACAACGCGACTGGAACCGTGAGAAGTCACGGCTTCTGCGTGATCGCGGTTAAATCAAAATTACCCAGCAATATCATCAAGATAGTGTCTGACTTCAGCAAAGACGTTTCTGAACATTTCGCTCGTCAAACGTCCCGTATTGGTGTTGTAGCGCGAGCAATGATAGCTTGAGAAAATACGGATATTGCCGATGTCGTTTTGACCGCCATGGCTGAAGGGAAATTTCGCTACCGGTCGCCCAAATGCCCGGATCGTTGATTGGTGCGCAATGGTGCCCAGTGTAACAATCGCCCGTAAATTGGTGAATTGTTCTATCGTAGGCGTCAAAAACCTGCGGCAATTGCTGATTTCTCCGCCCACCGGCTTATTTTCCGGCGGAACGCATCGGACAGCATTTGTGATGGATGCATTGATCAGCTCAAGGCCATCATCGGGCCGAGCTGCGAATGTTCCGCGCGAGAATCCGTATTCAGATAATGTGCCATAAAGCAGATCGCCGGCATAATCGCCGGTGAATGGCCGCCCCGTGCGGTTGGCACCACGTACTCCGGGCGCAAGACCAACAATCAAAAGCTTTACGGAATCGACCCCTCCGACAGGCAGAAATGTCGGCACTGGGGCGTTGTGCCAGCTTGGCTCCTTTATTCGCCATTCGGCGATAAAGTCATGTAAACGCTGGCAAATCGGGCAATCGGGGGAGGGTTCGACACTCATAACCGTTAAAAAGCACAATGCCGCACGGATATCCATGCGGCATTTTCTTGCCCGGGTTTTATGGGCTTAATATTCGACTTGTTCTTCTTCGACGCGCTGACGTGGTGCGCGCTCGGAAGCTTCGCGGCCGATCTCGCTGCGCAATGAAGTCAGGTCAATGAAGTGATCCGCCTGACGACGCAATTCATCGGAGATCATCGGCGGCTGTGTAGAAAGTGTTGAAACAACGCTTACCTTGCGGCCTTTACGCTGTAGCGCCTCTACGAGAGAGCGGAAATCACCGTCGCCGGAGAAGATAACAAAGTGGTCAACTGTCTCAGTAAGTTGCATAGCATCGACAGCAAGTTCGATGTCCATATTACCCTTGATCTTACGGCGGCCAGCAGAATCGGTAAATTCTTTGGCAGGCTTTGTTACAACCTTGTATCCGTTGTAGTCGAGCCAGTCGATCAAAGGACGAATTGAAGAATATTCTTGGTCTTCAACCAACGCTGTATAATAATAAGCCCGCAATAAGTATCCGCGCTTTTGAAAAGATGTAAGAAGCTTGCGATAATCAATATCAAATCCTAGTACCTTGGAGGCGGCATAGAGATTTGCACCGTCAATGAACAAGACGATCTTTTCGCGGGGGTCAAACATAATAAGGTTCCATTTCAAAAATCTGAGCGTCAATTTCAAATGAGCTTGTTTTGTAAAGTAGCCCGATCTGATCTTATACGAAAGTCTGATATATTAAGTACGTCGAGTTCACAGAAAAGCCAAGACCCCGCATTGCAATTTTGTACACATAACTAGACAGATGTGTTCAAAATGCGCTGGATTTCCGGTTGGTGCGATTGGTCGCATTTAATCTCTGATGCGCTTTTGCTTGTTTTTTGCCAGCAACCGCGTTATGTCCGCAGTAATCCGCTAATTCGTTTAAAAATGAAAGGGGCAGTTCATGGCCCGCGTCACTGTTGAAGATTGCGTTGACAAGGTAGAGAACCGCTTTGAACTGGTTCTGCTTGCCAGCCATCGCGCCCGCCTGATCTCGCAAGGCGCTGCGATCACTATTGATCGCGACAACGATAAGAATCCGGTTGTTGCCCTGCGCGAGATTGCAGACGAAACACTTTCTCCCGGCGATCTCAAGGAAGACCTTATTCATTCCTTGCAGAAGCATGTTGAAGTTGACGAACCCGAAGCTGCTGCTTCTGTACCGGTTGCTGCCATTGAAGGTCAGGTCGCCGAGACAGTATCTGCCGACGATGACAATGTTTCATTCGACTCAATGTCCGAAGAAGAATTGTTGGCCGGTATCGAGGGCTTGGTGGCCCCGGAAAAAAGCGACGATTACTAATCAAATATCGCGCAAAAGCACGATAGTCAGCCAATTTTGGCTTTTGATGCGTCGCAGTTTCTGCGGCGCATTATTTTTGTGTCTTGGTAATTTAATTACCATATAGGTTGCATACTGTTCAGTATGTATTTGAATTTCCGTGTGTGAGGTGCCCGTCCATGATGCGTCAGTATGAGCTTGTCGAGCGTGTCCAGCGTTACAAGCCTGACGTCAATGAAGCGCTGCTCAACAAAGCCTATGTTTATGCCATGCAGAAGCATGGACACCAGAAGCGCGCATCGGGCGATCCTTATTTTTCCCACCCGCTCGAAGTCGCCGCTATCCTGACGGACATGCATCTGGACGAGGCGACCATCGCGATCGCGCTCCTGCATGACACGATTGAAGATACGTCAGCGACCCGCCAAGAGATTGATACTCTGTTCGGGCCGGATATCGGTAAGCTTGTTGAGGGGCTGACAAAGCTTAAAAAGCTTGATCTTGTTTCCAAGAAAGCTGTTCAAGCGGAGAACTTGCGCAAGCTTTTGCTTGCTATCTCCGACGATGTGCGCGTTCTTCTGGTCAAGCTCGCCGACCGTTTGCATAATATGCGCACATTACATCATGTGCCGGAAGACAAGCGTCTGCGTATCTCGGAAGAGACAATGGATATTTATGCGCCGCTGGCTGGCCGCATGGGTATGCAGGATATGCGTGAGGAACTGGAGCAGTTGGCATTCCGCTATATTAACCCGGAAGCCTTCAATGCGGTCACAAACCGGCTTGCCGAATTGATGGAGAAGAACCGCGCTACCCTGCAACAGATCGAGTCAGATCTTTCCAGCCTGTTCGAAAAGCATGGGATCAAATCCAGCGTTAAAAGCCGGCAGAAGAAGGCTTGGTCTGTGTTCCGCAAGATGGAAAGCAAGGGACTTTCTTTCGAGCAACTGTCCGATATTTTTGGATTTCGGGTCGTTGTTGATACTGTGGCCGATTGCTATAATGCGCTGGGTATTATCCATACAACCTGGTCAATGGTTCCGGGGCGCTTCAAGGACTATATCTCAACGCCCAAGCAGAACGATTACCGCTCAATTCATACAACCATCGTTGGTCCTTCGCGTCAGCGCGTTGAATTGCAGATTCGCACCCGCGAGATGAATGACATCGCCGAGTATGGCGTTGCTGCGCACTCGATCTATAAGGATCGCGGTAGTGCGCACAATCCGCATGTGATCTCTACAGAGACCAATGCCTATGCGTGGTTACGACAAACGATCGAAGCGCTGGCAGAAGGGGACAATCCGGAAGAGTTTCTTGAGCATACCAAGCTTGAATTGTTTCAGGATCAGGTGTTCTGCTTTACACCAAAAGGCCGCTTGATAGCCTTGCCGCGTGGGGCAACGCCAATCGACTTTGCCTATGCTGTTCACACCAATATCGGGGATAGCTGTGTTGGCGCGAAGGTCAATGGCCGCATCATGCCGCTTATGACTGTTCTGCAAAATGGCGATGAGGTTGATATCATTCGTTCAAAATCGCAGACCCCGCCTGCCGCCTGGGAGGGTATTGTTGTAACCGGAAAGGCCAGAGCTGCCATTCGGCGTGCCACGCGCCTTGCGGTGCGCAAACAATATTCCGGATTGGGGATGCAGATTCTGCAGCGCGCCTTTGAGCGGGCAGGGAAGGTCTATTCGCGGGATGAATTGAAGAAGGGCTTGCCGCGGCTTGCCCGCAAGGAACTCGATGACGTCCTTGCCGCCGTGGGGCGCGGCGAACTACCTTCTTCTGATGTGATGAAGGCGGTCTATCCAGAATATCAGGACGCAAAGGTCAAGCCAACTGCTACCGAGCGTGAAGAGGGCTGGGTAAACTTCCGCAATACTTCGGGCATGATCTTCAAAATGCCGGAAGGGGCCGAGCCGGGCGGTCCGCAAGCATTGCCGATCCGGGGCGCAAGCCATGATATGCCCGTGCATTTCTCGCCTGAGGGCGCGGTGCCGGGGGATCGCATTGTGGGCATACTTCAACCGGGTTCAGGCATGACAATCTATCCGATCCAGTCTTCAGCTTTGATGGCCTATGACGATCAGCCAGAGCGCTGGATCGATGTTCGCTGGGATGTGGATGAGAGTCGTCGTGACCGTTTTCCCGCACGCATCAATATTTCGGCAATCAACGCGCCGGGTTCGCTGGCCGAGATCGCCCAAATTATTGCAGAGAACGAGACCAATATTCACAATCTTTCGATGGTTCGTTCGGCACCGGATTTTACCCAGATGATCGTTGATCTTGAGGTTTGGAACCTGAAACATCTCAATCGAATATTGTCGAAGCTCAAAGAGAGCAATTGCGTCAGCGATGCCCAGCGCGTCAACGGATAGCAATTCTATTCAAGCCCAAACAGTTTGCGGGGAAAGCATGAACACAAATGAAGTCTTAGACGTTTTTCGCGAAGCCGGTGCGGTTTTGGAAGGTCATTTCATCTTGACATCGGGCCTGCGCAGCCCGGTTTTTCTACAAAAAGCACGCGTGTTCATGCACGCTGACAAGACCGAACGTGTATGTCGTGGGCTTGCGGAGAAGATCAAAAACGCAGGTCTCGGGCATATTGATTATGTCGTTGGGCCCGCAATCGGTGGCATTATCCCAGCCTATGAAACCTCTCGCCATCTTGGTATTCCGGCAATCTGGATTGAGCGCGAAAACGGCACGTTCAAGCTGCGCCGCTTTGAGATCGCCAAGGGTGCTCGCGTTGTCATTGTTGAGGATATCGTGACGACGGGCCTCTCCATTCGCGAAACAGTATCCTGCTTGCAGGAATTGGGTGCTGAGGTCGTGGCTGCCGCCTGCATCATCGACAGGTCTGCTGGCAAGAGCGATGTCGGTGTTCCACTGATTGCACTGGCGGAATATGAAGTTCCGGCTTATCCTGCCGACAAGCTTCCACCGGAACTTGCCGCAATTCCGCCCGTTAAACCGGGTAGCCGCAATATTTGATCGAACAACTATCCGCCGCGAGTCCCACCGGATTCCTGTGTGGATAAGAGGAACCAAACCAAAATGCTCTTCAGGCAGCGCAATGTTCCCGGCTTTCGCGAGCGGCTTCGCCTCGCGCTATGGCCGCGCCGCTCGATCAGCCGGTCTTTGCGCTATTTCGGCAAGCGAGTCCTACGTTTGCGTGCCACGCCGCATTCTATCGCAATAGGTTTTGCCTGCGGAATATTTGCCGCCTTTATTCCCATTCTCGGCGTGCATATTGCCATAGCGCTGGCGATCGCCTGGCTGGTCGGGGGAAATATTGCTGCGGCGGTTATTGGAACGACTTTGGGCAACCCTTTGATTTTGCCTTTCATTTGGGCCGCAACGCTCGAAGTTGGTCGTTTCGTCATGACCGGCAGCCTGAGTGGCGATCCATTGCCGCCGCACCTTGGGGGCATGTTGCGTCATCTGGACTTTGGCGTTTTATGGCATCCTCTCATTGAGCCGATGCTGATCGGGGCTATTCCGCTTGGGTTGGCAGCGGCAGCGCTCGCCTATTTACCCATCCGTTGGGCGGTTGCGAGTTTTCAAAGCAGACGCCCGGTTGCTCAACTGCAAAAGATTACTGAGACCACATGATTGTCGGCCTCGGAAGCGATTTGATCGATATCAGGCGGATCGAGAAAACCCTTGAACGCCATGGAAGGCGCTTCATCGACAGGGTGTACACGCCTGTTGAGCAGGCAAAATCCGAGCGTCGCAAACAAAGAGCTGCATCTTACGCGAAGCGCTTTGCAGCCAAGGAAGCCTGCGCCAAGGCTCTTGGCACCGGTCTGGCACAGGGCGTCTTCTGGCGCGATATGGGTGTCGTCAATCTTCCAAGCGGCGCGCCGACCATGAAATTGACCAATGGCGCTGCAGATCGTCTGACGAAGCTCATTCCTGCGGGATTTGCCCCACATATTCATGTGACCATCACTGACGATTTTCCCCTGGCACAAGCATTCGTGATTATCGAGGCGTTGAAAATCGAAGAATAGCCGTATTCAAAGGGCAATTGGCGGCATTGCTCCTCGAGCCCTCAGCGGTTAAGAGGGGGCACATTCTGTTTTTGGAGATATGAGAAGCGTGAGCGATAAAGCTGTTGTGAAAAATTCTGGTGGTCTTGGCGAGACGGTCAGCGTCATCGTGCAGGCGCTCCTGCTTGCGCTGGTAATTCGGACATTACTGTTCCAGCCATTCAACATTCCTTCTGGCTCGATGCGCCCGACCTTATTGGAGGGCGACTATCTCTTCGTTTCGAAATTCTCCTATGGCTATTCGAAATATTCGATCCCATTTGCGCCGGATCTGTTTTCTGGCCGTATATGGAGTGGTGATCCCCAGCGTGGCGACATCGCCGTATTCCGCAAGCCAAATGATACGTCGCTTGATTTCATCAAGCGTGTGATTGGTCTGCCGGGCGATAGGATTCAAATGCGCAGCGGTGTGCTTTACATCAATGATGTTGCCGTACCTCGCGAAAAGGTAGGCCAGATTGACAATCCGGATATCACCGAAGCGGAGGGGCCGGTGGACGTTTATCGCGAAGTCCTGCCGAATGGCATCACCTATGATACGCTTGACCTGACCCCTAATGGTGTTGGCGATGATACGCGCGAGTTTGTGGTGCCCGCCGGACATTATTTCATGATGGGCGATAATCGCGATAATTCCAGTGATAGTCGTTTTGATGTGGGCTATGTTCCGCTTGAAAACTTCATCGGTCGTGCGAATATTATCTTCTTCTCGATTGCCGGAAAGGCAAGCCCGCTTGAACTGTGGCGCTGGCCATCTGAACTGAGGTTCAACCGTTTGTTGCACAGCGTCAACGCAGCACCAAACTCTGAGCAGGGCAATTGATCTGACGATGAGCCTGTCCGCCGACTCTGTTCACAAGCTGGAAGAAAAAACGAAACATGTATTTCGTGATCTTGGACGTCTTGAGCGCGCATTAACCCATTCCAGTGCGCGGTCGTCGGCTGGTTCGGACTATGAACGGCTCGAGTTTCTGGGCGACCGGGTGCTTGGTTTGGTGATCGCGGACCTGTTGTTCCGCGCCTACCCGACAGCTGCCGAAGGTGAATTGTCGTTGCGATTGAATTCGCTGGTAAACGCCGATACTTGCGCTGCTGTTGCAGACGAAATCGGCTTGCATGAATTCATAAAGACAGGTTCTGACGTAAAAGGACTGGCGGATAAACGGCTCAAAAGCCTGCGTGCAGATGTCATTGAATCATTGATCGCAACGATTTATCTGGACGGCGGGCTCGAAGCGGCGCAACCTTTCATCGAGCGATACTGGGATGCGCGCTCGAAAGGAAGCAATTCCGCTCAGCGCGACCCCAAAACAGAATTGCAGGAATGGGCACATCAACAAAATGGTGCCCAGCCTTTGTATAATGTCGTTGAACGAACGGGACCTGATCACGATCCACAATTTACGATCCGGGTTATGGTAAAGGGCTTTGAACCGGCGATAGGTAAAGGCCGTTCCAAACGTTTGGCGGAGCAAGAAGCTGCCATTGCATTGCTTTATCGTGAAGGCGTTCGTCAGAAGACGCAGGAAGACATAAAAAATGACTGAACAAGATCAAACGCCCGCCAGTGAAGCCGAACAGGCTGTTCCGACGCGCTCGGGCTTCATCGCCCTGATAGGTGCTCCAAATGCCGGCAAATCGACGCTGGTCAATCAGCTGGTCGGTAGCAAGGTTTCAATCGTCACGCATAAAGTGCAGACGACGCGTGCACTCGTTCGCGGTATTGTGATTCACGAACAGACACAGATGGTGCTGGTCGATACGCCCGGCATTTTCAAGCCAAAGCGCCGTCTTGACCGTGCCATGGTGACGACCGCATGGGGCGGTGCCAAGGATGCTGATCTCATTCTGGTTCTGATCGATGTCGAGCAGGGCATTGATGATGAAGCCGAAATTCTTCTCGACAGCCTGCGGGATAAGAAGCGCAAAGTCATATTGGTTCTGAACAAGGTTGACCGTATCGAAGCGCCAATGCTGCTTGAATTGGCCAAGAAAGCCAATGAAAAGGTCAAATTTGATCAGACCTTCATGATTTCTGCGCTAAAGGGCTATGGCTGCAAGGATCTGCTGAAATATCTGGCGGAAAACCTGCCTGAAGGTCCGTGGTATTATCCGGAAGATCAGATTTCCGATATGCCCATGCGTATGCTCGCTGCGGAAATCACCCGCGAAAAGCTTTATCTGCGGCTTCACAATGAATTGCCCTATTCTTCCACAGTGGAAACCGAAAGCTGGGAAGAAAAGAAGGACGGCTCAGTTCGTATTCAGCAGGTCATTTACGTTGAGCGCGATAGCCAGAAAAAGATTGTTTTGGGCCATGAAGGTCAGGCTATCAAATCCATTGGTCAGGCAGCGCGCAAGGAATTGATGGAAATCCTCGACCAGAAGGTTCACCTGTTCCTTTTCGTCAAGGTTCGTGACAATTGGGGCAATGATCCGGAACGTTACCGCGAAATGGGACTTGAATTTCCGCAATAATAGCGCCAAGTCTCGGCTATGGAATGGCGAGACGAAGGCATAATCCTCGGAACGAGGCGGCACGGGGAAACCAGCGCTATCCTTGAACTGATGACCCGTGATCACGGTCGCCACCTTGGCCTTGTGCGTGGTGGACGTTCGCGCCGTATGCAGCCATTATTACAGGCCGGAAATCGTGTCGATGTCATCTGGCGTGCTCGTATGGATGAGCATCTTGGCATGATGCAGGTCGAGCCTGTCAGCTTTTCTGCCGCGCGCCTCATCGAACAGCCAGTTGCCCTCTATGGTTTGCAGCTTGCTGCATCACATCTTCGCCTTTTGCCGGAACGCGATCCCCATCAGAACCTTTTCGAAATTCTTTCTGTCATTCTTGAACATTGCGAAGACACGATGATCGCTGGCGAGTTGCTTTTGCGTTTCGAGGTGTTGATGCTGGAAGAACTCGGCTTTGGCCTTGATCTGGAAAAATGTGCCGCGACCGGTGTTGCCAGCGATCTGACTTACGTGTCTCCCAAATCGGGTAGGGCGGTATCTCGCGATGCCGGTGCCCCATGGGCAGACAAGCTGCTGGCCATGCCGCCTTTTATGGTCAACTCCAGCATTCGGGCCATGTCGATGGCAGAGATCAGCGACGCATTTCGTTTGACCAGTTTTTTCTTCACGCGGCATGTGTGGGAACCCAGGGCGCAAAAGCCACCTGAAGCACGCGACGGCTTTCTGAACGCCATAGCAAGATCATTGAAAAACAGCGATGGACAGAGCCAGTCCATCGACAAAGGGCCGGTTCATCATGAGTCATGATAATGTCGATGCTATCAATTTTCCGGCTGGAGTAGGAAAGCTCCCGCTTGGAGACCTGGCCGTACGCAGTGGTCTGGAGATGTTGCAGGCAATGCTGCGCGGCGAATATCCGGCTCCGCACATTGCCAAGACACTTTCCTTTACGCTTCATGAAGTAGAGCAGGATCGTGTAGTCTTCAAAGGGCTGCCCTCCACCGAACACCTTAATCCGATGGGCGGTGTACATGGCGGTTGGATTGCAACGTTGATGGATTCTGCTCTGGCTTGCTGTGTCATGACCACGCTGAAGCCGGGCGAAGCCTATACAACCGCAGAATTCAAGGTGAATCTGGTACGCCCGTTAAATTCAGGCATGGGTATGGTATTTTGCGAGGGGCGGCTCATTCATCGTGGACGTACGTTGGCGACGTCCGAAGCGTTTCTCAGGGATAAGAACGGGAAGTTGCTTGCACATGGCACTGAGACTTGTTCGATTTTCCCCCTCGAAAACTTCATTCGGACCAAATAACCGTTTGAGTTCGGTCTAACTTTTTTTGAAAACTGGCAGTTTTTTTACGAGCAAGTGGGACACGTTCAGGGTGTGCCCTGATGAAGTTATTGACTTGATAATGGAGCTGTGCTGAACATTAATACATAGCAGAATGCAAAAGTTCTGCTTGGGAGCGATCGAGGAGGATCGCGGGGGAGGAAATAATGGACAGTTTCTTGAGCGGCCTCAAGGCTGCGGTCGACGCAATGGGGCCAACGGTTCTGTTGCCTATTGTAATATTCATTATCGCTTTGATATTGGGCGCCAAGGTCGGCAGAGCTTTTCGTGCTGCTGTCACAATCGGTGTGGCTTTCATCGGTATCAATCTCGTTTTGGGGCTTATGCTCACATCCATTGGCGACGTAGCAAAGGCCATCGTAACCAATACCGGGATCAAGCGGGATATTGTTGACGTGGGCTGGCCATCGGCTGCGGCAATCGCCTTTGGGTCCTCAGTCGGGCTTTGGGTGATTCCGATCGCGATTGCTGTCAATATCGTCCTGCTTTTGACCCGAATGACCCGCACGCTGAATGTTGACGTGTGGAATTTCTGGCATTTTGCCTTTATCGGATCGCTTGCTGTCGCGGCAACCAATAGCCTTGTTTACGGGTTGATCGTGGCTGCGCTGATGGTTGCGCTTTGCCTGCTTTTCGCTGATTGGTCGACAAAGGCTGTGCAAAGATTCTACGGTATTCCAGGCATTTCCGTGCCGCATCTCGCATCTGCGCAGATATTGCCAATCGCTATCGTGCTCAATTGGATCATGGATCGCATTCCGGGCATCAACAAGATTGAACTTAGTACGGAAACATTCGAAAAGCGCTTTGGCGTCTTCGGTGAACCGGTCATTCTCGGCTTGATTATTGGTTTGGTGCTCGGCATCATCGCTTACTATAATGCCGGTGATTTCGGCGTCGTTCTCACCAAAGTCTTGCAGACCGGCATGACTCTGGCCGCGGTAATGCTGCTCTTGCCACGTATGGTTAAAATCCTGATGGAAGGTCTGCTACCGGTATCGGACGCAGCGCAGGAGTTTGTACGTAAACGGACAGGCGATCGCGAATTGCTTGTTGGTCTCGATTCGGCAATTCTGATCGGGCATCCAGCGGCAATTTCATCGTCGCTGATCCTTGTGCCGATCGCGATCATCCTTTCGGTAATCCTGCCCGGCAATCGCGTGATTCTGTTTGCCGATCTGGCGGTCATTCCCTTTATCGTCGCAATGACGGCGCCACTGTTGAGGGGAAATGTTTTCCGGATGGTGATAGTTGGCACATTCACGCTGGCTGTAGGCTTCTACGTCGCCAATGCGCTTGCACCGCTCTTTACAGCAGCTGCACAATCTTCAGGTTTCCAGATGCCTGAAAACGCTGTCCAGATCACAAGCGTGGTCGATGGTTTCCTTTGGATACCCTATGTCGTCATAGCGCTTATCAACAATCTGGGAGCATTTGGTCTTGCGGTATTGGCTGTGATTATTGCCGGTGCGTTCTGGGCTTACCGTCGCAACACAGCTGCTTGGGAACGGGCAGCTGGAGCTGGCGATGAGGCCAATGAAACCAACTGAGACACATTGAGTGGAGTAGCCAAATGGCGCAAGCCTTGATGAACTATCTTGACCCCGGAGCGATTATTCTCGGGGTCAAGGCTGAAACTGACCAAGAGGTCATAAGGCTTCTGGCCGAGCGGCTCCATTCTCTTGGATACGTCAAATCTAGCTTTGCTGACGCTGTGCTGGCAAGGGAAGCCCAGTTGCCGACGGGATTGCCGCTTGGTGGCGATAACAATGTTGCCGTTCCGCATACCGATCCGGAGCATGTTCTAAAACCCGGCTTGGCATTTGCGACGCTGATTCAACCTGTGGCGTTTGCCAATATGGAAGATCCGGAAGAGAAGCTACCCGTCAGGCTGGTCTTTCTCATGGCTCTTAATGATAAGGACAAGCAGGTGGAAATGCTTCAGGAAATCGCCGGTGCAATTCAATCGCCCGCAACCATTGAGGCGTTGATTCAATCGAAATCCGTGGAAGACGTCTCGCGCTTACTCGGCTAAGTTGTAGGCGTGAATCAGGGGGCATAAATGACTAAGCCAAAGACTGTACTATTTGCTTGCGGCACCGGCATTGCCACGTCGACCGTTGTTGCTCATGCGGTTGAAGATGCGTTGAAAAAGCGCGGCATAAGCATCGCAACCCGGCAGTGCAAAACCACTGAGGTTGCCAGTCATCTGGCAGACGTCGATCTCGTCGTATCAACCGCGCAACTGCCAAAAGACCTTGGCAAGCCCGCTATTACAACGCTGGCATTCCTTACCGGTATCGGCAAGGATGACGTACTCGACAAAATTGAAGCCATTCTCAAAGATTGAATCTGTCACAGTTTAAACAAACCACCCGCTCATTAATCCGGCGGTGGTTTGTTCTCATGACAGAAGTGTTCGAGGAAGATGAAATGAAATTAGCTCTGTCAGCGTTGGTTCTTGGAGCCATGACCCTTACAGGTTGCGCCAACTCGGGGAGTGTTAGTCCACTTGTCTGGTGCGACAGACCAACTGACAGGAACCCGACTGTGTTCACTAATTGCACGCAGCGTGTCGGTGGCGATAGCCCATATAAGCGCGAGCGGGAAAGCCGACGCTATTATGGCAATCGCTACTATAAAACCTCCAGTTAGCGCTTGTGTCGCTGCGGCGTCACCGCATGATCTTGATCAAGTTCGAAATCAAGCTCTTGAAGCTGACAAAATAATCCACTATTTAGAACATAGCGGCCTTGCCGTTTTTCTTTTGATCATAAATATGCTCATATTGAGTATAAATGATCGGTGACGGTGCCAAATTGCGCCGTATTGGATGTCCAGGAGGAATATGGATATGACCAACACTGTCCGCATCAAAGCTGCTGCAACGAGCAGTTCCGCGAGTCAGTCTGCAGCGGATCGCTTTGGTATCCTCGAGATGCCGGACCTGACTTATACGCCGGAAGTTGCTGCCGAGACCGAGCATCTTTATGCGCGCGTGGCCCACCATATTCCACGCATTGAATGGCCCGTCTATGCGCCTTATGTGGCTGCGATCAACCGGCTGAAGAAACAGCGCAATGCGGTGATCCTTGCTCATAACTACCAGACGCCGGAAATTTTCCATTGCGTTGCGGACATTGTCGGCGATTCACTTCAACTGGCAAAGGAAGCCACAAAAGTGGATGCGGAGATCATCGTCCAATGCGGCGTTCACTTCATGGCCGAGACATCAAAGCTACTCAATCCGTCCAAGACGGTATTGATCCCGGACATGAGGGCCGGCTGTTCTCTGGCAGAGTCCATTACGGGTGCCGACGTGCGTCTGTTGCGTGAAACCTATCCAGGCGTTCCGATCGTCACCTATGTCAATACCTCTGCCGAAGTGAAGGCGGAAAGCGATATTTGCTGCACATCAGCAAATGCCGTGCAAGTTGTTGAGAGCTTCGGTGTGGATCGCGTTCTGTGCATTCCAGACGAATTCCTGGCACAGAATGTTGCTGCGCAGACTGATGTGAAGATTTTGACCTGGAAGGGTCATTGCGAAGTGCATGAGCGCTTCACAGCGGATGAACTTCTTGCCTATCGCGCTGCCGACCCGGAAATTCAGATCATCGCTCATCCGGAATGCCCGCCCTCGGTCGTTGCGATTGCAGACTATACAGGTTCCACGAAAGGTATGATCGATTACGTCAAGGACAACCGTCCGGCCAAAGTTTTGCTGGTAACGGAATGCTCAATGGCGTCCAATATCGAATCGGAAGTGCCGGAGGTAAAATTTATCAAACCGTGCAATCTGTGCCCGCATATGAAGCGCATCACGCTGCCCAATATCCTTGAAAGCCTTGTCTATATGCGTGACGAAATTCATGTTGATCCGCTGATCGGCGAACGTGCGCGGCTTGCTGTCGAGCGCATGGTCAATCTGAACAACTGACGCCGGAGGCGACACTTATGTCAACTCAAAGCGATCCCGTCATCATCATTGGCGGCGGACTAGCAGGCCTGTTTTGCGCTTTAAAGCTGGCACCCCGGCCAGTCACAATTCTTGCCGCCGCCCCAATAGGGCGGGGGGCATCTTCTGCCTGGGCGCAGGCAGGTATTGCCGCAGCCGTATCGGAAGGCGATACCAAGGATAAGCACGTCGCTGATACGATTGCAGCAGGTGATGGCATCGTCGACGAGACCATTGCTTCGCTTATGGCCAGCGAGGCCGCTTCGCGCGTTCATGATCTGCTCGGCTATGGGGTGCCGTTTGATCGCGACTTGGAAGGAAAGCTGCAAGTTTCGCGCGAGGCCGCTCATTCAGAAAGCCGGATCGTCCGGGTTCGTGGTGACATGGCCGGCCGTGCCATTATGCAGGCGCTGGTCAAAACTGTCGAAGACACGCCTTCGATCCGTGTGATGGAAGGCTATGTCGTGGAAGATCTCATGACAAGCCGCGGCTCAGTTACAGGTGTGATAGCGCGTACGGAGGCAGGTCGCGGTCCGCAGGTGAAATTGTCATCGCGGACGGTCGTCATTGCCACTGGCGGCATCGGGCATCTTTATGCCGTGACCACCAACCCATCAGAAGCGCGGGGCGAGGGCATTGGTATGGCTGCCCGCGCTGGTGCCATGATGGCCGATATGGAATTTGTTCAGTTCCATCCGACTGCGCTGGATGTGAACAAGGATCCGGCACCCTTGGCTACGGAAGCACTGCGCGGGCATGGTGCTACATTGATCAACCGCGACGGAGAGCGATTCATGCTCAAAGTTGATCCAGACGCCGAACTTGCGCCGCGCGATGTTGTTGCGCGTGGAATTTACGCCGAAGTCATGAGTGGCCGCGGCGCCTGGCTGGACTGCACCAAAGCGGTTGGTGCTTCGTTCGCTGAGGAGTTTCCCACCGTCTACAAATATTGCCGCGATGCCGGTATTGATCCAGTAACCGAGCCCATACCTGTTGTTCCCGCAGCCCATTACTTCATGGGTGGAATTTTGACCGATGCAGATGGACAAACATCCATTGAGGGTTTGTGGGCATGCGGCGAATGCACGTCTACAGGTGCGCATGGTGCCAACAGACTTGCCTCCAATTCGCTGCTTGAAGCTGTCGTCTTTTCTGCGCGCATTGCCGCCAGAATTGGCACTGGAAATCAAGGCAAATCAGACGATTGGTCTAAAGGTTCAGTTGATCGAGATGATTTGATTGCCGAGGATGACACACCGGCAATGACCACCTTGCGCAAGACAATGAGTGAGAGCTTTGGAGTTGTCCGCGACAGAGACGGCATGATGGCAGGGCTAAGGGTCATCGTGGAACTAGAGCGCTCCAATAAGGATGCTGCCTTCCGTAATGTGCTTGCGACAGCCAAGCTCGTCGCTATAAGCGCTCTCAGGCGGCACGAGAGCCGTGGCGGGCATTTCCGTACCGATTTCCCCGAGAAACGTCCTGAATGGCAGCACAGGACGTTTCTGACGCTTGCTGATGCCGATTTGACGGTGAGTGAATTGATGGAGTTTGCCTGATGACCCAGCAACAAGCCTATCCTCCGTCGCTGCCACAATTGCTGGTGGATGAAGCTGTGCGTTCCGCTTTGCTGGAAGATTTGGGCAGGGCGGGAGATATTACCACCAATGCGACCTTGCCCGAAGACGCAACGGCCCGTGCCGTTCTATCGAGCCGTGAGACTGGAACCGTCTGTGGCATGGGCTTTGCCCGTACGGCCTTTGCGTTGATCGATCCTTCGCTGAACTTTGTTGCACTTGCAAAAGACGGTGCGCGTGTAAGGCCCGGAGAAGTCATTGCACGGATAGAAGGAAATGCACGATCCATTCTTTCAGCCGAGCGTGTCGCGTTGAATTTTCTTATGCATCTGAGCGGTATTGCCAGCTACACGGCCAAATTTGCTGCTCTGATTGTTCATACGAAGGCAAAGGTTTGCGATACGCGAAAGACAATTCCGGGAATGCGTGCTTTTGCTAAATATGCGGTGAAATGTGGTGGCGGATCAAATCATCGTTTTGGTCTCGACGATGCCGTTTTGATAAAAGATAATCATATTGCTGTGGCTGGCAGTGTAGCCAAGGCCATTCTCGCAGCGCGAGCCTATGCGGGACATTTGGTCAAGATTGAAGTGGAAGTGGACGGGATTGATCAATTCGAGGAGGCACTCAGCGTGAATGCCGATGTGATTCTTCTTGATAATATGCAACCGGAACTGCTTGAAAAAGCTGTAAAATTTAACGCCGGGCGCGCCAAGCTGGAAGCTTCCGGCAATATTGCCTTTGACACGATCAAAGCCGTTGCAGAAGCCGGTGTTGACTACATATCGACATCGAAAATCACAATGGCAGCACCAACGCTGGATATTGGACTGGATATCGTACTGACATGAAAGTCATTGCTACAATCGCAGAGCTTCGGACTGCGCTGAAGTCTGAACGCCAGCAGGGAAAATCCATTGGCCTCGTTCCGACCATGGGATATCTGCATGTCGGTCACATGGCGCTGGTTCATGAGGCCAAACGGGCTTGTGACATCACGGTTGTTTCCATTTTCGTCAATCCGACGCAGTTCGGCCCGAATGAAGATCTTACTGCCTATCCACGCGATATGAAGGGTGATCTTGCCAAGCTTGAGGCAGAAGGGGTGGATTATGTTTTTACCCCCGAGGTCGCCGAAATTTATCGGCCGGGCGCTCACACGATCGTCGACAATCCGCTCCTCTCACGTATCCTGATAGGCAAAATTCGTCCGGGACATTTCCGCGGTGTAACAACCGTCGTCACCAAATTGTTCAACATTGTGCAGCCAGACCATGCCTTCTTCGGCGAAAAAGACTATCAGCAGCTCACTATCATACGCCGCATGGTGACTGATCTGGACATGCCCATTGAAATTACCGGTGTTGCAACGGTACGCGAAGCTGATGGACTTGCCTGTTCATCCCGCAATGCGATGCTTAAACCGGAGGATCGTAAAGCCTCGGGGGTCTTGGCAAAGTCGCTCGCAAAAGCGCAAGAGATGGTAGCGCAGGGCCAGCGATCGGTGCCCGCGATACGCAATGCTGTCCGCGCCGTACTTGAGACGGAAAAGCGCGGGGACATTGAATCAGTCGATATTCGCGATGCAGAAACACTCGACCCCGTGTCGGGCAAATTCAAACAGCCCGTCGTTGTTCTTTTGACTGTGCGTTTTGGCAAAGTACGGCTGATTGATCAACAGGTCATTGGCTGAAGTCGATTTTGGGGGAGCATTATGAGCCAACATGTTGTTGCACGTCGGATAACTGCGCCGGAAATCAAGAGTCGTAAAGGGGCAACACCCATTGTTGCCTTGACATCCTATCACGCTACAACTGCCCGTATCGCTGATGAGCACGCGGATATTCTGCTCGTGGGCGATAGTCTTGGCATGGTCCTCTATGCGATGGATTCCACCTTGGGCGTGACGCTCGACATGATGATCATGCATGGCAGGGCAGTCGTGCGCGGTTCAAGCAAGGCAATGGTCACTGTTGATATGCCGTTTGGCTCATATGAGGAAAGCCCTGAAGCTGCTTTTCGTAGCGCCTCACGCATCATGCAGGAAACCGGGTGTGGTGCGGTGAAGCTTGAAGGTGGTGTTCAAATGGCTGAAACTATCCGCTTCCTCACCCAGCGCGGCATTCCGGTGATGGCGCATATTGGTTTAACACCGCAATCGATCAACACTCTCGGGGGCTTCAAGACTCAAGGCCGCGACAGGGCGCTTTGGCCCTTGATCAAAGCGGATGCACAAGCGGTAGCAGAAGCCGGAGCATTTTCGGTTGTTGTTGAGGGCGTTGTGGAGCCTCTGGCTGCCGAAATCTCCCGCGAACTTGCAATTCCCACCATTGGAATTGGTGGCTCACGCGAATGCGATGGCCAAATCCTCGTACTCGAAGACATGCTTGGTTATAATTCAAAGCCACCGCGTTTCGTGAAAGTTTATGGGGCAGTGGGCGAAGCTATCGACCAAGCGGTCAAGGCCTATGCGGAGGACGTTCGCTCCCGCCAGTTTCCCGGCGACGACAATGTCTATCCACTGAAATAGCTCGACTATCCCTTGGCGTTGCAATCCGATTGACCATCGACCCAACGGCGAACATCCGATGCGATACGATTGCCGACGGAATTGCTCATCAGCGGACCAAAGGCTTCAACTTTCGCCGGATTGCCTTCCGCATGAACCACCAGGAGAGGGCGCCCGCCAGGATTACTTCCGGGCACGACCAGAATACGTGGGCGGCCTGAAAACGAGTTGAGCTCGGGAGCAAGGCGATAAGGCTTGAAGCTTGAATCACCGGACTTGAACCAGCAACTATTGGCGGCAAGCGCAACGCGTTCCATTGTTGGAAGCGCTGCCTTGCTGGAGGAGAACGCCAATCCACCGGGGCCGGGCTTGCTATTGGACTGGCATCCTGCAAGTGCCGCAACTGCAATGACGACGGCAATACCCAATCCCGGTGTCTTCATATTCATTCTCCAGTACCCGGCCACGTACCGGCTGCCGCTCAGGGCATGGTATGTTTCTAATTCTGATGGCCTCAGGCAGGCTCAAGTTCTCCCAGAAACACTTTGAGGCCATCCGACATCTCGTACCAGACCAGTGATAGATCCGAATCCTGAAGAATCAGTTGCTGATAGGCATCGAATTTCGGATAAGTATTGAGCAGGTCTTCCCGGCCTGACATTTTCCGGAAATTGTTGAAGAGGAACCGCGTGGGCGTCAGCCAGGCATCGGCCAATGTCATTTCACCGCCGAGTGCATAGGGACCATCGCTCAAGCCTTTTTCCAGTTCTGTTAAACCGGCTTCCATCTGCTTGAACAGCTTGGTTATACGAGCGTCGTCTTTGGATTTCAGGTGGAATAGCTCGAACAATTCCATGACTGGCGCCAGAACTTCGAGTTCTGCAACACGTGTCATCATGCGCACAATGGCGCGATCGCGGGAATCGGCAGGTAACAATGATGGTTCGGGAAAATGCTCTTCCAGATATTCTGCGATGACAGAAGCTTCAATGATTGTAAGCCCGGAGCCGGTTATCAAAATCGGAATACGATTGAAGGGTGAGATGGCCCGGAATTCTTCGGGGATTGGAAAACCCGGGGGTGGAGCAACAACCTTGATCGGAGCCTTTTTGTAGTAGGCGATGCAGCGCACGATGGAGGAGTAGGGGGATAGTGGCCGCGAATAGAGTTTCATGTCTGGTTCCTCCGTTTGAAACGCTGTTTCAACGCACTCCCCGCTGAAACAGCATTCATCAAACGTATAGGATTCTACTCAGGCAGCAACCCCGAGAATACCAGCAAACAGTGCACGACCGTCGGTTCCGCCATGGGCGGCCTCGATCAGGTTTTCCGGATGAGGCATCAGGCCCAGAACATTGCCTTGTTTGTTGATGATGCCGGCAATGTCGTTGATTGAACCATTTGGGTTGGTACCTTCGGCATAGCGGAAAACCACCTGGCCTTCACCTTCGACACGGGCGAGTGTTTCTGCGTCGGCAAAATAGTTGCCATCATGGTGCGCAACCGGGCTGCTAATGATCTGCCCTTGCGAGTAACCGCGGGTAAAAGGCGTATTAGCGTTGGTGACTTGGAGCTTGACCTGACGGCAGACGAACTTCAAAGAGGCATTGCGCATCAACGCTCCCGGCAGAAGGCCTGCTTCCACGAGAATCTGGAAGCCGTTGCAAACGCCCATGACCATGACGCCTTTGCTGGCTTTTTCACGAATAGCCTGCATCACAGGCATACGCGCTGCAATCGCGCCGCAACGCAGATAGTCGCCATAGGAGAAGCCGCCGGGGATAACGATCAGATCGACGTCGGGCACTTCGGTATCCGTCTGCCAGACTGTCTGCGGCTCTACGCCGGAGATTTTTGTCAGAGCCGCAATCATATCGCGGTCACGATTGAGGCCGGGAAGGAGAACGACTGCTGATTTCATTAAAGAAGCTCCACCGAATAATCTTCAATCACAGTATTTGCGAGCAGCTTTTCGCACATTGCCTTGAGCTTTGTCTCGGCACTGGCTTTGTCGCTTGTATCCAGCTCGACATCAAATACCTTGCCCTGACGCACGGAGCCAACGCCGTCGAAACCAAGACTACCCAACGCGCCAACAATTGCTTTGCCCTGTGGGTCGAGAACGCCATTCTTCAAGGTTACAGTGACACGTGCCTTCATTACCTGTTTCTCCGTCGAGTGCTATTTTACCAGAACCGGCCCACTCGGGCGTGTCTGATCGTTTTCATTCATGATGCCAAGACGGCGTGCCACTTCCTGATAGGCTTCGATAAGCCCGCCCATGTCGCGGCGAAACCGATCCTTGTCCATCTTTTCGGCGGTCTGGCTGTCCCAGAGCCTTGCTGAATCCGGCGTGAATTCATCGGCGAGAACGATACGCATCATTTCGCCTTCATATAGCCTGCCGCATTCGATCTTGAAATCAACAAGCTGAATGCCAACGCCAAGAAACAAACCGCTCAAAAAGTCATTGATGCGAATGGCCAGCGCCATGATGTCATCAATTTCCTGCGGCGCAGCCCAGCCGAACGCAGTTATGTGCTCTTCGGAAACCATCGGGTCGTCAAGCTCATCATTTTTATAATAGAACTCGATGATGGAGCGAGGCAGCACAGTGCCTTCTTCAATACCGAGACGCTTGGCGAGCGATCCAGCGGCGATATTGCGCACAACGACCTGTAGAGGAATGATCTCGACTTCCTTGATCAACTGCTCGCGCATATTAAGACGGCGGATGAAGTGGGTCGGTATCCCCATACGGTTTAACTGCGTGAAGATATATTCCGAAATGCGGTTGTTGAGGACACCTTTGCCGTCAATCACTTCGCTTTTCTTCGGATGGAGCACTGTAGTATCATCTTTGAAGTGCTGCACCAGAGTGCCTGGTTCTGGTCCTTCATAAAGGATTTTGGCTTTGCCTTCGTAGACACGGCGGCGACGGTTCATTTAAAATCTCTGGTATTGGAGTTATCGGTCGGCCTTGGTCCAAGCCGTCATGTTGGCGCGCTAACTATCGCAAAAGCAAGCATTTCACAATGATGCATTGTAGAGCTCCCCTGTTTTATGGATTATAGAGTGCTGCTAAGGCGCTAAAGACAATGAAGTTGAATTGAGACTTTCGATTTTTTGCGAAGTGTTTATATGGGACTTGGACACGATCTATATGTGGTTCTGCCTGAAAAACGCCGCAAGACCAGATATATAGGGATTACCCAACCATTTGCGGGAGCAATAAAGATGAGCATGGAAGATCGCAAAAACGCAGCTGAAAATAAATACGCGCATGATGCCGAAATAAAGTTTCGCGCAGAAGCGCGGCGAAACAAGCTGCTTGGCCTTTGGGCTGCCGAAAAGCTGGGTAAAACCGGAGAGGAAGCTGAGGCCTATGCCAAGGAGGTTATCGTTGCAGACTTTCAGGAAGCGGGTGACGAAGACGTGTTCCGCAAGATCCGGGTCGATTTTGATGCAGCAGGTATTGATCAGTCAGATCATCGTATCCGCCGCACCATGGAAGAGCTGATGATCGAAGCTATTCGCCAGATCGAAAGCGCTTCGTAAGCAATACTGATTGTTTACATGAGAGCCGCCCTACGGGGCGGTTTTTTGTTGCGCCGGCTATTGCGATAACCCCACGAAGGATTTGTTTTCTTTGGCCTTGACCGGCATCGTTCCCCGTTTGCAATATGAATGGTCACAGGGAAGGTAAGAATCATGTCATTAGCATCGCGTCTTAGAGCCGGAGAAACTATTTATTCCGGCTGGTCCAGCATGACCGATACGCTGGTTATGGAAGCGCTTTGCCGTACGCAGTTCTCTGCTGTTTTACTCGATATGCAGCATGGTGCACATGATACAGCCAGCATTGTTGCTTTGACCGGCGTGTTGCGCAGTGCCGGTAAGCATACCGCGGTTCGCGTACCGGTTGGCCGGTTTGATATGGCAAGCAGAGCGTTGGATATTGGGGCCGAAGCGATTATTGCGCCGATGATCAACACAGTGGCCGATGCAAAGCTCCTTGCCGCAGCGACGAAGTATCCCCCATTGGGAGAGCGTTCCTGGGGGCAGTTGCGCGGGCGTCCGGGCGGTTATGTGACGGGCGGTTCCGGCGGATACCTTGCACAGACAAACGCGGAAACTCTATCCTTCGCCATGATTGAGACCCGCGCGGCATATGAAGCGTTGGATGATATCCTCGCTGTCGATGGAATCGACGGTGTTTTCGTCGGCCCTTCGGATTTCTCGATTGCGTGGAGCAATGGCGAGGAGGTGGATGCGGGCTCCAATGCGATCATCGAGCCCTTAACTGAAATAGCCAAACGCTCCAAAGCCGCTGGCAAACTTGCCGGTATCTATGCTGGCAATGCTGCGTTGGCGAAACGTTTTTCCGGTCTGGGATTTACCTACCTGCCGCTTGCTGTTGATACAACCTATCTGACGGACGGTGTGCAGAGCTTGCTGAACGCGATAGAAGCGTAAACCAAACCATGCGTCTCGAATTGCGCTGTGGATCAAAGCTTGGATAGAAACTGAGCAAAGACCATTGTACCCTCAGGCCAAGGTCCATGGCCGGACTCTGAATTGAGATGTCCGGACTCACCGGCATCCACGATCAGTGATCCCCAGGCCGCAGCCAAATCATCAGCAACTTCATAGCTACAATAGTGGTCGTTGCGGCTTGCGACAACCATCGACGGGAACGTGAAAGGCTCGCGCGGATAGGGACCAAAGGTCATGAGATGCTTTGGCCGGATTTTCGGATTGGCAACATCAGGCGGTGTGACCAGAAATGCGCCTTTGACCTTGTCGCCAATCTGGGGAATGGCATGAATGAATGTAGGTACGCCGAGAGAATGAGCGACCACAACAACGGGGCGCGTTGCCTCATTGACTGCCTTGACAACTTCGGCAACCCAATCTTCACGAACCGGCTTTGACCATTCGGCCTGTTCAACACGGCGTGCTGTGGAAAGCTTGCTTTCCCAACGGCTTTGCCAATGATCAGGACCCGAATTTGTGTAGCCGGGAATGATAAGAATATCGGTATCTTTGACTTTCATGCGCCGTACTTAGGAAAGTTGCTTTCATTTCGCAATATGGAAGGCAGCGGCGGCAGCCTTAATCCTGTAAACAATCTCCCCATCACAGTTCACTATTTGCGAACAGCCTGTTCGCCGCCATCGCTCTTGTGCCGGAGGTTCCGAAAGCTGATTTTCAGGTCAACGAAACAAACGATGCGAATTACACGCCGGAAACTGGTTGGTGAGACTTTAGCGCTCATCGGAACGGCGGTCAGTACCCGCACGGAGGCAAAAATGACGGATGTATCTTTTGCTGCAACAGCACCGACTTACGTGTCGAAGATCGGCATAAAGGCCAAGGATGCTGATCTGCTTTCGGCCTATTACCAGGATGTGGTCGGCCTGCGCGAAATTTCGCGTAAAGGGCAATCAATTATACTTGGTGCCGGTGAAACTCCGCTTCTAGAAATAGAACAAGCGCCCGTCCGAGCCGATGATCCGCAAAGCGCTGGGCTTTATCACACGGCTTTCCTGCTGCCGCAACGCGCCGACCTTGCACGATGGGCAAGGCGCGCGATCGATCAGCGCACACCAATTGTCGGCGCCTCGGACCATTTGGTCAGTGAGGCAATCTACCTGACAGACCCCGAGGGCAACGGGATCGAAATCTATGCGGACCGGCCACATGAGAAATGGGCATGGAATGGCTCGGCTCTGGCGATGGCAACAGAACCGCTTGATGTCGGCAATCTTCTAACCGAAGCCACTGGCGAGCCTTGGATGGCTGCTCCCGATGGAACCATGGTCGGCCACCTTCACTTGCGGGTGGGCAATGCCAAGGAAGCCGAAACATGGTGGCACAGCGAGCTTGGCCTGCAGACCGTTGCTACCTATGGCGCGGGTGCTGTGTTCATGTCCACGGGCGGCTATCACCATCATGTAGCTGCAAATGCCTGGCAGAGCAGGGGAGCAGGACGCCGCGACATTGACCGTTCAGGTTTGGCGTGGGCTGAATTCAGCTCAACGGACGCCAGGGAAGAGCGTGAGATCATCGATCCTTGGGGCAATGTTATTCGGATTGTTCCGGCGAAGGTCTAGAGCAAATTTTGCTCTAATCCGGCTTACCCGTATCGACACCTTCCCAATAGTCGATTTGGGAGGATCGCTTATAGCCTTCGCCCAGCAAACGAACGCCAACACGTTGATTTTCCGGATAGAAAACCACCTCATTGGGGCTTTTCTCTCCGATCATAAGGAAACGGCAGGGCGCATCGCCATGATTGTAAAATGAGTGTCCGGCCTTCTGGCCTGCTGGAAAGCAGATGTAATGCCCGGCTTTCATGACATATGTCTTGTCGCCAAGCTTCAAGGTCATCTCACCTTCGAGAACAAAAGCATGTTCCTCCTCAAGCATATGATAGTGGTTGAGGCTCGACTCCATACCCGGTGACAATTCTTCAAGCTGAACCCCGACATGCGTTGAGCCCCCATATCCTGAAAGATACTGGTACTTGCTGCCGAAACGTGTGCCTTGCGACCATTCTTCAACGGGAACAACCTGGGAGGAAAACGGCTCGAAAATGCCGTCGGCGTTCATGGAAGTGGGTTTGTCGTTCATTCGCAGCTCCTATGACCTGTTGCCAACCCTGAGGCCCGCTGCACTTCGCTCTTCAAGAACGTTATGCCTGAACCGGTAAAGTGCAGCAGGGCGGCCCCGTGCCTGTATCTGCTCTGCGCCGGTCGGCTCTACCAATTCCGTGGTTTCGACAAGCCGTCGAAAGTTCTGTTTATGCAGATGGCGTCCGGATATGGCTTCAACAGTTTCTTGAAGTGCCGTCAAAGTAAATGTTGGCGGCATCAGTTCGAAGACAACAGGGCGATATTTCAGCTTCGCACGCAATCTGGAAATCGCTGTCGCCAGAATGCGTCGATGATCAAAACTCATGGCGAGCCCCGGAAGGCAGAGGGAGGGTGGGCGATCAACCCTTCCGTCGCGAACGGCTTCTTCGATAAGCCCGGCCTCATATAAAAGCTCATAGCGCTCAAGCACGCGCTCTTCATCCCAAGCCATGTTCTCATCACCAAAGGCCATGCGAAAACGGCTCAGCCGCGATGGCAGTGTGTTTGCCTCCGCCCATTTCAGCAAAGCGGGACGAATTTCCTCATCGATCATGGCGGGCTTGCCACCGCGCCAGTCTTCCCACGGCAAAAAGGAGTACCAGCTTCGCCATCGTGCACCCGATTTACGAAGTTGCTCACTGCTGTTTTCGGTGATGCGGGTCAGCGCGAGATATCCAACAGAAACGACGTGTAATCCGCGATCTTCGACGGTTTTGTGCCTGCCTCTGTCACCAAACGTATAAAGCTGCTCGACATATCCGAGTTGAAGCGGCGTTTGCTCGGCTACCCATTCACGCAACCCGGCTTCGAAAGTGCGATGATCAAGTGGATTGAACGGGCCGAAAGGTAACTCATCCCTTTCCGGTTCACCGCTGGAGGATGTCGTTAATATAAGTGGATCATTATTGGCAACTGCTGCGATTGCTGCACTCAGGTTGATTTCAACAGCATTGAGCGTGGTCATCACGTGTCAGCCATCAGCGGTAGAATAAAAGGCGTACCCTCAAATGCGTCTTCGCCGCGACCAATAGCCTTGATCGCCTCCACCATGCGTCCCTTGCGACCAAGCAGATCATCAGCGAGGGCAACCAACAAAGCATTTGGTGTTGCAGATGGCGCGTTATGACGGAGAGTTTGCGCCAACTTGGCTTCGTCCAGATCCGGGTTGAGTGCGAGCGCAGTAATATAAGCCCCCGCAGTAGAGCGTGAGATTCCGGCATAGCAATGAATGAGCAAGGGAGCTTTTCGATCCCAGCGGCGCCCAAACTCGATAAATTGAGCGATATGATCGACTGAGGGATGAATCATGCCATCAGATGGTTCTGTGATGTCATTGAAACCAATGAATAAATGGCGCTTCTTCTCAATCTCAGCCGGGCGGTCGAAACGGGAGCCGACATTCATGAGAGTGAGCATATCGCGCGCGCCAAACCGTGACGCTGTTTCGACAATACGCGAGACGGGCGATACAATGAGATGAGGCATGGTCTATCCTTTGGTGCGCTGTTGATCTAACGCAGCAAAGCGCAATAAAAACTTGGTCTGTGCATTTTGGGTGGGAAGAGGCGTCAAGTCCAGACCTTGCGGATCGATACCGCGCGGGCGCCCGAAAAACTCGGTTGCTTCACTGGGCAAAAAGCCCGCAAGCAATGTCGCCTCGTGGTATGCAGCTACAGCATCAGCGCGCTTTATCTGCTTGCCAAGTTCCTGCTTGATCGCTGGAGCAAGCGAAAACCGCAAATGTATGGCGTGCTGCAATCGCAACTCCACCGCCTTGTAGTCACCGCCGACCACCGCTTTAAACGGCGAAATCATATCGCCAATGACATATTCCGGTGCGTCGTGCAAAAGTGCGATGAGCCTTTGCTCGGTTGTCACCTGTGGGAAGAGCTGCCCAAATATTTCCTCTACGAGGAGGGAATGCTGAGCGACAGAGTAAGCATGTTCGCCTGTTGTCTGGCCATTCCAGCGGGCGACCCGCGAAAGGCCCTGTGCAATGTCTTCGATCTCAATATCCAGTGGTGAAGGATCAAGCAAGTCGAGACGCCGCCCTGACAACATGCGCTGCCAAGCTCGCATTTCCGGCTTGGTTGAGCGTTCCTGTCTGGGCTTGGCCCTTTCTTGCATTGCAATTCCCCGGTTACGCTTTCTGCGCAGTCATGGGAAATGTAAACCGGTGTTCGGGTGGAATGGCAAGCTGGATCAAAATATCTCCTGCCAAAATAGGGGTAGCGCTGTCCATTGCATCTTTAACGCGGTCGATGCGGACAAGCGCCAGTCCGCTCCGCCCTGCAACGCTTCCCAGCGTGCCAACCTCACGTCCATTTGCCGTTATGGATGTTCCTGCCGGGGGCAAGTCGACCTTGCTATCAACAATCAGAATTCGTCGCCTGGCGGTGCCGCGATGCTGCATACGGGAAACAACTTCCTGACCAATGAAACAGCCCTTCTTGAAGGATACACCATTGATCTGGTCGAAATTAATGTCATGCGGAAAAGCATCGCCCGGCGTATAGTCTATGGGGGCTTCGGCTACTCCATGGGCAATCCGCAGACGCGTCCATGCGTCGACATTCTCGTTGAAAGCAGTGTTGCCGTAGTAGCGGAAAACTTCCAGATCGTCAGGAAAGCGCTCATCCTGAACCATTGAATCAGATTCTGAAACACCTGAATCATTTCCCCACGAAACAGCCACAAGCGATTCAGAATCAACGGCAATCTGCACTTTGGCGCGAAGCTTGTAGAGGCTTAGTCGCTTGGCAAAATCATCGACCGCAGACTGCAAAGTATCGAGACGCAAGCCATCGGCAGATCGTGAGACCAGAAACTCGAACATGATCTTGCCTTGAGGGCTGAGCAGGGCGCCGGGTTGAAGTTTGCCTTTTTGCAAATGGTCGAGATCTGTCGTGATCAGGTTCTGCAGGAAGTTTTCTGCTTCTTCGCCTGTAACGTTCAGGACCGCTCTTCCGCTTAAAAGTGCCGATGGCATTGCATTATCCTTGCCTTATCTGTTCCTGTTACGTAATCCGCTCGGGACAGGTTCGCAAGGTGAAGGAGATTGAAATGGCCCAAACATTCGACACGATTTATCGCAGTGGCATGGTGGTCAATCAGGATGGTGTCGGTTTGCGCGATATTGGTATCACCAATGGGCGCATTGCAGCTATCGGCAATCTTGGCACCGCATCGGCGCGCGAAATCATCGATGCGACAGGTTTGCATATCCTTCCCGGCGTCGTTGACAGTCAGGTGCATTTCCGTGAGCCGGGTCTTGAACACAAGGAAGATCTTGAGAGTGGCTCCCGCTCTGCTGTTCTTGGTGGTGTCACGGCGGTTTTCGAAATGCCGAACACAAAGCCGCTAACCACATCAGCAGAGACTCTTGAAGATAAGGTTCGTCGCGGCAAACATCGTATGCATTGCGATTTCGCCTTCTGGGTGGGCGGCACACGTGAAAATGCGCATGATGTTCCCGAACTGGAGCGCCTGCCGGGCGCTGCGGGCATCAAGGTTTTCATGGGTTCCTCTACCGGTGATCTTCTTGTTGAAGACGATGATGGTGTCCGTTCAATCCTCAAAAATACCCGCCGTCGCGCTGCCTTCCACTCTGAAGACGAGTTTCGCCTGCGTGAACGCGAAAGCTTCCGCGTGCAGAATGATCCTTCGTCGCATCCAGTCTGGCGCGATGAAATCGCGGCCCTTCAGTGTACCGAACGGTTAGTACGAATTGCCCGTGAAACGGGTGCCCGCATTCATGTTCTACATATCTCTACGGCAGAGGAGATCGATTTTCTTGCTCAACATAAGGATGTGGCGAGCTGCGAGGCCACGCCACACCATCTGACACTTGAAGCCAGCCTATATGCAACGCTTGGAACATTAATTCAGATGAATCCGCCAGTACGCGATGTCCGTCATCGCGATGGCGTCTGGAAAGGGATCGGGCAGGGGATTGTCGATGTGCTGGGTTCCGACCATGCACCCCACACATTGGAAGAAAAGTCCAAACCCTATCCCGCGTCACCTTCCGGCATGACCGGTGTGCAGACGCTTGTGCCGATCATGCTCGACCACGTAAATGCCGGGCGCCTTTCCATTGAGCGTTTCGTTGATCTTAGCTCGCATGGTCCAAATCGCTTGTTCGGGATGGCCCGCAAGGGGCGCATCGCTGTTGGCTATGATGCGGATTTGACCGTAGTCGACATGAAACGCCGTGAGACTATCACCAATGAACAGGTTGGTTCAAAGGCTGGCTGGACACCTTATGATGGCAAAATCGTTACCGGGTGGCCCGTAGGCACGATTGTGCGTGGCATCAAAGTCATGTGGGACGGCGAGATCGTTACCCCGTCACAAGGCGAGCCAGTGCTATTTGGAGAGGCGCTTCAAGGCAGATAAATCTCGGCCTTCATAAATGTTACCGCCGCTCCACTGATCAGCACACGATCATCGGCGAGTTCGCAAAGCAAATGCCCGCCACGCTTTGAGCGCTGAAAGGCGGACAGATGGTTTTTGCCGAGCTTGGCGGCCCAGTATGGTACAAGCGTCGAATGAATTGATCCTGTTACCGGATCTTCCGGAATGCCGGCATGGGGTACAAAATAGCGCGATACAAAATCATGCTCTTTGCCTTTGCCGGTAATCACCAGTCCGAACGGGTCAAGCAGTGTAATCTTCGGCAGGTTGGGAATGAAATCGAGGACGGCCTGCTCATTTTCCAGCTCAACAAAAACATTCTCAAAATTCTGGAACGCCGTAATATCGTCCAGAGGGGTAATATCTTTGAGTGCCGGGAGAAGATCGGTCGCTGGCTCTGGCGCAAAGCACGGAAAATCAAGCTGATAACCTGAATGCGTTTTGTTGACGCGCAAAGTTCCAACCCTCGTCTCAAATGACAGTTCACCTTGTACACCAAGCTCATGCAGCAAAACATGGGATGAGGCGAGGGTAGCGTGACCACAGAAGTTTACTTCGTGAACAGGCGTAAACCAGCGCAAATCCCAGCCATTTGAGTTGCGTTTGACAAAGGCAGTCTCTGCAAGATTATTCTCGGTAGCAATGTTTTGCATGGTTTCGACCGGAAGCCAGTCATCAAGCACGAGGACCGCTGCCGGATTGCCTCGGAAAAGCTCGTTGGTGAAAGCATCCACCTGATACATTGTCAGCGCGCTCATGGAACCTCTTGCGTCTCAAAAATGAATTCAAGCTGTACCTTTTGCCGGTAATTTCGCAAACTGCAAATGTTGGAGTTTTTCCGGGTTACGCATGACATAGATGGCTTTGATCTTGCCGTTCTCAATTTCCAAAGCAGTTGTTTGCGGCAGGTCATCGGACTCCATTGTTGCAAAGCCATGCAGGCCATCAATGAAGCCTTCAAACAATAATGTGGGCAGCTTGAATTCTGCGCGGCGTGAAACAGCTTCAAAGAACCGCGTAATATTCTCAGCCGTATAAATAGGATTGACCACCGAGAGCCTTATTCCTCCTCCATCGGCATACATGACAACATCATCTGCCAGAAGGCTTTGAAGCGTCTGTGTGTCACCAGTGCGTGAGGCATTGAAGAACGCGGCTGCAATTCTATTGCCTTGTTCATCAGAAACTGGAAATCGCGGCTTGGCCTTTTGTATATGGTTGCGTGCCCGGCTTGCGAGCTGCCTGCACGTTGCGGCATCCCGATCAATGGTCTCGGCGATTTGCTTGAAATCATGGCCGAATACATCGTGCAGCAAAAATGCGGCACGCTCAAGCGGCGACAGCCGTTCGAGGGCCACCATCAGGGTTAGCGTGATATCATCCTCAGACTCTTCTTCGTCCGGATTGAATATCGGTTCTGGCAGCCAGTCACCGACATATTTTTCCCTGCGGACACGTGCCGATTTCAAATGATCAAGGCAAAGCCGCGTGATTACGCTGACAAGAAAAGCTTCTTCGCTGCGCACATTAGACTTGTCGGTCTGGTGCCAGCGAATGAAGCCTTCCTGAACAATGTCCTCCGCCTCCGCGACTGACCCGAGCATGCGATAGGCAATCCGGGTCAGCCGCGGTCTGAGGCGGCTGAACGTCTCTAGTGTATTGTCAGGCTGCGACACTGGCTTTTGCTACCGGATGTATGGAGCGGAAACCGATCGCGATGCGGTTCCAACCGTTGATAGTGACAATGAGCATCGTCAGTTTCACAATTTCCTCCTCGGTGAAGTGCAGTTTGAGCGCTTCATAATCACTGTCGGGCGCATGCGTCTGCGAAACGAGAGTCAGTGCCTCCGTCCAAGCCAAGGCAGCCCGTTCCCTGTCGCTATATAATGGCGATTCTCTCCAACCGTTCAGCAAATAAATACGTTGCTCGGTTTCGCCATGCTTACGTGCATCCTTGGAATGCATGTCAAGGCAATATGCGCAACCATTGATCTGCGATGCACGCATCTTGACGAGTTCTTGCAGGCTTTTTTCCACGCCGTCGCCTTCAACGCTCTCACTCATGGTGAGCATTGGCTTGATGGCGTCAAAATTGATGGGGTTTAATCTGGCTTTCATGATCTGTCTCCTGTTTGGCATTCGGTTGCCTGAACATGAGACGAGATAGAGTTGCCGGATGTGACATTACATAAAAATAAACTGAATAAAAATCAGTCGCCAGTCACGAAAAAGCGCCAGCGGCCTTTCGGTGTAATACCCAGACGATAGAAAACATAAGCACCAAACTGCTTCATCTCATCATAATCGCCAGCTGTAACGATTTGAAAGAGTTCAACTTTTTGCTTTGCGTCAAGCTTGTCCAAGGGATAGGCGAAGAAATAGGGCCAAACATACAGCTCGTCCGCTGTATCTGCATCAATATGGACATAACCGGACTCAAGCACATCGACCAGAATGGCCAGTATTTCCTGCCCGTCCGGGTCTCCTGCCTGGCTTTTCAGATAAGTCAGTGGGTCGCCATCAACTTCGGCCAGCGAAAGCATGGTCACATCATCGCCAGATCCGATGAGGGGCCGCAATGCGTCAATATTGCCTGATTTCGCAGCTTCGAGGATAAGCTGATGCATTTTTTGTACCGGGAAGGGCAGCTTGGTAAGATCGTACTGAATCTCTGGCGTTTCCGCTCCATCCTTGGCATTCGGCAATGCCGGATTGGTAGCCTTGGCATCAGCATCGCCATCATCCGCCGCAGGTTGCGTTGGTGCAGCGGCCGGCGTGTCTGTCGGGGCGGGAGGAGGCGTCTGCGTTTCGCCAGTCGGCTGGTCAGCATTGGGCTTGGCCGGTTCTGCCGCCTTAGGCAGTTCTTCCTTTTTGATTTCGCTCAACGCAAGTTGTATCGGAGCAACCGAGTTTGCAGACCATGCGGGCATGCTCAATGCACATACCGCTGTCGCCAGCATGACGGTTCTGGCGAAAGGATAAGCGGAAAGATGCTTTTCAAGCATAAAGGTCACCCGGAATTGAATTACTGCAGAATGCGATTGGCGGAAAACTCGCCAGCAGAGATACGTTCGCGCAAGCCTTCGAGCAAGGCCAGCGCGGACACTTCACCGTTATCGCGGATAAGCTCGATCAGCGCCGTGGCAAATGCTGCTTCCGCCATAATCTCCGGTTCGATGCCTTCAAGCGTGCCGTCAGCCCAGACTTCATTCTGATATTCGATCGCTACAAGCTTTTTCTCTTCAGCAACCAACTTATCAATTTCTGTCGAGGTCATGTTCATGGTGTACCATCCTTGGCCGGAGCCAATTCTTAAAGTGCCGCTAAACAATACCATAGGTTTTGCTTAAAATGCGGTTCATTGGCTTCAACAGTTAAAGCCTGGTTAATTTCCATAGCCCGATACGATCTCGGAAGAAAGCTTTGTTCCTTCCTGCTCATAGCGGTCAATCGCCGCAATTGCCTGACTGGTACAGGCTGAATACGTCTCGTTGAAGGTCCGGTATCCCCGGTTGAAACTTGCTATCAGCCGCGCCTTACGCACAGGATCCGGGTTTTCTGCCAGCAAAAGCGCATCCATTCTGTCACGCCATTGGCTGCTGTTTTCGCCGCATATGTTGCGTAATGAGTGGATGGAGCCCAGCACTTCCGCCAGTCTTATCAGTTTGCTTTCGTAAAGCGGGTCAACCGCATAGGCAGGTGCAGTGCGAGAAATTGCCGTCAATGCCAATATGATAAACGCTATTCGACGCACAAAACTGCCTTGAGCTGAGTTCCCCAAGCTCTTGTCACCCGAAAGCAAGGCAGCTTCAAGGCACGCGTGGTTAATACCCTCTGCTTTTAAAGCCCTGCGAAAGTTCCTGCGCAACGTCAAGTACACTTTCCGTAACGTCGAACTGAGCCATTTCTTCGTATCGCAACCAATGAACTGCTGCCGCATCGTCAGCCGCGATTGCCTCACCAACGGCATTGTGTGCGAGAAAAACCGCAAGGCGAAAGGGTTTGGGAGAAGGGAATTCCGGTGTGGAGTAATCGAAAGTCACTGTCGTGAGGTAGGTGACCATCGCTGCCGTGAGGCCGGTTTCCTCCTGCAGTTCCCTTATTGCCGCTTCTTGCGGTGTCTCACCATCCTCCCGTCTTCCGCCGGGAAAGGCGAGCCAGCCTTTCGAGGGTTCACGGCCGCGCTCAACCAGAAGGAATGCGCCGTCACGCATACAGACTGTGGATACACCGTCGACAGTCGCGGAAAGAGGAATTTGGTCCATATCCAAGCGGTAAACTCAGCGACTCGATTTGACAAGATGATGGTACTTAAGCAAGTGGTGCAGATGCAAGATTACGACAATGTAGAAGCAGGTTAGACATGTGCGGACGCTTTTCACTTCTTGGGACCCCTGAAGAAATAGCCGCCTATCTTGCGCTCATGGAGCTGGAGGATTTTCCGCCACGCTTCAACATTGCTCCAACGCAGCCGATCCTGATGGTTGTGAGCGGCGAAACTCCGCCGCCTGGCAGCAATCGCCCGGATCGCAAAGCCCTGCTTGTCCGCTGGGGTTTCATTCCGGGGTGGGTCAAGAATACGGCTGACTATCAGCTGATGATCAATGCAAGATCCGAAACTGCAATCGAAAAGGCCTCGTTCAAAACAGCCATGCGCCATCGACGGGCTCTCATTCCGGCGTCCGGCTTCTATGAATGGCGACGCAGTGGAGACAAAAAATCTCAAGCTTACTGGATCAGACCCCGCAATGGCGGCATCATCGCATTTGCAGGGCTTTATGAGCCTTGGGCAAACGCGGAAGGCTCCGAAATGGATACCGGAGCCATACTCACGACGAGTGCCAATGATGATATTCGGCATGTTCACGATCGTATGCCTGTCATTATCGAACAAAAGGATTTTGCCCGTTGGCTTGATTGCAAAACGCAGGAACCGCGTCATGTTGCCGATTTGATGAAACCGGCGCAACCGGATTTCTTTGAGGCTATTCCGGTCTCGGATAAGGTCAACAAGGTCGCCAATACTGGTCCGGATATTCAGGACAGGGTGCTTGAAAACCTAAGCGAACCCAAAAAATCTGCTCGCAACAATCCCGAAGAACCTGATACGCAGATGAAATTATTCTAATTCATTGCCAATCAAATAACAGGAAACTCTCCGAATGTTCTCAGCCGCACTTTCCGGTTTTCTTCTTGGCGGTTCGCTCATTATCGCGATTGGCGCTCAGAATGCTTTCATACTGCGTCAAGGCCTGCTTCGCGAGCATGTGTTTATTCTCAGTTTAATCTGCGCTTTATCCGATGCACTGCTAATTACCGCCGGAGTCGCTGGCCTTGGCACATTGATTGCTCAGTCGCCCAAACTCATCTCATTTGTAACGCTTGGAGGCGCGATATTTCTGTTCTGGTATGCCTCGATAGCATTCAGGCGTGCGGTGCACCCAGAGGCGATGCAGGCTGCGCGTGTGGGTAGTAGCTCTTTGAAAGTCGCCATTGGCACGGTGCTGGCACTGACGTTCCTCAACCCGCACGTCTATCTGGATACAGTTGTCCTGCTTGGCGGCCTTTCCGCCCGCTTCGAAGGTGTCAACCGCGCGGCTTACGGCGCTGGCGCGGCGATTGCGTCCTTCGTCTGGTTTTTTGGTCTCGGCTATGGCGCGAGGCTGTTGCAACCGGTGTTTGCCCGGCCCGCTGCCTGGCGCGTGCTTGATGTTATCATCGGCCTTGTCATGGCCGGCATAGCGCTTAGTCTCTTAGTCCGTTTCCTGCACAATTGAAGCAAGCTTCAAAGGAGGACGCTGGCGAATGGAATTGAGAACTGCTGCCTGAATCGCTGCTGGACCGATTGCACGGTATTGCGAGGCGAGATGGTCGGCAAAGGTGCTTTCTCGCGGCTTTGCAGTTTGTTGCGTTGGCATCATGGGTCTGGTCCTTTTGGGCGGGGCCTATTCCCCTTTTGTATAAGACAGGAATCCCGTTCAAATTGGCCGGAAAAAAGGCACTTTCCGGGAGGATTTTAGGCTTTCCGGTTAATTTGCATTAACGATTATGATCCCGACAAATTTGCAACACCAGCTTCCAATCCGGCGCTTGACGATTGGCCTGCGCTCAATCATAAAGGCACCCATGAAAACGTTGCCAGTCACGATTATTATTATCTGTCGGACCATTATCAGCTAGCATTTGCTGGCCCGGCCGTTTTCATCTCAAATTTTCAGTACCAAAGATGCAAATATGCCGGTCAAGCGACCCGTCTGTTGATATCCTGTATGTTAACCTGAAAATTGAGACGATCCATGCCGCATGACATAAGCCTCTACAATACGCTGACACGCTCGAAGGAAAAATTCGAGCCAATCGACAGTAAAAACGTGCGCATGTATGTCTGTGGTCCGACGGTCTATGACTATGCCCATATCGGCAACGCCAGACCTGTCATCGTCTTTGATGTGCTGTTTCGGCTTTTGCGCCAGACGTATGGCGAGAACCACGTCACTTATGTCCGTAACATCACGGATGTCGATGACAAGATTAACGCACGCGCTGCCCGGGATTTTCCTGAACTGCCGCTGAATGAAGCTATTGGCAAGGTTACACAGGCTACGAACGCCCAGTTTCAGGCCGATGTGACAGCGCTTGGCAATCTGGAACCGTCAGCACAGCCCCAGGCGACCGAGTATATTGCGGAAATGGTCGCAATGATTGATCGCTTGGTAGAGCGCGGTGTTGCTTATGTTGCTGATGGGCATGTGCTGTTTTCGCCCTCCGCAATGAACGCGGCGAGGGGGCCGCGCTATGGGCTTCTGGCACGCCGTTCTGCCGATGATATGCTCGCAGGTGCGCGTGTCGACGTTGCTTCGTATAAGCGCGACGAGATGGACTTTGTTTTGTGGAAGCCTTCGAAGGAAGGGGAGCCCGGTTGGCCGTCACCTGCGGGGATTGAGGGTCTTGGTCGTCCCGGCTGGCATATAGAGTGCTCGGCAATGTCGATGGCAAAGCTATTGGAGCCATTCGGCGGCGGATTGCAATGCGATGATCCAATGAAGAACATCTTCGATATCCACGCCGGTGGCATCGATCTTGTATTTCCTCATCATGAAAACGAGATCGCCCAATCATGCTGCGCGTTTGGCACTGATCGGATGGCCAATATCTGGATGCATAATGGTTTTCTTCAGGTCGAAGGCCAGAAGATGGCCAAAAGTGCCGGGAATTTCTTCACCATCAACGAATTGTTGAACACAACGACATTCGGTAACCGGAAGTGGTCGGGTGCTGTACTGCGTCTGGCGATGCTCATGACCAATTATCGTGAGCCGATTGATTTCACTCTCAATCGGCTGGAGGAGGCCGAAAACGTTCTCGCAAAAGCGCGGGAATATGGGGGATCTGCCGCTGTCGGATGGGTGCCCGATGAGGCTTTGGAGATATTGTCCGATGATCTTGCAACGCCAGGACTCATTAACTGGCTGGCCACTGTGCGTAAATCCCGGGCGCTGGATCCTGCAGCCTATAAGGCAACATTTGCATTGCTCGGCATTGATTTGAGCGGCAATGCAGACGAAGTGTCGTCTGAATTCATTGCCGAGATTGAAGCCAAAATAACGCAAAGGCTGGAACTGCTCGGCGCCAAAGATTTTGCCGAAGCAGATGCTATCCGTTATGAATTGCTGGAAAAAGGCATTCAGCTGAAAGATGGCAAGGATGCGGTCACTGGCGAACGTGTGACGACTTGGGAGGTAAAGCGGTGAGTTTGGATAACAAACCAGTCTACACCGGAGGCTGTCAATGCGGAGCCGTGCGGTTCCGCGTTGAGGGCGCATTGGGAAGCCCATCAATCTGTCATTGCCGTATGTGCCAGAAAGCATTCGGCAATTTCTTTGCTCCGCTGGTTTCAGTAACGGATGCGGATTTGACCTGGACCCGAGGTGAACCAAAACGGTTTCAATCGTCCAATCATGTCAAGCGAGGCTTTTGCGCCGCATGTGGAACACCACTGACCTACGAAGCGCCCGATGGTATAGCTCTTGCCATTGGCGCCTTTGATGAGCCGGAAGAACTCGCGCCGACGGTTCAATGGGGACTTGAAGGCAAATTGCCTTATGTCGATAATCTCTTATCTTTGCCCGGATATACATCTGAGGGCGATCCTGACTCCGTCGATTTCTTGAAAACAATGGTTTCGTATCAGCATCCGGATTTTGATACAGACACATGGCCTGCGGAAGAGACCGACAAGTGAGCAAAGAACGCATCTACCTTTTCGACACGACTTTGCGTGATGGTCAGCAGACGCCCGGCATTGATTTCTCAGTCGAAGACAAGAAAGTCATCGCCGCAATGCTCGATGAGTTTGGCTTCGACTATGTTGAGGGTGGCTATCCCGGAGCGAACCCGACCGATACGGCATTCTTTGCTGAAAAGCGCACGAGCCGTGCAAAATTTGCCGCTTTCGGCATGACAAAACGCGCGGGTGTTTCCGTTTCAAATGATCCTGGTGTTACAGCGCTCATTAGCTCTTCTGCCGATACGGTTTGTTTCGTCGGCAAGAGCTGGGATTATCATGTTCGCGTTGCACTTGGTTGTACAAATGAAGAAAACCTTGAGTCCATAGACACATCGGTGAGGGCTGCTGTCAAAGCCGGCAAGGAAGCCATCGTTGACTGCGAGCACTTCTTTGACGGGTACAAAGCAAATCCTGACTACGCGCTGGCTTGTGCCAAGACCGCCTATGATGCGGGCGCGCGTTGGGTAGTCCTGTGCGATACCAATGGCGGCACGCAACCTGCCGAAGTGACGCAGATTGTCAAAGCCGTTACGAAATTCATCCCCGGTGACCACCTCGGTATTCACGCGCATAATGATACGGAGCAGGCTGTCGCAAACTCGCTGGCTGCTATCGATGCCGGTGTTCGTCACGTGCAGGGCACGCTTAATGGTATCGGGGAGCGCTGCGGCAATGCCAACCTGATCACCATTATCCCGACATTGATGCTCAAGCCCGCATGGGCGGATCGCTTCGAGACTGGCATCAGTCTTGAAAAGCTGAAGGGTTTGTCGCGTCTGTCACGCAGTTTCGATGAGTTGCTCAACCGCGCGCCGAACGCGCAGGGAGCATTCGTCGGCTCTTCCGCCTTTGCCACAAAGGCGGGAATTCACGCTTCTGCCCTGATCAAGGAGCCTGCGACTTATGAACATGTTCCGCCGGAAACGGTGGGCAATCGCCGCAAGGTCATGGTTTCTGACCAAGGCGGCAAGTCCAATTTTATCAACGAGCTGGAGCGGCGCGGCATATCTGTCAGCAAAACCGACCCACGTCTTGATACGCTGATATCTCTTGTCAAAGAGCACGAGGCCGAAGGTTATGCCTATGAAGGCGCTGATGCCAGTTTTGAGCTATTGGCGCGGCGCACGCTTGGCACCGTGCCGGAGTTTTTCAAGGTGGATTCATTCCGTTGCATGGTTGAGCGCCGCTTCGATGCCAACGGAAATATAAAAACTGTCTCCGAAGCTGTGGTTCGCATGGAGGTTGACGGCGAAATGCGCATGTCGGTGGCTGAAGGTCATGGGCCGGTTAATGCGCTCGATCTTGCCTTGCGCAAGGACATGGGCAGTTATCAGGATGAGATCAACGATCTTGTTTTGGCGGACTTCAAAGTCCGTATCCTCAATGGTGGTACGGAAGCGATTACCCGGGTTTTGATTGAATCGACCGATTCAACCAATGTCAGATGGTGGACGGTCGGAGTTTCCGACAATATCATTGACGCATCTTTTCAGGCGCTAATGGACTCTGTGGTCTATAAATTGATGAAAAATCGCGACCTTGCGGGAAAAATAGCGGCGGAATAGGTCATTTTGGCCGGAAAAATGCCAAAACATCAAATGGCTTGATGTTTCGATCATTCGAATTCAATGGACGTAGTGCAGGCTGAGGTCTAGGGATTCGCACCATGAGCGAACAAGCAAAAATGAATGCCGCAATCGAAGCTGTACCTTTGCCGGGTATGTCAGATGGCAAAAAGGGCTTTATATTTGCTCTCTCAGCCTATCTGCTCTGGGGTATTCTTCCGTTTTATCTAAAGTCGGTTGCGCACATCCCTGCACTTGAAGTTGTCGCGCACCGGATTGTCTGGTCTGTGCCAATTGCCGGGCTTCTGCTTTGGTGGCTCGGTCTGTTTGGCGATCTCAAGATTGCTTTGACGACGCCGCGCATGTTGGCGATGGCTACACTCACCGCCAGTCTGATCACTGTAAACTGGGGTACATATGTCTGGGCTATCGGTTCCGGCCATGCGATTGATACGGCTTTGGGTTACTACATAAACCCGCTGGTCAATGTTGTTCTTGGTGCAGTGTTTCTCGGGGAGCGCTTATCGAAGCCCCAAATGGTTGCAGTTGCCCTTGCTGCTTGTGCGGTGCTCCTTCTCACCATCTATTCGGGTGGTTTGCCATGGATATCGCTGGTTCTTGCCTTCAGCTTCGGGTTCTATGGTTTCTTCCGCAAGACTTTGCCTATCGGCCCGACGCAAGGTTTCATGCTGGAAGTTTTGATCCTGTCGATCCCTTCGCTTGTTCTGATCGGATGGACCATCATGCAGGGCACGAGCCATTTCGCTCAAGGCAGCGCGCATGATATCGGCCTCTTGCTCTTTGCGGGCCCTGCAACTGCCGTTCCGCTTATTCTTTACGCTTTTGGTGCGAAACTGCTCCGATACACCACCATTGGCCTGATGCAATATATTGCGCCGACGATCGTGTTTCTGAGTGCAATCTTTGTGTTTGGTGAGCCGTTCTCCCATATTCAGTTCATTGCGTTTGCTCTGATCTGGTCGGCGCTGGCTATCTATACCTGGTCCATGCTGCACGAAGCACGTAAAGCTCGTCCAGTTGCAGCAGTTTAACGCCGTGAGCCACCAATCTTGCGGACGAACAGATAGACCGTCACTGAAATAAACAGCGCTGCAGAGGCCACAATCCAGAATCCGTGTGGACTTTCCAGAAATGGCAACCCGCCAGTATTCATTCCGAACAGACCGCTGATCACTGTGGTGGGCAGCAGGACGGCTGTCATGATCGACAAAATATAAAGAAACTGGTTCGACTGGTCGGACAGTTTTGCCATAAGTTCATCCTGCAATAGCCGCGCGCGTTGCTGCAATTGCTCTCCCTCTGCGTGCAGAGTTTCTGCTCGGCGCGACAGACCCTCAATCAAATCATCCACATTCTCAGGAAAAGCGCGCCGGTCAGCATGGTCGATATGGCGAAAGAGGCTGGTCGCGGCTGTCAAATGACGATGAAACAGCACAATCTGACGCCTAACGGGCACGAGCCGTTCCCGTTCGCCCTGCCAATTTTCGCCAACAATATGATCTTCGATTGAGTCCAGCGTTTCGGAAAGCTTTGCGATTTCTGCTTTCAAAAGTTCGAGAAAACGCCGAAATATGGCGTTAAACAGTTCAAGCGGTGTCTCGGGTCTTATCTTGTCTCGCAGTATGAACTGCCGGACATCATCGACCGATTGCAGAGGATGTCTGCGCCCGCTGATGAAGAGTTTTTCATTTAAGGCGAAGCGGAAATAGCCCAGTTGGCGTGCGTCGCCATAATGCTCGTGCTGCAGGTCGGGGAGTTCACCGAAAAGCCAGCCATCTTCATAGCTGATCTGATATTGATCACCCGCAGCAAGCAATGTTTCTTTGACCGCTTCCGGCAGGGCGGTGTCAATATCCAGGCTGCGCTTGGCGCGCACGTCGACCAGCGCGTAATTTTTCCATGACCAGCTGATATCCGTTGCAACTTTGGTAGTCAGCGCGCCACTGGCATCAAAATTATGGACTATGACAAAATCGTCTATCCGGGGCGATACAGACTGGGGATCGAGCGTGTCCATGATGCTGATCCCTCTATCCTGTCAGAGCCGCTCAATGATAGCTTCATTGCCTTCCCGATCACCCTTGGATGCAGCATTAAGGATCGCAGGCACAATATCTTCCGGCCTGTCTACCACAATCGGATTGACCAAATGTGACGTATGAACGAAGCCTTCGGCCTTCATATGATTAATCAACGCCAGCATTGGATTCCAGAAACCATTGATATTGGCGAAGACCATTGGCTTTCTGTGACGGCCAAGCTGCGCCCAAGTCATGATCTCGACAATTTCCTCGACAGTCCCGATGCCACCGGGAAGGGTGACAAATGCATCGGAACGCTCGAACATCTTATGTTTGCGCTCGTGCATATCCTCAGTGACAATCAATTCGGAAAGCTGTTGCAATGAATGCTCGGTGGCTTCCTTGTTCATAAGGAATTTTGGTATGATGCCGGTTACCTTGCCGCCTGCAGACATAACGCCATCGGCAACAGCCCCCATAATACCTTTTGTGCCGCCGCCATAAATCAGCTCAAGGCCATGCTCAGCAATTGAACTTCCAAGCAGCTTGCCGCTTTGTTTATAAATTGGATCACGGCCCGGCGACGAACCGCAGTAAACACAAATGGATCGAATCTTGCTCATATAGCCTTGGTGCCTTTTGCTTTGCAGACAGTCAAGCGTGACAAATCGGGACACCCTACCGCTTTGGCTGGATCAAAGGTATAGTAGGGCAAGTTTGCGTCGTTTCTTGTAGAGAAACGTAAAAGACGCTAGAGCAAAAAGAACAAGAGGTAAAAAACAATGCTCAGCACACGATTTGCATTATTGGGGATTAGCGCCATTGTTGCGGCGGGGTTGGTTGCGCTTTATCTGGCAGATGTTTCGGGTAAAACAGACGCTGACAAACCAGCAGCCATTGCCGATATGGACACTTCGGCGAAACCCGCAGCGCCAGCGGTTGAACCGGCCGTTCCAGCGCCCTCTGCCGGGAATGCCCCAACACAACAGGCAGCAAAGCCGCAGCCAGAGCTAACAACGGTTCCACCAAGCTCTGGCGCCCCCACTTTTGATGTGCTGCGTGTTGAGCCCTCGGGATCGATTGTCATCGCCGGAAAGGCGTCAGCCAGTGCCACCGTTGATCTGCTTTCGCGCTCCAAAGTTATTGGTACCACCAAATCCAACGAAAGCGGTGACTTTGTCATTGCTCTCGATGATCCTTTAAAGCCTGGCGACTATCAGCTCGTGCTGCGTTCTACTGGTGCCAATGGTATAGCCATGACGTCGATCGAAACAGCGATAGTCTCCATTCCTGAATCCAAGACTGGACAGGTGCTGGCTCTCGTTGAACAATCCGGTCAGCCAAGCCGGATGATCACGACGCCGGAGGCCACACCCGCACCTGACGCAGGGCAGACAATTGCCAGCGCTGCACCCAAAGGCGACAAGCCTGTGGTCCAGCCGGCCGTCAAAGCCCGGATTGCTGTGGAGGCTGTCGAGATTGAAGGTAATAAGCTCTTCATCGCCGGAACCGCCGAAGCCGGTTCAACCGTGAAAGTTTATGCAAACAGCGATTTGCTTGGTTCGACGATGACAACACCCGAAGGGCGCTTTCTTGTGCAGACCGTAAAGGAATTGGCAGTCGGCGATTACATCGTTCGCGCCGATATGCTCGGGCCTGACGGGGTTACTGTTCTTGCAAAGTCTGCCGTACCTTTCAAGCGCGAGGCAGGCGAGCGTATCTCCGCCGTCGCATCTGCATCAGCTAACGGTGAACCTGTGCAGACAGAGAGTGCAACAGCGCAAGTTGCAACAGGCGATGCCGCCGCCCCGCTGCAAAGCGTTGAGGGTTCGGTCATTATTCGCCGAGGCGATAATCTGTGGCAGATTTCGCGCCGGACCTATGGCGAGGGGATGCGCTACACCACGATCTACCTTGCGAACAAGGAGCAGATCCGCAACCCTGACCGCATTTTCCCCGGCCAGGTCTTTACTTTGCCTGAGAACGACAAACCGGCTGTTCAGTAGAAATATCCACTGTGTTTCGGCAATTTTACGCAAAAGATTTGCAGGCGGCATTGCAATGATAGGTTGCATCGTTTATCGACGATGAACGATGACTTGCCAGAAAACCCTTGAGGATATTGAAACTGCGCGCATTCTTGCGGCGCTTGCTCATCCGGCACGTTTGCGCATCGTGCGCCAGCTCTCCTGTCTTGATGCATCATGCTGCAAGGATATCGTCGCTGGTCTGGATCTTGCCCAGTCAACTGTTTCGCAGCATCTCAAGATTTTGGTTGAAGCTGGATTGGTTCGTTACCGTCAATCCGGCCAAAGCTCACATTACAGCATCGATCCGGCAGCGTTCACCCATGTTGCGACGCTTGTAAACAATATGGCCGAGCTTTGCTGTCCACCGCAGAATATCACTCCACCGCAGCCGCAAGTCTGGCGCGAAAACGTGCTTGAGGATTAGAAGTGACCGATAAGACCGTATCATCCGAATCTGGAAAGACGTTTCAGACAATTCGAAACCTTTGGCCCTATATGTGGCCGTCAGAACGCCCTGATCTGCGCATGCGGGTCGTGTGGGCCACGGTCTACCTCGTCATTTCCAAAATTGTACTGATCCTCGTTCCCTATTTTTTCAAGTGGGCGACCGATGCATTGAACGGCAAGCTGGAGGTTTCCGAGCTTTTGCCGGTTTTGCTTATCGGCCCACTTATGTTGGTTGCCGCCTACAATGTGGCGCGCATTGTTCAGGCCGGGCTTAACCAGCTGCGCGATGCGTTGTTTGCCAGTGTCGGGCAATATGCCGTGCGCAAGCTTGCTTATAAAACGTTTGTGCATATGCACCAATTGTCTCTGCGTTTCCATGTCGAACGGCGAACCGGCGGCCTGTCGCGCATTATCGAGCGTGGTACAAAGGGCATTGAGACGATCGTGCGTTTCACGATCCTCAATACTGCGCCGACGGTGATTGAATTTCTTCTGACCGCCATCATATTCGCCGTGACATACGGACTTTCCTATGTGGCGGTCGTGGTAGCCACGGTCTGGCTCTATACCTGGTTCACGGTTCGGGCCAGCAATTGGCGCATCGGCATTCGCCGCGACATGAACGATTCCGACACGGATGCCAATTCCAAGGCCATCGACTCGTTGTTGAACTTCGAGACCGTTAAGTATTTTGGCAATGAAACCATGGAAGCGAAGCGTTTCGACGGGGCAATGGCGCGATACGAAGTCTCCGCCACCCGCATCTGGACGTCGCTCGGTTGGCTGAATTTTGGTCAGGCGGTGATATTCGGTATCGGCATGGCGGTCATGATGATCATGTCGGGCAGGGAGGTCATGGCGGGCACGCAGACAATTGGCGACTTTGTTTTCATCAATGCCATGTTGATGCAGCTTTCCATTCCGCTGAATTTTATCGGCTTCATTTATCGCGAAATCCGCCAGGGATTGACCGATATTGAGCAGATGTTCGATCTGCTCGATGTTGAGCAGGAAGTAATGGACAAGCCGAATGCGAAGCCTCTAGCTATCGATCACGGCACGGTTCGCTTTGACGATGTGCAATTTGCCTACGACCCAAAGCGCCCGATTTTGAAGGGGGTCAGCTTTGAGGTTCCTGCGGGCAAGACCGTTGCCATCGTCGGGCCCTCCGGCGCGGGCAAGTCAACACTGTCGCGCCTGCTGTTTCGCTTCTACGATATCCAAAGTGGCTCCATCAGCATTGACGGGCAGGATATCCGAGATGTGACGCAGGAAAGCCTGCGCTCAGCCATTGGCATGGTGCCGCAGGATACGGTGCTCTTCAACGACTCTATTGCTTATAACATCCGTTATGGCCGGATTAGCGCTACCGATGAGGAGATGCGCAATGCCGCGGAGCTTGCGCAGATCGGGCCATTCATCGACACCTTGCCTGAAGGTTATCAGTCTATGGTTGGTGAACGCGGGCTCAAGCTTTCAGGCGGTGAAAAGCAACGCGTTGCAATTGCTCGAACAATTCTCAAAGCACCGCCCATTCTCGTCCTTGATGAGGCGACCTCGGCTCTGGATAGCGCCACCGAACACGAAATCCAATCGGCACTCGATCTGGTCAGCCGTGACCGGACAACGCTGGTTATCGCACACAGGCTTTCGACCATTATCGGCGCTGATGAAATTATCGTTTTGAAGGATGGTGTGATCGCCGAGCAAGGTACACACACCAAGCTGCTGAAAATTAAAGGTCTGTATGCGTCGATGTGGAATCGCCAACGCGAAGCCACCGAGGCCGAAGAGCGGCTGCGCCGCGTACAAGCGGAAGACGATCTTGGTGTTGTTGTTCGTGGAAAGCCTGCTATGCCCGCGTGAATGGTTTGCCCCCGCAGCCAATCTCCGATAAGAACGCGCAAACGCGTTGAAAACTTGCCATCATGTAACGACATTGCGCAAAGCGCTTCGCGACCACATGATGCTGGCATAATCAGGATTAGATGAATGAGCCTTGTTGATACGATCCGCAATACTTTCGTGCCCATCCACAAGGAAGGCTATCCTTTCATCGCAGGCTTCGCCGTTGCCACCCTTATTCTTGGTTACCTTTGGGGGCCATTGTTCTGGATCGGTCTGATACTGACTGCCTGGTGCATTTATTTCTATCGCGATCCCCAACGCGTAACGCCAACCGACGACAAGCTGGTTATAAGTCCGGCAGATGGCCTCGTCTCGGCAGTGGGTCCGGCAGTGCCTCCACGCGAGCTTGGATTGGGCGATACGGAAATGACCCGGATCTCCGTATTCATGAATGTCTTCTCTTGCCACATTAATCGCGCCCCGGTTCGTGGCCGAGTTTCCACAATCGTCCACAAACCCGGCAAGTTTCTCAACGCCGAACTCGATAAGGCCAGCGCGGAAAATGAACGCAATGGTCTGGTTATTGAAAGCCCCAATGGCGAAGTGGCCGTTGTACAGGTTGCCGGTCTGGTTGCCCGTCGTATTGTATGCTGGGTTGATGAAAGCAATTCAATCTCTATCGGTGAGCGCTTTGGCTTGATCCGTTTCGGCTCGCGTGTCGATGTCTACCTGCCGCAAGGTTTTGTGCCGCGTGTTGCAGTTGGTCAAACAGCTGTTGGTGGAGAATCGGTCATTGCTGAATTTGGCGGCGAGCCAAGCGCTCCACTTGTCCGGATAAGCTGACCAATGCCATTGGAGCACGAAACAGACCCTTTGTTTGACGAGAAGCGTCAAAATGCAGAACCCAAAGGCAAGCGCATCCCACTGCGCTACCTGATGCCCAATGTCATTACGGTTCTGGCCATCTGCGCCGGATTAACCGGGATAAGACTGGCGTTTGAGAACAGGTTCGAATTGGCCGTTTCAATGGTCCTGCTTGCTGCATTCCTTGACGGCATTGACGGGCGCATAGCCCGCATGATGAAGGGGTCGTCCAATTTTGGCGCTCAGATGGATTCACTGGCCGATATCGTCAATTTCGGCGTTGCACCGGCTCTGGTCCTCTATGCCTATATGCTGGATCAGGCGCGTTCTTTCGGCTGGATTGCGGCTTTGCTCTATTGCATTGCCTGCTGCTTGCGGCTCGCCCGCTTCAACGTGATGCTCGATGTCGCTGGCAAACCGCTCTGGCAGAACAATTTTTTCACCGGCGTTCCTGCGCCTGCGGGCGCAATGCTGGTCATGTTGCCGGTCTATCTTGGCTTTCTCGGCCTTGTCCCGACGCGCACTTTCGCCTTTATAGCGGCCGCCTACACGGTTGGCGTTGCGATACTGATGATCAGCCGTTTGCCGGTCTATAGCGGCAAATCGGCTGGCACCAAGCTGCGGTCGGACTGGGTCATGCCGACCTTCCTGTTTATCGTGGTCTACGTGGCATTCCTGATGAGCTATACTTGGGAAACACTAACATTGACGACAATCGCTTTCTTCTTGACCCTGCCATTCAGCTACAGGGCATGGAAGCGTTATGAATCTGCGGATGCCGCTGCTGCATCGGCCGAAACGGAAACTTCCGAAGCCTCTTCCTGACTTCGGAGCGAACAGCTATTTGCTTATAATGCTCAAGTGCGTGCGAAAGAAAACAAGAATGTCAGCATTGAATTGCTTGTGAAATGCAACACGGTCGAAGCCTGGCTCATCGCTACAAAGTTCCGTATCGCCAGAATCGGCCGCAAGTTTTGCAAAATTGGGGGTGCATGGCGGCAGAAAGGAGAAATGGTTGGAGTTTGGGACAAAGTGAAAATCGGGTTGTTTCGGTAGGTTGCGGACGATGGTTGCAGCATCATCGGGAGACACGCCGTCGAGACCATGTTCTGAGCCCGATAGTTGCACAGGAACTGATACCTTATCCAAACCTTCTTCAGTAAACAGGCTGCCACCTGCTGGATCAACAATCACAGCAGCTTTGATGCGCTCATCACTTTCCATTTCTGTAACAGAACCGGACTTAATCTGCTCGCAAAAACGATTACCGGGGTAGGTCGGACAATTGTTGAGCAATAGCTTCCAGTCCGGTTGTCCTCCAATCATTGCAATACCGGTATTGCCACCTCTGGAAAACCCAAACACGCCTATAAGGGCTGGATTGATCTGGCCTGCGTCCGGCCATGAACCAAGCAGATAATCTGTCAGCCTTTTGATATCAGTAGGGCGCTGGGTCATCGCTGCTATATCGCCAGGATCGCGGGTTTTGGACTGGCCACTGTCTCGCGGGTGATTGATCGCGGCGACCACAAACCCATTGTCAGCAAGCATTTCCGCGAGGCCGTGATAATTGCCAATCCAGCCGCCAACACCATGTGAGACTACAATAAGTGGAAGATTTTTGCCCGTAACAGGACAATCTTTCACCGCTGTCGAAAAGGCAAAACCGATGTCGATTTTCTCCGGCTTGCCTTTACATGGATACCAGAGCGCACCGGTAAGCGCAGGGCCGCGGTTGTCGGCGGGTACCTCGATGAACTTCAGCCCGGCGGATTGGGCCTGCTGAAATGTGCTGAATGCAGCAACAGCGAGAATGGCAGCGAGTTTGAGAGTTTTCATGGTCTAATTTCCTGATTCGATTGGGGGGCGTTTGGGGCTTCAACGGATCGTTGCGCGCACATAATCGCTCGTGATGTTGATGGAGGGTTTTGCGTCGGGGGTATTTGCAAGTTTGCTGTCGATTAAAGAGGCTTTGGCATCGACCGCATAGCTGATCGGTGTGTCCTTCAAAAAACTGAACGTGGCATCGAGCGCACGAGATTCGAGGCGGATTGTTTCGTTATTGCTGCTTCGGTCAAAGCGAACGTCGCTGCGCACCGCGTCGCCCTTGATATCGAAGCTGGAGGCATAGCCAACCAACGAAAAATCCGCTGCATTTCCACGAATGCGGATGCTGCGATACTCACCGGTAAGACGGGCAAGCAGTGCATGCTGTTCAATGTTGATGTCAGCGCCCTTGGGCAGATTGACGATAATCCGAACTTCGCAATCTGAGACGCTGAGAAGTGGAGTCTCAGTAACGTCAATCGTTAATGTCTGATCTTTGATTTCAGTTGTCGTTTTCGTATCACAGCGGTTCGAGAACCAGCTGGAGTACCAGCTGGCGAGCCAGCTTGTCCGAGTGCCTGTGATAATAGCGGCGTAGGGAGATGTGTCTAAAGTCGTAAAATCCACACGACTGTTCTCGCCGGTAATGATCACCTGCTTGATGGCAGTCACATCCAGTTGAGCTGCGGTCTCGGCCTTGGCTGCGACCGGTGTAAGAGTGGTAAAGAGCAGGATAAGCGAAGCAAATAATCCTGGCATGTCAATCTCCTTGAAATAGGCGCTTGGATTAGCGCCAGCACCAGGAGGCAGCAGTGCTCAAATATTTTCGACCTGGATCATAATTAAGGTCGTCCGCAAACGCGATTGAGGACATATTGATTGAAACTCACTCGGATATTGAAATGCTTTTTGTACCTTTACCCTTTGTCGTTGCCCTGCTGCTTTTTATCCTTCTCATCCAAATGATCAGGCGGCAGGATGAGGGCGCGTCAAATCCGTTCTTCTTTGCTTGGCTTTCTGTTGCGGCGGTCCAATCGATAATTATAGGACTGCGCTGGGGCTATGATATGGTTGAAATATTGCCACTCCAGGCAATACTTGCCGCTGCCGCTCCGACATTGGCATGGTTGAGTTTCGATAGTCTGCGAACTGAACGATCACCATCGCGACGGCCTTATTTACTGCTTCATCTCCTGCCGACATTGTCGATTGCCTGTTTTGTCGCCTTCTGGCCCGATCCGATTTCGTTGGCGATCATCCTGATATTTTTGGGATACGGCTTGGCACTGGTGAGGCTTGCATGGTTAGGGCCCAATGTGCTTGGCGCTTCCAGATTGGATGGCGTCATCACATCGTATCGCGCCTTGCAGCTTACCGCGCTTTCCACGGTCGGCTCTGCCGTGATCGACCTGCTGGTAACTTTCGATTTCGCTGAAACCGGCGGGCTCAATTCTGGCCGCATTGTGGCTATAGCAAATATTGTTGGTCTTCTTGTTCTTGGAGCTGCGGCTACCGTTGCGGGTGCCAGCCAGCCTTCGGCTGAAGAAAGCGGTGACGAGCCTGCACTATCCAGTCAGCCAACCGCAGACGACGCAGCGGTAGCTGTTGCGCTTGATGAGTTTATGCAATCGCGTCAGCCATATCGCGACGTGGATCTCAATTTGAACAGGCTGGGCCGAAAAATGGGGCTTTCAGTCAGGCAAGTGTCCAATGCGATCAATCGCACCAAGGGGATGAGTGTTTCGCAATATGTGAATGACTATCGCGTGAGGGAAGCGTGCAAGCTTCTTCTGGAGACCGATGAGCCAATCACCCGCATCATGTTCGATGCGGGTTTTCAGACCAAATCAAACTTCAACCGCGAATTCCTGCGCGTTACCGGCATGAGCCCCAAAGCATGGCGGGCTCGTAACACAGAGGCCTGCGAGACGAATGTCATTCGCCTTACCGGTTAATGTGGTCGGTATATCAGCTTGGATTGTTATAGCTCAACAATTTGCCTGAGCGCACATTGTACAATTTGCCGGTGTCATCGATGGCCGGATCGCAGAGCAGGGCGATCTTTGCGGCAACCTCTGCCGGTGTGGGCAATGTCTCCGGGTCCTCGCCTGGAACAGCCTGCGCGCGCATTGCTGTGCGTGTTGCGCCGGGATCGACTGAATGCACGCGTAGCTTGGTCTGCCTGGTCTCTTCTGCCCAACTGCGCGCAAAAACCTCCACGGCAGCTTTAGAAGCAGCATAGGGAGCCCAATAAGCTCGAGCAGAATGCGCCACGCTGGAAGAAAGCAACAAAGCACGGCCAGCGTCGGAAAGTTTCAGCAAAGGATCGGTTGTCCGGATGAGCCGCCAAACGCTCGAGACATTGATTGTCATCAGCTTGTCAAACACCTTGGCCTCGACATGACCGATCGGCGAAATGGTTCCGAGCACGCCCGCATTGGCAATCATAATGTCAAGTTTGCCCCAGCGCTCATGAATCGAGCCGCCCAGCCGATCAATCGCAGGCAGATCAGTCAGATCAAGGGGAACCAGTGTCGCGGAACCGCCGGCCTTGGTAATTTCATCATCCAGTTCTTCAAGGCCGCCCACTGTACGCGCCACGGCAATGACATGTGCGCCGCGTCCAGCGAGTTCTTTTGCAAGGTGATAGCCAATGCCACGCGAAGCGCCAGTGACAAGCGCAAGCTTACCGTCCAGCCGAAAACTGCCGTCAGAAATCATGAAATGAACTCAACCGTTATTTGCGAGAAGCGAGAACTGACGGACATTGTCCGGGCCATCCTTGTCGAGAAGACGTGTCGGGTAGTCGCCAGTGAAATAGTGATCGGTGAAGAGTGGCGCGCCCGGATCGCGTGGTGCTCCGCTCACTGCCCTGTAGAGGCCGTCGATCGACAGAAAGGCCAATGAATCCGCACCGATATAGGCGCACATCGCATCAAGATCAGCATATTGGTTCGCCAGCAGCTTGTCCGCATCGGGCGTATCGATACCGTAGAAATCCGGGTGGAAAATCATCGGGCTGGCAACGCGGATGTGCACTTCGCTCGCGCCTGCATCGCGGATCATCTGCACGATTTTGACGGAAGTGGTTCCGCGAACGATGGAATCATCAATCAGAACAACCCGCTTGCCTTCAATGACTGCGCGATTGGCGGAATGTTTGAGTTTTACGCCGAACGCGCGAATAGACTGCGTTGGTTCAATGAAGGTCCGGCCAACATAGTGGTTGCGGATAATACCAAGCTCGAACGGAATACCGCTTGCCTGGGCAAAACCTATGGCCGCCGGTGTGCCACCGTCAGGAACAGGAACAACAACATCAGCCTCAAGCGGCGCTTCCTTGGCAAGGTTAATGCCCATGTTCTTGCGGGCCGTATAAACATTGCGGCCGCCAACAATGGAGTCAGGACGAGCGAAATAGACATATTCGAACAGGCATAGACGTTCGCGTTTTGGAAGCTGCGGCTTGAAGGTTTCGATGCTGATGGACCCATCGGCTTGAATCTCGCAAACGACAACTTCACCATTCTCGATGTCGCGGACGAATTTTGCGCCGATAATATCAAGCGCACAGCTTTCGGAAGCAAAAATCGGCTTGCCGTCGAGATCGCCCATGACGAGCGGGCGAATGCCGATTGGGTCGCGTGCTGCAATCAGCTTTGTACGGGTGAGGGCGAGCATCGCATAGCCGCCTTCCATCTGGCGAATCGCGTCGATGAAGCGGTCGCTGGATGAAGTGCTGCGCGAGCGGGCGATGAGATGCAGCACCACTTCCGTATCAGAATTGGACTGGCAGATGGCACCATCAGCGATGAGCTTGCGGCGCATCGTCAGGCCATTGGTGAAATTGCCATTATGGGCAATAGCAATCCCGCCAATTTCCAATTCAGCGAAGAGAGGTTGTACATTACGAAGAGCCGCATCACCCGTTGTCGAGTAACGGACGTGGCCTATGGCACGATCACCGGGCAATTGAGCCAATGTAGCCGGGTTTGTATAATGGTCACCAACAAGCCCCATACGGCGCTCAGAGCAGAACTGGTTGCCATCATATGAGACTATACCGGCGGCCTCCTGGCCGCGGTGCTGAAGCGCATGCAGCCCCAGGGCTGTCAACGTTGCTGCATCAGGATGCCCTAAAATGCCAAACACACCGCACTCTTCATGCAGTGTGTCATCATCAAGGGACATCAATTGGTTATCGTCACGAGAAATGTCGGTCATTGCCGCCAGCCCTTTCGCCCCAAGGTAAATTGGGATCGAGTCAATTGTGCCTAGTTTGTATTATGCCACACTATATGGGGTATTACCAAGCAAACCCCAAGAGCAGCATTGACGCAGTTTCATGCTTTGCCCTGTTATTCGGGCGCCGTGCCTTCCGAAGGAATGTCTTCCTTCGGTTCAGGCGTCGTTGTCCCATCCGTTGCCGCCGGTGTTTCCGGCTTCAATCGCTTGAGAATGGTTGTTTCCGGGTCCTCCGGCAAAAGTGCAACCAGTTTCGCACCAAGCTCATCGATCATGGGCTTTGATTTCGCCTGCGCCACCCATGCTGGCTGGTTTTCCGTAACAAGCCAGTTGAAAAACAGCATGGCAACCACAACGAGCAAAACGCCGCGTGCTGCTCCGAACAGAAAGCCAAGTGTGCGATCCAGTGCACCGATACGGCTATCAATAATGAAATCGGCGATCTTCATCGTAATAATTGAAACCACGATGAGCGTCACGATGAAAACCAGACCGGCAGCAGCAATCTGTACGATTGTTTCATTGCTGATGTAAGGGGCTAAAAAGGGCACAACCGGCTTGTAGAAAACGTAGGCTGCAACAGCAGCAGCGGCCCATGATACAACCGACAAGACTTCGCGTGAGAAGCCGCGAACCATGGCAAGGACCGCCGAGACAAGGGTGATGCCCAATAGTATTCCGTCAAGCAACGTTATCGGCATTTCATTTAGTCCTCATATCAAAACCAACCATCTGGTCAGTCTTCGCGTTGTCTCTTGCCCGGTCCGGATGCTGCTATCCGGGCCACAAGGTCCGGTAGCGAAGCAGTCTCGGTCAGACGAGCATTGCCGTTCTTTGCAACATCGTTGCTTCCCTTGGGAAGAACAGCCTGCTTGAACCCAAGCTTATCTGCTTCCTTCAGTCTTTGCACCGCATGCGCCACAGGGCGAACCGCGCCAGATAGACTGACTTCGCCGAAATAGACGCAATCGGCGGGAAGGGCAATACCGGCAATGGAGGAAACCAGTGCAGATGCGACCGCAAGGTCAGCCGCAGGCTCGGTTATTCGGTATCCACCAGCCACATTCAGGTAAACATCATGTTGTCCAAACCGCACGCCGCAATGGGCCTCCAACACCGCCAGAATCATCGAAAGACGGTTTCCGTCCCAGCCGACAACGGCGCGGCGCGGCGTGCCGAGTGTCGAGGGTGCGACCAAAGCCTGAATTTCAACGAGAATAGGCCGTGTGCCCTCCATCCCGGCGAAAACGGCGGCACCGGGCGATTTATCGTTTCGCTCGCCAAGAAACAATTCGGATGGATTGGCGACCTGACGCAGGCCCTTATCCGACATTTCAAACACGCCAATTTCATCAGTCGGTCCAAAACGATTCTTTACCGTGCGAAGGATACGGTAATGATGTCCGCCTTCACCTTCAAAATAGAGCACGGCATCGACCATATGTTCGATCACCCGTGGGCCAGCAATTTGGCCCTCTTTGGTCACATGGCCGACAAGAACCACCGCTGCGCCTGTTTGCTTGGCATAGCGAATCATCGCCTGTGCTCCGGCGCGGACCTGAGTTACCGTTCCGGGTGCAGAATCAGCGGCATCCGTCCACAGCGTCTGGATCGAATCGATAATGATCAGATCTGGTCGTTTCGCATCGGAAATGGTTGCAAGAATATCTTCGACATTGGTTTCGGCGGCAAGCAGCACATCAGTGTCGGCAGCATTCAGCCTTTGCGCACGTAGCCGTATCTGGGCCACAGCCTCTTCGCCTGATACGTAAACAATGCGGTGTCCCTGACGCGATAAAGCAGCAGCGGCCTGCGTCAGCAATGTGGATTTGCCAATACCCGGATCACCGCCAATCAAAATGGCCGATCCGCGTACAAAGCCGCCGCCGGTCACACGGTCAAGCTCGCCAATTCCTGACTGGATGCGTGGTGCGTCTTCGATTTCGCCGGACAAGGTGGTCAACGCAACGGCGCGGCCCTTGCGTCCTGAGAGCTTGCCGGGGCCACTGCCTATGCCGCCCGATGTGCCTTCTTCAACGAGCGTGTTCCATTCGCCGCATGAATCGCACTTGCCAGCCCAGCGCGTATGCACAGCGCCGCAGTTCTGGCAGATGAATTGAATTCTAGCCTTGGCCATTAAATCTCGTTTCCGCTGTAGAGGTAGCGGCGGTGATAGCGGTTTCCAAGGCTGGTAAGCAACTCATATCCGATTGTGCCTGCTGCCCGTGCCGCCTCGTCGAGGCTGATATTGGATCCAAACAGTTCAATATAGTCGCCCGGCTTAGCTTCGTCTTCCTTCAGTTCGGAAATATCGAACGAGGTCAGATCCATTGTCACGCGGCCAATGATCGGAACTCTCTTGCATGCGATAAAACCAGAACCACCACTATTGAGCGTTTGTCTTAAGGGTACGCCACTGCCGGAGGCCGAGCGCAAATAACCGTCGGCATAGCCAACAGAACAAATTGCAATCCGCGTATCTCGATCCAGCGTTGCAGTGGCTCCATAGCCTGCTGTCTCGCCTTTAAGCCCTGTGCGAATCTGAACAATCCGTGCTTCTGAGGTGACGACCGGACGCATTGGATTTGCGACGCCCGAAAGCGGCTCTCCACCATACATGGCGACGCCGGGGCGACTCAATTCATATCCAGTGTTCGAACTGTGGAAGATGCCGGGCGAGTTGGCGATGCTTGATTCAATTCCGGAGAAATTGGCACGAAGTTTTTGAAATGACTCAAACTGTCGCTGGCTGAGCTCATGCGTTGGTTCATCTGCTGTTGCTAGATGCGTGATTAGCAGCACTGGCCCATCATCGGCAGATTCGCCAGCAAAACGAATGGCTTCGCTCACGGTCAGGCCCAGCCGGTTCATCCCCGTGTCGACATGCAGGGCATAGGGTAGTTTCTCAGTCCGGCCAGCATTGAGTTCCCTCCAGTTTGCAAGTTCCTGCAACGACCCAAGCACGGGAATGAGGTTGGATCGTTCATAGATGGGAAATGCCTCAGCAAAAAAACCATTGAGGACAAAGACCTGCGCATCGGGCGCGACGGCTTTCACGCGCAATCCCTCTTCGGCCAGGGCCACAAAAAAAGTACGGCACCCGACACTCCATAAAACCGGAACGACGTGGACAATGCCAAGACCATAAGCATCCGCTTTAACCACTGCGGCGGTGCGCGCAGGTTTGGATTTCTCCGCAAGAAGAAGCCAGTTCGCAACCAGCGCATCGAGATCAATGGTTAAACGACCGCCTGCGAGCCGTGGATCAGCCCCGGTCGCGGTGACATGTGTAGTTTTTGCAATCAAATTCTTACTCGAAACGTTCGGGAATATGTGAATCCTCGGCAAGGTCGGTAAAGCGTGTGAATTCTGCCTGGAAGGCCAGTCGCACTGTTCCTGTCGGGCCGTGACGCTGCTTGGCAACGATCACTTCCGCCTTGCCGGTTGCCTCGTTCAAATCAGCCTGCCATTTGAAATACTCTTCAGTACCGGCCTTCGGTTCCTTGTTCTTGATGTAATACTCGTCACGATACACGAACAGCACAACGTCGGCGTCCTGCTCGATCGAGCCGGATTCACGCAAGTCAGAAAGCTGTGGGTGCTTGTCTTCGCGGCTCTCCACCTGACGGGAGAGCTGGGAGAGGGCGATAATAGGGGTATTCAACTCCTTGCCCAGAGCTTTCAGACCAGTGGTAATCTCGGTGATTTCCTGCACACGATTTTCCGAAGCGCGCTTGGATGATCCCTGCATCAGCTGAATATAGTCGATGACAATAACATCGAGGCCGCGCTGACGCTTCAACCGCCGGGCACGGGCTGCCAACTGCGCAATGGAGATACCACCTGTTTGGTCGATATAGAGTGGCACGCGCTGCATATGTTGCGAGCACGCAACGAGCTTTTCAAAGTCGGCTTCGCTGATTTCACCGCGACGGATTTTTGAAGAACTGATTTCTGACTGCTCGGAGATAATACGTGTTGCCAACTGCTCGGATGACATTTCCAGTGAAAAGAAACCGACCACGCCGCCATTCTTGGCTTTGAAACTGCCGTCGGCCAATTGTTCAGGCTCATAGGCTGCGGCAATATTGAAGGCGATGTTCGTGGCAAGTGAGGTCTTGCCCATACCCGGACGTCCCGCAAGCACGATCAAATCCGATGGCTGCAATCCACCCATGCGCGCATCAAGCGCGCGGATTCCCGTTGAAACGCCGGAAAGATGGCCGTCACGCATGAATGCCGCGTTTGCCATGTCCACAGCGTTCTTGACCGCATCAGTGAATGTCTGGAAGCCGCCATCATAACGCCCGGTTTCGGCAAGTTCGAACAGGCGGCGTTCAGCATCCTCGATCTGACCTTGCGGTGCCACATCGACTGGCGCATCATAAGCGATATTCACCATGTCTTCGCCGATGGTGATCAGCGCACGGCGCGTGGCAAGATCATAGATCGCGCGGCCATAATCTTCGGCATTGATGACAGTCACGGCTTCGGCGGCCAGCCGGGCAAGATATTGCATGACAGTCATGTCGCCGATCTTTGCGTCGGCAGGCATGAACGTCTTGAGCGTGACAGGATTGGCCATCTTGCCCATCCGAATCATATCGGAGGCGACCTCAAAGATTTTCCGGTGCAGAGGCTCATTGAAATGCGTCGGCTTCAGGAAGTCGGAAACACGATAAAACGCATCATTATTGACCAGAATAGCGCCCAAAAGGGCCTGTTCAGCCTCAATATTGTTGGGAGCCTCGCGATAAAGCGTGCCCTGCGCCTCGTTGATCTTGCGTACCGTAGCTTCAGCCATTTTGTATTTTCCTGTTCTCCTCTAATATGACCTAGCGTAGAAAAATGAGGACTGCTGTTTTATTCTTTTCCACACCACTTCACACAAATGCACTCGATCAATGAACAATCGGGAACGAGCGACGCAATAAAGCAGGAAATAAGATGAGCCATACTTGACTCTTACGGTAAACGTAAACCGAGTCGGGTGGAAAAGGCGATGCCACACAACCCACTTCACCGTCATCCTCGGGCTTGACCCGAGGACCTATCTTCATCGGCAAATAGTGGGTCCTCGGGTCAAGCCCGAGGATGATGGTGCGGTATGCGTTAAAGTATCGTCGGACTCACGTCCAATCACCGCCCGGCAATTGATTCCTTCGCGCTCGCTTGGCTATTGGCAGAGCTGCGTTGACATTCAAGCCGCTTGAGCCGCTTCTCTTCCCGTTCGATGTAGTTGCGGGTCAAAGGCACTACTTCCTGGCGATGAGCCAGCTGGATCTGGAACACCATCAGGTTTTGCCAGCGGAAAGCTGCTTCTGACGCCGCCAGATAGAATTCCCACATACGGCAAAACCTTTCATCATAGATCGCCTTTGCCTTGTCGCGGTTTGCCATGAAGCGCTCACGCCAGATCCGCAATGTATCGGCATAGTGCAGACGCAGAATTTCGATATCAGTAATAACCAGTCCGGCTTTTTCGATATGCGGAATAACTTCCGAAAGGGCAGGGATATAGCCTCCGGGAAAAATATACTTCTGGATGAAGGCATTGGTATAGGAAGGCCCGTCTGAACGCCCGATTGAGTGCAGCAGGAAGACGCCATCCTTCTTGAGCAGGCGCGCTGTGTGTTGGAAATATTCGGAGAAATGACCAATGCCTACATGCTCGAACATGCCAACCGAAACAATCCGGTCGAAACTGTTATCAATCGTACGATAGTCCTGCAGGTTGAATTGAGCCTGCGATGACAATCCTTCGTCGAATGCGCGCTTGTTGGCAATGCCGTGCTGTTCCTGTGAAAGGGTGACGCCTGTCACATTGGCTTCCAGGTGCCGTGCCAGATAAAGCCCCATGCCACCCCAGCCGCAACCGATATCGAGGGTCTTATGACCTTTTTGAATAAGCAATTTTGCAGCTATATGGCGTTTCTTGGCGAGTTGGGCCTCTTCGAGCGTTGCATCGGGCTTTTCGAAATAAGCGCAGGAATACTGCATGTCCGTATCGAGAAATAGCCGGTATAAGTCTTCTGACAGATCATAGTGGCGGTGCACATTGCTTGATGCGCGGGTCAGATTGTTCATCTGATGCAAGCGCCGGGTCGCACGGCGTATGCCCTCGATCGCAAGCATCCAAGGTTCCTTGGCTGCGGTAGCGCCCGTATTCTCAAAGATGAGCTTCAGAATATCGTAGATGTCGCCTTTAAGAACATCCATCTCGCTGTTCATATAGGCTTCTGCGAAATGCAGGGATGGATCAAATGCTATCCTGCGTTCTGCTGCGGCCGTATTGATGCGGAAGTGAAATTCCTCTCCGGTCCCGTCACCAAAGGTACGGACTTTGCCAGTAGAGTCGGTGACTTTTAAGGTGCCAGTGTGAATCATCCGCGAAAGGGCGGCTCGTAAAAGTGCGTTCATGAACAATCTCCATCATAGACGATAGAGCTCGGCCATAAGGTGACTCAAAGGGAGTCCTGGTCGGGCATGGGTGGACTCAGTAAATCTAATTGATTTTTTCAATCTGAAAAGAAAAAAAGTACCCGACATTGCTGCCGGGTACTTTTCATAAACAAAAACAACTCTTTCGAGTGCTTTGTATCTTCTTTAAATCAGGCGTTTTCTTCGCCGTCTTCGTCTTCTTCAAAGAACTCGTCCGAAAGCGGAGCCTCTTCAATGCCATAAATTGCTTCGGCAGAAGTAAGATCTTCACCCTTAACCTGACGCTCTGCTTCATCCGCAGTACGAGCAATGTTGATGGTAACTGTTGCTTCAACTTCAGGGTGGAGCGAAAGAACAATCTTGTGAAGACCAATGGTCTTGATCGGTGTGTTCAATTCAACCTGGTTGCGGTTGATGGAGAAGCCTTCTGCTGTGATCAGGTCGGCAATGTCACGGGTCGAAACTGAACCGTAAAGCTGACCGGTTTCACCAGCTGAACGAACTGCAATGAATGACTTGCCGTCAAGCTTATCAGCAATCGCCTGAGCTTCTGTCTTGCGCTCTAGGTTGCGGGCTTCAAGCTGTGCGCGCTGGCCTTCGAACTTCTTCTTGTTGGCTTCGTTGGCACGAAGCGCCTTGCCCTGTGGCAAAAGGAAGTTACGGGCAAAGCCGTCCTTGACCTTGACTGTATCGCCCATCTGGCCGAGGCGGCCAATGCGTTCTAGTAGAATAACGTCCATTTGAGTTTTCCTTATACGTTAGTGTCTTCAATTATCATTGCTGGGTGGGGTATTGTTTCCTGCCTTCGAAACCGGCGCGCTACGCGATGTGTCGAACAATCCGGCTACAAGAAAGAAGAAAAGCGTGAATGTGAAAATGATGACGGCAAGATAGGCCAGCCATAAAGCGATTGGCCTCCAGGTCGCGCCGCGCGTTCGGGAATGCATGATTGCAAAGCCTGCCATCAGGAATCCGGCACCGAGCGCCCCGGCGATTGCAGTTGCCGCATATCCGATACCGCCCGGCAGAAAACATGCTGCGCATGCCACGGCAAAAACAAAAAGTCCCGTGCGCGGCATACGCAATGCCCGCGGCCAATCATCTTTCGGGCGGCGCAGCTTACCCGATGCCGCAGTCAGTCGCAGCGCGATATATAGGTTGCCGACGATCAGGATGACCCATATTGCGGGCTGGATCGCAGGAAGCGCGCGCACGACGAATTCGGCAAGTCCCTGCGCAACTTCCGCATTGGGTGCAAGCTGAGGGTTGGTTGCCGCAAGCTGCTGGCTGAGGGATTTGATCAACGCCGCGGCAAACTCGTCACCATAGCCAATCAACATGCCGATTGCGATGAACGCCGCTGCCACGATCAGCGCAAGCCGCAGGAGCGTATCTGCCAGCGGATACCAGACATATGCGTCGCTCGGCCCGCCCACTTCAGAGGCAGGGCGCGCAAGTCCTGTGAAATAGGATGCGGCAGCAGCCGGAAGTGCGATAATCAAGACGAGAACGAGTGCAGCAGTAGGGGCGGCCAGCACAGATACGATGACCGCCATCGACAGCGCTGCGATAAAGCCGGTGGCAGTGCCCCAGCCGAGGGCCGCCATGAAAATGGGAAGGGGAGAGAATAACAGCAATGCCATGGCAAGGGTCGACTGCGCGATAACGCCAATCGACAGCAGCGCGGCTGCAAGCCCCGCCAATACTCCAACGCCAAAATCTTTTGCTGTAGGTAACATTTCGCTCGCTGTCCTGCTTGCATAAGCAGTTAGAGGAGGTTTTTAAACCGATGCCTCAACTTGGGTTTTGTTTTTCACCAATTCCGCGCCCATCGCGACTGGTGTATTTTAATTGCAGACAAAGGCGGCGATCTGATCGCCGCCTTAAATCAATATTACTTTACGACGTATGGCAGAAGGCCAAGGAAACGTGCGCGCTTGATCGCCTGAGCGAGTTCGCGCTGCTTCTTCTGGCTTACAGCTGTGATACGCGAAGGAACAATCTTGCCACGCTCGGAAATGTAGCGCGACAGAAGCTTTACGTCCTTGTAATCAATCTTCGGCGCATTCGCACCCGAGAACGGGCAGGTCTTGCGGCGGCGATGGAACGGACGGCGGGTCGGGATCTGATTGATGTCAACCATTATTCTGCTCCTTCACCGGCTTCGTCACGTGGACGGCGTGGGCGACGTGGACGGTCGTCATCACGGCCACCGAACTTGTTGTCATCGCGATCACGGCGATCGTCACGGCGAGCGAGCATGGCCGACTGGCCTTCCTCGTGTTCGTCAACGCGGATCGTCATGAAACGCAGGACGTCTTCGTTGATGCGCTGCTGACGCTCGAGCTCTGCAACAGCTGCTGCTGGAGCAGTGATGTTGAGCAGCGAGTAATACGCCTTGCGGTTCTTGTTGATGCGATATGTGAGAGCACGGAGCCCCCAGCTTTCGATACGCCCGACTGTGCCGCCATTGGTCTCGATGATGCCCTTGTATTGTTCTACAAGCGCATCGACCTGCTGCTGCGAAATGTCCTGTCGAGCAAGGAACACATGTTCATAAAGAGCCATTTGTCTTTGCCTTTCTTCGTTAATATTGCCCGGATCAACGGATGAACCTCTGCGAATCTCTCAGGCCGTTGAACGGCGAAGAAAGGACGCGTATGGAGACGATCGAGAGAGGAGACACGGGAGGCTGAAGCTTTGTCCTTCGACGGATAGAAATCCGGCCCTCCGTTCAGCCCCCAGCTGACGCCGAGCAATGAACGGGCGCTCTATACGGGCAAAACGTAAAAGAAGCAACCCGTCCGCCAATATTAATGATTTCGGGCTCTAAGCTCGGCTTTTGAAAGTCAGTCCCATAGGGTCGCGACCTTTGGAGTTGGCTCCCATTGCCCGCTCATTGCGAAATATTTACAAAGCACAAGAAGTGACAGCAATTTTTCCCGGGTCTGGTCATTGAATTGGCTGACATGGGCATTGGCATTTCGAATAATGGCAACTGCTTCGTCGACATGCTTGTTATAATAGCGAATCTTATCTTCCAGATCCGCAAAATCAGGACGCAATTGCACGTAGTGATGCCCTGGTATCAGGCGCCCTTCCATAAACCAGGTTTCATAGACAGGTTCGGGCATCATGCATAGTGATTGGGACGCCATTATCCATTGCAGGTTTGTCGCCACATCATGTCCTTCCACTGAGATTATGTAGCGGAACTGCCTTATCTGCTCCGCTGCTGACATGAATGGCTTGCACAAGGGGTCGGAGGTGTCATTATTCGTTATTCCAACATTGCACAGTGGGTGGTTGATGTAGCGCTTCACCAGAGAAAAGCGCTTTTCGTTATTGTTGCCGCCCCGCCATACTGCCAATGGCTGTTTTTCGGCGAAGGTGACAGGAACATTCAATTTTTGGAAATGCCGGAGCTTGTTGAGTTTCAGCAAAACGGATTCTTTATTGTCTCCGCGGATTGGGCGACTCTTTACAATTGAGGCTACCGGTGGGACGAAAGTCACGTCGCCGAAAACGGGACTTATGCGCAGTTGACACGGAAAATAGCGGGCATGTTCCTTAAGATCATAATAGTACATGCTCTGATTTCTCGGTAGATTGGAGATCCTAGAGCTTGCCTTGATACAAGGAGATCGTTCCCCGATCTTGTTGTAGTAATTCAGGCGGTATCTGAGGTAGTCCGCTTCGCATGTCTGGAAATCTTCACACAAAACATTCAGCTTCCTGCGAAACAAATATTGCGGCAGCAGGTCTCTGATGACGTTCTCAGAGTAGTATTCGATCTTCTTTATTGCTCTGGTGATGGACATGGCTTCAAAAAAACTGGCAACCGGACAAACCCTCCATCGCCGAAAAAGCTGGCTGAGCGCGTACTTCTAGCCACGATCAAAATCCGGGAAAAAACAGAGGGCATCCGAGGGTAAAATGGTTTAGCTGAAAATGCTTTGCGTTAGAATATGTTAGGTGGGATTGGACACTGTAATACTGGCCACATCGTGCATTGTGATGGTGTGATTTGCAAGCCAGTTTTTTCAAAGGCCCGTGAGAAAGCTTGACTTCGAGCTTGCTGATAGGCACACCGCGCGGCACATTGAGCTTGGTTTCATTTGGAGGCATTTCCATGTCTATAGCATTCACCTTTCCCGGACAGGGAAGTCAGTCCGTCGGTATGAGCAAGGCGCTTGCCGATAATTTTGCAGAAGCAAAGGCTGTATTCGACGAGGTGGATGAGGCTTTGGGTGAAAAGCTCTCCTCTATCATCTGGGAGGGACCGGAAGAGACTTTGACGCTCACTGCCAATGCGCAGCCCGCTTTGATGGCTGTATCCATGGCAGTCATCCGCGTGCTGGAATCGAAAGGCGTTTCGATCAAGGACAAAGTGTCCTTCGTAGCTGGCCATTCGCTCGGTGAATATTCTGCGCTTTGTGCAGCGGGTACGTTCTCATTGGCTGATACCGCCCGGCTGCTGCGTATTCGCGGCAACGCGATGCAGAAGGCTGTTCCAGCGGGCCAAGGAGCCATGGCAGCTATTATCGGTCTTGAACATGCGGAAGTTGAAGCCGTATGTGCCGAAGCGGCTGCGCAGGGGCCGGTTCAGATCGCCAATGACAATGGCGGCGGGCAATTGGTGATCTCAGGCGCAAAGGCTCCAGTTGAAGCCGCGGCTGCGCTGGCCTCTGCCAAAGGTGCCAAGCGTGCGATCATGCTGCCCGTTTCTGCTCCTTTCCATTCGGCTCTTATGGCGCCTGCCGCTGGTGCAATGCGGGAAGCGCTTGCAGCCGTTGCCAAGAATGATCCAATCGTGCCGCTTATTGCCAATGTACGAGCAGCGCCAGTCAGTTCCGCCGATGAAATCGCAGCCTTGCTTGTCGAGCAAGTGACTGGCCGGGTTCGCTGGCGCGAAACAGTTGAATGGTTCGGTGCCAATGGTGTAACGACGCTTTATGAAATTGGTGCAGGCAAGGTGCTTACAGGCCTAGCGCGCCGTATCAATAAAGATATTTCCGGTGTAGCTGTTGGGACACCGGAAGATATTGAAGCGGCTGTGGCCGCACTTAATGCTTGATAAATAGTAGAATAGAGGAACGCGCAATGTTTGACCTTACTGGCCGCAAGGCTCTCATTACGGGTGCAACAGGTGGTATCGGTGAAGCGATTGCACGCGCACTGCATGCCCAAGGTGCAATTGTCGGTTTGCATGGTACGCGCGTCGAGAAGCTGGAAGCGCTGGCAAGCGAACTTGGTGATCGCGTCAAGATTTTCCCGGCAAACCTTTCCAACCGGGACGAAGTGAAGGCTTTGGGTGAGAAGGCTGAAGCGGATCTCGAAGGCGTGGAAATCCTCGTCAACAATGCCGGCATAACCAAAGATGGTTTGTTCGTGCGTATGAGCGATGCGGACTGGGATAATGTTCTGGAGGTCAATCTGACCGCTGTATTCCGTCTCACCCGTGAGTTAACCCACCCTATGATGCGTCGCCGCTATGGTCGTATCATCAACATAACGTCGATCGTGGGTGTTACCGGAAATCCTGGCCAGACTAATTATGTGGCTTCGAAAGCCGGTCTCATCGGCTTCTCCAAATCGCTTGCCCAAGAGATCGCCAGCCGCAATGTTACCGTGAACTGCGTTGCGCCGGGCTTTATCGAATCAGCCATGACCGACAAGCTCAATGAGAAGCAAAAGGAGGGCATCATGTCTGCCATTCCTATGCGCCGTATGGGCACAGGTGACGAAATCGCTTCATCGGTCGTCTATCTTGCCAGCAGCGAGGCTGGTTATGTTACAGGCCAGACGATCCATGTTAATGGTGGTATGGCGATGATTTGATCATTCAATAGCCTGACGCCGTTGTGCATCCGGCTATCGAGTGTGGTAAAAGAAACAATCACATTTATGAGATTGAGGCCGCGAATAAAGCGTGATAAGTCGCGCACCAGTTGTGACATCAAATTGTTTTGCCAAATCGATTAGATGTTCGAGAAGTTCCGCAAGGAATAAGCCGCAGGGGTTGGTGTTTTAGCTGTTAAACAGCACTAAACTACCATCTTATTGCTTGATTAGAGTCATCCGTGCCGCTAACCAAGGCATAGAAAGAAACAAACAGGTTGAGGTTTCCACATGAGTGATACTGCAGAACGCGTCAAGAAAATCGTTATTGAACATCTGGGCGTTGATGCCGAGAAAGTCACCGATGGTGCGAGCTTCATCGACGATCTGGGCGCAGACAGCCTTGATACTGTCGAGCTCGTGATGGCTTTTGAAGAAGAATTCGGCGTTGAAATTCCGGATGATGCTGCTGAAACGATTTTGACTGTCGGCGATGCCGTCAAGTTCATCGACAAAGCACAAGCCTGATTTTTGTTATGCCTGGCAACGCATGAGTGAAAGAAGCGGCGTAAGGCCTTTCTCATTCATGCGTTCGAGGGATGCAACTATGTCGCATATGATGATTAAGGATCGGCCATGAGGCGCGTTGTCATAACCGGCCTTGGGCTGGTTTCTCCTCTCGCATCCGGTGTGGAGCTTACTTGGTCAAGGCTTTTAGCCGGCCAGAGCGGTGCCCGGCGCGTTACAGAATTTGATGTTGAAGATCTGCCCTGCAAGATCGCCTGCCGTATTCCCGTTGGCGATGGATCCGATGGTACGTTCAATCCTGATGATTGGATGGAGCCAAAGGAACAGCGCAAGGTCGATCCATTTATTGTTTACGCAATGGCGGCTGCCGATCAGGCGCTGGCCGATGCCAAATGGGCGCCTGAAAGCGATGAAGACCAGATTCGCACTGGTGTGCTCATCGGTTCAGGTATTGGTGGTCTCGAAGGGATTGTGGAAGCAGGTTATACGCTGCGCGACAAAGGTCCGCGCCGCATCTCGCCTTTCTTCATTCCAGGTCGATTGATCAATCTTGCTTCCGGTCAGGTTTCCATCAAACACAAGCTACGTGGCCCAAACCATTCAGTGGTTACTGCCTGCTCGACAGGTGCGCACGCTATTGGTGATGCGGCCCGTTTGATCGCCTTTGGCGATGCTGACCTCATGGTCGCTGGCGGAACGGAGTCACCAGTCAGCCGTATATCGCTTGCCGGCTTTGCGGCCTGCAAGGCGCTTTCCACAGAAAGAAACGATGATCCTACCGCTGCTTCCCGTCCGTATGACAGAGATCGCGATGGCTTTGTCATGGGCGAGGGCGCTGGTATTGTCGTTCTTGAAGAACTGGATCATGCATTGGCTCGTGGGGCCAAGATTTACGCTGAAGTCATAGGTTATGGCCTGTCAGGAGATGCCTATCATATCACTGCACCTTCCGAGAGCGGTGAGGGTGCGCAGCGTTCCATGGAAATGGCACTCAAGCGTGCGGGTATTACCCCAGCCGACATCGACTACATCAACTCACATGGTACTTCGACCATGGCTGATACAATCGAGCTTGGTGCGGTAGAGCGGGTTGTTGGCGATTCTGCACCAAAGATATCAATGTCATCAACGAAATCATCGATTGGTCATTTGCTCGGCGCTGCCGGCTCCACAGAAGCGATCTTCTGCGCTCTGGCGATTCGTGACAACATCGCGCCGCCGACGCTTAATTTGGATAACCCGTCTGTTGAAACCAAGATCGATCTGGTTCCGCACAAGGCGCGCGAACGGAAGATTGACATCGCCTTATCCAACTCTTTCGGGTTTGGCGGGACCAACGCTTCGCTTGTTCTGCGGCGTTATCAACAATGATCGAATTTTTGGCGAAGGCGCTTCACGCTTTCGCCATATTACAGTCGATTTTAATGCATAGTGCCTGAATCACTTTTGATTTGAGCTGGGCTATGCGCCATTTGCAAAGTTGCCGTTCCCTCATCCAACGGGTGGGCGGCAAATAACCGCTAATTCGTTCCGAGGTGCTTGCGTGAGTTCAGATCAGCAATCTGGAGAGACAAATAGTTCCGGTACGCCGGAGCGCAAGCCTATTGTCCCGCAGTCGGCATCTGAAGCTTTGCGGCCTGAACCCGGCACGCCACCGCCTGCGCCAAAGCGCCGCTCGCGCCGGGCGCGAAGTCAGATTGTCGTTTTTGCAAATTTCATGCTGTCGCTTGTCGTGCTCGTTGTGCTCGCCGCAGCTGCTGTTGTTTATTTCGGCAAGGTCGAATTCAACGAACCTGGCCCGATTGATGTTAGCACCAATTTCTTGGTCAAAAGTGGCTCAGGCATCATTGAAATTGCTGATGGGCTTGAGCGTCGTGGCATTATCTCTGACGCGCGCATTTTCAAGTACGGTGTACAGGCCTATGGCCATCAGCGCGATATGAAGGCTGGCGAATACGAAATCAAGGCGCACGCATCCATGCGCGAAATCATGGACCTGCTACGCAGCGGAAAATCTGTTCTGCATTCCCTCACCATACCGGAAGGCTTGACTGTTGAGCAGATATTTCAGCGTATCCAGGAGGATGACGTGCTGACCGGTGATCTACCAGCGATCATGCCAAAGGAAGGCTCGCTTTTTGCCAATACGATGCGTTTTTCCCGGGGTACGACCCGCGAAGAACTCGTGAAGAAAATGCTGGCGGACCAAAAGAAGCTGGTTGAAGATATTTGGGAGCGCCGCGATCCAAGCGTGCCGCTGAAAACGATCGAAGAGTTTGTTACACTCGCTTCCATTGTCGAGAAAGAGACTGGCAAGGCTGACGAACGCCCGCGCGTTGCATCCGTATTCATCAACCGGCTGAACAAGCGTATGCGTCTGCAATCTGATCCGACGATCCTTTATGGTATTTTCGGCGGTAAAGGGCGTCCTGCAGATCGCGCGATCCTGAAGTCGGATATCGAAAAGCCTACGCCATATAATACTTATACGATCAATGGTCTTCCGCCTGGTCCTATTGCCAATCCCGGTCGTGATGCTCTTGAGGCTGTCGCCCACCCCTCACAGACGAAAGATCTTTATTTCGTTGCCGATGGGACTGGAGGTCATGTTTTCGCAGCCACGCTTGAAGAGCACAATGAGAACGTGAGACGCTGGCGTCAGGTTGAAAAAAACCGGCTTGATGAAGCTGCCAAAGCGGCCACCGGGGACAAGAATGCAGTGCCGGTTGAGGGTGGCGTCGCAAATTAACCGGCATAAAATGCCGGGCCAAAGGGGAAGCATATGTCATTGCAGAGTATGACGGGTTTTGCCCGTCACCTCCGGACCTTTCCCGGAGTGCAGGTTTCGTGGGAAATCAAATCGGTAAACGGCAAAGGGCTTGATGTGCGCTTTCGCTTGCCGCAAGGCTTTGAGGCAATTGACCAGAAGGCTCGCTCGCTTTTTGGACAGCATTTCAAACGAGGTAATTTTCAGGCTGCCCTGACAATCGATAAAACGGACGGTGCTTCCGCCACGACAGTCGTTAACCGGCCATTGCTTGAGGAATTGACATCAATCGCCGGTCGCTTGCGTGAGGAGTTTAATCTGGCGCCTTCTACGCCGGAAGGATTAATGGCATTGCGCGGTGTACTTGAAGTGCCGCAGGATGTTGTCACGCCTGAAGACCAGTCGAAGCTGGATGATTTAGCGCTCGGCGTTCTCGAAGAGACACTCTTGCAGCTTGAAAAAAACCGGCAGGACGAGGGCAGAGCGCTCGGCGAGATATTGAAGCGGCAAGTTTCTGTCGTTGAATCACTGGTCGAGCAGGCAAAGCTTGATCCAAGCCGCTCACTTGAAGCAATAAAAAGCAGACTTTCTGCGCAAGTCGCTCTTTTGCTTGATGCTGCACCAGCTCTCGATGAGGCAAGGCTGCATATGGAGGCGGCATTTCTGGCAACAAAAGCGGATATTCAGGAAGAACTTGATCGCCTTGAAATGCATGTAGCATCGGCGCGGCTTCTTCTGGCAGACGGCAACGGTGTCGGGCGAAAGCTGGATTTTCTGACACAGGAATTTAACCGGGAAGCGAACACACTTTGCTCTAAGGCCAACGCGGCATCAATTACAACCATAGGGCTTGACCTTAAGGCTGTTGTAGATCAATTGCGCGAGCAGATACAGAATTTGGAGTAGATATGCTCAACGCTATCAAAAGACGCGGCCTTATGCTGGTGCTTTCATCACCTTCTGGTGCTGGCAAATCGACCATTGCCCGCCTGTTGCTGAACGATAAAGAAAAGCTTGAGCTGGCGCTGTCTGTCAGCGTTACAACGCGCGCACGTCGCCCCAGTGAGATCGAGGGCGTCCATTACCATTTTATTTCGGTGCGTGAGTTCGAACGCCTGCGCGACAGTGACGAATTGATTGAGTGGGCGGAAGTCCACGGTAATTTTTACGGCACCCCCCGCGAGGCCGCTGAGAATGCGCTTGCCGATGGCCAGGATATGTTGTTCGATATTGACTGGCAGGGCGCGCTGCAATTGCAGGAAAAGATGAAAGGCGATGTTGTCAGCATTTTCATTTTACCGCCTTCCATGGCCGATCTGAAGCAGCGTCTTCATCGCCGTGCCGAAGACACCGAAGAGGTCATCGACATGCGCCTGCGCAATGCGCGTAATGAGATCGAGCGTTGGCGTTCTTACGATTATGTCATCGTCAACAAGGATTTGGACCGAGCCTATAATCAGGTTCAGTCAATCGTCACGGCAGAGCGCCTGCGCCGGGATCGTTCTCCCGGTCTGTTTGATTTCGTCAATGGGCTTCTGGAAGAAAAGCTCTAAAGCGAATTCGCCAGGGCCACAAACTCGTCAATAGACAGTGTTTCGGCGCGTCGGGTCGGATCAATTCCTGCTTTTGCAAGCAATGCTTCGCCGCCCAGCGATTTCACGCTTTGGCGCAGCATTTTGCGGCGCTGGCCAAAGGCAGCCTGCGTAACCTTGCCTAAAACCGTAGCATCACAAGCCAATGGCGTTTCCCGTGGCGCCATATGCACCACTGAGGACGTTACTTTCGGCGGAGGGGTGAATGCCTGCGGCGGCACGTCAAACGTTATCCTCGCCTCTGTACGCCATCCTGCAAGCACACCAAGCCGACCATAAGAGTCTGACCCCGGTCGCGCGACAATGCGTTCAGCCACTTCGCGCTGGAACATCAACGTTAGCGAGGAATAGAATGGCGGCCAAGGCTCTGCCAAAAGCCAGCCGACCAGCAGTGGCGTCCCGACATTATAGGGCAGGTTCGCAACGATCTTTATTTTTCCATCGCCCGCCAGCGCTGCAAAGTCGGTTTCCATCGCATCACCCGGAATGACACAAAGACGGCCCGGATAATGATCGGAAATCTCCCGAAGCGCTGCCAGACAGCGCTCGTCCCGTTCAATGGCAATAACATTGGCGCCCTGTGCCAGCAGTGCGCGTGTCAGGCCACCGGGGCCGGGGCCAACTTCTATAACTGTCTGTCCTTCCAGTTCACCTGCCTGACGGGCGATCTTTGCGGTCAGGTTCAGATCGAAAAGGAAATTTTGGCCCAGCGATTTTCTCGCCATCAGTTCATGGCGTTCGATGACTTCGCGTAAGGGTGGAAGGTCGTCGATACTCATGCAGTATTCTTTTCTTTTTTGTTTGATACCAGTTCATCGGCGAGGCGAAGCGCTGCAATCAGACTGTCGGGCTTGGCCTTTCCATGCCCTGCAATATCAAACGCGGTGCCGTGGTCGGGCGAGGTACGTATGAAGGGCAGGCCAAGCGTAACATTGACACTGTCGTCAAATCCAAGCGTCTTTGCCGGTATCAACGCCTGATCGTGATACATGCAGATCGCAACGTCGTATGTTGCCCGGGCTGCCGCATGAAACATTGTATCGGCTGGCAGGGGGCCGCGTGCGTCAATACCTTCCGAACGAAGAATATGGATCGCCGGCCCGACGATGGTTTCATCTTCGGTTCCCATGCTGCCGCCTTCACCCGCATGGGGATTAAGGCCGGCTATCGCAAGCCGTGGTTCGGCAATTCCGAACTGGCTTTTGAGCGCGTCCGCAGTAATACGGGATATGGCAACGATGGTTTGAGTGTCCAGAACAAGCGGAACCTGAGCAAGGCCAATATGTATGGTCACGGGGACGGTTCTGAGCAACGGTCCGGCAAGCATCATGACGGGCGTCACCTCATGTCCGAGATGCTGGGCGGCAAGATGTGCAAGAAATTCCGTATGGCCGGGAAACCGAAATCCTGCGTCATAGAGTGGTTTCTTTGCAATGGGGCAGGTGACGACGGCCCGTGCTTCGCCCGAAAGGCTTAATGCAACTGCGCGCTCGATAGCCTCCATCGTCCCTGGGGCATTTTCGACCAGCGGTGTTCCAGGCTGGTCAACCTGCAGATTTTCGAGCGGCACTATGGGAAGCGCCTCTGTGAAAAGGTCTGAAGCCTTTGCCGGTGTTGAAACAGCAATCGTGCAATTCTGCCCGGTAAGCTTTGCCCGTGCTTCGATCAGTTTAGGATCAGCAAGCAGGAAAAATGGAGAAAGACGCAATTCCTTGCGTTTCAACCAACAGGCAATAGCAATTTCAGGACCTATACCCGAAGGGTCGCCGCAGCTTACAGCGATAGCAGTCATGGGCACGCCCCGTACTGTGTGAGATAGGCGTGCTGAAGGCCCGCCTTGTTATTCGTTGGTAATTTTCGCCTTGGCGCGCAACTCATCAAGATATTTCTTGTCGACTGCCTCTGCCGTCGCATTGCCCTTGCCGCTATTTTGTTCTTGGGCAAAGACCATGCGAGCCACACGGTCATCTGAAACCTGACGTGTCGCACAAACGCCCAGATATTCAACGCCTTTATCCGTATCAAGGGTAGCGGTGGCGTGGCCGGCCGATGTCGATTTTACCTGAGCTGCCCATTCAGGGGGCAGTTCCTGCTCGATAAATTTGCCAAGGTCACGCACGGTCACATCAAGTGTGCCCTTTGCGATATCCCGTGTGCCATCACAGCCATTGAATTTGGCGCGCATGGCATTGGCTTCGCTGCGGCGCTTTGCGATACTGTTACGCTGGTTTGCAGGTACCACAAAAATGACCTGCTGCAACTGATACTCGGTAGAAACAGGTTTCTTTCCGCCATCCTTGAGCATGCGTTGAACCGCGTCCTGCTCGGTAAATTTTGCACCGCCCTGTGAACGATTGCGAGTTGCCAATGCGCGGCCCCAGCTCATCTGGATGCGGATATATTCCTTGAAATGCTGCGCGGTCACGCCAGCCTTGCTCAAGACATCTTTGAGCTGAGCCAAAGTCATCTTGTTATTGGTCGCAAACCGGGCGAAAGCATCATTAACCTCGCCATCGCCGACAAGAAGATTGAGCCGCCGCAATTCTTGGCGCTTCAGTGCTTCTTCTGTCAATTCTGCTTTGGCATCGCCCTTTTTACGCTGCAGCTTGAGGAAGGCAGCGCGTCGGGAAATATCGTAATCGGTGATAGGGACACCATTGACCACAACTTTAATCTGGCTTGCGGTTGCGGGAAGCACAGCCCCAATCGTTAGACTGGAGCCGATTACGGCAAACAAAGCCGCTGCAATAACATGGTTCCTCGCCATCATTCCTAACTATCCAATCATTGTCCGCCCATAATAAGCGGGCTGTAGCCTTAGTGCTCTGGTGTTCGTATTTATTATTACTGTCGCTTTACTAAGGCAAAAGCATGACTGACCGCAAGAGCGGTCGTCAGGCGTAACAGTCAGATGCCGCCAATATCGACTGGTTCACCAACGCCCCAAAGCGTTCTGAACGAGATATTGAATCCGAATTTGGTCGTCTTGTCGCCTTCTGCACCCCTGGCGGTCACGGGCTGTTCTTGCTGATAATACATGCTGTATGTGAAGCATTCATCATCATAAGCCAGAGCTGCGGTCCGCTTCACCAACGTCTCGGATACGAGATCATATGTTCCTGATCCCAGAACGCGCCAGTTTGGCGTTATCTTGGCAGAGCCGCCCACCGTCACTTCGTGGCGGTCAGTCGGAAATCCATAGGTCTCCTGTTTGTCAATGAATGCATATTTGACAAAGGCTGAACCATACTTGCTGTCAGTTGTGCTGGCAACTTCAGCACGGCGCACTTCAAATGTGTCCTTGTCGAAGCGTCCGCCGGTGGTCAGGTTGAACCGGCCGTAATTGGCGCCAATCATGGCAACATAGTCGGAACGATCATCTTCAAGGCCGGACTCTGCTCCGACATTCACAAAGTCATTCGTATCGAACGAGTTTTGTCCAGCAATGTGGAATGATTGACCGGCAATACCATTCAGCGACAGACCGTTGCTGAATGTACCGGAATACCGAACGCCAAGATTGACACGTGTGCCGCCTTCAACCCGGTCATAGCCGGAGAATTTGTCACGTTCGAACAGGCTGGATGCATCGAAAACAAAGCTCTGCGCATCCTCGTTCGGCATTTCGCCCGCATAAGGCTCATTGTTGCGAACGAAAAGCTGAGCCGTTGGCTCGAGAACATGAGTCGCGCTCGTTGTCGAGAACAGGATGGGCCATCTGGCTTCAAGGCCCGCTGTTGCCATGCCGCGGAATGCTTCAGAACGCACCACACCAGCCGTATCGGAATCCACATACATTCCATCGCCACGCAAAGCGAGAAGAGGGGTGATGACAAGTCCGTTCGGTGCAATGAATGTGCGCTTCCACTCAGCTTCGGCAGTTAGTCGTCCGTTATTGCCTTCAACACCAGAAATATATCCACCATCACAAATCGTTGGTTCACCACGCGGAGTGGAACATGACGACCTGTCCCGATGTAGAGCTTGCAAGTTCACATCGAAGTTCAATTCGCCGCCTGCAACTGATTGAGTTGGTGTGTAAGCGTAATCCAAACTTGGCATTACCCAAGGTTGTTTCGTTTCCTGTGCGCGGGAGTTATTATTGTCAATCGATTCCTGAACAAGGAAATTATAGAACCGAAGATCGAAATAGTTTCGATCATTGATACCCGTTAGATATACCTGATTGGTGATATTGTAGCCGTCATAGTCGTCAATACCATATCGATAGGCGAATGCCTTGTCAGACTGAGCCATAACATTCCAGCCAACAGTCCATCGTGGATTGATCTTCAAAGCGCCCTTGGATGCGATCATGCCGCGACCATGGTTGTCGCGGTCAACATCCTCACCTTTGTCAAAAGCCCCGGGATCGCGCTGGCTGATGCCGGCAACCTTGATCGAATACTCGCCATTGTTCAGGCGATGGCGCCATTCAGCTTCACCGAGAAAACCCTGTTTACTATAATAGGTGCCGGTAAGCGTCAGATCATAATTGGGCGCAAGAGCCCAGAAATATGGGACAGAAACGCCTGATCCAAGGTCAGTTTCGTGCTTGTAGCTCGGAATGAGAAAGCCGCTTTTGCGCTTGACCGTCGGGTCAGCAATTTCGAAAGCCGGAAGGAAAGCCAACGGCATACCGAACATTTCAAAGCGGCCGCGCTCGAAACGAATAGTCTTTTTCTTGCCGTTCCAAATGATCTTTTGCGCGCGGACCTGCCACAGCGGGGCTCTGTCCGGCTTTGTTCGGCAAGGCTCACAGGCAGTATATATACCGTTGTTGAAGGTTGTAATTTCACCGCCAACACGCTCGGCGCTTTCAGCTGCGAACCGTGTATTGTCAGCGGACTCAACGCGCAGGGCGTTGACAAAGCCTTCGCGGAAATCATCGGTGACATCAAGGTTTTCAGCGTAAATCCGATTGCCGTCTTTTTCGACAATCTCGACCTTGCCCATGGCCTTCAGCCGGCCAGTCTTCTGATCATACGTAACCTGACGCGCAACAAGCCGGTTTCCATCATAGTCAATCTGCACGCCGCCGACGGCGGAAATCGTCTTGGCATTGATATCGTAGATAAGCTCGTCTGATTCCAGAAGAAGCTGTGCATTTGGATTTGTCTGGACAGTACCCGTAAGTGCATCACTCGTCTGGGCATAGGCTGGGAGTGAAATCCCGCCCGCTAGGCATAGCACTGCCGTCCCGCACAACAAGCGTGCGAGCCACGACGGTAACACCGAGCGCGTTATATTCAATCCCACTCTAACCATCCTCCTTGTGCAACAGAAAGGAGACCCCAAAGAATGTTGCAATCAACACGGGTGTCCATGCGGCAATGAAAGGCGGGACGAATCCCGCATTGCCAAATGCCTTGACCACAACAGTGACGACATAAAGCACGAAGCCCGCCAGGACGCCACCCAGAATCATCGTTCCGGATTGTCCAAAGCGAACAAATTTCAATGAAACTGTTGCAGCGATCAAAGTCATCGCCATCAATAGAGCCGGTAAAGCCAGCAAAGACTGGTAATGCATGTCAAAACTGTTGGCTGAATAACCGAAAGAGCGGGCTGCGGCAATTTTGTTACGTAGCTCGAAAAAAGGAATCGTTTCAGGCTTGGCGAGGCTTTCTTCAACGAATTCAGGGCGAAGATGCGTCGGAATGCGCACAGAAGCCAGCGGAACAGGGGTTTCGCCAAGCACAAATTTGGTCACATTGTTGAGTTCCCAATAGCCGTCTTTCAAATCAGCTGTTCGTGCATCAAGGCGTTCCTGAATGTCCTGATTTTTGTCCAGCCGAATGAAAGTGGCGTCAACCAATCGTAAACCACGATTGACGATAGATTTGGCTCCAATGATGGTTTCACCTTCTTCGGTCTTTTGCCGAAGCCAGGGCACGCGGTTCGTACTGACATCATTTGCTTTCCCGGAACGCCATTCCGAAGTGATCAGCTCACTTCGCTCGTAGCCATAAGCGGCGAGGGGATTGACCAGAAGTATGGCAATAAGACCAAAAAGCAAGGCACCCGCGCAGGCCGGTAGCAGGAACTGCCACGCTGAAACGCCGACTGAGCGTGCGACCACCAGCTCGTACTTCCTGTTGAGCGAAATCAGCGTTGCCATGGCAGAAAACAGGGCAATGAAGGGAAACACCTGCTGCATGATGAAAGGGATGCGCATCGCTGATATGCCGAATGCAGCGAGCGGCGAATAATCGGGCAATGGCGACAATTTGCCCGACAGCTCGGTAAAGTCGAGAATGAGCGCCAGCGCGAAGCTCCCCAGCAGAAAATATGCCGTGATCGTCACATAGCGCAAAAAGAAATAGCGACCCAGAGTCCAGCCTATCATTTGCGATGGCCTCCGCGTTTGCGCTTAAACAGCTTCGTGCTTACGCCTGCGAAGGCTTCCTGCCGTGCCGCCAGATTTGACTTCAGCCACTTTGTCCAACTGTCAGGAAGACCAATTTGCCGGTTCGTGGCCAGTGCATAGCTTGCCGCGAGACCTGCAAACAGCGGTATTGCTATCAAAAGCGGCAGCAAATTAGCGTTCTTGTTGGTGTTTTGACCTGTCGAGTAGGCCATCCAGAACACAATAAGGCTAAGCGTAATGGCTGTGAACGAGGCGGAGATTCGTGCTTCGCGATGGGAACGTGAGTCGGCGGCGGCTGCCAGTGCAATCAGCGCAAATACAAAAGCATAGCTCCACTCAGTGAAGCGCTTGTATATTTCAGACGTGAAACGCTGTGGATTGCTCTTGTATTGTTTGTCGTTTGGATCTGGATTTAACAACTGCTCCAGAGGGCGATCTTTTGCATAAATGGTGGGCTCGTGCTCGTCTGCTGCCAGAAATGCCGCCAGATCGAGTGCATATGTATTGAACTTGATGATGGAAACATTGCCGGTCTGGACGTCCCTACGATCAATTTCTCCATCTTTCATGACCAGAAGGCTCTGGCTTCCTGTTTCAACGACCAGCCCTTCCTTTGCATAATAGATCAGATCGGTCGTTGGATCGCGTGAATCGGAAACGAATAGCCCTTTGATCGAGCCATTGGAGTCGCGTGCTTCGATCTGGATATAGAGATCATCGGCCAATTTCTGAAAAGCACCTTGCTGCACCACAAGATTGACGACATCGGCATTCGCGTCGGCAATCATCTGGCGCATATTGAGGCTGGCATAGGGCGCAACGAAATTTGCAATGATGAAAGATGAAATCGACACGACTGCAGCAAAAACCAGAACAGGGCGGATAACAGCCGAGCGCGGCGCACCAGCGGCATTGATAACGACAAGCTCCGAATCCTGGTTCATTGTCGAAAGCGTCTGCGTAACAGCAATCACCAACGCAAACGGCATGACAAGTGGGAAGGCCGATGGAAGCAGATTGGAACTGAACTTGAGGATGTAAAAAAAGTTCTGTCCACTGGTCGTCAGGAAGTTGATACGTCCGAGCACCTGAACAATCCAGGTCACGCCGACTGCAGAAAGCAGGACAGCAAAAAACATGACGACGATCCGTCGCAAGATATATATCTCAATCAGGCGCATGTCATGTTTCGCAAGAAGAGTTCCGCCACCTTGTTTAACCACCGGACCGGAAAAGTCCGGGCTGTTCAATTTATCCCATGAACTTCATGGAATTTTGGGACGAACCCGTTACGTGTTCTATATACCGACTTTAGTTCAATCTAGTCAGGCTTGGCTAAAAATAGGCGAAGAAAGCTGGTTAACAAGGTGTTAGTCCACATCCTTCGTTGAGTTCCTTATTTCATCACGTTTGATAAATAAGAATATCACGTTTTGTTCAATCTGGAGATATCATGTCCAAACGCCCATCCATCAGTTTTGCAAAGCTCGCGCCAATCGAAGGTAATACCGCCGTTCTGCTGGCCGTTGCTGAAGGCAAGGTCGCTTCGGAGGCCGAATCCGTTATTGGTGCCGCTGCGCTGTCGCGTATCATCAATGTCTCGGATTTCAAAGGCAAACTGGCTTCAGCAATTTCCACAATCGCTCCTGCGGATACTCGCCTTGATCAGTTGGTGCTTATAGGAGCGGGTGATCCAGACAAACTTAAGGCCGATGATTGGCTGAAAATGGGCGGTGCCGCGCTTGCGAAAGTGGCCGGTGTGAAAAACATATCCGTGGTTCTGGCTCTTCCCGATATGGAAGTTGCGGCCACGAGTGCTGCTGATTTTGCGCTCGGCATGTTGCTGCGCTCCTATAGTTTCAACAAATACAAAACGAAAAAGAACAAGGATGGCGAAAAGGACTATCGCTCCACACGCATAACCATTCACGTTGCAGATCCTCAAGCAGCTAAAAAAGCCTTTGCTCAGGCAGAGGCTGTCGCAGAAGGCGTTATGCTGGCGCGCGATCTGGTGAATGAACCTGCCAATATGCTTGGGCCGATCGAATTTTCCGAACGTATCGAGGAATTGAAGAAACTCGATGTGAAGGTCGAAATATTATCTGAAAAGGACATGAAAAAACTGGGAATGGGCTCGCTTTTGGGCGTTGCACAGGGCTCTTCCCATCCGGCGCGTCTGGCTGTCATGCAGTGGAACGGGGGCAAGAACAAGGATGACCCTATTGCTTTCGTCGGTAAGGGAGTGACCTTCGATAGTGGTGGTCTGTCCATTAAAACGGCGGGCGGCATGGAGGAGATGAAGGGCGATATGGGTGGCGCTGCAGCGGTCACCGGCCTCATGCATGCTTTGGCCACGCGCAAGGCAAAGGTGAATGTCGTCGGCGTGATTGGTATCGTGGAAAACATGATCAATGGCGAAGCCCAGCGTCCGGGCGACATCGTGACCTCAATGTCGGGGCAGACAATAGAAGTGCTCAATACCGATGCGGAAGGACGTCTTGTTCTGGCGGATGCACTTTACTACTGCAATGACCGTTTCAATCCCAAATTGATGATCAATCTCGCCACGCTGACAGGGGCGATCATGGTGGCGCTTGGCCTTCATCATGCAGGCCTTTTCTCCAATGATGACGAACTGGCGGGCCAACTTTTAGAAGCCGGTCACGCCACAGGGGAAAAACTCTGGCGTATGCCGCTTGGACCAGAATATGACAAGCTTCTGGATACCAAGAATGCCGACATGAAGAATATTGGGGGACGTTATGGCGGCGCGATTATCGCTGCACAATTCCTGCAACGGTTCGTTGGCGATACGCCTTGGGCGCATCTGGATATCGCGGCCACAGCAATCGGCGCTCCCACGAATGAATACAGCCAGTCATGGGCTTCGGGTTTCGGCGTGCGACTTCTGGACAGGCTGGTTCAGGATAATTTTGAAGGTTGATCGTGGAAATTGCGCTCTACGGAACGTTTGAAAGCGTATATGTGCGCATTGTCAGACTTGTCCTCCTCGCAAAGGGGGCCAAGTTTGCAATGGTGGAATCCGATCCCTTCGAGGGCAATCTGCCTTCCGACTATGACCAACTGCATCCTTTCAGGAAAATCCCGGCGATAGAAATAGATGGTTTCCGTCTTTATGAGACTGACGCCATTGTCCACTATATCGACGCAATTTTTCACGATCCGAAATTGGTGCCATCATCCGCTAAGGATACAGCGCGCATGCGGCAACTCATGCGAATTATTGACGGCTATGCTTACCGGCCATTGGTTTGGGGGCTTTACGTTCCAGCTTACTGGCGCGGTGGCCTTGTTCCGACGCAAGAAGCAATCGACCAGTCACGGCAGGTTTTGGGTGTTTTAGAGGGATTTCTTAAAGAAGCACCTGCTGCCGCTTTTTCAGCACCCACACTTGCCACATTCTATATTCTGAGCACCTTGGCAGCCGCCGATACGGTAGAGCCCGGCACCACGCTGATTGACGAGAGGCCACACTTGCGGGAATGGTGGGATTCGATGCGCGTATCCGCCAGTATGGTCGAGACACGACCGGACTGCATGAAATTCTGACATACGGAACGAAATGACCGAAATTCTCTTCTACCACTTAACTGAATCAACGCTGGAAAATGCGTTGCCCGGACTTGTCGAGCGTTCACTGGACCGGAAGTGGAAGGTTGTCATTCAAACGGGCTCGGAAGAGCGGCGAGACTCTCTGGACAATCATTTATGGACGTGGTCGGATTCGTCATTTCTTGCTCATGGCACGGATCAGGAGGCAAACCCGGAGGAGCAGCCGGTTATCTTGACGACCACTGACGCCAATCCCAATGCAGCAACTGTCCGCTTCCTCGTCGATGGTGCGGTGCCGAGCGACGCTGAAAATTACGAGCGGCTTATTTTGATGTTCGACGGCCACGATCAGCATCAACTTGAGCAGGCCAGGGCCCAATGGAAGCTATTGAAAGATCAGGGCCATGCATTGACCTACTGGCAGCAAAATGCCGAGGGGCGTTGGGAAAAAAAGGCCTAAGCAATTTCAGGAAAAGTAGGAACCGGTTTTCCGTCCGGAATTGCGAAAAATCAAGATGGAGCAATTTCAGGAAAAGTGGGAACCGGTTTTCCGTCCGAAATTGCGTAAATTGGAATTGCTTTGAGGGGGCGCCGATGCGTTTCGTTTTCCTGATTCTGCTTGTGATCGGTGTTGTTTTCGGCATTGGCGGGCCATGGATGGCGTTGAATTTCTCTGGAGAGGAAATTGGAACCTGGCGTGTTTATGATCGCCCCGGTCCTTATAAGCCGGTAACAATTGCCTTGAAAGCTGAGGATGCGCCGATCCGTGCCTTTGTCGATATGCAAACGCTTCGCAATTTTATCCCGACCGTAAGCCGAACCGCTTTGACTGCGGTCGTCACGCATAAGGGCAAGGATGTCCTTGTTGAAACACTGAACTACACCGGTTCAAAAGCCACCAACAAAGGTTCGCCGCAGGGGCAGCAAATCTATCGCGATGAAATTGGCGATATCAATCTTACCGAGGACGGAGACTATCTCTTCACAATTGGACCTGGGGATTTTGACGGTTTGGAAGTGGCGCATGTTGATCTGGTTTTGCGCAAGAATGTCGCGGTCATTGACTGGCCTATCATGCCCGCAGGCATTGTTTTAACAGTGGTTGGCATTGTCGGGCTCCTGTTTTTGCGTCGCCGCCGCAAAGCAACGCCGCTTCCCGCTCCACCGCAGTCAAAATGGGGCAGGTAGTGGCCAGTCAGGCTGCAAAATTTCCTGTTATGGTCACGCAAAGGCTGCGCTTGCGGCAGTTCGAATCGAAGGATGACAAGGGTCTCCACGCATGCCTTGGCAGTCAGGAACTCGTGCAATATTGGGATTTTGCACCGTGCAGGAATATTCAGGAAACGCGTGGCTGGGTCCGGGCTCTTGCAAAAGTGGCGCAGCCGGAACAGGCGATGGCCTGGGCCGTGGCTGATATCAAGACCGATGAATGTATCGGAATGGTCAATTATCATCACCGCGAAGCCTATAGCCGCAAGCTTGAGATAGGCTATATTCTCCGGGCGGAGTATCACGGCCAGGGCCTGATGACCGAAGCGGTCAAAAAAATAATGACCCACTGCATTGATCAGCTGAAAACGCGGCGCATCGCGGCGATTATCCATCCGGATAATGCGCCGTCAATCCGGTTGGTGACGCGGTTGGGCTTCGAGTTTGAAGGCGGACCTCTTCGTGATTATTGGCGGGTAGGGGATCGTTTTATCAGTCCGGTGGTTTACAGTTTCATCGCAAGCTGATCGCTCTGTTTTGTCCTTGCTGTAATCGTATAGGCACAACGCCGAGCGCCCTTGAGGATATGCTCGAAACGCTTGACTTCAACATCGGGTCCAAGCGCGGCCTGAAATACCTCAAGTTCGGAGCGGCAAAGTTTCTGGCAGGCCTTTGCTGCAACGCAGATCGGGCAATGGTTCTCAACAAGAACGAGATTGCCTTCAGCATCGCGGGTGCTTGTGGCCATATATCCTTCCGCCGAACGAATGGCTGCAAGCTGTTCCACCTTGGCTTCAAGACTTTCAATCGGCTCAAGTGCGAGTTGATACTGATTAAGCGTAGCCTGTTCACGGTGGGTAATCAGTTGATCCAATCCGGCTTCCCCGAAAACCGCAGAGATTGAGGTGATGAGATCTCTGGTCAGTCCAGCATGGTTATCCGGAAATTGCCCGTTTCCGGCATCCGTTAGATGCCAGAACCTCTTCGGTCGCCCCACGCTTTCACGGCTGTCTTCATAATCGACAAGACCGGCTTCATGCAGTCGGCCCAGCATCTGGCGAACAGCGACCGCTGTAATATCCAGCCGCTCTGCCAGAGCCGTTGCCGTCTGGGCCCCGTTCACTTTCAAGGAATAAAGCATGCGATTTGTCGTACGATCCTGCATGGTGCCAATATAGATATAAAAATTAAAAAAGCTATTGCTTGTTTTATAAACGGGAATATAAAAAGAAAAATGTTGTTTAATTGAGGAAATGCCATGAGTGACCATGCTCAATCCAGCGAAGCCCGCTGGTCCGAACTTTTAACCGCTGATTATTCAGCAGCAACAACGACATTATGTCTGGGTGTTGCTCTTTTTGCATTCAACGGGTTCTTGGTGTCCACATCGCTTCCAACTGCTGTGGGTGAAATTGGCGGCATCGAGCTGATATCGTGGGCGTTTACGCTCTATCTGGTGTTTTCCATTGTCGGTGGCGCCAGTGGCGCCCTGTTGAAAGCCCGCTTTGGCTCACGCACCGCGCTTGTTGGCTCCGCCTTGGTATTTCTGGCCGGTACATTGATTGCGGGCTTTGCGTCATCCATGACCGAGGTTCTGATAGGCCGGGCCCTTCAGGGGGTGGGCGAGGGCATTATCGCTGCCACCTGTTACGCGCTGATCCCGGAACTGTTTCCATCGCGGCTTGTCGCCAAGGTCTTTGGTGCTGAAGCGGTCGTTTGGGCGATTGCGGCATTCGGTGGTCCGCTGGTATCCGGCATGCTGACAGAGAATCTGTCCTGGCGCGCTGCCTTCCTCATCAATGTGCCTTTGGGACTGATCTTCATTGCGCTAACATTCCGCATCGTTCCGCGTTTTTCCGGCGAGGTACAACGGTTAAGCGTACCATTTCTGCGCCTGTCTGCCATTGGTGCCGGTATCATGCTCGTTGCCTTGGCCAGCATCATGCAAAGCGTGCCGATGGAAGTACTTTTCGTCGCCGGTGCAGCCATCGTTCTTGCTTCGGTGGTTGCTCTTGATCGGCGCAGCGACACACCGCTCTTTCCATCAGACGCTTTCTCGCTCAACTCCACCGTTGGTATTGGTTTGTGGATTGTCTTGTTCATGCCGGTCGCACAAGCGTCAACTTCCGTCTATCTGGTCATGACCTTGCAGAACCTTTGGGGTTATGGCCCGACCAAAGCTGGTGCTTTCAGTGCAACTTTTGCAATTGCATGGAGCCTGTTTGCCATTCTTGTTGCCAATATTCAGGATCCTCGCCGCCGTGCGTGGATGATTCGCCTTGGACCAACACTGCTCGTCAGCGGCCTTGCCACCATCGTCTTTGGTTTCTCGTTGGACGAACCTCTGGTGGTTATGCTTGGGCAGATATTGATCGGCACGGGCTTCGGTATAAGCTGGGGCTTCCTTAGCCAGACAGTCATGGAAGCTGCCAAAAGCGGCGAGCGTGATCGCGCATCGGCCCTGCTGCCCACCCTGCAATCAGCAGGCTATGCCATTGGCGCTGCCATAGCGGGTCTTGCTGCAAACGCTGTCGGCTACCCGTCTGCTACAACGCCGGATGCATTGCGGGAAGCCTCTATTATGATTTTTGCAGTATCGACAATCATCGGGCTGGGCGCGCTGTTTGCTGGCTACGCACTGCCATTGCGTAAAAAGACAATGCTTGCAATCGACCTGCCCAAGCTTTGACAGGCTTTCAAGGGATAGGCTGTTGCTGAACCCTTGAAATATCCAGGAGAGGGGGCGGTTTCGACCTGCACGTCCCCTCTCTTGCGATTTTCTGAATTATAAGTCTGCCATGGCCGCTTCGTATTCGCTGGACAGCGCCAGCCATTCTTCCTCGGCACGCGCCAATGAAGACTTGGCATAGCCAATCTCTTTGCCGATCTGCGTCGCCTTTGCCGGTTCGCGGGAGTAGATAATCGGGTCTGCCAGCTGGATTTGTAGCGAGTCAATCTTCTTCTGAAAGCGTTGAACCTGTGCTTCGGCTTCCTGAATCTTTTTCTGCAATGGCTTCAATGCTTCGCGTTTTTGGGCGGCCAGCTTGCGCTGTTCTGCTTTGCTGAGCTTCTGGCCTTCTTCGACGACGATCTTATTGCCCGAGCGCTCGGCCTTGGCATCAGCCAGAACCAGCGAGCGGTAAGCGTCAAGATCGCCATCATAAGGCGCTACAGCGCCATCACGCACCAACCACAGCCGGTCCATTGTTGCTTCGATCAGATGGCGATCATGAGCAATAAGGATAACGGCACCGTCAAATTCATTGAGCGCATGCATCAATGCCTCGCGGCTGTCGATATCGAGATGGTTAGTCGGTTCGTCGAGGATCAGCAGATTTGGGCCTTCAAAGGTCGCAAGACCCATCAAAAGCCGGGCTTTTTCACCGCCGGAAAGATCTTTGGCTGCTGTATTCATCTTGACCGTAGCGAGACCCATGCGCGAGACGCGCGCGCGCACCTTCGCCTCCGGTGCATCCGGCATCAGCTTGCGGACATGCTCGATGGCATTGTCTTCCGGTACGAGATCGTCGAGCTGATGCTGGGCAAAGAAAGAAATCTTCAGATTCGATGCAACCGTGATCTTGCCTTTTTGCAAAGGCAGGCGCCCACTGATCAGCTTGGCAAGCGTCGACTTACCATTGCCGTTCGATCCGAGCAGCGCAATGCGGTCATCCGCATCGATACGCAGGTTCAAATGCTTGAGAATGGGTTTGCCGGGCGTATAGCCAACCTCACCGCTTTCAATCGCGATAATGGGAGAGGCCACAACCTTTTCCGGTTCGGGAAAATGGAACGGCATCACATGATCTTCGATATGGGCGGAAATCGGCTTCAGCTTCTGCAATGCCTTCAAGCGGGATTGAGCCTGCTTGGCCTTGGACGCCTTGGCGCGAAACCGCTCCACAAAGGCTTCCATGTGCTTTCGGTGCGCTTCCTGTTTCGTGCGTGCCTTTTGCTGAAGTTCCAATGCTTCTGAACGCAGGCGTTCGAACTGATCGTAATTGCCCTGCCAAAGCGTCAACTTGGTTTGATCCAGATGGATGATGGAATTGACAGCGGAATTCAAGAGGTCGCGATCATGGCTGATAAGGATGACCGTGTGCGGATAACGGCGCACGTAATCTTCCAGCCATAACGTGCCTTCCAGATCGAGATAGTTGGTCGGCTCGTCGAGCAGCAAAAGGTCCGGTTCAGCAAACAGCACCGCTGCCAGCGCAACACGCATGCGCCAGCCGCCGGAAAACGATGATGCCGGTCGTTTTTGCGCTTCCGCATCAAAGCCAAGGCCAGAAAGGATCGCTCCAGCACGTGCTTCAGCCGAATGCGCATCGATATCGGCGAGTCGGATATGAATATCAGCGATGCGATGCGGATCGGTTGCAGTTTCCGCCTCGGCCAGAAGTTCAGTGCGTTCCTTGTCGGCGGCAAGCACAATTTCAATCAGTGAATCTTCAGTACCGGGCGCTTCCTGTGCCACCTGACCGATACGGATATTCTTCGGCAAAAAGAAATCGCCGGTCTCCGCATGAAGTTCGCCTGTGATGACCTTGAACAGCGTGGATTTGCCCGCACCGTTGCGGCCCACAAGCCCGGCTTTTGTGCCGGATGGGAGATTGAGACTGGCGTGATCGATCAGCAAACGGCCGGCCATCCGCACGGAAATATCGTCGAGAATAAGCATGGCCGCGCTTTTGCACGGGAAATCTCATTTCCGCAAGTTATTCGTGTTTAAAAGTCAGATTGCACGGCTGCTATGCGTGGTTCGCCCTTCGACAAGCTCAGGATGGCTCACCATGAGGAAGGTTGATGCTCCGCAATAATGTCACTGAAGCTGCAATTTTTGGTGCCCTGCAACCCACCACCTCCCTCATCCTGAGCTTGTCGAAGGGTGCTATTGCGTTCTTGCAAAGATTTTCAATAGTTTGAAGCAAGAGTTCTAAGAATAGGGCCTGCCTTCTTCGGTCCTTTGAAATTGGATAAGATCGAACGAAGGCGCGGTCTTACCCAGCGCTGTTAAAATGGCGTGAGCCTGACCGCGATGATGAGTCTGGTGATTGAACAGATGGGCCAATGCAGGGGCAAGTCTTTGGCTAACGGTGCGCATATCGCTGACTGTCGTATAGGTGAAACGCCCGGCTATCGCTGCACTGTCCAACCCTCGCACCCAGTTGAAAATTCGGGCATCTTCCTGTTCGCGCGCTGCTTTCAACTCATCGAACTTGTCAAAGAGTATCGCATCGAGAGCCTTGGGAGCATCACTTTCACCGGTAAAGCGAAACATCCAGATGCGGTCAGTCACCAGCAGATGATTTAATGTCCGGTGCAGAGAGCCGAAAAAAGCGCCCATGTCACGACGATATTCCTCATCATCAAGCTCGACTGTTGCCATATAAAGCCGCTCATTCACCCAGCGGTTATATGCCGCCAGCATTTGAAAATGCTGTTCCATCCCGTTGACTTCCCCATCCCAAGAGTCAGTATTGCTGACATATTATATCGAGCGAGGTGATTTGCTATGGGAATTGTTCTGCACGAGCTTGTCGGCACTGACAAGAGCCGTCCATTTAGCCCTCATTGCTGGAAGACAGTGATGTCACTTGCTCATAAAGGACTGCCATTCGACAGGAATGCGGTATCTTTTATTGATATTCCGAAACTTGAAGATAGCTACTCCACCAAGGTCCCGGTGATGAGGGATGGCGGGCAGCTTGTGGCGGACTCATTCGACATCGCGCTTTATCTGGAGGAGCACTATCCGGATCGTCCCTCGCTTTTCAAGGGCGAGGGTGGGCGCGCTATGGCCCGCTTTGTCGAAGGCTATTCGCAGATGATCCTGCACCCGTTCCTCAATCTTGTTGTTCTGATGCCCGTTCATGATGTGCTCGACGCTCCCAACCAGGCCTATTTCCGCGAAAGCCGCGAACAGATTTTCGGACGCAGGCTGGAAGATGTCGCCGCTGACCGCGATGCAAAGCGCGATGCTTTCACCAAAAGCCTGGCCCCGATCCGCAAAATGCTGCTCTCGCAGCCCTTTATTGGCGGAGAAACGCCGCTCTTTGGCGACTATATTGTTTTCGGCGCGTTCCAGTGGGCAAGAGTATTGACGCCGTACAAGCTGTTTGACGATGGAGACCCGGTGGCTGACTGGTTCGAGCGGTGCCTCGATCTGCATGACGGCATTGCGCGCAAGGTAATGGCCGCGGTGTAAGAGGGGCACTTTGGGAGGGGTATTCAATCGCATTGGCTAAAAGGTCTCTTGGCAAATGGACCTCCTGCCGCTATAGACCCGCCATCCAATCTCCCCAAATGACAAGGTTTCATTTACATGGCAATTGAACGCACTTTCTCGATGATCAAGCCCGACGCGACCCGCCGCAACCTCACCGGCGCCATTACAGCCAAGCTTGAGGAAGCCGGTCTGCGTGTTATCGCTTCCAAGCGCGTCTGGATGAGCCGCCGCGAAGCTGAAGGCTTCTACGCAGTGCACAAGGATCGTCCTTTCTTCGGCGAATTGGTAGAGTTCATGTCTTCCGCTCCAACCATTGTTCAGGTTCTGGAAGGCGAAAACGCCATCCTTCGCAACCGCGAAGTCATGGGCGCGACCAACCCGGCCAATGCTGACGAAGGCACGATCCGCAAGACCTTCGCTCTTTCGATCGGTGAAAATTCGGTACATGGTTCCGATGCACCTGAAACAGCAGCGGAAGAAATCGCCTACTGGTTCTCCGGTACAGAAATCGTCGGCTGATTTTTAAGCTGATGGATGAGAAAAGCCGGGCTCGCCCGGCTTTTTTTATTGGCTTTAAGCCATGATTGACAGGGTAATAAGCACCAACACGGCGATAAAACCAACGACCAGCGAAAATATTGCAAGCCGGTTCAAAGACTATGCCAGCGCTTGAACGCTTCCTGATCCTTGGTCTTGGCTTCGATCCAACCGCGCTCTTCTCCGGTAATCAAATGTTCTTTCTTCCAAAATGGTGCCGTGTTCTTCAAATAGTCCATGAGAAATGATGCGGCATTGAATGCTGCCTCGCGGTGCACCGATGCCGCCATGACCAGCACAATATTTTCGCCAGGCTTGATCAGTCCAAATCGGTGGATGATTGTGAGACCGGTCAGCGTCCAGCGTTCCAGCACGTCGGCTGCAACGCGGCCCATTTCTGCTTCTGCCATGCCGGGATAATGTTCGATCTCCAGCGCAGCCAGCGTTCCGGCTTCATCGCGGCACAGCCCGCTGAATGTAACCACGGCGCCAATATTCCGGCTCTCTCCGGAAATTTGCCTCATCTCAGTGGCGATGTCGAAATCGTCGTGCTGAACTATGATCCGTGGCTGCACCGCGTCCATCTCATCCCCCGGTCATCGGCGGAAAAAGTGCGATCTCGGTTGCTCCCTTGATAGGGGCGTCGTGTTCCACATGTTCCTGATTGATGGCGACGCGGATCACATTCTCATATTCGAGAGCGGCGGCATATTCTTCGCCGCGGGTTTTCAAATGAGCCAGCAGGTCGCTGACTGTGATGATTGCTGGATCAAGCTCAATCACTTCCTCGCCTTTTCCGATCCGCTCACGCACCCATGCGAAATAGACGAGTTTAGTCATCGGTCAATCCACCACATGTTTCAGGCCAGCGCGGAAGTAATCCCAGCCAGTGTACAGCGTTATCAAGGCTGCGCTCCACAAAAACACGATACCAAGAATTGTGATGATTGGCACGATCTTGTCTCCCGCCGGGCCTGCAAGAAGAAATGCCACGGCGACCATCTGAATCGTGGTTTTCCATTTTGCCAATCGGCTGACAGGCACGCTGACTTTCAGTTCTGCCAGATATTCACGCAGGCCAGAAACCAGAATTTCGCGGCAAAGGATGATGATTGCCGCCCAGAGTGTCCAACCGGCAATTGTGCCATCAGCCGCCAGGAGCAGCAGGCAGGCGGAAACCAGCAATTTATCCGCGATCGGATCGAGCATGCGGCCTATGGTCGATGTCTGTTTCCATATGCGCGCCAGATAGCCGTCAAAGAAATCAGTAATGCTGGCCACGATAAATATGGCGAGCGCGCCCCACCGGGCTGCATCGCTGGATTGAAGACGTCCTTCAAGAAAAAAGCACAGGACAACCAGTGGCACTGCGATAATACGGGCATAGGTAAGAATATTCGGTAACGAGTAGGCGTTGTTTTTGGGCATATTTCCAACCATTCAAATCATTACCGATCAAAGGGACTTTAGCGCCTTACGTCAAGCTCATCATGGCCAAGTCAGGCGCAATTATGTCTGAAATCAACCAGCTCCGTCTCTATGTACGGAAATGATCGCGAATTGTAACCGCCATGGCTTCAGATATACCGTCGACCTTCATCAAATCTTCGACAGCAGCCCGAGAAACGGCCTTGGCAGTGCCAAATTGATGCAACAGCGCACGTTTGCGTGATGGTCCAATACCTGCAATCTCATCGAGCGGGTTCTTGACCATCTCCTTCTTGCGTTTCGCCCTGTGCGTACCGATAGCAAATCGATGTGCCTCATCACGCAGCCTCTGCAGGAAATACAGAACGGGATCGCGCGGGGGCAGGGTGAAGGCCGGCTTTCCTTCCATGAAAAAGCGTTCGCGGCCAGCATCGCGGTCTACACCCTTGGCGACGCCAATGGCAGTCACCTTGTCGGCAAGACCCATCTCGTTGAGGATGCCGCGCACGGCGCTCATCTGGCCCTGACCGCCGTCGATGAGGATAATATCGGGCCAGGCCGGAAACGCATCTGAATCATCGTCAAACTCATCAATTTCGACGTCCTGGGCTGGCATATCCTTGTTTTCCGGCGTGCCATGCTCCTTGACCAGACGGCTGAAGCGCCGCTCAATCACTTCCCGCATCATGCCAAAATCATCGCCGGGCGTAATATCTGTCGAGCGGATATTGAATTTCCGGTACTGGTTTTTGACAAAGCCCTCCGGCCCCGCAACAATCATGCCGCCAATCGCGTTGGTGCCCATAATGTGGGAATTATCATAGACCTCGATGCGCCGCGGCGTCTTTTCCAGTCCGAATGTCTCGGCCACACCTTTGAGCAGGCGGGACTGCGACGATGTTTCTGCCAGCTGCCGCCCCAAAGCTTCACGCGCATTGCTCAAGGCATGCTCGACCAGCTCTTTCTTTTCGCCGCGTTGTGGAACAAGGATTGTGACCTTACGCTCGGATTTGGCTGTTAGCGCCACTCCCAGCAATTCCTGATCCTCGACTGCTTCGGAAAGCAGGATCATCGAAGGGCAGGGCTTGTCATCATAAAATTGCGACAGGAACGCGCCCAGGACCTCTGCTCCCGACAATGATGGGTCCGCCTTGGGATAATAGGCGCGGTTGCCCCAGTTTTGCCCTGTCCGGAAAAAGAACACCTGAATGCAGGTAACGCCGCCATCCTGATAGATAGCAAAAACGTCGGCCTCCTCGACCCCCTGTGGATTGATGCCCGAATGCGATTGCACATGGGCTAACGCCGAAAGCCTGTCGCGATAAATGGCAGCACGCTCGAAATCGAGATCAGCGGAAGCATCGCGCATCGCATTGGAAAGATGGGTCTTTACCGCCTGACTCTTGCCCGAAAGAAACGCCTTCGTCTCGGCAACCAGTTCGTCATAGTCGCGCTCATCAATTTCCCCGGTGCAAGGGCCAGAGCAACGTTTGATCTGGTAGAGCAAGCAGGGACGGGTGCGATTCTCATAAAAGGAGTCCGTGCATGTGCGAAGCAGAAAGGCGCGCTGCAAGGCCGTAATGGTTCTGCCGACAGCACCCGCAGAAGCGAATGGGCCAAAATAGTCGCCCTTGCTCGACCGCGCACCACGATGTTTGAAAATGCCGGGCGCAATGCGCCGCTCGCCCGATTTTGGCGCAGTGAGCAAAATATAGGGAAACGATTTGTCATCCCGCATCAACACATTAAAACGCGGACGCAAGCGCTTGATCAGATTCGCTTCCAGCAGCAGAGCTTCGGTTTCCGTGCGGGTAACCACGAACTCCATTTTCATGGTTTCGCGGATCATGCGCGCAATGCGATTATTGTGGCCCTGTCCGCGCGCATAGTTCGAAACGCGTTTTTTCAGGCTGTGCGCTTTGCCGACATAAAGCACATCGCCTGCCTCATTGAACATGCGATAGACGCCCGGTTTATTAGGCAGGCGTTTGACGAGTTCGGCAATGACATCAGCACCGCTATTGCCGTCGCTGACGATTGCTGAATCCCATTCGATTGCACTGATAAGCGCTGCAACGTCCCGCACCGGTTCGCTGCCGCTATTGGACAGGTCAATATCTTCTGCCACATCGAGATCGGGATCGACCCCTTCAGAGGTGGTCAATTGTTTTGCCGGTTCGTTCATTCTGCAATTCCCGTCGCATCAGCCGTTTTCCAAGCCAGATGCTGCCCGCCATCAAGGGCGATCATTTGCCCCGTAATAGAGCGGGTCTCCCAAAGATAACGAATAGTGCGGCCAAATTCGGAAAGGTCCGGGCCACGCTCCAGCAAAAGGCTGCTGACCTGCTGATTGAAGTCATGCTGGTCCTGCCGGTCGCTCGGCATGGTCGGTCCGGGGCCGATGGCATTGACGCGAATGCGAGGCGCCAATGCCTGCGCCAGCGTTTGGGTAGCAGTCCAGAGGGCACTTTTCGACAAAGTATATGACAGGAAATTGGGTGTCAGTTTCCATACGCGCTGATCAATAATGTTCACAATCAGCCCATCCCGCCCATCGGGGAGAAGCGAGGCGACGGCGTCTGCAAGCAGCACCGGCGCCTTGACATGGACAGCGAAGTGATTGTCCCAAATGACATCATTGGCGAGATTGCCAATTGCGTCTTCCTGAAAGACAGAAGCATTATTGACCAAAAGCTGAACTGACCCAAGTCGATCCTGCACCTGGGAAACCAGTCTCCTTGCAGCATCGCTGTCCGTCAGATCTGCTTCTACAATGCAACCCTTGCCGCCTTTGCCCTCGATTGAGGCAAGCAGGGCCTCGCCCTCGGCGCGCGAATGATTGCTGTGTATTGCAACAGAAAATCCCTGGTCGGCCAGATCTTCAACAATTGCCTTGCCGATGCGCTTGGCACCACCAGTTACAAGGGCAATCGGTCGATCAAGCGTCACAGTTTTCTCCTTCATGGGTGATTCAACGTTAAATATAGGCAATCGATCGACCATGCGCGAGGGGATAACGTCAGCAATGAACAGTTCCAGTCAAACGCTATTGGATCTGGCTTTTTGGGAGGAATGGCACGTAGATCGCCGGTTTATCACGTCTTTCCCAAAGACCAATGCAAATATTAAGTAAGTGTTAAGTATACTATATTGCAATGCAATATTGTTTGACTTTAAAGCGAATTTTACACAAATAGTAATGGATTTCTATTTTGTCATCTTATTTGTAGACCATTGAATTTAATGGATAAATACAATTGTTGCTGAAAAACCACATCGCATTTCGGCCATTTTCCGGACAGTTTCTTTTCACAGTCCGGCACGAGTCCCGCCACATTGAAGAGCGAATGTCATCCTCGTCAAGCGGACGTAATTTGGTTTCCCCCCGACCAGAGGCCCGCTGCGTGTAAATAGAGTTAAAAAAAGGAGATTGCGATGCGCACTCTTAAAACAATGATCCTCGCTTCGGCGGCTGTGCTTACGCTCTCCGCCCCGGTTCTTGCTGCTGATGCTATTGTCGAACAGGCCCCAGCTCCTGAGGCTGTACCGTTCGAACAGCCCGTTGGCGGCTGGGATGGCGCTTATATCGGTGCTTATGGCGCCTACGGTTGGAACAAGAACAAGACATCTGAAGGTAAGCTTGATGCCGATGGTATGAAGGGTGGCGCTTATGGCGGTTACAACTTTCAGAACGGCCAGTTCGTTTATGGTGTTGAAGGCGATATCGGTTACTCCGGTGCCAAGGAACGCAGTTTTGGTTACAGAGCCAAACAGGGCGTAGAGGGTTCAGTACGTGCCCGCGCCGGTGTCGCTCTTGATCCGGTCCTGCTTTACGGCACAGGTGGTGTTGCCATGACCGAAGGCAAGCTCAGCGGTCCTGATGGCAGCGATTCCAAGACTCATGTTGGCTGGACAGCCGGTGTTGGCGCAGAAGCCAAGATCACGGAGAACATTGTAGGCCGTGCTGAGTATCGTTACACCGACTTCGGCAAGAAGAACTACGATCTTGGCGGTCTCGACGATGTGTCGAACAAGATCACAACGAATGAAATTCGTCTGGGTGTTGGTTACAAGTTCTAATACAGTCTGATTTGACGAAAAAGCCGGGCAGGAAACTGTCCGGCTTTTTTGTTATTGAGACGTTTAATAGCGATTATTTCGGCAGCAGTGCTGCCAGTTCCGGATGCAATTCCTCGAACCGCCTTTGCCAGCGTGTCAGTTTAGAGCGTCCTTTTTCCCATTTGCCTTCAAACCGCAGGCTGGCATAGCCGAGAGCCGCAGCCAGCGCGATGTGACCGCCATGCAGTTTTTTGCCAAGACGGGGAGGCGCTGCGTTCAAAACGTCCAGCACACGAATTGCCTTGACCCATTGACGATCCAGCCAAGGTTCGTAGACTTTCTCTTCTGGACGAAAACGGCGCTCATAGACATGCGCCAGCAAAACATCGCAAAGCCCATCGGCAATGGATTCAAGCTGTTCAGCTTCAAGGCGCTTTTCCGCATTGCGCGGGAAGAGCTTGTTGCCGGAAACCCGATTGAGATATTGCATAATGACGCGGCTGTCATAAATGGCCTTGCCATCATCAAGGATGAGCGTCGGAATTTTACCAAGCGGATTGGCACTGACCAATTCCGGCGGCTGGGCATTGCTGTCAACGAGAACGGACTCGATCGGGATAGCTGCATAGAGCGCTGCCATGCGCACCTTGGTGCTATAGGGAGAAGCAGGGGCATAAAGAACTTTGGTCAAAATGAACTCCAATGCGATTCGATATGAAACGGTAAACTTCATGTGGGCTTATGAAAAGGGCGTGCTTCGGCTGGCATTGCCATTGTGCGTGGTTCGACGGGGCTCACCATGAGGAAGGTTGTTAGTTGCAGTAGCGTCTAACCTCGAAATAACATGGTGCAGCCAACACACTTTCCTCATGGTGAGCCCCGTCGAACCACGCAGCTAAGGTAATGCAGATTAAAACGCTCCCGGCATATCGACCGCGTGCCTGCGGCAGGAGGACCTATCCACCTCCGGGCAAGAGCGGAAATTGAGATCCTTCGTCAGGCAGATGCGCACCTCCCGCAAATACTCACGATCACAGGTCACTGCGATGCCGTCTTTTTGCAGACCCGGATTGGCGGCCGCGAACGCTTGTTCGAGCAATTGAGGGTTAATGGCAGCGCGCTTGGTGGGTTGGCGATACGCAGAGGGAATGGAGACACGCTGCGCGGCCTGCCGCATCGTTGCAAAATAGTCCGGCTGTGTCAGACCACTGCAAGAGCCGTGTTTGCGCCACTGATAGGTGACCAGCCCTGTCGATGGCATGATATCGGAAAGTTGCCTGGCTTGGGCAAAGGGGACATTGCGAGGTTGTGATGTATCGCAGTCCTGCGGATACCCCTGTTCATATTGCGGCCAAAGTCCGTGCACCAGAAAACCATAAGGTCTGCCGGAGGCGCATTGTTGCCGGTTGGCGCGGTCACCTTCTGCAGCGCAATAGCTTGGAGACCATGAAAGCGCGAGAACATAATAGTCAAACCCGCTTCCAATTGCCAATGTCTCGCCCGTGGGCCGACTTGACGACCGACTTGTCGGCACCTGTTCTGCATCTTGCGTCGCAGTGCGGGGAACGGGCGCATCCTGCTCACGCAGATAAGTCAGAATGCTGATGCCGACCAGTGCTGCAAATAGAAGATAGCGCGCAAGCTTTCCAACCGGCATCAACTGACTTCAATCAGCGGAGTGTGCGGCAGCTTCCGTTATAGACGTGCCAGCGATCAAATCCGGCAAGGCAGAATTCGACATTATTGCCAACGCCGACAAAGCCTTGACCATGCTCCACCAGATACCAGACCGGTTGTTGGCTTCCATCCGAAAGATGAGCCGTGGCACGGCAATAATGCCGTTCAACAGCGTCCATTTCAGGATCAGCGCTTGGTTCATGGCGTGTCTGCTGCACATCGCTGAAATTATCGATGGCGACCTGCGGCAGGTTTGGAACATGCCTTACCTGATAGGAGAATTTATTGACGATGCGGTTGAGCACGCGTGCCTGTCCGCAGGTCTCGTCATAGCTTTGAGCCGGGCCTTCGACATAATCTGCGGCCATGACAGGAGCGGCAGATGAGAGAGCAACACCAACGGCGAAGCTTGCGGCAATGAATGACGAAAAGCGTGACATGGATTTATTCTCCGGGACATATTTATGTGTTGCAATTTCAACCAGCGATAGCGTCAGGTCAAGCGTCAACTTGCTCGCCGCGTATCCAATCGACCCTGAACCCTGCATTCGGCTGGTCACTGAGGATTTTCGACAACGCCGGAAGGATGATTCGCAACTCTGCTTCCAGCGTGAAGGGTGGGTTGACGATGATCATTCCGGTTCCGTCGAGCCTCGGTTCGGATGACGGCGCTCGAATCATCAGCTCTGTCCGCAATATCTTGGGAATACCGGTTTCCGACAGCATTTCCGTAAAGCGTCGCACTTGCGAGAGGTCTTTCACCGGATACCACAATGCAAATGTGCCGCCGGAAAAGCGTTTATGCGCGCGTGTCAGGCCGTCGACCAGTCTGTCAAACTCGCCGCCTACTTCAAATGGCGGATCGATCAGCACCAATCCACGCTTTTCTTTTGGCGGTAGGTGGGCTCCGAGCGCCAGCCAGCCGTCAAGCTCTGTCACGCGTGTTTGAAAATCACCTTCAAAAACCTCTGCCAGCAATTTTGCATCTTGTGGATGCAGTTCCAGCGCGGAAAGCCTGTCCTGCTTGCGCAGCAAATGCCGGATGATCAGCGGGCTGCCGGGATAATGACGCATCTGGCCATCGGCATTCTCCGCGCGGATGATGTCGAGATAAGGCGTCAGCAGTTCCGTCACAGGGGCGTCAAGCTTGGCCTCCATCAACCGCCCGATGCCGCTCACCCATTCGCCGGTTTTGCCTGCTTCCGTACCCGTCAGATCATAGCGGCCAATACCCGCATGCGTGTCCAAAACGCGAAACGCCTGTTCCTTGCGTTGCAGATAAAGGACAATGCGCGTCAGGATGATGTGTTTGACCACATCGGCGAAATTGCCGGCATGATAGGCGTGACGATAGTTCATGCGCCGCTTGTTTCATGATGTTCGCCTCGTCGCAAGATGGTTGATGTTAAAGTTGAAATTATACGACTTGCTGGCATTCATGGTTTTGTCATAGAGCAAGGCTGCATGCCCGATTACGCGGTGTGCGGCAGGTAGATCAATCAATGTCCGGAACAGTTGTCCTCGTCGTCCTGTTTGCAGCGCTCATGCATGCAAGCTGGAATGCTGTCGTCAAATCGGAGGGCGACAAGTTTCTCAATACGGTCGTGGTTGTCACCTCAGCGGGATTGATCGCCGCTGTCTGTCTTCCATTTTTGCCAGCGCCCGCCCGCGAAAGCTGGCCATTTCTGGCCGCATCAGGCGTAGCGCAGGTTATTTATCTCGCCTTGGTTGCTGCGGCCTATCGCAGTGGCGATATGAGCCAGGCCTATCCGATCATGCGGGGCACGGCCCCCTTGATCGTTGCCGTTGCCAGCGGTCCTCTAATCGGGGAAGTGCTTTCTTTGCAAAAATGGACTGGGATAGCCCTGATATGTGCAGGCGTTCTTGCGCTCGCACTGGAGTCGCGCCGCCGCGCCGGTGCAAATCGCGCCACGACTATTTTCGCCTTGATCAATGCAGTCGTGATTGCGTCCTATACCTTGATTGACGGATTGGGCGTACGCCATTCCGGCGCGCCTGCCGCCTATACAATGTGGGTATTCGTATTGAATGCTGTTCCACTTCTGGTCTGGACGCTTTTCATGCGGCGCGGCGAGCTCTGGCCGCATTTTCTCAAGCGTACCCGTCTGGCTACAATCGGCGGCGTTGGTACGCTTGGTTCTTATGGCCTCGCTCTCTGGGCAATGACCATGGCGCCCGTCGCTGCCGTGGCGGCCCTTAGGGAAACCTCAATCCTCTTCGCGGTCGCCATTTCCGCATTTATCCTGAAAGAACGAGTTGGCCCCAAGCGTCTGGCTGCTGTCGCGCTCATCGCCGCCGGTGCCGCCGTGATGCGGCTCGCCTGAATTGCCAAAGCTTGTCACCAAGACAAAAAGCTGCATTTCTGTCGTTGATATTTTGAGCTAGGTTTAAGCAATGAACAAGCCAGTCCTTCTCCGTACCGGGCATTCCGCTTGCCCTCATGATTGCCCGTCCACTTGCGCGCTTGATATCGAGATACTCGATTCAGGCATGATAGGCCGCGTTCGCGGTGCCAAGGACAACAGCTATACGGCAGGCGTGATCTGCGCCAAGGTTGCGCGTTATGCCGAGCGTATCCATCATCCGGATCGCCTGTTGAAGCCGCTGGTTCGCAGCGGTGCAAAAGGTGAGGGCATCTGGAAGGAGGCAAGCTGGGAAGCGGCGCTTGATCTGATTGCCGAACGCTTCCTCAAAGCTGAAGCCGATTATGGCTCCGAAAGCATCTGGCCCTATATTTATGCTGGCACAATGGGGCTGGTTCAGCGCGACAGTGTACACCGGCTTCGCCACGCCAAGAAATACACCAACACATTTGACAGTATCTGCACCAACCTTGCGACGACTGGCTTCTTTGCCGGAACGGGCAAGCTGGCTGGCGTCGATCCGCGTGAAATGGCGAAATCCGATTGCGTGGTGATATGGGGTACGAACGCTGCGGCAACGCAGGTCAATGTCATGACCCATGCCGTACGTGCCCGCAAGGATCGCGGCGCGAAGATCGTTGCCATCGATATTTATGAAACTGCGACAGTCCGTCAGGCCGATCTTGGACTTGTGCTGAAGCCCGGCACAGACGGGGCTTTGGCTTGCGCTGTCATGCATATCCTGTTCCGCGATGGCATGGCGGATTGGGACTACCTAAACGCCTATACAGATGATCCAAAAGGCTTGGAGCAGCATCTGCAAAGTCGCAATCCTGAATGGACCGCAGCGATCACCGGGCTATCAGTTGCTGAAATTGAAGAGTTTGCCAGACTTGTCGGCACAACAAAGAAAACCTTCTTCCGCCTTGGCTTCGGCTTTACCCGGCAACGCAATGGCTCGGTCAACATGCATGCCGCTTTGTCTATTCCCGCTGTCACCGGCGCATGGAAATATGAGGGTGGCGGGGCATTCTATTCCAACTCCGGCATATACAGCATGGACAAGCGGGAAATTGAAGGCCGTGCCTTTGCCGACCCTTCCATACGCCACATAGACCAGAGCCGTATTGGTGCAGCGCTGACGGGTGATCCGAGCGCGCTTTATGGCGGCCCGCCTGTCATGGCGATGCTGGTTCAAAACACCAATCCGGCCAATGTTGCGCCGGAACAGCGTCTCGTACGGCAAGGGATGCTGCGCGATGATTTTTTCATGGCTGTGCATGAGCAATTCATGACCGACACTGCCAAGCTGGCGGATGTCGTACTGCCGGCGACCATGTTCATGGAACATGATGATATTTATCGTGGCGGCGGCCAGCAGCACATTGTGCTTGGCCCAAAGCTGATTGATGGGCCCGGCAAAACGCGCCCAAATCTGTTCGTTATCAATGAGTTGGCAAATCGTCTTGGAGTTGGCGATCTTCCCGGTTTCGGCCTCGATGAAAAGACGCTGATCGACAATATGATGCATTCCAGCAATCTACCGGGCTTCGATATGCTCAAGCAATTGCGCTGGATCGATATGCAGCCGGATTTTGAAACAGCGCACTATCAGAAGGGTTTCAGCTGGCCCGATGGAAAATTCCGCTTCAAGCCTGACTGGACAGGAACGCTGTCGCCAAACAGACCACCGCAATCCATGGGACCACAGGGGCCATATAAAGCCTTGCCGCAATGGCCTGATTATTTCCAGTCTATTGAACTGGCTGACGAGAGGCATCCGTTCCGCTTGGCGACATCGCCAGCGCATAATTTCCTTAATTCCACCTTCGCCGAAACGCCGACATCCCTTCAAAAGGAGCGCAGGCCCGAATTATTGATCCATCCGGAAGATGCGGAAATGCTCGGTATTAATGAGGGCGACCGCGTGGAGGTTGGCAATGATCGCGGCGCGGTCATTCTTCACGCGCGTGTTCAGCCTTTGACGAAACGCGGTGTGGTGATCTCAGAAGGAATATTCGCCAATTCTTCCTTTGAGCGCGGCGAGGGGATCAATGTGCTCACCGGCGCTGATGCACCCGCGCCCTATGGCGGCGCGGCATTTCACGACAACAAGGTTTGGGTGAAGGTGGCTTTGGACTAAGGGGTTGTCCCGTTTTAGGCCGTGGCGGATGCACTTCTAATCGTAGAGAACTCTACCTCTCCGTCATCCTCGGGCTCTTGACCCGAGGACCCAAGAGCAGAAGCAATTCTCAATTGCAGAATAATTCAGTCAATGAATCGTTGTTAGAGAATCGGACCGAAAAGTGGAATTCCGATTTTCGGGTAATCCGATGCTAAAACAAGAGGATAGATCGCCATCTTGCGTCCGTGAGGACGTCTGGCGATCTAGCGGAATTTGGCTTGGATCCTCGCGTCAAAGCCCGAGGATGACGGAGAGGGTGGTGTGACGCTAATACCTAATCGCTGAAGACAGTCCGCCCGTCTTTCATGACAGCCTTGCCGGTTGCAACCAGCGCCAATGCGCGCGCATAGGTTTCGTGCTCGACTGAAAGCACGCGCTCGGCAAGCATATCCGGCGTATCGCCGGTTTTCACCGGCACCGCCGTCTGGGCGATAATCGGACCATCATCCATGCCGGCAGTTACAAAATGCACTGTGCATCCGTGAACACGAACTCCGGCCTCAAGCGCTTGCTCATGCGTATGCAGGCCCTTGAACAGTGGCAGCAATGAAGGGTGGATGTTGAGCATCTTCCCCTCCCATTTCGCCACGAATTCCGGCGAAATGATCCGCATATAACCCGCCAGACAGACAATATCTGCTTTGGCTTCAAGAAGCGCTGCAAAGACAGCTGCTTCATGCTCACTTTTTGATGCATAGTCGCGATGTGGAATGGCAATTGCTGCAATGCCTTCGGCGCGAGCTGCTTCCAGTCCGCCAGCATCCGCCTTATTGGCAATGACAGCAACGATCTCTGCCGGATAATCGGCGCGTTTTGCCGCCTCCACAAGCGCGCTCATATTGGAGCCGCGCCCGGAAATCAGCACTGCAACGCGTTTCTTGCTCACAGGGCCAGCGTGCTCTGATAGACAACACCACTGTCTGCACGCGCAACCATGGTTCCAAGGCATACAGCCTTTTCGCCCTGTCCGTTCAATGCGGCCAGTACAGTATCGACATTTTCCGGAGCAACCACGACGATCATGCCGATGCCGCAATTGAATGTGCGCAACATTTCATCGCGATCGACACCGCCGGTCTTCGCCAGCCAAGAAAATACCGCAGGCACGTTGATTGCAGAAAGATCAATGCTTGCCGTCAGGTCCTTTGGCAGCACGCGGGGGATATTGTCTGGAAAGCCGCCGCCGGTAATATGCGCCAGTGCCTTGATCGCATTGGTCTCGCGGATTGCTGCAAGCAGCGCCTTCACATAGATGCGCGTTGGCGTCAGCAGTGCCTGTCCCAGCGTCTTGCCGGTCTCGAATGGCGCGTCTGCATCCCAGCCAAGACCGGAAAGTTCAACAATGCGCCGCACCAGCGAGAAGCCATTGGAATGAACGCCGGAAGACGCTAGGCCAAGAATGACATCTCCCTCGACAATATCGCCAGTCGGCAAAAGCTGGTTCCGCTCGGCAGCGCCGACAGCAAAGCCTGCAAGATCATAATCGCCATCGCGGTACATGCCTGGCATTTCTGCCGTTTCACCACCAATCAGCGCACACCCGGCTTGCAGGCAACCTTCGGCAATACCGCCAACAATCGCTGCGCCCTGTTCCGGGTCGAGTTTTCCGGTAGCAAAATAGTCGAGGAAGAACAGTGGTTCTGCGCCCTGTACCACCAGATCATTGACGCACATTGCGACCAGATCGATGCCCACAGTATCATGAACGCCAGCATCAATGGCAATCTTGAGCTTCGTGCCTACGCCATCATTGGCAGCAACAAGTACCGGGTCCTTGAAACCCGCAGCTTTCAGGTCGAAAAGACCGCCGAACCCGCCGATTTCGCCATCGGCGCCCGGGCGACGTGTCGAGCGCACGAGCGGCTTGATTTTCTCGACAAGCAAATTGCCTGCATCGATATCGACTCCGGCTTGCGCATAGGTAAGGCCATTTTTGCCGGGCTGTTTTTCGGTGCTCATGGTCAACTCCAGATTATTGCCCGCGAAATGACACGACTCTGATCAAGCTGCAAGGTCTGAGTGCAGCAAGCGCATATAAAACGCCACTTATTGACAGTTAGAGCCTTGACCGCGGTAGTATCCACTGCCTATCTCCAGTCTGCACAACGAGAATGGCAGGTTATGAGCAAAACTCCAGGCAAGGCTGTAGCAGCAAAGAAACCTCCTGTTCCATTGGAGGTTTCCGACAAGGATATTCATGTCGAAGTCCAACTAAATTCACTCGGCAGCAATTTCCGTCGTCAGGCGGTATTCTGGACTGCTGCAATGGTTGTATTTGGGCTGTTCCTGTTTGTTTTCTCGTCGATCCTTCTGCCATTCGTGGCTGGCATGGTGCTGGCCTACTTTCTTGATCCCGTTGCTGACAGATTGCAGCGTCTCGGCTTGTCGCGCCTGCTTGCGACCATAGTCATCCTCGTCCTGTTCATTGTCACATTCACGATACTGCTCATAATTCTCGTGCCGGTTCTCGCGTCACAGATGAGCGATTTCATCGCTCGGCTTCCGAGTTACGTGTCGCGGTTGCAGGAACTGATCGCCAGCCGGGATTCGCAATGGTTGAAGGATTTCATCGGCGTTGATGCCGCTGTCATCCGCAACAGCCTCGATTCATTGCTTCAACAGGGTGCAGGCTTCCTCACCACCTTGCTGCAATCGATCTGGAGTTCGGGCAAGACGCTTATCGATGTTGTGGCGCTGTTCGTGGTGACGCCTGTCGTGGCTTTTTACATGCTGCTCGACTGGGACCGCATGGTTTCGAAGATCGATCAACTGGTCCCGCGCGACCATCTTTATACCGTGCGCGGCATCGCCACCGATATGAACAAGGCAATCGCCGGGTTCGTGCGCGGACAGGGCACCGTCTGTTTGCTGCTGGGTATGATCTACGCCGTCGGCCTTACTGTTGTCGGTCTCAATTTCGGCCTGCTGATCGGGCTTTTTGCTGGTCTCATCAGCTTCATTCCCTATGTCGGATCGCTGGTCGGTCTGGTGCTGGCTCTCTGCGTGGCGCTGGTACAGTTCTGGCCGGAATGGGGTGGCATTGTCGGCGTTGCTGTTGCATTCGGTATCGGCCAGTTCATCGAAGGCAATATTCTGCAACCGAAGCTCGTCGGTCATTCTGTTGGTTTGCACCCTGTTTGGCTGATGTTTGCGCTTTTTGCCTTCGGCTCCCTGATGGGTTTCACGGGCATGCTGATTGCCGTGCCAACAGCTGCCGCCATTGGCGTTCTGGTGCGCTTTGTCATCAATCGTTATCAGCAATCCCCGCTCTACACAGGTGATTTCCGCAAAACTGACGAGACCAAACAAATAAGGTGACAGTGCGCCGGGCTAGGTTGTATTTGTTCGCGCCATGAATGACACGACAAAGCCCCGCCAACTGCCGCTGGACCTTGGTCACGAGCCTGGCTACTCCCGCGATGATCTCATTGTTTCCGGCACCAATATGGCTGCTGTCGACATTGTAGACCGCTGGCCAAACTGGATTTCGCCGGTTGTGATACTGGCTGGTCCCACAGGCTCAGGCAAAACCCATCTTGCTGCTGTGTGGAAAGCGGAGTCGAACGCAACTATCGTCGATCCGCACAATATTGCTGCCGCTGCGGGGCAAACTGGACCTTTTCTGATTGATAATGTCGGCGCAGGGGCAATCGATGAATCCGCCTTGTTCCATTTGATCAATAATGTGCGTCAAAGCGGAAGTAGCCTTTTAATGACCTCACGCATCTGGCCGGCGAACTGGCCTGTAACTTTGCCGGACCTTGTCTCGCGTCTGAAGGCTGCGACCACTGTCGAGATAGGCGAACCGGACGACTTGCTGCTCTCTGGCGTGCTCTACAAGCTTTTTGCAGACCGCCAGATTGCGGTGGACCCGAATGTCATTGGTTTTCTGGTCAGCCATATCGAACGGTCGCTTTCCACCGCCAACCGGGTTGTGGAACGGCTCGACCGCGCCGCTTTGGAGAAAAAATCGAAGATAACCCGCGCTTTGGCAGCAGGGGTCGTCACGGCATTGGATGAAGGGCAGGCGGTTTTCGACCTTTAGAGCAAATTTGCTCTGGCGCTGCCAAAATCACCGTCAAACCTGCGACCTTCCGGCACGGTTCAATTTTTTATTGGATTTGTTGAATTTATAGCTTGCTTCTCGCCTCGGGAAACTCTAGTCAGGCAACCGTTGAAGAACACGGAGCGTAGCGCAGCCTGGTAGCGCATCTGGTTTGGGACCAGAGGGTCGGGAGTTCGAATCTCTCCGCTCCGACCACTTCAACAAAGATTGCTGCTGGAACTGAAGCAAAGCCTGTAATATATCGGAATTGCAGACAAAAGGATTTCTTCAATGGCCGCACGCATTTATCGCCCCGCAAAAACAGCAATGCAATCCGGCAAGGCCAAAACCGAAGCCTGGATATTCGAGTTTGAGCCGGAACAGCCACGTAAGGTTGAGCCGCTGATGGGTTACACCTCATCGCGCGATATGAAGAGCCAGATTCGCCTTTCCTTCGATACGAAAGAAGAAGCGATAGCCTATGCCCAAAAGAACGGCATTGCCTATTCGGTTCAGGAGCCGAAGGAAACGCGCCGCCGCGTGGTATCCTATTCGGAGAATTTCCGATTCGATCGCATGCAGCCTTGGACGCATTGATTAACGGATTGGTCCCGTAGCTCAGCTGGATAGAGCACCGGCCTTCTAAGCCGACGGTCACTGGTTCGAATCCAGTCGGGATCGCCACTTCTTCGAAACTTGTCACTGGCCAACGTATTTTACCTTTTTTGTCCAAAGCTTACCCTTTTTGCCCAGGTAAATTACCCTTGGGGATTTTTGGGCGAATGGACCTCGTATCGAGCCATCAAGAACAGATCATCAAAGCTTCTCATGCAAGTGAAGCCAAGGGATTTGCGGCAGGCTCGTTTCCGCCCTTCCGCTTCTTCGCAAATGATCAAATTAGCCCTTCGACATTTATATGTCTGCCGATTATATCGAGGCGACCTTCAAACGGTGCGCAAGATTGTCCGCGAATGCCGCTGTAACGCCGGTAAGGCTCGCGGCGCGATGGAATCTGATTTCGGCACCCGGAAGAACCGGCAGCATTTTCGCGCAATCGAGCTCTTTGAGCGTCTTTGGGATCATGCTTTTCTTAGCGACAGTAGCAGCGAGTCCCTGCGTGACGATGGCTTCGACTGCGGCCTGGCTTGTACTCACATATGCCAGCCGCCAGGCAATGCCGGCTTCGTCGAGCGCACGGCTGGCCCATTGCCGAAAGAGACAATCCCGTCCCGATAGTGCAAGCGGCAAAATCCCCGAACCGCCGACCTCGTAGCGAGGCGCTCCGATCCAGACGGGCTCTTCTTCGCAAATCAGCTCTCCGTCAGTGGAGCCGAGGGGGTGCATGGCGATCACAACGTCAAACGACGTTCCCGTGCGGGCAAGCATATTTGCCGTCAAGCCGATCTCCATTTCGATTTCCATGCGCGGGAATCGTTCTACCACTTCGCAGAGAACCTGCGGCAGCCGTTTGGTGCCATAATCCTCCATCACTCCGATCCGCATGTGGCCGGCATCCTGTCCGCCAGCGAGTTTTGATGAGATCTCGTTGTGGAGAGATATGAGACGCCGCGCATCTGCAAGGAACTCGCGTCCGGCTGAGGTAAGCCCAACGCGGGACGTCGAGCGGACGAACAATATCAGACCCAGGCGGGCCTCAAGGCGCTTGACCTGGAGACTGACTGCCGCCTGCGAGCGATTGAGATAAGTCGCAGCACGCGTGAACGACAAGCGATCGGCAACAGCCACAAAAGCTTCTAGAAGTTCGGGATCCAGTTTCAGTGCGCTCATACCATTCGTTATAGAGCCTATTAAATTAATTCGATAGTGTTATGACGGGCTCCGTTCTAACCTGCCTCCAACTTCGAAGAGAACGGAGACGAAGGATGGATTTTCGGGGGCCTCTTGCTGCGATCCTGTCGAGCGCGCTCGGCGGCACTGCTATCGGCGCAACGCGGTATCTTGCGGAAACGCTCGATCCGGTCACGATCGGAGCGATACGGTTTGGAGGTGGTTTTCTAGTCCTTGCTCCAATCGTCCTTATGCGCGGCGAGCGCTGGCCGGACAGAAAAGACTGGCTTTCCATCACCGGGCTCGGTTTCCTCTTCTTCTGCGTCTTTCCCTTACTGTTCAACGCGGCCCTGATCTATACAAGCGCCGCGCGTGGGGCGCTTGCGCTTTCCACGCTGCCCATGCTGACGATTGTCATCGGCACCGTTCTAAGAGTTGAGCGACCGACGGCGCAAAAGACAATCGGAGTCTTGGTGGCGATGCTCGGCGTCGCCATTGCGCTTGGAGCAGGTTACGCAGACGCACCCGTCGGAGCGTGGCGCGGCGACCTCCTGATGATGGCGGCAGCCTGTTGCATGGCCTTTTACAGCGTGCTCTCGCGACCGTTGCTCGCGCGAAACGGACCCTTACCATTCGCTGCGTTCGGCATGGGTGTAGGGGCACTTTTTCTAGGAGCCTTGTCAATCAACCCGGATGCCGGCTCTGCACTTCGCTCGATGAGCGCCATACAATGGATCTCGGCGGGGTATCTCGCTGTTGTTTGCGGTGCACTGATCTTCTTTCTCTGGGCTTTCGCGCTTCGACATACGACCGCGACCGTTGTTAGCGTGTCGATAGCCGTGAACCCGATAACCGCGGCAGTATACGGATCGCTCCTGCTCGGCGAACAGGCGGGGCCAAGCCTTGTCTTGGGACTGATTGCCGTTTTGCTCGGTATCTATATCACGCAATCAGGTCAATCGCATATCTCGACAGATTGTGCGCAGAGGCACTGAATGCATCCAACTTCACCGCGAAGCGATTATTGTCCTGGCGCACCGTACCAAAGCTTGGCCATTGCCAATGGTGATATTGAAAGCTTGTTTGCATTGTCCAGAATCATAGGGGTTAGGAACGGACGCTGCACCAGAGCTTGATTGAGACAAGCGATTGGGTCGCCGCTCGCTAATGCCTCCAGCATGGCACGGCGGCCAATATCGAGCTCGCCCACTGCCAAGGCGTCAGCCAGCTTCAATGCATCGGCTAGTATGGTATCCGACAGCACGCCTGTCCGGTGATCGTGCGACTGAATCGCCAGGAGGGCCACCGGGGGCAGATCTTGTTCCAGCCATTCTGCTGCCAAAATACCATGGCGGCGACGGTCCTCTTTGGTCTGGTCAAAATCCAGATCATGACAAATGCCGGTGATCTCCCAGAGAATGCTATCCTCGTTAAGGAGGTTAGCAAGCTGCTTCATCAGATAACCGACAAAGGTCGAATGGCGGGCTCGAATGCCATCTCCTAAGTGTTGAGCAAGCAGACTATTTGCTTCATCGATTGTGATCATACGCAAACATAGCGAACCAGCGCAAATGAGCAACCAAGCTTTAGCAGGCGGTGACGAGCGCGGCTTTTACATGATTTTCACAACAAGCTGACTCTGATAGCATCTTTTTCAAGTTCAAGGGTAATTTACCTTGGCAAAAAAGGTAATTTTGCTGTCGGTCGCCGAAGTTGACCTGTTGATTCTCAATGGGTTATACTGATCCCAAGGGTAATTTATCATGGCAAACGACAAAACTCAGTATTTATGAATTTTTAGATTCGTTCGGCTGAGCAGTAAGGCCATTTTTCAGGTCGTGCCGGGATACTACTTCGCGTAAATGATGGCATAGCCGCCGATAATGGTCTGCTGTCTGCATGGAAATATCTTCTTTTTGTCCATCCCGAGAGGACCGAAATACTTTTTCTTCGCCGCTTTCCAATCGGTGGATTCGCTCTTCATGCTCTTGAACAGCCTTTCTCAATCTTTCGATAAACTCGCTATGCATGGTTCCCATAGAACGGCTCCGAAAAATTCACTATCCAATGCAATCGATTTTTGTGCATGGCACGGACATTGATGCCGATTCACCGATCTGCTGCGAATGCAGTTCTCCCACCCACCCTAATATGACAATCTCTTCGTTGGTGCCTTTGACCAATATCAATGTCAGGTGAAAGTTCTTTGATATAATACTTAAAATTGTAATCATTGCATGTCGAGATTTCCCCGATCATGATTCACAATGTATCCGGCTGCCTGCAACGTCATTTACAGGCCACAATTTTCTCAGATCGCAGTTTGAAAGCTTATATGTCAGCTTGCCCGCCGATAGAAAGCAAGCGACCCTGCAAGTGCCAATAATGCGCCGCCACAAATCCGGTCCAGCCACAATGCACCGGAGTGCTTTAAGAGCTTGACGGCGCGCGATCCAAGGAATGCATAGCCGAGCATCACTATAGCGTCGATCAGGGCAAATGTGAGCGCCAGTGCGACATATTGCGGAAATTGAGGCTGATCAAGCACAACGAACTGCGGCAGAAACGCCGAAAAGAACAGGTAGCCTTTCGGATTTGTGATAGCGACAAAGAAGCTCTTGAGAAACACCGAGCGGGAGGAGGGAGCTTGGCCAGCCTCTATGTGCGAATTGGTTACGTCGAGCGTTCCTTTGGATCGTAAAAGCATGATGCCGAGAAAGGTCAGGTAGCCCACGCCGATCCATTTGACCACGGAGAACCAAAATTCCGATGCAGCCAAAAGTGCGCCAAGTCCAAGCGCCACTGCTCCGATGAGCACGAAGTCTGAAAGAACTGCCCCCAGCATCCCCACACTTGCCGTCCGGATGCCGTGGCGTGAGCCATTGGTCAGTGCCAGTAATACCGTGGGGCCGGGCGTGGCTATACCGATGAATGCCACCAACGCGAAAGCCAGAATTGTCAAACTTGTCATCGCTCACCCCTCGATCTATTCAGAAGGGTGACCTGATTTCTCCACAGCATCAATAGAAAAGATGCCATCAGCCAGAGCAAATTTGCTGTTGTGTTCTTCGCCATTGATTTGCTGTGACTTAAAGCGGTAATGCTGGACCATGAATTGCGGAGTTGCCTGATAATCGATGGAAACCAAGGCCAATTATTTTATCGTGGCGGTCTTTACGCTCGTTGTCGTGCTTCTGGCAGCAGGTTTCTTTTATTGGATCGGTCGCTATGGGGATCGGCGTGATACCAGCACACTTGAAATCAGGGTTCCCGGTTCAGTTACCGGACTTAACGTCAAAAGCCCGGTTTTCTTCAATGGCCTGAAAGTGGGTGGTGTAAGCAGGCTGTTTATCGATCAGAACAATCCTGAAGCTGTTATTGTTCAGACCGAAATCGTTTCCACGACGCCGATCACCCGCTCAACAGTGGCAACACTGGCTTTTGAAATACTTGCTGGCGCTGCGCGTATCGAGCTGACCGGTGGCAAATCCAATGAACCGAAGCTGCTTGAAGAGGCTGCAAGGGAGGACACTGTTGCGCGAATGGATGTTGATCCAAGCTCGTTGAAAACCTTGGTGCAAACCGCGCAGGATTGGATCGAGCGCGTGGACGAGGCAACCAATGTTACGGAGAAATACATTGAAGAGGCGCGAGGTCCTCTCCTTGAAAGCGTCCGCAGTGCCAAGGCTTTTTCCGAAGAACTGGCAAGCAGTACCGAAACAATTGATGAATATGGCCGCAGAGCGCAGAAGCTTGCAAGCACGATGCATGATGCACGCGATGTGATTTCGCGTGTCAACAAAGCTTCGGCGAAGATCGATGAAACGCTCGTGAAGGTCGATAGACAGCTTTCCAGCGACAAGGACAGCATGGTTAGCGAAATACGCGGCAAGCTCGAAGATTATCAGAAGCAGGCCAAGGAGCTCGATACGCGCCTGCAGGCAATCGCAGACAATCTCGATAAGCTTACCGGCGAGAGGCTACGCAACGCACAGAAGGTGATTTCCGAAAGCCGTCGCGCGGTTGAGAGCATTGAAAGAGGCGTCACGAACTTTCAGGACGATCCGCAAAAGATGCTCCTTGGAGACGACAATACTGTCCCTGAATATACACCCAAGCGTTGAAGAGTCACGTCAGTGACTAATCAAAGAATCGTAAAAGCCCACCATATTCGTGGCCCAGATATAATACGATCGGTATGATAATAAGAAAAAGGAACAGATAGCCCCAAACTGGCGTCAGGTATGGCGCGTAATCGTCTTTTTCTTTGTCATCCTCATCCATCATGGTTTCATGCTGCTTATAGGCGAAATGAAGGAAACGCCGTGCAAATCAAACTGCACAGCGTTCCTTCCTACATTATACCATAATGCTTACCTTGAAGCATATCCGCTTCAAGCACCTATAATTATTTAGAATTCTGCTTGAAGCGGCGATGAGTGAAGCCGCCTTTTGCACGTTTCAAAATGTCCGACAGCTTGTTGGTGCTGGCGGGTTTAATAGGCATTTCCGAGCGAACCTTCTGCAATATCTGTGGGGTCGCGCAGCAAGCATTATGGGGCGTATGAAGAATCACTTCTCCCATGTTTGTCACTCCCTGAAGAGACAAATAACATCCGGTTTAAGCCGGTACTTTCCACCCGAAGTACATAGCGTACGCCCAATTAATTATGGACACAATAAAATTTAACATGACGAATCGACCAGCGCGTACGGATGCATTCAACATGCCGTGATAGCTGGGATAACCCGAACGAATGGCTATTGCAGTATAGCGATCAGGCTGGCGTCCCGCACTTTCTGCGATCGATTGAACGGCTCATCGATTCAACCTGACCTTGCAGCGCTCCGGCCTTTTTCTGATTTTCTGTGCGATAATCCGGCAGGATGGGTCCAAGACCTATTATGACATCTGGATCCTGATAGCCTTGGCCATTGGTCAGTCGGCTGACTTCAGCCGCGGCCTGATTACGTTGTGCAATCAAGGAGGGGCATTGAATGGTGTCATAGCGCAGCGACGAAATTTTTTCGTTATCAAGCTGTCCCTGGATATTCCCGCAACCTGCAAGCAGGGTGGTGAACATGATTGCTGGAAAGAGCCTCGTTCTCATATGCCAATATCCTCGATGGTGGGCAGCGGGACATGAATGAGGCAATGATCTTGTTTTGGCAAGGCGAAACGCTGGTAATCTGCATCAAATTGCCAGTGATGGCTGTGTTTATGCCAGAATTGGCATCTCGCCGAGCGGAGGAAGTGATCCAGGAGCTTGGCCGAACCCGTTGTTCGCTTGCCAAACTCGATCAACCGGCGAATTCACGGTGCCTGAAAGTCGCTGAACGAGGCCAAACCCAGTCTAAACGATTAAATTTCGGATGGATATGAAGAAAATATTTCAATGTTATTAAGTACTTATAACAAAGCTATCAGATTATGAATTAATAATGAACAGTAAGCCTGATGCTATGGCTGGATTTAATTGAAAATGTAGATTGAATGAGTATGGATTAACAGTTTTGGCTTGCGGTTTGTGGTGTGTCGCACGTATGATTCTGTTTCCGGGAACCCCCGGCAGTGCAACACAAAAGTGAGGAGACAGGAATGCCTGGTTTGCTGCACCCACTTCATGAGGGCCATGCGCCTATCATCTTGCATAACGCCTTTCAGGACGCGATTGATGCCCTGGAGGACTGGGAACTCGGCAGGGACGAACCCGTAATAGACGTCAATGAGAGACAGGTCGCTATAAGCACTGTGTTCCGGCGTTTGGGAACCTGTACAGATATCCTCCCGGCGCGCACACTGGCTGTGGTGGAGGATCTTTTACCTCTGCGCTCAGCTGACTTCAAAGCCGGTACATCGACTTATGCCGATGCGGCCTACAGCCTTTGGGAACTCTGCCTGCAGAAGCGCGCTGCCAGCAGTGAAATGCGCCAGTAGGTTGAAACCGACCAGCACCCGCCGGTCAGACCAGCGGGTGTTTTGTTATTCAGTTCCTTTGAAACTTATCAAATCTCAGCCGCCGTTTTTCTCCAGCCATGCTTTCATGTCTTTGATTTCGCTTTCCTGAGCCGCGATGATCGTTTCGGCCAGCTTGCGGATTTCAGCATCTTTGCCATATTCGAGTTCGACCTTGGCCATATCGATCGCCCCTTGATGGTGGGCAATCATTCCGCGAACGAAGTCCTTATCGGCATTGCCTGTGAACTCGATGTCCATATCCTTGTGCATTTTGGTGTTGGCTTCCACGAAGGCTTTGGAGGAGGGACCCTGGTCGCCCTTCTGTGCCATCATGGAATCCTGCTTCATGGCATCATGTCCATTGTGTTCCTGCGCCAGAGCTGGCGAGGCAGAAGCGACGAGGCAGATAAAGGCAGCGGTTTGAATGGATTTCAGATTCATGATTAAGTCTTTCGTCTAAAATGATGGTGGCTAGCCTCGATAGCAGTCGTTCGCCATCACGGTAAAATCAACTTCGGGTTATACAGCATTGGCAGCCGCCAGCCCCTTTGCGATATCGGCGATCAAATCTTCCTTATCCTCCAGCCCGATCTGCAACCGGATGACTGGCCCTGCATATCCCTTGCCGGTGATTTGCCGGTCATTGAGTCGGACATGTACGGCCAGGCTTGCAAAACTACCCCAGGAATAGCCAAGCCCGAATATCTCGAGCGCATCCAAAAAAGCATGCGCCTGTGCCTTTCCGCCCTCAATAACTATGGAGAAAACACCGCCGCCGCCCGTAAAATCACGCTTGTAGATCGCGTGTCCCGCATGGCTTGGCAGTGCGGGGTGCAGAACTTCCAGAACGCCATTTTGGTTTTCCAGCCATTCGGCAATTGCCAACGCATTCTCCGCGTGCCGCTCCATGCGCAGCCCCATGGTTCGCAGGCCGCGCAGAACCTGATAGGCATCATCACCACTGACGCACAGACCCAGTGCCGTATAGGTCTGCTCCAGTGTATTGAAATGCTTTTCGTTGGCAGAAACCGTACCCATTAAAATATCGGCATGACCGGAGGGATATTTGGTCACCGCATGAATCGAAACGTCAACGCCATAGTCCAAGGCTTTGAAATGAATCGGCGTTGCCCAGGTATTGTCCATCATGACCACCGCTCCGGCTGCGTGCGCCTTTTCCGCAATTGCCGGAATATCTTGCATCTCGAACGTGTTGGAGCCGGGCGATTCGGTGAAAACCACTTTGGTGTTTGATTTTATCAGCTTTTCAATGCCGGCCCCGATCAGCGGATCATAATATTCGACTTCAACACCAAGTCTTTTCAGCGTTGTATTGCAAAAATGATGTGTATTGCCATAGCAGCTGTCGACCATCAGCAGATGATCTCCCGGCGAAAGGAACGCCAAAAGCGGCAGTGTTACCGCCAACAGGCCAGATGGTACGAGCAAGGTGCCCGCGGACCCCTCAAGTTCGTCAATAGCGCGGCAAAGCGCATCTGTGGTTGGCGTTCCGTGCGTTCCATATGTATAGGGCTGGTTGCCTGTTGCCATTGTCTGCGCGTCTGGAAAAAGCACTGTCGAAGCATGCACAACCGGCGGATTGACGAAACCATGATAATCAGCCGGATCATAACCGCCATGTGCAAGTCTCGTATTTATCCCAAGTTTTGAACGAGATTGCTTATCCATGGCAGGTCCTCCAAATTATCGGCTTATTTGTACGCTTGTAGAGTTACGTCGATAATCGCACTGCATTCCGGTTGCAACAGGAGAAGGGTTTTTGATTGGCTGATACATCATCCATCGCGCAACGATTGAGTCGTTCTCTTGCCCGCTATTTGCATGTCATCTCCGCACCACCACATCCGCAAGGAGCGCCGGTGTGGACTGCATCAATGTCCATGGCGGTTGCACTGATTGTCTTTCTGGTGCTGACACTGCACCCTTACGACGAATATCTGTCACGCATGTTTACGTCGCCAGACAGCGATCTGCGTTACCTGCGCCTGATTACAGATATCGGACTGTCGAAATGGTATGTAATTCCGGCTTTCATTATCATTGTCTGCCTGATCGCCATCGATTGGCAGCATCTGCCGCTCCCGCGGCGTAAAAGGCTCCATCTTGTCTATACGCAGGCCAGCTATGCCTTCTGGGCAATCTGTCTGGCCGGAATGTGTACTGCGATCTCTAAATTCCTGATCGGCAGGGCCCGTCCGCCATTCATTGATACGCTCGGCACGGGGCACTTTTCCCCCTTTGCAGGCAGTGATGATCTTGCGAGCTTTCCTTCCGGCCATTCGACCACCATGGGAGCGGTCGGGGCGATACTGGCTTTGTGGTTCCCGCGCTGGCGCGTTCCAATCATCCTTGCCACCATGTTCATCGCTTTTACCCGGATCATTGCGCAGGCGCATTATCCGACTGATACCGTTGCGGGCTACGCTATCGGGTTCCTGATCGCGATAACACTGGCCAGATTTCTTGCTCGCCGCGGCGCAGTCTTCCTTTGTAAAAGGGGGCAGTTTTTTCCGGTGATACATTCGTGAATGCCTTGTAATATCAGTATCCTGACCCTTGACTATGAATCTGGAATATCCTTCCTTATCAGTGATTTACTTATGGGCTGGCATTCGCTCAGTCATTTTCAGGGGAAATTCAATGGGCGTTTCACTGTCAAAAACCATTCTGGCAGCCTCTGCGCTGCTGCTGACTGCAAGCGGGGCGTCCGCAGCGACGCTTGATATTGTCAAGGAGCGGGGCTTCCTGCAATGCGGCGTGAATACAGGTTCTGCCGGTTTTGCATCACCCAACGACAAGGGGGAGTGGGCGGGATTTGATGTGGACTATTGCCGGGCCGTCGCTGCCGCCATTTTTGCTGACGGAACCAAGGTCAAATTTACACCGCTTTCCTCAAAAGATCGCTTCACCGCCATTCAGTCAGGTGAGATTGATGTATTGATTCGCAATACGACCTGGACGTTGAGCCGTGACACGCAAGGCTTGGATTTCACTGGCGTGAACTACTATGACGGGCAGGGATTCATGGTCAATGCCAAGAAGCTGCCGGAAATACAATCCGCCCGGCAATTGTCGGGAGCAACCGTTTGCCTTCAGGCGGGCACCACGTCAGAATTGAATGTTGCCGATTATTTCAAGGCCAACAATATGGAGTATAATCCAGTTGTTTTTGAGAAGCTGGAAGAGGTGAATAACGCCTATAATTCTGGGCGTTGCGATGTCTACACCGATGACCGCGCCAGCCTGCATTCCATTCGTCTGCGCCTTGCCGCTGTGGCCGATCATATCGTGCTTCCCGAAATCATCTCCAAGGAACCGCTTGGCCCTTCTGTGCGTCAGGGTGATCCGCAATGGGCGGATATAATCCGCTGGACGCATTATGCACTGCTGACGGCCGAAGAGCTTGGCATTACCAAGGCCAACGTCGATCAGATGGTCAAAAGCGACAGTCCTGAAATACGCCGCGTGCTTGGACAGGAAGAGAATTCCAAGCTTGGTACCGATCTTGGCCTGACCAATGAATGGGTGGTGAACATGGTGCGGGCTGTCGGCAATTACGGCGAGATTTTTGATCGTGATCTTGGTGCGGGCAGCCGCCTGAAAGTTGATCGTGGCATCAATGCTTTGTGGTCCAAAGGCGGCTTGCAGTATGCGATGCCAATTCGCTGATTCTTGAATTCCAGCTTGTGGGTGTCAGTTTGGGAATTTGACACCCCATTTTCACCAAGAAAGTCAGATTGTGCGGAAAAACAGCGAACATTTGCTTCGCGTGCAGCATTTTTGACGCTCTTGCTTCAATATTGGGCAAATATTCTCCCTTGACCAAACCCTCAGAATGCCCTTCGATAGATGGGTGAATGGGAGAAGCATTGGGGCTCTTTTCGGGGCTGGGGTAATTAACCGATGTAAACTTATCTCTCTGGGAACGACTACAACAAACCAAAGGGCAAATTTATTATGAAAAATCTTGTTTTGAAGGGCGTGCTGGCAGCTTCGGCGTTGGTCCTTCTTGCCAACGTCGCTTCAGCAACAGTGCTTGAAGATGTGAAGAAAAAGGGATTCTTGCAGTGCGGTGTTAACACTGGTCTTCCTGGCTTCGCAGCACCAAATGACAAGGGCGAATGGTCCGGTTTCGATGTGGACTACTGCAAGGCACTTGCTGCTGCCGTTTTTGGCGACGCAAGCAAGGTCAAGTATACGCCTCTGTCTGCGAAGGATCGTCTTCCTGCGCTGCAATCCGGCGAAATCGATGTGCTGGTTCGCAACACGACATGGACGCTCAGCCGCGATACGCAGGGTTTTGATTTCCCCGGCGTCAACTACTATGACGGTCAGGGCTTCATGATCAACGCTAAGAAGCTTTCGGGTATCAATTCCGCGCTGCAGCTTTCAGGTGCGTCGGTATGCGTTCAGGCCGGTACAACGACCGAACTTAACCTGGCTGATTACTTCCGGGCCAACAAGATGGAATACAATCCTGTTGTGTTCGAGAAGGTTGAAGAGGTTAACGCAGCTTACGACTCCGGTCGTTGTGATGCATATACAACTGACCAGTCCGGCCTCTATGCCTATCGTCTTGCGCTGACTGCTCCAGATGATCACGTGGTCCTGCCGGAAATCATTTCCAAGGAGCCGCTTGGACCGGTTGTCCGTCAGGGTGACCCGCAATGGGCCGATATCGTTCGCTGGACCCACTACGCTTTGCTGACTGCTGAAGAGTTCGGCATTACCCAGGCCAATGTGGATGAGCTGAAAAAGGGAGAAAACCCGGAAGTCAAGCGCATCCTCGGTGAGGAAGCCAATACCAAGCTTGGGACAGACCTCGGTTTGACCAATGATTGGGTTGTCAACATCGTCAAGGCTGTGGGCAATTACGGCGAGATTTTCGAGAAGAACCTCGGTTCTGGCAGCCCGCTCAAGATTGCCCGCGGCATCAACGCGCAGTGGACCAAGGGCGGCTTGCAATACGCGATGCCAATTCGCTAATCGCATATACCTGACGATATAATCTGAGAGGGGGCATTGGCCTCCTCTCAATTTACTATAATAATAAAAATAATAAGAACAAGAACTTAGAAGAAATGAGGGGCCAATGGCATCGCAGGATATTTCGCCTGGCACAGATGGCGGCAAAGTTTCGCTTTTAAATGACCCAAAATTCCGTGGTTATCTTTTTCAGGCTTTGGCACTGCTTGTCATAGTTGTGCTGGGATACTGGATCGTCAACAACACGATTGCCAACCTTCAGCGGGCGCGTCTCGCTACGGGTTTTGGCTTTCTGGATGGCCGTGCTGGTTTCGACATCAGCACCAGCCCATATATCGCCTATTCAAGCAATTCGACTTTCGCCAGGGCTCTTGTTGTCGGCATCCTGAATACGTTGACTGTGGCAATTGCGGGTATCATCACCGCAACGATTATCGGATTCATCATCGGCATTGGCCGCTTGTCGCATAACTGGCTTATCCGCAAGATTTGTACGGTTTATGTGGAACTCTTTCGCAACATTCCACCGCTTCTGGTTATTTTCTTCTGGTATTCCGGTGTACTTGCTGTGTTGCCGCAGGCACGCCAAAGCATAGACATGCCACTGGGAACCTATCTGAATAATCGCGGATTTTATGTTCCCTCCCTGATTATGGGCGAGGGCGCTTGGCTGGCAGGTGTGGCTCTCATAATAGCTGTTGTGGCAACTTTTCTGGTCCGGCGCTGGGCGCATAAGCGCCAGATGGCAACAGGTCAGCCCTTTCCGGTTGGCCTGACATCGATTGCCCTGATTATCGGATTGCCGCTATTGGCGCTCGCCATCAAGGGTTTTCCGCTGTCATGGGACTATCCAATCCTAGGCACCTTCAATCTGAGAGGCGGCACGCAGATCACGCCTGAATTTATCTCGCTCTATTTGGCTCTGTCATTCTATACAGCGTCCTTTATCGCCGAGATTGTCCGGGCTGGCATTCGTGGTGTCGGCAAGGGACAGAGCGAGGCTGCCCACGCTCTGGGCTTGCGTGCCGGTACAACAACACGGCTTGTCGTTGTGCCGCAGGCAATGCGCATCATCACGCCGCCGCTGGCAAGCCAGTATCTAAATCTGACCAAGAATTCGTCATTGGCGATTGCAGCGGGTTATCCGGATCTCTTTGCCGTTGGCGGAACGATCCTGAACCAGACTGGCCGCTCGCTGGAAGTGGTTGTTATTTTCATGGTCGTTTACTTGAGCCTGAGTATTGTGACGTCGCTGTTTATGAATTGGTACAACGCCAAAATGGCACTGGTGGAGCGCTGATCATGACAGATACCAATATTCATTTCGTTCGTCAGGAAATGCTGCAGGGCCAGACGCCGCCCTTGGGTGAGCGTGGGATTGTGCGATGGGTGCGGGTTAATCTGCTCGCGACACCCGTCGATGCTGTCATGACCATCTTAGCGCTTCTGGTTCTGGCATGGTTTCTCCCGCCGCTTATCAACTGGCTGTTCATTGAAGCCTCATGGGTTGGCGCGGACAGGTCGGTCTGCGCGACCGTGGCGCAGGGTGGCTCGCAGCCGGAGGGCTGGTCCGGCGCATGCTGGGCCTTCGTAAACGCCAAATTTGGCCAGTTCATGTATGGGCCTTATCCCATTGACCAACGTTGGCGGGTCAATCTCGTGGGCATCATGTTTGTTGCCCTCCTGATCCCCCTTCTTGTGCCACGGGTGCCCTACAAGGTACTGAACGCGATCGTATTCTTCTTCATTTTCCCGATCATCGCGTTTTTTCTGCTGGTTGGTGGCTGGTTCGGCCTCTCTTATGTCGAAACCTCCGTTTGGGGTGGCCTGCTTGTTACGCTGGTTATTTCCTTCGTCGGTATTTCCGTCTCGCTGCCGCTCGGCATTGCACTGGCGCTTGGACGGCGTTCGAAAATGCCGGTTATCAAGATGCTCTGCGTCATTTTCATCGAAATGGTGCGTGGTATTCCGCTGGTGACGGTTCTGTTTATGGCAAGCTATATGCTGCCACTGTTCCTGCCGCCGGGTGTTTCATTCGATAAGTTCCTGCGGGCACTGATCGGTGTTGCGCTGTTTGCTTCTGCCTATATGGCGGAGGTCGTGCGTGGTGGTCTGCAAGCTATCCCCAAGGGACAGTATGAAGGTGCGGATTCGCTTGGGCTTGGTTACTGGCAAAAAACCGGCCTTATCGTTCTGCCACAGGCGTTGAAACTGGTTATTCCAGGTATCGTCAACACCTTCATCGGTCTTTTCAAGGACACGTCGCTTGTCTCGATCATCAGCATGTTCGATTTGCTCGGAACAGTGCGCCAGCACTTTAACGATACAAATTGGTCATCGCCGCAAACCCCCATGTCCGGTCTGGTTTTTGCCGGTTTCGTCTTCTGGATTTTCTGCTTCGGCATGTCGCGCTATTCCATTTTCATGGAAAATCGTCTCGACACTGGCCACAAACGTTAGGAGCATACGCATATGACAACTGAAAACATTATCGACCCGGAAAAAATCCATGTCGACCATTCGCTCCTGCAAGTCTCCACGACAGACGTTGCCGTTGAGATCATCAATATGAACAAGTGGTACGGGGATTTTCATGTTCTCAAGGACATCAACCTCAAGGTGATGCGTGGCGAGCGCATTGTCATTGCTGGTCCGTCCGGTTCGGGTAAATCCACCATGATCCGCTGCATCAACCGTCTGGAAGAGCACCAGAGCGGCAAGATCCTTGTTGACGGTATCGAACTCACCAATGATTTGAAAAAGATCGATGAAGTTCGGCGCGAAGTTGGCATGGTGTTCCAGCACTTCAATCTGTTCCCTCATCTGACGATTCTTGAAAACTGCACGCTGGCCCCGATCTGGGTGCGCAAGATGCCGAAGAAGAAGGCGGACGAGATTGCGATGCACTTTCTCGAGCGCGTCAAGATTCCCGAGCAGGCAAACAAATATCCGGGCCAGCTTTCCGGCGGTCAGCAGCAACGCGTGGCGATTGCCCGCTCGCTGTGCATGAACCCGCGCATCATGCTGTTCGATGAGCCGACTTCAGCGCTTGATCCGGAAATGATCAAGGAAGTGCTCGACACCATGGTGCAGCTTGCCGAAGAAGGCATGACGATGGTTTGCGTGACCCATGAAATGGGCTTTGCCCGTCAGGTCGCAAACCGCGTTATCTTCATGGATCAGGGCCAGATCGTCGAGCAGAACGCCCCTGCCGAGTTCTTTGACAATCCGCAGCACGAACGCACCAAGCTGTTCCTCAGCCAGATCCTTCATTGAGCTAGATTTTCTACAATGCTATTAACGGCGGCCTTTATGGCCGCCGTTTTTTTATACTCCATTTTTGCATCTAAGCATTTCGTACGAGGTTTTTATGAGTGATAATTTTGAGCAAACGCCCAGCAAGCAATTGCAGGAGGTCATTGCACTTGAAAAAATGCGCAACAATGAACTTCAAAAATATATAGCTGCTGCGTTAGATAGACTTTCAACCGCCTCGGCTGTCGTTGGAATCCTTAGTCCCGTAGTCTACATGATAACCACCGGCGTTGGATTTCTTTCGCAACTAGCGATAATTGCGTATAGTGCCGGTCTATCAACGGCACTTCACGTATCTGGGCGAGTCATACTCAGAAGAGGATTGAGATAATGGCTATTGATGTTTTTTCCTTGATGTTTTGGATGACAGTTATTGGTTTTATGGCGATACTGCTAGCTACGTATGAATCGGATAAAATTCAAAAGAGTACCGACGAACGACTTGCCGAAATTGCTAAAGAATTGAAGCGTCGAGTTACGCCCGCCGAATAGCTGCTGAGAACCGCTTTTATAACATAAAGCCAGTCCAGCTATGACCATGATGCATGCTATTGCATGCAAGCCCGTTTGGGCGAACGTATAGCAAGCCTGTTTGGGCGCTCATGACCCTCGCTTCGGCGAGGGTTTTTGTATTTGGCTCTCATCATCATACCCGTAAAGCCAATCCAGCCCTTCGATAAACTTCTCAGCCGGGCGCTGACGCATGATCATATTGCGTGCCATGGCGATCGGGCCTTTGGCACGATAGGCGAGGTGGTTCAGCGCTCCGCGCCGCACAACTGCCTTGATGCGTTTACTGCGTTGCTGGTCAAATGCCGCTAGAGCCGCTGGCCACCCTGCGACATCTTCATCCAAAGCGGATGCCAGCGCCCATGCATCCTCGATAGCCATTGCGGCCCCCTGCGCTGCATAAGGCGTCATCGCGTGGGCGGCATCGCCGATCAGCACGAGGCGATCCTTTATCCGGTAGCGACATTTTCGCAACTCAAACAACGGCCAGGAAGTCCAGGGTCTTCCCGCCAGCATGATTTCGCGAATGCCCGGATGCCAATGATTGAACTCGTGGATAAAATTCTGGCTTGGCGTTTCCGGCATTGCCCTGGCATCCCACCGCTGACCACCCCGGCGATCAGGGGTAACCGCGATGAAATTGAACATCTCTCCGGTGCGTATCGGATAGGCGACCAAGTGGGCGTTTGAGCCGGTCCAGGCGACCACATTGGTGCCCGGTGGCAATAAGGAGGCAAAGCTCTTCGGCAACTGGTCAGCCGCGACGGTCGAACGCCAGGCAATCGTCGATGTATAGCGCGCGCGTTCCGTATCGGACATGGCATTGCGCATACTCGACCAGACACCATCAGCACCCACAAGCAATGCCCCGCGATTTTCCTCGATGCGATCGTGATATTGAACGCGAACAATAATGCCATCTGCGTCAGGCCTGTACTGTGTCACGGCCGATTGCAGCTGGATGGCGATATTCGGCTGGCTTCTCGCTTGATCAAGCAGGGCATTTTGCAGATCGGCCCGGTGGCAGACAATATAGGGGGAGCCCCACCTCGTGCGTGCCACATCGCCAACGGCCAGCGAAAGCAGCATTTTGCCGCTTGAACCATCAGAAAGGCAAATTGCCTGCGGCTCAACCGAGGACAATGCCAATTGTTCGAGCACACCGACCCGCTGAAGTATCCGCGTTGCATTGGGCGAGAGCTGTACCCCGGCACCAGCTTCGGTCAGCTTTGCGCTTTTCTCAAATATCTGAACTTGAAAACCCTTGGCGCTCAGTGCGAGCGCCAATGTAAGTCCTGCAATACCAGCGCCTGCGATAATAATCTGGTCAGGATTGGGATCGCGCCTGTTTCGTTCGGTCTTTAGATCGATGAGCGATGCGTTCAAGCGGCCCTGTCCACATAGGTGCAACCTGCCGGGACGGTTTCGTCGGCATGAAGCGAAGCATCATACCGGTAGAGCGTGGAGCAGTAGGGGCAGACTTTCTCGTTGTCATCGCCCAGATCAAGAAACACATGCGGATGGTCGAAAGGCGGGTTGGCACCCACGCACATGAATTCCTTCACGCCGATGGCGATGGTCGCATGTCCTGCGCTGTTCTGGAAATGAGGGATGCTGTGGCCAGCCATGTTTCGCTCCTGAATCGTCATGCCAAATGCGCCTGTGCGGCATTTGACTTCTCTTTCTCTTCGGTTTGTATCATCCTGATTACGATTTCAAGACGATTGCTATCAAACTGTCAAAAGACTTGTCTATGGTGCGCGCATAAGTCCGCATTTTGCGGGGGAATTTTTTAGCTGGAGAATATTGATGAACGACCAATCGCCTACCATTCCGCAGCCCGTCGAGAAGGTGTCTCTGTCGGATATGCACACCAGCGTGGATCGTTTCGTCAATCGCGAATTCTCCTGGTTGCAATTTAATCGCCGTGTGCTCGAAGAAGCCCAAAATACGAACCAGCCACTGCTTGAGCGCCTGCGTTTCCTGTCTATTTCAGCTGCCAATCTGGATGAGTTCTTCATGGTGCGCATTGCCGGTCTTGCCGGGCAGGTACGCGAAAACGTCTCCAGTCGCAGTGATGATGGACGCACCCCGCAAGAACAGTTGGAATTCGTTCTTGAGGAAGTCGGCAAACTTCAGGTCGCCCAGCAGTTGCGTCTGGGTGCGCTACGAGATGAATTGATCAAGGAGAACATCGAGATCGTTCGGCCTGACCGTCTGACCAAGGCGGAACGGGATTGGCTGGAGGATCATTTCCTCGAAACCATCTATCCTGTGCTGACCCCACTTGCCATAGATCCGGCGCATCCTTTTCCGTTTATCCCAAATCTCGGCTTCACCATCGCCATGCTGCTCAACCGCAGCACGGATAACCGCCCGATGACAGCGCTCCTGCGTCTTCCGCAGGCGCTCAAGCGCTTCATCCAGATACCGGATGATAGCGGCCGTCACCGCTTCTTGTCCCTTGAAGATGCAATCAGCCTTTTCACCGGGCGGCTTTTCCCCGGCTATGAGGTCAAGGGGGCCGGCACATTCCGCATCATCCGCGACAGCGATATTGAAGTTGAGGAAGAGGCGGAAGATCTGGTCCGATTGTTCGAAAGCGCCTTGAAGCGCCGCCGCCGCGGTCAAGTGATCCGTATCGAGTTCGATGATGAAATGCCCGAATCCCTGCGCAGCTTTGTCGCCACCGAACTGGGTGTGCCGGATAACCGAATCAGCGTGCTTGGTGGTCTGCTTGCCCTGAACATGATTTCGGAAATCGTCAGTATTCCACGACCGGATCTGAAATTTGTTCCCTATAATCCGCGCTTTCCCGAACGTGTGCGCGAACATGGTGGCGACTGCTTTGCAGCGATCCGCGAGAAGGACATTATCGTCCACCATCCTTACGAATCATTCGACGTCGTGGTGCAGTTCCTGCGTCAGGCCGCCGCCGATCCGGATGTCGTTGCAATCAAGCAGACGCTCTACCGGACCTCAAATGACAGCCCCATCGTGCGTGCGCTGATTGATGCCGCTGATGCGGGCAAGTCGGTCACTGCCTTGATCGAATTGAAGGCACGCTTCGATGAAGAGGCCAATATTCGCTGGGCACGCGATCTGGAACGCGCGGGCGTACAGGTCGTATTCGGCTTTATCGAGCTGAAAACCCATGCGAAAATGTCGCTGGTCGTGCGACGCGAAGAGAGCAAGCTGCGCAGTTATTGTCATCTGGGCACCGGCAATTACCACCCGATCACTGCCAAGATTTATACCGATCTGTCATTCTTTACTTGCGAGCCGTCAATCGGCCGCGATGTGGCGCAAATCTTCAACTACATTACAGGCTATACGCCGCCTTCCGGCGAGATGAAGATCGCTGTTTCGCCGATTACGCTGCGCCCTCGTATTCTTCAGCATATTGCCGAAGAAATTGCCCACGCCAAGGCTGGCCGTCCTGCCTCGATCTGGATGAAGATGAATTCGCTGGTTGATGCGAAGATTATCGATGCACTTTATGAAGCGAGCGCCGCCGGTGTGGAGATTGATCTTGTCGTACGCGGCATTTGCTGCCTGCGTCCGCAGCTGCCGGGCCTTTCGGAGAATATTCGGGCAAAGTCTATTGTAGGGCGCTTCCTTGAACACAGCCGTATTTTCTGTTTTGGCAATGGCAAACCACTCCCATCGGAAGGTGCTCTGGTCTATTTTGGCTCAGCTGATATGATGACCCGCAATCTCGACCGCCGTGTCGAAACTTTGGTGCCGATCACCAATCCAACTGTGCATCAACAGGTTCTTTCACAGATTATGCTGGCAAACCTTCTCGACAACCAGCAGAGTTATGAGCTACTTGCAGATGGAACTTCGCGGCGGATCTCTCCTGCCGACGGGGAGGATGCTTTTAATGCGCAGGAATATTTCATGACCAATCCCAGCCTTTCGGGCCGCGGCAAGTCGCTGAAATCTTCTGCACCTCGTTTAATTGCCCATCGCAAGCGGAAAGCGGCGAAAGAAAAATGAATTTGATTGAGACTATCCCTGTTGGCTGCCGATATACCGGTCCGGGAACCCAGACTGTATGATATCCGCAGCACAGGGACGTGTGCAGGGACGCAGACCGGCCGCTGTCATCGACATTGGTTCGAATTCCGTGCGTCTTGTGGTTTACGAAGGCGTCACACGTTCACCCACAGTTCTTTTCAACGAAAAGATATTGTGCGGTCTCGGCAAAGGACTGGTCAAAACCAAAAAGCTGAACGCCAAAGCTGTGCAGAGCGCTTTACGCGCGCTTCGCCGGTTTCGCGCGCTGGCCGAACAGGCGGGGGCGGTATCGCTTGACGTGCTTGCCACCGCGGCAGCACGGGAAGCGGAGAATGGCTCGCAATTTATTCAGGAGGCCGAAGCCATCCTGAAGGAGCCGATCAAGGTTCTGTCGGGGCGGGAAGAAGCCTATTATTCAGCGCTTGGCATCATTTCCGGCTTTCATGATCCGGATGGCATTGCAGGCGATCTGGGTGGCGGCAGTCTTGAACTTGTCGACGTCAAAGGCCGCAAAATCGGTGACGGCATTACCCTGCCGCTCGGTGGCCTGCGCCTGCAGGATATGTCTGACGGCGATCTGACCGAGGCGCTGAGCATCGCCCAGAAAACGCTCGGTACGGCCAAGCTTCTTGCCAATGGCAAGGGCAGGGCTTTCTACGCAGTTGGAGGAACGTGGCGAAACCTTGCCAAGCTGCATATGAGCGCGGAGCATTATCCGCTGCATGTCATGCACCATTACGAAATTCCGTTTGAGGAAGCCCAGCGCTTCCTCAAACGTGTTGCTGTCGGTGATGTAGACACCATGCGCGGCATTGAGGATGTCTCGAAAAACCGCCGTGCGCTTTTGGCTTATGGAGCCATTGCGTTGCTTGAAACGATCAAGATCATGAAGCCATCGAAAATTGTCTTTTCGGCACTTGGCGTTCGTGAGGGTTTTCTCTATTCGCTGCTGCCTGAGGGCGAGCAGTTGAATGATCCACTCATTTCTGCCGCCGAAGAACTGGCCACGCTGCGTGCGCGTTCGCCCGCTTATGCGCGTGAGCTTGCCGATTGGAGTGGAGAGGCTTTCGCCGCACTTGGCTATAAAGAAACCGACGATGAGAAGCGCTACCGGCGGGCGGCGTGCCTGATTGCAGATATCAGCTGGCGGGCTCACCCCGATTATCGTGGCAGCCAGGCGCTGAACATGATTTCCAACGCTGCCTTTATCGGCATTGATCATCCGGGCAGGGCGTATATAGCGCTTGCCAATTTCTTTCGTCATGAAGGTGTTGCCAACAGCGTTCCGGATCCGGAACTTGCAGCCATAGCCAGCCCACGTTTGTTGGAGTTCTCGCGTCTGCTGGCTGCCATCATGCGGATCACCTATCCATTTTCGGCTTCAATGTCCGGTGTCGTTCCTCATCTTTCGTGGAAAAACACATCCGAGGGCATAAGCCTCGTTGTGGACAAGTCGAAAGCTGATCTCATCGGCGACGTGACCGAAGGGCGCTTGCAGCAATTGGCGAAGCTCACCGGCAAGACGCTTAAAATAGAAGTTGGCAAGTAACCTTGTTCAGCACGCCGCCTCTACCTGCGAAGCGTCTTCAGCGAATTACGCCAGAACGAGCGAACCAGCGACAATAAAACCCGCCGCCAGATTACGCCTGGCCATTGGCTTGAGAGCCGCTTTGGGGCTTTACTGGTGTATAATCACACGCATGTGAGCGAAGTTGAGTTGCTGTACCGCTTTGTGCTCGTCAAAGTCGGTGCATGAAAACCTATCCGGTTAGCCGTCGCAGCTTCATCTTGGCCATCCTTGCGGGTGGAGCGGGTGCTTTGGCACCGTCCATCTCCTTTGCACAAGCACCAGGCAAAGCGGCGGCTTTGGATAGCGTTGCGACAAGCCAGATCATTGAATTGGCTTCGTCTTTTCCCGCGCTTCAGACGATGATTGTTTATGCTGGAGGGAGAACCCAGATCGAGCATCGCTTTCACGGACCCGCCCCGGATCGTCCCGTCAATGTCAAATCTGTATCCAAGACCATTATTGCGACCTTGGCTGGCATAGCCATTGAGCGCAAAGTCTTTTCCGGACTGGACGAGCCTGTTGCGCCGCTCTTGTCGAATAAACTGCCGCAGAATCGCGATCCTCGGCTGGCGCGGGTGACACTCGGTAATCTGCTTTCCATGCAAGCCGGATTGGAGCGAACTTCAGGACCCAATTATGGCCGCTGGGTCGAGAGTTCTGATTGGGTACGCTATGCACTTGCCCGCGATTTCGTCGATGAGCCGGGCGGGCGCATGCTTTACTCAACAGGTAATTCGCATCTCGTATCGGCGATGCTGACACGAAAGACGGGCCGCACGACATTGCAGATTGCCCGAGACTGGCTGGGCGAACCGCTGGAAATCAATATTCCATCCTGGCCCCGCGATCCGCAGGGTATTTATTTTGGCGGCAATGATATGGAATTGTCGCCGCGTGCCATGCTCGCCTTTGGCAAGATGATTCTTGAAAAGGGAAAGAGCGGCGGCAAGCAAATCGTACCAGCTGCCTGGATCGAAGAATCATGGAAGCCTCGAACCAACTCGCCATTTACCGGTGATAGCTATGGTCTGGGCTGGTTCATTTCCTATCTGCCGGATGGCAAGCCGTTCTATTACGCTTGGGGTTATGGCGGCCAGATGATCTATGTTGTGCCTCATATTTCCGTGGTGGCGGTAATGACCTCAAACACGGCAGCGCCTTCCGGCCGCTCCGGCTATGTGCGTCAACTGCACGACCTTTTGACCACCCGGATTGTCCCGGCAGCGGAAGCTGCCATAGGCTGATCAGGCGGGCGTGGAAGCCATCTTCTTGCGCGATGGTAGGGTCATGGCGGCAACGCCTATCACAACAAACACAAGTCCAAGCCAAGCGGTTGAGGCCAGCGTTTCACCAAGGAAGATTATGCCGATCCCTACACCGATCGGAACGCGCAAATAAGCCTGCGATGTTGTGCTGACCGAGCCAAGTGTATGGATCAGCCGGAAGTAGATGACAAAGGCGAGGGCGGTGGAAAATACAGAGAGACCGAGTAGCGCGACGATCGAGTCAGCCGATGGCGCAATGTTCCATGGCTGATCCACAATCAGGCTGATCGGAATAAGTATCACTGCGCCGCAAATCATTGAGCCGGCAGCAGGCATCATCGGATCAAGCCCTTTGAAGCCTCGCCCGAATATCGCAGCTGTTGCATAGGAGATTGTCGCAGCCACAATTGCCAGTTGCGCCACCAGTTCCTTGCCGATGCCCTGAAATGCTTCCATGCCGATAATCAGGCTGATCCCGACAACACCGGCAATTGTCCCGAAAAGCTTGCGGGTTGTCACCGCTTCATGCCGTGTAATGAGCACTGTCAGCAGAAATGCGAAAATCGGCGTGGTCGAATTGAGAATAGTCGCCAGTCCGGCATTTACGGTCTGCTCAGCCCACGCAATCAGGGTGAAGGGGACAACACTGTTGATGCAGGCTTGAACAAAAAAACGCTTCCAGATCGCCGGATCTTTTGGCAGTGACAGCCCACGCATTCTAATAATCGCCAGCAACAGAACTCCGGCGATCAATGTTCGCGCTGCTATGAAGGTGATGGGCGGAATGGTTTCAACACCGATTCTGATGAATGTATAGGAAGCACCCCATAAAGTTGCAAGAACAGCAAGGAGCGCAACCTCTTTGGCGAAGGAAGGTGTGGGGGTAGACGAAGCGGTCATGTTTTCACTTTCGCGGCATGGATCATGATGATGATCAATGCCCTGAATCCTCGCCTGATGCTTCGATGAGAGCCGAACTATTAAAACTCAATATAGCCGATTGGCGCAATTGAGAGATTTGCAAGAAAACAGCCGAGTTTGACAGAAAAACCAGCTATTTCGACAGAATTTTTGTAACTACTGGCTGCAAAATAGTTGCAGCCAGTTGAAATTCCTATTCGCTTGGAAGAACCAGCGCCGTGATTTTCTTGTTTTCGAATTTCAGGCAAAGTTCGCCATTGATAAGCTGAAGCGCCTTTTCTCCGAAGACTTCGCGCCGCCATCCCTGCAAGGCCGGAATGTCATCAACATCGCCTTCCGAGGCGATCCTGTCGATCTCATCCGAAGTCGCCACAACCTTTGCGGCAACGCCATGCTCTTCCGTAACCAGCCGCAACAGCACCTTCAAAAGCTCCGAAGCTGCTCCTGCACCTTCCGGTGAAGCGCTTTGTTTCGGCAGGCGCGGCATCTCATCTTTCGGCAGATCAAGCGCCAGATTGACGGCATTGAGCAAGCCTGTTGCCATGCTGGAGCGTTCCCAACCCTTTGGAATCGTTCGCAAACGTGACATTGCTTCCGCATCGCGCGGCTGCTGTTGTGCGATCTCGTAGATCGCGTCATCCTTGATGACACGTCCGCGCGGCACATTGCGCTCGCGCGCTTCCCGCTCGCGCCAGGCGGCGACACTGCGCAGAACCGCAAGTTCCACCGGCTTGCGCAAGCGCATCTTCAGCCGCTTCCAGGCATCGTCCGGGTGCATGTCATAGGTTTCGCGCGCGGTGAGAATTTTCATCTCATCCAGAACCCATTCGGTGCGCCCCTCGGCTTCGAGGCTTTTCTTCAAATGTAGGTAAATATCGCGCAGATGTGTCACATCGGCCAAAGCGTAATCGAGTTGCTTTTCAGAAAGCGGTCGTCTGCGCCAATCGGTGAATCTCGAGGATTTATCGATTTGTGCGCCAACCACCTTTTGCACCAATTGGTCATAGGCAATCGCATCGCCAAAGCCGCAAACCATGGCTGCAACCTGCGTATCGAACACCGGATGCGGAATCAGATTGCCGAGATGGAAGATGATTTCAATGTCCTGTCGTGCAGCGTGAAACACTTTCACGATGGTTTCGTCTGCCATCAGCTTGAAAAACGCAGCAAGATCAAGGCCGGGCGCCAGCGCATCGACAATCGCCGTGTGATCTGGCGATGCCAATTGGATAACGCAAAGCTCCGGCCAGAATGTGGTCTCGCGGATGAATTCCGTATCGACAGTCACGAAGTCTGATTGGGAAAGGGCGGCAACAGCCTGTTCAAGCTGATCTGTAGTTGTAATCATGGTCATGATTTTTCTATAGCGAATGAGAATGCGTTTGTCTCGGTTCTTGACAAATCAGCTTCAAAATGCGCTTGTCCGCCCAAATTCTTTGGCGTGTCGAGGGCTTATCCTCGGTCTTTTCGCCATATTTAATCAGAGGCACATAATCATGCACCGTTACCGCAGCCATACCTGCGCCGCCTTGCGTAAATCGGACGTTGGTTCGACAGTTCGTCTTTCCGGTTGGGTCCACCGCGTCCGCGACCATGGCGGAATTCTCTTTATTGATATTCGCGACCATTATGGCCTGACTCAGATCGTCGCCAATCCTGATTCGCCAGCCTTCAAGCTTGCCGAAACCGTGCGTGGTGAATGGGTTATCCGTGTTGATGGTGAGGTGAAGGCGCGTACCGAAGATACGGTAAACGCCAACATGCCGACCGGCGAGGTGGAAGTTTTCGCGCGTGAGATCGAAGTTCTCTCGGCGGCGAAGGAGCTGCCTTTGCCGGTGTTTGGCGAGTTGGATTATCCGGAAGATATTCGCCTGAAGTACCGCTTTCTTGATCTGCGCCGCGATACGCTGCACAGGAACATTATGCAGCGCACGAAGATTATTGCCGCGATGCGCCGCCGCATGAGCGAAATCGATTTCACTGAATTCTCGACGCCTATCCTGACGGCTTCCTCGCCGGAAGGCGCGCGCGACTTCCTCGTGCCGAGCCGTATTCATCCCGGCAAGTTTTACGCTTTGCCGCAGGCGCCGCAGCAGTACAAGCAATTGATCATGATGTCCGGTTTCGATCGTTACTTCCAGATCGCACCGTGTTTCCGCGATGAAGATCCGCGTGCAGATCGTTTGCCGGGCGAGTTTTATCAGCTCGATGTTGAGATGAGTTTCGTTGAACAGGACGACATTCTTTCTACTATGGAACCTGTTTTGCGCGGCGTTTTCGAGGAGTTTGCCGAAGGCAAGCGCGTCACCAAGGAATTCCCGCGCATCGCCTATGATGATGCCATGCGTAAGTATGGCTCTGATAAGCCCGATCTGCGCAATCCTATCGAGATGCAGGCTGTGACCGAGCATTTTGCAGGTTCCGGCTTCAAAGTCTTCGCCAACATGATCGCCAATGACCCAAAGGTCGAAGTCTGGGCCATTCCGGCCAAGACCGGCGGATCACGTGCATTCTGTGACCGCATGAACTCCTGGGCGCAGAGCGAAGGCCAGCCGGGGCTTGGCTATATCTTCTGGCGCAAGGAAGGCGAGGCCCTTGAAGGCGCTGGCCCGCTCGCCAAGAATATTGGACCAGAACGCACGGAAGCCTTGCGCGTGCAGCTCGGGCTTGATGATGGCGATGCAGCCTTCTTCGTTGCCGGCGATCCAAAGAAGTTCGTGTCTTTCGCAGGCGCTGCCCGTACGCGTGCTGGTGAGGAACTCAATCTCGTTGATCGTGATCAGTTCGCGCTTTGCTGGATTGTTGATTTCCCCTTCTTCGAATGGCTCGAAGAAGAAAAGAAAATCGATTTTGCCCACAATCCATTCTCAATGCCGCAAGGTGGTATGGATGCGCTGGAAAATCAGGACCCGCTGACAATCAAGGCATTCCAGTACGATATGGTTTGCAATGGCTTTGAAATCGCCTCAGGCGGTATCCGGAATCATCTGCCGGACACGATGGTCAAGGCGTTTGAAGCTGTTGGTCACTCACGCGAAACGGTGGAAGAGCGCTTCGGTGGTCTTTATCGTGCGTTCCAGTATGGTGCGCCGCCCCATGGCGGCATGGCTGCCGGTGTTGACCGCATCGTCATGCTGCTCGTCGGCGCAAAGAACCTGCGTGAAATCACCATGTTCCCGATGAACCAGCAGGCCTATGATTTGTTGATGAACGCGCCTTCGGATGTTTCGCAAGCGCAATTGCGCGATCTGAATATCCGTCTGAACCCGGTGAAGAAAGAGGTTTAAAGACCTCTTCTAACAGACTCTGAACAAGCAAAAATCCCGGCATCGCTGCCGGGATTTTTGTTGTTATGGTCAAGTTTACTGGTTTGCAATAACCGTGACACCCAGTGTCTTGAGCAGCGACTTTGGATCAGCCATACCGCCCGCAGCAATAATCGCGAATGGAACGGACTTTGGTGGCGCTGCCTTGATCTCGATCGTCTTTGGATCGTCCAGATATTCGCCAACTGCCGTACCGAGATTCTGTGCGAATTCTGCATCACCGAGCTGTGCGGCAGCCATTGGCACGATTGCCTTTGCCTGATTGATCAGATCCTGGCGTTTTGCATTCTGCTGCTTGGCAACATAGTCGAGCGCCTTGTAGGTGACGGAGTCGTCTTCGAAGCGGATTGAAGCGCCGGTAAAGCTGAGTTGTTGCATAAGACCGAGCATCGCCATGCCCTGCGCATCATTAGGTTTGCCTTCCATATTCTTGGTGGCTTCCTGAAGCCCCTTGATGAAATCGAGTGTGTAGCCCGAAATATCGAGCTTGACACCAAGCGTTCCGGCATCATCGGTAATGAAATCCATCTTTTCAACATTCAGGCGGCCATCCGGAATATTCCAGGTGCCATTAATGTCGATCTTGCCGGTGAGGGTCTCATAACCAAGAGCGGTAACGGCCTCCTTGGCCTTTGGGTCTTCCACGCCTGAAAGATCAACCTTGAAGCTTTCAACATTTGTGGTGAAAGCCACAGGAGAGCTTTCCGTCAGCGGTGAAATTGTCGCTGTGATTCCATCCGCCAGAAATACGTCCTTGCCCTTGGAATTAACGCCGATGTGTTTAACTTCGGCCTTTTCATATTGAAGCATTTTTGCCAGCGGCTCTGTTGCCCCTTCGGCAGGAAGCGTGATGCCTTCAAACGCAATGCCTTCAACCGTAACTTTACCCTTGTCATCACCTTCCGGCGTGAAGCTGATGTCGGGTATGGACAACGAGCCGACCTCGAAGCCACCGCCAGAAACATCGCTGACATCGGAGAGTGTAACATCACCGGCATTGAATGCTTCTTTGATGCCGGCTGTTGAAACCTTCGTTTCCTTCAGCACCACTGTCGTGCCGTTGGTTTCAACATTGCTGTACTCTAGGACACCGCCCTGTTCGGCATAGACAGCCTTCAAGCGCGCAGCGACAGCATTTCCGTCGATGGCATAGGCTGAACCGGCAAATATAACAACGAGAGCAGAGGTTGCAGCCAGCAGACGCAAGCCGGACTTCACAGGGTTTGGACGCATAATTTATTCCTTGTTGGTATTAGTATCGTACCTATTGCATGATGCGCGGCAAAACTGTGACAGCCGTCGACCAGGCGGTAATATTTACAATTCGGGCGCTAGAAAGTCAGATTTGGTGCTCGAAGGCAAGCTTTGTTCAGCACAACGCGTTATATATGACTATCAGCCTGTGATCTGGGCGAATCATTGCTTGCTCGCGAATCCTTGTCTTGATAGTCCATTCACATGGGAAAAAGCCTGATTCCGCCAGACGATGGCGATGATAATGTCGAACCGGTTGATCTAAAGGCAGCGCTGGAAGAGCGCTATCTTGCCTATGCTTTGTCAACGATCATGCATCGCGCCTTGCCGGATGTGCGGGACGGGTTAAAACCCGTTCACCGCCGTATCATGCATGCCATGCGCCTGCTGCGCCTGTCGCCCGACCAGTCCTATGCCAAGTGCGCCCGTATCGTCGGCGAGGTGATGGGTAAGTTCCACCCCCATGGCGACCAATCGATCTATGACGCGCTTGTTCGCTTGAGCCAGGATTTTGCCGTGCGCTATCCCGTGGTGGACGGGCAGGGCAACTTCGGCAATATCGATGGCGATAACCCGGCAGCGATGCGTTATACCGAAGCGCGCATGACCGACGTTGCCATGCTGCTGCTTGAAGGCATCACGGAAGATGCTGTCGATTTCCGCCCAACCTATAATGAGGAAGACGAAGAGCCGATCGTTCTTCCGGGAGCCTTTCCAAATCTGCTTGCCAATGGTTCGTCCGGCATTGCGGTCGGCATGGCCACATCCATTCCACCGCATAACGTATCGGAACTGTGCGCTGCGGCGCTGCATTTGATCAAGCATCCGGATGCGACGGTTGAAGAGCTCATGACTTCGCCCGAGGAGTGGGCGGCAATCGAAGCTTTGGCCAAGGAAGATCCTAAAGCGCTGCTCACCTGTAAGGTGCGTGGTCCCGATTTCCCGACAGGCGGCATTCTCGTCGAGAGCTGGGACGCGATTGTCGAAGCTTACAAGACCGGTCGTGGCGGTTTTCGTCTGCGCGCACGCTGGGAAACCGAAGATCAGGGGCGCGGCACCTGGAATATCGTCATCGGCCAAATTCCCTATCAGGTTCAAAAATCACGCCTGATTGAAAAGATCGCAGAACTCCTGATCGCCAAGAAGCTGCCATTGCTGGATGATGTGCGCGATGAGTCGACCGAAGACGTTCGCCTTGTGCTGGAGCCCAAGAGCCGCAGCGTCAATCCGGACATTCTCATGGAGTCGCTGTTCAAGCTGAGCGAACTTGAAACGCGTTTTCCGCTGAATATGAATGTTCTGTCGCATGGCAAGGTGCCAAACGTTCTTTCCTTGCGTGAAGTGCTCAAACAGTGGCTTGAACACCGCAAGGACGTGCTTATCCGCCGGTCGCGCCATCGCCTCGGTGAAATTGAGCGCCGTCTCGAAATTCTCGGCGGCATGCTGATTGCCTATCTGAATATTGATGAAGTCATTCGCATCATCCGTGAGGAAGATGAGCCGAAGCAGGAGATGATCCGCCGCTTCGAACTGACCGATAATCAGGCAGAAGCCATTTTGAACATGCGCCTGCGTTCTTTACGCAAGCTGGAAGAGTTTGAAATCCGCAAAGAGTTTGACGGCCTCACCGCGGAGAAGAAGCAGATCGAGGAACTGCTGGGTTCAGAACCAAAGCAGTGGCAGACGATCTCGTGGCAGATCGCCGAAATGCAAAAGAAGTACGGACCGGAGACCCTTGTCGGCAAGCGCCGCACCACCTTCGCCGAAGCGCCGACGCATGATCTCGCGGATATTCATCATGCCATGATTGAGCGCGAACCTGTAACAGTTGTTGTGTCAGAAAAGGGCTGGCTGCGCGCCATGAAGGGGCATCTGCCAGACTTTGCCGCCTTGACCTTCAAGGAAGGTGACAAGCTGAAACTGGCATTCCACGCTGAAACCACAGACCGCATCCTCGTTCTGACGACCGGCGGCAAGTTCTATACTATCGGAGCGAATAGCCTTCCAGGTGGTCGCGGCCATGGCGAGCCGATCCGCATTATCGTCGATATGGAGAATGATCAGGATATTGTCACGGCTTTCGTGCATAATCCTGAACGCAAGCTCTTCCTCTCCTCGCATGTCGGCAACGGTTTTATCGTGCCGGAAGCCGATGTCATTGCCAATACGCGCAAGGGCAAGCAGGTGATGAATGTCAAAGCGCCGGACGAAGCACGCCATTGCGTGCCGGTTATTGGCGACAGCGTTGCCATTGTCGGTGAAAACCGCAAGCTTCTGGTTTTCCCGCTGGCCGATGTGCCGGAACTTGGACGCGGCAAGGGCGTGCGCCTGCAACGCTACAAGGATGGTGGCGTTTCCGATATCCGCATCTTTACCATGGAGCAGGGGTTAACTTGGCAAGATGCTTCCGGCCGCAGCTTCACGCGTGGAAAACTGGAGCTTCTGGAATGGGTCGGCCCGCGCGCCACAGCTGGCCGCATGGTCCCAAAGGGCTTCCCGCGTTCGGGCAAGTTCTCGTAAGTGGCTCTAGATCGGATGGCGGATTGCCGTCGTCCGGGCTCGCCTGCGCGAGTGGACCATTTGCCAGAGCGAATGGCCGATCAAAGCAGAAATGATGATGATGCCACCCAAAAGGGTGGCGTCGGTTGGGCGTTCGGAAAACACCAGCCATACCCAGATGGGCGTCAGCACTGTTTCAAGCAGATAAAACATCGCCACTTCCGGTCCTGAAAGAAAGCGCGGACCTGTTGCAAGGCAGATGAAGGCGATTGTGGTGACCACCGCGCCATTGAAGATGATCCAGCCGGGAACAGCGACACTGAAACCGTTTTGCGATACCATGACCGCAGCAACCACTATAGGCACTGCGGTGCCCATCATCGCGGCAAAGCTCATATCCTTGCCAGATGCACGGGTGACCGTGATGGCCGATGCGAGAATGAAAGTCGACAACAGGCCCATCAAATCGCCGAAGACATGACCTGCCGATAAGCCTTCATACACGATGATTCCGACGCCGATCAGCATCAGGAACATGGCAATGAAAGTGATCGCCTTGGGCCGTTCTTTCAGAAATACCCAGGACAAAAGCGCAGCAAATACGGTGTTGAACGCCAAAATGAAAACGAGATTGGCTGTTTTCGTATTATAAACAGCAATCATGAAGGCGATTGAAGCCAAGCCATACAGCGCTGCAACCAGATACCCGATCTTGCCCGGAAGCACTTTTCGGCGCGTTCCGGTAACAAGGTTCCAGACAGCCCAGATGATCAGTGCGCAGATGAAGGTCGTCGAACTGCGCAGCAGCAATGTGGACCATGTTTCCCCTTGGCCAAGGCGCAGCAAGGGAATGTCCGCAGAAAGCACCAGTCCTCCGATACCGGTGATGAGCAGACCTTTGCGATGATCGAGGTGAAGCTGGGACATGCGGCGCAATTTCCGGGGATTCTTTGTGATTATGCCGCGTTGTCTAGCGGTAGAGTAGGTCGGCGTCCAGCGTTCCGATCAAGGTGCGCGCCGCTCCCAGCCTTTCATGCCCAGATGTTCCTGCGGCTGATAGCGGATTTTGTACTGCATCTTGCGCGAGCCCTCGACCCAATATCCAAGATATACGTGCGGCAGGCCTGCGGCGGCGGCACGCTGTATATGGTCGAGGATCATGAATGTACCGAGCGAACGGCTTGCATGGTCGGGATTGAAGAACGAATAGACCATGGAAAGCCCGTCACCCATGACATCAGTCAAGGCCACGGCAATCAGTTCCCCTTCGCCCGTTTGTGTAATGAAGCTATCGGGGCCGCGACGACGGTATTCGATGATCTGAGTGGGAACATGGGTATCTTCCACCATCATGGCATAGTCGAGAACGGTCATTTCCGACATGCCGCCCTTGTTATGGCGCGCATTGAGATAGTGCCTGAACAGGGAATATTGCTCGGTCGATGGTTCAGCGTGATGGATATTGCCGATCAGGTCGCGGTTGCGATTCCACACGCGTCGCATGGATTTATCCTGTGTGAACTCACCGGCAAGAATACGCACGGAAACGCAGGCCCGGCAGTTCTCGCAGGCAGGACGATAGGCGATATTCTGCGAGCGTCGAAAGCCGCCTTGTGTCAACAGATCATTCAGTTCACTGGCGCGTCCGCCAACAAGGTGGGTAAATACCTTGCGCTCAAGCTGTCCCTCAAGATAGGGGCACGGCGAGGGGGCCGTTAAAAAGAACTGCGGTGATTGCTGTGGTTGATGGGTCATCCAAGTTCCTGGGAACGCTTTGCAATTGCCATAGAATCGTATGACCGCCTCAAACGTCAATTCAATTATATTGCATCGCAGAGTGAATGTCGCGTGTGTCGTATCAGGGCGTTGGCGTTGGCGGGCAGCGTGTACCGCTCCATGAGTGGATTGGCGGGTCGAAACGGCCATTGGTTGAACCGCCCCATGCCGCCTTGAAACCCTGATAATCGCTGCTGAAATGTAAAGACACGAGGCCCGTACCATCCTTGTCTGTCCAGATCAGTGTGCGTTCTGTCAGGCTGGTCCGGTCTTTTTCAATGACATTGCCGTCGGTACGCCCGGCAAGTCCATCTATTTTATACGTGCCGGTGATACGTCCATCACGGTCAACGTTCAGATTGGTCTGGATATCCTGATAATCGCCATAGGAAATAACTTCGCCGCAGAACTTTCCTGCAGGCGAAGCCGCATAACTTACGCCACCTGACAAAACGAGCAAGGTAGCTGCTACAGCAATGGATTTGTATCTGTTCATCATTTCAATGCCGAAGAAGAAAGGCTCCCGGATGGGAGCCTTTGGAGTTTAATTATATGCTCTGACGACAACTGTTCCGAGCAGGAGGTCATGTAGAGTCCGTTTACGATCAAGGAAGAAGGTTGCCAGAAGGATAAAGGGCGTCAACACTACATTGAGACCCCAGAATAAAACTGTATGAACAATTGCAAGCAGGCCATCCACTTTTACGCCGTCCAGGCGCTCCAGCTTCAATCCCATCATTTGCATGCCCTTGGTTGCCTGACGAGGACCGCCGAGCGTGCTGTAGATATAGAGCAAGGCAACTGCGGGAAACATGATGCCATAAAGCATCCAACCAAGCCCCAGCGTGGCAATCCCCAGAATGAAGACGAGGATAGCTACTGGGATGCAAAGCAGAAACACGATCGCATAGTCGATCAGGAAGGCAAATACGCGGCTGGTGCGTACACCCTGATACAAGCGCCAATCTTCGAGACGATCCGTAATTATTTCGCCATCAAGAGTTTTCGCGTTCATTTCGTTTCCTGTTTTCAAGTGACGGCCAAATGGCCATTACCCTGAAATTGGGAATTCAGGCGGATAAATTCAAGCGCCAGCCTTTAATCGTTCTGCAACTATGGGTGCGAAATAGGTGAGAATGCCATCGCAGCCAGCGCGTTTGAAGGCCAGCAATGTTTCCATCATCACCCGATCTTCGTCGATCCAGCCATTGGCTCCGGCGGCTTTGATCATCGTATATTCGCCGGAAACCTGATAGGCAAAGGTCGGAACGGAGAAGGTGTCCTTCAATCGGCGGATAATATCAAGATAGGGCAGGCCGGGTTTCACCATCAGCGAATCCGCGCCCTCGGCAAGGTCCTGCTCTGCTTCCCGCACTGCTTCATCCGCATTGGCAGGATCGATATAATAGGTTTTCTTGTCGCCCTTCAGCCGCCCGGACGTGCCGATGGCTTCGCGGTATGGGCCATAAAACGCAGAAGCGAATTTGGTCGCATAGGCCATGATCGCCACGTCCTGAAAGCCGTTCTGATCCAAGGCATCACGAATGGCGCCGATGCGGCCATCCATCATGTCCGATGGCGCAATAATATCTGCACCCGCTGCTGCTTGAAGAACTGCACCTTGTGTAATTTGAGCGACAGTCTCGTCATTGACGATTATACCGTCGCGCAAAATACCGTCATGGCCGTGGCTTGTGAATGGATCGAGCGCGACATCGGTAATCATGCCGATTTCAGGCACTGCATCTTTGATAGCGCGTGTAGCCCGGTTTATAAGATTGTCAGGATCAAGAATCCCTGAACCCGTATCGTCACGCAGCTCCGCCGCAATATTGGCAAATGTCGCTATGGCGGGAATGCCAAGCTTGGCTGCCCGCTCTGCTTCACGCACAGCCATATCGACCGAAAAGCGCTGAACGCCCGGCATGGCGGCAATATCCTCGCGTCGGTTTTTGCCTTCGCAAAGGAATATTGGCCAGATCAGATCATTGACTGTCAGCTGGTTTTCCTGGACCAGACGGCGCGACCAGTCGGCCTTACGCATGCGGCGCAAGCGTCGGCTCTGGGTAATTTCGTCGACGGTCCTTGGCGCGTGCCTTTGAAATGCGGGATGTTTGTTCATATTCTCTGCCTGCTGTTTGGAATAGTTTTAACAGGATCGCCATAATTGTATAACCCCAAAACTGCGGGTCGTTCTTGGACCAAATGCCTAGGGTCCGGACCTATTAATATGATCGAAATGGCGCCTGAAACGGCAAGAAGATGCGAGGAGAAGCGCGAAGGGTGGGGTCTTTCCCCCAGCCAAGCGGTTCGACACTGCAGCTTGCAGCCGTTTCGGCGTCCGCAGGATATGATCTTTTCGCCCGCCTACTTCGTCGCAAGGTCTTGAAAATGAACCACATTGTCTTCGCCTTTGCTCCTTGTATCCAAACGAAAAGCCTCATACCATTTCGACCAGATTAATAGGTCCGGACCCTAGGTCCGAAGCTCTCGTTTTTCATCCATTGACGTGGCCCGCCGTAGTTTCCTACCTTCGCTCGCAAATAACGGAGAAATGCATGGAAATCGATTTTGGCGGGATGGATGAAATCGCATTTGAGCGGCGCGGCAAGGCTGGCCTCGTTCGGTTGACGCGGCCAAAAGCGCTTAACGCGCTGACGCGGGTTATGGTCAATGCATTGCATCGTGCTCTTATCGCCTGGTCTACCGATGAAACAGTCCATTGTATTATCGTTGAAGGAGAGGGGCGGGCTTTTTGCGCCGGCGGCGACATTCTTGCCGTCTATCATGCCGGGCGCTCTGGTGCCCCACTTTATGATTTCTTTGCCGACGAGTATCGCCTCAACGCTTATATACGCCATTATCCCAAGCCCTATATCTCGCTGATCGATGGCATTGTCATGGGCGGCGGTGTTGGCATTTCTGTGCATGGCTCGCATAGGGTGGTCACGGAAAACGTCACTTTTGCCATGCCCGAGGTCGGCATCGGCTTTTTCCCGGATGTCGGCGGCAGTGCGTTCCTGCCGCATCTGCCGGAACATTTCGGCACTTATCTCGCTTTGACCGGCAACAGGATCAAGCAGGGCGATTGCCTGCAAAGCGGTATTGCCACCCATGCGATCAAGGCGGAAAACAAGGAAAAGCTCAAACGCAGCCTGATCAGATCGGGCGATCCCGAAAAGGCATTGAAGGGCAAGACCATCAATCCTGACTTTGAGACGTCTGAAGCAATGCGCGACATGATCAGCGTTTTGTTTGATTCGCCGATATTGAGCGGCTGTCTCATTCGGCTGGCTGCCGCTGGGGTGAATGGCAGCGAAGAAGCGCAGAAGCTTCTTGATCTGATCAAGACACGCTCGCCCACAAGCCTCCATGTCAGCTTCCGGCAAATAGAAGAGGGCCGCGAACTTGATATGGATCAGTGCATGCAGATGGAATACCGCATTCTCTGCCGTATGCTCGAAAATCACGATTTTTATGAAGGTGTGCGGGCACTTCTTGTGGACAAGGATAATTCGCCCGTGTGGAGTCCCGCAAAAATCGACGATATAACGCCGGAAATGGTCGATGCCTATTTTGCATCCTTGGGCGAGCAGGAACTGCAACTGACATGAATGACAAGCCCACCCATTTGCCTTTCGATCCCACGATGGCACAAACCGGCTTTGTCTGGTTGCTGCGGCTTGTCGCTATTTATTCACTCGTCGCCGGGGTAAGTTATTGGGCGCAGATCAGCGGCTATTATGAGGGACTGCTCTGGCGCTTCGATCTTATGCCCTGGCAATGGAAAGTTGCTTCAGTCTCGCTGGCAATGCTTTATCCCGTCGCTTCAACTGGCCTTTGGATGATGGTGTCCTGGGGACCCGTCATCTGGTTTGTCGCTGCACTTGGTGAAACGCTGATGTTTACAGTGTTCTCCGAGTTCTTCTTTTACAGGCCCCAGATTGCTATCATTCATGGCTGCGTTGCGCTGCTCTATGTCAGCTTCCGGATCGTGCTGTTTTTGCAGAAACGTCAGCAGGCAAGGCCAGTCCGCTGACCGCGCGGTAAGTCTTCATTAAGGTAGAAATTGATTCAGTGACGGTAAGATACTGTTAAGTCTATGTTTTAAGTCGAATTTTATGCGTATTCGATAGTGTCTGCTCAACGGTGAGAAAAATACACCGAAACAACAGTGAGGCAGGTATTATGAACAGCATACAGAGAAAGTCTGACGCAAGCTCGCATTCTACAGTCAATGATACAGCATTGCGTACGTTATATCTTGAAGCACTTCAGTTGGTCGAGCGTTTACATCGCCGGTTGCTTGATGTTGTCAAAGATGAATTTGACCGCAATGGGCGCAGTGACATCAACGCCATTCAGGCATTGCTGCTTTTCAACATCGGCAATGCTGAATTGACCGCTGGTGAACTGCGTAGCCGCGGTTATTATCTCGGCTCGAATGTTTCCTACAATCTCAAGAAACTCGTCGAACTCGGCTTCATCTCTCATGAACGCTCACGCACCGACCGTCGTTCGGTCCGCGTCAGCCTGACGGAGAAGGGCACAGAAGTAGCCGAACTCGTTGCCGGTCTCTACGAGCGTCACGTTGCATCAATCGAGCATGTTGGTGGCATCAAGGCTGAAGAATTCCAGTCAATGAACAAGGCACTTCAACGTCTTGACCGCTTCTGGAACGACAGCATCGCCTACCGCATGTAATTTGCGGTAGTCCAAACAACAAAAGCCCGGCTTTGCGCACAGCAAAGGCGGGCTTTGTCTATTGGTCCTATAGTTCCAGTGGGAAGGGTGTTCGCTCCCAATATTTCTCGATCTTCAATTTCTTCACCGCGTCAGCCTCCCACTCGTGCAGGATTTTCGCCACGGCCTCCCGATCGTTAGCCTTAAGTGCTGGATAGAATCCTGGCTGAAAGCGCTCTGTGTTGCCTAGTTTTTGAGGGTTGCGTTCCAGTTCTACAAGCATGGGCTTGAAGTCACCGTGTAACAAGGGAACGAATTTATCGAGATACTCAAGCAATGCAGGGTTGTCATAGTTCGCCGGTATGTTTGAAACAAACTCACGATAGTCTTCAAATGTTTGTATTTCTCGCAGTCGCGGCAGTTCATCCTCGATGGTTTGAAACATATTTTCCATAATTTCAGGTCGGGTAATATCCCAAAAATGCCTGTGAATGTCCTCCAGCCTGTATGGGCCATACACGTGTCTAAACAATCGTTTACCACAACCGCGTGTTTCAGATGCAACAACAGAGGCCAACTCGCTAACTGAAAGATAGGGGTGAAGGTCGCTGGAACACCATCGGCTGTTCGCAATGAAGATCCCTCGGTGCAAATGATGGATTGGTTTGAGGTAGAGGCACCGCCCTACCAATACGAGATCGCTGTGCCGATCTGTGAGTGGTTTGAGGGCTTTTCTTAGGTCGGAACCTTTGGCCATTATTGAGGCCCTCGGATGATTGCATCCGCACTTGGACGGATTTGAATGGTAAAGAAGTTTTTCACTCCAGGATATTTTTTGGCAACCGCATGAGATAATTGTGACATTCTCTTGCTTGTGAAATTCCTTTTGCCTGTCTTTATGTCATAGATGCAGACAAGATCATCATTAACCTTCTCAAAAACGTCGAGTTCTAATGTGTGTTTATTGCCTCGTGTTGCAGCCGTGTTGTCCGGCGCCTCAGCCAAGGCATCCCAAAGCACATACTCGGCTTGCAGTGCCGGACTAAACATTGAGTTTATCTGCCGTTCCAAAATTTTGTGCACACGTGTTCTATAGGCACCAGCATCCGTATAATTTGAAACTGAACCTGCAGCAAATGCGGCGATATCTGTCTGGGTTTGCACTGTAAAATAGTGCTGACATACTTTGCTAACCTCCCCAATGTCGGCTTTACGCACGCTGGCCCAAGTCTTCGTGTCAGAATCATCGTTCGTGAATGCACGGGCACGCGACGATATAATTGGTATTGCCGTGGGGTCATCATCTATCGCAATGGCATTGAATTGAGCGATTGCCTGATCAATTGGATATTCAAGTTCGGGAGTTTTCAAGAACGAGAGCAACGTCGTTGCGGAGCGTAAGACGGGGTTCGTCACAGCTGATCGCAAGGGAATTTCGCGATTAACTTGCCGCACGGTACTCTGGAGCCATGAGCTAGGCTGTGAACTTGCGGCGCCTAAAGTTGATCCCGTTGTTATGGGATCTACACCGCCAGCGCCGCCATCTGTCCATTGACCGCCATCCGAGTTGCCGGATGGCACTCGCGGTTGGTTCGGATCGTACTTGTTGCTTAGCTCTGTCAGAGCGCGGAGTTGTTCTTCCAACTCCTTTTGTTCGCTCTCCACGATGCGGGATATGCGACGGCCATGTTCTGATAAGCGCCCTATGCGATATGCGGCAAGAACTGCTTTATTCCCCGCAATCTGGTGTTTTAGCCGTGCTGCAATATAGTCAGGCTGATCAATGAGTTTCATGAATAAAATCCCGTTAAAAGGACAATATTCCTTTAAGCGTCGTGCGCGTCAATTCGACTTTGGTACGGGTAGGGGATGCTTTGTGTCTGAATGACCGCTCCACCCAAGTCATTAATCTGCCATAATGGAATGCAACTGCACGATCCAATACTTTACGTCAGTGCAGCATCGTCATCGCCTCAAGGGGCGCGTATCGCGTAATCATCACAATCACGCTATACTTCGCGGAAAGTTGATGTTTATTAACGATGTTCCTGATATTTTTTTGGAAACCATATCTGCTCGTGCGCATTGCTGTGAGCAGCTTGACTGCTAAGCTTCCAACAGGTTGGACAAGAACATGAAAAAATTTGGATCGTCAGCGCTGGACCGCCGCGCATTTTTGACCGGTGTCGCGACAGCAGGCATGGCGGCCGTTACCTCGTCCGCCTTCGCACAACAATCCGACATCAGCGACATCCTTGCCTCTCCCAGGCGTGGCAACTGGGATGACCAGTTTGATGCGCGCTCGACAAGCCGTGGCAAGGTTGCAAGCTTCCAGCCGATTGCCAGCCCTGAAACGGTTTTTTATATCGAGAATGCCATCAACACCTATAGCCAGATTGTCAGCAATGGTGGTTGGCCAATGGTCCCCGGCAATGTGAAAATGAAACTCGGCGTGGTTGATCCTGCGGTTTCGGTCATGCGCAAGCGTTTGATCATTGCAGGTGATCTTTCGCAGAGCGCCGGCATTTCCAATTCCTTCGACACTTATGTCGATGCGGCAGTCAAACGCTTTCAGTCACGTCATGGCCTGCCAGCGGATGGCGTCATGGGCCAATATTCGCTCGCAGCGATGAATGTCACACCTGATGTTCGTCTTGGTCAGCTGCAGACAAATCTTGAGCGTGTTCGCAAGCTTGCTTCCGAAGATCTGGGCGCCCGCTACGTCATGGTCAATATTCCGGCCGCGCAAATTGAAGCGGTTGAGGCTGGCCGCGTTGTCCAGCGTCACACCGCTATTGTTGGCAAGATTGACCGCCAGACGCCGATCCTCGACTCCAAGATCCACGAGGTTATCCTCAATCCATACTGGACCGCGCCAAAGTCGATCATCCAGAAGGATATCATTCCGCTGATGCGAAAGGATCCGACTTATCTGGAGAAGAACAAGATTCGCCTTTTCGATGAGCGCACCCGCGAGGAAGTGTCGCCGGAGAGCGTCGATTGGTCGACCGACGATGCCGTCAAGCTGATGTTCCGTCAGGACCCCGGCAAGATCAATGCCATGTCCTCGACCAAGATCAACTTCGTTAATCCCCATGCCGTTTACATGCATGACACGCCATCGCAGGGCCTGTTTAACAAGCTGATGCGTTTCGACTCGTCCGGCTGTGTTCGTATTCAGAACGTACGCGATCTCAATGTCTGGCTGTTGCGTGACACGCCCGGCTGGGACCGCCAGACAATGGAGGCGACGATCGCCTCCCGGGTTAACACACCGATTTCCGTGACCAATCCTGTTCCAGTGCATTTCGTCTATGTTTCGGCTTGGTCGACGGGCGATGGTGTTGTTCATCTGCGTGATGATATTTACGAGATGGATGGACAGGCTGCCCTGTCGATTGGCACCAACACCTGATCGAAGTTTTCAATGAAAAGTTGCAAAAGGCCGCATCCAAGCGGCCTTTTGCATGATGGCGGTTTCAAACCATTGGTTTTCGCCCATCGGCCATTGGCCTTGGCCATTTAAGTATGATAATGCGCGCCAACTACCCACCACTATCCAAATGGCAAATGAGGGTTCAGGCACCATGTCGAATGCAGATACTTTTTTTAACGCATCGCTCGAAGATATCGATCCGGAAATTTTCAGCTCGATCCGCAAAGAGCTGGGCCGTCAGCGCCATGAAATTGAATTGATTGCATCAGAAAATATTGTCTCGCGCGCTGTGCTTGAAGCGCAGGGTTCGATCATGACCAATAAATATGCCGAAGGCTATCCGGGCAAGCGTTATTATGGCGGCTGTCAGTTCGTTGATATTGCTGAAGAACTCGCGATTGAGCGTGCCAAGAAGCTGTTCAGCTGCGACTTTGCCAATGTGCAGCCCAATTCCGGCAGCCAGATGAATCAGGCCGTGTTTCTGGCTCTGTTGCAGCCCGGCGATACATTTATGGGCCTTGACCTCAATTCCGGCGGTCACCTGACCCATGGCTCGCCGGTTAATATGTCCGGTAAATGGTTCAAGGTTGTTTCCTATGGCGTCCGCGAGGACGATCACCTGCTTGATATGGATGCCATTGAAAAGCAAGCGCTGGAAACCAAGCCGAAGCTGATCCTGGCGGGCGGCACTGCCTATTCCCGCGTTTGGGATTGGGAGCGGTTCCGCAAAATCGCCGATAGCGTCGGCGCCTATCTAATGGTTGATATGGCCCATATTGCCGGTCTGGTTGCCGCTGGTGTTCACCCTTCACCTGTGCCGCATGCGCATGTGGTCACCACCACCACGCATAAATCATTGCGTGGTCCTCGCGGCGGCATGATCCTCACCAATGACGAGGGTATTGCAAAGAAGATGAATTCAGCCGTATTCCCCGGCTTGCAGGGCGGCCCATTGATGCATGTCATCGCTGCAAAGGCCGTTGCCTTCGGCGAAGCACTCAAGCCGGAATTCAAAGTCTACGCACAGAACGTTGCCGACAATGCCAAAACATTGGCCGCAACCTTGAAAAAGAATGGCCTCAATATCGTCTCCGGCGGTACAGATAATCATCTGATGCTTGTCGATCTGCGTCCGAAGAATGCAACGGGCAAGCGCGCCGAACAGGCTCTCGGCCGCGCGAATATCACGTGCAACAAGAACGGCATTCCTTTCGATCCGGAAAAGCCATTTGTCACCTCCGGTGTCCGTCTTGGAACACCCGCCGGCACAACGCGCGGATTTGGCGCGGCAGAGTTCACTGAAATCGGCAATCTCATCACCGAAGTTCTTGACGGGTTGAAAGTCGCCAATTCCGATGAGGGCAATGCCGCCGTAGAAAAGGCAGTGCAGCAGAAGGTTATCACGCTGACCGACCGCTTCCCCATGTATTCTTATCTGGGTTAAGCAACCACTCTTCCGTCATCCTCGGGTTTGACCCGAGGACCGAGGATGACGGAGAGAAGGGTACTTTATGATTATGAATGTAGCGACGCTTTAATCTCGCTTCGAAAAACACTATCTTCGCGGTGATCTCAGAATCATCTTCGGAAAGTTCCTCGATGCGTTGTCCATATTGCCAGTCTGAAGACACCCAGGTGAAAGATTCGCGTCCCGCCGAGGACGGTGCGGTCATTCGCAGGCGCCGCATTTGCACCGTGTGCGGTGGACGGTTTACAACATTCGAACGCGTGCAACTGCGCGATCTTCTGGTCATCAAGAAAAGTGGCCGTCGCGTGCCTTTCGACCGCGACAAGCTGATGCGTTCCGTTGAGGTCGCTTTGCGCAAGCGTGAGGTCGATCAGGAGCGGGTTGAACGCGCCGTGTCCGGTATCGTGCGCCAACTGGAAAGTTCTGGCGAACCTGAGGTCAGTTCCGACGAGATTGGCCGGCTCGTCATGGACGCCCTCAAAGGCATTGACGATATTGCCTATATCCGCTTTGCCTCGGTTTATCGCAACTTCAGCGAAGCCAAAGACTTCCATGATGTCATTGATGAAATCACAGCAAGCGACATCGCTACCGGGCCGATTGAGGACGATTGATTCAGATGGCAGCATCCGCACTTGATCGCCGCTATATGGCCGCTGCCATTCGGTTTTCGCGCCGCCATCATGGGCTAACAGGCACCAATCCTTCTGTTGCCACGCTCATCGTCAAGGATGATATCATTGTCGGCCGCGGTGTGACGGCAATCGGCGGGCGTCCTCACGCGGAAACGCAGGCATTGCTTGAGGCAGGGGATCTTGCACGCGGCGCGACTGCTTATGTTACGCTTGAGCCCTGTGCGCATCATGGCAAAACGCCGCCCTGTGCCAATGCGCTGGTCACTGCGGGTATAGCCCGCGTCGTGTCGGCGGCAAGTGATCCGGACGAGCGGGTAGCCGGCAAAGGCTATGCTATTTTGCGTGACGCAGGCATTGAGTTGGTAACAGGTGTGCTTGCCGAAGAAGCAGCCGATGAGTTGGCAGGCTATTTGATTCGATCTTCCAAAAAACGCCCGGAAGTGACTCTAAAACTTGGACTTTCTACCGATGGCTTCATTGGCAGGCAAGGCGAGGGACAGATAGCGATCAGCGGTCCCGTATCGAGAGCGCAGGCGCATGTCATGCGCGCAGAAACTGACGCGATCCTGGTCGGCATTGGAACGGTGCTCGCTGATGACCCGCAACTGACGTGCCGTTTGGCGGGTCTTGAGCAACGCTCGCCAATCCGGATTGTTCTCGACAGCCAGCTGCGGATACCGATGGACAGTGAGTTGGTTAAAACGGCCACAACTGTCCCGGTGTGGATTGCCGCCAGCGCAGATGCAGACCCGGCCAAACGGCAGGCGCTTATTGCAGCAGGATGCAGAATTTTAGCCACTGAAACCGATTGCGGAACGACAGCACTTCCCGAACTGATGGATGATCTTGCCGCACAAGGCATCTCAACATTGATCGTTGAAGGCGGGGCCGTGGTGGCCGCCTCGTTCCTCGAAGAAAAATTGGTTGACCGCATTGTGCTGTTTGAAGGTCCGGTGGAGATCGGCGAGGGTGGGGTTGCGGCCCCCGATCTGCACTCCCATATGGCTCATGAATTCAAGCTGTTATACGAATCCCGCTTTGGCGATGATCGTTACAGCGAATATGTAAGACCGCTTTAAGGAGCCGCGAATGTTCACGGGGATTGTTACAGATATTGGCAGGGTCGGACAGATCAAGCGGCTGAATGAAGGTGTGTTGCTGCGCGTCGAGACCAATTACGACCCCGAGACAATTGAAATCGGTGCATCCATTTCCTGCTCGGGTGTTTGCCTGACTGTAACAACATTGCCGGAAAAGGGCTCCAATGCCCGCTGGTTTGAGGTTGAAGCGTGGGAAGAAGCACTGCGCCTGACCAGCATTGCCGATTGGAAGGCTGGCACACGGATCAATCTTGAACGCTCACTGAAACTGGGTGATGAAATGGGCGGGCATCTCGTTTCCGGTCATGTCGATGCAATGGCAGACCTGATCAAGCGCGAAGAGGAGGGCGATGCCGTTCGCTTTACCTTGCGTGTGCCGGAACATCTTGCACGCTTCATTGCGCCAAAAGGCTCTGTGGCGCTCGACGGCACGTCGCTGACAGTCAACGCGGTGAATGGCAATGAATTTGACGTTCTCCTCATTCGTCACTCGCTTGAAGTAACCACTTGGGGCGATCGCAAGGTCGGAGACAGGATCAACATCGAAATTGATCAGATGGCTCGATATGCTGCGCGACTTGCGGAATATCCGAAATCAGCCTAAAGCATCGAACCGAAAAGTGGAATCCGGTTTTCGGATAACCCGATGCAATAATAAAAGCCAGATCGCCACTTTGCGCCCGTAAGGGCGTATAGCGATCTGGGACGACACAAACGGCCTTAGCCGACCAAAATTTCCTGGAGCCAGCATGTCCAAAAACAAGGCGCGTGCGCCACATCTGTTGATTGTGGAAGCACGTTTCTATGACGAACTGTCCGATGCACTGCTCAACGGCGCCAAGATTGCGCTGGATGAAGCCAATGCGACTTATGATGTTGTAACTGTTCCAGGTGCGCTTGAAGTGCCTGCCGTCATTTCGTTTGCCCTTGATGGTGCTGAGGATGGCGGCAAGAAATATGATGGCTTTGTTGCCCTTGGCACAGTCATTCGCGGTGAGACCTATCATTTCGATATTGTTGCCAACGAGTCATGCCGCGCTTTGATGGATCTGGCCGTGGCTGAAAGCATTGCCATCGGCAATGGAATTCTCACTGTTGAAAGTGAGGAACAGGCTTGGGTTCGTGCGCGGCGCGAAGACAAGGATAAGGGTGGCTTTGCTGCCCGTGCAGCGCTGACAATGATCGCCCTCAAGGATAAGCTCGGAGCCTGAACCATGGTCAATTCTAACGATGGACAGACCCCGGCGGTCAAGACCGCAAACAAACGTGGCGTAGCGCGGCTGGCTGCTGTGCAGGCTCTTTATCAGATGGATGTCGCCGGAACCGGCGTGCTGGAAGTCGTTGCTGAATATGAAGCGCATCGGCTGGGCAAGGAAGTGGACGGCAAGCAATATCTGGATGCTGATCCGCAATGGTTCAGAGGCATTGTATCCGGCGTTGTGGCTGATCAGACTGTGCTCGACCCGATGATCCGGCAGGCCCTGACTGAGGATTGGCCGCTATCGCGCCTCGATTCGACATTGCGCGCCATATTGCGTGCAGGGATTTGGGAACTTCGCGGCAAAGCCGACGTGCCGACTGCTGTTATTGTCTCCGAATATGTAGATATCGCCAAGGCGTTCTATTCGGAGGACGAGCCGAAGCTGGTTAATGCTGTACTTGATCGTTTGGCTTTTGAGCTTCGCGGTGAGAGCAAAGGCGTCAAAGGCCCGAAGCGCTGACTATTTTATGTTGTGGCGGTGCTTGTGCTTTGCTGGATATTTCAAGTCATAAAAAAGAACAGCTCCAGCGAGCAACAGACCTGCCGCAGGCATAACCATAAATGAGATCATTTGAAGGGTCGTCATTGCTTCATCCTTCAGGAAACGGCTTGCTATATAATGTAATGCAATAGCGGTAAGAAAACAAACGGCACTCATAAAAGAGATAAATAATGTTGGGCCTGTCTGCCCGTTAAAGCTCGTGATCAAGGGCGCTAATCCTCCAACCGCGAATATTGCAATACCCACGCTATTCAGGAATGTTGCAAATAGTTTGATCCGTTCATTGTAAATCGCGTCCACTCGCTGTCTTTCCTGATCGCTGGCAGGAGTAACATTGGCTCGCCATTGCCCTGTCGGCAATCCCTACTTTGGTCTATCGTTTTGATCTGAATACGAAAGACCTTGACGTTTTCGCATTTGCTTCGTTACTCCTTATACATGCGGTCGCGTTTCTGCCGGCCTGGCAGCTGCGTGTGCCGTACTGAACCTGACCCGGGGAGGGGTTTTCCGGTCAAATCTGAGGGAGTGGCATGACAATACTGTTTCTGGTCATTGCCTGCGGTCTGCTGTCCATCGTCTATGCAGTTCTAGCTACCAAATCGGTGCTTGCTGCGGACCAGGGTAATGCGCGCATGCAAGAAATCGCCGGTGCAATTCGAGAAGGCGCACAGGCATATCTCACACGTCAATATACCACGATAGCCATAGTCGGCGTGGTTGTATTCATCGCCGTCTGGTTCCTGCTTACGGGCACTGCGGCTATTGGTTTTCTCATTGGAGCGGTCCTCTCGGGTTTGGCAGGCTTTATAGGCATGCATGTCTCGGTTCGCGCCAATGTGCGCACGGCACAGGCAGCCTCGCGCAGTCTGGCTGCGGGACTTGAGATTGCGTTCAAGTCCGGTGCCATTACCGGCATGTTGGTTGCTGGCCTCGCCTTGCTTGGTGTCGCTGTCTATTATTGGGTGCTCACCGGTCTTCTCGGCTATTCTCCAGCAGACCGCACAGTCATTGATGCGCTGGTATCACTTGGCTTCGGTGCTTCGCTTATTTCCATTTTTGCGCGTCTTGGCGGCGGTATCTTCACCAAGGGTGCGGATGTTGGCGGTGATCTCGTCGGCAAGGTGGAAGCTGGTATTCCCGAAGATGACCCGCGCAACCCTGCAACGATTGCGGACAATGTTGGTGATAATGTTGGCGATTGCGCTGGCATGGCTGCGGATCTGTTCGAAACCTATGCGGTGACGATTGTTGCGACAATGGTTCTTGGCGCGATCTTCTTTGCTGCAACGCCCGTATTGAGCAACGTCATGCTCTATCCGCTGGCAATCTGCGGTGCTTGCATTCTCACTTCGATTGCGGGCACTTTCTTCGTCAAGCTTGGTGCTAACAACTCCATCATGGGCGCCTTGTATAAGGGCCTGATCGTGACAGGGCTTCTGTCGATCGTTGGTCTTGCCCTGGCAACCTGGGCAACAATCGGTTGGGGGGAGATCGGTACAGTTGATGGTCAGAGTATCACTGGTCTCAATCTGTTCTATTGCGGCATTCTCGGTCTGGTCGTGACGGCGTTGATCGTGGTGATTACGGAATATTACACCGGCACAAACAAGCGCCCGGTCAATTCGATCGCTCAGGCTTCAGTTACAGGTCACGGAACGAACGTGATCCAAGGGCTTGCCGTATCGCTTGAATCGACCGCCCTGCCTGCATTGGTTATTGTTGGCGGCATCATCTGGACCTATCAGCTGGCTGGTCTGTTTGGCACAGGCATTGCCGTCACTGCCATGCTCGGCATCGCTGGCATGATCGTTGCGCTGGATGCATTTGGTCCTGTCACCGACAATGCCGGTGGTATTGCCGAAATGGCGGGTCTTGACCCGGAAGTCCGCAAATCCACTGACGCGCTCGATGCGGTCGGCAATACCACCAAGGCCGTGACCAAGGGCTATGCCATTGGCTCTGCGGGTCTTGGTGCGCTTGTTCTCTTCGCTGCCTATTCCAATGATTTGAAGTTTTTCATTGCGGAGGCCGACAAGGCAGGCGCTACGGCGTTCTCCTACTTCAAGGGGATTGGCGCAGTGTCGTTCGAACTGTCCAATCCCTATGTCGTCGCTGGACTGATCTTTGGCGGTCTTATCCCCTATCTCTTCGGCGGTATCGCAATGACGGCCGTTGGTCGTGCAGCGGGTTCTGTTGTTGAAGAGGTTCGCCGCCAGTTCCGCGAAAAGCCCGGCATCATGGCAGGCACAGAGCGACCGGATTACGCCCGCGCGGTGGATATCCTGACGCGTGCTGCCATCAAGGAAATGGTGATCCCGTCACTCCTGCCGGTTCTTGCGCCGCTCGTCGTTTATTTCGGCGTGCTGCTCATTTCCGGCTCAAAGGCCTCTGCCTTTGCTGCGCTTGGCGCCTCGCTTCTGGGTGTGATCATCAATGGTATCTTCGTTGCTATCTCGATGACCTCCGGTGGTGGTGCCTGGGATAATGCGAAGAAGTCCTTTGAGGATGGTTTTGTTGACAAGGACGGTGTGCGCCATCTCAAGGGCTCCGATGCTCACAAAGCATCGGTAACGGGTGACACGGTTGGCGATCCTTATAAGGATACTGCCGGTCCAGCCGTTAATCCGGCAATCAAGATCACCAATATCGTGGCCTTGCTTTTGCTTGCGGTGCTTGCGCACGGATAACTTGCATTGAAGCGGCTTCAAAATTTCTGAACCGCTTCAAAATACCAGCAACAAAAAACCCGCGAGAGACTTGTTTCTCGCGGGTTTTTTATTGATCGAATCTTTATTGACCGGTTGGTCCGCCGCCACCAAGAGATGGCGGGGCTTTGCCTACACCTTGCAGCAACTGGCCAAGGAAGGTCAGGTCTTTACCACCGGTAGGTGTGGTTCTGCTGATGAAGTCGAAGACCTTACCATCTTGCAGGCCGTAATTGGCTATGCTGGAAACCCTGCTGTCCTTGTCGAAGTAGACAGCAAGGATGCGCCTGTCGGTAACCTTGGGCTGCAGGAAGGCCACGCTGCGTTGCCGCTTTTGCGAAATATAGTAGAACACTTCATTGTCGAAGGTCGCAGTTGTCGACGGACTGCCAAGCGAAAGAACGACTTGTTCCCGGCTCGATCCGACAGGAACGAACTCAAGCGCCTTCTCGTCGAGAACATAACCTTGGCTCAATGTTTCCGAAGGATTGAGGCTTGCGGTATTGCAACCGGCAAGTCCTGTAGCCAAAACGAAAGTTCCCGCGAGAAAATATCCGCGTGAACTATGGGTCTTGAAAATCCGCTGCAGCAACGACATCTCCATTTCAAAGTGGGCGCAAGTCTTTCGCTGCCCGCAGAACTTCGGTAAACCACCTTGAAGTCCGATGCAACACGCGACTCGTGTTGTGTCCCCGGTTCAAGCGAAAGCCTAATTAATGATTCTCAGTTTATTCAGCCGCAAGGCCAAGGCAAATGAGGCGATAACAATCGCCATCTACGAAACAATCGTGGCAGCGGCGCGGCAGCCATATTTTTATTCGGATATTGACGTGCCGGATTCACCCTTGGGTCGATATGAAATGCTGTCTTTGCACATTTTTCTGTTTATCCGGCGCATCAAGGGCAGGGGTGACGCTCTCAAATCAATCGGGCAGGAAGTCACGGATGAATTTTTCCGCGATGTTGATCACTCCTTGCGGGAACTTGGAATCGGCGATTCCGGTGTGCCAAAACGCATGAAGAAACTTGCGCGGATGTTTTATGGCCGCGTTGAGTCTTACGACAAGGCGCTTGGAAATAATGATCAGGCCGAATTGGCGACTGCCTTGGCGCGAAATATCCGTCCCGATAATGCTGATTGGAGTGGCGGTGTGGCGCTGGCAAATTATGTTGAACAGGTGGTATTGCTGCTGGAAACGCAGCCGGATGATGTTCTGGCAAGCGGAAAAGTGGTATTCCCGGATGCCGCGACTACGCTGTCCGAGCAGCAGGCATAAGGAAATCTAGATGACTAGAAAAATGGATGGGGCTTTGAGTTTTCCAGTTCAGGTCAAGCGGCTGCCGCAAAAAGGCCTGACGATCAAAATCGAGGCAGACACTAAAGAGCGCGATGCATTGCGCGATTTTCACGAGCTTGAAGACGTAAAATCCTTCAAGGCTGATTTGCAGATCATCCCTTGGAAGAAGGATGGCATCCGTGTCCGCGGCACGGTCAAGGCAGATATCGTTCAATCCTGTGTCGTGACGCTCGAACCTATCGATGCAAAAATCGATGCGGAGATCGATAGCCTCTTCGTTCCACAGGATTCACGGCTGGCACGCCTGCCGCTGGATGAGAATGGTGAACTCATCATCAGCGCCGATGGTCCCGACATACCGGAGACATTTTCTGGCGATAGTCTGGATGCCGGAGCGATAGCCGAGGAGTTTTTCGAGCTGGCAATCGACCCTTACCCGCGCAAGCAGGAGGCTGAAGCCGCCCCGCCAGTGGAAGTAACATTTGGTACGGAAGGAGCCGATGAAAAGCCCGTCAATCCATTTGCTGGCCTGAAGGACTGGAAACAGAAAACCTGATAGGCATTATCTGTGCGGCTGAGTAACGGGTTTGCCCATCCGCATGTCAATTTGGTGCTGGTGTGAGGAGAAGAAGTTGACGATTATTTCTCCCCAGCAAGCCGGCGTAGTTAGAATCCGGTTGTGTCTGCGAGCAAAATGGCTATTTTCGCCGAGTCTTTTCAAAAAACATTAAGAACTGAACAGGACAGGACAATCAAGAGTGATTAGAATTTCTATTGACGCCATGGGCGGCGATTTCGGTCCTGAGATCGTAGTTCCCGGCATGGCGACGGCGCTGGAGCGCCACCCCGATATCCACTTTGTGATTTTCGGGCGAGAAGAAGAAGTTCAGCCGCTCTTGGCAAAGCATGAGGCCTTGTCCAAAGCGTCTACGTTTCACCATTGCGACGTGTCAGTGCGTATGGATGAAAAGCCCAGTCAGGCTTTGCGTAACGGCCGCTGGAAGTCATCCATGTGGCGTTCGATTGAAGCGGTTAAAACGGGCGAGTCGGATGTGTGCGTTTCAGCAGGCAATACAGGCGCGCTGATGGCCATGTCGAAATTTTGCTTGCGTACTATGGCGAGTGTTGAAAGACCGGCAATTGCGGGCATTTGGCCGACGCTGCGCGGCGAAAGCATTGTTCTGGATATCGGTGCTACCATTGGTGCCGATGCTCAGCAGCTTGTTGATTATGCCGTTATGGGTTCCGCCATGGCGCGCGCGCTCTTTGAGATCAAGCGCCCGACGATTGGACTTTTAAATGTCGGTGTTGAAGAGATAAAGGGCCAGGATGATGTGAAGGATGCAGCGCGCATCCTGCGTGAAATTCCTCTGCCAAGTCTGGAATATTACGGCTTCGTTGAAGGCGATGATATTGGCAAGGGCACAGTTGATGTCGTTGTCACCGAAGGTTTTACCGGCAATATCGCGTTGAAAGCTGCGGAAGGCACGGCAAAACAGTTTGCCCAGTATCTCCGCGAAGCCATGAGCCGTACGCTGATGGCAAAGATCGGTTATATTTTCGCCAAGGGTGCATTTGAGCGCCTGCGGGAGAAGCTCGACCCGCGCAAGACCAATGGCGGCGTCTTTCTCGGATTGAATGGAATTGTTATCAAGAGCCATGGCGGCACTGATGCCCTCGGCTTTGCTGCTGCCATAGATGTAGGTTACGACATGGCCAAGAACGGGTTGCTCGACAAGATTGCAGCCGATCTCAGCCACTTTCACAAGAGCCCGGTCGGTGTTGCATTCAAAGGTGAGGGTGACACGGAAGCTGAGGTCGAAACAGACCAACAGGAAATTAAATGATCCGCTCCGTCGTCAAAGGGATAGGTTCGGCCAAGCCGACACGTGTCGTAAAAAATGCCGATCTTGAAGGCGTCGTTGAAACCACCGACGAATGGATCGTACAACGGACAGGTATCCGCCAGCGCTACATTGCGGGCGAAGGTGAGACAACTGCATCGCTTGGCGAGGCAGCAGCGCGCGCCGCGCTTGATAATGCGGGAATGACACCCGACGACATCGATCTTATTATTCTGGCAACGTCGACGCCGGACAATACGTTTCCTGCCTCGGCAGTGGACATTCAGGCTCGGCTTGGCATGACGCATGGGTTTGCCTTCGACATGCAGGCTGTGTGCTCTGGTTTTGTTTACGCTGTCACGACGGCTGATCTGTATATTCGCGGCGGTATGGCCAAACGCGTTCTTGTGATTGGCGCTGAAACATTCTCGCGCATTCTCGACTGGAATGATCGCACCACCTGCGTTTTGTTTGGTGACGGTGCCGGGGCGCTGATTCTTGAAGCCAATGAAGGGCGCGGCCTGACGTCTGATCGTGGCGTCCTGACAGCCAATCTTCGTTCGGATGGCTCCCATAAGCAAAAGCTGTATGTTGACGGCGGACCGTCTTCGACAGGGACGGTTGGGCACCTGCGCATGGAAGGCCGCGAAGTTTTCAAACACGCTGTGGGCATGGTTACGGATGTCATTGAAGCATCGCTTTCCGATGCTGGAATTACGGCGGCGGATATTGATTGGTTCGTTCCACACCAGGCCAATAAGCGCATTATTGATGCGACTGCAAAGAAGCTGGATTTGCCTTCCGAAAAGGTTGTCATAACAGTTGACCAACACGGAAATACCTCTGCTGCTTCAGTACCCTTAGCGCTTGAGACGGCCGTTGCGGACGGTCGAATCAAAGAGGGCGATGTCGTGCTGCTTGAAGCCATGGGTGGGGGCTTTACGTGGGGTGCAGTTCTGCTACGTTGGTAGCAACCCGGTTGGGTCGGCAGATTAGGTAACGAAGTTTCCCATCCTGCTTGCCCGATCAGTTTTCATCCTATAACTTCCGCTGTCACCGATAGTTTTGCAATAAACGAGAGCTTTGAGATCGTATGGGGGGTAAAACCATTACGCGCGCTGATCTGGCTGAAGCAGTCTATCGCAAGGTAGGGCTTTCACGCACCGAGTCAGCGTCACTTGTCGAGACCATTCTTGACGAGGTTTGTGATGCAATTGTTCGCGGCGAGACCGTGAAATTGTCATCTTTTGCGACATTTCAGGTCCGGGACAAAAATGAACGGATCGGGCGCAACCCGAAAACAGGTGAGGAAGTTCCGATCCTGCCGCGTCGCGTCATGACGTTCAAGGCGTCCAATGTTTTGAAGCAACGCATTTTGCGTTCGCATCAAACCCGGAAGAAAAAATCGTCCTGACGGTATTGTCATGGGTGCTTGGATGAGATTGCTGTGGGCAGTCTCGCACTGAGCTTGAAAAATTACTGATAAACCGCTGAAATACACGTCGAATCAGAATTTCTCCTTACTGCGCCGTGCGCATAGCGCATAAAGGATGCAGTAACGCTTTGGCTCCAAGGTGAAATCATGGACAAGAGTCCCGACGCATTTAGAACCATCAGCGAAGTTGCCGAAGATCTGGACTTGCCGCAGCACGTCCTGCGATTTTGGGAAACCAGATTTACACATATCAAGCCGATGAAGCGCGGCGGCGGACGACGTTATTACCGTCCGCTGGACGTCGACCTGCTCAAGGGCATCCGTCATCTTCTTTATGATCAGGGCTATACGATCAAGGGTGTCCAGCGCCTTTTGCGCGAGAATGGGACGCAATTCATCATCGCTCTTGGCAGTGGGGACATTGCTGCAGCTGAAACGATCAGCCAGCAAAAACAGGCCCATGCCCGCCAGGAAGAAGCTTTGGCGGCAGAACAGAGCAGGGCAGACGCTGATGAAGAAGCAGCTGTTATGGGCGCACCCAAGGCAGCGCCGCACGGGCGCCGCCTTTTTGGATTAATCAAAGCCGACGATGAAGGGCCAGTTGCTGCCGATGGCAAGCGCTTGTCGAAGGATAATCGCGCCCTGTTGCAGGAAACTCTGTTTGATCTTCTTGAATGCAAGCGTCTGCTGGATCAGGTGCGTTAGAGCAAGTTTGCCTACTAAAAGAACCCGGCGCTAAGGCCGGGCTGCCAGCATTCCGATGATAACGCCGAGACCGGCAATCATTACCAAAGTGGAAATCGAATTCTGGGTCGGAATATCGCCAATGCGTTTGGCCTGATGACCGATTGCTCCGGCAGCTTGGATACCTCGACGCTTGATCATATGCGCGGTGGAGGAATGGTCCTCGTCGTCATCTTCCGTAAGATCGTCAAAAACCTTGGCTCCCTTGTCGGCCAGCGTTTTCGTAATCGCAGCAAGATCACGCTTTAACTGGGCGATCTCGCTTTTCAGGCGGGCCTTGTCGGCCTCGCTCTGAATTGTATCGGCTATATTGTCCATCATGCTGATCCTTCAGATTAACGACGCGAAAAAAGACCGATCAACAATGCTGCACCTGCGACAATAGCAAGCGTGGCAACCGGGTTTTGCTTTGCCGTATCGGCAGCGTAACGCGCCTGTTTGGCCGCGACCCGCTTAACCTCGTCAAATCGCTCTGAGCCCAAATCCGACAGACTAGAAGAAATCTTTGAAATTTCCTTGCGTAGTGCAGCAATCTGCGCCTCTACGTCACCCTGGATGTCGTCTGCGTTCTTGGAAAATATCGCCATGGTTAAATGCTCCTGTTTAAGACACGAGCTATAACGATCTGCTTCAGCGAATGTTCCCCGCATTATCAGCTGGGTGTACTTCGCGTTGCTCAACTTTGGTTAAGAAGGTCGGGAACGGGCCTTACGCCCCCGTAATCCAGCTCGGGATACCAGTCGCTGCCTCTTCCTTCCGGCGTCATGTCGAGAATTGTCCAAAGGGGCATCGGGTCTGGCGCGCCACGAGGATCCTGTCCCGGATCGGCCGTTGCTCCACCCATCTCGCCGCTCCAGAAATGCCGGATTGTGCCGTCCCGCCGGGTAAATACGTTGATGGCCGCATCATCATCGCCTTCAGCGCTTACATAGTCCCGGCTATAGTCTCCCGTCAGATCGGTATAGAGATTCAGACCCGTCCAGCCGCGCTCATTCTTGAATGCTTTCAGCCGATCAATGGGTGATCGCGCAACAACAGCAAGCGCGGCGCGCTGTTCGACGTCCTTTGCCTCTCCATCCCAAGCAGACAGTAGCGAGGTGCACATCGGGCAGGGCCTCTGTCGTTGAGGTCCGAACATGTAGCTGTAAACGATCAATGTCTGTTTATCGCCGAATAGGTCAGCAAATTCCGCGGCCCCATTTTCTCCTTCAAATTTGTAGGCCGCCATTACTTCGCCACCCGGTGGCAATGCCCGGCGTTGCTGCGCCACGCGCTCAATATGTCTGCGAAGTTCGATCTCTTCGGCAAGCAGGGCATTGCGGGCACTGCGATATTCTTCGCTCTCATTGGGATAGCGTGCACCATTTTTCAGGGCCAGTTCTTGTGCGGGTACAAGCGTTTCTTTGCCATTCATTGTGCATCTCCTCACATGATTTCAATCTTGCATTTCGGCAATAATAAGTTGATATCAACGTATAAGCAAGTTGTCAGGGCAGCAAGATTTTGGAGCCGCCGATGGCCAGGAAACAAACTGTTCCAGACCGGGAACTTCGTGCTGTGGCACTCCGCCGAAGAATATCAGAAATTTGATCGCATTGACGCGTCACTCCCGCGTCACGGTGGCAAGAGTATTGCCAGTATATCGACTCACCAATGTGAAAATCATATCAGTCTTGGGCGTCAACCAGGACGGAAACCCCTTACTAAGAATAGGGGAATAAATGGGGTCCTAATGGCTAAGCTTGAATTTCCTCCAGTCGTCTTGGAAAACAGTCAGATCGGTCGAACCGAAACCATTTCATCAATAAGCCAAGCAGCGGCTTTTTTGCTCAATGGCTGGCCAAAAAAGAAATCACCTGCGCATTTGGAAGCGCGCGTAGCTTGCTATGAGGCGCAATCCGGACTCGTTTCGGTTGACGCTGCGCGCGTGGTGTTTGTTGAGGCCGCAATTGAAGCCGATATTTATGTCGGTCAGAAACCTCCTGCCACTCTATACAGCCTGTGCCAGAGCAGAGGCTAAAACTGCTTGGCATCTGCCATTGAATGCTTGCACAACGCGCATTGTGTGGAGTTTGTCTTATTTCTTTGGCTTTGGGTATTGCTATCAAAAGCTCAGTAATCTAGGGATTTCGCCGTGATTGCGTATCATGCAACCCGGCAAAGCTTGGTTGCACGACGCACGTACAGAAAATGTCGGAGTGTAGCGCAGCCCGGTAGCGCACTTGACTGGGGGAAAAAGAGCCTCAGCCCGATTTCTTGTTATCTCCCAATGCTTTATCTGTTGACCTTGTATTGTCCGTGGGACTTTCCGTGGGACTTATTGCATCCAAGCCGTTTCTGACGTCTTCCACCATCGCATGAGCATACTTAGTGGTGGTCTTGATATCCTCATGACCGAGAAGCTTTTGAGCCACGCGCAGGTTGGTAGCACGTAGTACCCGAGTTGCTACCGTATGCCTGGTGTCGTGAAAACGGAAGTTGGTGACGCCAGCATTTGGTACAGCCCGACGCATCGCAGTCTTGAGCCCCGATTCCGTCAGCGGATAGCGCTGGCCTCTGATGAGCTTGTATCGCTTCGACGTGCGCGCAGCCACGTAGGTAAAGACCTTCTCCGGGTGCCGATCGCGCTCTTCCCACAACAAAGAAAATATGGCTTTCGACATTGGAATGACGCGGGGCTTTTTACCTTTGCCAATGACCGTGATCGACTTTGAGAAGAAGTCAACGCGGGACCAGATCAGGCCTAATATCTCCATGCGCCGGCAGCCGGACAAGAAGGCGAACTTTACGGCCACATCGTAACCGCGCTCCAACTCTCCCATGATTGCTTTTTCTTCATCGGGCGAGGCTTCGCGAACGCGTTCTCCCGGCTCTTTCAGCAAATGCTCTGACCAGTCAATCTTTGCGACTTTGACATTCCATATCTTTTCAGCGCGGATAATGATCTCACGCAATGGTTGTGTCATCGTCCGGTTTACCGTGGACGGACCTACCTTTACTGGGTTCTTTCGACGGGGAATTAACTCATTGCGGCGCTTTGCAACCAGCTTTGCCACGGTATTATCAGTGACATCGCGAAGCAGGGTTTTCTTCCCGATCTCTTTTTCAAGCCACTCGAGCGACCAAGTCGTCGTCTCTGCATTCTCGTGGTATTGCCCAATCTCCAGCCAATAGCGCGAGGAAGCTATTTCAAACGTCATTTCCTCGGAGTTGAATTCCTTCTCCTCCAGGATCTGCTGTTCAGCTTCTTTTCGCTTCGTACGCTCTACTTGTTTCGCTTCGCGTTCCGTAGTTCGTTCCGTATTGCCCGAAAATCTACGACCTTGTAACTGGAACTCATATGAGTACGTGCCGTCTTTGCTGTCTTTTCTGATGTAGACCGACATGCCGATTGTTTCCTTTGGGCTTTGAAAGCCTCGATATCTGAAGGATCATATCGCCGCATAGTCCTTTTTCCACGTCCAATATTTATAAACGGAAGTTCCCCATCTTCCGTGAAGTAAAGCAACTGACGGCTCGATACGTTGAGTTCCGCGGCTGCCTCATCTGGTGTCAACAGGGGCATCAGACATTACCCCCGTTGTTCTGCTTATCAACAGCCTGTCTTACTCGCTTGAGCAACAGTGCAATTTCATTTTCAGCTTTGATAATAGCTTTGGCTGCTCTCAGATCGTCACCTGAATCTATAGGCGGGTGAGCGATCAATGCCCACTGTGTAAACAGTTTTGCCAGCGCCAGTCGTGTTTCTGGAAAACGTGTTCTCATCTACTCACCTTTCCCTAACGGACTGGAGAGGGCGGATGCGGAGAGCATTGCAGTCCAAGCAGTCGTTGCATTGATGTGTGCATGGAAGCCGTGACGATGGCAGTCCTGATAATATGCCTCAATCATTGCTTCGGATGGTTTTTGCAAAGCCTCATAGACAGCGGAGAGGGCTGCTGTGGCGGCATATCGCCAGTGATGAATTTATCTAAGTCGTGGTGCTCGACTTCAAAGTTTTCGCCAGACGCTATGGGATATTCCCCCTTGCGCCACGTTCCGCCGCTGTTTTCACAAATAGCCCGCGCAACCTTCTCAATTAAGTCTTGATGATTAGACATTGCTTGCCTCCGACAGTAGTTTAATCGTGGATATAGCGTCCAATCCCAACCGCCAGCCAATCCATTGCGAACTAGAGATTGCATGGACTGAGAACTAAATCCGTAGGCATTCGGCCAACAGTAATTTGGTTCAAACGTCTGCCATGAAAGGGCAAAGTCCGAAGTTGTGCCGGGATAATTATTCAAAAAACTATCGGCCTGCTCCTGCAAACAGATAAGCGCTTCCATCTGTCCCTTTGTCAGCTTAATTCCCATGACGCATGCCCCACAGCGAGCCGACAATAATGATTATGAAGGGTGAGACGATGACTAAGGCCATCGCCACATCCGGCCATGTCGCGCTCATTTGCCACCCTCCGTTTTCAGGGCGGCGAGGGCGCGGATATCAGACGCGGATTTCCTATGTGTTTTCTCCATTAATTTGTGAAAATCACTCCCGTCATCTTCGTGGGATGCAGCATGTTGATTTTCTAAGTCATCGTGATATCTGGCTGCTATCTCAATCCCATCCCGCTCTGCTTCCAAACCCGCTGTTACTGGTTGATGGGCGAGGGTGGGGCGACGAAGGTGCGCGATTGTTTCATCAAACAGTTTTATGAAACGACTGGATATCGGATTAACATGATGAGGGTTGCTTCTGTATTCCGACAAACGAGCCGCTAACTCCAGCGCTTTCTCCGGCTCTTGTAGCGTCGTAGAGAGGGCGGAGCGAATGCGAGCGTCGTAATCAGCTTGTGCAGCGGCTTTGGCGGCGGCAAGGGTTGGGTAAGTTTCTCTTGAGTAACGACCACCCAATGAAAACATATATGATGCGCCACCGAGTTGAATTTCATAGGGGCCTACAACACTGTCTGCATCTAAGTATCCGCTACCGTGGCGTTTCCACTCAAGCTCTTTTACCTTCACGCCCCCTTGTGTAAGAGCGGATAGGGCACGGGAGTTCCAGCGATTGATTGCGTTCTCCGTGGTTTCATATGGGATAGTGATGCAAACGGGGTTGCTGCAAGCTATGCTCGCCATAGACGTGTCTGCCTTGTTATCTCCGCCAATTGATGGAGAATAACGAATGCGGGCATCACTGCCGCACATCGGGCATGGCTTTAGCTTATCCTGTGTCTCGCTCATGTCTTGGCACTCCGATCAATAAGGGTGAGTATCGTGTCGTAGACTTCGAACGCGCCCTGCTGATAAATTGAATGCGATGTATCGACAGACGCTTCGCCGTAATAATGGCCGTAATCGGATACCTTACGCGCTATCTCAGCACACTCTCTTACGGCCTGCTCGCGTGCTGTTTGCACCATTTCAAGAAGGTCAGTGATAACCTCATCATAGTGTTCGGCTGGCGACCAGTTATGTAATGGGCTGGTCGGGTCTGCCACCTCAGTTCCTATTGCCGATATGATTGCGCGGCCTATATTGGCGTCTTCGGTTTCTGAGCGGATACGGGCGATGAGTTCCATGACAACCTGGTCTTGCCAAACGCGCATTCCACGACGCTTCGTGCAGGCAGTAATGTAGTGTTCTATCTCCGCATCCGTAGCTGGCACTGTCTCTTCGCTTGCTGGTAGGGTCATGATCGTTCCTTGAGGACTTTCACCTTTGTGACACGGCCGGATTTTTGCTGGTTTGCTTGCTGGCGAGCATCGGTTGGATCTTCAGCTTCAACATCAATGAATGAGCCGGATTCGTAGTGGACGCGGAATGTCGTCATGAGGATTTCCTCGCAATGCTACGGATGATGACAAGGCCCACGTCAGTGTCGCCAGAGACGCCGTAAAGGGCCGCCGCAACCTTGAGGGGATCAATGCCGACGGAATTCCAGTAAGCGCGCTCGTCGCCCATTCTGTGCTGTTTGGCATGTTCTTCCCGGCATAGTGGAACGGTCCAGCGGTCATCAGCCTTTTCAGATTTACCGCGCTCCCGCTTTCCATAGGCTGGATCGGCATAGCTGATATGGGCAGCTTCGATTGGACGGCGGCCAGTGACAACACATGGAAGCTCGTGCAACCATTTCAAATGGTCAGCATCCTTGACGGCCGGACGCTTCCTAGTCGTCACAGGTGACATGCTGAAAGCTGTAGGTTCTCTGAGAACTCGGAAACCAGCCATTATGCAGCCCTCCGATAAGACAAGGTGAAGGGTAGGCGATTCGGAACAACCCACATGTGATACATGTCAGCTTCGTCAACGAGTTCCGATGCGGGCGGCATCACTTGGACCGCGGTGGATTCCTCGCTGCAGATTTCGTTCTTGATCCGCTGCATATCGCGCCATGGCGGCTCTAAGTTTGAAGCCGTGCGTATTGCGAGGTGTATGACTTCGTCGCCATTGTCATCCGTGAACGGACGGATCAGCACGGCATACAGATTATTCGCCCAAGCGGAGCGGACTTGCTTGCACCAGCCGGAGCCGCCGGGAATACCGTTTGGTAGAGTTGTTTTTCGCCAATCTCCCCATTCGCCTCGCAAGGCGCGACGTTCAAAGGATCGAGCGGCTAATCGTTGTTGACGGTTGATCATACTGCACCGCCAGTCACCGGCCAGATCGTCACCGTCTCGCCGTGCTCAAGGGCATCGCGAACCAACCAAACTATTGACTCGTCGTTCTCAAACGGCGCGTGGGTTCGGCATAGGTGGCCGTCGGCATCGCGGGTTTCCGCCTGCCATCCTGCCTTTCGCACATCTTCGGATGTCATAAGGTGTATCGGAGAAGGGTTTTTCATGCTGCTTCCTCCGGCTCGAAAGCGGAAATCTTTTCGGCCGTCTCCCAAACTTGCTGGCAGATATCGTTCATGGATGTGCGGCGCTTGTCGTGCCACTGGGCGCGGTATGCCTTGGCCTCAGCATCGCTCATTCGCGATACTGCTTCCTCTAAAAGCTCACGCTCGGATCGGCTTCCGACAAGGAAGGATCGATAAGCATCTGCATAAGATGCGAGCTTTTCCGCGCTTTTCCATATGGCGTCGTACTCAGCTTCTAGACCTTCTACGTTGGGCTCTTCGCCGGTTTCAGCATCCTTGACAAAATACCAAGCAGGGCGAAGCCTATCTGCGATGCAAGCTGCTTCAACAAGAGTAGCGCGAAATGTGATCGGGTCGGATGGATTGACGACTTCGTAAAGGCGTTTCTCGCTCATGCTGCAGCCCTCCGCGAGCGCTTCACTGCGCGTTCGACCATTGCGCAAAGCTCGGCTTCCATCTGGGTGAAAGCTCGTTCATTTTGGGCGCGTTCGATGCGAAGGCGCAGATGCGTTGCGTCGTACTGCGTCGCAAGTTTCCGCGATCTGCGCACTTCATAGGGGGCGTGGAGAGGAATGGAGGTCATGCTGCCACCTCACGAGCGATGCCGCTGACATTGCTGGCTCGCACCCACTCTAAAAACTCATGCTGCGGCACAACTGAACGAATGTAGGTCAGCAAGGCCCGATCCCGCTCGCGCTGAAATGCTTTCGTTTCTTCGGCGCCGATACTGCCGCGCTTGAAACCAACAATCTGAAGTGCCGCTTTTTTGTATTTCAATGCGCAACGAGCGCGAGCAATCCACACGGCATCCTGTTTCGACACATGGGCTGCTTGCGCCATATCGATCTGGTACTCAATCGAAGCGCAAGCCGACATGAGGTAAGCAAATGCGTCGTTGCAATCGTCAATTGTTTTGATATCCGATACTGGCCACCCTTCGGTGATCTCAATATCTGGAATGTCGATATCGTCTAAATGCTGAAAGCTACTCATGCTGCGTCATCCAGAAAATGGAGCGGGTCATAGCCAATCGCATCGGCCAGTTGTTCCATCGCTCGGTTGAAATATTCACCGAATTGCTCTGCGCTCATCGCGTCGAAGGCGGTGCTATCGGTCGTTAAAAACTCGTCGCCGTTCAGCATCACATTGATGGTGACGTATCCGCAGGCGCGTTTGAGCGCATCGTGGAGGTGTTCCGGCGTCGGCCACTTGTTGGTGGAACGACAAACAACAGACAGGGCCTTCCAATAGGTCCGATGTTGCGGAAGGCTCCGCTTGGTCAGGCATGTCAACCGGAACTCAGTCCCTAATGCCTTTCCCATCAACAGCTCGGCGTCGAACCCGGACACCGGCGACAAGCCTCTTGGCGTCTTCCGTACGATGATAGTCTGTGCTTCGCGCTTGTTTGCCATATCCTGTCCTTTCCGGGGCATTCGCGCCCTTTGTCTGGTTGCTTAAAACGGGATGTGATCGTCGGTATCGGTGCTGTTTTGATAAGCAGACCAAATGATTTCGGGTTCGGGTAATTTCGCTTTGACGCTCGTTACCGCCTTCAACACGACAAACTCTTGTCCGGGATTTTGAACAGCCAGGCGCAATGCCTCTTTATCGGCCAAGGCTCGGGTAAGATGGCGGTGAGCGGATGTGGAAACCGCACGGTTGCTATTCCAAACCAACCAGTAACGCGTTGCTTTCCCTCTGCTCATGGCGTCACCCGGTCATAGGCGCGCTGCATGATATCGACGAGCTTGTCCCAATCTGGCGGGAAGAATGTCTCCTGCAGGTGCGAGAACTCCGAGCGAAGTTCTTCCCAATCGCCTTCGTCTTGAACGCAAGCAAAGCGGGTTTCGGCATCGGCGATTATTGCTGCCGGATCCTCGGAGTTGCCTTGCGTTGCTGGCTTCGAAGGTGAGGGTGGCGACAGGTCCATTGTTGACTGTTCAGTCTCAACGTCCTCGACCTCGTCATTCCCACGATCATTGTCGAAACCGTTGTCAGGTATCGGATCAATGCCGCGAGGCTTAGTAGGCGATGGAGGATTGAGGATCTTGGCCGATTCCGGTTCGTAAACCTCTCCGGCAATCTCGCGAGCCTCGTATTCGTCGGTAATGCCACCAAGAACATCGGCAAACAGTTCGCGTAAGCAGTATCCAGCGGCGCGCCACTGCTGCATGCGCTGCGGATAGCGGAACCATGGTGCTTCGTTTGGCACCTCATTCCATTGCTTTGTATTCCAATCCTGCTTTTTGACGGTAGGCCGATCATCCCAAAGGCCAGCGCGCTTGGCATCTTCAACCGAGAATTCTACACGTTTAGTTTCGCCGGTATCGGCACGCTTTGCCTCACACCAACCGACATTGCGGTCTATGTCATAGCCAGTGCGGATATATGCGGCCTTCTTGGAGCGCCGTGCGACATTGATAATCCCGTCGCCATATAGTGCGGGCCGTCCGCCGATAACTGTGAAGCTGCGAAGAGCAACCATAGGTGGCAAACCAAGCTCGGCGCCCGCCATGATGGAAATTGCCACTGCGCTAACCGCATCATCTCCAGTTTTCTTGCCAACGAGCGCTTTTGGCGCCAGTCCGGCCATAACGACCATTTTGGACACGCGCCAGATTTCCTCAATTGACTGAGGAACAATGGCATTCACATTGCCGCCTACCATTAGCGCAGGGGGACGGGCATCAAGGATTTGTGCTGGAGCGTTCATAGCGATGTTCCTACTCGTCTACGTCATCGAAGATTGAGCGATTGCCATGTTCATCGAGCATGGTTCCATCGCGGGAAAAGACCGGAAATCCATTGGAATGCTTGGCGGCTCGTTGATCGTCCGTGCGAATGTCGTCAAAGACGTAACGCAAGACCAACTTCTCAGCCGCGTCGGATTCGGATTTGATCTCGACAATTTGCGCTTTGGTTTCGCCGCGCTTTGTCTCGACGAAAACCTTCTGACCCAACTCGACTGGAAAATCAGAGAAGTAGTCGTAGGTTTTGTCTCCGAAACCGAACTTGACGGCGACGATCATTCGCTTGTTGAGAGCTTCTTCCATGGTCAAGCTGCCCTCTGTTCAGAAGCTATTTCCATTCCGGCAAGTTCAACACCTGAACGTGCTGCGCGATTGGCAAGGGTTTCGACAACTTCTCGAATTTCCGGCCGATCCTTGAGCGCCACCAAAAGAGCGTCGTAATCAGTGATGCGAGCAGATACGAAAGTGCGAAGCGAGACCTTTGAACCCGTGCGGCCGGCGGTTGCATTGCGCGCTTGAGCATCGCGTTCGGCGTCGGCAGCTTCCTTAGCCAATCTGTCGGCTTCTGCCTTTGCAGACAGATCAACCGGATCATTTGGGTTGGTGGAAATGTCTGCTGCCTTACGAGCTGCTTCCTCGGCTTCACGGCGTTTACGATCTGCCTCAGCTTGTGCCGCCGCCTGACGCTCGCGTTCCTTCCGCTGCTCTTCCAACAGATAAGCATCCATGTGGCGCTTCATCTTCGTGGAGAGGTTCTTTGGCTCTTCCTTGAGATCGCGCCATTTCTCATCGACTCGGCGGCTCTCGTCCAGGCTCGGCTGTTTTTCGACCTTGTGCAGACCGACTGCCTTATTGGCGATTGCGGACAGTCGCTTTGTCCAAGTTGCCGCCTTGTCGGCTTGTTCCTTGGTCTTGATAGGCGTCTTGAGGAAAGCCTCGGCAATTTCTCGATCACTTTCAAACTCTGCTTTCAGGGCTTCGAAAGGATCGGAATGAACATTTGTCAGCGCAGGTGCAGGGGCCGGTTCGCCGGGCCAATCATTGCCACCGCGCACAGCATGGTAAGTTTCCTCGCTGATCGGATTACGGCAAGCAAAGGTCCAAACGCTTTCGGCATCGGTCTGGCGACCATCGACGAGGCACACTAGGCGGCCAGTAGCATCAAGCCAGATTGCTACAGTCTGCCAAGGGCCGTCCTTATGTGAGCGACGGCGAAAGAAACCTGGCTGGGGATCGGATTCCGATACGCCAAGAGTTTTCATATGTTCCCGGGAAAGCTCGCCGCAATCGCCGACCAACTCCAAAGCCTTAAAATACCATGCGTATTGATCGCTCATGATGCTTTCCTCATTCTGTCCTGAAAATTGCTGACCATGTCGTCGGCAAGCATGCGGGCACCTTCGGCCCCATAAACTGCGACGGCTTCTTGAATTGCCTTGCGGAGCTGGTACTCGACGTGTCCATCAGCGCGGTTCTGCGCTTGCTCAACGATGCGGCGGATAACTACTGATGGCGATGTCATGCTGCACCGTCCAAACTTTTACGCTGCAGATACCATCCGGTTGCCGCACACTCGCTGAGAGAGGGGCCGGCGCTGCCGAGTACGGTTTGACCCCAGACATGGTTCTCAATGCAGCTGGTCTGAGCGTCAGGCGTGTACTGTGTCGCAGGTGGAAGCTTCTCCAGAGCGGCACAGCCGGTAAGTTGTAGGGCAGCGGTTACAACAACGACGATGAAGGCAACGCCGGATAGGTCTAGTAGCTTTCTCATGCTGATATCCTCGCGCCTTGAACCAAGTGCAAAGCACGGTTCTGCCGGTTGATTTTTCGAGTGAGTTTGTTTGAAGCAATCAGGCTGGAGACGATCTCGTCTATGATCTCGTCATCGAATATCGAGAGCCCTTCGCGGTGAAGGATGTTCCCGATTTGGGTGCGGACTTTGCTCTCGCCGAAGCTGTTGATGTACTGTTCTTTTTTCTGGCGGGAGGTCATTGAATGATCTCCGTGCGTCCGCCATGGCGAAGAACTTCACCGTGCTTACCAATGGAAACCTGAGCATCGGAATACTGCCGGAGCGCTTTCTTTACGGCGGTTTCGGCATCACCCTGATAAGCTTCGAACTCCTTCTGCAAGCGATCAAATTTCGCCTTCCATTCGCGTTCAATCTCATTGAGGCGATCAGACGGTGGCGGCGAATAAAACGCCATGCCATAGCATTCGTGGGAAGTTGCCAATGCATCGCCTAGTTCGGCGCGCTGCTCTGATGTCATAGCTTCCACAATGTGGAAAAGCCCCATCTCATCGAGAGCTACCTCGAATGCTTCCTTCCAGTAATCTTTTGGCTCGTAGCTCATTGGAACAACCCCACTGCGATACGGGACCAGAAGTAGAGGCAGCCCAAGACGAGGATTGCCCAGACAAGGGTACGTTCCATGCGGCGGGCGCGGCGATCTTGAGCGTCGGCCATGTCTTCGAGTTCGGTTGTGGGAATGTGCGGAGTCATTTACGCCGCCTCCTTTTCATACTTCTCGCCGCAGAACGGGCAGAAGCTGGGAAGCATCGCGACGGCTTTCTGCTTGCCGCGACCTTTTTCAATTTGTTCAGTTCCAATGCTCGGAAAGGCGTCAAGCGTCGAACCAAACGTGATGGTCAGCGACAGCTTGGTATTGCGAGGCTTCAAGAGCGCGTCGACTTTCGAGAGGCAATCGCACATCAGCGTTTCCCCGCAATGTGAAGGCATTCTTCAAGGGAGATTTCGCGAGGGCCGCGCTTTTCAATGCGCATGTCCAGATACGCATTGCGGAGATACATGCCGAACTGAGCGCGGTTGAAGCGGCGAGGCGGGACACCCTGACGCTGTTCGTATCCGATCACCCATTCGCGATATGAAGCCCAAGCAGTACGCAGGGCAGATGATGCAGTTGCATTCGACCGGACATGCTTTGCCACTGCTGGCTTAGCGATCAGGCCTGTAAGAAACTGGCCGAGGCCTGTACTGGTTGTGTGGAAAGCGGTCATTGCGTCCATCCGTTGTTTGATGAACTGACAATAGGGAAATTCCTATATCTCGTCAATAGGAAAAAAACTATATGATAGGAATAATCGAAACCGGATAGGAATTTTGCTGGTGCGACCGAATCACCTGTTAATAAGTTTGTTCTTGTTATGTTCTGTAAACTGAGTCAGGATGTCGCATAACGCAATAAGAAAACAGGGAGTTCAAATGTTATGAGTGCGTTCTTCGTGGTACAAAGTTTTTCGAAGATTAAGGGCGGGCTGCGCCCCGACCTACCGGTACAAGCGCAGAATACGGCGCATGCTCGCAGAATGGCAGAAAGGCTGTCTTTGCAAAAGCCTGCCGTGGTCGCCTTCATGCGAGAAGGCGATCCATCAACCGGCGATTATGATGATCCCCGGTTAATCGCTACGTTCGGCGAGCTGCCAGACGAGGTTTACGAGTTGGAGCGGGTGAACTAGCGCGAGCTGTACTTTCCAACAACACGATGACAATACGGCCAAGAGGCGCGAGGCTCTGAGAACTCCTTGGCCGGATTGTACTGCTTAAGTTTCCAGTCCTGATCGTTGAATCCGACAAGCCGCTTAATGATGCACTCGGCCTCCTGAGCAGGTGGCACATGGAATAAAACTACGTCTTTGCCTCGCGCTGGCGGCAAATGAGGATGGATAAGAGCCATATCGCCCGGCTCATAAACCGGATCCATAGAATCCCCGACAATGTAGACGCCATAAGCATCCTTTACGTTTTCAAGTATCGAGGGGCGCTTAACGTACTCAATAGCGTCGAAAGTGATAATGGCGTGACCGTCGCCGCCCATTGCAGCAGCGTAAACTGGAAAATTGCGCTCTCCAACCAATTGCTTGCCGGGAACGATCTCTGGTTTGAAGCCTGGTGTTCTGGGAACCTGTTGGGTTTGGGCAGAGATCGGCGCTCCAAGCTCTGCCTCGGGAAGTTCAAGGAGCCCGGCAAGTTTATACCGGTCATCTTCCTTCAATTTTACGGGTACGCCTCTTTCAATGAATTGCTGCATATAAGCGTGGTTTTTGCCGATGTGCAGAGACAAATCCTTGAGGGTTAGCCCCTTGGCGGCGGCTGCCGAAAGTATCCGTGTTCTAATTTCATCCATTCCCTATTTTCGCATTTCTCCTATTTTTGTTCCAATAGGATTATTCCTCTTGCATGATAGTGTTTTACCTATTATACAGGTGGCATGAACGAGATCGAAGTATTCCGAAACAAAGTTGAGCAGTTCATCAAAGCGCACGGCATGACGCCTACGCAGTTCGGCAAGGAATATGCTCGTGACCCGCTATTCGTGTTCCAGCTTCGGCGGGGCCGCGAGCCAAGAACAGGCACTCGCCAGAAAATACTCCACGCTCTCGAAGGGGAGCGCGCAGCATGAGCGACGTTGTTGCAGTCGGCCAATTGCGAGCATTCGTCGAGCGCGTAGAGCGCCTTGAGGAAGAAATCAAAACGCTTAATGACGACAAATCCGAAGTCTACAAGGAAATGCGCGGCTTTGGCTTCGACGTGAAGGCAGTCCGCAAAGTCGTTGCGAAGCGCAAGCTTGATCCGTCTGTTGCCAATGAACAAGACGCTGTTTTTGATCTGTATTGGGACGCGCTGACAGGTGCCTCTCACGTGCACGTACACGAGGAAGGCAATTCCTATGCCGCTGAAAAGGGCATTGACCGTGAAGCCCGCCGCAAACAACGCATGTCCGAAAGCATGGATGATAGCATTGCGCTGTCTGCCGAAGCTGTTGCGCTCGGCCTGATCGATCCAGCAGCGCATGAAGAGACTGTTCGCATAGCGGACGCGGTTGCTCGCAAGTTCGGCAACGGTCCACTCAACGAGCAGATAGACCCGGATACGGGTGAGATAACCAATTCGCCGGAAACGGCAAACGAGGTCCCAGCGCAGGACGGCAAAGGCACAGGATTTGGCGAAAGCCTCTCCGGTAAGTCCAATGCGGCGCGACCGGCATCTGTAGATGCTCAACTGAACGTCGAAGGAATGGCGGGAGAGGTCATTGATCGGGGCGTGACTGCTGGAGAGACAGCACAAAATTTCGAGCCACCGGCGTTCCTGCAATCGAAGCCACTGAAAACAGCGCGAGACTATCGTCCGCACTGTCAAAAGCCTGATGCGTGTGGCGCTTCCGGTCTGCAGCATTGCTACTCCTGTTCAAAGCTCATTCCAGAAAAAGGCGAGGCCGCATGAACCTCGCATCACAAATCGCCAGAGTAGGTAACACTACGATATTTCGGTTCCCGTCGTTTCGTCTGCGCGTCAGGCGGTTGCTGGCGTCGGGAAGGGTCTCTTGCCTCTTTAGAACCTTGGACAGCCGGTACAGCGCCGCCGCTCCGTTTCCTATTGCTCGCCACATCCTCCCGACCTCCCAAGCTGGCTTGAGCAATGCTGACGGAGGGCGCCACGGCGTTGGCACCCTCCGTCCTTTTTCTCGCCTTGGCTACGTCGGACAGGACACGCGCTGCGAGAAATCCAATCTGTTTTTCCGACCAATCATCAACCTCGTGATCCCCATCGCTCCGGTTGCTGGTCGCTTCATCCATCGTTGTTCAATGTCTCCATGCCTGAGGGCCTTTGCTCATGTGGTCAACCATATGAGCGGAGTCACCCAAAGTGCTGGAAACATCGGCCATCAATTCGGAAATCAAATCCGGAAACTTGGAAATCTCACCCAAATCAAAGTCGGAAGGACCAGCCATGTCTGATGCTGATCTAGCCGCCAACCTGCTTGAAGACGTGATCGGCTATCGCGGTGTTCGCGAGCCCGTCAAGAGCATGCTGGACCGTGCATATCGTGCCTTGAGTAAAAGCAATAGCGAATGGACGCGCCGGAGAGTGCGTTCAATTTTCAACAAAGAAACTACACGGATTGACCACCGCGAAATCGAAGAGATGCGCGCAGTGATCCGAGCGAGGGAAACCCATGCAGCATTCAAAACCGAAACCACCCGTATTGCTGCGATGGCTGTCAACCGAGCGCCGGCTGAAGATCGCCGCCAAGCTCCGCGATAAAGCAGCTTCGCTGGCTGAATGGATCGCTCCTGAGATCAGAGGTGTGAAATGACTGACCTTTTGACCCACATCGAACCGGCTGCGAAGGTCACGTCTGGCATGATTAAGGCTGCCATTCGTGCCAGCTACGCGGCGCCAGCGTATCAAACGTTCTTCGAGGTTTCTAACGATACAGGCAGCAGGATCAAGACCTATGCCGATGCTGTATCAATCGGCATCTGGCCATCGACAGGGCATCAGGTTCATGGATTTGAGGTCAAAGTATCCAGGACAGACTTCCTCAATGAAATGAAAAATCCCGGCAAGTCGATGCCGATATTCAAGCACTGCCATCGTTGGTCGCTCGTCTGTCCGCAAGGCATGGTGAAAAGCGACGAGTTGCCGCCAAATTGGGGATTGCTCACGTTCAAGGATGGTTCGCTTCGTAATGCGAAGAGTCCGCCATTGCTCCAACCCGAGGCCATGACGCCGGGATTTGTAGCTGCTCTTGTTCGCCGCGCCGGTGAACTCGACAATGAGATTGTGGCCTCTGCCGTTCAAAAAGCTCGTCTTGAAGAAAGAGCTGTCTTTGCGCGCAGCAAGGAACAAGAAATCCATCGCCTTGCTGGAAACCACAATGAACGGGCTGCGGCGGCACTAAAGTTCCTCGAAAGCTTTGAAAAGGCCATGGGTTCGAAAGTCTACTCATTCGGTGTCGAGGAGTATGCGCCGATTATTGCGCTCTTGCACAAAGCTGGCCTCGACAGGTCTTGGAACGGTCCATCGCAGATCGCGAAGCAGCTCGAAGCTTCTGCCAAACAGATACGCGATGCGGTCAAAGAGTTCGGCGCAGGAGTAGTCAAATGACAGATACAACGCTTTGGGCTGTCAACATCCACGGGCCAGACGACTTAATTGCTGTACCGGATTATGTAACTGCAATCAAAATTGCCATGCCATTCAACTATTGGTGGTTGAAGCGGGTTCAAGCTGATTATCACGAATACGATCCTCGCATGTGGGCGGTACCGGTTGAATGGCCACATTCGCCAGATTCTCATGCTGAGGCCTTGGCTTCTGAAAATTCAGAGTATCAATGGCTTTTCGATGTGGTCGCCAAAGCGGACGCAGTGGCAAAGCCGAGAATGAGCTTGCTGCCAACCCACATCAAGGCACTGGAGTTTATCACTCGCAGGTTAGCAGCTGGTGAGACGGCACCATCCGTAGGCGAAATGGCTAAGGAACTTGGCCTTTCTTCGAGGTCAGGAGCCCATAGAATTATCGTAGCGCTGGAAGAGCGTGGTCATATTGTGCGCATGCATGGTCGTTCTCGCTGCATTCAATTGGTGCAGCCATGAAGCAGATGAGCCAACGGGAAATTCATCTTCTGACGGAAGCAGTATTGCGCGCCGAGGTAATCAAGCGCGGCGGTCACTCTCTGTTTGAACAATGGGCAAACAACTTTGCAGCTCGTGCTGCTGCGCTCAGTCCAGCGCCGGCACAACTCGACCTGTTTGGCGGTGCGTCATGAACGACAACAACGACAGTGTAAGCCTTCTCAACATTGTTCTGGGCGTTTGCCTGGCAGTCGTCACCGTAGCTTGGCTTCTTGCTCCTTGGATATTCGGGGAGGGGTTCTGATGGGATACGTAGATTTCCTCAAGAACAAGGTTCGCCTCGCTCCTGTGTCTGGTTTCGAGATATCAGATGATGAGGTCAATCCAATCCTCAAACCGCATCAGGCCGCTATTGTCAAATGGGCGGTACGTGGTGGCAAGCGAGCAATCTTCGCCGCTTTTGGCCTTGGCAAGTCTGTTATCCAGATTGAAGTTCTCCGTATTGTGTCGGAGAAGGCCAAGGGCAGGGGATTGATTGTTCTCCCGCTTGGTGTTCGACAAGAGTTCCGTCGTGACGGCCGTATGCTTGGCGTCGAGATAAAGTTCATTCGCAGCATCGCAGAAGCGGGCGAAACCGGCCTCTACATGACCAACTATGAGACCGTCAGGGATGGTAAGATCGATCCAAACGATTTTACGGCTGTCACCTTGGATGAGGCTTCCGTGCTTCGTTCCTATGGCTCAAAGACCTACCAAACATTTCTCACGCTGTTTGACGGTGTGCGGTACCGCTTCGTTGCGACCGCAACGCCCAGCCCGAACCGTTATAAAGAGCTGATCCACTACGCCGGTTTCCTCGGCATCATGGACACCGGCCAAGCGCTGACCCGGTTCTTTCAGCGCGACAGCACTCAAGCAAACAATCTGACCCTTTATCCGCACAAGGAAAAGGAATTCTGGCTGTGGCTCAACTCGTGGGCCATCTTCCTGCAAAAGCCGTCAGACCTTGGCTTTTCGGATGAAGGCTACAGTCTGCCGCCATTCAAGGTCATCTATCATGAAGTTCAGTCCGATATTGCCGATGGCGGTACCGACCGTGACGGCCAGACTGCCTTATTCAAGGATACTGCGATAGGTGTTGTCTCCGCTTCGAAAGAGAAGAGGGATACGCTCGAGGCTCGCATTTCCAAGATGCAAGATATCCTTGCAGGTTCGCCGGCGGATCATTTCATCATCTGGCATGACCTCGAGGACGAAAGGCGCGCTATCGAAAAGGCGGTGCCAGGATCCGTGTCGATCTACGGAACGCAGGATCTCGACAAGCGCGAGCAATCCATTGTCGATTTCAGTGATGGCAAGTTCCAGCATCTTGCGGCAAAACCGGTCATTGCAGGATCCGGGTGTAACTTCCAGCGTCATTGCCACAAGGCAATCTTCCTAGGCATCGGCTTCAAATTCAACGACTTCATTCAGGCGCTGCACCGAATTTACCGGTTCCTGCAAACTGAACAGGTCGAAATTCACATCATCTATGCCGAGAGCGAGCGCGAAGTGCTGCGGACTCTGCAGGGCAAGTGGGAGGCGCATAATCGCATGGTCGAGAACATGAGCGAAATCATCCGTGAGCACGGTCTGGACAAGCTTTCTGCCGCTGATGTTCTGACACGTTCAATCGGTGTTGAAAGGATCGAAGCAAAGGGCGAGGGCTGGCTTGTTGCGAATAATGATTGTGTGGCAGAGGCCCAATCTATGGCTGATAATTCCGTTGACCTCATCGTCACGTCAATTCCTTTCTCCAATCACTACGAATACACGCCGAGCTATAATGACTTCGGCCATACTGACAGCGATGCTCATTTCTTCGAGCAGATGGATTTTCTCACGCCGGAACTTCTTCGGATCCTGAAGCCCGGCCGTCTTTACGCCTGCCATACCAAAGACCGGATCATGTTCGGCAACGTGACCGGCATGGGTATGCCGACAGTCAATCCGTTCCACGCCAAGACGATGTTCCACACCATGTCCCACGGCTTCGCCTACATGGGCATGATCACGATCAACACTGACGTGGTGCGTGAGAACAATCAGACCTATCGACTTGGCTGGACTGAGAACTGCAAGGACGGTACCAAGATGGGCGTCGGCTCGCCTGAGTACGTTCTGCTGTTCCGCAAGCTGCCTTCTGACACATCCAAGGCTTATGCCGATGAACGCGTGGCAAAAGACAAGGAAGATTACACCCGCGCTCGCTGGCAGGTTGACGCACATGCGTTCTGGCGCTCATCCGGTGATCGTCTTCTTACGCCTGACGAGCTCGCATCCATGGGGCCTGATCTTCTCGCAAAGGCCTTTACGGAATGGACGCTTAAGAACGTCTACGATTATGAAACCCATATCCGTATTGGCGAAGCACTAGAGGCTCGCGGTGCACTGCCATCCTCTTTCATGAGCCTTGCGCCCGGCGCGCACGATGAATTCACCTGGCACGATGTAAACCGCATGCGGACGCTTAATGGCGATCAGACCAAAAAGGGCCTTGAGAACCATATCTGCCCGTTGCAGTTCGATATCGTTGACCGGCTGATCAAGCGGTTCTCGAATGAGGGCGATCTGGTATTCGATCCGTTCGGCGGCTTGTTTACCGTTCCTTATCGTGCACTCAAAATGAAGCGCCGCGGTCGCGCATCAGAACTCAATCCCGGCTATTTCCTCGACGGCATCAAATACCTTCAGGCTATGGAGCGCGAAGTCTCCACACCTACAATGTTTGATATATTCGAAAGCAATCACTTGGAGGCCGCCGAGTGAAAGAGAGTGACATCCATAAGGCTGTCATAGACCATTGGCGCGCTGTCGGATTACCGGGAACGCTCGTGGCAACGCTCCCAAACATGGGCGCCATGGGACAGCACGGCCTCACCAAGGGCCTGCCGGACCTTATGGTTATAGCTCCCGGCCTTCCAATCGGGTTTATCGAATTGAAGGCTGACAGAGGAAATGTGACTGGCGCGCAGCGCGATTTTCAATTGCTCTGTCTGCAGCGCGGAATTCCAATCGCAATCACCTTCGGCAGAGATCAGCCAATTCATGTTCTTGAGCATTGGAACGTGGTCCGGAGGGCTGCATCTTGAGCCACCACGCGACAAATTGGGCAATCCGCCAGCGTGGACTAAAGCCAGCGACGAAACTCGTCCTATGGCAACTCTGCGACCGGCATAACCCCGATCAAGGTTGCTTCCCTTCACAGGATAAGCTTGCCCATGATTGCGAGATGTCTAGATCGTCGCTTAATGAGCATTTGAAATCTCTTGAAGAGAAGGGGCTGATCCGTCGGGAGCAGCGCATCAATGAGACTACCCGGCGACAGCAATCAACGAGCTATGTCTTCGCATTTGAGGATGGTTTCTTTTGTGCGTCAAAAGATGAGCCAACACCACATCTAGATGTTCCGTGTCCGGATTCTGGACACGGAGCCGTGTCCGAAAAACAGCCTGAGCCGTGTCCGGAAAATGACGAAAGCCGTGTCCAGAATCCGGACACTAATCTTGTAAGGGAACCAGTAAGAGAACCATCCGGAGCGCGTGAACGCGCTGGAGGGTCGGCTTTCTCAAAATTGTGGAATGAATGGAATGATGCTTATCGACCAGAGAAGCGGGAAGCGGCAGAAGCAGCTTTTCTAAAGCTTATAGCATCCGATCAGATCGCAGCGGTTGAGCATGCTGGAGAATATCAGCGGATCCAAGTCCTTCGCTCGAAGCCATCCTTGATGTTCCCATATCTTCGCAATCGTCTGTTCGTTGATCTGATCAATGCGCCTGAGACCGACAAGGATGGCGAATTCATCATCACCCCTGATCGTCCAGAATGGTCTGAATGGCTTGGCGAAATGCGCCGGCGTCATGGCGAGGCGATAGTGCAGGGCATCGTTCGGCAGAAGAAAATCATCGTAAAAACCCGCTGGCCCGTTCGCCAGTCGCAAGCAGCGTAGGAGTAAGTAAATGTTCGATGCGAGTTCAGTAAGAATACCAGATCCACGCTATCGGGGGATGAATCCGGAGTTTGTCAAAGCTGTCTGGGCGAAGCGGCGCGCAGCGTTGCCACGCCAGAAGCCCGGGCCTAAGCCCATGACAGAACGGAAGATTGAGCAACCCAAACTGGTTCAATCAATTCAACAGCCCTTGATCAGCACGGAAGTGATCGTCGCAAACTTTCGCGTCATCGTGCCAGGCGAATCTTCAATTTCAAAGCTCAAGGGCAAAGACATCATCAAGCGGGTCTGCTGGGAGTATGAGATGGATGTAGCCTCGGTGCTTGGGACTTCAAGAAACAAGAAGGTCGTAAAGGTCAGGCAATTGGCAATGGTAGCAGTCCGGCGGCTGCGCCCCGATCTGCACCTCACGGACATTGGACGGCTCTTCAACCGCGACCACACAACGGTTCTCCATTCCCTAAAAAAGCATGGCGTCTGGCACGGCGACACACAACAAGCAGCTTAAACGGGGAAGCGGCGCCCCTTACGGACAGGACAGGACATGAAACCCGGCATAGACAAAGACAAGCACTGGTATGTCGTAAGGACTACCGTGAAGGGAGAAGAGAAGGCTTTCGAGAACATCCGTAAGGCTGGGTACGATAACTATCTTCCCAGACAGCGCATTGAGGTGCAGAACCACAAGACTCACACCTATGCTGTTCGGGAAAGCCCGTTGATGCCTCGCTATCTGTTTGTTGGCTTTGCGAGGAAGGATATGAACTTCTACCGCGTTACTGGCTGTGATGGCGTTGAGGCCATCCTTGGAATAGACGGCTGCCCGATTCCGGTATCAGCAAAGGATGTAGAATCCATATTCCTCGCTGAGATTGATCTTCAGTTTGATGATACCCGAGAAGCACGGATCCACCGTAAGGAAGAACTGGAATCGGCAAAAGACAACACCAAGCGGGAGTTTCCTGCCGGCCGCAATGTCTTTGTCACAGATAAGGGAAATCCATTTGCTACATTCGGTGGCGTGGTTGAGGAAGTCACCAAATCCGGCAAGGTCGTTGCGCTTATCGAGCTGTTCGGGCGCATGACGGCGGTTCAGTTTGATGGTAAACAACTGACGCCAGTCTAAGTCGAGGTTGCTATGAAAGCCCCCCGAGAGCTTGCCGCCCGCGCACTATGTCGCAAACACGGCTTGCCGGAAAACACCAAGTTCGAAGGCAAACCCATGTGGCAGTCATACCTTGAAGAGGTTGAGATTGTTCTCGCTGCCGTTAAATTTGATGAGCTCGTTGCAAAAGCAAAGCTGCAATAGGCAATTATCCCCAGATCAAGAGAAAATATCCCTTCCACATAGGAAGCAAATCAGATATACGCGCATACAGGTGATTTGCGGCTGACTGGCGGACCTTTGGACAGGGAATACTCGCCGAGTGCATGGGAAGAGCTTCACGGCTTCCCACCATGGAAACCTATTCACCAAATTTCAGTTTCGCAGGATGGCGCAGTTCGGTAGCGCGCTTGGCTCATAAGCAAGAGGCGTCGGTGCAAATCCGGCTCCTGCAACCATCCTCCGCACATTGGTGCGCTTGCTGCAGTCTTCCGACTGTCGTTTCCATATGAGGCTAGTCATGGATCTCGATCTTGCTCGCGGGATGATGGTCTATGCCGCCGATCTACTTAACTACCGCCGCCCAGATGATTTGCCTGAGATACGGATTGAGCCCGAGCTCGATTGCCTGGGCCAAATCAGATGGCCACTCCTTCAGCAACCAGTCATAGCGCTGCGCCACTGGAGAGAGGGCAGCCTGAAAGACCGGGGCGTACTCGTTCATGAGCTGGCCCACTGGATTCAGCACTGCAATGGTGTCGAGATGAAGGGCAACAACTTCTACCAGTTCGATCAGACTGAGGTTGAAGCAATCACGGCGCAATGCCGGTGGCTTCAGTCGAAGGGTGAAAACCCGAAAGACCACTTGTCCGAAGCTTCTATCTACAAGATGACCGGCGACGCGGATTTTTCGCGGCTTGGATGGCTGTAATGCGATGCACCCACTTCGTCGGGTTCAAGGGCGACGAATATCACTCAGCGGTAAAGGCGTTCGGTCCACCGCATTTCATACATCGAGGTTGGGACTTGCGCGCACGGCGGGAGATTGCCGACGGCGACATGATCGTGTTCGCGACTGGCAGCGCAGACCAAGAGCCTCGGCGAAAGAGCTTTAACGACATAACGGAGTAGCATCATGAGCGTATTCGGAACATTGCTGCCGACAAATTCGTTGTCATCAATCCATTGGATAAGATGCGCGTTCGCACTCTAAAGGAAATATCGCGGGTGCTTGGTTCAGTTGATATCTCGGACGCGCACATCAACAACCTGATTGTCGGCACAGTCATCGGTGTAAAAAAATGAGATGGACCAAAGGTGAGCCAGAGCCAGAAACACCTGACACCATAGTCGTGGTGCACAAAAATCATGGCCCGATGCTTGCAACCTGGCAGCCCCATCGTAGCGCTTTCATCGGGGTAAAGCCAACAGGGGACACCTACGGCCCGTTCTTCCAAACCAATCTGGAAGCAGGCTCAATCCTCAAGTGGATGAAGATCGGTTGAGACAATGGAATGTGGACGTATTCAAAGTCTGTATGCGCGCATTTCACTAGCCGCCAACTGTACGAGTTTGGCAGCTATTATCTTTTCTCCAAGTGATCCCAATAGTTTTGCCGCTTCATAGACTTCGCTCCGCCTCCTGCCTATTGGCGGTGTGTGCATTTCATCAGCTATTAGTCCCAGCTTGTCAGCAATGCTTGAATAGCGGGAGTTTTCTTCTCGCAGCAGCACACCCCAATGCCGCAGTTTTCGCTCTGCTTCAAATCTATCCATATGTGTCCTAGCCAAGGTTTGTCATGCCAGTACTGAAAAACGCACGGCACGAGAAGTTCGCTCAATGCTTGGCAAAGGGCAAGAGCGCCACGGATGCATATGCAGAAGCTGGTTACAAAGGCGGACGCAAAGCAGCATCCAATTTATGGACAAATGTGGACATCGTTGCTCGTGTTAAGGAACTACAATCCGCAGGAGCAGAACGCACTCTTGTCTCGATAGAGAGCCTTACGGATGAGCTTGAAGAAGCCCGACGCTTGGCCATGGCTGATGAGAAGGGCGCAAGCGCTGCTGTTGCTGCCGTAATGGGCAAGGCAAAGCTGCACGGCCTGCTGATCGAGAAGAACGAACACACCGGCAAGAATGGCGGACCTATCCAGACCGAGACACGCTCGTGGCGTGATGTTCTGCGCGAAGAGAGTAAATAGTGAATGCGCATGTTTCCCTCACAAATCCTGCGCTGTTTGATTTCTGGGAGCAGGTTTTCCTAGGGCAGGCCGATATCGCCGTTTTGCACGGTGGCCGGTCAAGCTCAAAGACAAGAGACACAGCATGCCAGTTGGTCAGGCTTGTTGATCATGTAGCAGTCAAGATGCGCGTATTGTGCATCAGACGGTTTCAGAACCGAATTCAGGAATCGGTCTACACCGAGCTGAAATGGGCGATCAGTCATCTGGGGCTATCTGAAGCCTTTGATGTCCAGAAGACAACGATCATCCACAAGGCTTCAGGCTCAGAGTTCATTTTCTACGGGATCGAGCGAAACCTTGATGAGATCAAAGGTACGTCCGATATCGACATCCTTTGGGTGGAAGAAGCAGAAAAGCTCACCAAAGATCAGTGGGAAGTTATAGCGCCGACGATCCGCAAGGAAGACAGTCTGGCGATCCTGCTGTTCAACCCGAAATTAGTCACCGATTATGTGTGGAAGAACTTCGTAGTCAACGTGCCACCACACTGTGTCGTCCGGCGCATCAATTACACGGAGAACCCATTCCTATCGCAAAAGGCACTGCGCGACATTGCAGTAATGAGGGAGCAGGATCCGGAAACGTTCGAACACATCTATGGTGGCGTTCCTCTCGGCGATAGTGAACTCTCCATATTCAAGCGCCGTTGGCTCGATGCCTGTGTCGACGCTCACCTCGTTCTGCAAATCAATCTTACAGGCCGGAATGTCATAGGGTTCGATCCTGCCGATGACGGCGAGGACAACTGCGCCACTGCCGATAAGATTGCAGGCATCTTTACAGATGCAAATGATTGGGTGTCTGGCAAGGATGAGCTGGTTCAGAATGCCAAGCTGGTCTGGGCAAAGGCTAAAAACAGCGGTGCGCTCGTTTCCTACGATACTATCGGTGTTGGCGCCTTTGTTGGTGGCTACATTGATGAGCAGAACAAGGCTAACGGGGCAAAGGTGAGGCACTACGCCTTCCATGCCGGCGGCGCCGTTATGGACCCTGACAAACCTAGTGATCCGAGCAACAGCAAAAGCCCGCACAACAAGGACGAGTATCTAAACCTCAAAGCGCAGTCTTGGGCAAACACATCTCGCCGCGCCATGCTCACGTTCAACGCCGTTACGCGCGGCCAATCGATCAAGCCCGAGGACATCCTATCGTTCTCTTCGCAGATGGGCCCAGAAAAGCTGGAAGCGCTGTTTACTGAGCTTTGTGTGCCTTGGTGGGTGGAGAGCGAAGGAAAGAAGCGCGTTGTTCCAAAGTTAAAGCTCAAGAAGGACTTGGGCGTCAAATCTCACAACTTGGCTGACGCCGTGATTGCTGCCGACAACGTCAATGTGGCCGGTGTGGCTGTCGCCATGTTCCTGAAGAAGAAGCACCGCTCATGAACGCACTAGCAAGAGTTACCAATGCGCTCACTCGGCGCATGGATACCATGTTCCCGGGCTTTTTCCCGCAGGCGAAACACAATCATTATGCCGACTTCGGTTATCCAACCGATCTTACGTTCAAACAGCTTTACGACATATACTCTCGGAATGGGATTGGCCACGCTGGCGTAGAGAAAACCATCCTTAAGACATGGCAGGAAATGCCATTTCTGCTTGAGAAGGAGCGGGACGGCAGCGAGGGCAAGCAAACCGAGGAAACCAAGCTTGAGAGTGACATCCGCCAGCGCTTTGCCGATCTTCGGTTCTGGCAAAAATTGTCTGAAGCTGATCGCCGGTCACTCGTTGGGGGCTATTCCGGTGTCATCCTGCGCCTTGCCGACAGCAAGAAGTTTCAGGAGCCAGTAGACACGGTTCCCGGCGGCACGCTTGGTCTAGTCGAGCTCATCCCCGCGTGGAAAGCCCAATTGACTGTCTCGCAGTGGGACACGGACGAAACATCTGAGACCTATGGTCAGCCGCTCATGTTTCAGTTCAATGAGGCCAATGTAGCAACCGGCCAACAGAACAACAGGCAATTTCAGGTTCATCCTGACCGTGTTGTCATTTGGTCGTCGGACGAAACAGTCAATTGCGCATCACTGCTTGAGCCTGGCTACAATGATCTAATGACGCTAGAGAAAGTCAGCGGCGCAGGCGGCGAGGGCTTTTGGAAGAACGCTAAGTCATCGCCAATTCTCTCGGTGGACAAAGACGCTCGCGTAGAGGACATGGCGCGCGTCATGGGCGTTCCAGTCGAAGAGATCGCCGACAAGATGGATGAGCAGGTAGGGGATTGGCAGAAGGGTTTCGACCGCCTGCTTATGATCCAAGGCATGACTGCCGATACCTTGGCTGTCACGCTTCCTTCGCCCGAGCATTTCTTTGCCATAGCGCTTCAGTCGTTCGCAGCATCCATCCCAATTCCGATGAAAATCCTTGTCGGATCGCAGTCGGGTGAGCGCGCAAGCACAGAAGATGCAGAGGAATGGGCAGAGACCAATATGTCTCGCCGTAAGAACGTGGTCATTCCAAACACCATGTCGGTCATCAACCGACTGGAGCGATTCAATATCCTGCCGGAGAAAGACTGGTTTCTTCAGTGGAAGAGCCTGCTGGATCCGGGTCCGAATGAAGTTCTCGATCGAGCCGACAAAATGGCCGACGTCAATGTGAAGATGAAAGACACTGGCGAGTTCGTGTTCACGCCAGAGGAAATCCGCGCCGAAACCGGACGTGAACCCCTTTCAGATGCTGAGAAGTATCGGGATACGGACACAGACGACGACAAGGAAGGCGCACAGACGCCACCTGCCAAAACCCCTGCAAAGGAAGAAACCCAATGAAGCACGTCCGCGTGAATATACGCTCGACAGCCAATACCAAGGCTGTCCGCAATGAAAAGCGCAACGGGCGCGATGTGATCATCGTTCCAAGTGCAACGCTGCCAGACAACATCGTCATGAACGAGATCATGTATCCGGCAGATGAGATCGCGAAGAGCTTCGTTGGCCTCAACCGTACGCCTGCGCCGCTCGGCCATCCGACGATCAACGGCAAGTTCGTCTCTGCCAGTGACCCGGAAGGCATCAACATCGGCTGGATCGGCGCTTGGAACGAAAATCTGCGCCGTGAGAATGGCCGTGTCTTTCTCGACAAGGTGATTGACGTTGCTCGCGCCAATGAATCCGAAGGCGGCAAGGCTGTTCTGTCAGCCATCGAGAAGGGCGAGGCCATCCATACCTCAACTGGCCTCTACTGCATGATGGAAGATGCCAATGGTGACGTTCCATACAAACAGATCGCTCGCGACATCGTGTTCGACCATGACGCCATTCTGCTTAATGCAGAAGGCGCTGCCACTCCTGAACAAGGCGTCGGCATGCTGGTCAATGCGAAAGGCGAGACTGAAGAAATCGAAGTCATCAATTCCGCGATAGACGAAGCGGATCGTGACTTGGATTGGGCACTGGATTCAGTGGCCCGAGCTCTGGAGAAGCGCCAGCGCGCGCCGGTCCTTGAGCGAATGAAAACCGCAATAATCGATGCATTAGGCCTCGAGCGGGAACCCTCTGCAAATCGAAAGGAAGCAGACATGACTGTATCGAAAGAGCAGTTCGATGCGCTTTCCGCGAAGGTGAATACCCTCTCGGAAGGCCTCGACAAGATCGGTGAAACGATCGCCAACGCTGTTACAGAGGCAGTAAAGCCCCTGACAGACAATCTCACTGAATTGCAGAACAGCCAGAAAGCCAAGGATGAAACCGAATTGGCTGGGCTGGTTGCCGAAATCGTCAAGGCAAACATCCTTGATGAGGAAACTGCCAAGGATTTGACCCTCAACGCCGCTCGCAAGCTGGCCGAGAAGGCAAAGCCGGGCAAGGCGGCAGCGCTCAACGGTGCCTTCAAGGGCAACGGTGACAAGCCAGCATTCCAGCTTCCGGAAGGAGACAAGTAAGATGGCCCGCCATAACAAAATCTTTGCTGGCCCCTTCACTGAGGCCACACCGCAGGCTCAGGAGCGCATCTGCGCTGCTGAGATACTGCCAGGCACTGCACTGGTTGAATCCGGCGCAAACTTTGCGCAGGCCGGTGCGGACAGCAACCTCAAGATCTACATCGCTCAGGATAACTACCTGACACTCAAGGGTGTTGACGATGCTTGGGAGGCTGGCGACCGTGTGATCGGCATGGAAATGCTCGATGAGCAGTTCTTCAACGTGCGCGTGCCAACAGCAGTCAACGTCGCTCGCGGCGCTGCACTCACAACCGATACTACCGGCAAGTTCATCTTGGCGGTTACTGGCAATCGCATCATCGCTTTCGCTGAGGAAGCATACAACAACACCTCTGGATCAGATCAGCTTGTTCGCGCACGTGCGGCCAAGGGCAATCTGGCCGCCGCTTAAGGAGAACTGGCCATGCGCTATTTCGATCAACAGCTCGTTGCCAACTCCCGGCCACACGCGGCTTGGTGGGGTGAGCTCTCGGTGGAACGTGAACACTTCCATCGTACCGAAGAAATTCACGCCAATCTGATGCAGGAAATGCTCGGCAATGCCGCTGCCATCCTTCCTCGCGATGCCTGGCTTGATCTGGACGGCATCACACGCCGCGTCATGCGTAACGACGAAGGTCAGGTCTACATGGCTGATCTTATGCCGCTCGCAAAGGCCGTAAACATCGGCAAGCTTGTCCACCTTAACCGCGTGTCTTCGGATGCCGGTACTGTGGTTCGCTCGATGTCCGGTCAGGTGCCTGTTCCTCTCGATAAGGTCACCTATGCCTACCGCGGTTCTCCCGTGCCAATCTTCTCGACTGCCTACGGTCGTGAATGGCGCGAGTGGAACACGCTTCAATCTGAGAACTTCGACGCTCTGTCAGATGATCAGGAAGCACACACAGCGAAGATCCGTCGTGACATGGCGCTCTACGCTCTGGATGGCGATTCCACGATCGATGTTGGCGGCTATCAGGCATATGGCATTCGTACTTCTCCACTTTCCAAGTCCATCAATCTGGGCTCGGGTGCCGGCGGTGCGAATATTGATCTGACGACTGCTACGGCAGACGAGATCGATGCATTCTTCTCCGGCCCATTCGGAGCAATGCTCGATGCGAACCTGATCACTGGCAAGGTGAACCTCTACATCTCGCCGGAAATCGCCCGTGCATGGGACAAGGCTTATTCCGCTGCTGCTGGCTTCAAACCCGGCACCATCATGGAGTTCGTCGCCAAGAACCGCCGGATCAACAAGATTGCGGTGACCTATGAGCTGACCGGTAATGCGTTCTTCGGTTTCGTGCCGAACTCGGATTACATCCGTCCGCTTGTCGGTATGGCCGTGAACACGACTGCCAAGACCCGTCAGAACCCGACCGATAACTATCAGTTCCTCATCATGGGCGCGATGGGTATCGAAATCCGGGCTGACTACAACGGCAAGTCCGGCGTGTTCTACTCGGTCGTCGTCAACTGATCCATTGCCTCGCCTTCGGGCGGGGCTTTCCCTTTCACTCATGGCTTGGAGATAAGCACATGAAAATCAAGATCACAAAGGGCGGGATTTACGGCGCTGATGGCGAAATTGCTATCGGGTCTACTGTGACCGTCAAGGAAGAACCAACCGGCTGGGCCGGACGCTACGAAGTCATTTCAGGCGACACGAAGGATAAGGAACCTGTCGTCAATCCTAAAAAGGCTGATGACGCTCCAAAGACAGCCGAGCAGGTTCTTGAATTGCAGACTGGCAATTTCATGACCTTCAAGGCGGAAGCAAAGAAGCTGCTTGGCGAGAATACGCCTGGCACCAAGGAAGACATCATTGCTGCTCTCGAAGACCTCGCAACGCAGCCTTGATTATCTGCCCTGCTGGAAACGGCAGGGCACCTCATTTCACCGGAGAATAGAAGCATGGCTGGATATGGCACCGACGAGCTGTTCGCTACATGGTTGAGCGAGAATGGTTATTCGCTCCCAGTAGAAGCGCCCGCGCCAGCTATTCTCCGTCAGCGTGGCAGCCAGTACATTGACAGCCTTTATGGAGCGCGGTTCGTTGGTGAACCTGTCGATCCATTCGGGCAAGATCGTGCTTGGCCGCGCCGCAATGCTGTTGTTGGTGGCGTTGCCATCCCGGAAACAACCATTCCCAACGCTGTCATCTATGCCAGCTTCTATGCGGCATTTCAGGAAGCAACCAATCCGGGCAGCCTGACTGCTGTTGGTTCTTCATCTTCCAGCGTAAAGCGCAAGAAAGTCGGAGAGCTGGAGGTTGAATATCAAAGCTCATCAAGCAGCGGTTCATTCGTGGATGGCTTGACGCCGATCATGACGGTAGTCGATGGGATGCTCTCTCCATATCTCCGCTTCGTTCCCGCCCAATCAATTGGCATTTGGTCCATAGGCTGATGGCAAAGTTCGATTACATCGATGCGCAGAATACAGCGCTGGAGCTTATTGATGAATTCGGCGCTGCTGGCTCTATCGTGCGCGACATGCCCGGCGGAGGCCCTGACTGGGATCCGGGTGATCCAGTGCCAACGCCGTACTCATGCATTGCAGCGATACTTGCTATTGAATTGAAGGATGTTGACGGCTCACTCGTCAAATCGACGGATAAGACTGCCTACGTCGCTGCAAAGAGGCTCGCTATCGAGCCAACCACAACTGACCGCCTGCTGTTCAACGGCAAGAGCTACACCATCATCAAGGTTGCGCCACTCCAACCGGCTGCAACTGTTGTTTACCACAAGCTGTTTGTCCGCGCTTAATCGCCACCCAGATAGATAAACCAGATCACGCACGCGACGACCAGCAACGCGTTGGCGTAGATCAGATAAATAAACCAGTTATCGTGCATTGGATGTCTCTCAGTAGGGCAGTGGCACACAGTAACTCCTGAGAAGGGATTTGGTTGATGCTAAAACGCCTTTCAGCCTGTGAGAAGTACTAATGGCCAGCAACCGCAGTATCTTCGAGCAACTCTTGGACAAGTACGATTCCACACTTGCAGAGGCATTCTTTCAGGGTATCGACGCTATCAAGTCCCAGATCACTCTGCGCATTGTTGTCGAGCGCTTGGAACGCGGTGACATTGCCGGTGCTATCGACGCGATGCAAATCGAGCAGGAAGCATTCTCAGCTTTGGAGATTGCCTTACGCGAGGCATACAACGCTGGCGGAGTGAGCTTTGTCGAGAACCTGCCGAAGCTGAAGGATCCGGAAGGCAATCGCGTCATCTGGCGCTTTGGCGTCCGCGACTATGCCGGTGAGGCATTCTTGCGGGATCACTCGGCGCAGATGGTCACGCGGATAGTGGAAGATCAGCGGGTTGCTGTTCGGCAGGCTCTTGAGACGGGACTTTCAGAAGGCAGGAATTCACGCTCCACCGCTCTTGATGTTGTTGGACGGATCAATCGGGTTACAGGCAAGCGGGAAGGCGGCATAATTGGACTGACAAGCCCGCAGGAACGTTTCGTCGCATCGGCGCGCGCAGAGCTTCTTTCAGGCAATCCAGAGCTTCTGCGGAACTATTTGACACGACAGCGTCGCGATAAACGCTTCGACCGCACTGTGATGGCTGCAATCCGTGAGGGTAAGCCTATCTCGGCAGAGATGCTTGGTCGCATGGTTGGCCGCTATTCGGATCGGCTACTTCAGCTTCGCGGCGAAATGTTGGCTCGCACTGAAACCATGATGGCAATCGGAACTGCTCGCGAGAATGCCATGCGCCAGCAGATTGATGCAGGGAAGGTCGCCTCTCAGGACGTTCAGAAGATTTGGCGCTCTGCTGCTGACGGCCGGGTGCGCCACACACATAGAGTTCTGAATGGACAAGCAATCAGTTTCGAAGCTGCATTTCAGAGTGTTTCGGGTGCTCGCCTTCGCTTCCCCGGTGATCCGGATGCACCAATCAATGAAATCTCCGGATGCCGCTGCCATCTGGAATACAAAGTCGATTACTTCGCATCTGTCGTTCGGCAATATAGGGCTGCATAATGGCCAAGTTATCATTCAGTGCCCAGGTCGCAGCATTCGCGGAGAAGATTCCGGGCGCTTGTGAAGCAGTATTCAAGGAATCCGTGCAGGAAGTTGTTTCGGATATGCAAACGCCGATTGGTGCAGGCGGACGGATGCGGGTTGATACCGGATTTCTTCGTGCTTCCCTGATGGCTTCAACCGCCGCAATGCCTTCGATAAATTCAAGCAAGAAGCCCACCAGTGGTAGCTCTTACTCCTACGATCAAGGCGATATCGAAGCTGTGATCTTGGGTGCCGATATCACTGACACGCTCTACGTTGGATACACAGCTGCCTATGCTGCACATCGTGAGTATGGAGTGGAAGGCCAAGCGCCCGACGCTTTTGTCCGATCAGCAGCACAACGCTGGAATGCTATCGTTGAAGCGAGGGCGAAAGAGCTCAAGTCCCGGTTGGGTCTTTGATCGCTATGTTCTTGTCGCCGTTCTCATCCATGGCTTTCAGCAAGCCCATCTGAAGAAGAGCTAAAGCCCGACGGGCAGCCTTGAGACTTGTATCGCCACGAACAGTTTCACCTTCCTCCTTGCCAAGGGCGAGAAGGGCGGAATGCAATCTCTCGTAGGTCTGATCGTCGGAAAGTTTATCGGCCATTGCCGGAAGGATTAACACGATGGCAACGAGTGTTGAAGGTACAATCTTGAGTTTGCTGCTTGCAAGGCTTGCAGCGCTCGTATTGACGCCTGCATTACCGATTGCCCAGCCTGGAATACCTTTTACAGCGCCAACCGAAACTTCGGGGCCGAATATCGGAAAGCCGAAACCTTACCTACGCGCAGACTTCATCCCGAACCGCACTGACAATCTCGGTTTGGCGAACGATGCAAAGGCCAGACATCAGGGATTGCTGCAAGTGATGGTCGTCTATCCACCCGGTGTAGGCGTGGTCAAACCAACAGACATTGGTGGATCCATCGCGGCACACTTCGCCAAGGGAACGATCATGTACGGGTCTGGCGTCAAGCTGAAGGTCTACCAGAAGCCAAATGTCGGCGCTCCCATGATCGAGACCGACAAAATCTATGTGCCCGTAACAATCCTCTGGCGCAGCTTCAACTGAAACCCGGACACTCCGGTCTAACCCGCCCCGATCCGGGGTTCTCACTCCGAAAGGAAATACCATGACCATCACTACGGCAACTGGTGCCCGTTATTTTATCGGCGGGACAACAGCAATCGATTATACAACTGACGCGGGAGCCATCGCCGCATTCGAAGCCCTAACATGGGTGGAAATCAAAGAAGTCGAAGACGGCGGCGAATTCGGTGACGAATCCTCTGACGTAACCTTCCAGTCTCTTGGCGATGGCCGCGTGCGGCATCTCAAAGGTGCCCGCGATGCTGGTACAATCTCTCTCGTTGTCGGCGATGATCCACTTGATGCAGGCCAGATCGCGGCGCGTGAAGCTGAAAAGACCAAGTTCAACTACAATTTCAAGGTCGAGTACGAGGACGCACCAAGCGAACTCTATGAGAACAGCGTGGACTACTTCCGTGGTCTGGTCATGTCGGCTCGAAAGAATGTCGGGACGGGCGACAATGTACTTCGCCGGACATTCAACCTGGGCATCTCCACGAAAATCCTGACCGTCGATACGGCCCTTATCTAATCCCCTTGGCCGGTTAATCGCCGGCCGTCCATCCCCGGAGTATATTCCAAATGACATCTGATCTATCGCAATTCAGCGGTATTGCTGCGAAACTTGAAGATGGTTTCGACCTCACTATTGTTCATCCAGCAACGGGCGAACCGACGGAGATCGTGATCAAGGTCGCATCTTATCGGTCAGAGCGGGTGAAGCGCGTACAGCGCCGTCTTGCCAATGCCGCCATTCGCGAGGGGAAGAAAAACCCCAAGAAGGTCGGTACGGTTGAAGAGATCGAGGAAAAGACCAACGAGATTGTTGCAGCTTCCGTGATCTCATGGAACCTCACACAAGGCGGCAAGGCTGTCGAATGCACGCCGGAAACCGTTCTCAATGTCATTTCCAATCCCGATTACTTCTTCATCTCAGAGCAGATCGACAAAGCTGCTGACGAAGATGCAAATTTCGTGAAGCCCTCGCTGAAGAGCTGATCGCCTTCGCGAGGGCGCATTTCACCCCGCGCCGTAAGAACGATCCGGAACCCGAGACACCGGAGTACACCGATTATATCTGGGACTGGTTCGTTCAGCTTCACAATTCACGCCAGACCGGCTTTAGCGCCAACCCGATCAGCTTCCTTGAGATAGAGGCATTCTGCCGGGTGTCAGGCGCATTAATGGATCCTTGGGAACTCTCGGTAGTTCGCCGCATGGATCAGGCAGTTCTCGCGATCATCAACAAGACCGGAAAAGCTGAGGTTGTACCCAGCCAGGCAACACCCGCAGACGTGCAAGAGGCCAAGCTTCGGATCAGAGGCGCGGCGAAGGACAGGCGCGTTGTAGAGCGCAGCAAAGGTTAGACATGGCCGAACTTGCAACACTTGGAATTGAAGCCAAGGCGACGGGCGTTGACCAAGCTGCCAAAGCTATGGATCGCCTCACAGGCGCTGCTCAGCGTGTGGAAGCCGCTACCTCTTCAATTGGCCCTACATCCGCCAAGGCAGGCGCAATGGCCGCGCAGGCAGCCAATTCTCATGCGACCGCACTCAATGCAGAGGCAGCCGCAGCTACCAAGGCTGCCGGAGCGATGCGTGTCCACACCCAAGCCGCAAACCAGAATATTCGGGGTAGTGGCGCTGCTGCTGCGAACGTCGGCAATCTGGCAGCACAGTTCCAGGACATCGGCGTCTCGGCAGCAATGTCGATGAACCCACTTCAGATTGCCCTGCAACAGGGCACGCAGATCAGCGCGGTGCTTGGTCCAATGGGAGCAGCCGGGGCACTCAAGAGTCTTGGCAATGCCTTTTTGTCAGTTATCTCGCCTGTAAGCCTTGTTACAATCGGGCTCGTAGCAGCCGTCGCTGCTGGTCTGCAGGTAGTCAATTGGGCAAAGATCGGCGCGGCGGCCCTTGTTGGGCTTGCTGATAGCCTTCAGGTTATCGCGCCATATGCCATGGGCGCAGCCGCTGCACTTGCCTTGCTTTATGCCCCTGCAATCATCGGAGGGATTGTTCAGGTTATTGCATTGCTTGGCCGTATGGCGGTTGCTGCAACAATCGCTGCTGCAACCATGGCTGCCGCAAATCCGGGACTGGCCTTCATACTGGGCGTAACTGCCGCTGTTGCTGCTGCAAACCTATTCCGCGACGAACTCACACAGATATTCGGCTTCGATATCGTCAAGGCGGCAAAGGATGGTGTGAACGCCATCATCGCCACCTTTGTTGGCGCCTATCAGGGCATCAAGGCGACTTGGAAGCAGTTGCCATCTGCCATCGGCGATATCGTTTACCAGACCGTCAACGCCACGATCAAAGGCGTTGAATCCATGATCAATTCTGTCGTCAAGTTGATGAACACCTATATTGGTGGGCTCTACAACAGCATTGGCGGTCTGGCCTCGAAACTCGGTGTCGATATTGGCTCGTTTTCGGAAATCGGGCAGGTTTCGTTCGGCGGCGTGGACAATCCCTATGCCGGTGCTGCAAGCTCGGTTGATGCGGGCATCGCCGATGCGATCAAGTCGGCACAAGGCACTGACTATGTCGGGAACTTCGGTTCGGCCATTGCGAAGGGTGCATCTGCGGCTTCTGCAAAGCTGAAAGAGATGGCGAAGGATTTGCTGTCTGTCGAGGATAAGTCGAAGAAAAAGAAGGGCGCAGGCGGCAAAACCGACGAGGAAAAATACTCCGATATCGTCAAGGGTGCCGAACGCCGTATCGCCTCGCTGAAAGCAGAACAAGCCGCTGTCGGGTTGACCGAAGAGGCCGCTTCCAAGTTGCGCTTCGAACAGGATCTGCTCAACCAGGCACAGCAGAAGGGCATCATTCTCACTGCTGCGCAGAAGACAGAGTTGTCTGGCTTGGCCGGTACAATGGCATCCACAGAGGCCGCGACGAAGAAAGCGCAGGAAGCGCTCGACTTCGCAAAGGACGCGACGGGCGGCTTTCTATCCGATCTCAGGTCGGGACTGCAAAACGGCGAGGGCTTTTTCAAGTCGTTCGGCAACGCCGCTCTTAATGTTCTCGATAAGATCGTCAACAAAATTCAGGATGATCTTGTTGATGCACTGTTCAGCATCGGTGGTTCTGGCGGCGGCTACCTTAGTTCCTTGTTCGGCGGCCTCTTTGGAGGTGGCTTCAAAGTGACACCCGGCGCGGGGTTGTTTGCTTCCGGAGGATATACTGGCAACGGTGCGGCCAATCAGGCGGCAGGCATTGTCCATGGCGGTGAGTATGTCTTCTCGAAGAAAGCCACCATGCGTCTTGGTGTTGGCAATCTTGAGGCAATGCACAATCGTGCCAAGGGCTACGCTTCCGGTGGGTATGTCGCTACCACGACCAGCACTCCGGCAGCTTCTGCATCGAACAACACAGCGCCGCAAGGTATTCACGTCACCATAGGCTGGGCGCCCGGCTCAGACGGCGATTTGAAGCCTGTCATTCGTTCCGTATCCCGCGAAGTCGCCAACGACGTTTCATCTGCACACATTGATCAGTACAACCGTCAGGTTCTCCCTGCGCGCGTAAACCAGATCAATGAAGACCCACACGCAAGGGGATAATCAATGGCTTTGACTTATCCGCTTTCGTTGGCTCAGTTCGCCGACAAGCTCAACATTGCGACGGTAAGCTGGCGGTTGAAGGAACAACAGCAGATTACCGGCCTTGGGTCTGGTGAAATCCTTGCTGCTGATATGGCGCCAGCACGGGTTGAAGCTCAGGTTGATCTTAACCCGATGTATCATGAAGATGCAGCCGAAGTTCAGGCGATGATAGAGGCATTGGACGGTTCTATCGGGACATTTTACCTTCATAGCCCGCAGAAGGCTTATCCTCGGATGGATCCCAAAGGAACAATCCTTGGAGCTTCCACAGTAACCATTAACGCTATCGTTTCGAATAACAAGGAAATGCGGCTCGGTGGCTTGCCCGCCGGTTATGTCCTTTCAGGCGGTGACTTGCTGTCCTTCAATTACGGTACGTCACCGGTTCGTCGCGCGCTCCATCGCATCGTACTCCCTGTAATAACAGCGGGGACGGGAATCACGCCGATATTCGAGGTTCGCCCTTATATCCGCCCCGGCGCTTCCGATGGCCTGGTTGTGACGTTGATTAAGGCCGCTGCCAAGGTCAAAATGATCCCCGACAGCTTCAATCCCGGCACCAATGACAGCGATGGCATCACTCGCGGTATGTCGTTCCAGGTTCGTCAAACCCTTTAAGGCAATTCAATGCGTGACAATGATCCAGCTGTAACGGCTCACCTACAGAGCCGACAGGGTACGATTCCGCGTTCATTCGTCTGGATTACGGCGAAGAACCGTTCTTCCGGCGTGGCTGAAAGTCTTGGCTTCTGGAATGGCGACGACACCGTAGTTGTGACTGTTGTCAGCGGCGTGACTGGCCTGCCGGTGTCCCGTACCTATCACGGCTGGGGTGAGCTGCTCGGCATCGACGCGATTCCGCTGGTATCCGATCTCACGATCCGGACTATTCAGATTGCTCTCAGTCCTATTTCCGAAGCGGTGAGGCTGGCGTTCCGTCAGTATGATGCGCGCCTTGCTCCGGTGGAAATTCATCGCGGTTTCCTCGATCTGAATACACATAACCTAATCGCAAATCCGCGTCCTCGGTTTGTCGGCTGGGTCAATGCCTCTCCGATTGAAACGCCAGCAGCGGGCGGTGAGGGGAAGCTGAGCGCTTCAATCGTCTCTCACACCCGCGCTTTGACCAAGATCAATCCTGCCAAGCGCTCCGATGAAACCCAGAAGCAGCGCAGCAATGACCGCTTCCGCCGGTATGCCGACGTTGCCGGCCAGTGGACGTTCTTCTGGGGTGAGCACAACAAGGTTGATGGCGGCAACAAGAAGGGCTTGGGCCGTAAATGACAGAGCGATATTCATTCTGGCGCTCTGCGCTGGCAGCCTACATCGATGAGTGCATGCAGAAGCCTTTTCAGTGGGGAAGTCACGACTGCGCATTGTTTGCAGCCGGTGCTGTCGAGATCATGACCGGCTCGGATTTCGCAAAGCCGTACCGAGGCAAATACAAAACGCTCAAAGGTGGTTTAGGTCTGCTCAAGCGCAAGGGATTTGCCAATCACGCGGAGCTTGCAGCGTCAAAGCTTGAAGAAATACCCGTCTCCATGGCGGCGGTTGGTGATTTGGCAGCCGTAAGGGTGTCCACCAGTGGGTTCTATGCTCTTGGTGTCGTCAATGGCCCTCGCATCTATCTATGCCGCCCTGACAGCCTTGGACTTGGCACTGCCGATCTCTTGACCGCCGAAAGGGCTTTCAGGGTCTAGCATGAAAATCATTCGTACCCTTTGCCTCGCTGCATGGTTCATGCTGGCGGCGATGACCGCTGCCTATGCTGAGCCAATCTCAGGGCTAATCGGTCTACTCGTTACGTCAATTGGTAGCCTTGGTGCGCTTGGGCAGGCTATCCTTGGCGCTGCTCTCAGCTTTGGCTCATCGCTTCTGCAAAGGGCTCTTACCAAGAAGCAGACGCAACAGGTTCCGGGTATACAGGGGCAAATTCAGGTTGGTGGCGACAATCCTTTATCGTTCATCGTCGGAACGTATGCCACAGCCGGACAGCTTGAATATGTCAATACAGGCGGCGATTCCGGCAAAACTCCGAACGCCTATCTGACGCAGGTCATCACGGTCTCCGATATACCGGTAACTGCAATCCTCCCAACGCCTTGGATCAATGGTGAGCACTGCACGATATCGGACACACTTGATCCCGGAGGCAGGGGCAATCAAGTCGATCAATACCGCACGGCACCGGGCAGCAATAATCTTTTCATAATACGCTATCTCGGCACGCAAACCGCTGCTGATCCGTTCCTGCTGTCGCAGTTTGGTAGCGATACTCAGCGGCCTTGGACTTCGGATATGATCGGTCGCGGCCTTGCCTATGCGATCGTCACAGCTCAGATCAACCGGGAGCTATTTACTGGACCGCCACAGTGCCGCTTTGAGGTGCAGGGTATTGCGCTTTACGATCCTCGCAAGGATTCAACAGTTGGCGGTTCCGGGACGCAGCGTCGTGCTGATCCAGCTACATGGACATTCTCGGATAATCCTGCCGTTGTCATCTACAATATTCTGATCGGCAACTACTACGGTACGCAGTGGATTTACGGCTTGCAGAACTTGCCAATGACGCGCTTGCCGCTGTCAAACTGGTTCGCGGCAATGAACGAATGCGACCGGATTGTCGGCGGTGTGAGGCAGTTCCGATGCGGTGCGGAGATACGCACCAATGAACAGCCGCTAGACGTCATCAATGAACTGCTGAAGTCCTGCAATGGCCGCATGGCCGAAATCGGCGGCATCTACAAAATCCGCGTCGGGGCGCCGACATTGCCGGTTTATGCGTTCACAGATGAGACAATCTCGGTAACGGACTCCCGCAGTTTTGATCCTTTCCCCGGTCTGGAAGGCACGCATAATGGTGTGCAGTATTCTTATCCGGAGCCGGAAGCTGCTTGGGAAATGAAAGATGCACCTGTCCGGCTGCGCTCCGATCTTGAAGCTCAGGATGACGGGCGTCGGTTGATTGCAGAAGTTGACTTCAACTATGTGCCGTTCCCAATTCAGGCGCAGGTTCTTGCAAAAGCTCTGATCGAGACGAACCGGAAATTCCGCAAGCACAAGGCCACACTTCCACCAGAAGCATATGACCTTGAACCTCTCGACGTGATTTCATGGACAAGTGCCAGCGAAGGCTACAGCGCCAAGCTATTCGATATCGAAAGCATGGACGATCTGGAGAACGTCAATCAGGCAGTTGCAATTCGTGAAGTTGATCCATCCGACTATGACTGGAACCCCTCGACTGATCCTCTACCGTCCTCTGTAGGTTTCCTTGGGCCAATCCGCCCAGCCCCACAGCCAATGGTGGCTTGGTTTGCCGAACCGTCAGAAATTGAAGACAATGCTGGTAATGCTCGCCGCCCTGCAATTTTGTTGTCTTGGGATAACGAGCAGCCGGATATCATCGGCATCGAATACCAAACCCGCAACGCCACCACGTTAGTGGAAAGTGATCCGGGTCGCGTCGAATATCAGCCAGATCGAAATTCGGTTAAGATCAGCCACGGCATAATCAACGCCATGACGTATGGCGTTCGTGGTCGATATATACCCGGAACGCCACGCGAGACACTCTGGTCTGGATGGATGAACGTCACGACGTTCGATATCCGATTAGGGGCAGATGACGTCTATCTCCCCGGTATGGTGGATGACGTTCTTGCCAGTCTTAATGCAAAACTGGATTGGATTGGCCAGTCACTCCGCTTTGCATCCGACGCCCGCCAGCAGCATATGGCTCTCATTGCTGAAGCGGGGGCTCAGTCGGAGAACGACAAGAAAGAGATCAAGGCTTCGGTCGGCAACTTCTCGGCCCAGTTCAGTCAGGAAATCTCTGTCGTAGCAACGCAAACGGCGGCAGCGGTTCTCAGTATTACTGAACTCAATGCAAGGATGAACGATCCGACTACCGGCCTCTCTGCTCTTGCAAGCATCACGAATACACTTTCCACTTCCGTCAGCACCATCAATGGGCAACTTACGGCTGTCACAAACCGGGTCGATGTCAATGAAGCCCGTATCGGCAATGTCTATGCGAATGGCATTCTTCGTTTCGAGCAGATAGCTACGCAGGCTGGAGCTCTGTCATCAGCAGCCATGAGCGTTTCCGCGACAAGCGGAGGTCCGACCAGTCAGGCTGCAATTATTCTCAATGCTATTTCTGGCGGGCTCAGCGAAGCATTGGTCTACGCTGACAGGTTCGCAATTATTGGCTCGGGATCGGCCAAGAAATATCCGCTGATATTTCAGGGAAGCACGCTTTATCTGAATGACGTCCGCGCCAATAATCTTGAGGCCATTTCAAGTGTTCTCGGCAATGTCGATATAAGCAATGCCATAATCGGCAATCTTATCGTTGGCACATCCAATCTGGGCTTTCGTGCTGTTACTGCGAACGTAGATTATAGTTTCCCGCAGCAAACAGGCACCCAAACGACTTGGACAGTTGGTGCAACGGCAACTACTCAGAATCCAGAACAAACGCCGGTTTTCTGTGAATACGGGCTGTTTACAAACGTCAAGAGCACACAGGGCTTTATCAATTTTGCTGAGGCGAGATGGCGTCACGTTCAAAGCGGCGATATTCTCAAGTCGGTGTCGAACACTATCGACTACGCTGGCGGACAGATAACAAACAATACGGGTTTCTTTCTGCATACCACCCCAGCGCTGGGCACTAACACATACGTTCTGGAATACCGGAACCAGACCCAAGGGGCGGGAAACTTTGCTCTGGTGAGCGCCTACGTCAAATCCGTCTGGTGGAAGAAATAGCCAGTTAATCCACAACACACCACCAACCACCACTACACCCCGCCAGCGCGGGAAGGAGAACCTATGTCCGACTCAACCCAACCACAGAACCTGGTGCCTTCGAAGCTATAGCGGAAACAATGACCCCATCCGAACCGGAAATTCAGGCAATCGACCATGCTGAAGAGTTGATGGCGCTCAAAGCATATTATGAGGCCAGAACTGTTGGCCTTCGTGGTGCACTTCGTCGCGAGCAAAAGAAGAATGCTGATCTTGTCGACATGAACAAGCAACTAACTGAACGCTTGGAAGTGGCTGAGAAGGGTGTGGAAGAGGTTCGTGAGGAAATCGCGAAGCTTACCGCATCAAAGCCTTCCGAGGCTGATGGTAAGGCTGGAAAGGCAAACTGATGGCCGAAAATCCTGATGTAACCGGCGGCACCGTATCGGTCACTGCCGGAACAAAGACCGTTACCGGTGTCGGAACATTCTGGACAACCTACGGATTGCTTCCCGGTGATATGTTCGGCAGCGATGGATATCCGCCTGCGCGCATTGATACTGTCAACAGCGATACATCGATCACGCTCAAGGACAACTGGCGTGGCGTGACGCTGACTGCAAGCGCGAATTATTACATTCGCTATCAGGCCGACAGCTCGCGATACTCTGCCCTTCTCGGACAGGTCCGCAAGATGTTGTCTCAGCCCAGCGTTGCGGCACTGTCTGCATTAACCGGCGCTGCAAACAAACTGCCGTTCTTCACCGGCGCTGATACAATGGGCCTGACCGATTTGTCGCCCTTTGCGCGAACCTTGCTGGATGATGCCAGCGCAGCGGCGGCGTACACGACATTAGGTGCTATACCTGACGCCCAGCTACCGGCTGGTGTAAATAGGATTACTTCTGACAACCCGAACGCTAACGCGAACCTTATTCTTGAAAACGGCACGTTTCTTGTTGGCGGTTCGTCGCTTAACATTCCGATAGCCAATTCCGGCTTCATAGTCATGATGCGGCAAACCGCAAATTTTGGTCGGCAAATATACTATCAGCGGGACTCTTCAAGAATTTTTACTCGAAATTGGACAAACGGCACATTTGGTGCTTGGACCGAAATTGGTGGTGGAGTTTTAAGCCAGAATGGTTGGGTGCAATTACCGAGTGGACTGATTATTCAATGGGCTAATCAGGTTGCAATGTCGCAGGCTTCGACGTTGGTTACATATCCTTTACCGACGACTTTTCCAACTGCGGCGGTTATTGCCGTAGGGCAAAATGCTGAATGGGGAACGACAGCGGCGCGCGGTCAAGGATACACAACTTATTCGATAAGCACCACAAATGTAACATTCGCCACCAACGTTACTCCTGCACAGAATTTGAGAACTAATTATATAGCGATTGGGTGGTGATCATGAGCAAATTTGCAAAGATCGATGAAAATGGGTTTGCCATTGCCTTCTATGATGAAGCTTTGCATGGCCTGGATAACATTCCTGCCGATGCTATCGCGATTTCCGAAGGCGAATGGATGGAACTTGTAGAGTACAACGGCCTCCGCAAGTGGCAGAATGGCAAAATCGTTACCTTTGAGCCGCCAGTGCCAGAACCAATCATTCCGGATCGGCTGTCCCGCCGCCAGTTCCGCCTCGCGCTCATTGATGCGGGTTTGCTTGAACAGGTAGAGGCATGGGTTGCCACTCAGGACGTTCGCACTCAGGCAGCCTATGCCGACAGCAGTACGTTTCTGCGCACCGATGAAATGCTCCAGCAGGGTTTTTCGGGTCTCGGCTTTACGGAAGAGCAAGTTGATGAGTTTTTCGTGGGTGCTGCTTCGTTGTAAAGAAAAACGGTGAGCCGTTAAGCCCACCGTTTTTGTCAATGTGATGTGACTGGAGATCTCATCACGACCAGTAGCGCAGTCCTTCTACGCTGCTGAAGACACAATCAAGCATTACGCGAAATTGAGAGAAAGTCAAAAAAAATCAGAGGACCGAAGCCCTCTGATCTTTCAACCTAAATCCAGTAAAGGATTAGAAGTTACGCTGGAAACGTACGATACCTGTGAAAGCATCGTCTCCACCGCTACGATCTTCGTCAAACGAAGCGTAGTTTACTTCTGGTGTGATTACGAAGCCTGGTACGATTTCGTAGTTCACGTTCAAAGCAGCAGCGAATGTGCCCTGTTCTTCGTAAGCAGCCTGTGCGTTGACAGTTGCCTTCTCGGAAACCTTGGCAGACAGACCGCCCCAGATTGCGTAGTCGCCGTTCCATGCACCGTAGTAGTTGTCGACCTTATCGTCAGACTGATAACCACCCATGACGAAACCGGAAACTGTATCTGTGAACTTTACGTCCAAACGCAGCTTGCCAGCGAATTCTTCAACCACTGAGTCGTAGCCACCAACCAGCGAAACTCCGCCCCAAGCCTGTTCGAACTTCACACCAGCAACAACATGCGGCATGTAGTCTTCGATCAGGTGAGAAGAGTCACCCTGGTCCAAACCGACCATAGCAGAGAAACCGTTGCCGCCAGCAAAGGTATAGCTCATCTGGTTTGTACGGCCGCCAGCATAATCGATAACGTCATCAGAGATTACGTTACCAGCTGCATTGGTCCATGTTTCATACTGCGAGTCGGAAACACCCACGCGGAAACCACCGAGTTCGATGAAAGCGTGTGAGATATAACCGCCGTTGCCGTAGTAGCTGTCCAGCTCTTCGCCATCAAACAGGCCATCACGCGAGCTATCATTGCCGCCGTATGCCTTGTGATCGAAGCGAGCTTCGATGTACGAACGCAATGTGCCAAGTTCAGTTTCGCTGCGAGCGTCGAAACGGAGAGCAGCACGTGCCTGCTTTGCCCATGTGTCCAGCTCGTAGCCGTTGTATGGATCGTCGCCAGCAATTGCGTCGTAACGAACGTAACCGCTGATCTTCAAGCAGGTTTCGGTGCCTGGGATGTAGAAGAAGCCAGCGCCGTATGTGTCGCAAACGCGAACGTATTCGACTGGTTCTGGTTCTGCAACAACAACTGCGTCTGCAGCGCGTGCGCCGGATACTGCAACGAGAGCTGCAGCGGAGCCGAGAAGTAGGCTCTTAATGTTCATTTTGACCTCCAGTCAAAGTTTCAACGTAATGTCTTGTGGACCAACACTGTTTAATCCAATTTTATCGGATACAGCAATCACCAAGTCATGTTTGAGTAGCGCTTGATGCCTTGGTGTTGCCATTTTATCACGAAAATGGCCACATTTAACCACTTGTTAACGCCAAGTCCTTGTAATCATTAAGAAACGGTAAAGAAATGACGGAGTTTGACGCTGTTAACAACGGGCTTAAGCCAGTAAAGATGGTGTCAAAAGTTATTGTCAGTGAGGCAGATATCCTTTCCACGAGGCAATTTGTTCAATTAACCGCCAAAGCAACGCGATGGAAAGACCCTGTTCCGGACCCGGCAGAGAATCAGTGTTGCGTGATTGTGAGGATCGATACTGCCACTCATGTCTTTCTTCAGTTTGATGGATTGGTGCAGTTTCCAATCTCGGTGGCAATGGGTGCCATAACGGTAAATCGTGCGCATATTCTCCCATCGACGAATAGACATGGGGAGATAATGACAGCAGCGAAACAGTTCGCTCTGTCAATTACGCCATCTAAGGCCACGACAAAGCCGGATGCGAGTTTGGCGCTTATCAACAAGTTCATCACGATGTGGCGATCACTGGACGAAACCGGCGAGCCAAAATCGTCTTTCGAAATATACAGAATGTTTGCAGCCTCTCCCGAAGCAAACGAATTATTGAAGCAAGTCCGCCAGCAGTTCTCTCCTTATATACATGGAGAGTTTAATCGCTTTCAGCAGATGGACGAATACCTGTCATCCAGACCAGATCGGTTCGCAACCGAATTATCCCTGATCGCTGGCAACAAGCTATGGGCGATTAAATAGCTCTATCGAGGTCACTATGAAGCGTTGACTGGCGAACGTGATTGTTCGCCTTCTGCTGCTGCGCTTCGTGCGCCGCTAATCCACAACAAGGAAATCATCATGAAACTGACAGCAGAAATGCTGCGTCGGATCGCTATGTCGAATCCGAATGCAAATATCGTTGCTCTGATCGTTGATGGGATCAACACCCATGGCGACAGGTTCGGCATCGACCAACCGCACCGGATGGCGCACTACCTCGCCAATGTCGCGCTGGAAAGCGGCGGTTTCACGCGCCAGACCGAGAACCTGAACTATACGAACGCACAGCGCATCTATGATGTGTTCAAAGGCTCCAGAAAGAATCCTCGGTTCAAATCTGTGGCTGATTGTCAGCCCTATGTTCGCAATCCTGAAAAGCTGGCGAACAAGGTCTATGGCAATCGTATGGGTAACACCAAGCCGGGCGACGGCTGGCTCTACCGTGGCAGAACTCCCAAGCAGCTAACGGGCAAGTCTAACTACTCTGCGTTCACCAAATGGGTTCGCGGCATTTTTGCAGACGCGCCGGACTTCGTGGCCGAACCCGATGCGATCACTGAAAACCCATGGAGCTTTCTTGCAACCGTCTGGTTCTGGGATGTAAACGACTGCAACCGCTATGCGGACAGAAATGATCCCGAGAACCTTCGCAGGGTCATCAACGGCGGGCTAAACGGCTATGCCGATGTGTTGGTGTATTATGATCGCGCAGCACTGGTTCTGCTCGGGTATGGCGTCAATGAGCTGGTCCAATTCCAGAAAGACGCCAAGATCGATTACAAGACAGGATCAGGCCCGATTACACGCGGAGCGCTGCACAAGGCCCTCGTTGCGTTGACAGCCAAGCCGGAACAGTCGAGGGCCATTCAAGCGGCTCCAGTGGTTGAAGTAGAGAGGGTTCCCGTCAAACTCGGTAATTCGGAGAAGCCTTGGTATCAATCGAGAGAGGTTGTTGTGCCTATCCTTACTGGTGGCGGCATTACCGGCGCTGGAACGCTTGTAGAGAAGTTCGGCGGCATTCCTTGGCAGAACCTCATTGTTATCGTTGTGGCAGTTGCTGCTGCCGCCATTGGCTATGGCCTGTATGCTCGCCACCAGGATCGACGGAAGCAGCACGCGACGGCGGAGGCAATCAAGTCATGATTGGGCCTCTCAGCTACATCCAGATCGGGGCAGGGGTAGCGCTCGGCGTGCTTCTCGCCTCTGGCCCCGTCTATCTCTACGGCAAACATGAAGGCCGTCAGGAAGTCGCCATCGAGCGATTGCAATCAGACATCAAAGCAGAGCGCGAAAGGATCGATAGCGATGCGAAAGTACAAAACCTCAGTGATTACGACTTTTGTGTTCAGTCTCTTCGTTCTCGCGGGATGCGGGTCGAATCCTGCGAACCCTTGCGCGGGATTCCGAAAAGCAAACCTTAATGCAGCGGCCACGGTCGCAGTTATCCAGCTGGACCGCCCCGGTGCAGAGCGCATCGAAGGCAATGATCAGAATGGCGCAAGACGAGGATGCTGGAAATGACTGACCGGCAGATGATGGGAATGAGCATAGATATGAAAATGAGCTTGGGAAACATCCTCACGATTCTAACGGTAGTTGTGGGTATTACCCTCTCATATGCAGTTATCCGAGAAGGTGTAGACCGCACAAGGATTGATGTTACCAAGCTCGAAACCCGGATTGAGCGGCTGGAAACCCAGAATGGTGACGTTCGGGATCGCATGACCCGTATGGAAGTCACGCTGCAGAACATGGCAATCAATATTGACCGCGTAGCAAGGTATGTGGATAGCACACAAGCCCCGAGGGCCATGGTTCCTAAATAATGGCAGGCAAATCTGACAAATTGCAATTTAAAGCGTGGTGTGATGTCTTGAGATATGAATTGGCAAGGTCAAACTGACGTGCAATCCCAGAAGGAAATAATTTATTGGTCGAAGGCAGAGATGCAAATCTGCCATCGATTTTATCCGAACTATACAATTTTAGCAGCTAAGCTTCCGGGCCGCTCACGTTCTGCAATTCGTGTTCAATGTCGACGGCTGGGCCTTTCCACTTCGAGACATCATTGGACAGACGAGGAGATCAGCCGTTTGCGCCAGCTTTTCCCAAACTCGTCATGGCAGACGCTTCTCGAAGAGTTCCCGTTTGCGACAATGAAGATGATCCAACATATGGCACGTAAGCACGGATTGCGTCGCACGATCGAACAAAATCAAAGATATGCGGGCAATGAGTCTGGATAGCACGCGACGCCGAGCTTTTGCGTGTGTTGGATCGGCTGGAGCGAATAGAGCGTGACCGTAGAACAGCCAGTCCGGGCGGCTGAGTGCGACCGACGGCAGGCAATACATTCTGTACTTCAGTAAAGCTAAGATTATTTATTAACCAATTCGTCGAATACTTTAACGGCTTTCATGGGGGTGGGAATGAACAAGCTTTTCTTCGGCGACAACTTACACGTATTAAGAGAGCGCATCAAAGCGGAAACTGTTGATCTTGTTTATCTTGATCCTCCGTTTAACTCGAACGCGAATTACAATGTCCTCTTCAAGGAAGACGGACGTGGAGAGTCTGAGGCGCAAGCAGAAGCATTTAGAGATACATGGAGCTGGGGTGAGCATGCTGCTGAAGCATATGATGACGTTATGAAATCCTCGGGCGATGTTGCCCTTGCATTGCGGGGGTTGAAATCGTGGATTGGACAAAATGCTATGATGGCGTATTTGGCCATGATGAGCGCTCGATTGATAGAACTTCGCGAAGTTCTCAAACCCACGGGTTCCCTCTATTTACACTGTGACCCCAAAGCCAGCCATTATCTAAAGACTCTGCTCGACTCTATTTTTGGTCCTGAGAATTTCCGTAATGAAGTTATCTGGAAGCGAACATACGCTCACGGTGGTTCGAAGCGCTGGGGTGATGTCCACGACTCGATACTTTTCTACTCCAAAGGCGATGAATTCACGTGGACAAGACCCCTACAAGCGTATTCCGACACCTATGTTGATGGGAAATACAGATATCAAGATGTCAGAGGTAGATATCGTCTTGTCGTTTTGACTGGTCCGGGAACGACAAACGGTGCTTCTGGTCAACTTTGGCGAGGGTATAACCCGACTCTTGCCGGCAGACACTGGGCGGTTCCGAAAAGAGCTCTCCAGGCACTGGAGGAAGAAGGGCATACCATACCAAATGGTTTGCACGAGCAATTGGAACTTTTGTATCAGACCGATTTCATTCGTTTTCCCGAAAAGCGAGACGGAAGTTTGGGTGTTCCAGAGTTCAAGCTTTACCTACCGCACGGTCAACCGGTTCAAGACATCATAACGGATATTCCACCGATTAATTCGCAGGCCAAAGAACGTTTGGGTTACCCAACCCAGAAACCTGTCGCTCTTATGGAACGTATTATTGCAGCATCCTCAAACGAAGGAGATGTTATCTTGGACCCGTTCTGCGGTTGCGGAACAACGATTGAGGCTGCAGAACAGATGAAGCGTAATTGGATAGGAATAGATGTTACTCACTACGCCGTTACTTTAATAGAAGCTCGTCTTCGTTCCAATCACCCAGCTGCGCAGTACACTGTCCACGGCAGACCTACCGATTTGGCCGGAGCTCGCGATCTTGCGCGTCGCGATAAGCACCAATTCCAATGGTGGGCTGCTTGGCGATTGGGCGCGCAAACCTACCGAGAGGAAAAAAAAGGAGCGGACCGGGGAATCGACGGCAACATATTATTCAAAAACGGCCCATACGGAGACGGCAGGATCATCATTTCTGTGAAAGGTGGCGAGAATGTTGGGGCTCTCATGGTGCGCGATCTTAGAGGCGTCATAGAGCGCGAAACTGCAGAGATGGGGATATTGATTTCCTTAGCCGAACCCACATCCGCAATGCTTAGAGAGGCAGCGGATGCCGGATTTATCGAAAAATCTGCACATGGCAGAATTCCTAGAATACAAATCGTCACCATTGAAGATATGTTATTGGGTCGTATGCCGAAAATGCCTCCGCTACCCGTTCCTGAGCGCCCAGTGAAACCAAACCGCAAGCAGAAGAATAAGGATCAATTGGAGCTTTTACTTCCCTTTGCAGGCGAAAAACTTACCCCTATAAAAGGAACAATTATCGACCCGCGCTTTGTCGAACTTGCCGGATGAAACGTTGCGCCGCTCTATCCTTCGGGATGGGGCGGCGCTTTTTTGGTATAACTACTCTGACAATCTCTGCATTAGACAGTACGCAACCTCTTTGACGTAAAAGTCTGTCAGGCTGCCCAGATAAGGAGAACTGTACCCCTTCCAGCATCCGAAGAAATCTTCATTCCAAGGCAGCGTTAGAATGTTGTCGAGATCGAACCGTGTGGCCTGCGGCAATCCAAATCGGTCAAGTGTTTCTGCGTTCTGTACAATTAAATCTAAACGCAAACGTTGAGTAATTTTTAAATGCCGGGTTCCATACGCCACTTTACAAGCGTACTCGCCGCTCGTTTTACCCTTTAAGACTTCTAGAATTAGTGTTGGTCTCAGCTTGAGGCAACCATCGGGCTTGGGGTCACTCTCCGGAAAGAAGCATGTGACGATATCAAACGCCGATGGCTGCGTGACCACCCAATTAGGAGCGACCAATGCCGAAACCGTCGATCTTAACCCACTCTTCGGAATTAATACGAGGCGCAGCCTTCTCACGCATGCGCTTCACAGCCTGTTCGGTCACATCGTCGACGGATTCATATGCTTCCTCAGGATAACGGCGAGCGCTATAGAGGGAGTCGTCCATTGAATGGTCATCCCGCTTTTTTAATGCACTCATTTTTCTACTCCTGTTGGATCATCATCTATATATGAACACTACGCACAAGTTTTCAACGCAACGGAATGAAGATCGTTCCGTTCTTCTTAACAAATGCGAATTGATGAATGATGAACGTAGCCCCCGACTAATGCGTTAAGCACTGTATTTGAATGCGTATCACACATTCTGGCAAGAGCGAAATGACATTTATGTCACACGGCATCACTACAAAGTCTTAAATACCTAAACACTGTGACGAAAATTAGCCTATTCTAATGACTAGGTTTCTACCGTTCAAGCCCCACACCGCATCTTGCCCTTGCGCCACTTCTCCAGCTTGCCTGTTGATACCGGACGGCCTGCAGCCTCGATGTAGATATCAGCTTCCTTGGCAGCTTCTATGAAAGCAGCGCGGGCAGTGTCGGACGATATTTCTCCATCGTAAGCCTTTACAAGCGCGTGCGAAGCAACATCCAGTCGTTCGGTGGAATCTCCCGGCCATTCCCGCAGGATGTACTCTGCCGCCTGGACGATCGACGTGATCACCCGCAATTTGCCGACATGGCGCGTCATCACGGTCACTTCTTTAAAGGGTTGGTCTTCCATGGCGTTTGAAACTCTCCCATTGCGAATTAGTTCCTAACTTGACGCGATCATTGGGTCCCGTTACTCAAATGTGGGGGCAATCATGCAGCAAACCATTTTTCGCATTATCATGGCAGTTATGGCAATCCTCGCGGTCGCAGCACTTTGGCAAATGCAGCAAAACGGAAGATATAGCGCTGGCAGTCTAGGTGGGGACGCGGCATTTATTCTAGACAGCCGGACTGGCACAATCAGGACGTGCATTGCACAAGGGCTATTGATGGAAAATAAGTGCCAGACGTTCAGAGAGATACAAGGAAGGTGATTGGGATCAGACCTTCCCTTCGCCCTTATGCTCTCCACAATACCAGCTAATCCCGTAGCGGCCCGTAAACCCAAAGCTGCCCCACGCCTTGCATCCCGGATGATCGCACCAATGTTCCACAATCTTCTGTGGTGCTTCCATGTGCGTCGGATATTCAGGCTTGAGTGAGGGCGGTATTTCAGACATCGGGTTTCTTCATTAATTTCGATAAATGGATATTGATTGACTGAGCTACACTCACGTCAAGCGCAAGGGACGTGTTGTCAGCCACGTCAATAATTGCGGCAAGCACTTCTGCTTTGCCCCAGCCTGCAAGATGAGCGCCTTCGACTATGGCGAGAACTGCATCTTCCACGGCCATCTGACAATCAATCTCACGCTCTGGATACGGCCCATTCCGTTTGGGAACAACGATCATCATAGCAATCGCGGCTCATCTTCAATCAATGGCTCCGGCGTTGGTATTGGATCAACAGTGGGCTTTTGCTCTTGTGGCAGTACAATCAGGTTTGAATCTGGCAATGGCCGTTGTAGCTGCAATGCTTCCCGTGTTGGACCATTCAGCCAAATGTCAATTTCTTCCGGTGTTCTGAGAATAACTGGCATCGCTTTAGGATGGATCGGCTTAACGACACCATTCGCGTCCGTTGTGAGGAACCCAAAGACCTCCACATCGATCTGACCTTCCTTCGCCTTCCTGATGCCACGCCAAGGCGTCCACAGTCCGGCAAAGCAAAACATTGGCTGATCCTCACTAAGAGCAAACCAATGCAAGGGCAGGCGCTTGGTAACCGGATCGCGCACCTGACCATATTCGGAAAAGCTCGTTGCCGGAACGATGCATCGGCTTTCAGGCCCCAGCCAACGCCGCCAATGCGGTGACTTCACGTTCCTTACGTTTGTCACACCATAATCCACGGTGCCTTTCATCACTGATGGTGGCGTTGGCATGCCCCAACGGAGCATGGAGACTTCCAGCCCGCCGCTTTCATCCTTTCGCGCCACAGGCGCTGGATAGTCTGGATAAATATCGTGGTTGAAATCGGTGATGTTTGTCCGGTTGCCGATCCCGTTGAAGAGATTGCGGACCGCATCGAAACCAGTGGATATTTTATAGAGGTTACACATAGTCTTCCTCGGTCAACGCCTCCAGTGGCGTTTTGTCATGAATCCATCGATTGTAGTTCCGGTCAACTCTGCCCGCCCTGATATCCTCAATCCGCTTCCAGAAGGCATCAGGCTTATTCTTCTTCAACCAGCCAAGATTTTGCGATGATGCATCGGGCGGGTATTCTTCAGGTTCAAGCCCCATGCCGCCGCCTTGGTCGGGCGGTGTGGTGATATACAGCTTATACCACTCTTCAATTCTGTCGGCGGCAGCTTGCTGGCCCAGTTCATAGCCGTTGCCATTCCGCGAGAAGGGCGGATGTCCGACAACAAACCCCCAACTCCAAACATTCTTTCGGTCCGACATGGTAGCTTTATAAATGCGACCGATACCGACGCCGTAAACATAGGCGTAGAAGTCATCCGGTCGCACGATCTTAGCAATGCAGGTAGGTTTCCATCGTATTTTCATTGTGTCCTGCGTCATCATTGAACTTGACGGTTTGGCATTATGTTCTCATTCTGTTCTCATGACAACCACCATTAAAAGATTGGGTCAAGCGGCTCGGCACGGCATGTTTTTGCTCGTGTGCTGCCGCGCTTGCGAAAAGGAGACGACTTTCTTTGCCCGTGATGTTGCCTTGATATGCAACCCTGAGACGCCTTTGGAGCAATTGCCGTTCCGGTGTTCCCGCTGTGATGCAAGGGCAACCGATGTAATGGCATATGAAGTGTGTCGGGACCGATCAAACAAAAAGGTGATGGTCTGGCGACCGGTTGAAATGTGATGGGTGTATTTCGTCTAAGAGGGCCGCGACGAATTATTGGCAGGAATCAAAGCCTGTCAGCTCATTGCAATAGTTGTGGGCATGAAGCCGAAATCGATTCGTCAGCAATATCCAACAGTGCTGATATCCAACGTCTGATCGCTAAACTTAAATGCTCGAAGTGCGGCTCGAAGGACGTTGAGTTGCTGGTTTCGGGCCGATGACGGCGGAACATCCGAAGAACATCCGTGGGATTCTTCGTGGGACTTTTGGTGCGAATCATTACCACGACGTGCTTTTGTGTGCAGTTTGTTCCATTTCTTCAATTTTGCCTATTGCTATAGAATGCCCAGTATTCTAGGGGTTTCCGCAATGGCGGAGTGTAGCGCAGCCCGGTAGCGCACTTGACTGGGGGTCAAGGGGTCGTCGGTTCGAATCCGGCCACTCCGACCATTTTCTGTAGGAACTGCAAAGAGTTAAGGTAATTCCAGATCGTGAGAAGGTCCGGCACTGGTTGCTCGGCCTTTTTTGCCATTGGCACTGTTATTCTGCCACGCACAGAGCTACTAAAATAGAATGACTGGCTAAAACAGGTCATGGGAGCGATTGAAATGCGTGTTCTTGTCACCAATCTGCGGATTACGCGCCATTTTTTGGCAACGCTTGCCGTCTTGACGATGCTGGGCGGCAACGCCATTGCCGCGCAATGTGGAAGCATGGCGAAGCCCGGCCTTGACTGGAGCGAATGCAATAAACGCAGCATCATCATTCCTGGAAGCAATCTTGAGGGTGCAAACCTTTCGGGAACCGATTTTAGCAGCACTGATCTGAGCACGGCCAATGTGAATGCTGCCAATTTTGAAAAGGCCACGCTGATACGTGCCTCGCTTGCCGATGCACTTGCTACGAAAACCAACTTCAATCGTATTGAAGCCTATCGTTCGAATTTCACCAAGCTTTCCGCTGCCAATGCCACGTTTGTCAATTCGGAGTTGCAGCGTGCAAATTTCACGCAAGCGGATTTATCATCGGCCAATCTGGCCAAGGCCGAGCTTGGGCGCGCCATTTTCCAGAAAGCCAATCTTTCAGGTGTCAATTTCGCTCTGGCCAATCTTTCTCGCGCTGACCTGACGGGGGCGACGACCGAAGGAACGCTAAACTTCGATAAAGCATTCATGTTTCGTACCCGAATAGAAGGGCTGGATCTTTCATCGTCCAAGGGGCTGCAGCAGATGCAGCTTGATCTGGCATGCGGTGACAGCGCGACCAAGCTGCCACAAGGGCTGACCGCACCGGCCGACTGGCCTTGCCCACCCGATCAACCCGACTAGGAACGCAGCTTCACAGACGTGAGTTTTTACGTCTGATAAGAATTGCATCTACAGCGAAATTCGCAATGGCTTCAGCATCGCGATTGCCGATAATGAAGGCTGCACGAACAAACCGGATCAATGAGGTCCGCTCATGTTTGGTTTCATCGGTAATACCAAGTTTCGCGGTGGCGATATCCAGCGCCCGCTGCATGAGTTCCCCATCAGACTTTGTATAGTTCGGGTTACTCTCTTTCAAGAAACTCAAGTATCAATTCCATCCTGTTTTTGTTTTTGGATGTTGTTTTTGGGACTGTAGTTCTCGCTTTGAAGTCGTTCAGACTTTTAGAAAAGCGATGAGTATAGCGGGAAAAATATCATTGGGATTTGACTTGTTCAATTCCGGAAAACGACAGCAGCACTATGAAAAGCGCTGGCGCCAATATCGGGACGCTACGTTACTTTCTTCTAATGCGGCGTCAGAGCTGCTGCCGCTTTTTGGGGTTTATTGGCGATTTCAAGCGCAACGCATCCCCATATGATTCCGACCAACAAATAAAAGTGACGCCAATGGTCTGTGTCGATAACGTTTCCCACCACCACATGCGTGACGTAAGCGAGATAGGCGCACAGGAGATAGGGCTGCCAGGCTCTGTCACGGAAAAGAATACGTAACCCAAGCCCCAAAGTGAGCATGGTTAGCGTCAAATAGCTGGCAAAGCCGATCCAACCATAATCCAGCAAAGCTTTGAGCCAGATATTGTGGGTGTCTTCGCCATAGATCGGGCCAAACTCCAACGGCCCTATACCGAACGGATGATCGATGGATAGCAGCAGCCCGTACCAATGCCGGGCAAAGCGACCAAACTGCGCATCATCATAATCCTGAACCAGTTGTGCTCTTGCATTGAAGAGTTCTGCCACGCTGGGAACTTGCAATGCGATGACGATGGCGATCAATGCCAAAGCAACTGCCACAATTGCCATGACGATAATTCTCAGGCGGAACAAGGGACTGGGATTGCGCATGAACAGCAGTAGCGCCATTCCAATAATAATGAGCAGCGCCATGCCCCAAGCTGCACGTGAAAATGAGAGAAAGATCGCCAAGGTCAAAATGAGGATGGGTACAAGACGCAAGGGCAGGGCGCGCAGGCTCCCCGCCAATATGCCGTGTAACAACCAGGCAAAGGGCAGCATGAGAAAAGGCCCGAAAACATTGGGGTCCTGAAAAGCACCCATCGCCCGCCCGTAGCGGGTGAATAGTTCCGATCCGGGAATAATGCTGAAATAGCCGAGAATGCCAAGCAGCGAGGTGCATATGGCTGCGAGCACATAGCCGCCAAAGATGATCCTCAGCACACGGTAGTCATTGCTGACAATGGCAGCGATAAACACTGCGGTCAGGGAAAGAAATAGGGATACAGCCAGATACATGGGCGCGCTCTTCAGATCGGACATCTGTCCCATCGAGATAACACCGCCAATGTTGAAGATAACCAGTATGGCGAGCAACGCGCTGCTCATCTTCGAGAGTCTCAAGCCGAACAGAGCCCAGATCGCAATCAGGCCAGCCATGTAAAGTTCGTAGGGAGCAGGTTCATCAATGACGAAACCGCTCAAGAATACACCAAAACCCACTGCAAAATTTGAGACAAGCCTGATCAGCGCGCGGTTTTTGGTGGCGCGATCAATCTCGCCTGGCAAGGCTCCATGGGCGACAGTACTCAATAGGCATTGTCCGTGTTCAGCAGGCGTATTGGTGTAAGAAACAGAATTTTTAGATCAAGCCAAAGCGACCAGTTTTCAATGTAATAGAGATCGAATTCCGTTCGCATCTTGATCTTGTCATCAGAATCGATTTCACCGCGCCAGCCATTAATTTGTGCCCATCCTGTCACGCCTGGCTTTACCCGGTGCCGGGCGAAGTATCCATCGACAACATCATTGTAGAGAAGATTGTGCGAGTGGGCTGCTATGGCATGGGGGCGAGGGCCGACAAGCGACAGAGTACCCATTAGCGAGTTGAAGAATTGGGGCAGTTCGTCAATGGAGGTCTTGCGTATGAAACGCCCCACACGGGTTACGCGCGGGTCATTCTTGACAACCGCATTTCGCGCCGTCGGGTCACACATTTCCGTGTACATGGAACGGAATTTCCAAACCTCGATAATCTCATTGTTGAAACCATGACGCTGCTGTTTGAAGATGACGGATCCTTTGCTTTCCAACCTGATCGCAAGGGCTGTCGCCAGCATGATGGGGCTGAAAACAAGAATGCCGAAAAGGCTGAAGAAGATGTCGAACGCGCGTTTGGCGACAGAGTCCCAATCATTGATCGGCTTGTCGAACAGGTCGATCATGGCGACAGAGCCGATATAGGAGTAGGCGCGCGGGCGAAATTGCAGATGATTATTGTGGGCTGACAGCCTGATGTCGACGGGCAGCACCCAGAGTTTCTTCAAAAGCGAAAGCACGCGCTCTTCAGCTGTTATCGGCAGGCAAACAATAAGCATGTCGATATGGGCTATACGCGCAAATTCGATCAGCTCTGAAATATTGCCAAGCTTGGGATAACCGGCGACGACTGGCGGCGAGCGTTTTGCATCGCGATCGTCAAAGACACCGCAGATACGAATATCATTGTATGGCTGCTGCTCAATGGAACGGATAAGATCTTCGGCAGGTTTGCCACCACCGACCAGAACGGCGCGCCGTTCCATCTTGCCATTACGCGCCCAGCGGCGGATCAGCCGCGACATGATCAGCCGAAAAACAACAAACAACACCAGTGCGGAAAGGAACCAAACGCCAAACCAGACACGCGAATAGTCTTCGGACATTTTCAGGAAAAACGCTGCCAGCGACATCATCGCGAAAACGCCGGACCATGTGAGGACAAGCCGCCCGAACTTGCTGAAAGGGTCGCGCATCGTGGCCAGCTGGTAGCTATCAGTCAGTTCCAGCATGAAAACGATCACGGTTGCCGTTACCGCAACCGCCAGCAAATAATGCAGAAAAAAACTCGGCGATGCGCCGACGTAGAATATATAGACGGCGATGCCTGTGATGGCGACGATCATGAACTCAATGATCCGCATGATTCCGCTGATCATGACCGGCGAGTTCGTCGACTGCGCATATTGCGATGCAATCGTATAGGCAACAGGGCTCAGGCTGCTTTTCACCGCAGACGATTTGTCAGTATCCGGCGGCAGATTGCGAACGGATTCACGTGTAAGTTTCGGCTTGGGGTTATTATCTCTCATAATACTACCTTAGGTAGCATATAGGCACTAAGAAAGGTTTGATAATTAGCGGCCAAGTGAGATGAAATATTCGGATTCCAGTCGGGCGGCCATGCTTGTGGCGCTGAAGCTTTGTTTCAGGTCGTCCATGTCTGGCAGGCATGTTCGATAGGCGGCAACATCGTCAATTGCCGTTGCCATTTTCTGCGCAAGATCGGTTGCCTCGGGCCGTACCAGTGCGAGTGATTGATCACCAAGAATTTCCGGAATTCCGCCGACCCGGCTTGCTATCAAAGGCTTTCCGGCTGCCAATGCCTCCAGAACGATATAAGGCAAGGCTTCAGCGCGCGAAGGCACCACCACAATCTTTCCAAGAGGAAAAGCACCCCGAGCCTTCATGGGAGGTAAAAACTCTATGTCGGCCTGCTGTTGTGCATCCTTGGCTTGTTTGACAAGCATTGCGCGGTCTTTGCCTTCGCCCACAATCACAGCCGTCAGTTTCCGAGTGCTTGCCGCGCTTGCCCTTGCCAGAGCTTCAATGAAAATATCAGGCCCCTTCAATATCCGCAGTTCACCAATGAACAGAAAGTCAGCGGCGTTGTCATTGTCCACGACCGGATCAAACTCTTCTGCCGACAGTCCATTGTGGATCAGGGCGCTTGCACAATGCGGTTCTCCAACTTTTCGCACATAGGTCTCGCGCTCGAACTGCGAGACGAAAATGATGCGATCCGTCATGCGCTCCATTAGCCTTTCAATCCGAAAGATCAGCTTTCCCGAAAGTTTCGTGGGATCGTAATGGAGACTACCGCCATGCGGCGAATAAAAACGGGCAACGCCAACACCAGATACCCGCAACAGTGAGCCAAAAACTCTTGCATAGGTGCCGCCTTTCGCACCGTGCCCATGCAGAATCTCGGGCTTCAATTTCTTGATTGTCTTGTATGTCTGAAATGCCGCGATGGCATCCCTTGGCCCAATCTGCCTTTGCATCGCAATACGTGTCAGCCCCAGAGCCAGCTTGTCACCAAGTTCGGCGAGAAGTTGTTCTTCAAGCGCGCTTCCAATTGTTGCGTCGCAGATAACGCCAACTTGATGGCCTGCTGCATTTTGTGCGGAAACCAGATCACGCACATGGCGAAACACGCCACCTACGGGAGCGCGAAAGCAGTGAACGATACGAAGTGACCGGCTGGCCTTCATGTCCGGGATCAGAAAAAGCGTTCGCGCACGTAGATCGTGTCGCCGGGCAATACCTGATCGGAAATAGTCACGCGCCCGGTCAGGCTTTCACCATTGAATTGCCGCGTAATATCCACATCGCTTTGATTGGCGCGGGCGCTAAATCCGCCTGCCGCAGCAATCGCCTTCTGTGCGGTCATGCCGGGAACATAGGAATATTGGCCGGCAGCCCCCACTTCCCCCATGATGAAGATGGGCCGGTAACGGTCGATCTCGACGGCAACGTCCGGATCGCGCAGATAGCCCTGCTTGAGCTTGGCTGCCACGGCTGCCTCGATCTGCTGGATGGTCTTGCCGCGCGCAGGCACGCTGCCAATCAGCGGAATGGAAATATAACCGGCCTGATCAACGCTATAGGTGTTGGTAATACCTTCCTGTTCAAAAACCGTCAGGCGGATGCGATCGCCAGCATCAAGCATATAGGGCTTGTTGATTGCCTCGTTGAATGCTGGCGGCGCAGGGCGGTAACTGGCGCAGCCGCCAAGCGTCATGCAGATAACGCCGATAGACACCAGAAATATCTGCTTGCTGAACACGGTTCGGACCCTAACTTGGCAATGCGCTTGTCGATTCTCTGGATGCATTATCAATTCATTAGGGTTAATGGCTGGTAAAAGCCGCTCGACATAGGCTTGAGGCGCATGCGGTCTTTTTAGGTGTCTTAACTTGGTGGTTACCATAAGTCTTTACTCTTAAGGCATATGGTGTGGGGTGATCGGATGGCTCAGGCCCAATCTACAGGCAATGATGTAGACATTGATATGGGTGCGCTGTTTGCCAGTCTCTGGCAAAACAAGCGTCGCATCATCTTTGGTACATTGCTGATCACCGTTCTGACCTTCATTGCCCTGTCCATGGTTTCGCCCAAATATCGCGCTGAAACGCGCATTCTCATCGAAGCCCGTGAATCGGTGTTCACGCGTCCTTCCAACCAGCAAACGGATGATCGTCCTGTGGTTGATCAGGAGGCGATCAAAAGCCAGGTTGAACTGATCGGTTCATCCGATGTCTTGCGCAATGTCATCACCAAGCTTGATCTTGCAAAGAACGCCGAGCTGACAGCAGACGCCGAACCTTCAGCGCTGTCCAAGCTTCTGGGTACCATAGGCCTTGGACGCGATATAAGCGAGGAAACCCGCACAGATTATATTCTCAAGGCACTGCGTGACCGTCTGCTTGTCTATAGTGTGCAGGAGTCCCGCGTTATCGTGGTGCAGTTCTCGTCGAAAGATGCGGAGCTTTCTGCCTCCGTCGCCAACGCCATTGCCGATGAATATATGGCCATGCAGCAGGCGGCGAAATCCGAGATTAATACGGATGCCACAGGCTGGCTTCAGCCCGAGATTGCCGATCTCAGCAAACGGGTCAAGGATGCGGAGGCGAAAGTTGCCGCCTATCGCAGTTCGTCCGATCTGCTGATCGGCCAGAATAATGCGGTGCTGGCGACCCAGCAGCTTTCGGAACTGTCCAGTGAACTGTCACGTGTTCGCGCCAACAGGGCCGCAAGTGAGGCGCGTGCCGCAAGCGTGCGGGCAGCCCTGCAAAGCGGCGCACAGGCGGAAACCCTGCCGGATGTCATCGCTTCGCCCCTGATCCAGCGGCTGCGCGAACGGCAGGTGCAGCTCAACAACGATATCGCCGACCTGTCGGCCTCTCTGCTCAGCGGGCATCCGAGGATCAAGGCATTGCGCTCGCAGCTTGCCGATTTGAACAACCAGATACGGCTTGAAGCGCGCAAGGTCCTCGCAAGCCTTGAAAATGAAGCGGAAACGGCACGCTTGCGTGAAGCGGAGCTGAACCGTTCGCTGAACCAGCTCAAGGCGCAATCATCGCGGGCCGGTGAAGAAGAAGTAGAGCTGCGGGCGCTGGAACGTGAAGCCACGGCGCAGCGCCAACTGCTGGAATCCTATCTCACACGGTATCGGGAAGCCTCGTCGCGTACAGACCGGGGTTATATGCCTGCTGATGCGCGCATTTTTTCCCGTGCGGATCGCCCCATCGAGCCTTATTTCCCCAAGAAGGTTCCAATGACGCTCGCAGCTTTTGTGGCTTCATTGCTGATATTGAGCATTGGTACGCTTCTCCACGCCTTGTTCAGCGGTCGGGCATTGCGGCCTGCATCGGATTCTTATTTCATCCCGGCGCAACCGATCGTTCAACCTGCCGCCATGCCAGAGCTTGTCAATGAGCCTGTACAGCCAGTTGCTGCTCCACCAGCCGAGGAAGAAACCCGGGCTGAACCTGATAATTTTTCCCCGTCACCTGTTCCGACCGATCATACTGGTATCGCCAATGTCGCTGACCGGCTCATGGCAAGTGGCGCGGCGAGGGCAGTTGTCGTCTCTCCGGAGGGTGATGAAGCGTCCGCTTTGACGATCCTGCTGGTCCGTGAGCTGGCGGATAGGGGCGTGCGGGTCATTCTCGTCGATATGACCGGCTCACCAGAGATCGGGCGCGCGATGCTTGATGACGGCAATTTGCCCGGTATTACTGATCTGCTTGTATCGGAAAAACATTTCAGCGAGGTTATCCATCTCGATCATTACTCGCAGGCTGAAGTCATTCCACTGGGAAATCACGACCCTGTAAAGGCCATGCAGTCGGCCGGGCGTCTGCCCATGATTTTGACCGCCTTGCAGTCCGCCTATGATCTGGTCGTGGTCGATAGCGGTCCGGCAACAGTCGCCGAGTTGAGGCATTTGATGGTTGAGGGCACAGAGCTTATTCTTGGTGTTGTCAACCCGGATGATCCGGACGTGGCTGTCACGGTGAGGGCCGTTTTCGAAGCCCGCTTCCTTGAGCCAAATCTGTTGACGCCTTTTGAAGCGGATGCGTTGCGGCTGGATGCTGGCAAGCTCGTGCGCCGGGCTTAGCGAGCGCCGCGCATGATTGAGCGAAGTTTTTTCACCTTCGACCAGACAAATTCATTCTTCTTGATCGTGCGCACCAGCTTGCGGCGGACACGAAGCCATGCCTCATAAATCCGGCCCTTCGCTGTCAGACTAATATCGGTATCATAGGTCGGTCGTTCGATATCACACCAGCTGCGTTTATAGGGCTCGTCGCCTATACCGAAACTATAGACCTTAAGATCGGTTTCGCAGCTTGCGGCAATATCCTCGAAGAATAGAAATTCGCCCGGACTTGCACTGACCAGATCATCCTCCGTAATGCCGACAAAATCGATAAAGGTCTGGCGTGCAGCATAAGACTTTCCCAGAACTGCCCGGTACTGCCCCGCGACTTCCAACGCTTTGAGTTGAAAGCGATGCGATGCGCCGACAACTTCTTCTGCAAAAAGTCTTTTGAAGAAATCTTTTACGCCCGCCGGATCATAGGTGTTTTTAATCCCCGCCTTTGCCAATCGTGTTGCTTTGCATTCGAAATAAGTGTCGAGCATTGCATTTGTCTCTACCGGCGTAGTCGCGGTTATGATTTCAAAACCGCCTGCATCTTCAAAACGGCGCATATTGTGCCTGTGCTTTTTCTTTTTTCGCTTCGAATTGCTCCTAGCGAGAACCATCTCGAAATTCCCATCCAGCGTGACACCGAGACTTACATTTGCGTTTACCCGGCTTGGCATTTGCAGGAGGGGATTTGAAATACCACCAAGTTCACCCATCTGGCGGGTCAGAGACACGAGATCAATGTCAGGCCGTGCACGGTGCAGGGCATCAAAAAGCAAGCGAAGCGCTTCCGCAGATATGCTTTGACCCATTGCAACTGCCGGGAAATTACAGTTCGCATGGGGGCCGCCCGCGTAGATCGCGATGCGCAGCGGCCCGGTCCGTTGGATTTCCAGCGGCAGCATAAGGACCGGCTGCTCCTTGGAGTAAAGCGCTGCGACGAGACAATCGTCATTGACCAGAGACTGCCATAGCGCATGCCACCGTGCCGTTTGCGAGGCTCCTGAAATGAAATCCGCGCCCAGTCCATCCCAGGCAGCCTGAATATCATGGGAATCGACGAGTATTTTCGTTTCAAGCTGCCGATTGTCCATTCTTGCGTTCCACAAAAAGAAAATTTACGAGGTATTTGATATATCTTCAGCATTCACTGTGCTCTATTTGAGCAATAACTATCCGGTTGCTTCTACATAAAGTAAAATTGGTGAAGGAATGGTCCACGCGGCCGATTTAATACGTAAGGCCGTGATGAGGCTTGCCTGGCATAGCGGCTTCGCATCGCGAGCCCGTGCGCGCCTTGGCGGCCTCGGCTCGATTATCATGTTGCACAGGGTTCGCCCGGACTGCACAAGTCCGCTCGGCGTCAACCGTTCGCTCTGCATCTCGCCAGCGTTTCTCGATACAATATTGACTTCGCTAAAGTCAGAAGATGTCGATCTGGTTTCAATGGATGAGGCCGTTGCCCGCATTGCATCCGGGTCGCAGGGCGGACGCCGCTTTGCGGCGATCACGCTTGACGATGGATATAATGACAACCTCCATCATGCCTATCCGGTTTTTCAGAAGCACCGTGCGCCATTTACCATTTATACGGCGCCGGGTCTTGTGGAAGGCGCGACTGTTTTGTGGTGGGAGGTGTTGGAACTACTGGTTGCCAAGGCAAACTTTATCAAAGCGCCCAATGGTCAGGAATGGCGTTGCACGACGATGTTCCAGAAGCGCGCAGCGTTCCACGCCCTTATGCGCTATTTCACTGAAACATTGACCGAACTCCAGCAAATGCCTGTATTGCGGGAAATGTGTGACGCGCAGAATATGCTTTGCGGGGTTGCTGCGGATCGCGATGTCATGAACTGGAAGGAACTGCGTCAGATTGCCAGCGATCCGCTATGCACCATCGGCGCACATACCGTTCATCACTACAACCTCAAGAGACTTGCCCCTGAAATAGTTTCTTTCGAGATGCGGCAATCAGCTGATATGCTGGAAGACAAGTTGGGCAAACGACCGCAGCATTTCGCCTATCCTTATGGCTCGGCGAAAGCCGCGGGTGAGCGAGAAGCACTACAGGCAGCAAAGGAAGGTTTTCTTTCGGCAGTGACGACCCGCCACGGCACTATTCAGGCCGAACATCGTGCCCATATGCACTCATTGCCGCGCATTTCCATCAATGGTCGGTTTCAGGAACTGGTTTACGCCAGAACCATGATGAGCGGTATCACCACGCCTATCGCCAATGCGGGCAGGCGTGTTGTTCAGACTTAAACCTTGTTCTTGGGCGCTTTTTCCATCCAGCTAATGATGAACATGGCCGGGACCACCCATAATATGCCCGTACCGAAGAAGTAGAGCAGATGGATCCACGGGCTGGCATTGCCTAAAAGCGCCACGGCAAAAATCGTCGCGACTATGGCGTAGACACAGACCAGCGCTACCAGAAAAAATGTTCCGATGAGTTTTTTCAGCCTTACGGGCATATTGCCATCCAATTGAGCAATAGAGCAATTCCAGCAAATGTGTGAAGCGGTTTTGCATCCGGGATTGCGTTAAAAAACGCTCTGGGCTTGATCTATCTGTTTAATCTCTATCCGAAAAGCGAAAAAACCCTTTGCGTCCCATAAACGCGACTGCTTGTCGCGTAAGCGCCGCTTGTCATACACCGCAAGATGCTTCACCTATCCGCTCTGTACAGGAGTGTTTTGCATGGCCGCCCATATTACGTCCGAAGACGCACTCGTCTCGGTGCAGGATAGTGAAGCCAGAAACCGCCATTATATCCGCATCTGGTTGTATGTGGTGCTGGTGGTGCTCGCAGCCATCGTGTTTGTAGGCGGTGCCACCCGTATGACGGGCTCTGGCCTGTCAATCACCGAATGGAAGCCAATCCACGGCATTATTCCGCCCTTTGGCTATGACCAATGGATGGAAGAGTTTGATAAATACAGGCAGATTCCCCAATATCAGCAGTTGAACAAGGGCATGAGCCTCTTTGAGTTCAAGCAGATATTCTGGTGGGAGTGGTCCCATCGTTTCCTTGCCCGTGGTGTAGGTTTCCTCGTTGCTCTGCCTTTGGCATTCTTCTGGCTCACAGGTCGGCTTGAGCGGCGTCTCAGATGGCCCATGATTGGCATTTTGGCGCTTGGCGGCCTGCAAGGTGCCGTTGGCTGGTGGATGGTCGCCTCTGGACTTTCGGTTCGTGTTGATGTCAGCCAGTATCGCCTCGCCACGCATTTGACTTTGGCCTGCATCATTTTTGCGGCCGTCATGTATGTGGCAAGAGGCTTGGCAATCTATACGGAAAAACCGGCAGACCGCGCAATTCAGCGCTTTTCCGGCTGGATGGTCCTTCTTGTGCTCGTCCAGATTTATCTCGGCGCTCTGGTGGCCGGCCTTGATGCGGGATTATCCTATAATACCTGGCCTCTGATGGATGGCGCGATCATCCCGGGTGATATGTTCCCGATCCAGCCCATCTGGCACAATTTCTTCGAAAACCCGAAGACCGTGCAATTCGTCCATCGCATCTTTGCTTATTTCGTCTTTGCGATGGCGATCTGGCATGCGATCTCGACTATGCGCCTTGCTCCAGATACAACCCATGCTCGCCGTGCCGTTTTCCTCGCGCTGCTGGTTGCAGCGCAGGCCGCAATCGGTATCACCACGCTGCTCATGCAGGTGCCGATCGGGCTTGGATTGCTCCATCAGATTTTCGCAATTGTGCTGCTTGGTTTTGCTGTGGCCCATTGGCGCGCCACAAAAGGCGCATATCCGCTTGAAACAAAGATTGTGCCGGGAAACTGACTGTTCTTGGTGAGAGACTCGGTTTAATCTGACAGCACAATCCAGTTCAATATGCAGTAATATCGGAAACTGAAAACCATGATCATCAGTGCGAGGCGGTCGCTGGCTACGGTTGTCGGCCTCGGTATCACGCAGATCATCGGTTATGGTACACTTTTTTACAGTTTCAGCATTCTGGCGCCCGTCATCGGGCAAGAGTTCGGTCAGACACGCGAATGGCTGTTCGCTGCGTTTTCCGGGACATTGTTGATCGGCGGTGTCGTATCGCCATGGTCTGGCCGCTGGGCTGACAGGTTCGGGGCAGGGCGCGTCATGACGCTCGGCTCACTGGCTGCGGCACTCTCCCTTGTCTTTTGCGCATTCTCGACCAATTGGTGGATGTTTGCGACCGCTTTGATCACAACAGGCATCGCCACACCTTTCATCCTTTATAACACTGCCTTTGCCGTTCTCGTACAGGTCGATCCACAGCTTGCGCCGCGCCGGATAACCTATTTGACGCTGATGGGCGGCTTTTCTTCCACTCTGTTCTGGCCATTGGTGACTGCGCTTTTGCACAGCTTCACATGGCGTGAGATATTTCTGTTTTACGCAGTATTGCAAACTGGTCTTTGCTTCCCGATCCATTTCTGGTTGTCACGAATGACGCGCCGTTCGCTGAAGCTTCCACCGGACACCACGCCTCAGCCGCTCGCGAGGGGCGTTGAAGGGTCTCTACAACACCATGATCGTAGAGGCGCGCTTGTGCTTTTGGCGGTAGGCTTTTCGCTGACGAGCTTCGCGCTTTCATCAATGCTGGTTCATTTTGTACCAGTGCTCGGCGCGGTTGGTCTTGGTGCTTCGGCAGTTTTCGTTGGAACGATGTTTGGTCCGGCTCAGTTCGCAAGCCGTCTCATCAATATGCTTCTGGGTGGCCGGTTCTCGGCGATGATCATTACGATCATTTCCACTGCGATGATTCCGCTAGCCTTCATGATGTTGTTGCTGCCTTCATCCATCCCAATCATTGCCGGCGCAGTCTTGTTCGCCATCCTGTTTGGCATGGGCTCAGGATTAAACAGTATTGTGTTGGGGACACTGCCCTTGGCGCTGTTCGGTCATCAGGGCTATGGTGAAATTCTTGGCAAGATCACATCTTCCCGTCTGATCGTGTCCTCGGTAGCGCCATTTATTTTCGCAACTCTGCTTGAACATTTCGGCCCGACGACAGCGCTTCTCGTCGTTGCAATCGTTGGTACGCTCGGCGTCGTCACCTTCGTTGTGGTGGCACGGCTCGTCAAACGTTCAACAAATTGATGCGATTGCCTTGCCGATCGTCGTCGCGACGGCAAGGCTGCGATCCCGCTCTTCATCGTTCCCATCTTCATCATGCCATGAGGCGGACAGGCACGCATGCGTCATGCCGAACTCAAGATAATCTTTGCGATCTCGCTTGAAAACGTCTTCGAAAATCTTCGCCATTGAGGCAACACGTTTGGGATCAGTGCGCAGATCAGTCCGTTCCACCGGATTATAGAACATATTGGCTGCGTCATAGGCCGGGTCGCCCAGCAACGCCTGCGGGTCAATGACAAGCCAGCCGCGTTTGCCGAAAAGGATATTTTCGTGGTGTATATCGCCATGCAGGGGTTGGATATCCCGCTGGTTGTCCAAAAGGCGGTCGGCAATGGCGGCCCCTTCTACAAATATGCTTTGTTTACCAGCCTTTTGGTCTTTCTCAGCCTTCTTGAACAGGCTGGAGAACTGTCTGCGCAACGGCACAAAATCCGGCGAAACGGGCTTATGACTGCGAAAGGTTTCCTGCAATCGCAAGAAAACATCGGTGAAGACCAATGTCGCTGATTCATCGCCACGTTCGTTCAGATGATCGAGAAGGGTCCGCGAGCCGCCATATTCGAGCAGCAGATTATTGTCTTTTTGTCTGAGGACGCGCACACAGCCGTGGCCGTCATGCCATTGCAGATAGTGCGTGCCACGCAATTCGTTTTCCATGCCGGTCGCGTTCAACTGTTTGACAACAGCCTGCTCACCATTTTCCAACCGCACCATGATGATGCGGCTGGTATGGGTTTCAGTGAACAGCTCCGGTTCTAAAAGACGCCATTCGGCTGGCAGACTTTGCAATGTCAACGAGCCCAAAGTTGTGCTATCCCTTTATAATCATGGATAATACCATCGGCATGCACGAGAACCATATTTTCTGCCTGCGATTGAGCCACCAGCATCCGGTCGAATGGATCAGAATGACTCCAGTCCAGATTTCCTGCCATCTCCGCATGATGTAGTGAAATCGAGAGCGGCAAAAACCCGTTGCGTTCGATTGCGGAAGTGGCCGGCCCTGTAAAGTGCAATTTTCCCTTGGCGCTTTTAATGGCAATTTCCCAGACAGAGGCTGCACTAATATAAATCTGGTTATCGGGATTGGCGATAGCAGTGCGCACTTCTGAACCGAGCTGATCAGCACCACTATCCCACCAGAGAAACGCATGTGTATCCAACAGAAGATTCATTACTGGCCTTCGTTGAATAATGCCGCGATTTCGGGATCAACCGCGTCGAAGTCCTCTGCGATATATGTAATCCCAAGGGCATGTGCAGGCACGCGCGGCTCAGTTTGCTTGTGCAGGGGGCCGAGCAGCGCAAGTGGTATGCCGTTCTTTGCTATAATCACTTCCTCGCCGGAAGCAGCACGGTCTACCAAGCTGGAAAGATTGGTTTTTGCATCATAGAGATTGACGTGATTCATGGCCAGCTCCTAACCAAGTTAACCAACAATCCATAACATGATTTGACGTGATTGGTCAACTTGGTCAAGCGCACTTAGCGACCCAACATGAGATCAAGGTTCTGCACTGCTGCGCCCGAAGCGCCTTTGCCGAGATTGTCCAGCAGCGCCACGAGGTTGACCTGGCCGGAGCCTTCTGTGCCAAACACATAAAGCTTCATAATGTCCGTATCGCGTAGCTCTTCAGGGTCGAGACGGGGCAGGGTGGCGCTTGTCTCAAGTGGCACAACCTGCACAATGTGCTGGCCTTCATAATGGGCGACCAGCGCGGCGTGAATGTCAGCCATTGAAGCGCCACCATTCAGGTCGCCCGTATGGATCGGCACCTGCACAATCATGCCTTGGGCAAAGCGGCCAACGCTTGGGCTGAAGATCGGCTTGCGGTCGAGACGACCATGCATCTGCAATTCCGGCACATGCTTGTGCTTGAGTGGCATGGCATAGAGAAAATGGTTGGCGGCGATATGGTCCGGTGCATCAGGATTTTCCATCTGCGCGATCATCTGCTTGCCGCCGCCCGTATAGCCGGAGACTGCGTTGACCGAAATCGGATAATCGGCAGGCAATATACCAGCATCGCGCAAGGGGCGGATCAGCGAAATCGCGCCGGTCGGATAGCAACCGGGATTGGCAACAAGCCGCGCTTGCGCGATCTTTCCGCGCTGCGCATTATCAAGTTCCGCAAAGCCATAGGCCCAGTCAGGATGTACGCGGTGCGCTGTCGCCGTGTCGATGATCTTCGTGGAATTGTTTCCTTCAAGGATCGATACCGCTTCCTTTGAAGCCTCATCCGGCAGGCAGAGAATCGCTACATCCGCAGCCTTCAGAAACTCTTCGCGCAAATCCTTGTTGCGCCGCTCGGCTTCAGGAATGGAGATTACTTCGAGGTCATCGCGCCCCGCAAGCCGCGTGCGGATTTGCAAACCTGTGGTGCCGTGTTCGCCGTCGATAAAGATTTTGGGTTTCATGGAAATGCCCTTGGATGCTTTGAATTCAGATAGTTAGAGAGAAAAGCGGATTCAATATGGAAGGTTGGCAGAAAAGCCGTGCGTGGTTTGCCCTTCGACAAGCTCACCATGAGGAAAGTGAGTTGGTTGCAAGGAGTTATTTCCAGCAATGCTCACTAATTGCAATCAGTCCACATTCCTCATGGTGAGCTTGTCGAACCACGCATAACGTCCTTGCCATACTTATCGTCGGTTGGCCTTTTGTTCGGCCAATATACCTAAGTAATACATCGCTATTGTGGCACCGGCGATTGCTGTCACATCCGCATGATCGTAGGCGGGCGCAACCTCCACCACATCGGCACCGACAATATTAAGTTCGGTCAGATGACGCAGTACCGAGAGAATCTTTGCCGACGAAGGGCCGCCTGCAACGGGCGTTCCGGTCCCCGGTGCAAATGCCGGATCAAGGCAATCAATATCGAATGTCAGGTAGACCGGCTTGCCGGCTGTGCGCGCGATGATCTGCCGGGCAATTTCCGCTGCCGAAAGTACCTCGACCTCGTAGCCATAGACAATCTTGAGGCCGCAATCATCCGGTGCATGGGTGCGGATGCCGACCTGAATCGAGTGCGCGGGATCAATCACGCCATCGCGCGCTGCACGGCCAACAAATGAACCATGATCAATGCGCTTGCCATCATCATACCAGGTGTCCTGATGGGCATCGAACTGCACGAGCGCAACCGGTCCATGTTTCGCCGCGTGGGCTTTCAGGATCGGCCATGTCACGAAATGATCGCCGCCGAGCGAAAGCAGAAATGCGCCCGATTTGATGATTTTGGCCGCTTCTCTCTCGATTGTGGCAGGTGTCTTTTGATGATTGCCATAGTCAAGTAGACAATCGCCATAATCAATTGCCGCCAAATCTTCGAACAGATCGCGCTGGAAAGGGTATTGCGGGTCATTGTCAAAGATTGCCGAGGCGCGGCGTATTGCCTGGGGACCGAAACGCGCCCCGGGCCGGTTGGAAACAGCAGCATCAAATGGAATGCCCCAGACCACGGCCTCTGCCCCATTGAGATTCTTGGTGTAGCGTCTGCGCATGAAGGACAGCGCTCCCGCATGGGTGGGGTCGGTGGCAGCGCTGGTCAATGTGCGTGCTGTAAAAGCATGATCGATGGTTTTCGATGGCATTGGATTTCTCACTCCGGGAGCACAACGTTTATCTCCCCCTTGGTGGGGGAGAAAGGATTTTCTTGAATTTAGCTCTCTTTGCTAAATTCTTAGAAAATTCAAGAGAGGGGGTAGTTCAAGAAAGTAAATCCCCTCTCTTGCGATTTCTAACACTTAGCAAAGGGGCTAAGATGTTGAAATCGCGTTCTCTCCCACAAGGGGAGAGATAAGGGTGGCAAGATTTTCGCTTATCAACCCATCTCAGCGCAACAAAAAAGCGGACCCGAAGGCCCGCTTTCTGTTCTGTCCGTATAAAGCGATATTAGCGCTTCGAGAACTGGAACGAGCGACGGGCTTTCGCCTTGCCGTACTTCTTGCGTTCTACAACGCGGCTGTCGCGTGTAAGGAAGCCGCCCTTTTTCAGAACACCGCGCAGCGCAGGTTCGAAATAGGTGAGGGCCTTGGAAATGCCATGACGAACAGCACCGGCCTGACCGGAAAGACCACCACCGGCAACAGTAGCGATGATGTCATACTGACCAGCACGGTTGGCGGCAACGATTGGCTGTTGCAGGATCATCTGCAGAACCGGACGAGCGAAATATGCAACATATTCCTTGTCGTTGACGAAAATCTTGCCGGAACCTGGCTTGATCCAGACGCGAGCTACCGCATCCTTACGCTTGCCGGTTGCATATGCGCGGCCCTGGGCATCGAGCTTCTGGACATGAACGGGTGCAGCAGCCTGCGTTGATGCAGCAGCTGTACCGAGTTCTGCGAGCGAGTTGAGCTCAGCCATTCTTATGCGCTCCTTTTGTTCTTGGAATTCAGCGCGCCAACGTCGAGGACTTCAGGTGCCTGCGCTTCATGTGGGTGGTTGGAACCGGCATAAACGCGCAGGTTCTTCATCTGGCGACGGCCGAGCGGTCCACGTGGAACCATGCGCTCAACTGCCTTTTCAACAACACGCTCAGGAAAACGGCCGGAAAGCAGCTGACCAGCTGTACGTTCCTTGATGCCGCCTGGGTGACCGGTGTGCCAGTAATAAATCTTGTCCGAAAGCTTCTTGCCTGTGAAGGCAACCTTGTCGGCATTGATGATGATAACATTGTCGCCATCGTCAACATGCGGGGTGAAGGTAGCTTTGTGCTTGCCGCGCAGGATGTTTGCGACGATGGTGGCGAGACGACCAACGACGAGATCCGTCGCGTCGATCAGGATCCACTTTTTCGTCACATCTGCCGGCTTCTGTGTGAAGGTAGCCATTTGTGTTGTCCTTGAGATCATCCTTCATAAAAGAAGGCTTTTCTTGTTGCTTGGGTTGTGAAGATCATTGAAATCCACACAACAATGAAAAACGGCGGGAACCCCCACCGCAGTCATGCGTCTCAATAAAGGCTCAAATGGAGAGCGTCAAGTCGTTAGTTTTGGCATGTAATTTAAATACATTAGTAAAATCAAGGACTTGTAAGAAAGGTATTATATTACCACATCTCGGCGCGCTGTTTTTGCAGCTTGCAACCGGACGTTGGTTGCGATATGTGATCTATTGCATCACATTCGGAGAATGATCCGAAGTTTTCGCCATAAGGGGTTGAAGGTTTTCTTTGAAACGGGTTCCACACGAGGGATCAACGCTGCGCATGTGAAGCGGTTGTCTCGTATGCTTGCCTTTCTGGATCGCGCCTCCGTGCCGGATGATCTCTCTATACCGGGCTGGAGACTTCACCGGCTTCAAGGGTCCTTGGACGGTTATTGGTCGATCTCGGTCAGCGGAAATTGGCGTATCATATTCAGGTTCATCGAAAGCGATGTCGAATTGGTCGATTATCTGGATTATCATTGAGGACTAATGACATGGGACAATTCAATCCCCCGCATCCAGGTGAAACTCTCTTGGAGGACGTTTTGCCGGCGCTTGCCATAACCACGACTGAACTTGCCCGGCGGCTGGGCTTTGCGCGGGAAACACTATCCCGCATCATGCACGGCCATGCACCTATAAGCCCCGACCTTGCAGTTCGCTTGGAGCGTGCAGGCATTGGCAGGGCAAAGGTTTGGCTCAGTGTGCAGACTGATTACGATTTATGGCAGGCGGAACACCGCGAGCAGCCACCTATCGAACGTTTTGCCAATCTGGCTTAGTTAGGAAGAATGCTCCCGGAATAAGCGCATTCTTCCCTCATATCAGCCATCCAGCCCGTCAAATAGCGCCGTTGATAGATACCGTTCAGCGAAAGAGGGGATGATGATAACGATATTCTTGCCTCTGTTCTCCGGACGCTTGCCGACTTCAATCGCCGCTGTCAGCGCAGCGCCCGAGGAAATACCCACCGGCAGGCCTTCAATACGCGCGACCAGCCGCGCATTCGCAAAGGAATCCTCATTCGAAACCTGTATGACTTCATCGTAAATATGCGTGTCGAGCACACTCGGTGCAAAGCCAGCGCCAATCCCTTGAATTTTGTGTGGTCCGGGATTGCCGCCCGACAGCACGGGCGAATCCTTTGGCTCAACCGCGATGATCTGCACGCTGGGTTTACGCTGTTTCAGCACCTGACCAACGCCAGTGATCGTCCCGCCGGTTCCAATTCCGGAAATGAGAATGTCGACGCTCCCGTCCGTGTCGTTCCAGATTTCCTCAGCTGTCGTCTTGCGATGAATTTCGGGATTGGCGGGATTGTCGAATTGGCCGGGAATGATTGCGTCTGGCGTGGTTTCGACGAGTTCATTGGCTTTGGCGATAGCGCCTTTCATGCCCTTCGCGCCTTCCGTCAGCACCAGCTCGGCCCCGAGCAGCTTGAGCATTTTTCGGCGCTCGACGGACATGGTTTCCGGCATGGTGAGGATAAGGCGATAGCCCTTGGCGGCAGCGGCAAAGGCCAGCGCAATGCCTGTATTGCCTGATGTCGGCTCCACAAATACGGTCTTGCCGGGAACAGCCTTGCCTTGATCTTCCAGTGATTGGATCAGGGCGACACCGATACGATCCTTGACGCTGGAAATCGGATTGAAGAATTCGAGCTTGCCCAAGAGATTCGCAACGACACCGTTTTCCTTGGCAAACTTGTCGAGGCGCACGATTGGTGTGTCACCGATAGTATCGACGATGGAGTTGTAGATACGGCCACGGCCCGGCTTGCGTAGCGTGTCGCTGCTCATGATGTTCTCCCGAAATTGATGTTGTTCTGCACGCGATCTTATGGCCCTTGGCGGAAAATTCATAGTCGGGCACATGCACAAACGGAAGCATGAATGGAAAATTAAACTAATAATCCGCATCTATTAGAATACAAATCCGGGTTAGCCGGCGCGTCCTGCAATTGCCAATGCTGCGCCAGCCATAAAGGCAGCGGCAGTGCGGTTCAGACGCCTTAATGCGCGGGGTGAAGCCAGAAGACCGCGTGCCTTGGCAGCCAGCGCAAGATAGGGCACGAGCACAATCATCAACACGATCACCGTTATGACCGCCAGAATGGAATAGTCTCCCAATGTGATCGACTCCAGATCAACAAGCGTCGGTGTCAGCGCGATGTAGAAAAGCATGGTTTTCGGGTTGCCAAGCGTGAGCGTCAGTCCAGCCAGAATCGCGGAGATGTTGCCGCCGCGACTTTTCTTTGCTTCAATTCTTTCGGTTGAAATGCCAGTCGTCCACAGCTTCCATGCCAGATAGCTGAGATAGGCAACGCCAGCCCATTTGATGATCAGGAACAATGTACCGAATGTCTGCGCCACAACCGCAAGGCCGAGCACGACCGCAGTAAGATAGGTAAGGTCGCCGAGCACAAGTCCGATGGACATGAACAGGGACGAGCGGAAGCCAGATCCCAGCGCTCGTGCGACAAGAGCAGTCACGCCCGGGCCGGGAATGGCAGCGGCAATAGCGAGTGCGCCCGAATAGGCGATAAAACCTGCAAGTGTCATGGTGAAAGCCCGGTAGTGGTGATCAACGCGCCGAACATAGCCTCGCATGGAAACACTGTCTATTGGCTGATTTCAACAGTATTTATCAATTTCTTTGATGATTGTGGGGGCGGTGCATGAGGGCCGAGAGTGCTACAACCGGCGATGCCGATTATCTCTCCCCTTGTGGGAGGCCGAAGGCGGCGAGACCCGTGGCTCGCCCGTAGGGATTTTCTTGGGTTTAGCTTTGTTTGCTTAATCCATAGAAAATCCAAGAGAGGGGACTATTCTGACTCATCGTGCACTATCCCCTCTCTTGTGATTTCTAGCACTTAGCAAGAGCTAAGATGCTGAAATCACTTTCTCCCCCGCAATGGGGGGAGATAACTAGCGCCTACCTTGAAATCCCACCTCAAATCCCATAGTTTAGAATTATTCTAATCTAGATGTTTGCTATGCTCAGCCGTTTCTTTGGTAACCGTCGCCACGATCTCTCCTCTCTTTCGGAACAGCAAATTCTCGCCCTTGCCATTTCCTCTGAAGAGGATGATGCGCGCATCTATCTCGCCTATGCCGATGGCTTGCGTGATGATTTTCCGCAAAGCGCCAAAGTGTTCGAGGATATGGCGGAGGAGGAAAACAGGCATCGTCAGGCACTCATCGATCTGCATATCGAGCGATTTGGCAGTCGCATTCCATTGATCCGCCGCGAGCATGTGCGTGGCTATATTGAGCGCAAGCCTGACTGGCTCGTCCGTCCGCTTGGAATCGACAAGGTGAGGGAGATGGCTGAAACCATGGAGGGGCAGGCCTATCGTTTTTATATGGAGGCAACAAAACTCGTCACCGATGCCTCGACCCGTAAATTGCTGGGCGATCTGGCTGCTGCCGAAAAAGCCCATGAATCGCTCGCGCATCGCCTTGGCCTGCAACATGCGCCTCTTGATGTGCAGCAGGAGGAAAGGCAAACGGAGCGTCGTCAATTCCTGTTGACCTATGTCCAGCCAGGTCTGGCTGGTCTCATGGATGGTTCAGTTTCCACCCTCGCTCCAATATTTGCCGCCGCCTTTGCCACGCAGGATACCTGGCAGACGTTTCTCGTCGGCCTGTCTGCATCGCTTGGTGCGGGTATTTCCATGGGCTTTACTGAGGCGGCACATGATGACGGCAAACTGTCCGGGCGCGGTTCACCGCTCAAGCGTGGTCTTGCCAGTGGTCTGATGACCGCGATCGGCGGTCTCGGTCATGCCCTGCCTTATCTCATCACGAATTTCTGGACCGCAACGGTGATCGCCGCGCTGGTGGTCTTCGTTGAGCTTTGGGCAATTGCATTTATCCAGCACAAATATATGGAAACGCCATTCTTCCGCGCTGCAATTCAGGTCGTGCTCGGTGGCAGTCTGGTGCTGGCCACGGGCATATTGATCGGCAACGCGTGACGCTCTATCGGAGAGCTAAAGAACTTTTGGCATGAAGGGAGTGCGTGCTTCGACAAGCTCAGCATGAGGGAGGTGGTCTGATTGAATGGAGGTGCTATTCTGTTATGTGGAAAATACTGCAATCATTAACTTCCCTCATGCTGAGCTATCCTGAGCTTGCCGAAGGGCGAAGCACGCAAAGCAGAAAATTTGAGGCGAGCATCAGCCTCGTGGCGGGATTGAATAGGTTGCCGTTGCATGGGCAACAAGCTCGCCGCTGGTCACGCTGGTGATTGCAATATCCACAACGGCCAAACGCTTGCCGAGTTTCAGCAGCGTGGCTTTGGCTTCCACCGGGCCGATCTCCGGTTTGCGCAGGAAATTGATATTGAGATTGGTTGTTACCGCCAGAGCGACAGGACCAATTTGCGCAAGAATGGCGACATATGCAGTGATGTCAGCCAGTGCAAACAGGGTTGGCCCCGAAACTGTGCCGCCGGGGCGTAGGTGCTTCACTGTCGGGTCTAGCCGCATCACAGCATAGCCGTCAGCAGCGTCGGTTACTGTGTAAGCAATGCCATCCGTGTTAACCTGCGGAAACTCAGTTTCCAGAAAGGCGGATAGGGCTTTTACATCCATTCTTACGGCCAATATCGCCTCCCTTGCTGTTTTGTTTACACTTAGGCTGTTACTATTGAGGCTGCTTGATCTTTGCAAGGATGGGCCGTTTTATGAAGCCGCCAGGAATAGTTGTCACCTCTGTTTTGCTCACCGTGGGATATGCAGGTTTTTTTGCCACGCGGCCTCCGCCTCCCTTGGCGCCCGTCATCGAGCGTTATCAATTGCCGGAGCGGGCCGTGGCCTTGAATGAGAAGCTTGTGACCCGCTTCCTTTATGGCTATGCACCCGTTGCCGCCACAGCGCTCGAACTTGATGACGACGGCGAAGCATCCGGCCGGATTGCAATACTTGATGCGAAAGCGCAAGAATTTGGTTTTGCCAGCTATGCCGATTGGCTCGACACAAACAACACGATCATGGTGACCTATCATTGGGCCACCCATCCACAGCCGCAACAGGAAGTGGAAAAGGCGATTGCGTCGATCCCCACGATGGTTAATCTATCTCCAGAGCAAAAAGCAGAAGCCATCAACGGATTGAAAAGCGGTCTGACCCAGGTTCAAAATTCCAGACCATCACTGCAAAACATCGTGATTGTAGAGCGTCATTTGCGCTCGTTGAAGCCGTTCTATAATCAATGGGCACGACAACAATAAGTAATGACGCCTGATAAATAACGAGGAATCCCATGGGAGAAGTGCACGCCATCCGCAAGGAAGGGTCGACCGGTCCTATTGTCGGCTATGAGTTGTCAGAAGGCATTTTGCGTCTGACAATGCAGAACGCTCCGGCGAACGCTCTTTCGATTGCGATGATGCAATTGCTGTTGGAACATCTTCAATCGGCGAGGGAAGACAAGACAGTTCGCGTTATCATTATCGATTCATCGTTGAAATTATTCTCCGCCGGTCATGATCTTAAAGAGCTTTCGAGCCATCGCCCGGATGATGATCGCGGTCGTGCCTTCTTCGAGAAGACAATGCGCCTTTGTGCCGAGTTGATGCAGGCGATTGTAACCCACCCAAAGCCAGTGATTGCAGGCGTTGACGGACTTGCAACTGCTGCGGGATGTCAGCTCGTCGCCTCATGTGATCTTGCTGTCTGTTCGGACAAATCGACCTTCTGTACGCCGGGTGTCAATATCGGACTTTTTTGTTCGACGCCGATGGTTGCACTGTCACGCAACGTATCGCGCAAACAGGCCATGGAAATGCTGCTGACCGGCGAAACAATTGATGCTTCCACTGCGCGAGAGTTCGGGTTGGTTAACCGGGTCGTGCCACAGGAATATCTGAATCAGATTGTCAGGAAATATGCGCAAGCCATTGCTGCCAAATCACCTTTGGTGCTAAAAATCGGCAAGGAAGCATTTTACAAGCAGGCGGAAATGGACCTTGCAAGCGCCTATGATTACACGGCGCAGGTCATGGTCGAAAATATGCTGGCCCGAGATGCCGAAGAGGGCATCAGCGCCTTTATTGAAAAGCGTAAACCAGAATGGACGGGCGAGTGAGCTTTATGGATCACGACCATTATCCCGACGATTATATTCGCAGCATTCTCTCGTCTGTTAAAACTATCGCCATGGTGGGTGCTTCAGCCAATGAAGTGAGGCCGAGCTTCTTTGTAATGAAATATCTTTTGGCCAAGGGCTATAAAGTTATCCCTGTTAATCCGGGACAAGCAGGCAAGGAAATTCTCGGGCAAATGGCCTATGCGCGTTTGGCGGATATTCCCGATCCCATTGATATGGTCGATGTGTTTCGTGCTTCCGATGCTGTCCCTGCCATTGTCGATGAAATTCTGGCGTTAAACCCTTTGCCGAAAGTCATCTGGACACAACTTACGGTACGTCATGATGAAGCTGCGCGAAAAGCGGAGGCAAGTGGAATTCAGGTGGTCATGAACCGTTGCCCGAAAATCGAATATGCGCGCCTTTGTGGTGAGATCGGATGGAGCGGGGTGAACTCGCGGGTGCTTTCTTCCAAAAAACCTGTCTTGGGAAAAGGCTTTCAAAGTTTTGGCTTAAACCGGTCAAAGTGAGCGGACAGCTCCGACCTGCTCGATGTTCTGAAGCGCGTTGGCGAGACGAAATGGATTTTACTGCAAGACGTAGGTGTTTCGCAGAAAAATCGCTGAAAATGACTGAAGAATTAAAATCTAAAGATGCAATTTAGTTGTGGTCGGTTGAGGCTACCAAATTGTGCGGATTGAAAAATCTTTCCTTGGCGGGGGGCAGACTATCCCATAGCTTGCCTCCATCAACTGCTTTGGAGGAAATAGAATATGGCAAATCGCGCACCCGGAATTGAAACATTGGCGATTCACGCCGGAGCACAACCGGATCCGGCAACCGGGGCGAGAGCCACTCCGATCTACCAGACCACTGCTTTCGTTTTCGACGATGCTGATCACGCTGCCTCTCTCTTTGGCCTCAAGGCCTTCGGCAATATCTACACGCGAATTACCAATCCAACCAATGCTGTATTGGAAGAACGTGTTGCAGCACTTGAAGGCGGCACCGCTGCACTCGCGGTTGCATCAGGTCATGCGGCGCAACTTTTGGTTTTCCACACGCTGATGCAACCTGGAGACAATTTTGTTGCTTCCAACAAGCTTTACGGCGGCTCGATCAATCAGTTCGGTCAGTCATTCAAGTCTTTTGACTGGCGCGTTCGCTGGGCTGACGGCACGGATCCAGCTGCTTTTGAAGCTCAGATCGACGAGCGCACGCGTGCAATTTTCATTGAGAGCATTGCCAATCCGGGCGGTATCATTTCCGACATTTCCGCTATTGCGGAAATTGCCCATAAGCGCGGTATTCCACTCATCGTAGACAACACTTTGGCATCACCCTATCTCATTCGACCAATCGAGCATGGTGCTGATATTGTTATACATTCCGCCACGAAGTTCCTCGGTGGCCATGGCAATTCCATGGGCGGCGTCATCGTTGATGGCGGCACGTTTGACTGGTCGAAGTCTGGCAATTACCCACTGCTTTCCGAACCTCGTTCGGAATATAACGGCATTGTTCTGCACGAGACTTTTGGCAATTTTGCCTTTGCCATTGCTGCGCGGGTTCTTGGCCTTCGCGATCTTGGTCCAGCTCTTTCACCCTTCAATGCATTCCTGATTGCGACTGGTATTGAGACTTTGCCCCTGCGCATGCAGCGTCATGTCGATAACACGCTTGAAGTCGCGAAGTGGTTGAAATCTCATGAGAAAGTCAGTTGGGTGAGTTATGCGGGATTGCCGGATGATCCTTATAATACGCTTCAAAAGAAATATTCGCCCCATGGCGGCGGTGCTGTTTTCACATTCGGCCTGAAAGGTGGTTATGATGTGGGTGTGAAGCTGGTTGAAAATCTTGAGCTTTTTTCGCATTTGGCAAATATTGGCGATACAAAGTCGCTGGTCATTCACCCGGCCTCAACCACCCATCGTCAATTGGGCGACGCGCAGAAGACAGCTGCTGGCGCTGGCCCAGACGTTGTGCGCCTGTCGATTGGTATTGAGAACCTCGCAGATATTATCGCTGACCTGGATCAGGCCCTAGCAAAAGTGTAAGCCTATGAAAAAACTTGTTAAAATAGATATTGGTGCCATCGACCCAGAGCACGGCGCGCCGAATCCGGATCGCATCATTTCCGGTGATCCGCAGTTCCGAACCTGGAACTGCGATGAATCTGACGGTGGTATTTATGCCGGGATTTGGGAGGCTACGCCCGGCAAATGGCGCATCGCTTATGATGAATGGGAGTACTGCCACATCCTTTCCGGGCGATCGATTATTGCCGAGGATGACGGTGAGGAGTGGCATATTGGAGCTGGCGATAGTTTCGTGTTGCGTCCGGGTTTTCGCGGAACTTGGGAAGTGCTTGAAACCACGCGCAAAGAATATGTGATAAGACTTTGACGAATGATAACAGGTTCGCTAGCTTCGCTGAAATTCAGTAAAAACAGAGTCTTATCATGAAAATCACAATCGTCGGCGCGGGTATTGGCGGCCTGTCAACGGCTTGGTCTTTGACCAAGGCGGGGCATTCCGTTACCCTTGTTGAACAAGGTGCTATTCCCAATCCACTGGCCGCATCGGGCGATCATCACCGTATTATAAGGCGCGCCTATGGCGCTGCTGGCGGCTATGCCAATGCGATCTCCGAAGCCTATGAGGCGTGGGACGAATTGTGGGCGGATATTGGTGCTGTCCATCTGGATTCACGCGGCTTTATCGCCGTATCACGCGAGGCTGGGGACGAAGCAGAAGAATATCGGGAAGGCCTGGAGCATGGCGGCTATCCCATTGAAATATATGATCCTGCTGAAGCTTTGAAGCGCTATGCTTATCTGGAAGAGGGGACGTTTAAATATGCGTTCTTCTCGCCGGAAGGTGGGGCTTTGCACTGCAAGAAGATCGCAACTGACATGCTGCGTTGGCTGCGTGAAAATGGTGCGGAAGTCCTTGAAAATACGCAAGTTATCGCCGTCGATACTGAAAATGGTGGCGTTACCACTTCAGATGGCTCAAAGATCATAGCGGACAAGGTCATTGTGACGGCTGGTGCGTGGGTCACGAAGTTGTTTCCGGACATCACTGCGCATTTAACAACTTATCGCACTGCCGTTGTCTATCTTGAACCTCCAGCAGACCTAAAAGCCGCATGGGATGCGTCTCCTGTGGTTCTTGATGTCGGTGGGCGTACAGACGGCTATATTCTCCCCCCAAGTGGCGGTGGTGGCTTGAAGTTTGGCTCCGGCCTTCACAAGCGCGAGACACCCAGTGCTGACCTTGATCGCGTGCCGGTCGATGGGGAAGGTGAAGCTATTCGTGATCTTTTCGCGCCGCCTTTAAAGCGTCTTGCCGAATACCGCGTTACCAACATTGTCACCTGCGCTTACACTTTCACCTCCGATGAACGCTTTTTTGCGACAGAAATGGGCAAATGCCTCGTTGTTTCGGCCTGCTCAGGGCACGGCTACAAGTTTGGCGCAGCAGTTGGCCGACGGATCGCGCAGACCATCGAGAATGGTGACGTACCACTGTTAAAGCGTTGGTTGAGAGCCGAAACGCACTGATCTCGGGCCATTTGCCTCGATATTGAACCGGCATCCTGGCGCGAACATCTTGCGGAAACGGGTGCCAACACCCTATGTAACGAATCCTTGTTCCACGAATCTGAGGCGGTACCCGCCCCGTATTCTCTTAAAAGCTGAGGCCCACCGATGAGAGATCCAATCGAAACAGCTATGAATCTTGTTCCAATGGTCGTCGAACAGACCAATCGGGGCGAGCGGGCCTATGATATCTTTTCACGCCTGCTAAAAGAACGCATTATTTTTATTACCGGACCGATCGAAGATGGAATGGCGACGCTGATTTGCGCGCAGTTGCTGTTTCTTGAGTCGGAAAATCCGAAAAAAGAAATCAATATGTACATCAACTCGCCCGGCGGTGTGGTAACATCAGGCATGGCGATTTACGATACCATGCAGTTCATTCGCCCCGCCGTATCGACCCTTTGTTTTGGTCAGGCTGCATCAATGGGGTCGTTGCTGCTGACCGCTGGCGAAAAAGATATGCGTTTCGTTCTTCCGAACGCCCGTATCATGCTTCATCAGCCATCCGGTGGTTTCCAGGGGCAGGCTTCGGATATTGAGCGTCATGCGCAGGATATCATCAAAATGAAGCGCCGCCTCAATGAGATCTATGTTAAACATACAGGTCAGGACTACGAGACAATCGAGCGTACGTTGGACCGCGATCACTTCATGACGGCGCAGGAATCACTTGATTTCGGATTGGTCGACAAGATGTTTGAATCGCGTGCGGCGGTTGAAGGCGAGACAAAGTAATCGGCTAAATTGCTCGCTTGGGTCAAAAATGAACTTTTTTTGACCCAAGTGGGGATTTTCTGCCACATATGCGGCTTGCATAGAGGCGAGCAGACGCTACGTTAAGTTATTGGTGAGTTTGCGGAGCTTATTCTACCAATAATTGATCGAATCACTTCCAACCAAAGGGAGTGGCGGCCCCCGGAAGTGGAGGGGTCGATACTGAAAGGAAACTGCAATGAGCAAAGTCAGCAACGGCGGCGGCGATTCAAAGAATACGCTTTATTGCTCGTTTTGCGGGAAGAGCCAGCACGAAGTTCGCAAGTTGATTGCGGGTCCGACTGTTTTCATCTGCGATGAATGCGTGGAATTGTGCATGGACATCATCCGCGAGGAAAACAAATCCTCGATGGTGAAATCTCGTGAAGGCGTCCCGACGCCGCAGGAAATCATGGCTGTTCTGGATGATTATGTCATCGGTCAGAACCATGCCAAGCGTGTTCTATCTGTCGCGGTCCATAACCACTACAAGCGGTTGGCCCACGCATCGAAAAACAATGAAGTCGAACTGGCGAAATCCAACATCCTTTTGGTTGGTCCTACCGGTTGCGGCAAAACATATCTGGCGCAATCGCTTGCCCGCATCATCGACGTGCCATTTACAATGGCAGACGCGACGACGCTGACGGAGGCGGGTTATGTCGGTGAAGATGTCGAAAACATTATTCTGAAGCTGCTTCAGTCCGCCGACTACAATGTCGAACGGGCGCAGCGCGGTATCGTTTATATTGATGAGGTCGACAAAATCAGCCGCAAGTCGGACAATCCTTCCATCACGCGTGACGTATCGGGCGAGGGCGTTCAACAGGCTCTGCTGAAGATCATGGAAGGTACTGTCGCTTCCGTGCCGCCGCAGGGTGGCCGCAAGCATCCGCAGCAGGAATTCCTGCAGGTGGATACGACGAATATTTTGTTCATCTGTGGTGGTGCATTTGCCGGGCTCGACAAGATCATCTCCGCTCGCGGTGAAAAGACGTCGATTGGCTTCAGCGCAGCAGTCAAAGCACCCGATGATCGCCGTGTTGGCGCAATCTTCCGTGAACTTGAGCCCGAGGATCTGTTAAAGTTCGGTCTCATCCCCGAATTTGTGGGTCGTCTGCCTGTTATTGCAACGTTGGAGGATCTCGATGAGGTCGCTCTGGTGCAAATATTGTCCGAACCAAAGAATGCTCTGGTGAAGCAGTATCAGCGTTTGTTCGACATGGAAAATGTCGAACTGACGTTCCATGAGGATGCATTGAAGGCAATCGCAAAGCGCGCGATCGCTCGCAAGACAGGTGCTCGTGGTTTGCGCTCGATCATGGAGAAAATCCTGCTTGATACGATGTACGAACTGCCGACGCTTGATGGCGTTCAGGAGGTTGTCATCTCGGGCGATGTGGTAGAGGGCAATTCACGCCCGCTTTATATCTATGCTGAACGCAAGGAAGAAAAAGGCAATGTTTCCGCGTAACTCTTCGGAAATAGCGCAAAATAACGAGGAGCTCCGCGTCGTGCGGAGCTTTTCTGTTTTCAAAACTGTGTACGGCGTCGCAAAAGATTGCGCTCCATCTATCCGGAGCGCAGGATAGATTACGATTCTGTGAAGATGCTTGGAATCTGGTGACTTGAAACGGAAGAGTCGCCACTCCAAGTAATAGATAAGCCGCATAACTGGTAGTACGCCGCTCTAGCATGAACCCGGGATTGGAGTTCTTTCCCTTCCATTTTCGGAAAACCATGCAACCAAAGGGTACCCGGACGCGGTGATCTGGCCGAATGGCCTGAGAAAGGACATAGAAATGACGGTTGCAAGCAAGAAGACACTGGCGGGTGGTGAGAGCGGGCTTTATGCCGTTTTGCCGTTGCGCGATATCGTTGTCTTTCCTCACATGATCGTCCCACTCTTCGTTGGACGCGAAAAGTCAATTCGCGCACTGGAGGAAGTGATGGGCGTCGACAAGCAAATCCTGCTTGCCACACAGAAAAACGCTGCGGATGACGATCCCCAAGCCGACGCTATCTATACGGTTGGTACAATCGCCAACGTCTTGCAATTATTGAAATTGCCGGACGGTACAGTCAAAGTGCTGGTGGAAGGTATTGCTCGCGCTGAGATTACAAGTTTCAGCGATCGCACAGACTATCATGAAGCCAATGCCACGACGCTGGTTGAGCCCGAAGAGGATCCGGTTGAGGTTGAGGCGCTGGCCCGCTCTGTGGTGTCGGATTTTGAGAATTATGTAAAGCTCAACAAGAAGATTTCGCCTGAAGTTGTTGGTGCCGCCGGTCAGATCGAGGATTATTCGAAGCTCGCCGATACGGTTGCGTCGCATCTGGCAATCAAGATTCCTGAGAAGCAGGACATGCTGTCCATTCTTTCCGTGCGTGCACGGTTGGAAAAGGCGATGTCGTTTATGGAGTCTGAAATTTCGGTTCTACAGGTGGAAAAGCGTATCCGTTCACGCGTCAAGCGTCAGATGGAAAAGACCCAGCGCGAATACTATCTGAACGAGCAGATGAAGGCCATTCAGAAGGAGCTTGGTGACGGCGAAGACGGTCGTGACGAAGCTGCCGAGCTGGAGGACCGCATCAAAAAGACGAAGCTTTCGAAGGAAGCTCGTGAAAAGGCCAATGCCGAGCTCAAGAAGCTGCGTCAGATGAGCCCGATGTCTGCTGAGGCAACGGTTGTTCGCAATTATCTCGACTGGTTGCTGTCCATTCCATGGGGCAAGAAGTCGAAGGTCAAGAACGATCTCAACCTTGCGGATGAAGTGCTGGACGCCGAACATTATGGTTTGGACAAGGTCAAGGACCGTATTGTCGAGTATTTGGCAGTGCAGGCTCGTTCGACCAAGATCAAAGGCCCGATCCTTTGCCTCGTTGGTCCTCCCGGTGTTGGCAAGACGTCACTGGCCCGTTCGATTGCCAAGGCAACCGGCCGCGAATATGTCCGTATGTCGCTAGGCGGCGTGCGTGATGAGGCTGAAATCCGCGGTCACCGCCGCACTTATATTGGCTCCATGCCCGGCAAGGTCATTCAGTCGATGAAGAAGGCAAAGAAGTCCAATCCACTCTTCCTGCTCGATGAAATCGACAAGATGGGTCAGGATTTCCGTGGTGATCCATCTTCCGCATTGCTCGAGGTGCTCGATCCGGAACAGAACTCAACCTTCATGGATCACTATCTTGAGGTCGAATATGATCTCTCGAATGTGATGTTTGTAACGACTGCCAATACGTTGAACATTCCAGGTCCTTTGATGGATCGTATGGAGATCATTCGTATCGCCGGTTACACCGAAGATGAGAAGCTGGAAATTGCCAAACGGCATCTGTTGCCCAAGGCAATCCGCGATCACGCTCTGCAGCCGAAGGAGTTCTCGGTCTCTGAGGATGCCATCCGGGCTATTATCCGCAGTTATACGCGGGAAGCCGGCGTCCGTAGTCTTGAACGTGAGTTGATGAAGCTTGCTCGCAAGGCAGTCACGGAGATTCTGAAGTCCAAGAAGAAATCAGTGAAGGTGACGGCAGCCAACATTGATGACTATCTCGGTGTCGAGAAATTCCGTTTTGGCCAGATCGATGGCGAAGATCAGGTTGGTGTGGTTACAGGGCTTGCCTGGACTGAGGTGGGCGGCGAATTGCTGACCATTGAAGGCGTCATGATGCCCGGCAAGGGCCGTATGACTGTCACAGGTAATCTTCGTGATGTGATGAAGGAATCAATCTCGGCGGCGGCATCCTATGTCCGCTCCCGAGCCATTGATTTCGGAGTCGAGCCACCTTTGTTTGATCGCCGTGATATCCACGTGCATGTGCCGGAAGGTGCTACGCCGAAGGATGGCCCATCAGCCGGTATTGCGATGGTGACAGCCATTGTATCGATACTGACTGGTATCCCGGTTCGCAAAGACATTGCCATGACTGGTGAGATCACCTTGCGGGGCAGGGTGCTACCTATCGGCGGGCTGAAAGAGAAGCTCTTGGCTGCCTTGCGTGGTGGCATCAAGACAGTTCTCATTCCGGAGGAAAATGCCAAGGATCTGGCGGAAATTCCGGACAATGTGAAGAACGGCCTTGAGATCATTCCGGTTTCGCATGCAAACGAAGTTATCAAGCATGCTTTGGTACGCCAACCGGAACCGATTGAGTGGACTGAACCGGCTCATGTTCCGACGCCTGCCGTCGAAGATGACGCCGCTGCACAGATCGCGCATTAGCATCTGACAAGCTCAGAAAAGGCCGGGTAAGCCATTGCCCGGCCTTTTTGATTCCTAGGCTATCCTCCAAGCCCTGACGCACGCTGACGGCCTGCTGTGCCTTCCAGCGCGGTGGAAACAGCGTCGTGCCAGTCGGCGGCGATGAAACATGCCCAGGCGAATCGCCGAGGTATGTGATCTTGTGCATCTCTAGGCGATCGACAACAATGTGGATTGTCGATCAAAGAGGTTGCTGTTCGGTGGAGTGTTGCATTCACGAATGCCGGATTTTCCCCAAATCAAACCAATCCAAGCCAGCTGCGAGGCCATCTTGTAACATTCTAATCTTGGGGAAGGGAATGGTGGGCGATGAGAGACTCGAACTCCCGACATCTTCGGTGTAAACGAAGCGCTCTACCAACTGAGCTAATCGCCCTTCACAGGGTGTGTTCCGGAGCGTTTAGGCGTTTCGAACGATAATGGCAAGAGGGGATGTAGCACTTTTATGAATTGTTTGAAGAGTTTTTCACAATCGCATTTTTCATGGCTACTTGCGCTTGACACTCTCCCGCGAACCCCTTAAACGACCGCTCACGCCGGACAAATTGTTCGGTACGAAAGTGCGCGGGTGTAGCTCAGTTGGTTAGAGTGCCGGCCTGTCACGCCGGAGGTCGCGGGTTCGAGCCCCGTCACTCGCGCCACTTTTCCCCTAGACAAATCAAAATCTTGTTTGCCTACCGGAAAAGTGGCGGGCCCCGCTGCTTTTGCTATTTGATGACCCTGTGAACAATGACTTGGAAATGATAGACCGCATTGTCACAGTTTCGATTTTGCCGCTCATGCCTGAATATCCCAGCTAAGCAGCGAGCAGCTCTCGCTTCAAAAGTTCTTCAAGCCAGTCGGCGAAGACCTGCAATCGTCCGGAGAGGTGCTGGCGATGGGGATAAAGCAAGGTCATAGGCATGGGAGCAGCCCGATATCCCGGCAAAACTTCGACAAGATCACCCGCATCGATATGGGACCGAACATCGTAGGCTGGTATTTGAATGAGTCCGAGACTTGCCAGGCAACAGGCTATATAGGCTTCGGCGCTGTTGACGGTGACACGGCTGGGCATTTGCAGTGCGCATTGCTCGCCATTTTCAAACCATTCCCATTCCATTGTACGTCCGGAAGAGGGTGAGGCGTAATTTACCGCCCAATGAGAAGTCAGTTCGACAGGAGAAACAGGAACACCAAACCGTTTCAGATATTCAGGGGTGGCAACATTTATTAGCGGTAATGCGCCGATTGTTCGCCCTATCAAGCTTGAGTCGTTGAGCGGTCCGACTCGCAATACGCAATCAATGTTGTCTTCCACAAGATCGACTGCGCGATCCGTGACGCCAAGATCGATGTGGATTTGTGGATATTGGTTAAGGAAGTCCGGGAGTGCTGGTGCAATAATCAAGCGCCCGATGCGACCTGGTACATCGATTCTGAGCTTGCCCGATGGCCTGGCTGCTGTTTGTTTGAACAGGTTTTCAGCGTCCTCAACGTCAGAAATAAGCCGCTGGCAGCGATCATAAAATACAGTGCCATCGTGAGTAGGGGATACCTTGCGTGTGGTTCTATGCAGAAGGCGGGCGCCGACTCGTCTCTCGAGTTCCACAATTGCCGCTGACACCGAGGAACGTGGAACGCCGAGCGTGTCCGCAGCGCGTGTGAAGCTTGAACACTCAACGACCCGAGAGAAAACGCGGAAGAGGTCAATACGGTCCATTGCTGTCGCTTTCATTGTTCGGAAATTCTGACAGGTGATGTCCAATTCTCCAGCTTTATCCAAAAAATCTAGCCTATATCCTTGATGCCTGAAAGCCCCGCATAACGCGGGTCGCATTAAAGGAGGTCGACTATATGCCCGATCACGGTATCAAAGGAAAAACTGTCATTATCGCTGGTGGGGCGAAAAACCTTGGTGGGTTGATCGCTCGCGATCTGGCCGCGCATGGGGCCAAGTCAGTTGCTGTGCACTACAACAGTTCGGCAACGAAGGCAGATGCGGATGCTACTGTCGCTGCAATCAAGGCTACGGGTTCGAATGGAATGGCGTTTCAAGCGGACTTGACCACCGCAGATGCTATGGAAAAGCTTTTCGACGATGTGGTCGATGCAATGGGGCGTCCCGATATTGCCATCAACACCGTAGGAAAGGTGTTGAAGAAGCCGATCGCAGAGATTTCGGAAGCTGAATATGACGAGATGAGCGCGGTTAATGCCAAAACGGCATTCTTCTTTCTCAAGGAGGCGGGCAAAAATCTCAACGATAACGGAAAGATTTGTACGCTTGTTACCTCTTTGCTGGGCGCATTCACACCGTTTTATGCAGCCTATGCAGGGACCAAGGCTCCAGTGGAGCACTTTACACGGGCAGCTTCAAAGGAATTTGGTGAGCGGGGCATCTCGGTGACGGCAATTGGTCCAGGCCCTATGGACACACCGTTTTTCTATCCCGCTGAAGGTGAAGATGCTGTCGCTTACCATAAAACGGCTGCTGCCCTTTCAAAGTTCTCCAAGACGGGCCTCACTGACATAGAAGATATCGTGCCTTATATCCGTTTCATGGTTTCGGAAGGCTGGTGGATGACTGGCCAGACCATTCTCGTAAATGGTGGCTATACGACGAAATAAGATTGGTTTTGTTCAGGCGGCCATTTGGGGCGGCCCGGTTGCGCACCTCCGGCATGGGTGCCGGAGGATTTTCTATGCAGCCATGCCCAATAAATTTTAATTAGATTTAATCATGGTCGGTAAAGGCCGATTAAGCAATAAAACCAGATAGTTTTCAGTAACCATCTCCATTAAGGACCGCGCAATTCCTGCCGATTTATGGTCATGGCGGGTCAACAAAAAATAATTCAAAGTCAGTTAAACAGGACAGGCAAATGAAAACTCTCTTTACTCGTTTCCTTAAGGACGAATCCGGCGCAACTGCAATCGAATACGGTCTTATCGCAGCCCTGATTTCCGTTGCAATTATCGGTGCAGCGTCAACATTGGGTGACAGCGTTAAAACGACTTTTTCGAACGTCACCGGCAATACGGATACACCAACTCCAGCCAAGTAATATCGATTTTTGGCGCCAGCCAGAGTGGCTAAAGGGTCTAAAGTGAACCAGACTGTCCTCCAGCAGTCTGGTTTTCATTTTGATCCCTATCTACAATCATCTCATCACAATGATCTCTCGACCGTGGTTCCGTTTAGGTGTATAGCGCACGCCCATTGCAGCTATTTTTAACCGGACCCAAGAATATGGAAGAATTTCATAAAGTTCGCCGCCTCCCGCCTTATGTTTTCGAGCAGGTTAATCGCCTGAAGGCCAGTGCGCGAGCCGCGGGTGCGGACATTGTTGATCTTGGCATGGGCAATCCGGATCTTCCTACCCCCCAGAGTGTTGTCGACAAGCTTTGTGAAGCCGTGCAAGATCCGCGTACGCATCGATACTCCTCGTCAAAGGGCATTCCAGGTCTACGCCGCGCGCAGGCCGCCTATTACGAGCGCCGTTTCGGGGTGAAACTTAATCCGGACACACAAATTGTAGCGACTCTCGGCTCGAAGGAAGGCTTCGCCAATATGGCGCAGGCTATTACTGCGCCGGGTGATGTCGTTCTTTGTCCGGACCCGACCTATCCGATCCATGCTTTCGGTTTCATCATGTCAGGAGGCGTTATTCGCTCGATTCCTGCAATGCCTGATGATCATTTCATCCCGGCTCTGGAACGCGGCATCCGCCATTCGATACCCAAGCCACTGGCTTTGATTTTGAATTACCCATCCAATCCGACAGCCCATGTTGCTTCACTGGATTTCTACAAGGATGTCGTGGCGTTTGCGCGAAAGAATGAAATCATCATTCTTTCGGATTTGGCCTACTCGGAAATCTACTTTGATGGCGCACCGCCGCCCTCAGTATTGCAAGTTCCTGGAGCGATGGATGTCGCAGTTGAGTTTACCTCAATGTCGAAGACCTTTTCCATGCCTGGCTGGCGCATGGGATTTGCAGTTGGCAATGAGCGGCTGATTTCCGCACTGACGCGGGTCAAATCCTATCTGGATTACGGTGCATTTACACCTATTCAGGTCGCAGCTGCTGCTGCCTTGAACGGTGACGGCTCGGATATTGCCGAAGTTCGCGCTATCTACAAGCATCGCCGAGATGTGTTGGTGGAAAGTTTCGGCCGTGCCGGTTGGGACATTCCAGCTCCTGCGGCGACAATGTTTGCCTGGGCACCGATACCTGAGAAGTTCCGTAGCCTTGGCTCATTGGAGTTTTCCAAGCTTCTGATTGAGCATGCGGATGTTGCTGTTGCGCCAGGTATCGGTTTTGGCGAACATGGCGATGACTATATCCGTATTGCTCTGGTTGAGAACGAACATCGTATTCGTCAGGCTGCCCGCAGTTTGAAGCGCTTCCTCAGCACTGCTGATGAAAAGCTTCATAACGTTATTCCCCTGAATGTGCGCCGTTAGACTGGCGTAGACCGAAGCGGAATTGGCGGCGCTATCTGGCGCCGCATCAATGAAAATCCAAGGAAGTGAACGATGAGTGAAGCGCTGCGCGTAGGAATCGCCGGACTGGGTACTGTTGGTGCATCGGTCCTGAAAATTTTGCGGGACAAAGGTGAAATGCTCACCCGTCAGTGCGGAAAGCAAATCATCGTCACGGCAGTATCAGCGCGTGATGCTAAGCGTGATCGCGGTGTGGATTTTTCGTCTGCCACGTGGTTCAACGATCCAGTTGAGCTGGCCAAGTCTAACGAGATCGATGTTTTTATCGAGTTGATCGGCGGCGATGAGGGGCCTGCGCGAGCTGCCGTCGAGGCTGCTCTTAAATCCGGCCGTCACGTTGTCACTGCAAACAAGGCTCTTCTAGCAAAGCATGGTGTCTATCTCGCGAAGATCGCCGAAGAAAAAGGTGTGCTCTTAAACTTTGAAGCAGCCGTAGCCGGCGGTATTCCAGTGATTAAGGCGCTTCGTGAATCGTTGACAGGCAATACTGTATCGCGCGTTTACGGCATCATGAATGGCACGTGCAATTATATTCTGACCAGAATGTGGGACGAGGGCATCTCCTTTGAGGATTGTCTCGCGGATGCGCAGCGCCTCGGCTATGCGGAAGCTGATCCAACCTTCGACATTGAGGGCAACGACACAGCACACAAGCTCGCAATCCTGACCAGCCTTGCATTCGGAACGCAGATTGCTGCTGATGACATTTATCTTGAAGGTATCAGCAATATCTCCCTGGCCGACATTAAAGCTGCTGACGAACTTGGTTACCGCATCAAATTGCTCGGTGTTGCCTTGAAGACTGAAAGCGGCATCGAGCAGCGTGTGCACCCCACTATGGTCCCGGTTGAATCCGTTATTGCGCAGGTGCATGGGGTTACCAATGCCGTTGCAATTGAAACTGACCTTCTTGGCGAGTTGTTGCTTTCCGGACCGGGGGCCGGTGGGGCGGCGACTGCATCTGCTGTCATTGGCGATCTGGCCGATATCGCAAAAAGCCGGCCAGGATTTCAGCATGGTCCGGTTTTCAGCACACCCGCAAAGGCACTGGCACCTTACAAGCGCGCTAAAATGCGTGCTCACGAAGGGGGGTATTTTATTCGTCTTACCGTCCACGACCGGGCGGGAGTGTTTGCTGCAATAGCCAAACGCATGGCAGATAATGATATTTCTCTTGAGTCGATCGTGCAGCGGCAAAGTGCCGATAGCCAGCCTGAAGCGACCAAAACCGTCATTCTGGTAACGCATGAAACGACGGAAGCAGCGGTCAAAAAAGCGCTGGATGGGATCGTTAAGGATGGTCATGCAACCGACAAACCCCAGATGATTCGTATTGAAAGAGCAGGCTAAAAACCGGCATTCCCCGTTTAATCGATTAGCTTTTTCAGCAAGTGGCTTTTCTTCGGTTTAAGCCCTTGCCGCGTGGTTGCGACTTTGACAAAAGATTTGCATAGCGATGCTACTAAAGCCGCATTGCTGATCTTGAAATGCGGCTGTCTCCACAAAAAGCAGGAAAAACTATGCCGAAAACTTCCGACCAGACCGACGTAGGCCTTGACCGTATTTTGACCCTTGAGCTGGTCCGTGTAACTGAGCGCGCCGCTGTTGCCGCCGCTCGCCTACGTGGACGAGGCGATGAAATGGCTGCCGATCAGGCCGCTGTGGATGCAATGCGTCAGGAACTGAATCGCCTGCCAATTGCTGGAACCGTTGTCATCGGTGAAGGCGAACGCGATGAAGCGCCAATGTTGTATATTGGCGAGGAGGTTGGAACACGCAGCGGTCCTGAGGTCGATATTGCGCTTGATCCGTTGGAGGGCACGACGATCTGCGCCAAGAACTTGCCTAATTCCTTGGCAGTTATCGCAATCGCCGAAAAGGGTAACCTGCTCTATGCGCCGGATGTGTATATGGAAAAGATTGCTGTTGGTCCGGGCTACCCGGCCGGGATTGTCAATCTTGACGCGCCAGCAATCGAAAACATCATGGCAGTGGCCAAGGCAAAGGACGTGCCAGTGGGTGAAATAACAGCCTGCATCATGGACCGGCCGCGCCACGCGCGTCTCATTGAGGAAGTTCGTGCCACTGGAGCTTCTATACGCCTGATCGGCGACGGAGACGTTGCAGGCGTTATCCACACGACTGATCCTGATGAAACTGGAATCGACATTTACATCGGCATCGGTGGAGCGCCGGAGGGAGTTCTGGCCGCCGCTGCGCTTCGTTGCATTGGTGGGCAGATGCAGGGACGCTTGCAACTGAACAGCGATGACAAGATAGCCCGCGCGGCCAAGATGGGTATCAGCGATCCCAAGAAAATCTACACGATGGAAGAAATGGCCAAGGGCGACGTGCTTTTCGCCGCAACCGGTGTAACGGATGGCAACATGCTTTCCGGTGTCAAGTTCGCGCGCGATTATATCCAGACCCATACGGTGGTGATGCGTTCTCATTCGCAGACAGTCCGCGAAATCAAGGCGAAGCATCAGGATATGAGTAAGTTCCAATAATAGGCGCTGGATTGGACTTTCGGGGCATTGCATTCCGAGCCGCCGGGTGATTGAACGCTCAGATGAAATCTGAACGGCTCTTCCTCGGCGTGGCACAATCGGCAACTGGTCTGAAGTGGGTCGACCGGCTCGGTCAGCGCGAGGCAAATATCGCGCTGGCCATGGCGCAAAACCACGGCTTCCCGGATATTGTTACACGCGTCCTTGCCGGCCGCGGAGTTGGCCTGGATGACGCGGCTGCCTTTATGGAGCCGACACTTAAGAGCTTGATGCCAGACCCTGCATCTTTGACTGATATGGTGCCTGCGGCAATTCGGATTGCCAGAGCCATCTCCGCTCGTGAGAGTGTTGCAATCTTCGGCGACTATGACGTCGATGGTGCTTGCTCCTCCGCCATTCTCTCGCGTTTTCTGACCCATTATGGCATTGCCAACCGGATATACATTCCAGACCGGATTTTTGAAGGTTATGGCCCCAATCCTGCCGCCATGGAGGAGCTGGCGAAAGAAGCTTCACTGATTGTCACGGTTGATTGCGGAACAAACAGTGCTGCCGCTATTGATGCGGCCAAGGCTGCTGGCGCCGACGTTGTTGTTCTGGATCATCATCAAGTGGGTGGTGATCTGCCTGCAGCCGCACAGGCTATTGTCAATCCAAACCGTGAAGACGATTTGTCCGGTCAGGGACATCTCTGTGCTGCGGGCGTCGTTTTTCTGACGTTGGTGCAAGTATCAAGGGTCTTGCGCGAGCAACAGGTGAAACTCGATACCCACGCCCCAGACTTGCTGTCTTTGCTCGATCTCGTTGCCTTGGCCACAATCTGCGACGTTGTGCCATTGAAAGAGTTGAATCGCGCTTTTGTTGTAAAGGGGCTGCTTGTGGCACGTACCCAGCAAAACATCGGCCTTGCGGCACTGGCGCGCGTCTCGCGGATTGGTGAGCCACTGAATGCGTTTCATTTTGCTTATTTAATCGGTCCGCGCATCAATGCCGGTGGGCGGATTGGCGATGCTGGCTTGGGCGCCCGCCTTTTGACGCTGGACGATCCAGATGAGGCCATGCGTATCGCCCAGGAGCTGGATCGGCTCAACCAAGAGCGTCAGGCGATGGAAGCAATCATGCTTGAACAGGCGGAGGCGGAGGCCATGCTGGAGCTTTCTTCCGCCTTTGGTCCGGCCGTTCTCGTCACAGCCAGCGACGGCTGGCATCCCGGTATCGTTGGGTTGATCGCTGCGCGACTGAAAGAGCGGGCACGCCGTCCGGCTTTTGCCATCGCCTTCAATGCAAATGGCACTGGCAGCGGCTCCGGAAGATCGATCAATGGCTTTGACTTGGGGAAACTTGTAAGAGGCGCAGTGGATCGGGGCCTGCTGGTTAAAGGGGGGGGGCATGCAATGGCTGCTGGAATCACCGTCGAGCGTGGGAAAATGGGCGCTTTGCGGGCATTTTTCGAAGAGCAATCTGCTGCGATGGTCGGACAGTTGCGCGAGAACGCATCGCTCGCGATTGATGGAGCGTTGAGCGCTGCGGGCGCTACAGTTCCACTTTATGAAACGATGGAAAAAGCTGGTCCGTTTGGTTCGGGGCATCCCCAACCAGTGCTTGTTCTTCCCCATCACCGATTGATTGACGCCCGATCCGTGGGGACCAACCATATCAAGGCTACTCTCGCTGGCGCTGACGGCAAACGCATCAATGCAATTGCCTTTCGAGCAGTGGGAAGTGATCTTGGCGACTTCCTTTTCAAACAATTAGGTCAATCCATTCATGTTGCCGGCAATCTAGCGCTCAACCATTGGAACGGGTCAACGACGACACAGTTCCGCATTCTTGATGTGGCAAAAGCTGTCTGAAGCGACACTGCCCTTGCATTTACATCATGCTTATGTTCTTATTTTGTTCTCAATCGAGAACTTTCAACATGCGCAAGCCGACCCACGCAGAAAAGCTCTACCTGGATTTTGACAGCTTTTTTGCCAGCGCTGAACAGCAGCTGAATTCTGCACTGCGAGACAGACCCGTAGCCGTGGTGCCACTGGACTCGCCGCACACAAGCGTTATTGCCGCTAGCCGCCAAGCAAAGCCCTATGGGATCAAGACCGGCACGTCTGTGCGTGAGGCGCGGGAGATGTGCCCGGATATTGTGTTTGTTTCGGCGAGGCCGGATGTTTATGTAAAACTGCACAATCGCATTCTGGAAACAATCGAAAGATGTGTGCCGATTGCCGCAGTGCGTTCGATTGATGAAGTAGCCTGCCATTTGTTGGAGTCGGAGGCGCGGCAAGCGCAGGCTCTAGCAGCAAGAATCAAACGTTTACTGCACGATGAAATCGGGCCGGTTCTGACCTGTTCGATAGGCATCTCTCTCAATGAACTTTTGGCAAAGATTGCAGCGGAGATGGACAAGCCGGACGGATTTGTTTTGCTTGATCATGAAGACCTGCCAGGCAGGCTGTTTGATCTGAAGTTGCGCGACCTGCCGGGTATTTCCAAAGGTATGGAAGGCAGGTTGGAACAGGCCGGGATTGCAGATGTCAGAGGGTTGTGGAACCTTGCGCCCAAGCATGCACGGGCTATCTGGAACAGCGTCGAAGGAGAGCGGTTTGTTTCAGCGCTGCACGGTTATGCGATTGAGAAGCCGGAAACCACAAAGCGTATGTTCGGCCATGGTCGTAATCTGCCTGCGGACTGGAGGGCGCCGGAAAAGGTGCTGCAATGCGCAAGGTTGCTGACATTGAGTGCCGCCCGTCGCCTGCGTCGCTCCCACTACAAAGCCGCGGCAATGAGTTATACGGTTGGTGTTCGGCGTGACAGCCGCGTGACGCTGGAGGGCCAATTCCGGCCTGCGCGTGATGATCGTAGTTTTCTCGATTGTCTCAACAACCTGCACCGGAAAATGATTGAAGCAGGCGAAATGCGAAATATAAGCTCAGTAACAGTGGTCCTGCATGATCTTTCACAGGAGAAAGATGGCGCCGACGATTTGTTTGACACAGGAGAGAGTATCAAGCGACGTGCGCAGTGGGAACGTGTCTCTGATCTGGTCGACGAAATTCGCGTCCGCCATGGATCGAAAGCGCTTAACCTGGGATCGGCTCAAGGCCCTGGTGATTATATTGGCTCAAAGATCGCGTTCGGACGTATTCCTGAACCGGAAGATTTTTAGCTGCCCCAGGAGCTAACTTGAGGCAGCTGAAAAATCAGTAAGCTGCAGTAAAGCGTTGCTGCCTGTGGTTGGGATTGTGAGCTTCATCGAGAATAGCAACCGCAAGATCACTTGCGCTGATTGCACTCTTGCCGTCTGCGTCAAAAACCGGGTTTTCCTTGCCTAGACGATACTTTCCGGTACGCGGGCCAGGCGCAAGACTAAACGGGGGTGAAACGAAGCTCCAGTCGAGTGCGGTTTCGGTGCGTAGATCGTTTAGTGCCTGACGCGCACCAAGTGCACCTTCCTTATATTCAGCTGGAAAATGTTCGCCGTCTACGAACTGTGTGCCGTCCTCTGCATAGAGGCTCCCCGCACCACCAATAACGATCAGACGCTTCACGTCTGCCGACTTGGTTGCCTCGGTAATTGACTTGCTGGCTTTGATGTGGACGGCTTGAATATTCGGGTCTGTCCATCCCGGATTATAAGCAGAAATTACAATGTCATGGCCTTTAAGTTTTTCCGATAAGGCAGCAGTATCCAAAGCATCTGCCTCAATCGCAGTCACGGCACTCAATTTTTCAACGTTTGCGGGATTGCGCACCAAAGCGGTAACGCTGTCGCCGCGCGAAACGGCTTCTTTCAGGATTTCCTTGCCTACAAAACCGGTGGCGCCGATCAATGCAATTTTCATCATATGCTCCTTGATGCAGGTACGCATCGTTTTCTGGTTACTAACGATAACTATCTATGCTAGATGCATTGGTCTGAAAAGAACGCACTTTTTCCGTTTCAGGGCACGCTGGGGTAACCGCCACTGTGTGATATCCAATTTGGGTGATGAAGCTATGACTGTATATGCAAATACCAGTGAGAACGTGCCATTGCTTGAATCCATGCCCGCTATGAGGGCCGAGGATGGTGGATTATGTCCAATGCGGGAGGTACTCGATCTCGTGGGGGATTCGTGGAGCCTTTTGACGATTATCAACCTGCAATCCGGACCGCGCCGCTTTAATGTATTGCGACGCATGATCCAAGGCATTTCGCAGCGTATGTTGACCGTGACCCTGCGTTCGCTGGAACGCGATGGACTTGTGTTGCGCACAGTAAAGCCGACGTCTCCTCCAGAAGTCACTTACGCACTAACCGAGATTGGCCACTCAATAGCGGTGCCAGTGGGGGCTTTGGGCGAGTGGGCGGTTAAAAATCGTGATTATCTGCGAAAGGCACGCGCTGAGTTCGATTTATCGAAATCAGAATAACGGAACTCTGCCCATCGCCTCGCGTTTCTCTAGTTCAAGCAACTTTTGAAAGGAGAATGAAAATGCCGGCAAAATCCCAGGCTCAGCAAAAAGCAGCAGGGGCAGCACTTTCCGCTAAGCGGGGCGACACCAAAAAGAGCGAGCTGAAAGGCGCATCAAAAGGCATGTACGAGTCTATGAGTGAAAAGCAGCTCGAAGAGTTCGCTGAAACCGATCGGAAACATCTGCCTGAGAAAAAAACAAAGCATTGATGACTGGGCGCGTATGCTACTGACAGATGCGCGCCTTACAGCTTTTGCCGTGACATCCGAGATCCAGATGCAAGTTACCCTGATGTGCAGCATCGCCATCCGGACCAATGACGGTCATGAACCGCGCGCAACTTGCTTTGTGCAGCGATGACCAGAACGCCTGCTCTTCCGGCTTGCCTTTCCAACCTGAGCCCAGCTCTGTTGTCTTGCCGTTCTCGAATTTGAACGAAATTATATCGAGCGCGTTGGCAAATGCGTGTTCGGAGACTCGGCCTTTGTGGCCGTTATTGACCTTGCGGCACTGATAGTCCGAACCGGTTGTAATGCTCTCGATCTTCGTCCCGAAATTTTTTCGGGCTTCTTTTTGGATTTCTACTATCCAATTCGCCAATGATCCGGCCATTGCACAATTTGTGATAACAGGCGCTACAAATTTCACAGGATTGTCCTTGCCAATAGCCGTGATTTTCACCGGCGAGCGTTCGCCGCATGCTCCTTCTGAAAGAGGTGGTATTAGCTCGCCCTGTACCTCGCCATTCATAATTGCCGGACAAGCATTTTGGTAAATTCGGTCCGGTGAAACAGCAGGATCAGATTTTTTCATTGTCTCGTCCGGCTCAGGCTCTTTTTCATCATCCCTCTGATTTAGCATAGGACCTTGTTGCTCGGCCTTTGGTGCTTCAGCAGGTTTTGTACCGGGAGTGGGCTGCATCGTTGGTTTCTGACCAGGCACGGGTGTCTCCGGAGCATCGGTCTTTTGTATCTCGCTGGCAGGTTTCGCTTCTGGTTCTGGGGCTTGCGGTGTTGCGGTTACGCGCGGGTTAGCGAGTGGAACTGGTGGAACGCTAGGCAAGGCAGGTTTTGCCGTCCTGCTTTGATGACCGTGCCTGTGCCGCGCATCGACATCGCTGGTGAAACTTACCAATGTGAGACTTGAAACAGATGCAATAAGGGATAGAAGGGTGACTAGATCAAAACGCGATGGACGCGAGAATAGGGTCATTATCGGCTCTACTCCTGTTTGAGCGTATACCCTAACGTGCGAAGTCCGATATCGGTTTCAATTTATATGAGCCGCTGAAACATCGGTCACGCTTGACATCTTCGAACCTTCCAACTAGAAGCCACAACAACGCAGGGCCTAACAGCTCTGCGTTTCATTTGACGTGTCCCGTGGGTGATCTCGCAAAGCGTGCGTGGGTCGCTCTGTCAGTCTTCGAAAACGGAAGGCAGAGGAGGGCGCGTTTCCTTGAATCAGGGTTTTTACGCCTTGGTTTGGTTTTGTTGAAAGGAAATGCGATGAGCAAGCGCGAATCGTCCAAGTATAAAATTGATCGCCGTCTTGGCGAAAACATCTGGGGCCGTCCGAAATCCCCTGTAAACCGCCGTGAATATGGCCCAGGCCAGCACGGTCAGCGTCGCAAGAGCAAGCTGTCCGACTTCGGTGTTCAGCTGCGCGCAAAGCAGAAGCTTAAGGGCTTCTACGGCGACATTTCGGAAAAGCAGTTCCGCAAGACTTATGAAGAAGCTTCCCGTCGCAAGGGCGACACAGGCGAACAGCTCATTGGTCTGCTTGAGTCGCGTCTGGATGCGATCGTGTACCGCGCCAAGTTCGTTCCAACGATCTTCGCAGCGCGTCAGTTCGTCAACCACGGCCATGTTAATGTTAACGGTCGTCGCACCAACATCCAGTCCTACATCTGCAAGGCTGGCGATGTGATCGAAGTTCGCGAAAAGTCAAAGCAGCTCGTGATTGTTCTGGAAGCCGTTCAGCTTGCTGAGCGTGATGTTCCAGAATACATCGAAGTTGATCACACCAAGATGGTTGCCAAGTACAATCGCGTTCCGGCCTTCTCCGATGTGCCATATGCCGTACAGATGGAACCAAATCTGGTCGTCGAATTCTACTCGCGTTAGTCGGGTTTTGAAGTTGTTGAAGAAGCCGCCTGGAGCAATCCTGGCGGCTTTTTTGTTCGAGGACCATAGAGGATGCGGGAATGACTGACCTAAAATCCATCGTCGACAGCGTTTATCACGATCTTTCAGACCGGATCGGTGAGGGCAAACTTGCCGACTATATTCCCGAATTAGCGACAGTGGATCCCAAGCAGTTTGGCATTGCTCTGGTCACGACGGATGGAAAGCTCTACTCTGCCGGCGATGCCGATACGGCTTTCTCGATCCAGAGTATCTCAAAGGTTTTCACCCTCACTTTGGCGCTGGGCAAGATCGGCGACGGGCTGTGGAAAAGAGTTGGTCGCGAGCCTTCAGGCAATGCATTCAATTCCATTGTGCAGCTAGAGCAGGAGAAGGGAAAACCGCGGAACCCCTTTATCAATGCCGGCGCAATTGCGGTGGCGGATGTGGTTTTGGGCGGGCATGTTCCCAAAGAAGCCATTGGCGAGATCGTGCAGTTCATTCGCCAGTTGGCCGATGATGATACAATAGCGATTGATCACAATGTGGCCCGTTCGGAGACAAATACCGGATATCGCAATGTTGCGCTCGCTAACTTCATGCGATCGTTCAACAACCTCAATCATCCTGCCGAGCATGTTCTGGGCGTTTACTTCCATCATTGCGCTGTAGCCATGACTTGCCATCAGCTAGCCCATGCGGGGCTCTATCTTGCGTCGGGCGGCCGCAATCCTCTAAGTGGCGGGAGTGTCGTTTCCCCCAGTCGTGCACGCCGGATCAACGCATTGATGCTCATGTGCGGGCATTATGATGGTTCCGGCGATTTTGCCTATCGCGTTGGGCTTCCGGGCAAAAGCGGTGTCGGTGGTGGAATTCTGGCTATTGCTCCGGGGAAGGCTTCGATTGCAGTGTGGTCTCCAGGGCTGAACGAGAACGGTAATTCACAGCTTGGCTCGGCAGCTCTTGAGCTTTTGGCCCAGCGAACCGGCTGGTCGGTATTCGGATAACGACCAAGCATTGCATTGCCGGCATTTGCAATGCAATGAAGGCATAGTGAGGTGTTTCCATGACTATTCATAATCTGGATATTGCAGAGAACTCTGGCTGCCATCCGATGTTCTTAGGGGCGCCATCCGGCGTTGAATTCAACAAGCTGCGCAAGCGGCTGCTGCGTAATACGCGGCAGGCACTTGAAGATTTTGCCATGGTAAAACCAGGTGAACGTTGGCTTGTGGGGCTTTCTGGTGGCAAAGACTCGTATGGACTGCTCGCACTGTTGCTTGATTTGAAATGGCGTGGGCTGCTGCCAGTTGATCTGATTGCGTGCAATCTCGATCAGGGCCAGCCAAACTTTCCAAAACATATCCTGCCGGAATTTTTGACCCGCAACGGCATTGAACATCGCATTGAGTATAAAGACACCTATTCAGTCGTCACTGAAAAGGTTGCGGAAAACCAAACCTATTGCTCTCTTTGCTCACGACTAAGGCGCGGTCACCTTTATCGCGTGGCGCGCGAGGAGGGTTGTTCCGCACTGGTTCTTGGGCACCACCGCGAAGATATTCTCGAAACATTTCTAATGAATCTCTTTCACGGGGGCAGGTTGGCGGCAATGCCGCCAAAATTGCTGAACGATGATGGAGATCTAATGCTGCTCCGACCGCTAAGTTATTGCGCTGAAGATGATCTGGAGAAATTTGCGCAGACAATGCAATTTCCTATCATACCTTGCGACCTGTGCGGCAGTCAGGACGGGCTTCAGAGAAACATGATGAAGGCCATGCTTGCCGATATCGAAAAACGCATGCCGGGACGCAAGGAAATTATGATTCGCGCTCTTGCCAACACACGTCCCAGCCATCTACTGGACCGCAAGATTTTCGATTTTACAGGCCTTTCCTTGAAGGAAAATACCGGCGAATAAGGTTGAAAAGGCCTCAAACGGGATTGTTGTGTGGCCTGAACAGTTTGCCCCGCTCCGCGATGAGAACGAACACCAGACCGATCAATGACAGTACAAAGAAGCCTGCGACTAATGGCGTTGTGGTGCCATCAAAGGCCTGCCCGATCAAAGCGCCAATTGCGCCGCCACCAGCCGTCCCCATAAAGCCAAGAACCGACGACGCGGTACCCGCTACGTGCCCCAATGGTTCCATCGCAAGAGAGTTGAAGTTGGAACCGATCCAGCCGAATTGGAACATGGCTACTGCAAAGAACAGAAAATAGAGCACAAATGGCGTGGGATGAGGTCCGAGCAATGTCACCAGCAGCCAGAGGCCATTAATTGTTAGAAAGGCCAAGAGCGCGCCGTGGGACAAGCGGCGCATGCCAAAGCGGCCGACGAAACGTGAATTCACGAATGACGAGAACGCCATCGTTACGGCTACACCTGCAAACGCGACGGGAAACCACACGCCGAGCTGGTAAATGCCGACATAGATCTGCTGTGCAGAATTGATAAAGCCGAACAGCGCGCCAAAGATGAATGCACTTGCCAGCGTATAGCAAAGGGCCACGCGGTTCGTCAGAACAATGATGAAACCACGGCTTACCGATTTCAATGTAAAGGGCCGCATATCCGCTGGATCAAGTGTCTCAGGCAAGCGGATATAGACCCAGCACATCACGGCAGCTGCGATAACTGCCATGAAGATGAAGATCAGATGCCAATTTCCGAAAAGCATAACCGCTTGGCCGGTTCCCGGAGCAATGACCGGAACGACCATAAATACCATCATGATGAGAGACATGACTTCCGCCATCATCCGTCCACCGTAAACGTCGCGAACAATCGAGATCGTTATTACGCGTGTTGCCGCTGATCCGATACCTTGGAGCAAGCGGAAAAACAGCAAAGAAGCAAAACTTGGCACGAACACGCATGCCAATGCGGAAAGGATGTAAATCACCAATCCGACGAACATAGGTTTGCGCCGACCAAAACGATCAGAGATCGGGCCGTAGAAGAGCTGCGAAACCGCAAAGCCCATGAGATAGGCTGAAATTACATACTGGCGATGATTTTCGCTGGCCACGCCAAGGCTCGCGCCAATTTCCTGAAGGCCGGGTAGCATGATGTCGATGGCAAGGGCATTGAGTGCCATTAAAGCCGCCATCATTGCGATAAACTCAATCTTGGTCATACCGCCAAGGCTGGGACTTGAAGTTGAGTTAGACGTATTCATTTCAAACCTGCAAACGCTACCCGTTAAAGCCCAGGCAGTGACAGGTAGGAAGTGCTTTTTGAGCGTCGATCGACGATAGCTCCAAACCACAACACTGTGCTGTCATCACTGAAATCTTTACGGACCCTGAAACAACGACAAAGGCGTCGGTGTGCCCGACGCCTTTAGAATGTAATTCCGCTAAAGCGCGGAACAGATTGAATTAATTGCGTAATCAGGCGGCCTTTGTGGCAACACCCTTTTCGCTGAAGAGGGATTGAAGTTCGCCAGCTTGGAACATTTCACGGATAATATCGCAACCGCCGACAAATTCGCCTTTAACGTAAAGCTGTGGGATTGTCGGCCAGTTCGAATACTCTTTGATGCCTTGGCGCAACTCGTCGGAGGTAAGGATATTCACACCCTTATAGTCAACGCCCACATAATCGAGTATCTGCACGACCTGACCGGAAAAGCCGCACTGAGGAAACCCCGGTGTGCCTTTCATAAAAAGAACAACGTCATTGCCCTTCACTTCATTGTCGATAAATTCATTGATACCGCTCATTTCGGCAAACCTTCCTACCAAATACGACGAATCGCAATTATTGGTCCAAACTGATCTTTATAACAAATAGCGCTTCAATTCTGCCAAAACAAGGCTAGTGCCCATATCAACTTTCCAATTTGCCTTGTTTTTTGATGATGGCAGTATCAAAGTCACCCGTCAGCTTAGCGGAAAGATTGATGGAAAAACATCGACCGCCAGCGCTGATCATGGCAATATTTGGACCAAAAACCTATTCCGGTGCGCTGGTCTGTAGGGCGAGGGCATGCAGGACGCCGCCCATATTACCTTTCAGAGCGTCATAAACCATCTGATGCTGCTGAACGCGAGACTTACCGCGAAAGCTCTCGGCCACAACTTCCGCGGCATAGTGATCGCCGTCCCCCGCCAGATCTCGAATGGTAATTTTTGCATCGGGAATGGCGTCTTGAATCATTTTTTCGATATCACGTGCGTCCATTGCCATGTGTCGTTCTCCTCAAGCGGCCTGATCTTTTTGGTTCGCCAGTCCGTTCATATAGTCAGGAAACCACGATTCGTGAGCGGTTGTCAGGTCTGCTACTGATATGGAGAGCAACTGTCCGATCGTCAATGTATCGCCTTCAACGGTACCGAGCTTGCGGAACGGAATTCCGGAGCCTTCAGCATTGAGCGTCACGAAATTTGCCATATCAGCCGGTACGGCGATAACGTACCGCGCCTGGTCCTCACCGAAGAGCAAGGCGTGCGGCGAATCTTCACCAACCGCTACTGAAGCGCCTTTGCCGGATGCCATGCACATTTCAGCCAGAGCAATGGCAAGCCCGCCATCTGACAAATCATGGCAGGCCGTCACTTGGTCATTGCGAATTGCCGAACGGACGAAATCGCCATTGCGCTTCTCGACAGCAAGGTCAACGGCTGGAGCCGGTCCATCCGAGCGGCCATGGAGATCGCGCAGATAGATTGATTGCCCGAGATGTGCGCCATCGGCACCAATGAGGATCAGGACGTTCCCATTTGCCATTCCGCCGATCTTGGCCGTTTTGGACCAATCTGGAATGAGACCAACACCGGCAATCGTTGGGGTTGGCAAGATGGCTTGTCCATTGGTTTCATTATACAGCGAGACATTGCCAGAAACGATCGGGAAGGCGAGTGCACGGCAAGCATCGCCTATGCCCCCAATAGCCTTGACCAACTGGCCCATGATCTCAGGCCGCTCCGGATTGCCGAAATTAAGATTGTCAGTGGCGGCGAGCGGCTCTGCGCCGACAGCCGTAAGGTTACGCCAGCATTCAGCAACAGCCTGCTTGCCGCCCTCATAAGGGTCAGCCTCGCAGTAACGTGGTGTCACGTCTGACGAGAAGGCGAGTGCCTTCGTAGGATGACCTTCAACGCGAACCACGCCGGCATCGCCGCCAGGCAACTGCAACGAGTTGCCCTGAATCAGCGTATCATACTGCTCATAAACCCAGCGGCGTGATGACAAATCTGCCGAATTGAGCATCTGCAACAATGCTGCGCCGTAATCGTCAACCTGCGGAACATTTGCGGCAGGCAGCGGAGCATGTTTGCCGGGCTCCATCCAAGGGCGGTCATATTCCGGAGCTTGATCGCCAAGATCCTTGATGGGAAGATTGGCCACTTCATCGCCCTGATGCATGACGCGGAAGCGAAGGTCATCGGTGGTGTGGCCGACAATGGCAAAATCCAAACCCCATTTTTTGAAAATGGCCTGCGCTTCTTCTTCTTTTTCCGGACGTAGAACCATGAGCATGCGCTCCTGGCTTTCGGAAAGCATCATTTCGTAAGCGGTCATACGCTCTTCGCGGACCGGCACCTTGTCCAAAATGAGTTCGATACCGAGATTGCCCTTGGCGCCCATTTCGACAGCAGAACAAGTCAGACCAGCAGCGCCCATATCTTGAATGGCGATCACCGCTCCTGAGGCCATCAGTTCAAGCGAGGCTTCCAGCAAGCACTTTTCAGTAAAGGGGTCGCCGACCTGAACAGTTGGACGCTTTTCTTCGATTGACTCGTCAAATTCGGCAGAAGCCATCGTCGCGCCGCCAACACCATCGCGTCCGGTTTTGGCACCGAGGTAAACGACGGGAAGGCCAACACCCTTGGCTTCTGACAAGAAGATTCCATCCGTTTTGGCCAGACCAGCGGCGAATGCATTTACGAGGATATTGCCATTGTAGCGCGCGTCGAAATTGACTTCGCCGCCAACTGTCGGCACGCCGAAAGAATTGCCATAGCCGCCAACACCTTCGACGACGCCGGATACAAGGTGGCGGGTCTTGGGGTGCGCAGGTTCGCCAAAGCGCAAGGCATTCATTGCGGCAATCGGGCGGGCACCCATGGTGAACACATCGCGCAAAATGCCGCCAACGCCAGTGGCAGCGCCCTGATAGGGTTCAATATAAGATGGATGATTGTGGCTTTCCATTTTGAAGACAACACAGTCGCCATCACCAATATCGACCACTCCGGCATTTTCGCCAGGACCCTGGATGACCTGCGGGCCGGTGGTCGGCAATGTGCGCAGCCATTTCTTGGATGATTTGTACGAGCAATGCTCGTTCCACATGGCGGAGAAAATGCCAAGCTCGGTAAAGCTGGGCTCGCGTCCGATCAGATCGAGAATGCGTTGATATTCGTCCGGCTTCAGCCCGTGCGAGGCGATGAGTTCCGGTGTGATCTGAACTGTGTTGGAAAGACCCATGAGCAATATCAATTCCGTTGTGCGTTAAGCGGTTCTCTTAGAGCAATTTGCAACGGGAATACACCATGTGAGAGTGAAAAAAGCACGGGGAATCACCGAAAAATACCCTATCAAGCGCTGGTAGGTAATGCTGTGACGGCTGGCGGCGGTTTGCGCCGCCAGCCAGCTTCAACGATTGTCGAGTTCTGACCGGACCAGTTGCAGGCCCCGTCGCGTTACCCGATAAGGTCCGCCACCCGACGAGGCGATTGCTTTCTTTTGTTTCAGTTTTCGAAATAGCCTTAGATCACAGGCGGTATATCGGGCACCATCGCGTGTAAGGCATATGATGTCTCGGATAGTCTTGCGCTCATCCTTTTCAAGAAGAATTTTGCCGCCTTGGGCGAGCAGGTGAAGAATGCGCTGTTCATCGCGCGAAATGTCCATTTTATCAAGTCCCGGAAAACGGGCAAAAATGCCCATAAGAACACGTCCGCAGCCGGTTTGAATTGGCGCGGGGCTCCTGTTTTCATGCCCCTGACTTCAAAGAAGTCGGGGCTTTAGCGGGACTCAGACTGATTGGACATAAAAACTCCATCGGGATGATGGTTATATAATGATGCAGAGAAGGACTGTCAAAGGAGGTGTGCTTGCCCTCTCATTTTCGCGCGAATTTCAAACTGTGGTCAGTCTCCCATAAGCCAGAATGAACGCGATTAACGATCCCATGCTTGCAAGGGTGCGGACGTGATTCCATGGCACCCACTCAGCGAGATAGCGCGTCCACAGCGCCGTGCCTTCTGTGCTCGCAGGTTCGACGGCTTGCAGCGCGTCATTGAGCGGGACATTAAACAGTATGGTAACGGCGATTATGCCGATCAAGTAAAGCACACTGCCTATGAGCAGCCATGCCGAACCCGGATCTGTCCAGCGCAGCACGCTGATAACACCGAGCGCGATACACAACAGAGCGGTGCCGAAGAAGGCGATGCCGAATGTTGCGTTCAGGATCGTCGCATTAATTGAGTTCATGGCGGCAATACCCTGTTCGGGCGGAAGCTTTGAAAATGCTGTCATGATGAAGCTGGAAAATGCGAAGAAAAGGCCTGCCATAATGCCGCTTCCCAAGGCAGCAATTACGGTTAGAGCGGGCAAAAGCATAATCATATTCTCTTCTCCAAATTCCGGTGGCTATTAAGGGGGCGGTCTTGGCAGAGGTTGAGCATTTCAAGCGTATAATTATATGCGACAGGAGGGAAGATGCGAAACTTCCAAGCTGAAAACGTCAGAATCACTTGCCTCATAAGCCGGATTGCACTAGCCACTATTCAGATATTTTCAGTCAGGAACGACAGAACAGCATGACTCTTGTTGATACCCGCACGCCCGAACCCAAGCGTTTTGTTTCAGGTGCCACAGGCGATTGGGAAATCGTCATCGGTATGGAAGTCCATGCCCAGGTAACATCCAATTCAAAGCTGTTTTCTGGTGCATCCACGACATTTGGCGCAGGCCCTAACGAGAATGTTTCACTGGTGGATGCCGCAATGCCCGGTATGCTTCCGGTCATCAACGAATGGTGTGTGCGTCAGGCGATCCGCACCGGTCTTGGCCTCAAGGCACAAATCAATCTGAAATCCGTGTTCGATCGCAAGAACTACTTCTATCCGGATTTGCCGCAAGGCTATCAGATTTCACAATTCAAGCAGCCAATTGTCGGCGAAGGTACGATGATTATTTCGGTCGGCCCCGATAAAAAAGGCGAGTTTGAAGACATTGAAATCGGCATTGAACGCCTGCATCTGGAACAGGACGCCGGCAAGTCGCTGCATGATCAGAACCCCACAATGTCCTATGTGGATTTGAACCGTTCCGGTGTTGCTTTGATGGAAATTGTATCCAAGCCGGATATGCGCTCTTCAGACGAAGCCAAGGCCTATTTGACCAAGCTACGCACAATTGTGCGCTATCTCGGTACCTGTGACGGCAACATGGACGAAGGTTCCATGCGCGCTGACGTTAACGTTTCTGTGCGTAAGCCGGGCGGTGAGTTTGGTACGCGCTGCGAGATCAAGAATGTCAACTCAATCCGCTTCGTTGGTCAAGCAATCGAATATGAGGCGCGTCGCCAGATCGCTATCCTCGAAGATGGTGGCTCCATTGATCAGGAAACCCGCCTGTTTGATCCGACAAAGGGCGAAACACGTTCCATGCGCTCCAAGGAAGAGGCGCATGATTACCGCTATTTCCCCGATCCTGATTTGCTGCCACTGGAGTTTACGCAAGCCTATGTCGATGAGTTAAAGGCTGATCTGCCGGAACTACCTGATGATAAGAAAGCGCGGCTGGTGTCCAGTCTTGGGCTATCTGTTTATGACGCCTCCATTCTTGTTACAGAGAAGGCGATTGCCGATTATTATGAAGCAGTTGCCAAAGGTCGTGATGGCAAATTATCGGCAAATTGGGTGATCAACGATCTTCTCGGTGCATTAAACAAGGCCGGTAAGGGCATTGATGAGTCGCCTGTCACGCCAGACCAGCTTGGTGCGGTAATCGATCTTATCAAAGAGGGCGTTATTTCCGGTAAGATTGCCAAAGATTTATTCGAGATTATCTGGAACGAAGGCGGCGACCCGCGAGAAGTGGTCGAAAGCCGCGGTATGAAACAGGTCACGGATACCGGCGCCATCGAGAAAGCCGTTGACGAAATCATCGCTGCCAATCCCGATAAAGTCGAACAGGCCAAGGCTAAGCCTAGTCTTGCTGGCTGGTTTGTGGGGCAAGTCATGAAATCAACTGGTGGCAAGGCCAACCCACAGGTCCTAAGCGATCTGGTCAAGGCCAAGCTGGGGATCACCGAATAAATGTGGGTCCGCAGCGCAACCAAGGAAGATCTGAGCGCTGTCCGCGACTTGCTGGTTGAGACTTGGCATGCGACCTATGATGATGTGTACGGGGTTGAGAAGGTCAACGACATCACAGCCCGCTACCATTCGCTGGAAGCGCTCAAGAAGCAACTGGCAAAGCCTTATTCAGAATTTATCATAGTGGATGATGGCGCCGACATTCTCGGCATGGCCTATGCTTCGCAAAGAGATCACAAGCTTTCAATTCTCAATCAGCTTTATGTCCACCCCCAACACCAGAAGAAGGGCGTCGGCTCATTGCTGCTAGCTGAGGTCGAAAGTGCATTTCCAGGCGTTTTTACTTTGCAACTGGAAGTCATCGATAAGAATCAGAATGCCATTGAGTTCTATGAGAGCAGGGGATTTGAGAAAACCAGCACTCGCATTGACGATTGGGGGCAGCTCAATTCCGGTATTTCAGTGATTGTTCTTGAAAAACCTCTGACAGGATATGAACTTGCCCCATGAGCTTCGGAGTTGATATCAGTTTCCGTGAAGCAATAGTTGAAGATCTGCCCATACTCGTAGCATTATTTGCAGATGATCCCGTTGGGGACCATAATGATACCACCGATGTCATGGCTTTTCCCGCCTATGAAAATGCGTTTTCTGCAATCCAGGACAGCGCGAATGATCGGATTTTCGTTGGCGTTCTAAACGGTGAAGTCGTTGCAACAGCACAAATTACGTTCATAACGTCGCTCACAGGGCGTGGAAGTACGCGCATGATGATCGAGGCAGTTCAAACGCGCGCCGATATGCGCGGCAAGGGAATTGGACGGCTTTTGATTACGCATTGCCTGCAAGTCGGACGCCAACACGGTGCTGATTCAGCACAACTGACATCGAACAATCAACGACAGGATGCTCATCGTTTTTATGAACGGCTGGGTTTTGAGAAGTCCCATTCAGGCTTCAAACTGAAATTGAAAGCCGGTCCAGCGTCAACTTGACCCTTGCTATCGGCCAATGATACGACCATAAACCCGATAACAAAACGACTTCGTTGCAAGCAGGATTGCCATGAAAAACCTCATCACCCAAATCTTCACATGGTGGAACGGTCAGACTATCGGCACGCGTTTCTTTACATGGCGCAAGGGCACGAAAGTCGGCGAAGACCAGTTTGGTAATGTCTATTACGAAGGTACATTCGACTCAGAAGGGCGCAAACGCCGCTGGGTGATTTATAACGGATATGCAGAAGCTTCTGCTATTCCTGCAGGCTGGCATGGTTGGATGCACCACCGGGTTGCGACCGCGCCTTCACAGGAAGACTACAAACCGCACCCATGGGAAAAGAATCATCAGCAAAATATGACGGGTTCTTCAGCTGCATACCGGCCAAAAGGCTCCATTGCCCATGGGGATAATCGACCAACTGTTACTGGCGATTACGATGCTTGGACACCGGGCAATTAGGCTGATTTTTTGTCGCCACAATTAATCTTTATCGACGAAGGGGAAATCGCACCCTTTGTCGTACCCGCTAAACCGGAAGTGAAATGATCCGTCAGACCCAGTTCTTTCCCTTCTCCCAAGGTCAAATTGTCATCGGACTGTTTGCTTGTATCGCTGCGTTTACAAGTTTTACGACTAATGGTTTGGCTCAAGAAAAAATCGCCAACCCAGTTGCGGTCTTTTCCGGCCTCGACAAGATTACCGGCCGGATCACAACATTTGACGTCTACATCAACGAGACAGTACAGTTCGGTGCGCTGCAATTGACGCCGCGCGTTTGCTACACGCGTCCCGATACGGAAGCGCCAAAAACGGATACCTTCGTTGAAGTTGACGAGATCACACTCGACCGGAAAATTCGCAAGATTTTTTCTGGCTGGATGTTCGCCGATAGCCCGGGGCTGAACGCTGTCGAGCACCCGGTCTACGATGTCTGGCTAAAATCTTGCAAGCAGAAGTCGGACATACCTGCGCCCGACAAAAGCTGATCTACGTACCGCTTACGTCGGCTTTGCGCAGTTAACGATCCACGGCGTACCGAAGCGGTCCGTAAACATGGCGAACTGCTGAGCCCATGATGTTTCACTCAGCGGCATCACAATGCTTTCCGCATCCTTTGAAAGGTCTGCAAATAGACGTTTTGCTTCGTCAGGAGTATCGACATTGATCGCGACCGTCATGCCCTGTGCTTTTTGAAAATAGGGCGGTGGGGCATCCGAGCCCATCAAAACGTTGTCACCTATGGTCAACAGAGCGTGCATGACATTCTTTGCCGATTCGGGCGGAAAGTCCCCGCCCTCCGGCATTTCATCATAACGGATAATCGCTTCTATCTTGCCGCCAAGGACACTTTCATAGAACTTGAAAGCCTCTTCGCATTTTCCATTGAAATTGAGATAAGCATTGATTTTCATCACAGTTCTCCTGTTTGGGCCATTCCCGACCAAAGGACGAATGAAAAACTATAAATGCTACTCTGTAACGAAAATATTTTTTGGTCAAAACTCAGCAGGCTGGGTGAGGGCATTCTCCAGCATCTGCTGGTACTGGCGGCGCGGTACCTCAACCGCGCCAAAGGACGCAAGATGGTCAGTGTTAAACTGTGTATCCAGCAGCGTGAAGTTCTTCTCGATCAAATGGCTAACCAGATGAACGAGGCAGACCTTAGAAGCATCGCGTTTTCGCGAGAACATGCTTTCGCCAAAGAATGCCGAGCCAAGAGATATTCCGTAAAGGCCACCGACGAGTTGATTATCGAGCCAGGCTTCAACCGTATGGCAATAACCAAGCTTGAATAGCTTGCCATAGGCTTCGCGAATTGGTTGGTTTATCCACGTACGGGCACGCTCACCACTGCCGCTTGCGCAACCATTAATCACGCCTTCGAAATCAGTATCGTAGCGAACATCGAACACCGCCTTACGCACCGTCTTGCGCAGGCTACGTGATACGTGGAAATTTTCGAACGGGATTATACCGCGTTTTTCGGGACGTACCCAGAAAACTTCCGGATTGTTCGCCTCTTCTGCCATGGGAAAGACCCCGGTTGCATAGGCGCGAAGCAGCAATTCGGGGTCCAGTACAGACGTATTATCCGGGTTACGCCCCGCCATTCATAAAGCCTTGAATTATTCTTCGGCTGCTTGAGCATCACCAGCCAGATATTTTTCCAGCCAGTGAATATCATAGTCCCCATTAGCGATGTCAGGATGGTTGATCAAATCCTGAAACAGGGGCAGCGTCGTCTTCACGCCATCAACGACGAATTCGTCGAGAGCACGGCGAAGACGCATCATGCATTCGACGCGGTTACGACCATGTACAATAAGCTTGCCGATAAGACTGTCGTAATATGGTGGAATTTTATAGCCCGTATAGACACCTGAATCGACACGGATACCAAGACCGCCCGGCGTGTGCCAATGGGTGATCTTGCCAGGAGATGGCGTGAATGTTCGCGGATCTTCTGCGTTGATCCGGCATTCAATAGCATGGCCGGAAAAGCGGATATCTTCTTGCTTCACTGAAAGGCCACCACCGGAAGCAACGCGTATCTGCTCGTGAACAAGATCGATGCCGGTAATGGCTTCCGTCACGGGATGCTCAACCTGAAGACGCGTGTTCATCTCAATGAAATAGAACTCGCCGTTTTCGTAAAGGAACTCGATCGTACCTGCACCGCGGTAGCCCATGTCGGCCATAGCATTGGCGCAGATCATCCCGATTTTTTCGCGAGCATCTGAATTGAGAGCGGGAGAATTCGCTTCCTCCCACACCTTCTGGTGACGGCGTTGCAACGAGCAGTCACGTTCACCCAGATGCACGGCATTACCGAAGCCATCACCCATGATCTGAACTTCGATGTGGCGAGGTTTCTGTAGATACTTTTCGATATAGACTGCATCATCGCCAAAAGCCGCGCCAGCTTCGCTGCGTGCAGTCGACAGGGCAACGGAAAGTTCATCCTCGTTTAGTGCGACCTTCATACCGCGACCACCACCACCGGCCGAGGCCTTGATGATCACTGGATAACCGATCTCGGCGCAAATACGCGCTGCTTCAGCATCATCGGTCACGCCACCATCAGAGCCAGGGACGACTGGAATGCCAAGGCGCTTTGCAGTGCGTTTAGCTTCAATCTTATCACCCATGACTCGTATGTGGGCGGCGGTGGGGCCGATAAAGGTAATATTGTGCGCTTCAAGAATTTCTGCGAATTTTGCATTCTCCGACAGAAAGCCATAGCCGGGGTGAATTGCATCCGCGCCGGTTATTTCGCAAGCAGCTACAATCTGATGAATATTCAGATAGCTATCGCGCGAAGGGGGTGGACCAATACAGACGCTTTCGTCGGCGAGGCGTACGTGCATGGCATCCGCATCGGCAGTGGAGTGGACGGCGACCGTCTGAATGCCAAGCTCTTTGCACGCGCGAAGGACGCGCAGGGCAATTTCACCGCGATTGGCTATGAGTATTTTCTGAAACATTGCGCTCTCGATCTAATAACGGTTCCGTCTATTCGATAACGACCAGAAACTCGCCATACTCAACTGGTTGGCTGTCTGAAACGAGGATCGCGGTGACCGTGCCGGCGCGCGGCGAGGCAATCTGGTTCATCGTCTTCATGGCTTCGATGATTAGAAGCGTCTGGCCTTCCTTGACCTGGGTACCAACCTCAATGAACGCGCGAGCGCCAGGGGCCGGGGACAGATATACGGTGCCAACCATGGGGGAGGGAACTGCATTCTTTGATGGGTCGCTGGCCGGAGCGACGGGCGCTGGTGCAGAAGCGGCAGGTGCTGCTGCAGCAGGTGCTTGGGCTTGCGCATAAACAGGAGCGCTCGCCTGCATTGTTATTTGCCGCGACACGCGAATGCGAAGATCGCCCTGTTCAATTTCAATATCTGTAAGATCCGTATCGTTCAGGATTTCCGCAAGATCGCGGATCATGACCTTATCGATCCCGTTGGTTTTGGTAGCCATGCTTTTTCAAGCCCCTTATTGCTGTTTGGCGAATGCCGATTACTGCGGCGCCAGCTTGATGAGTGCGCGTAGACCCATGACATAGCCATCAACTCCGAAGCCACATAGCACCCCTTTGGCCAAAGAGGAAACGTAAGAGTGATGGCGGAATGACTCGCGCGCGTGAATATTTGAAATATGGACTTCGACCAGAGTAACCCCGGCAGCACGAATAGCATCGTGTAGCGCCATGGAAGTATGGGTGTAGGCGGCAGGATTAATCAGCACCAAAGCACGGCGCTCTCCTGCTTCCTGAATCCAGTTTACCAGATCACCTTCGTGATTGGATTGGCGAAACTCAATGTCGACACCGAGAACCTCGCCCTCCGCCCGGCACAAAGCCTCGATATCGCTCAATGTCGTCGCACCATAAATCCCGGGTTCACGCTTTCCCAGCATGTTGAGATTTGGGCCGTTGAGGATGAAGACTTGTTGTTTCATGTTTACCGGGCAGGTTGAAAGGTTCTGGTCCCATATAGACGGCTTATGGCCACGCGGAAAGCCTGCAAATACGCCTTATTGCTTGTCCACAATTCGTTTTGGCAAGAAGCAACAACTATTTGTTGCGAATGTGGCTGATTTTCTCCGCCAGTGCATCGGCACCCAAAGCCCCGGGCACCACTTCATTGCCTATAATATAAGAGGGAGTGCCGGTAATGCTCAGGCTTTGTGCCAACTCGAAATTGGTGCGAAAAGCGTTTGCAATCTCGGGCTGCTTCATCGTTTCACGCATTTTGGCCTCGTCGGCTCCCAATTTGATGGCGATTGCCATTGCCGATTCTTCTGTCGCACGCCCTTCCGTCCCAAGGAGATCCCGATGGAATTCCAGGTATTTTTCGGGCATCAATGTTTTGAAAGACTTGGCAACAAGATGAGCTCGTGTGGAATCAGGGCCAAGAATTGGAAATTCTTTCATAACGAACCTTAGATTGGGATCGCTCTTAAGCAGGGCATCCATATCTGGCAGGGCCCTTTTACAATAGCCGCAATTGTAGTCGAAAAACTCCACTATTGTTACGTCGCCATTGGGATTTCCGAAAACCGCGTCCATAGGTGATTGAAAGATCTTGTCTTTATTTTCACTGATGATCTCGGTGGAAGCTTCCTGCTGAGCCGCTTCCTGCTTTTCGTTGAGTGCTGTTTGAACCTCGATCATGACCTCCGGATTGTTAATCAGGTAGCTTCTGACGATCCCCTCAATCTCTGTCCGGTCGATTGCCGGTGCAGCAATGGTCACCGGTTCAGGCGCAGCGCGGGCCACATCCGACCGACCAGCCTGATAACCAAGTGCCACAGCGCCGACACCGATAAGCCCGGCAGCAATGCCGATGAGTGGGGCTTTTGTCATATTATCGATCCTTTTCAATAGATTGGCAGGCAATCATTTTTTCTTGCTGCGCTTGGCATTAATTATGTCTTGCGCCTGTATCCACTCGGGTGATCCCTTTGGCAAGGCGCGTTGAGCGCGGATTGCAAAGATTTGGGCATCTTGAATTTTCCCTGAGTAGTATTTTTCCTCGGCACTCGCCAAGTCAGAACGTGCTTTATCGCCAAGTTGCCCGTAAGCCTGCGCCAGATAAGCATAGCCTGTAGGAGATTCCCGATCTCGGTTGATGCTTGCCTTCAACTCACTCACTGCGGTTTTAAGATTGTCCGGTTTGCCCGTAAGCATGAGCGTGCGACCGTAATTCATCCGGATCAGGCTGGATTTTCTCGGATCCAAACTGCTAGCTCTTCGAAAAGCTTTCGCTGCCTGGTCAAGCCTTTTTTGCTTTAACAATATCTCGCCGCGGATTTCTTCGAAATATGGATTCTTTGGTTGTTGTTTGATCAAGGCGTCGATCTTGCCAAGTGCAGATTCTGTAGAGCCATTGAGAAAGGTCGCAATGGCGTCACCATAGCGCGCCCCAATATTAGTCGGGTCTTTGCGGAATGTTTGGAGTACTCTGGCTCCTCCGCTTGTATAGGCGGCAATTTTGCCGCGCATAAGATCATGCCGTTGCTGTAGCGCTGGGCTGTCTTTTTTGTCGAAATTCGGACTTGCCCGTGCCAATGTCTCAAGATTTGCTATGCGCTCACGCGGCATTGGATGGCTGATACGATATGGATCAACGCGCGTTCCTGTGAGCGACAAGGCATTTGAGAAACGCTCAAATGTCGTCAACATGCCTTTGGCGGATTGGCCGGTATTTGCCAGATAGGTAATAGCAGAACGGTCGGCGGTCATTTCTTCGGTACGCTGGTAATTTAGTAAATTACGCATTGCAGCCTCCGGAGCACCCATGGCAAGACCACCACCAGCCTGCGCCAAACCACTTTGCTTGCTGGCAGCACCGGCAACCGCAGCGCCGATGCCCAGCAACCCGGCAACTACGGCCATTGTCCTTGCTGCCGCAAGTTGTTCGCGCAGTTTGAATTGATGGCCACCGGCAAGATGACCTGCCTCGTGAGCCAACACGCCAATGATTTCGTTGGGTGTTTCCGCTTCAAGCAACGCACCGGTATTGATGAAAATACGCCGACCATCCACAAATGCATTGAAGCTGGGACTATTGACCAGAACGATTTTGATGGATTGTTTGCCAAGGCCAGCTGCCTTGATGATGGGGGCGGCATAGTCGGTCACCAGCGCCTCGATCTCAGCATCGCGAACGATCGGCACAGAGGACGATTGAGCGAAGGAAGTGCCTGTCGGAACAACGCACAGCGCACAGGCAGTAATTGCGGCGATGGCTCCACGCACCAAACTTGCGAAAGACCCAAACGAAACTGTCTTTTGTAATACGGTCATGTCTATTCGTACCCAAATCAATCTTTGAATGAAAGAGTACTTCCAAAAGCTCCTTGAAATGTGAAAAGACGGTTTATACAGGCAAAATTTGGATGTTCTCAAAACAAAAAATGCCAAAAACATAGAAAAACCGGCTAGCAGCCGGTTTTTCATTTTCAATAATGCAGGATTTCCTAGAAGAAACCCTTCTTTTGCCACCAGCCTTTTTTGGGTGCTGGTTCATTATCGGCATTCTTGTCTTTTCCGGTCGAGGTTATAACAGGCGCGCTATCCTCAACTTTCTTACGTGCGGGTTTAGCCTCAACGACTGGTTCCGTTGAAGGCTCGATCTTTGGCTCTGTTGCTTCGACTATCGGTGCGGCAACTACGTCTTCATCAACTACAGCAGTTTCAGTCTTTTTAGCAGATTTGCGCGGCGCACGCTTTGGTTTGGCCGGAGCTTTTTCAGGCGCCTCGGCGACAGCAGTTGCTACTTCAGCCTTCTCAGCGCTGGCTTTGGCACGGGAACGACGCTTGGCTGGGGCTTTGACAGGTGTTTCTTCAACAGGAGCTGCTTCAGCAGCTATTGCCTCTGGGACCTCTGTTACCACAACCGGAGCCTCGGCAATCGCAGCCGAAACATCTGCAAGCTTGGCTTTGGAGAAGTCGGGAAGAGGGATCGAGACAAAAACGGGCTCGGCATCTGGCACTGCATTCACAACATTGCGGTTTGCGTCGTCACCGCCTTCAAAACGCTTGTTCTTGCGACCGCCGCGACGTCCGCGCCGACGCTTTTTGCGACGTTCATTTTCTTCCTCGCGAGCTGCCGCTTGAGCAGCATTCTCACCCTCTACAGGAGGTTGTTCTGCATCATCGGAGTCGTCGTCGCCGACCAACTGGTCATTTTGCTCAGAACTGGCGTTTTCATGACGGTCGCGACCGCCGCGCCGCCGCCGCTTGCGCTTGCGCTTGCGTGATGCATCATCTTCTGAACGCGAAGTTTCAGTTGATGCGGTCTCTGCCTCGTCATCAATATCCTCGATAACCGGATCACTCTCATCAAAATCTTCAGCGATACCAAGTGATTGCGTTTCCGAGAGAGGCACAATTGGACCAAGTGCCAAAGAGCCCTTATCGATAGCAAAATGCTGAGCACCAACACCATCATCGGCCTCAATGCTTATGGTCAAACCAAAGCGATTTTCTAGATCTGCAAGATTTTGACGTTTCTGATTCAACACATAAAGTGCCGTTGCAACTGTTGTGCGGACAACGATGTTGTTCTGTGAATGGCGCAGCAGGTATTCCTCGATCGAACGCATCACATGAAGCGCTATAGATGAGGCGGAGCGAACGTGACCCGTGCCGCCGCACATGGCGCAGACCTGCGTTGTGCTCTCCAAAACACTGGCGCGGATGCGCTGGCGGGACATTTCGAGTAGTCCGAAATGCGAGATGCGACCAACCTGAATACGGGCACGATCATCTTTAAGACAATCCTTCATCCGCTTCTCAACCGCGCGATTGTTGCGGTTTTCTTCCATATCGATGAAGTCAATAACGATAAGACCGGCAAGGTCGCGTAGACGCAACTGGCGTGCTATTTCATCCGCCGCTTCCAGGTTTGTCTGGAGCGCTGTGTCTTCAATCGAATGTTCTCGGGTTGAACGGCCCGAATTGACGTCAATCGCGACCAGAGCTTCCGTCTGGTTGATGATAATGTAACCGCCCGATTTCAATGTAACCTGCGGTTGCAGCATGCGGTCAAGCTGCGCCTCAATTCCATTGCGGGCAAAGATTGGCGTCAGATCACGATAAGGCTGGACAACCTTCGCATGGCTCGGCATGAGCATGCGCATGAAATCCTTGGCTTCGCGATAGCCGTTTTCACCAGCGACTTGAATTTCAGTAATGTCCTTATTGTAAAGGTCCCGGATCGAGCGCTTGATCAGGCTGCCTTCCTCATAAACGAGGGTAGGGGCGCTGGATGCTAAGGTAAGACTGCGCACATTTTCCCAAAGGCGCATCAGATATTCATAGTCGCGCTTGACTTCAGGCTTTGTGCGCATGGCACCGGCGGTACGTAGGATAACACCCATGCCTTTCGGCACTTCCAGATCCTTCACGATATCCTTCAGCCGCTTGCGATCCTGTATGCTGGTGATCTTGCGCGAAATACCGCCGCCACGGGCTGTATTCGGCATAAGCACTGAGTAACGACCGGCGAGCGACAGGTAAGTTGTAAGGGCAGCGCCTTTGTTGCCGCGCTCTTCCTTGACGACCTGCACGAGCAGTATCTGGCGGCGCTTGATAACATCCTGAATATTATACTGGCGGCGCTGGAAACGCTGATGCGTTGGAACTTCCTCCATTGCGTCTTCAGCGCCCACGGACTCAACTTCGTCAAGCTCGTCGGGTGATTCTTCCTTGTCGTCGTTCGAGCGGTTGCGTGAACGTCTGGAGCGCGTTTGACCACCTTCCGATTCCACGATCTTGTCGTCATCGTCAGACGTGTCATCCAAGTCAGATTGGACCGCTTCTGAAATGACGTCCGTCTCAACGGCTGCGGCCATTGTCTGGCCATTGCCGTCATTGTCTTCCGGATCGATGAAGGGTTGTTCTGCTGTTTCAGAGACATTGGCGTCGTCAAGAGCAACAGGGTTATCATCCGAATCTGCAGAGTCGAGCTTTACAGCATCATCACCTTGGCGCGAACCGCGGCGCCCGCGCCGCCGATTGCGCGAGCCGCGATCACTGCGATCACGCGTGCGCTGTTCACTGATGTGCTCTTCGTGATCTTCATCCTGACTGGCAGCTTCTGCTTCCGCCTCGATGAGCGCCTGACGGTCTGCAACCGGAATCTGGTAATAGTCAGGATGGATTTCGCTGAACGCAAGAAAGCCATGGCGATTACCGCCATACTCGACAAAAGCTGCCTGAAGAGATGGCTCTACGCGCGTTACACGCGCCAGATAGATATTACCTTTGATTTGCTTCTTATGTTCCGATTCGAAATCAAATTCTTCAATTCGATTGCCGCGAACCACGACAACCCGTGTCTCCTCCTGGTGGGAGGCGTCGATTAGCATTTTGTCCGACATTATATCTGTTCTCCCCGGCTAAAACGCTGGCAACGCCAAACGACCAAGATGCCCGTAAGGCTCTTGACGTAGCGTGTTCACATTTGCCGGATATATTAAAGTTCGCAGGAACAGACAGAACTGGCGTCGCGCGAAGCTGCCCTGGGGCAGCCGCGGCTTGCAAGCCGGTTATGATACTGTCTGTTACAAACATTCCTGTTCCTGACGAAACGACCTCATGAATGGCACGCTTTCACGCTGTGCCGACCCGTTACTGCGTCGTGCGTCCTTAAACGCACTAAGGACGCAGTAACAAACTTAAGTTTCTGCATGATTCAAAAATCGAAGATTTTTGGACCATGCGGTAACACCCCTTTGATAGGGCTGGCGTGATGCGCCTTGTCCGGGCGAACTGCCGTTCACAAAAGCGCTACAGACAATCCCTGTCCGCACGCGCCAAATTCTTTTTCGGTCAGCCACAGCGAAATCGCTATCGCCACTCCAGATCATGTACCTTTTGTCATCCGGTCAGTAGCCGTGACATTAAAGTTCGTGATTCCAAGGGGCATGAAACTAACCCACCTTTGCTTTTAGGAGGTGTGCTGCCTTATGACAAGGGCTTCTTCATAATCGTGTCATTCTGGTGTCCGGAAGACGCCTCTGTAAGACAATATTAACCATGGTTCCCTACCTAATAATCATAGGACGTCGCCCGTGCGGGGTGCAACTACGTGCCTGATCTGATACAGAAGACGCGCCTGTAGGGATATTCATCCCAACTGGTCTCGATCGGTAAAGAGATGAATGTGATCTGTCGGATAGTTTTGGCTGCATTTGCGGGCTTGTTCGTTTTGACATCGGCGATTGGAGGGTCTTATGCGTCCGATGGATTGGCTGCGCTGACCTATCAGGCCGCCGGCGATGAACTGCGTACACGCATTGTCATCAACTTCGACCGTGAGCCCGACATATCGACCATGCTGCTCGATCATCCGCATAGGCTTGTTGTGGACATGCCCAAGACAGTTTTCGCCTTCGACAAAAAATCCGTTGAGCCGCGGGGCCTTGTGGATGATGTGCGCTATGGAATGCTCGATTCGGAGCGTTCCCGGCTTATTTTCTCGCTCAAGGGACCATTTGCTGTAGAGCGCATCGACGTTATCAAGAATGACAATAGTCCCGGCTACCGGATGGTTGCCGATCTTATTGCATCGTCGGACAGAAAATTTACTGAGGATCTAAGGACACAGAACGCCACCACCGCGTCTACTGAGAGTACTCCAACGCGGGACAGGATCGCATCGTCAACGCACGAAGAAAAGAGCAAGGCACCGAAACCGTTTACTGTCGTCATTGATCCCGGACATGGTGGTATCGATAGCGGTGCTGAAAGCGTGAGCGGCATCATGGAGAAGAGCGTTACGCTAATGTTTGCCCAGCAGTTGCGCGACGAGCTTGCCAAAATCCCTGGCCTGCGCATTGAAATGACCAGAACGGACGACACGTTTCTGCGCCTTACGGAACGCGTTCGGATTGCACGCCAGTATGAAGCAGATCTGTTTATATCACTGCATGCGGATACGATTAATCGAGGCAGTATTCGCGGCGCCACGGTTTACACTGTTTCTGACAAGGCTTCAGATGCCGAATCACGCGCCATGGCTGACCGTGAGAACCGGGCCGATGCGGTGGCAGGTATTGCGTTTGACAGTGAGACGCCGGAAATTGCCGATATTCTTATGGACCTGACACGACGCGAAACCCATAATTTCTCGCTGCGTTTCGCCAAGAATGTGGTAAGTTCGCTCAAAAAAGACGTGAACATGATCAATAATCCGCACAGATTTGCAGGGTTTCAAGTCTTGCGCGCGCCGGACGTGCCGTCTGTTCTGGTTGAAATCGGTTATCTCTCGAATGCTGAAGATGAAAAACTCATGCTTGATCCGGCGTGGCGCACACATGTGGCAACAAGACTTGCAACAGCTGTCGCTGAGTTTTCAGGATTAAAGACGGTCGGCGCGCAAAATTAGAGCTGGCCAGTTCATTAATGCGTGCGTTGCCGAAACTCCACAATTAGTATTTAAATTGTGAATGCAGATGGGTTGTCCTTGCCTTTGTCACATTTGTCGCCCAATTGCGTCAGCTACATCCGGCTTTCGTCAATGTGATACCGGATATGGAAAACCCTTCGGGGGCTGGTGTTTTCTGTGACGCGACCTGCACGACTTCAAATGCAGTATTGTTAAATGCCAACTGGGTAAAATGGATTCCGCATACAAATGATACGCTTGATCGGATATTTTTTCGGAATCGGCACTGTGATGGCGCTATTGGGTGCTGCAGGCGTGGCTCTTTACGTTGTCAGTATTTCGAAAGATTTGCCGGACTACGAAGTTCTGGCAAAATATGAACCTCCTGTTATGACGCGGGTTCACTCTTCCGACGGACAACTTATGGCAGAATTTGCCCGCGAGCGCCGGTTATACTTGCCAATTCAGGCAGTTCCGGATCGAGTGAAGGCGGCCTTTATCTCTGCCGAGGACAAGAATTTCTACCAGCATCCCGGTGTTGATATCAGCGGCTTGGCCCGTGCGGTCGTGGTAAACATTCAGAATTGGGGATCGCGCCGTCCCGTTGGTGCCTCAACCATCACCCAGCAGGTTGCGAAGAACTTTCTTTTAAGTAACGATCAGACCATTGGCCGAAAGGTCAAGGAGGCCATCCTTTCATTCCGTATTGAGCAAGCCTATTCGAAGGACCGCATTTTAGAGCTTTATCTCAACGAGATTTTCTTCGGTCTAAACTCTTACGGCATTGCCGGCGCAGCACTGACCTACTACAACAAGTCAGTCAATGAACTGACTATTGCGCAGGCAGCCTATCTTGCCGCCCTGCCAAAGGGTCCTTCCAATTATCATCCTTTCCGCCAGCCAGATCGCGCAATTGAACGGCGTAACTGGGTTATCGATCGCATGGCCGAGAATGGTTATATAACTGCGGAAGAGGCCAAGGAAGCAAAGGCCGAGCCGCTGGGTGTAACGCCACGACATACAGGCAATTACCTCTTTGCGTCGGAGTATTTCACTGAAGAAGTGCGCCGCCAGATCATTCAGCGTTATGGCGAGAACGCATTGTACGAGGGCGGGCTTTCTGTCCGTACGACCCTCGATCCGAAAATGCAGGTTCAGGCGCGCGCTGCATTACAGCAAGGCCTCTTCAAATTTGATGAAGGCAAAGGTTATCGCGGTGCATACAAGACCATCTCGACTGCGGGTGATTGGGGCATTCCACTTTCCGAGATCAAAGAGTTTTCAGATGTTCCCGATTGGAAGCTAGCCGTTATTCTGGAAGTGACTGCGCAGCAGGCGGTTATCGGTTTGCGACCGGCGCTGGATGCATCTGGCAAAGTTGTACAGGAGCGCAAGCAGGGCACAATCGCTGCTGACGATATCAAGTGGGCGTTCCGTGTAATAGACGGTGACAAGCGCACCACCGTCAAATCGCTCGAAGACGTGTTCAAAGTCGGCGATGTTGTATTTGTGCAGAAGAAGGAAGGCAGCGAGACGGAATTTGACCTGCATCAAATTCCCAAGATCGAAGGTGGTGCTGTTGCCATGGATCCGCACACAGGGCGTGTCCTTGCAATGGTTGGCGGTTTCTCCTTCACTCAGTCAGAGTTCAATCGCGCCACGCAGGCCATGCGTCAGCCAGGTTCTTCCTTCAAGCCGTTTGTTTACGCAGCGGCGCTCGATAATGGATATACACCTGCTTCCGTGGTTCTCGATGGCCCAATCTCGGTTGACCAAGGTGGTAGCCTTGGCGTTTGGGCGCCAAAGAACTACAGCGGCAAATTTGCCGGACCATCGACCCTGCGCTACGGCATTGAACAGTCCCGTAACTTGATGACTGTCCGTCTCGCTCAGGACATGGGCATGAAGCTCGTCGCCGAATATGCCGAACGCTTTGGCATCTATGACAAGATGCTGCCGGTTCTGGCAATGTCACTCGGATCGGGTGAAACCACTGTGCTACGCATGGTGACTGGCTATTCGATCATCGCCAATGGTGGCCGCAAAATCACGCCGTCTATGGTTGACCGCATTCAGGATCGGTACGGCAAGACGGTCTTTAAACATGACGAGCGAAAGTGCGAAAAGTGCGTCGCCGAAGAATGGCATGGTCAGGATGAACCGGAACTGATTGATGATCGCGATCAGGTACTCGATCCAATGACCGCTTATCAGATCACTTCCATGATGGAGGGGGTGGTACAGCGCGGTACAGCGACTATCCTCAAAAGTTTGAACCGCCCGATCGCTGGTAAAACCGGCACCACGAATGATGAAAAAGATGCGTGGTTCATTGGATTTACACCTGATCTCGTTTTCGGCGTTTATCTTGGTTACGATAATCCGCAGCCTATGGGACATGGTTTTACAGGGAGCGGTCTTGCTGCTCCCGTATTCAAGGCTTTCGCTGAAGCTGCTTTGAAAGATCAAAGGTCTGTTGACTTCCGGGTGCCAGAGGGCATGACTTCGATTGCCATTGATCGAAAAACCGGTATGCGTGCCGCTGAAGGTGGTGCAAATGTGATTATGGAGCAGTTTAAACCAGGCACCGGACCAGCCGATAGTTATTCGGTTATTGGCATGGATACCTTCTCCGAAGGATCGCCTGTGGAAGTTCAGTCGCCTAATGTCAATCGCGCAATACAGGGCGGCGGCGGCGGTCTCTTCTGATTGCCATTCCGTTGAGACTTTACATCGCGCGGACCAGTCAATATGGTCCGCCGAAATTTGAATGAACTTTAAGGAATAACACCCCATGCGCGCCGAAATCGAGACGCTGGTCGATGAGATCAAGCAGGCCATAAGCCTGCTGAGGAGGCATCTTTGACTGGGATACTTCAATCAAACGCTTGGGCTATCTGAACCAGCTTGCTGAAGATCCAGCTCTATGGAATGACGCGCAGGAAGCACAAAAACTGATGCGTGAGCGCCAGCAGCTTGAAGACAGCATCAACTCCATTCGTACGCTGTCGCAAACACTCGAAGATAATATCGAGTTGATTGCCATGGGTGAAGAGGAGGGCGACAAGTCGATTGTTGACGAGGCTGAGGCCGCTATCCGCGACATTAAAACCGAGGTCGACAGACGGCAGATTGATACGCTTCTTTCAGGCGAAGCTGATGCCAACGACACCTATATCGAAGTACATTCCGGCGCCGGTGGTACGGAAAGCCAAGACTGGGCCAACATGCTTTTACGCATGTATACGCGTTGGGCTGAACGCAAGGGCTACAAGGTAGAATTGCTTGAAGTTCATTATGGAGAAGAAGCGGGCATCAAGTCTGCGACGATTCTCGTTAAGGGGCACAATGCCTATGGTCTGATGAAGACGGAATCCGGTGTGCATCGTCTGGTGCGCATCTCGCCTTACGATTCCAACGCGCGGCGACACACTTCGTTCTCCAGCATTTGGGTCTACCCCGTTGTTGACGATAATATCGATATCGCAGTCACGGAAGCGGACGTTCGTATCGATACATATCGCGCGTCAGGTGCCGGAGGCCAGCACGTCAATACGACCGATTCGGCGGTGCGTATTACGCATATAGCCACTGGAATTGTTGTGCAGTGTCAGGCTGAACGTTCGCAGCATAAAAACCGCGCAACGGCATGGTCAATGTTGCGCGCACGTCTTTATGAAGCCGAACTTGAGAAGCGCGAGCAGGCAGCCGACGCCATCTCTGCTTCAAAGACTGATATTGGCTGGGGACATCAAATTCGTTCTTATGTTCTTCAACCATACCAATTGGTCAAGGATCTGCGAACAGGTGTTGAAAGCACCAGCCCTCAGGACGTGCTGGACGGCGAAGTCGATATGTTCATGGAGGCCGCACTTGCGCACAGGGTCCACGGCACGGATGTTGAAGTAGAAGATATCGCCTAAACCGCTCTTATAGCTCGGCTGCAATCTGGCGGCCGACGCTGAGATAGCTGGCAGGGTTGACTGCGTTGCCACTTTTTCGGACCTCGTAGTGTAGGTGAGGGCCCGTTGAGCGACCGGTGCTACCGGCTTTGCCGATCACGTCGCCAATATTCACCTGTTGTCCAGCTGTTACGAGGATTTGGCTCAAGTGACCGTAGCGGGTCGATAGACCCTTCTCGTGGTCGATATCAACCATATAGCCATAACTGCCATTATACTCAGCAGCAGCCACTGTTCCATCGGCGGTGGCAAGAACTGAATTTCCGCTTGCCGCCCGAAAGTCCATGCCAGAATGGAACGCCATCAACCCAAGCAGCGGGTCTTTGCGGGTGCCAAATGAGCTTGTAACCGGCATGCCGGGTACAGGGTGCGCGATTGGAACTGAGTTGGCCGCAGTTTTAGCGCGCTCAAGCTGTACAAGTGCGGCATCAAAATCAGAGATACTTGTCTCAAAATCTGTTGCTGAGGTCGCATTTAACAGAAGGAGCGGCCCGCCTGTGCCGGTTCGCTCGTTGACTGCAGGCAAAGTTATGCCGGCACTTGCAAGTGCGTCCTTAATCAGATTGGCGCGTTCATAGGCCTTATTTGATAAGGCTTGCACTCGCTTTATCTGAAGTGTTTCAAGCATATCAAGTGAGTGATCTGCACGATCGAACAACGATTCTGCTTTTTCAATAGCTCGTTTGGCGGGCTTTCCTTGGTCAGGAACCGTTTTCCGGCTTGAAGCGGTCGGGCCTGTAATGATGGGATCAATACCGTAAAACCCATCGGACTTCTCAGAATCTCCAAGATCAGAGATATTGTTCTCTGCACGGAGATCCGCGGGGAGGCTTTCGCTTGCGCGTTCGAGCACTGGCGCCAAACGATTAGTCTGCGCGTTCAATGTTTTCTGGCGATCAATGAGTTCGCTGATCTTGCCTTCCATCTGCTTTTGATCAAGCATCTGGCGACTCGTGACACGATCAAGCTGCGTCCGTAGTGATGCAATGCGATCTTCATAAGCTTGTTGCAGACGTGCTTGACGAGCAACGCTGCCGTGGATGAGGTCGTCGCGGAAAATCAAATAGGATGTAGCCAGTAGATAACAAGCGGCCAATCCGATCGCGAGTGAGGCCGTTACAATCGTCATCCAAGGTTTCAAGGTGAAATGACGAATAGTGTTGCCCCGCGCGATGATGATCGTGTGGGGCTCACTTATGCCGTTGAAGATACGTTGATTCTGTAGTTTCTTCACTGCGGCTACACCATTGTTGGCAGCTTTAATCGTTCAGAGCATTAGACTTTAGTAAGGTTAATAAACTCTGCTAGCGGGCAAGCTTTAATGCTCTCGACACCTTGTCAGACAAAGAGAGCCTTAGTCTCTTTTAACACCTCGGCCGCGTGACCAGGAACTTTAACCTTGTTCCAGATTTTTGCGATTTTGCCGTCGGTCCCAATGAGGAATGTTGTGCGTTCGACGCCCATATATTTGCGGCCATACATGCTTTTTTCGACCCAAAGGCCATATGCTTCAACAATTTTCTTGTCTTCATCCGCGACCAGATCAATCTTCAGATCGTGCTTGGCGATAAACTTGTCATGTTTTTTTACGGGGTCCGGCGACATTCCTATGACCTTCGCACCAAGCTTTTCAAATTCGGATTTTAGTCCCGAAAACTCGATAGCTTCCTGCGTGCAGCCGCTAGTATCGTCCTTGGGATAAAAATATAGGACAACAGGAGCGCCATGTAGCGCTGACAATGTGATCGCGCCGCCGCCATCTTTCGGCAATGTAAAATCCGGTGGGGTGTTACCAATTTCGAGAATTGTCATAGGAATGCCTTTCTTTGGTTCTTGTGTGCGGTCTTCAATTGCGTAACTATAGAGAGGTAAGGGAATCATCTACGGTTTCCCAATTGATTCCTCAATTGGCTTGGGAATTTGACAGAGAAACCGGAAAAAGTCCGCTTTACGAAGCGTGATTTCACAAAGCTGCACAAACACCCTTCTGCCAGCACGCAAACTCAGGCGCCTGTTTCCTGTTTGCGCCGGCGTTCGCTCGCATACAAGCTCACAGGCGCTTGTTTTTCCCTTATTATTCTCCTGGCAGTACTCGGCGGAATTGCATTCGTTGTCTTACGCGTCGGAGTCGGGGGCGTCGCGCTAACGCAACGTGCCGAGCAAGCGCTGAAATCAGTTGCGGGTCCCGAAGCGAAGGCAACTATTAAGTCTGCACAAATTTCGCTGGATCAACGGCGACATGTGGCTTTAGAGGCGCGCGATGTAAACATCATTGATGAGAAGCGCGGCATTGCAATCAACAATGTGCGTGCGGTGCGTATCGGTTTGGCTACTTTGCCTTTGTTGCAAGGCAAAGTGCGCGTTGAGAGACTTGAACTGGAAGGTGCTCAGATCAAGGTTACGTCGCATGGACCATTCGATTTCATGAGTCTCGTTCCCAAAGATGAACGTGGACTTATCGATATGGATGGGGCATCGGAAGCAATTTTCGCAAGTCTCGAGAGTGCTGTGTCACTGTTGGATCAACGTGAAACACGAGATATCTCCATCTCAGATACTGCTTTTGACTTTACTTTGGCCGGTCAACCTAAACGTTTGCGCATTGTAAAGCTGGATTTGTCGGAGACAGGAGGGCCTGTTGCGATTAGTGGCGTTGTCGACTGGCAAGGCAAAAAGGTTGAAATTGCTGCAAAAGCGAGCAGATCGGCTACCGGCGGAAAAATTGAAGCTTTCTCATTAGCGATCAACAAAATTCCCATGAAGGCGAAGTTTGGTACTGCGCCTGTCCCTGATATTGATGGAATTAAACCCGACGGGGCCTATCTTGCCTATGATAATGTTTCCGACCTGAAGCTCGATGGAATAGCAGCTAATGCGGCTGAGCCTGCAAAGCTATGGGGAACCGTCAATATTGGAGAGGGGCCTGTCACTATAGGCAACGTAGATGACATAAATGTTGCCTCCGTTATTACATTTGAACACATATCCGGCTCGGATAAGATCGAAATTAAACCCTCCAAACTTCATTTCGGTGCTTTTAACGGTGTAATCGAAGGAGCGATCGGACCAGAGCCCGCTAGAAAAGACGGCACTGCCGCATCAAATCCCGGTTACCGATTTGAGCTTGTGACTGAACGGGCGAAATCCGCGCCGCAGGATTCGACCGAACAGCCCCTTATCTTCAATGCACGAATCGCCGGCCGATATGATCCCGTTGTAAAAAAACTGGATGTTTCAGAAATTGCAGTTCGCGGTAGCGACGAAAGTGAACTGTACGGACAGGCAGGAGCAACGTTTGGGCAGGGGTCTCCTGCCATGAGTTTGGATTTACGCATTCCCAAAATGCCAGTCTCGCAGGTGAAACAGTTATGGCCAACTTGGGTCGCCACCGGAGCAAGGCGCTGGGTGCTCGACAATCTTTTTGGTGGTATGGCGAAGGACGGTCGTATTGATGTTGTGTTTCAATCAGGGCGCTTCAATGGTCCGGGGAAGCCTCCGCCGCTGACTGCCGATGAAGTGCAGGTTAATTTCACTGTTGAAGATTCACGTTTTGATATTGTTGGTGACCTGCCGCCAGTGCGCGATGCCAACGGACAGATCAGCGTAAGAGGGTCTTATACAACCATCACACTTGAAAAAGGTTCCTCCTTCACTCCAAACAACCGCGAGGCACGGATCATCGACGGCAAGCTCATCATACCATGGGGCCCACAAAGGCCGGTTCTGTCAGAGCTTGATCTTAATCTGGAGGGAGATGCCTCCGCTGTTGCTGAAATTATTGGTTTCAAGCCGATAAATGGCCTGAAAAGCCTACCTTTCGGTCCCGACGACATCAAAGGGAATGTAAAGTCGCATGTATTGGTAACGTTTCCGGTCACGCGACATGCTCCGGTGGGTAGCCTTAAATGGTCCGCCGATATGCAGCTGTCCAATATCTCGATCGGGAAGAAAATCGACGGCCAAAAGGTCGATAATGCCGATGGCAGTTTGTTTGTTACTCAGTCGGAAGCTCGTATTGATGCTGAGGCGGAGCTCAACGGTGTCCCAGCTGATATTAAGCTTTTCGAGCCGTTGGGCGACAACACCGCCCAACGTGAGCAGAAAGTCACGCTTAAACTCGACGATAAAACCCGCAACGGTCTTTTCCCTGCGCTGGCCCCGCTTCTGTCCGGACCAATTTCTGTAGATATTGAGAAGGCACCTGATGGCTCAAGGCTTGCGGTGGCTGATTTGAGCAAGGCTGAGATCAGGCTGGTCCAGCTCGGCTGGACAAAGGGGGCAGGCGTTAAAGCCAGTGCCAAATTTGCGATCCAGCAGGATGGCGATAATGTGGAGATTAACAATCTCGACGTGGCCGGAGATACATTCCGACTTCGAGGCGACGTGAGCGTCGTCAATGGTGATTTGACAACGGCTGAATTCAGCACAGCTAAGCTCAATCGCGGCGATGATGTTGCAGTGAAAGTGACGCGCACTCCGTATGGTTATCGTGTCGACGTAAAAGGGGATGCATTCGATGCAAGACCTTTGCTCAATCAGATTACAGAGCGAAAACAGCGTGGAGAAAATAGCAATGCGGGCGGTAAACAGCGCATTCTGGTCAACGCTGATATAGGCTCGGTTACCGGGTTTTATTCAGAGAATCTCAGCAATGTCTCGCTCTCTTACGAGGGAGTTGGGTCCGCCGTCTCAGGTCTCGCGTTCAACGCGTCAACGAAAACCGGGCGAAAAATATTTGCAGCAGATAGCTCGGAAAGTGGGTCCCGTTCCATAAGCCTACAGTCGAGGGATGCCGGTGCTGTACTTCGCTTCTTTGGCTTTTACGACAAGATGCAAGGTGGCGACATCAATGTAACGCTGGATTCTAAAGGCGAAGGCCCGCTGCACGGTCAGATCGATGCTCGCAATTTTACGCTCGTCAACGAGCCAAGACTGGCAAGTCTTGTTTCCTCCTCTCCAAATGGGACGAGCCTTAACGAGGCAGTAAAAAAGAAAATCGATGTTTCGACAGTCACATTTGAGCGAGGCTTTTCACAGATCGAAAAGGGCGAGAATTATATCAATCTTGCAAACGGGGTTATTCGCGGTTCGACCATCGGAACCACGTTTCAGGGCGTATTGAGCGATCCCAAGGGCAACATGGCGCTGACTGGCACCTTTATGCCTGCTTATGGGATCAACCGGATATTTGGTGATTTGCCGGTATTGGGGTTATTCTTGGGCAATGGTCGCGATCGCGGTTTGATCGGTATTACCTATAAGCTGGTGGGGCCTTTGAAGCAGCCACAAATCATCGTTAATCCGATATCGGTGATCGCACCGGGTATTTTCCGCTCAATATTCGAGTTTCAGTAATTTTTGATCGATGTTGTGCGCGGCTTTGAACACGCACAACATCGGCATGGTCCTCACACAGGACGTACCAGAATGTGTTTCTTTTTGCCGAGCGATAGTTTGAAGACGCCATCAGCCGTCACTTCCGACGCTCCCACTTGAGATTTTTCGTCCGAGACGCTTACATCATTCACACGTACGGCACCGCCTTGAATGTGGCGGCGAGCTTCCCCGTTTGATGCTGCAAGACCAGCCTTAACCAGAAGCGTAAGAATGCCGATTCCAGCTTCCAGTTCGCCGGCAGCAACTTCGACAGTCGGCAGATTGGTTGCCAAAGCGCCTTCTTCGAACGTTTTTCGAGCGGTTTCCGCTGCTTCTTCGGCTGCTTGTCTGCCATGCAGCAGAGCCGTGATCTCCGTCGCAAGCACTTTTTTGGTTTCGTTTATTTCTGCGCCATCCAAAGCACCGAGCCGCTCAATTTCATCCAGTGGCAGGGTTGTGTAAAGCTTAAGAAAGCGGGTCACGTCGGCATCTTCCGTGTTGCGCCAATACTGCCAGAAGTCATAGGGGCTGAGCAGATCGGCGTTCAGCCAGATCGCGCCGTTCATGGACTTGCCCATTTTGGCACCGGAAGATGTGGTCAGCAAAGGCGAAGTCAATGCATAAAGTTGCGGTGTCCCAAGCCGATGGCCGAGATCAATGCCATTGACAATATTACCCCACTGATCAGAACCACCCATCTGCAGTCGAAGACCGTAGCGCTTGTTCAACTCCACAAAATCATAAGCCTGTAAAATCATGTAATTGAATTCGAGGAATGAAAGTGATTGTTCGCGATCAAGCCGCTGTTTGACTGAGTCGAACGACAGCATGCGGTTGACAGAAAAATGCTGGCCCACATCACGTAGAAACTCAAGATAATTCAACGGCAGCAGCCATTCGGCATTATTGACCATCAGTGCGTCTTGCGGTCCATCACCGAAGCTCAGGTAGTTGGCGAAAACTTGCTTGATGCCGTTGATATTGTTCTGGATGATTTCAGGCGTCATCAGTTTGCGCGCCTCGTCCTTAAAGGAAGGATCGCCGACCATGCCTGTGCCACCGCCCATCAGCGCGACGGGTCTATGGCCGGTCTTTTGCATCCAGTGCAGCATCATGATCTGAATCAAACCGCCCGCATGCAGACTGGAAGCTGTGGGATCAAAGCCGATATAGGCGGACACGGTTTCCTTGGCGAAAAGCGCATCCAGACCCGCATCGTCGGAAGTCTGATGGATGAAGCCGCGCGTGGAAAGCGTATGCAAGAATTCGGATTTGAAGGCAGACATGGATTTATTCCTGGTTAATCCGGCGCTGCGAAAGCGGCGCTATGGAAGGCATCTGTGGTCAGGCGTGGCACATGGCGCCCCGATTTTTCAGGGTGCCATGTATCAGCTCAACGCAGACGTTTAGGTTTTGCTTCGACCAGTTCGCCGTTGAGGCGGCGGTCAAGGTAATCAGAGCATTCTGCAATAACTTCATCAGACATGCCGGAGAAGAAGTGGTTTGCACCAACCATCGTTTTCTGCGTGATCGTTATGCCTTTCTGCGTCTTCAGCTTGTCTACCAGACCTTGCACATCCTTTGGTGGTGCGACCTTGTCTTGATCGCCATGGAGAATCAGCCCGGACGAGGGGCAGGGTGCCAAGAACGAGAAATCGTAGGTATTTGGTTGCGGGGCAACGGAGATGAATCCTTCGATCTCAGGGCGGCGCATAAGCAGCTGCATGCCGATCCACGCACCAAAGGAATAGCCTGCAACCCAACACGTCTTTGAATCTGGATGTAGTGACTGCACCCAATCGAGTGCGCCCGCAGCGTCCGACAATTCACCTGATCCGTGGTCGAATTCGCCCTGGCTGCGGCCAATTCCGCGGAAGTTGAACCGCAGTGTCGTGAACCCGCGTTGCTGGAACATATAGAAAAGATCATAAACGATCTTATTGTTCATCGTACCGCCAAACTGCGGATGCGGGTGCAGAATGATGGCTATAGGAGCATTCTTTTCCATCGAAGGCTGATAGCGGCCTTCAAGGCGTCCCGCAGGTCCATTGAAAATTACTTCAGGCATGTATACTCCAGTCTTCGCCAACGGGCTCTTCTTTGATCAGCCGGGCTTGACGGCAATCAACAGCACCCATAAAACCAGTTTAGAACCGTTCAAAACTGGTGTAGAAACTATATCGAAGCGGCTTAATAGGCTGGTCCGAGGGGCAATTTCAAGAAAATTGCGCTTTCAGACCGTATAGACCGCAAAAGAACAGGATTTAAACACCGATATGGCCCGCAATCGCGTCTATCTCGACTACAATGCCAGCGCTCCGCTCATCGATGAGGCGCGCAACGCGATTGTCGATGCGCTGGCGCTGACGGGTAATCCGTCATCGGTACATATGGAAGGCCGTGCTGCTAAGGCAATTCTTCAGGCGGCACGCCGCGATATTGCTGCACTCGTAAATGGCCAATCCGATCATGTATTCTTTACATCGGGAGCCACAGAGGCAGCTTCAACCCTGTTGACGCCTCACTATGCAATGGGGAGGGCAGAAATGCGCCTCTCACGGCTTTACGTTAGCGCGACTGAACATCCGTGCATTCTCGCGGGTGGTCGATTTGCAGCGGATCAAATCGAAATTATCCCTGTGGATGGCAGCGGCTTATTGAATCGTGATCGGTTACGGGAAATTCTGACAGCGCATGATCGCAATCAAGGCTTGCCACTAGTTGCAGTGCAGGCTGCCAATAATGAGACCGGCGTTTTGCAGCCAATTGCAGAAATTGGTGCCTTGGTTAAGCAGTTTGGCGGATTGTTCGTTATTGATGCCGTACAAGCTGCTGGTCGGGTTGCATTAGATATTACAACAAGTTCTGCGGATTATCTCATTTTGTCTGCGCACAAGATCGGTGGGCCGAAAGGGGTTGGCGCAATTATTGCCGTTTCAGACCTGATTATGCCTAAAGCGCTCATACGTGGTGGGGGGCAAGAAAAGGGGCATCGTGCCGGAACTGAAGCCTTGTCGCTGATTGTCGGCTTCGCAGCTGCCGCGCGAATTGCGCGCGAACAAGTTGAGCAGGGCGGCTGGCCTGTTTTACAGCGCGATAAGATTGAGCTTGGTCTTCGTGCCATTGCACCAGATGCAATAATTTATGGCTCCGATGTAGATCGGTTACCAAACACGACCTTCTTTGCTTTGCCACACGCCAAAGCGGAAACAGTACAAATAGCTTTTGATCTTGCAGGGATTGCGCTATCTGCAGGCTCTGCGTGTTCGTCCGGCAAAGTTGGCCCCAGTCATGTTCTGGCGGCCATGGGGCATGGTGATGGTACGGGGGGGGTGCGCGTATCAACCGCGCCGAAAACGAGTGACGATGACATCGAATTGTTTCTTGATGCGCTGAAGAAAATCATTGCCCGGAGAGATCGTTCGGGGGCAGTCGCTGCTAATGCGGCATAAAAATTTCAATTATTGGCGTTTTTTCGTCGATAGTTGCAAAAAATCCGGTGAATGCCGGTGTTAAATCGTGCGAATGCACATTACATAAAGGCAAATATTCAAGACGACATACTGCCTTGACGTTTGCAACTGCGGGACCTTGACCCCCGCGAGGATGGAGAACGCCAATGCCTGCAGTGCAGGAAACCATTGACCGGGTCCGTACGCTTGACGTGGACCAATATAAATACGGCTTTGAAACGCTTATCGAAATGGATAAAGCGCCAAAAGGCTTGAGCACCGACATTATCCGGTTCATTTCCGCCAAAAAGAATGAGCCTGAATGGATGCTGGAATGGCGCCTTAAAGCCTATGAGCGTTGGTTGACAATGGAAGAGCCTACATGGGCGCGCGTCAACTATCCCAAAATTGATTTTCAGGACATGGTCTATTATGCCGGCCCAAAGAATCAGACCGGCCCGACATCGCTTGCCGAGGTCGATCCGGAGCTTCTGCGTACCTATGAAAAACTGGGTATTCCTCTGAAAGAGCAGGAAATTCTCGCCGGCGTCCGCAAGGTTGGCGAGGCCAGCCCAGGCGACGAAGACGAAGAAGCAAGTGATAATGTCTATAAGTCGGGCCGTGTAGCGGTAGATGCCGTGTTTGATAGTGTCTCCGTTGTAACGACATTCAAGGCAGAGCTGGCAAAGGCCGGTGTCATTTTCTGCTCTATTTCCGAGGCCATTCGCGAGCATCCGGAACTGGTGAAGAAGTATCTCGCATCTGTCGTGCCTGTCTCGGATAATTTCTACGCGACGCTGAACTCTGCGGTCTTCACGGACGGTTCATTTGTCTATGTGCCCAAGGGTGTGCGTTGCCCAATGGAGCTTTCAACCTATTTCCGCATCAATGAACGCGATACGGGCCAGTTTGAACGTACATTGATCATCGCGGAAGAGGGGGCCTATGTATCTTATCTGGAAGGATGCACAGCACCGCAGCGCGACGAAAATCAGTTACATGCCGCAGTTGTTGAATTAATCGCTCTCGATGATGCCGAGATCAAATACTCAACCGTGCAGAATTGGTTTCCAGGTGATGCGGAAGGCAAGGGCGGTATCTACAACTTTGTCACCAAGCGTGGTGATTGCCGCGGTGTCAATTCCAAGATCTCCTGGACGCAGGTTGAGACGGGCTCAGCGATCACGTGGAAATATCCATCGGTTATTCTACGCGGCGATAATTCACGCGGCGAATTCTATTCGATCGCCGTTTCCAACGGCCATCAGCAGATCGATAGTGGCACCAAGATGTTGCATCTTGGCAAGAACACATCGAGCCGTATCATCTCCAAAGGCATTTCCGCTGGTAAGTCCAACAATACCTACCGCGGTCAGGTTTCTGCCCATCGCAAGGCTGAAAACGCGCGTAACTTCACCCAGTGTGACTCGCTGCTGATCGGCAATGATTGTGGGGCGCATACTGTGCCTTACATCGAAGCGAAGAATGCCACTGCTCAATTCGAGCACGAAGCAACCACGTCGAAAATCTCCGAAGATGCACTGTTTTATGTCATGCAGCGTGGCATTCCCGAGGAAGAAGCAATTGCTTTGATTGTCAATGGTTTCGTTAAGGAAGTCATTCAGGAGTTGCCGATGGAGTTTGCCGTGGAAGCCCAAAAACTAATCGGCATCAGTCTTGAGGGGAGCGTCGGATAATGGCTGTCACTGTCACGAAGGAAGAGCTGGACCGGCTGCGCAAGCGCTACAAAGAGCTTGGTGATGTCATTGACGATCTGACCGACACGCTGGCCCGTTCTTCCTCCGCGACAGAGCGCGTTCTTGAACCGGAACTGATGCGCGCTCGCAAAGAGCTTGTTTCGGTTGTTGAGCGCCTCAAAAGCCTAAGCGGCGACAGTTCGTCCTAATCCGACGCCGACAGCCACACAGAATTTATCATTCGGATCGCCACTGCTGATCACGGAATATCAAAGGGTACTAAAATGCTGGAAATCAGAAACCTTCATGCGAAGATCGCGGATACGGATACGGAAATCATTCGTGGCCTTAATTTGTCAGTAAAGGCTGGTGAAGTCGCGGCTATCATGGGGCCGAACGGTTCAGGAAAATCGACACTTTCATATATTCTCGCCGGTCGCGAAGACTACGAGGTCACCGAAGGCGATATTCTTTATAATGGCGAGTCCATTCTGGAACTTGATCCGGCCGAGCGTGCAGCCAAAGGTATTTTCCTGGCATTTCAATATCCAATGGAGATACCCGGCGTAGCGACAATGGAGTTTCTGAAGGTTGCCTTGAACTCCCAGCGCAAGGCACGTGGTGAAGAGCCATTGAAGATTCCAGACTTTATTTCCCGCATTAAAACAGCGGCAGGATCGCTGGACATGGATCTGGCGATGCTCAAGCGTCCACTGAATGTTGGTTTTTCGGGCGGTGAGAAAAAGCGTGCTGAAATCTTGCAGATGAAGTTGCTGGAGCCAAAGCTGTGCGTACTCGATGAGACAGATTCCGGCCTTGACATTGATGCGTTGAAGATCGTGTCCGATGGCGTGAATGCACTGCGTTCGCCCGATCGGGCTGTCGTTGTAATCACTCACTATCAGCGCCTACTCGACTACATCGTACCGGACAGCGTGCACGTGCTCTACAAAGGTCAAGTCATCAAGTCTGGCGACAAGAATCTTGCACTTCATCTCGAAGAGAATGGCTATGCCGATATCATCGGCGAAGCTGCTTGAGGATTGATGTCATGAATGTTCACACAGGGCGTCAGCCCACCGCAGCAGAATCGGCTTTGGTCGATGCTTTTGTCGATCGCATGGGTGAATTGCCGGGCGATGGCGAAGTTGTCAGCGCCCGCGATAACGCTATTGAGGCTTTGAAAACACAAGGACTGCCATCAAGGCGGATCGAAGCTTGGCATTATACCGATCTTCGCACTTTGTTACGCGACATACCTGACTATGATTCATCTGCCGGTAGCGCTGCCCTACCTTCGGTTATTGCAGGATCGTCAGTAGCAACCGTTTCAAACGGTATTGCGCTGAATGCACCGAAAATCGATTCTGTCACATTCACCAAGTTTAGTGAGTCACTCGCCAATGGCTCTGCGATACGGCATTTGGCCATCCGCGACGGCGATGACGCGATTGGTCAGATCAATGCAGCCTATGTCACCGACGGCTGGGATATTGTCGTTGCAGATGGGGCTATAGTAGAGGAGCCACTGGAGATCCAGAATGCGCAGCTTCGCGGGCAAGGCCATGTGCGCTTTCCGGTTCAGTTTGGCAAAGGTGTCAAAGCTACCGTCATTGAGCGCCAAACCGGCGGTACAAGCGAAGGTTTCTCAACAAGCGTCAGCAATTTGACAGTTGCAGATGACGCTGAAGTGAACTGGATCATTTTACGCGAGCAGGGTGCTAATGCGACCCAACTGGCGCAGTTCACAGCGACCCTTGGTACCAATTCAAAACTTACACTCTATGTCGTCAATGCGGGTGGTAAGCTTGTACGTCAGGAAGTGCATGTGCTGGTAAAGGGCGAAGGCTCTGATTTCCAGTTGCGCGGTGTGAATCTGCTTGCAGGCGATACGCATACCGACATTACAATGACCCTGGCTCATCTGGTTGAAAATACGACTTCGGTTCAGGTTGTTCGCAATGTCGTTACGGATCATGCTCGCGGCGTGTTTCAAGGCCAGATTAAGGTGAACAGGATCGCACAGAAGACAGATGCACGCATGGCGTGCAACACGCTTCTGCTATCCGACGATAGTGAATTCGACGCCAAACCGGAACTTGAAATCTTTGCCGATGATGTTGCCTGTGGTCACGGGGCTACAGTCACTGAAATCGATGGCAACCACCTGTTCTATTTGAAGGCGCGCGGGATACCTGAAAACGAGGCACGCGGCCTTTTGATCAAGGCTTTCGTTGCAGAAATTATTGAAGAGCTTGAGAGCGAACCGCTAGTCGAAGCGCTTGAGGCAATTCTCGACAAATGGCTGAGCGCGCACATCTGATCGACAGGCGCGACAACTTCAAGGACAAGTGCAGCTATCATGGATACGAAGATCATCAATAGCGTCTATGATGTCGATGCAATCCGGCAGGATTTTCCGATCTTGTCGCGTGAAGTCTATGGCAAGCCACTTGTCTATCTTGACAATGGAGCTTCAGCACAAAAGCCGCAGGCCGTCATCGACAAGATCTCGAGCACTTACTCCAACGAATATTCCAATGTGCATAGGGGGCTGCATTTTCTCTCCAACGCTACCACTGACGCTTATGAAAAAGCGCGGGAGAGCGTTCGGCGCTTTATAAATGCTGCATCGGTCGACGAAATCGTTTTCACGAAGTCAGCTACGGAAGCCATCAACACAGTTTCTTATGGCTATGGTATGCCGAATATCGGCGAGGGCGACGAGATTGTTCTGTCAATTATGGAGCATCATTCAAACATTGTGCCCTGGCATTTTATCCGTGAGCGGCAAGGTGCGAAACTCGTCTGGATACCTGTCGATGAACAGGGTGCGTTTCATATCGAAGAGTTTGAGAAGCGCCTGACAGACCGTACAAAGCTCGTTGCTATTACGCATATGTCGAATGTGCTGGGAACCATAACGCCAATCAAAGACATTGTGCGTATAGCCCATGCGCGCGGTATCCCGGTGCTTGTCGATGGCAGTCAGGGAGCCGTGCATTTGCCTGTTGATGTACAGGATCTCGGTTGTGACTGGTATATTTTCACTGGTCACAAAATTTATGGTCCTTCCGGTATTGGCGTACTTTACGGTCGTAAACAGATGCTGGAATCGATGCGACCGTTTCAGGGTGGCGGCGAAATGATTGAGGAGGTGAGCGAAGATGATGTCACCTATAATCATCCGCCGCATCGCTTTGAGGCCGGTACGCCACCGATAGCGCAGGCAATCGGGCTTGGTGCTGCAATCGAGTATGTTGAGAAAATTGGACGCCATGCCATTTTGGCGCATGAAGAAGATTTGCGCGACTATGCCCATGAGCGGCTGCGCGAGATCAATTCGTTGCGTATTTTTGGCGATGCCAAAGGAAAAGGCGCCATAATATCATTTGAGCTTCAGGGCATTCACGCGCACGACGTGTCGATGGTCATTGACCGCGCAGGCGTGGCAGTGCGTGCCGGGACACATTGCGCACAGCCGCTCTTGAAACGCTTCGGCGTAACATCCACATGCCGTGCATCGTTTGCAATGTACAACACAAGAGACGAGATCGATGTTCTCGCCGCTGCGCTTGAAAAAGCGCGAAAGTTTTTTGGGTGATGATCATGACCGATAAAGTCGAAACGGAAAACGTGGACGTCGGGGCCACGCAGACAGTCGATTCGAAACAAATCTCTGCCATTCCTGCCGACGAATTGGCGCGCATGACGGATGATGTTATCGGCGCTTTGAAAACTGTCTATGATCCGGAAATTCCTGCCGACATCTATGAACTCGGTCTTGTCTATAAGATCGATATTGAAGATGATCGCTCGGTGAAGATAGAGATGACGCTCACTGCGCCGGGTTGCCCGGTTGCCGGTGAAATGCCCGGCTGGGTGCAGGATGCAGTCAGTGCTGTAGAAGGCGTGAGTTTCGTCGACGTAACCATGACATTCGATCCACCATGGACACCAGACCGCATGTCTGAAGAAGCACAGGTCGCCGTTGGCTGGTACTGATAATGAGCTCTTTTTTCTCAGAGAGTTAGACTAAAGTCTGGCTAGAAACGACTTATTCTTTTCGTTAGGTAAGTATTATTCTTTGACGTGATTTTCTTGTACTGATTTATCCATTTTTGCTCGTTATTTTATTGCGGAATCATAATGTTTGACGGTCTCTTGATGGTGAGGGCCGCCTTAGCGTCGGCTAGCCTGTTTTTCGCTTTAAAAGCTTGCTGGCACTGGCATGGATCAACTGAAACCTTGAACGAGGCAGATATTGCAGGGCTGTCCGATGGGCGTTGCATTGCGTCACTTGTAGCTGGGCTGGAAGAAGAGCGAAGGAAGCTGCGGGGCAAGACCTTGGTCTCCGTCAGCTTGGCCGCCACTTCTGTCATAATAGTGATTCTACTGAACTTTTTATAACTGAAGCGCAGTCCTCATTGGAGCGTAACATTATAAGCGGACCGCATTGCTGATCGCCGAGTAAGCCCCGATTCTTATAGAGTCATCATCAAATGTGCTGGCGAATTAGACTATAGGTGTACGACTAAGGTATGGGTTGTTCCTGCGATTTTTCCATCGTAATACAACCAGCAGGTGAGTGCGATACTATGCAAACGTGCTTCTCATTAAGACCAGCGCCTTTTTATCTCTATTAGAGTGATATTGATGGAAAATTTTGTCACCTTGGTGAATGTCAGTTTTTTGATTACGATTTTCTTCGGTTGCCTCATGGGGTGTCGGGAATCTCTATCCAGAACTAGCCTGGCTGATGGTTTCGGCACCCCCGATCTTCCTCGTCTGATTATGGCCGCTCATAAACGCGCAACAACGAAAGAAAGAAAAAACCGCACAGTAGAATTGCTGAGCTGGTTGGCAATCATCGGGGCAGTAGTCTGCTATATCTGAATTCCATTTGAGAAGGTGCCATCAAGATTTATGGTGCTTCGCAACCCTCCGGTACGCTTTCTTCCATGCTTTTTTCGGATTTTTGCAATGTGCCACCTATCAGTGACAGTGGCACGAACGGAACGCCCTGTATGGCGGGGTTGGCCAACTTGAGACGATAACATCCATAATAAACGTTGACTGATCCGTCTTTTTCTTCAGACTTTACAGCGACAGGCTGACTCCAATAGGCAGATCCTGCAGCACCTTCACCCTCGGCCTTACCAAACTGGACTGTCGCCGATGCGGTGTTTTCATACCCTGCCTGAAATTGTGGAAATGGCTGGGGAGGGCCGTCTGGTGTATAATAGCTGTAGGCTCTCGCATATTCTTCCCGATTAATAGCGTTGTAATAGGACTTGATGAGAGTTTCCGGTGTGCTTCGATCGTCAAGATATTCTGGTGGTGTCTGAGTTGCGGTCTGTGTCGGCGGATCAATTTGGGAAGTTGGAGCAGACCCCGCAGGTGCTTCTACGGATGGCGGTTTGGCTTCGGGCGTTTTTGACTCTTGTGAGATAGCTGGAGTCAAAGGAAAAAGTGCCGCGATGCCAATAAGGACACAATAACGATTTTTCATGGTCATTGCCTTCCGCTTGTCTTGTTTATGAGCTCATGTGTATTGTGAACACTTGCAGTGACGTCCGTGTAACACTAACTATGTTGAAAGGTGTTTGTTGCACCACTTGAACAAGAGAGCTGATAAATGGGTCGTTTTTCTGTCATCACATTGACTGACGCCGCCGTAAGCCGTGTCGGGGAAATTGTGTCGACGCGTGAAGGTGCGTTGGGTATCCGCGTTGGTATCAAGAAGGGCGGCTGTGCGGGCATGGAGTATACGATTGATCTCGTTACTGAGGCTAAGCCCGGGGATGACGTCATCGAGAAAAACGGTTCCAAAGTCTTTGTTGCTCCCGAAGCCGTGCTTTATCTGCTCGGCACGGAAATGGATTTTGAAGTTACCAAATTGCGCACGGGCTTTGTATTCAACAATCCGAATCAGACGTCTGCCTGTGGTTGCGGTGAATCGGTAGAGCTGACACCCGCAAAACCCGATGCTCTAGCGTCTGCTGTTTCCTGATTCCCATCTCATGGAAAATGATGCGATCCGTGATCTGTTTGCAGGACTGGGCCCAGTCAGCATTCGGAAAATGTTCGGTGGGAAGGGCATCTATTTCGAGGGGGTAATTATCGCCCTCGAGCTCTCGACAGGAAGTGTTCTCCTCAAGGCCGATGAGATATCAATTCCGGAATTTGAGGCAGCAGGTTGCGAGCAATGGACTTACGATGGAAAATCCAAGCTTGTAAAAATGCCCTATTGGACTGTTCCGGATGAGGCTTATGATGATCCGGAAATCATGACGGAATGGGCCAGACGAGCTTATGAGGCTGCTCTTCGTGTAGCCAAGTAGATCAAATCAGGCCACGTCGCTGTAAAAGATTGAGAGCGTGCCTTGTCGGCATCGTCAACAAATCCGGTAATTTCTTGAGTGGGAACCAGTCTATTCCCCCATGTTTCTCGGGTTCGAGCAATTGAACTTCGCCTGAGAAGTCCTCAGCAAGGAAAAGGATTCCCAACCAGTGTTGTTGCTCGTCATGGAATAGCTGCTCGCTTATTCCGAGCAATCTCATTGTGCCAGCAATAAGCCCCGTTTCTTCGAGCGCTTCCCGCCGCACGGCACATTCTGCCGTTTCGAGAAAATCCACTTTACCGCCGGGTATGCCCCAGAAACCAACCTCTGGACTCTTCTTGCGTTGCAGAAGGAGAATATGGTCGTCTTTCAGAAAAACAACGCCGCACCCAACGCCAGGGCTATTCATACCAATGCTCAGATTTTAGTATCGATCAGCATAAATGCTGGAATTTCATCACCAAAGCCGATGGGGGCTGCTCCCATGTCATCGCGATCCCTGCGATGATCACGGCGTGGTTCTGACCGCTCCGACCGTGCCGGGGCAGGACGAGCGCGACGTTGTTCGTTCTCGGCTTTGATGGCAGCCTTGTTCGGCTTCTCCGCCGTATGGATAACGGGCTGATCATCCTGAACTTCAACTTCAATGTCTTTTGACTTTTCTGCAGCTGCGATAATGTCAATCTCAGACTGCGGACGCTCGCGCTCACGGCCTTCATTGCGGCGACGCTTTGGTGCAGGCTTGTCGCGTCCACCACGTCCGCGGCGAGGTGCTTCATCTGGCTCGTTTGATACGGGCAGTGTCGACAAATCGCCATCGTGCCAAGTTATATCTTCGCCGATTAGTTTTTCTATGGATGCCAGATATTTGACGTCCGCCTGCGTCACGAGCGTAAACGCTTTGCCCGAACGCCCTGCGCGCCCCGTGCGACCAATACGATGAACATAATCCTCAGAATGGATCGGTACATCAAAATTGAATACGTGGCTTACGTCCGGTATATCAAGGCCGCGTGCTGCAACATCGGATGCGACAAGTATTTTGAGTTTGTTGTCCTTGAAATTCGCCAACATGGTTGTGCGTGCACGTTGATCCATATCGCCGTGGAGTGCGCCAGCGTCAAACTCGTGCTTGACGAGGGAACGAAAGAGCTCCGAAACATCTTTCTTGCGGTTGCAGAAGATGATTGCATTTTTGAGTCCGTCCGCCTCGGCGCGGATCAGATCGCGCAGGATTGCCCGCTTCTCCCAATCCTTCTTGCCAGACTTTACCAGCTTCTGCTCGACAGTCTTTGCAGTCGTTGCGGCCTTCGCCACTTCGATACGTACTGGCGAATGCAGGAATTGTTCCGTCAGCTTGGTGATCTCAGGCGGCATAGTAGCCGAGAAAAACAGCGTCTGCCGTGTAAATGGGATGAGTTTGCAGATGCGCTCGATATCCGGGATAAAGCCCATATCCAGCATCCGGTCGGCTTCGTCGATGACGAGAATATCGACTGCACTCAAAAGCAATTTGCCTCGTTCGAAATGATCAAGCAAACGCCCTGGCGTAGCAATCAATACGTCTGCGCCACGTTCTAGCTTGCGCAACTGATCGTCAAAAGACACGCCGCCAATGAGCAATGCGACGTTCAGGCGGTGGTTTTTACCATATTTAACAAAATTTTCCTCCACCTGTGCTGCGAGTTCGCGCGTAGGCTCAAGGATCAAGGTGCGAGGCATGCGAGCGCGAGCGCGCCCTTGCTCAAGCAGCGTCAACATGGGTAATACGAATGAAGCGGTTTTACCGGTTCCCGTCTGGGCAATGCCGAGCACATCCTTGCGTTGCAGCGCATGTGGAATGGCGCCTGCCTGGATGGGTGTCGGGATCGTATATCCTGCTGCTTCTACAGCATCGAGCACTTTCGGTGAAAGGCCCAGATCAGCAAAGGTGGTCAATGGAGATTTAACTTTCTATCTGCAGTCGGTACCATGCATGCCGGTTAATGGCGTAAAGCCGCATTTGCCAGAAGCATCTGACGCTTAATTGCATAGCGTTTGCTGCAATTGCGTTACGGCGCATGTCAGCAAAAGTCAACTCTTGGCTATGATCACATTTAAGAGTTTGTTACAATTGCCCGTCATTTTATTCTAATATTGTCAATAAAGGAACTGTTCCTTGAGAATTCGTTCATTCCACGAATGGTTTTTATCAAACAGAATGGTCGCCCGCAACTGAGAAGCTTCTTCGATCGTAACGGACAAGACCGACTTTACTTCCGTATGATCTGCGACTGCGTTGACTGGCCTTTTCTCCGGCTCAAGAATATCGAAGCGAACGGTCACTTTGTTTGGCAGCAACGCGCCGCGCCAGCGTCTGGGTCTGAAAGCCGATACCGGCGTGAGAGCAAGAAGGCGCGCATCAAGCGGCAGGATTGGGCCTTGGGCGGAGAGATTATAAGCTGTCGAGCCCGCAGGTGTCGCAACCATGACACCATCACAAATCAACTCTTCCAGCCGAATTTGATCGTCGACACTAATGCGAATCTTCGCAGCTTGGTATGATTGACGCAGCAGGGAGACTTCATTGAGAGCGAAGGCTGTGACAGTTCCTTCCTCTACCGATTCCGCTACCATCTTCAGCGGTCTGATCGTCTCGGACTGCGCGACCTCAATTCGATCTTTCAGGCCGGCGTTGCTGAACTCGTTCATCAGGAAGCCAACGGACCCACGATTCATGCCGTAGATCATCTTTCCTTGGTTCATATAATGCTGCAACGTCTGCAACATGAAACCATCGCCACCAAGAGCGACGATCACATCGGCATCTCGGGCATCGGACTGGCCGTAGATTTCGATGAGTTCCTGTGCGGCCTCATCCGAATCCGGTGTGCCGGAGGAAAGAAAAGCAAATGTTTCAATTTTCCGGGTCATGACGGCCTGCGAATGTGAAGAACAAGGCCTATCGCCTAGCACGCTAGGCTTGATCTGGCAAAACGCGAACGCGACATTGGTAAAGAAAATACTTGTCGCGACTCGGCTTCAGAGTGCCGATCGGTTGGGATATGCGGTTCATGACGAAGGCCGCTATGGGCTAAGACATGCACCTTACAGGAAGATCGCCAGCTTCCTCTGGCTCATAACGCGCAAATATTAGATGAAAAGGTGGTGCCCCCAGAGAGACTCGAACTCCCGACCCTCTGATTACAAATCAGATGCTCTACCAACTGAGCTATAAGGGCAGCGGCGTTCGATTAGCACAAAGCTCCCAAGTGTAAAACGGAAAAAGTGGTTTATACGAAATAATTTTGTAGAAAGCCCGAAAACAAAGCTGATGCTGCCAATTCAGGTATGATCAGAAGGGCAATCTATCCAGGGCGCGCCTCTCAAATCAATCGTTTGCCTCATAACGTTGACGTAAACGTTATCTGTAGTTCATGTTGTCCGGGGCGAGGAGGTTTCAACATGGCTTATGATGCGGATGCAATTGTCATCGGAGCGGGTCTGGCAGGACTTGTAGTAGCAACTGAGCTTGCGGATGCAGGCAAGAGGGTCATTATTGTCGACCAGGAACCCGAGCAGACCTTGGGTGGACAGGCATGGCGGTCTTTCGGTGGTCTGTTTTTTGTCAACAGTCCCGAACAGCGGCGCTTGCGAATCAAAGATTCGCACGAGTTGGCATGGCAAGACTGGATGGGCTCAGCTGGGTTTGACCGCGAGGAGGATCATTGGCCGCGCAAATGGGCTGAGGCCTATGTGGATTTTGCTGCGGGTGAGAAACGTTCGTGGCTCTATGCGCAGGGTATGCGCTGGTTTCCCATCGTTGGCTGGGCAGAACGTGGCGGTTCGCTGGCCACAGGTCACGGAAATTCCGTGCCACGTTTTCATATTACATGGGGAACCGGGCTGGGTGTTGTCGAGCCATTTGTCAGGCGGGCCCGTGAAGCCGAGCAAAAAGGTCTGCTAAGCTTCCGTTTTCGTCACAGGGTGACGTCGCTTGGCACAAATGGTGGCATCATCGACAGTGTTGAGGGCGAAGTGCTGGCGCCAAGCAATGTCAAACGCAGCGAGCCAAGCTCGCGCGTGGTCAGCGGTACTTTTGCCCTGCGTGCACAGGCAATCATTGTTTGTAGTGGAGGAATCGGAGCCAATCATGACCTTGTACGTAAAAACTGGCCCAAACGCTTGGGTGAGGCGCCGAAACGTCTAATTAGCGGAGTGCCGGATCACGTTGACGGGTTGATGCTAGGCATAGCTGAGCAAAGCGGCGCGCATCTGATCAATGGCGATCGCATGTGGCACTATGTCGAAGGTGTGCATAATTGGGACCCAATCTGGTCCAAACATGCTATCCGCATTTTACCAGGTCCATCATCTTTGTGGTTCGATGCGCATGGAAACCGTTTGCCGGCACCATGCCTTCCGGGTTTCGACACGTTGGCCACACTGAGCCACATCATGAAAACAGGACATGATTATTCCTGGTTCATACTGAACGAGACCATCGTAAAAAAAGAATTTACCCTGTCGGGTTCGGAACAGAATCCTGACTTCACAAGCAAGAGCTGGCGACAGGTATTGAAGCGTGCCATCGGAGGTATTCCCGCACCCGTCAAATCCTTCCTCGACAAGGGCGAAGACTTCATCGTTGAAAACAATTTGACTGACCTTGTGCGGCGAATGAACGCCCTGAGCGGGGATAATTTGATCGATGAGCAGAAGCTTCAGGCGCAAATTGCCGCGCGCGACCGGGAGGTGGACAATGCCTATACCAAGGACGCGCAAATCACTGCGATCAGGGGGGCACGCAATTATATCGGCGACAAGCTTGTTCGAGTCGTACCTCCACACAAGATTCTCGATCCCAAACATGGGCGTCTGATTGCCGTAAGGCTTAACATCCTGACGCGTAAGTCTTTGGGCGGCATTGAAACTGATCTGAGTGCGCGAGTGCTAAAACAAGGTGGAGAGCCGTTAACAGGTGTTTATGCGGCAGGCGAGGCGGCTGGCTTCGGCGGTGGAGGGGTTCACGGATACAATTCGCTTGAAGGAACTTTCCTTGGCGGTTGCATATTCTCCGGCCGGATTGCTGGTCGGGCTGCCGCCAAGGCTGTTTAGGTTAAGCGAGTGCCGGTCGTAGCGACTTCACCGCGTCAGATAGCGTTGCGCTGCATAAAGTGAGATTGCCGCAGCATTGGATACGTTCAATGACTTGATAGCGCCGGGCATATCAAGACGGGCGAGGTGGGTCACTGTCTCGCGTGTCTTTTGACGCAGACCCTTACCCTCTGCGCCGAGCACCAGCGCGATTCGTCCTGGCTTCATCGTTTTTTCGAGTTCCAGCGGACCTTCCGAATCAAGCCCTATCGTTGTGAAGCCAGTTTCGTGCAGCTCAGTGATGGCATCGGCAAGATTGCGGACTTCAATATGCGCAATGAGTTCAAGTGCGCCGGAAGCAGCCTTTGCAAGGACGCCTGATTCCTGCGGACTATGGCGTGCAGTCGTGATAACTGCGCCAGCACCGAAGGCAACTGCGGAACGCATGATAGCGCCGACATTGTGCGGATCTGTGACCTGATCGAGAATCAGCAACAGTTGACTGTCCTGAAGCGCTTTCAGAGATTGTGCTTTTAAAGGCTTTGCTTCGATCATTACGCCCTGATGGACAGCATCAGAGCCGGTTTCCTTGTCGATAGCGCGTGGCTCAACAATTTCAATGTCGAACGGCAGGGCATCCGGGTCGGCGATTTCCAGACGATCGAGCGCATTCTTCGTAACCAGCATGCGTTTGATCTGGCGAGCAGGATTGTCCAGCGCTGCACGGACTGTATGCAGGCCATAGAGCCGGATCAGGCCTTCGGGCGCTTGTGTGCCAGCTACTTGCGGGCGCGAAGCGCGGTCAGCCTGCTGTGGCGTTCCCCCGGCCTTCTGGTCGCGGAATTGACGACGCAGTGTCGCATAGTGTGAATCTTTTTGCGTATGGGTGGGTTTTTGTGTGCTCATGGCGCGACCATATACTCTTTCAACTGGTTCAGCGATACGACTAATCGTCGAATTTATTGGCTTGGAGAGAATGAATGGCCTAATTCGTCAGGCAATTTCCACAACTCATTCATTTTCTGCCAGTAAGTGTTGACACCACGTAACCTAGTCGGCATAAGGCCCTCCGCAAGCAACAGCCTGACGAACTGTCTGGCAGGTGTTTGCAAAGTGCCAAATGGCGCGGTTCCATCGGCAGTGACCGGAGGAGTGCCCGAGTGGTTAAAGGGGACGGACTGTAAATCCGTTAGCTTGGCTTACGTTGGTTCGAATCCAACCTCCTCCACCACTGCCGGAACCGCCCGCCTGGCGCATAACCCCAAGACAATTTGGTCTTGGCAGCCATGCGCCAATTAAGTGTTGTGCGGGTATAGCTCAGTGGTAGAGCAGCAGCCTTCCAAGCTGAATATGCGGGTTCGATTCCCGCTACCCGCTCCAGTTTCGATAGAGAGCACCGCGTACACGCGAGAGCGCGTATGGTGCTCTTCGATTTTGTCTTGAGCTTGTACGCCGCTCATGTGTCCCCATATGAACGAGCATAACCCAAGACAAACCCAACCTGGATCGGTCGTGTTTGGCCGGGCAGGTGACTGTGCTGACGGACGGCTCGCTGTCTCGTCTGACTACAAACATGGTACCGGCCTCTAGACCGGTTGTGATGACGAGAGAACGACGATTATGGCTAAGAGCAAGTTTGAACGTAACAAGCCGCACGTAAACATCGGCACGATTGGTCACGTTGACCATGGCAAGACGTCGTTGACGGCAGCGATTACGAAGTATTTCGGTGAATTCAAGGCGTATGACCAGATTGACGCTGCCCCGGAAGAAAAGGCACGCGGTATCACCATTTCGACGGCACACGTTGAGTATGAGACGCCTGCGCGTCACTATGCACACGTTGATTGCCCTGGCCACGCCGACTATGTGAAGAACATGATCACCGGTGCAGCGCAGATGGATGGCGCGATTCTGGTTGTGTCAGCCGCTGACGGCCCGATGCCCCAGACCCGCGAGCACATTCTGCTTGCCCGTCAGGTTGGCGTTCCGGCGATTGTCGTGTTCCTGAACAAGGTTGATCAGGTTGACGATGCTGAATTGCTTGAACTGGTTGAGCTTGAAGTTCGCGAGCTTCTTTCCAAGTATGATTTCCCTGGCGACGATGTACCGATCGTCAAGGGTTCGGCTTTGGCTGCACTTGAAGACAGCAACAAGGAAATCGGCGAAGACGCAGTTCGTGCGCTGATGGCTGAAGTTGACAAGTACATCCCAACGCCAGAGCGTCCGATTGACCAGCCCTTCCTGATGCCGATCGAAGACGTTTTCTCGATCTCCGGTCGTGGTACGGTTGTGACTGGCCGTGTTGAGCGCGGTATCGTCAAGGTTGGTGAAGAAGTTGAAATCATCGGCATCAAGCCGACATCGAAGACAACAGTTACCGGCGTTGAAATGTTCCGCAAGCTGCTCGATCAGGGCCAGGCTGGCGACAACATCGGTGCACTGGTTCGCGGTGTTGGCCGTGAAGACGTTGAGCGCGGTCAGATCCTTGCCAAGCCAGGTTCGGTCAAGCCGCACACCAAGTTCAAGGCAGAAGCCTATATTCTGACCAAGGACGAAGGTGGCCGTCATACGCCATTCTTCTCCAACTACCGTCCACAGTTCTACTTCCGCACGACAGACGTGACGGGTGTTGTGACTTTGCCGGAAGGTACGGAAATGGTCATGCCTGGCGACAACATCTCGGTTGATGTGACGCTGATCGTGCCAATCGCCATGGAAGAGAAGCTCCGCTTCGCTATCCGTGAAGGTGGCCGCACCGTCGGTGCTGGCATCGTCGCTTCTATCATTGAGTAAAACTGTCATCTGACAGCTCAAATCGAAAAGGGCGGTCCATTGGATCGCCCTTTTTGCTTAACGGCAGCCAAGCGTGATTCGGAACTGCGCGAAGCAAATCGCTATTGGCGGGAGTTCGGCAGACAATTTTGCCGCATGGCGTAAGAAGTCGCGTATTGGCTCTTGAAAAGGCCACGGCTTTGTGGAATGTACGCCTCGAAGATAGGGGAGTAGCTCAGTTGGTAGAGCGGCGGTCTCCAAAACCGTAGGTCGCAGGTTCGAATCCTGTCTCCCCTGCCATCATATAGTCTGCCCGTACACGATTGGATGGTGTAATTGGCAGATGTTGAGAAGGAATTGACTCTGGGGCCTTGTGTTTTACCGGAATCGGTTCTATGTAACATCAACAGACACGCGGTGCGTGGAGCTGAATAATCAGCTTTACGGGCCGTAATGGTGTGAACAGTCGGCATTTTATTATTAATGCAGTATGTTTGCAGTGAAATGACACGCACGAGCGGTAAATGGCATCCAAAACGAATCCAATAACTTTTTTTCAGCAAGTGCGCGCTGAAACCGCAAAGGTCACATGGCCTTCGCGTCGCGAAACGCTCATTTCCACTGCGATGGTGATGATAATGGCGTTCTTTGCTGCGATCTTTTTTTTCGCAGCTGATCAGTTGATGGCATACGGGATTGACCTCATTCTCGGTCTTGGTCGTTAACGCAGGCTGACAAGAAAATCGGGATTGGGAATTCAACAATGACCGCGCGCTGGTATATCGTTCACGCCTATTCGAATTTTGAGAAGAAGGTCGCCGAGTCGATCGAAGAAAAGGCACGACAGAAGGGTCTGTCGCATCTTTTTGAAAAGATCCTCGTTCCGACCGAAAAAGTGGTTGAAGTGCGCCGGGGCCGAAAGGTTGATGCCGAGCGCAAGTTCTTCCCGGGCTATGTCATGGTTCGTGCTGATTTGACGGATGATGCATATCATTTGATCAAGAACACGCCGAAAGTAACCGGTTTTTTGGGTTCGGATAATAAGCCGATCGCAATTTCCGACAAGGAAGCCGAGCGCATCTTGACTCAGGTTCAGGAGGGTGTTGAGCGTCCCAAGGCATCGATCTCGTTCGAGATTGGCGAGAGTGTTCGTGTTGCTGATGGTCCGTTTGCATCGTTCAACGGTACGGTACAGGAAGTTGATGAAGAGCGTTCACGCCTCAAGGTAGAGGTTTCGATCTTTGGTCGTGCGACTCCTGTCGATTTGGAATTTGGTCAGGTTGAAAAAGTCTGATTATTGGGGTGGCTCTTAGAGTTGTCCTGTCACTTCGGTGACGAAAAGGTGGGAGGTGAGAGGCCTTAGCCGGGTTTCCAAGCCGAACCACCAAACTGCAACCGCTGGTTTTCCAGCATAATGTAAAAGTGCCGGTTTATCCGGCATAACCATAAGGCAGAGTATAATGGCTAAGAAAATAGCAGGCCAGCTCAAGCTGCAGGTTTCGGCAGGATCGGCAACGCCATCCCCGCCAATCGGACCGGCACTTGGTCAGCGCGGCATTAACATCATGGAGTTCTGCAAGGCCTTCAATGCGGCTACGCAGGAAATGGAAAAGGGTTCGCCTGTTCCAGTCGTGATTACATATTATCAGGACAAGTCCTTCACTTTTGCAATGAAAACCGCTCCGGTTTCCTACTTCCTCAAGAAGGCCGCAAACCTGAAGTCCGGTTCGAAAGAGCCAGGTAAGATCGTTGCTGGTAAGGTTACGCGCGAGAAAGTCCGCGAAATCGCTGAAGCAAAGATGAAGGACCTGAATGCGGCAGACGTTGAGTCTGCAATGCGCATGGTCGAAGGTTCTGCCCGTTCGATGGGCCTGGAAGTGGTGGGCTGATCCAATGGCAAAAGTAGCAAAGCGCGTAGCGAAGGTTCGTGAAGGCATTGACCGCAACAAGCTCTATGATCTGACTTCGGCGATTGCCATGGTCAAGGAGCGCGCAGTCGCCAAGTTTGACGAAACTATCGAAGTTGCAATGAATCTTGGTGTTGATCCTCGCCATGCGGACCAGATGGTTCGCGGCGTTGTCAACCTGCCGAACGGCACTGGCCGTACAGTTCGTGTTGCCGTGTTTGCGCGCGGTGCCAAGGCTGATGAAGCCACGGCTGCCGGTGCAGATATTGTCGGTGCGGAAGATCTGTTTGAGATCGTCAATGGCGGCAAGATCGATTTCGATCGCTGCATTGCGACGCCGGACATGATGCCGCTCGTTGGACGTCTCGGTAAGGTTCTCGGACCTCGCGGCATGATGCCAAACCCGAAGGTTGGTACGGTTACCACGGACGTCACCGCTGCCGTCAAGGCTTCAAAGGGTGGCGCTGTTGAGTTCCGTGTTGAAAAGGCCGGTATCATTCATGCTGGCGTTGGCAAGGCTTCCTTTGATGCCAAGGCTCTTGAAGAGAACATCAAGGCTTTTGCCGATGCGGTAACCAAGGCAAAACCTGCTGGTTCCAAGGGCGAGTATGTCAAGCGCGTTGCGATTTCTTCGACGATGGGCGCTGGCGTAAAGATTGATCCTGCAACAGTTCGCATTGCGTAACTGTTGAGATTTCAAGCATAACTGCTTGATTGAAAAGAATTCCAGGCCTTTCGGGGCCTGGATAATTGGGCGAAAGTCCAGTTATCCTGTCCGAGATTGCGGGTGGTTCGCCTTAATTCACCAAGAACCCGCATGAGACGTGGAAAAACTTTGATTTGAGGGTTTTGCCCAAAGAACAAGGTTCGAACCGTAGTTGCCTTTCGCTTGCAGCCAATCCGGCGAAGCAGGGGGGACAGGATCCTCAACTGTTGTCTAGTTTCAGTTTTCGGACTGAAGGCTTGCAACAAAAGGCAACCCGGCAGGAATGCAATATCGCATTTCTGCCAAATGGAGAGAGACAGTGGAAAAAGCGGAAAAGCGCGAATTTGTCACTTGGCTGAATGGGGTCTTCAAGGATTCCGGTTCAGTTGTCGTGGCCCACTATACCGGTCTCACCGTTGCGCAGCTGAGCGATCTTCGCTCCAAGATGCGTGATGCTGGTGGTACTGTTAAAGTCGCGAAGAACCGCCTTGCCAAGATCGCTCTTCAAGGCACGGAATCGGAAGGCATCTCTGACCTGTTCGTAGGTCAGACACTTGTTGCCTATTCCAATGATCCGATTACGGCACCAAAGATCGCCATTGAATTTGCCAAGGGCAACGACAAGCTCGTTATCCTCGGCGGCTCAATGGGAGCAACAACTCTTGATGCAGATGGCGTGAAGGCACTTGCCGCACTTCCATCACTCGACGAGTTGCGCGCAAAGCTGGTTGGTATGATCCAGACACCAGCATCTCGCATCGCTCAGGTCGTAAACGCACCGGCAGCTCAGCTCGCCCGCGTTTTTGGCGCCTATGCCCGGAAGGACGAAGCGGCATAAGGCCGTTCTCGCTGTCAATATATATCGAACCTTGTAAAGGAATATCACAATGACTGATCTCGCAAAGATCGTAGAAGACCTGTCCAACCTTACAGTTCTTGAAGCTGCGGAACTTTCCAAGCTTCTTGAAGAGAAGTGGGGCGTTTCTGCTGCTGCTCCTGTTGCTGTTGCCGCTGCTGGCGGTGGTGCAGTTGCAGCTGCTGTTGAAGAAAAGACTGAATTCGACGTCGTTCTGACCGATGCCGGCGCTAACAAGATCAACGTGATCAAGGAAGTCCGCGCAATCACCGGTCTTGGCCTGAAAGAAGCCAAGGACCTCGTTGAAGCTGCTCCTAAGGCAGTTAAAGAAGGCGCAGCCAAGGACGAAGCTGACAAGATCAAAGCACAGCTCGAAGCAGCTGGCGCCAAGGTCGAACTCAAGTAATCCTTGCGTTATTGGCGGGCAGCGCAACCTGTCCGCCGACTACCCTCTCCGGAGGGCCCGGTACTCAACCCTTTTCCTGATGGCAAATTAGTGCTTTCAGGAAACGGGTTTTGTCCCGTTCACGGGGCCGCATACGCGGTTTTAAGAAACAGGCCAGTTTCTGGCATAAAGACGAGGAGCGACGATGGCTCAGACCCATTCTTTCAATGGTCGTAGGCGCGTACGCAAGTTTTTCGGTAAGATTCCGGAAGTCGCAGAGATGCCGAACCTCATTGAGGTTCAAAAGGCTTCCTACGATCAGTTTCTGATGGTGGAAGAGCCCAAGGGCGGACGTTTGGACGAAGGTTTGCAGGCTGTGTTCAAGTCTGTTTTCCCGATCCAGGATTTCTCTGGTGCTTCCATGCTCGAATTCGTCAAGTACGAGTTCGAAGCTCCAAAATTCGACGTTGACGAATGCCGTCAGCGCGATCTGACATACGCAGCGCCGCTCAAGGTGACGCTGCGCCTTATCGTGTTCGATATCGATGAAGATACCGGCGCGAAGTCGATCAAGGACATCAAGGAACAGGACGTTTACATGGGCGATATGCCGCTCATGACCGATAATGGTACGTTCATAGTAAACGGCACCGAGCGCGTGATCGTTTCGCAGATGCACCGTTCACCGGGCGTATTCTTCGATCACGACAAGGGCAAAACCCATTCGTCCGGCAAGCTTCTGTTTGCTGCGCGCGTCATTCCTTATCGCGGCTCATGGCTCGATATCGAATTCGATGCCAAGGATGTAGTGTACGCACGTATCGACCGCCGCCGTAAAATTCCGGCAACGTCTCTGTTGATGGCGCTTGGCATGGATCCAGAAGAGATCCTGTCAACATTCTATAACGCGCTCACATTCAACCGTGATGGCGATACATGGCGTATTCCGTTCTCCGTTGACCGTTTCCGCGGCTTCAAGGCGACCACAGACGTTATCGACGCTGATACTGGCGAGGTTATCCTCGAAACCGGTAAGAAGCTGACTGCACGCAGCGCCAAGCAGCTTGCTGAAAAAGGCTTGAAGTTCATCAAGGCGACTGAAGACGATCTGCTCGGCTCATATCTTGCCGAAGATATCGTCAACATGGAAACCGGTGAAGTTTATCTTGAAGCCGGCGATGAGCTTGATGAGAAGACACTTAAGGTTCTGCTCGACACAGGCGTTTCGGAAATCAACGTTCTCGATATCGATCACGTCAACATCGGACCATATATTCGCAATACGCTTGCTGTGGACAAGAACGAGAGCCGTCAGGATGCATTGTTCGATATCTATCGTGTGATGCGCCCTGGTGAGCCACCGACAATCGACTCGGCAGAAGCCATGTTCAAGTCGCTGTTCTTCGACAGCGAACGCTATGATCTGTCGGCTGTTGGCCGCGTGAAGATGAATATGCGCCTTGATCTGGATGCGGAAGACACTGTCCGTATCCTGCGCAAGGAAGACATTCTGGCTGTGGTCAAGATGCTGGTTGATCTGCGCGATGGTCGCGGTGAAATCGATGACATCGACAATCTCGGTAACCGCCGCGTTCGTTCTGTCGGCGAGTTGATGGAAAACCAGTACCGTGTTGGTCTGCTTCGCATGGAGCGCGCCATCAAGGAACGCATGTCGTCCATCGAAATCGACACTGTCATGCCGCAGGATCTGATCAATGCGAAGCCAGCAGCTGCTGCGGTTCGCGAGTTCTTCGGTTCCTCGCAGCTTTCACAGTTCATGGATCAGACCAACCCGCTGTCTGAGATCACGCACAAGCGTCGTCTTTCAGCTTTGGGACCTGGCGGTTTGACCCGCGAACGTGCAGGCTTCGAAGTTCGCGACGTTCATCCGACGCATTACGGCCGTATCTGCCCGATTGAAACGCCGGAAGGCCCGAATATCGGTCTGATCAACTCGCTCGCAACCTTTGCCCGGGTCAACAAGTACGGCTTCATCGAAAGCCCGTACCGCAAGATTATCGATGGCAAGGTGACAGACGACGTCGTTTATCTGTCGGCAATGGAAGAGGCCAAGTATCACGTGGCGCAGGCCAATGTGGAACTCGACGCTTCCGGTGCGTTTACAGACGAATTCGTTGTCTGCCGTCATGCGGGTGAAGTTCTGATGGCTCCACGCGAAAACGTGGACCTGATGGACGTTTCGCCAAAGCAGCTTGTTTCGGTTGCCGCAGCGCTTATTCCGTTCCTGGAAAACGACGACGCCAACCGCGCTCTGATGGGCTCGAATATGCAGCGTCAGGCCGTTCCTCTGGTTCGTGCTGAAGCGCCATTCGTCGGAACAGGTATGGAACCGGTTGTTGCTCGCGATTCCGGTGCTGCCATCGGTGCGCGCCGTACAGGTATTGTCGATCAGGTTGACGCTACTCGTATCGTTATTCGCGCTACGGAAGACCTCGTTCCGGGCAAGTCAGGCGTCGATATTTATCGCCTGATGAAGTTCCAGCGTTCGAACCAGAACACCTGCATCAATCAGCGTCCGTTGGTTCGTGTAGGCGACCGGATCGAAAAGGGTGACATCATCGCTGACGGTCCTTCAACGGACCTTGGTGATTTGGCGCTCGGCCGCAACGTGCTCGTCGCGTTCATGCCTTGGAACGGCTATAACTACGAAGATTCCATCCTGCTTTCTGAAAAGATCGTTTCGGATGACGTCTTCACCTCGATCCACATCGAGGAGTTTGAAGTCATGGCTCGCGACACGAAGCTTGGACCGGAAGAAATCACACGCGATATTCCGAATGTTTCGGAAGAAGCGCTGAAGAATCTGGACGAAGCCGGTATAGTCTACATCGGTGCGGAAGTTCAGCCGGGCGATATTCTCGTCGGTAAGATCACACCAAAGGGCGAAAGCCCGATGACACCGGAAGAAAAGCTTTTGCGCGCCATTTTTGGTGAAAAGGCTTCCGACGTTCGTGACACCTCGATGCGCATGCCGCCCGGGACTTACGGTACGGTTGTGGAAGTTCGCGTTTTCAATCGCCACGGCGTTGAAAAGGACGAACGTGCCATGGCAATCGAACGCGAGGAAATCGAGCGTTTGGCCAAGGACCGCGACGACGAGCAGGCTATCCTGGACCGCAACGTCTATGGCCGTCTCGCTGACGTTCTCAATGGCAAATCTGCTGTTGCTGGACCGAAAGCATTCAAGAAGGGCACAGTCGTTACGCAGGACGTTATGGGTGAATACCCGCGTTCGCAGTGGTGGCAGTTTGCTGTCGAAGACGAAAAGATCCAGGGCGAGATCGAAGCTCTGCGCAACCAGTATGACGACTCCAAGAAGTTGCTTGAACAGCGCTTCATGGATAAGGTCGAGAAGGTCCAGCGCGGCGACGAGATGCCTCCAGGGGTCATGAAGATGGTCAAGGTCTTTGTCGCTGTGAAGCGCAAGATCCAGCCAGGCGACAAGATGGCTGGCCGTCACGGCAATAAGGGTGTTGTTTCGCGTATTGCTGCTGTTGAGGATATGCCGTTCCTTGAAGATGGAACGCATGTTGACATCGTTCTCAATCCGCTTGGTGTGCCGAGCCGAATGAACGTCGGTCAGATCCTTGAGACGCATCTGGGCTGGGCATGCGCTGGAATGGGCAAGAAGATCGGGGAACTGATCGAAGCCTATAAGGCACAGCACGCACAGGGCGAGCAGGGCGACATTGCTCCGCTTCGGGCGACGATCGAGTCGATCATCCCGGACAATGACCGCAACGAACCGGTTCGCAATTACGACGATGAAAGCATCGTTCGTCTTGGCGAGCAGATGAAACGCGGTGTGTCGATTGCAACGCCAGTGTTTGATGGCGCGCATGAGCCAGACATCAATGTGATGCTGGAACAGGCAGGCCTCAAGTCTTCCGGTCAGTCGACACTGTACGACGGACGTACGGGTGAAACTTTTGATCGTCAGGTAACTGTCGGCTACATCTATATGTTGAAGCTGCACCATCTGGTCGATGACAAGATCCACGCCCGTTCGATCGGACCATATTCGCTCGTTACGCAGCAGCCTCTGGGTGGTAAGGCCCAGTTCGGCGGTCAGCGCTTCGGTGAAATGGAGGTCTGGGCACTGGAAGCATATGGTGCGGCTTACACGCTGCAGGAAATGCTCACGGTCAAGTCCGATGACGTCGCCGGTCGTACCAAGGTCTATGAAGCGATCGTCCGTGGCGATGATACGTTCGAAGCAGGCATTCCGGAGAGCTTCAACGTTCTCGTTAAGGAAATGCGTTCGCTCGGTCTGAATGTCGAGTTGGACGATACACGCCAGCAGGAACAGCAGCAGGCTTTGCCTGACGCTGCAGAATAAAAAAGGTCGGGGTGCGCGAGCAGTTTCGCGCACCCCAGACATTCGTTTCGAGCCGCTGAAGAAGCGGCATTTGATCTAGATGGACCGCGGTGGCGGATATTCATCGCAAGGAGAGGGCACTTTTTGCCCCATGGAGAAACGGCATGAACCAAGAGGTCATGAATCTTTTCAATCCTCAGGCGCCTGTGCAGGCATTCGATTCCATCAGGATTTCGATCGCCAGCCCTGAGAAGATTCTGTCCTGGTCATACGGTGAGATCAAGAAGCCGGAGACGATCAACTACCGCACCTTTAAACCGGAGCGGGATGGTCTTTTCTGTGCTCGGATCTTCGGGCCGATCAAGGACTATGAATGCTTGTGCGGCAAGTACAAGCGTATGAAGTACAAGGGCATCATCTGCGAAAAGTGCGGCGTAGAAGTCACGCTGTCACGTGTTCGCCGTGAGCGCATGGGCCATATCGAACTTGCTGCGCCAGTTGCGCATATCTGGTTCCTGAAGTCCCTGCCAAGCCGCATCGGTACATTGCTTGATATGACCCTCAAGGGTATCGAGCGCGTTCTCTATTTCGAGAACTACATTGTGACCGAGCCGGGCCTGACAGCACTGAAGGAGCACCAGCTTCTTTCGGAAGAAGAATACATGATTGCTGTCGATGAGTATGGTGAAGATTCCTTCACTGCGCTGATCGGTGCCGAAGCAATTCATGAGCTGCTCGCTTCCATGGATTTGGAAAAGATTGCTGGCGAGCTGCGTGAAGATCTGGCGACAACAACGTCCGATCTGAAGCAGAAGAAACTGATGAAGCGTTTGAAGATCGTCGAAAACTTCCTGGAATCGGGTAACCGTCCGGAATGGATGATCATGAAGATTGTTCCGGTTATTCCTCCGGATCTGCGTCCTCTGGTTCCATTGGACGGCGGACGTTTCGCCACGTCCGACCTTAACGATCTTTATCGTCGCGTCATCAATCGTAACAACCGTTTGAAGCGTCTGATCGAACTGCGCGCTCCTGGCATCATCATCCGCAACGAGAAGCGTATGCTTCAGGAATCGGTAGATGCGTTGTTCGATAATGGTCGTCGCGGCCGTGTTATTACTGGTGCCAACAAGCGTCCGCTAAAGTCGCTGTCCGATATGCTCAAGGGCAAGCAGGGCCGCTTCCGCCAGAACCTTCTCGGCAAGCGCGTCGATTATTCCGGTCGTTCGGTTATCGTGACCGGTCCTGAGCTGAAGCTTCACCAGTGCGGTTTGCCAAAGAAGATGGCGCTCGAACTGTTCAAGCCATTTATCTACGCTCGTCTTGATGCGAAGGGTTATTCCTCAACCGTCAAGCAGGCAAAGAAGCTGGTTGAAAAGGAAAAGCCCGAAGTCTGGGATATTCTGGACGAGGTCATCCGCGAGCATCCGGTTCTCTTGAACCGTGCGCCGACGCTTCACCGTCTTGGTATTCAGGCATTTGAACCCACCCTGATCGAAGGCAAGGCAATCCAGCTGCATCCGCTCGTATGTACCGCCTTCAACGCGGATTTCGACGGTGACCAGATGGCTGTACACGTGCCGCTGTCGCTGGAAGCGCAGCTTGAAGCGCGCGTTCTGATGATGTCGACGAACAACATCCTGCACCCTGCAAATGGTCTGCCGGTTATCGTTCCGTCGCAAGACATGGTTCTCGGCCTGTACTATCTGTCGATCGTTGCGGCGAAGGAACCGGGCGAAGGCATGGCTTTCGCCGATATGGGTGAACTTCACCACGCTATCGGTAGCGGTGCTGTAACCTTGCACACCAAAATCAAAGGCCGCTTCAAGAGCATTGACGCAGACGGAAAGCCGACTTCGAAGATTTTCGAAACGACGCCTGGCCGAATGATTATCGGTGAGCTTCTGCCCAAGCACCACAATGTGCCTTTTGATATCTGCAATCAGGAAATGACCAAGAAGAACATCTCCAAGATGATCGATACGGTCTATCGCCACTGCGGACAGAAAGAGACGGTCATTTTCTGCGATCGCATCATGCAGCTCGGCTTCAGCCATGCTTGCCGCGCCGGTATTTCGTTCGGCAAGGACGATATGGTTATTCCGGAAACCAAAGCGAAGCTGGTTGCTGAAACCGAAGCTTTGGCGACTGAATACGAACAGCAGTACAATGACGGCCTGATCACTCAGGGCGAGAAGTACAACAAGGTCGTTGACGCTTGGGGCAAGTGCACCGAGAAGGTCGCCGATGAAATGATGGCCCGCATTAAGGCTGTCGAGTTTGATCCTGTTACTGGCCGCCAGAAGCAGATGAACTCGATTTATATGATGTCGCACTCCGGCGCTCGTGGTTCTCCGAACCAGATGCGTCAGTTGGGCGGTATGCGCGGTCTGATGGCCAAGCCGTCGGGCGAAATCATCGAAACGCCGATCATTTCGAACTTCAAAGAAGGTCTGACCGTGAACGAGTACTTCAACTCGACCCACGGTGCCCGTAAGGGACTTGCAGATACTGCCTTGAAGACGGCTAACTCCGGTTATCTGACACGCCGTCTGGTTGACGTCGCTCAAGATTGCATCGTCATCTCGGTTGATTGCGGCACCACAACTGGCCTTACAATGCAGCCGATCGTTGATGCCGGTCAGGTCGTTGCGACGATTGGTCAGCGCGTTCTCGGTCGTACAGCGCTTGAAGATATTCTGCACCCGGTTTCAGGCGAAGTGCTTGTGACTGGTGGCAATATCATCGACGAGTTCGATATCGATGCCATTGAAAAGGCTGGTGTTCAGTCGATACGCATTCGTTCGGCTCTTACCTGTGAGACCCGTGGCGGTATCTGCGCCAAGTGCTACGGCCGTGATTTGGCCCGTGGTACGCCGGTCAACCAGGGCGAGGCAGTCGGTGTTATCGCTGCCCAGTCGATTGGTGAGCCAGGCACGCAGTTGACCATGCGTACGTTCCACCTTGGTGGTACAGCGCAGGTTGTCGATCAGTCGTTCCTCGAAGCCAGCTATGAAGGCACGGTGCAAATCCGCAACCGTAACGTTGTGCGTAACTCTGATGGTCATCTGGTTGTCATGGGCCGCAATATGGCGGTTGTCATCTTGGATGCAACGGGCAAGGAACGCGCGACACACCGCGTTACTTATGGTTCGCGCATTTATATCGATGACGGCGATACGGTTAAGCGTGGCCAGCGCGTTGCCGAGTGGGATCCTTATACCCGCCCGGTCATGACGGAAGTCGAAGGTCATGTCGAATTCGAAGACATGGTTGATGGTCTTTCGGTTACCGAAACCACGGACGAGTCCACCGGTATCACCAAGCGCGTGGTTATCGACTGGCGCTCGACACCGCGCGGTTCAGATCTGAAGCCGGCAATCGTGGTCAAAGACAAGGCAGGCAAGGTACTGAAACTGGCTAAGGGCGGCGACGCACGCTTCCAGCTATCGGTGGAATCCATCCTTTCGGTCGAGCCGGGCTCGCACGTTAAGGCTGGTGACGTTCTTGCGCGTATTCCGATGGAAAGCGCCAAGACCAAGGACATCACGGGTGGTCTTCCACGCGTTGCGGAACTGTTCGAAGCTCGTCGTCCAAAGGATCACGCTATCATCGCAGAGATTGATGGTACGGTTCGTTTTGGCCGCGATTACAAGAACAAGCGCCGCATCGTCATCGAACCGAATGATGAGACACTTGAGCCTGTTGAGTATCTGATCCCCAAGGGCAAGCCTTTCCATCTTCAGGATGGCGATGCTATCGAAAAGGGCGATTATATTCTCGATGGCAATCCGGCACCGCATGACATTCTGGCGATCAAGGGCGTGGAAGCTTTGGCTTCATACCTCGTCAATGAAATTCAGGAAGTCTATCGTTTGCAGGGCGTTCTGATCAACGACAAGCACATTGAAGTGATTGTTCGCCAGATGCTGCAGAAGGTCGAAATCACTGAGTCCGGTGACACAGGCTTCATTGCTGGTGATCATGTCGACCGGATCGAGCTGGACGAAATTAACGAACGTCTTGAAGAAGATGGCAAGAAGCCAGGCTACGGCACTCCGGTGCTGCTCGGCATCACCAAGGCTTCTTTGCAGACACCATCGTTCATCTCGGCTGCATCCTTCCAGGAAACAACACGCGTCCTCACGGAAGCTGCTGTTGCCGGCAAGATGGATGCTCTGCAGGGCCTGAAGGAGAACGTCATCGTTGGACGTTTGATCCCGGCAGGTACAGGTGGAACGGTCAAGCAGATCCGCCGCATTGCCGGAGCTCGCGACGAGTTGATCATCGACGAGCGCCGCAAGGAAGCTGGAGCAAGTGCCGCGAAAGCCGGCCCGATGCTGACAGACATGACAGGTCAGCCAGCCGAGTAAGCTGGTTAGCCAATCCAAACCAAAAGGCCGCCCCGGAGAAATCCCGGGCGGCCTTTTTCATTGGCGGTTTCAACCGAAGGCAACCAGACCGCTACTCATGATAGAGATTTTTCCGCAAGAATTGTTGTTTTTTCTGCAAGATCGCTCGGATTATCCGAACCCGCTGACGGGATTTCCAATGTTCATCAATGGCAATTGAACTTGCCTGGAAAGGGTAGGGAGCCGATTTGAAGGATTACCTTGGAATGTGATGTGGTTCGCAATCAAAAGGCGCGCCGGGTTGCACTTTTCGCCAGTATGAACATTATCAGGAACGTTGCGCACTTATCGCCCTGCACGACAGTTACTCATTAAACTCTATCATCGCTATCTGGCCGGTCAGGGCATTCTTATAGGCGGATAGGTGGGGCTCTTCCGTTGGCTCTTCTGTCAAGGTGCCGATCTCAAGCAGCTCTGCTTCATCATAACCTTCATTGGCGAGAATCTGCAGGGCGAAGTCGACCAACCCTTCAGAATCATCCCGCATGAGAAGAAGGTGAACCTGAAGCGGCTCTTCTTGCTTTGCTTTCCAGACATCAGCAACGACGAGATGAACGATTACTGGTTCCGGATTGTCAGTTGGCATTGGTGTGATTCCCGATTCTTCGATTTCTACCGTGAGAATAGACATAACGAGTCGGCCTGACACCCGAGTCGGTGTGAATCTCTGTGAAGAAAACGAAATTTAACTTGAATTAACGATTGTTCAGCGAAACTATCGGTCTTCAGGATGCAAAAGCGCCAGCAAATGCTGTGCGCATGAAGAATATTGGCGGTTCAGGCTTGACGAAAGGCCCAAACCCCAGTATCAGCAGCCCATCTGAGCCGATGTGAGATTGGCCATTTCGGAGCGACACGCTCTGGAGTTCATCTCAAACAGGGTTCGTTTTACGAACGAAATGCAATTTGCCGCTCGCATGAGGCCTTCAGGCTTCCTCTGCTTTTATTCGGGCAACCACCCTTGGGGTGGTTTAGTTGCCCGAATTCGTGCATGAGCATGGCGCTGAAACGGCCCTGACGGGCGAAGATACGAGATTTGTGCCGAAGCGCTAGCGCTTTGTTACGCATTACAAAGAGGGAAGGTTGAATGCCTACCGTAAACCAGTTGATCCGCAAGCCGCGCACTGCGCCGGTAAAGCGCAATAAAGTCCCTGCCTTGCAGGAAAACCCGCAAAAGCGCGGCGTTTGCACTCGCGTCTATACGACGACACCGAAGAAGCCGAACTCGGCTCTGCGTAAGGTCGCCAAGGTGCGTTTGACCAACGGCTTCGAAGTCATCGGATATATTCCGGGTGAGGGTCACAACCTTCAGGAGCACTCTGTCGTGATGATCCGCGGCGGTCGTGTAAAGGATTTGCCGGGTGTTCGTTACCACATCATCCGTGGTGTTCTGGATACTCAGGGCGTCAAGAATCGTAAGCAGCGCCGTTCCAAGTACGGTGCGAAGCGTCCGAAGTAAGATTTTCCGGGACTTTGGCCACCAGGTAGGTCAACCCGATGCAGATAAGAGACAAAGAATATGTCCAGACGCCATAGTGCAGAAAAGCGTGAGATCAACCCGGATCCAAAGTTCGGCGATCTCGTTCTGACGAAGTTCATGAATGCAGTCATGCATCATGGCAAGAAGTCGATTGCTGAACGTATCGTTTACGGTGCGCTTGAGTCGGTCGAAGCCAAGAGCAAGCAGGAGCCGGTTGCCCTGTTCCATCAGGCTCTCGACAATGTAGCGCCGCACGTAGAAGTGCGTTCACGCCGCGTTGGTGGCGCGACTTACCAGGTACCGGTCGATGTTCGTCCGGAGCGCCGTCAGGCTCTTGCAATCCGTTGGCTGATCAATGCAGCCCGTGGCCGCAATGAGACGACAATGGTCGATCGCCTGTCAGGTGAACTTCTCGACGCTGCAAACAACCGCGGCTCGGCTGTGAAGAAGCGTGAAGACACGCATCGCATGGCAGAAGCCAACCGCGCATTCTCGCATTACCGCTGGTAATCGTCGAAACCCTATTCTTAGAGGCACCAGATCATGGCCCGCGAATATAAAATCGAAGACTACCGTAACTTCGGTATCATGGCGCACATCGACGCCGGCAAGACAACGACGACCGAGCGTATTCTTTATTACACCGGCAAGTCGCACAAAATCGGTGAAGTCCATGACGGCGCCGCTACGATGGACTGGATGGAGCAGGAGCAGGAGCGTGGTATCACGATCACTTCCGCTGCAACCACAACTTATTGGACGGGCCGTGATGGCAAGAAGCGTCGCTTCAACATCATCGATACGCCTGGCCACGTTGACTTCACGATTGAAGTAGAGCGCTCACTGCGCGTTCTCGATGGCGCGATTGCGCTTCTCGATGCAAACGCCGGTGTTGAGCCGCAGACTGAAACCGTATGGCGTCAGGCTGAGAAGTATCACGTTCCACGCATGATTTTCGTCAACAAGATGGACAAGACCGGCGCCGATTTCTATCGCTGCGTTGATATGGTCAAGACACGTCTTGGTGCCAAGGCACTCGTCATGCAGCTGCCAATCGGCGCTGAGACAGAGTTCAAGGGTGTTATCGACCTGATCGAGATGAAGGCGCTTGTATGGCGTGACGAACAGCTCGGTGCTGAATGGGATATTGTTGAAATTCCAGCCGATCTTATGGATCGTGCAGAAGAATTCCGCGAAAAGCTCATTGAAACCGCTGTTGAAGTCGACGAGGCTGCTACCGAGGCTTATCTCGAAGGCAACATGCCTGACAATGACAAGCTGCGTGAACTGATCCGTACCGGTACATGCCGCGTTGAATTCCATCCGGTGTTCTGTGGTTCGGCATTCAAGAACAAGGGTGTTCAGCCTTTGCTCGACGGTGTTGTCGACTTCTTGCCATCGCCTATTGATGTTCCTGCGATCAAGGGTATCGACCCGAAGACCGATGCGGACACAGTTCGCAATTCGTCTGACGATGAACCGTTGTCAATGCTGGCGTTCAAGATCATGAACGATCCATTCGTTGGCTCGCTGACATTCTGCCGCATCTATTCCGGCAAGCTGACCAAGGGCATTTCGCTCGACAACACGGTCAAGCTGAAGCGTGAGCGTATCGGCCGTATGTTGCAGATGCACTCGAACTCACGTGAAGATATCGAAGAAGCTTTTGCTGGCGACATCGTTGCTCTTGCTGGCCTCAAGGAAACCACAACAGGCGATACACTTTGCGATCCTCTGAAGCCGGTTATTCTTGAACGCATGATCTTCCCTGATCCGGTTATCGAAATTTCGATCGAACCGAAGACCAAGGCCGACCAGGAAAAGATGGGTCTCGCGCTCAACCGTCTGGCAGCTGAAGATCCTTCATTCCGCGTCAAGACGGATGAAGAATCCGGTCAGACAATCATCGCCGGCATGGGCGAGCTTCATCTCGATATTCTCGTTGACCGTATGCGTCGTGAGTTCAAGGTTGAAGCAAACATTGGTAACCCACAGGTTGCTTACCGTGAATCGATCACCCGCAAAGCGGAAATCGACTACACACATAAGAAGCAGTCCGGTGGTTCGGGCCAGTTCGCTCGCATCAAGGTTATCTTCGAGCCGCATGAAGGTGATGATTTCATCTTCGAATCGAAGATTGTCGGTGGTGCTGTACCGAAGGAATACATTCCAGGCGTACAGAAGGGCATTGAAAGTGTCATGGGTGCGGGTCCGCTCGCTGGCTTCCCGATGCTCGGCGTGAAAGCCACGCTGATCGACGGTGCCTACCATGATGTCGACTCCTCGGTTCTCGCCTTCGAAATCGCAGCTCGCGCTGCATTCCGCGAAGGTGCGCAGAAGGCTGGTGCCCAGCTGCTCGAGCCGATCATGAAGGTCGAGGTTGTTACGCCTGAAGATTACGTCGGTGACGTAATTGGCGATCTGAATTCACGTCGTGGTCAGATCTCGGGTACCGAAGCGCGTGGTATTGCCACTGTTGTCAACGCAAACGTCCCACTGGCCAACATGTTTGGTTATGTGAGCAACCTGCGTTCGATGAGCCAGGGCCGTGCACAGTACACCATGCAGTTCGACCACTACGAACCTGTCCCGGCAGCAGTCGCGCAGGAAATTCAGAAGAAGTTTGCGTAACCATAAGGTTACGCGTGACAGTTGAAGTTAAGCCTGAGCAGGCGAACATATAACGGAGAGCTCAGATGGCTAAGAGCAAGTTTGAACGTAACAAGCCGCACGTAAACATCGGCACGATTGGTCACGTTGACCATGGCAAGACGTCGTTGACGGCAGCGATTACGAAGTATTTCGGTGAATTCAAGGCGTATGACCAGATTGACGCTGCCCCGGAAGAAAAGGCACGCGGTATCACCATTTCGACGGCACACGTTGAGTATGAGACGCCTGCGCGTCACTATGCACACGTTGATTGCCCTGGCCACGCCGACTATGTGAAGAACATGATCACCGGTGCAGCGCAGATGGATGGCGCGATTCTGGTTGTGTCAGCCGCTGACGGCCCGATGCCCCAGACCCGCGAGCACATTCTGCTTGCCCGTCAGGTTGGCGTTCCGGCGATTGTCGTGTTCCTGAACAAGGTTGATCAGGTTGACGATGCTGAATTGCTTGAACTGGTTGAGCTTGAAGTTCGCGAGCTTCTTTCCAAGTATGATTTCCCTGGCGACGATGTACCGATCGTCAAGGGTTCGGCTTTGGCTGCACTTGAAGACAGCAACAAGGAAATCGGCGAAGACGCAGTTCGTGCGCTGATGGCTGAAGTTGACAAGTACATCCCAACGCCAGAGCGTCCGATTGACCAGCCCTTCCTGATGCCGATCGAAGACGTTTTCTCGATCTCCGGTCGTGGTACGGTTGTGACTGGCCGTGTTGAGCGCGGTATCGTCAAGGTTGGTGAAGAAGTTGAAATCATCGGCATCAAGCCGACATCGAAGACAACAGTTACCGGCGTTGAAATGTTCCGCAAGCTGCTCGATCAGGGCCAGGCTGGCGACAACATCGGTGCACTGGTTCGCGGTGTTGGCCGTGAAGACGTTGAGCGCGGTCAGATCCTTGCCAAGCCAGGTTCGGTCAAGCCGCACACCAAGTTCAAGGCAGAAGCCTATATTCTGACCAAGGACGAAGGTGGCCGTCATACGCCATTCTTCTCCAACTACCGTCCACAGTTCTACTTCCGCACGACAGACGTGACGGGTGTTGTGACTTTGCCGGAAGGTACGGAAATGGTCATGCCTGGCGACAACATCTCGGTTGATGTGACGCTGATCGTGCCAATCGCCATGGAAGAGAAGCTCCGCTTCGCTATCCGTGAAGGTGGCCGCACCGTCGGTGCTGGCATCGTCGCTTCTATCATTGAGTAAATTAAGGTTTTATGCGGAAGACGCCTGTTATAGGGCGTCTCCGCTAAACAAGGAAAAGATGAAATGAACGGTCAAAACATCCGCATTCGCCTCAAGGCGTTTGATCATCGGATCCTTGACGATTCGACGCGGGAAATCGTGTCGACTGCCAAGCGTACCGGTGCCAATGTGCGCGGACCGATCCCGCTACCTACACGGATCGAGAAGTTCACGGTTAACCGCTCGCCGCACATCGACAAGAAGAGCCGCGAGCAGTTCGAGATGCGCACACATAAGCGTCTTCTCGATATCGTAGACCCGACCCCCCAGACTGTGGACGCGCTGATGAAGCTCGATCTGTCTGCTGGTGTTGATGTCGAGATCAAGCTGTAAGGCTTGAGGACGGAAGGATGAACCGATGCGTTCAGGTGTAATTGCACAGAAACTGGGTATGACTCGCGTCTACAACGACGCTGGCGAGCATGTGCCGGTAACAGTTCTTCGCATGGAGAACTGCCAGGTTGTGGCTCAGCGTACAGTCGAGAAGAATGGCTACACTGCCGTTCAGCTCGGTGTTGGTCTGGCCAAAGTAAAGAATACGACGAAGAGCTTGCGCGGTCATTTCGCGACAGCTTCGGTCGAACCAAAGGCGAAAGTAGCGGAATTCCGCGTCTCTGCTGACAATCTTCTAGATGTCGGCGTCGAGATCACCGCCGAACATTACGTTGCAGGCCAGAAGGTCGATGTGACTGGCACTTCAATCGGTAAAGGTTTTGCCGGTTCGATGAAGCGCCATAACTTCGGCGGTCACCGCGCAACACATGGTAACTCGGTTACTCACCGCGCTCACGGTTCTACCGGTCAGCGTCAGGATCCGGGTAAAGTGTTCAAGGGCAAGAAGATGGCCGGTCATATGGGTTCAACCCGTATCACCACCCAGAACATCGAAGTTGTTTCGACTGACCTGGATCGCGGCCTTATTCTGGTTCGTGGTGCTGTTCCTGGTTCGAAGGGTGCATGGATCCTCGTGCGTGATGCCGTCAAGGTAGCGCTGCCCGAGAATGCTCCGAAGCCAGCTGGCCTTCGCGCATTGATCGACGATGCCGCAAACGCCGCAGCAGCTGTGTCTGATGCAGAAGTAGCGCAGACAACTGAGGGGGCCGAATAATGGATCTCACGATTACAACACTTGAAGGCGCGGACGCCGGCAAGCTGAAACTCTCCGAAGAGATTTTTGGTCTTGAGCCACGCGACGACATCCTTCAGCGCATGGTCCGCTATCAGCTTGCTCGCAAGCAGCAGGGCACGCACAAGGCAAAGGGTCGTTCGGAAATCGCACGGACCGGCGCCAAGATGTACAAGCAGAAGGGTACGGGCCGCGCTCGTCACCATTCGGCACGTGCACCGCAGTTCCGCGGCGGTGGCAAGGCCCATGGACCGGTTGTTCACAGCCACGCCCATGACCTGCCAAAGAAGGTTCGCGCTCTTGCGCTTCGTCATGCCCTGTCCGCCAAGGTCAAGGCATCCGATCTGATCATCATTGATGATCTGCTCGCGACAGAAGCCAAGACAAAGACACTTGTTTCGCAGTTCGCCAAGCTTGGCTTGCAGAATGCGCTCCTTATCGGCGGTGCCGAGATCGATGCGAATTTTGCTCGCGCAGCTTCGAACATCCCGAACATCGATGTTCTGCCAATTCAGGGCATCAATGTTTATGACATTCTGCGTCGTGGCAAGCTCGTGCTTTCCAAGGCTGCAGTTGAAGCTCTCGAGGAGCGTTTCAAATGACCGATCTTCGCCATTATGACGTGATCGTCAGCCCGGTTATCACTGAAAAGTCGACCATGGTTTCTGAAAACAACCAGGTAGTCTTTAACGTAGCCAAGACGGCGACGAAGCCGGAAATCAAGGCCGCAGTCGAAGCGCTGTTTCGCGTGAAAGTTACTGCAGTCAATACTTCTGTGCGCAAAGGCAAGGTGAAGCGTTTTCGCGGCATCGTCGGACGCCAGAGTGATGTCAAGAAAGCAGTCGTGACGTTGGCCGAAGGCCAGTCAATCGACATTTCGACTGGTCTCTGAGGGGCCGTGGAGTAAAGACAATGGCACTCAAACATTATAATCCAACCACGCCAAGCCAGCGCCAGCTGGTCATCGTGGACCGTTCGGAGCTTTACAAGGGCAAGCCTGTCAAGGCCTTGACCGAAGGTTTGTCGTCGAAGGGTGGTCGTAACAACACTGGTCGCATTACCGTGCGTTTCCAGGGTGGCGGTCACAAGCGCACATACCGCTTCGTTGATTTCAAGCGCCGCAAGCACGACGTGGCTGCCAAGGTTGAACGGCTTGAATACGATCCGAACCGGACCGCATTCATTGCGCTCATCCGCTACGAAGATGGCGAGCTGAGCTACATCCTGGCTCCGCAGCGTCTGGCAGTTGGCGACAGTGTTATTGCCGGCGCACAGACAGACGTGAAGCCAGGCAATGCAATGCCATTGTCAGCCATGCCAGTTGGTACCATCATCCACAATGTGGAGATGAAGCCAGGCAAGGGCGGTCAGATCGCCCGCTCGGCAGGTACATATGCGCAGCTCGTTGGCCGCGACCAGGGAATGGCGATCCTTCGCCTGAACTCGGGCGAACAGCGTCTTGTACATGGTTCTTGCTTTGCAACGGTCGGTGCAGTATCGAACCCTGACCATGGCAACATCAACCTGGGTAAAGCAGGTCGTAGCCGTTGGCTCGGTCGCAAGCCTCACAATCGTGGTGTCACCATGAACCCTGTCGATCACCCCCATGGTGGTGGTGAAGGCCGGACATCAGGTGGACGTCATCCGGTTACTCCGTGGGGCAAGCCTACGAAGGGCAAGAAGACGCGCTCCAATAAGTCGACGGACAAGTTCATCGCTCGTTCGCGTCATCAGCGCAAGAAGTAAGAGAGGTAGTCTGAAATGGCTCGTTCAGTTTGGAAAGGCCCGTTCATCGATGGCTATCTTCTCAAGAAGGCTGAGAAGGTACGTGAGGGCGGTCGCAGTGAAGTTATCAAGATCTGGAGCCGGCGCTCCACGATCCTGCCACAGTTCGTCGGTCTGACCTTCGGTGTGTACAACGGTAACAAGCATGTGCCGGTTTCGGTCAATGAAGAGATGATCGGACACAAGTTTGGTGAATTCGCTCCGACGCGTACCTATTACGGTCATGGCGCGGACAAGAAAGCGAAGAGGAAATAACGATGGGCAAGGCTAAGGCTCCGCGCCAGCTAAAGGACAACGAGGCGAAAGCCGTTGCCCGCACGCTCCGCATCAGCCCTCAGAAGCTCAATCTGGTGGCTGCTTTGATCCGTGGCAAGAAGGTTAACGCCGCTCTTGCCGATCTGGAATTTTCGCGCAAGCGCATTGCAGGAACGGTGAAAAAGACTCTCGAATCAGCTATCGCCAACGCAGAGAACAACCATGATTTGGATGTTGATACTCTGGTTGTTGCTGAGGCCTATGTAGGCAAGTCAATCGTGATGAAGCGTTTCCACGTTCGTGGCCGCGGTCGTGCAAGCCGGATCGAGAAGCCATTCTCGCATCTGACGATCGTTGTTCGCGAAGCTGAGGAAAAAGGGGAGGCCGCATAATGGGCCAGAAGATTAATCCGATTGGTTTCCGCCTGGGCATCAATCGCACCTGGGACTCGCGTTGGTACGCGAACACAGGCGAATATGGCAAACTGCTGCATGAAGACCTGAAGATCCGCAAGTATCTGATGGACGAGTTGAAGCAGGCTGCCATTTCGAAGGTAGTTATCGAGCGTCCGCACAAGAAGTGCCGCGTCACGATCCACGCTGCACGTCCAGGTCTGATCATCGGCAAGAAGGGCGCCGATATCGAGAAGTTGCGCAAGAAGTTGTCAGAAATGACAAATGCAGACACAACGCTCAATATCGTCGAAGTCCGCAAGCCAGAGACAGACGCTGTTCTGGTTGCCCAGTCGATCGCGCAGCAGCTTGAACGCCGCGTCGCTTTCCGCCGTGCCATGAAGCGTGCCGTTCAGTCGGCAATGCGTCTTGGTGCAGAAGGTATTCGTATCAATTGCTCGGGCCGTCTTGGCGGTGCGGAAATTGCGCGTATGGAATGGTACCGTGAAGGCCGCGTGCCTTTGCATACCCTTCGTGCCGATATCGATTACGGAACTGCTGAAGCGCAGACTGCCTACGGCATTTGCGGCGTCAAGGTCTGGGTATTCAAGGGCGAAATCCTTGAGCACGACCCAATGGCTTCCGAACGCCGTGCTGTTGAAGGTGATGCCAGCCATCAGGGTTCAGGCCGTCGTCGCGAAAACGCTTAAAATAGCGTCTTTCGTAACTGAGAATTTTGGAGTAGAGAACAATGCTGCAGCCTAAGCGCACAAAGTTCCGCAAGCAGTTCAAGGGCCGTATCCACGGCGCATCGAAGGGCGGCACGGATCTGAATTTTGGTGCTTTCGGCCTGAAGGCCCTCGAGCCGAACCGCGTTACAGCGCGTGAGATCGAGGCCGCTCGCCGTGCAATTACCCGTCACATGAAACGTGCCGGTCGCGTGTGGATCCGGATTTTCCCGGATGTGCCAGTAACATCGAAGCCTACCGAAGTCCGCATGGGTAAAGGTAAGGGTTCGGTCGATTATTGGGCGTCCCGTGTCGCACCAGGCCGCATCATGTTCGAGCTCGACGGCGTTTCGGAAGAAATCGCTCGTGAGGCACTTCGCCTCGGAGCTGCGAAACTTTCGGTCAAGACGCGCTTTATTCAGCGCATCGCAGAATAAGGGGTGGATGTTATGAAATCCGCAGAAGTCCGGGCCTTGAGCCTTGATCAGTTGAATGAAGAACTTGGTTCGCTGAAGAAAGAGCAGTTTAACCTGCGCTTCCAGAAAGCAACCGGTCAGTTGGAAAAAACCGCTCGCGTCCGGCAGATCCGCCGTGATATTGCGCGCATCAAAACTGTCGCCCGCCAAAAAGCGGTCGAGAGCAAGGCTTAAGGAAGAAAACCATGCCTAAACGCATTCTGCAGGGCGTTGTCGTGAGCGACAAAAACGACAAGACCATTGTGGTCAAGGTCGAGCGGCGCTATTCGCACCCGCTCCTCCAGAAGACTGTGCGCCAGTCCAAGAAGTACAAGGCGCATGATGAGAGCAACCAGTTCAAGGTTGGCGACCGGGTTTCTATTGAGGAATCCAAGCCAATTTCGAAAGACAAGTGTTGGGTTGTCGTAGCTGACGCCCCGGCAAGTTAATATTAATATCTGTATGTAAGTACGCAACAATCGCGAGGGGCAAGGAAAGCCCAGTCCGGTTGAACAAGAAGAAGGCGGCTAGTCATGATTCAGATGCAAACAAACCTCGACGTGGCGGATAATTCCGGCGCACGTCGTGTCATGTGCATCAAGGTGCTGGGCGGCTCGAAGCGGAAATATGCTTCGGTCGGCGACATTATTGTCGTTTCGATCAAGGAAGCAATTCCGCGCGGCCGTGTTAAAAAGGGTGACGTGATGAAGGCTGTGGTTGTTCGTACAGCCAAAGACATCCGTCGCGCAGATGGTAGCGTAATTCGTTTCGACAAGAACGCTGCTGTTTTGATCGACAATAAGAAAGAGCCTATCGGCACGCGTATCTTCGGACCGGTTCCGCGCGAACTTCGCGCAAAGAGCCACATGAAGATCATCTCGCTGGCTCCAGAAGTTTTGTAAGGAGCAGACGATGCAGAAGATCCGTAAAGGCGACCGCGTTGTCGTTCTAGCTGGTAAGGACAAGGGTCGTACCGGCGAAGTAATCAAAGTTTTGCCGAAGGATGAGCAAGCGCTCGTTAGCGGCGTTAATCTTGTAAAGCGTCACCAGAAGCAGACACAGAGCCAGGAAGCCGGCATTATTTCGAAAGAAGCGCCGCTCCATCTGTCGAACATTGCTATTGCCGACAAGGATGGAAAGCCGACCCGCGTTGGTTTCAAAGTCCTCGAGGACGGCAAGAAGGTACGTGTAGCAAAGCGTTCAGGAGATCTGATCGATGGCTGATGCAAACATTACACCTCGTCTGAAGACACAGTACTTCGACGTGGTTCGTAAAGCTCTTCTCGAAGAGTTCAAATACGAAAACGAGATGCAGATCCCGCGCATCACCAAGGTTGTTCTCAACATGGGTGTGGGCGAAGCAACAGCTGACTCAAAGAAGCCAACTGTCGCAGCTGAAGATCTGGCATTGATTGCTGGCCAGAAGCCGGTTATTACCCGTGCGCGCAATTCGATCGCTACTTTCAAGGTACGTGAGAATATGCCGATCGGAACGAAGGTAACGCTTCGCAAAGAGCGCATGTACGAATTCATTGACCGTCTGATCACGATCGCGCTTCCACGCGTTCGAGATTTCCGCGGCCTGAATCCAAAGAGCTTTGACGGTCGTGGCAACTTTGCCATGGGCATCAAGGAACACATTGTGTTCCCGGAAATCAACTATGATAAGGTTGATCAGATCTGGGGCATGGACATCATCGTTTGCACGACTGCAAAAACGGATGATGAAGCCCGCGCTCTTCTGCGCGCCTTCAACTTCCCTTTCCGCCAGTAACGGCAAGCGTAGCGAGGTATTTGAAATGGCAAAGACGAGCGCAGTCGAAAAGAACAAGCGCCGCGGTCTTCTGGTAAAGCGTTTCGCTGCAAAGCGGGCGCGCCTGAAGGCTGTCGTGATGAATCAGTCGCTTCCTCTGGATGAGCGCTTCCGCGCCACCATCCAGCTGGCAGAACTGCCACGCAATTCCACCAAGGTTCGTATTCGCAATCGTTGCGAAGTATCGGGCCGTCCACGCGGTTATTACCGCAAGATTAAAATGTCGCGTATCGCATTGCGCCAGCTGGGTTCGCTCGGCCAGGTGCCTGGCATCGTGAAATCGAGCTGGTAAGGAGAGAACGCGATGTCTATGACAGATCCTCTCGGCGATATGCTGACACGTATCCGTAACGCAATCATGCGCAAGAAGGGCAAGGTTTCAACACCAGCCTCCAAGCTTCGCGCCCGCGTTCTGGATGTTCTTCAGTCCGAAGGCTATATCCGTGGATACAGCCAGGTTGACTTCGATAACGGCAAGTCCGAAATCGAAATCGAACTGAAGTATTTTGAGAATGTACCGGTAATTCGTGAGATTACCCGTATTTCGAAGCCCGGTCGCCGCGTTTACGTGTCGGCCAAGTCGATCCCGCAGGTTGCGAACGGTCTTGGTATTTCGATCCTGTCGACGCCGAAGGGCGTTATGGCAGACCACGAGGCACGTGAACAGAATGTCGGCGGCGAACTGCTCTGCCGTATATTCTAAGCACCGGCTTGAAAAGGTTTGAAAAATGTCTCGTATCGGTAAAAAACCAGTGGCAGTCCCGCAAGGCGTAACAGCCAGCGTAGACGGCCAGACCATCAAGGCCAAAGGCCCGAAGGGCGAATTGTCCTTCGTTGCCAATGACGACGTTGTGGTCAAGTTTGAAGACGGTGCTGTCAGCGTTAACCCGCGTGACAACTCCAAAGTCGCTCGTTCAAAGTGGGGCATGAGCCGCACTATGGTCGTCAACATCTTCACGGGTGTTAAGGACGGTTTTGAAAAGCGTCTCGAAATCAGCGGCGTTGGCTATCGCGCAGCCATGCAGGGCAAAAACCTGCAGCTGTCACTTGGCTTCAGCCACGAAGTTGTCTATCAGGTGCCGGAAGGCATCACAGTTGCAGTGCCAAAGCCGACGGAAATCGTCGTCACCGGCATCAATAAGCAGCAGGTAGGCCAGGTCGCAGCTGAGATTCGCGAATATCGTAGCCCGGAGCCTTACAAGGGCAAGGGCGTGAAATATGCGGGCGAGAAGATCGTTCGCAAAGAAGGTAAGAAGAAGTAAGGAACTCGTGTCATGGCATCGCCGAAAGAAATCATTCAGCGTCGCGCTTCGCGTGTTCGCCGCCAGCTCAAGGCGGTTGCCGGTGACCGTCCGCGGCTCAGCGTCCACCGTTCTTCAAAGAATATCTATGCGCAGATCATTGATGACGCGCATGGTCACACTATTGCATCCGCATCCACTCTCGAAGCTGACCTCAAGGGCAAGCTGAAGACTGGTGCAGATTCGGATGCAGCGGCATTGGTTGGCAAGCTCGTTGCAGAGCGCGCTGTCAAGGCCGGCATCAAGGAAGTTGTCTTCGATCGTGGTGCCTATATTTACCACGGCCGTGTAAAGGCACTTGCTGAAGCTGCCCGCGAAGCAGGTCTTAGTTTCTAAGATCGGACTTCAGGGTAAAGACTTTCGAAGTCCGGGACTGCAAGGGCTCGTCTCTTGTAAGCCGGACTTCGCGTACTAAAACTGTTACCGCGATCTATGTGGATCAATTCATATCCACGGCGCTGTAATGTCATTCGTGCTACCGGAAAAGAAAAAGGAATTAGGAGCATGGCACAGGAAAAGAGAGGCCGCGACGATCGTGGTGGCCGTAACGAAGAGCGCGATAGCGAATTCGTTGACAAGCTCGTACACATCAATCGCGTCGCCAAAGTTGTTAAGGGCGGACGTCGTTTCGGTTTTGCTGCTCTCGTCGTTGTCGGCGATCAGAAGGGCCGCGTTGGTTTCGGTCATGGCAAGGCGCGCGAAGTGCCGGAAGCGATCCGCAAGGCAACAGAAGCTGCCAAGCGCGAAATGATCTTCGTTCCGCTGCGTTCGGGCCGTACATTGCATCACGATGTGCATGGCCGTCACGGCGCTGGCAAGGTTTTGCTTCGTGCAGCTACAGCTGGTACTGGTATCATTGCCGGTGGTCCAATGCGCGCAGTCTTCGAGACTCTCGGCGTACAGGACGTTGTTGCCAAGTCGCTCGGTTCGTCGAACCCATACAACATGGTTCGCGCGACATTTGATGCTCTCAAGCATCAGATGCATCCGAAGGACATCGCTGCTCAGCGCGGTATCAAGTATTCGACACTGCAGGCTCGCCGCCGCGATGTGGTCGGTTCGGAAGAATAGGCCATAAAGTGGCGCAGCAGGGCAGGGCCTTTGGCTTTGCTCACTGTAGAGACTAAAGGACAAAGTCATGGTTGAGAAGAAGAAGGGTAAGACGGTTACGGTCGAACAGATCGGCAGCCCTATCCGCCGTCCGGCAGAACAGCGCGCAACGCTTGTTGGCCTGGGCCTCAATAAAATGCATCGTCGTCGCACACTTGAAGATACGCCTTCAATTCGCGGCATGATTGCCAAGGTTCAACATCTCGTCCGCGTCGTGGACGAGGCTTGATACCGGAGATTAGACAAATGAAACTCAATGATCTGAGTGAAAATCCAGGCGCAACCAAGGCCCGCAAGCGCGTTGGCCGCGGTATTGGTTCTGGTTCCGGCAAGACAGCCGGTCGTGGTGTCAAGGGTCAGAAGTCCCGTTCGGGTGTTGCCATCAACGGCTTCGAAGGCGGACAGATGCCAGTTTACCGTCGCTTGCCAAAGCGCGGTTTCACCAACATCTTCTCGAAGAACTTCAACACCGTTTCAGTCGGCCGCGTGCAGACTGCAATCGATGCCAAGAAGCTCGACCCGAAGGCTGCTGTCACCATTGAAACGCTCAAGGCTGCCGGCGTTATCCGCCGCGCCAAAGACGGCGTTCGTCTACTATCTGACGGCGAAATCACGACTGCGGTAACTTTCGAAGTTTCCGGTGCATCGAAGGCTGCGATCGAAAAGATCGAAAAGGCCGGCGGTACAGTCAAGCTGCCAGCTGCACCTGCTGCAGCAGAATAATACGGACAGGCAAGCGGCGATCTTTACGATCGCCGCTTGTACCTTTTCTTCTCAGATCATATCTGGGGTAAGACCGTCGATTCTCGATACCGGGTTTAGAACGGGGCTCTAACGCAATTTCAGGAAAAGTGGCTGCCGGTTTTCCGTTTGAAATTGCGAAAGAACAAAAGTTGGAGCGGGATACCGCTCTGACGGCACAGACCGGAGACTATAATGGCTTCAGCCGCTGAACAGCTCGCGTCAAATCTCAATTTCTCAGCTTTTTCAAAAGCCAGTGAGCTCAAGAAGCGTATCTGGTTTACACTTGGCGCATTGCTGGTTTACCGGCTTGGCACCTATATCCCGTTGCCGGGTATTAATCTCGGCGCATTCGCTCAGGCATTCAACAATCAGGCTCAAGGCATCCTCGGCATGTTCAACATGTTCGCGGGCGGTGCTGTTGAACGTATGGCGATCTTCGCGCTCGGTATCATGCCTTATATTTCGGCATCGATTATCGTCCAGCTCATGACTTCCGTCATTCCTACTCTCGAGCAGTTGAAGAAGGATGGCGAGCAGGGCCGAAAGGTCATCAATCAGTATACACGCTATGGCACCGTGCTTCTTGCTACGGTTCAGGCCTATGCGATTGCTGTTGGACTGCAAGGCAGCCAAGGCATTGTCACAGATCCGGGACCCTTCTTCCTGTTCTCGACAGTGATTACCCTTGTCGGTGGCACGATGTTCCTCATGTGGCTTGGCGAGCAGATCACCGCGCGCGGTATCGGCAACGGTATTTCGCTGATCATCTTCTCCGGCATTGTCGCCAACCTGCCACAGGCTATTTCCGGCACGCTGGAACTTGGCCGCACAGGCGCGCTCTCGACCGGTATCATTCTTGCGATTATCGTGCTGACAGTTGCTGTTATTGGCATAATCGTCTTCGTCGAACGCGCACAGCGCCGCCTTCTGATCCAGTATCCGAAGCGTCAGGTCGGCAACCGCATGTTCCAGGGTGACACGTCGCATCTGCCGTTGAAGCTGAACACTGCCGGTGTTATTCCGCCGATCTTCGCTTCCTCGCTGCTGCTTCTGCCAGCAACAGTTGCAGGCTTTGCGCAGAGCGAACAGATGCCTGCCTGGGCGACGAGCATCCTGTCTTCGCTTGGCCATGGCCAGCCTGCCTATATGTTCCTTTATGCTGCGATGATTGTTTTCTTTGCCTTCTTCTACACGGCGCTTGTGTTCAATCCCAAGGACACTGCCGATCAGCTGAAGAAGCATTCGGGTTTCATTCCCGGCATTCGTCCCGGTGAGCGCACAGCGGAATATATCGACTTTGTACTTACCCGTGTCACGGTCATCGGCGCTGCCTATCTGGTTCTGATCTGCATGCTGCCGGAATTCCTGATCTCCTGGGCCGGTGTTCCATTCTATCTCGGCGGTACATCGCTGCTGATTGTCGTGAGCGTCACGCTCGATACGGTTGCACAGATTCAGGGCCACCTGATCGCGCATCAATATGAGGGGCTTATCAAGAAGTCGAAGCTCCGTGGAGGGAAACGCAACAGATGAGATTAATACTTCTCGGACCACCGGGGGCAGGTAAGGGAACTCAATCTCAGCGCTTGGTCGAAAAGTTAGGCATACCGCAACTCTCCACGGGGGACATGTTGCGCGAAGCAGTCAATGCGGGAACCGATGTAGGCCTGAAGGCGAAAGCCGTCATGGATGCCGGCAATCTGGTTTCCGATGAGATCGTCAATGCGATCGTTTCTGAACGCATTGATCAGCCGGATGCAGCCAAGGGATTTATTCTCGATGGCTATCCGCGCACTCTGATTCAGGCCGATGCAGTGGAGCAGATGCTCGCTGACAAGGATCTGGAACTGGATTGCGTGATTGAGCTTGAAGTGGACGACAACGTTCTCGTTGAGCGTATATCGGGTCGCTATACCTGCGCCAAGTGCGGAACCGGCTATCACGATACCAATAAAAAGCCAAAAGTTGCGGGTGTCTGCGACAAGTGCGGCTCGACGGAATTCAAACGCCGTCCGGACGACAATGCTGAAACGGTGCGCACGCGCCTTGAGGCATACTACAAGCAGACTTCGCCGTTGATTGGCTACTACTATGCCAAGGGCAAGTTGAAGAAGGTTGATGGCATGGCCGACTTTGAAGAGGTCACGGCATCAATCGAAAAAATTCTGTCGGAACTTTAAATCGCATGATTTTTTCCGGAAAGTCATAATTGCTTCACAGCAGCTTTCCTGAATCATTCGCTGAACTGACATAATTTTCTTGGAGGAGTTGACTTTTCACAGCGATTCCTTCAAGTACGGCGCAAATTCGCTTGGATATAAAGCGGTCGGCGCCGATCCGGTAATAAAGGTTCGGGGCTGATCGTTTGTGTTTGTCCTCGAATATTAATTTTCATCCCGTCATCTGGCTGCCGTATCGGTGATCCAGCTCTGCCGGTTAACAAGGAGAACAGACGTGGCTCGTATCGCTGGCGTCAACATCCCGACGAATAAGCGCGTTGTTATTGCGCTTCAGTACATTCACGGGATTGGTCAAAAATTTGCACAGGAAATCGTCGCTAAAGTCGGCATTCCTGCGGAGCGTCGCGTCAATCAGTTGACCGATGCCGAAGTATTGCAGATCCGTGAAACAATCGATCGCGATTACCACGTTGAGGGTGATCTTCGTCGTGAAGTTTCCATGAACATCAAGCGTTTGATGGATCTGGGCTGCTACCGCGGTCTGCGTCATCGCCGCTCGCTTCCGGTCCGCGGTCAGCGCACGCATACAAATGCGCGCACCCGTAAGGGTCCTGCCAAGGCAATCGCCGGCAAGAAGAAGTAATATTGTCCGGCGCGGTTCGCTGCGCCGGTTCTGCCTTTCATGGCAGGCGTGCTGGTTTCGCACTTTAACTGAAACCACGGTGGAGCCTCTGGAAATACGGAGGCGTCGAGATCAATTGAAAGGACTACTATGGCCAAGGAAGCCACACGCGTTCGCCGCCGCGAGCGGAAGAACATTTCGTCGGGCGTTGCCCACGTTAATTCGACATTCAACAATACAATGATCACCATCACTGATGCGCAGGGCAATGCGATTGCTTGGTCGTCGGCTGGTGCGCAGGGCTTCAAGGGCTCGCGCAAGTCCACACCATTTGCTGCTCAGATGGCTGCTGAAGATTGTGCCAAGAAGGCACAGGAACACGGCATGCGTTCTTTGGAAGTTGAAGTTTGCGGACCTGGCTCCGGTCGTGAATCTGCTCTGCGCGCATTGCAGGCTGCTGGTTTCACAATCACATCGATCCGTGATGTGACACCGATCCCGCACAATGGCTGCCGCCCGCGCAAGCGTCGTCGCGTCTAGTCTTTTGCTCTAGGATTTGGCCGGTGTGTTGATTTTCAGCCCATCGGCTTCAAGCCCCTTATGGGGTTTCCACGCTTCAAGGCCACGATTGGATGGTGGCACTGGCAAGGATAAGGAAAACATAGATGATCCAGAAAAACTGGCAAGAATTGATCAAGCCGAACAAGGTTGAGTTTCAGACCTCCGGCTCGAAGACCAAGGCAACTGTCGTCGCTGAGCCGCTTGAACGCGGCTATGGCTTGACGCTGGGCAATGCCTTGCGCCGCGTTCTTCTGTCTTCGCTGCGCGGCGCTGCCGTGACTGCGGTGCAGATTGACGGCGTTCTGCATGAATTCTCGTCGATCCCGGGCGTTCGTGAAGATGTGACGGACATTGTGCTGAACATCAAGGAAATCGCTATCCACATGGAAAGTGATGGTCCAAAGCGTATGGTCGTTCGCAAGGAAGGCCCCGGCATTGTAACGGCCGGCGATATTCAGACTGTTGGCGATATCGAAATCCTGAACCCGGAACATGTTATCTGCACGCTCGATGAAGGCGCTGAAATCCGTATGGAATTCACTGTCAACACCGGCAAGGGTTATGTTCCTGCTGACCGCAACCGCGCTGAAGACGCTCCGATTGGTCTTATTCCAGTCGATAGCCTTTATTCGCCGGTCCGCAAGGTTTCCTACAAGATCGAGAACACCCGCGAAGGTCAGGTTCTCGATTATGACAAGCTGATCCTGCAGATCGAGACTGATGGTTCGATCTCCGGTGAAGATGCAGTTGCTTATGCAGCGCGTATTCTTCAGGACCAGCTGGCGATCTTCGTCAACTTTGACGAGCCGCAGAAAGAAGTTCAGCAGGAACAGGTTACTGAACTCGCGTTCAATCCTGCTCTGCTCAAGAAGGTCGATGAACTCGAACTTTCGGTTCGCTCGGCAAACTGCCTGAAGAATGATAATATCGTTTACATTGGCGACCTCATTCAGAAGACAGAAGCAGAAATGCTGCGCACACCGAACTTCGGTCGCAAGTCGTTGAACGAAATCAAGGAAGTTCTGGCTTCCATGGGCCTCCATCTTGGTATGGAAGTTCCAGCCTGGCCGCCAGAGAACATCGAAGATCTCGCAAAGCGTTACGAAGACCAGTACTAATCCGGGCTCTGCCCGACACATAAGCCCGGGCAATGAGCCCGAACTGAATAATTAGCCCGGGCAATGAGCCCGAAAAGAAAACTGAAGGAGAAGGCTCATGCGCCACGGTAATTCAGGCCGCAAGCTTAACCGGACTGCCAGCCATCGTAAGGCGATGTTTGCCAACATGGCTGCATCTTTGATCGAGCATGAGCAGATCGTGACAACGCTGCCCAAGGCCAAAGAAATTCGTCCAATCGTAGAAAAGCTTGTCACACTCGGCAAGCGCGGTGATCTGCACGCTCGTCGTCAGGCCATCTCGGCTATCCGCGATGCCAAGCTGGTTGCCAAGCTGTTCGATACGCTTGCACCACGCTATGGTCAGCGTAATGGCGGCTACATCCGCATCATGAAGGCAGGCTTCCGCACCGGTGACAATGCACCGCTCGCAGTTGTCGAATTCGTTGATCGTGATGTCAGCGCAAAAGGTTCGAAGGATTTGGCCCGCGTTGAAGAAGAACGCGCCAACGAAGCCGAAGCAGCGTAATCAACGCTTCGACGGACTAAAGTATAAAGGGAGCTTCGGCTCCCTTTTTCTGTTTGTATCTTCGGGACTATCCAACCAGCACAGGGTTGCGCATTGGCTCCTGTTCTAATTGCGCAGCCTTGAAACTACTCGCACTCAACGCTGCGTCAAAGCCAGTTTTATACCCAGTCCGACAAAGGCAGCGGCAAATGAACGGCGAATCCATGTAAGGACGGCGGGCCGGGAAATTACTTTGTCCCGAACGGAAGCTGCAAAAAGCCCATAACAAGCGAAGACGATGAAAGTCATCGCCATGAACACTGCGCTTAAACCAAGCATGCTCAGCACGGGCTGACTCTCTTCTGCGGTCACGAACTGCGGCAGGAAGGCGAGAAAGAAGATCGACAATTTCGGGTTCAGAATATTGATGAGGATCGCCGTCAGGGTGACTCGGCCAAGCGAGCTTTCGGTATTTGCCTGATCAACACGCAATGATCCGTTCTCGCGCAATGCATTCCACGCCATGAACAGCAGATAGATGACGCCGAGATATTTCAATGTCTGAAATGCAATAGCGCTCGTATGCATGATGGCTGCCAGTCCGCCTATAGCCGCCGCCATATGCGGAACTATTCCGATTGTACAACCCAGCGACGCGGCGATGCTTGCTCTGACGCCGCGTGTCAGTCCGGTTGCCAGCGTATAAACCACACCTGTGCCCGGCGATATGACGATAATCAGCGATGTGATTAGGAACTCCAAACTCATGAGCCATTCTCCTTGCTTTAATGAGAAGGACTAAAGCCGAGTTCGTACGTCCGGTCTTGGACAGGATTGCAGTTATTGCTTCACCCCAGTGATGCCGCATAGGAGCCGGGTGATAGCCCGAATTTTTGCGCGAAAATACGGTTCATGTGACTTTGATCGGCAAAGCCGCTCGCGGCTGCGGTTTGCGCAAGTGCCATGCCTTGCAGGATCAAGCGGCGAGCAATATCAGCGCGTCGCTGCATAAGATAGGCGTGGGGGGTAAATCCAGTTGCCGCCGCAAAGCCTCGCAGAACCTGAAAACGGCTGAGTCCGCTTACCTTTGCCAGATCAGTCAATGTGAATGACGTGGTCGGTTCGTCATCAAGATGCTGTTTCACGGTGTGTATGGCAGCAGAAACAACGTTAAGCATGGCGGGGCATTTGTGCGTTCGCGCAACCAGACTGATCAGCTTTTCCTCGTGAAGCAGCGGCTCGTAGATTCTAAGGGTCAGTGCGTGGAAGAGATCCTGAAATTGCCTGGCGAGGAGGGGACTGTCCATGGCCGGTTGAGTAAACTCGGTTGTGACAGAAGCACCCTCATTGATATCATCGAGCGCGTTTTCGATGATTGCAGGGTCAAAATAGATCATCCGCCAAGAGCGCCCGGCATCGCCGATGGGTACGCCGTCATGTATTTCGCCGGGATTAACCGTGATGACGTAACCGGGGCCTGCTTCCACTGTACCACGACCACTGAGCGATTTCTGCGCGCCTTGATGAATCACACCAATGCCGAACTGATCATGCATATGGCGCGCAAAGGAGTGGCTTGTGGCGGCCTCGACAATTTGCATGCCGGGGTTGCTACTCGGATAGATCCTGAATTGACCTCTTATCTTGCTCAATCGACCGTCGCCTGTTTCCCGGTACATACTATCCCAACGCCAATTACAGGGGAAGTCGCGGCAAAGGCTCCAATCCACATCAGGTGAAACGATATGTCTCAAATTTGCTTTGTTTAATGGCTGGTATCATCGCTCGGAATCACCACATTGGTCGAAGCGGTTTGACTGATTCATTAGCTATCGGAGATTAATATGGGTTCTGTTTTGCGAAGCTCGGCAATAGGCGCTTCCGCCCGGGCGGTTTTACTTGGCGCGGTTGTCTTTGCCGCAGCCGCTCTTCCGGTCTACGCGCAAACCGCCGACACCACAAAGCAAGTGCCGGAAAATCGCACAGAGGTGCAATTATCCTACGCGCCACTGGTCAAGCAGACGGCGGGCGCCGTGGTCAACGTCTATGCCGCCCATTCTGTGCAGCAGCGTTCGCCCTTCGCGGGTGATCCATTCTTTGAGCAGTTTTTCGGTGGACGGCAGTTTAGCGGTCCGCCCCGCGTTCAGTCGTCGCTTGGCTCCGGCGTGATTGTTGATGGTTCGGGCATTATCGTGACCAATAATCATGTGATCCGCGATGCAGATACCGTAAAAATCGCGCTGTCAGATGGCCGCGAGTTCGAATCAAAGGTACTGCTTAAAGACGAGTCGACAGATATCGCCATCTTGAAGATTGATGCTGGCGAACCGCTGCCATTCTTGAAACTTGCAGATTCCGACAAGGTTGAAGTGGGTGATCTGGTGCTGGCGATCGGCAATCCTTTCGGTGTCGGCCAGACTGTGACAAGTGGTATCGTTTCGGCGCAGGCGCGCACGCGGGTCGGTATCTCAGATTTCGACTTCTTCATTCAGACTGACGCAGCCATCAATCCCGGTAATTCCGGCGGTGCCTTGATTGGCATGGATGGAGAGCTGGTGGGCGTCAATACGGCTATCTTCTCCAAGTCCGGCGGTTCAGTCGGTATCGGTTTTGCCATACCGGCCAATATGGTGCGGGCAGTTGTTGATACAGCCAAGGGTGGTGCAGACACGTTTGAGCGGCCATACATTGGTGCTGCTTTTCAGAACGTCACTCCTGATGTTGCTGAAAGTCTGGGGATGAGACAGCCCTATGGCGCGCTCGTGACAGATGTTACCAAAGGTGGTCCAGCCGATAAAAGCGGATTGCGTGTCGGCGACGTGGTGCTGAATGTCGATGGTGTTCGCATTGAAAACCCCGATGGGCTTGGCTATCGCATGACAACAGCCGGTATTGGCAAAACGGTGAAGTTCGACATATTGAGCCGATCCAAGGAAAAGTCCGTCTCTGTGACTTTGCAAAAGCCTGATCCCGATTCTCCGGATAATAAATTGATGATTCAAGGCAAGAACCCGCTTTCGGGTGCACTTGTTCTCAAGCTCGGTCCCGCTAGCATCACGCGCCTGCGCTTACCCGAGGGTACGGATGGTGTCGCTGTTGACAAGGTTTATCCGAATTCTCCAGCTGCCCGCATTGGCTTGCAGCCCGGCGATATTATCCGTGGCATAAATGGTGCTAAAATCGACACTATTGCCGATCTTGGCAAGGCTATGTCAGCCAATCCCGTGCTTTGGCGCTTCGAGTTTGAGCGTGGCGGTGCCATAATCCGTCAGATCATTCGGTAGACGCGACAAGGCAGCAAGAGCATGGCGGATTTATTTTCAGTAGGCGGGGATCCTGCTTCGGACAGGAGCCGGCCGCTTGCTGACCGCCTGCGACCGCGCAACCTGAGCGAAGTCACCGGCCAGACACATCTGACCGGGCCGGAAGGCGCGCTGACACGGATGATTGATTCCGGGTCGCTAGGATCAATGATCTTCTGGGGGCCGCCGGGTACAGGCAAGACGACGGTCGCGCGACTGCTGGCCAACGAGACAAATCTCGCGTTTGAACAGATTTCTGCAATATTTTCCGGCGTGGCCGACCTCAAAAAGGTCTTTGAAATGGCGCGATCGCGCAAAATGTCTGGCCGCCAGACATTGCTTTTCGTGGACGAAATTCATCGCTTCAACCGCGCCCAGCAGGACTCCTTTTTGCCGGTTATGGAAGATGGCACAATTGTGCTGGTCGGCGCGACGACGGAAAACCCCTCCTTTGAACTCAATGCGGCCTTGCTGTCACGCGCGCGTGTTCTGGTGTTTCACCCTCATGATGAAACCAGTCTTGTGGCATTGCTCGAGCGGGCGGAAAGCCATGAGGGCAAAGCCCTGCCGCTGAATGATGAAGCGCGGGCAAGTCTGGTGCGCATGGCGGATGGTGATGGCCGGGCAATCCTGACTTTGGCTGAAGAAGTATGGCGCGCTGCTCGCGAAGGCGAGATTTTCGATGCCGAGCGCGTTCAACACATCGTGCAACGTCGCGCTCCTGTCTATGATAAGGGGCAGGATGGTCATTATAATCTGATCTCTGCTCTGCATAAATCCGTGCGCGGTTCCGATCCTGATGCGGCATTATATTATCTGTGCCGAATGTTTGATGCAGGCGAAGACCCGCTTTTCCTTGGACGACGGCTGGTGCGAATGGCAAGCGAAGATATCGGCCTTGCCGATCCGCAGGCTCTGGTCATCTGCAATGCTGCAAAAGACGCCTACGATTATCTCGGATCGCCTGAAGGTGAATTGGCGCTGGCGCAGGCCTGTGTCTATCTCGCCACGGCGCCGAAATCCAATGCGGTTTATACAGCCTACAAGGCAGCCATGGGAGCGGCCAAGGCCAATGGTTCGCTGCTTCCGCCCAAGCATATTCTCAATGCCCCAACCAAGCTGATGAAAGGCGAGGGCTATGGCAAGGGTTACGCCTATGATCACGATCAGCCCGACGCCTTTTCCGGACAGAACTATTTTCCCGAAGCGCTCGGACGGCAGAGTTTCTATGATCCGCCTGAACGGGGATTTGAGCGGAAAATCCGCAAACGCATGGATTATTGGCAAAAACTGCGTCAGGAGCGCGGGGAGGACTAACGTTAGTTGCACGATCGTTATGCGAACCACGCATAACGATCGTGCAGGCATTTATCCCAAAACCCTTTACCTCAACCCAATCTGCATTTAGAAGTCCGCGACCGGACAAGAATCCGGCTGTTTTAGAGAACCACCCGCAATCGTTGGCGGGACTGGATAGGAGAAGCCTTATGTCGCTAGCAGTTGCCAAAACTGTATCCATGCAATTCCCCGATGGCTCAAAGCGTGATTATGACGCCGCCATGACCGGTGCGGAACTTGCAGAATCCATTTCAAAATCGCTGGCCAAGAAAGCCGTTGCCTATGCTGTTGATGGCACGGTCCGCGATTTGTCCGATCCGCTTGGCGCTTCAGGCGCGATCGAAATATTGACCCGTGAGGACCCGCGCGCGCTCGAGCTCATCCGTCATGATTGCGCGCACGTCTTGGCAGAGGCGGTACAGGAGCTTTTCCCCGGAACGCAGGTCACGATCGGACCGGTCATCGAGAACGGTTTCTACTACGACTTTGCCAAGAACGAGCCGTTCACGCCGGAAGACCTTCCGCTGATCGAGAAAAAGATGCGGGAGATCATCGCCCGCAACAAGCCTTTCACCAAGGAAATCTGGTCGCGTGAAAAGGCCCGTCAGGTCTTTGCCGAAAAGGGCGAAGTTTATAAGGTTGAACTGGTGGACGCTATAGCCGAAGGGCAGGACCTGAAAATCTATGCTCAGGGCGACTGGTACGATCTGTGCCGTGGTCCGCATATGGCCTCAACTGGGCAGGTAGGAAACTCCTTCAAGTTGATGAAGGTTGCAGGTGCCTATTGGCGCGGTGACAGCAATAATCCGATGCTGAGCCGCATCTATGGTACGGCCTTTGCTAATGATAATGATCTCAATGCCTATCTTCATATGCTGGAAGAGGCCGAGAAGCGCGACCACCGCAAGCTTGGCCGTGAAATGGATCTGTTTCACTTCCAGGAAGAAGGCCCGGGCGTTGTGTTTTGGCATGCCAAGGGCTGGCGCATGTTCCAGTCTCTGGTCAGCTATATGCGCCGCAGGCTCGATGGCGTTTATCAGGAAGTGAACGCGCCGCAGGTGCTCGACAAATCGCTTTGGGAGACGTCCGGCCACTGGGGCTGGTATCGTGACAATATGTTCAAGGTAACAGTCGCGGGCGACGAGACCGATGACGAGCGCATCTTTGCACTCAAGCCGATGAACTGTCCGGGTCACGTGCAGATTTTCAAGCATGGCCTGAAGTCATATCGCGATCTGCCGGTACGCCTTGCAGAATTCGGCAATGTTCATCGCTACGAGCCGTCGGGTGCATTGCATGGGTTGATGCGTGTACGTGGCTTTACGCAGGATGACGCGCATGTGTTCTGCACCGATGAGCAGATGGCCGCAGAATGTCTGCGCATCAATGATCTTATCCTTTCAGTGTACAAGGATTTCGGGTTCGAAGGGATCACGATCAAGCTCTCGACCCGTCCTGAAAAACGCGTTGGTTCGGACGAATTGTGGGACCGTGCCGAGGCAGTCATGACGGGCGTGCTGGAGCAGATCCAGCAGCAGTCGAACGATATCAAGACCGGCATTTTGCCGGGCGAGGGTGCGTTCTACGGTCCCAAGTTTGAATATACGCTGAAGGATGCCATTGGCCGCGAGTGGCAATGCGGCACAACTCAGGTCGACTTCAATCTGCCGGAGCGCTTCGGAGCGTTCTATATCGACTCAACGTCTGAGAAGAAGCAGCCGGTTATGATCCACCGTGCCATTTGCGGCTCCATGGAGCGTTTTCTCGGCATATTGATCGAGAACTTTGCAGGTCACATTCCGCTGTGGTTTGCGCCGGTGCAGGTTGTTGTTGCCACAATTACGACGGAAGCCGATGATTATGGCCGTCAGGTCGCCAAAGAGCTGAAAGCGGCTGGACTTCAAGTCATCACCGATTTTCGTAATGAGAAGATCAACTACAAGGTGCGCGAGCATTCCTTGCAGAAGGTCCCTGTCATTATCGTATGCGGCATGCGTGAGGCAGAAGAGCGGACTGTAAATATGCGCCGTCTCGGTTCACAGAACCAGACATCTCTCTCGCTGGATGAGGCAGTCCAGCAATTGAAACACGAGGCAACGCCGCCGGACCTTCTGCGTCTGGCTGCCGAATGACATTGCTTTGACAGCGCGGTGATTTCATCGCGCTGTCACAAATATCCGGGATAATCCCCAAAATAACCTTCGGGGTTTCCTCACGGTGCAGTTTTCCGAGCTTTCCTACGCCAATGATACTCAGACGCGTCTCACGCAATGGTTGATCCGCTCGATTGAAGCGATCTCCGGCAGAAACCATTATGTCGGGCTGTATAATATATGGCGGACCGAGATCGTCCCGGCTGGGATTGATGTCTTCTGCCGCATGATGGAACTGATCAATATCAGGCTCGAGGGGCCGGATCAGTGGCCGCCGCAAAATCTACCCGATACGCCGCTGGTTCTGATAGCCAACCATCCATTCGGCATTGGTGATGGAATTGCTGCCCTTGCTCTTGCCGAGCAGCTAGGCCGGCCTTTCCGTGTTCTGATCAATAATGATCTTCTGAAAGTACCTGAAATCCGCCCTTATGCCTTGCCGGTATGTTTTGACGAGACGAAGGAAGCCATGGCGATGAACATGGCGACCCGTCATGAAGCTGTGCGTCTACTCAAAGAGGGCGTCACAATCGTTGTCTTTCCAGCGGGCGGCGTGGCAACAGCGCGCAAGGGTTTTGGCCGTGCGGAAGATCTGCCTTGGAAGATATTTCCTGCCAAGCTCATCAGGCAGGCGCAAGCTTCGGTCATTCCGGTCTACTTCGACGGGCAAAATGGCCGGTTGTTTCACCTCGCCAGCAAAATATCGATGACTTTGCGCATTTCGCTTTTGATCCGCGAATTCCGGCGTCTGTCGGGCAAATCCATCAATGTGCGGATCGGTAATATTATTAGCTGGGATGAGTTAAAGGCGCTGGAAGATCGCCAGACGCTGTTGCAATATCTCTATAATGCCGTTTTTTCGCTGCGGCCGAGTTCTGTTGAGCACCGAACTATCCGTCATCCTCGGGCACTTGACCCGAGGATCTAAATACTCTGTCACGCAACATCCTGTCCGTTAGCCTCGACCCCATAAGCAATGGATCCTCGGGTCAAGTGCCCGAGGATGACGAAGAGGGGTGTGGAATTGCTGGTCTCTTGTGCGTGGTGCGTCCTTCGACAGGCTCAGTATGAGGGAAGTGGTCTGATTGCAGAGTTTTTCTGCATTGCCTCCGAGTAAAGCTTGCTATTAGGCAGGTGGCGGGCAGCAAAACGTGCCGCAATGTTACGGAATAACGCCCCTGCCATTCCCATTTTCCTCATCCTGCGCTTTTATTCTGAGACGGTACGGGGGAGCTTTGCAATTCACCACTTTCCTCATGGTGAGCTTGTCGAACCACGCAAAACAGGCATGCTTATTGATCCGCGAGTTCCAGCGTCTTTCCGGTAATTCGGTTACAGAACAAGCCCTGCCATTTCCAACCTCCCTCATCCTGAGCTTGTCGAAGGGCGCAAAACAGATATGCAGCTTATCAATATTCGGTTTCAGTCCAGCGGCTCTTCGCCTTTCGCTGGCTGGTTGGCGCTTACCGCAGTGCTTGCGCCGTTGGCGGCGATTACCTCGACATCCTGGTTGCGCCCGGCCACAACCTTGAAGTCTCGCTGGTAGATCTTGTCCTTATTCTTGGCGATGATGACATACTCGCCCTCTGCAAGAACCATGGATGCAAAGGCGCCGACGCTTTCCCGAACAATATCGCCTGATGTGGTGAGCACAGACCAGGCTGTATCGGCAAGCGCTTCACCGCCAGCCTCACGGACCAGTTTCATCGTCATCAGCGCAGCGCGGTGTTCGACATTCGCTTCAGTGATTTTGCCTGCCTCCACGCGGATATCAGAGCGTATGACGGCATTCGCCGAGCCGTAATTTGAAACAATCTGGTAGGTACCCGTGTTCAGACGAACAACGCTATCCGGCTTGACATCGGGGATGATGAGGGCGCGTTCGCCATTGGTGTCTTCATGATCTTCGTAAATCGAAAACCGCAAACGATCGGGAGGAATGCGAGCACCGCCGGAAAGCACAGCGTTGAGCTTGATCCCGCCTGCATCGAGAATCATTGTCTCGCTGCGCTTGGCGCGGGTCATTGAGATGCGTTTGGTAGCACCAGCACGTCCAAAGGCGACGTGAATCAGATAACTCCCGGGCGCAAGGTTAAATGAGGTTGTACCGCCTTTGGCCGTAGCCAGGAGGCTCAGTTTGCCGTCTGGTCCAGGTTCGGGTGAAAATACCCGCCACACAAGACCACGGCCAATTGCCTCGCTCTCATCTGAAAGCTTCGCTGTAAGGACAAGCTCCGGTTCGTTGACCAGTGGATTGTTCTGCGGAGCTTTTGGATTGGCATATTCATTCAAGTTAGGAATTATCGGCATCTCGCCCTTGCCAGCAGGCGGCACAATATTGGGCAGCTCAAGTGGGGCGACTTCCGGTAAGTCCGACGTCAAGGATTGTGCAAATGCGGTTGGTCCCGACACCAAACAGGCAAATGCCATGATGGCAAACAAGGGTTTGCGGAAAATGCGGCCAACGGCAATTGTCTGGAATGCGCCCATGCAAGCTTTTGATCCGAAGCCGATGGCAATTTCAAGGCTTTTCTCGCTCTCATGTCTTTACTTGGCTGACAAAACGAAGCCATTGTCTGCGCAATAGAGCAACAGGGTCATTCTGATTATTCCATGAACACTTCCTCATCCAATCCAGTCCTTGATTTTCTGTCGACAAGAAGTTCCACCCCCATCTCAGCAATCAGCCCTCCAGCGCCATCTGACGAAGAGATTCGTACAATCATTACCATTGCATCGCGGGTGCCGGATCATGGCCGTCTGACGCCCTGGCGCTTTATTTTGTATCGGGGCGACGCACGTGTTGAGGTTGGAAAATATCTTGCCGAACTTTGCGAGGAGCGCGAAGGCCCGTTGACCGAACAGCGCCGCGAGCAGGAACTAAAGCGCTTTGCCCGTGCACCGCTGGTGATTGGCGTCGTGTTCTCCCCAGTTGAGCACCATATTCCCGAATGGGAACAATTTCTTTCCTCGGGTGCGGCGGCAATGAAGCTTTGCCTGGCAGCCAATGCATTGGGTTATGTGACGAACTGGATCAGCAATTGGTATTCTTCGGACGAGAAGGGTCGGGCGTTGCTCGGACTTGCCCCGCATGAGCGGGTGACGGGATTTGTGCATATCGGGAGCTGCCAGCAGAAAGTGCCGGAGCGGCCCCGCCCGGAAGTCGACGCAATATTGTCTGAATATTCCGGGCCTTGGAAAGGCTGAGAATACAGACAGCGCTAAAGCGACCGCGCTCTGGTGACAAGCCGCTCCGCCCGCTTCAGATGCGGGCGGTCGAACATTTTGCCATCAATGCCGATGACGCCGGCAGAGGGGTCAGCTGCAAAAGCCGCAATGATTCGCTGGGCCTGATCGACCGCTTCAGCCGAGGGCGTGAACACCTGATTGATGATTGCCACCTGTGCCGGATGAATTGCCAGCTTGGCCGTAAAACCATCGCGGGCGGCTTCGGTACATTCGCGGACAAGACCTTCTTCATTACGATAGTCGATATAGACTGTGTCGATGGCTGCAACGTCGGCGGCTGATGCGCCAAGAATCGTCAAGGCACGGGCCATGCGAAACACGTCCGTATAAAGACCTGCCTCGTTGCGCACTGCGGTTGCGCCGATAACTGCCGAAAGATCCTCTGCCCCCCAGCTAAGACCCGTTAATCGTTTGGATGAATCCGGATAGGTGGCAGCCGATAGGGTGCCGATAGCGGTTTCCGTGATGATCGCAATGATCTGCGTAACGCCTTCAGCAAGCCCAGTCTGCGCCTCATGCACGTTCAGCTTTACCGAGAGCCTCGTCACATCCTTACCGCTATTAGATTTTGGTAGAAGAATGCCAGCGGGCAAGGATGGCATAACGGCGGCAAGGTCACCATCGGCGAGACCGCTGGAGAGATCATTGATTCGCACAAACAGACGAGGCGAGGCGAGGCCGGCGTTCGACTTCAGAAAATCGGCGGTGATCTGCCGCGCATCAGCCTTGCGCTCTGCGCTTACCGAATCTTCAAGATCGATCAAAAGTATATCAGCTTCGCTGGTGAGTCCTTTTTTCAGCTTCTTTTCCGAATCGCCGGGAATAAACAGGAGCGAGCGCATCAGGCTGCACCCTTTGATTTCATCATTGCCTGCCGCGTGCATTTTGCGACCAGGACACCATGCTGGTTAAAAGCGCGATGCTCGAACTCGACAATGCCGCGATCCGGCTTGGATTTGGATGCGCGGGCTGAAATAACCTGTGTCTCAACGCGAACCGTATCTCCATGAAACAGAGGAGATGGAAAGGTTACGTCAGTCATGCCGAGATTGGCAATTGTTGTGCCTATCGTGGTGTCGTTGACAGAGATACCAATCATTAAACCCAGTGTAAACAAGGAGTTGACGAGAGGTTTTCCCCATTCTGTCTTGCTAGCAAAGTCAAAATCGATATGCAACGGCTGCGTATTCAATGTCATGACCGAAAACAGCATATTGTCGCTTTCAGTGATCGTCTTGCGAAGCGCATGATTGAAGACGTGTCCGACCTCAAACTCTTCCAGATATAAGCCAACCATGTGATGTCGAACCTCCGCAATGTTTTGCAGGAGATTATGACGGTGCTGTGCGGATCGCAACGGGGCAATGTCTTCATGGTGATTGGACAGGCTTCCCCTTGGTCGCATGGTACATTTCATTACAAAATTCAGGGGCTCTTTGAATGAAATAACCGGTGTGCCCCATGGGAACCGGCGTATCATTGCGTTTTTATTTGGGTAGATAGCCAGTTCTTTATTTTTGTTGGAATAAAAATTAAATTATTTCACACGCTTAAACATATATTCTAATGTAACACATTGATTATACCGTTTTGAAGCCACGAAACGGCCATTGCCGCCATGTCGGTCTTTTATGCTACTATGGACACAGGCATAATCGATTGGGAGGTCTGCATAATGTCGGACGATGGTAGTGTTGTTGACTTTGGCCCGCTAAGTCTGCACGTCCCTGAACCGGCCGTGCGTCCGGGTGGTGAACCGGATTTCTCCAACGTCACTTTTCCCGATGCAGGCTCTGTAAGGCGCCCCGATGTCGATTCAAATCCCGAAGAAATGCGCGACCTCGCATTCTCTATCATTCGTGTCCTTAATCCGGACGGTGAAGTCGTCGGACCTTGGGCAAATTTGCTGAGCGATGAGCAGCTGGTCGAAGGGCTGCGCCATATGATGACGCTGCGTACCTTCGATGCGCGTATGCAGATAGCGCAGCGGCAGGGCAAGACCTCGTTCTATATGCAGCACTTGGGCGAGGAGGCGGTTAGTTGCGCTTTCCGCAAGGCACTGGTGAAGGGCGATATGAATTTTCCGACTTATCGTCAGGCTGGGCTTTTGATCGCCGGTGAATATCCGATGGTCGAGATGATGTGCCAGATCTACTCCAATGAGCGTGATCCGCTAAAGGGTAGGCAGCTGCCCATCATGTATTCATCGAAAGAGCACGGCTTTTTCTCGATCTCCGGTAATCTGGCGACTCAATATATTCAGGCCGTTGGCTGGGCCATGGCATCCGCCATCAAGAAAGACAGCAAGATCGCTGCCGCGTGGATCGGGGATGGTTCCACGGCGGAGTCAGACTTCCATGCCGCGCTGGTTTTCGCTTCCACCTACAAGGCGCCTGTAGTGCTCAATATCGTCAATAATCAGTGGGCGATCTCGACTTTTCAAGGGATTGCGCGGGGCGGCTCCGGCACGTTCGCAGCGCGTGGCCTTGGTTTCGGTATTCCAGCGCTGCGCGTTGATGGCAATGATTACCTGGCGGTTTTTGCTGTGGCGCAATGGGCAACGGAGCGTGCTCGCCGCAACCTCGGGCCGACGCTGGTTGAGTATGTGACCTATCGCGCTGGTGCACACTCGACCTCGGATGATCCATCAGCTTACCGGCCCAAGATGGAGTCCGAGGCCTGGCCGCTGGGCGATCCCATCGTGCGGTTGAAAAACCATCTGATTGCACGGGGCGCATGGTCAGAGGAGCGCCATACACAAACAGAAGCTGAAATACTCGATACGGTGATTGCTGCGCAGAAAGAAGCCGAAAGCTTCGGAACGCTGCATGCAGGGGGCAAGCCATCTGCTCGCGATATGTTCGAGGGCGTCTATGAAGAAATGCCTCCGCATCTGCGCCGTCAACGCCAGCAGGCGGGGGTCTGATCGATGCCGCGTAAAACGATGATCGAATCCATTCGTGATGCAATGGATACAATGATGGAACGCGATGAGAATGTGGTCGTGTTCGGTGAGGATGTCGGTTTTTTCGGCGGTGTGTTTCGCTGCACGCAAGGTTTGCAAGCCAAATATGGCAAGACACGCTGTTTTGATGCCCCCATTAATGAAGCTGGTATTGTCGGCGCTGCAATTGGCATGGCGTCCTATGGACTCAAACCATGTGTCGAAATCCAGTTCGCTGATTATGTCTATCCGGCCTATGACCAGATTGTCTCCGAGGCTGCACGCCTGCGCTACCGTTCAAATGGGGATTTTACCTGCCCCATGGTTGTGCGCATGCCGGTCGGCGGCGGTATTTTCGGTGGACAGACCCACAGTCAGAGTCCGGAAGCGCTGTTTACCCATGTTTCCGGGCTGAAAGTTGTCGTTCCGTCAAACCCATATGATGCCAAAGGGCTGCTTATTGCAGCGATAGAAGATCCGGATCCGGTGATCTTCCTTGAATCGAAGCGCATTTATAATGGTCCGTTCGATGGACATCACGACCGGCCAGTCACGCCGTGGTCGAAGCACGATCTCGGTGAAGTGCCTGATGGTCACTATACGGTGCCTCTCGGCAAAGCCATCAAACGTCGTGAAGGGTCGCAGCTAACGATCCTAACTTATGGCACGATGGTCTATGTGGCTGAGGCTGCGGCTGCCGAACATAATATTGACGTGGAAATTATTGACCTGCGCACATTGCTGCCGCTTGATCTCGAAACAATTGTTGAATCCGTTTCCAAGACCGGGCGCTGCGTCGTTGTTCACGAGGCAACATTGACATCGGGCTTTGGCGCGGAACTTGCCGCGCTGGTGCAGGAACATTGTTTCTACAAGCTTGAAGCGCCGGTTGCTCGCGTTGCTGGCTGGGATACGCCTTATCCGCATGCGCAGGAGTGGGATTATTTTCCCGGTCCCTTGCGGGTTGGACGCGCGCTCGTAGAAACGCTGGAAGGATAGAGAGAGCCCTTTCCAACCATATTGACCTATTCTGACGGAGGAATGTTGTGACAAGATCAAGCAAAGACGGGAAGGCCCGCACTTTTCGTGCGGGCGAGTGGCTTTGCGCCGGGATTGGCGCAACAGGACCCGTCCCTTCGGGTTTCCGACTGGCGGCCAACCACTTTGTCAGGCGGCTTCGTCCGATGAACCACATCGACCTCGCCACCTTCCGCGTGGATTGTCTCGCCAGTCGAGAAACAGAATACGGCCAATATGGCTGGAAAGGGCTCTAAGATGGGTGAATATGTCATCAAACTGCCGGATGTCGGTGAAGGCGTTGCGGAAGCTGAACTCGTCGAATGGAATGTGAAGGTCGGTGATCTTGTGCGCGAAGACATGGTTCTCGCTGCGGTCATGACCGACAAGGCAACAGTGGAAATTCCTTCGCCGGTCGATGGGGAGATTATCTGGCTTGGCGGCGAAATTGGCGAGGTCATTCCAATCGGCTCGCCAATTATCCGGCTAAAGATTGAGGGTGAGGGGCATGCCGTCGCCACAGAGCCAGTCAAGTCTGCAAAGGTCGAAGCGCCTGCACCAGCAGAAAAGCTCGTTGAGACGGCCCCGCCCGAGAGCAAGCCGGCTACCACGACACAGGACTCAAAGCCGAGTGTGGCCAAAGCCTCGCCTGTTTTCAGCACGAGTGCGCCACGCAGCGAAGGCGAGAAACCTCTGGCCTCGCCAGCTGTACGCCAGCGGGCGCGTGACTCTGGTGTCGACCTGCGTCAGGTAAGCGGTACGGGACCGGCGGGCCGGATCACCCATGATGATCTGGATGCGTTCTTTGCGCGCGGTCCGCAAAAACCGGGGGTTGCGGCGCTCAGCCCGGACAATTCCGTCAAAGAAATCAAGGTTGTCGGTCTTCGGCGCAAGATTGCCGAGAAGATGGCGATTGCGAAATCACGCATCCCGCATATCACCTATGTGGAAGAAATTGACGTAACATCGCTGGAAGAATTGCGCGCTGCCCTCAACGCCAAGAAACGTCCGGATCAGGCCAAGCTGACAATATTGCCGTTCTTGATGCGTGCGATGGTCAAGGCTATCGCTGACCAGCCACAGATCAATGCGCTGTATGATGACGAGGCCAACATTATCCATCAGCATGGCGGCGTGCATATCGGCATCGCTGCGCAGACGCCCGGCGGACTTGTTGTGCCGGTGGTCAAGCATGCTGAAGCCAGAACGCTTTGGGATTGTGCTGCCGAAGTCAATCTTCTGGCAGATGCTGCAAAAACCGGCACGGCCACGCGCGAACAGCTCACTGGTTCGACTATCACCATTACTTCGCTGGGCAGCATGGGCGGCATTGTCACAACACCTGTGATCAATCACCCCGAAGTTGCAATTATTGGTGTTAACAAGATCATGGTTCGCCCCGTGTGGGACGGAACGAACTTTATACCGCGCAAGATGATGAACCTGTCGTCGAGCTTCGACCACCGCATTATAGACGGATGGAATGCCGCCGTGTTTATCCAGCGCATCAAGGCGCTGCTCGAAACGCCAGCCATGATATTTGTTGAGGACTGAGCCATGAAGGATATTTCCTGCAAATTACTGGTCATTGGCGCGGGGCCGGGCGGCTATATCTGCGCCATTCGTGCCGGTCAGCTCCACATTGACACTGTGATCGTCGAAGCGGCAAAGGTGGGAGGCACCTGCCTGATGGTTGGCTGCATACCCTCCAAAGCACTGATCCATGCGGCAGATGAGTTTGCAAAAGTTGCGCATTTTGCAGCGAAGCAGACGCCGCTCGGCATATCGGTCAGCGATCCGGCAATCGACTTCACGCAAACGATTGCCTGGAAAGACGGTATCGTCAGCCGTTTGAACAATGGTGTGGCTGGACTGTTGAAAAAGGCCAATGTCAAAATCGTGACGGGTAAGGCGAAGTTCCGCGACGGAAAAACTGTTGAAGTTGAAACCCTGACGGGCCAACAGATCATCCGGGCTGAAAACGTCGTGATCGCAACAGGCTCGGCACCGGTCGAAGTGCCTTCATTGCCATTTGGTGGCAATGTCATTTCATCCACCGAAGCTCTGTCACTTGAAACTGTACCTGAGAAACTCGTTGTTGTCGGCGGTGGTTATATTGGTCTCGAACTTGGCACCGCCTATGCCAAACTCGGCTCCAAGGTAACGGTGGTGGAAGCACAATCAAAAATACTGCCGCAGTATGATGCGGAGTTGACGCGGCCAATTGTTAAGAATCTCAATGGCTTGGGCGTAAAAATTCTTACAGGTGTTAAAGCAAAAGGCATGAGCACGAAGGGCGACGCGCTCCTTATCGAGACGGCTGACGGCAAGGACGACAAGATTGTTGCAGATAAAATACTGGTGACTGTTGGCCGCAAGCCCGTGACGACTGGCTGGGGCCTTGAGGAAGTTGATCTGGACATGGATGGCAAATTCGTTCGCATCGATGACAAGTGCCGCACCTCAATGCGCGGCCTCTATGCAATCGGTGATGTGACGGGTGAGCCGATGCTGGCACATCGCGCCATGGCACAAGGCGAGATGGTGGCAGAAATCGTCGCCGGACATAATCGCAGTTGGGACAAACGGGCGATTGCGGCAGTTTGCTTTACGGACCCGGAGATAGTGACTGTTGGCCTCTCGCCGGAAGAGGCAAAGCAGGCTGGCCACGAGGTCAAAATTGGTCTGTTCCCATTTGCTGCCAATGGCCGCGCCATGACGCAGGAAGGCGAAGAAGGGTTTGTCCGTGTCGTTGCCGCCGCAGACAATCACCTTGTGTTGGGCATTCAGGCTGTTGGAACCGGCGTTTCAGAACTGTCAGCAGCATTTGCGCTGGCTTTGGAAATGGGCGCGCGTCTGGAAGATATTGCAGGAACAATCCATGCCCATCCCACACAGAGCGAGGGCTTTCAGGAAGCCGCGCTTAAAGCACTCGGACACGCGCTGCATATTTAGAACGCTGGTTATCTCTCCCCTTGAGGGAGAGAAAGAATTTTCTTGGGTTTAGTTCTTGCTAAGCCCTTAGAAAATTCAAGAGAGGGGATATTCTTGCGGGGAGCGTTTTCCCCTCTCTTGTGATTTCTAGCACTTAGCAAGAGCTAAGCTGCTGAAATCACGTTCTCCCCCACAAGGGGGGAGATAGAGGCCTCAGCAACAGCAGGAAGGCCAAGCCATACACGGCAATCGGCAAGTGCGCGGGCGCTCATGGCACGCTTCTTGGCGTTGGTCTTTTCCTTGCCACGCAAACGCTTGCCCTCAGATACAGGCGCTTCAATCGGCGGGAACAGCCCGTAATTGACATTCATTGGCTGGAATGAGCGCTTGCCAGGTTCTTCATCTGAAACAATATGCCCGCCGGTAATGTGACCGAGCAGCGCGCCGAACGCCGTTGTGGCAGGAGGCGGTGTCACCGGCTGGCCGAGACGCTCGGCAATCATGAAGCGGCCGGCTAAAAGGCCGATGGCCGCGGATTCAACATAGCCTTCGCATCCGGTGATCTGTCCGGCAAACCGCAAGCCCTGCCGCGATTTCAACTGTAATGTTGGGTCGAGCAGAAGCGGGGAGTTCAGATAGGTGTTGCGATGCAGACCGCCCAAGCGGGCAAATTCCGCATTTTCAAGGCCGGGGATCATGCGGAAAATGTCAGTCTGAGCGCCATACTTCAGCTTGGTCTGGAAGCCCACCATATTATAGAGCGTGCCAAGCGCATTGTCCTGGCGCAGCTGTACCACTGCATAGGCCTTAACCGTCGGATTGTGGGCGTTGGTCAATCCCATCGGCTTCATGGGTCCATGACGCAATGTCTCGGAACCGCGCTCAGCCATGACTTCGATTGGCAGGCAGCCATCGAAATAGGGTGTGCCTTCCCATTCCTTGAATTCTGTCTTATCGCCTGCAATCAATGCTTGAATGAAGGCTTCATACTGCTCTTTCGACATGGGACAGTTGATATAGTCCTTGCCATTGCCGCCCGGGCCAACCTTGTCGTAGCGAGACTGGAACCAGCAAGTGTTCATGTCGATGGAATCGAAATGCACGATCGGTGCAATGGCGTCGAAAAAGGCGAGGGAATCGGCCCCTGTCTCATTGCCGATGGCTTCGGCCAGTGAAGGTGCGGTCAGCGGTCCGGTGGCGATGATAACCTTGTCCCACTCTGCAGGGGGTAGTCCGGTAATTTCTCCGCGTTCAATGGTAATAAGCGGATGAGCTTCAATTTTCGCCGTGACGGCCTGCGCAAAGCCATCGCGATCAACAGCAAGCGCACTGCCGGCAGGAACCTGATGGGCATCGGCGGAAGCAATAATGAGTGAATTGGCCAGACGCATTTCCGCATGGAGCACACCAACAGCATTGGTTTCGGCGTCATCGGAACGGAAGGAGTTGGAGCATACAAGCTCTGCAAGGTCCTGCGTTTTATGCGCATCTGTGCCGCGAACAGGGCGCATTTCGTGCAGGATTACCGGAATGCCAGCCTCTGCGAGCTGCCATGAGGCTTCGGAACCGGCGAGACCGCCGCCAATAATGTGTACGGGTTTGTGTGACATGGCGCACCAATAGTCTTTTTGATTGCTGGCTTCAATGGAAAAGCAGCTACAGTCTTGGCTAGGTCTCCAAGCGGAATCTTTTACAAACACAATTTCGTCAGGAGGTTGATAAACGATTGTGATGTATTCTCTTGTGATGAAATACGCTTTTCTTATTCTGCTTCCGATACTTGCATATACATCCTTGTCGGATGCCAATGCGCAAACTTTTCGCGTCTGCCATGGTTACGGCTGCACATTCAAAACGACTGTGACGCTCACTCCGGTCGAGCGCAGTAAAATTGCTTCGATAATGAATGGCGGACGTAAATCAGCGGCAGCCGAACGGGCAGCCGTGCGCCGGGCGGTGCAGATATTCGAGCGTCGCAGCACACAAGTCATCGGTGTGAGGGATCGCCCAAAGATGGATTTTGGCAAAGGGCGCGAAAAAGGGCAGATGGATTGCGTTGATGAGGCGGCTAATACGGGCAGCTTCCTGAGCTATTTGCTGCGCACAGGCCTCTTGCGCCACCACACAGTGGAAAATCGGGATTCGCGCGGGAGTTTCTTCGATGGCCGCTATCCACATTTTACCGCAGTGCTGCGGGACCGTTCCGGTACGTCCTGGGCTGTCGACTCCTGGTACGAGCCAGCAGGCGGGCCGCCCGATGTGATGCGAATATCGGAATGGAAAAATCGGGGGTATGACGGGCAGCGCTGATATCAGCGTACCTTTACAAACAACAACACCCACCGCGGGAGGAGGTGCGGTGGGTGTCGTTATATAAAGACCGGCTGGGAGGAGGAGTGCCGGGCTTTGATCGCGGGAGCTTTGGGAGGAGGTAAAGCCCCGGCGATATTCTTTTATGCGATTAGCGTACTGCGGACTTCTTGGCGACGAACGGAATGTCCGAACGGGCAATGCCCAGATCGCTAAGTTCACGGGTCGACAGACGGTTCAATTCAGTAACCGTGTCGCGGTAACGGCGCCAATTGCTGTAAGAGCGGATAAGGTTCATTTTAATCACCACTTCGGTTGTTGTTCGGTTGATCACTCTTGATCGTTGAACTGAAGATAGTGCACTCCGCCTGAAATTTGCAGAGACAAGATTGCAGATCAGCTATGCATATGCTGCATTGCACCATTAATCGATTTTAATTGCTGCGGCGCACAAATGATATAATTGCGATAATTCGCCAGAATGCAGGGGAATTGCGTTTTTCCCGTCGCTGGCGTTATTTGAAGTCACCCGAGACTCAGGAGCACTTCGTGGCAATTTCGATTGGCATCAAAAAGCACATTGCACGCTGGCAGCAAACCGGTCTGATCGATGAGGTGACAGCTGATCTCTTGCGCAAGGATGTGGAGAAAACCCGTTCCGGATTTGGCCTTGGCGGTATTCTTGCCGTGCTGGGAGCCGTTCTGCTCGGAGCCGCCATCATCTCGCTCGTCGCGGCAAATTGGGAAGCAATGCCGCGCCTTGTTCGCGTCGTGATGATCATCCTCGTATTATGGATCGGCTATGTTGGCGGCGCGTGGCGGGCAAGTCTTGGTGACAACCGTTTTAGTCAGGCGCTCTATCTGATTGCCGCAATCACCTTTGGAGCCGGTATCGCGCTTATCGGGCAGATGTATCATTTGTCAGGTGAGGCGACAGAAGCGGCGCTGCTTTGGACGGCGGGAACAATGGTTGCAGCGCTTTTACTGCGCTCGCCGGTGTTGGTTGCGACCGGGGTAGCGGTAACCGCGCTCTACCTTTTCATGGCTTTGGACGATGGCAGCAATGTGCAGACCTATGCTTGGCTTTTGCCCGTATTGCTTTTGATAAGCGCGGGGCTAGTCTGGTACACCAAGGCACAGGTCGCCCGCCATTTTATAGCGCTGGTTGTTATCGCCTATGTCTTTGCCATTTACGGCGATTTGGACCGTGAGTGGATATTGTGGTGGGCCGCTATGGTTGGCGGGGCGCTCTTTCTTGGCGATGCACTGTCGACCGGCGCGCTCCAACGGTTAACCGGCTGGAGCAAGGCAATAGGCGCTTACGGATTCCTGATGCTCCTTCTGGTCCTCAGTTATTTTCAGTTCGACCGCTACGATAGTGAGGTCAGCGATCAGGTCATTATCGGATTTGGCATATTGGCATGCACAATTGCCGGTCTTGTCCTCTCCGGCTATCGCAATCTGGCCATCAGATGGATGTCCTACACGGTATTCTCGCTGGAAGTGCTTTATCTAGCCTTTAAAACCATAGGCACGCTCATCGGTACGGCGAGCTTCTTTCTCAGCGCTGGCGTGCTGGTTCTACTGCTCGCAGCATTTGTCGTGCGCATGGAGCGGCGGCTTCAAAAGAAGATTGCGCAAGCGGAAGGAGCGGCATGATGTTCAAAGGCAAGCGCATCATCTGGCTGGGGATTATCGTCGCCTTGCTGCAATCCGGCGCTTTATACGCAATGGTCGAGCAGCGTGCATCCATCCTGCGGAGCGGCAAAGACGTGGTTTTGCTGAGCCAACCCGTAGATCCCCGTGATTTTTTGCGCGGAGACTATGTGACCCTTTCCTATGACATCTCCAATGTCAGCGCCGACGAGATTACTGGCGATCGACCAAAAGCAGGTGGCCTCGTCGATATCTACGTTACGCTGGTGAAGGGGGCAGATGAAAGATGGGTTTTTGCGGGTGCATCCTGGCAGGCGCGCACTGACCTCAGTCCCGAAGAAGTGCAAATTCGGGGACGCACGCCGAATTACGCCTATTTTGGCTCTGATAATACCTACCGCGTTCATTACGGCATTGAACGCTATTACGTTCCGGAAGGTCAGGGCCTGGCAATCGAAGAACAGCAGCGCGAGAAAAAAATAGATGTGGTTGTTGCGGTATCGGATGAGGGAAACACCCAAATACGTGCTTTAAGGCGCGATGGGAAGGTTCTCTACGAAGAGCCCCTGTATTAGAAGTATCGGTGAAATTCCGGGTTTAAAATAATACTGTCGATTAACTGGCTTTTTCCTTTGACCCTCAGAAAGACGGTGCTATAGAGACGCGCGCTTGAGGTTCGGCTACGCGCCTCGGATGCGGATATGGCGAAATTGGTAGACGCACCAGATTTAGGTTCTGGCGGGAGACCGTGGGGGTTCGAGTCCCTCTATCCGCACCACAAACTCTTCCAGCACAATTGAGAATACGGCACACATAGGTAAACTCACGCACATGTGGGGGAAGCCTGATCATGATTGAAACAAGCCGCCTTGTGTTACGTCCGCAGCGTATTGAGGATTTTGAAGCCTATAAGGCGATATGGGTGAACGATCCGAACATAGGTGAGGGGGTGCCTGTATTGCCCGGCCTTACCGAAGAGCAAATCTGGGACAGGCTTCTACGCTGGATCGGGCATTGGAAAGTCTTTGGCTATGGACCGCTGCTCGTCATCGACCGTCAAACCGGGGAGTTGATTGGTGAGACTGGAGTGGCAAGGTTTCACCGCGACAATGGCCCGTCTTTCGACGGTGTTCCCGAAGCGCTGTGGCGGATTACCTATACAAGGCATGGCCAAGGCCTGGCGGCTGAAGCCGCTCGTGCTGCCTTGGAATGGTTCGACAGCCAGCAAATATCCGAGCGAACTGTCTGCATGATCGATCATTGGAACCATGCTTCGTTAAAGCTGGCTGGCAAACTTGGATTCAATCAGTTTTCCCAGACCATCTACAAAGGCAATGATGTCTTGTTGCTTGATCGTATCGTCAAAGCTTAGCGTTGCATGAGCAGTCAATAATCCAGTCACGAAAGAATTTTACCTTGTTCGGCAATTGTCTGGCCTCAGGATAGACCAGATAGTAATTGGTGCCGGTTGAGGCTTCGATATCAAAAAGCTGTACCAGCGTGCCTGCTTGTATTTCATTCTGGAAGAAGGCTGAAGAAACCAGACCGACACCACCGCCGGACAATGCCAATCCGCCGATAATTTGCTGGGTTTCGATCGCGACGCCCGGTTTGGTCATGGTCAACGGTCCTTCGACGCCTGCTTGGCGAAACCAGACCGGCCACCAATTGTCGTCCGGGGTGATGAGATGACATTGCAGGAGGTCTGCCGGTGTTTGCGGTCTGCCATATCGCTCAAGATAGGCGGGACTGGCCAAGGGGGTGAAGCCGCCCGACAAAAGTCGATGCGAGGTTAGGCCCAGCCAATCTCCCTTACCCAGTCTGATGCCGCAGTCGATCCCTTCACTGGAAAAATCAACCAGACGAGAAGAAATGTCGAAGCGTACCGAAACCTCAGGATGCAGGTTCTGAAAATCGACAATGCGTGGTGTCAGCCAATTACTGGCAAAAGTATGGATGACTGAAATAACCAGCACGGAATTTTGTTCTTCGCGAATGGCGCGGAATGTCTCGCCCATATCAGCCAAAGCCCTGCGTATCACCGGCGCTATTATTTCACCCTTTGGCGTCAAGGCAACGCCGCGCGCCAGGCGCTGAAACAAAGGCGCGCCGGCAAAATCTTCCAGCAGCTTGATCTGATAGCTGACTGCCGATTGCGTCATGTTGAGCTCGTCGGCGGCTTTGGTGAAGTTTTGCAGCCGGGCAACGCTATCGAAAACCCGGATAGAACCAAGAGGAAGAGATGTCATATTGAGCCATTAAATCTATTGATGCCTGCGCGCTAATTTCGCGTTGGTAGGCTAATCAATAAGGTACTACATCTCTTCACACAACAGGATAATTAATAGCTTGATGGAGAGTGTCATGACCGAATTACGATTTTTCGGGCTGAGTTCGCTTGCGGTTTTTTTGCCGAGCTTTGGCAAGCGGGCTTCGGTGCCAGCTGGCGATCCAGCGGATCTGAGCGCTTATATGCTACGCGATATTAATCTGACGCCAAGCCAGCGCGCAGCATTCACATATGAGACGCGCGATACGCTTCCGTCAGCCTATCGATATCGTCTGCCATAGATATGGGGCCACTATAAAAGCGCGGGGCTGTTAACGGCCCCGCGCTTTTTTTAATGCACTGCGGCTTGCTCTGCCACAGGTTTTGGCTTGCGCCGGAATGATCGCAGCACGACGTAGAACACCGGTGTCAGGAACAGACCGAAGAACGTAACGCCAAGCATTCCGGAGAACACTGCTGTCCCAAGAGACTGACGCATTTCCGCGCCAGGTCCTGAAGCAATCATCAATGGCACAACGCCGAAGATGAAAGCAAAGGCCGTCATCAGGATCGGACGCAGACGCAAGCGGCTGGCTTCGATCGCTGCTTCAACCGGATTAGCGCCTTCCTCTTCATGTTGGCGAGCAAACTCCACAATAAGAATGGCATTTTTTGCCGCCAGACCTATGAGGACGACAAGCCCGATTTGCGTGAGGATATTATTGTCCATCCCGCGCAATGCCACGCCTATCAACGCCGCAAGGACGGCCAGCGGAACGATCAGGATGATCGCCAGTGGCAATACCCAACTTTCATACTGGGCTGAAAGAGCAAGAAAGACGAAGACAACCGACAGGGCGAAAATAAACACGGCGGTATTGCCCGTAGCACGTTCCTGAAACGCGAGTTCCGTCCAATTGAACGATGTGCCTTGCGGTAGCATTTTTTCTGCCAGCGCTTCCATCTGATCGAGAGCCGCCCCGGTCGATACGCCGGGAGCTGCATTACCCTGCAACGGCACGGACACATACATATTGTAGCGCTGTACGAGTGACGGGCCCGTCGTGTCTCTGATTTCAACAAGTGTGCCAAGCGGAACAAGGGCTCCGGTGGCGGATCGTACCTTCAGATTGAGAATATCCCGTCGGTCGAGGCGATATTGCTGATCTGCCTGCGCACGCACTTGATAAACACGTCCGAAAGCATTGAAATCATTGACATATGACGTTCCAAGGTTTGTCGAAAGTGTTTCGAATATACTTGGAATTGGTACATTCAGGGCTCGCGCCTTGTCCCGGTCCACTTCAAGGAAGTATTGCGGGCTGGAAGCGGAGAAGGTCGTAAACACGCCGGTTACACCCGGTGTCTGCGCTGCTTCGCCCATCATCTGATAGGCCAGAGCCAGCACGCGACGCATATCGGAGCTGTCACGGTCGAGCAACTGCATCTTGAAGCCGCCGGAATTGCCGATACCGCTGATCGCAGGAGGTGGCATGGCGATAATGAAGGCTTCCTGAATGCTCTGCAGACTCCCATAAAGCTGACCAATAATCTGGTTGGCGTTATGGCCTTCTTCCAGACGGTTTTCGAAGGAGTCGAAGGCGGCGAAAACCACGCCGGAATTCGACGCGTTGGTGAAGGTCGCGCCGTTGAAGCCAGAGAATGCCACGGCATTCTTTACGCCCGGCACGTCCCGAACGATCTTTGAAACCTTTTCAATGACCGCATCCGTTCGATTGAGCGACGCGCCGTCCGGCAACTGCACGACTACGATGGCATAGCCCTGATCCATGGTCGGGATAAAGCCGCGTGGAACAGATGTTGCCATGTACCAAGTTGCGACAAGCAAACCGACGAAGACCAGCAGGGAGGCTGTGATGCCAATGGCTGAACTGACGAGGTGGCGAATGATCCATGAATAGCCGGACGCCATCTTGTCAAAGCCCGTATTGAAACCATTGGCCAAGGTGCGGCCAAAACGGGCGATGGGGTTTTTCGATTCACTGTGGTTGTGCGGACGCAGGATAATCGCAGCCAATGCTGGCGAAAGTGTCAGCGAGTTGAGAGCCGAGATTGCCGTGGCGACCGCGATTGTGATGGCGAATTGCAGGTAGAACTGCCCTGTGATGCCGGGGATGAAAGCAGTCGGTACGAAGACGGCGATAAGCACCAGAGAGATAGCGATGACGGCGGTGCCCACCTCGTCCATGGTGACGTGTGAGGCTTCCTTGGGCGTCATGCCGGAGGCAAGATTTCGCTCGACGTTTTCGACAACCACAATGGCGTCGTCAACCACAATGCCGATGGCGAGCACCAATCCAAACAATGTGAGCATGTTGAGCGAGAAGCCGAAGGCAAGCAGCAATGCGAGTGTCCCGATAAGGGAGACCGGAATTGCAACAATCGGAATGATCGCGGTACGCCATGATTGCAGGAAGACAAGAACAACGAGCGCCACGAGGATGACGGCCTCAATGATTGTCTTGTATACCTCGTTGATCGATTCAGCGATGAACTCGGTGGGGTTATAAACGATGTCGTAGGTCAGTCCGTCAGGAAAATCCTTCTTGAGTTCTTCCATTGTGCTTCGGATTGAATCCGCAGCGGCAAGGGCATTGGTGCCCGGGCGGCTGAAAATACCCAAGGCCACCGCCGGATTGCCATTCAGATAGGAGTTGGTGACATAATCCTTTGCGCCAAGTTCGATGCGGGCCACGTCCTGCAACTGCACGAGGCGCCCGCTTTCCGTTGCTTTAACAATGACATAGCGGAATTGACGGGCATCGCTGAAACGGCCCTCCGTGGTGACGGTATACTGGAAAGCATTGGTACCGGATGTTGGTGGACCGCCAATGGAACCGCCGGAAACCTGCACGTTTTGATCACGCAGCGCTTGAACAACATCACTTGACGTCATGCCATAGGCAGAGAGTTTCTCTGGGTCGAGCCAGATACGCAGCGAGTATTCGCGCTCACCGAAGATGATCAGATCGCCGACACCATCCAGTCGCAGCAAGACGTCTCGAACGCGCGAGCGTGCATAATTGGAGGCGTAAAGCTGGTCATAGCGACCATTGGGCGAAAGAATGTGCACGACCATCATAAGGTCGGGCGAACTTTTGGTTGTGGTGATACCAAGACGTCTGACTTCTTCTGGAAGGCGTGGCTCTGCAATGGACACTCGGTTTTGTACGAGAACCTGCGCCTTATCGAGATCTGTTCCCAGCCTGAAGGTTACGGTCAAAGCCATGGAGCCATCAGCCGTGGAATAGGAGGACATATATAACATGCCCTCGACGCCGTTGATTTCCTGCTCAATGGGCGTTGCCACCGTATTGGCAATGGTTTCAGCGTCAGCACCCGGATAGGACGTGCGAATGACAATGGTGGGCGGAGCGATTTCGGGATACTGCGCAACTGGCAGCTGTGTGTAGGCTATGCCGCCGACAATCAGCAAAACGATCGAAAGAACGCTCGCAAAGATTGGCCGGTCGACGAAAAAATGCGCGAATCTCATTGCGCAGCCTCCGGCGCCTTTGTCGTCTCAGCCGTTGCGGCCTCCGGTGGCAGTACAACGAGTTGAGGGTTGACCTTCACACCTGGACGGATGCGCATCAGGCCATTGACCACAATGGTTTCGTCACCCGTCATGCCGGAGCGGATGACGCGGTAGCCATGCAGCTTCGGCCCAAGGCGAACCGGTTTCGGAGTTACAGTGCCATCTTCGCTAACCGTGAAGACGATGCGTTCATTCTGATCGGAGCCAATAGCCTCGTCCGGAATCAGAATTCCTTTATAGGTATTGGATGCCGCGACATCGACGCGGCCAAACAGGCCTGGCTGGAGAACAAAATCCGGATTGCTGAAACGCGCGCGCACACGCATGGTGCCCGTCTGTTCATCCAGACGGTTTTCCGCGAAATCGACCTTGCCCGTTACAGGCGGCTCGGCTGAATCGGTTAATCTGACAGTGACCTCAAGTCCAGAGCCACCTTCTTGCAGCGTGCTGCCATTCTTTCGGGCGGTGCGTGCATAAGACAGCAAGTTACGCTCATCGACATTGAAGTAGAAATCTATTGGGTCCAGTGAGACGATTGTCGTCAGGATCGTCTGGTCCGGCTGAACGAGATTGCCAACCGAGATCAGGCGGCGATCAATACGACCGCTCAAGGGAGCTGTGATCTTTGTATATTCAAGATCCAGCTGCGCGCGGGCAAGGGCGGCCTCTGCGCCGCGTACATTGGCCTCAGCGGAGATGAAGTCGCGCCGCCGGTCATCGAGTTGCGATGCGGAAAGCGTGCCGGTCGCAGCCAGTGACTCGGTGCGTTTGAACTGCGCTTCTGCATAGACAAGAGTTGTCTTTGCTACCTCAAGCGAGGCTTGGGCCTGCGACAGCGCTGTTTCAAACGGCCGCTGGTCGATTATAAAAAGCGGATCGCCTTTTTTAACGAGAGCGCCGTCGGTAAATTCGATCTTGTCGAGATATCCGGCAACGCGGGATCGCACAGATACTTCATCGACGGGTTCAAAACGGCCAATGAACTCGTCGCTGTCAACGACATCACGGACAACTGGCTTGGCGACCGACACCAGGGGCGGTGGCGGCGCTGCTGCCTCCTCCTGTGCCAATGCAGCACCCGAGGACAGGAGAGCGGCTGTCAAACCGAACTTGATTATGGTTAAAAGTGATCGTGACAAAGGGTAGGCCTCCATGACAGTAAGACGTCCCACGCGTGTCGCAAAGATGTGTCAGCGATGCTGAAATGTTATCAACTTTGACCAATCTTTGCGGACGATAAGGTCGAGTAGAGCGAAGTCACATAATGTCGGCGGGGAGCGTTTACGAGAGGGCCCTGCACAATTTTAACACAGTGCAGCCATAATTACCCTGTCCAGAAAATCCCCACCTGAACAGATTTGCATAGTTCCAATTTCTTGTCACCCTGCAATCTCCGGCTGCAACAGCGCTAAACAATGCTATTTTGCCAGCCTGCATGGCTGTGCCATTGATTTTTATACCCGAGCCGAGTAAAGGGAGCGACCAGTCGGTGAAGGTGCGATTTCTCACCCAACTTTGTGCCACAGTCTGTGATACAATGCGTGGCATAAATCGAGAGTTGAGTTGGAAATACGGCAATAGAAACAACGTGGATGACGAAGCCAAGGTTCGTTCATCCGCACCCGGAGCCACGTAGGCAACAGTTTTTCTCCCGCAATTTGGCGAACGAGCCGGCGACGGCGGGACGAATGTTAAAAAAGTGAAGGTTTGGACATGCAGGTTACTGAAACGCTCAATGAAGGGCTGAAGCGCGAGATCAAGGTCGTTGTTCCGGCCAAGGATCTGGAAGCAAAGCTTTCCGAACGCCTCCAGGGTGCCAGCGCAAAGGCGCGCATCAATGGTTTCCGTCCCGGCAAGGTGCCAATGAGCCACCTTCGCAAGATGTACGGCAAGTCGTTCATGGCTGAGGTTGTCAACGAAATCCTGAGCGATTCTTCACGCACCATTCTTTCGGATCGCAATGAAAAGTCGGCTACCCAGCCTGAAGTCGTCATGACCGAAGATGAAAAAGAAGCTGACAAGGTTCTTTCCGGCGAGGCAGATTTTGAATTCTCGCTGAACTATGAAGTTCTGCCAGCGATCGAAATCAAGGATACGTCGAAGATCAGCATTACCCGCGAGATCGTTGACGTTTCCGATGAGGAAGTCGAAGAGCAGGTCAAGCGCGTTGCAAGCTCTGCTCAAACCTTCGAAGCAAAGAAGGGTAAGGCCGAAAGCGGCGACCGCGTTACCATGGACTATCTCGGCAAGGTCGATGATGTTCCTTTCGATGGCGGTGCCGACAGCGACGCAACATTGGTTCTCGGCTCCGGCCAGTTCATTCCAGGGTTCGAAGATCAACTGATCGGCGTCAAGGCTGGTGATGAAAAGCAGATCAAGGTCACTTTCCCGGCGGAATACCAGGCGGCCCATCTTGCAGGTAAGGACGCTACGTTCGACATCACTGTCAAAGAAGTAGCAAAGCCAGGCGAACTCGAGATCAACGACGAAACGGCAAAGAAGCTCGGAATCGAGAGTGCTGATCGTCTGCGCCAGGTTATCCGCGAGCAGATCGAGAGCCAATACGGTTCATTCACACGCCAGAAGGTCAAGCGTCAGATTTTGGATGCGCTGGATGGCGAATACCAGTTTGAGTCACCGGAACGCCTGATCAATGCCGAGTTCAATAATATCTGGGCTCAGATCAGCCAGGATCTTGCACAGGCTGGTAAGACTTTTGAAGACGAAGACACAACGGAAGAAGAAGCGCGCGCTGAATATCGCAAGCTTGCTGAACGCCGCGTTCGTCTCGGTCTCGTTCTATCAGAAATCGGCAACAAGGCCGGTATTGAAGTGACCGAAGAAGAAATGCAGCGTGCCGTTTACGATCAGGTTCGGCAGTATCCCGGCCAGGAACAGCAGATTTATGAGTTCTTCCGCAAGACACCGGAAGCAATCAACAATCTTCGTGCTCCGATCTTCGAAGAGAAGGTTGTCGATCATCTGCTCGCCAACATCAACGTCACCGACAAGAAGGTGACGAAAGAAGAGCTGATGGCTGACGACGAGTCGGAAGAAAAGTCCGGCGAAGCCAAGAAGCCTGCCAAGAAGGCAGCGCCAAAGAAGGCAGCCAAGAAGAAGACTGAAGACGAAGCGTAAGCTCCATCGATAAATGGGCGTTATGTCCATGTAAATCAAAACGGCTCCGCAATGCGGGGCCGTTTTTCTTTACATATCAATGAGATAAGCAAGAGAACTGAGAGTTTAATCCAGAAAGTTCACATTGAAAAAATTTAGATTGGCCCCTGCAATTGGCTGCACGGCAGATTTGCACGATTTCATCATCGGCAACATGCGCATTCTGCCTGTTCCGTCAGTGCCGGAGATATCGCTTTATACTGCGCATCCGGCAAGCCGGTTGGGCAAGCTTGGCAATCAGGACATAAACGGCAATGATCATCCGCCTTACTGGGCCTATCGCTGGGCCGGCGGGACAGTGCTGGCTCGATATATCCTGGACCATCCGGAAACGGTTGCCGGCTTGCGTGTGCTCGATTTGGGGGCAGGGTCCGGAATCGTTGGAATTGCGGCGGCCAAAGCGGGAGCAACTACAGTGCTATGCGTTGATGTTGATCCTCACGCCGCTATTGTAAGCCGTCTGAACGCAGCCGTTAATGCGGTGAATATTGTTCCTGTTTGCAAAGACATCCTTGATGACGATCCACCAGAAACCGATATCATCACTGTAGGCGATTTATTCTACGATTCAGCTATTGCCGAGAGGGTTAGGGCCTATCTCGACAGGTGCATTGCCGCGAATATCACAATTATCGTTGGCGATCCCGGAAGAGCGTATCTGCCTCGTGATCGGTTGTATCTATTGTCGAAATACGCGGTTCCTGATTTTGGCGGTTCGGCGAGCACAAGCGCCGTTTATCACTACGAATAGACAAACCTAGAGCAAATTTTGTTTATATAGAGCCAGTTCTGTTTCTCGGATGACGAGACAGTCCACGCGGAAGGTAGCAAGGTCGATGTTTATCCATCGGACGAAGCTGCCTGACAAAGTGGTTGGCCGTCAGCCGGAAACCCAAAGGGCCGGGTGAATTCGGGCCAATTCCATCGGGCTTCAGTCTCGTCCGATGGATAAACATCGGCCTCACTAAATCCCTTGATCTTGTCCACGAATTCCCTCCGGCAGAATGACTCTATATAAACAAAACTTGCTCTAGAAAAGGCCGAGCCCTTTGAGGCTTGCATGACCGCGTTTGCCAATGATGATGTGATCGTGCACAACAATGCCCATCTGCGTTCCAATATTGGCGATTGTCTTGGTCATTTCAATGTCGGCTTTGGATGGGGTGGGATCGCCGGAAGGATGGTTATGCGCAAGGATTATGGCGCTGGCCGAGAGCTGCAAGGCGCGGGATATAACTTCGCGCGGGTAGACGGGTGTGTGATCGACAGTGCCAACCTGCTGAACCTCATCCGCGATGAGCGCGTTCTTTTTGTCCAAAAACAGGATACGAAATTGCTCCCGTGGTTCGTAAGCCATTGCTGCGATACAGTAATCCATGACCTTGGCCCATGAACCAAGCACGATCTTTTCGCGAATTTCACTGCGGATCATGCGGTGGGTCAGGGCAGACACGAATTTAAGATCGAACGCAATCGCCGGACCGCAACCCTTGACCTCACGCAAGAGATGCTCAGGTGCCCCGAGAACCTCGGCCAGAGAGCCGAAACGCGCAATAAGCGCCTTGGCCAAAGGTTTTGTGTCGCCCTGCCTGATGGAGCGATAGAGCAGCATTTCCAGCATTTCATAATCGGCAAAGCCAGCATGACCGACGCTTTGAAAGCGCTCTTTCATACGTTCGCGGTGTCCGAGGTAGTGCGGAACGGCCCCAGCTTCAGCCGATTGCGGCTGTGCGTTGCGCGGCGCCTTAGTTATATCAACGGCAGGTTGTTCTGAGGAGAGTTTTGCGGAGGTCTCGTTGAGGAAGAAAGTCTGGTTGGGCTTTTCTTCGCTCATACGGCTTCCACCTATCCGAGTTTCAAACCTGGGGCGAACAAACCGGCTGGCGATAGTGTGAAGACTTCGCAGCCATCCTTGGTAACGCCCACCGTGTGTTCGTATTGGGCCGTTAGGGAGCGGTCGCGGGTAACAGCTGTCCAGCCATCGGCAAGCACCTTCACATGCGGGCGGCCCAGATTGATCATAGGCTCTATGGTGAAGATCATGCCTTCCCGCATTTCCACGCCTTCATTCGGCGTGCCATAGTGCAGGATATTGGGTGCGTCATGGAATAACTGACCCACACCGTGGCCGCAGAAGTCACGCACAACAGAGCAGCGCTCAGCTTCGGCATATTTCTGGATCGCGGCACCAATCGCACCTGTGCGCGCGCCTGGGCGAACGGCGGCAATGCCCCGCATCAGGCTTTCATGTGTGACTTCCATGAGCCGCTCTGCAGCGCGTTTGATCTCGCCAACAGGATACATACGGCTTGAATCGCCATGCCAGCCATCAAGAATATAGGTGACGTCAATATTGACGATATCGCCTTCGCGTAGCGGCTTGTCATCAGGAATACCGTGGCAGACCACATGATTGATCGACGTGCAACTCGATTTAGTGTAGCCGCGATAGTTCAAGGTTGCGGGCAGGGCACCCTGATCGGCACCAAACTCGAAAACGAACCGGTCAATTGTATTGGTTGTCACACCGGGCGCTACGATCGAGGCGAGTTCATCCAGGCAGCGTGCCGTCAACTGACAGGCCTTGCGCATTGCTTCAAAACCTTCCGGGCCATGAAGCCGAATTTGCCCTGTGTTCTTCAGGGGTGCGCTTTGTGCGTCGAGATATGTGACCATTGAACTGACCGGCTGACGTTAATCTATAATAGGCATTGTACTGACCGCAGCGATACCTGCAGGCGTGATGTGGCATTTTATAGCATAAGCTTCAACCCCGCGTCGCATTGCCCGCTCAAAAGCCGCAGCGTAAACCGGATCCAAATCGCCGCATATCCTCAAATGATCGCAATCTCCCCGCTGAATCACATAGAGCATGACACCACGGTGACCAGTTTCCACCATGTTACCAAGCTCGTCCAGATGCTTTGCACCGCGAGCGGTCGGGGAATCGGGAAATTCTGCCAAGCTGGGTGTGCGCGAAAAGTGCACATTCTTCACTTCGACATAGGCGGTGGGACGGTCCGGCTCGGCAAGCAATATATCGATGCGTGAGTTGACCCCATAACGTTGTTCGCGCTTGAGGGTGGCATAACCGGCAAGTGATGGAATGAGTCCTGCAAGGATCGCTTCTTCTGCGATCCGGTTTGGCAGGCCGGTGTTGATACCGATAATATGCCCTGAAACTTCAACCATTTGCAGGGTGTGCGGGTATTTACGCTTGAGATCATCACTATGGGAAAGCCAAACTTTTATTCCGGGATCAGTCAGCCCCAGCATCGACCCGGTGTTGGGGACGGAGCTGGTAATAGCCTCGCCGCTATCCAGAATGATGTCTGCAAGAAAACGTTTATAGCGCTGCACCAACGTGCCGGTAATGAGTGGAGAACCAAAGATCATCCGGCAGGATTAGCGCAACCCGGCCATGAAATCGATAGCTTTAAATTTAGTGGTTTTACAAGACAGCATTTATCACATCTGCCAACGTCGTATCAGCCATCAGGACCATGGTCGCAGCTGCCAGTCCGGCTGCGAGAAATTTCAATGTCGTCTTGGTGCTGCTATTCATACCCGTGATTTCCTGCATGGTTTCATCCTAGCGGCAAACGAGCCTGCATTATGTTCCAATGAAGTTTCTTCATAGGCACTTTCCATACAAAAAACCTGCCTTTGGGAAAGGCAGGCAAATTTGCTCTGGGGTGGGAGAATCGGACTCGTTGGAGGTTAATCCGAGTCCTGCTGTCACGATCGGAATCATGACAACAATTTATGATATGTCAGCTCACCATTTCAGCCTCATAACTTTGTCTAACATGCCGTGACAAAGCTTGAAAAAACCGGGCTGTTCTAATTCTTCAGAGTGTCACATGCTGTTCGGGGCGGACAAAACGTTAGGAGGACATTGATGAAGTACAAGATTTTCCTGCCTCTCATGGCGGTTGCGGCATTCTCCCTTGCGGCGTGCGATAACAAGCCTGCACAGGACACAGGCACCCCGCCAGAAACCACCACGGAACCTACAACGCCACCGGCAGCACCAGAGCCCGCTCCAGCGCAACCTGCGCCAGCGAACTAATTCTATCCGAGATCGAACAACGGCCCGCTCACCCAGAGCTGGCCGTTTTTATATGCATAAGCGCAAGGGCAACTAAGGTTGCCGCACAAGTTGCTGATTTCTATCGTGAAAGACTGGTACGCCCAAGGGGAATCGAACCCCTGTTTGCGCCGTGAAAGGGCGCCGTCCTAACCGCTAGACGATGGGCGCCTCCGGTGAAGCGGCTTATAGTGAAACAGTATTTCCGCCGCAACCCCATAATGCATTCTTTTTTAGAAAAAGTTCAGTTTGTGTGAAATTTGTTGAATGCGGGATCGCATTGAAACCGTCAGATCCATGCTGGAAGTCAGTTCAAATCAGCTTTTTCTGCTCGAGCAGCGCCAGTTCCAGTCCCGGCGAGGCCCAATATCCACGTGCACTGATTCGGTATGACAGTAAGTTCCGACACCGCCACGACCTGTCATGGCGCGGGCAAAACGAGCCAATTCCCACTTGCTGATTCCAGGAACCTGAATGTCGGCAGCAGCGCAAGACATATGCAGAGATGCTTTGGCGCCGTTTACCTTGCGATTATAGGGTGGGCTGCGATAGCCAGAAGTAACAATGACGGACTTGCCATATTTCCGCTCAATCGACTTCAGAATGCCTACCAGTTGCGGTTTCAGACAAGCGACGTCAACACTTTCGCGCTGAACCTTCAAGCCATTCGGTGCAAGACGTGCAAGACCCGCAGCAGATGCTAAAATCACAGGAGCGCCCGCTGCTTCAATATCATCATCTTCATAAAGGCTGTCGCGCTGCATAATCTGAATGCCCGCATTTGGCCGCACACCGGGTAGGGACGCGAGATGCTCAGTCCGGCCTGCAAAAGAACTGGCAGACGGAAGTTCGCCTTCAGATGATCCAGCGGTCGCAGCCGGCTTTGATTTAGGCTCGATGACTGCAACAAGCCTCTGATTGGCAGGTTTGGAACGATTATTGGAAAAGAGCCGCAGAAGGGCGCCGTTGTTTTTTTGCGCTGTTGCCGCCGGTTTGGCTTCTTCCGTCGGCGGTGCTTCAGCCGATGCTGTAGCAGATGTTGCCTTGCTTTCAGGTTTTGCCGCATCGACCGTAGCTGTAGCCTCTGGTGCAGGTTCGGCTTTTTTCGTCATGATTCCAAAAAGAGAAGTTCTCACAGGAGGTTGCGCGACCACAGTTGCTGCACTCGCTACCTGTACTTCTTCTGTTTGTGTCTCCGCAGCTGCTGCCACATCGGTTTTTGCATCCGTCTGGGCTGATTCGGATTTATTATTGTCTGGATTCGTCGCGTTGTTGATCGCCAGCAGGGCATTTGTCTCTGTCGTTCCCGCTAAGGCCAGTGCCTCTGGGCTCACTTGCGCACTGCCACCGGAGGGCAGGGAAGCCTGGGTATCGTCTGCAGCAGTATCTTCGGTGACAACTGCCAATGCCGTTGTCACGCCCGGATTAGAGCTGGTAGACGTGCAGGAAGTTGCAATAAGAGCTGCAAGGCCCATAGCGCATACCACTGTGCTTGCCCGTAAGGCTGAAACGGAACGCGGCAGTGTTTTCAACGATTCCCCCGTCTGGACGTCCGGCACGATTCGATAATTCAATCCGGCCCGTTTATAAGGGCACTAAGCCCACGAAGTTCTATTGAGGCGCAAATACACCGGCAGAGAGCAACAATAACTAGTTGTTTTTACCCAACTGCACAAGACACGAACTATATACACAATGAGGCAAAAGCGTGATCTGACACTTTCTTGCCATGGTGATTAAATGAAACTTAACGTTGTGACTGCGCAATTTACACGCGTATTCTCACGTAAGTGCCAGGCGCATCTGCCAGTATCTGTACGTTATTTTCGCCCGGTATGCGCGGGGCAACACGCGTACTGTCCTGTTTTTGTATCCAGGCATGCCAGTGATTCCACCATGATCCGGGGTGCTCGACGCTCTTCTCCAGCCATGATTCGAACGGTCCGACAGGCGCGTCTCCGGTCCAGAATTGATACTTGTTCTTGGCAGGCGGATTGACCACCCCGGCTATGTGGCCGGAACCTGAAAGTACATAGGTGATGTCACCGCCAAAGTATTTGCATCCGGTGAACACCGACAATGCAGGAGCAATATGGTCTTCTTTTGCCGCAAGATTGTAGATGGGAATCTTGACATCAGCCAGCGACAGACCTTCACCTGCCAGCTTCATCATTCCACGCACAAGATTATTGTCGAGATAGCAATTGCGCAGATAATAGGAGTGATTGGCGGCGCTCATACGCGTTGCATCTGCATTCCAGTACAGCAAGTCAAATGGTACGGGATCGCGACCGCGCATGTAATTATTAACGACATACGGCCAGACAAGATCACCGGAGCGGAGCATGTTGAAAGCGGTCGCCATGCGGGTTCCATCAAGGTACCCTTCCGCAGACATCGCCTTTTCCAAAGCGCGGATCTGATCCTCGTCAACAAATACCTTCAGGTCACCGGCATGGGTGAAGTCTACCTGTGTTGTGAACAGTGTGGTGCTTTTGATTCGATCTTCGCCTTCCTTGGCGAAAAGGGCGAGGGCTGCGCTAAGCAATGTGCCACCTACACAATACCCGATTGCATTGACGGCCCGTTCGCCGGTAGCAGATTCAACAGCATCGAGGCCGAAGCGCAAACCTTCATTGATATAGGCAGTCCAATCCTTGTGAGCGTGTCGTTGATCGGGGTTGACCCAAGAGATGACAAAAACCGTGTGGCCGTGGTCTATCGCCCATTTAATGAATGATTTTTCAGGGTTCAGATCCAGAATATAGAACTTGTTGATCCAAGGCGGGCAAATCAGGAGAGGGCGCTTGAGCACATCCTTGGTGTTAGGCTCGTACTGGATAATTTCTGCGACGTCGCTTCTGGCGATGACCTTTCCAGGGGTCGTTGCCACGTTTTCTCCAAGTGTAAACTTTGTCAAATCCGATTGGCGCAAGCGAAGATCGCCACCACCGGCAATGATATCCTCTGCAAGCATTTTCATACCACGAACAAGGTTCTCGCCATTGCTGGCAACCGTTTCCTTGTAAAGTTCAGGATTGGTCAAAAGGAAATTGCTTGGTGAGGCTGCGGTTGTGATCTGTTTCACGTAAAAGGACGCCTTGTGGCGTGTATGTTCATCCAGTCCTTCGGCATTTTCAACCAGGTCACCAGCCCACTTCGCAGTGACCAGATAGGCCTGTTTCAAAAAGTCGAAGAATGCGTTGCGCGCCCAATCCTCATCGGTGAAACGCTTATCGCCTTTTTCGGGCGTGGCGACATCTTCAACGTTCTCGCCGCTTATGCGTCGGATGGAGTTTGACCAGATCGCCATGTAGCTGGAAAATAATTTTGTTTGGGCTTCAAGCGCCCGACTGGGTTCCGAGAGCCAATATTCGGAGACTTTTGACAGCGTTTTGACAATATCGGTGACGGGGTCGGCGAGCGTATCGCGCTTCAAGCCTTTCTCACGAGGCTCGACCCAGGCAGAAGCCGCTTTGCCGGCCTGTTCGATCATATGGGCGACATTGCGGGCAAAGGCCTCCGGATCCTTGACCACATAGTGATCCAGGTTGGATGTCTTTGTGCTTTTATCGCCTTGATTATCCATATAGTGGCATCCTCCCGCTAGCTCGCCGAACGCCCTTAGGGGCGCGAAAGAGCGATCTATCTTTCTGTTTTAGCATCGGATTATCCGAAAACCGGATTCCACTTTTCGGTCCGATGCTTTAGTTCTCCCGTTCAGCATTATTGACATGATAACATAAGTTGGTGCTATCCCTCCAAGGTGCATTTATTGTAGCCATGATAAATATCGTTTTTCTAAAGTCAGGACACACAATGGAAATCTCGCTCAAACTGCTCATGCGCTGCTCGGCAGGCGCCGTTATGATCGTAGGCTTGAGCGCGTGCGCCAATACAAGCCCTGCGCCAATGTCGAATTCGCCGATGACTGGACCGGTCAACACCGGAACCTATCCGCACTTTACGCCTGACCCGAAAGGTGAAACGACCCAGTTCACGCCGGAAGAGAAAGACGCTTTGCGCAACCGCACGACTGCGGCAAAGAACAGCCAAAGGGGACCATCGGCTGATCCATCGGCGGCTGCGCGTAAACAGGCCGAAATTCGTGCGCTGCGTCAACAGCAGGCGGAAGATCTCAAAGCTATTGAAAGCGGTCAGCAATAGGATTTGTCCTGATCTCTGTTGCCGTTCTGACTGCTTTTCCAATCACAGTCGGGTAAGCTATCCGATAACGCATTGCTGCATTGCACAAAAATGAGTTGTGTAGCCTTCACCGAATAGGCAGCATCGTGCTTTCTCTCATTTGCGGTTGCTCGCTATGCCTTTACCGATTCTTGCCCTGGCCATTGCTTCGTTTTGCATAGGCACCACTGAGTTCGTCATCATGGGACTGCTGCCGGAAGTTGCAGCAGATTTGAGCGTATCCATCCCTAGTGCCGGGCTTCTTGTCACGGGTTACGCACTCGGCGTTGTTATTGGCGCACCGATTATAGCAATCGCAACCGCTTCGCTGCCGAGAAAGCCCGTGCTTGTCGGTCTGGCCATGCTTTTTGTGGTTGGCAATCTCTTTTGCGCCATCGCTCCCAACTACTGGATGCTGATGATCGCCCGTGTTGTAACCGCCTTCGGTCATGGCGCATTCTTCGGCATTGGCTCGGTCGTGGCCGCAAATCTCGTGCCGCGCCATAAACGGGCAAGCGCAATTGCACTCATGTTTGCAGGCCTTACGCTCGCCAATATTCTCGGTGTTCCGGCTGGAACAGCCCTCGGTGAAGTTTACGGCTGGCGTGCTACGTTCTTTGCGGTCGTCGCTATTGGCATTGCAGCTGTGATTGCAATTATAACGCTGGTGCCGTCTTCCAACGGCGAAGCAAAGGGTGGCGGAATCCTTAGCGAGGTCAAGGTTTTGGGCAAGTTACAGGTCTGGCTCGCCATGGTAATTTCAGCGCTTGCCTCCGCCAGTCTTTTTGCAGTCTTCACCTATATCAAGCCGATCCTGACAGATGTTTCCGGCATTTCGACTTCGGCGGTAACGTGGGTCCTGCTTCTTTTCGGCGCGGGCATGACGGTCGGCAATGTTATCGGCGGTAAACTCGCCGACTGGAAGCTGATGCCGACTGTTATAGGAACTTTGATCGCGCTTGTGCTGACACATATCGTCTTGGCTGAGATCTCGGGTTTGCCGACGGCTGCCATCATTACCGTGTTTTTCTGGGGCGTTTTGACCTTTGTCATCGTTCCGCCGCTCCAGATGCGAGTCGTCGAATCGGCGGATGAGGCACCAAATCTGGCGGCTACGCTCAATCAGGGCGCTTTTAATATGGGTAATGCCTCAGGTGCCTGGATTGGTGGAGCAGCACTTACCCTGGGCGTGCCATACCAGTATTTGCCATTTGTTGGTGCTGCCCTAGCCGCCATGGGGCTGGCCGTTGCAGTATGGTCTGCCATGCTCGATCGCAAAGCTCACCAGGCGAAGATGATCTCCGAAGACGGGCAGCAATTCGGTCTTGAACCCCTTGCCGGTATTTAAACTTTTTCCGGTGCGTAAAGTCCATAAATCGGATGGAAGTCAAAAGGGCCATGCGATGCCCTTATGCATCTGCGCATTTAAGGCTAAATCGGTTATAGGACCGAATGTCGCAGTTGGGATTTGCCATGTCGGACGCCTGCAACCTGCAATCTACATTAATATCATTCTAAAAAGCTTTTTGCGGCCTTTTTCCACCAAAATGGGGGTAAAAATGCCGAAATAAGCCGATTTTTCCATTGCGGACACCCGTGTGGATGATAATAGGTGCGCAGCTTCGCGACGATTGTTGCACTTGCGTGCATGGCGCTAACGCGCTAACCCTCGGCCATCGAGCCAACTTCAAAAGACGGCGCGATCTGCCGTGCATTATCGGCAGTCATGTGTATGACATGGCATTCTTGTCAGCCTGAGTTCACAAGGCAGAAAAAGACGGATCATGAACGAGCTCTTAAGTTCCTACCTGCCCATCGTTATCTTTATCGGTGTGGCGCTGGTAATCGGTCTGGCACTGTTGATTGCGCCGTTTCTGGTTGCATACAGCGCGCCTGACCCTGAAAAATTGTCGGCCTATGAGTGCGGCTTTAACGCATTTGACGACGCCCGCATGAAGTTTGATGTGCGCTTCTACCTCGTCTCAATCCTCTTCATCATTTTTGATCTGGAAGTGGCTTTCCTTTTCCCCTGGGCGGTATCGTTCGGCGATGTGGGCTGGTTTGGCTTCTGGTCAATGATGGTATTCCTGGGCGTCCTCACGGTCGGCTTTATTTATGAGTGGAAAAAGGGAGCGCTGGAATGGGATTGACCAACAGCAACACCACCCTTGTGGCACCACAACCGAAGGGCATTCTTGACCCCCATACGGGCAAGCCAATTGGTTCTGACGATGCATTCTTCGGTGAGATCAACAATGAATTGGCCGACAAGGGATTTCTCGTCACTTCCGCCGATGCATTGGTAACGTGGGCCCGCACCGGCTCGTTGATGTGGATGACCTTCGGTCTTGCATGTTGCGCCGTTGAAATGATGCACACCTCGATGCCGCGCTATGACGGCGAACGTTTCGGTTTCGCGCCTCGCGCTTCACCGCGTCAGTCCGATGTGATGATTGTCGCAGGAACGCTGACCAACAAGATGGCCCCAGCGTTGCGCAAGGTCTATGACCAGATGCCGGAGCCTCGCTATGTTATTTCGATGGGCTCGTGCGCCAATGGCGGCGGATATTATCATTATTCCTATTCTGTTGTTCGCGGCTGTGATCGTGTCGTCCCCGTAGACATTTATGTTCCCGGATGCCCGCCAACCGCTGAAGCGCTCTTGTATGGCGTGTTGATGCTACAGAAGAAAATCCGCCGAACCGGCACGATTGAGCGATAAGGTGAGCGCGATGTTTGAAGAGGCATTGAATGAACTGGCCAGCTACCTGACAGAAAAGCCGGGTCTGTCATTAAACTCGGTCGGCATTGCCTATGGTGATCTGTCCGTAGAAGTTGATGCCGATGCGCTGCTCGCCACGCTGGCATTTCTTCGCGATGATGTGCAATGCCAGTTCATTTCATTGATTGACATTAGCGGTGTCGACTACCCATCGCGCGTGCATCGGTTCGATGTGGTTTATCACCTGCTTTCACCGCGCCAGAACCTGCGTATCCGGGTGAAGGTTTCAACGGATGAAGATACGCCTGTTCCCTCTGCTACGCCGGTTTATCCGGGTGCGGATTGGTATGAGCGCGAAACATATGATCTTTACGGTGTTCTCTTCTCCGGCCATCCGGATCTTCGCCGCATTCTCACCGATTATGGCTTTGAGGGCCACCCGCTCCGCAAGGATTTCCCGCTGACCGGATTTGTCGAGGTTCGCTACGACGATGAAGTAAAGCGTGTTGTCTATGAGCCGGTTGAGCTCAGGCAGGAATTCCGCAACTTCGACTTCCAGTCTCCTTGGGAAGGCACGGACTATGTGCTTCCGGGCGATGAGAAGGCCAAGGTGAATTGAGGTCCGCCCCTATGAGCGAGAACAGCAATCCATCCGCACAATGTCAGGAAGCCAACAATGGCTGAAACTCAAGTTCGCAATTTTAACATTAACTTTGGCCCGCAACATCCTGCGGCGCATGGCGTTTTGCGCCTCGTGCTGGAGCTGGACGGCGAAGTTGTAGCACGCGTCGACCCGCATATCGGACTGCTGCATCGTGGTACCGAAAAGTTGATGGAAGCCAAGACCTATCTTCAGGCTGTGCCTTATCTCGATCGCCTCGACTATGTGGCGCCGATGAATCAGGAACACGCCTTTGCGCTTGCTGTAGAGCGGTTGCTCAAGATCGAAGTGCCAAAGCGCGGCCAGTTGATCCGCGTTCTTTTCTCTGAAATCGGCCGTATCCTCTCGCATCTGCTGAATGTAACGACGCAGGCAATGGACGTCGGTGCGCTGACGCCACCGCTCTGGGGCTTCGAAGAGCGCGAAAAGCTGATGGTGTTCTATGAGCGCGCTTGCGGCGCACGTATGCATGCTGCTTATTTTCGTCCGGGTGGCGTGCATCAGGATCTACCAGACCAATTGATCGAAGATATTGGCAAATGGTGTGATCCATTCCTGCAGACTGTAAAAAATCTCGACGATTTGATTACTCCAAACCGTATTTTCAAACAGCGAAATGTCGATATCGGCGTCGTAACGCTTGAAGATGCCTGGGCTTGGGGCTTTTCGGGCGTCATGGTTCGTGGCTCAGGCGCTGCTTGGGATTTGCGCAAGTCGCAGCCTTACGAGTGTTACTCGGAAATGGAATTCGATGTTCCGATCGGCAAGAATGGCGATTGCTATGATCGTTATCTGATCCGCATGGAAGAGATGCGCCAGTCGGTTCGTATCATGCGCCAATGCGTTGATTTATTGCTGGGTAAGGAGCGGGTAGGGCCTGTTTCCAATACATCTGCAAAGATCGTTCCACCGAAGCGTGGTGAGATGAAGCGTTCCATGGAAGCGCTGATCCATCATTTTAAACTCTACACCGAAGGTTACCATGTGCCTGCCGGTGAGGTGTACGCTGCAGTCGAAGCGCCAAAGGGTGAATTTGGTGTGTTTCTGGTTTCCGACGGGTCGAACAAGCCTTATCGCGTCAAGCTGCGCGCACCGGGTTTTGCCCATCTTCAAGCCATGGATTTTCTGTGCCGTGGTCACATGCTAGCCGACGTTTCCGCCATTCTCGGCTCGCTTGATATCGTATTTGGTGAGGTTGATCGTTAATGTCAGTCCGTCGTCTAGCCGAAGATAATGTCCAGCCAGCGCAGTTCGCGTTTAATCGCGAAAACAGCGCCTGGGCGAAACTTGCAATCAAGAAATATCCCAAGGGCCGTGAGCAATCTGCTGTCATACCGCTTTTGATGCGGGCGCAGGAGCAGGATGGCTGGGTTACCAAAGCTGCCATTGAGCATGTTGCCGAAATGCTCGACATGCCGGTGATCCGCGTGCTCGAGGTTGCTACTTTCTATACGCAATTTCAGTTAAAGCCGGTTGGTACGCGGGCGCATATTCAGGTTTGCGGCACAACGCCTTGCATGCTTCGCGGTTCGGAAGACCTGAAAAAGGTCTGCCAGCACAAGATTCATCATGAGCAGTTTCATTTGAATGAATCTGGCACTTTGTCATGGGAAGAGGTCGAATGCCTGGGTGCGTGCGTCAATGCTCCCATGATCATGGTTTTCAAAGACACTTATGAAGATCTGACACCGGAACGCCTTGAAGAAATTATCGATGCGTTCGAAGCTGGGAAGGGCGCGTCCGTGCCTGTGGGCCCACAGATCGATCGCCATTTCTCGGCTCCGCAGGGCGGGCCAACATCGCTTAATGACAACGCTGGTTCCAAGTCCGGTCGCGACTCAAGGTCAGGCAATGACAAAGCGGCAGTGCCCCCATCAAATGCGAGCAAGCCGGTAACGCATGATGATGTGACTAATCCGGCGATAAAATCACCTTCCGCAGTGAAGGCTCCAAATGGCGGCGAGAAGGCGACATCCAAGCCGGCACCGCAAGCCAGTTCCGCTGCCCGGATGATCAAGAATCCGCCATTGGCAGAAGGTTCTCTGGGTGAGAAGCCCGACGTGCAAGCGATAAAGGCTCCGGCCACGACTGTCTCGCTCACAGACAATAACCGCCCGGTGGGTATCGAAAAGCCAGCGGCCATTGATGATTTGAAGTTGATTGCAGGTGTTGGCCCGAAGATCGAAGGCATTCTTCACGATCTTGGTATATTCACCTATGCGCAGGTTGCGGCATGGAAAAAAGCCGAACGTGAATGGGTCGATAATTACCTGAATTTCAAAGGACGTATCGAGCGCGACGATTGGGTCAAGCAAGCCAAGGCTTTGGCCAAGGGCGGCGAGGCGGAATATATCAAGGTTTTCGGCAAGAAGCCGAGATAAATTGGGTTGGCGGGTGCACGATACGCATTCGCAAGTATGGACGAAGAGAGTAGGACCGGTGCGAAATGCTTGCTGATAAGGACCGCATCTTCAATAATATTTATGGCCTTCACGACAAGTCGTTGAAGGGGGTGATGTCGCGCGGCCATTGGGATGGCACTGCGGGTATCATTGCCAAGGGCCGCGATTGGATCATCAACGAGATGAAAGCTTCGGGCCTTCGCGGACGCGGCGGCGCTGGCTTTCCGACGGGTCTGAAATGGTCCTTCATGCCGAAGGAAAGCGATGGCCGTCCGCATTATCTCGTTATCAATGCCGACGAATCCGAGCCGGGCACGTGCAAGGATCGCGATATTATGCGGCATGATCCGCATACGCTGATCGAGGGCTGTCTTATTGCCGGTTTCGCCATGGCTGCACATACATGCTATATCTATGTACGCGGCGAGTATATTCGTGAACGCGAAGCGCTCCAGCTTGCCATTGACGAATGCTACGATGCTGGGTTGCTCGGCAAGAATAACAAGAATGGCTGGGACTATGACATCTACGTTCATCATGGCGCAGGTGCCTATATTTGCGGCGAAGAAACCGCGCTGCTTGAAAGTCTTGAAGGCAAGAAAGGCCAGCCGCGCCTGAAGCCACCATTCCCGGCGAATATGGGTCTTTATGGCTGCCCGACGACTGTCAACAACGTTGAGTCAATTGCTGTTGCGCCAACAATCTTGCGTCGCGGCGCTGCTTGGTTCTCCAGCATTGGTCGTCCGAACAATGTCGGAACGAAGCTTTTCATGGTGTCCGGCCACGTTAACAATCCATGCACCGTTGAAGAAGAAATGGGCATTCCGTTTCGCGAGTTGATCGAACGTCATGCGGGCGGTATTCGCGGCGGTTGGGACAATCTGCTGGCTGTCATCCCGGGCGGTGCTTCGTGCCCCGTCGTTCCTGCGGCTGACATTATCGATTGCCCGATGGATTTTGATGGGCTGCGTGCCGTCAAATCATCGTTCGGTACGGCTGCGGTCATTGTCATGGACAAGTCCACGGACATCGTGCGTGCAATTGCCCGTCTTTCCTACTTCTTCAAGCATGAAAGCTGCGGTCAGTGTACTCCATGCCGCGAAGGCACCGGCTGGATGTGGCGCGTTATGGAGCGCATGGTGACCGGTAATGCGCAGAAGCGCGAAATCGACATGCTGCTTGACGTAACGAAACAGATCGAAGGTCACACGATTTGTGCTTTGGGTGATGCCGCCGCATGGCCGGTTCAGGGACTTATCCGTCATTTCCGTCCAGAAATTGAACGCCGGATCGATGAGTTTTCACGCAACGCAGATGCAAGCCGCCCCGTGCTTGTTGCAGCGGAATAAGGTTGAAGGGTTGATGTCCAACACCGGAAACAAACCACTGGGATCTGACTGGGCGGCTTTTCTGCCGAAACAGATGATGCCGGCTGCCAATCTTCTGGCACCTCAGCTTGAGGTAGCTGCGGCCGTTTCTGTTGCAAGCACTGAGATTGCCACGCGCATGTTCGGCATCTGGACAAATGCCATGCTCGGCTCGTTTGATTTGAAGACTGCAACCACCAGGCAGACAGAGAAGTCGGCTACCGCTGTCGATATTGCTGATCTTAAAGCGGTTATTCGTGAGAAGGCGGGTGAGGCAATAAAGCCTTCCGAACCGGCTCAGCCAGTCAAGCGTAATGCGGTTGCCGGTTCGTCGGCAGCAGCTGACGATCTTAAAAAGATTTCAGGGGTCGGGCCAAAGCTTGAACAGGTTCTCAATTCCATGGGCATTCGTTCTTATGCCCAGATCGCAGGATGGGCAGCGGACGATATTGCCAGGGTTGACAGGCAACTGAAGCTGAACGGACGAATTTCACGGGATGACTGGATAGGCCAGGCAAACCGTTTTGTAAGTGAAGTAAAATAAAGAGCATGCCGGTCGTACCGGCGGTATGAAATTATTGGCGGCCTGCTAGGCAGCCGGAAAAGAATGCGGAATGTTCCGCGAGGTTGGACAGACGATGGCGAAGATCAAAGTCGACGGTAATGAAATCGAGGTGCCGGATCACTACACGCTTCTGCAGGCAGCAGAAACGGCTGGTGCGGAAGTGCCACGTTTCTGTTTCCATGAGCGTTTGTCGATCGCGGGCAATTGCCGCATGTGCCTCATCGAGGTTAAGGGCGGACCGCCTAAGCCAGCGGCTTCTTGCGCCATGGGTGTCCGCGACCTGCGTCCCGGCCCGAATGGCGAGACCCCTGAGATTTTCACCAATACGCCGATGGTCAAGAAGGCCCGCGAAGGCGTGATGGAATTTTTGCTGATCAACCACCCGCTGGATTGCCCCATCTGCGATCAGGGCGGTGAGTGCGATCTTCAGGACCAGGCCATGGCCTTTGGTGTGGATTCATCGCGCTATAAGGAAAACAAGCGCGCCGTTGAAGACAAATATATCGGCCCACTGGTCAAGACGATCATGACACGCTGCATTCACTGCACGCGCTGCGTGCGTTTTACGACCGAAGTTGCCGGTATCTCCGAACTTGGTCTGATCGGTCGCGGCGAAGACGCCGAGATCACCACCTATCTCGAACATGCCATGACGTCCGAGCTGCAGGGTAATGTGATTGATCTTTGCCCGGTTGGCGCTTTGACATCCAAGCCTTATGCGTTTCAGGCTCGCCCATGGGAGCTAACGAAGACAGAATCTATCGACGTAATGGATGCCGTCGGTTCTGCGATCCGCGTTGATACGCGTGGCCGGGAAGTGATGCGTATTCTGCCGCGCGTCAATGAGCAGGTGAACGAGGAATGGATTTCCGACAAGACCCGGTTCATCTGGGACGGTTTACGTACACAGCGCCTTGACCGGCCTTATATCCGCAAGGATGGGCGCCTTGTCGCTGCAAGCTGGCCGGAAGCTTTTGAAGCGATCAAGGGTGCTGTCGCAAAGACGACTGGCGACAAGATCGGCGCGATTGCGGGGGATCTTGCCACCGTCGAAGAAATGTACGCGTTGAAGCTGCTGATGCAGTCCCTTGGTTCAGCAAATATCGACGCGCGTCAGGATGGTTCGGTGCTGAACACGGCCAATGGTCGCGCATCCTATATTTTCAACCCATCTATTGACGGGATTGAGCAGGCTGACGCTGTTCTTATCATTGGGTCGAATCCACGCTTTGAAGCTTCCTTGCTTAACGCACGTTTGCGCAAGCGCTGGCGGGCAGCCGGTATACCGATTGCGGTTATTGGCGAGCAGGCTGATATGCGCTTCAAGTATGAGTATCTTGGTGCGAGTGCTGAAACCTTGGCTGAACTGGCGGCAGGTTCGCTGAAGTTCCATAGCGTTCTAAAGAAGGCAAAGAACCCGATAATCCTTATCGGACAAGGTGCTCTTAACCGTGCTGACAGTGCGGCAGTGCTTGGTCTTGCAGCAAAGATAGCCGCTGATACTGGCGCACTTGGTGATGAATGGAATGGCTTTGGTGTCGTGCATACGGCTGCAAGCCGTGTCGGTGCGCTCGACATCGGCTTTGTACCGGGTGAGGGCGGCAAGACTGTTGCAGAAATGAATGGTGCACTGGATGTTATGTTCCTGCTCGGTGCTGACGAACTTCCGTGGTCGGACAAGAGCAACGCATTCACAGTCTATATTGGCACACATGGCGATCAGGGTGCGCATAATGCGGATGTTATCCTGCCGGGTGCTACTTATACTGAAAAGTCCGGAACTTATGTCAACACAGAAGGCCGGGTGCAGATGACCAACCGTGCCGGTTTCGCCCCGGGCAATGCCAAGGAAGATTGGGCCGTGCTGCGCGCTTTGTCCGATATTCTTGGTAAAAAACTGCCATTCGACTCTTTGGCAGCCTTGCGTTCGAAGCTTTATGCAGAGTATCCGCATCTGGCAGCAATCGATGCAATCGAATCTGGTGCTTCTGCCGATGTTGCAAAGCTGGCAAACGCATCCGGTTCAGTCGAGCGGACGGCTTTCGTTTCGCCGGTTACTGATTTTTATCTAACCAACCCGATAGCGCGGGCTTCTGCTGTCATGGCGGAGTGCTCAGCGCTTGCCAAGGGCGGCTTCAAGCAGGCAGCCGAGTAGGCGGGAAGAGACTGACATGGAAGACATATTCTACACGTACATCGTCCCGCTGCTGATTATCCTCGGAAAATCACTGCTGCTGCTGGTCGTGATGCTGGTCATCATCGCTTTCCTGCTGCTGGCAGATCGCAAAATCTGGGCGGCTGTGCAGTTGCGTCGTGGTCCAAACGTTGTCGGCCCCTTCGGTTTGTTGCAGTCCTTCGCCGATCTTCTGAAGTTCGTCGTGAAAGAGCCGATCATTCCATCGGGTGCAAACAAAGGCATTTTCCTTCTTGCACCTTTGGTTTCGTCGGTACTGGCCATGGCGGCATGGGCTGTTATCCCGGTCAATGAGGGTTGGGCTGTTGCCAACGTCAATGTCGGTATTCTTTATGTCTTGGCGATTTCGTCACTAGAGGTTTACGGCGTGATCATGGCGGGTTGGGCATCCAACTCGAAATATCCGTTTCTTGGCGCGCTTCGTTCTGCTGCACAGATGGTGTCTTATGAGGTTTCCATCGGCTTCGTGATTGTAACAGTCCTCCTTTGCGTCGGTTCCCTGAACCTGACGGATATTGTCATGTCGCAGAAAGATGGTCTCGGCACGATGGTGGGACTTCCAAGCTCATTCCTTGACTGGTACTGGCTCGGACTTTTCCCGATGTTCATCATCTTCTTCATTTCAGCATTGGCGGAAACCAATCGTCCTCCCTTTGATCTGGTTGAAGCTGAATCCGAACTCGTCGCCGGTCATATGATCGAATACTCATCGACGGCATTCCTGCTTTTCTTCCTCGGTGAATATGTTGCCATCACTTTGATGTGCGCATTGACGACCATCATGTTCCTCGGTGGATGGTTGCCGCCCGTTGATGTCTGGTTCCTGAACTGGGTGCCAGGTGTTGTCTGGTTCCTGCTTAAACTCTTTATGTGCTTCTTCATGTTCGCCATGGTGAAGGCATTTGTTCCGCGCTACCGCTACGATCAATTGATGCGTCTTGGCTGGAAAGTATTTCTGCCGATCTCGCTGTTCATGGTTGTCGCGACCGCAGCCTTTCTCAAAATTACGGGGCTTACACCATGAGTTCGCTCGCACAAGCTGCCAAATCGCTTCTCCTCCTGGAGTTCGTCAACGCGTTCTTTTTGTCAATGCGCCAGTTCTTTGCGCCCAAGGCAACGCTGAATTATCCCTTTGAAAAGGGACCGATCAGCCCACGCTTTCGCGGCGAACATGCGCTGCGGCGCTACCCGAATGGTGAAGAGCGCTGCATTGCCTGTAAGCTGTGCGAAGCCATTTGCCCGGCACAAGCAATTACGATCGAAGCCGGACCGCGCCGCAATGATGGAACACGCCGTACGGTTCGCTACGATATCGACATGGTGAAATGCATTTATTGCGGCTTCTGTCAGGAAGCTTGCCCGGTCGATGCGATTGTCGAAGGGCCGAATTTCGAGTTCGCCACGGAAACCCGTGAGGAGCTTTACTATGACAAGGAACGGTTGATCGCCAATGGCGATCGCTGGGAGCGGGAACTGGCGCGTAACATCGCCATGGATGCGCCTTACCGTTAATTGTTGACTGCGCGCTTGTGTCCATGTCCGGCCGCTTCAACCGGACAGGAACATGCGCTAAGACGCATGAAATTTGGAAGGATCGGTTGCCGATTGTGCAACCGATTCGTTGAAATGGCAGAACATTCTGCCGGAATGGAAATCGGGGGAACCCATGCTAACAGGTATAGCGGCGGCGTTTTTTTACCTCTTCGCCTTCATAACAATCGCCAGCGCTTTCATGGTGATTGCAGCCCGCAATCCAGTGCATTCCGTGCTGTTCCTTATCCTTGCCTTCTTCAACGCCGCAGGGCTTTTCTTGCTGACCGGCGCTGAATTCCTGGCGATGATCCTTCTTGTTGTCTATGTCGGCGCGGTGGCGGTTCTTTTCCTCTTCGTTGTCATGATGCTGGACGTGGATTTTGCCGAATTGAAAAGCGGCGCTCTGCAATATGCGCCGGTGGGTGCGCTTGTTGGTATCATTTTGGCGGTTGAACTTATCGTCGTTCTTGGCGGCTCTGTTTTCGCGCCAAATCTCGCGTCGGTTGTCGTTCAACCAACGCCCGACATCGCTACACGCTCCAACACGGCAGCGCTCGGCGACATTCTCTACACGGACTATGTTTATTTCTTCCAGATTGCGGGTCTTGTGCTTCTGGTTGCGATGATTGGTGCGATCGTCCTGACGCTGCGCCACAAGGAAGGCGTCAAGCGCCAGAACATATCGAAGCAAGTTGCGCGCACGCCTGAAACATCGGTGGAAATCAAACAAGTCGAAACAGGCAAAGGTATTTAATGATGGAAATCGGTATCGCTCATTATCTCACCGTCTCTGCCTTGTTGTTTACAATGGGAATCTTCGGCATTTTCCTCAACAGGAAGAACGTTATCATTATCCTGATGTCGGTCGAATTGATCCTTCTGGCAGTCAATTTGAATTTTGTGGCTTTTTCAGCTGCACTGGGTGATCTGGTTGGCCAGATCTTCGCATTGTTTGTTCTGACTGTCGCTGCTGCTGAAGCTGCGATTGGTCTTGCAATTCTCGTCGTGTTCTACCGCAATCGTGGGTCGATTGCCGTGGAAGACGTCAACATGATGAAAGGTTGACGGGGGCATGCTGTATCTGGCGATTGTCTTCCTGCCGCTGATCGGCTTTCTGATAGCGGGCCTGTTTGGCTCGTCTATCGGCGCCAAGGCGAGTGAGTATGTAACGACTGGTCTGCTGATCATTGTCGCCATCCTGTCTTGGGTGGCCTTTGCCAGCGTGGGTCTTGGTCATGGTGAAGCATTCAAGGTTCCGGTTCTGCATTGGGTCGAGTCCGGTTCGCTGAGCTTTGACTGGGCGCTCCGTATCGATACGCTAACGGTTGTCATGCTTGTTGTGGTCAATACGGTATCGGCTCTCGTGCATACTTATTCCATCGGCTATATGCACCACGATCCACACCGTCCGCGCTTCTTCGCCTATCTCTCGCTCTTTACCTTCGCAATGTTGATGCTGGTTACTGGCGACAACCTCGTCCAGATGTTCTTTGGCTGGGAAGGTGTTGGTCTTGCTTCCTATTTGCTTATTGGGTTCTGGTTCAAGAAACCTTCGGCAAATGCTGCCGCAATGAAAGCCTTTATCGTCAATCGCGTCGGTGACTTTGGCTTTCTGCTCGGCATTTTCTCGCTTTTCGTGCTTTTCGACACTGTTCAGTTCGATACATTGTTTAGTGCTGCTGCTACTTATCTTCCTGCTGAGGGCGCTACGGATGCAGGGAAGGTGGTCTTGAACTTCCTCGGCTATGAACTCGACAAGCAGGGTGCAATCACCATTGCTTGCCTCCTGCTGTTCATGGGGGCCATGGGTAAGTCTGCGCAGTTTCTGCTGCACACATGGCTGCCTGACGCCATGGAAGGCCCAACGCCTGTGTCGGCGCTGATCCATGCCGCAACCATGGTTACGGCCGGTGTTTTCATGGTGGCGCGTTTGTCGCCGATATTCGAGCTGTCGCACACTGCGTTGATTTTCGTTACAGTCGTTGGTGCAACGACTGCTTTCTTCGCGGCAACAGTGGGTCTCGTTCAGAACGACATCAAGCGCGTTATCGCCTATTCAACCTGTTCGCAGCTTGGCTATATGTTCGTGGCGCTTGGTCTGGGTGCTTATGGCGCCGGTGTGTTCCACCTGTTTACGCATGCCTTTTTCAAAGCCTTGCTTTTCCTTTGCGCCGGTTCGGTTATTCATGCCGTATCCGACGAACAGGACATGCGTCGCATGGGCGGTCTGCGCAAGCTCATCCCCAAGACCTATTGGATGATGATCATCGGCACAGTTGCGCTGACAGGGCTTGGCATTCCAGGCACGGCTATCGGGACCGCAGGCTTCTTTTCCAAGGATGCCATTATCGAATCCGCCTTTGCATCGCATAGTCCGGTTGCCGGATACGCTTTCGTCCTGCTGGTCGTTGCAGCTGTGTTCACCAGCTTCTATTCATGGCGCCTGATATTCATGACATTCCATGGCAAGCCGCGTGCGAGCCATGATGTCATGCACCACGTGCATGAATCGCCTTACATCATGCTTGTGCCGCTGTTCCTTCTGGCCATTGGTGCTCTGTTTGCCGGTGTCGCTTTCAAAGAATATTTCTTCGGCCACGAATATGCCGAGTTCTGGAAGGGCGCGCTGTTTACGGGGGCTGAGAACAATATTCTGGAAGAATATCATCATGTGCCGTTCATTGTCGCCATGTCGCCATTCCTGGCAATGGTGGCAGGCTTTATCGGTGCCTGGTACTTCTACATCCGCTCGCCGGAAACACCGCGCCGTTTGGCAGAACAGCATTCCGGACTGTACCAGTTCCTGTTGAATAAATGGTACTTTGACGAACTGTACGATTTCCTCTTCGTCCGTCCGGCAATGGCTCTGGGCAAGTTCCTTTGGAAACGCGGCGATGGCTGGCTGATCGACGGACATGGTCCTGACGGCATTTCCGCCCGTGTCGTTGATGTCACCAACCGCGTCGTGCGCCTGCAAACCGGTTACCTTTATCACTATGCGTTCGCGATGCTCATCGGGGTCGCCGCACTCGTCACGTGGATGATGCTCGGGAGCAACTTCTGATGACCGACTGGCCAATTCTTACCACCGTTACCTTTTTGCCATTGGTCGGTGCCTTTCTGATCCTGCTTATCCGGGATGACAGCGATGCTGCACGCCGCAACATTCGTAATGTTGCGCTGTGGACGACGATCATTACCTTCCTTCTGTCATTGCCGATCTGGTACTATTTTGACAATGCGGAGGCTGGTTTCCAGTTTGTGGAAAAGTCAGCCTGGCTCGATAGCGGTATTTCGTACCATATGGGCGTTGACGGCATTTCCATGCTGTTCGTCATCCTCACGACATTCCTTATGCCGCTGTGCATTCTGGCGAGCTGGGAAGCGATCCAGACACGTGTGAAGGAATATATGATCGCGTTTCTGGTTCTTGAAACGCTGATGATCGGCGTGTTCTGTGCACTCGATATCGTGCTGTTCTACGTCTTCTTTGAAGCTGTCCTGGTACCGATGTTCATCATCATCGGTGTCTGGGGCGGGAAGCGCCGTGTTTATGCCAGTTTCAAGTTCTTCCTCTACACGCTGCTCGGCTCGGTTCTGATGCTGCTCGCCATTATGGCAATGTATTGGCAGGCTGGCACGACTGATATTCCAACACTGCTTGCACATTCCTTCCCGGTCTCCATGCAGACATGGCTCTGGTTTGCCTTCTTCGCGTCGTTCGCAGTGAAAATGCCGATGTGGCCTGTTCATACTTGGTTGCCTGACGCCCACGTGGAGGCACCGACTGCTGCTTCTGCTATTCTGGCTGGTATCCTGTTGAAGCTTGGCGGCTATGGCTTCCTGCGTTTTTCGCTTCCGATGTTTCCAATTGCATCGGCAGATTTCGCCCCGATCATCTACACGCTTTCCGTTGTCGCCATCGTTTATACTTCCCTCGTCGCCCTCATGCAGGAAGACATCAAGAAGCTGATTGCTTACTCTTCGGTTGCACATATGGGCTATGTGACGATGGGTATTTTTGCGGCAAATGAACAGGGCATTCAGGGCGCGCTGTTCCAAATGCTTTCCCATGGCCTGGTTTCGGCAGCGCTGTTCCTGTGTGTCGGGATTGTCTATGACCGCACCCACACACGCGAAATCTCCGCCTATGGTGGTCTTGTCAATAATATGCCGAAATATGCGGTCGCATTCCTGATTTTTACCATGGCCAATGTCGGTTTGCCCGGCACCTCCGGTTTCATCGGTGAATTCCTGACCTTGATGGGTGTGTTCCGTGTCAACACGTGGGTTGCTCTCTTTGCAACCTCGGGTGTCATCTTCTCTGCAGCCTATGCGTTGTGGCTTTATCGCCGGGTTGTATTCGGCTCGCTAGACAAGGAAAGCCTTAAAGCGCTTCTGGATATGTCGCCGCGTGAGAAGGCAGTGATCTATCCGCTTCTGATCCTGACGATCTTCTATGGCGTCTATCCGATGCCGGTATTCGATGCGACGGCAAGCTCCGTCCATGCACTTATCAATCAATATAATAACGCGCTGTCCTCAGCGGCCACTTTGGCGTTGAAATAGCAGGAAGAGGCCAAGGCCGATGCAGACCGATATGATTGCCAACCTGACGCTCATGGCTCCCGAACTGCTTCTTGCAGTGGGAGCGATGGCTCTCCTGATGGTCGGAGCATTTTCCGGCGAGAAGTCGTACCAGCTGGTCAATGGTCTCAGCATTATGTTGCTGTTGCTGGCGCTGGTACTTGTCGCTGTGTTTCCGCAACAGGGAAGTGCTTTCGGTCGTGCCTTTATTAATGATTCCTTCTCAGGCTTCATGAAAGTGCTGACCCTGGCAGGTTCGGTCGTTACGCTGATCATGTCGTCCGGTTTTGCTAAAAGTGAGAAGTTCGACAAGTTTGAATTCCCGATCCTGATTCTTCTCGCAAATGTCGGCATGCTGCTGATGATTTCAGCCAATGACACGCTGTCTCTTTATTTAAGCCTCGAATTGCAGTCTCTCGCGCTTTACGTTGTAGCGGCCATCAACCGCGATAGCGTTCGCTCGACGGAAGCTGGTCTGAAATATTTCGTTCTCGGCGCGCTGTCGTCAGGCATGCTGCTCTATGGTATTTCGCTCATTTATGGCTTCACAGGCCATACAGGTTTTGAGGGAATCGCCCAGTCTCTCGCCAGTTCCGAACGCCAGCTGGGTGTTGTCTTCGGGTTGGTTTTCATCTTTGCCGGTCTTGCATTCAAGATTTCGGCAGTGCCGTTCCATATGTGGACGCCAGATGTTTACGAAGGCGCGCCGACACCGGTCACAGCCTTCTTTGCTACTGCGCCGAAGATGGCGGCGATGGCTTTGTTGACACGCGTATCGGTCGATACATTTCAGCCGATCACGCATGACTGGCAGCAAATCGTCGTCTTTATCGCTATTGCTTCGATGATCCTTGGCGCTTTTGCTGCTATCGGCCAGCGCAATATCAAGAGGCTGATGGCTTATTCATCGATCAGCCACATGGGTTATGCACTTGTTGGACTTGCTGCTGGCACGCAGGTTGGCGTCAAGGGCGTTGCCATTTACATGCTTATCTATCTGGTGACGACGCTCGGTACGTTTGCATTCATCTTGGCGATGCGCCGCAAGGACGGAAATGTCGAGCAGATCAGCGATCTTGCCGGTCTCTCGCGCACAAATCCGATTATGGCCACCATCCTGACCATCCTCATGTTCTCGCTTGCCGGCATTCCGCCGCTCGCCGGGTTCTGGGGGAAATGGTACACATTCCTTGCTGCGATGGAGGCCAATCTCTACGCGCTTGCCATTATTGGTATTGTCGCTTCGGTCGTTGGCGCATTCTACTATCTGCGTATCATCAAGATCATGTGGTTCGATGAACCGGTTGGCGGTTTTGTTCCGGTTGCTGGTGAGCTTCGACTTGTGCTTGGCGCATCCGGTCTGCTCGTTCTGCTCTATGTACTGATTGGCGGTCCGATCAGCACCTATGCGGAAGCTGCATCCAAATCATTCTTCTAGGCCAAGAATTTGACTGGATTCGCCCTATCGCCAATCGCCCAGCAGAACGGTTTTCGACTGGAGGCTTTCGAAACGATCGGTTCCACCAATGCTGTTGCTCTTGAGCGCGCGCAGTCCGGTGATCCTGGCAAGCTGTGGATCGTATCGAAGAAACAGGCAAGCGGGCGAGGGCGTCGTGGCCGCGCGTGGTCGTCTCCCGAGGGAAATCTGGCGGCTTCGCTCTTGCTCACAGGCAATCTTGAGCTGAAAAACGCGGCAACGCTTGGTTTTGTCGCGGGCCTTTCCCTTGCTGATGCGCTGAGCGCGGTTTGCCCAACAGCAAATTTTTCCGTGGGCATTGATGGTGCCAGTAATGCCGGAGCGGGAAAAGCACCGCTTCGCGTGGAACTTAAATGGCCAAATGATCTGCTCGCAGGCGGCGCAAAACTCGCCGGTATCCTGCTTGAATCGACCTTGATGCCGGATGGACATTTGGCAGTAGTTATCGGCATTGGCGTTAATGTTGTTGCCTATCCGCAGGATGTCCCTTATCCAGCTACTTCATTGGCTCGGCTTGGCGCGACTTGCGATGCCGAAACATTGTTTCTGGCTTTGTCAGATGCGTGGGAAGAGAACTATCGCATTTGGGCCAACGGGCGTGGATTGAGCGATATTCGCAAACGCTGGCTTTCGCAGGCTGCCGGAATTGGCAGTGAAGTCGCCGTTCGAATAGACGGTGCCGTACTGCGTGGTATATTCGAAACAATTGACGAAGATTGCCAATTCGTCATTCGTGACAATGACGGTGCACGGCAGAAAATTGCAGCCGGTGACGTCCATTTTGGAACAGTTGCATCGGCAAACGCTGAATGAGTTTCAGTTTTTAGGAGCGTAAATGGCAAATTCCGATCAAGCGGAACTTGTTTTCCTGCCTTTAGGCGGTGTTGGCGAAATCGGTATGAATCTGGCCCTTTACGGCTATGGCCCCGCGCGCAAGCGCGAATGGGTCGTGGTCGACATGGGCGTGAGCTTTGCTGGCCCAGACCTTCCAGGGGCCGACCTGATTCTTCCGGACATTCGTTTTTTGCAGGCCGAGCGGAACAACCTCAAGGGCATTGTTATCACCCATGCCCATGAGGATCACTACGGAGCGCTCCTCGATCTCTGGCCGTTGCTCAACGTTCCTGTATATGCAACACCATTCACTGCCGGATTGCTTGCCGCCAAGCGGCACTCGGAGCCCGGTGCCCCGGATATTCCAGTCACAATCTACCGTGCTGGCGAAACCTTCAATGTTGGCCCCTTCGAATTCGAAGCGCTGGCAGTGACCCATTCCATTCCAGAACCGGTGTCCCTGGCAATCAAGACGCCGCTTGGCACAGTCATTCATACGGGTGACTGGAAAATGGACCCGGAACCATCGATCGGGCCACTGATCAATGAAGCGCGATTCCGTGCCTTGGGGGACGAAGGTGTTCTTGCGTTGATGTGTGATTCGACCAACGCCTTGCGTGATGGGGAATCGCCTTCCGAGCAGGAAGTTGGCGAAAGCCTGCGGCAAATTATCGAAAGTGCGCGTGGACGCGTTGCGATCACTTCGTTCTCATCCAATGTTGGGCGCATCCGTTCGATTGCTCTGGCAGCACGGGACGCAGGCAGACAAACGCTTGTACTCGGCCGTTCGATGAAACGCATGATCGATGTTGCAACGGAGCTTGGCTATCTGGATGGCGTTCCAGAATTTCTTTCCGAAGATGATTACGGCTACATTCCACGGGAAAACATGGTCATCATATTGACCGGCAGCCAAGGCGAGCCTCGTGCGGCGCTCGCCAAACTGGCGCGCGACGAGATGCGCAGCGTGGCGCTTTCGCCAGGCGACACGGTGATCTACTCATCACGTGCTATCCCGGGTAATGAGAAAGCGATCAATGATACGAAGAACCTTCTAATAGAGCAGGGCGTCCAGATTATTTCCGATGGCGATCAATTGGTGCATGTGTCCGGACATCCGCGGCGCAACGAATTGAAGCGGATGTATGAGTGGGTTCGCCCGCGCATTCTGGTCCCGGTTCACGGTGAAGCTGCGCATCTTGTCGGGCAGGGATCGCTCGCTGCCATGGCAGGTATTCCTGAAGTGCCTCAGGTGCGCAATGGCGATATCTTGCGTCTTGCGCCAGGCAAGGCAGAGATTATCGGCGAGGCGCCGTTTGGACGTTTGATTAAAGATGGCAGGCTGATTGGCGATGAGGAAGAGGTTGGGATCGTTGATCGCCGAAAGCTTTCCTATGTCGGCCATGTTGCGGTGTCATTTATTCTCGATGCCAAGTACAATATCCTCGAAGATCCGGAACTAGTGCCTTTCGGTGTTCCCGAAGTCGACGACGAAGGCGAGCTACTGGAGGATTTGCTCTATGACGCGGCTGTTGGTGCGGTTCAAAGTATTCCGCGCGAGAAGCGTCGTGACCTTGCCATGGTGCGTGAAGCAATCCGCCGTGCGGTTCGCTCTGCTGCCAATGAAGCTTGGGGTAAGAAGCCGATCGTTACTGTCTTTGTCACCAAGATTTGAGGTAAGCAATGCTGGGGCGGCTCAACCATGTGGCGATTGCAGTTCCAAATATGGCGGCTGCATCTGCGATCTATAGAGACACGCTCGGAGCAAAACTGACAGAGCCGCAAGTGCTGCCTGAGCACGGTGTTACGGTTGTGTTCATCGACGTGGGAAACACCAAAATCGAACTGCTTGAGCCGCTTTCTCCGGAATCGCCCATTTCGGCTTTCCTTACAAAAAATCCATCAGGCGGCATTCATCATGTATGCTACGAAGTGCCCGATATACTGGCCGCGCGCGACCGGCTAAAAGAGCAGGGTGCCCGGGTTTTGGGTGATGGAGAGCCAAAGCTTGGTGCGCATGGCAAGCCCGTTCTGTTTCTCCATCCGAAGGATTTCAACGGAACGTTGATCGAACTGGAGCAAGAATAATGCCGATTGCAACCGCTATGGCTGTCTATTTTATATTCTGGTGGCTGACACTATTCACCATGCTCCCAATCGGCTTGCGCACTCAGTCCGACGAGAATGATATAACACTGGGCACAACACCGAGCGCACCGCACAAGCAGCGCATGGGCCGGGTGTTTCTGTGGACCACGATCGTATCCGCCATCATTTTCGCGATCTTCTACGTGGTCAATCAGAAGCTCGGTTATGGCATCGATGACTTGCCTATTTTCTTTCCGCAGTTGGACTGAGTTACAAGTTTAGGCACCTGTAACTGTCTGATAATGTGGGGAATGTATATTTGTGAACGCTTGCAGCATTCCTGTAATACTCCCCAAATATGCAGCGGCTTTTACAAGTGATTCACCGGGTGTTGCTGGAGCGATAAACAACAGAAGTGTCATTTTCAGAAGACGAGCCAAAATCGAGCCCGGTAAACGATACAATGTATATACTTTCCGTGTTGCCAATTTCGTTCTGGTTTCAATAGCGCAATGGTCGCGGCTTCTTTTGAACTGATAGGCCAGGGTCAGCCGTTCTTGCGGTATATGGTCGTGCACAATGGCTTTATGGGCCCAACCAGTATTTGCCCCGATCGTCTTTGCCTGACGATAAAGCCGCCAATCTTCGCCGCCATTGAGCGCAAGAGATTCGTCAAAACGTAGTCCAGTCGCACGAAAGAAATCGAGATTACTCATCCAGTTATTGGTTGCAATCCAGAGTTTGCCAGCCTGACCTTTTGCTTTGGTGGCGCAGGCATCGCGCTCACCTTTGTCCATCATGCTTTTCAAGGCATTCCAAATCATTTTCTTCCACAAGGAAACACCGTTTAGGGGAGCCAACCGCACTGGGCCACCGACAATATCCAGGTCCGAAGCATCCCGTTCCGCAAGAAGCTCGACCAACCAATCCGGTTGCACGGTTTCATCATCATCCGCAAAAGTAAGCAGGTCGTAGCCACTGGAAATCGCATTATCGAGCACGCGGTTGCGCACAAATGCAATTCCAAGACGAGGTTCGATTTCATATTGTACAGTGCAATTGGGAACAGACTTTCGAAAGCGCTCTATAATCTCAGCAAGAGTTGGAGCTGAATTGTTCTCAACGATCAAAAAATGCAGTTGCGTACCCGCTGGAACAGTCATTTCCGCATAGGAGGCGAGGAGTGCTTGCAACATGATCGGGCGATTGCGGGTAACTGTTCCCACGCAAATGGTGCGTAGCAATTTTGTCATAAAATAATCTGCCTGAAATGATTAAAATAATAGTTTGAATAAGAATGCTGGTCATAAGCTCATGGGTTCAAAACGAGCCCAAGAGCGCGATGAAATAAGTAGTGTGGTTTCTTTCAAGGTCGCAACTGCAACCGACTATTAAAACTCTTTTGACGTATCAGCTGTCGGGCACGAAAAATAACGTGTTAAATCTCTCATGAAAAATACAGGTCAAACTCATAAATAAAGACAAAAAAAATGCAAGGCTTTCACCTTGCATTTAAAGATCGCGTCTGACCCAATCCACTTGCGTGGCGGCTGCGGAAACCGCGCCCAGGGTCACATCCTCCCAAGACTTTGACCGCGTAGGAAAGCAGAAATATTCTTACTTTCTCCTTATGCTTAAAAAAATAGCGGACTGCCTTCGAAATGTCACGAAAAATATTCGTTCCTGTCATCTTTTGATTAGAAATCTTGCAGGAGAGTGAATCACCTCTCAACATCATCCTGTGTTATATGCGGTTGCGGGTTCCCAACCAGCCGTGAAGCCGATAAGAAATATCGACTTTGCACTTGGTTTTGCCTGATTCTTCAAGCACTCAGGCGTTGTTCAATTTTGGTGACCTTCAATGCGGCTTTCCCGTTACTTTCTGCCTATCCTTAAAGAGAATCCTAAAGAGGCTGAGATCGTCTCGCACAGGCTCATGCTGCGTGCTGGTCTGATTCGCCAAGAATCAGCAGGCATTTATGCTTGGTTGCCGGCGGGGCTGCGCATTCTCAACAAGGTGAGCAATATCATCCGTGAAGAACAGAATCGTTCGGGTGCAATTGAATTGTTGATGCCGACGATTCAGTCTGCCGATCTTTGGCGTGAGAGCGGTCGCTACGATGCTTATGGCGACGAGATGCTGCGCATCAAGGATCGCGGCGATCGGGAAATGCTTTTCGGTCCGACAAATGAGGAAATGATCACCGAGATTTTCCGCGCTTATGTTAAGTCTTACAAGGACTTGCCGCTTAATCTTTATCATATTCAGTGGAAGTTCCGCGATGAGCGCCGTCCTCGATTCGGCGTTATGCGCTCGCGCGAATTTCTCATGAAAGATGCCTATTCTTTCGATATGGATTTTGAAGGCGCCAAGGCAGCGTACAATCGTATGTTCGTTGCATATCTGCGCACATTCTCGCGTCTTGGTATCAAGGTTATTCCGATGCGCGCGGATACAGGTCCCATCGGTGGCGACTTGAGCCACGAGTTCATTATTCTTGCCGAAACCGGGGAAAGCCAGGTTTTCTGTGATCGCGCCTATCTCGATCTGCCAGTGCCCGGTGCCGATACGGACTTCGATGATAATCAGCAGATTGCCGATATCGTTACGCGCTGGACGACACCCTATGCGGCGACTGACGAAATGCACGATGAATCAGCTTGGTCCAAGGTGGAAAATTCCAACCAGATGGCGGCACGCGGTATCGAAGTCGGCCATATTTTCCACTTCGGTACAAAATATTCCGAACCGATGGGGGCCAAGGTGAGTGGTCCCGACGGAAAGGAACATATGGTCTCAATGGGATCTTATGGCATTGGACCTTCCCGCGTTATCGCTGCGATCATCGAAGCATCCCACGACGAAAATGGAATTATCTGGCCGAAGGCAGTTGCCCCGTTTGGCGCGGGTATCGTCAACATGAAGCCAGGTGATGATGCTTGTGATTCGGTTTCATTAAAGCTGTATGATGCCTTGACGAAGGCGGGTCTCGAACCGCTGCTGGATGATACCGATGACCGTCCGGGTGCAAAATTTGCCAAGATGGATCTGATCGGCTTGCCAACACAGGTGATCGTAGGGCCGCGTGGTGTGGCCGCTGGCGAAGTTGAAATCAAAGATCGTGCGACCGGCGAACGTGAAACTCTGACCATTGAAGCCGCAATCAACAAGTTGGCCGGACCTGCGGACTTTCAGGCGGGAACTCTATGACAGAAAAAGTGGCGACCGCTCCATCCGGCCCAAAGCCGTTTTCGGCCTTTGAGCGCATGATTGCCTGGCGCTATCTGCGCGCCCGGCGCAAGGAAACGTTTATCTCGGTTATCGCCGGGTTCTCGTTTACCGGCATTATGCTGGGAGTGGCGACCCTTATCATCGTCATGGCTGTGATGAATGGTTTCCGTGCCGAGTTATTGACTCGTATTTTAGGGATTAACGGCCACGTCATCATGCAGCCAATGGACCGTCCGCTGGATGATTTCGATGCGGTCATCAAACGTGTCGATGCCGTGCCCGGCGTATCGTTTGCTATCCCCGTCGTTGAAGGTCAGGTACTGGCTAAAGGCAATGTGGGCGCAGGATCAGGTGCGCTCGTTCGCGGTTTGCGCGAAGATGATATTGCCAAGCTGCAACTTGTAGCAAAGAACGTCCGGCAAGGCACATTTCAGGGCTTTAACACCGCAGGCGGCGTGGCAATAGGCACGCGTATGGCCGAAAACATGGGCTTGGGGCTTGGTGACCGGCTGACGCTGATTTCTCCCGATGGCGATGTAACGCCGCTTGGGATGGCGCCGCGAGTTAAATCCTATCCAGTGACAGCCATTTTCGAGATTGGCATGTCCGAATATGATGCTTCCATCGTGCTCATGCCGCTTGAGGAATCGCAGCTCTCTATTTCAATCAGGATAACAAAGTTCAATCGATCGAGATATTTGCGGACAGGCCGGATGATGTTGACGCGTTGAAGAAACCGATTGAAGAAGCGGCGCAACGCTCGGTCATGTTGACCGATTGGCGACAACGCAACCAGACATTTTTTTCTGCACTTCAAGTTGAACGCAATGTCATGTTCATGATCCTGACGCTAATCGTGCTTGTCGCGGCGCTGAATATCATATCGGGGCTGATTATGCTTGTGAAAGACAAGGGCCGCGATATCGCCATCCTTCGAACCATGGGCGCAACGCGAAATTCAATTCTGCGCATCTTCCTGATGACGGGTGCGGCCATTGGCGTTACCGGGACAATTGCGGGCGTGGTGCTCGGTGTTATCGTGTGTTTGAATGTCGAGCGGATCAGGGCGTTTTTCTCCTGGCTTTCCGGAACGACATTGTTCAATCCTGAACTCTATTTCCTGAGCACTCTTCCGGCCAAGATGGACTTCAACGAGACTTTTACCGTCATTCTCATGGCGCTTGTCCTATCCTTTCTGGCAACGCTTTTTCCCGCTTGGCGCGCAGCCAAACTCGATCCCGTTGAAGCTCTGAGGTACGAATAATATGGCTGGGCCTATTCTGCAGCTGACGAATGTCGGCCGCCGCTATGACGAAATCGGCCGGGAACTCATCATTCTTGATGATGCGAATTTTTCGTTGGGCAAGGGTGAGATGGTTGCGCTTGTTGCGCCTTCAGGCGCTGGCAAATCGACATTGCTGCATACTGCCGGCTTGCTTGAGCGACCGGATAGTGGCGATGTGATACTTGATGGACGCTCCTGCGGCGCATTGTCGGATGAAGAGCGGACGGCGATACGTCGCAACGACGTAGGGTTTGTGTATCAGTTCCATCATCTCCTGCCCGAATTTTCTGCTCTGGAAAACGTGATGATGCCGCAAATGATTCGCGGCATGAAGCCCGCTGTAGCATCGGAGCGTGCCCAGCAATTGCTCGATTACATGAAAGTTGGGGCGAGGGCATCTCACCGTCCGAGTGAACTTTCCGGTGGCGAGCAGCAACGCGTGGCAATTGCTCGTGCCGTTGCCAATGCGCCGCTTGTTCTGCTTGCTGACGAGCCCACGGGCAATCTTGATCCGGTTACGTCATCTTATGTGTTCGAGGCGCTGGAGGCACTCGTGCGCCAGTCCGGCCTGTCAGCCATGATTGCAACGCATAATCATGAGCTTGCCCGTCGCATGGATCGACGTGTTACGCTGAAAGACGGCAAGATCACCAATCTCTGATTGGCGATCCGTCCTCATCATTTCCCATTAGCAATTTGAAAACCATAGCGTTCATCACGCTATGGGAATGCTTGACATTAGAACAAAAATAGAACAAAACATAGACATAGAGCAAACGAAGAAGGGTTTTACCGATGAGCGAACTTTTCCAGGATGTTATGTCATTTGTAACGGTCAGTCTTTTCATTGCTACTCTCGCAATGTGGGTGAGCGTAATCTGAAAGAGTCCCCTCGGGGATGATTGAGCGCGCACAATATATCCACTGTTCACACAGCAGGGGCGTTCAATTTGAGTAGACACTTCATCGCGCATATCGGACTATGAATGCGCGGTGGAATCGGTTCTCCGTTCAGTAATCGGAGATAAAAAGTGGCAGATGGGCACGTCAGTATAAGCAATGCAGGCAAGCGCCCGTTGTGCTTTGTCCATCTGAGAGTTCATTCCGCATATTCTTTGCTGGAAGGGGCTTTACAGGTCCCAAAAGTGATCGACCTTGCAGTGGCCAGCCAAGCACCGGCCATTGCGATTACCGATACGAACAATCTTTTCGGCGCTCTCGAATTTGCACAGAAGGCTTCGAAAGCGGGTCTGCAGCCCATCATAGGCTGTCAGATGGATATTGCGTTTCATGATCAGACCGAAGAAAGCCGCAACGTAAACCGGCGTGAAGCACTTGGACTTGCGCCGTTGGTCCTGTTGGCTGCAACAGAGGAGGGCTATGCCAATCTCGTGCGGCTGGTTAGCCGTGCCTATCTAGAGACGCCGGCTGGTGATCCGGTCCATATTGCCTCCTCATGGTTGGCTGGAAAGACGGATGGCATAATCGTCTTGTCTGGCGGACCGGACGGTGCCATTGCCGCGGCAATCAAAGATGACCGGATCGACCGTGCGCGCCAACGGCTTCTAGTACTCAAATCGCTGTTCGGCGACCGGCTTTATGTCGAGTTGCAGCGCCATCGCGGTTATGACAAGTCGATAGAAGCGGCGCAGGTCGATCTTGCTTACGAGCTGGCACTGCCGCTCGTTGCAACCAATGACGTGTTCTTTTCCAAGAGTGCTGATTACGAAGCGCATGATGCCTTGCTGGCAATTGCATCGGGGTCACTGCTGTCTATTGATGACAGACGTCGCCTCAGTCCGGATCACTATCTCAAGAGCGAAGACGAGATGGTGCAGCTCTTTGCGGACTTGCCGGAAGCGATAGAAAACACTGTCGAAATCGCGATGCGCTGTTCTTACTATCCGAAGAATCGCGCTCCGATTCTGCCGCGCTTTACCGGGGAAAGTGACGATCCGGATGCAGCATTGGCGGCAGAAGCGGAAGAACTTGCCCGTCAAGCTCGAGAGGGCCTCGAACAACGGATTGCGACTGTGGGACTTGCGGGTGCTCATACGCGTGAGGAATATGCCGAGCGGCTCGAATATGAGATCTCCGTCATAACCCGTATGAAGTATCCGGGTTACTTCCTAATCGTTTCGGACTTCATCAAATGGGCAAAAGCCCATGATATTCCTGTGGGGCCGGGACGTGGTTCCGGTGCCGGTTCGCTTGTTGCCTATGCTCTGACGATTACGGATGTCGATCCGCTCCGGTTCTCGCTTCTGTTCGAACGCTTTCTCAATCCTGACCGCGTTTCCATGCCGGACTTTGACATTGATTTTTGTCAGGAGCGGCGTGATGAGGTCATCCGCTACGTTCAAGCAAAATATGGACGCGATCAGGTAGCGCAGATCATAACCTTCGGAACATTGCAGGCGCGCGCTGTCTTGCGTGATGTGGGCCGTGTTCTCGAAATGCCTTACGGGCAGGTGGATCGTCTGACCAAGATGGTGCCTGCTAATCCTGCCAATCCTGTAACGCTTTCGAAGGCTATCGAGGACGAACCCCGCCTGCGTGAAGAGCGTGACAAGGAGCCCGTCGTTGAGCGGTTGCTTGATATTGCATTGAAACTTGAGGGCCTTTATCGGCACGCATCGACGCATGCTGCCGGTATCGTCATCGGTGATCGGCCACTTTCCGAACTTGTCCCAATGTACCGCGATCCGCGCTCTGACATGCCGGTCACACAGTTCAACATGAAGATGGTGGAAGAGGCCGGGCTGGTCAAATTCGACTTTCTCGGTCTGAAAACGCTGACGGTTCTTCAAACTGCGGTGAACCTGGTTCGACGCCGTGATATAGTGGTTGATCTGTCAAATCTGCCTTTCGACGACAAGCCGACCTATGAGATGCTTTCACGCGGCGAGACTGTGGGCGTGTTTCAGGTGGAAAGTACCGGCATGCGCAAGGCGCTTATCGGCATGAAACCTGACCGGATCGAGGATATTATCGCACTTGTGGCGCTTTATCGCCCAGGTCCGATGGAGAATATCCCGACCTATAATGCGCGCAAGAATGGTGATGAGGAGATGGCGTCGATCCATCCGAAGATCGACCATCTCGTCAAGGAAACGCAGGGCGTCATCATCTACCAGGAACAGGTGATGCAGATCGCGCAGGAAATGTCCGGGTATACGCTGGGCGAAGCGGATCTTTTGCGGCGCGCCATGGGTAAGAAGATCCGTTCCGAAATGGATTTGCAGCGGGTTCGCTTTGTGGATGGAGCCGTTGAGCGCGGCGTGACCAAGCCACAGGCCAACTTTATTTTTGACCTTCTGGCCAAGTTTGCCGATTATGGTTTCAACAAATCGCACGCAGCTGCCTACGCGATCGTATCGTTCCAGACTGCCTATATGAAGGCGCATTACCCGGTTGAATTCCTTGCCGCGTCAATGACTTACGATATGTCGAACACGGACAAGCTCAATGATTTCCGCCGTGAAGCAGTGCGCCTTGGCATTGAGGTTGTCACACCTTCGGTGAATACATCATACCGACTTTTCGAAGTTGGCGAAAACCGTATCTATTATTCATTGGCAGCCATAAAGGGCGTTGGTGAAGCTGCTGTCGATCATATTGTAGAAAAACGCGGATCGACTCCTTACGCCAGCCTCGAGGATTTCTGCGAGCGTATCGATCCGCGCGTCGTCAACCGGCGGGTGTTTGAAAGCCTTATCAATGTCGGGGCATTTGATTGTTTCGGGCGCGAGCGGCCTGCACTTATCGCGGGTCTGGATCGTATTATTGGGCATGCGCAGCGCACACAAGAAGACAGTGTCAGTGGCCAAGCGGATATTTTTGGTGGGATGGCCGCAACTGCACAAACAATTCAACTTCCATCGGTAAGCCCTTGGCTTTCATCAGAAAAGCTGCGTCGTGAGTTTGAGGCAGCAGGCTTTTATCTGTCCGCGCATCCTCTGGATGAGTACCAACCCATCCTCGACAAGATGCGTGTTCAAACGTGGTCGGAATTCTCAGCGGCGGTAAAGCGCGGTGCCAATGCGGGGCGTCTGGCCGGTACGATTACGGCGAAGCAGGAGCGCCGCACCAAGACCGGCAACAAGATGGGCATCATCCAATTCTCTGATTCCTCAGGACAATTTGAAGCGATCCTGTTCTCGGAGGCGCTCGCGCAGTTCCGTGATCTGCTGGAGCCGGGTAGGTCGGTCGTCATCACCGTTGGTGCAGAAGACAGACCGGAAGGTATTAGTCTTCGCATACAGACGGCACACTCACTGGAAGATGAGGCGACGCGCATGCAGAAGGCGTTGCGGCTCTATATGCGCTCCAGCGAGCCTCTGGCGGCCATTACGCCCTATCTGACACCGCATAATGACGGGCAGGTTGTTAGTCTGATTCTGATCAAACAGAATGGTGCAAATGAGGTGGAAATCGAGTTGCCCAACCGCTATCGGGTAGGACCGCAGATTGCCAGCGCTATGAAGGCTATTCCGGGCATTGTCGAAGTCGAAATGGGCTGACTTCAACTAACAACAACCAGATTAAAACTGCTGATTGACTTTTTGCCGTAAGAATCGTCTGTTTTTCTCTCATTTTTTGGCACGAATGCCCGAATGAATGGATGTTTTCCGCTAGTCGATCTCATCCGGCGCTTCTTTTGCGCGTGATTTGACTTTGCCGAATGTGTATCCGGTTTCCACAGCTTGATTGCCAAATTTCCCGCGTAACTTGTCTATCGCGGTTTCGGCGACTGCGCGTTTCGTAGCCTGCACATCGACAAGATCATGGGGGTCGGCTCGGCCATCATCTCCAAGATCGCTCACCCCGATTCCAATCAGGCGAAACCGTGTTCCATCAATTTCCTTTTCGAGTAGCGAAACGCCAGTACGAAAAATTCTGTCGGCAAGTTGGGTCGGATCGGCAAGCTGGCGATTGCGTGTCCTCAATTTAAAATCGCGGGATTTCAATTTGAGGACGACAGTGCGCCCCGCAATATCCGCAGCCTTGAGGCGTCTTGCTACTTTTTCCGATAGCGCTCGTAAAATGGCAACCAGCTCTTCCTTTGACGAGATGTCTTCATTGAAAGTCGTCTCCGCAGACACACTTTTGCTTTCGCCTTCAGGATCAACCCGTCTGATATCCATGCCGCGGGACAATTGATAAAGCCGCTGGCCCATAGTGCCATAGGCGCGCATTAAGGGACCAAGTTCCATGGTTTGCAACTGACCGATGGTGCGGATGCCATCGCGCTCCAAGGTCGCCGCAAAGGCTTTGCCGACACCCCAGATCATTGTCACGGGCTTATCGTGCAAAAAGGTGGAGGCCTCTTCTTCTCCGATAACAGAAAACCCACGTGGCTTTTCAAAATCAGAGGCGATCTTGGCGAGAAACTTGCAATAGGAAAGGCCAACGGACACCGAGAGTCCCAGCTCGCGTTCGACGCGATTTGAAAATTGCGCCATCACCCGCGCTGGTGGATCGTGGTGCAGCCGTTCGGTGCCGGACAGATCGAGAAAAGCTTCGTCAATGGAGAGCGGTTCAACAAGGGGCGTCAGGTCACGCATCATCTGCCTGATCTCGCGGCCAACCCGGCCATATTTCTCCATGTCCGGTTTGATGACCACAGCGTGCGGACATGCCTCCAGCGCTTTGAACATAGGCATGGCAGACTTCACCCCATGGATGCGCGCAATGTAGCAAGCTGTTGAAACAACACCACGCTTCCCACCACCGATAATCACCGGTTTGTTGCGCAGTTCGGGGTTGTCGCGTTTCTCAACTGATGCATAGAAGGCGTCGCAATCCACGTGGGCGATACCTAAGCGATATAATTCCGCATGCCGAAGCAAGCGTGGGCTGCCGCATTGCTGGCAACGTTTGGCTTCGTGCGTCTGGCTTGCCAGACAGTCACGACAAAAACCAAAGTGCGGATCATTAACAATTGCCATGATGTCCGGAACATAAAAAGAACGTCTGGACCTTAGCGAACAGGAGAAGCCGTTGCAATAAGCCTCGGGGACTTACGGACTGTTTCAGTAGGCATCCTGACGCCCACCGGGCAACAAACTTAGTGCTTGCTGAAACAAGGCCGGATCGGTTTCTGTCTCGGTGCAATAACGCATCAGTGTTGGCTCGTGCGCGAGATAAAACTGTAACACGCCGGCGAGAAAGCCCGGCTCCTGTGCAGCCATGCGGATTTGATCGGCGGTAATGCCGGTCAGCGCCAAAAAGCGGGTGAACAATTCGCTATCTTGCGACATAAACACAAGTGAATTGATCGCAAGGTCATGTGCTCCATCCAGATCGATCTTTTGCATTTTAATGAATTCATCCGTAAGTCGTGTTTCCTGCAAACCACAGTAGAGCAAATTCGAAGCCTGTGTAGCGCCGGGACATTGAAAAATGTGGTTAATAGCAGTTGAACATATCCAAAAGAACATATTGAATAAATGCTTGGTTAAACATGATCAGCAGCATTTCTGAATTATGCGGCAGAGTTTTCTTTTCATCAATCATCACACGTTATTTGAGTAATCGACAAAGTTGGGATCATCTGCCTCGATTCGAGTCATCGAAATGCCAGGCTGTATCCTTCGAGAGTGGCGAACAGGAAATAGCCGATGGTAAAGAAAGTCATGATCGTCGAGGATAATGAGCTCAATATGAAGCTCTTCCGCGATCTTATTGAAGCCAGTGGTTATGAAACCATACGCACTCGCAACGGCTTGGAAGCTTTGGATCTGGCTCGCGAACATCGTCCGGACCTTATTCTCATGGACATACAACTGCCCGAGGTGTCGGGTCTGGAAGTAACGAAGTGGCTCAAGGCCGATGACGACCTTCATGTGATTCCCATTATTGCAGTGACCGCCTTTGCGATGAAAGGTGACGAAGAACGTATCCGGCAAGGTGGTTGTGAAGCCTACATTTCCAAACCAATCTCAGTTCCCAAATTCATCGAAACAATAAAGTCCTATCTTGGCGACGCTTGAACGTCGGGAGAATTGAACATGACGGCCCGTATTCTTGTCGTTGACGACGTTCCAGCCAATGTGAAGCTTCTGGAAGCCCGGCTTCGCGCCGAATATTATGAGGTTATCACAGCCACTGATGGCTATGAAGCACTCGAAATTTGCGAGAACAGCAATGTTGATGTCATCTTGCTTGACGTCATGATGCCCGGTCTTGATGGGTTCGAAGTATGCCGCCGATTGAAGTCGAGAGCAGCAACCGCTCATATTCCGGTCATCCTCGTTACCGCACTTGATCAGGACGAAAACCGGATTACCGGATTGAACTTCGGCGCTGATGATTTTCTGACCAAGCCGATCGATAATCTCCAGCTGCTGGCCAGAGTCAAAAGTCTTGTGCGGTTGAAAAACCTGACGGATGAGCTGCGCTTGCGTGTGGCGACGACGCGTGATGTTGGTCTGGAATCCATTCTGCGCTTGCCAGGCGTCCATGATGTGACGAAATTTGCGCGTATTCTGTTGATTGACGAGCGACCTGAAAGCATTGACAAAATTAAGCGCGTACTGGGCGAAGAGTGCTCGGTCGACGTGGAGACCGATCCGCAAACAGGTTTCTTCAAGGCCGTGCAAGGCAACCATGATTGCCTCATTATTTCATCAAGCTTCGCCCAGTTTGATCCTTTGCGAATTTGCGCGCAACTCCGCTCTCTGGACAATACACGGTCTCTGCCGATCATCCTCGTGGCGGACATGGGTGAAGAGCCGTTGATACGGCGTGCGTTGGAACTGGGCATCAACGATTATCTGGTGCGGCCGGTTAATCCCAACGAGCTACTGGCACGTCTGCGCACTCAACTGCGCCGCAAGGCCTATCATGACGGTCTGCGCGACAGCGTGGTTAAAACCTATGAGATGGCTGTGACTGACAGTCTCACGGGGCTGCACAACCGACTTTATCTTGAAACCCATCTGGCTACCCTTTTCAAGCGTGCGGTAGAGCGACGGCGTCCTCTATCGATTCTCATGACAGATATTGATCGCTTCAAGTTGATAAACGATACATATGGACATGATGGCGGGGATGAGGTTTTGCGCGAATTTGCCAGACGGCTGCGCCGCAATGTGCGTGGCAGTGATCTGGCCAGCCGCTATGGCGGCGAGGAATTTTTCATCGTTATGCCAGATACGGACCAGACGCTGGCCTCAATAGTCGCAGAGCGAATCCGTCGTGAAATGGCCTCGACACCTTTTCAGATCAACAATACGGGTATGGCTGTACCCGTGACAATCAGCATTGGTATCGCGAGCGTTCTGCCCGAGGGCGATACGGTACATAACCTGATGAAACGTGCTGATGATGCGCTTTACGCGGCAAAATCGTCGGGCCGCAATAAGGTGGTGTCTGCGGCAGCGTAATTTCGTATTCCAGAAAACAAAAAAGCCGCCCGAAGGCGGCTGATCTGTTTAACGAAAAACAAGATTACTTGATCTTGGTTTCCTTGAATTCAACGTGCTTGCGTGCGACCGGGTCGTACTTGCGGAAGGACATCTTTTCCGTTTTTGTACGGCTGTTCTTGCTCGTAACGTAAAAGAAACCGGTATCAGCGGTCGACAGAAGCTTGATCTTGATATTCGCAGCCTTAGCCATTTTAAAACTACCTGTTCTGAGTATGAAGGACCGCTATTCAAGTCCAGCAGTGTGGCATCAAGCGGAAAGTTGGTCGGACACATAAACCAACCTCGTTAAAAGTCAACCCTCGGCTGATGATCTGCTCATTTTAAAGCGTCACTAGGTGCATGGACAACCGGCGCGATGATTTGTGTCTGGCATATTCAACCCTGCGTTTGTTGTTCAGCACGAAGAACCACGTCATCAATGTCTGGCACTGGCTTATCTCCCCCGTTGTGGGGGAGAAAGGATTTCCTTGGATTTAACCCTTTTGTTAAATCCTTAGAAAATCCCAGAGAGGGGAAAATTCATTAGACAAAACATAAAACCGATAATCCGATCCTATGCTCGAACCATGAGGCGGGACCCAACTTTGGCGGAGAATCTGTTGTGGCAGGCGGTCAGAAACGGTCGCTTGGGCGGTCTGAAGTTCAAACGGCAAGTCCCGATTTTGGAGTATATCGTAGATTTTGCCTGCCTGCGATCACTGCTTATCGTTGAGCTCGATGGGGCGCAACATTCGGGATCAGTCGCAGATATCAAACGCGATCATGCATTGGATTTAGCGGGCTTCAAGACATTGCGATTCTGGAACGATGATGTTCTTGATAATCTCGATGGCGTCTGTTCTCAGATACTACATGAGGCGAACTTACGGCACACTTAGGCATTTTCCCCTCTCTTGCGATTTCTAGCACTTAGCAAGGGCTAAGATGCTGAAATCGCTTTCCCCCACAAAGGGGGGAGATAGAGCGTTTACCCCCTGCGAGTCAGAAGCCGCGAGCCAATCAGCAGCGCGTAAGCTGCGAAAAACAGCGCCAGCGCAACGGCGAAGCCACTTGGGCCCATCATATCCATACCAATGCCGATTGCCTGCGGGCCAACAAGCATGCCGACGGCATAGCAAAATACAAAAGCCGCATTGGCCGATGCGAGCTCACGTCCTTTCAATTGTGACCCGAGATGCGCCAAGCCGACAGTATAGAGCCCGGCGACAGCACCGCCCCACACAAACAAGAGGGCAGCAACGAGATACCAGCTATAATAAATGAATGGCAAAAGCCCCATGCCGAGGAGCCCGATCAAAGTGCAGGCGAGAAGAATCTTGCGGCGGTCCCTCACATGATCGCTGAGCAGACCTATCGGAATCTGCATCAAAACATTGCCAAGGCCTATTGTTGTCAGAAGCAGAGCCGCATTGGCTTCACTATAGCCGATACGCGCGCCGAAGACAGGGAACAAGGCAAAGCCACCAGTCTCCACCGCGCCGAAAACAAAGACTGCAGCGGTTGCAGTTGGCACTGCCCAGATGAAGGGTGCGAATGGAACATGCTCTTCTTCATGAAAGTCAGGGCTCTCTTTCCATGCAAACAGCACCGGCAGCATTGCTACGATAATAATACCGAAACCAACGGCGAAAGGGGTGATTCCTACGCTGCCGATTTGTGCAAAAAGCCACGGCCCAAGAGCAAAACCCATAGACAAAACTGTGCCGTAAATGCCGAGTACCAGTCCGCGCCGCTGGGGAGGAGCGGCGGCATTGATCCAGTACTCAGACAGAATAAAGAGCATGGTCAGCGCGAAATGTAAAAACACACGCAGGACGACCCACATCCAGAAATCGGTAAAAAAATGAAAGCCGAAAAAGGCGAGACCGCCCATTAGAAGCATTGCCAGCAAGGTGGGCACAACACCGAATCGCGCAGCGATTGGCGCTGCAAACGGAGCTGCCACGATGGAGGCAATGCCTGCAACGGCAGCATTCAGGCCGATCATCGTGGCTGAATGGCCGCGGTTTTCGAGGATCACACTGAGAAGTGGAATGCCAAGGCCGATGGCGACGCCAACGGCGCTGATGGTAGCGATGGCCGCAACCAGCGCGCGCCAAGACGACCCGACTTTTATCTGGTCAGAGTTCAGTGCATCCATTGATCAAATAACCTCGCGAACGAATCGCCCGTGCTTCAAACGGTAGCGGATCACAGGATTACCGGGGTCAAGGGATGGATCTGTCTCAAGCAAGCCCTGGGCTTCACGTATGATTACTCTGGTGATGTCCGGAATATCGAGTTCCAGAGCCTCGGTAAAGGAGAGCCATGCCAGCTCCTCAAGCTCTTGCGAGGGACCGGTCTGTTCGGGGAGCGAATCGGCAACGGCTTCGCGGAATGCCAGAAAGAATCGCGTATCGAAGCGGCGGGGCATGCCTGGCGGGGTGATCGCTCGCGCGAAATAACGAAGGGCGGAAAGATCCGGCATGACATTGCGTTCGGCAAATGCGGCCCAATCCGGATGGGAAACATTCGAAAACTCGGCTCTGCGACCAAGAAACAGTCCAGCCTCTTCATAGGTCTCGCGGATTGCCGAAAGAGCCAGCGCACGGCAACGCGTAATGCTCGATCGTCCGCTCATATTATCGAGAAGCTTGGTGCTGTCGTGTTCCGACAATTCGGCGATAGCGGTCATGCGCCCATCAGCCGCTTCCGTCCTTCCACCTGGAAAAACAAATTTCCCCGGCATGAAGACATGGCGCATGTGACGCTTGCCCATGAGAATGCGCAACTCGTCGCTGGAGCGGTCGACAATCAGAAGAGAAGCAGCATCGCGAGGGCGTATCCGCTTCTGTGGGGGAAGAATCGGGTTCCTCGGGTCATTCATGGGCATTAATATGTTATTCCGACAGTTTCGGATCGCTGCTGTCGCCAAACCCGTGCATGTAATTTGCCCATTGCAAGCCTATGATCGCGCCTTTTACCGGCTGAAGTAATGCGAGCGACATGATTATCGTCAGCGGTACCCATATTGCCAGATGCGCCCAGTTCGACAATATGACAAGTGTTTCCATTGCCAGAAAGCCACCAAGCACAATATGCCCGACAATTGTGATGGTTATATAGGCGGGAAAATCATCAGCCTGATGATGCGTATAATCTTCACCGCATACGGAACAATTATCGACTGATTTGACGAATGCACGGAAGAGCTTGCCTTGTCCACAATGCGGGCAGCGGCCCAGAAAGCCGCGCCACATGGCCTGACCGACAGGCCGGTGCGGTCTCGTCTGTACACTATTGTTTCCAATTACCTGTTCTGTCATCTTCGACCTCTCCGGCCTCCCGGCTTGCCGCGCGACCCGCCAGGAAAACGTTTCTGGCTGTTGCGTGCAGAGCGTGTCGCCTTGTGGTGCGAACGTACCCCGCTGGGAACCGGGTGTGGCTCTGTCAGCATTTCAAACCGCAATGCGCCAGCGACAGGCAAGGCTTCCACAAGCCGAACCTCGACATTGTCACCGAGGCGAAAACCCTTGCCGCTGCGTTCGCCGGACAACGCGTGATTGGTTTCGTCGTAATGATAATAGTCATCGCCAAGAGTTGAAATGGGGATGAAGCCGTCAGCGCCATATGTCGCAAGTGAGACAAAAAGACCAGCTTTGGTCACGCCCTGCACGCGGCCTTCGAAACTCGCCCCGATTTTATCAGCAAGATGATGCGCTATCAGCCGGTCGACTGTGGCCCGTTCGGCTGCCATGGCGCGGCGTTCGGAAGTGGAAATCAGCGCGGCAATCTCGGGCAGCGCAGCTTCCTCCTTGGGTGTAATACCATCAGGGCCAAGACCTAAAGCCGAAATAAGCGCGCGATGCACGATCAGATCGGCATAACGGCGGATCGGTGAGGTGAAATGCGCGTAGCGCATCAGGTTCAAGCCGAAATGCCCGATATTGGCCGGATTATATTCGGCTTGCGACTGCGAACGCAGCACGACTTGATTGACCATATCTTGCTGTTCTGAGCCATCAACACGCTTCAAGATATTGTTGAAGTGGTTTGGCCGCATATCTGCGCCGCGGGCGAGTGAGATGTCGAGCGTGCGCAGGAACTCGCGCAGGCTTTCCTGTTTTTGCAGTGATGGCGCATCATGGATACGGAAGATGAGCGGCTGTTTTTTGCGTTCCAGCGTTTCGGCAGCGGCAACATTTGCCTGGATCATGAATTCTTCAATGAGCTTGTGCGCATCAAGGCGCGGCGGGATGATCACCTTGTCGACACCGCCTTCAGGCGTCAGCAAAATCTTCTTTTCCGGCAGATCAAGCTCAAGCGGCTCACGCGCATCGCGGCCACGCTTCAGCGCCGCATAAGCGGCCCAAAGAGGTTTGAGGATCGATTCAAGGATGGGCGCTGTTTTCTCGTCCGTTGCGCCGTCGATCGCTGCCTGCGCCTGCGGATAAGACAGACGCGCATGGGAGCGCATCATGATGCGATGGAATGTATGAGAGATTTTACGGCCTTCGCTGTCGAATATCATACGAACGGCAAGGGCAGGGCGATCCACCAGTTCTTTGAGCGAACAAAGATCATTGGAGATTCGCTCAGGCAACATCGGCACGACCCGGTCAGGGAAATAGACCGAATTGCCGCGCTTCAACGCTTCGCGGTCGAGCTGCGAATCCGGTGTCACATAGGCTGCAACATCGGCAATGGCGACGGTTGCAATATATCCGCCGACATTCTTCTCGTCTGTATCGGGTTCCGCATACACAGCATCGTCATGATCTTTGGCATCGGCCGGATCAATCGTCACCAACGGTACTTTCCGCCAGTCCTCGCGATGCGCCATGGTTGCCGGCTTTGCCTTTTCAGCCTCCGCCATCACGCTGTCCGGAAAGACATGCGGTATCTCATGCTCATGAATAGCGATCATGGACAGTGCTTTTTCGCTGGCAACTGAACCGATGATCTGGGTGATACGGCCAAGCGCGAGGCCATAGCGATTGATTTTCGAAACCTCGACTTCAACCAGATCATTGACCTTGGCGTTGTCGAGTTGGGTAGGATCTATGGCAAGCTCCGCTTGGCGACGCTCGACTGGCTCAAGCCGCCATTCGCCATTGTCGAGTTTGCGCAGAACGCCAAGAACAGCATCCTTGCGGTGCTCGATCTTCTTGATGACACGGCCCGTATAGACAGGACCACTCGGATCGGCACCTTGAAAGATGCGGGCAAGCACACGGTCGCCTACGCCCACAGCCGGGCCCTTCTGACCACGCGATGCGCGAATGAAAACAACCGGCGGACGTTCCGTATGGGTTGCCTCCCATTCGGTGGGCTTGGCTATCAAGCCACCATCGCCATCGCGCCCGGTAATATCCAGAACTGCTACGCTCGGAAGGCTTCCAGGCACAGCGAGGCGCTTGGCCCGCTTTTCAACCAGGCCATCGCCGGCCAGATCACGCAGAATATCCTTCAAGGCTATGCGTGCATCGCCTTTCAGATTGAATGCCTTGGCGATATCCCTTTTGCCGGCAAGATCGGGATTCTCCTTGATGAACTGGAGAATTTCCTCGCGGCTGGGCATGCGGGCTTCACGCGCTGGCTTGATAAGGCCGGAGGAAGCAGAATGGGCAGGCCTTTTTTTTCCGCTGGGTGGAGAGATACGGCGTGCCAATTCGTGATCCTAACTTGCTTTTTTCGCTGCGGCTTTTTTAGGGGCCGCCTTTTTGGCTGCGGGCTTTTTTGCCGCTGTTTTTTTGGCTGGCGCTTTCTTTTTCGGCGCCGAACCGGCTTTTGCAACAATCAATGCGAGGGCTTCTTCAACGGTAACGCCAGCCGGGTCTTTACCTTTGGGTAGCGTCGCATTGACCTTTCCCCAATTAACATAAGGACCGTATTTGCCATCGCGAACTGTAATCGGGCCACCATCTGGATGTTCACCCAGGTCTTTCAGAGCCACTGGCGTGCCACGACCGCGTCCGGGACCTTTTGCCTGCTTTTCCGCAATGACAGTCACAGCCCGGTTGAGACCAATTGTAAAAACTTCATCGGCATTTTCAAGATTGGCATAGGTGCCATCATGGGTAAGATAGGGACCATAGCGACCGATACCCGCCGAAATCATCTTCTGCGTTTCAGGATGCTGTCCCACATCACGTGGCAGGGCGAGGAGTGCGAGCGCCTTCTCATGATCAAGCGCATCGAACGTCCAGCCCTTTGGCAGGCTGGCGCGCTTGGCTTCCTTGCCTTCACCGCGCTGCACATAAGGACCAAACCGGCCATTGCGGGCAGTAATGTCGTCATCCGTATAGGGGTCTTTGCCAAGCAGTTTCGGCTCATCGCCGCCATTGCCGTTCTCGCTTGCCGTCTCGCTGCCGCCAAGCTGCCGGGTAAATTTGCATTCCGGATAGTTTGAGCAACCAACGAAAGCGCCGTATTTGCCGAGCTTCAACGAAAGATTGCCCGTACCACAGACCTGACAGATGCGCGGATCGCTGCCATCTTCACGGGGTGGGAAGACAAGGGGCCCGAGGCGATCATTCAGTGCGTCAAGCACATTGGTTACGCGCAGCTCCTTGATTCCATCGACAGAGCCAAAGAAGTCTGTCCAGAAAGCACGCAGAACATCTTTCCACTTGAGCTTGCCGTCGGAAATCTCATCGAGCTTTTCTTCAAGATCAGCCGTAAAATCATATTCGACATAACGCTGGAAGAAGCTTTCAAGAAACGCGATGACCAAGCGACCTTTGGCTTCCGGAATGAGTTTCCGTTTTTCGATCGTAATATATTCGCGATCTCGCAATGTGGCGAGTGTCGAGGCATAGGTGGAGGGACGGCCAATGCCGAGTTCTTCCATCTTCTTGATCAGTGTTGCTTCCGAATAGCGCGGAGGCGGCTCGGTCGAATGCTGTGTGGCATTGATCTTTTCGCGGGCAAGAGCCTCGCCGGCGCGAATCTCGGGAAGACGTGCGCTGTCTTCATCGACATCTTCTTCTTCACGGTGATCCGTATAAGCGCCAAGGAAACCATCGAAACGCACAACAGAACCAGTTGCGCGAAGCTGGGCAATCCGCGCTCCATTGTTCGCATCGATTTCGACAGTGGTCCGCTCGATATCAGCAGATTGCATCTGACTGGCAATCGCACGTTTCCAGATCAATTCGTAAAGCTTGGCCTGATCCGCATCGAGGAACTTGCGCATATCCTTTGGATGCCGGTTGAAGTCTGTCGGACGGACAGCTTCGTGCGCTTCCTGCGCATTCTTGGCTTTGGACGAATAGAACCTCGGCTTTTCGGGAACATATTTTTCGCCAAACACCTTGCCGATGGTCTGACGCGCAGCCTGCACAGCCTCCGGAGCCATCTGCACACCATCGGTACGCATATAGGTAATCAGACCGGCAGTCTCATTGCCAAGATCCATACCTTCATAAAGCTTTTGAGCGACCTGCATGGTACGCGAAGCGGAAAAGCCAAGTTGACCTGATGCCGCTTGTTGCAGGCTGGATGTGGTGAAGGGCGGTCCGGGACTGCGCTTGATCGGCTTGGCTTCGACCGATGCGGCCTTGAAAGACGCGCCTTCAAGCATTGTGCGTATTTCACCGGCCTGCTCACCATTCTTTATGTCAAGCTTGCCAAGTTTCTTGCCGTCGAGCGAAACCAGACGCGCCTCAAAGCCATCATTGCGCGGTGTTTTGAGCAGCGCAGCGATATTCCAGTATTCTTCGCGTACGAAACGTTCAATTTCCGCTTCACGATCCGCGACAAGGCGCAGTGCAACCGACTGTACACGGCCAGCGGACCGGGCACCGGGCAATTTGCGCCAAAGTACAGGTGAAAGCGTGAAGCCGAAAAGATAATCCAGGGCGCGACGCGCCAGATAGGCGTCAACCAGCGGCATATCAATGTCACGCGGGTTCGCCATGGCTTCAAGCACGGCGCCCTTGGTAATTGCGTTGAAGACAACGCGCTTGACGGGCTTTTTGCCGATCGCTTTTTTCTGCTGCAAAACCTCCAGCACATGCCATGATATGGCTTCTCCCTCGCGATCCGGATCGGTTGCGAGAATGAGGCCGTCACTCTCTTTGAGCGCCTTTACAATATCGCCAAGACGTTTGGAGGAGGCTGAATCCACTTCCCAGGACATGGAAAAATCATCATCCGGACGAACAGACCCGTCCTTGGCTGGCAGATCGCGGACATGGCCAAACGAAGCCAGGACGGTATAACCCGAGCCGAGATATTTATTGATAGTTTTTGCCTTGGCAGGCGATTCGACGACAACAACGTTCATTGCAGAATTGAGCTTTCCTGCCCTTGTCAGATTACAAAAGCACTAATTTCAGTTCGGAATTGGCCTGTGAAATGAACAGGCTTAGACACAACGTCAAGGTCTGTAAGCGAAAAATCGTGAAATACAACCTTTGGTTGCTCGTCGGTCCTGTGCAATTAATGGTAATTTGTATTCGGGTTCAAGGGGAAAACTGATTCAGGGCAGCTGTTTTCAGGTTGCAGGGAAAAAGGATTAAAAACAGTAGCTTATATCGACTTCAAGTGAATGCTCTTTACCACGTATAACACATATTTTTGATATTTAATTGTATTTGAGGGTGATTTTTATGAGCGGTAATGAAATTAATGAAATTGAAAGTGCCAGATTTATTCAGCAAATGCTCGGTGAATTACGTGTGATGGCAAAAACCAAATAAGATGGACATGCTAAGCTACCTTATCGAGATCGCGTATATAGAAAGCAATGATCAGTTACGCAAGCAAATAGGCGTAAAGTCAGCTGCACGTAAGAGAAACGTGACCTCCTGAGTGGCGTTGAAGTCGCCCGGCCAGGTCCAGTTCCAGCAAAATCAGCATCACCACCGAAGGGTGCAATTGGCTGGTCCGGATCAGATCATCGATATCCACCGGCACCGGCCCGAGGAGATGAAATAACTGGTCTCTTTCGGTCTCATCCGGAGCCGCTGGCAAAGAAAAATCGTATGACGGAGCAGGAAAGCCGGTATTACCGGGCGCAGGGCGGTCAACGAGCGGCGCAACAGCGCTCATGATATCTTCGGCGCTCGTTGTTACAATTGCGCCGTTTTTCAAAAGCCCGTTGGTGCCTTTCGCTCTTGGATCGAGTGGCGATCCGGGTACTGCAAATACCAGTCTGCCAAGCTCACCAGCGAGACGGGCACTGATGAGCGAACCGGACCTCTCCGCCGCCTCCACAACAACCAGGCCGAGAGACAAAGCGGCGATAATTCTGTTACGACGTGGAAAATCCCTGGCGCGCGGCTCCCAACCGAATGGCATTTCGCTGATGACGGCTCCGCCATGTTCCGGAATGGCCTTATAGAGCGCAAGATTTTCCGGCGGGTAGGGATGGTCAAGGCCTCCCGCCATGGCGGCGACAGTTCCATGATGCAGGCTTGCTTCATGGGCAGCAGTATCGATACCCCTAGCAAGTCCGGAAATCGTAGCAAAACCTGCCTCACCAAGCTCGCGAGCGATGGTCCGCGCAAATTTGATGCCGACCAGTGATGCATTTCGTGCGCCGACAATTGCCACTGGCGGCAAAAAGAAAACATCAGAGTTTCCCTTTATTGCCACCAAGGGAGGTGGATTGTCGCTGTGCTGTAGGTAAGGTGGGTAACCCGGTTCGCCAATACCGATAAAGTAGGCGTCCATTTTGGCTGCGATATGGATTTCCCGTTCAGCGTCTTCTCTGCTGGCAATGCGGATTGGCTTTCCTCGTCCGCCGCGCCGAACGAGGTCGGGCAGCATCTCGATGGCATTGGATGCAGAGCCGCAATGGGTGATCAGCTCCCGAAATGTAGCCGGACCCACGTTCTCGCTACGGATGAGCCTGAGCCAACTCAACCTCTGCTCGTCAGAAAGGCGAATGCCTTTCCTCTCTTCGTTCATTTTTTAGAGCCGATTCTACCTTCGGTACCTGAAACAAGCCGCTGAATATTGGCGCGGTGTTTAAAGAATACGATGATTGTCAAAATGAAAAACAGGAATGCGATTTGATGAACACCAATAAAATATAATGCAATTGGAGTGACAATGGCTGCTAAGAGCGCAGCCAAAGAGGAATAGCGGGTAGCAAATGCGATCAAAAGCCAGACGGCAGCGAAGATAAGGGCCCCCTGCCAGAACAGCCCAAGCAAGACGCCAAGATAGGTAGCTACGCCTTTTCCGCCTTTAAATTTCAGCCAGACCGGGAAAATGTGACCAAGGAAAGCACCAAGACCCGCCGCGATTGCAGCCTCGGGGCCGATAATACCGGCAACCAGCACTGCTGCGGTTCCCTTCAGCATGTCGAGTATCAAGGTCGCTGCGGCGAGCTTTTTATTGCCCGTTCGAAGCACATTCGTCGCACCGATATTGCCAGAGCCAATGCTGCGCACATCGCCCAGACCGGCCATGCGTGTCAGGATCAGGCCAAACGGGATTGAACCCAGTATATAGCCGAAGACCAGGAAGAGGAGCAGGAGTGGAATTCCGACATTGAAGAAATCCGACATATGCCGTTCCCTTGGGTTTAGATGGAAAAGACTAATTTTCCAGCGACAAATGTCTGGACAACCCGGCCTTGAAAACGCGCGCCCTCAAAACAACTGTTCTTTGAGCGTGACGTTAAATCTTCTTCCCTGACAATCCATGGTTCGTCAAGATCGACTATGGTCATATCTGCGACTGAACCCGGTCGAAGCGAGCCGGCATCCAGGCCGAAAATGCGGGCAGGGGCGGTGGACAATGTTTCAATGATGCGAAGAAGCGGTACATCGCCATTGTGATACAGCCGCAATGCAGCGCCGAGCAGCGTTTCAAGGCCGATTGCACCCGCTGCTGCATCGGCAAAGGGCAGGCGCTTCGTGTCGACATCCTGCGGATCATGCGCCGACACGATAATGTCAATTGTTCCGTCTCGTAGACTTTCAACCATGGCGAGGCGGTCTTCTTCAAGACGCAGGGGAGGTTGCAGACGGAAGAATGTCCGGAATTCGCCAATATCATTCTCGTTAAGCGACAGATGATTGATGGACACCGCCGAGGTAACGTTCAAACCATTCTGCTTTGCCCGGCTAACGACTTCCGCCGACATGGCGGTGGAAATCTGTGCGGCGTGGTAGGCGCCCTTTGTCAAGGCGGCAAGACGCATGTCGCGCTCCAGCGGGATGACTTCAGCTTCACGCGGTGTGCCGGAAAGGCCAAGCCAGCTGGCATAAAGCCCCTCATTCATCACCCCGTTGACGCCAAGATGAGCATCCTGTGTTTCATGGGCGAGGACGATCCCGAAATCCCGCGCATAGGTGAGGGCGCGTCGCATCAGCTGCGTGTTGGCAATGGAGTGACGCCCTTCGGTGATCGCCACCGCACCAGCCTCACGTAGCAGGCCAATCTCGGTCATTTCCTCGCCGGACAGCCCCTTGGTGACAGCCGCCGCCGGATAAACATTAACGACCGCCGTATCGCGTGCCGTACGCTTGACGAATTCAACCAGCGCAACATTATCGATGACCGGATCGGTGTCCGGCATCATGATGATCGAGGTAACGCCACCTGCCGCAGCGGCATGGCTTGCCGATGCGATGGTTTCGCGGTGTTCACCGCCGGGTTCTCCGATGAAGACGCGCGCATCGACCAGACCCGGAAGCACAGCCTTGCCGCGGCAGTCAATGATTGTCGCGCCGTCTGGCGTGCCCTGATGGCGTGCATCGGCACCGCTGGCAACAATCTTGCCGTCTTGTATGATGAGTGTGCCGATTTCATCGAGATCGCGTGAGGGGTCCACAATGCGGGCATTATCAAGAACTGTGGTGTTCATCCGGCAACTCCTTCCGGATTACGACGTGGATCGAGCAGAGCTTCCATGACCGCCATACGAACGGCAACGCCCATTTCCACCTGTTCCTGAATGACACTTTGCGAGCCGTCGGCAACATCGGAAGCGATTTCGACGCCGCGATTCATCGGGCCCGGGTGCATGACCAGCGCGTCGGGTTTGGCGTATTTGAGCTTTTCGCGATCAAGCCCGTGATAGCGGAAATACTCGCGCACGGAGGGAACGAAGGAGCCGGCCATGCGCTCACGTTGCAAACGCAGCATCATGATGACATCCACATCCTTGAGGCCCTCTTCCATGCTGTGGAAGACTTCGGCGCCCATATGGGCGATGCCTGCCGGCAAGAGAGTGGAGGGTGCAATCACGCGGACGCGCGCGCCCAATGCATTGAGCAGGATGATATTCGAGCGTGCGACACGAGAATGAAGAACGTCACCGCAGATCGCGACAGTAAGTCTGGCAACTTTGCCCTTGGCGCGGCGGATGGTGAGTGCGTCAAGCAAGGCCTGTGTCGGATGCTCGTGGGCGCCATCTCCGGCATTAACCACCGAGCAACCCACCTTTTGCGCCAGAAGCGCTGCCGCACCGGCAGAAGCGTGGCGGATGATAAGAATGTCGGGGCGCATCGCATTGAGCGTCATCGCTGTATCAATCAGCGTTTCACCCTTTTTCACCGATGAGTTGCCGACCGACATATTCATGACGTCAGCGCCAAGCCGCTTGCCCGCGAGCTCGAAAGAGGATTGCGTCCGGGTGGATGCTTCGAAGAACAGGTTGATCTGTGTGCGGCCCCGCAGGACGCTCTTTTTCTTCTCCGATTGCCGTGAAACAGCAACTTCGCTGTCTGCGAGATCGAGAAGCTGGACAATATCTTGCGGGGAAAGGCCCTTGATGCCAAGCAAGTGGCGGTGAGGAAATAGCAAAGGAGATGTTTTTGATGTCATATCAAGTGTCCCCTATAAGCGCGATAGCCTAAGGCTGCAAGCGCTGCTGTGTGCCATAAGCCCCTCGCTCCCCAATTAATTATTTGAAAAGCCAAAATGGACTGCACAGGGGTATGATCAATATCGACTATCATCGAAGAGTCCATATATTAACCGCTTGTCAGAATGTTCGCTCCATATAGAAGAAAAGCGAATTCAAATCAGGACAGTTTCTTGAAAACCCACGACGTTCTTAACCAGACCCCACCAATGACCGGGCAAAACGCTTATCTGGGCGATCCGCTGCTCATGCAGATCACCAAGCGATTCCCGAAAAGCGGGCGCGACGAACTGGAACAGAGCGGCCGATTTGTGTTGTCGGCAGATGCGCTGGATCTGGCACGGCTTGCCAATATGGAAACACCGCGCCTGCGCACGCATGACCGGCAGGGCTTCAGGGCGGATGTGGTTGAATATCATCCAGCTTACCATGCGCTGATGCGCCGGTCTGTCGGGCAAGGACTGCATTCTTCGATATGGGAGGACAGCAAGGCGGAATCCGGTTTGCGGCATCAGTCGCGCGCAAGCCGTTTTTATCTGACGTCGCAACTGGAATGCGGGCATCTTTGTCCCTTGACCATGACCAGTGCATCGCTGGCAGCGCTAATGGCTGCGCCCAACCTTTACCGCGAATGGTCGCCGCTGATCCTGCCGCGCAAATATGACTCCAGCAATAAGTCGCCAGCGAAGAAAACGGGCCTGACCCTTGGCATGGGCATGACCGAAAAGCAGGGCGGCACGGACGTCAATATCAATACAACCAAGGCTGAGCCTGCTGGCAGCGGCTTTTATCGCCTGACCGGGCATAAATGGTTCATGTCGGCGCCGATGTCGGACGCATTTTTGGTGCTGGCACAGGCACGCGAAGGTCTGTCGTGTTTTCTGGTTCCGCGCATATTGCCTGATGGCTCCTCAAACGGTTTCCGTTTCCAGCGATTGAAGGACAAGCTCGGTAATCGCTCCAATGCCTCGTCGGAGGTGGAATTTGAGAATGCACTCGGCCAGATGGTCGGCAATCCTGGGGATGGCGTTAAGACCATCATTGATATGGTCACGCTGACCCGGCTTGATTGTTCGATTGCTTCGGCAGGTTTAATGCGCGCCGGCTTGGCCGAGGCAGTGCATCATGCCCGTCACCGCATTGTCTTCGGTGGGCCGTTGATCGACAAGCCGTTGATGCTGCGTGTTCTGGCAGACATGGCACTGGATTCGGCCGCCGCGACAGCGCTGACATTGCGTCTGGCGCGTGCATTCGACAATGCAGCCAGAGATCGTGGCGAGGCGGCCTTTGCCCGTGTTATGACCCCAGTTGTCAAATATTGGGTGGCAAAGATCGCCCCGGCAATGCTCTATGAGGCAATGGAATGCCTTGGCGGTAATGGCTACATTGAAGAGGGCAATCTGGCGCGCTTCTATCGTGAGGCCCCGGTCAACGCCATCTGGGAAGGTTCCGGCAATGTCATGGCGCTGGATGTCCTTCGCGTATTGAAGCGCGGACCCCAGCTTTTCGATGAAGTTTTAAACTGGATCGGCTCGCAGCTTGGACGCGGCGGGCAGGGGACAGTGGAAGTGCTCCGCGCGGCCATGCGCGTGGCTGAAAATGATGAAGGTGCTGCGCGCATTCTGACGGAGCAACTGGCATTGGCTGCAGCCGGGGCGGAGCTACGCTATCTCCAGTCGGAAGATATAGCCGACGCCTTTATTGAAACGCGCCTTGGCGGCCAATGGCGCACGACCTACGGCATGCTGGATGCGCGGCACAACGCCGCCAATATCGTCAATTCACTGTATCCATCGGTGGGCTGATTCGAGTCCCGGAAGCGGCTCGTCACGTGCTTATCCGCGGCTGCTTGAGTAGCAATTGAGTCAAATTTTTCTAAAACAAACGTAAAAATTTCTCGCAAGGGCTCGATAGGGCTCTCGCTAATTCCTTCAATTTGAATTAAATTTTCTTAAATTAACCTTAACAAACGGTTTACGTTGCGGCTAACGTCTTAACAGATATCACTCTGAGTCGAAAACACTCGTAAAAACCTAGGGTTAAGCCAATGAACCATGCAAGCCCTTCGAGGAGAATTGAATGCGTAGCTTCCTGATTTTCTGGGGTGGACCGCTGGTTTTCTTGTGGGGATGGTACTTCCTGTCCTATTATGATCTGAGCATGGGAATGCACTTTTTCAGCCGTGAGTTGCACGATCAGGTCTTCACGATCTACGGCAATATACTCGGAATAGCGCCTGAGAGCATTCCTCCACTGGTTGCCAGAGCATGCGTTTTTGATACAGGATTGGTTCTGTTGTTGATCGCGTTCCGGCGTCGGCGCAAGATCATTGCATGGATAAAAGCCTGGCGCGCTGAGCGTGCAGAACGTGCGCGTTATTCCGAAGAATTGCCAACTGTATCGGCTTCCTGACGCAGGCTTTGCAGGCGGTCCAATGCGCCCTGCAGAATGAATGCGGCGGCAGCGGAATCAATCCGCTCCGCCCTTTTTTGTCTGGAAACATCCATGCCGATAAGGGCGCGTTCTGCTGCGACTGTCGATAGACGCTCATCCCAATAGACAAAGGGTAAATCAGTAAGCTTTTCCATATTGCGAACGAAGGCACGGGTAGCCTGGACACGCGGCCCTTCGCTGCCATCCATATTGACCGGTAGGCCGATGATAATCGCCCCAACATTGTCGGCGGCCAGTGCTTTGAGCAGATCTTGCGCATCATGGGTGAACTTGCTGCGCCTTAGCACTGGACGCGGGTTGGCAAAGGAAAAACCGCGATCTGATATGGCGATGCCGATGGTTTTCGTGCCGAGATCGAGGCCAGCGACGGTTTTTCCATCTGCGACATGCTCTTCCAACTGCTCAATCGCCAAAATTGTCAAAGTCTCTGCTTCCTGCGGTTGTCTGATCGCTGATTGATCGGTTTAATCTGTCCACATAACTGTATTAGAGGCCTCTGGCGAGGTCAGACTCAAATTATAAGGATTGAGAACAATGAAAATTACCTGGCTGGGCCAATCCGGTTTCCGTATCGAAACTGCGAAGAATATTATTCTCATCGATCCATTTCTCAATGGAAATCCCGGTGCCAAGGGCGTGGATTTCAAGGAGGCAACCAAGGGCGTTAATCACATCATCCTCACACACGGCCACGGCGACCATGTGGGCGACACTGTGGAGATATCCAAGGATACGGGTGCGCTGGTGACAGGCAATGCTGATCTGGTGACATGGCTTGGCTCAAAAGGTGTGGCGCGCGTCGATCCGACAAACACCGGCGGAACGGTGTCTTATGACGGGTTTACAGTGACTTACGTCAATGCGTTGCATTCATCCGCCCAAATGACTGAGGATGGTGTGTCGCACTCCCTTGGCAATGCGAATGGCATTGTGCTGCATTTCGAGGACGAACCTACGCTCTATCATATGGGCGATACGGATATTTTTTCCGACATGGCTTTGATCAACGAATTGCACCAGCCGGAAATCGGCATTGTGCCAATTGGTGATCGTTTCACCATGGGCGGGGCGGTGGCAGCGCTTGCTTCGCGGCGTTACTTCAAGTTTGGCAAGGTCATACCCTGTCACTATGCTTCCTTCCCGATTATCGACCAAACCGCTGACAAATTTGTTGCTGGCATGGAAGGTGGCACCAGCGAAGTAATTGTCGCCGAACCAAATAAGCATTTTACTGTTTGATTTGAGTTTGTTAGAGCCATTTGTAAGGATGGCGGTCATCGCTAGATGACCGAGTTTTGGAGAATATATCTTGCGTAAATTGCTGCTGATTTCCTGTTCTCTGCTGGCGCTCACGCCTGCCAGCGCACAAACAGTCGATACCAATGGGGCAAAAGAACTGGCCGCGACTTTGTCGAAATATGTCGGCACGACAGCCCTGGAAAAGAACATTCTGAGCGTCAAGCCGGACGGAGACAGCTACAAAATTACCTTCAGCACGGCCAAGCTGCTTGAGGTTCTGCCGAAGCAGGAGTTCTTCAAAGGTGATTTCGGCGAATACAGCTTTTTGACAAAGCCACTGGCAGATGGGTCATGGGACGTTTCGTCGAAGTCCTCGCTCAACGGTTCCATCGAAATAGATGCCCCAACGGGCAAGGAAAGCACCAAATGGTCTATCGACAATATGGATTTCCGCGGCGTTTTTGACCCGAAGATCGCTACCTTCTCAACTGGAACAGCCACCTATGATGGCTTTAAGATGAGTTCTTCGGCGCCGCTACAGCAAATGGAAGCCACTGCCGGTAAGGCAAAGGCTGAACTGTCTGCAGTGGCTGGTGCATCAGGAGGAGTAGACTTCACACAAGTCCAAACAGTCGAGAGTTTCAAGGAAACGATTTCCTTTGCATCTGATCCTGTGGCTGACGAGACTACGACAGAAGGTGAGCCCAAGCCGGCAGAGCCTGCCGTAGCGGAAGAGTTGATGAAGGTGGGGATCAGCGCTGCCAACCTCGGCGTGGACGCAAAGGGCAGTGGTGTCAGAAATGTAGAACTTTTGGATCTTTGGGCATTTTTTGTTGCTCATTCCGACGACTTTGCAAAGACACCAGAAGAAAAGACGAAGCTTAGTGAGACTGATCAAGCTGAGTTGAAGGCAAAGCTGCTCGCCGCTTTGCCGCTTTGGGAAAAACTGACTGGTTCGTATCGTTTTTCAGACATGACTGTTGAAACGCCTATTGGTCCATTCATTACCAAGAACATTTCGCAGGAGCTTAATTTCGACGGAATTAGCAAAAGCGGTACCTATAACTACGCGGTGCGGACAAATGGGCTCCAATACCCGGCTTTGCCGATTCCGGACTGGACCGTTCCCTTCCTTCCAACCGATATAGAGCTTTCTTTCGGTGCCGCCGGACTTGATCTCGATACGGTAGTGCGTGGCGGGATCGAGGAAATGGATCTGAATAAGGAGAAGCCGATTTCAGATGCGTTTGCCGAGGAAATGGGCACCGCCTTCATGCTTAATCCGCCAAAGGTCACGATCTCAAAAAGCCTTGTGAAGACTGTAGATGCCGAACTTACCGTCGAAGGCGAGGTTACATTTGCCACGTTAAAACCGCAGAGCCGAACAACTTGGGAAATGGCAGGATTTGACAAGCTGGTTGACCGGTTGAACAAGGCATCGGAAGAAGAGCCTGAGATCAAGAACTATATTGTCTTCGCCAAGCTGGCCAAAGATTTTGGCAATGAACTGGCCGATGGCCGCATTCAATGGATCGTTGATCAGAAAAGCGACGGATCCATTCAGGTCAACGGCAATGCTGTCAAAGGTCCGGATGCGGCCGGAAAGCCTCTGTTCGACAGCTCCATCTTCGGGATTTCACCCGATGACGATACCACTGCGACAGATGATGGTGCCGCTGCATTGGATGATGACACAATGGACACCCAAGATGCTCCGCTCGATGGCGAGCAGGAGGAAGTCGCACCAGACGCGGCGCAGTAACGCGCATCTGCTGTTGTCCGTTGCGCTTGGGCGCAACGGACACTATAGCTGCAACATCAAAATCTGAATTCAGGAATCCCTATGTCCGTCGATACTGCCACTGTAAAACGCGTTGCGAATCTTGCCCGCATCGCGGTCACCGAGGATGATGTTTCCCGGATGACCGGCCAATTGAATGCGATCCTTGGTTTCGTGGAACAGTTGAATGAAGTGAATGTCGAAGGTGTCGAGCCGATGACGTCGGTAACGCCTATGGCAATGAAGAAGCGCCAGGATGTTGTCACCGATGGCAACAAGGTTGCCGATATCGTTGCCAATGCGCCAACAACTGAAGAAAACTTCTTTGTCGTGCCAAAGGTCGTGGAGTAAATTTAGCCATGGCTGTTTCCATTGCGATAGAAACACCTTTGCAGGACGATGTGCGCTCGCTGGTCAGCGATCTCAATGATCACCTTTTGCCGCTTTCGCCGCCCGAATTTCAGTTCAAGATGACTGTCGAACAGATGGCCGGTGAGGACACGACTGTTTTTGTCGCCCGCGATGAAACAGGACATGCGATCGGCTGTGGTGCGTTGAAAGATCATGGCGATGGCGTTGGCGAGGTGAAACGCATGTTCACGCGACCAACTGCGCGCGGTCAGCGCATCGGTTCTGCTTTGTTGGGGGCAATTACGTCGCTCGCCAATGAAAAGGGCATGGATCGACTTGTTTTGGAGACAGGAACCACGCCCGAATTCGAACCTGCCTGGCGGCTTTATGAACGTTCCGGTTTTACCCGCTGCGGTGTGTTGCTCGACTATCCGGATTCTGAACATAGTGCATTTTACGAAAAGCGGCTCGCTTTTACAGCAGCCCAATAAGGACTGAAGATGACCGATTTAACCGCTCTCACCATTGCCGAGGCGCGCGACCAGCTGAAAGCCAGGGCAATCACTGCCACGGAGCTTACTGGCGCCTATATTCAGGCAATCGAGAAGGCAAATGAGGCACTGAACGCCTATATCGTTACCACGCCTGAAAAGGCGCTGGAAATGGCGAAGGCATCCGATGCGCGGCTCGTGGCTGGCAATGGCGGTGCGCTGGAAGGCATTCCGCTTGGCATCAAGGATCTGTTTGGCACAGAAGGTGTCCATACACAGGCAGCATCGCATATTCTGGATGGTTTCAAGCCGCATTACGAATCCACTGTGACAGCAAATCTGTGGGCTGATGGCGCGGTCATGCTCGGTAAGCTCAACATGGACGAGTTCGCAATGGGCTCATCCAATGAGAGTTCCTATTACGGGCCTGTCAAAAATCCATGGCGTGCGAAAGGTTCCAATGTGGACCTCGTTCCGGGTGGATCATCAGGCGGCTCTGCTGCGGCTGTCGCTGCACGGCTTTGCGCCGGAGCCACCGCAACCGATACAGGCGGGTCGATCCGCCAGCCGGCAGCATTTACCGGCACTGTCGGAATCAAGCCAACCTATGGCCGCTGTTCGCGTTGGGGCATTGTTGCTTTCGCATCATCGCTGGATCAGGCGGGGCCAATTGCCCGCGATGTGCGTGACGCCGCGATCATGTTAAGGTCCATGGCTTCTGTCGATGCCAAGGATACAACTTCGGTTGATATCGCTGTGCCGGACTATGAAGCCGCAATTGGCAAGCCGCTTGCAGGCATAAAGATCGGCATTCCCAAGGAATACCGCGTTGAGGGCATGCCGGAGGAGATTGAAAAGCTTTGGCAGCAGGGTATCAGCTGGCTGAAGGATGCCGGTGCAACCATCGTTGATATTTCACTGCCGCACACGAAATATGCGCTTCCCGCCTATTATATCGTTGCGCCAGCCGAGGCTTCTTCAAATCTCGCACGCTATGACGGCGTTCGCTACGGCCTGCGCGTTCCCGGCAAGGATATTGTCGATATGTACGAGAACACCCGCGCCAAAGGATTTGGCGAAGAGGTGAAGCGCCGCATCATGATCGGCACCTATGTGCTTTCGGCTGGCTATTACGATGCCTATTATTTGCAGGCACAAAAGGTACGCACGCTGATCAAAAAGGATTTTGAGGACGTGTTCCATGCGGGTGTCGATGCAATCTTGACGCCAGCTACGCCTTCTGCTGCTTTTGGCATTGCCGATCAGGAAATGAATTCCGATCCGGTGAAAATGTATCTCAATGATATTTTCACTGTGACTGTCAACATGGCGGGCTTGCCGGGTATTGCCGTACCTGCCGGACTGGACAGCCGGGGTCTGCCACTTGGCCTACAACTCATCGGACGGCCATTCGACGAAGAAACCCTGTTCCAGACCGCTTATGTGATCGAACAGGCGGCAGGCAAGTTCAACGCACCGAAATGGTGGTAATCAGGCGCGCAACAGAAGCCGACATAACAGCAATCGCTGCTGTCGGCTCCAGTGCCTGGGCGTCCAACGTCTTTTCGTTTGAAGCTGAACTACCGGGCATGCGTATGCATGTTGAAAAAGCCTTCAAGGAATTCGCAGAAACTTCCTTCACCACAGTGCTAGTGGCTCAATTGGAGCAAACGATGCTTGGCTGGGGCGCGCGGGAAGAGAATAACGATTATATTTCTGATCTTTGGGTGGACCCTACCGTGCATGGCCAGGGCATAGGCTCGTCGCTGCTGCGTGAAATGATGGCAGCGATCCGATATGAAGGATATATGAAGGCGCGCATAAGCACACATGCCCGCAATATTGGCGCTATCAGGCTCTACCAGCGCGAAGGATTCAATATTGTCGAACAGGGGCCGGAGTGGTCGACAAGCCTTGAGCGTGAAATCGAGAAGGTGCAGATGCTGGCGGAGTTTAAATAGTGTTTTTTGTCCTTTCAAAGGTCTTCTGGTTTTTTGCTCAACCGCTAAACTTTGCGATTATCTTTATAGGGCTGACTTTCCTGCTGCTGGTCTGGCGCTGGCGGCGTTTGGCAATGACGACGGCTGCGGTCGCCTTTCTCGTGCTGGGACTTGGCGCTTGGACAACGCTTGGTGCCTTGATGATCAATCCGCTGGAGGATCGTTTTCAGCGCCCTGACACACTTCCGGCAAAGGTAGACGGCATCATCGTGCTTGGCGGTGGCTTTGAAGGCGGCGTCAATCTGGTGCGCGGCGGTTATGAACTCAATGCCAGCGGTGACCGCTTTGTCGAAGCCGCCATTCTGGCGCGCAAACATCCGGAAGCGAAGGTCGTCGTTACCGGCGGAACAGGCACATTGTTGCTGGACGGCGAGGCCGATGGCGTTACGGCGCCGCGTTTGTTGACGGCTCTTGGCGTTGAACCTGAGCGCCTTATTCTCGAAAGTCAGTCGCGCAATACCTATGAGAATGCAGTGTTCACCAAGCAGATGGTAGACGCAAAGCCCGGGGAAACCTGGCTGCTTGTCACATCCGCTTTCCACATGCCGCGTTCCATGGGGCTGTTCCGCAAGGCTGGATTTGGCGTGGTGCCATGGCCGGCGGACTATCGCGCATCTGGTGCCGAAACCATCGGTCTGGCCGAGGACAACCCGCAGGATTCCTTGCAAAACATGGCAATCGCGTCACGCGAGTGGGCGGGGCTGCTGGCTTACTGGCTGGCTGGTCGCACTGATCAATTGTTGCCCGCACCATGATCCCGCATGTCGACGTTCTCATTATAGGGGCTGGCGCCGCTGGCATGATGTGTGCCATTGAAGCAGGCAAGCGTGGGCGTTCCGTCCTGATTGTCGATCACGCTGCGACACCCGGCGACAAAATACGCATATCCGGTGGAGGCCGCTGCAACTTCACCAATATTAATGCAGCGCCGCAGAACTACATCAGCAAGAATCCGCATTTTTGCATTTCGGCGCTGCGTCGATACACGCAACGCGATTTTCTCGGCCTTGTGAACCGATACGGCATTGCCTGGCACGAAAAGACGCTCGGCCAGCTTTTCTGCGATGGCTCAGCCAAGCAGATTATCGACATGCTGGTGACGGAAATGAGCCAAGCGGGGGTGGAACTGCGCTTGCGCACCACAGTCGATTCCATTGTGCAGATAGATAATGGATATCTGGTCGATTTGGCTGGCGCTGCGGTAAAATGCACCTCGCTGGTCGTTGCTTGCGGCGGTAAATCCATCCCGAAAATGGGTGCAACCGGCTTCGGCTATGATATTGCGCGCCAGTTCGGGTTGATTGTTACAGAAACACGTCCGGCATTGGTGCCGCTGACATTCGACGAAAATACGCTCGCGCCGTTGAAACCGCTATCCGGTATCTCGGTCGATGCGGTGGTCAGTCACGGCAAGACGAAGTTCGCGGAGGCGATGCTCTTCACGCATCGCGGATTGAGCGGACCCTCCATATTGCAGATTTCCTCCTATTGGCGGGAAGGTGATACGATCAGTGTCGCCATGCTGCCCGGTGTGAAAGTTTTTGATGCGCTGCGCGCTGCGCGCGCCCGCAATGGCCGTCAGGCACTGCAAACAGCCTTGAGTGAGTTGCTACCCAAGCGCCTAGCCCAGCTGATTGCGGAAAACAGCGGCATTGATCGGCATTTGGCTGATCTTTCGGACAAGCAATTGCTGGCGGTCGAAAAATCTATCAATGAATGGCAGGTGAAACCAGCCGGATCAGAAGGCTACCGGACTGCTGAAGTAACACTTGGCGGTGTTGATACGGATGGATTAGACCAGAAGACTATGGAGGCAAAGGCAACAAAAAATCTTTACTTTATAGGTGAGGTTGTTGACGTAACTGGTTGGCTTGGCGGATATAATTTCCAATGGGCCTGGTCGTCAGGATGGGTGGCGGGGCAGGCCGTATAGGATTGAATCGTGGATGATGATCTAAATTGGCGGGTAGAAGATTCCTGTTTTAATGCTTGGCCGTCGCCAAGGCAGGTTCTACATGGCGGGTGGTTGATGCGATTTTCCGGCGGTAGCATTCGTCGGGCTAATTCAGTCAATCCGTTGGCTGGTCCTAGGGTCAAGCCTGCTGGAGTCATTGATGCCGCCGAGAAGTTGTACCATTCGCTTGGTCATGATTGTATTTTCCGCGTTCCCACCATCGCCAATGAAATGGAATTGCTCTTGGTGGAGCGCGATTATCATTTTGAAGGTGGAAGTACTGTGCTTCATTGTGATTTGGCTCAGTACAGGATGGGAAAAGCCTCGATGGCCAAGCTTTCCCGCCAGATGACACCGCATTGGTTGCAGGAGAGTACTCGTATCGCTGGTTGGTCTGGCAGAGAGCAAGCTATATTCGCTGCGATGATTGCCTCCATTGTTGTGCCTAAGGCATTTGCGTCAGTTAAGGTGGAGGATAAGATCGTTGCCAAGGCCTACGGAGCTATCAGTAGAGGTCTTCTCGTACTGGAGTCCGTGGCTACTGATCAAGAATACCGGAATCGTGGTTTTGGTCAGCAAACGGTAAGGGCCTTACTGGACTGGGCGAAGGGTGAGGGAGCTACGGGAGCGTGCCTGCAAGTTGTTACTGACAATCAGCCTGCACGAGCGCTTTATGCCTCGCTCGGATTCAGCCGAGAACTCTACAGTTATCACTACCGTAGGAAGGTGAATCCATAAACGCTCCTGACATAAGGTTGTCAGTGGATATCGTGTACCCACCAATGAAACATGTTGAGGGGTAAGAGTCATGACCATACTATCAAGTTGTCACTGTGGTGCAATCAAGCTTGAAATCAGCGAGACGCCGGAATCAGTAACAGTGTGCAGTTGCACTTTTTGCACCAAGCGCGGTGCGCTTTGGGCTTATTATACACCCGATCAGGTAAAGGTGTCGGCGGCACCGGAAGCCGATGCCATCTATTCGAAGAATGGTATGAACAAACATCACCATTGCAATATTTGCGGCTGTGGCACTTTTTCGAAAGCACCAAGCTGGGTGGATTTCAAGCCGGATTTTGACAATCCGCGCATCAGCGTGAATGTCCGGCTCTTCGATAATTTTGATATCGGCTCGCTAAGGGTAGATCACATTGACGGAAGGAATCTCTGGTAACTTATTGCTTGATTGATAGAATCCTGCTTCCTTGGGTGTATACAGGGAGGTATGGCCATGTGGATTAAGCTCACAGACGTCAATGGCGATCACATCACGTTAAATTTCGCCCATGTTGTTTCGTTCAATCCCTATGGGACCGGGACCCATATTGTGACGATTACGGAAGGACTTACCTTTTTCGTCAAAGAAACTGTCGAAGAGATTCAGAGCAAGGTCGGCATAAAAAGCAGCTAGTGTTCTTGTCGATTCTCCGACCAGATCTGTTTTAGAGCAGGCGGCAATTGCTCACCCGCAATCTTTGCATTATGCGGGTCGAGATGCTGGACGATAACGGCAAGCACGTCGCTGACAATGGTCTCGGGGGGGCTGTGGTGAGCTGTGAGATCATCATAGACTTCTTTCGCGAGCTGCGCTTCCGACTCCAAAGGGAGCGCAGGAGCAGGCCGCCAGCCTTCCAGAAAAAGGCCGCGCGGCAAAGGCGGCAGCGCGTCCCCGAATGTCAGTACCTCGTCTGTATTCATGTGTCGGCGTAGCCCATGCATAACGCCCCGCATACTCGCAAAGCTCTGATTGTGCGTAGCAAACATGGATTTGGCTTTCAAAGCTGTCAACCAGTCCTGAAATTGTTTCGAAGCCTGAACGATTTCTTGGGGTTGTGTCATGTGCTGCCTCACTTTCTTCAGAATGCATAAGCGAGTTGATTGTTATTTTTTGACATTTTTTTGGTTTCGCGCGGACGCTGACACCACAGCCTTTTTCTTGGCGTTTCGGAACCTTTTGGCTCCTGACTGGTTTATTCAAATACAAGTCAAAATTGGATATAAATAGTGATTTGTTAAATCGGTTTAGTTTCTCTAGAAGATCATCATACAACGGAATATAAACTGTATGCCGGTAGAGAGATTACTCTCGCGGAGAGTATTTTTAATGGAGGTATCGAAGAATGATAACAATAAATAAAGATACATCGTCAACAATTGGAACAAATGCACTTAAGATTGCACAAGTGGCCAAAGTTAAGCCTGCGCTCGTCAAAGCTGCAGCTAAACTGAGTGAGCCATGTGAAAAGCGTACAATTTCCCAGATTTTGCGGGATTCAAGCGGCGGTTTCAGCTTCCGCCGATAATTTGAAACTCTATATTAATATCGAAGGCTCCCTCGAGGGGGCCTTTTTAATGCCTGGACTTTGCTTGGCTCTATTATCAAAGCGGAATATTATCGTGCTTCTTCCAAGGGTTTTCGAGATCCTTGTTGCGCAGCATGCGCAATGCCCGTGAAATTCGCTTACGGGTGGAATGCGGCATGATCACCTCATCGACATAACCGCGCTCGGCGGCCACGAAAGGTGAGAGGAAGCGATCCTCGTAGCGCTTGGTGTGCTCCGCAATCTTCTCGGCATCACCAATATCTTTCCGGTAAATAATTTCGACAGCGCCTTTTGCGCCCATGACAGCAATCTGAGCGGAAGGCCAGGCATAATTGATATCGCCGCGCAGATGTTTCGAGGCCATCACATCATAGGCGCCGCCATAGGCCTTGCGGGTAATCAGCGTGATTTTGGGAACAGTTGCTTCCGCATAGGCAAACAGCAGCTTGGCACCATGCTTGATGAGCCCGCCATATTCCTGCGCGGTGCCCGGAAGAAAGCCCGGTACATCGACAAAGGTTACGATTGGAATGTTGAAACAGTCGCAGAAACGCACAAACCGTGCTGCCTTGCGCGAGGCATCGCTATCGAGAACGCCTGCCAGAACCATAGGCTGATTGCCAACAATGCCGACAGTACGACCTTCAATGCGACCGAAGCCGATAACAATGTTCTTGGCGAAGCTTTCCTGAATTTCAAAGAAATCGGCCTCATCGACGGTCTTGCGGACCAGCTCTTTGATGTCATAGGGCTTGTTCGCATTGTCCGGTACAAGACGATCCAGCGAGTAATCCATCTCGTCTGTCGGCTGATAGCATTCGATCTGGGGCAGTTCGGCCGTGTTTGAAGCGGGAAGAAAATCAATCAGGCGGCGCATTTGAAGAAGCGCGGCCACATCATTGTCATATGCACCATCTGCGATAGACGATCTGGTGGTGTGAATTGACGCTCCGCCTAGCTGTTCTGATGTCACCGTTTCATTGGTGACAGTTTTCACAACGTCCGGCCCTGTGACGAACATGTATGAGGTGTCACGAACCATGAAGATGAAATCGGTCATGGCTGGCGAATAAACATCGCCGCCGGCGCAGGGGCCCATGATCACAGAGATTTGAGGAATGACGCCGGAGGCGAGCACATTGCGCTGGAAAATTTCCGCATAACCGCCAAGCGCCGCGACACCTTCCTGAATACGCGCGCCGCCAGCATCATAAAGCCCAATGACCGGCGCGCGGTTGCGCAATGCCATGTCCTGGATTTTCTGAACTTTTTCCGCGTGCGCTTCGGAGAGCGAACCGCCGAACACCGTGAAGTCCTTGGCAAAGACAAAAACAGTCCGGCCATTGATGGTACCCCAGCCGGTAACAACGCCATCACCGGCAAATTTGGTGTCTTGCATGCCAAAATCTGTGGAGCGGTGTTCGACGAACGTGTCGAACTCTTCAAAGGAGCCTTCATCGAGGAAAATATCGATACGTTCGCGCGCAGTGAGTTTACCGCGCTTATGCTGCGCTTCGATACGAGCCTTGCCGCCACCTTCGCGCGCAATAGTCCTGCGACGCTCAAGCTCGATAAGCACATCCTTCATAGCAGTCCTCCACATTGGCCATTTCTGATAACAGGAGACGTTGAGCCATGGAAGATGCCGGAGATTGAATTTAGCCGGGTTGCGGCTTCTGCCTGCCCGGAAATGGCCGGGCAGGTAAGGTATGGCACTGCGTTACGGTTACCAGGTGCCGGTATTTGGCATGGATAGCCATGGTTCCTGCGGCGCCAGCGCAGAACCTTTCTGAATAAGCTCAATGGAGATGCCATCGGGTGAGCGGATGAAAGCCATATGGCCATCACGGGGCGGCCGGTTGATCACAACACCCTTGTCTGACAGGCCCTGGCAGGTTTTGTAAATGTCATCCACAACATAGGCGAGGTGACCGAAATTGCGCCCGCCCGTATATTCTTCCGGATCCCAATTATAGGTCAATTCAAGCTCAGGAGCGCGTTCGGCAGCAGACCGGCCTTCATCTTCGGATGCGGCGAGGAAAATCAGCGTGAACCGGCCCTTTTCATTTTCGGTGCGGCGAACTTCTTTCAGACCGAACTTGTTGCAGTAAAAATCAAGCGATTCATCAATGTCGCGAACGCGAACCATAGTGTGAAGATAGCGCATCTTTTGCCTTTGGGTTCTTTTCATGAGATTAAAATAGCAACGTCTGCTCGCCAGCAAGGGCAAGTGACTGGCACCATCGATAACATTATTTGCTTATGCAAACAAATCTGCACGCTCATTTGACGAGACTGATTGAGGATAAACACGGGTTTTGGTTATAGTTTGAAAGAAAACATCAAGATGATACTTGCTCTCAGCTATCGGACCAGTGTTATTCTTCATTAAGAGAATCAGTGTTTTCGTTTACGGGAGAGGAGGGGCTCGCTTCATGTCAGACAGAACAGTATCGACCCAGACCTCTCCTGATGGGCAAGGCGCAAGCGACAATCTTGATCTCGTCGAGATTTCAGGCTCGATCAAATGGTTCGATGTTGCCAAGGGCTATGGATTTATAGTCCCGGATAATTCTGATCTTCCTGACATTCTGCTCCATGTAACCTGCCTGCGCCGAGATGGCTTCCAGACTGCCCTGGAAGGTGCCCGTGTTGTTTGCGAGGTCAAGCAGGGTGAGCGGGGCATGCAGTGCTTCCACGTAAAGTCGATGGATAATTCAACTGCGGTCCATCCGACGGAATTGCCGCCGGTGCGTACCCACGTGACGGTGACGCCTTCGAGCGGGCTTGAGCGCGTTCTCGTCAAATGGTTCAATCGCACAAAAGGCTTCGGGTTTCTTACGCGTGGTGAGGGCACAGAAGACATTTTCGTTCATATGGAAACGCTCCGTCATTTCGGCCTCACCGAGCTGCGTCCTGGACAAGTCGTGCTCATTCGTTTCGGCAATGGCGAAAAAGGCCTCATGGCTTCGGAAATCCATCCTGATATCGGCACGCAGATGCCGGTTTCTCACTGAAAATCAGTTGATGAATCGCCTGAGATTATTTCTGGCCGCTGTCATACTCTCCATGATTTCCGCTTTCCCGGTACTGGCACAGCAAATTGCGCCCATGCATTTGCCCGTCGACCCTGTTGCTCTGACCATCAATACTGCCAAGGGCGATGTGCCTTTCAGCGTTGAAATTGCTGATAACGAGGAAGAGCGTCAGCGCGGATTGATGTTCCGTACTGACCTGAAAGACAACAGCGCGATGCTGTTCGTTTTCGATCAAGTCAGATTGATCTCCATGTGGATGGAGAACACACCATCGGCCTTGGATATGCTGTTTCTTGACCAAAATGGACGCATTGCGGCAATCCATCAAAACGCCGTTCCGTTTTCGCGCGATGTGATCTCTTCCGGCGGCCCGGTAAAATTTGTTGTTGAGGTAAAGGCTGGAACGGTACAGCGTCTCGGTTTAAGAGTTGGCGATAAGGTGCGGCATCCCGCAATTGAAGCCAAATAACGGACAGAAAAAATGCATTTTTTTGAAAATGACGGGTTAAAACTTGCCTATGTTGATGAGGGCGAGGGTGAGCCAGTCCTGCTTATCCACGGCTTTGCTTCTTCGTCATTGTACAACTGGATTCAGCCCGGCTGGATTTCCACATTGACGGCGGCGGGATACCGGACAATCGCTATAGACAATCGCGGTCATGGCGATTCTGACAAGCCACATGATAAATCGGTCTATACACCAACCCGCATGGCAGGAGACACCGCTGCACTGCTGGATCATCTGGGAATAAAATCGGCGCATGTGATGGGCTATTCCATGGGAGCACGCATCAGTGCGTTTCTTGCTCTGGAACATCCGGATCGTGTGCATGATCTCGTGTTTGGTGGACTTGGTATCGGTATGGTCGAAGGCGCGGGAGACTGGTCGCCCATAGCTGAGGCGCTTCTGGCAGACGACGCTGACGCGATTACACATCCGCGCGGCAAGATGTTTCGGATGTTCGCCGACAAGACCAGGAGCGACAAGATTGCGCTGGCAGCTTGCGTTATTACCTCGAAAGAAGAAATCAGTGCGGAAAACATGGCGCGCATCAAGCAGCCAACGCTTGTTGCTGTGGGCACCAAAGACGATATTGGTGGCAGTGCGCAGAAGCTTGCAGCGCTAATGCCGCACGGCGAAGCGATTGATATTCCAAATCGCGACCATATGCTGGCGGTCGGTGACAAGGTTTTCAAAGAGGCCGTGCTGGAGTTTTTGAAGCGTCATCCCATTGCTGGTTGATCTTGGAAACGATCTCCTTCCTTGAAGAAAATGGACCATGGGCCTAGCCATGATGTTTGCCGGTGATGGCGATCATCAGGCATTTAAATGCTTTCTTCAAATTTCTTGCGCTTTCGGCACTGGATTTTGAGGTGTCAAGAAACCACTTTTGCCTTATAATCCGTCGTAGAGTATAAAATTCGGCTGAATGCCTGGAGCTAGAAAATGTCAGCAAGTGTTCCGATGAAGATGGCTGGATCGATCAAGCAGATCGATCCGATCTGGCATGCTATCCGTGCTGAAGCAGAAGAGGTTGTCCGCAATGAGCCACTGCTCGCGACATTTCTTTACACCACTATCTTGAATCATCAGTCGCTGGAACAGGCGGTCATACATCGTATTTCCCAGCGGCTCGACCATCCGGATGTCGAGTCGGAACTGTTGCGCCAGACATTCACCGCCATGTTGGAAGCCAATCCATCATGGTCGCAGATTTTGCGAGTGGACATACAGGCAGTCTATGACCGTGATCCTGCATGCACGCGGTTTCTGGAGCCGATCCTTTATTTCAAGGGATTTCAGGCGATCCAGACTCATCGTCTCGCCCACTGGCTATGGCATGAGGGCCGTCATGATTTTGCGCTTTATTTACAAAGCCGCTCATCGTCTGTTTTCCAGACTGATATTCATCCGGCAGTTCCCATGGGGCAGGGCGTATTTTTCGACCATGCGACGGGCATTGTTGTTGGCATGACGGCTGTTATTGAAGACAATGTATCAATTCTGCAGGGTGTTACCCTTGGCGGTACTGGAAAAGAAACAGGCGACCGTCATCCAAAAATCCGAAATGGCGTTCTGATCGGCGCCGGAGCAAAAATTCTTGGCAATATCGAGATCGGTCATTGTTCAAAAGTGGCGTCCGGTTCGGTTGTTCTAAAACCTGTGCCGCACAATGTGACTGTGGCTGGCGTGCCTGCTCGTATTGTCGGAGAAGCCGGTTGCTCGGAGCCATCGCGTGCCATGGACCAACTCATTACTAACTTCGAATAAGTCGTTTCTTTATCACCAACGATTGAAGGCAGCCCTTTACAGGGCGCCATGCCACATGGCAAACCGCTCTGACTCGACGAATTGACAGGAGATTTTAGGTGAAACCCGAAGAACTGAAAAAACTGGACAGCTATTTCAAGCGGACGTTCCGCAATCCAGAGCTGACAGTGAAAGCCCGACCTCGGAAAGATGATTCCGCAGAGCTTTATCTGGGCGACGAGTTTCTCGGCCTAGTCTACAAGGATGAAGACGAGGGCGAATTGTCTTACAATTTCTCCATGGCGATCCTTGAGATGGATCTTTAACTTCGATTATTTGAGTGGCGCCTTGGCGTCACTCCGCACTTTTAATGTGCTCACGCGCAAACTCCGCAATTTTCTTCTCCAGAAGTTTCCAGTCTTCAAGCGTTTCCCGTGGAAACCGATAGGTTAGCTGCAAATCGTTTCCGACGAAAATGTCGCTTTGGCATGAGGCAAGATTATCCACCGATGACGGCGCATCGAGACAGCGCACGACAAAGGGGCTTTTTACGCCGTGCTCCGGTGAAACCAGCAATTCCTCATTAACGAACCCGCTGTCAGTTCTGAAGCGATAAACGGTCAGATTGGCTGGTCCCGATATTCCGGGGCCTTCCGTCAGTGGCGTATAGACCGGGCCATATCGTCCCGACATATCCTGCGACCCTTGTCTGGCTTCAAAGGTCAGGAAAAGCAGTCTTTTACCGCTTGTCACCCCGTTGAAATCATCTTTGAATTCGGGTGAATAGCCCAGCATTTCCGGCCAGCGCAGATAAAGATCAATGCGCTCTGCTATGCCATCGCGACGCTGCCTATCAAAACGGATCATGTTTGCTGGAATCTGGAGCACATCATTGCCGATGACAATTTCCTGCATGGAACCGTCTTCCGTATGACCGCCAAGCGAAATCACATGTCCGAGAAAAGAGCCGGCAATAGCCAGACATAGCGACGCGCCACCAAGTGCGGCCAAGCAATAAAGGGCCTTTCGCACGAGAAAGCTTACCGAAACTGCCTCAATCTTTTGTGTGGTTGCCTGCATGAGCTTGCCTGAAGGAGATTTCTCGCAGGCAATGTAACTGCTTATGTGCTGATTTATGGTTAATCGAATATCAATAAGCCCGAGCAGTTTTGATTCTGGAGGACTCCAATGCCGATCTATACCCTTAATGGCCATGCACCGCAGTTCGAAGACCGAAAATCAAACTGGATGGCGCCTGACGCAACGATTGTCGGCAAAGTGTTCCTGGGGGAAAATGCCGGAATCTGGTTCGGGGCGGTATTGCGCGGGGACAATGAACTCATTCACGTTGGTCGCAATACGAATGTGCAGGAGCACACGATCATGCATACCGATATGGGATATCCGCTGACGATCGGCGATGGATGCACCATAGGACATCGTGCCATGCTGCATGGCTGCACGATCGGAGAAAACACGCTCATTGGTATCGGAGCAATCATTCTTAATGGTGCCAAAATCGGCAAGAACTCGTTGGTGGGTGCAGGGGCTTTAGTCACCGAGCGTAAGGAGTTTCCAGACAATTCCCTGATTGTTGGCTCTCCAGCCAAAGTGGTCCGCACGCTGGATGAGGCTGCGGTAGAACAGTTAAAGCTTTCTGCCGCTCACTATGTCGAGAACGGCAGGCGCTTTGGAAGCGGTCTGAAGATGGAATAGGCGAGATGCCAGTTCTGCGACGGCATCCAGTAAAGCCTATTGCTCAATACTGCCGACCAAAACCTGACGGTCATCATTGATCGAAACCCATGCGCCGCTATTCCTGGTGGACTGGCGCTTGAGGTAGTCATAATTCGTTTCATTCCAAGGCTTTATGCGGGATTCGAGATTATCGAGGATGTAATCGCCCTGACTGGTACGCACGGTCAGTACGGCATGACCCTCGCCATTCATCTGACGAACGACTGTGATCAATAGATTGCTGAGAGGAATGCCGCTCTCATTGAGCAGCTTGCGCTTGAGCAAAACATAGTCTTCGCAGTCACCAACCGTCGCCGGATAGGACCAGACTTCAGCTTTGCCCCAGATATCCATGTCTGTCTCAGGTTTGACCTGAGCATTGACCTGACTATTGACCTGAACCATGAGGTTCCATGTTTTTGACGTCAGGCTGAGCGGCGTATCATTATTGCTTTTGATACTGCATTCGCTTCGATAGGTCTGACAGAATTCATAATGGCCGATCGGCTGCGAGGTGCGACCGCCGGTCTTCATGATCATGCCTGTCTCAGCATAGGCAGCGATGCACATTAAAAAGAATGCAGCGCCAAGTAGAATTGTCTTTTTTATCATTACCGTCGTCTCCCCGGTTGAGGCGACAATGGCAGAGAGAGTTTGATTGAGCGGAAATCTTGTGGAGTAAATCCAACGCAAATAAGTAGTAAAAAATAAAGGAATTGGACAATTACTATGTATTAATGATTATTATAACTCGGTTAAACAAAGTATTGTTTTGATTAGTTACGAGAATATTAGAATTAAATATCGGTTTATGCAAATAAGTCATTATTTCCATTGTCTTAACGCGAACAAGAAATTTGCCGGATAATTGCCGTGATCCCGTGGCAATCCCGACAAAAATATTTCAGCTCCATGAAGAAAAATGCAAACGGAAAGGTTGTTAGATCGCCGGGCGTCCTCATGGATTCATGATGGTGATCTATCCTTTGTTCAGGGACGGGGTATCGGTTTCGCGCGTGTTTTAATTGGAATTGAAGATTTTCCGCCGTCCAGCAATTGCAGATGGCCAGCATTGTTGCCGATAATTGTATGGATAGCGCCTTTCGCGCCTTGTGATAGCCGCGATCCTCCAGGGTGGTGACTTCGACTTGTATCCAACGTCGTTATTGATCGTATGCGGCTTTCGACAATAGAATCGGATTCAAGCCAGAATGGTTGTCCAAAGGCGACGATCATGCCGATCAGAAACCCGTCATGCACTTCGCTGGCCAGCGGCAACAGGGTGAACTCAAACAGCGCGGCGCGCTTGCGTGCACTTATGCCTTCGGCATTTATTGTCACAGGACTTTTCCGGGATATGGAGTTGGCAATCAAACGCGAAATGCTGCGACGATCCTGTGCCTGCCAAAGCAGTTCGAAAGATGAGTCTTTCAGTTCGCGGCCATGAATCGAGCAAATCCGGGTGCCAGCAAGCCGGAACTTTGCCTCCGCATCGCGGCTGGCTCGCAAAATGAATATGTCTGGCAGCTGGCGGGCAATAGCAGCCGGCGATATTTCGCTACGTTCAGGAGCGGCGCGGCTCCCGCGCAATTGCTCCCAATAAGCGATAAGCTCGTTTGATTTTCCATGCTGCATAAGGTTTGGTCTGTCTGTCCGATCAGGATGTGATGGACTGTGTCACCGACCGCATGGCAAGGCCATGTTTGATATGCTTATGTCCACCGCAGTGGGTTGTTAGGGTTAACAGGTAGTTTACGTTGAGGCGCATCAACGAATATGAGACAACGGCTTAGGAGATTTCATGCCTGACCTTAAATTTAAAGCCGCCCGCCACCGGGCGGCCTTTTTCTGTTTGAGGTGGCTGACTTATCCTTGGCGCAGTATTCGAAAGTCGTTAGCTTGCCGGAATGGAAATGAGGCCAATAGAATAATGACCGAACCAGAAAACACGCGGAACAGATCATCGGGAGGAGAGCCGATGTTCAACATTCCGGGTATCATCCTCACAGCCATCGGCATTTGTATCGCTTTATTCGTGTATCAGACCTACATTTTGAGTGGCGGACAAGCTGTCGAGTTTCTTTGGAACTACGCTTTTATTCCCGCACGCTTCTCACAGTTTGGAGGCGGGGGTTCCGTGCTGGCATGGTTCACCACGATCTCGTACTCATTCATGCATGGAAGTGTGGCCCATATCGCCTTGAACATGATCTGGCTTGCAGCATTCGGATCACCGCTGGCGGCACGTATCGGTCCTTTGCGCTCGGCACTCTTTTGGATTGCCACGTCCGTCGCTGCCGCGCTAACGCATTATGCGATTTACCCGGACAGCATGGCACCACTCGTTGGAGCATCAGGTGCTGTTTCCGGTATGATGGGTGCTGCCGCCCGGTTTGGCTTTCGCCGCTCGACATCACGCAATTCGGCAGCCTTTGTTGGTGAAATACTGCCTATCGCCGTCGCGTTGCGTATGCGCATGGTTCTCACATTTCTAGGAGTCTGGTTCGTCACCAATATTGCAACTGGACTTTTGTCGTTGGGGGTAGAAGGCTCGGCATCAATTGCCTGGGAGGCCCACATAGGCGGATTTGTCATCGGATTCTTCGGGATATCGCTATTCGACCGGCGCAATACCTGATATTATTAATCAGCGGGTGAAAATAAAATTTCTATTATAATCAATAATTAACGGTGATTTTTACAAAATCGAGATTAACAAATTTTCTTTTGCGAAGGTGGCCCTTCAAGTGCCGTACGCAATTGCAATGCACTTGTAATAGGTGCAACATATGAGCACGATGAGTTGGATTGCTGAAGGCATCTGGGAGATGTGGCAATCAAGCAGTCAAGGAGGATGCGCATGACAGTCAGATTGATTCTTGAACGCAAGGGTTATGACGTTTTCAGCACCACGCCTGATGTCTCACTAGCGGATGCAATCACGATTTTGACGAAGCATAAAATCGGTGCGCTTGTCGTTTGCGATGAGAACAAGGCTATCAAGGGTATCTTGTCCGAACGCGATGTGGTTCGCGCCATTGCGGCCGAGGGCGCCGATGCTTTGTGGAAGCCGATTTCAGAAACAATGACCATGAAGGTCAAAGTCTGCAGTGAAAGTCACACAATCAATCAGGTCATGGAAACGATGACTCAAGGCCGTTTCCGCCATTTGCCGGTTGAAAAGGATGGCCAACTGTATGGCATCGTATCGATTGGTGACGTCGTTAAACTGCGTATTGAAGAAGTTGAACGCGAGTCACAGGAAATTCGCAGCTATATAGCGACGGCTTAGAAAACCAGCTTTTGCATGCGCTCTAGCTCGCCGAGGCGGACCATCGTCTCTTCATAGCCGCTTCGGATCGCTTCATCTGCGCGATGAAACTCTGCGAGCCCGATATTGCCGACTTTTGGCAGCAATGCGATATCCGGCGGATCACCTGCCATGCGTGCACGTGAAATCCGGTCCTGAATGATATTGAATGATTCCATCATCACGCCTGTAATACCGAGACGCTTCGAATAGGCCGGTCGCCGTGAGCCGGGATTCTCGACATCACCCGCATGAGGGTGCGGCGCTTCAGCAGCATGTTTTATGACAGCAGCACGACCAAACTGATCATAATGCAGATTGACCGCCACGACCAATGGCTGTTCATAAGACCGGCACACGGCAACGGGAACTGGATTGACCAGAGCGCCATCAACCAGAAGGCGTCCATTGCATTCGACAGGCTCGAATACACCGGGCAGGGCGTAGGACGCCCGCATCGAGGTGATGAGGCTGCCACGGGTCAACCAGATCTCATGACCTGTATTGATTTCCGTACAGACTGCAATAAATCGCTTGGGCAGGTCTTCGATGGCTAGTTCTTCGAGATGGTCGCGCAACCGGCGGTCCAGCTTCATGCCGCCGAACAGCCCATTTCCGCCAAAACGCAGATCAAGCAGGCTGAAAATGCCGCGTTTGGTGAGGCTTCGAGCAAACTCCTCTAGCTGATCAAGTTTTCCGCCGAGATAACAGCCACCAACGAGCGCCCCAATTGAAGTTCCGGCAATCATCGATATTTCAATGCCCGCTTCATCGAGCGCACGAAGCACGCCAATATGCGCCCAACCGCGCGCCGCACCACCACCCAGAGCAAGCGCTATGGGTGTTTTGCTTTGAACGGGCCTTTCGGGTGCCGCGTTTTTCTCATCAGAACCATTGCTGATGCCGATCGATTCCGCCGCACGCGTCCGGCGCGATGCCCATTCGAGCATGGCTTGAACTCCTAGAGTCGTGGACTTGCATTCAAACTCGATTGTGGTAACCAAAACCTGAATATTGCATGAATAACAGTTCTTGGTTGACCAATGAAACTTGACTACTAACGTAGAAAACGGCGGATGCGAGGCATTGCGTTATCTACAACTTCATGACCAGCGACGGTTTTCCATCATGCGCAACAATGTTGCGATAAAAACATGACCTGCGGCCAGTGTGACATGTCGGTCCATCGCCTGCTACCTTGACCTTCAGCCACAGGGCATCCTGATCGCAATCGGTACCCAACTCGACAACAGTTTGCAGATTGCCAGAGGTTTCCCCCTTCTTCCACAGCGACTGGCGTGATCGCGACCAGTAATGGGCGATTCCCGTTTCAATCGTCAGTTGCAAAGCTTGCGCATTCATATGCGCGACCATCAGAAGTTCGCCGTCCCGCGCATCCGTTACAACAGCCGTTATCAACCCCGCAGCATCAAACCGCGGGGTGAATATATTGCCTTCTTCGACGTCATGATCATGAGTGGTGGGACGAGGCAAGGACGCTTCTGACATTTTTCCTCAACGGCCCCTGACCATGGTCATGAAACGAACCTGATCATTGACCTCATTCTTGAACGATCCAGTAAATGTCGTCGTGGTCGTCAATGAACCCGACTTGCGGATGCCGCGCATTGCCATACACATGTGCTCGGCCTCAATCATGACGGCAACACCGCGCGGGCGCAGAGAACTCTGTATCGCGCCGGCAATTTGGGCTGTCATGCTTTCCTGCGTTTGCAGGCGGTGCGCGAAAATATCAACAACGCGCGCAATCTTCGAAAGCCCGACAACTTTTTCACCATCAGGCAGATAGGCGATATGTGCCTTGCCAATGATGGGAACCATGTGGTGTTCGCAATGCGAAAAGAAGGGAATATCCTGGATGAGGACCATATCCTCGTAGCCGGCTATTTCTTCGAAAGTTCGTCCCAGCACGTCGGCCGGGTCGAGTGCGTAGCCTGAGAACAGTTCCCTGTATGATTTGACGACACGTTCAGGCGTATCAAGTAACCCTTCACGGTCGGGATTCTCACCAGCCCAGAGAAGCAGGGTACGCACCGCTGCTTCCGCTTCTTCCTGAGTTGGACGGCGAATATTATTCTGCTTTGCGGTTACCGACTGCAAATTCTTCACTACCGCATCCATCGCGATCTCCCGTAGTCGCCCTCAAAGGAGCGACGAGTTAAACGGCAATACACGATAATCGTTCCTTTTCAAGAAACGGACGATGTATTGGGGCATCAGTGGATCAATCATCCACCCGATAGGCATACATCTCCTCGCAAAATGAATCCATGCGACTTTATGAGTGCCTGCTCTCATACTATATAGGGAGTCTATTGGGAATTCATAGAGCATCAACGGCGCGTTGTGACGCCTTTGGGATGAACACTATGTCAAGATTGGCAAATCATGATCAATGACGTTTATAATACGCGAATTCTGGAGTTTGCTGGCAATATTCAACGTCTGGGGCGTCTGGATGCTCCTGATGCAACTGCCAAGGCTCATTCAAAGCTGTGCGGTTCAACTGTAATTGTCGATCTTAAAGTCAAAAACGGTGTTGTTTCCGATTTTGCTCATGATGTGAAAGCATGCGCTCTTGGACAAGCCTCGTCGTCCATCATGGCGCGGCACGTGATCGGTGCGAGCGCTGAAGAACTCCGTGCCTTGCGCTTGACAATGTTACGCATGCTCAAAGAAAACGGTGCACCTCCGGAAGGGCGTTTTGAGGACCTGAAATTTCTGGAACCGGTGCGCGACTATAAAGCGCGTCATAACTCCACAATGCTGACCTTCGATGCGGTCGTCGATTGCCTCGATCAGATTGACAGAAAAAACGCAGAAGCCGCTGCTTGACGGGATGTGCAGTGACCCAACACATAAGCATCCGGTAAAGTACTCCCGCAATTGGGGCGGGCCGTGGCGTAAAACACCAGGACGTTTGCTGGGAACGGGGCTCGTGCGGTTCTACCAATTAACCCTATCAGGATTTATCGGGAATTCCTGCCGACATTTACCGACATGCTCGGAATACGCCTATGAAGCGATTGCACGGCATGGGTTCTGGGCAGGTGGCTGGATGGGGCTATTTCGCTTTGCGCGTTGTGGTCCGGGCGGAACCAAGGGATTGGACCCGGTGCCCGTCGTGCTCAATGAGCATTTCGTCTGGTATCTGCCCTGGCGATACTGGAGCATAGCCGCCAAAGAAAAAGGCCGCCCGTGACGCATCGTTCATCGTTCTATTACTTAAATCATAGAGTTTAGTGCAGAAGGTTATCGCAGATAAGGACCTCGCTCAAAGCACAAGTTTCGCGGAGGCTAAATGGAAAGATCGCTTCATAGAGGAGGGTGGCTATATGGATTGCTATTTGGTCTTGCCCTTAATGGGTCGCTATTCTTTCCTCAGCCAAGTTTTGGTCAATCCAATACGTCAGAAGTCGGCCCAATAACCAAGCCAATTGGGATTCTTAAAATGCGGTACTGGCGTATTCCAGTTAACGGGAACAATACGGACAAACCAATATTTTTAGACGCCACTACTTTCCAGCCGGTTGGCGTGGGACCATTTCCTCTAGTAATAATTAATCATGGCGGAGCGGTCGATGCTCCCAGCAATGCCCCTTGGGATTATCGCCCAGAAGCGGCGATCAAATGGTTCGTTTCGAAAGGTTTTTCAGTCGCCATTCCTATTCGGCGAGGATATGGACGTTCGGAAGGAGCGCGTGTGAGTATTGGGAATTGCTCCTCTCCAGCCTATATTGACGGCGGAAAGGAAATTGCCAGGGATATAATCAGTGCGGTAGATTATTTTCGGCAACAGTCGTTCATCTTAGCAGATCGTATTGTTCTGATCGGTCATTCACTCGGTGGGGCTGGATCCCTTGCAGCGGCGAGCAGGCATCCTGAAGGCGTCAGAGGTGTGATAGCATTTGGACCGGGAGCTGGAAGAATGAGGCAGGGTAAGATTTGCCGGGCGGACTTACTAGAAAGCGCGTTCAGGGAGTTTGGCGCTACTAACGACCTACCGACCATCTGGATTTATGCCGAGAACGATAAATATTTTGGACCGAAACTCGCACAACACCTATTCAGGGCCTATGTTCAAAAGAAAACTCCCATACAAGAATTGGAAATTTTACCGCCCAGCGGGGATGACGGACACGATTTGTTTCTTCGTAACGACGGACCTGTTATATGGGCCCCGATCGTAGAAAAGTTTCTCAAACGCATTTTGCACTAATTGAACTTGGCCTTGGTTGTCATCGTCTCTGTACATCACAAGAATAAAAGGCCGCCCGTAAGCGACCTTTTATTCTTGTTGTCATGCCCTATCAGGCCGCTTCGGGCTTACGAGAAAACTGCGTTACATTGGCTGTATCGTCGTCGAGCTTCAAACCACCGGCTTTCAGCAGCGATGTGAAACGGCCATTCCGGCGTGCCAGATCATCAAAGCTACCAGATTCAACGACTTCGCCCTGATCCATAAACAATACGAGGTCGGCATCACGGACAGTCGAAAGGCGGTGCGCGATGATGAACGTTGTGCGGTTCTGACAAAGCTTGTCGACCGCGACCTTGACCCGGGCTTCTGTCTCTACGTCAAGAGCGCTTGTTGCTTCATCGAGAACAAGAATAGGCGCGTCCTTGAGAATAGCGCGAGCGATCGCTACACGCTGACGTTCACCGCCGGACAATTGCGAACCGCGCTCACCCACAACAGTGCCATAGCCAGCTGACTTCGACAGGATGAAATCGCTTGCATCGGCAGCTTCCGCAGCAGCGAAAACATCTTCATTGGTCGCTTTGGGACGACCAACGCGGATATTGTCCTCAATCGAGCGATTGAACATGCCCGCGTCTTGAAAGACGGTGGCGATGGCATTGCGCAACGAGCGGCGGCTGATCGTACGCGTGTCAATATCATCGACAAGGATACGGCCTTCCTTTGGATCGTAAACGCGCTGCAACAGATTGATCAGCGTTGTCTTACCTGCACCTGTCGGTCCGACAATAGCAATGGTTTCGCCGGCTTTTGCCTTGAAGCTTACATTTTTCAGGCCCTGCTTGGAGTTCGGGAATTCAAATGAAACATTCTCGAATTCCACATCACCTGTGACATTGTCGATATCATGCGCGGATTTCGACTCGACAGCATAGGCAGCCGATTCCTCCATCGCATAGAAATCTTCAAGCTTGGCGCGAGCAGCGAAAATCTGATTCACAAAGGCACTGAGCTGATCGAGGCGGCCAATAAGCAGGCCGGCAAACCCTGTGAAAGCAACAACCTGACCGACATTCATCTCATCGCGCATAACGAAGTAAGAACCCAATAGCAGGACAACGATCATGGAAATCGTGGACGCCATACGGTTGATGCCCGCAGCAAGCGCCCACCAGTTCAAGACCGGATACTGGGAGTCCAGCAGATTCTTTGTATAAGTCTGCAAAGCACGGGTTTCTTCTTCAACGCGATTATAGCTCTGCAATACCGAAATATTGCTCATCGAGTCGCTGACATGGCTGAATGCTGTGATGTGATGACGTTCAACCTGGGCCTGACCATCTTTGGTCTTGCTGGTAACAACACGCACAACCATCATGTAGACCACGCCGAGCACAACTAGCACAGAAGTCAAACGCCAATCCTGGCTGAGTGCGAGCGGGAAGAGCAACACCAAGCCAACCGCGGTGGCCAAATGCGTCCGCATAAACTCAAGCCACAGGCCGAACAGAGTTTCGACTGCACGCAGCAATGTGTGCAGCGCATTTGATGTGCCGCGCTGATGATGCCAGGCAAGCGGCATGCTGATAACGCGATTATAGGATTCGGTAAGCACGGCAAGCTTGCGGCGATGGGCCAGCCGATCGGCCTCGCGAGACACCAGAACATTGGCACCGATGTGGAACAAGCCTACTGCAGCCAGTTGGCTGAGCGGGGGAATGATGGCTGTTTTTGTTGCGATGGCCTGAATCACCCGACCGGCAAGCCATGGTTCTACGATCATGCTTGCAGCGAGTGCAATATTGGCGATGCATATAAACATCGTCGCACGCTTTTCAGCGCCGAGATATTGGAGCGATCTCCAATAAATGTTTAATAATGACACTTTGCCACTCCGATTGCTTGGTTCGCCACTTGCGCGTAGAAATGACACTGCATCAGACTCTTGTGCACCGCAATATTCAATGCTTTAAAGTCTTGATTGTTCCACGTCGTAGACAGGAACATTTTTCTACGGCTCGTAACGTCCCGTGATGAGTCAACTTACTGAGATCGCAAATTAATCCAGCCGAACTGAATGTAACATGAACGCAATATTACTGGTCGCAGCCGGAGGAGCCATTGGCTCGGTTCTAAGGTATCTCACCGGCCTTGCGATGACGCGTCTGCTCGGTGCAGCGTTTCCTTATGGCACATTGGCGGTGAATGTGATCGGCGGGTTGCTGATGGGTGTCTTCATAGAGGTGCTGGCACGGCGTTTTGAGGGATCGACTGAGCTTCGTTTATTCGTCGCAATCGGAATTCTGGGCGGCTTCACAACCTTTTCATCGTTTTCACTCGACGTGGTGATGCTTTGGCAGCGCGGCGAGACTGTGAATGCTGCATTTTACGTGCTGGCGAGTGTCATATTGAGTATTAGCGCCGTGTTTTTAGGATTATGGCTCGCAAGAACGGTCGCATAGTGCTAAGCGCTGCCGACAAGACCTTTATTCCTTATAAATAATCATTCGATGCGATTTTCCGCGTTTATACGCTTGAAGACACGCCGAATTTGAAGGTCTGAGATTAAAAGGCTTGAGCTGATGGCAGCGGTAGAACAAAAAACAGTTGATACGGGTGAGGCGGAGATGCGTCTCGACCGTTGGTTCAAAGTACATTATCCGGGGCTGGGCTTCGGGCATTTGCAGAAGTTGCTGCGTTCCGGTCAGATCCGTATTGATGGCTCGCGCGCGAAATCCGACACGCGCCTTCAGGCCGGGCAAACAGTGCGCATTCCGCCTTTGCCCGTTGATTCGAAAGCTGAAGGCCATCTAACCGGCAAAAGCATACGAGGCCGCGATGATGGCGATGTTCTCAAGCAGATGCTGCTTTATGAAGATCCGAAGGTTTATGTTTTCAACAAACCAGCGGGATTGGCCGTTCAGGGTGGCTCGGGTGTCAATCGTCACGTCGATGATATGCTGGAAGCATGGCGCAACAAAAGGGGTGAAAAACCCCGGCTGGTGCACCGGCTGGATCGCGATACCTCCGGCGTGCTGGTCGTTGCCCGGACACGCGGCGCCGCACAGGCATTGACTGCCGCATTCCGTGAACGAGAAACAAAGAAAACCTATTGGGCGCTGGTCAAGGGTATCCCACGCAAGCGCGAAGACAAAATCGCCACCTGGCTTGCCAAGGAAGCAACCGAAGATGGCGACCGCATGCGCGTTGTGCCCCATGGTGAACCGGATTCGGATCATGCAATATCCTATTACAGGGTTATTGAATCCGCAGGGCAGGTGCTGACCTGGCTTGAAATGGAACCTTATACAGGGCGCACGCATCAGCTTCGCGTTCATGCGGCCCATATTGGCTGTCCGATCATCGGTGATCCAAAGTACTTCGAAGCCGATACCAATTGGTCGTTTCCGGGCGGCATCCAGAACCGCCTGCACCTCCATGCAAGACGCATTCGCATACCAAACCCATCCGGCGGCATCATTGATGTAACCGCTCCACTGCCGCCCCATATGGTGCAGACATGGAACCTTTTGGGTCTGGATGAAAACGATGCAGATGAAGACAACTGAGAGCGGGGGCGACCTGCTGGCTGTAGAAACGGACTTTACCAATGCGTGATGAACTTTTCAGCATGGACACGAAACAGGAGCTTTCCGATCCTGATCCTGTTCGCCGTGCGCAGATAACGTCAAAACTGCCTCTGCCGAAGCGATTCTACAAAGAGGCCGCCATTGCCGAGCGGGATGGAAAGTTTGCAGTGGAACTGGATGGGCGCGCAGTAAAGACGCCCGCGCGGCAAAATCTGCTACTGCCGACGCGTGCCGCGGCACAGCTCATTGCTGATGAGTTTACAGCGCAGGAAAAGGAAATTGATCCGGCGCGGATGCCCACAACGCGTCTCGCCAACACCGCGATTGATGGGATCATCAATGATCCACAAGCAGTGTTGGAAGACGTTCTACGCTTTGCATCGTCAGATATGCTTTGCTATCGCGCTGGTTCCCCGGAACGTTTGGTGCAACGTCAGACGGACTCTTGGGACCCGATCATCGATTGGGCGGCCATGAGCCTGAATGCGCGCTTTGTGCTTGCGGAAGGCGTGATGCATGTCGAGCAACCTCGCGAAGCGCTTGGTGCATTTGGCGTTCACCTTGGCGCTTTCACCGATCCATTTGCGATTGCGGCGCTCCACACCATCACAACTCTGACAGGTTCGGCCATTTTGGCGTTGGCTGTTGCCAAAGGTGAAATCTCCGGCGATGAGGCATGGAAACTCGCTCATCTGGAAGAAGACTGGACGGCCGAGCAATGGGGCGAAGACGCAGAAGCCGCTGCCCGCCGGGATATCCGCGAGCGCGAAATGCAGGCCGCTGTGAAAATATTGCAAGCGGTTTCGGTATAGAATACTGGTTCGATTTTCCCTGGGCTTTAAAGCAGAAAACCCCGGCCAAGCCGGGGTTTTCGCATTTCTGAGGCTCGGATTATACCGAATAGTACATGTCATATTCGACCGGATGCGGGGTCATCTCATAACGCATCACTTCAGCCATCTTCAATTCAATGAACGAGTCGATCTGATCATCATCGAACACGCCGCCTGCCTTGAGGAAAGCACGATCCTTATCGAGGCTCTGGAGGGCTTCACGCAGCGAACCGCAGACAGTCGGAATCTTTTTAAGTTCCTTTGCAGGAAGATCATAGAGATCCTTGTCCATTGGTTGGCCAGGATGGATCTTGTTCTTGATACCATCAAGACCAGCCATCAGCATGGCAGCAAAGCCGAGATATGGATTTGCTGTTGGATCAGGGAAGCGGATTTCAACGCGCTTTGACTTCGGCGAGGAGCCAAACGGAATACGGCAGGATGCCGAACGGTTGCGTGCCGAGTATGCCAAGAGAACCGGAGCTTCATAACCTGGCACCAGGCGCTTGTAAGAGTTGGTCGACGGATTTGTGAAGGCATTGATTGCCTTGGCGTGCTTGATGATACCACCAATGAAGAACAGGCAGTTTTCCGACAGACCCGCATATTCATTGCCCGCAAATGTCGGCTTGCCATCTTTCCAGATCGACATGTGGACGTGCATGCCCGAGCCATTATCGCCAAACACCGGCTTTGGCATGAAGGTTGCAGTCTTGCCATAGGCATTGGCAACCTGATGCACGACATATTTGTAGATGAGCATCTTATCGGCATTACGTGTCAAATGATCGAACTTGATACCAAGCTCGTGCTGGGCAGCCGCGACTTCATGGTGGTGCTTTTCAACGCGCACGCCCATTTCCGTCAAGACTGTCAGCATTTCCGAGCGCATGTCCTGCGCGCTGTCAATCGGGGGAACCGGAAAATAACCACCCTTGACGCGAGGACGGTGACCAAGATTGCCGGTCTCATAATCCGTGTCATCATTGGAGGGTAGTTCAGTTGAATCCAGCTTGAAGCCTGTGTTGTACGGATCGGCTTTGTATTTCACATCGTCGAAGACAAAGAATTCGGCTTCTGGACCAACGAAAATTGTGTCGCCAACGCCCTCGGCCTTCATGTAGGCCTCAGCCTTCTTGGCCGTGCCGCGCGGATCACGATTGTAGGATTCGCCTGAAACCGGATCAAGGATATCACAAAGAATAACCATGGTGGACTGTGCAAAGAACGGGTCCATGTGGACCGTCTCAGTGTCAGGCATCAACACCATGTCCGATTCATTAATGGCTTTCCAGCCAGCGATGGACGAGCCGTCGAACATAACGCCATCGGCGAACATATCCTCGTCGACCTCAGCAACATCCATCGTCACGTGCTGCAGTTTGCCCTTGGGATCAGTGAAGCGAAGGTCAAGGAACTTTACGTCATTGTCTTTGATCTGCTTGAGAATATCATTTGCAGTCGTCATACCAATTTTCCTTATTAAGCGCGATGATTGGGTGCCGGATTCATCGCCCGGCAACAGTTGGATCAGATGGCGTCGATACCGGATTCACCGGTTCGAATGCGAACGACTTCCTCGATATTGGAGACGAAGATTTTCCCGTCGCCGATACGTCCAGTCTGAGCAGCCTTGCGAATTGCCTCTATTGCAGCTTCGACGGACTCATCACCAAGGACAATTTCCACTTTTACCTTCGGCAAAAAGTCGACGACATATTCTGCGCCACGATATAATTCCGTATGACCTTTTTGACGGCCAAAGCCCTTGGCTTCAGTGACCGTGATGCCTTGAAGCCCCACTTCCTGCAGTGCTTCTTTCACCTCGTCCAGCTTGAACGGTTTGATGATGGCTTCGATTTTCTTCATCAGAGATCGATCTCCCTATATAACCGGCGGGCCTATGCCCGCTTGCCCATCATAAAAGCATGAAGCGTGCCAATTCCATGGCTTTTGAAGAATAATCTTGAAACAGCTATTTAAAGCCGCTTTGACAGACGGTTTCTTATTCTCATCGGTCGAATTCAATCAGTGGTGCACAAATGAAAGGAATGTTCGGGCTAAAAATTAGGCATGTTGCAATTTTATTAGGCGATGCAGGTGCTGCGGCTTACTTAATTCGTTTTGCAAGTGCTTGTGCTGCCTGCGGAGCGCGCATTTTGCCTTCATGAATGAAATAAATGAATACGTCCCGCGCAAGCACTGCCGCTTTGTCATCCGGAGCAGCCAAGGGAAGATCGTCTGGGACGTTGCCTTCTGCCCAGAGCTTTGCCCGGTCTGCCCATTTATCCAGGGCCTCGGCTGTATAAGCCGTTTCAATAGTGTCATCACCCTTTTGAAGGCGTGCATAGATAAAATCCGATGTCACATCAGCAATTTCTGGATACTCAAAATGCTCCGCATAGACGACGGCCACGTCTTTCTTGCGCGCCAAGGCAATAAATTCAGGATCGATAAAAGATGGATTACGGACTTCGATAGCGTGACGCAGCGGCAAGCCCGCTTCTTTTCGGGGAAGGAGATCCAGAAAAGCGCCGAAATCGTCGGAGTCGAACTTCTTTGTCGGCGCAAACTGCCAAATGAGGGGTCCTAAACGGTCTCCAAGCTCCGCCAATCCTGATTTGATGAACCGTTCCATGGACTCGCCCGCATCCGCCAACACCTTGCGATTGGTGACAAAACGATTGCCCTTGACGGAGAAAATGAAACCATCTGGCACCTGGCCAGCCCATTTGGCAAAGGTTTCGGGCTTTTGTGTCCCATAATAGGTGCTGTTGATTTCTATTGTCTGGAGATGCTGCCCCGCATAGTTGAGCTCTTTGGCCTTTGACAGACCTTCCGGATAGAACGTCCCGCGCCATGGTTCGAAAATCCAGCCGCCAATGCCCGCCCGAATGGTTCCTGCAGTCATAGTTTCCTCCCTGACCATATCCAAACTAACGCAATGGCATCCTGAAAAGAAGTGCTCGACTATTCGGCCGCTGCTTGCACCCTATGTCCTGGACGACGGCGCAAAAGCTCCTTCAGAAACTGGCCTGTATAAGATCGTTCGGCATCGACAATATCCTCAGGGCGGCCAACCGCCACAATCTCACCGCCTCCGTCGCCACCTTCCGGCCCCAGGTCGATCACCCAATCGGCAGTCTTGATGACTTCCAGATTGTGCTCGATCACGACCACAGTATTGCCTTGATCCACTAGCTCATGCAAAACTTCAAGAAGCTTTGCTACGTCATGGAAATGTAAGCCTGTTGTTGGCTCATCAAGAATATAAAGGGTACGACCTGTAGCCTTGCGGGACAGTTCCTTCGCAAGCTTGATGCGCTGCGCCTCACCGCCGGAAAGTGTATTTGCCTGTTGGCCGACATGGATATAGCCGAGACCAACCTTCGCCAGGGTCTGCAACTTGTCACGAACAGCCGGAACCGCAGCGAAGAATTCTGCACCTTCTTCAACAGTCATATCAAGGACGTCGGCAATCGACTTGCCCTTGAACAGGACTTCCAGCGTTTCACGATTATAGCGCTTGCCATGGCATACGTCACAGGTGACATAGACATCGGGCAGGAAGTGCATTTCAATCTTGATAACACCATCACCCTGACAGGCTTCACAGCGCCCGCCTTTGACATTGAACGAAAAACGGCCCGGCTGATAGCCGCGCGCCTTGGCTTCCGGTAAACCGGCAAACCAGTCTCGGATGGGTGTAAACGCCCCCGTATAGGTGGCGGGATTGGATCGCGGGGTGCGTCCGATGGGTGACTGGTCGATATCGATGACCTTATCCAGGAACTCCAAACCCTCAATATGGTCGTGCTCTGCGGGATGTTCCCGCGAGCCCATGATCCGCCGCGATGCGGCTTTGAACAATGTCTCGATAAGGAATGTGGATTTTCCGCCACCCGATACGCCCGTTACAGCCGTGAAAGTGCCGAGCGGGATTTCCGCCGAGACATTTTTCAGGTTGTTGCCACGCGCACCGACAACTTTGATACGCTTCTTGTCGACCTTCCGACGTTCCGCTGGAACAGCCACTTCGACTTCGCCCGACAAATACTTGCCTGTCAAAGATTTCGGGCTGGCCATAATATCCGCTGGACTGCCTTTCGCAATAATCTGACCGCCATGAATACCGGCGGCAGGCCCGATATCGACCACATAGTCAGCGGTTAAAATCGCATCCTCGTCGTGCTCGACCACAATAACTGTATTTCCGAGATCCCGCAGGTGGCGCAAGGTCTTTAGCAATTGCTCGTTATCCCGCTGATGCAGGCCAATGGATGGCTCGTCCAGAACATAAAGAACGCCCGTAAGACCAGAGCCAATCTGCGATGCGAGCCGGATACGCTGACTTTCACCGCCGGAGAGGGTGCCTGAATTGCGTGAAAGCGCCAGATAGTCGAGGCCAACATCATTCAGGAAGCGCAGGCGCTCGCGGATTTCTTTAAGAATGCGCGCAGCAATTTCCGTCTGCTTCTCGTTGAAGCTCTTATCGATGTCACTGAACCAGGCATCCGCATGACGAATGGATTTTTCAGTGATCTGACCAATATGCAGGCCACCGATTTTAACGGCAAGAGCTTCGGGCTTCAAACGATAACCCTTGCAGGCCGGGCAGGGTGTGCCGGACATGAAACGTTCGATCTCCTCGCGCGACCATGCGGAGTCCGTCTCTTTCCACCGGCGCTCCAGATTAGGAATAACGCCTTCAAATGATTTGGTCGTACGGTAGGAACGCAAACCATCATCGTAGGAGAATGCGATTTCGCGGCTGCCGGTACCATAAAGTATGGCTTCGCGCGCATTATCATTCAGGTCGCGCCAACGCTCGCCAAGCTTGAAACCATAGGCTTCGCCCAATGCCTGCAATGTCTGGCTATAATAAGGAGAACTCGATTTCGCCCAGGGTGCAATTGCACCATTCTTCAATGTCAGGGACTCATCCGGAATGATCATTGTCGGATCAATGGCCTTTTGAGTGCCGAGACCATCGCAGGTCGGGCAGGCACCAAAAGGATTGTTGAACGAGAACAGGCGCGGTTCAATCTCTGAAATCGTGAAACCCGAGACAGGGCAGGCGAATTTTTCCGAAAACATGATGCGTTCATGTGTTTCGTTTTTGGATTTATTGGCAGATTCACTGGATGTCTCGTCGGCAGGCAGAGGCTTATCGGCAAATTCTGCCACAGCAATGCCGTCTGCGAGCTTCAGGCAAGTTTCCAGACTGTCCGCCAGACGCGCAGAAATATCCGGACGGACCACAATGCGGTCAACCACAACGTCAATATCGTGTTTGTATTTCTTATCCAGCGCTGGAACATCAGCAATCTCATAAAATATGCCGTCGACCTTCACACGCTGAAAACCGCGTTTCTGCAAATCGGCAAGCTCTTTGCGATATTCGCCCTTACGCCCGCGCACTATGGGTGCGAGAATGAACAGACGGGCGCCTTCCTCAAGCGCCATGACGCGATCCACCATCTGGCTGACAGTCTGGCTTTCAATAGGCAAACCTGTTGCGGGTGAATAAGGCACGCCGACACGCGCATAAAGCAGGCGCAAATAGTCATAAATCTCGGTGACGGTGCCAACCGTGGAGCGCGGATTGCGGCTGGTTGTCTTTTGTTCGATCGAGATTGCCGGAGACAAGCCATCAATCTGATCGACATCCGGCTTCTGCATCATTTCCAGAAACTGCCGTGCATAGGCCGACAGGCTTTCGACATAGCGCCTCTGGCCTTCCGCATAGATCGTATCAAAGGCGAGCGAGGACTTGCCCGAACCAGACAGGCCGGTCATGACAATCAACTTGTCGCGCGGCAGGTCGAGATCAATGTTCTTCAAATTATGTTCGCGCGCGCCGCGAATGGAAATGTACTTCTGATCGCTCATGTTGGTTCGCCTTTGAGAGGGCATGCTGTTGTGGGGAATTGTTCTCGGAGAGAAGGGTTCCCTTTATCTAGTGCATTATGGATAATTTGCGAGGCCGGACTTTGCCCAGCATCCTGAATCACCATAGCCATGTTGACATTATTAGAGCAAGTGTTAGAACAAAGAAAGAACAAATATTATTGATACCAGCTCTCGTTGCATTGGGATGTATCCGGCCACGAATTGATCGTAAATGAGCACTTTCAGCTGGTGTAGTCGGTTGTACAAACGAAAAATGTCTCCTGACAAATCTGGCAGGAGCGTGATTGCAGCAAGTGATAGGCGATGTTGGCAGGAGGTGTATATTGTGGATAGTGGCAATCAATTGCCCGCCACGCCCATGGCTTCTGTATGATAGGCAAAATTTAAAATTGGAATTTGTGGAGTTTTGAACATGGCAGGCAGTGTCAACAAGGTCATTTTGGTCGGAAATCTTGGCGCTGACCCCGAAGTCCGGCGGCTGGGATCGGGTGATCCCGTTGTGAATCTGCGTATCGCGACTTCGGAAAGCTGGCGCGACAAGAATAGCGGCGAACGCAAAGAAAAGACCGAATGGCACAGCGTTGTCATTTTCAATGACAATCTTGCAAAAGTTGCCGAGCAGTACTTGAAAAAGGGTATGAAAGTTTATCTGGAGGGCGCGCTTCAGACCCGTAAATGGCAGGACCAGACGGGCAATGATCGCTATTCAACGGAAGTTGTGCTGCAAAAATTCCGTGGTGAGTTACAGATGCTTGACTCCCGCGGTGAAGGTGCCGGATCTGGCGGGGGACGCTCTTTCGAGGGGAATTCAGGGCGCGGTCAGGTAAATGACGATCGTGGTGGTTCCGACTTCGGTCGGTCCAGTGCGGGGAGTTCTTCCAGCTCGAGCGGCGGTAATTTCTCACGCGATCTCGATGATGAAATTCCGTTCTGATCAAAATAGAACGCTGGTGTCAAATCTCAGTCAATTCAGGCATCGGGTGGTTCAAGGACTGCCCGATGTTTGTTTTGGAAAGCTAGACAATCAAGCTAGTTTTCCGGCTCTTTCGACCAGTGAAATGATGATCTCGTAGAGTTCCTCTTTTGCCTGTGCAGGAGAGATATCGTCATTGACTGCGGCATTCGATAAGCCTTCAGCAGCACCAAGCATCCCCCACAACCCGGCCGAAGAAACGCCCTGTGCGCCGGAGAACGCATTTAAAAGGTGTCTGCACTTTTCTATAAAGACTGTCTCAAAGTCGTGCTTTATCTTATCAAGTTCCGGTGACCCCTTCAGTGCAGCAGTGATTCCGGGAATTTCGCGCCCCTGTGTGAGAACACAATCAACATAGGATGAGGCGATCATCTTGGCGACGTCGATAAGATTAGCGGCGGCACGCTCAAGCGCCGCATCCATTATTGCAGTCTGACGCGCGTCGAACTCCTTAAAAAGGGCTGCGAGTAGTCCCGGCCGCGTGCCAAAATGATCATAGACGACGGGTTTTGTTACACCCGACAACTCGGCCAGTCTCCCGAGCGTCAACGCTTCTGTGCCTTCGTCGTGAATTAATTTCCATGAAACATCCAATAATTGTCGCTGGCGTGCTTCCCGTGAAAGACGCTGGCGCGGGACTGCTGGGGATGAGGAGTTTGAAGGTTTTGTGCTTGACATCGCTATATACCAAAAGTAACTTACTAAAAGTATATAAGGTTTTACGCAGTTGCACAATCTCTAATCATGGAGTCATCAAATGCACGCACTCATTGTCACCTCGCACCCCGAACCCAAATCGCTGACCAATAGCGTTGCTCTAAAGATCGGTGAGGGGCTGGTGCAATCCAGTTCGGACCATTCATTCGAAATCGCTGACCTTGCCGCAGAAGGTTTTGATCCGCGATTCACCGAAGCTGATCTTGCGACCCATCGCTTGCGGGTCACTACACCATCCGATATAGCAGCTGAACAAGCGCGAATAGACCGGGCAGACAGTTTGGTACTCGTATTTCCAGTCTACTGGTGGTCAATGCCTGGCCTGCTCAAGGGTTGGATCGATCGTGTTTTTTCGAATGGTTGGGCATATGACGACAATTTTGATGGGAAGTTACGCAAGAAGCTTGGCCATCTTCAAATCCACCTCGTCGGCATCGGAGGTGCAGATGCGAACACGTATGAAAAGCATGGATACGATATCGCCATGAAGACACAAATTGATCACGGAATCTTTGATTATTGTGGCGCTCCTGTGATGTCATCGACACGTTTGTTGGATTCAGACTCGCTAGATCCGCGCCAACAGTTTGATGCTGCGCGGAATATTGGTGCGGCCCTCTTCGATAAGCATATGCAGATCCGATCAACAGTGGCTGCCTGAACCGCCAATGGCTCCATCAATAACGCATTGCTGTTCGGCATCCGATGCAATTGTCGCAGGACAACTGGTCTGTTAGACCAGTTGGGCAAGTGCATCGGAGACCGATTATGACGCAAGTCGAAACACCAGTTGCACCCCGCCATCGTCTTGTTATCGTCGGCGCAGGCTTTGGCGGTCTGGTCACAGTTCAAAATCTGCGTGATGTCGATATTGATATAACGCTGATCGATCAACGCAATCACCATCTATTTCAGCCGCTGCTTTATCAAGTTGCTACATCGACACTGGCCACGTCCGAAATCGCTTGGCCAATCCGGCATCTTTTGCGCAAATTCAAGAATGTGAAGACGTTGCTGGGCACAGTTGACGGGGTTGATGCTGTCGCAAGGACGGTTTCCACGCTCGATGGCGAGGTAATTTCCTATGACACCCTCGTTCTGGCAACCGGTGCGCGACACGCATATTTCGGTCATGATGATTGGGAATCTTATGCGCCTGGCTTGAAGACGCTCGAGGATGCCACGATGATCCGTCGGCGCATTCTTACGGCATTCGAAAAAGCTGAACGCGAGCCTGATCCGGCAAAGCGCGCAGAACTGCTGACATTTGTGATTATTGGTGGCGGACCAACCGGCGTGGAAATCGCCGGAACTCTGGCTGACTTGTCACGCGACACATTGAAGGGTGATTTCCGGGTGATTGATCCGGCTGCGGCCCGTGTCGTGCTGATTGAAGGCGGTCCGCGTGTTCTGGGCGCATTCAACGAGGATCTTTCTGCCTATGCCAAGCGGGCGCTTGAGAAGCTTGGCGTTACTGTGCATGTCGGTAATCCGGTGACCGAATGCCACGCAGATGGCGTGGAATTTGCAGGCCATTCCTTACGGGCGAAAACAATCATCTGGGCAGCGGGTGTACAAGCTTCCCCGGCAGCAAAATGGTTGAACGCACCGGCTGACAGGGCAGGACGTCTGGTTGTTAATGCTGATCTTACAGTTCCAGACCATCCTGAAATTTTTGTCATTGGCGATACCGCAACGGTCGCAAACGGCGACAAAGGGACCGTTCCGGGCATAGCACCTGCCGCCAAGCAACAAGGCGCGCATGTTGCGAAAATCATTAAGGCGCGTCTCGCTGGTGATACTACATCAAAACCATTCCGATATCGACATTCAGGCGATCTGGCGACGATAGGCAAGCGAGCCGCCGTTACGGATTTCGGATTCATCAAGTTTAAAGGCTACACCGCCTGGTGGTTATGGGGATTGGCACATATCTACTTCTTGATCGGTGTGCGTAATCGACTTGCGGTTGCTCTAAGCTGGCTGTGGATATCGGTGACAGGCGCACGTAGCGCGCGCTTGATTACTCAGCGGGAGGCGGCAGAAGAAGACAGGCCACTATAGCAAGTAAGCGCCTCAAATCATCAAACCGTTATGAACGTCTTGATGCCATCCGCAACGAATTGCACCGCCAGCGCGGCAAGAATGACACCCAGCAGACGTGTCAGGATCGAGCGGCCTGTTTCACCCAGAAAGCGGTCAACGCGCTCTGCAACGAAAAACACCAGATAGGCCGCGAGTATGCACACGAGTATAACGCCAATCAAAGCAAGGCGTGAAGCTGGCGTTGACATTGTGCCTGCCAGAAGGATCGTCGCCGATATGGCTCCGGGGCCGGCGATGAGCGGAATTGCCAAGGGGAAAGCAGCAATATTGCGGATGTGATCCTTGGTGATCGCCACCGCGGCGCTCTTTTCCTTTCGATCCTGACGTTTTTCGAAAATCATCTCGAAGGCGATCCAGAAAAGAAGCAGGCCACCGGCAATGCGGAATGCCCCAAGCGTTATGCCGAACAGTGCCAATATTTGAGCGCCCGCAATTGCAAAGACAGTAAGCACGACGAATGCAGTGATGCTGGCGCGCAGCGCAACCTGGCCACGTTCCTTGCGGTTCATACCTTGCGTAAGGGCCAGGAAAAGCGGCGCGAGCCCCGGTGGATCAATCGTGACCATCAGAGTCACGAGCGCATTCAGAATTGTGTCATATAACGCCACGATTTTGCTTTTCTTTTCTGATTTATGTCACGCAAGCCCATGGCTGCCCCACCTTAACTTACCGGATTTGCCATCCAGCGTCGATAATGATGAGATTTATTAGGCAAGTTTTTCACCGCATGAGAAACTCCATTTTATGTCATTGATATTAAAAGGTTTTCATCTGTGCATTACCGGCGCGATAATTGGCATTTGGTTTGGAAAGCCGCTATAAGATCAAAGATTGATTCTATTCGAAAGATGAGTGCCTCGTGTCTGACTTAACTCCACCTCCTGGCCCAGAAGACGACAAGACCGGACCTGGTTCCGGTATTGAAGCCATTTCCATCATCGAGGAGATGCAGCGTTCCTATCTCGATTATGCGATGAGCGTGATTGTCAGCCGTGCGCTGCCCGATGTGCGCGATGGCTTGAAGCCGGTCCATCGCCGTATCCTTCATGCGATGAATGAAATGGGCCTTTCCTGGAACCGATCATATCGGAAGTCTGCCGGTGTCGTCGGTGAGGTTATGGGTAAATACCATCCCCATGGTGATGCTTCGATCTATGATGCGCTCGTACGTATGGCGCAGGATTGGTCGTTGCGCGACCCGCTCGTTGATGGGCAGGGAAATTTCGGTTCCATTGACGGTGATAGTCCTGCCGCCATGCGATATACGGAATGCCGTCTGGAAAAAGTCACCGAATCGCTGCTTGCCGATATCGACAAAGAAACCGTTGATTTCCAAGATAATTATGACGGTCGTGAGCAGGAGCCGACGGTCCTGCCAGCGCGATTCCCAAATCTTCTTGTCAATGGTTCCGGCGGTATTGCCGTTGGTATGGCGACCAATGTGCCGCCGCACAATCTGGCTGAAGTTATCAATGGTTGTGTTGCCCTGATCGACAATCCGGCAATCGAATTGCCGGAAATGATGGAATATATTCCGGGTCCGGATTTCCCGACTGGCGGTTTGATCCTTGGTCGCTCTGGCATCATGTCGGCTTACAGTACCGGTCGCGGCTCTATTTTGATGCGCGGCAAGGTTGCTATCGAAAGCATGCGCGGCGACCGTGAAGCCATCATCATTACTGAAGTGCCTTATCAGGTAAACAAGGCGACGATGATCGAGAAGATGGCCGATCTGGTTCGCGAAAAGCGGATCGAAGGCATCTCGGACATTCGCGATGAGTCTGACCGCGACGGTTATCGTGTTGTGGTCGAATTGAAGCGTGACGCGGTTGCTGATGTAATCGTGAACCAGCTTTACCGCTTTACCCCGCTGCAATCATCATTTGGCGCCAATATGGTGGCATTGAATGGTGGCAAGCCGGGTCTGTTGAATCTGCTTGATATTCTGCGGGCTTTCGTCAGTTTCCGTGAAGAAGTAGTCAGCCGTCGTACCAAGTTCCTGCTTCGCAAGGCTCGCGATCGCGCGCACGTCTTGGTTGGTCTTGCTATTGCTGTAGCGAACATCGACGAAATTATCGCCCTGATCCGAAAGGCTCCAGATCCGGCAACAGCTCGTGACCAGTTGATGGAACGCCGCTGGCCCGCCAATGATGTTGCGCCGTTGATCACATTGATCGCTGATCCGCGTCACACGCTTAACGACGATAATACCTACAATTTGTCCGAAGAGCAGGCCCGCGCCATTCTTGATCTGCGTTTGCAGAGACTGACTGCTCTCGGACGCGATGAAATCGCTGATGAATTGAACAAGATCGGCGTTGAAATCGCCGATTATCTTGAAATTCTCGCCTCGCGTACCCGCATTATGGGAATCGTCAAGGATGAGTTGATTGCAATTCGCGATGAGTTTGGTACGCCGCGTCGCTCTGTCCTGACGGAAGGCGGAGCCGATATGGACGATGAGGATCTCATTGCCCGCGAAGACATGGTGGTTACGGTTAGCCATGCCGGTTACATCAAGCGTGTACCGCTTGCGACCTATCGTGCGCAGCGCCGTGGCGGCAAAGGCCGCTCTGGTGTGTCGATGAAGGACGAGGATTTTGTAACACGGCTGTTCGTTGCCAATACGCATACGCCAATGCTGTTCTTCTCGTCACGCGGTATTGTCTATAAGGAAAAAGTCTGGCGCTTGCCGATTGGGACGCCGCAGTCACGCGGCAAGGCTTTGATCAACATGCTGCCGCTCGAACAGGGCGAACGCATTACCACGATCATGCCACTGCCTGAGGATGAGGCCAGCTGGGCAAATCTCGACGTCATGTTTGCGACAACACGCGGTACAGTCCGTCGCAACAAGTTGTCGGACTTCGTGCAGGTTAATCGCAACGGTAAAATTGCGATGAAGCTTGAGGAAGACGGTGACGAAATTCTCAGCGTTGATACATGTAATGAATTTGACGATGTGCTGCTAACCGCAGCAGGCGGTCAGTGCATACGCTTCCCCGTAACGGATGTGCGCGTGTTTGTCGGGCGTAATTCCATCGGCGTTCGCGGCATCAGCCTTGCCCCTGGCGACAAGATCATTTCAATGGCAATCCTTGGCCATGTTGACGCAAGTCCGGCAGAGCGTTCAGCTTATCTGAAACAGGCGGCGGCAGAGCGCAGGGCGCAGGGCGCTGATGATGTTGAGGAAATTGCGCTCGTTGGCGAGGAGGCGGCTGAATTGACGAGCCTTTCAGCTGAACGTTATGCAGAGCTCCGGGATCGGGAACAGACCGTCCTGACGGTCAGCGAGTTCGGATATGGCAAGCGCTCGTCATCTTACGAGTTCCGCGTGTCGGGCCGTGGGGGCAAGGGTATCCGCGCGACCGATACATCGAAGACTGATGAGATTGGCAAGCTGGTTGCGCTATTCCCGATCGCTGCAGCAGATCAAATTCTGCTGGTTTCTGATAGGGGGCAACTTATTCGCGTTCCGGTAAACGGAATTCGCATTGCTGGGCGGTCTACGAAGGGCGTAACCATCTTCAATACTGCTGATGGCGAAAAGGTTGTTTCGGTGGAGCGGATTTCTGAAACCGAGTCCGAAGACATTGAGGATGATGCAACGTCTGAAGAAGTGGTCACACCAGCTTCAGATGATGGTGCTGGCGAAGAATAGCACGCGACAGTCTTAGTTGTCGCGCGTATGATAAACACCAAATCGGGAAGTTCTTAAAGGGGCTTCCCGTTTCTTGTTTTCTTCCACAATCATAATGATAGCGGACACGATCATTGCAATCATCATGGCAATACTCAGAAGAATAAACATTGGTCGTTCCCTTCAGGATCATTGCTATTCATTTCATAGTTAATAACGCGGTAACTATGAAATGGTTTCACCATCGAGGTTCACACATAGTTGAGAGCGGATGAATACTTACTGATCTGCCTGTTCATCTACCATTCACGGTAATGGGTACGGGCCATTGAAACCCTTCGGTAAAACCGGTAGTAAGCGCTCATGACGATAGCAATCTATGCCGGATCATTCGATCCGATCACCAATGGCCATATGGATGTCTTGCAAGGATCGCTGAGACTTGCTGACGAAGTGTTCGTCGCCATCGGAATCCATCCGGGCAAAGCTCCTTTGTTCACATTTGAAGAGCGCGTGGACCTTATTAAGCGGGTTGCTCTGGATGTATTTGGCAAGGATGGTGCCAGGATCAAAGTTGTCGCATTTGATGGATTGCTCATTGATGCTGCCCGTAAACACCAAGCCTCTCTCATGGTACGCGGGTTGCGTGACGGTACCGATCTCGATTACGAAATGCAGATGGCTGGAATGAACGGCAAAATGGCACCTGAACTGCAAACAGTGTTTCTGCCTGCCGATCCATCCGTGCGCACAATTACTGCCACATTAGTTCGCCAGATTGCAGCTATGGGCGGTGACGTCCGGCACTTTGTTCCCGCGCTTGTCGCTGATGCGCTCAAGACTAAATTCAAATCCTGATCTGGAGACTTTCATGTCCGTATTCCGCACAGCATTGCTTGTTGCTGCCGTTTCGTCTCTGTCCTTTGTTACGCTAAGCTCGAGCTGGGCTGACGATGCCAACACAATGACGATCAAACTCAAGGATGGTGACGTCAAGGTCGAGTTGCTTCCAGACCTTGCGCCGAAGCATGTTGAACAGATCAAGGCGCTCGCCAAGGAAGGTGCTTATAATAATGTCGTGTTTCACCGTGTGATTCCCGGTTTCATGGCTCAAACCGGCGATGTCCAATACGGCAACACGGAAAAGGGCTATAATCAAAGCGCGGCAGGTACTGGCGGTTCAACTCGTCCCGATATTCCCGCCGAATTTTCCAAGGAGCCGTTTGTTCGCGGCGTGGTCGGTATGGCCCGTTCGCAGAACCCGAACTCGGCCAACTCACAGTTTTTCATCATGTTCACCGAATATCCTTCGTTGAATGGCCAGTACACGGTTGTCGGCAAGGTAACGAGCGGCATGGATGCCGTAGACAAAATCAAGAAGGGTTCTGAGGCGGATAATGGTGCTGTCGAAAACCCCGACAAGATGCTCAAGGTCACAGTTGGCCAATAATTACTAACAAGGAGATTGCCTCAAATGGCTTACAAAGACCCAGAAAATACAATCCTTCTCGAAACAACGAAGGGTAATGTTGTTATAGAACTTTATCCGGACCTCGCACCTGGCCATGTCGAGCGCATCAAGGAATTGGCGCGCGAAGGCGCATATGACGGCGTGGTATTCCACCGCGTCATCGACGGCTTCATGGCGCAGACCGGCGACGTCAAGTTTGGCAAGCAGGGCGGCAGCTCGTTCAATCCATCGCGCGCCGGTATGGGCGGTTCGGACAAGCCAGACCTGAAGGCTGAATTTTCCAACGCCAATCATGGCCGGGGTGCTTGCTCGATGGCCCGTTCGCAAAACCCGAACTCTGCCAATTCCCAGTTCTTCATCTGCTTCGACGATTCGGGTTTCCTCAATCGTCAATATACGGTTTGGGGTCAGGTCATTGAAGGCATGGACAATGTTGACAAAATTAAGCGTGGCGAGCCGGTGCAGGATCCTGATTCAATCGTTTCCATGCGCGTTGCAGCTGACGCTGAATAAGGCATTGTTTATCCATTATGCGTGTTGATCTTTTCGATTTCGACCTGCCGGAAGACAACATTGCATTGAGACCAGCAGAGCCGCGCGATTCAGCGCGGCTTTTGCTTGTGAAGAATGATGGTTCCGATTTTCAAGACAGTACAGTGCGTAATCTCGGATATTTTCTTCGGAAGGGTGATGCACTAGTATTCAATGATACCAAGGTGATACCGGCGCAGCTTGAAGGGTATCGTGAGCGCGAAGGCGTTAAAGCACAAATAAGCGCAACGCTGCACATGCGAGCCGGGCCTGATCGCTGGAAAGCCTTTCTGCGCCCGGCAAAACGGATCAAGCAGGGCGAGCGTATCGATTTCGGGCATGGCAATAATGCCTGCCTGCTCGGTTCATTGCAGGCGACTGTTGCCGAAAAGGGTGATGCTGGCGAGGCATTGCTCGTGTTTGATTTTAGTGGCCCCGATCTTGATCAAGCAATTGCAGCTGTCGGCCACATTCCATTGCCGCCCTATATCGCCTCCAAACGAGCAGAAGACGAACGCGATCAGTCGGATTATCAGACCGTCTATGCCCGTGAAGAAGGTGCCGTTGCTGCCCCGACCGCTGGCTTGCATTTTACTCCGGAATTGTTGGCCGATCTGAAAAAGCGCGGAATTGAAGAGCATTTCGTCACGCTGCATGTCGGCGCTGGAACCTTTCTGCCGGTTAAAGCCGATGACACGGCTGATCATAAGATGCATGCGGAGATCGGCACGGTCGATGCGGCTACCGCACAGGCATTGAATGCCGTAAGAGCGCGGGGCGGGCGCATTATATCTGTCGGCACAACATCGTTACGCTTGCTTGAAAGTGCGACGGATGCTGACGGAACCATAAAGGCTTGGTCCGGGCCGACCGACATATTCATTACCCCCGGCTATCAGTTTCGCGCTGTGGACATGTTGATGACCAATTTTCATTTGCCGCGCTCAACCCTGTTCATGCTCGTTTCGGCTTTTAGTGGTTTTGAGCGCATGCACGCCGCCTATGACTATGCGATCAAAAACCGCTATCGCTTCTATTCCTATGGTGACGCAAGCCTGTTATGGCGATCCGCATCATGACAAGCGAAAATTTTGAATTCAAACTGATAGCAACGGACGGCAAGGCGCGGCGCGGTAAAATTACCATGCCACGCGGCACTGTTCGCACACCAGCATTCATGCCGGTTGGCACGGCGGGCACTGTCAAAGCCATGTATATGGATCAGGTGCGCGATCTTGGGGCCGATATCATTCTTGGGAATACGTATCATTTGATGCTGCGGCCCGGTGCGGAACGCGTGGGCAAATTGGGTGGTCTGCATGATTTTGCCCGATGGCCCGGACCAATCCTGACCGACTCCGGTGGTTTTCAGGTTATGTCGCTGGCGCAATTGCGCAAGCTTGACGAGAAGGGCGTGACCTTCCGCTCTCATATTGATGGTCGCGCCTATGAAATGACCCCTGAACGTTCAATCGAACTTCAAGGGTTGCTGGATTCCGATATCCAGATGCAGTTGGATGAATGCGTCGCGCTGCCATCCACACCGAAAGACATTCAACGCGCTATGGAGCTTTCGCTGCGTTGGGCAGAGCGGTGCAAAATTGCGTTTGGCGCTCAACCTGGCAAGGCAATGTTTGGCATCGTGCAGGGAGGGGATATTCCAGATTTGCGTATCCGCTCGGCACAAGCGCTCAAAGCCATGGATTTGAAGGGCTATGCGGTAGGTGGGCTTGCGGTTGGCGAACCACAGGAAGTCATGCTCGATATGCTTGACGTGACTTGTCCGGAACTTCCAACGGAAAAACCCCGCTATCTGATGGGTGTTGGTACACCTGACGATATTCTGAAGTCAGTCGCACGCGGTATCGACATGTTCGATTGCGTGATGCCAACACGGGCAGGGCGGCATGGCTTGGCTTTCACCCGGCGAGGCAAGGTCAATCTGCGCAATGCGCGTCATGCGGAGGATCACCGTCCGCTTGACGAAGAGTCGACTTGCCCGGCGGCACGCGATTATAGCCGCGCCTACCTTCATCATCTCGTCAAATCAGGCGAGGCGCTTGGCGGAATGTTGCTGACTTGGAACAATCTGGCCTATTACCAGCAATTGATGCAGGGCGTGCGAAGCGCAATCGAAGCGACACGCTTTGATGATTTTATGAGTGAAACACAAACCGCATGGGCAACGGGCGACATTCCAGTTGTGTAATCAATCCGCCGATTCAAACAATAATTTCAAACGATCAATTGTTGCAATCTGTTCATCGCGGCTCAAACCTTCCATCTCGAACAGCTTCAAACTGCGCATGCCCTCAATGGTAAGAAACGCCATCAATGCAAGAGTCGGATCTTCGGAATTTTCGCGAATACGCTGCAATAACTGCTTGTTATAGCGGCGGATCGGATCGAGAAATGTAGGGTCATTGGCGATGGCGGCGAGTATGCCGGAAGGTTCCGGCTCATTGCAGAGAAACTCCGCCCTGAACACCGCGATACAAGCGAGAATAACGCTATTCTTGCTATGATTTCTGGCGGCCTCTTCCTTCTTCAGTGATTCGTCAAACTCCGCCATGTGATGTTCTACAAGCGCTTCCAGCAATTTTGCCTTGGTCGGGAAAGTATAAAGAAGTCCGCCCTTTGAAAGACCTGCTCTACGCGCCACCGCATCAAGCGAAAGATTGACAGGCCCCACTTCCATGGTGATTTCGGCTGCTGCCTGCAGGATTTTATCCTTGGTGGAGAGCGTGTCCGCTTTCATTCTAAAACTTTCGTTGTAATCAACTTGCCAACGGATATTGACAATACCGTCCAGACGGTACAGTACTTTGCATGTGGCAATCAAGTCCACATTGCGTTACTCTCATATGACAGGCTGGCAGAAGTTTTGCTGGCCATTGTTTTGTTCCGGAGCGATTTCCCCCATGATTAAGCGTTACATAGTCCCCGTGATCGTTCTGATCCTGGTCGTATTGCTCGGTGTTGGATTGGTAGGATTCAATCTGTTCCGGGAGAAAGCCATCAAAGATTTCTTCGCTACCATGCAGCAGCCAGCCGCTCCCGTATCAACTTACACGGTTGAGCCTGGCGTATGGACGCCAAACATTGAAGCAATCGGCACGGTCAATGCCATTCAGGGTGTCGAGCTTGCTGTCGAGGTTGCAGGAATTGTTAAGGACATTCCTTTCAAAGCCAATCAGATGATTGAACAGGGCGCGCCGCTGTTGCAGCTCGACGATGCCATCGAAAAGGCAGATATTGTTGCCGCAAAGGCACAGGATGTGCTGGCTGATCAAACCCTGGAACGCGCACGTACGCTGAATACACGTGGTGTTGGTGCAGTTTCCAGCGTGGATGAGGCGCAGTCGGCGTCCTTAGCCAAAAAGGCTGAAATCGCCAAACTGCAAGCTGTTCTGGATCAAAAGCTTATTAAGGCACCATTCAAGGGTACAGTCGGTATTCCGCGCATTGAACTTGGTCAGTATCTGTCGCCGGGCACAGTCGTTGTTTCGTTGCAGGATCTCGATACAATGCGCGTTGATTTTACAGTGCCAGAGCAATCACTTGATTCAATCAATATTGATCAGCCGATCAAGCTCAATCTGACAGATAATGATGAGAGCTTCGATGGAGTCATTACGGCTATTGAGCCACGGATTGATCCCTCGACACGTCTCGTTTCTGTACGCGCCAAAGTTGAAAACACCTCAGGTAAGCTTCGCCCCGGTCAATTTGCGCAGGTGCGCGTGACACTTCCCAAGGAAGAGAATGTTGTGACTTTGCCTCAGACGGCGCTCGTTTCCAGCTTGTATGGCGACTATGTATTTGTTGTTCGGCCTGCTCCCGAAGACAAGAAGCCAGCTGAAGGTGCCGCACCGGAAGATGCTGGAAAGCCTGACGACGCACAACCGGCAGATGCAGCAAAGCCGACTGACGGCGAAAAGAAAGAAGAAAAGCTCGTAGTAGCGCAAGTCTTCGTTACGCCCGGCCGTCGCTCCGGATTGTTGGTTGAAGTCACCAAGGGCCTGAAGAAGGGCGATATCGTTGTTACTGCTGGTCAAAATCGCCTGAGTCCAGGCGCTGCTGTCAAGATCGACAACTCCGTTAACCCCGCAAATACAACCGATGCAGGACTGCCAAAGAAATGAATTTTTCCGAGATATTCATTCGCCGTCCGGTTCTCTCGACGGTTGTAGCTTTGATGATCATTCTGCTTGGCGCTCAGGGCCTCGTGAACTTGTCTGTTCGCGAATATCCGAAGGTCGAGGAAACGGTTATCACCATTTCAACAGCCTATGCCGGCGCAAGCGCGGATCTGATGCAGGGCTTCATTTCGTCGCCTATCGCAAAAGCGGTAACGACGACTGAAAACATCGATTATGTGACATCTTCCTCGTCGCCATCGTCCAGTAAAGTTACTGTACAGATGAAGCTTGGTGCCGATCCCGATGCCGCATTGACCGAGGTTATCTCCAAGGTCAATCAGGTTCGTGGTGATCTGCCTGAAGAGTCCGACGATCCCATCATTACGAAGGGAACGGGTCAGGATTTCGCGACGATGTATCTCGCCGTGCAGAACCCCAATATGACCAGTGAGCAGATCACCGAATATCTCGAGCGCGTTATTCAACCGCGCATGTCGACGATTCAAGGTGTTGCTGACGCTCAGATTCTGGGTGGACAAGTATTCTCGATGCGTGTCTGGATCGACCCGATCAAGCTGGCTGCTCGCGGTACAACCGCAACGGAAATTCTGACAGCGATCAATCAGTCCAACTTTCTTTCCGCTCCAGGCAAGGTGAAAAATCTCTACGTTGCTTCGCCTATCACGCTAAAGACGACATTGCAGACGCCAGAAGCGTTCGGTGCTATGCCAATCAAATCCGAAGGCGATAATATCGTCCGCTTGCGTGACGTTGCTCGTGTCGAACTTGGTGCGGTAAGCAAAGACACTGTGGTTACCTTCAATGGTTCGAGCGGTACGTTTCTCGGCATTTTCCCGACACCGGCAGCTAACCCGATTGACATGACAGCTGCTGTTCGTGAAGAGCTTCCGTCTATTCAGGAATCGCTTCCTGAAGGCATGACTATGACCATGCTTTATGATGCGACCGAGCAGATCAGTTCGTCCATTGAAGAAGTGTTGAAGACTGTCATTGAAGCGGTATTGATCGTTGTTGCGGTTATTTTGCTGTTCCTTGGCTCATTCAGGTCAGTTATTATTCCGGTAGTAACAATCCCGATCTCGCTTATCGGTGTGTGCTTCTTCCTGTTCCTGCTTGGCTATTCGATCAATTTGCTGTCGCTTTTGGCGATGGTTCTGGCGATCGGGCTTGTGGTGGATGATGCGATTGTGGTGTTGGAGAATATCCATCGCCACATTGAAGAGGGGTTGAAGCCAATTGATGCCGCATTGCGCGGTATGAAGGAAATCACCGGTCCCATCATCGCCATGACTGTGACACTGGCTGCCGTTTTCGCCCCGCTGGGCTTCACAGGTGGTCTGACTGGTTCATTGTTCCGCGAGTTCGCATTCACACTCGCAGGTTCGGTTATCATTTCCGGCGTAGCAGCTTTGACTGTATCGCCAATGATGTGCGCCTTGCTGCTTCGCGGCGGTAATCACAGCCGGTTCCAACGGATCGTCGACGGTGCTTTTGGTTGGCTTGAAGGGGCATATGAACGGCGCGTTGCGGGCTCACTGGGGTTCCGCCCGGTTACTTTGTTCATTGTTATTGCACTGGTCGCCTTGACCGGTTTTCTGTTCACCAAGACGTCTTCTGAACTGGCTCCGGAAGAAGACTCCGGTGCATTGTTCTCGCTCGTGAATGCTCCACAATATGCTACATCTGCCTACACAAAGCTTTATGCAGATCAGATCGACAATCTGACCAAAGATTTGCCCGAACTGAAAGCCCGTTTTAATATTCTTGGACTGGGTACAACAAACTCTGCATTTGCAATCTGGGTGTTCAAAGATTGGTCTGAGCGCGACAAGTCACAGAAGCAATTGCAGGAAGAACTGCAAGCTCGCATTGCGCCGGTAGCCGGCGCTGAGGCATTCATTTTCTCGCCTCCAACATTGCCAGGTACAGGCGGTGGCTTGCCTATTTCGGTGATCATCCAATCTACCGGACCGGCTGACAAGGTGTTTGAGGTCGCAGAAGAGATCAAGAACAAGGCGCAGGCCTCTGGTCAGTTCATCATTGTGCAGAATTCGCTATCCTTCAATGCACCTCAGGTCACCATCACGATTGATCGTGACAGGGCTTCCGCTTTGGGCGTTCCTGTGAGTGAAATAGGTCAGACGCTTGGACTATTGGTGGGTGAGCCGAAGGTGTCGAAGTTCGATCGCGACTCAAACAGCTATGACATCTATCCGCAGGTGCCGCAGGATTTCCGCTCCAACCCACATAAGCTGGGGCAGTACTTCGTCAGGAGTGCGTCGGGGGAGATGGTTCCATTGTCCGCAGTTGTCAAGATCAGCGAGAATGCTTCGCCTGCTGCAATTGAGCAGTTCAATCAGCTGAATTCGGCAACAATTTCGGCTCTGCCCTTGCCGGGCGTGACAACGGGTCAAGGCCTGCAAACAGTTATCGATACTGCGCGACCATTGATGCCAGATGGATTCTTCCTGGATTATTCCGGTCAATCCCGTCTGGAAATCGAACAGGGAAGCACAATCCTGATCGCATTCGCTTTGGCTGTGGTCGTCATCTATCTTGTCCTTGCGGCGCAATTTGAGAGCTTCCGCGATCCGTTCATCATCATGATGTCGGTTCCGCTGTCGATCTTCGGTGCGATTGTACCGCTGAACCTCGGCTTGGGGACTCTAAACATCTATACCCAGGTCGGACTGATCACCCTTGTCGGGCTGATTACGAAGCACGGTATTTTGATGGTGGAGTTTGCCAATCAGCAGCGTGAGCTTCATGGCATTTCACGGCATGATGCGATCATTCTGGCGGCAAAGACTCGTCTTCGTCCGATCTTGATGACGACAGCAGCTATGGCCTTGGGCGTTATCCCTTTGATCACAGCAACCGGGGCAGGTGCTGCGGCGCGATACTCAATCGGATTGGTGATTTTCTCCGGTATTATTGTCGGAACGATCTTCACGCTCTTTGTGGTGCCGATGTTCTACACCTTCATTTCCAGAAAGGATTTGAAGTCCGAGGCTGGTCATGGTGAGCCTGCGGCCAATACCGCTCCCCAACCGGGCCACAGTTAGCAAAGAGGGCCGTTACAAACAAAAGCCTCCGCACCAACTCGGTGCGGAGGCTTTTGTTTTTTTGAAGTTAAGTAATCAGGCGCGTTTAACGGCGCGAATGATCACAAGTAGAATAATTGCGCCAATTGCTGCAGCTATAATCTGTCCGATTATCCCTGCACCCAATGAAACGCCGAGCCTTGGAAACAGGAAGCCTGCAATAAAAGCGCCGATCACGCCGACGACAAGATCGCCGACGAGGCCAAAGCCACCGCCGCGAACCAACATGCTGGCAAGCCAGCCAGCAATCAGTCCAACCAGTAGAAATACGAGAAGGCCTTCTCCGCCCATATCAAGTTCTCCATAAACCGATTTCACCACGATGGTTCGCAGGCCAGGATTCCTCAATCCCTATTCGGCAAGAGAATCATCAAGACGAAGTTTACGCCGAGCGAAGCGGTTTGGATAACGAAACTTGTTGAGGGCTATACCCGACCCAGTCGGCAAGTCGCCAGTTAATCAACTGTTCCAACAACCGCTACACAATCGCCCGGGTTAACCAAACCGGGAAAGTGTCGCGCTGCGAGAACGCCGGTTAGTCTGGCCCTTATCTCCGCAGGAGCAGTGCCAGTGCGACCAATAGGATAGATTTGAGCAATCAACTGCCCTTCCTGAACTGCATCGCCAAGGTCGATCATGGTTTCGATCAGGCCGGCATCTTCTGCAAATGAGAAGCAGTCACCAGATGGCATGTCAAGCCAACGGGTTTCGTGGTGCTCAATGTTGCCAGCGAGGATACCGCTGTGCCGCAAGAAGTTTGCTGTACCACGCTTTGCTATCTTGATCGTTTCGGCGCGAGCCGTGCCGCCGCCGCCAAGTTCAGTGGTGACAAATATCTTGCCCATTTCCTCAACGGTCGTGTCGTACATTCCAACTGCATCAATCTCCAGCATCCGCATGGACCATGGGGCGGAAAAGGCCTTAACGGCTTCAAACCCTTTGGCTTCCTGAGCTTTGTCAGGCAAAATGTGAGCAGCAGCAAAAGGCACGAAATCAAGCGTTTTTCCGCCTGAATGAAAGTCCAGCACCACATCGGCTCGCGGGAGCAATTCCCGCGTGAAGTAGTCTGCGATCTTCTGTGTCACTGTCCCATCCGGCTTTCCAGGATAGCTTCGGTTCATATTGCCTTTATCGATAGGCGATGTTCGCGTGCCTGCCTGAAATGCCGGATAATTCATCGCGGGGACAATAATGACGGTACCATTGACGGCGTTGATGTCGAGTGTCCGGGCAAGATCGAACAGTGCTATCGGGCCCTCATACTCGTCACCGTGATTGCCGCCTGTCAAAAGTGCTGTCGGTCCATCTCCATTACGCAAAACCGCTATAGGGATCATGACAGATCCCCACGCAGAGTCATCACGACTGTATGGCAATCTCAAAAACCCATGCTGCACGCCCTGTTTATCAAGATCAATAGTCGGCGAGACAGGCGAGGGCCTGAGGGTTACTGACTGCATTGATTGCCTCAATTCTTGACGATGAGTTTGCGCGGGAAGTTGGCGAGACATTCAACGCCTGTATCGGTGATCAAAATGCTTTCGGTAATTTCAAGACCCATGGTTTCGAGCCAAAGCCCGGTCATGAAATGGAATGTCATACCTGGTTCAAGCACTGTCTTGTCGCCGGGGCGGAGACTCATGGTGCGTTCGCCCCAATCCGGTGGATAGGAGATGCCGATTGGATAGCCGGTGCGATTGTCTTTCACGATGCCGTATTTCTTCAATACATCAAAGAAACCGTTTGCGATGTCTTCGCAGGTATTGCCAGGCTTTGCCGCCGCAAGACCTGCTTCCATACCTTCGAGCGTGGCTTTTTCTGCATCCAGGAATTCCTGTGTAGGTTTTCCGAGAAAGACAGTACGTGAAAGCGGTACATGATAACGGTTGTAGCAACCAGCGATCTCAAAGAATGTCCCTTCACCAAGTTTCATTGGTTTATCATCCCAGGTGAGGTGAGGTGCCGAAGCATCGGCACCGGAAGGAAGCAAGGGCACAATGGCAGGATAGTCGCCGCCAAACTCAGGCGTTCCACGAATTCCCGCATCGTAAATCTCTGCCACGAGATCGCATTTACGCATTCCGGGCTCGATCCTGTCGACAATGCGCTGATGCATGAGTTCAACGATACGTCCAGCCTTGCGCATATAGTCAATTTCCGTCGGACTCTTAACCGCGCGCTGCCAATTCACCAAAGCAGTTGCATCCACGAAACGTGCATTGGGCAGATGTTTTTGCAACGAGCCATAGGCGGCGGCGGAAAACCAGTAATTATCCATCTCGACGCCGATGGTGAGTTTGTCCCAGCCGCGCTCTGCGATGGTTTGCGAAAGGAAATCCATGGGATGGCGTTCAGTGGACTGCACGTAATGGTCCGCGTAGCCAATGATGTTGTCATGGTTCAGATAGGCAGTGCGTTTCGCGCCGTTCGCATCCTGTCCGCGACCATACCAGATGGGCTCTCCTTCAGGCGGCACGAGCACAGCTTGATGAACGTAGAACGACCAGCCATCATATCCGGTAAGCCACGCCATATTGGATGGGTCGCTGCAGATCAAAAGATCAATTCCCCGCTTTTGCATTGCGGCGCGGGTCTTCTTCAATCTTTCAGCAAATTCCTGCCTCGTGAACTTCAGGTTAGGTCCGGTCATTTCTATTTCCTCATGCTTGGGCAAAGGCCCCTATCAACTCTCGAAACTTGTTCCAGCATTTGCACGGGCTGCACGCTCCCGCGCCAGCGTGGCGATAGCTGTGTCCTGCACTCCCGTACCCGTTAGATCAGCCAACGTAATTTCTGATGGTGACGTCCGGCCTTTGGCGGAACCTGCAATCACTGCCCCGAGCTCGCCATAGGCTGCATCTGGACGGACTAACCCTGCTTCGATTGCGTGATGCAGTTCGCCCAGAACACGGGTCTGCTTGAGGCTGTCAGCAATGTAGAGGTCCGCTTTTGTTATGACGTCTGGTGCCAGCTCATTCTTATGCTCGGCATCCGAACCCATCGCGGTGATATGCTGCCCGGGCCGTAGCCACGCAGCTTGCAGAAGGGGTTGTGGTGAGGGCGTAGTCGTTACAATAATGTCTGCAAGAGCAGCAGCATGTTCCGGGTCGGCAATCGCTTTAACCGGGAAACCGAACTTCTTGCTTGCATTTTCTGCAGCCTGTTCGGCTTTGTCATGATCCCTAGCCCAAAAACAAGCCTTCTCGATAGGGCGAACAAGAGTGAGCGCTTTCAACTGCAATTGCGCCTGTACACCCGCACCGAAAATCGTCGCAACGCTCGAGTCGGGGCGCGACAAATGTTTGGCTGCTACTGCACCTGCTGCGGCGGTACGAACATCGGTCAAATAGCCATTATCGAGAAGCAATGCCTCAACCAGCCCGGTTTTGCTGCTGAGCAAAACCATCATTCCGTTGACGCTTGGCAAGCCAAGTTTCGGATTGTCGAAGAAGCCGGGGCTGATCTTTATGGCAAAACTGTCGATGTCCGGCACGTAGGCAGTTTTGACATCTACCTCACCCCGATGTTCCGGGATGTCGAGGCGCAGGACAGGTGGCATGGCCACTGCTTTGGTTGCGAGCGCCTCAAAGGCATTTTCAACGCAGGCCACTGCATCGAGATCTAGCCATACGATCTTCCGTAACTCTGTTTCGGTCAAGATGATCATGCGGGGCATGGCACAGCCTTTTCATTTACAGCATCAGTACAAACAACGCGCCTGTGCTGATCCATATCGACATTGCGACCGGATAGAATGACAATGATCGGTCCACGCGCCTGCACTTTGCCAGCGAGCAACGCTCCTATGCCGACCGCGGCAGCGCCTTCAATGATTTCGCGCTCATGTTGATAGGCATGGCTTATGCCAGCTGCGATTTCCCGCTCGGTCAATAAAATTACATCGTCAAGAAGGTCACGAGCCATGGCGAAGGTGAAGCGATTATTAAGGCCGATACCACCACCAAGAGAATCCGCCAGACTCTCACTTTCCTCTACGAGCACAGGCCTACCCGCATTGAGGCTTGCATGCATAGCGGCGCCATTTTGCATTGAAACGCCAATGGTTTTTGTATTCGGCTGTTTCGATTTGATCGCACAGGCGACGCCGGAGGCCAGCCCGCCACCGGACAAGGGAATCAGCACCGTATGAGCATCGGGAACATCTTCGATAATCTCAAGCCCGAGCGTTCCTTGCCCGGCAATGATGTGGGCATTGTCGAAAGGTGGCACCATCACCAACCCGTCCTGCCGGATCAAACGCTCAACTTCATCTTGTGCGTCATCTTGCGATTTACCGACAATATGAATTTCAGCACCAAGGCGCTGAATTTCATCGACTTTATTTTGGGGGACAAGCCGGGACATGCATATAACTGCCCGTATACCTTCCAGTTGAGCGGCGTAGGCAAGTGCGCGGCCATGGTTCCCAGTTGACGCCGCGACCACACCACGTTGCTTTTCAGCCTCGGAAAGCTGGCTCAATGCATTGGTCGCACCGCGCAGTTTGAAGCTTCCTGTCGTCTGCCGGTGTTCAAGCTTTAGCCAGACGGGAACACCCAGTTTTTGGGTAAGAAATGCGGACTGAACGATTGGCGTCCGCATGACTTTGCTCGCAATTGCATCACGTGCTTCTTCAATATCGGCTATGCTGACCAGATTTGCAGTCATGTTTACCAGCTCGCCATTGGCTGGGTCATGAGGCTGCCGCGCTCAGGCTGCGGCGCATGTTCACCGCAGATGCGCAAGGTTGCCCACGCTGTTGCAAGATTGCTCGTGACAACGGGTTTACCAATTGCCTGTTCGATCTCTGCTGCTACTATTGCTGCACGTACAGCGGTACAGGATATGAACAGCGCATCCGCGTCGTGGGCGATTGTTTCGCGCGCTGCCGTAATCAGCGACTTCGTGCTGATCCGTGCCATCTCCCGATCATCGACAAGCCCAAAACAGTTCAAGTTTGCAATCTCAAACCCCTTGGCGCTGAAATAGGTAGCCATTGGGGTGCTGGTCTCAATCGTATAGGGCGTGAGAATGCTGATCCTTTTTGCGTTAAATGCTTGCAATCCCTTAACAGCAGCGCGCGTTGGCGTCACAACTGGCACATTTGGTTTGGCCTGCCGAACGGCATGCTCAATTTCGTTGTCGCCAATAACGACAGAGGCTGACGTACAGGAATAGCAGACCGCATCCAGCTCTTCGTCAGGCAGGATCATCCATGTAGCTTCGCTCATCGGGCGAAGCATGCGCCGCAGATTTTCGGGCGTGGTTGGATTGGCATAGGGAATACGCGACGTATAGAGGCCAATATTGCTGCTCGCCACCATACGCTGGAAGTCCGGCTCGGTCGTGTGATCCGTTGCTAGAATGAGAAGGCCAACGCGCTTTGGCAAAGGCCGGTCATCAAAATCGAGTTGCAAGTCCGTCTGACGAATAGTCGCGAACGAATCCATCCTTGTGCTCCTCAATCAATCTTGCCATATCGGCGTTCCAGCCAACGCAATCCGACGACGGAAACGATGCTGATGACAAGGAAGAACGCACCGACCATCGTGATTGGTTCAATATATCGGTAGTTGTAGTTGGCGATGCTGCGCGCCTGATTCATAAGCTCAAGCACCGTGATTGCCGAAAGCAACGGCGTTTCCTTGAACATGGCGATGAAATAATTCGCCAGAGCCGGGATCATCGGAGGCAATGCCTGCGGCATGATAATCTGCGTCCATGTCTGGAGAGGACTAAGATTGCAGGCCTTTGCTGCCTCCCACTGACCGCGCGCTACATTGTCGATGCCCGCGCGATATACCTCAGCGGTGTAAGTGCCATAATGCAAGCCGAGGCCGATGACACCTGCAACGAGTGGCGAAAGCGTAATTCCAAGGTCCGGCAGCACATAGAAGATGAAATAGAGTTGCACCAGCAACGGTGTGCCGCGAATAAACTCTGCAACAAACCCCATAGGCATCGATATCAGCCGGTTGTTCGAGCGGCGCACGATGGCGATAACAAGTCCGACGATCGCGGCCAAGACTGATCCGAGGAGGGTGGCAATAATGGTAATCTTCACGCCTTCGATCAGCGTTGGAAGAATTTGAACGACGAAAGCCCAATCCCATTCCATTGTCGGCCTCCTATGACCTGATGCCGTCAAGGCCGCGCGTCAGGTAACGCTCGAGACCACGGATTGCGAGGGAGATGACACTGGCGATAAGAAAATACAGAACAAGGATTGTCAGAAACGGAACAAGTGTACTGCCCGTTTGCGCACGCACCACTTGGGCCTGAAATGTCATGTCGGAAAGCGATATGAGCGATACAACAGCCGAAGCTTTGAGAAGCTCAATGGCATTATTGCCGAACGTTGGAAGCATAAGGACAAATGCCTGCGGCAGAATGATTTTGCGAAGGCCCTGCCAGCGCGTCAAATTGAGCGCGATACAAGCTTCGTATTGTTCTTTGCCGATGGACTTAACTGCACCGCGGACCACTTCGGCACCATAGGCACCCACATTCAGACCCAAAGCAAGCACGCCCGCCTGCAAGGGCGTAAGCGAAAATCCGAAGAGCGGTAGAACGAAATAGGCCCAGAACAACTGTACAAAAATCGAGGTACCGCGGAAAAACTCGATATAAGCCGTCGCAAGCCAGCGAACCGGCGCGATGCGTGACAATCTCCCAAGCCCAGCAAGAAAGGCCATCACCAATGCCAATGCCGAGCCCATTAGCGTTAGCCGAATGGTTACGACTGCGCCGTCAAGGATAAGTTGCAGATAGCCGGCCCATTGGCCCATCGGTTTGCCACCTTTGTGAGAGTCCAGGAAAGGGCCGCTTTACCACGCAAGTAAAGCGGCACTGCTTGCGGCCGTTATTGGGCAGCGCAGAGCTTTTCGCGATTGGTCGAGATGGCTGCAGCCGCCGAAAAACCATACGGCTCGACGATCTTGGCAAATTCGCCAGACGTCTTCATCTCGGCAAGAACCTTGTCGAATTCGTCACGCAGCGCGGTGTCACCCTTGCGGAACGCTGCGCCATCGCAATAAACCGGAGCACCCTCGACTGGTGCTATGACCTCAAGGTTCGGGTCATTAGCCTTTTTGACCAGATCGTTGATTGAAAGAACGGGCAGGGAATATGTATCGATGCGTCCATCCTGCAGCATTTTCAGGCCACTCTGGCCGTCTGGGACAACAATGACGCGCTCACGTGGCACACCGGCTTCAAGGGCGAGGCGTTCTTCTGTACCGCCGCCAGGCGCACCGATTGTTGCTTTCTCATCCTTGGCAATATCCGCATAGCTCTTAAAGCCTTTGGGATTGCCCTTTTTAACAAGGAAAGCCTCCGCATCGCAGAGAATCGGTTCTGAATAAGATACTGCGTTGCAGCGCTCTGGCTTCATGAAAAGGCCAGCAGTAACAACATCATGGCGCCCGGCCTGAAGCCCGGGGATCATCGCACCATACTCGGAAATTGAAGCGACGACGTCGTTGACGCCGAGCTTTTTGAACACTGCGCGAGCGACATCAGGACCGGCACCCGATACGCTGCCATCGGCCTTAACGGCAGTGAATGGCGGTTCATTGGCAATAGCAATGCGGGCAAAGCCCTGTGCTTTCAACTTGTCGAGCGCTTCATCAGCTTTTGCGGGCATTGAAGAGACCAGAGCAGATAATGCCGCAGCTCCCAATAATGCACTGATCGTCTGTAATTTCATCATGTTCCCAACTCCTTTGGTTTTCTTTTTGTCGGATCGTGGAGGTTCCGGTTTTAAATGCGGTGACCTGCAGCGATGATCTTTTTCAGGAAGGCTTGTGTTCTTTCCTGCTTCGGATGTTTAAAAATTTCGCTTGGCTTGCCATCTTCGACAATGCGACCGCGATCAAAGAAAAGAACGCGATCTGCAAAATCATGGGCAAAACCCATCTCATGCGTAACGAGAAGCATCGTCATGTCTGTTTCGCGGCAAAGGCGCCACAGCACATTCAGCACTTCCTCGACAAGTTCCGGATCAAGCGCAGATGTAACTTCATCAAACAGCATAATCTTCGGTTTGAGAGCGAGGGCCCGAGCAATAGCAACACGTTGTTTTTGACCACCGGAGAGCTGCGACGGCATGGATTTTGCCTTGTCCGCAAGCCCGACCATATCCAGCAACTCCATCGCATGCTGCTCGGCGTCTTTCCTTGAAACGCCCTTTGTCAGCATTGGCGCCAAAGTCACATTATCCAGCACGCATTTGTGCGGAAACAGATTGAACAGTTGAAAGACCATACCGATCTTTTCACGCATTTTGTGGAGATGCGCTTCATCAGCCGGTTGCAACTTGCCGTTGCGCTCCATCTGATAAAGACTATCTCCGGCAACACGGATCGTTCCGGAATCTATTCCCTCAAGCGTCATCAGAATGCGCAGGATCGTTGTCTTGCCGGAGCCGGATGGTCCGATAAGAGCGAGCTTCTCGCCCGGTGCAACACTGAAGGACAGGTCGTTCAAAACTTTGAACGCACCGAAACTTTTACTGATGCCGTCAATCTCGATGATCGGTGCGGCGTTGGATGGCGGCATGCGTGTCCCCCTTCTGGTTGAGACAACCTCATGCGCTAACGATGGGAGACTTATGAAATCATGTCAATTGTTAAAATTAAATCATGACAATTTAACTGATCGTGATGAAAAACCAGGCAATCCGATCAGATGGCAAGGAGTAGATGCTCGAGGTCGCCACGAAGAAGGTTGGCCACAACACCGAGCCCGGACCGTAGTTCCTGCTCAGTGGTCGAGCCAAGCGAGATACGCACTGCCGGGTTCCACGGGTAATTGGAGACGCGGAAAGACGCACCGTGTGCGATGGCGACACCTTGCAACCTTGCATGTGCCACAAAGGCTTCTTCGGTTCGCTCGCCAGTCAAGGGTAACCATATATGCAGGCTCTGCGGGTGAGACAGGAAAGAAATGCCGGTCAATACCTCGGCGGCAACGTAATGCCTGACGCGCAAGGCCTCACGCTGCCAGTTAACCAATTCCATCGCCGTGCCGTCCGACACCCATCGGCTCGCAATTTCCGCAACAATCGGCGTTGCCATCCAGTTTGAGACAAGATGCCTATTGGCGACGGCTGCGACATAGCGATCAGGTGCAACCAGATAGCCAATCCGCAAACCTGGTACAACGATCTTGGTGAAACTGGTGAAATAGAGCGTTCGCTCTGGCGCAATCGATGCGATGGGGGGCGGGCGGTGCTCGACAAGCGGACCCAGCACATCGCTTTCGATTATTGCGATGTCATGTTTACGGGCAATGTCCACCAGAGCATTGCGTCGCTCCAAGCTCATCAGTGTTGCGGTCGGATTGATAACCGATGGTTGAACGAAAACTGCCTGGATACCGGTTACCCTGCAACACTCATCAAGCGATTCCGGGATAATGCCCTGATCGTCAATAGCGAGCCCTTCAAGAGTAAGGCCGAGATAGGAGGCAAGTGGCGTCAATGTATGATGCCCTATACCTTCCGTTGCAACTTTCGAGCCGGGCGGCGCGGCGCTCATCAACGCGACCGTCATGGCGGCGGTTGCGCCGTTTGTTACGCTGATATTCCCCGGTGATACCTCCAAGCCGCATGTACGCAACCAGTCGGCGGCAATGGCGCGATGACGCGGAAAAACGACATTGGGCCGGAAGGATAACGCAGAGCTTGGGGGCAGGGCTTCAGACAACCACGCCAGAGTCTTTTTCATGCGCTCCAGGTGCATTGGCTCGCATATCGGCTTCAAAATGGATAAATCAATGACCTCGCCAAGCCGCTCCGGTAGATAAGGAGGGTCTGGCTCGCGACTGTTTTGACAGACAAATGTACCGCGCCCGGTTTCACCCGAAATCAGATTGCGGCGAATCAATTCTTCATAAGCCCGGCTGACTGTCTGCACGGAAAGACCCAAATCATCTGCCATTCGTCGATGTGTTGGCAGACGGGCTCCACCTTCCAATTTGCCATCGGCGATAGCACGTGCAATCTGTTCCGCCAGCGACAGATAGGCTGGACGGCGAAGGCTTGTCGGATCTGGTTGCCACAATGTCATGATTTATAAGTGATCGAAGTCAGTGCAATTGACAATCAAAAAATCACAACGTCATGATTATAAAATGAATCCAACAGGCGTATCATGACCTCAATCAAGCTAGACCCAATCGATATACGCATCCTTGACGAAATCCAGCGGGAAGGCCGGATTACCAAGCTCGCACTGGCCGAGCGGGTGGGTATCTCACCCACACCATGCTGGACACGGCTGCGCCGACTGGAAAAAGCCGGTATCATTACGGGTTATCATGCCCGTATCGCATTGCGGCTTATTGCGCCGATTACAACTGTGCTCATGGAGGTCACCCTAGGGGCGCACAAGCAGGCCGATTTCGAACGGTTTGAACGCGCCATCAAAACGCTGCCAGAAGTGGTTACCTGTTGGTCCGTCGGAGGCGGTGTCGATTACGTGCTCAAAGTGATGGCACGCGATATTGATGCCTACCAGCGGCTTGTCGACGATCTTCTGCAACGGGAAGTCGGGATCGACCGGTATTTTACGTATATCGTGACCAAGACCGTCAAAGATGACGCAGTATTGCCTGTGGCTGAGCTGCTGTCTTAAGCGGACACCAATTAGTCAATCTCTCTTTCAGCCTTGGCAAATAAAGACGATCTCTCTTACCCCGGCGTTTCATACAGGCTGTCTCTCTTCTGATTTGTGTGATGCTTGCATTGAACAATTCCGGGAGAGTTGAATGTCCGCTCACTTTGCACGACCAGACCGCCATGCTGCCCTCGATCGCTTGACCGATCGGCGCATGCTGCGTGAACTGGCATATGTCGATGGCCATTGGACTGCAGGTGATGCCGGGCAAACTTTTGAAGTTTCGGACCCTGCGACCGGCGCTGCCATTGCCTGGGTATCCAAGCTCGATGCAGACCAGACTACGATTGCAATCGATGCTGCTTCGAGAGCTTTACCAGCTTGGCGAGCACTTCTTCCTCAGGAGCGCACGGCAAGATTACGAAAATGGTATGAGCTCATATTGGCTGCAAAAGACGATCTTGCTTTGATCATGACGCTCGAGCAGGGAAAACCTCTTGCTGAATCACGCGGCGAAATTGAGTATGCCGCATCCTTCATCGAGTGGTATGCCGAGGAGGCGAAACGTTTAAACGCCGAGAATGTCACAAGTCATCTTTCTGGTGCGGAAATGATCGTTCGCCGCGAGGCGATTGGTGTTGTCGGAATCGTCACGCCCTGGAATTTCCCCTCAGCCATGCTGACGCGAAAGGCCGCAGCCGCATTGGCAGCGGGTTGTACCATTATTGCCCATCCATCATCAGAAACACCGCTCTCAGCGCTAGCTCTGGCAGAGCTTGCTGATCGTGCAGGCATTCCTGGCGGGGTTTTCAATATTGTCACGGGCGATGCTGCAACAGTGGTTGGACGCATGTGCGAAGACTCGCGCGTTCGGGCATTGAGCTTCACCGGGTCGACAGAAATTGGGCGATTGATTGCGGCGCAATGTGCGCCAACCATGAAGAACCTCGTCATGGAATTGGGCGGCCATGCACCATTGATCATCTTTGCCGATGCCGACATTGACCGGGCAGTTGATATTGCCATTGACGCCAAGTTCGCTACGTCCGGGCAAGATTGCCTTGCCGCAAACCGGATCTATGTCGAACGCCCGATACACGACGCTTTTGCGGCAGCCTATGCGAAGCGTATTTCAGAGTTGAACGTTGCACCGGGTCTGGCTGAAGGCGTTGATATTGGTCCGCTGATGCATGAGCGCGCTGTTCAGAAGGTTGAAGAGCAGGTTGAAGACGCATTGGCGCGAGGTGCAAAATGCATTGTGGGCGGCAAACGTCATGACGCCGGTGCATTATTTTATGAGCCCACGCTTCTTTTGAGTGTACCTGAAGATGCGCTGATTATGCGCGAGGAGACATTCGGCCCTGTGGCTGCTCTTACCGTATTTGATACGGAGGAAGAGGTCGTCCAGCGTGCCAACGCTACAGAATATGGCTTGGTTGCCTATGCCGTAACCAAGGATGGCGCGCGAATGCTTCGTCTTGGCCGCAAGCTCGAATACGGAATGGTGGCGATAAACCGCGTGAAGATCACCGGTGCACCAATTCCATTTGGCGGAATCAAACAATCCGGGCTCGGCCGTGAAGGCTCGCGCCATGGGATCGAGGCTTTCACGGAACTCAAATACCTCTGCATCGACACTCACTGATTTTTGAAGAACAGGATAATATCATGCTTGAACGCTCGAACGAACTGAATGCCTGGGATCGGGATCACTTCTTTCATCCATCAACCCATATGGGTGCTCATGCGCGCGGTGAAACGCCAACGCGCATTATCAAAAGCGGTGAAGGGGTTCATATCACTGACAGCACTGGGCGGACCAGTATCGATGCATTTGCCGGACTTTACTGCGTCAATGTGGGCTATGGCCGGACCGAAATCGCCGATGCCATTGCAAAGCAGGCCCACGAGCTTGCCTATTATCATGCCTATGTTGGGCACGGCACGGACGCATCAATCACGCTTTCCAAGATGATCATCGATCGCGCACCGGAAGGAATGAGCCGTGTTTATTTCGGGCTTTCCGGTTCCGACGCCAATGAAACCAACATCAAGCTGATCTGGTACTATAATAACGTTTTGGGTCGCCCGGAAAAGAAGAAAATCATATCCCGTTGGCGTGGCTATCATGGCTCGGGAATCATGACTGGCAGCATGACAGGACTTGAGCTTTTCCATAACGCCTTTGATCTGCCGCGTGCGCCAATTCTCCACACGGAAGCACCATATTACTTCCGCCGCGAAGATCGTTCCATGAGCGAAGAGCAGTTTTCGCAGCATTGCGCCGACAAGCTGGAAGAAATGATCCTCGCGGAAGGACCGGAAACAATCGCTGCGTTCATCGGTGAACCAATTCTTGGGACTGGCGGCATTGTTCCACCGCCAGCAGCTTACTGGGAGAAGATCCAGGCTGTACTCAACAAGTATGACATTTTGCTTGTTGCGGACGAAGTGGTCACCGGGTTTGGTCGATTGGGCACCATGTTCGGATCGGATCATTATGGCATCAAGCCCGATCTGATCACCATAGCGAAGGGGCTGACCTCGGCATATGCACCACTTTCGGGGGTCATTGTTTCGGACAAGGTTTGGCAGGTCTTGGTTAAAGGGTCTGATATGCTCGGCGCAATCGGGCATGGTTGGACTTATTCGGCGCATCCGATTTGCACCGCTGCAGGCATCGCCAATCTCGAACTCATCGACAAGCTGGATCTCGTCACAAATGCCGGCCAAACCGGCGCTTATTTCCGCAAGCAATTGACTGCAGCTTTGGCAGAAAATGCCATTGTCGGCGAAGTGCGCGGTGACGGGATGCTCGCCGCCGTAGAATTCGTTGCTGACAAGGACGACCGGAAGTTTTTCGATCCGGCATTAAAGGTCGGGCCTCGGATAGCGGCAGCTCTGGCAGAACTTGGTGTGCTTGGACGCGCCATGCCGCAGGGCGATATTCTGGGCTTTGCGCCACCTTTGTGCCTGACCCGCGAAGAGGCCGACACTGTTGTCAATGCAGCGGCCAAAGCAGTTGAGTCGGTTGCAAAGAGTCTCTGAGATTTACCAATGAAAGACACAAATGTTCCACGGACCATGGCCGCTATGCAGCTTGTCGGCCATGGCGGACTCGACAAGCTCATTTATAATGAGAACGCGCCGGTAACTGAACCAGTAGCGGGTGAAATTCTTATTGAAATAACTGCATGCGGTATGAACAATACCGATGTCTGGGTGCGGGAAGGCGCCTATGGCACCGAGGAAAATGCTAGCGCCGTTTCAACCTGGCGCCGACAGGAGCCGACACTGACGTTTCCGCGCATTCAGGGAACAGATATAGTCGGGACGATTGCGGCAGTTGGCGAGGGCGTAGACAAGGAGCGTATCGGACAACGCGTGATGGTTGATTTCTCCATCTACAATCGCGATGACGATAGTCTTGCCGATATTGATTATATTGGTCATGGGCGGGATGGCGGTTATGCAGAGTATGTAACCGTGCCCGTCGAGAATGCCCATTACGTCAATACCAATCTAAGTGATATCGAGCTTGCCACATTTTGCTGCGCTTATTTAACCGGCGAACAGATGCTGGAACGTGCAGGATTGAAAGCTGGAGAGCGCGTGCTGGTTACCGGAGCATCAGGCGGTGTCGGCTCCGGTATCGTTCAACTTGCAAGAGCACGCGGAGCAATTCCCTATGCACTGGTAGGACCGGGTAAAGAGCAAGCATTGCTCGACATTGGTGCTGAAGCAGTAATCACGCGTGGGACCAAGGATTTGGTCACCGCTGTAAACGAGGCCACAGGTGGAAAGCCAATTGACGTCGTAGCCGATCTTGTTGGCGGTTCGATATTTAACGATTTGCTGCGCATTCTTAGGGCAGAAGGTCGCTACACCACTGCCGGAGCAATTGCTGGACCTGTTGTGCAGCTTGATCTGCGCACCATGTATCTCAAGCAATTGGCTTTGCATGGTTCATCGCAGGGCACGCGGGGAGATTTCCGCCGGATCGTTCGCTATATTGAAGAAGGCAAGATCAGGCCGCTTGTTGGTGGCGTATATCCGCTTTCTCAATTCCACCGGGCCCAGACGGATTTCATGGCTAAATCCTTTGTCGGAAAACTGGTTGTCGTGCCGGATGCCAAATTCAATAATGCCGCAACTAATGGAAATCCCTAGACTTTGGCATTATGCGAACATTTCTGGGATGACGCGCCTGCGCGTCTCCCTGGACAGCATGATTAACTTCGTCACTGCGTGATACGGGCAAAATTGCCCGCTGCTCTGAGAGGCGATAAAGATCGCCAGTTCGATCAGTAAGCTTTCTGGCAACGATGTGCACCACATTATCAGCGCTTTGAACTATTCCTTCGATCAGGATCAGTCGAGATCCCATGACTTCCTTGCGGTAAAGGTTGAGAAGCTTTTGCCAGATGACAATATTGGAAATGCCCGTTTCATCTTCGATGGTCATAAAGACGACGCCTTTTGCGGTTCCAGGTCTTTGACGGACTGTGACCACGCCAGCCAGTTTGACACGCTTATTATTTGCAAGACTATTTGCAAAATTGCATGTGGAAACGCCTGCAGACGCGAACATATCACGCAGAAACTGCATCGGATGCCCTTTGAGCGATAGCCTTGTCGATTCGTAATCGGCAATGACGTGCTCGGAGAGTTTCATTTGAGGAAGAACCGTTTTGACTTCCGTAGCCAGCTCATTTGTTTCAGCCGCTTGGAATAGAGGCAATGTCACGTTATCGGGGAAACGACGCACCGCCCAGAGCGCTTCTCGCCGGTCGATACCCAACGAGCGAAATGCGTCTCCATCGGCAAGCAAGATAAAGGCGCGTCTCTCAAGTTTTGTCAGGCGTCTTACCTCTTCAATATCAATATAGGGGCGTTTTCTTCTCTCGCAGATCAAGTCTGCCCAGTGTTTTGAGAAACCATCGACCTGACGAAAGCCGAGGCGGGTGCATAAAACACCATATTCGTTGGATTCCAGTGTGTTATCCCAATGACTGAAATTAATATCTACAGGACGGACTTCGACATCATGTTTGCGCGCATCGCGAATAATCTGGTCTGGCGGATAAAAACCCATGGGCTGTGAGTTCAACAATGCTGCCGCGAAAACAGCTGGATGGTGACATTTTATCCATGAGGAAATGTAGACGAGAATGGCAAAACTCGCAGCATGGCTTTCGGGGAAACCATATTCACCAAAACCCTTGATCTGATTGAAGCAGCTTTGCGCGAAATCTCTTTCGTAGCCTCGGCGAACCATGCCTTCCACCATCTTGTTTTCCAATGTGTGAATAGTTCCCACATGTCGGAATGTCGCCATGGCGCGGCGTAACTGATTGGCTTCATCGCCAGTAAAACCAGCAGCAACGATAGCAATGCTCATCGCTTGCTCCTGAAAGAGAGGAACTCCAAGAGTCCGCACAAGGACATCTTTCAATTCGTCTTTGTGCCCATGATCGGGCGAGGGTGAGGGATAAACAACAGAATCAGGATTATTGCGCCGCTTCAAATAGGGATGAACCATGTCGCCCTGAATGGGGCCGGGCCGGACAATGGCGACTTCGATAACCAGATCATAGAACGTCCTCGGACGAAGACGCGGCAGCATATTCATCTGTGCGCGGCTTTCCACTTGGAAAACCCCAAGTGAATCCGCTTTGCAGAGCATGTCGTAAACCTTTTTATCACCCAGCGGGATGTCTGCGAGTTCATAGCGACTGCCGCCATGCAGATGGATGAGATCAAAAGCTTTGCGGATACAGGTGAGCATGCCGAGTGAAAGAACATCAACCTTCATGATATTGAGCTCGTCAATATCATCCTTGTTCCATTCGATGAAAGTACGGTCTTTCATCGCCGCAGGTCCTATTGGAACAGTTTCGTCGAGACGTTTCTGCGTGAGAACGAAACCACCGACATGTTGAGAAAGGTGACGTGGGAAACCAAGCAGTTCCTTGGCAAGTTTTATGGTGCGGCGGATCATGATATTGTCAGGATCAAGCCCAGCCTGCTTTATTTCCTGCTTTTCAACGATTGATCCCCAACTGCCCCAAACCATATTGGCCAAAGCGGCAGTGACATCTTCTGTCAGGCCCAGCGCTTTCCCAACGTCACGGATTGCACTGCGCGATCGATAACTGATGACGGTTGCAATGATTGCAGCATGGTCGCGCCCATATCGCTTGAAAATCCATTGCATGACTTCTTCGCGGCGCTCATGCTCGAAATCCACGTCAATATCAGGTGGCTCTTTGCGTTCTTTTGAAAGAAACCGGTCAAAAAGCAGATTGCTGGTGGCAGGATCAACGGCCGTAATGCCCAAGCAATAACAGACAGCAGAATTGGCCGAGGAACCGCGCCCCTGACAAAGAATATTCTGTGAGCGGGCATAGGCAACAATGTCATAAACAGTCAGAAAGTAGGGCGCGTATTCCAACTCCCCGATCAGGGTCAGTTCTTTTTCCAGGATGATAGATACATTCTTGGGAATGCCATCCGGATAGCGTTTATGGGCGCCGACCCATGTTTCATCAATCAGATGTTGTTGGGGTGTTTTGCCGGGCGGAACAGGTTCATCAGGATATTGATAACGTAAATCATCAAGAGAAAAACTGATCGGTTTCACAAAACGCTGCGTTTCTTGCAATGCTTCGGGAAAATACCGAAAAAGATACTGCATATCGGTTGGCGATTTCAGATGCCGCTCTGCATTTTTCTCCAGCTTACGACCTGCTGTTTCTATCGTGACATGCTCCCGAATACAGGTCAGCACATCTTGAAGCGGTCGCCGGGCAGGGGTGTGATAAAGCACATCATTGACCGCTAAAAGCGGGAGGTTTGCCTCGGTTGCAATGCGCGCCAGTTTTTCACCATAACGCCTGTCGGCTCCTTGACGCAGCATCATCAGGCCAAGCCAGACGCAATCCGGTGCTGCTAAAGACAGTTTTTTAAGGAAAACCAAAAAACTTTTATCTAGATTTGCAGAAGGCATCACAGCTATCTGAAAATTGTCTGCCTTGAAAAGAAAATCTTCGAGAACAAGATGGCATTCACCTTTGATCTTGGCGCGATGCTTTCCCACACTCAAAATCTGGCATAGCTGACCATAGGCAGAGCGGTCTCGCGGATAAACAACAAGATCAGGTGTCCCATCAGTGAAGCTTAACCGACAGCCAATATAGAGATTTATGGAAAGACCTTGTTCTTTTTTGATTTCTTTTCGAGCGCTATGGGCCCGCACCACGCCAGCAAGTGTATTGCAATCAGCAATACCAATGCCTTTAAGAGCGAGAAGGGCTGCCGCCAACACCAGTTCCTGGGGTTGTGATGCACCCTTCAGGAAGGAGAAATTACTGGTGACGGCAAGCTCGGTATAATCCATCAGGCAAAAATCCCATGCAAATACCATCGGGGGTTGGGATCGCTGCGCTCATACAGCCCCTCGCGAAACACCCAAAAACGCTTTCCCTGATCATCTTCGACCCGGTAATAGTCGCGTGTGAGAGCACCTGCATGCTCACGCCACCATTCCGGTGCAATACGTTCGGGGCCTTCAGCAAAAACAATCATGTGCTGTACACGGCGCCACATAAACCGTGCAGGGGCACCGTCAGGAATTCCCGATGTTGTTTCAATGCGTTCTGGGGGATTAAACAGCCTGATCGGTCTCTCGAGAGGATTATCCGGCTGATATTCGGGTGACCACTGAACTGATTGATCTGTTCTACTCTGGGCCGCAGCCTCAAGCATGACAGCACGTTCAGGAATGTGCGTATCAACTGCAACAGGTCGCAAAACACGCGAATTACCCAGCCTTATAGAAAGCCTGTCAATGAGCGCATCGAATGCTTCTGTCTCTTGTCGCGTATTGTCGAGACTTTTCTGCAGCTCCTGTGTCTGTTCCGTTCGAACGGCAGAGAGACGAATAATATCAAAGCCATAACCTGCGTCCAAAGGGTCTGCCAAGGTTGACAGTCTCTCTTTGAGCAGCCGCATCAAGTTTTTTGTCTCGACAATCGGCCTTCCGGCTTCAATGCAAATCCGGCGCACATTGCCATCGACACGAAAAAAGCTCGCTTCGATTTCACGTGCACCTTGAACGCGAACTTGCAATTGCCTGAAAAGTTCATCCGCGAGAGATTGAAGCAAGAACTCGACGGAATCCATAACAACCAAAGGTTCGGCCATACGCCGCTCAACCATGCAGACAGGCACAATACGTCGTGGAGAAATTGGATGGTTTTGTCTGCCGAAAAGAGTATCCAAGCGACTGACCAGCTCTTTTCCGAAACGCGCCGCGAGAGCAGCGCGGGGCAGAACCTCAACTTCGCCAATATGCAGCAGACCTGCCCGCTTCAGACCGGCAAGATGTACTGCTTCTATTTCAAGACAGGCAAGATACAGTTTATGCAATCTCTTTTCTTCATCATCGCCTATAACACCACCGGACGAATAGCGCGCAAAGGCACGGGCAGAGGCCGGATTATTGGCGATGGCTGATTTGACGGCCACGCCTTGCTGGTTAAGGCGAGTATGAATATCCTTGAGCATAGTGTGCTCATCTCCAAAAAGATGAACGCAGCCTGTAATATCGAGGACAAGGCCATCCGGATCGTCAAAAGCTACCAGTGGCGTATATCGATCACACCAATCCGCCAGACGCTCCAAGAATGCAGAATCCTGACGAGGTGAGGCAAAAGCGATATCCAGCTTTTCAAACTGTGCACATGCATCAGCCAAAGTCATGCTTTTGTATAAACCCGCTTTTGCAGATCTCTGATCAACAGCTACCAGCCGTAAAACATTTGCAATCTTGTCAACAATAACGAGATACTGATCAGAACGATCGCGCTGCGGATTTTCGCGTTTGAGACGATCCGTAGGAAGATGTGGAAACCACAGGGCCAAAAATCGGCTCGATCCGTTGGAAAACATGATTTTCAATCTCCCATTGTAATAGCCATTGGCCTGTTTTTCCCTGTCTGTTGCGAATAAGTTGGACTTGAAAAACAGGGTTTCCGGGCGCGTTTGCACCCGGTGATTGTGAGGGTGCGGCGCGGACTAGCCATCGCGTGACAGCAGAATTTTCACCAGGAGTGGCACCTAACCTCAGTAGAAAGGCGGGCACATCAGCCTGTTGCGCGTTAAGCAGTAATTTCCGGGAGGCAGTCAGATCCAGACATTTGGGATTGCTCCATGGCACGATAATGACTGCACCCATGCCGCGAATGGCGAGACTGTCTGAAGCAGCTTTTTAAGACATTATGAGGCGATGAGCCCCGCACGAAAATCACTCGATCAGGATCAAGACCGAAATAATGCAAGCCGGGAGCATAAGGAAAGCCCTGTTCATTGCCTGTAAAATCTTCTTCAATCCAAAGAATAGGATTCTGATCAGATGATGCACGCAAGGCGAGAGCAATTACAAAGCCTGTAGCGGCCCCGGCATCCCCACTTTCCTCTGCAAAAACTTCATGAAGTGCGCCCCGCTGAAGGCCACCTCGAAATATGCTGTCTACATCCCGGCAACCAAGATCAAAGGCCGAGACAGGCGTACCTTGTGCGCCTTGCCTGCTCAAAGCCGCAATATTGCGTCTTAACGCCGTTAGATCGACGATTGCCACTGCATAACCCTTGTTTGTTCATGATATGTTCTATTATCAAGTTTAAGAAATGCAGTGTCAAGCGGCTCTGATTTCTGATTTGGTTTTTAACCACAAAAGAGCTTTTGAACGCAGCAGATTTTGTATCGGTCGATTTCATCGCCGTACGAGAACCCGACTTCTATGAGGCCAATGTCGATAGCGCGCTTGACGCTCTCGTGGAGCTTTATCTTACAAAGGACATGCCCGAACGGATGAAGCACCCGAACCAATGTTGCAACGGCTGCGCAACTTGCTCGAGGCGCATATGACCACAGACGGGGTACTCTTTAACTCCCGCGCATGGATAATTATCGCTCAAGAGGGCAGGGCAGTTTGTGAGCTGCAAACACGACTTCAACAATGCTTCAATGAAATTGCTCAGAAACAATGGTGAGCGCGCAGGGGTTCGAACCCTGGACCTACTGATTAAAAGTCAGTTGCTCTACCAGCTGAGCTACGCGCTCCCTTGAAAGCCGTAATTGGCCTCGGGAAGTGCGGCGGAACATAGGTGCGAGATGGCAATCGGTCAACAGCTATTGTGCATAGTTTCTGTGATAAAAAGCGTTGTTTTTGCAGCTTTCTACAAATTTCAGCGATCGAACCATCTTGCGATCCCGAAATTGATCGCAGGAATGGCGAAAAGGTGATTGGAAATCCGAAGAGATTCGGCTTATTCCGGCGCAAACGCGAATGACCGAGAAGGAGCGCATATGGCGCTTGATGTTTCCTATCTGACTGCAGCCGGTGCTGGTGCACTCTCATTTCTTTCACCTTGTGTACTGCCTCTCGTACCACCCTACCTGTGCTACATGGCCGGGGTGACAGTTGAAGATTTCCGAGCCGATGCATCCATCGCCAAAATCTCACCGGTCAGGCGAGCACTCCTGCTGTCATCCTTTAGTTTTGTTTTGGGATTTACCACAGTTTTTGTACTGCTTGGGGCAGGCGCATCAACGATCGGCGGGTTCCTGCGTATGTGGCAGCAGGAAATAGCTATCCTCGCGGGAATCGTCATTATTGTTATGGGATTGAATTTTCTGGGTGTGTTCAGGCTGGCATTCCTATCCCGCGAAGCCCGGTTCCAAAGCAAAGGAGCACCGGCCAATCCCTTTGCTGCCTATATTATGGGATTGGCATTCGCGTTTGGCTGGACGCCATGCATAGGACCGGTGCTTGGTCCAATATTGGCGCTGGCCGGCGCACGCGATACGGTTGCTGACGGGGCACTATTGCTTGCAATCTATTCCCTTGGACTCGGCATTCCCTTTATAATTGCTGCGTTGTTTTCTGGCGTGTTCATGCGGTTTCTTTCCCGGTTCCGCATGCATCTCGGCAAGGTCGAAAAAATCATGGGGGGCTTGCTGGTCATTACGGGCGTTCTCTTCTTAACCGGAGGATTACAGACATTTTCCTTCTGGCTGCTTGAAACATTTCCCATCCTTGGCCAACTCGGCTAAAGAGACGCAAGTTACCAAATTGCAACCAGCATTGTGCCATGCTGCAGTACGATAACGCTTTGACCAAATGATCTGAAAGTCCAAGCCATGACATCACGCACTTGTCTTACGGTTATTCTCGCTGCCGGAGAAGGCACGAGGATGAAGTCCTCATTGCCGAAAGTACTGCATGAAATAGCAGGATTGCCGATTGTGGGACACGTCGCCAAGGCAGTGCAGGGGGCTGGCGGCAGCGATATCGCCTTGGTTGTTGGCCGTGGTGCCGACAAGGTTGAAACTTCCGTGCGCTCGCTTGTGAAGAATCTCACTGTTCACGAGCAGGCGGAACGTCTTGGTACAGGACACGCCGTCCTTGCAGCACAATCTGCCATCAAAGCAGGTTACGATGATGTCATCGTGGTATTTGGTGATACGCCGCTTATCGAAACATCCGCTCTGGAAATGGCTCGTGAGAAATTGGCCAGTGGGTCGGACATTGTTGTTATGGGATTCCGGCCTGATAATCCGCATGGATATGGCCGCCTGATTGAACAAGACGGCCAATTGATCGCGATACGTGAAGAAAAGGATGCCAGCGAAACCGAGAAGAAAATCGGTTTTTGCAATGGCGGTCTGATGGCGTTGCGCGGTGATAGTGCTTTGGCATTGCTTCACATGATCAAAAATGAAAATGCGAAAGGCGAGTACTATCTGACCGACGTCGTAGAGATCGCCAATTCGCAAGGAAAGTCTGTTGTTGCGATCGAAATTTCTCCAGACAATGTGATTGGCATCAATACACGGCTGGAACTCGCGGAAGCGGAAACGATCTGGCAGAACCGTAAACGTCGCGAAATGATGCTGGCAGGTGTATCCATGCAAGCGCCGGAAACCGTATTTTTCTCTCATGACACATTGATTGAGGCGGATGTTACACTGGAGCCAAATATTGTTTTTGGTCCTGGCGTTTCTATTGCTTCCGGCACTGTGGTCCACGCATTTTCTCATCTTGAAGGCGCAAAGATCGGAGCTAATGCGAGCATTGGCCCATTTGCCCGCTTGCGCCCGGGCGCTGATCTTGCAGCAAAAGCAAAAGTGGGAAATTTTGTTGAAGTAAAGAACGCAACAATCGGGCAGGGCGCCAAACTCAATCATTTGAGCTACATCGGAGATGCTACGATTGGTGCTGACGCAAATATTGGCGCAGGCACGATCACGTGTAATTATGATGGTTACAACAAGTACCATACGGAAATTGGAACCAACACATTCGTAGGGTCCAACTCGTCTCTCGTAGCGCCAGTATCGATAGGCGATAATGCCTATGTCGCTTCCGGCAGCGTGATTACCGAAAATGTCCCGGCAGATGCGCTGGCTTTTGGGAGGGCGCGTCAAGAGATCAAGGAAGGGCGCGCTGTCCAATTGCGGGCGCGATATGCTGCGTTAAAACTGTCGAAAAAGGCAAAGTAGGCAGTCCCTTTAATTCATGCAAGATTGAGTAACAAAACTTGACTTTCTGTCATGGCGATTGCGCCATAGGCAGAGGTGGCAAATTGAGGCATCGGAGTTTTATATGTGCGGAATTGTAGGAATCATCGGGCGGGAACAGGTTGCTCCTCTTCTGGTCGATGCGCTCAAGCGGCTTGAATATCGTGGTTACGACTCCGCTGGTGTTGCAACGCTGGAAAACGGTTTGCTTGATCGCAGGCGCGCAGAAGGCAAGCTTATAAACCTCGATAACCTGCTGAAAGAAAATCCGCTTGGAGGAACAATCGGTATTGGCCACACGCGCTGGGCTACACACGGTGCACCGATTGTCCGCAATGCTCATCCCCACACAACGCCGCGCCTTGCTGTCATTCACAATGGTATCATCGAGAACTTTGCTGAGCTTCGCGCCATGCTGGAAGCGGACGGCTATGTTTTTGAGACCGAAACCGACACCGAGACGGTCGCCCATCTGGTAACGCGTGCTTTAGACCGCGGCCTTGCCCCGGTGGAGGCCGTTCGCGAAACATTGCCCCAGTTGCGCGGTGCTTTCGCAATCGCCATCATGTTCAAGGGCGAAGATGATTTACTGATAGCAGCGCGCAATGGACCACCGCTTGCGGTTGGTTATGGGCAAGGGGAGATGTATCTCGGCTCCGATGCGATAGCGCTTGCGCCCTTCACCGATAATTTATCCTATCTTGAGGATGGTGACTGGGCAGTTCTCACGCACAATGGCGTAACGATTTATGACGAGTCTGGTGCGACCGTACACAGGGCCATTCAAAAATCAGCTGGTTCAGCTTTTCTGGTAAGCAAAGGCAATCACAGGCATTTCATGGAAAAGGAAATCCATGAACAGCCGGAGGTTATTTCTCACACGCTGGCAAACTATCTGGATTTCGCCAACGGAACCATTCGGGCAGATGCTGCGCCGATTGATTTCGCTAGAGTTGACCGGATTGCAGCTTCCGCTTGTGGCACTGCTTTCTATGCGGGTCTCGTTGGTAAATACTGGTTTGAGCGTATCGCAAGGTTGCCGGTAGATATCGACGTTGCTTCTGAGTTTCGCTACCGCGAAATGCCGCTGTCGAAAGACAGTCTGGCTCTGTTTGTCTCCCAATCGGGCGAAACAGCTGACACTCTGGCCTCATTGCGTTATTGCAAGGAGCAGGGCCTCGCAGTTGGCACTGTCGTCAATGTCAGGGAATCGACGATGGCTCGTGAGTCCGACACAATTTTCCCGACTCTTGCCGGCCCTGAAGTGGGCGTCGCATCCACCAAGGCATTTACATGCCAGCTTTCCGTATTGGCATCCTTGGCAATAGCAGCCGGTAAAATGCGCGGGACGATCAGCGGACAGGAAGAACGCCAGCTTGTGCGTGAGCTTTCTGAGATTCCTCGTTATGCCACTCAAGCGTTGAAACTTGAGAGCCAAATCGAGGCGATCAGCCGCGACCTCAGTCAGGTCAAGCACGTTTTGTATCTGGGTCGTGGCACAAATTATCCATTGGCTCTTGAAGGCGCGTTGAAACTCAAGGAAATTTCCTACATTCACGCGGAGGGTTATGCCGCCGGAGAATTGAAGCACGGGCCGATTGCGCTGATCGACGAATCCATGCCGGTCATTGTCATCGCTCCACATGATCGCTGGTTTGAAAAAACCATATCAAACATGCAGGAAGCAGCGGCGCGTGGTGGCAAGATCATTCTTATAACGGATGAAAAGGGTGCAGCGGCCAATAGTTTGAAAACCTGGCATACGATTGTCCTGCCGGACATGCCGGAGATCATTACGCCGATCATTTATACATTGCCGATCCAGATGCTGGCTTATTACACCGCCGTCTTCATGGGCACGGACGTGGATCAGCCACGCAATCTCGCCAAGTCAGTTACAGTGGAATAATCAGCCAGCGCGAAGCAGCCTGACTGCTTCGTCTCGCTCGAAAAGATATAGCAGAACGCGTAGGGCCTCGCCGCGCGCGCTCTGTAATTCCGGATCTCGCGTCAGAATATAACGTGCATCCTTGCGGGCAACTTCCAAAAACTCCTGATGGGCTTCGATATTCGCAAGGCGAAACCCGGGAGTGCCGGATTGACGCGTACCAAGAAGCTCGCCTTCGCCGCGCAATTTCAAATCTTCCTCGGCAATACGGAAGCCATCTTCAGTCTCGCGCATGATCTTGAGGCGCGCTTGCGCGACTTCGCCAAGCGGACCTTTATAAATCAGCAGGCATGTCGAAGGCTTGTCGCCACGCCCCACGCGCCCGCGCAGCTGATGTAATTGCGCGAGGCCAAAGCGCTCTGCGTGCTCGATAACGATGATTGTTGCATCGGGAACATCAACGCCGACTTCAATGACCGTGGTGGCAACCAGCAAGCGCGTCTCGCCACTTTTGAAAGCAGCCATTGCCGCATCTTTTTCGGCGCCGCTCATTCGGCCATGAACAAGCCCAATGCGGTCTCCAAGCAAGGGCTGGAGCGATTGAAAACGCTCTTCCGCCGAGACGAGATCCACCAATTCGGACTCTTCCACCAAAGGACAAATCCAATAGATCTTCTGGCTGTCATTAATAGCGGTACGCATGCGATCCACAAGTTCGCTGAGTCGCTCCATCGGCAGGATAGCTGTGGTAATCGGGCGGCGGCCCGCGGGCTTTTCCGTCAGCTTTGACACATCCATATCGCCGAATGCGGTGAGTACCAGAGTGCGGGGGATGGGAGTCGCCGTCATGACCAGCATGTCAGGCGCCGTGCCTTTGGATGTCAAAAGCAGGCGCTGATGTACACCGAAACGATGCTGTTCATCGACAATCACCAATACCAGATCGTGATAATTGACCTTTTCCTGAAAAAGCGCATGCGTTCCAACGATAATATGGATTGCACCGGTTCTTAGCCCCTCAAGAATCTCTTCCCGTTCACGACCCTTTTCGCGCGCCGTCAACAATGCGACTCTCAAATCGGCCGTCTGCGCCAATGGTGCAATTGTTGCAAAGTGTTGCCGGGCAAGAACCTCTGTCGGCACCATAAGCGCCGACTGTCCACCAGCCTCGGCTGCATGAGCCATGGCAAGCAATCCGACAATGGTTTTCCCGGAGCCAACATCGCCTTGCAGGAGCCGCAGCATACGATCCGGCTCACGCAGATCGGCGATGATTTCCCCGATTGCCTGCCGCTGGCTATTGGTCAGCGAGTAAGGGAGGGCCGCGATAATCTTTGCCTTCAGGTGACCGTCACCTTCAAGCTTGCGACCGGAAAGCCGTCGGGTTTTCATGCGAACCAAGGCGAGTGCCAGTTGCCCGGCCAGAAACTCATCATAGGCCAATCGCTGTCTTGCCGGATGATCAAGCGCGATGTCTTTTGGATCTTGCGGATTATGCAGGGTTTGCAGAGCCTGACGATGAGAGGGCAGATTGTATTTTTCAAGAACAGGCGGATCGATCCATTCGGGCATATCCGGCATCTTGCCAAGCGCCTCCTGGACGCTTCGCGCAAGAACCTTGGGTGATAGTCCAGCGGTTAGTGGATAGACCGGCTCAACCAAGGGAAGTGAAGCCGCATCTTCAAGGCTGGCAATGTGGTCCGGGTGGACCATGGTCGGTCGTCCGTTGAACCATTCCATGGTACCGGACACAATGACGGTTTCTCCAACAGGCATCGCCTTTTCCAACCAAGCCTGTTTTGCATGAAAGAATGTCAGACCAATCTCGCCAGTATCGTCATGAGCATATACGCGATGAGGAACATTGCTGCGACCGCTTGGCGCTGGTTGGTGGCGATCAATACGCACCTCAAGGGTCACGATCGCACCTTCCGGCGCATAGGCAATGCCGGGACGATTGCGGCGATCAATGACACTGTGAGGCGGCAAGTACACAAGATTACCAACACGCGGTTCGGCTCCGGGCGGTTGTGTACCCAATAGTGTACCCAAAAGGGCCGATACCTTCGGGCCAATACCCGAAAGCGAACGGACGGAAGCAAATAGCGGATCAAGCAAGGAAGGACGCATATGTAACGTTTAACGCGTTCGATTTGCGTTGCAAGGCTGACAGACGCCACAAGGCAGGCTATACCCAGCCGCATCAATTGATCGGTGCCTTGATTTTTACTAACGGAGCTTGCTCATGACTGGAAGCAGTCGCACTACCGCTGACTTGCCGCCAAGACAAAGACGGATACTTTTCCGCTGTTGGCATCGCGGCATGCGCGAAATGGACTTGATTCTTGGCCAGTTTGCTGATGCTCACATTGATAGTTTGTCTGACGAAGAACTCGACCAATATGAGTCTCTTATGGAAGCGCTTGATCGCGACTTGCTGAAATGGGTCACGGGTGAGGCTGAAGTTCCTGCCGAATTCGACACGCCAATCTTTCACAAGGTTGTCGCCTCCCGCCATAATCTGAAATACTAGGTCACGCCACGGCGTGATCCTGAAATGAAATCCTGAAATCCAAATGACCGCTTTTACCAAACTCGGACTAAAACCGGATGCACGTGGACACATTGTTGTTGACGGCGTTGTTGATGGCTATGAGGCCTTTGCCCTAGCGAAAGTCGTTGCTGAAGCGGGAGCAGGTGGCCCGGTGCTTTTCATAGCGCGGGATGGTCAACGTATTTCGGATATCGAGCAGGTATTGGGATTTGTCTCGCCGGAATTGCCGGTGTTGCAACTCCCTGCGTGGGACTGTCTTCCCTATGATCGTGTTTCGCCGGGTGCAGATACTTCCGCGCGTCGCTTGAGTGCACTTGCCGGCCTTGCTGCCATGCGGCAGGGCAAGCATCCGGGTGTAATTCTGGCAACAGCCAATTCGGTCCTGCAGAAGCTCCCGCCACGCCAAATCCTTAGCCAACAGTTGTTTCTGGCAAAGCCCGGCAATAGAATCGATATGAACTCTCTTGTGCAACGCCTTGAAAGCAATGGGTTTGAGCGCGTTCCAACAGTTCGTGATGTTGGTGAATATGCGGTGCGCGGCGGCATATTGGATCTCTTTGCACCTGGCGCTGAGGAACCACTTCGCCTCGATTTTTTCGGCGATACGCTCGAAACAATCCGCACTTTTGACCCAGCTTCACAGCGCACATCCAGCCAGAAAACCGAGTTTTCGATGCAGCCGATGAGCGAAATTACGCTATCGCCTGAGATCATCAGCCATTTTCGCACGCAGTATGTTTTAAAGTTCGGCGCACCGTCACGTGATGATGCGCTCTATCAATCGATTTCCGAGGGTCGTCGTTTCGCCGGCATGGAGCATTGGCTCCCGCTATTCTACGACAAGCTTGAAACAGTTTTTGATCATGCAGGCGATATGCCCATTGTGTTCGATCATCTTGCCCATGAATCCATGGCTGAGCGCCATAAAATGGTGGTTGATCATTATGAAGCCCGCAAGCGACAGTCCGATGGTAAGGAGCCAGGCGACACAATTCCATATAAGCCTGTTGAACCGGCTTCGCTCTATTTGACACCGGAGCAGGTAGAAGCGGCGGCTCTTAGCTCGGGGTTGAAAATTGATTTTACACCCTTCGATGCGCCATTTGTAACCGGGCGCTCGACAATCCACGCTGGCGTACACCGCGGACGCACCTTTGTCGAAGAACGAACCGCCAAAGACACCAATGTCTTCGACAGCGTGGTCAAGCACATTTCCGATGAACGAGCCGCAGGCAAGAAAGTGCTTCTTGCGGCTTGGAGCGAGGGAACGCGCGACAGGCTCGTACAGGTTCTGGGAGAGCACGGGCTTGAGAAGATCGAGTTGGTCGAAAACTTGCGCACCGTCAAAGCGCTTGCTCGAGACAAGGTGACAGCAGGCATCCTTTCCCTTGAAACCGGATTTGATGCAGGTGAACTTGTTGTTGTTGCCGAACAGGACATTCTCGGTGACCGGCTCATTCGCCATTCCAAAAGGCGTAAGAGGGACAGGGACTTTATCAGTGAAGTTGCTGCGCTCAACGCGGGAGATATCGTCGTTCACGTTGATCACGGCATTGGTCGGTTTATCGGCCTACGTACAATTACCGCAGCTGGTGCACCCCATGACTGTCTCGAGCTGCATTATGCGGGCGATGACCGGCTTTTTCTGCCCGTGGAAAACATCGAGCTTCTGTCGCGATTTGGCTCCGAAACGTCAACGGCCATTCTGGACAAGCTCGGCGGTGGCGCGTGGCAAGCCCGCAAAGCCAAGCTCAAGAAGCGGTTGCTCGATATTGCTGGTCATTTGATCCGCATCGCGGCTGAACGCCAGATGCGCGGTGCGCCAGTCTTATTGCCGCCGGACGGTCTTTATGGTGAGTTCGCGGCTCGCTTCCCCTATGACGAAACCGAAGACCAGGATCGTGCGATTGATGCGGTGATTGATGATCTGTCCCTCGGCAAACCGATGGACCGCCTGATTTGCGGCGACGTAGGCTTCGGCAAAACAGAAGTGGCATTGCGCGCTGCCTTTGTGGCAGCGCTAAACGGCGTTCAGGTCGCTGTGGTCGTGCCTACGACATTGCTGTCCCGCCAGCATTTCAAGACCTTTACGTCGCGATTCCAAGGATTGCCTGTGAATGTCGTGCAAGCCTCGCGCCTGGTCGGTTCGAAAGAACTTGCCGAGAACAAAAAAGGCATCGCCGAAGGTCAGGTAGACATCGCAGTCGGTACGCATGCGCTGCTCGGACAGGGCATCAAATTCAAGAATCTGGGCCTTTTGATTATCGACGAAGAGCAGCATTTTGGCGTCAAACACAAGGAACGGCTGAAAGAACTGAAGTCCGATGTTCACGTGCTCACCTTGTCTGCAACGCCAATTCCGCGAACACTTCAGCTGGCTCTGACCGGCGTACGTGAACTTTCGCTTATCACGACACCGCCAGTAGATCGTATGGCAGTGCGCACATTTGTTTCGCCTTTCGATCCGCTCGTCATTCGCGAGACATTGCTACGGGAACGCTATCGTGGCGGACAGAGCTTCTACGTTTGCCCGCGCATTTCAGATCTGAACGAAATCAAGGAATTCCTGGATGCACAGGTGCCAGAGCTTAAAGTGGCCGTAGCTCACGGGCAAATGGCTCCGGGCGAACTCGATGACATTATGAACGCATTCTACGATGGTCAGTATGATGTACTGCTCTCGACGACGATTGTTGAGTCAGGACTTGATATTCCGACCGCCAACACTTTGATTATTCACCGCGCCGACATGTTTGGCCTATCACAGCTTTATCAGCTGCGTGGTCGCGTGGGACGGTCGAAACAGCGCGCCTATGCCTTGTTCACATTGCCTGCAAACAAGGTTCTCACACAGATGGCGGATCGCAGACTGAAAGTCCTGCAATCTCTTGATACGCTTGGCGCTGGTTTTCAGCTTGCAAGCCACGATATGGATATTCGTGGTGCCGGCAATCTGCTCGGTGAAGAACAATCCGGCCACATTCGCGAGGTCGGTTTCGAACTTTACCAGCAGATGCTTGAAGAGGCAGTCGCTGAGATCAAGGGAACAGGCGAGGTCGAAGACGGGCATTGGTCGCCGCAGATTGCTGTTGGCACTGCTGTCATGATACCGGAAGCCTATGTTCCGGATCTACAACTGCGCCTCGGTCTTTACCGCCGCTTGGCCGACCTTGAAGAACTTCAGGATATTGATGGCTTTGGTGCGGAGATGATCGACAGATTTGGCCCGCTGCCCGAAGAAGTCCAGCATCTGCTTAAGATTGTCTACATCAAGGCACTTTGCCGCCGGGCGAATGTGGAAAAGGTCGATGCCGGGCCAAAGGGTATTGTCATTCATTTCCGCAACAAGACATTTAACAATCCGACTGGACTGGTCAAAATGATTGGCGAGCAGGGTTCAATGGCTAAAATACGCCCGGACCAAAGCATATTCTTCGTCCGTGATTGGCCCACGGCAGACAAGCGCTTGAATGGAGCGGCGGTGGTGATGACCCAATTGGCGAAACTGGCTGAGGCGTCCTGATTAAACAGGACGTGGTTCGTATCCGTCTGCTGTCTGGCGAATGGCATCCGCCAGCGCGTCTGCCGACTGCGCGCCCATGACCGCATATTTCTGATCGAGAATGAAGCAGGGGACGCCGCGCACACCAACCTGATTGGCAGTATCAATTTCCTGCCGGACACCGACGGTATCAGCATCCGTGGCCAGCAGACTATCAACAATGGCAACGTCCATACCGGCTTCTTCGGCAGCCTCAAGCAGAACCTGACGATTACCGATATTCTTTCCCTGCTCGAAATAATACGAGAAGAGAATGCCCACCACGCTATCCTGGACATTGGGCGTGGCTTGTGATGCCCATCGGATCAGCCTATGGGCATCAAGTGTGTTCGGGCTGATTTCAATCGCTTCGAAATCAAACTCAATGCCTTCTTCCTTGCCAAGTTCCATCAACTGTTGATGGATCTCGAATATCTTGTCGGAACTGCCAAATTTCTCCTGCATATACCGATTACGATCCTTACCTTGACGCAGAATGGTTGGATCAAGTTGGAAGGGCCGCCAATTCACGGAGACCTCAATGTCGGGATTCATGGCCAGCGCGTTTTCGAGACGTTTTCTTCCCAGAAAGCACCAAGGGCAAACAACGTCCGACACTACATCTATTATGAATTTCTTTTCGGTCATCATCGGGCCTATTTTTTTTCTGACCACCAAGTGGGAAATTGATAGCCATTGAGAGAGGTTTGCTCCGGATGCTTGATATGGGTCCAGCGAGCAACCCATTGTGCCGGCTGGAAATAGATCGGAACGAAGTAGTTTCCGGACATTAACACGCGATCCAAAGCTCGGACTGTATCTACATATTCATCCTGTTTTCGGACCTCAAGCATTTTGCCTATTAATGCATCAACCGCAGGATCGGCCACCCCAGCATAATTGAAACTGCCGTTTACATCCCGGTATTGGCTGCTCCAGCGCCGGAACTGTTCAAAGCCGGGTGATAATGAGCCAGTATAGGCACCCAATATCACGTCATAATCAAATGTTTCGAGACGCTTTTGATATTGCGCATCGTCAACAGTACGAATTCTAACGCCAATGCCCAGCCGTTCAAGGGTACGTTTATACGCGAGACCGAGACGTTCTTCGGCTGCATAACGGGTCATAATCTCAAATGTGAGCGGCTTGCCTTGTGGGTCCAGCATCACCTCATCTTTAATGGCAAAACCTTTGCTCATCAGGATATCGAAAGCACGTTTCATTTCTTTGCGGTCGCGTCCGGACCCATCTGTTTTTGCAGGAACATATGTCCCGTCCATGACATCGGGTGTTACTGCCGCGGGGTAGGGTGCAAGCAATTCTCGTTCTCTTGCAGAGGCCGGAATGCCGAATGCAGATAGTTCCGACCCCTGCCAGAAACTGGCAAGGCGTTTATAACGATCCGCATAAAGATTTCGGTTCGTCCATTCAAAATCAAACATGATTCCCAATGCAGCGCGTACATCACGATCTGCGAATTTGGGCCGCCTCGTGTTGAAAACAAAGCCAAACATATTGGCCGGCGCTTTGGTCTCGAATGTCTCCTGGACGACGCGGCCTTCGTGAAAGGCGGGGAAATTATAGGACGATGCCCATTTGTTGGGATCGCCTTCCATAAAAACGTCGAACAGGCCCTTTTTGAAAGCCTCGAACTGTGACTGAGCATTACGAAAATACTCGACAGTGATCGTATCGAAATTATTGAATCCTCGTCTGCTCGGTATGTTGGCAGCCCAGTAATCAGGACTGCGCTTGTAAATAATTCGCTGCCCAGGCTGAACCTTGGATATGATATAGGGACCGCTGCCCACCGGGATACGCAATGGAGATTGGTCAAATTTCTCCGGATCGATGGCATGCTTCGGCAAAACCGGCATCAAACCAAGTATTAACGGAAACTCGCGATCAGCCTGGTCGTTGAAAGTGAACCTGATCCCGCGCTCACCGACCTTATCGATCTTTTCGATGCGATCCATGCGCTGTTTATATTGCGGCAGGCCCTTTTCGGCGAGAATCTCGAATGTGAAAATCACATCGTCAGTGGTTACAGGCTGTCCATCAGACCATCTCGCCTTTGGATTGAGTGTAAACTCAACCCATGTGCGCTCGTCATTGGTTTCAACTTTTTCTGCCAGTAGCCCGTAAAGCGTAAAAGGCTCATCAGCGCTCCGCTGCATCAGTGTTTCATAAACCAGGTTTCCAAATTGAGGATCGTTGAAAACGCCGCGCGCTGTGGTTCGCAAGCTCTTAACCAGAAAGGAATTCAGGCTATCAAATGTCCCAACGACACCATAGCTTATCGTTCCTTGTTTGGGCGCGTCGGGATTGGCGTAAGGGAAATGCGTGTAATCAGCTGGAAGAGCAGGCTCGCCACGCATTGCAAGGCCATAGCTCGGCTCGGCTGTTGCTGCGGCTACCGTCGCCAGATATGCAAAAGCCAACGCCAAACCTTTGAAACTTTGCCTGATCATTCTTTGGACCCTACGCGCTTTAGTCTGCGCTCTACCCGAGCGGTTTATTATGATTCGTGCCAAAGACTATCATTTGACGACAATTGTTGGGCGCAACCTCGCTTAACCCACGATTGAATCAACAACTGGAGCAAAAGGTGGCTGGATTTGCATGGTCTTGCAGTGTAACACGGCGTTCGATAACAAGGGGTCACTCTGTTGCCTTATTTGGCACTCAAAAGCCAGACAAGCAATTTTAAGTGATCAAGTCACACTTCGGATAAGTGCGCTGAAAGGAACCAGTTGACCATGTCCAGCCCTAAGATTTTCGCTGCAACCACATCTATCGCGGGTGCTATTGCATTGCTCGCCGCCGCTGCAGTCCCAGCATCAGCCCAGCAGCAAAAAGCACCGCAGGGCTGGTTCAAGGTTTGCTCCAAGCAGGAAGACAATGACATCTGCAATACGCAGAATATTGTAACTGCAGATAGCGGTCAGCTTTTGACAGCCGTCAATCTCATCGAGATCAAAGGCAAAGTTAACCGCAAGATTTTCCAGATCTCCGTCCCAACCGGACGCCTGATTGGTCCTGGCGTTGGCCTTCAGGTTAACGGCGCCAAGGCGGTCAAGGTCGATTACGCCATTTGCTTCCCGGATCGCTGCATTTCTGAGGTCGCTCTGTCCGATGAACTGCTTGCATCATTCAAGAAAGGCAGCCAGCTTACGCTGACTTCGGTTAATTTCCAGAACAAGCCAAACCCGATCAATGTTACTTTGACGGGCTTCACTCAAGCCTATGATGGCCCCGGCCTTCAGCAAAATGAACTCGAACAACGCCAAAAGACACTTCAGGACGAAGTGCAGAAGCGTCAGAAAGAGTTCCAAGAAAAGATGAAGGCTGAACAGGAAAAGGCGAAAACAGCAAATTGATTTTCGCGACAGCAAAAAGGGGCGCAAATGCGTCCCTTTTTTATTGGTGTTTGAACCAGTCAGTCAGTTGATGTGAGGACTTTTTACACGGTAGGTACCATCTTCGGACTTATCAAACATTACTGCGATCTGAGCATGCCTGAGCGGTATTCCTGTCGTATCAGCGACGAGATTTTGCTCTGAAACATATGCCACGTACTCACTCTCTGCGTTTTCAGCAAATAAATGATAGAATGGTTGATCACGGCGAGGGCGGATGTCTTCAGGAATCGATCGATACCATTCTTCCGTATTGCTGAATTCCGGATCAACATCGAAAATCAGGCCACGAAACGCAAAAATCCGATGACTGACCACTTGGCCGATCTGAAATTTTGCATGTCGTATCTGTGTCATTGTTCTCATTCGTTATAAATATCGGTTGCGATTAAAACATGCGAGCATAAATCATGGGTTCTTGCCCGCCACAACGATAAAAGCCCATCATGCTTAGCGTCTTCAATCTTGTATTGCCGTTCTTTGGACTGATTTTTCTCGGCTTTTTCGTGGCGCGAATCAATCGTCAGCCGCTTGAAGCGCTGGGATGGATGAACACCTTCATCGTGTATGTGGCGCTTCCTGCCATGTTTTTCCAGATATTGTCGCGCACACCAGTATCTGAATTGACGCAATGGGCTTTCATTATTGGCTGCACTGCGTCCACTTTCTGCATTTTCGCGATCATGTTCACAATCGGAATGGTACGAACCCGCAGGATTGACGAAAGTACTATTCAGGGGCTGGCCGCCGCATACGGCAATATCGGATATATGGGGCCTCCATTGGCAATACTGGCATTCGGCGCTCCCGCAGCCGTGCCGGTGGCACTAATCTTTTGTTTCGATAATATACTTCACTTTGTCATGTCGCCCCTGATGATGGCGATCTCCGGGAATGACAAGCGTTCAAAATCAGAGTTGATACTCGGTGTTTTAAAGAAGATTTTCTTCCATCCTTTTATTATTGCTACAATTTTGGGCGTTGGAGCTGCCGTTACCGGGTTAACGCCTCCATTGGCAATGACCAGAATGATCGACTTGTTGGCGGCAGCAGCAGCGCCATGCGCCTTATTTGCAATGGGTGCCACTCTCGCATTGCGGCCGCTGAAAAGAGTACCAAAGGAGCTATACCTTCTTGTACCGCTAAAGCTCTTGGTCCAACCGCTCATGATTTACGGCCTGCTGAGCCTGGTCGGAAATTTTCCACCAGTGTGGATTCATACGGCAATGCTCATGGCTGCACTACCTACAGCTACGAACGTATTTGTTATAGCTCAACAATATGGTGTTTGGGTCGAGCGCGCATCAAGCAGCATCCTTGCCACCACACTTTTCTCTATTCTGACCTTGACGCTTTGGCTCTACGCCATGACAAACGGACTTGTTCCGTAAAACTCATATTTCTCACGGCAACAAAATGGACAAATTTGGTTCCGCCGCACTGGCTTTCCACCTTTGCCATATTTATCGCGATCGTTATCGCTTTGCTGTCGCGAAAAATGCTCAGTGATCTCATGTCGGCTGATTATTGCCGGTCAGCATCGCTGGCGGAAAGACGAAAACCGCTCCCGGGGCGCAAGCCCTCGCGCATAACAAAGCTGCGCAATGGCGAAAAAGCCCGCAATAGCTCAAGGCCGCCGCTGCGAACCATCTGAACGGGCAGAAAATCCGAGAGCAGCGAGCGGTTTAATGCATCGACAGCGCCAGTTCGGGCGAGAATATCTGGACTGCGTTTGCGATTATAAGCCGAGATTACATTTGCATCGCCAAGATCCTCGCCATCTTCCGGCAGTATTTCAGTTAGTGCTTCGACATCGCGGATGCCCAGATTGAGACCTTGCGCACCGATTGGTGGAAATACATGGGCTGATTCTCCAGCCAGAAATATGCGATTACGGGCAAAGGACGTCGGCACGAGACCCGATAATGGCCAACTCTGAGGCGCGGCCTCAATGGTTACGGCGCCGAGCATGGACTGCATCCGCTCTTCCACGCGTCTTGCAAGCTCCTCATGGTCGATTGCAAGCAGTTCTGCTGCCACTTCCGGAGTTGTAACCCAGACGAGGCTGGAGCGCTGACCTTGCAACGGCACAATAGTAAAGGGCCCATACTCCGTATGAAATTCGGTCGATATATCGTGGTGGTCGCGGGTATGAGCAAAACTCAAAACCACCGCAGTCTGGTTGTAGCTCCATGTACGTGCGGCAATCCCGGCGGCGTCGCGGGCGAGCGAAGAGCGCCCATCGGCAGCTATGACGATATTTGCCGTCAATATTGAGCCATCGCGCGTTTCAACGGAAATGGCATCGCCAACATGATTATACTTCGCAATCACCATCGCCTTATGTTCCACAGTTGATCTTTTCAGAGAATCGCCGAGAACCGCAGTAAGCGTACTGTTTGGTATATTGTAGCCGAAGGCAGGCTCATCTATCTCGCTGGCCTTGAATGTGACTGAGGGGCTTCTGACCAGTCGTCTCGTGCCATCGAGGATTCGCATTGTGGTCATGGGGGCAGCAAACGGCTCAATGTCCTGCCAAAGATCAATGCTTTGGAGAAAACGGATGGCCGGCATCATCAAGGCAGTCGTCCGCTTGTCGCTTTGACCGGGTATTTCACCAAGGCTGACAACATTATGGCCAAAGCGTGCCAAAGAAAGCGCGGCGATCAATCCAACATGACCTGCGCCGGCGACGATAATCGGATCGGTTCTGATATCGGTCATGATTGTCTCCATTTCATAGCTTTCAACAGCTTATATAAGCTTCTTTGCTTGCACTTTTGACCGTTTTCAAGAAAAGCTTCTCATAAATTGCTCGTCTCGTCATAAGATAAGATAGTGAGCAGAAAATTATCATGCAGCAGATTGGCGCGGACAGTGAAAAAACCGACTTTACCCAAAGGCATAAAGCCCAAGAAGGTCACCGCACCGCAAGCAAAAGCATTTTCCGTCCATCTTCTCACAGCTTCGGGCTCTTTCCTGGCTTTCTTGTCCGTGGTTGCTGCCAGCGAAGAAAGTTGGACTGCGATGTTCTGGTGGTTGGGGCTGGCTCTTTTTGTTGATGGGATCGACGGGCCGATTGCCCGCAAGCTCGACGTCAAGTATGTCCTTCCAAATTGGTCTGGCGAGCTGCTCGACAATATTATCGACTACATGACCTATGTGCTCATTCCCGCCTTTGCGCTTTATCAGCGCGGCTTCATGGGCGAGGGGCTGTCATTTCTGGCCGCCGCCATTATCGTCGTTTCAAGTGCGATTTATTATGCCGATACGGCCATGAAAACCAAAGAAAACTTCTTCAAGGGCTTTCCTGTCGTTTGGAACATGGTCGTTTTCACACTGTTCATCGTTCGGCCAGGCGAATGGGCTGCGTTCGCAATCATACTGGTTGCCGCAATCGTTTCTTTCCTGCCAATCTATTTCCTTCACCCGGTGCGCGTTCAAAGGCTGCGCCCGCTTAATCTGGCGATATTCTTCGTCTGGTGCGCGCTTGGTGCACTGTCACTCTACCAGCAACTGGATTCGCCACTATGGGTGCGCGTCGGTATTTCGGTGACGAGTATTTATCTCTTCTGCATCGGCGCTGTGATGCAGATATTTCCCAATCTCGGACGGATGGAGAAGGCATGATGATCAAAGCTATTCGAGTTCATCACACTGGCGGACCTGAAGTTCTAACTTATGAGGATATATCGATATCCGCTCCCGCACCCGGCGAAGTTCATATCCGTCATGAAGCGATAGGCCTGAATTTCCTCGATGTTTATTTTCGCACCGGGCTCTATCCGACACCGAAAGGCCTGCCATTTGTTCCCGGTAATGAAGGTGCAGGTGTGGTTTTGTCCGTTGCCGCTGACGTCAAGTATTTTAAGCCGGGTGACCGCGTAGCTTACGCCGATCCGATGGGTTCCTATGCTGAAGAACGCCTGATTCCGGCAGCGCGGCTCGTCAAACTGCCTGACGCTATTGATTTTCAGCAGGCCGCCTCCATGATGCTCAAAGGAATGACCGCGCAATATCTTTTGCGGCAAACTTTTCCCGTAAAACAGGGCGACACAATCCTGTTTCATGCGGCTGCAGGAGGTGTAGGGTTGATTGCCGGGCAGTGGGCAAAGCACCTCGGGGCAAGGGTTATTGGCACTGCCGGCTCTGATGAAAAGGTCAAACTGGCACTGGAGCATGGTTACGACCATGTCATCAACTACCGAACAGAAAACTTTGTCGAGCGGGTAAGAGAATTGACCGGTGGCAAGGGCGTCGATGTCGTTTATGATTCTGTCGGTAAGGACACGTTTGAAGGATCGCTGGATTGTTTGAGGCCCTTGGGCATGCTGGTTTGCTTTGGACAATCTTCGGGGCCAGTTCCACCGTTCGATCTCGGCGTACTTGCGCGAAAAGGTTCTCTCTTTCTGTCACGTCCAACAATTGTAACTTATGTAGCCGGGCGAGAAGCGCTCGTGAAAGCATCAAGCGAACTGTTTGACCTCGTCACTAAAGGCATTATTCGCATCGAAGTTGGGCAAAGCTTTCCGCTCAAAGAGGCTGCCTTGGCACACAGCCAACTTGAATCGCGCAAAACGACCGGAACAACGGTGCTCATTCCTTAGTCTTTTTTTGCCGATGCACGAATAATGTGCGCAAATGGCCGCAACTTACAGTTTACGCTTCCCAAGCGGAATATGCCTGACATAGGATCAATATCGGTCTTGGCCGCGGGGAACGATGACAACGACAACAATAAAAGACGGCTCTGAAAATCCGCTACTGGAAGCAAACAAGCTCACCAAAATTTTCGGAACATTGAAGGCGTGTGACGGGATCGATTTGACAATCGGAACCGGTGAGATTCATGCCTTGCTCGGAGAGAATGGCGCGGGGAAATCAACGCTTGTAAAAATGCTGTTTGGCGCATTGCAGCCGGCGTCCGGCGAAATTTTCTGGAAAGGGCAGCCTGTAACGGTCTCTAGCCCTGCTGTGGGAAGATCGCTCGGTATAGGCATGGTTTTTCAGCATTTTTCGCTTTTCGATGCACTGACAGCAGCGGAAAACATTGCGCTTTCACTTGACGAGAAATCGCCGCTCGACAGCATTGCCGAACGCGCCAGACAGATTGGTCAAACCTACGGACTGCCAGTCGACCCGGATGCATTGGTCGGGGATCTTTCCGTTGGCGAGCGTCAACGGATCGAAATTATCCGCTGCCTTTTGCAAAATCCCGACCTGATCATTCTTGATGAGCCCACCTCGGTGCTCACGCCGCAAGAAGCCGATCTGCTGTTTCTCACACTTGAGCGGCTCCGTTCTGAAGGAAAATCGATCCTATATATCAGCCATCGGCTGGAGGAAGTGCGACGGCTTTGCGACCGGGCCACAGTATTGCGGCATGGCAAAGTGATCAGCCATTGCGACCCGCGCGGCGAAACAGCCTCCTCACTGGCGCGCATGATGGTTGGAAGTGACATTCACGTCATTGAGCGCCCAGTCGCGGAAAAATCAGATGCCAAGCCGACACCACTGCTGCAGATCAATGGCCTTTCACAGAAGCCGCGCGGGCCGTTTTCCGTCGCTCTGCATGACATCAACCTTGTCGTCAACGCCGGTCAAGTGCTCGGTATTGCTGGCGTTGCCGGTAATGGGCAGGGTGAGCTCTTCGACGTAATTTCCGGCGAGGTTCGACAGGAACAAGCCGGAAAAGTAACAATTCGCGGTACTGACGCCAGCCAGCTGGGCATTTCCGCACGCCGCAAGCTTGGTGCAGCATTCGTGCCGGAAGAACGGCTTGGACATGGAGCCGTGCCGGATATGGCATTGACACAGAATCTGCTCCTATCGCGCCATTCTACCGACAAGAAAGTATTTGTATCCGGTGGTTTGCTTAAGCTCGTTGCACAATCCAGCCTTGCAATGGCAGCCAAACGCATTGCGTCCCGGATGGATGTGCGCAAAAGCGCAGATAATCCCGACGCTTCGGCACTTTCGGGTGGTAACTTGCAAAAATTTCTTATTGGCAGGGAGCTTGATCGCAATCCGTCAGTGCTGGTCGTCAATCAGCCTACATGGGGTGTCGATGCGGGTGCCGCTGCGCTGATCCGGCAGGCCCTGGTGAATCTTGCCCGAAATGGCTCTGCTGTTGTCGTCATCAGTCAGGATCTTGATGAATTGTTTGAGATTTCCGACATGATGGCGGCTATGGTTCATGGGAGACTGTCCCGATCCATCGCGATTGAAGAAATGAATATGGAGCGCGCGGGATTGATGATGGGCGGGGCGGATACCTCATCCAACTCCTCCAAGGTGGGAGCAGTCTGATGCGCTTAGAACTTGTCAGACGCCCGCAGCACTCGGTTTTGTTCAGCGCTTTATCACCTTTCATCGCGCTGCTCCTGACGCTCATTGCAGGCGCAATCCTGTTTACAATACTTGGCAAAAACCCGTTTGCCGCGCTTTACTCCTATTTCATTGAGCCGTTGACCGAGGTCTGGTCCATTCATGAACTTCTGGTAAAAGCAGCCCCGCTAATCCTGATAGCGGTCGGTCTATCCGTTTGTTTTCTTTCGAATAACTGGAACATCGGCGCTGAAGGACAGTTCATTGCGGGGGGCATTGCAGGCTCGATTCTTCCCATTGTTTTTCCGGATTTTCAAGGTTGGTACGTTTTACCGATCATGCTTGTGCTTGGCATGGCAGGCGGTGCAGCCTATGCCTCAATCCCAGCTTTCCTGAAGGTGCGGTTCAACACCAATGAAATTCTCACCAGTCTAATGCTGGTTTATGTGGCGCAGCTGTTTCTTGATTGGCTGGTGCGCGGCCCATGGCGTAACCCGCAAGGGTATAATTTTCCCGAAACGGTGCAGTTCAATACGAGCGCGGTTTTGCCGGAAATCTGGAACGCATCGGGCAGGGCACATTGGGGATTCATATTGGCATTGATTGCTGCATTTGCCGTGTGGTTTACCCTATCGCGAACACTAAGTGGCTTTGAAATAAAAGTATTCGGGCGCAGCGCGCGGGCAGGCCATTTTGCCGGATTTAGTGCTGGACGCCTGACCTTTTTCGCGTTCCTGATCTCCGGCGCTTTAGCTGGACTTGCCGGGATAGCCGAAGTATCTGGAGCAGTCGGCCAGCTTCGCACCAGCATTTCACCGGGATATGGCTTCACGGCAATCATCGTCGCATTCCTCGGCCGGCTCAATCCGCTGGGGATAGTTGCCGCAGGACTGGTGCTCGCCCTGACCTATCTTGGCGGCGAGGCAGCACAGATTTCATTGGGAATTTCGGAAAAATCGGCGCGCATCTTTCAAGGGATAATGCTGTTTTTTATCCTCGCCAGTGACACCCTGATTTATTATCGCATCCGGATTGTGTCCCGTTTGGGCGACACAGCGGCGAAAGGCGCATGAAATGACGATGTTCGAGGCCATACTTCTGACGATTGCAACGGCTGCAACGCCGCTGCTGATCGCCGCCTTGGGCGAACTTGTCGTTGAACGTTCGGGTGTCCTCAACCTCGGTGTTGAGGGCATGATGATCATGGGGGCGGTTTCTGGCTTTGCCGCTGCGCAAATGACTGGCTCTGCATGGCTTGGCCTTGTGGCTGCGGTGCTTGCCGGTGCTGCCTTTTCATTGCTTTTCGGGTTTCTGACTTTGACGCTGGCCACCAATCAGGTTGCGACCGGACTGGCACTCACTCTGCTTGGTCTCGGGGCTTCGGCAATGATTGGCGAAAGTTTTGTCGGATTACCGGGCATACGCATGCAATCTGTTTATATTCAAGGACTTACAGACTTGCCCTATATTGGAAAGTTTCTCTTCGGACAGGACCCGATCTTCTACCTTTCCATTCTCCTGACCATTGGCGTAGCGTGGTTTCTGTTCAAAACCCGCGCTGGGCTGACCCTTCGCTCGGTCGGCGACAATCACACGTCGGCACATGCGTTGGGGGTGCCGGTGATCGGGATTCGCTATCTCGCCGTGCTGTTTGGCGGAGCGTGCGCCGGTCTTGCCGGCGCTCAGCTATCGTTGGTTTATGTGCCGCAATGGGTTGAAAATATGAGCTCCGGGCGGGGCTGGATTGCATTGGCCTTGGTGGTTTTCGCCTCCTGGCGGCCTTGGCGCATTCTGGCGGGTGCATATTTGTTCGGGGCGGTTACCATTGGCCAGCTTCACGCACAGGCTCTCGGCATCGGTGTGCCATCGCAGCTCATGTCAGCATTGCCGTACCTTGCAACGATCATCGTTCTGGTCTTGATTTCAAGGAACAAGCGTTTGACGCTGATGAATACGCCAACATCGCTTGGCAAGGCTTTTGTCCCGGATCGTTAAGCCGGAGCAGGACCAGAGAACGACGCATTATTCAACAGAGAGGTGAACTTCAATGAAAAAACTAATTATGGGGCTGACAATTGCTGCGACCCTCGGGGTTACCAGCTTTGCTGCAACAGGTGCTGCCTTTGCGGCTGAAAAACTGAAAGTTGGCTTTATCTATATCGGTCCGCCCGGTGATTTTGGCTGGACTTACCAGCACGATCAGGGACGCAAGGAGATGGAGAAGGCGCTCGGCGACCAAGTTGAGACGACATTTCTCGAAAGCGTTCCGGAAGGCGCCGATGCGGAGCGCTCAATTGAGCGTCTTGCCCGTGCTGGCAATAAGCTGATCTTTACAACATCCTTCGGATATATGGATCCGACAATCAAAGTCGCGCAGAAGTTTCCGGATGTGAAGTTTGAACACGCCACGGGTTATAAAACTGCTGAAAACGTTTCGGTCTATAATTCGCGCTTTTACGAAGGCCGTTATGTACAGGGCGTCATAGCTGCGAAAATGTCGAAGGCAGGCGTTGCCGGTTATATTGGCTCATTCCCGATCCCGGAAGTTGTACAGGGTATTAATGCATTCATGCTCGGCGCACAGTCCGTTAATCCAGATTTCAAGGTCAAAGTGATCTGGGCGAACTCCTGGTTTGACCCGGGCAAGGAGGCCGATGCAGCCAAGGCACTTGTCGATCAGGGCGTTGATATCATCACCCAGCATACGGATTCGACAGCCCCGATGCAGGTGGCGTCCGAGCGCAAGATCAAAGCCTTCGGTCAGGCATCCGACATGATCAAATTCGGTCCAGAAACCCAACTGACGTCAATTATCGACGATTGGGGACCATATTACATCGAACGTGCCAAGGCCGTCATTGATGGCAGTTGGAAGTCGCACAATGTCTTCAAGGGCATGAAGGAAGGCCTAGTCGTTATGGCGCCCTACACCAATATGCCGGACGACGTGAAGAAGCTCGCTGAAGAAACGCAGGCGAAGATTACTTCCGGCGAGTTGAAGCCATTTACGGGCCCGCTTAAAAAACAGGATGGTTCGGAATGGCTGAAGGCTGGTGAAACCGCTGACGACAAGACCATTTTGAGCATGAACTTTTACGTTGCAGGCGTGGACGACAAGCTGCCAAATTGATCAGATTCGACCGACAATATGGAAAAGGGCGCCAATGGCGCCCTTTTTAATGGGATTATGAAAGTCAGTTTCAACCAGCTTCGTCGGCCGAAGCGGCATTGAGCATGCCATAACGCTCGACCCCAATCGTGTTAAGCAGATCAAGCTGGGTTTCGAGGAAGTCGACATGACCTTCTTCGTCTTTGAGGAGTTCGTCAAAGAGTTCTTTGGAAACATAATCGCCCAGTTCCGAGCAGATCTCACGGGATTTCTTGTAGGACGCCACAGCATCCATCTCGCCTTGCAAATCTGCCTCAAGAACTTCCTTGATGTTCTGTCCGATACGCAGAGCACCGATAGATTGCAGATTTGGATGACCTTCAAGGAAGATAATGCGCTCGATAATGCGATCAGCGTGCTGCATTTCCTCAATAGATTCAGCGCGTTCCTTCTTGGCAAGCTTCTTGAAGCCCCAGTCGTCGAGAAGGCGGTAATGCAACCAATATTGATTGACGGCCCCCAGTTCGAGGAAAAGTGCCTCGTTAAGCCGCTCGATGACCCTTGGATCGCCCTTCATGTCGTGAACTCCCGTATTCGTGTCGTAATGACCGCACACGATCTATAAACGACACAGTATTGGAATCGTTCGGACCATGGCGGAGGTGATAATCTTCCGTCACCTTTATGATGGTTTCAACGACATTTGGGAAGCAGCCGCAGCAGCGACCGCGCTTCTTGAGGGCATGGTAAATTTTAGCAGGGACGAGCAGCTGCCAAGGATCAGCATCGAGAAACTCAATGATAGTATTCTCGATCTCTTTTTGCGTAATGATATTGCAATGGCAAACTAGCATCGTGTTTCGACACCGGATTGCAAAGTAGATAAGCTACTGGAAATGCTAGGTCTTTTCTGCAAAATACTCAAAATTAGCCGAGAACGAAGCTCGAGCTGGACTTTTGTACCTGCAAAGACGTTTCCGCAAGCGGATAATACTTCCGAACCAGACAATGGTTCCTCCAATCGCAAGGGTTCAAGGCCCAAACATTAAAGGTTGTGCATTTGTGTAATGCTGACGCTATAAAACGGATTTATGTGGCTTGTGTCAAACGGAGGAGCCAGATTGCACTATGATTTCAATAGCTTAGAATAGTTCTAAACTAGGAAAATAACATAACCATTTCAATCATGTTTGACAAAAATGGCTTGTAGACGGTTGCAAAATTAAGCGCGAGATGACGTGTGTCATAACGTCTCAACTGGTGAAAGCGATCCCAATTTCGCAGACCAATGCATGCGCTTTGCAACCGAGCGCAATCATTCCACCACTTCAGATAGAGATTTTTCAGGAAAAATCGTCATTCTTTGCGCAAAACTCACTCGATCTCTTCCGAATCGACTGACCCGCCTAATGGGCCGCTATGGAGTAGCGTATCCATCGCCAATGAACCGGGCGAGGGTACTCATCCCAGCCCGGTTAAATGTTTAATTCAACTGGCGGTAGCCAAACGCGGAGCAAGCGCATCTATTCCGAGCAAGGCACGGACATCGCGCTTGTCCACAATGTCCTCGATGGAATATTGGGCCAGCACTTCGAAGAATGCATTGAGCGCCTTGCGCAATGCAGAATTCAAACCGCAGCTATCGATGAGTGGGCAATCGGCGCCGTCAGCTTCAAAGCACTCGGCCATTGCAAAGTTCTCTTCGGTAACGCGAACAACATCGAACAACGTAATCTCCGCTGCTGGCTTGCCCAACTTCACACCGCCGTTACGACCGCGGACAGTTTCGATAAAACCGTTTTCAACGAGTGGCTGAAGGATTTTAAAAAGAAATAACTCCGAAACCGTATAGGCCTGCGCGATCTCGCCGATACGGCTGAGCTTGCCGTCATTTGCAGCGCAATACATCAGAATACGGATGGCATAGTTTGTTTGACGTGTAAGTCGCATGGGAATGTCTTTCTCAACCTGAAATTTCAGGTGCGTTCACTCTCTAAGCACTCTACTTTAGAATTATTCTGGATAAAGTAAATAATAATATGAAACTAACATTCATATTATATGCACGGCTCAATGAAGGGTCAAACGACCAGAACTACAATCGAACCTGCTATCAGAGCAATTGCAACAAGAAGCGAAAGGCCATAGAGCCGCGGCTTATCAAAAAGTACAGCAAATCCAGCTGCCCAGACCACAATTGCAGCGCCCAGAGCCAGAAGAAAACCCGCCTTGTGTAACGATGCTATATGGACAGCCATGAGGCCGCCAATGATCAGTGCGCCAAACACGACCATCAAAGCCAAGGCATAATTCTCAAACTTGTCCATGGCAGGTATAACTCACTCTCGAACTGGCTATTTGGAAAGGACACCACAATCGTCGGCGTGAAGCCGATGATTTGTGCAATACATAAACCGTCCGGCCCTGTGAAAGCAATATTGGCGATGCAAGTCGGTAAAATAGTGGCAAGTCCAGAATAAACAAAAAAAGGCCGGGGAAGACCCGACCTATTGGAGCATTTTTTGAAGCTGTTGGACGAATTGTATTCTCAATTTAGTCCGTAAGCGCCCTAGCGCCGATGTGCGCCCAAACCAATGAGTAAGCCAACTGCCGCGACCGCGGAGACAATAGCAACGGCCGTTAACGGATGCTCCTTGGCTTTTTCGGCTACGTATTGCGCCTCATCACCGACGAACCTCACAGCCTTACGACCACTTTGCTTCATACCGTCATATGTGGAACTGGCCTGATCATATAGATCGTATCCCTGGTCAGACAGCGATTTACTGATCGAGGAAAGCTCTTTGCGCAAAGAGGCAATCTGCGTTTCCAGATCGTCTTCAATTGTGTCGCGAACCTTCGTTGTATTCGTTGCCATTCCAAACATTCCTTTGTGATTTCTATCGTTTGGACAACGTCAAAGAATATGTTTGGTTCCGCACAAAGCTAAGAGCTATTTCCAGCAACCGTTGTTTTGTCCGTTCAGATTGTGCGAATCGATGTCGATACCGGCAGAAAAATCGTTCTTTGCCAGATAGACAGCTGTTTCTGCTTTAATTCTTATCTTGTTCCAACCCGCACAATTTGAGGTTCTCGGTGGGGTCTTATCGGCCCAACGCATTGCTCCGCATCCCGTCAGCGCCAGTATGCAAGGCAAAATCACAACCGTCGCAAGTATTCTCATCATCCCAGACTCTCAATATCGCCGCTCGCAAAGATCACGGGCTCCAATGAGCATGACATATATTGCGAAAGTTGCACCATGATACTTTCGTTGCAAAGGATCAAATCAATCGTCATTGCTGGCATTAAGTTCCTGTGGTCGTAATCCTTCAGCCGCAATTTTGCCGTCCACGGCCTGGGCAAGAATAAGCCTGCTGGACTTCAAAAGAGGTCCATTCCCCTCACGCAATCTGGCCATACGAGGATTGGATTCGTGGGCAGTTACGGCCGCCTCATTGGCATAAAGCTCATTGACCATGACCTTGTTGGGTATCGGTGTTCCATCGCGCTGAATCGGCTTGATGACTTCAAACCGCAAGCAGCCCGGTTCTTCTTCAAGCGTCTTTCTGGCATGTTCGCGAATGCGTGTCAGAAACTCCTCTTCCTTGCCTTCATTCGTTTCAAACTCAACAATAATGGTCAATGCAGTCATAAATTCTCCCTCCCGAAGCATTTCCGGCTCAACATAGCCACACAAAGCCTAACTCTTTGTTTTCTAACAGGAGAGGCCGCTTTAATCCAGACAAGCATTCACTGCCGACGGGTGAAAATCAACAAAAGCGCACCCATGATCATCGTGCACAGGCCGATGACCAGCCACCGCGTCTGCCCAACCATGAAACTGCCACCAATCAGGCTGAGCCCTTGTAATGTCCATATGCAACCCGCGATGATCAGCAAAGCTGCAACGACGCGCAGAATTGTTTTCATTCAGTCCTCCAACGCACCCACAGGCGCAATCAATCTGCTTAAAAATCTGGAACATCTCAAGATTCGAGACGTTAGATTTCTATCCGCGATACCAATGCGGCGCTCGCAACCTAACGGAAGGAAACTCCCAATGAAACTTGTCCAATATCCAAAGATAGAAGGTGGAGCGTAAAATGGTGGATGTCATGTTAAACCGTCAGACGTGGATCATTGTCGCAGACGGTGAAAAAGCTCTATTTCTGCGCAATGAGCGCGAGGTAAACAATGTCGAATTGCGCACAATCCATGAAATGAACCAATCCAACCCTGCAACGCGCGAGCAGGGCACGGACAAGCCGGGCCGCTTTCCAGACGGAATGAGCGCCCATAGGAGTGCCACCGAAGAAACAGATTGGCACGAAATTTCAAAGAAACGCTTTGCGAAGGAAATCGCCGATGAACTCTACAGTTTTGCCCATAGAGGAGATTTTGAGCGGCTCATAATTATCGCACCGCCAGTCATGCTCGGTGAAATGCGTCAGGAGTTTCACAAGGAGGTTTCAGAGAAAATCGTTAGCGAAATTCCCAAGACGCTGACTAACCATCCCATCAGCGACATTCAATCTATTCTTGCTGCATAAAGCAGTCAAACAAAACCCCTGGCCATGCGGTCAAGGGTTTTGTAAGTTGAGGCTTGATTCGGCTCTAACAAACTGGACTCTGGATAAATATATCGCGCATCGTTTCAGTGCGGCTCAGGCTCAAGACACCGCTACACTCAACTTATACGCATTTTAACACAATTGCCGACAGATTCAATAATCAGCTTAAGCACGTATTATTTCAATCGCGCTTTCAACTTTTCATTTTCTTCTTCCAATGCTTTAATTCTTTCTTCCAAAGCATTGATGGCCTTAAAAACTGCAACGCCCATACTTTTAAAGTCGCCACTGTGAATTGCAGCTTCAATTGCCTGTCTGGCGTTTTCGAGCGACATCTTCTCCTCCAAAATCACTGAAATTTGACCTGTGGGAACGTGTTCCCCACATTGCTCCTACTGTCCCCAAAAGAAAAGCCCAACCCTCAGGGGCGAGAGGATTGGGCTATTGGCTTGTGGGTTTAGCCAAAACTGGTTTGGGGAACCAGTATATGCAAAATGCATCCGCCGAAAATTCGTTCCAGCCTTGGCAAAAAATAACGAATGGGTTTTCACGCTGACGGCAAGAGATTGAAAATCACTGCCAAGTGAAAGACCACAGCACTGACGAACACGACAATCACGCCAAGACGATTCACGCGAATGAATTGTTGCCTTTTACCCGGGGGCGTTGCGCAGGAGGTGGTGTCGATTAGAGCCATGCAGCAGTCTCACGTTAAGATGGAGGCAATATGCAGCATTTGATACACGATTGAAACGATAGAGATTACTTAAGGCTCTGCATTATCGAACAAAATTTGCGATGAATGCCCGCGAGGCGAAAAAAATCACCAACGATCCGCATGTTTGGTTCTGATTGGTTTTGCAGGGCTTCAGGCAATCAATGTTCGCATGAGGTGCCTGTCACACTGTGCAAAAGCAGGGTCAGTCGTTAAGGCTGAGATACGAGCCTGCTCAGGTAACAATTTTCGTCACTGAACCGGCGATCATTACAAATGATATAAACAGGATCAGCCCGTAAAGCCGCGGGCGGTCAAAAATAACCGCAAAACCAAGGAAAAAAGCGCTGCAGGCAGCGGCAAGCGCAAAAATAAAGGCCGGCTTGTCACCGGTAGCAATAGCAAAAGCCATCAAACCGCCAATGATGAGCGCACCGAAGACAATAAATATCCACGTCGCGAAGGTTTCATAGCGGTCCATACTCTACTCCTGCAGTCCATGCGTAACCAATGGCGGCAATTACAACTGAATAAGCCCATACAGTCAAATCAGTTCGTGCTGACAAGGGGCTTTGCACGATAACTGCAATTGAATTCCACAACTTGGTCAAAATCAGGAATTGCCTACCCCAATTGTCTTAGAATTTAATCGACCCATCGTTCTGCTGTCATGAACCCATGCTTATACTGGCCGAAAATTGAATCGTGGACAGAAAGCGTAGTCAAGATGAACGGACGAGTCGTTCCAAGTGAAAATCCGGCGGTGGTCGGCGAAAAGCTTCTGGCATCTGTGTTGTCAGGGTCGGCAATACGCACGAATACCAATACCAAAATGCGCCAGGCACTTTCTCGTATCGACGCCGCCAAGCATCAGGTTGCACTTGCCAAGATTGCTGCAGATCAGAGCCTTTTACGGGCAAAATCTGCGCCACGACCGCATGAAATTAGCAATCCGGCATTTGTAGAGTTATTTGAAGCTCATCAGCGCGACAAGGAAATTCTGTTTGCAGCAATGCGCGCATTGGAAAATGCGCGTGCGGTGCTTGATTAATCATACACCTACTGAATTGCTATCGGCGATTCAGCAAAGATAGACGATCAAGGTTGCGAGGGCGACACCGACACCGAATATTGCGAGATACCAACCTTGGGAATTGTGAACAGCCCAAGCATCTTCGTCGTCTTCATCAAAATCATCTACTACCAAGAATCCGATCCTTTCGGGATGGGCCAGGACGCCGGGATTATCAACGGTCCCGGCCTCAGATTATTTATGGTAGTAAGATAACGCCTCTCAATGCAAACAGTTTCAACACTGCCTGATTTTTGAGCTGTTATGCCGGACGTTTGGGGATGTCCAAACCACGTTGCACGGCGGGCCGAGCCAGGCCACGCTCAAGCCATGCCGGAACATTCTTGAGCGTGTCGAACGCGACGATCTCGCGGGCTCCATAAAAGCCGATCAGGTTTCGCACCCAGCCAAGCAGGGAAATATCAGCAATTGTATATTCATCGCCCATAATCCATTCACGCCCTTCAAGGCGGGTTTCCAAAACACCAAGCAGACGTTGCGATTCAGCGCGGTAGCGTTCAAGCGGCCGCTTATCTTCATATTCACGGCCAGCAAACTTATAGAAAAAACCGACCTGACCAAACATCGGCCCGATTGCTGCCATCTGGAAGAATACCCATTGGATGGTTTCGTAGCGCTTTGCCGGATCAGCAGGCAATAACTTGCCGGTCTTTTCGGCGAGATAAAACAGGATTGCGCCCGATTCAAATAAGGCAAGTGGCTTACCGCCGGGACCATTCGGATCGATAATCGCCGGAATTTTTCCGTTTGGGTTTAACGACAGGAATTCCGGTGTCCATGTCTCATTGGCCCCGATATTGACTGTGTGGGCTTCATAGGCGAGGCCAAGTTCTTCCAAAGCGATGGAAACCTTCACGCCATTCGGCGTGGCAAAGGAATAAAGCTGCAAGCGATCAGGATACTGCGCCGGCCATTTCTTGGTGATGGGAAAGGACGATAAATCAGTCATTTGATATTCCTTGAGAACCTGTTCTGGCGTTTGTGCGACTCGCAGAAAACTAGCATGATCATATGTTAAAGTGTTCTGGCGAATTTGATTTTCGCCAGAACGGCTTTGCTTTATCGGGTACTCTGGGCGAAGGACGCGAAAAACTCTTCCGGCCCTTCGACCTCGACCAGTCGACGTTTCTCAATGAGCCAAAAGCGATTGCCTATTGCCCGAACGAAGCTGCGATCATGCGAGACAACCAGACAGCTTGCCTCATGCGCCATCAGTTCATTTTCCAATGCTTCCTGACCGTCAATATCCATATGATTTGTTGGCTCATCCAGAAGATAAAAGTTCGGATTTGACAGTCGTAGAACCAGCATTCCAAGCCGGGCTTTTTGCCCGCCCGAGAGGACGCCGTTTGGCTTGTTTTGAATGTCGATTCCGATGCCGGCACCAGCAAGAAGCGTACGAACCCGCTGATCGCCAATATCAAACCGCCGGCTGATTGTATCGAACGGCGTTGAACGATCGGGAAGGTCTGACAATGCCTGATCGCCATAGCCCAGAACAAGAGACGGTGTGGCTTTTACCGTTGCCGGGGATATTGCCGGTTCGATGATTGATTTGCGGATCATATCGACGAGGCGTGACTTTCCAGTACCATTCAATCCCAGAAGGACAATACGGTCGCCCTGACATATCCAGCGTTTTCCCGTGTTGAACAGGAGCGTGCCATCAGGCGTTGCGACGGCTGCCTCATCCAGCGTTACCAGAACCTTTGCGTGCGTGCCGCTATTGGTGAGCTTGATTGAACCCGACGAGCGCTCGTGATGCGCTGGCCTGGCGGCGCCTTCCAGCCGCTCCGCCCTTTGCTTGAGCTGCTTGGTCTTGACTGTCAGGAGATCACTGCCCGAATTAATCGCGATATTATTGAGCTTTACAGCCTGCTGGCGCAATTGCTGTGCAACTTTCATGTCGCGCTGGAATCGCCGCGCTTCCGATGCATCAATTTTATCCAAAGCCCGGCGGGCAGGGCTATAGGGCAGCGAGAAAGTGTGCGAATTCTCAGGTCGAAGAAACAGCGTCCGATTTGTCGTCGCATCGAGAAATGCGCGGTCATGACTGCATATGACAAGCGGAACATCACGCGGCAAATCATTGATCCATCGCTCCAGCTGATTGATTTTGGAAAGATCAAGATGATTTGTCGGCTCATCAAGTAGCAACACATCCGGCTCGGTCACCCAAATGCGGGCAAGCATGGCCAGCCTTTGCCAGCCTCCGCTGAGCTTTGCCAGAGCGCGCTGGCGAAGATCCTCCGGCACGTCAAGCGGATCGAGTACAATATCAACCCGCCAGCTCTCACTATCGATCTGGTCAGCGGGCAGGGCGAGACGCACAACCTCGTAAAAAGTCTTGTTCATAAGCGTTTCGGGCATGGCCTGCTCGACATTGCCGACCCGCAGCCCCCGCATGCGGGTTATGTCTCCGGTTGTTGGCTCAAGATCGCCTGCAAGGCTGCGCAGGAGAGTGGACTTACCCCGCCCGTTGGCCGCGACGATACCCAGGCGGTCGCCATTTGCGATGGCAAGATTAAGATTGGAGAAGAGTGGCGCACCAAGGGTGATGCCGAGGTTTCTGACGTTGATCAAAGTCATGTTCATTCTCTGGTCTGCCGAGCAGATTCTGCATCCTTGATGCGAACCTATGACGGGGTGTTCCCCACGATTACTCGGTGATTATCGATTGGCAGCGCGCCTGAATTTCAGGTCGGACGCTGCGCTCCACGAAGGGCAGACCAGGATATGAAATTGAAAGAGATTTCCGGTCAGCCCTGCAAACGCAATTGCAGGGCGTAGACGGGGCCGCGCTGACGATGCTGGTGAAATGGTCCGTTCATGTGCAGCCCTCCTTTCTTGATAGAGCAATTCCGAAGAAAGTTCGAAACTGCGTAAAACAAAGTATTCAGTGTTCGACGCATGGGTAACACTGCTTTTTGCAGAACGCAATCGGTTCATCCTTCAGCGCAATGCAAGCGTAGTCCTCGCCTTCCATCAGGGCACAAAAACAGCAACCGCCTTTTCCCGAATTGTAAAGCGAACCGGCGTTTCCGTTTTCAGCTCACCGTCAAGATTGACGGGGCGTGGTTTGTGTGTGCGAATTGTCAAATCCTTGGTTGAGAAGGCCCGCACATCATTCCATTGGCCATGAGTGCCTTTTCGCAGGCTTGGCAGAAGAGTAAGCAAACGCCACCAGTGATCAACTTCGAGACTGTAAAAGTCGAGCAGTCCATCGGTTGCTGTTGCGTCCTCATGAACAGTCATGCCGCCACCATAATGCCTGCCATTGCCAACCGCGATCTGCAAAGTACTCAGTTCTTCGCTTATCCCATCATGTTCAAGCGTTGCTGTAAAAAGGCGGGAGTCTGCCAGAAGCCGCGCAGCAACAAGGCCGTAACCTAGTTTGCCCCAGTATTTCTTGGCTTTTTCCGTCAGTGACATGGCCAGATCCGCGCTGAAACCGATGCTGGCAACATTGAAAAATGGAAATCCATTGGCGTCGCCAAGATCGACAAGCGTCGTTTTCCCTTTAACAACATTGTTGATCGCGGCGGGAATATCCAATGGAATGCCGATTGTACGGGCAAAGTCATTGGCGGTGCCAAGCGGCAGGACGCCGAGTGGAAGACCCGTTGCAAGCAAAGCCTTGGCGCAATCGTTCAGCGACCCGTCACCGCCTCCGACAATCACAAGATCAACGTTCTCAGCATGTTTGTGAATAAGGTCGGAAAGCGGTTGGCCGCGGCTGGGCGCATCTTCGACGATATCAATGTCAGCCTGATCCAGCAATTGCCGGACTTGAACAATGCCAGCCTTACCACGGCGTGCATAAGGGTTCACCAGAACCAAAGCTCTTTTCGCTGTCAAACCGGTCTCCAGATTGGGAATTAAATTCATCAATTACACCTGCCAATATGATTCTGGTCATTTTCCGGCAGTTGTCAGCATATGTGGCGGGCAGGGGCTTTATTCAACACATGTGATGGCCGAACGCATTTCTAACCATCAAAGAAAAAGGCGGCTCCGAAAAGCCGCCTCTCTCATGCATGTATCACGATCAATTATAGGGTGAATAACACTGGGCACGTGGCCCATTATAGGGCTGATAGCTATTATCCCATGACCGGTACGAACGATATTTGTTATAGCACCAACGCACATGTGCGCTGCCGCGCGCCGGCGCAACCCGGCGCGGCTGATTGGCAATTGCACCGCCGATGATCGCACCTGCACCGAAGGCCGCCAGTGGATACCACCAGCCATTATTATGGCGGCGATAGCCTGGACGGTGGTGGCGATAACCGCGATGCCCCCGCCAATGATGGCCGCGCCAACGCCTGTCATGTCGATGACGATACTGAACCTGTTCGACGCTCGATTTGATTTCAAGCGGGGCAGGTACAAACGGCGCCGCCGATGCCGGCAGGATGGACGTGATGCCCATCGCCAAACTTAAAGCGCCTGCGAAGATTCCAGAAACTATTTTTTTCATAGCTATTTCTCCTGATGAGAAGTGCAGAATGACCTGTTCCAGATGAATATCGGATGAATATAACATTATTCACGGCAGCTGTTTATTTATCTTCACGAATCCATTGTTGGTGCAAAGTCTTTTCACACCACATCGAAAAAGTTCCGTTCGTTTGCGCATAATGGCGCACCACGCAACATATCTTAACAACACTAAATCCAAATCAATTACGAAATAGGTATTACTATTTCAGACTCGGATTAAAGGGAAGTGTTTCATGATTTACAAGCGATATATAGCTGAACACAATTGTATATCTGGAGAAGTATTTTGCAAAAATTCACTTTATACCTTGTAAGAAACAGTGATTTCTTTTGTTAAAGCAGTCACTCGGCGTAAATTTATAAATGTCCACCGACCGACGGCCGTCCTTCAAGTGTTTTTTCTTGCAAGCTGCATGAAGTTTGAAACGCAACCAGTTTCAACGAATGGCTGAACTCTGCCTGTCACGCAACCAGCAAAATTAGAGCTGCCACGGCAATTCCACACAGACCGGAGAACGAAATGATACAATCCCGACTTATTATTGCTGGACGTTGGCGAAGACACAGACCAATCGGCCCCGTGATTTTTCCATTTTTGCTGGCGTCCATGGTAGGCGGTTGCGCTTCGGTGCCACTGAACCAGGCCAACACACTGACATCTTATGATGGTCTGACATCAGCCGATGGGCTGACAAGAAAGGCAAAATACAAGGCAGTATCTCAGGATCTCAGTTTAAGTAAGACCGTCTACATAGAACCGACGGCGGTTTCGGCTACCGCTGCACAGTCTTCAATAAAGCCTTCGGATCAGGCTCTGGTGGCAAATGCGATCAGCCGCGCTCTTTGTATAGGTGTCAGCGATCGGCTCGTCGTAATAAATGATCGAGACAGCGCGGATATTGTCGTTCACGCAACTGTCACAAGCATCGTGCCGACCAATCCCACAATTGCAGGTGTATCGGCTGCGACTTCGTTCGGGGTCGGTTTCGTGTCTCCTGTTCCGGTTCCAAGACTGCCGCTCGGCTTGGGCGGGCTTGCTGTCGAAGCCGAAGCAACAACCAGATACGGAGAACAGATCGGAGCCATGATGTGGGCGAAGGGTGCCAATTCCATCACGAGCAATGCGCGGATTTCCCCAGTGGGTGATGCCTATTCTCTGGCAACAAACTTCGGCAATGACTTTTCCAAAATGCTCGTAACCGGCAAGACTCCCTTCAAGGGGCTCCCGAAGCTTCCTACCTATCAAAAACTCAAGTCAAACCTTGGCGGCAAACACAAATATCAGGCTTGCGAAAGATTCGGTCGCGCGCCCGGGTTGAAGGACTTTGCTGGCTCGCAACTCGCCATGCCACCATCTTGGTCCGACAGATCAGTTCTGCCATTGAGCGAATGAAATTCTTTGTGCAGTGGTAGCCTTGTGGCAAGCGGCCCGGTCGCATGAACGCTATTCCGGCGTCAGCCGCCCGTTCCGCATCATCATTGATGAGGTCCATGGAATGCAGCGAGGAAGTTCTCGCGTTTGGCAAGGGTAGTGCGCTAGTGGAGTGCTTGACATTTGCTTCCGGCCAACCGCAAACTCCCACGAAAATGTCAAATTCGTAAACTCCGCTAGAATGACGGACTTACTGCTGGTCGTATTGATTCTAACATTCGCTACGAGCGTGATCGATATGGGGAGGGAACGTCAATTCCTCGATCGCCATGATGTGCCTATTGTTCGAGATGAAGCAGTTATTCGCATCGCGCGCGAAAGGGTACTTCTAGCGGACAAGTTAGCCCCAATTTGACCACAGCGCCTGAATGGCCCACCGTCCTGTTGCTGTCCCGAGCCAAATGGCAACGTTGGAGTGATTGAAGAAAAACAATGACCACCTTTAAAGTTAAGCTTTCGCCACAACGGCGGGATGATCGGCTGCACATTGAAAAGCGCGGAGATACTCTGCTTGTCAACGGAGAATTATTCGATCCTTCCACATATGATGAATCCTTAGGTGACAGCCAGTGGATAGTTGGTCGACCAGAAGCACTAGAAGATGGTTGGTCAGTCACTATAATTCTTCCACATGGTTCGCCTGCTCCTCGCGCGACACGATTTCCGGATCCTATTACGCTTTCTGCCGATGGTCCGGTTGAACTTCCGCCCTATGAAGGTCCGGATGAGGATCAAGAAGAACTTCGCTTAGCCGTCGCCGCCAAGTTGTCTAAACAGAAGAACTATGAAACCACGGCTAATAGCCATGAAATTAAAATCCCTAAGCGCTTTGTCCTTGGAGAGATGCCAGTAGGGGTCTACTTCAGCGAAACAGCTTCGCCATTTGAGAGATTCCCCGAATTCGGCGCAGATGTCGCACATGTTATCGGCGCTATTTCCTCGCTTGACCTGGAGATGTTGCGCACCGCGGTGAGCCAGCACGGAAGCGAGTCTTTGTTCGCAATTGGGACTGCATTCGCAGTGATTAAAGGTGACAAGCAAAGAGCACACTACATCCGGTCGGTTGCAAAGGAGACCAGCCGCCCGCGGGTATCGGAGACAATCGACTGGGCGTACAAATTTTCAAAACCTGTTTACAATATACGCAACGCCTTCGCCCACCATATATGGGGTGAATGTCCGGCATTACCTAATGCACTGCTTCTTGCTGATCCGAAGGACAGACTAACTGGTCACGCAGCGTTCTCGCAGCTTTTAGGCCATCAACCTATCGAAGAGGAAACGCAAATTCTGATGCGGATCGTAGCCGGGGATGGGGGCTCAAGGCTGTCCGAGACAGACGCAAAATCCATCCTCGAAATGGTAGTGGCACGACAAAACAACCCTGCTAGAATCGAAGCGTTTAACATGACCTCCGACAATCCTATGGATGTCTACGCTCCCGCCGCTGAAGTGTGGACTGCCAATGATTTCAGGAATGCCGTTCTCGCAGCCGATATGGCACGAACACATGTCGTGGGGCGACTTCAGCAAATCGCGCAATGGCTGAATGGTCTGCGGGCTGAAGATGAGTTGGAGCCTTTGCCCGAGAAGCCTTCCAAAAATCGGAGCCAATAATCTTTGCCGAGTTTTCTTTCAGAAACATGGTTGCATCCTGCTCCGCCGTTATTCCGCTAAATCCGTTTGTAACCCTGATTAAGACATATCTGGCTGTCGCGTAGATTCGGCGGATTTCTATGCCGCTTGGTATAGTGCCTTGTGATAGGCTTTAATATCGCGCCATAGCGGGCAATCGGCGGCAACTGGCGGAGGGGGTGGGATTCGAACCCACGGTAGGCTCTCACCTACGCCGGTTTTCAAGACCGGTGCCTTAAACCGCTCGGCCACCCCTCCAACCTTTTGAAAACACTTGATGACCTGGTTCAGGATCATTTCGGGAAAAACAATTTGTAATCGCTTTGCTACCGAATGTTATTCGGAGGCCTTTATAGCCTTTCGAATTGCCGCGTCAACCTGTTCTGCAGCGACTATCTGTCTTGCCTGTTTAAGGTGTGAATAAAGATAAAAAGCGCCTGTTAATGCTCGGGTTTCCGGCCTTCGGATGAAGCCAACCCCATACAACAGTGAGGCCCAGATTGCCGCATGATTTGATTCATGGACGATACTGGGCCTCTATCAGGATGCTTTTCGAAACTTGTTCGATGCTGTCCTGATATTAATAAACTCGCGACAAGAGAATTGGTTCCAATAATTAATTCGCAGTCGATGAATTTTCTGTTTCAAACTCAGCTAAAAGGTTTCTGTCGCTTTCTGCAGCTGCCTTGGCCAGAAGCTCTGTTTCCCGAATTCCCGAGTTGAACAACTTCATCACATGGCGAGCAAGGTCGTTGCGATACGCATAGAACTTGTGATCAACCCGAAGAATTTCGCACGCCCGCACATAAGCAAGCTCCATCATTCTCCATTCGGTCTCATCATAATTTGAATCGCGCTTGGTAAATGGCATTTGCATGCACCTCCCAATTATCGCCGCCCCGCTGATTAATATTGGGAGACTGGCGCGCTGGTTCAAGAGCATCGAACCATTTGGCGAGGTAAACCGGAGTGAACTCCGCTCTAACAGATCAAGCAAAACATTTGTTAATAACGTATCAACCTCTGGATGACATTGATGGAGGTCGTACAAATCCGGTTCCATGTCTCGGCTTTGCGAAGATGTTTCAATCTGGTATCTATGTCTGGATGTAAAATTGTGGGGACGGCCGTGCAGGCCGGTGGTTTGCATTGCCAAAAGCCAAAACCTTCCGAGTTTCCGATGTCACTCGCATTGCGGGCGTTGTCGCCATGGGCGTTCTCATGACTGCCTGCGCCTCGCCAAAGGCAAAGACAGCCAAAAAATCCCATAGCAAGGAGTATTTTGCCGAATCCAAATATGGCGTGAAGGCAAGCCCACGCGTTTGGAAGGGCGGAAAGATTAGCCGGGGCGGTGGCCGTGATCAGGTCGGGCGCCCCTATCAGGTTGCGGGCAAGTGGTATTACCCAAAGGAAGAGCCGGGCTATGTCCGCAAGGGCAGGGCATCATGGTATGGCTCAGCCTTTCATGGGCGCTTGACTGCCAATGGCGAAGTCTATGACACAGCTCAACTCTCCGCAGCACACCCGACAATGCCGCTGCCAAGCTATGCACGTGTCACCAATCTGGACAATGGCGCTTCGGTTATCGTTCGTGTCAATGATCGTGGGCCATATCACGGCAACCGTGTGATTGATCTGTCGCAACGTGCTGCCACGATGCTCGACTATCAGCACGCAGGTACAGCCGATGTGAAGGTTGAATATGTTGGCCGTGCACCGCTAAACGGCGACGATGATCGTTTTCTCATGGCATCTTATCGCGGACCCGGTGCACCCGATCCTTGGGGACAACCGGCATCCGGCGTCATGATCGCGATGAATGGCACCACGCCAACGGGAAGAAAACAGACGCTTGTCCCCGGCATGATGCGTCCTGAACCTGCAGGTATTCAGGTTGCAAGCCTTGGAACACAGCCAATTTCTCTGGGCGAGCAGGCCAATCAATTGGCAATGCCGCAGCAAAGTCTGGTCGACGAGACGGGCCTGTCTTTCAACGCCGATATTGATCCGATCCTGCCTTCAATTGGTCCGTTCATCGCCGACAAACCCACTGTGCTCATAGGCTCGTATAAGAGCAAAAGGCCTGCATCGTCGCCTTTCGTCAATTCCTATGCCAGTGAGCGCATAGAAATGGCACATGCGCCAGTTGCAGCAACGGAAATGGTTCTGTCACCAGAAGCCGTCACGACAGCCTGGAAATCAATGAGTGCCGCGCAAAGCGCATTCCAAGGTGAGTATGTTGATATCGGCCTCTTTGCCAGCAAGGAAGAAGCTGCACGCTTGATGGGCACGCTGGCGCCACTCGGCAAGATAAAGCTTTCTGAGATAGCCAGCCCAACCGGTGCTCGCATTGCGCTCGCTGCGAAGGCTGATACTGCAAAGCAAACCGATGCGTTGTTGCAGGCGGCCTGGACGGCTGGCGCAACAGATGCGTTTGTTGTTCGCGATGATGGTCGCTGATCCGGAAAAGGCACTTGTTTATCTGGCAAAGCATATTCGTCTGTGTGCTTTGAGCGTTGGTTTTGTATTTGCCCCTCTAGCTGCCCATGCTCAGGAGGGTCTGTTCGACACGAAAGCCAAACAGGCCCTGATGGTCGAAGACCAGACAGGCACAATTCTTTTTGCCAAATCACCCGATACTCTGATTGAGCCTGCAGCTTTGGCAAAGCTCATGACCATGGAGGTGGTGTTCCATGCGTTGAAAAACGGGAACATTTCGCAATCCACACAATATACGGTCAGCGAAAATGCCTGGCGCACAGGCGGTGCGCCATCCGGCGGCTCAACCATGTTCGCCAAGATTAAATCGCAACTTACCGTCGGCGACCTGATACAAGGCGTTATCGTGCAGTCAGCCAATGATGGTTGTATCATTCTTGCAGAAGGAATTGCAGGCTCGGAGGCAAAGTTTGCCGAGTTGATGAATGCCCGCGCCAAGGAAATTGGCTTGACTGCTTCGACATTTGTCAATTCCACCGGACTGCCAGACCCCAAACAGCGTGTGTCGCTGACCGATCTGGTGAAGCTGGCGCGGCATATCAGACAAGAATATCCGGAATATTACAAAACCTATGCGCAGGACAATTTTACCTGGAACAATATTTTCCAGCGCAACCGCAATCCGTTACTGAGGCTGGATATTGGCGCTGATGGCATGGGTACCGGTTATACCGAGCAATCAGGCTACGGAATTGTTGGCGCTGCTGAGCGCAACGGTCGGCGTTACATTGTTGCATTAAGTGGCCTTTCGACAGACAGGGAGCGCGCTGAGGAAGCCAAACGCATTTTCGAATGGGCTTATCAGGCGTTCGAGGAAGTCGATATTTTTGCAGCGGGCGAGTCTGTTGGCTTGGCCAGTGTTTTTGGCGGCGCAAAATCCGGTATTCCACTGAAAGCCCATGAAAAGGTGAGCATACTTGTCCCGGTGGCGAATCGCGACCGTCTAAAGGCGCATGTGGTCTATAATGGGCCATTGGTGGCGCCACTCGAAGCGGATCAAAAGGTTGGCACCTTGCGTATCTGGATTGGCGATACACTCGTGCAGGAAACGCCAGTCTATACGGCGGAGGCCATAGAAAGCGGCGATCTTACAGAGCGCTCGTTAAATGCAATGTTTGAGCTGACGACCGGCTGGATGCGTCGATTGAGTTTTTAAACTTCTTGGCAATTGCCGCTGAATATCAGTAGACATGCCTTGGTGCATGTTTTTTGGTGCGTGCCAGCAACGAAGAGATCAAGGCGTGCAGGGATTGTTCATTACTTTTGAAGGCGGCGAGGGCGCTGGCAAGTCCACCCAGATTGCGCGGTTGAGCGAGTATTTGCGTTCCATGGGCGAGGACGTCCTCGTAACACGCGAACCTGGAGGCACGCCCGGTGCAGAAGCAGCCCGCCATGTTATCCTGAGCGGTGCGGCAGAATCATTAGGGCCTGCCATGGAAGCGATCTTGTTCGCTGCTGCGAGAAATGACCATGTGGAACAGCTTATTCGTCCGGCGCTAAAGTCGGGTCGCACGGTGCTGTGCGATCGGTATATTGATTCAAGCCGTGTCTATCAGGGCGTTACGGGCAATTTGGACCCTCAGCTTATGCGCGCCATTGAACGGACCGCCATTAATGGCCTCATGCCGGACCTGACGATCATTCTCGATCTGCCTGCGGAAACCGGTCTTCAACGCGCCAATGCGCGACGCGGCACGGATGTGGCGGACCGCTTTGAAAAAGAGACGGTGGAATTACATGCCAAACGGCGTGAGGCCTATCTTGCTATCGCCAATGCAGAGCCGAATCGGTGCAAAGTTGTCGCTGCGGATCGGCCCATCGATGTAATATCAGCCGAGATCGCCGCCCATGTTGATGAGGTAAGGGCCACAAACAAGCTCAAAGATACTCAAACAGTTAAGGTGGCAAAGTGAGCGATCCTGTCCTGGATGTACCCGCAACCCATGACGCGATAGACGGTGTTCCCGCACCTTCGGCAAATCCTGCATTGTTTGGCCATGCGGGTATACGTTCTTTTTTGGCGCAAGCCTATCAGTCCGGCCAGATGCACCACGCCTTGCTTCTTGAAGGTCCTCCAGGTGTTGGCAAGGCGACGCTGGCGTTTCATCTGGCGGGACATATGCTGAAACATCCCCGGCCCGAAGACGCGCCACTGACTCTTGCGGCGCCCGATTTCAGCGGCGCACCCTACAGACAAATTGCTACCGGAACACATCTTTCCATTCTTCATATAAGCAGGCCATTCGACTCGAAAGGTGGAAAATTCAAGACTGGAATCCCGGTTGAGGAAATTCGGCGTGTCGGGCATTTCCTCAACCGTACCTCCCATGATGGCGCATGGCGCATTGTAATCATCGATCCAGCGGACGACATGAATCGTAATGCTGCCAATGCCTTATTGAAAACTCTTGAAGAACCACCCAAGCGAACACTCTTCATTTTGATATCGCATTCATCGGGGCGGCTATTGCCGACAATTCGTTCACGCTGCCAATCGATTCGCTTTGAACCCTTGGCGAAAGAGGATTTGTCAGCCGCATTGCAGGCGATCAATCTCGATACCCAAACGCTGGCCGATGCTGATCAGCTCATGGCTCATGCGGATGGAAGTGTACGCAAGGCCGCGCTGTTGCTTGCCTTTGGCGGACTCGAAATCTCTGCTGCAGTTGACAGCATTCTGGCAAAACGTGTGTTCGACGTGCCAAAGGCTCACGCTCTGGCAACAGCCCTATCGGGCCGCGATGCGGAGATTCAGTATGATCTTTTTCTTGATGATCTGCTGGCCCGGATTGCTACAAATGCGCGTCTTGCAGCCGAGCAGGGCAATGCCCACGAAGCCAATCGCTGGTCATTGCTATGGCAGGATATGCAAAACGAGGCGAGGGACGCTGCTGCGTTCAATCTTGATCGCAAACAGACCGTGTTGATTTTTCTGGAGCGTAGTCAGCGGGCTTTCAACTAGGGTCATCGAAGGCATGACAGGTGACCAGCTCACCTATGGCAATCACGTCTGACTTGCGTTATGTCAACTTTTCCCAAGAAGCGGAAAGAAGAGACAGAGTCAGGTACCCATGAGCCGCGAAAAATTCTACATTACGACTGCCATCGCTTATCCAAACGGAAGCCCGCATATCGGTCACGCCTATGAGGTGATTGCTACCGACGCTATTGCACGCTTCAACCGCCATGACGGCAAGGCTGTCATGTTCCTGAGCGGAACGGATGAGCACGGCATCAAGATGCTACAGACGGCGCGCAAAGAGGGCATCAGCCCGCGCGAGCTTGCGGACAGAAATGCCAAACTTTTCCGTGACATGGGGCATCTTTTGAATGCTTCATTTGATGATTATATCCGCACGACAGAAGAGCGCCACTATAAGTCTTCACAAGCAATCTGGCAGAAAATGGCAGATGCGGGCGATATTTATAAAGGCGGTTATGCCGGCTGGTATTCCGTGCGCGACGAAGCCTATTATCAGGAAGAAGAGACTGAACTTCGTGCTGACAATGTGCGCTACGGTCCCCAGGGAACGCCTGTGGAGTGGCTGGAAGAAGAGAGTTACTTCTTCCGTCTGTCAGCCTATCAGGACCGTCTGCTTGCACTTTACAGCGAGAACCCAAGCTTTATCGGACCGGATGAGCGCCGCAACGAAGTCGTGTCTTTCGTCAAATCGGGACTGAAAGATCTTTCCATTTCACGCACGACTTTTGACTGGGGTGTTCCTGTTCCCGGCGACGAAAAGCATGTGATGTATGTTTGGGTAGACGCGCTGACCAATTATATTACGGCGACCGGCTATCCGGACGAAAATTCAGACCTCTGGCACTACTGGCCAGCCGATGTGCATATTATCGGCAAGGACATCATTCGCTTCCACTCCGTTTACTGGCCAGCGTTTCTCTGGTCCGCAGGCATTGAATTGCCAAAGCGGGTTTTCGGGCATGGCTTTGTCTTTAACCGCGGCGAGAAAATGTCGAAGTCTGTCGGCAATGTCATTGATCCAACTGCGCTGGTGGAACATTACGGTCTTGATCAGTTGCGTTATTTCCTGCTGCGCGAAATTCCTTTCGGGCAGGACGGCAATTACAGCCATGAAGCAATCGTCAATCGTACGAATGCCGATCTTGCCAATGATCTCGGCAATCTGGCGCAGCGCTCGCTATCAATGATTGCCAAAAATTGCGAAGCCAAGGTGCCGCAACCTGGCGCGCTGACGGATGCCGATAAAGCAATTCTCGATCAGGCAATTGCTGCATTGGACACCGCGCGCAAGGCTGTCGGCGTTCAGGCGCTGCATCAGGCCTTGGCGGCGATCTTTGGTGTTGTGGCGGAGGCAAATCGCTATTTTGCAGGGCAGGAGCCTTGGGCACTGAAGAAAACCGATCCGGCTCGCATGGAAACCGTTCTTTACGTGACGGCGGAAGTGATCCGGCGCGTTGGTATTCTTTGCCAGCCATTCATTCCGGGTTCGGCTGAAAAGCTGCTCGATATTCTGGCTGTACCGGCCGACAAGCGTAACTTTTCTGACCTGACAGAAAGCAAGCTTGTACCGGGAGGCGCTCTGCCAGCACCACAGCCTATTTTCCCTCGCTACGTCGAAGCAGATAAAGCGGACTAGGCTGATGCTTGTTGATAGTCACTGCCATCTGGATTTCGCAGACTTTGCCGAAGAGCGCGATGCAATCGTTCAACGGGCGCTTGATCATGATATCAAGCGTCTTGTGACGATCTGCACGCGCGTTCGGCGTTTTGATAGCATCTTGGCGATAGCTGAGGCCTATGAGAGCGTTTACGCTTCCGTTGGCACTCACCCCAACAATGCGCATGAAGAGCTGGATGTTACGGTCGATGAGCTTGTCGAACTGGCAAAACATCCAAAGGTTGTGGCTATTGGCGAGGCCGGGCTGGATTATCACTACGATTATGCGCCACCGGCGGCACAGGAACAGGGTTTCCGAACGCACATAGAAGCCTCCAGAAGAACGCAGCTGCCATTGGTCATCCACGCACGCAGTGCCGACGAAGACATGATTTCGATCTTGCGTGAGGAAACAGGGAAGGGCGCCTTCCCTTTCATTCTACATTGTTTTTCGTCCGGTGCGCAGCTTGCACAAGTGGGTGTCGAACTTGGTGGCTATATCTCATTTTCCGGCATTCTGACTTTCAGGAACTCGCCGGAAATCCGTGAGATTGCGAAAAATGTACCGCGCGACCGGCTTTTGGTCGAAACCGATGCCCCATATCTTGCGCCGATGCCGTATCGCGGCAAACGCAATGAGCCAAGTTTTGTTCGCCACACGGCTGCTGTTTTGGCCGAAACGATCGGCGTCAGCGAGGCAGAAATCGGCGATATAACGTCTGATAATGCGTTCCGTCTGTTCACCAAAATGCCAAGGCCAGCCCATGGCTGATCGCTTGCGCTTCACTATTCTTGGCTGCGGGTCTTCGCCTGGCGTGCCACGGCTCAATGGTGACTGGGGCAATTGCGATCCAAACGAGCCGAAAAACAAACGCCGTCGTGCATCGATGCTTGTTGAACGTATTGGCGATCATGGCACCACAACGGTCATTATTGATACCGGGCCGGATTTCCGCTCGCAGATGATCGATTTTGGTCATGGCAAACTGGATGCGGTTGTTTACACGCACGCCCATGCTGATCATATTCACGGGCTCGACGACCTGCGTACCTTTGTCATCGACAGACGCGACCTTGTGAACATCTATGCTGATGCGACAACGCAACGGCGCTTGATGGAAGGCTTTTCCTACTGCTTCAAAACACCTGAAGGCTCAAGCTATCCGCCGATCTTGCGACCGCATGAGATCATCCATCATGAAGCCTTTGAGATTGATGGGCCGGGTGGACCAATAAGATTTTTGCCATTGCCCCAAGTGCATGGCGACATTCTTTCCCTGGCGTTCAGGATCGCCGATGTTGCCTATTGTTCCGATGTCAATGCGTTTCCTGATACCACTGCCGCACAGCTTTTCAACCTCGATGTTTTGATCATTGACGCATTGCAATACAGACCACATCCAAGTCATTTTTCACTCTATGAATCAATGGATTGGGTAAAAAAGCTAAAACCGCGTCGAGCATATTTCACGCACATGCACATTCCACTGGATTATGGAACTGTGCTTCGTGAAACGCCGGAGAATATTGAACCTGCCTATGACGGGCTGTCATTTGAGGTTGAACTGTGAGCAAGAGCGTTGAACGTGTCCGCCAAGCTGCTGCCGCTGCTGGTCTGGATATCCAAATTCGTCAGATGGCTGATTCAACGCATACCGCTGAAGATGCGGCGGTACAGTGCGGCGTGACGGTAGCGCAAATCGTCAAGTCATTGGTTTTTCAGGGCGCAGACAGCAATAGGCTTTACCTGTTTCTTGTATCCGGGCCACGCAAGCTTGATCTCGATAAAGCTTCGAAACTGACGGGCGAACCGCTACATCGTGCCGACCCGAAATATGTACGCAAGGAAACCGGCTTTGCCATTGGTGGCGTATCGCCATTGGGACATCTGATCGACATTCAGGCATATGCAGATGCAAGCCTGATGCAGTTTGAGATCGTATGGGCAGCGGCAGGTGGAACGAATTTTGTCTTTCCGTGCGAACCGCACATACTGGCAGCAGCCGCCAAAGCGCATGTGGCCGACATTACAGTTTAGATTGCCGGGCACGCAGGGATCGACAGTCGGGGAACATTTCAACCAACAGTCTCTGACTGCGATACAGGGACGGCAAAAATGTCTAATGCCAGCCATATATGGGGTTTCGCCATATCCCACAGTTCCATAATCTATCTTATGCGACTTAGATGTGTTGCAGCAATTTAGTAATGAGACATATGGGCAAATTAGAGGTGCGACAGCGCCTCTGCCCCCGATCCACACGAACTTGAGGAAAGGAAGGTTTGGCGTTTTATCCATCTGATTGATCGTGGAGCTGCCATGCCTTGTCTTGTTACGATGTCCCAGAAAGAGTTTCATCGCCTTGAGGCGGTTCTAAAAGTCAGAGACGATCGGTTGAGCGTCAGCAACGCTGCCAGGTTGCTGTCGATCAGCCGAAGCCATATGCACCGCCTGCTTGCTGCTTACGATCGTGACGGTGAGGATGGGCTTGTGTCGAAGAAGCGCGGCCGGCCGAGCAACCGGCGTTACCCGGAAGCCTTTCGCAATGCGGTTCTGGATATCGTGCGTGAACACTATCATGACTTCGGCCCTACGCTTGCCTGCGAGAAGCTGGCCGAGCGTCACCGGATCGGGATCAGCAAGGAGGCCTTGCGGCAATGGATGACGCAGGCTGGTCTGTGGACCTCACGCCGGGAACGCAAGAAGCGTTTGCATCAGCCGCGCAATCGCCGTGAGTGCTTCGGCGAGCTGGTGCAGATTGATGGCTCGCACCATTGTGGTTCGAGGATCGCGGTCCCAAATGCGCGCTTTTGGTTTTCATTGATGATGCGACGGGCAAGCTCCTTCACTTACGCTTTGCCAGGTCGGAGAACACGTTCGACTATTTCCATGCCGCGAAGGCCTACCTGCAGGATTGGGGCAAGCCGCTGGCCTTTTACAGCGACAAGCATGGCATCTTCCGCACGACCCATGCTTCTAACCTGGACCGGACGAGCGGCTTCACGCAATTTGGCCGCGCGCTGCATGAACTCAACATCGACATTATCTGCGCCAACACTCCGCAGGCCAAGGGCCGGGTCGAGCGCGCCAACCAGACCCTGCAGGACAGGCTGGTCAAGGAACTGCGTCTGCATGATGTCAGCACGATCGAGGCGGCGAATGGTTTCGCGCCTGCGTTCATTGCCGATTTCAACGCGCGTTTTGGCAAGGAGCCGCGCAATCCCAAGAACATGCATCGCCCCTTGGCCGCTCATGAGAATCTCGATGGTGCCATGTGCCGCAAGGAAGTGCGCAAGCTGTCGCAGATGCTGACGCTACGCTATGACAAGGTGCTGTTCATCCTTGAGCCCACGGATGTTGCCAAGCGGGTGGCGGGTGAGAAGGTCATCGTGTGCGACTACCCGGACGGTCGCCTGGAGGTCATGCATGACGGGATCACCCTGCCCTACAGGACCTTCGACAAACTGCGTTCGGTGCAGCGGTCGGAAGTTGTCGAGAACAAGCGTCTGGACGAGGTCCTGGCTTTCGTTTCCGAGATGCAATCCGGCCGTGCGCTCCAGCGCAGCCAGAGCGGACCGCGCCGCACTGGCCAGACCAGCCATATGTTTGGCCTTCCCGACGGCAGCCAGAGCAATGGCTATCAAAAGCGTAAACCACGCGGCCGGACGGATTACATGAACGATCCCGCTGTCATTGCCCGGCGGCAGCAAGCCATTGCACGCACGAAGGCGACGGAATGACGGATGGGATCCGGCTGTCAAAGCTGAAGTATTGCTCGCAACGAATCCTATCCGCCACCGACCGGGCTGCGCAACCCTGACCAGCTGCGCCGGTCGGCGGCTGGCGTTGCTGCTTTACGAGAAGAATATCCCCCGACAGTCCTAGTAATCAGAATTGGCCATTGTTGCATTTCTACATTGCCAGCAATGTCTCTTCTTTAAAATGCTTTGACAAGATGTGTAGCCGGGGTACATTCTATTTTAAAGTGCAACAGCGACTCTTCCCTCCGTTACCTCCGTATGAAGCAAAGGAAGGTTTGTCGCCTCATCCAAGCCCAACGGACGCTGTAATGAGATTCTGTCAGATCTTGCGAGCACCCTGTATCGGATTTGCTTGGAAGCACTTGACCTCTGGCGCAAAACTCACCCAATAGTGCTTGTGCTGCTCGAAAACTGACATGGTTGGCGCCGGGAAATTTGGGTCTGCCAAAGCCCCGACTGCCACGCCAATAATTGTGGGATCAGCATCGGGCTTCCAATAAACCGTCGAACCACAGGTCGGGCAAAAATACATGCGTACATTGCGGCCGCTATCGGCAACGCGACTATACTCCCTAGAGGCTCCCGAAATCTCGACGCTATCGGCTGCATAAAACGCATTGACGCTGAACGAGGTGCCGGTTCGCCGCTGGCAGGCCAAACAGTGACACACGGCAACCAATTTTGTTGGCTCGCCTATTATAAGTCTAAGTCCGCCGCAAACGCATTGGGCATCGGACATGGCAAATCCTCCGTCTTTCTCGGTGAAATAATTGTTGGGATGTGGAGATTGAGGCGCAGTTCAAACCGCTGTCGCAGACAAGCAAGACGTGACCTGTTAAAGGTCAGAATGCGCAATTTCGATGATTATACAGCTGCACAGAACTGTCAACAGCAGGGCCTCGCCCTTGAGGAACCGGACATCATTTGCTTTTCATCGCAATTTGACAGATCAAGGCAGCATTAATGGCAGTAGACTGAGATAAGTGAAATGAACTTTGAAAACCCAACACGCCAGACGGCGGTGCTTCAGCTTGATGCTGTCAGCAGAAGCTTTGGTGCAGTCGATGCGCTTAAAGATATATCGCTATCGATCCGGGCCGGTGAAATCATCTGTCTTGCCGGCCATTCCGGCTGCGGCAAGTCATCGCTTCTGAGAATTATTGCAGGCGTGGACAGACCCGACAGTGGCGCGCTTTTCATGCAAGGTGAGGAAGTCGCCGGACCGCAGCATTTTGTAGAGCCTGAAATGCGCAAGATCGGATTTGTATTTCAGGATTATGCGCTCTTTCCACATTTGACAGCCGAACAGAACATATTGTTTGGCTTAAAGGCCCTGCCGAAGCAACAAGCGCACAAGCGCGCTCAAGAAGTGATTGAGCACGTGGGTATCGCGTCGCTTATCAAACGCTACCCGCACATGCTTTCCGGTGGTGAACAACAACGGGTTGCGTTAGCGCGCGCCCTCGCCCCCAGCCCCGACATTCTGCTTATGGACGAGCCATTCTCCAGTCTGGATTCCGGATTACGGCAGAAGGTTCGAAACGACACATTCCGGTTGTTGCGCGAGCTGGGCACAACGGTCATCATGGTAACGCATGATCCGGAAGAGGCACTCTCCACCGGCGATCGTATCATCCTCATGCGGCAGGGACGTATTGTACAATCGGGCACTGGATATGAGCTGCACGACACACCCAATTCCCCCTATGCGGCGGATTTCTTTGGAGATTTCAACAAGGTTCCAGGCATCTACCGCAATGGACATATTGAAACGGCAATAGGCACCTACGCCTGCAAGGCGGCTCTCAATGAAGGGGCGGCGGCCCTCGCCTATTTACGCCCTCAAGCGATTTCAGTTACCCCTGACCAGGGGCAACTGGTGGGAAAGATAGCAAATCGGATATTCCTTGGTGACACTGAACAGCTCATGGTCAATGTCAAAGGGCTGACTGAGCCGTTACATGTGAAGACATTCGACCGACTTCCCGGCACGGCCGATCACATAGGTATTGTTGTAAAAGCCGAAGGTCTGCTCGTTTTTGCTGCGTGACAAGCACCGTTAGAACCAGATCAACATTTCGTGATAACCAAATGTTCGCATTAAAAACTTGATAATGTTGATCAAGTATGGTTTGGGCTTGACTGTGTTTTTCATTTCCAAGGGGCTGACAATGCATCCAACCAATATGGCAAAATCAATTATACTGGCAGGCACTCTGGCGCTCACTGCGGGCACAGTATCGGCTGCCGAACTCAATATTTATACCACCCGGGAGCCTGGCTTGATTCAGCCATTGCTCGACTCTTTCAAGGCCTCGACGGGCATCACGGTCAATACTGTTTTTCTGAAGGATGGACTTGCTGAGCGCGTTGCCAGCGAAGGCGAAAGCTCACCTGCCGATATTCTCATGACGGTTGATGCCGGCAGGCTTGTCGATCTGGTTGATAAGGGATTGACCCAGCCGATCGATTCCGCAGTTTTGACGGAATCTGTTCCGGAAACCTTGCGCGATCCAAAGGGCAACTGGTTTGCCCTATCCATGCGCGCTCGTGTTCTTTATGCGGCCAAAGACCTTGATCTTGCCAGCTTCAATTACGAAGACCTTGCTGATCCGAAATGGAAGGGCAAGATTTGCATTCGCTCAGGTCAGCATCCTTACAATACAGCTCTGTTTGCCAGCTATCTGGCACATTATGATGCAGCCGAGACAGAAAAGTGGCTCACTGCGATTAAAGACAACCTCGCCCGCAAGGCTGGCGGCGGTGACCGCGACGGCGCCAAGGATATTCTTGGCGGAATCTGCGATATCGCAATTGCAAATTCTTACTATGTCGGTCTGATGCGCTCCGGAAAAGGCGGCGAAGAGCAAGTCAAATGGGGTGAGGCAATCAAGGTCGTGCTTCCAACCTTCAAGGATGGAGGAACGCAGGTCAATATTAGCGGTGCCGCGGTTGCAAAGCATGCTCCAAACAAGGCCGAGGCTATCAAGCTGCTTGAATATCTGGTTTCCGATGAAGCACAGAAGATCTATGCCGAAGCCAATTTCGAGTATCCTGTAAAGGCTGGTGCCAAGGCTGATCCGATTATTGCCTCTTTTGGCGAACTCAAGATTGACTCAACACCTTTGACCGACGTTGTTAGCCATCGCAAAGAAGCCAGCGAACTCGTAGACAAAGTCGGTTTCGACAACTAATCAAAAAGGACAGGCGCCCGGATTCACGGGCGCTTGTCTCTTATTTTGGATGGATGCGAGTTTGACCACCCCGTTAGCAATAAACCGGCGGCGCAGCCGTTGCGGATCGGGATGGATTATCTCGGCGGCAATTGTAGCCGTTCTGGTTCTCTTGCCTGTTTTCGTATTGGTGTTGCAGGCTATTCAGGGCTCCTCCGGGCTCTGGTCTCATCTGCTTGCGACCACCCTGCCCGCCGCATTGGCTGATACACTTATCTTACTTTGTGGCGTGGGGCTGCTTGTCGCGATTCTGGGCACAGGCGCGGCTTGGCTTGTAACCGCCTATGATTTTCCGGGCAGGCGTGTCTTGGAATGGGCACTCATCCTACCTCTGGCAGTTCCCACCTATATTATAGCCTATGCCTACCTCGATATTCTTCACCCAATAGGCGTCGTTCAAGGTGCAATCCGCTGGGCCTTGGGCTTTTCCAGCCCACGCGAGTTCCGCCTGCCAGACATACGCAACATGACCGGCTGTATCATCCTGCTTGGTTTTGTCCTCTACCCTTACGTATATATTCCGACTCGCGCACTCTTCCTCATGCAGTCGTCCAGCTTGATCGAGGCGGCCCGCACACTTGGCGTTTCGCGACGCCAAGTATTCTGGCGGGTGGCTTTACCCCTCGCCCGCCCCGCCATAGCTGTTGGGGTCAGTCTGGCGCTCATGGAAGCGTTGAATGATATCGGTGCGTCCGAATTTCTCGGTATCCGCACGCTCACAGTCTCGATCTACACGACATGGGTCACACGAGCCGATCTGCCGGGAGCTGCCCAGATCGCGCTTTCGCTGCTTTTCATCGTCGTTGCACTGGTGGCAATAGAGCGTTGGGCAAGGCGCGAGCAACGCTACTCCATCAGTGCGCAGAGAAGTCGCATCTCTGAGCCGCTGCGGGTAACCACGCGACAAGGAATGGTCTTATTCTGCATCGGATCTCTCCCGGTTCTCATAGGATTTGTTTTCCCGGCCACATATCTCGCAACCGAAGCTTGGCGACGTGTGCAGTTTGCGGGCCTCTCTTCCCGCTTTTTGGCTGAAGCGACCAACACAATTGTTTTTGCCTTTACGGCGACAATCGTCACCGTGGTACTCGGGGTTTTGCTTGCCTATGTTGCCCGCCTTCGACCGGGGGCGGCATCTACCTGGTCTTTCAGGCTGGCGACAATCGGTTATGCAGCGCCCGGCACCGTTATAGCCATTGGAGTTCTTATCCTGCTGGCAGGGCTCGACCAGTTCATTGACAGAAATGCCATGGCCTGGTTCGGTGTTTCGACCGGCTTGCTTTTCATGGGATCAGGCGCGGCGCTGATCTATGCTTATGCTACACGGTTTCTCGCCATATCGGCAGGCGGTATGGAAGCCGGGTTGACCCGGATACCGCTTTCGTTCGATCACGCCTCGCGCACGCTCGGCCAAAGCGCCAGCGGTACATTCAGGCACGTCCATTTGCCTCTGTCAAAAGCGGCTTTGACGGCCGCCGCCCTCCTCGTCTTTGTGGATTGCGTGAAAGAGCTGCCCGCCACATTGCTGCTGCGCCCGCTCAATTTTGAAACATTTGCAACGCATCTATACGGCGAAGCAGCGCGTGGCACTTACGAAGAAGCGTCAATTGCAGCGCTTGCTATTGTCGTCATAGGCATATTGCCAGTCATTCTATTGTCCAAAGTCGGGCGTAGGAGCTGATCCACTTCTTGCAAACATTGATCGCTTGTTGTGGACAATCGAGCGTGCCTTTGCATGTTCGATGGCTGTGGCGAGCGACCTCGCCTATGGTCATTTAATGAAACCATCGCGCGATATCACACGTCTTTTGGACATCATGGCTGCCCTGCGCACGCCCGTTACCGGCTGTCCATGGGATATCGAGCAGGACTTCAAGTCAATCGCGCCCTATACGCTTGAAGAAGCATTTGAGGTCATTGATGCCATCGAGCGCAATGACATTGACGATTTGCGTGAGGAACTGGGCGATCTGCTGCTTCAGGTCGTGTTTCACGCACAAATGGCTGAAGAAATGAAGGCATTTGATTTTGGCGATGTCGTGCAAGCCATCACGCACAAGATGATACGTCGTCATCCGCATGTTTTCGGTGATGAAGACGCCCGCGGTGCGGGCATGGCCAAAGGCATGTGGGACAAGATCAAAGCCGAAGAGAAGGCTGAGCGACGTGAACGCCGGGCAGCATTGAAGCTCGAACCTACCGAGCCGAATGGTTTTCTCGATGATATCCCGCAAGGCTTTCCATCGCTGATGCGGGCTTTGAAATTACAGCAAAAAGCCGCCAAAGTGGGCTTCGACTGGTCGGAGGCACTTCCCATACTCGACAAGATTGAAGAAGAAATTGCCGAACTGCGCCATGAAATAAGCGTTGGCGACCAACAAAAGACTGAAGAGGAATATGGCGATTTGCTGTTCGCCATGGTCAATCTCGGTCGGCATTTGAAACTGGAGCCGGAAAGCGCATTGCGTGGGACGAACGAGAAATTCCGCACACGTTTTCATTACATTCAGCGTAAGCTGACAGAGCGTCAGCAATCACTTGAAGATGCGACACTAGACGAAATGGAAGCGCTCTGGAGCGAGGCAAAGACCAAAAAGTAATCAGCCTTTGTTTTTTAGCAGCTTCTCTTGCAAAATGGCATTTGAAACAGCCGTCATCTCCATCGAGAGAACAACAGAACCATCGTCCTGATCTTTGCGCTTCACATTACTGGAATGCTGATAAATCCAGTCAATGAGGCCCATTTGCTCGGGCTTCAACGTAAGCTTCACATGTGCAAGCTTCCCGGCAATGCGATTTTCAATTTCGGCCAGCAGGATGTCTACACCTTCTCCGGTGATCGCCGAAACAGGAATTGGATGCTCATTGCCCGTAGCCGCTGCGCTCAGTCGTTGCGCGGATTCTCTGCCCGGCTCATCCAGCAGGTCGATCTTGTTCCAGACCTCAATGATGCGCTTTGTATCGCCTCGCTCAATTCCTAGATCGGCCATGATGGCATGAACGTCTTCTGCCTGCGCGGCCGTATCGGGATCGGAGATATCGCGTATGTGCAGGATCAAGTCTGCCTCGACCACTTCTTCAAGGGTCGCCCGGAATGCAGCAACAAGATGCGTTGGCAGATTTGAAATGAATCCCACTGTGTCGGACAGGATAACCATTTCGCCGTGCTGCAGTCGTATACGTCGCAAGGTTGGGTCAAGCGTGGCGAAAAGCATGTCTTCTGCCACCACTCCGGCACCGGTCATACGATTGAACAGTGTGGATTTACCGGCATTGGTATAACCTACAAGCGCAACGATTGGATGCGGAACCTTACGGCGCTTGCTGCGGTGTAGCGCGCGTGTGCGAACAACCGTTTCCAGCTCGCGCTTGATCCGCAGGATCTTTTCCTGCAACGCACGTCTATCAGACTCAATCTGGGTTTCACCCGGTCCGCCCAGAAACCCGCCGCCGCCTCGTTGCCGCTCAAGGTGGGTCCAGCTGCGAACCAACCGCCCCTTCTGATAGGTCAGATGGGCCAGTTCGACCTGCAATGTACCTTCTTTTGTCTGCGCACGGCGACCGAAAATCTCCAGAATAAGTCCGGTTCTATCAAGAACCTTGGCATTCCAGGCTTTTTCAAGATTGCGCTGCTGCACCGGCGTTAGCGCGTGATCAACGATCACCAGCTCAGCATGGGTTTCCTCGATAATTTCGGCAATCATGTCGACCTTGCCCGAGCCGAGCAGGGTTGCTGGCCGCGGCGCGGGCACCTGCACGATATCGGAATGGACAATATCGAGATCAATGGCGCGAGCGAGACCCTTGGCCTCCTCCAGACGCGCCTCATCACTGCGTTGAAACTCGCGGAAGTAGGCAGGCGCTTTGTGATCCTCCTGCTTGCCGCCATCTGTGAAGCGATGCGGCAGCACCGGAACTATGACAAGCGCGCGAGTAGATTCACGGGCGGTATCGCCATCTCCGGCAATTCCGCCCTTTTTGTCTGCGTTACGCGTATTTTCTTTGGTCAAATGCGGTTAGTCGCTTTCTTCAACTTCGAACATCTGCACAGGCTGACTTGGCATGATGGTCGAAATGGCATGCTTGTAAACAAGCTGCGAATGGCCGTCGCGGCGTAAAAGCACGCAGAAATTGTCAAACGAAGTAACAATACCGGTCAGTTTTACACCATTTATCAGGAAGATTGTCAGAGAAATCTTCTGCTTTCTGACTGAGTTCAGAAAAAGGTCTTGAAGATTCTGCGATCGTTCAGCCATTGTTTTTATCCTTTTATGCGATCAGCAAATGTGTCTCGTGCAAAATTCTGCAGTCGAAACAGGTAACCCTGCCCCAACAGGAGGCGGAAAACAGCGTTTGTAAAGTCCCCTCACTCACGGGTTAACAGGATGGCGTTTTTTCCGCAATCTCAAAAAACGCTTCACGTAACGAAAGTGTTATCGTACCGGGGTGCCCGTTTGCGACCACAACGCCATCAATGTTAACAACCGGCATGATTACAGTGGTTGCAGCGCTGATGAAAGCTTCTTTTGCACTTTTTGCTTCATCGACCGAAAATCCCCGCTCTTCAATTTTCAAACCAAGTTTTTTAGCCACGTCAAAGATCGTTGTGCGGGTAATGCCTCTCAAAATGCCGGTTTCCGCGGGCCGTGTAACGAGAACACCATCCTTTGTAACAATCCACGCATTGGTGGCAGCACCTTCCTTCACGCTCCCGTCTGGATCAACAAACCATGCCTCTTGAGCGCCCTGCTCTTTTGCCTGCTGGCGAGCCAGCACGTTTGGTAGAAGCCCAACCGACTTGATATCCACCCGCTCCCATCTGTTTTCAGGCACTGTTATTATCTTGATACCCTTTGCAGCACGCGCCCCTGATGCAACAGGGCTGGTACGTTTGGCAGTGACTACCAGTGAAGGCGGCGTATCGGCCGATGGAAACACATGGTCGCGGCGAGCAACACCGCGCGTAACCTGCAAATAGACAAGACCATTGTGAACCTTGTTCCGGCGCACCACTTCCTTGATGATGACCTGCAACGCCCGGCGCTCCATGGGCCAGGCGATCTTCAGCTCTGACAGTGAACGCCCAAGCCTGTCGAGGTGCCGCGTCATATCCATGATATTACCGCGCGCTATCTCACAGACTTCATAGACGCCATCAGCGAACTGGTAGCCGCGGTCTTCAATATGAACGCCCGCTTCTGCATGCTGCACATATTGTCCGTTTACATAGGCAATCCGGGACATTCTCGGCCCTCCTTAGAATGTACCAAAGACGATACGCATGGGCGTTGGCAGATCAACGCGCTTGCCGGTGTCTTCCAGTGCGCCCGTCTCAATATCGCGCTTGAACACAGCAATACCGCCGCCTTTCTGGTTTGATACGAGCATGAATTTTCCGGAAGGGTCGATAACGAAATTGCGCGGACCAATACCTTGCGATGGTGTCCATCCGATCAATGAAAGCTCACCGGAGTCTTGGATGGAATAACTGACAATGCTGTGGTGGCCACGGTTAGATCCGTACAGGAAACGACCATCGGCGCTGACGGCAATCTCGGCGCAAGTATTAGTCTCAGTGAAATCATCAGGAATTGTCGGCAAAGTCTGCAATATCGTCAGACTGGCCTTCTCACAATCATAATCCAGAACTGAAACAGTACAGTTCAACTCGTTGATAACATAAGCAATCTTTCCATTGGGATGAAACGTCAAGTGGCGCGGCCCCGCACCTTCCGGGAATTGTGTGAAAGGCGTCGCTGCCAGTTTCAGCTTTTCACCTTTCCTCGGCAATTCATAGGCTATGATCTGATCCAACCCAAGATCACAAACAAACAATGTCTTGTTGTCCGGACTGGCGACCGCGCAATGACCATGCTGCCTTTTATTGGTCGGCAGGATCGCGTTTGCACCTTCATGACAAGCGGCGGCAAAGGCCGGATCAACACCGCCATCCTCGCGAATCGAGAAGGCTGCAACTGCATTGCCTGGACGCTCTCCCAACGGGGCAACGGTATAATTGGAGGCGAAAACCGCCTCACCCGTCTGATCAAAGCCCAGATGGCACGTCGTATTCCCAAGCGTGGACTGCATATTGATGTAAGACAGCGCACCGCTCTCTGGGTCAAACTTGAACGCGGCGACAAGATTTTCATTCCATTCCGGGATTTCTACCGCTGCGTAGAGACGCTTGCGTTGCTCATCTATCGCCAGATAACCCGGATTATCGATTGCAAGATACTCACTGGCAAGCGTGAGATCGCCGGTTTCAGCGTCAAACTGAAAGACACTGATGCCCTTGCCTTGACCGGGCAAGGCATTGCGATTCAGGTTTCCGACAAAAGCAAATGTTTTGGACATTGATATACTCACGGATTGGAAGCTGTGAAATGGAGAATTTCGCTATCGGCTGAACCAGTTTCGTCATGCAAGCGTTGTCGTTTCATCACTGAGGTCCAACTTTAGAAGAACTCAAGACTGACCCGGAACATCTGTTCAACCTGCTTGACTGTCTCTGCCGTCGCAAAAAGCACCACCCGGTCTTTTGGCTTTATGCGGACATTGCCATCGGGCTTGATGACTTCACCGTTGCGATAGATCGCGCCGATCCGCAAGCCAGCAGGCAAATTGAGCTCACGCAAGGGTGCTCCAACCATCGGCGAGGTTTCCAGCGCCTCTGCCTCAATGATTTCCGCCTGCCCTTTCTGGACGCTGTGAACAGCACGGATTCGACCTCGGCGCACATGTTGCAACACTCGGGAAATCGTGACACTGCGCGGACTGATATGCGCGTCTATACCCAGCGATTTGCTCAGATCAAGAAAGTCGGGATTATTGATCAGCACCAGATTGGATTTACAGCCCATTCGCTTCGCCATGACGCCGGCAAGCATATTGACCTGATCGTCATTTGTCAGGCTGACCATCAGGTCAGCGTCCTGTATCTCAGCCTCATAAAGCAGTTTCTGGTCCAGTGCGCTGCCATGCAGAACCAGGGACCGGCGAAGCTCGTCCGCTATGGTATTAGCCCGTTTGAGGTTGGGCTCTATCAGCTTTACCTTGGTTTTCGGCTGCTTTGCTTCGATGGTCTGCGCAACATGAAGTCCGATATTGCCGCCGCCAGCAATAACGATGCGGGTCGCCTCGGGCTCCTCATGACCGAATAACGCCAATGTCCGGTGTATCTGCGATTTAATAGCGGCAACATAGGCTATATCGCCGCTAAACATCTGGTCTGTGGAGCGAGGTATGAACAGCTTGTCATTACGCACAATCGCCATGACTGTCGCGCCCAGATCTGGAAAAAGATCGGTAAGCTGAAACAATGGCGTGTTGATAACCGGGCAATCTTCAAGGCATTCGATGGCCAATACCGCAACATTCTCGTCGGCAAATCGAACAACATCACTGACGCCGGGAAGCGCAATGCGCCGCAATACCATTTCACCAACTTCCAATTCCGGTGAAATGATCACATCGATGGGCATGTGATCGCGTGAGAACAAATCCTGATAGTGTGATTGCAGATAGGCCTGCGCGCGGATACGGGCGATTTTTGTGGGTACGTTGAACAATGCATGTGCGACCTCACATGCGACAATGTTCACTTCATCATAGAGCGTGGCAGCAATAATCATATCGGCCTGATCCGCGCCTGCGGCGGCCAAAACATCCGGATGAGCGCCATGTCCGACGAAGCCGCGAACATCCAGCGTATCGCCGATAACCTGAATGAGTTCAGCGGAAGTATCGATCACGGAAATATCGTTATCTTCGGCGGCCAGCCGTTCCGCTATGCCATAACCCACCTGGCCCGCCCCGCAGATAATTACACGCATTTTACTATACCCCGAGGGACTTTAACTTCCGGTGCAGTGCCGAACGTTCCATACCAACGAATTCAGCAGTACGCGAGATGTTTCCACCAAATCGGTTTATTTGTGCGATCAGATATTCCTTCTCGAAACGCTCACGCGCCTCGCGCAAGGGCAGCGCCATAATGTGCTGGTCGGATTCTGTGGGTGCCTTGGGCAAAGTATCGCCAATTTCCGCAGGCAGCAAATCTGCCGTGATAACTGCCTCAGGATCGTCGCCGCGAGCAAGGATGATCAATCGCTCGACATTGTTGCGCAACTGCCGAATATTGCCCGGCCAGGAGTGTGATTGCAAAACCGCCATTGCATCAGGGCCAATCTTGCGTGGCTTGATACCAGCCTGATCAGCAATCTGTGCCATGAAAAAGTCAACGAGAGCTGGAATGTCATCGCGGCGGTCAGCAAGTGGCGGCACGATAACCGGAACCACTGCAAGCCGGTGGAACAGGTCCTCACGGAAACGGCCTTCCGCAATCATTGCCTCAAGGTTTTGTGCCGTCGAAGAGATGATTCGCACATCAACCTTGATCCGCTTGGTACCACCTACCCGCTCGAACTGCTGGTCAACCAGCACACGCAAAATTTTGTTCTGCGTTTCGCGCGGCATGTCGGCGATCTCATTGAGATAGAGAATGCCGCCATGGGCCTCCTCCAGTGCACCAACCTTGCGTTCGCCTCCGTCGGATTCAGTCCCGAAAAGCTCAACTTCCATACGTTCAGGTGTGATGGTCGCTGCATTGAGATTGACGAACGGGCCCTTTGAGCGGCTGGATAAGGCATGGATTGCCCTGGCCGTCAGTTCCTTACCGGCACCCGATGGCCCGGTAATCATGATACGACTATTGGTCGGTGCCACGCGCTCGATCGTTTGCCGCAAATGATTCATCGATAGCGAAGAACCAAGCAGCTCAAAGCTCTCCGTCGAACGTTTGCGCAAATCAGAGACTTCACGGCGAAGTTTGGAGGTTTCAAGCGCACGCTCAGCAATGAGAATCAACCTGTCAGCCTTGAACGGCTTCTCAATGAAATCATAGGCGCCCCTACGGATCGCCGAAACTGCGGTTTCGATGTTTCCGTGACCTGAAATCATGACGACAGGAATTTCCGGATGACGCAGCTTGATCTCATCGAGTAGAGCCAGACCATCAAGACGGCTGCCCTGCATCCAGATATCAAGGAAAATGAGACGCGGAATTCGTTCGTCTATGGCAGCCAGCGCGCTGTCCGCGTCCGATGCAACGCGTGCATCATAACCTTCGTCGCTCAATATGCCTGCAACAAGCTCGCGGATATCGACTTCATCGTCGACTACAAGAATGTCAGATGCCATTTGAATTCACCTGTTTTGCCGATTTATCGGGATTTTCTGAAACTGCTGAAGCAGATTGGTTTATTGGAAAAATCATGCGGATCATTGCGCCTCGCCCCCCATAAAAATCGTCTGGCGCATCATGTAGTTCGATTTGACCGGCATGGTCCTCGACGATCTTCTTGACGATTGCAAGGCCAAGACCGGTGCCTTTGTCGCGTGTGGTCATATAGGGCTCAAGCAAGCGCTGACGATGTTCGCGCGGCAGCCCTTTGCCACTGTCGAGAACTTCAACAATGATTGAAGCCCCCTCGACGCGCGATCTGATAAGGATATGTCCATCCAGGTGCCCTTCTTTGACAACTGCTTCCACCGCTTCAGCGGCATTCTTGATAACATTGCCAAAGGCCTGCCCCAAAAGACGGCTGTCAAATTGCCCCAATAAAGGCACGGCACCGAAATCCCGTTCAAAACGGATGTCACTGCGGCTTACTTCCACCAGGAATGAAGCTTCCCGAAGCGCTTCGCGCAAATCCATCGTCTTGATCTCCGGCTTCGGCATGCGGGCAAAGGATGAGAACTCGTCAACCATACGACCAATATCGCCAACCTGCCTGATAATTGTTGCCGTGCATTGATCGAAAACTTCACGGTCCTCGGTGATTACCTTGCCGAAACGGCGGCGCAGGCGCTCTGCGGAAAGTTGGATAGGAGTCAGCGGATTCTTGATTTCGTGCGCAATACGGCGCGCCACATCCGCCCAGGCAGAAGAGCGTTGAGCCTCCACAAGGTCGGTAATGTCATCGACAGTTACAACATAGGAATGTTCCATAGATTCAGCGTCTTCCACGGTAATTTGCACGTTGAATGTCCGGGCACTGCCTCGACGCGACATGGTCACCTGTTCACGATAGACAGATCGTCCGGTTGCATGAGCGACCTCAAAGACCAGACCGATCTCAGGGACCAGCGCGGTCAGGTTTTTACCGTGTGATGTTATAGGGTCGAGCGCCAACATTGTTTCTGCGGAGCGATTCACGATGCCTATTGCACCATCGGCATTGACGCTGACAACACCCGCAGTAACGCCCGACAGCACAGCCTCTGAAAAGCGGCGGCGCTCATCAATCTGATCTTTTGCCGAAACAAGATCTTTGCGCTGCGTGCCCAATTGCCGAACCATCGTGTTGAATGTCTGGGATAATGAGCCAACATCGCCGTCAGAACGATGGACGGGAACCGAAACGTTCAGATTTCCTGTGGCAACATTATCCGCTGCACCGATCAACAGGCGTATCGGACGCACAAGACGATCTGCAACCGCAATACCAGTCCATATTGCCGATAACAGGAGTGTCAGCGTAAGTCCGAAATACAGCATCGCAAAAAGAATTTGTGTCGTGACGCCATTGCCGTCGGCTGCAATTGCAGCGTCAGCATTCTTCTTCTCCATCGCCCGGCTGGTATTGAGAATATCCGGATCGACCGGCCGGATCGCGTAAAGAAACACATCCGGAATTGTGCGTAATTTTATGACGGCGCTTAACAGATTGGTCTGATCCGGCGGTATGAGCACGGGTTTTCCGTCGGAAGCAGTCTCCAGAATCGACTTTGCAACGATCGGAATTGCAGTGCCGGTCGAAATATCAGCACGCATAACCGTGCTTCCATCAGCTCGAATGATCGATGCTGCAATCATGTTCCGCCCAAGCGCCTGCTGTGTCATCAGCCGGACAAAACCGCTTCGGTCCAGATCGAACAATGTGCGTTGCGCGTCCAGATCCTCGACCATTTCGAGGCTCGAGGACTGCAGACTTCGTGCGCTCTCCTGAATATAGGCTTCCGCAAGGCTGATCGATGACTTTACAATCGTCGACGTTCGCATTTCGAACCATCGATCAAGCCCCATATCCAGAGTGATCGAGGCAACAATTGCCACGATCATGGCAGGAACGGCGGCTACAAGCGAGAAAAGAACAACGAGACGTACGTGAAGACGAGAGGCCGCCTTTCCGCGATGTCTTGCCTGTACGACACGGTAAATTTCGCGACCAATCAACAGAATCAGCGCGATAATCAAGACCGCGTTGATGCTCGTAAGCAGTAACGTTACGTCGCCATCGGGATGGATCGGCGTCACGCCAGTCAGAATGAGAAAGGTAACGCCCGTCGTCAGCAGTGCTAAAAACACAGTTGCGATACCCAGACGTGAAAAAAATCTCTGCGTTACGCCGCTTGCCGCGCCGGATACAGAACCGTTCATTGTATTGACCGAGTTTGACAAGAGCATTGCTATGTGACCCCAACCAAGTGGCACTCATGCAACACATTGTGGCGGAAATGCAACGCCTTGTCATTCGCGCTAGCCGAAATGCACAGCCATTTGTAATAGTCGACATTAAATCTCAACAATTCAGTCAACTATTAAAACTTACGGCGTTTTACGCATAGATTCTTCACAGGCCTTGGTTGTAGTAAAGGTGCATTAACTCCGCGGTGGTTGCAATGACGACCTACGATCTTTGGATGACTAAATTCGGTAATATGTCACCTTATAAACAGGTCGTCGTAATGGTACTGATGGCGGCCATCGCCGCAAACTTCCTCGCCATGGGCTTCTTTGTTCTCGTCGATTTGGGACAGATGGGCAACGTCCTAATTGTGACAACAGCCATCGTCGTTATCGTGAGTGCTCCTCTTGGTTCATTTCTTGTCGGCATGAACTTTCGGCTGAAGCAGACCGCTCAGCTGCTTGATCTGGCATCGCGCAGGGACGATTTGACGGGGCTATCAAACAGGAACGAATTCTATCTCCAGGCGCAAAGGCAAATTACCTTATGCGACCCGGCAAAAAGCGCTGGCGCAATCCTCTACATTGATGCGGATCACTTCAAATCGATCAATGATCGTTATGGCCATGCCGTTGGTGACAGTGTTTTGCAGGAAATAGGCATCCTGCTGCGCTCGGTTATTGGCGAATGGGATTTTGCTGCGAGATTTGGTGGCGAAGAATTTGCTGTCTTTCTGACCAATGCTGACATTGGCAAGGCTGACTGGCTTTCACACAAAATTCTGATGGGTATGCAGGAGATTCCTACATATTTGCAGATCCATGAACTCGACGTCACGGTCAGCGTTGGCATTGCTATTCACCAGCCTGGTCAGCTCTTGGAGGAAGCCCTCGTGGCAGCTGACAAATGCCTCTATGCTGCTAAAAACCAGGGGCGTAACCGTATTGTTCACGCAAATAGTGAGTATGTAGAGTCATATGAGCCAAAGCGCCGAGTCGTTTAAGTCCGTGTGTCCTCATTGGCGGCAATATTCGTCTGCTGGCCTTGAAAAAACAAAGCTGAAGCGTATCTGCAAATCAGCCAGTCGCACTTGAAGTTGGCATCTGAACTTTAGCGCAACAATGATCCTCCAGGAAAAACTCTTATGTCCAATTCGACCTATGCTATTTCGATTCCGGCCCTTCTACGCGGGCTGTCCATCGTTTCATCGCTGATTGAGAAGGCGGAAGCATTCTCTACCGAGAGGAAAATAAGCCCGGATGTGCTTGTTAATGCACGTCTTGCACCGGACATGTTGCCATTCTCTGGTCAGGTCCAGCGGATAAGCGATACTTCCAAAGCTGTTATCGGCCGCCTCACCTCAATCGAACCACCTAAAATGCCGGACGACGAGAAGACGTTTGCAGAATTGCAGGAGCGCGTTGCAAAAACAGTGGATTTTTTGAAAAGTGTGGATGAAAGCGCGTTTCGCGATGCTTCCTCAAAGGAAGTGACGCTTAGCTTTGGTAAATTGAAGACGACCCTTAGCGGTGATGACTACATTACCAAGTTCGTGTTGCCGAACTTCTATTTTCACGTCACAACCGCGCAGAATATCCTGCGCCACAACGGCGTTTCGGTCGGAAAACTCGACTATCTCGGACCGATTGCCTGAGCAGGATACGAAGGGCGGCCATTTATGCGGCCGCCTGCCTCAGCGATCACTTTTATTGTTCTTGTAAATATTGACACCCAGTTCGCGAATTTTCTTGCGCAACGTGTTGCGGTTTAGCCCCAGCAGTTCAGCAGCCTTGATTTGATTGCCATGGGTGGCAGTCAAACATGACAGGATAAGCGGATATTCCACCTCTTCCAGCACGCGCTGATAAAGCCCCGCGGGCGGCAGATCATCCCCATAGGACAAGAAGTACCGCTGCATATTCAATTCCACGGCCTGAGCAATGGTAATGTCTTCATTCGCCAAACCATTTGATGCTGGCTCGGCTGGACGCAGATCCGCCTTTAGCTCAAGTTCAATGACATCCGCGTTGATTTCTTCCTGCGGGTAAAGCGCTGCCAAACGCCGGACAAGGTTTTCCAGCTCTCGTACGTTCCCCGCCCATGGATAACGGCGCATGAGATCCAGACCGGCTCCGGTAATGCGTTTTTCCGGAAGACCGTCTTTAACCGCCATCTTGAAGAAATGCCGGACCAGATCAGGAATGTCCTCTCCGCGCTCACGCAGCGGCGGCAAACGCAAGGGCACCACATTAAGGCGGTAGTATAAATCTTCGCGAAACAGCCCCTGATTGATGAGAGTCCGAAGATCCTTATTGCTTGCCGCAACAATTCGCACATCAGTCTTGATCGGTGTCCGCCCACCGACGGTCATATACTCACCCTGCTGCAGAACACGCAGCAGACGGGTCTGCGCCTCCATCGGCATGTCGCCAATTTCATCAAGAAAGAGTGTTCCACCATCAGCCTGTTCGAAACGCCCGCTGGAGCGGTTCTGCGCTCCGGTAAAGGCTCCGCGTTCATGTCCGAACAATTCCGATTCAATCAGGTCACGTGGAATTGCAGCCATATTGATTGCAACGAAGGGTCCTTTGCGCCGTCGGCCATATTCATGCAATGCACGAGCTACCAGTTCCTTGCCTGTACCGGACTCACCGGAAATCATGACCGTCAAGTCTGTTTGCATCATACGGGCGAGTACACGGTAGATGTCCTGCATGGCGGGAGAACGGCCCACCAACGGCATTGTATCCGGTTGCTCGTCTACAGGTCGTTTGTCGAGTTTCTTTTTCGGCTCCGCCAGTGCCCGGCCAACAATGCTGACAAATTCAGTCAGATCGAATGGCTTTGGCAAGTATTCATAGGCTCCCGCTTCCGAAGCGCGAATAGCGGTCATGAACGTATTTTGCGCGCTCATAACGATAACCGGCAAGTCGGGGCGGGATTTCTTTATGCGCGGCAAAAGATCAAAGGCGTTTTCATCCGGCATGATCACATCAGTAATCACAAGATCGCCATCACCCGCCGAAATCCAGCGCCATAAGGTTGCTGCATTCGATGTTATGCGAACATCATAGCCGGCACGCGAAAGTGCCTGATTGAGAACCGTTCTGATTGCCGCATCGTCATCGGCTACGAGAATGCTGCCCAAACTCATTATCAGAATCCTGTCTTAGTGGGGTATGGATTGTCATCTGCGTGGTCATCGTCAAGCGGACCGTTTTGCCAGGCAGGCATCAAAATCCGGAATGTTGTCTTGCGGGGAAATGAATCGCATTCAATCACACCGCCATGATCACCAACAATTTTCGCTACCAGCGCGAGCCCGAGGCCCGATCCATTTGGCTTCGTCGTAACAAAAGGATCAAACAGATGCGGCATGATATCAGGTGAAACGCCAGCGCCCGTATCAGAGACGCAAAACTCCAGCGGAAGCGAAACGCGGTTACGCATGCCTGGTACGGACAGCCTGATGCCGGGGCGAAATGCCGTTGAAAGTGTAATTTCACCCGGCTCATTTGCGCCGATCGACTCGGCAGCATTTTTTACAAGATTGAGAAATATCTGCACAAGTTGATCGCGATTGGCAAAAACATAGGGCAACGAGGGATCATAATCCTCGTGAATCTTTATATGGCTGGCAAAACCGTTCTTGGCGATTGCCTTGACGTGATCCAAAACCACATGAATGTTGACTGCTTCGCGCTCAATCGGTCGCTCATCAGAAAACACTTCCATGCGATCCACAAGTGATACAATTCGGTCGGTCTCATCGGTTATCAGGCGTGTCAGGGCCCTGTCGTCATCGTTGAGGCCCATTTCGAGTAGTTGAGCTGCACCGCGTATACCCGAAAGTGGATTCTTGATCTCGTGCGCCAGCATGGAAGCAAGGCCCGTGACTGAACGCGCCGCACCTCTATGGGTCATCTGGCGGTCAAGTTTTTCCGCCATTGAGCGCTCTTTGAACAGGATAACGATGGAGCCGGGCGACTCGCTTACCGGCGTCACATACAGATCGACAATACGGTCCTGGCCAAGACGCGGCGACGATACATCTACGCGATACTCGTTTACCGGCGACGGACTCTCACGCACCTGTTTAACCAAAGCCAGCAGCGGACTGCCAAATGGCAGCAGCATATCAAGAGTATTTCGACTCAAGATCGTAGCGCTTGACCGGAAAAACGCTTCCGCATCAGCATTGGCATAAGAGATATAACCCGCCTCATCCAGCATTATAACGGGATGGCGCAGCGAATTGAGAACCATGCTTGCCAGCGTATCTTCCGTTACTGTCATCAAGCAACTTTCTTCAATTCAGTCTGCGGGCGGCTCAAAGCATCACGCAGACGTTGGGCCACAAGTAATGGATTTGTTTCTGTCATGATCGAACCGCGTAGTGCAGGCCCGATATCAACGCCGTGCAAATCCAGATACCAGCCCAGATGCTTGCGGGAGTGCCGAATACCCGTGGCCTCACCATAATGTGCCAGCATCGCCTCGTAATGGACCACTGCATAATCAGCCACAATGTCGGGAGCATCGGAGCTGTTATCGCTTGCAATCCAACCCGGCAGCCATGGCTGACCATAAGAACCGCGCCCGACCATAACCGCATCAGCCCCGGAAGATTCCAGTATGGCAATCGCATCATCGCGGGTCAAAACATCGCCATTGGCAACAAGCGGGATGGAGATGACGTCACGAACCGCATGAATAGCACGCCAGTCGGCCTTGCCTTCATAAAACTGACAGCGTGTGCGCCCATGCACCGTTATCATCTGCACACCGGCCTGTTCTGCTCTCAGTGCAAGCTCTGGCGCATTGATGGAGTTATCGTCCCAGCCAAGGCGCATCTTCAGCGTTACCGGCACTTTGACGGCATTAATGGTTGCGTCAATCAGCGTTAAGGCATGATCAAGGTCGCGCATAAGCGCAGAACCGGACAGACCTCCAGTTACTTTTTTCGCAGGGCAGCCCATATTGATGTCGATGATATGGGCACCCTCGCCCTCAGCAATACGAGCAGCTTCCGCCATCCATCTGGTTTCACGACCAGCAATCTGAACGACATGAGTGCCTAATCCATCGCCCTTGAGACGTAGAAGATTTCCACGCTCCCGCGTGCAGAGTTCCGCACTCGCGACCATTTCGGACACAACCATGCCAGCACCCGCCTGCCAGGCAAGCTGACGAAATGGCAAATCCGATACGCCGGACATTGGTGCCAGAAATACGCGATTGCGTAATTCGACGCCGCCTACGGTCAATGGTTGCTTTAAATCGATCACTACGTCTGCCTGTTTCGTATGCACTTTTATAATAGCCTAACCTTTAGACATGATCATGCCGCTTCGCAAGGCAATCCACGTCTTTCTCTGATCAGTTTTCGACCTTTAATAATCGAAACCTCTAGCCTTTCGGTTTGGCAAAGGGTAACGCAGATTGATCAATTGGAGAGAATTGTGTCTGCCAAGACTGACGACAACAAACTGCGGGTAGCTGCTGTCATCGTAGCGGCTGGACGCGGCGAACGCGCCGGCCAAAGCGTCGAAGGTCCCAAGCAATATCGCCGGATCGGCGGCGAAGCTGTGCTGATGCATACGGTACGTGCTTTTCTTGGCTGTCCTATGATCGATCAAATTATCGTGGTCATTCATAAAGAAGATGGCGCACTGTTTGAACAAGCGCTGGGCGATGTTGCCGACAAAGTTAAAGCTGTTACTGGCGGACCAACACGACAGGAATCAACCCGTCTTGGTCTGCTTGCCTTGGACAATGCAGGAATCGATCATGTGCTCATTCACGATGGCGTGCGGCCGTTCATAGCCGCAGACCTGCTTGAGCGCGTTATCTTTAATCTTATGCCTCATATCGGCGTCCTGCCCGTGTTAGCCGTTTCCGATACATTGAAAGCTGCTGGTCCCGATGCAATGGTGAGCGCAACGGTGCCCCGTGCCGGTCTATATGCAGCGCAAACCCCTCAGGCTTTTCCTTATCAACCAATCCTTGATGCACACAACGCGGCCTTCGCCGCCGGACGTTCTGACTTTACTGATGATTCCGCCATCGCTGAATGGCACCGTTTGCCCGTGCGTATCGTTGAAGGATCAGCGGATAATACAAAGCTCACATGGGCAAAGGATATTGAAATGGCCGATGATCGTCTGTCGCAGAAGCAGGTAGCCTATCCGGACGTACGGACTGGCAATGGATATGACGTTCATGCCTTTGAGCCGGGCGAAGGTGTCTGGTTGGCCGGTGTTTTCATCGAGCACAACAAGAAGCTTTCTGGACACTCCGACGCTGATGTCGCTTTACATGCCCTGACCGATGCCTTGCTGGCAACACGCGGTGCCGGAGATATCGGAACGCATTTTCCGCCTTCTGATCCACAGTGGAAAGGCGCGGCCTCTCATATTTTCGTTGAACATGCCGTGAAGATTGTGAAAGAAGCTGGCGGAAGAATCGCCAATGCGGATATTACCTTGATCTGCGAGGCACCCAAGATCGGCCCACATCGGGAAGCTATGACAGCGGCTCTTGCGAAGATGCTTGGAATTACCCCAGATCGCATTTCCATCAAAGCGACGACGAACGAGAAACTCGGCTTTATCGGACGCGAGGAAGGGATTGCTGCAATAGCAACTGCCTCGGTCATTTATCCCGGCGGATTACCTGAATGAGCAAGCTTATAGCAGAAGCAAAGGCAACCGCATTGCTGGCAGCATGTCGGGGTCAGGGTATCATGCTTGCAACTGCTGAATCCTGCACTGGCGGGCTGATTGCTGCCGCGCTGACAGATATTGGCGGCTCGTCTGATGTTGTTGACAGGGGCTTTGTCACTTACTCCAATGCGGCCAAGCACGACATGCTGGGCGTCCCCCATGAAATGATCGAAAAATATGGCGCTGTCTCAAAGGAAGTGGCATTGGCCATGGCCACAGGTGCCCTGGCCCGTTCACGCGCCTCTATGGCCCTGTCCGTCACCGGCATAGCCGGACCAGGCGGCGGATCGCAGGATAAGCCAGTCGGCCTTGTTTGGTTCGGGCTGGCTCTCAAAGAACAGGAACCGGTTGCAGTGCGGCATGTTTTTGAAGATAAGGGGCGAGCCTCAATTCGCATGGCCGCGGTCAATGCTGCACTTGATATGGCGCTTTCGGCTCTGGAAAACTAAGAGCGCTTAACCATGAATGCCATACCAATCGAGTTGGGCGTGACTGGCTCAAAACCAAATTTTTCATAAAGATATTTGGCGGGACCATCTGCAATCAAGCTGCAATAGGCACCATCCGGTGCATTACGCTGCACATAGTCGACAAGGTTTTCCACTATGATCTTACCTAGTCCCTTGCCCTGGTGCTCCGGGTCCACGGCAATATCGACAACTTGATAGAAACAACCATTGTCCCCAATAAGCCGGCCCATCCCAACTGTCTGGCCTTGATATCGGATGATCGCAGCATGAATAGTGTTGGGCAGGCCGATTTCGGCAGCTTCCCTGCCCTTTGGACTCAGTCCCGATATTATTCGAAGACGAAGATAATCATCCACAGACGGTGTTTCGACGCTCAGTTGATAATTGGTGTGGTCTTGCTGCACTGGAAAACTCTTCTCAAGAGACGGGCGAGTTGCCGTCTATACCGTAAATGGCATCGGCACGCTTTTCAAACGCTTCAGTGAATTTCCTGAACGCAATGTCAAACATGGAACCCATAAGAAAGCCAAGGGTACGGCTTTTAAACTCGTAATCGATGTAGAATTTTACAGTCGATCGCTCAGGGTTCACATCGGGAATGAACTGCCAGCGATTATCCAGATAGCGAAACGGACCATCAATATATTTCGTTTCTATTATGTTTTCTTCGCGCTTGAGCAAAACCTGACTGGTGAAGGTTTCGCGGATCAGCTTATAGCCAACCGTCATATCGGCAATGAGCAAAACCTTGCCGTCCCGCTCTTTGCGGGAGCGCACTTTAAGGCTCTCGCACATGGGAAGAAACTGCGGATAGCTTTCCACATCGGCTACAAGGTCGAACATCTGCTCTGCACGGTGGGCAACAGGTCGGGTCGTGTCAAATTTCGGCATATGTCAGGCGCGGCTTGCGTGCAGCGCCTCGCGTGCAGCTCTCAATCTGGCAAAATCTTCGCCGGCATGGTGTGAGGACCGTGTGAGTGGACTTGAAGCAACGACGAGGAAGCCCTTTGTCTTGGCAATAGTCGCATAGGACTTGAACTCATCAGGCGTGACATAGTTCAGAACAGCATGGTGCTTACGGGTGGGTTGGAGATATTGGCCAATCGTCATGAAATCCACATCAGCTGAACGTAGGTCATCCATGAGCTGCAAAACTTCGTTTCGCTCTTCACCCAATCCAACCATGATGCCGGATTTGGTGAAGATCGTGGGATCGATTTCCTTCACACGTTGCAACAGACGGATCGAGTGGAAATAACGAGCGCCCGGACGAACTTTCAGATAATTCGAAGGCACAGTTTCAAGATTGTGATTGAAAACGTCGGGGCGCGCGGCAACAACGATTTCCAACGCGCCGGGCTTGCGAAGGAAGTCGGGCGTCAGAATTTCAATGGTCGTACCCGGCGAAATGCGGCGAATGGCCAAAATGACATCGGCAAAATGCTGCGCCCCGCCATCAGCCAGATCATCACGATCCACGGAAGTGATGACAACGTGCTGCAGGCCCATTTTCAAGACTGCTTTGCCAACATTTTCCGGTTCTTCAGGGTCAAGCGCCTTCGGCAAGCCAGTCGCAACATTACAAAATGCGCAGGCACGCGTGCAGATCTCACCCATGATCATGAAGGTCGCGTGTTTCTTGTCCCAGCATTCCCCAATATTCGGGCAACCTGCCTCTTCACAAACGGTGACAAGATTATGGGAGCGCACAATATCGCGTGTTTCGGAATATCCCTTCGACACGGGCGCTTTTACACGTATCCAGTCAGGCTTCTTGAGAAGCTCTGTATCCGGGCGATTAGCCTTTTCCGGATGGCGCAGACGCCTTTTTTGATCGATGGTGTCGAGTACCGTAACCATTAGAATATCCTAATTTGCGGCTTTGGCTTTACCAAAGACCCACAGGATGAGAATTGCGCCAACTGTCGCAACGATCAGATTTCCAAAGAATCCGTAGAAATTGAAATTCACCAGACCTGCCAATGTCCCGCCAACAAAGGAACCGGCAATACCAACCAGAATATTGGTAAAAAGCCCATGATTGCGGCTCATCGCCTTCTCGGCAATATAGCCCGCGAGGAACCCGATAAGCAGCATGCCGAAGAAACCGACTTCGGGCATACCCATTATTCCGACTGGCTGATCCATTCTTCGTTCCCTTTTAGCGCCCAGATGCAATGGCGATGGCGCGAAATACCAAGGCCCATATAACACCGAAAAGAAACCCGCCCAAGCCGCAGGCAAAAGTCACCACCCAAACGCCTGTCCAGCCGGCAATTGCCATACCGTTGATTGATATGGTGTTACCCGAAACCAGACTCAAGGCAGCAGGCACGAAACCCAGCACAATGCCGATCAGGGTCGACCATTTAAGAATCAACCACGAAAAACTGATCCAGGGCCTGCTGTCTTTGATGACTACCAGCTTCGGTTCCTTTCCTGTCGCCTCAACTATCAGGCGTTAAGCACGCGTCCATAAGCATCCAGCACACTTTCCTTCATCATTTCCGATAAGGTTGGGTGCGGGAAGACCGTGTGCATCAATTCTTCTTCCGTCGTCTCCAGATTCATGGCGATGACAAAGCCCTGTATCAGTTCAGTCACCTCAGCGCCAACCATATGCGCGCCAATCAATTGGCCGGTCTTCTTGTCGAAGATCGTCTTGACCAGACCTTGATCCTCGCCAAGTGCAATCGCCTTGCCATTTGCAACGAATGGATACCGTCCAACACGGATTTCGCGGCCGCCTTCCTTCGCCTTGGCTTCGGTCAGGCCGACAGACGCAACCTGCGGGTGGCAATAGGTGCAGCCGGGAATCTTGTCTTTTTCCATTGGATGGACGCCGGGGACATTTGCGATCTTCTCGACGCAGATAACCCCTTCGTGCTCAGCCTTGTGCGCCAGCATGGGTGGTCCGGCCACATCGCCAATCGCGTAGATGCCCGGAATGTTTGTCTTGCCATAGCCATCAATGACAACACAGCCGCGATCTGTCTTCACACCGAGAGCCTCAAGACCAAGGTTTTCAATGTTACCCTGAACACCAACAGCTGAAATCAACCGGTCAGCAGTGATCTTCTCAACCTTGCCATCCTTGGTTTCCACGTGAGCAGTGATGGAATTAGCCGCTTTCTCAACCTTTGTTACCTTGGCTTCGGTAATGATTTTCATGCCCTGCTTTTCAAATTGCTTGCGGGCAATGGCAGATATTTCCGCATCTTCCACAGGCATGACATTCGGCAGAAGCTCGACGACTGTGACCTCGGCCCCCATGGTGCGATAGAATGATGCGAACTCGATACCAATCGCGCCCGAGCCCATGACCACAAGGGATTTAGGCATTTCAGGTGGGACCATGGCTTCGAAATAGGTCCAGATCAACTTGCCGTCCGGCTCGATGCCCGGCAGTGCACGCGGGCGTGCGCCAGTGGCGAGAATAATATGTTTGGCCGTATAAGTGCCCTCGCCCTGCGCATTCTTCGGAACAGGGTTTTGCGGCTCCATGGGCTTCTTCGAGGTCTTCGAAACAACAATCTCACCGGGCTTTGAGAGCTTTGCTTCTCCCCAGATGACATCAACTTTGTTCTTCTTCATGAGGAAGCCGATGCCCGCATTCAGGCGAGCCGAGACGCCGCGCGAACGCTGCACAACAGCTTTGATATCAGCCGAAATCTTGCCTTCAATTGTCAGACCGTAATCCTTGGCGTGCTGGCCGTAATGAAAAATCTCAGCCGAACGCAGCAATGCTTTAGTTGGTATACAACCCCAGTTGAGACATATGCCGCCCAGATGTTCCCGCTCAACAATAGCGGTCTTAAGGCCAAGCTGCGCGGAACGAATTGCAGTCACATAGCCACCAGGGCCAGAACCAATGATGATCACGTCGTAATTATTGGCCAAGACCATTGTCCTCCTGAATTAAAGATCGAGTATGCCTCGAACGATGAGTGCAACGGCCTTGCCGATTGCCCGGGTATTTTCTGCATCAAGATGTACACCATCGAGCGGCGATGTTTTCGCCACCGATCCCGCATCGAAGAACGCACAACCGGCCATGTCTGCCGCATCGCGATAGAATTCAGCAAGCAAGCGCGATTGCTCAATGCCTTGCTCGAAGGTCAGCCGGAATTCCGGCCTCTGTGCTTCACCCAAAGCGGGCGGCGACATGACAAGTATCTGCGGCGGCTTGGCGTTCATCTGGTATGGCGTTGTGCGGACGATTTCAATCAACCGCTGAATGCCTCGTTTTGCACCCTGCGCATTGCCGCAGAGAAACGTCTTCATATCATTCGTGCCAAGCATGATGATGACCAGATCGAGCGGAAAATGGGTGCCAAGAACGGTGGTAAGCGTCTTGGCGCCATTCCTTTGAAACCCCGATAGATGATCATCATAGGCAGTCGTGCGTCCGTTCAAACCGTCCGCAACGACATTAACGCTTGCTCCAAGCTCTGCCTGAAGCGCTTGCGGCCAACGATCAGCCAATGCATGGCGACCCGATCCGTCCGGGATATATCCCCAGGTCAGTGAGTCGCCATAGCACAGGACTGTTTTCATGGTTCTTCTCAGACCAGCATGCCCATCGGGTTTTCAATGTGGCGTTTGAAGGCTTGAGCCAGTTCTGCTCCAAGAGCGCCGTCAACGGCACGATGGTCGGTTGAAAGCGTAACGGACATCACGGTGGCAACCTTGATCTCACCTTTTTTCACCACAGCACGTTCTTCACCCGCACCAATGGCAAGGATGGTTGCATGCGGTGGATTGATGATCGCGGCGAAGTCTTTCACGCCGAACATGCCGAGATTGGAGACCGCCGTTGTGCCGCCCTGATATTCCTCGGGCTTCAGCTTACGATCACGCGCCCGCTTGGCCAAATCTTTCATTTCATTGGAAATGGCCGACAGGGTTTTCTCTTCTGCCTTGCGAATGATTGGCGTGATCAATCCGCCAGGAATGGAGACAGCGACGCCCACGTCCGAATGCTTGTGCTTGACCATATTGCTTTCGGTCCAGGAAACATTGGCTTCCGGAACATCCCGCAATGCCAAAGCCATCGCCTTGATGATGAAATCATTGACCGAAAGCTTGTAGACTGGAACGTCGCCCTTATCGGTCTTGCGCATTGGTGCGGCAAGGTTGATCTGCTGGCGCAGAGCCAAAAGAGCATCCAGCTCGCAATCGACAGTCAAATAGAAGTGAGGAACCGTCGACTTTGCCTCGAGAAGACGCTTGGCGATTGTCTTGCGCATGCCATCATGCGGCACAAGCTCGTAAGAGCCTTCAGCAAACAATTTTAGTACAGCGTCATCAGACATTGGCTTGGGCGCTGCGGATGCAGCAGCAGCGGCAGGTGCGGCCGATTTGGCACCGCCTCCGGCAATAGCTGCTTCGACGTCTTTCTTGATCACGCGACCATGCGGACCGGAGCCGGTGACGGCAGTAAGATCAATACCTGCATCCTTGGCAATACGGCGCGCAAGCGGTGACGAGAATGGACGATCGCCCGATTTGGCATCGGCAGGTGCCGGAGCAGCTGTTTCCTGCTTTGGTGCCTCAGCCTTGGCCGGTTCTGATTTAGGCGCATCGGCCTTGGGGGCTTCTGCTGCTGGCCCGGCCTTCTTTTCATCTTTTGCTTCTGCTTTGGCAGGAGCAGCATCGCCGCCGCCTTGCGCAGCAGCGCCGACATCCTCGCCATCGGCGGCGAGAATAGCAATCAAAGCATTGACCTTGACGCCTTCCGTGCCTGCCGGAACGACGATTTTGGCCACAGTGCCTTCATCTACGGCCTCGACTTCCATCGTTGCCTTGTCGGTTTCAATCTCGGCAATCACATCGCCGGGACCAACCTTATCGCCTTCCTTGACAAGCCATTTGGCAAGATTGCCCTCTTCCATCGTGGGAGAAAGCGCCGGCATGGTGATATTGATCGGCATATCGGTTTCCTCCCTTACGCTGTGTAGGTCACAGCTTTGACGGCGTCGATAATTTCCTGAATGTTGGGCAGCGCCAGCTTTTCCAGATTGGCAGCATAAGGCATTGGAACGTCCTTACCCGCAATCGTCAGTATTGGCGCATCGAGATAATCAAAGGCCTGCTGCATGACACGGGTCGCGATTTCGGTACCGACAGAGGACTGCGGGTAGCCTTCCTCAATGGTTACGAGACGACCTGTTTTCTTTACTGACTCTACCACAGTTGGAATATCCATTGGCCGGATTGTGCGCAGATCAATAATCTCAGCATCAATACCCATCTTGGCAAGTTCGACTTCGGCCTTCACCGTATAGTTCATGCCAATGCCGAATGAGACAAGCGTAACATCCTTGCCCTTCTTGTGGATACGAGCCTTGCCGATTGGCAGGACGAAATCATCAAGCTTCGGCACATCAAAGGAATGACCGTAAAGGATTTCGTTCTCAAGAAAGATCACAGGGTTCGGATCGCGGATTGCTGCCTTGAGCAGACCTTTTGCATCGGCAGCCGAATAAGGCATGACAACTTTCAGGCCGGGAATGTGGCTGTACCAGGCAGCATAACATTGCGAATGCTGTGCGGCCACGCGGGAGGCTGCGCCACTTGGGCCACGGAAAACCATTGGCGCACCCATCTGGCCGCCGGACATATAGAGCGTCTTGGCCGCCGAGTTGAGGATTTGGTCGATTGCCTGCATGGCAAAGTTGAATGTCATGAACTCAACGATCGGGCGCAAACCCGTCATTGCAGCACCAACGCCAACACCGGCAAAGCCGTGTTCCGTAATTGGCGTATCGACAACGCGGCGCGGACCAAATTCATCAAGCAGGCCTTGAGTGATCTTATAGGCACCCTGATATTCGGCAACTTCCTCACCCATGACAAATACAGTGTCATCGCGGCGCATTTCTTCGGCCATCGCATCGCGCAAGGCTTCACGAACGGTTGTCGAAACCATTTCCGTACCCGCCGGAATATCCGGATCAGCTGCGACCTCAGTTTTTGGCACAGCAGGAACGCTGGTCTTTTCAGGAGCCGCGTCTTGTTTGGGAGCTTCCGACTGTGCTGGTGCCTCTTCCGCCTTGGCGGGAGCATCTGCCTTGGGAGCAGCGGCATCATCAGCGCTTTCGCCATCGCCAAGTAGTACGGCAATCACGGTGTTTACCTTCACACCATCAGTACCTTCAGCAACCAGAATCTTGCCGATTGTACCCTCGTCGACTGCTTCGACTTCCATTGTCGCTTTATCGGTTTCAATTTCTGCGAGAATGTCACCGGAAGTGACCTTATCACCTTCTTTTTTCAGCCATTTGGAAAGCTTGCCCTCTTCCATGGTCGGCGAGAGTGCTGGCATCAAAATATCTACAGGCATGATCGCGCCTCCCTTAGAGCAAAATGTCGGTGTAAAGCTCGGATGCATCCGGCTCCGGATCGGACTGGGCGAAATCGGCAGCATCTGCCACGATATCGCGAACGTCCTTATCGATCTTTTTCAGATCATCCTCAGTGGACCATCCTTTTTCGATCAACCGGTTTTTCACCTGCTCAATTGGGTCATGGTCGGAGCGCATCTTCTGCACTTCATCCTTCGTGCGGTACTTGGCCGGATCCGACATGGAGTGACCACGATACCGGTAAGTCTGCATCTCAAGGATCATTGGACCCTTGCCGGAGCGCGCCCAGGCAGTCGCTTCTTCAGCCGCAGCATAAACGGCACGAACATCCATGCCATCGACCTGAATGCCGGGAATATTGAAGGAAAGGCCACGCTTGGAAAAATCAGTCTCGGCAGATGCGCGGGAAACCGAGGTACCCATCGCATAGCGATTATTTTCAACGATATAGACGACAGGAAGCTTCCATAGCGATGCCATGTTGAAGCTTTCATAGACCTGCCCCTGATTGGCTGCACCATCGCCGAAATAGGTGAGCGAAACATTGCCATTGTCACGGTAGCGATTGGCGAATGCGAGACCTGTTCCAAGCGAAACCTGTGCACCGACGATACCGTGACCGCCGTAGAAATGCTTTTCCTTGGAGAACATGTGCATCGAGCCGCCCTTACCCTTGGAAAGGCCGCCGCGACGTCCGGTCAGTTCAGCCATCACGCCCCGCGGACTCATACCGCAAGCGAGCATATGACCGTGGTCTCGATACCCGGTGATATTCTGATCACCTTCTTTCAGCGACATTTGCATGCCGGTGACGACTGCTTCCTGCCCGATATAAAGGTGACAGAAGCCGCCAATGAAGCCCATGCCATAAAGTTGACCAGCCTTTTCTTCGAAACGGCGGATCAGCAACATCTGCCGGTAGGCTTCCAGCTCTTGCTCTTTGGTGAATTCGATCGGTTTTGGTGCTTTAGCAGCAGAAGTCTGCGCAGAACGCGCAGGGCTTTTTTTCGCCCTCGTGGCCATATCTCACTCCCTGTGACTTGGTCGCAAGAGAATAGCAGCAGAGACAGAAGTTACAATATGCAGAATCGAATAAGTGCTATGCAAATAAGCCGTTCAAAATACACAACAAAACAGCTATTAACCGGAAATCAGTTAACAGCCAAATCTCCGGAACCACGCATTATCGTGACCTCATCCGGACGAGAAACATTGAGTGCTTTGCGAGCTTGCTCGTCCAGCATATCCTTCTCAATTGTCCCATCATGCATAAGTTTAACCTGTCGTTCAAGCTCCTTGCGATTCTCGACGACTGCGGCAAGCTGAGCCTGAAGCAGCTGGGTCCGCTCCTGGAGTTTTATCGTAGAATAAAGACCATACTCACCGTGATATGCGTGGAAGCCAAAATAGGCAAAAAACAGGGTCGCAAGCAGCGGAACAATTAAGCGCCCTCGCCGGGTTTTACGTCTTTGTTTTGTCCACATTGCTTTATCCGGATTGCTACGGAATCAGGTCACGATGGCCCGATTTATCACTCTCCCATAAAACTCTGTTTTGCTTAACAGGCGATTACCAACGCGCGAAAACCGCACCTTGGTCCATTGTGTGCGCTCAAAAAAATGGCGGGTACAAGACCCGCCATTCGAATATTATGAGATCAGCTATTACAGGAAGCGGAAGATGCTCCGACCTGCATAGCTCGCCTGCGGGCCAAGCTCTTCCTCAATACGGATAAGCTGATTGTACTTCGCGACCCGGTCTGAACGTGCCAGCGAGCCTGTCTTGATCTGTCCGCAATTTGTTGCAACTGCGAGATCAGCAATAGTTGAATCTTCAGTCTCACCTGAGCGATGCGACATAACTGCGGTGTAACCGGCGCGATGCGCAGTTTCCACGGCATCGAAAGTTTCAGACAATGTGCCAATCTGGTTGACCTTGACGAGGATCGAGTTGGCAACCCCCATCTTGATACCGTCACGAAGACGAGCGGAATTGGTTACGAACAGATCGTCACCGACAAGCTGGCACTTGTTGCCAACGAGATCAGTCAGATGTTTCCAGCCTTCCCAATCATCTTCCGACATGCCGTCTTCGACTGTTATGATCGGATAATTGCCGACGAGCTGGGCCAAATATTCAGCCTGTGCTTTTGGAGTACGCGTCTGGTTTTCACCTTCATAGACGTAATTGCCACCCTTGAAGAACTCTGTCGCAGCACAGTCGAGACCGATTGCGATTTCTTCACCTGGCTTGAACCCGGCTTTTTCGATGGATTCCATGATAAAATCGAGGGCTTCCTGAGCCGACTTCAGGTTTGGCGCAAAGCCACCTTCATCGCCGACATTGGTGTTGTGTCCGGCATCCTTCAAACGCTTCTTGAGTGTATGAAATACTTCCGAACCATAACGCACCGCTTCAGCGAGGGATGATGCACCAACTGGCAGGATCATGAATTCCTGAAAGTCGATCGGGTTATCCGCATGTGCGCCACCATTGATAATGTTCATCATTGGCACTGGCAGAACATGAGCGTTTGGACCGCCAAGATAACGGTAAAGTGGCAAGCCGGATGCTTCTGCAGCGGCTTTGGCAACAGCAAGTGAAACACCCAGGATAGCATTTGCGCCCAAACGGTTCTTGTTCGGCGTACCGTCGAGCTCAATCATGGTCTGATCGATATGAATCTGGTTTTCTGCTTCCAGACCGCCAATCGCATCAAACAGTTCGCCGTTCACAGCGTCGACCGCTTTTTGCACACCCTTGCCGAGATAACGCGTTCCGCCATCGCGCAATTCAACAGCTTCATGTGCGCCAGTCGATGCGCCTGAAGGCACGGCAGCACGGCCCATGGAACCGTCTTCCAGAATGACATCGACTTCCACAGTCGGGTTACCACGACTATCCAGAATTTCACGGCCAATAATATCGACAATCGCAGTCATGGGAGTTCCTTTTGAAAACGTGGGACAGCATAAGCTGGCAACTGAATAGCGAATGAAGATGACAAGGAAAACCCTGACAACTCGATTTGTGCATTAAAACGAAAAAAAGACCGCTGGAGAGCGGCCTTTTTTGAGACAGGCAGTGTTAAGCCGCCTTATTGACCTTATAATATGAGAACGACATATCCCGGACCTTGCGACCGTCGTTTTCAGTAAGTTCGGTAATGGTATTCACCGGAGCCTGCTCCAGCTGCTGGCGGGTGAGCCCAACGATATAGCCGCCATTTTCCTTATCATAGTCAAGCAGTGACCAAGGTATGGCGTGATATTTTTCGCCAATGCCTAAGAATCCGCCAAAACCGATAACTGCGAACATTATCGTGTCAGATGTCTTGTCGAGCATCACGTCCTCTACTTCGCCCATCTTTTCCCCGGCAGTGTTATAAACATTGGTGCTGATGACACGCGAGGCGCGAATAGCAGTTGTGTGTCCAGTACTGGTTGGCATCTTGCTTCTCCTTCTTGCGTTTGCATGAAGGGTTAATGGGTGAGCGCACCCCTGAGTTGCAAAGAACTTTATTTTTATTCGCGGAACAATGTCGCGCTTGATCAAACAGCTTTTGCGATGCGGTCGAACTCAAGCAGCTTTTCAAGCAAACGAGGCATCTGGTCCAGCGGCACCATGTTGGGACCGTCCGATGGCGCATTGTCCGGGTCTTGATGAGTCTCGATAAAGACACCCGCAACACCAACGGCTACCGCGGCACGCGAGAGAGTTTCGACAAACTCACGCTGACCTCCCGTCGAACCGCCCTGGCCGCCCGGCTGCTGCACCGAGTGTGTTGCGTCGAAAATCACTGGCGCACCAAAGCTAGCCATAATTGGCAATGACCGCATATCGGACACCAATGTATTATAACCGAAAGACGCACCGCGTTCTGTCACCATCACATTCGGATTGCCGCTTTCGGTTACCTTGGCGACAACATTCTTCATGTCCCAAGGGGCAAGAAACTGACCTTTTTTGATGTTCACGATCTTGCCCGTTTTGGCAGCAGCAATCAAAAGATCAGTCTGGCGGCAAAGGAACGCTGGAATCTGCAGAACATCAACAACCTCGCCAAGAATGGCGCATTGCTCTTCAGTATGAACATCCGTCAATGTCGGAAGACCAAGTTCCTTCTTGATATCCGCAAAAACCGGCAACGAGTTTTCCAGACCAAAACCACGCTTGCCGGAAAGCGACGTACGATTTGCTTTGTCAAAGCTTGATTTATAGACGAGTCCGATACCCAGCTTTCCGGTCATTTCTTTCAATGCGCCTGCCATATCGAAAGCATGCTGGCGGCTTTCCATCTGGCAAGGACCTGCAATGAGCGAAAGCTTGCCGCTGTTGGAGAATGCGACATTGCCAGCGGAAACAGTAGAGTTCAGGGACATATCAGAGAGCCTCAAATGCGATGGCAGCGCCCTGCCCTTGTGCCTTGTGCACGATCAGGCGGGAGCCACGCTTTTCGATGGGAATATTGTTGCTGATGAGCAAAGATTCAACTGCCGCAAGATCGCGCACACCAAGTACGAAAGCCTGCAAGCGCAGACCCCGCTCGGTCGTTGACGCTTCTATGCCCATAAATGCCTGCAATCCGGATGGCGTAAGCACTGTCACATTGGCATTTGCCGCCGCAATATCCATGCCGAACGAATGCGCGTTGACATCTCGCTGATTGATCACATCCTGCAAGGGATACTGAAAATCCGTAGGATTGATCTCGGAAAGAACAACTTCCCGCAAAACGGCAGCGCCATTTGCATGGTGTTGCAACGCACTGCGATCCACTTTCGGTGTGTTCACACGCTCACAAGTGAAGAAGAATACATCAGGCGCACGCAGATCAGCCGCAAAAGCAAGGCGAAACCCTGCCCGATCCTCTTTGCCGTCCGGCAAGATGAAAGGTCTGGAAAAGTCTAGAATATTGCCGGCAGAAATACCTGCTTCGGCGAAAGATTGATGATCAGCTTTTGCGTCCTCGCTGCCCATGACGAGCGCAGAAAAACCTTCCTGCCCGTTACGGAATCGATAGGCCTGATCGCGCGCGACAAACACATTGCCTTTGCGCGCCTCAGCCTCGCAGATTTCGCGCTGCCCTATGGCCAAAAACTCAAGGAAGCTATTATCGCCGAGGAATACGCAAATATTCTCCGTTCCAAAAGGATGTACTCCCACAGGCGCGACAGTGAACCCAAGTTGTTCCAACCGCATCCGTGCGATTTCCAGATCTGCTGTGGGCAAAACCAGATGATCGACAGGATGGGGCGTGCGGGGTGACAAATTATTCATGATGAAAGGGTGTGCCTCAATGCTGATTGCAATTCAAGCCACACCCTGGAGCAAACTTGCTCTGCCAATCAAACCAGCCTGCTTTGCGCCATTGCTGCATTGATAAATGATGCAAACAATGGATGCGGCTCAAACGGACGCGACTTCAATTCCGGATGATACTGTACGCCGATAAACCAGGGATGATCAGGATATTCCACCGTTTCAGGCAAAACACCGTCTGGCGACATGCCCGAGAATACCAGACCGCATTCTTCAAGACGGTCCTTATATTCGATGTTCACTTCATAACGATGCCGGTGGCGCTCGGAAATGTCCGTAGAACCGTAAATATCAGCGATACGTGTGCCGGATTTGAGCAACGCATCATAGGCACCAAGGCGCATGGTTCCGCCTAAATCCCCAGTCTGCGCACGCTTTTCAAGCATATTGCCCTTGAGCCACTCCGTCATGAGGCCGACAACCGGTTCGCTGGCAGGTCCAAACTCGGTGGATGATGCCTTTTCAACACCAGCCAAGGAGCGCGCGGCCTCGATCACTGCCATCTGCATGCCAAAACAAATACCGAAATACGGCACCTTCTTCTCGCGTGCGAACTTGGCAGCAAGTATCTTGCCCTCCGAGCCACGCTCGCCAAAACCACCTGGCACCAGAATGCCATGAACCTTTTGCAGGTATGGTGCAGGATCTTCCTGCTCGAATATCTCCGATTCGATCCAGTCGAGGTTGACCTTCACCTTATTGGCCATACCGCCATGATGCAGCGCTTCAATCAGCGATTTGTACGCATCTTTCAGGCCGGTATACTTGCCAACAATCGCAATTGTGACTTCGCCTTCCGGATTGTGGATGCGCTGGCTGACTTCGTCCCAACGCTCCATCCGGGGCTTCGGCGCCGGGTCGATCCCGAATGCGGCCAGGACTTCTGAATCCAGACCTTCCTTGTGATAGGCCATAGGCACATCATAGATTGTATCGACATCCAGAGCCTGAATAACAGCGGAAGCGCGGACGTTACAGAACAGAGATAATTTGCGCCGCTCGGATTCTGGAATCTCGCGGTCAGCGCGAATGAGAAGAATATCGGGAGCAATACCAATGGAACGCAGCTCTTTTACCGAGTGCTGGGTTGGCTTGGTCTTGAGTTCGCCCGCAGCCGGTATGTAAGGCATAAGGGTCAGGTGGATATAAACAGCGGTGCCACGCGGCAAATCGTTGCCGAGCTGGCGGATCGCCTCAAGGAAGGGCATTGCTTCAATGTCCCCGACCGTGCCGCCAATCTCGCAAAGAACAAAATCATAATCATCATTGCCTTCGACAATGAAATTTTTGATCTCGTCAGTCACGTGAGGAATGACCTGAACAGTCGCGCCAAGATAGTCGCCCCGGCGTTCCTTTTCGATAATATTGCGGTAAATCCGCCCTGTCGTGATGTTATCCTGCTTGTTGGCAGGACGCCCCGTAAAACGCTCATAATGACCAAGATCAAGGTCAGTTTCAGCGCCATCGTCGGTTACGAACACTTCGCCATGTTGATAGGGCGACATCGTACCGGGGTCGACATTGAGATAAGGATCAAGCTTGCGAATCCGTACACGGTATCCACGAGCTTGGAGGAGTGCCGCCAAAGCGGCTGCAGCGATGCCTTTTCCGAGGGAAGAAACCACGCCGCCAGTGATGAAAACATATCGGGCCATGGGCTTATCTCGTTAGTCCTTTGCAAGTGATTTGGCCACAAAAAAATTCGACTGAAGCGCCGTTTTCCCGCACAAATCTTTTCTTCATTTCAAGCAAAACGGCCAGACGCAAAGTCTGGCCGTTCGATTAAACCCGGTATTAGATGTTATAGAACAACAACTTCCGTGCCGATTTTCACACGATCGTAAAGATCAATTACATGATCGTTCACCATTCTGAAACAGCCATTAGAAGCTGAACTGCCGATTGTCCAAGGCTGCACAGTGCCGTGAATGCGGATATAGGTGTCACGATTTCCCTGCGACAAATAGATGGCACGCGCGCCCAAAGGATTGCCAGGACCACCATCCATGCCGTTCTCATACTTGGCATAGTGCGCAGGCTCACGCTTGATCATTTCCTTGGTCGGAATCCAGCGGGGCCATTCGCGCTTTGTCTGGACAACGGCTGTCCCCTTGAACTCGAGGCCTTCCTTGCCAACAGCAATGCCATAACGGCGAGCAGAATACGCGCTTTCAACCAGATAAAGGAACCTAGTCCGCGGGTCGATGACAATCGTGCCTGGCTTGTACCCAGAGAACTGGACTTCTTGCGGCATGTACTTTGGATCGATGCCGTATTTCGTTTTCTTCGGACGCGCTGGCGTACGCACCTCCGCCACTTCTACCGGCTTTGCTGCATCGCGTTCGCCAGTGAATGGTTTTGTAAGTTTTTTGAGGATCGGCTCTGCAGATGCAGGGCCGGCCAAGGCCAGAACCGACATCCCGATGAGCAACGAGCGACGTGACAACATGATTTGTATTCCCGCATAGATTGCAAAACGTCCCAATCGACGCTTGCCGGGCCCCAGGCCAACTTTGATATTGCGATAGCCGAAGACGGGTTTCTTCTCAATGCAAATCGGTGTGATCATTCCTGACGAACGATCGATGCATCCAAGAAGTTGCGGAACCGCAACACATTGCTGGGTTCCGCGTAATTATATAACCTTATGCGTTTTACTGCGAGTTCGGGACGGGATTTGCAGGCTGCGCAGGAGTGACGGGAGCAGTAGGCGCCGGAGCAGACGATTCAGGCGCAGGTGCCGCAGGTGCCGTCGACGATTCGCCGCCCAACTGATTGAGCACGCCGCCGCTTCCAGCTGGCTGTTGACCCGCAGGCTGACTGCCTGTTGTTGTCGGAATACGATTGAGAATGTCAGTGGGTGTTTCGCTATAACGGGACAGGATACCAAGCGCCAAAGACGTAATGAAAAACCCGGCAGCCAGAATAGCTGTCGCGCGCGTCAGCACGTTCGCAGCTCCCCGCGCCGTCATCAAACCGGACCCGCCGCCAATACCCAGACCACCGCCTTCGGAACGCTGCATGAGCACCACCCCAACCAGGGCAAGTACAATCAGAAGATGAATCACAATAAGGACGGTTTGCATGGGTATTTTCTGCTTCTCAAGTGTCGGACGCGGCTCTTTACACCGTATCGGTTGATAAACCAAGCCCGTCAGTTAACAGTTTTCAGGCTAAAGCGAATGATATGCTTCACAAATGGCAAGGAAGTCGGGGGCTTTCAAGCTCGCGCCGCCAACAAGTGCACCATCAACATTGTCTATACCAAGAAGTTCGACAGCATTGGATGGTTTGACCGACCCTCCATAGAGAATGCGCATTTTCGCGCCCTCGTCGCCAAACCGCTCGCATAATGCGGAGCGAATGGATGCATGAACTTCACGGACATCTTCGGCGGTTGGCGTCAGCCCAGTTCCAATTGCCCAGACAGGCTCATAGGCAATAATAGTATTGCTGGCGGTAGCATTATCCGGAATTGAACCGGCAAGTTGTGTTGCAATGATTTCCAGCGTTGAACCGGCCTTACGCTGCAATTCTGTTTCCCCGATGCAAATAATGGCAGTAAGACCGGCTTCCCAGCCGGCGCGGGCCTTTGCATTAACAATTGTATCCGTTTCATCATGATCCGTGCGGCGTTCCGAATGGCCGACGATAACGTGAGACGCCCCGGCATCTTTGAGCATGTTGGCAGCAATATCACCGGTATGCGCACCAGATTGCTTGGCATGACAGTCCTGGCCGCCGATGCTCAACTTCTCGCCTTCGACCGATTGTGCCGCACGCCAAACAAGCGTTGCGGGCACACAGATAAGGGCATCTATCTTTTCGCCTATTGCTGAATTGGGGCGATTGACGATCACGCGAAGTTCATCAAGCTGATCTCCCATGCCATTCATTTTCCAGTTGCCGGCGACGAGAGGGCGAATATCGGGGGTCATCTTCTCTTCCTTATAGTCACGAAAGCCATGGTTTGGGCGATTTTCTGAAATCTTTGATTGCCTGACTAGCAAATTCACTTGATAAAGCAATCGACACAAGCTTTGCATCACGCTATTCCCGCAGGGATTCAACTGCGTTTCGTTTAATACGGTGACTTTAATATGCTCGACTCCCTCCGCAAGGTTGCCCAGACTTGGGTTGCCAAATTGCTTCTCGGTCTTCTCGGCCTCAGCTTTATAGGCTGGGGTGCATCGAGCACGCTCCTTGGCACCAGTGGCAATGCCGCCATAACGGCAGGAGATTCGGAAGTCTCACCTGTTGACTACCGCCTGGCCTATGATCGCCAACTTGCATCATTGTCGCAGCGCTTCGGTCAACGCCTGACACGCGAACAGGCCGATGCCATCGGTATAAGCAATCAGGTACAGGCACAGCTTGTTGCCGGTGTTCTGCTTGACGAGCAGGCGCGTAAAATGTCTTTGGGCCTTTCAAAAGACCGGCTGGCTCAGCTGGCCGCTGAAGATCCGGCATTTCGGGGCGCAAATGGTCAGTTCAGCAGCGCACAATTTGACGCCGTTCTGCGCAATGCAGGCATGACGCCGCAAAACTATCTGGACAATCGTGCGCAGGTTGCGCGCCGCCAACAAATCGTTGAGGCAGTCGCCGATGGCATCAAGGCTCCGGACACACTGGTAAAAGCCATCGCCATCTATAAAGGCGAATCGCGCACGATTGAATATGTGGCCATGCCGAAAAACTTCGTCTCAAGCGTTGCCGACCCAAGCGATGCGGACCTTAAAACGTATTTTGAAGCTAACAAAGAGATCTACGGCGCACCGCAATATCGCAAGGTCAGCTATGTCAAGCTTGAGGCTTCCGATATCGCAGACCCGGCAACGGTAACGCCGGAAGAGATCAAAGCGGAGTACGAAAAGAATATCGCCCGCTACTCCACACCGGAAACACGTACCATCGAACAGCTGTCCTTTGCAGATGAAGCCGCTGCAAATGCCGGACTGGAAAAGCTCAAATCCGGCATGAGCTTTGAAGATCTGGTCAAGGCAGAGGGGAAAACCATGAACGATGTGCATCTTGGCACATTTCCCAAAAGTGCCCTGCCCGATCAATCCATTGCCGATCCTATCTCTGCGCTTCAAGCCAATGGGATAAGTGATGTCCTGAAAGGGACTTTTGGCCCCGTGATTGTCCGTGTGACTGCGGTGACCCCTGAAGTGGTCAAGCAGCTTCCCGAGGTTGAAAAAGACATTCGTGAGAGTATTGCCCTGGCACAAGCAGCCAATGCTGTGACGGATGTACATGACGCCTATGAGAATGCGCGCGCTGAAGGCCAGACTATGGCCGAAGCGGCCGCAGCGCAAAACCTGAAGATGGTAACGATTGATGCGGTAGACCCAAATGGGCGCGGGCCTGATGAAAAGGACGTTCCAAACCTGCCATTCGATCAAAATCAGATGGCGGCAATTTTTCAGGCGGATGTCGGCTTTGACAATGAGCCATTCAGCCTCGGCACAAATGCCTATCTCTGGTATGACGTGGACAGCATTATACCAGCACGTGAACGGCCTTTGGATGAAGTCAAAGCCAGAGTGATCGAGAACTGGAAAACTGCCGAGCTTGAAAAACAGCTCAATGCGAAAGCTGAAGAGGTTCGCAAACGCGTTGCGGACGGAACTTCACTCGACGCAATCGCAAGTGAGTTCAACTTCACCAAGGAAACCAAGCGTGGCATCACGCGTGAAAGCAAGGATGCTGATCTTGGCCAAGGCGGCGTAGATTCTGTTTTCGATGGACCTCAGGGACTGGTTGGCATGAGCGAATCGGCAAGCGATGGATCGAAGTTGATTTTCAAGGTTACCGAGGCCATTGAGCCCGCCAATGTTGGTCCTGACTCTCTTACAACTGCCGAGAAAGACGCGTTCGGTATGCGTCTTGCTGATGATCTCCTCGACCAGTTGGTAGCGCAATTGCAGACCGTCTATCCGGTGACAGTCAACAAGACAGTCATTGATCAGGCGCTTGCCCGGTAAGAATGTGTGAAGAATGGCTGAGCTAAAGCGTTTTATTGGTATTGCCGCTTCTGGCAAAGCACTTTCTCGGGACGAGGCAGTCGAAGCTTTCGACATCATGATGTCGGGACAGGCCACCCCCGCCCAGATCGGCGCGCTGCTGATGGCGTTGCGTGTTCGCGGTGAAAACATCGACGAGATTACGGGCGCCGTTGCCGCCATGCGCTCGAAGATGCTCAAGGTCGTCACTTCGGTAGATGCAATTGATATTGTTGGTACCGGCGGCGATCAATCCGGATCTTACAATGTTTCGACATGCGCTGCCTTTGTCGCTGCAGGTGCGGGTGTTCCGGTCGCAAAGCATGGCAACCGGGCACTATCGTCCCGCTCGGGTGCCGCCGATACATTGGCTGCACTTGGAATCAATATCGAAATCGGTCCCGAACTTATCGCAGCCTGCATAGAGCAGGCAGGGATCGGGTTCATGTTTGCGCCCATGCATCATCCAGCCATGAAGCACGTTGGCCCGGCGCGCGTTGAGCTTGGAACACGCACGATTTTCAATCTTTTGGGGCCGCTGACAAATCCAGCAGGCGTAAAACGTCAATTGGTTGGTGTCTATGCACATGAATGGGTGGAGCCAATAGCGCAGGTTCTGAAAAATCTCGGCTCGGAGTCTGTGTGGGTGGTGCACGGCGACGGCCTGGACGAAATCACGACCGCAGGAGTGACCAAAGTCGCCGCTCTCGAAAACGGCGCGATCCGCACATTTGAAATCGAACCGGAAGCGTTTGGTCTGAGGCGTGTTGCTCCTCAGGATCTAAAAGGTGGCACAGCCGATGAAAACGCTGTTTCCCTGCTTTCCGTGCTTGATGGCGCACATGGTGCCTATCGCGATATTACATTGTTCAACGCGGGTGCCGGGCTTGTAATAGCCGGCGCTGTGAACGATCTGAAGGCTGGCATTGAGATGGCAGCACATTCCATTGACAGCAGCGCTGCGCGAAATGTGCTAAAGAAGCTCGTCCAAGTGTCAAACAGCAGGACAGCCTGACCATGGTAGATATTCTTCGCAAGATTGAAGCCTATAAGCGCGACGAAATCGCTGCGGCGAAGTCTGCCGTGTCCTTGGAAAATCTCAAAGCGCAGATTGCCGATCAGGATAGCCCCCGCGGATTTCTGGATGCTTTGAAAACGAAACGCGCCAAAGGCGAATTCGCCCTGATTGCTGAAATCAAAAAAGCCAGCCCGTCAAAGGGTCTGATACGCGCAGACTTTGATCCACCCGCTCTGGCAAAAGCCTATGAACGCGGTGGCGCGGCGTGTCTTTCCGTTTTGACCGACGGCCCATCATTCCAAGGTGCGCCTGAATTCCTGAAGACTGCACGCAGCGCGGTGAAACTCCCTGCCCTGCGTAAAGATTTCCTGTTTGATACCTACCAGGTCTATGAAGCGCGGAGCTGGGGTGCAGATTGCATTTTGATCATCATGGCCAGCGTATCGGATGATCTGGCCGCGTCGCTTGAAGACGTAGCCGTTTCGCTCGGCATGGATGTGCTTGTCGAGGTCCACGACGAAGCAGAGATGGAGCGTGCACTGAAGCTGTCATCGCCGCTTTTGGGCATCAATAATCGTAACCTGCGTACCTTTGAAGTTGATCTGGCTGTTTCAGAAAGACTGGCGGCAATGGTTCCGGAATCCAAATTCCTTGTCAGTGAAAGCGGCGTATTCACGCATGACGACTGTCAGCGGCTGGCAAAATCCAATATCGGCTCGTTCCTCGTTGGTGAAAGCCTGATGCGGCAAGCCGACGTAACTGCGGCAACGAAATCACTCCTGTTCGGGAACACATCGCAAACGGATGCGGCATGACAACCGCTAAACTGTCCCATCTTGATGCGACAGGCGCCGCCAATATGGTGGATGTTGGCGACAAGATCGAAACGGTGCGTCTTGCGACAGCCGAGGGTTTCATTTCCATGCTCCCTGAAACGCTGGCGCTGATCCGCAGCGGCAATGCTGCAAAAGGGGATGTTATCGGCACGGCCCGCATAGCAGGCATCATGGCTGCGAAGAAAACACACGAACTCATTCCGCTATGTCACCCCCTGCTTTTGAGCAAAATATCCATCGATATTGAAGATGATGAGGTTTTGCCTGGTCTGCATGTTACTGCGACCGCCAAGCTGACTGGAAAGACGGGCGTTGAAATGGAAGCGCTGACAGCCGTTTCGGTGGCCTGTCTGACGATCTATGATATGGCAAAAGCCGTGGATAAGGGCATGACTATCCAGAACATCCGGCTCTTGCATAAAACCGGCGGAAAATCCGGCGATTGGTCCAGTGAGCGTTGAATGGCTGGACTCCTCCCCGTTGACGAAGCCCTGTCTCGTATCCTCGCTGCCGCCAGCAGGACGGATACGGAAACAGTTGCACTAAGCGAAGCCGGGGGGCGCGTTCTCGCCCAAGATCTTTATGCACAACGGCAACAACCACCATTCGCCGCCTCGGCAATGGATGGCTATGCCGTTCGCGCCGCCGATATTGCTGACGTGCCCGTTACCTTGAAACTGATCGGCCAGTCTGCCGCTGGCCATGCCTTTTCCGGTTCGCTAGGGGCTGGAGAAGCGGTCCGTATTTTCACTGGTGCGCCCGTTCCTGCCGGTGCCGATAGCGTTGTAATTCAAGAAAATACAATTGCTCGCGGTGCAGAAATTGAAATCACAGAAAAGATAGCGCACGGCAAAAACATTCGTAAGGCCGGACTGGATTTCGAAGTCGGTGATCTGCTGTTGAAAAATGGCCGGGTGCTCGATCCTTCAGCACTGGCACTGGCAGCAGCAGCGAACTATCCGGCAGTGCCGGTATATCGGCAGCCAAGGGTTGCAATCCTTGCAACCGGCGATGAACTGGTCAATCCCGGGGAAGCCTTCCGTTCCGATCAGATCATCGCTTCCAACAGTTTTGGTCTGGCGGAAATCATACGGCAAGCGGGTGGCTTGCCTATTGATCTGGGCATAGCAGAAGACCGGCTGGAGGCTTTGAGCGAGGCCATAGACCGTGCGGTAGCGGCTCAGGCGGATATTCTGGTAACGCTCGGCGGGGCTTCCGTTGGAGACCATGATCTGGTCCAGCCCGCTTTGACCGCCAAGGGCATGAAGCTTGATTTTTGGAAGATTGCGTTGCGCCCGGGCAAGCCGCTGATGTTCGGGCAACTGAACGACATGAACATTCTGGGCCTTCCCGGTAATCCTGTGTCCAGCTTAATATGCGGCCGTATCTTCCTGGTACCGCTCATCCGCGCAATGCTGGGGCTGGCGCATCATCCGAATCTGCGTGCGGCGGTTCTGGGATGCGACATGGGCATAAATGACCAGCGTCAGGACTATGTAAGGGCAACGCTCACACGAAATGCTGACGGCACTCTCACCGCCACGCCGTTTCCTTTGCAGGATTCGTCAATGCTGAAATTTTTGAGCGATGCCGAATGCCTTATCATCCGCGAGCCACATGCCCCCGCGCTGAAGGCGGGAACCATGTGCAAGGTGATGTTGCTACGCTAAATTTTCTTCCAGCTTATGCTCCTTACGATCCATTTCCGTGATGGTCGCAAGGTCTATTGCTTTTTGTAATTTTGCCGCGTGGCGGAATGATGGTTCAAGTGTCCTACCCTGCCCAACCGCTTCGACAAAACGCTGATAATTGGTTGAAACAGGCTCGACCTCGATTTCTTTCCATGTTGCCGTCTCAACATCATCACCGAGACAGACCAGAAGTTTCGAGCCGTCGTGCCGGTGTTGAATTTCCAGTGAGCCTTTATCGCCATAAACCCGCAAGCGCAGTTCGTTGACATGCCCAGTCGCCCAGCGACTTGAGTGCACGACACCCAGTGCACCATTGGTAAAGCCGACTGTCATGGTGAAGCTGTCATTCGCGTCCAGATCATATTCGCCAATCCTGTTCCCTTCTGCCTTGTCAAAGGCTTTAAGTCGGCAAAATATTTCGTCAATTTCCGTGTCGGTCGCATAGACCACAAAGTCCAAGATATGGACGCCGACATCACCCAGAGTTCCGTTCGAGCCGTGCTTTTTGGACAGGCGCCAAAGCCAGCGGCTTTCCGTGCGCCATTCGCCCCACATTTTTGCAACGAGCCAGCTTTGCAGATAGGAGGCCTCAATATGCTTGACCTGCCCGATCTGACCGCTGGTCACAAGCTTTCGAGCCGCCTGCAACTGTGCAACATTGCGATAGGTCAGGTTGACCATGCCGACCAGATGCGCTGCTTCGGCAGTATCAGCCATCTCCATCGCATCCTGATGATTGACGGCAAGAGGCTTCTCGCAAAAAACATGCTTGCCAGCACGCAGGCATTGCATGGTCGTGGCATAGTGAATGCTGTCGGGCGTAATATTGGCGACGGAATCGAAATCGCCCCATGCAAGCGCATCGTCGAGCGATGTAAAGGCACGCTCAATATTGTACTTTTCGCGGAATGCTTCGACGCTATTGATATTCACATCGACAGCACCCGCAAGGGTCACGCCCTCTATCTCAGAGAAATTCTTTGCATGGGCATTGGCCATGCTGCCCGTTCCTAGGATCAATAAACGCATTCTTGCGGTCCTTTAAACGCGCGCTGCACTCCCCGAGTGCAAGCGCCGCGATCATCAATATTCATCGTCTGTAACCTTGCCGAAGGCTTAGCGGAAGCCTTCTTCGCCAGCCTCGTGCAAACTTCCGCCCCGAGCCTCGAGTGGTTCCAGCGCCTTTTCCACAGGCACATTCGGAGCTTCCGTAATATGCGGGAACCGATTGGAATTATAAGCCCAATTGACAGCATTCCTCAGGACCAACCCAACCGTTTCATCATGATAGGTAGGATAGGTTTCATGACCAGGACGAAAATAGAAAACATTGCCAGCGCCCTTGCGATAGGTCAGACCCGAGCGGAAAACTTCTCCGCCCTGAAACCATGACACAAAGACAGTTTCCAAAGGCTCGGGAACCGAAAAAGGTTCGCCATACATTTCTTCATTCTCAAGCTCGAAATAGGCTGGCAACCCCTTGGCAATCGGATGTCCGGGATTGACCACCCAAAGACGCTCGCGTTCACCCGCCTCACGCCAGTTCAGGGCACAGGGCGATCCCATCAGCCGCTTGAATATCTTCGAAAAGTGTCCCGAGTGAAGAACGATAAGACCCATTCCCTCCCAAACGCGCTTTGCAACACGCTCAACAATCTCATCTGCAACATCGCCATGCGCACGATGGCCCCACCAGACAAGAACGTCCGTCTCCTCAAGTGCCTTGTCGGTGAGCCCATGCTCGGGCTCCTGCAACGTCGTCGTCTTCACGCTGATGTTGGTATCCTTGCCAATCAATTTGGCGATTTGATTGTGCATACCTTCCGGATAAATTTCGGCAACCGTCTTGTTGATATGCTCGTGAACGTTTTCACCCCAGACGAGCGTACGAATAGGCATGGTTATTTCCTTACTTTAAACTTTGTGCTGCTTTTGCTTCATACCCGGGCTGGGTGGCCCGATTGGTCGAAGCGGTGAACATTGTCGTTAATGGGCGAAACATGGAGCAGATCACCCGGCTGTTGGCGCGCCGACCCATCCTGGCGGACAACCAGCGGCTCCTTTGCGCCAATATCGATATAGAGATAGCTTTCTGAGCCAAGATTCTCGGAAAGGATGAGTTTTCCAGCCCAAGTTCCATCTTTTTCCCGAACTTCGAGATGCTCCGGGCGCACCCCAAGCGTATGCGCTCTATAGGCATCGGCGAATTTTTCCGTCAGGAAGTTCATCTTTGGAGATCCTATAAATCCGGCAACGAAAGTCGATTGCGGTTTCTCGTATAGCTCCATCGGCGTACCGACCTGCTCGACATTGCCATCACGCAACACACAGATGCGATCAGCCAGCGTCATGGCTTCCACCTGGTCATGCGTGACGTAGATCATCGTCGTCTCATGCATTTTCGCGTGGAGCTTGGCGATTTCAAGACGCGTTTGCACCCGCAATGCGGCATCGAGGTTCGAAAGCGGTTCATCGAAGAGAAATACCTTGGGATCGCGCACAATTGCGCGACCGATGGCAACGCGCTGTCTCTGCCCACCTGAAAGCTGTTTGGGCAATCTGTCGAGATATCCGGTGATTTGCAGCATTTCCGCCGCTTCGTTCACCCGGCGTTTGATTTCGTCTGCGCCGCCCTTTGCCAGCTTCAGCCCGAAAGCCATATTGTCGTAAACCGTCATATGCGGATAAAGCGCATAGGACTGGAATACCATGGCAATACCACGCTGGGATGGTGTCAGGCTGTTGACCACCTTCTCATCGAAAGCCAGCGTGCCGGAGGTTATGTCTTCAAGCCCCGCAATCAGGCGCAGAAGCGTCGATTTTCCACAACCGGACGGTCCCACGAAAACCATGAACTCGCAAGGATTGATCTCAAGGTCTACCCCCTTGATAACATCGAAGGTGCCAAAGGATTTGCGTATATTGTTCAAGCGAATAACTGTCATTTTGAAACTCCCCTGAGCGCGAGGCTCTAGCCTTTGACGCCGCCGGCGGTGAGACCGGAAATGATCTTGCGTTGGAAAATTAGCACCAGAACGACCAATGGCACCGTTACGATGACGGATGCCGCCATGATCAGACCCCACGGCACCTCGTGAGCGCTGTTACCGGACAGAAGTGCAATGATGACTGGAACCGTACGTGTTTCTGTTGACGAGGTAAAAGTCAGGGCAAACAGAAACTCATTCCATGCGGCAATGAATGCCAAAAGCCCTGTCGTCACCAGCGCCGGCCACATTAATGGCAGGAATACTTTGGTGATGATGACCCATGGCGTGGCACCATCTACAATAGCTGCCTCCTCAATTTCAATCGGCAAATCCCGCATGAATGTCGTCAGTACCCAGACGGTAAAGGGCAATGTGAAGATCGTGTATGAGAAGATCAAACCCCACAACGTATTATAAAGCCCAAGGAAACGGATAACCTCGAACAGACCCGCCAGCACTGCAATCTGCGGGAACATCGAGACCGAAAGAATCGTCAGCAAGAGCAGCGAGCGACCGCGAAAACGCACACGCGCCAAAGCGAACGCTGCTGTCACCGCCATGAGCAGCGATAAGGCGACAACAAGCCCGGACACGATAAGCGAATTCAGAAGATTGCGGGGGAAGCTTCCCGCTTCAATGACAGTGACATAATTGGCCAGCGAAAACGATGTCGGCCAATATTCAATCGTAAAGAGCGCACTGCCCGTTTTGAAGCTTGTGATGATTGCGTAGTAGAATGGAAACACCGCAAACAGAACGATGAGCACCACCAGTACGTAAAATGCAGTATTCTTGACAGCGACGGGCATTAGCGGTCTCCCCCATCCAGCCGAACCCGACCGACCCAGATAGCCAGGATGGTCATGAGAGCAATGACAACAAACAACAATGTCGATTGTGCCGAACCATAGGCAAATTTGTCGAATTCAATGAGATTTTCACGCGCGAGCACCGACATGGTTTTCGTCTGTGTACTGTTTGGCGTCAGAACATAAATCAGGTCGAAAATGCGCATTGCATCGAGCAGGCGGAAGATAATCGCGACCATCAGGGCCGGTTTGACAAGAGGCAGCGTAATACGGAAAAACTGCTTTACCGGATGCACGCCGTCAATCTTGGCGGCCTCGTAAACATCGCTCGGCACCATTTGCAGGCCGGCAAGGATCAGCAGCGCCATAAACGGTGTGGTCTTCCAAACATCGACAATCAGCACTGCGATCATCGCCGTATCAGAACTTGCGGTCCAGGCAATCGGATTGTCGATGAAGCCAAGGCGCATGAACAGATCGTTGAGAATGCCAAACTGATCGTTGAGCATCCATCCCCACATGCGGGCCGAGACGATGGTGGGTATCGCCCAGGGAATGAGAATAGCTGCGCGTACAATACCCCTGCCCTTGAATTCGGCATTGAGCACAAGCGCGATAATCATTCCGAAAAAGGCTTCAAGCGCCACCGAGATGACCGCAAAGCGCACCGTATTCCAGACCGCATTCCACCAAGCAGGATCAACCAGCAGGCCTGAATAGATCGTGCGTCCGCTTTTAAGCTGAACCCATGAAAGATAATTTTTAAAACCAACCCATTTGGCTCCCCCCATATTTGTGAGCGAGGCATCGGTGAAGGAAAAATAGATGGTACGGATCAACGGCCAGCCGGCAACGATTGCCAGAGCGATGATCATCGGTATGAGGAAAAGTTGAGCCGAACGTGTTCGCTGGCGCAACAAATCCGATCGCAATACTGTTGAGGTCATGTTTGAATTCCTGCCCAGGAAAAACATCGGGATGCGAACTCAGGCAATCGGTGCGAGCTGATTGTCAGGAGGACTCCAACAACTCGCACCGTGCCCTTAAGCTGGTAGAGACCTACCAGCTACCTCCCTGAAGCTCCGCGATTTTGGCTTCAAGTAACTCCAGATTTTCAGCCGCCGTGCCGTTACCGGACAACGTGTCGTGAACAGCGCTCCAGAACATGGAAGAGACCTCGTTATATTTGACCTTTGTTGGAGCGGATGGCCTTGGCACGGCCGTTTCGAACACCGGTTTCCACAATGGGATCAGCGGCTGCGCTGTCGCGATATCCTTGTCATCATAGAGGGATTTAATCGTCGGCAGATGGGAGATATTGATCGCCATTTCCTTCTGCTGCTCGGCGGCAGCAAGGAACAGGGTAAGCTTTATCGCCTCGTCAGGTGATTTCGAGTATTTCGAAACGGCCAGATTCCAGCCACCGAGAGTTGCTGCAGACTTCTCGCCTTCCTTTCCGACCGGAAGCGGCGCTACATCGAACTTACCTTTAACGGCGCTGTCAGCACCTTGGCTCAACGAATAGGCGTAAGGCCAATTTCTCATGAAGACGGAATTGCCCGTCTGCCAGACACCGCGAGATTCTTCTTCCTTGTAGGCCAGTGCACCTTTTGGCGAAATCGTGTCGATCCAGCCTTTGGCGCGATCAATTGCTGCAACCGCTTGCGGGTTATTGACCGAGATCGTACCGTCAGCTTCAACAATCTGGCCACCGCCGGATGATTTTATCCATTCCAATGCATTACAGGTCAGCCCTTCATAGGCATTTCCCTGAAATACAAATCCAAACATTCCTTTGTTTCCGGCCTGACGTTCGCTATCCTGCACTTCCCTGGCGGTCGCAGCCATTTCATCCCAGGTCTTGGGAACGGGCTTATTGTACTTTTCAAGCAAATCCTTGCGATAATAAAGTGCCGGCGCATCCGTATATAATGGCAGGGCTACCAACTTGCCGTCGACCGTCTGGCTCTCAATGATCGATGGGAAATGTTGATCCACAACGTCTTTTGCCGCTTCGGTCAAATCGAGGAATTGCTCCGACAACTGGGGCGCCCAAACGACATCGGTCTTATAGACATCGATATCCGTATTTCCGGCAGCAAGCCAAAGACGATACTGGCCGAAATTATCGGAACTGCTGGATGGCATGGCAACGATGGAAACTTTGTTTCCCGTCTCTTTTTCAAAGCGGTCAAGCTGCTTGCGCAACTCGGCGGTCTCATTGCCAGTTGAGCTATAGACGATAGAAAGATTGGCTGCATAGGCACTGGAAGATAACAGCGCGGTAAGCAATACGCCTGCAAAAACGGAACTCTTCTTCATAAAATCCTCCCAAAAATCTTTGATGGATCACCCTATGCCGGACGGCACACAATCCCAATTGCAAGTCCTCCTCAAACGCGTCAGATGGTCAAATCAACTTATCCAAAGCGCTTTGGATAAAAAGTGTCAAAACGCAAATCGATTGTCAATAAATAGTTTATGAACGCTGGTAATCAGCCAAATAAAATTGTGTAGATCATTTAAAGCGCTTTGAACTATGGTTATACTACGCTGAAACAGACATTTGATTACACGGATCGGAACCTGGTTTGGATCACCCAGCATGAAGCTGAAAGAACTCGCTGAAAAGCTCAACCTTTCCCAGACGACCGTCAGCCGCGCGCTGAATGGTTATCCGGAAGTGAATGAAGCGACGCGCGAGCGCGTCAACAAGGCGGCATTGAAATTTGGCTACAGCGCGAATGCGAATGCGCGGCGTCTTGCCATGGGCCGTGTGGGTGCAATTGGCCTCGTCATCCCTGCAGACTCCAGTCAACGATTCGGTCCACATACGGCAGAATTTCTTGCCGGTCTGGCGGAGCGCCTCTCCCGGGACGAGATTGATTTTTTACTGAGCCCGATTATCGATAATGACGAAATTTCAGTCTATAAGCGCCTCATCTCCAGCAAACGTGTCGATGCGATTATTGTCTCCGGCCCCGTTTTGGTCGACGAGCGTGTATCCATGCTGCTTGATGCAAACTTCCCTTTTGTCCTACATGGACGCACAAATATTGACAGACCTCATGCTTGGCTGGACATTGACAATCAGGGCGCGTTCTATCAGGCAGCAAGCCACCTTCTCGATTTGGGACATCGGCACATCGCCATGATTGATGGCTTGAAGGGCTTCACATTTTCCGAGCATCGAGAACTGGGGTATCGGCAAGCTTTAAATGAACGCGGTGTCGAAGTGGACCCACGCTTTATCGTTCACGACTATTTCTCTGATGAAATTGGCTTTCGTGAAACGCAGCGCTTGCTTTCATGTACACCGCAACCAACAGCTATTATTGCAGGATCGATGATGACGGCTTTGGGCGTCTCGCGCGCCGTCCGCAACAAGGGATATCAGTTGGGCAAGCAGGTATCTCTCATCACCCACGATGACGTCTTCCCCTATCTCAATGCGAGCAACATGGTTCCATCCATGACGACCACACGGTCGTCAATGCGTTCCGCCGCAACAAGGATCGCTGAAATGCTGGTGCGCGTGCTCGATGGCGAACCGGTGGACAATATTCATGAGCTATGGCCTGTCGAGCTCACCGTACGCCAATCCAGTGGCCCTCCAATACGCGGCTAAGCATATTGCTCTCCGTTATTTATCTGATTTTCAGTGTGCGGCGCCTTAAGTAACTGGTTTATACCAGATATTAATCCTTGTGGAACACAACTGGAACATATAGTGTTTGTTCTGGTTTTGTTTTTCCGATTCCACGTTTAAGGATCGCCCTATGCTCACGCGCAAACAACATGAACTTCTGCTCTTCATTCATGAACGGTTGAAGGAAACGGGCATTCCCCCTTCATTTGATGAGATGAAGGATGCATTGGACCTCGCATCCAAATCGGGCATTCACCGTCTGATTACCGCGCTGGAGGAGCGAGGATTTATTCGCCGGCTAGCAAATAGGGCACGAGCGCTGGAAGTCCTTCGCCTGCCGGATTCAATTGCGCCGGGCTTGAACGCACAACGCAAATTTTCGCCAAGCGTTATCGAAGGCAGTTTGGGACGCAATATCGCCCCGCCTCGCCCGCAAGCAAGCACTGCGGACATTGTGGCTGCCAATATGATCAGCATCCCGGTGATGGGACGCATTGCAGCAGGTGTGCCCATCGCCGCAATCCAGAACCAGACCCATATGCTCAACCTTCCGCCAGATATGATCGGTAGTGGCGAGCATTATGCGCTTGAGGTCAAAGGCGACTCCATGATCGAAGCGGGTATTTTCGATGGTGATACTGTTGTCATCAAGCGCGGCGATACGGCAAGCCCCGGTGAAATCGTCGTGGCCCTTGTGGATGATGAAGAGGCCACGTTGAAGCGTTTTCGCCGCAAAGGTGCATCCATCGCTCTTGAAGCAGCAAACCCTGCCTATGAGACCCGAATCTTTGGGCCGGATCGGGTTCAGGTCCAAGGCAAGCTGGTTGGCCTGATACGCCGGTACTAGAAAACGCCAAAAGAACTAAAAAGCCGAGATGATAAGAGGCGCCTGATTACTTTTGTTCACCTGAACGTGGCTCTCTTTTGCTCGCTCGCCGCTCTTCCAGATTTCGTGCGGCACGAGAGTAGATGCGGTGACTATTCCATGGCCGGTTCGGTGTGCCGACTGCATGTTTAATCTCGGATGAAGCCAGGCGTTGCAAAAGTTCTTGTTTTGCCAGGGCCGCTCCAGTCAGTGCAGGATCGGCTTCAAATGAGCCAGGTTGCGAATCTTTGAATCTGATTTCCGTAGCACCCTTGAGCGCCAACATCTGCGCTGTAAGCACCAATGTTTCGGCGTTTGGACAAGTCGCAACCTTCGTGGCAAACGCCAAAATGACGACATGCCCTTCACGGCATGCATCCGCTGCTCTTGTTGCATCATCTGTATAAGCGATAACCAACCCTTTCGGCTCGCGGGCAGTGCAAAGTTTGTCGTTGCACTCAAATTGAGGCCCGCTTGCAAGATCACCCTTCATTGCAGGCTTGATAATTTGCGGCGTTTTATATCCCTGCTGCCAATTATTCAGACTGAACGTACCACCGGCGTGCCTGTTGATTGCTAACTGATCGTCTTCTGTTCTTATAGCGACCAGTTTCCCGTCCTCTGAAATCATGATTGCGGGCTCCGATACCCGACTTGTCAAAACAACGGCCATGACCACAAACGGCAAAGCGAACAGACGCAACCATGTCGAAAGGAATAGAAGAATCAGGAGCGCTATTGCCATGAGAACAAGCGAAATTTCGGGTATCAGTCCGAGATTTCCGCTTGGTGAATGCAAAGCCACAGCTTTTGCTATCGTGATGACGATCTCAATGCCCCATCCCATAACCGTGAACGGAAGCCAGTCCAGGTCAAAAGGCATGGCAAGCATGCCGAGCACTGCGAAGGGCATAACGAGAATCGAAACAACCGGCAGCGCCAAGGCATTCCCGATAAGGCCAAATGGAGCTGTGTTATTGAAATGATATGCGGCAAAGATTGAGCTTGCTGTGCCTGCAACCAGTGAGGTCATGGCGATGCCACCCATATAGGCTGTTATTTTTGACGGAAACAGCCAATTTCCAGCCCTGGCCTTTGTCCGTTGACGTAGGCCGCGTTTGAGTTGGTAACGTGACCACCAGCTATAGAAGGCTATAAGGGCGGCTGTTGCCGAATAGGACATCTGAAAACTTGGTCCAAGAATTTCGTGTGGTGAAACGGCAATCGTAATGCAGGCGGCAATTGCGAGATTGCGCATGGACACCGCTGCGTGGTCAACAGTCAGTGCAAGCAGCATGACCGCAAGCATCACAAAGCTGCGCTGTGCGGCAATATCCGCGCCTGAAAGCAAGAGATAGAATGCCGAGCCGAACAAGGCGATAACCGCCGCAAGTTTTTTGACAGGATAGCGCGCCGATGCACTAGGGAACAAGGCAAACACAGCACGAAGAGAACCTATGATAATCGCCGCCACGAGTGCCATGTGGAAACCGGATATCGACAGAATATGCGCCAGGCCGCTGAGGCGCAGAGCGCTGTTGGTTTCCTCACTGATGCCGTCGCGTTGCCCTGTAATCAGCGATGTTGCGATGTCACCCGGCTCCCCTTTGATGCGGTGCAATATGCGATGCGTCAGCTGCTGGCGAATATTGCTGATCATCAAAAAAGCCGTTGCCCATATTCCGGACTTTGGCGCAATATCGACCTTTTTAGGCAAGCCCAGCAAAAACCCGTTGGCCCCAACGCCGCGATAGTAGTTATAAAAGGCAAAATCATAATTGCCCGGCCGAACCGGTCCAGATTGTGGACGCAGACGGACCAATGCTTTCAGTCCATCGCCGATGCGCAAATCCCGCGGCAGGCGGCGTGCTGAAACTGCAATACGATCCGGCCCAAAACGCAACGAAGGACGTTCCGTTTCTATGACATCAAGGGTCAGTCGCCATCCCCCTTTTGCATCCTTTGCCAAAGCCGAGATGCGGCCGGTCACGCGCGTGGTCACTTCGGAGCCCAGCATGGGTGTCGCCACCCTTATCGTTTCCAGCTTGGCGCAAAGCATGCCAGCGGTGACCGCCATTGCAGCGAGCAATATCAGCCTTATTGTTGGTCTGTTCTGTGCAAGCAGATAGCATCCGACAAGTAACGTGATCCCAAAGACCATCGGACTGAGTCTCGGCTCGCCACTTGCACTGAAATAAATGACAGCTCCAATTCCAGCGAACACTGGCAAAAACAAAAATTTCGTGCCTCGCGCAGCCTCATCACTGATTGCCGCCGGTATCGCATGGGCAAAAGCCTGAAGCTTCCGATCGAAGGACTGTTTGAAAACAGTGATGCCCCTCGTATCAACGCCACGGCCACCCACTGCTTTTGCAGCGGGCGATTTGACAAGTGCCTGCCCTACGCTTTCCGATTGAAACCAGAAGCGCCTTTCGCTCGTTTTCTCGTCGGTTGACGGTTCGGCCATTGATCCCCATTTCTGCCAATGCCCTTGCACGACAGCACCGCTATGGTACATCAACGCCAAATCAATTCGATTGGACGTTCGACTAACAGACCGAACTGCCCTGGAGACCATATGTCATCTTCTGTCATTACCCGTTTCGCTCCCTCTCCCACCGGCTATCTGCATATTGGCGGTGCACGCACGGCTCTGTTCAATTGGCTTTACGCCAAGCATACGGGCGGGAAAATGTTGTTGCGCATCGAGGACACTGATCGCGAACGTTCGTCCGAAGCGGCGGTGGCCGCCATACTTGATGGATTGAAATGGCTTGGACTTGATTGGGATGGCGATGCTGTCTCTCAATTTGATCGTGTTCCCCGTCACCGCGAAGTGGCCGAAGAGCTGGTTGCCAAAGGCAAGGCCTATTATTGCTATGCATCACAGGCCGAACTGGAGGAAATGCGTGAAAAGGCCCGTGCCGAAGGCCGCCCGCCCCGTTATGACGGCCGCTGGCGCGACCGCGACCCGAAAGACGCGCCAGCTGGCGTAAAGCCGGTTATTCGCATCAAAGCACCGCAAGAGGGTGAGACTTTGGTACGCGATCAGGTGCAGGGTGATGTGCGCTTCCCAAACAAGGACCTTGATGATTTCATTATCCTTCGCTCGGACGGCAATCCTACCTACATGCACGCGGTCGTGGTCGACGATCACGATATGGGCGTAACGCATATTATCCGCGGCGATGATCATTTGACAAATGCGGCACGCCAGACCGTTATCTATAATGCTATGGGCTGGGATGTTCCCATTATGGGCCATATTCCGCTTATCCATGGGGCTGACGGCGCAAAACTGTCCAAGCGCCACGGTGCGCTTGGTGTCGAAGCCTATCGTGCCATGGGATATCTGCCTGCTGCCCTGCGCAATTATCTTGTGCGCTTGGGCTGGAGCCATGGCGATGACGAGATCATGTCCGATGAGCAGATGATTCAGTGGTTCGAAATATCCGACATTAATCGCGGCGCATCCCGTTTTGACTTCCAGAAGCTCGAGGCGATTAACGGCCACTATATGCGGATTTCCAGCGATGCCGATCTGGTCAAGGCCATGATCGATATTCTGCCGGAGATCGAAGGTGGCGCTGAGATAATTTCCCGTCTGAATGATACCACCAAGGGACAGCTTCTCGCTGCCATGTCCGGCCTTAAAGAGCGTGCCAAAACCCTTGTCGAACTTGCCGATAGCGCCAAATATCTGTTTACCGAACGACCGCTGCCGCTGGACGACAAAGCCGCCAGCTTGCTTAATGAGGATGGTTTGGCCGTCCTTCAGGGCGTGTTGCCGGATTTGGCTGCAATTACCGATTGGACTGCTGACACGCTTGATGCAGCTATTCGTATTCATGCGGAAAAAACCGGCTTGAAGCTTGGAAAAATCGCTCAGCCATTGCGTGCTGCATTGACAGGAAGAGCTACCTCACCGGGCGTGTTTGACGTACTGGCAGTGCTTGGCCGAGACGAATCGCTCGGCCGGATTGAGGATCAGTTGAAAGGACGATAGTACGGAAGTTTCATCGCATTTTTGCATTGCAACATCGCGCCTTTCCGGTACGGTGCACTGCCTGTAAAAATCACGGAAATAACCTCATTCGAGGAATGATGCTTTTGCGCTGTTCAGCGCAAGTCAAAGCAAGAAAGGAACGGCAATGTCTGAGAACAGCGTAAACATCGATCTCAATGGTCACGAATTCGCTTTACCCATAAAAAAGGGGACCATCGGACCGGATGTCGTAGACATTGGGACTTTATACAAAAACACCGGCGCATTCACTTATGATCCGGGCTTCACCTCGACAGCGTCATGCGAGTCGCAAATTACGTATATTGATGGCGACGAAGGCGTTCTGCTCCACCGTGGCTACCCTATTGAACAGCTGGCCGAGAACGGAGATTTTCTCGAAGCTTGCTATTTGCTGCTTTACGGCGAATTGCCGACAAAGAGCCAGAAGGTGGACTTTGATTTTCGCGTAACGCGCCACACCATGGTGCATGAACAGATGTCGCGCTTCTTCAGCGGGTTCCGTCGCGATGCCCATCCAATGGCCGTTATGGTCGGTTGTGTAGGTGCCCTGTCGGCCTTCTACCACGACTCAACAGATATTTCCGATCCGCATCAGCGCATGGTCGCTTCGATCCGCATGATCGCAAAAATCCCGACGCTGGCCGCTATGGCCTACAAATATCATATCGGTCAGCCATTCGTTTATCCGAAGAACAATCTCGATTTCGCGACCAACTTCCTGCACATGTGCTTTGCCGTGCCTTGCGAAGATTATGTTCCAAATCCTGTGCTTGCACGTGCAATGGATCGCATCTTCATTTTGCATGCTGACCACGAGCAGAATGCTTCGACATCGACCGTTCGCCTTGCAGGTTCGTCCGGCGCAAATCCATTTGCATGTATTGCAGCGGGCATTGCCTGCCTGTGGGGTCCGGCGCATGGCGGAGCAAATGAGGCTGCGCTGACCATGCTTGGCGAGATCGGCACAGTCGATCGCATTCCAGAATATATTGCCCGCGCCAAGGACAAGAACGATCCGTTCCGCCTGATGGGCTTTGGTCACCGCGTTTATAAGAATTATGACCCGCGCGCCAAGATCATGCAGCAGACAACGCGCGAAGTTCTGGCAGAACTGGGTATCAAGGACGACCCACTGCTGGACGTTGCAATGGAGCTTGAACGTATTGCGCTAACCGATGAATATTTCATCGAAAAGAAGCTTTATCCAAATGTCGATTTCTATTCTGGAATCACATTGAAGGCACTGGGCTTCCCCACCACCATGTTCACAGTACTGTTCGCTGTTGCGCGTACTGTTGGCTGGATTGCTCAGTGGAAAGAAATGATCGAAGATCCGCATCAAAAGATTGGCCGTCCGCGGCAGCTTTATACCGGTGCGACACAGCGCGATTATGTGAGCGTTGAAAATCGCAAATAAATGACGACATAAGAAAAAGGCGCCATCCGGCGCCTTTTTCTTTGATATGAGTGGCAATTATCGCTTTACGAGCTCAAGAACCTTTTCCGCTGCAATTTCTCCAGCAGGACGATCCGTTTGCATGAATCGGGCGATCTTATCGAAACTCTCAAGCTGCGCGCTGCGCCGCAAACCTGGCATCAGTAATTGTTCAAGCTGGCGGGCAAGCGACCCTGCGCGCACGAATATGTTGAAATATTCGGGTACAACAGGTTCATCAGCGATAATATTTGGAAGCGCTGCGCTCCATATTTTGATACGCGGCGCAAGGAATGTACGCGCCAACCAGTCTGGTTTGTAGGAGAGCACCGTCGGTATGCGGGCCAAAGCCAATTCCAGGGACACCGTCCCCGATGCGGCAAGTGCCGCATCGGCTTGCGAAAACGCGCGCAGTCGCTCGGCTTCGCCAACAACGATATTGGGGCGAACCGCCCAGTTTGCCGTCAATTCACGGACCATTGCCTCAACCCGCGGCAATGTCGGTATAGTCACATTGATCTTATTGCCGCGGCTCACAAGCAGTTCTGCCGTTTCCCCGAATACCTCAATAAGGCTGGCAATTTCCGACCTTCGCGAACCCGGCAATATCAAAAGATTCTTGATCTCCCGATCACCAAGCCCCGCATCTCGAGCCCGATTTGTCTCCGCAGCTTCCAGCAGTGGTGCATAGGAAACCAGCCTATGCCCGACATAGGTTGATGGAGGACCGTCCAAATCTTTTAATGCCTGCACTTCAAATGGAAGAATAACCAGGACATGATCTATATAGGAACGCATTGCTTTCGCGCGCTCCGGTCGCCAGGCCCATACAGATGGACTGATGTAATTCACGATGGGTATGGAAGGGTCCGCCGCCCGCACCTTGCGCGCCACACGATGCGTAAAATCGGGACTGTCGATAATGACAAGGCAATCCGGCTTCGACGCGACAATTGAAGCAGCAAGCTGTGATATCCGGCGGACAAGCTGAGGCAGTTTGCGTATGATAGCGCTAAGACCGACAAGCGCTATCTCGTGCTGATCAAAAAGACTATCAAGCCCAAGCTCAGCCAGATGATCGCCGCCAACGCCAGTCAGCGTAATCTCTCCATCGTGGCTCTTGCGCAGCGCCCTTACGAGATCGGCACCCAACTGGTCACCAGACTCCTCGCCTGTTATGATAGCCAGACGCAGCGTTTCTCCAGCTTCCATCAGCTTTCCTCCTGCCCAAAAGTCTGGATAAAAAGGCCAGCGGCATTGGCGGCGGCAACGGTGTCTTCGTAGGAAAGAATAAGAGTGCGACCAGCTTCCACCGCAATTCCGTTCAAACCGGCCTTCACCGCATTCTCAACGGTGCTGACACCGATAGCAGGGAGATCCGCCCGAACCTCCTGTTGCGGCTTGGCACATTTGACCAGCACACCACCTTTGCGGTTTATCCGCTTTGCCTGACGCAAATCGGCGACACGTTGCAGCATTGCGTCGGTCCCCTCGACCCCTTCCAGCGCGACCACCCGTCGCCCTACGGCGATAGCTGCCTGACCAATATCCAGTGAACCAATCAATGTCGCAGCCTTGCGCGCCGCTTCAATGTTGTCGCGACCTTCCTGAGTTGGTTTCTTACGTGTAATGCATCCCGGCGCAGGTGCAAGAATATCGGGCACCACTTCGTGAGCGCCAAGCACGCGAAAACCATAGGATTCAATTGTCGAAATAACAGCACGGAGCAGACCATCATCTCCGAGCCTGAATGCGCGCATAAACCGATAGAGCGCCACAAGATTTCCGTTTCCAGGTTTAAGTGCAGCGCTGAACTCCGGCCGGTGCCGGATACCGCCAGCAAGAACAACGTTTGCGATATTCTCCGATTTCAGGATTCTCATCAACCCGCCAAGTTCCACAATGGATATCTCGGCATGTTCACCGGCGTAAAGTTCGGGATCAGCCTCCCCTTTGATTGTTACAATCAAAGGGTTAGCACCTTTCTTTCGCAAACTGGCTGCAACGGCAACCGGCAAAGAACCATTGCCCGCTATGATGGCAGTGCGGCCAAGAATCGGCGCTGAAGTATTTTCCTGTTGTGGTGCTCTAGCTGACGTCACTGTCACTGATCTCGATTGCAGAATCGAGCGGCGGCGTACAGAAGGCGCGCTTTGTGTCCGTGCTGATGAAATCAATCAGGTCAGCCACGGCAGGCGATTCCGGAAATGCGATACGAACGTCATCGGCGCGATTTTTGATCGATTTCGACCGATCGAACAGCATGCGCACAGCATGGCGCAAATTATGGATTTCTGGCCGCGCCATTCCCGAGCGCTTCATCCCGACAATGTTGAGGCCCCCAAGATAGGCATGATTACCGATTGCCATGCCGTAAGGAACGAGATCACTGGCTAAAGCCGCAAGGCCACCAATAAAGGCGTGATGCCCCACCCGCACAAATTGATGAATGCCGGCACCGCCGCCGATGATGACATTGTTTCCGATGGTGACGTGTCCGCCGATCATAACATTATTGGAAAACGTAACATTATCGCCAATGATGCAGTCGTGCGCGACATGGGAGTAAGCCAGAAACATACAATTGTCGCCGACAGTGGTGATGCCTCGGCTTCCATCCGTTCCGCGATGCATGGTGACACCTTCGCGAATAACGCAATTCTTGCCGATCACAAGCGTCGTGTGACCACCCTTATGTTTTGTATTTTGAGGCTCACCGCCAAGCACGGCATTCGGATAGACTCTTGAACCATCTCCAAGCGTGGTCGGTCCCATGATGATGACATGGCTGAGAAGGCTAACACCGTCACCGACAATCGCTTCAGAACCAATATGGCAAAACGGGCCGATGGTTACGCCTTCGCCGATCTTCGCGCCCTGCTCGATGATAGAGGTAGGATGAATGCTCGACATCAAGCCCCGGTCACTTCTTCAACAGGGAAACTGACCATCGCTGCAACTTCAGCTTCAGCTACCTTCACGCCATCCACCTCGGCGATACAAGCATATTTATGAATATTGCCGCGCTGCTTGAGCTTCGTTACACGCAACTTCAATTGATCACCTGGCACGACAGGCTTTCTGAACTTGGCATTGTCGATGGTCATGAAGAAGACCTGGCCCGGCTTACCGCTGCCATTGTTGAACAGTACAATAGCGCCTGCCGTCTGAGCCATTGCTTCAATAATCAGCACACCGGGCATGATCGGGAGTTCGGGAAAATGTCCAGCAAAATGCGGCTCATTAATGCTGACATTCTTGATTCCAGTCGCTGATCTGTCTGCATCAATGTCAACGATCCGGTCTATCAACAGGAATGGATACCGGTGCGGCAGATTGGCCAGAAGTTTCTGGATATCCGCAACGCCAAGGCTTTCTGCTTTTACGGTATCATTCATCTGAACTGCTCTCCTTCTTGGTCCGGGACATGGCGCGAACGCTGGCAATCTCTCGGAACCACTGCTTGAACGGTTGCGCGGGCGCTCCGGCCCACCGCTCACCATCCGGAATATCATTCATAACGCCGCTTGCTGCGGCAATTTCCACGCTCGCCCCAATGGTGACGTGATCCTTAATTCCGACACTTCCACCAAGTCGCGTCATGTCCCCAAGAATAACGCTGCCGGAAATACCGCACTGCGCTGCGATGACGCAATGGCGACCGATTCGCACATTATGAGCAATCTGCACCAAATTATCGATTTTTGTACCTTCGCCAATGACAGTATCCGCCAAGGCACCGCGATCCACGGTCGTATTAGCACCAATCTCTACATTGTCCTGAATGATCACCCGTCCAAGTTGAGGCATTTTGTCGAGACCACCCTTGCCCGGCACATAGCCGAATCCATCCTGGCCGATACGTACACCCGGATGCAAAAGCACCCTGTTACCGAGAAATGAATACTGAACGGAACTGCCCGGTGCAACGTAGCAATCGCGTCCAATCTTGCAACCATTGCCTATAACCACATTGGCGCCGATTACGGTGCCCGAGCCTATGGAAACGTGACTGCCGATAATAGCACCGGGTTCGATTGTCACATCGTCTTCAATTTCAGCCGTTTCGTGAACGATAGCATGAGATGAAATGCCGGTTTGTCCGCTCCACAAATGCGCGTTGACAGCATTCGGATAAAGCGCGCGCCCAATAGCAGCAAATGCTTGCTGTGGATGGCGTGTTACAATGATGGCGACATTTTTGGGTACGCTGGGCCGAACCTCTTCGGTACAGAGAACACACGCAGCATTCAAGCCACTCAAATCCAATGCATTTTTCTTGCTTTCAATGAAAACAAGCGCATCAGGACCGGCATCGTTCAGTGAAGCCAAACGGGAAATGGGCCGATTAGCCAGAGAACTGTCCACAAGAACGCCATTGGTCAGATCCGCGATCTGACCAATGGTTACATTTGACAGTGACTCATAAAAGATCGGATCGGCCATCGACTAACTTTCTCCCCCGGGGAAACTTGCTCCCCCCGGGAGGTCAGCAATCTATCAGAACTTGCTCGACATGCCGAAGTTGAAATTCTGCACCTGATCGCCATCAACTTTCTTGACCGGCACGGCATAGTCGAAGCGCAACGGACCGAATGGCGAAGCCCACATGATGCTGGCACCGACGGATGCACGCCATTCCATCTTTTCGCCTTCTACATCGATACCTTCGCTACCCTTCAAATCACTACCGAACAAGGTCGCCGCATCAGCAAAGAATGCACCACGAATACCAAGACTCTCTGGAATGACAGGCATCGGGAACTGGGTTTCGACGCTGGCATTCAGGTATGTATTACCGCCGAGGAAGCTACCCTTCTTGTCGTCTGTATTGGCGTCACGAGGGCCAATCCCGGCATACTTAAAGCCACGGATCATGTCCTGTGTGTTCTTGAACGTATCGAATACGCGCAGATCATCTCCGCCAAAGCCTTCAATGTGGCCTGCACCTACAGCAACCAAGCCGACAACATCCAACTCATCAAGAAGAGTTTTGTAGTAGCTGGCTTTGACCGTTGTTTTCAGGAAGTTGGCATCACCTCCGATACCTGCATATTCCTGATTAAACTTCGCGTAGATACCATCGCGAGGATTCTTCAGATCATCGATCGTGTTGTAGGTGAGCGACCAACTGACCGAAGATTTAATCCAAGGGCTTTTCTCAGCAGCGTCAGCAAATGCTTTGGATATCTCAGATGGATCATACTCGCCATTTGGTAGCTTGGCATCGTCATCAATCTCATACTCTTCACGCGTGAGATTATAGGCAACACCTGCTGTCAGCTCTTCCGTAATCGGCAAACCGAAGCGGATTGTGCCACCTGTCAGATCTGTCTCATACTTGTCGCGAACGCCTGACTGACGCTTGAAGATATCAAAGCCGGCAGAAATACGCTGACCGAGGAAGTATGGCTCGGTGAACGAAAGCGAGTAGGTGCGATTATTATCGAGACCACCGCCTGCACCGATACGGATATACTGACCGCGGCCAAGGAAGTTACGCTCCGTGATGGAACCTTCCACTGTCGGACCGGGGCTTTCACCACCTGTCGTATAACCACCGCCGATAGAGAATTCACCTGTCGGCTTTTCAATGACGTCAACAACAAGAATGACCTGATCGGGCTGCGAACCGGGCGCAGTCGAGATATTGACGATCTGGAAGAACTCGAGACGCTCAAGACGACGTTTTGCACGCTGAATGAGAACCTGATTGAACGCATCACCTTCGCTCACGTCAAATTCACGGCGAATAACAAAATCGCGGGTCTTTTCGTTACCGCGGATTTCAATGCGTTCAACATAGGCGCGCGGGCCTTGGTCGATTGCATAGGTGACTGAAATCGTGTGGTTTTCAAAGTTACGATCGCCACGCGGCTCTACCTTCGCAAAAGCATAACCCTGACCGGCAACCTTTTCGGAAACCTTGATAATCGAATCTTCAATATCCTTGGCGCTGTAGGTGTCGCCTTCACGTGACTTTACGAGACCATTTAACTGCGAAGTATCAACACCCTCAACAGAACTTTCGATCTGTACGCCGCCAAACGTATACTTTTCACCCTCTTCAACGGTGATATTGATGGTATAATCGTTGGTTTCCGGATCAAGATCAGCAGTTGAAGAAACAACACGGAAGTCCGCATAGCCGCGGTTATAATAAAAACGGCGCAGCGCTTCTTCGTCTGCACGCAGACGATCTTCGCTGTAAACGTCGTTACGGGTCAACCATGACAGTGGGTTGGACTTCTTTGTCGAAATCACGTCACTCAGGCGGCGATTGCCAAATGCCTGATTGCCGACGAAGTTGATTTTGGCAATCTTTGTACGGTCGCCTTCATTAATTTCGAAAACAACATTGACACGCCCTTCGCCCAAATCCATCAAGCGCGAGTTTACAGTTGCGTCGCTGCGGCCAACATTGCGATAGGCTGCGCGGACTGCTTCTGTATCTGCATCAAGCGTTGCCTGATCAAAAGCGGCGCGTGGCTTTAGCTGAACAGCATTTTGCAGCGCAGGGTCTTTGATCTTCTTGTTGCCCTGGAAGATAACCTGGTTCACAACCTGATTTTCATTGACCGTGACAACAAGCGCACCGCCCGATTGGCTGATGCGCACATCGCTGAACAGGCCAGTAGCGAAAAGTCGCTTGGTTGCCGCATCGATATCTGCATTGGAGAATGACTTGCCGGGTGTAATACCAATATTGTCACGCACTGTCTGTGTATCAACACGCGTATTGCCCCGCACTTCAATACGGCTGACAGTTGCCGCCTGCGCTGTAGCCACGCCTGCGACCGTTGTTACGATCGCACCCGAACTGACGAGTGCCGCTGAAATGGCGAGCGCTGACGCCGCACCTACAAATTTTGAACTTGCCGCCATAGGCCTTATGAACCTTCGTTTCTCGTTCTACCCGGGCGAGATCCCGGACTAAGCATTACTCGTACACCGTCATAGCCGGTTTTTATATACACGCAAGGCTTACGGTTAAAAACTGTTTACTTCCCACATAACAGTGGCATCCATGCCACGCCATTCCGCACGTATAGTAAACAGATCATGTCGTTTTGCCATAACACGTCTCAAATTTTCACCAATGTTTAATTTTCAGGTCAGCATGCGAAAAGATCATTGAAGATGACAAATCCCATAAATCCGAGCACCAGGAAGAATCCTGTTCGGAAAAATAACTCCTGTACAGCGGGCTTTACGGGCCTGCCTATAACTGCCTCGGCAGCATAAAAAACCAGATGCCCGCCATCAAGCGGGGGCAAAGGGAAAAGATTGAGGAGACCGATACCGATGGACAGCATGGCGGTAAGCTGGATCAGCCAATCAATTCCCTGACTGGCCGCTTGCCCCGCCATAGTCGCAATCTTGACCGGGCCACCCAACTGGCACTTATCTTCCCTGCCTGCAAAAAACCGGCTGAAGAACTGTCCTGTGCGGGCAATGATAAAGCCGCTTTCACGCACAGCCTGACCGACCGATTCGATCGGCCCATACTCGATGCGGCGAAAATTCCCTGCCTGCAAATTGGTAACAACGCCGATAACAGCGACTTTTACCTTGTTGCCAAGCGCGTCTTCCTGCTCGGAAAGTTCAGGCGTCGCGGTCAGCTGCACCTCTTTGCCAGCACGCTCCACGATGAAACTCAATGAATCTCCGCCTCTTGCTGAGACGTGGCGCTGCACGTCCGCAAACGTTACGACCTTCTCGCCATCAACACTGACAAAACGATCCCCGGGCTGAAAGCCTGCAATGGCCGCCGGGCCGCCGGGCCGCACTTCGGCTACCATGGGATCGGAAACCATCTTCCCATACAGAGCGAAAAACACCGAAAAAATTGCAACAGTGAGCAAAATGTTGAAGGCCGGGCCTGCAAATACCGTTGCGGCACGTTTCCATACCGGTTGCGTATGAAACGCCACAGCACGTTCGGCATCTGTCATGGTCGCTGTATCGGCGGCGGTGGAACTGGTGACGTCCTCATCACCGGCGAATTTTACATACCCGCCCAGTGGAATAGCCGAGAGCTTCCAGCGTGTTCCCCTGGAATCATTAAAGCCAATCAATTCAGGCCCAAAACCGATGGAAAAAGCTTTCACGCCGATACCGCACCACCGGCCCACCAAATAGTGCCCCATCTCATGAACGAAGACGACAACCGTTAAAACGATAAGAAACGGTATGATTGTTCCGACAAGCACGCTTTGAGTGCCAAATACCGTATGCAGCAGGTCTGTCAAATTATCCTCCGGGCCCGCAACGCAATGAATAAGCCAAAAGGCTCCAGCAGCTCAGCCGTCTAGAAAAGTATGTCGTATGGTGTTTCTGGTGTCACCAGAATTGCTCCGATGACGTATAGCAATGCAGCGGCAGCTACAAGCCCATCGACGCGATCCATCACGCCACCGTGACCGGGAATCAACGTGCCTGAATCCTTTGCACCAAACTTTCGCTTCATCCAGGATTCACCAAGGTCACCCAGCTGGGCAATAATTGAGATGAACAATGCAATGAGGGGTAAGGAGATTCCACCACCGGGAGTAATGAACGAAGCGCATGCCACACCGGCGGCAACGCCAGCTGCTGTCCCGCCAATTGCCCCTGACCAGGTTTTATTGGGCGAAAAACGTGGCGCAAGTTTTGGCCCGCCGAGCGCTTTTCCATTGAAATAGGCAAAAATATCTGTTGCCCAGACCACTGCAAACAAAAACAGAATGGCCGCAAACCCATCACCAGTGTCACCGCGCAACAAGGTGAGTGAGATGGCCGGAAATCCCGCATAGATCAGCCCCGCCGCAGGCCAATAACCCGATTGGCGCCCGCCCAACATAGCTATAACCACAGAGCCGACAAATAAAATGAGAAACATTGTCAAAACATGCTGCGTGAATAACAACACGAGCAGGGTGGCAATCAGGAGGGCCCAGGACAAGCCGCCGGTCAAAGCGTTCATCCGGTCCTTCGACATGGATTGCCATTCAAAAAGAATACCGAGCGCAATCACACTGGCAAGCAGGCCAAAGCCGACACCACCTGCCCAAGTGAGAACTACCGCGATGACGATCAGAACAATTGCACTCAGTATGCGCTTTTGCAGATTGGACAGCCCATTGCCGGAAAGTTTCACAGAGCGATGTCCTGTGCCGTAACGCCGCCGAAACGGCGTTCTCGCGATTGAAACGTCTCTATCGCTTCTGACAAATGTGAGGGACGAAAATCCGGCCAGTAACAGGGTAGGAACATAAACTCTGAATAAGCCGCCTGCCAGAGCAAGAAATTGGAAAGCCGCATCTCGCCACTTGTCCGGATAATCAGGTCTGGATCTGGCATCTCCGCCGTATCAAGACGCGCCGATATATCTTCCGCGGTGATTGCAGAGCCCGCAATAATGCCAGCAGCAACATCATCGACCAGCTTTTTCACCGCGCGGGTAATTTCATTGCGCGAGCCATAATTAAAGGCGATTACCAAAGTAAGGCCCTGGTTCTTCTGTGTGAGCGTTTCGGCTTCGGTTAAAAGCCCCAGAATGTCTTTTGCCAGTCCTTCGCGTTCTCCGATAATGCGGACGCGAACGTTTTCCCGGTGCAAATCCGCCAGATCGCGGCGAATGAACAATTTTAGCAGGCCCATGAGATCGGAAACTTCCGAGCGCGGCCTTGACCAGTTCTCAGAGGAGAAAGCAAAAAGCGTAAGGTAGGGAATAGCCATTTTACCGGCAGCGCGGATTGTCTCGCGCAGCGATTCTACACCGGCTTTGTGGCCCGCAGCGCGGGGAAGGCCCCTCGCCTTTGCCCAACGGCCATTTCCATCCATAATGATGGCAATGTGGCGCGGGTTGGACATGGGCTTAAACCTCCGATGAATATTAGAACTGGTGGATAGTTCTAAACCTGCATAATTTCCGCTTCTTTAACAGCCACAACCTTATCCATTTCGGCGATGGTGTCATCTGTCAGCTTCTGAACTTTCTCGGACAACACACGATTATCGTCCTGGCTGATATCGCCGTCCTTTTCGAGCTTCTTCAGCTCGTCCATGCCGTCGCGGCGAACATGACGCGCTGCCACCTTGGCCTGCTCGACATATTGGTGAGCAATTTTAACGAGTTCCTTGCGGCGCTGCTCATTGAGCTCAGGCAAGGGAATGCGCAAATTATTTCCGTCGGTGATCGGATTGAGGCCCAGTCCGGATTCGCGGATGGCGCGCTCCACTTTGCCGACCATCGACTTGTCCCAGACAGATACGGACAACATGCGTGATTCAGGCACGGTAATATTGGCAACCTGGTTGAGGGGCATTTGCGAGCCATAGGCATCGACAGTAATCGGTTCCAGCAGGCTGGCAGAAGCACGTCCCGTGCGAAGTCCGCCCAGATCATGTTTCAACGCTTGCACGGCACCATCCATACGGCGCTTCAAATCGTTCAAATCGAGTGCATCACTCATACTCAATGCTCCTATATTCTTGGGCGATAAGGCTGGTTAGCTATCGGATACGACTGTTGCGCGTCCTTTACCCTGCAACACCTCAGCAAAACCACCTTTTTCGTGGATTGAATAGACGATAATCGGAATGTTGTTCTCGCGTGCAAGAGCGACCGCCGTTGTGTCCATAACCGCAAGGCCGCGATCAAGCACATCCTTGTGGGTCAAATGGTCAAATCGCACAGCATTCGGGTCTTTTTTGGGATCGGCCGAATAAATACCATCGACCTGCGTTCCCTTGAACAAGGCATCGGCGCTGATTTCGGCAGCGCGAAGGGCGGCGGCTGAATCGGTTGTGAAGAATGGATTGCCAGTACCGCCAGCGAATATAACCACCTTGCCCATATCCATATAGGCCGTGGCCAGTCGCTGTGAAAAAGTCTCGCAAAATTCCGGCATGGCAACAGCAGACAGAACAACAGTATCGATACCGAGCTTTACAAGCGATGTGCGAAGCGCCAGCGAATTAATGACTGTTGCAAGCATCCCCATATGGTCACCGGTTACACGGTCACCACCCTTGGAGGCCACTGCAACACCGCGAAAAATATTCCCGCCGCCGATAACGACGCCAACCTCGACTCCAAGCGCCCGCGCCTCAGCAATGTCGCTGGCGATGCGGTCAGCGACCGCAACGTCGATACCAAACCCTTGGTCGCCCATCAGAGCTTCACCGGAGGCTTTCAGCAGAACGCGTTTGTAGACAGCCGTACCAGCCATGGAGTCTCCCTCAGGGTCTTACTAAATTGAATGTAAATTCCGGATACACGAAGGGCATCGCGTTGTCACGCGATGCCCTTCATTTCAACTGTCGATTATTACTTCTTAACAGCTGCTGCAACTTCCGCAGCGAAGTCTGTTTCTTCCTTTTCAATGCCCTCACCCAGAGCAAAGCGGGCAAATGCCGTGATCTTTGCCGGCGCGCCAATTGCCTTTTCCGCATCCTTCAATGCAGCTTCGACAGTCAGGTCAGGGTTGATAACGAATGCCTGCGAAAGAAGCACAACTTCTTCATAGAACTTGCGCAAGCGGCCTTCGACCATCTTCTCAATGATGTTGTCTGGCTTGCCGGACTGGCGAGCGGACTCAGTGAAGACCGCCTTTTCCCGTTCGACAGCAGCCGGATCAACCTCAGCGGCAGTCAAAGCAAGCGGGTTTGTGGCAGCAACATGCATCGCAACCTGACGGCCAAATGCATTTGCTGCATCCGCATTGCCTGCAGTCTCGATAGCAACGAGAACGCCGAGCTTGCCGAGGCCGTCGGAAACGCCATTATGGATGTATGTGGCCACAACGCCTTCGCTGACACTCAAAGCAGCCGAGCGGCGGAATGACAGGTTTTCACCGATTGTACCGACGGCATCCTTGATTGTGTCTACAACCGACTTGCCGGTCGAAGGATAGGTCGCAGCCGAAACTGAAGCCGTCGAACCATCTGTTGTCAGGGCAACATTTGCAACATTGCGAACGATATCCTGAAACGCATCGTTGCGCGCAACAAAGTCAGTTTCGGAATTCACTTCCACAACAACGGACTTCGTGCCGTTTGTTGCTACGCCAACCAAGCCTTCGGCAGCCGTACGGCCGGCCTTCTTGTCAGCCTTGGATATACCCTTCGCACGCAGCCAGTCGACAGCGGCTTCCATGTCACCATTGGTTTCTGTCAGGGCTGTCTTGCAATCCATCATGCCAGCGCCGCTGATTTCGCGGAGTTCTTTTACTTGTGCTGCGGTAATGCTCATTCTAATCGCCTCTTCTCAAAGCAATCCCACGAAAACCGATACGGCTTTCCGTTTGAAACTGCGTGAAAACAAATAGATAAAGTGATTTCAGGATCTGGCGAAACCAAAACCACTTTAAAAACGAAGGCATACTGGTGAACCAGCATGCCAACTACGCGGCGCATCAAGCGCCAGTCGAATCGTTTTTAACCACCCGATAAGACGGGTGTATGAAGCCTCAAGCGGAGGCTTCACCTTCCTGTGCCGGTGTTTCTTCAGCCGCTGCTTCCAGCGCTGGCTCAACAGGAGCTTCTTCCTGTGCACCAACATCGATGCCGAGCGAGCCCTGCTGACGCAGAATGCCGTCGAGTGCTGCCTTGGCAATCAGATCGCAATAAAGCGAGATAGCGCGGGAAGCATCGTCATTGCCCGGGATCGGGAAATCGATCTGGTCCGGATCACAGTTGGAGTCGATCACTGCAACAACCGGAATACCAAGACGCTTGGCTTCCTGAATGGCAATCGCTTCCTTGTTGGTATCGATGATGAAGATAAGGTCCGGAATCGACCCCATGTTCTTGATACCGCCGAGAGCACGGTTGAGCTTCTCGCGTTCGCGGTCAAGGTTCAGACGCTCCTTCTTGGTGAAGCCCTGTGCTTCGCCGGAAAGAAGTTCGTCGAGCTTGCGCAGACGCTGAATGGAATTCGAAATGGTCTTCCAGTTGGTCATCATGCCGCCGAGCCAGCGCGCATTGACGTAATACTGGGCAGAACGGGTTGCGGCATCAGCGATGATGTCCGAAGCCTGACGCTTGGTACCAACGAACAGAACGCGGCCGCCACGGGCAACGGTGTCCGAAACCTTCTTCAGCGCTGTGTTGAGCAGCGGATAGGTCTGGGCCAAATCGAGAATGTGAATATTGTTGCGGGAACCATAGATATATGGTGCCATTTTCGGGTTCCAGCGATGTGTCTGGTGTCCGAAGTGAACGCCAGCTTCCAAGAGCTGACGCATGCTGAAATCAGGCAATGCCATCTTGTATTTTCCTTTTCCGGTTGAACCTCCACGGGAAGAGGCGGGAAACCCGCCACCGGAGGCCATATCGGATTTCTCCCGATATCAACCCAAATCCCGTGTGTGGAATGAAGCGGCTGTTAATGGATAATTACGGCAAACGCAAGGGTGTCCGGCACAAAAGACCTCAACCGCATCTACTTCTTGCACTTCGGTGCATCATACAGCTCCAAATTCACCAGCTTTCCGATCATGGAGAAATCGCCGTAATCCATTTTCAGATCGCGGGTCACACCGTTGCGATACATCTTGAAGTTGATCCGGTAGCTTGGCAGCCCCTCTGCCTTTTCCTTCTCATCGAAGTATGCGATTGACACAGGCCAGGTCGCGTCCTTCGCCAACGGGCCCATGTGCTTTGCCTCGTCATCAGGTTCGGCAATGGCTGATTTGCCGATGACAACCGTCGTTGCCATGATCTTGTTGGCGTCTTCCGAACCATCGAAAAGCTTGGTCTGATAGAAAACCTCGCCAGCAATCGCCTTCTCGATCAATTGCTGCATATGGCGGGTTGGAAATTGGGAAAGATCAAGATCTTCCTTGGAAGCAACCGGCTTCGTTAGTGAGATTTCCGTCTTGTCTTTCAAGAGCGATGCATCACCGCGCACCTCTTTGGTCAGGCTCTGATCGACAAATGTCTTGTTGACGAAGCGAAACTTCTCACCATTTGCGGTTTCGAATGTCGTTGTTTGTTGATCTGTCACCCTTTGCGGCTGCTCTTCCATATCGACGCGCGTCACAAAGCGGAAATTCGTTGTATAACCTTCGCAAGCCGAGCCGTTGAACTCGTAGACCATGCGTCCCGTCAACCCGGTAATGCCGCTGGAATCCTGTGCATTATCCAGTTTCAAGTCATAAATCGCGCGATGAGGAACCAGCGTTGCAGTTCCGGCTGCAAAGGTCATGGTAGAACCACTCAAAGCCATGACGCCGAGACTGCAAACAAGGACGGGTAATACGCGCATTGACAAGATTCTCCACTATTTGAATGTGCATATTAAAAAAACTCTTGGCGGAAGCGAGGCAAAAATCGCAACTTTCATCACAATCAATTGCGATTCCCAAACACAAGGATAATAAATCATGAGCAATCCTGTTGAATCCCGCCTTGCCGAACTCGGCATCACCTTGCCCGTCGCCGCTGCCCCTGCCGCAAATTATGTTCCCTTTTCCCAAACGGGAAACCTTCTCCTGACATCGGGCCAATTGCCATTGGTTGGCGGGAAGCTCGTTCATACGGGATTGCTCGGCGCTGATCTGGATGTGGCTCAGGGTCAGGCTTGCGCTCAGGCATGCGCAGTGAACATTCTGGCTCAGGCAAAAGCCGCGCTTGGTGATCTTGAGAAAATCGTTCGTATCGTAAAGATCACAGTGTTTGTGGCGTCAACACCCGGCTTCACCGAACAGCATCTGGTCGCCAATGGCGCTTCGGATCTTCTCGCGGCAGCCTTGGGTGATGCGGGCCGTCACGCCCGTTCCGCAGTCGGCACAGCGGCCCTGCCCCTTAACGCTCCTGTCGAAATTGAAGCCATTATCGAGGTTCGCTGATTATGCCATCGATTGACTGGTTGAAGCAAACACCGATAGCCCATCGTGGCTTGCATGATTTGAACAATAAGCGCTGGGAAAACACACTGTCAGCTTTTGATGCGGCTGCAAGCGCGGGCTTCGCCATCGAATGCGACGTCCACCTGTCAGCGGATGGCAAAGCCGTTGTTTTTCATGATGGCACCTTGGATCGCACTACAGGCCAAAAGGGCAATATTGATGAACTGACTGCGCAGCAGGCCGGTCAAATCCGTGTCGGGGGAACGAAGGATCACATTCCCACCCTTGCCGAAGCTCTCAAGCTTATCGATGGCCGCGTGCCTATCATCATTGAACTGAAAGGCATTGCCGGACGTGATGACGGCCTGGTCAAGGCTGTCGCAAGCGATCTGGCGGCTTATCAAGGTCAGGCCGCAATCATGTCTTTCGACCACCATCTCATTCGCCTGTTCGGCAAGGATGCGCCGGGCATTCCAGCCGGTCTCACAGCCGAAGGTCTGCGCGACGAGGATATCGAAGCCCACTTCTCCATGCTGGCCTATGACATCGACTTCATTTCCTATAATGTTCATCATCTGGAAAACCGCTTTCTGGAGTTTGTGCGCTCCCACCTCGATTTGCCCTTGATCTCCTGGACTGTGCGCAGCGCGGCGGACAAAGTAACAAGCGATACCCTCGCAGATCAGATCACATTTGAGGGCTTCGATCCTCGCTTGGCATAAGCTTTGCCTTGCCTCTTGTATCGGCAGATCAATCACCTAGCTTAGGGTCAGGACCGGAAAAAATGCCGCTTCCGGTTCACCTTCGCTGATGGAAAGCCAACCCTGCCGATGCAAAATCTTGAACAAGGCAATTTTACCTTGCGTGTCTGCGAAGGCGTCAATGCATTTACGCCTGCCGAATGGTCACAACTGAACCAAACCTCCCGCAATCAACCGGGCTACAATCCATTCATTTCCCATGCCTTTCTCTCTGCGCTTGAAGAGTCAGGCTGCGTGGCCACCAAGGCTGGCTGGCTTCCCCAGTTTTTGCGCCTTGAAGATGAATGCGGCACACTTATCGGTGCTGTTCCCTGCTATCTGAAGAGTCACAGCCAGGGCGAATATGTCTTCGACCACGGCTGGGCCGATGCCTTTGAACGCGCTGGCGGACGCTATTACCCCAAATTGCAGGCAAGCATACCCTTCACGCCTGCCACTGGCCCGCGCCTGCTGGTCAATAGTGATTGGGACAGTGATGCTGTACGAGCAGCTCTGGCAAATGGTCTCCAGCAACTTGCCATCCAACTGAGCGTTTCATCAGCGCATTCCACATTCGTCAATGACACGGATCTTGCATCTTTCAACGAGGCGGGTTTCCTGCATCGCGTCGATCAACAGTTTCATTTCTTCAATGATGACTATGCCAATTATGACGAATTCCTGGACACTCTCGCTTCCCGCAAGCGCAAGGCTTTAAAAAAAGAACGACGGGACGCTGTCGTCAACGGCATTACTATTGAGCGTCTTACCGGCGATCAGCTCACGCCGGAAATTTGGGACGATTTTTATACGTTCTATATGGACACCGGCAGCCGCAAATGGGGCCGGCCCTATCTCAACCGCAAGTTCTATCAGCTGATTGGCGAGCGTATGCCGGATGATATCATGCTTGTCATGGCTCGGCGTGATGGCCGCTATATAGCAGGAGCCATCAATTTTATCGGCTCTGACAGGCTATATGGCCGCAATTGGGGCTGTATCGAAGACCACCGCTTTCTGCATTTTGAGGTTTGCTATCATCAGGCCATCGACTTTGCTATTGAGCGCAAATTGCAGGTTGTTGAAGCAGGTGCACAAGGCGAGCACAAGCTGGCGCGTGGCTACCTTCCCGTCATCACCAATTCCGTGCACTACATTGCCCATGAGGGGTTGCGGCGTGCAGTCAATGATTTCCTCAGGCACGAGCGTGCCGATGTCGCTCTGATGAGCGATGTACTAAGCGAGCATGCGCCCTTCAAGAAATCCGAACAATGAACTTGACCTGCAACTTTGCCTTGATCAAACATCAGACATGACTTTGTAAGGACACGCACAGCATGAGCCAGCAATATGACAACACCAATATATTCGCGCGAATTCTCCGCGGAGAAATCCCGTCTCACAAAGTTTACGAAGACGATAAGACCTACGCGCTGATGGATGTGATGCCACAGGGACAGGGCCATTGTCTTGTGCTGACCAAATCGCCCAGCCGCAACATACTTGATGTAAGTGCAGACGATCTTTCTGCTGCCATCGCCACGACTCAGAAAATTGCCAAGGCAGTCGTCAAAGCCTTCAATGCCGATGGTGTGAACATTGCCCAGTTCAACGAAGCTGCAGCCGGGCAGACGGTTTTCCATCTGCATTTTCACATCATTCCGCGTTTTGAAGGAATAGCGCCCAAGCCACACAACACCACCATGGAAGACAATACCGTGCTGGCAGCCAATGCGGAAAAGATCAGGGCTGCTTTGGCAGACCTATAGAAGCAGGCCTGCAATCAGAATGGCTTCCCCGACGATAACACCGATAATAACCCGTCTGCCGAGATAGAGATAGGCGAGAAATCCCGCCAGGGCGGCGCCTATCCTCAAATATGTGGATGAGTCTGCCAAGGCGCCACTTGGGTAGAGGATCAATTGGGCGATAACGCCTGCGACGAGTGATGTTGCAACAGCGCGCACAACAGTGAGTGCTTCTGAAGCTTCGCTAACGCGTCCGCCAATAAATACGCCGATAAAACGCCAGATATAGGTGGGTAGTGCACCGGCCAGCAGGATGAAAACATAAGGCCACCACCATGTGGAAAAACTTTGCCAAGTCATGTTGAACCGCCCCGCATGCGCACAAGCCGCACATAGATCATAGTCACGAGCCCACCGACAAAGCCTGTCAACAGCAGATCGTAGGCCGGTGCAATCATATGGATCAAAGGAAACAGCAGCAGGCCTGCCACCATGGCAACGTGAACAGAGCGATCACGTGCCGATCCCCATAGTGATGACAGGAAATACATAGGCGTCAGAAAAAACAGGGCAGCAAAGACCAGCGGCGGAAAGCTGGCCGAAAGCCAGTAAACGACAGCAACAACGAGAGCATTGACTGTCGTCAGCGTAACGCCCAGCCCCGCAAAAAATGTCAGGCGCATATCGCGTGGCACATGCTTTAGTTTTTCCATTCCAATCACATAGGCAGTAATCGCTATGAAATGCGCAATGGGAAGAAGCGCTCTTTTTTTGGTTTTGGGTCCACGCACTTCAGGTATGAAAGCCGCAACCATGGGCATCAGACGTATGGACGACAATCCCACTGCAATTGCCGTTGCAATAACCGAATACCCGCCTGAAATAGCACCGATCAAGACAATGTTAGCCGGAAGCGCCCAGATTGTGGCCACCATAAATGTTGCTTGCAACATGGTAACGCCGTTCTCGCTGGCAAAACCAGCGAACCCGACATGAGCCGTCATGAGGATAAGCGCCGGGATGCTTCCGATCAACGAAGCGCCAGCCAGAAACCATCTTAATGGTGTCCGCTCGGCCATCTGTGTTTCTTCGGTGGGGATTCCGGAATCAGCCATGCTTCCAGCGTTAAACAGAACTCTTATGGTCGGCAAGAAAAAGGCCACCCGAAGGTGGCCTTTTCGCTATTTCTTGCGTGGAACCTTTGGCACTGATGCCTTGGGAGTTGCCGGAACAGAACGCTCCTCGCTAACTGCCCCTGCGGAAGCTTTCTCCAGCACTGGCTTTTTAGGTGCCGGCTTCTTTCGTGCCAACGGCTTTTTCTCGACCGGCACTTCCTTCTTCGGCTTCACTACAACCTCATCGGCAATGTAGTCGAGTACCAGTCCGCGTGAACCATCTGGCTTCTCGGCAACAGAAACCTTGACGGTGCCACCCTTCTTGAGCTTGCCGAACAGCACTTCGTCGGCCAATGGCTTCTTGATGTACTCCTGAATGACACGGCCAAGCGGACGCGCACCCATACGATCATCATAGCCCTTGTCAGCCAGCCAGGCGATTGCTTCCTGTTGCAGATCGAATGTTACGCCGCGATCGGCAAGCTGCGCCTCAAGCTGAATAACAAATTTCTGCACCACCTGATGAATGACCGGAACAGGCAGAGGACCGAATGGCACGATCGCATCAAGACGGTTCCGGAATTCCGGTGTGAACAGGCGGTTGATGGCCTCCAGATCATCGCCTTCGCGACGCGAAGAGCCAAAGCCGATTGCTGCCTTCGCCGCATCGGAAGCGCCCGCATTGGTTGTCATGATGAGAATGACGTTGCGGAAATCGATCTGCTTGCCGTTATGGTCTGTCAGCTTGCCATGATCCATGACCTGCAAAAGAATATTGAACAGGTCGGGATGCGCCTTCTCGATTTCGTCCAGCAGCAGCACGCAATGCGGATGCTGGTCAACACCATCGGTCAAAAGACCGCCTTGATCGAAGCCGACATAGCCGGGAGGTGCACCGAGCAACCGCGATACCGTGTGACGCTCCATATATTCCGACATGTCGAAACGCAGGAGTTCCACGCCAAGCGAAGCAGCCAATTGCTTGGCGACCTCGGTCTTGCCGACGCCGGTAGGACCGGAGAATAGGTAAGAGCCGATTGGCTTCTCAGGCTCGCGCAATCCGGCACGGGCCAGCTTGATCGATGAAGATAGCGCTTCGATGGCCAGATCCTGACCATAGACCACACGCTTCAATTCGGCCTCAAGATTCGAAAGGACGGCTTCGTCATCCTTCGAGACGGTCTTCGGCGGAATCCTTGCCATTGTGGCAATGGTTGCCTCGATTTCCTTGACGCCAATCGACTTCTTGCGCTTGGCCTCCGGCAACAGCATCTGGCTTGCGCCCGTCTCATCAATCACGTCGATTGCCTTGTCCGGCAACTTGCGATCATTGATATAGCGCGCCGAAAGTTCCACAGCCGATTTGATTGCCTCCACAGTGTATTTCACCTTGTGGAAGTCTTCAAAATAAGGCCGCAGGCCTTTCATGATCTCGATCGCATCAGGGATCGAAGGTTCATTGACATCGATCTTCTGGAAACGGCGTACGAGCGCCCTGTCCTTCTCAAAGAACTGGCGAAACTCTTTGTAAGTCGTTGAACCAATGCAACGAATTGCTCCTGATGAAAGCGCTGGCTTCAAGAGGTTCGACGCATCCATCGCGCCTCCCGATGTGGCGCCGGCACCGATGATCGTGTGAATTTCGTCGATGAACAGGATCGCACCGGGAAACTCTTCAAGCTCCTTGATGACCTGCTTCAAACGTTCTTCAAAATCGCCACGATAGCGCGTTCCTGCCAGCAATGTGCCCATATCCAGCGAGAACACTGTTGCATCCTGAAGTACGCTTGGCACCTTCTTTTCGACAATGCGCTTCGCCAGACCTTCGGCAATGGCAGTCTTGCCGACGCCAGGATCACCGACATAGAGCGGATTGTTTTTTGAGCGACGGCAAAGAATCTGGATGGTCCTGTTGATCTCCTGATCGCGGCCGATCAATGGGTCAATCTTTCCGGCCTTGGCGCGGTCATTCAGATTGATGCAATAGGCCGTCAGGGCATCCTGCTTTTTCTTTGTCGTTTCATCGGACTCCGAAGCATGTGATTCCTCATTATTGCTCTCGGCGCCCAGCGGCGTACGCGGCTCGGACATGCCCGGACGCTTGGAAATCCCATGGGAAATGTAGTTGACCGCATCATAGCGGGTCATCTGCTGTTCCTGCAGGAAGAAGGCCGCATGGCTTTCGCGTTCAGCAAAGATCGCGACAAGCACGTTTGCGCCGGTCACTTCTTCGCGATTGGACGACTGCACATGGATGACAGCACGCTGGATCACGCGCTGGAAAGCGGCAGTCGGTTTTGAATCTTCATCATAGCCCGTAACAAGATTGTCGAGCTCATGATCAACATAATCGTTCACCGTGCGGGTAAGTTGCACCAGATCGACATTGCACGCGCGCATGACACTGCTTGCGTCCTGATCGTCGATCAGTGCAAGAAGCAGATGCTCCAGCGTGGCATATTCGTGATGATGCTCATTGGCGATTGTCAGCGCCTGATGCAGGGCCCGCTCAAGACTAGGTGAGAAAGATGGCATGAAACCTCACTTTTTCTCCATCACGCATTGCAGCGGATGTTGGTTTTGCCGCGCATAGTCCATGACTTGGGTCATCTTGGACTCCGCAACCTCATAGGTAAAGACACCGCACTCACCGACTCCATGATTATGCACATGAAGCATGATTCTGGTGGCGTCTTCTTTGTTCTTCTGGAAAAAACGCTCCAGAACATGAATGACGAACTCCATGGGGGTGTAGTCGTCATTGAGAATCAACACACGGTAGAGACTTGGCTTTTTCAGCTTTGGTTTTGTGCGGGTAATAACAGCCGTGCCCCGACCGGGACCGTTGCCATTGCCTTTGTCCTCATCCTGCATTCTGGGTGAAAACCTATTCATGTTTTTGCTGCCTGCATTCTGATCGCCATGTGTCGCTCTGTACATTCTATGTAGGTCGCGATGAGCTAATTTTAAGCCCTATCCTGAAGCTTGCAATATCAAGTTACACTTGGCAAAGGCGATTTGCTGCTTCAAGGATAAAAAAAGCCCGCTTGCAGCGCAAGCAGGCACCAAATCAACCGTGTGCGAGCATGTTCATTTTCGCACTTTTACCAGCACGGCCTCATAAGGCTTCACAGCTTCTTTGGCGATATCTGCATAAAGCTCGCCAAATTTGGCAGCCTGCGCCACAAATGCTTCATAGGCGTTCTTCGAAAAAGCGCTGTGCGTGTGGAATGCCTGCTCAACTGAGCGGATTGACGCCAGCTTTTGAACCAGCACCGAGCTGTCTTCGAGTGATTTCCTCGAATAATCGGCAGCTTCACCCGCAATCGCCTGCAATCCTTCGTTCACGGCAGAAACACTGGCCATACTATTGCCCAGAAATTCCTTGCTTCTCTCGTTCAGCGCGCTGAGTGACGTGACCATAATTGAGACCTTTCAAATGAACTTTTGTTGGTGGTAAGGAATTAGTGTGCACTGCACAAAAAGTCAAATTCAAGGAAGGCTCGATTTTAACCTTAAAAATTAATCAAAATCGACAGAAAAACGTGAACCTTCCGGTTACCATAAAGGGTTTGGTAACGCTGATGCAGCTAAAGTCTGCCTATCCGTTCTGATGCTTTTGATCGTCAGTAAATTTCGACGCATATACCGAGCAGGTGTTGATTGTGCTTTACCCGGCCCGCCAGAGTTCAAGATTAATTACAAAAATGGCTTACGCCTTGCTCGCAGTAGCAATTGTATCCGGGTTAAGTTTGGGCAGCGCCACACAGGCCGCAGCGCAAAGCAAGGCTGCCGCAATTGTCGTTGACGCCAATACCGGCAAAACACTCTATTCGTCTAATGCCGATGCAAAGCGCTATCCGGCTTCGCTGACCAAGATGATGACGCTCTACATGCTTTTTGATGCCATGGCCGCAGGCAAGGTTTCGAAATCCACGCCCATCTCTGTCTCAGCTCATGCCGCATCCCAGCCACCCACAAAGATTGGCTTCAAGCCTGGGCAATCGATCAGCGTAGAAGCTGCAATTCTTTCTCTCATCACAAAATCGGCCAATGACGTTGCCTCGGCCGTCGGTGAGCATCTTGGTGGCTCAGAACAGCGTTTTGCGGTGATGATGACCAACAAGGCACGCCAGCTCGGCATGCGCAATACGCAATTTCGCAATGCGAGCGGCTTGCCCGATGGGCAACAATATTCGACAGCGCGTGATCTTTCAGTTCTCGGCATAGCCCTGCGTGAGCATTTTCCGCAATATTACAGCTATTTCTCAACCCGCAGCTTCAGCTATCGTGGCCGCCGCATCGTGGGTCATAATCGTCTCCTCGGCAAGGTGGAAGGCGTTGATGGCATCAAGACCGGCTATACCCGCATGTCAGGTTTCAATCTCACATCCTCCGTCATTAAAGATGGCAAGAAGCTCGTCGCCGTTGTTATGGGTGGATCAAGCGGCAGATCACGTGATGCGCAGATGGAAAAGCTGATTGCACAATATCTTCCTGCCGCATCGCGCCGTGATGGTGGCAATCTGATCGCGTCGCGCAAGAACAGCCAGATCAGCGTGGCGGCGATTGAACTGCCTGAGAATGACAATGTACCCGTGCCGGTCCGGCGCGAAGTTGCTGTCGTTCAGACGGAATCGGAAGAAATTGTCACTGCCTATGCAGCCCCTACCCCAGCCAGTTCTCCCGCAGCGCAGATTCTGCGCCTGCCAACGCCAACGCCCAAAGAGGAAGTGGGTGAAGGTGATTTGTCTGAAGTTGATCCGGTAACGACTGCTTCCGCATCGCCAGGCGGCTGGATGGTGCAGATCGGCTCCACCGGCAGCCCACAGGACGCAAAGGCTCTGCTTTCCAAGGCCATTTCACAGGTCGGCGCTCCTGTCGCAAGCCTGTCGCCCTATACGGAAGTATTCCAGAAGGGTTCCACCACCTATCATCGTGCGCGGTTCGCCGGCATCTCCTCTGCCAAGGCTGCAAACAGCGCCTGCGCCGCCCTGAAACGTCAAAGCTTCAATTGCTTTGCAATAGCACCGCGGCTGTAAGGCTATTTGATTGAAGAAAGCCCAGATTGTTCAGCGTAAAGGGTTCAGCTCATGTCGAGTATCATAGAACAAGATAGCCTATTCGGGTTTGCATCCAAGCCCGCCAAGCCTCGACTGGCTGGCATTGGAGCGTTGCAGCAAGCGGCTCTTCGCCTTGCGGATTTGCGCCGCGGCAACAGCGCCTTTAAAACCATGGATCTCGTCAATGTATTGTTGTGCCAGGCCGCACGCACTCGCCGCGCGGCCCTGCCGCCAGTCCGCCTGCGTTTGCGTTCTGAATGCCGTAATGGCCTGACCGCAGTTCGGCTGCGTCTGTACTGATAAAGTACCCAGCCAACGCGCTGTGTTTATAAGGGTGACAACGATGTTGTGCGCCCTTCGAGAAGCTCAGGATGAGGGAGGTGGGTTGATTGCAGGGCGCCAACTCTTGCAACGCTAGCAAGTTGTCGCTGCAACCCACAAAACTTCCCTCATGGTGAGCTTCCTGAGCTTGTCGAAGGGCGAACCACGCACTAAATCAATGCAATCAGGGTGACGCTAATTTACTAAAGTAGTCCCAGTGAGGCCAGCTCGTTTCGCAGCTCCGGTGGCAACTTGGCACGACCGGACTTGCCTTGCCCCTCATCCAACGGTGCGTCTTCGCTGGTGAGATAGCGCCAGCCCTGAAATGCCCGCCTCGGCTGCCATTCGGTTACGATAATGCGCGGCTCCAACACAAGATTGCAGCGGGAAATTCCCTCATCATCGGTAAAAGTCCGAAGATCGGTCAGACGCTGGCGGCACTGAATATTGCCCTTGATAACCCAATAGAGCGAGCCACCATCCAGAAGCTCTTCTGCACGCTTTGGCACCATGCGGGTGGTATGAAACTGCTCGGCAGGCAGACCTGCGCGGCGGCGCTCATCCAGCCGAAAATCGATCCACGCGGCCAGATCTTCGATTGCCGCACAGCCGACACAGAGTTTTACAAGATTAAGAGCCATGGGCTAGCTTTTTACGCTTCAGGATTGCGCGGTCAACCTGAAGTAGAGTTTCTTCCACAGTGGCGGTCCGACTCAACATTCCACGACGTTGACAGCCAATCCACCAAGACTGGTTTCCTTGTAGCGCTCATTCATATCCATGCCCGTCTGACGCATGGTTTCGATACAGGCATCCAGCGGGACAAAATGCGTTCCGTCACCCTTTACGGCCAATGAAGCAGCCGTGACCGCTTTCACCGCGCCGAGTGCATTACGCTCAATGCAGGGCACCTGCACCAGTCCGGCGACAGGATCACATGTCATGCCCAAATGGTGCTCAAGGGCAATCTCTGCGGCATTCTCGATTTGCTCCGGCGTGCCGCCAAGTACGGCTGCAAGACCGGCTGCGGCCATGGCCGATGCAGACCCCACCTCACCCTGGCACCCAACCTCTGCGCCGGAGATCGAAGCATTGGTTTTGACGATGCCGCCTATGGCTGCCGAGGTCAGCAGGAAATCACGTATACCATCTTGGTCTGCATCCTCGTGGAAATGCAAATAATAACGCAGTACCGCCGGAACGACGCCTGCGGCTCCATTTGTCGGGGCAGTCACAACACGGCCACCAGCAGCATTCTCCTCATTGACCGCCATCGCATAGACAGACAGCCAATCATTGGCGAGCAGAGGATTGATGCGGTTCTGTCGCCACTCTTCCTGAAGGCGATCGTGCAGGTGGCGCGCGCGGCGCTTGACCTTGAGGCCGCCCGGCATAATGCCTTCCTGCTCAAGGCCGCGATCAATGCACGAACGCATGGCCGACCAGATGCGGTCAAGACCCGCGTTTAAATCGGCGCGGCTCATAAACATTTCTTCATTGCGCCGCTTCATTTCAGCGATGGAAAGACCACTTTCCTTTGCCATGCTCATCATCTGTGCCGCATTCTTGAAGGGAAACGGCACCGAATGATCCGCTTTGGGCGCTGTACGCGTCTTGGCTGATTCCAATTCTTCTTCGGTCACAACGAAGCCGCCGCCGATCGAGTAGAAAATCCGACGCAGCAATAACCTGTCATCGACATCATAGGCCTCGAAAGCCATGCCGTTGGCATGCCCGGGCAACGCAGTGCGACGATCCATGATGAGATCCACTGCCGGATCGAAGCGGTATTCGGGATGACCTTCCGGCGCAAGAGTCTTGGTCTGCTTCACTTTTTCAAGCAGGGCATCCATCTCATTCGGATCGACAGTTGCTGGCAGAAGCCCGCAAAGTCCAAGAATTACCGCCCGATCCGTGGCATGTCCAATGCCTGTAAAAGCCAAAGACCCATGCAAATGCACCCGTAGCCTGTGGACCTTTACCCCGGTAGGACGAGGCCACTGGCCATTCTTCACTTCATCAAGAAATTGTCCACCGGCAGTCATGGGCCCCATCGTATGGGAACTCGAAGGACCAATGCCGATTTTATACAGATCGAAAACCGACAGGAACATTAAGTAACCTCAAAAGGTGGAACTCGGAATATTTGATAATGGCTGGTTGGCAGGGAAAGGCGCAGCCAGCCACCGACCTAGCCTTGCATTTATACGACATAGGGTGTGTGGGACGAAAGTCCAAGAGCTATTTAAGTGAGCGATTGTTGACACGAAACGGAACTGCCCGAATAAAGGTCGGGTAATTCTGCATTTTGCATTCTCGGAGACGAACCCGAATATGTCCTATTGGCTCGATGTTTTGGCGCTGCTGTATTTTTTTGCCGTCTGGGCGCTTTATTCGCACACCACAGCCAATGGCTTTGGCAGTAGAAAATCGCTGACATCTGAGATGAACCACGCACGAGGCCAATGGATGGCGACCATGGCAACTCGCGAATTGCGCATGATCGACACCAGCATCATGATCGGCCTGCAACAAGGCACGGGTTTCTTTGCCTCAACTTCTATTCTGGCAATCGGTGGCTGTTTCGGCCTTCTCAATTCTTCGGGCCGGGTTCTGACCCTGTTTCACGAATTGCCGTTCATCAGCGAAACAACGCAGCAACTGTTTGAGACAAAGATTCTCGGTCTGCTCATTCTGTTCGCTTATGCATTTTTTAAATTTGCATGGTCATATCGGCTCTTCAACTACTGCTCCATATTGATCGGCAGTGTGCCTATGGCCCGCGATAGAGGTCCTGATGATCCTCAGGTCGTCGCAGGCATCAACCGCGCCACCGGAATCAATATACAGGCCGGGCAGCACTTCAACAGCGGCCTTCGCGGCATATTCTTTTCCATAGGTTATTTGGGTTGGTTTCTTCACCCTGCGCTTTTCATGGTCACCACAACGCTTGTTGCTTTCGTGCTTTTACGCAGACAGTTCTTTTCAAAGGCGCGGGATGTTCTCATCCGCAACGCACAGGCCGCTGGCCTATAGGCGGCGGGGCAAATATCGCCAGACGAATATCGCTGTGAACACCATCAAAGCCGCCAATGCGATGAAGATCGCTCCGAAGCTGAAGAATGTCAGGATGACCGAATAAAAGAAGGCAGGCAGTATCTCTGAAAAATCGAGATAGGTCCGATAGACAGCGGTCATTTGAGCTCGTTCATGCGGGTGGACAGCGCGAATGAATGTAGCCGAGGCCAATGTATCAAGCGCAACGCAGAAAAATGATCCGGAGAGCAGCATAAGCGCTGCAATCATCGGAAAACTTTCACCAGCAACACCAGCGCCGATCAGCGCAACGGCCAGCAGGATAAACACGCCGGATATGGTTCGCGTCAATCCCTTTGCCATTCCAACCTTCCCCCATAGGATTGATCCGAGAAGAAACAGATTGCCCAAGGAGACCAGCAACCCGCCAGCAAGCGAGCCCTGCCCCGTCGCCACCATAAGGATTGGGCCGTAGACGAAGAAGGTGCTCCAATAGCAGGAGCGGGAAAAAGCAATGAGCCATGCCAGGCGCAACCGAGGCTGCACGATGAAACGGCGCACATTGGCAATCGGATTTGCCGGACGACTGGGGCCTTTTTGCAAGGCCGGATTGTCACTGAGCCGGAAATACCAGAATAGCGTCAGCAAAAGAATCGAAAAACCGATCGATACCAGAAATGGAGCGACCATCCCGATACGTGTGTAAAGAAAAACACCCAAAAATGGCCCGGCGGTCCACGCAAGTGTCGCCGTAGCCATACGCACGGACTCTGCCCGGACAAGTTCGCCTTTCTTGATATGGTCCATAATGTAAAGGCTGAGCGTTATCGAAAGCGTCCCGGCCCCGAAAGTGCGAAGAAACAGCCCTATCGCCTGTCCCGATATTGTATCGAGGGCAAATGCAACGCATCCCAGCATCAAGGAAACCGAACCGGCAGTATACACCCACCGCCTTGGAATACGCACGATGAGCAGCGGGATCGATAAGGTTGAAATAAGCCCGAGCAAGGACATGCATGTATAGAGAACGCTGACGCTGCGTTCACTTTGCAAAAGATCATAGGTCTGGATCGGAACCACACTGGTGATGATCGCACGGGCCATCGATTCGATACCGAACAGAATCGCAAACACCCGCGCTGTCGGACGCTTGGCCGTGTTGATCCAGATGGGATAGCGAACCTGATTGATCACGATAGGACTTTGAGGCTTGATTCGAACGTTGCGGAAAGCATCGGACGAGAATCTATTGGTAGCAGTCAATTTGGCGACATGACATGCAACTTTTGATGGAATTTTTACAATCTGTCATGAGATCGCTGAATCCACATGGATTTTGAGCATTATCTCCAATAGCTTGCAGCAAACTATAGAGATGAGATTCCATCAGATGAGCCAGAACGCTGTTTCAAGTCCTCCGGTCAAAGCGCGTCTCGGCAAACTAGACGTGTTGCGCGGCATCGCCCTTATTGCAATGGCCACCTATCATACCGGGTGGGATTTCGAGTTTTTCGGCTATCTGGAGCCCGGCACGACCGGGCATGGCGCATGGAAGTTCTATGCCCGCTGCATTGCAGCGACATTTCTCGTGCTTGTCGGCTTCAGTCTCGTGCTGGCCCATAGTCGCGGGATTCGCTGGCGCCCCTTTGGTATGCGGCTTGCGCAGATTGTTGCTGCGGCGCTGGCAATCACCATTGCAACCTATCAGTTCACGCCAGACAGCTTTGTATTCTTCGGCATTTTGCATCAAATCGCAGTTGCCAGCCTTCTAGGCCTGCTCTTTTTGCGCTTACCTGCACTCATCATTGCAATTGCTGCTGCCGGAGTCGTTGCCGCGCCTCATTTTCTGGCTTCATCAACCTTTGATGCCCCATGGCTCTGGCCATTGGGGCTTTCAGAGATTGCAATCCGCACCAACGATTTTGTACCGATATTCCCTTGGTTCGGAGCGGTATTGGCGGGAATGGCTCTTGCCAAGACATTCCAGCATTTCAACTTGTTGAAGTTATTTGCGGGCAGCATCAAACCCGCTTGGCTGGACGCAGGGTTGCGGTTCATCGGCAGACATAGCCTTGCCTTCTATCTGATCCACCAGCCCGTCCTTATCGGCTGCGTCTACGTGATTTCGCAGATTTTTCCGCCATCCCTGCCCGCCAGCCGCTATGCAAGTGAATGCGTGCAGAGTTGCCAAGTGACCTATGACAAGGCTCTGTGTGAAAACTTTTGTGGATGTGTCGTGGGCAGATTTCAGGCAGACGGATTATTCGCCGATGCTTTATCGGGGAAACGAAACCCGCAAACCGATCCTCAAATGCAGGAAATCCAGCAGATTTGTCTCAACGACACCGGTCAGTGAAACTTCAGGTATTTACGCCGAGTTCCGCCAGCCGCTCAATGCAACCTTCCTCGACCTGATCGAGTTCCGCCAGCGTTTCTTCAATATCGCGACGTTTCTGGCGCAGCTCACCGCGTTTTTCTTCGACGCGCTTCATCATCAGATGAATTTGACCAAGCTCGCCGGGCGGCGCCTTGTACATCTGGATGATTTCCTGAATCTCGGAGATCGAGAATCCCAGTCGCTTGCCGCGAAGAATTTGCTTGAGCAAATGCCGGTCGGAAGGGCGGAACAAACGTGTGCGTCCGCGACGCACGGGATGGATCAGGCCTTCATCTTCGTAAAAGCGCAATGTTCGGGTCGAAACACCGAATTCCCGTGTCAATTCAGTGATTGAATAATATTCGCGGATGGCAGACACAGATCATATTCTCTCTTTAACCGATTAAATGTTGTGGTCACGAATTTACGTAAAAGTCAATTGAACGATTGTACTCGGTTGAAAACTTTGGTGCATAACGCCCGTCACTTGAAGCCAAACCACCATGTCGCCAGTCCCAGAAACGATGAAAACCCAACCACATCCGTGATCATTGTCACGAACACAGCCGAGGCAATTGCCGGGTCCGCACCCAATCGGTGCAGGAGCAGAGGAATGAGAATTCCGCCAAGAGCGGCGGCGAGCATATTGATGACCATTGCCGAAGCGATGATACCGCCAAGATTAACGCTGCTGAACCAGAACGCCGCGACCAGTCCTATCAACACCGCAAAAATCACGCCATTGATCAGCCCCACGGATGCTTCGCGTCGTATGATGCGGCCAGCATTATAGATATCCATGTCACGCGTCGCCAGCGCACGCACCGTAACGGTCATGGTCTGCGTGCCCGCATTGCCACCCATGGAAGCAACGATTGGCATCAAAACCGCCAGTGCCACCATCTGCTGGATGGTCCCGTCAAACAGACCGATGACAGATGCCGACAGGAATGCCGTGAAAAGATTGACGACGAGCCAGGGCGTGCGCGAGCGCGAGGTTGAAAGGACCGAATCGGAAAGCTCTTCGTCGCCAACGCCGCCAAGCCGCAGAATGTCTTCCTCAGCCTCTTCCTGGATAACGTCAACAATGTTCTCAATTGTCAAAACACCCACAAGGCGCTCGTTCTCGTCCACCACGGCCGCAGACAACAGATCATATTGCTCGAATATCTGCGCGGCTTCTTCCTGATCCATCGTTGCCGGGATCGCGTACCGCGTCTCGTGCATGATATCTTCGATCTTTGTATCGCGGCGCGTGCGTAAGATGCGATCCAGATCAATGGCACCAAGCAGCCGGAACAAGGGATCAATGACAAATATCTGCGAGAAAGATTCCGGCAGATCGTCATTCTCACGCATGTAGTCGATCGTCTGCCCCACCGTCCAGAAAGGCGGCACGGCCACAAACTCGGTCTGCATGCGGCGGCCAGCCGTCTCTTCCGGATAACCCAGCGAACGGCGCAGGCGCACGCGCTCCGTAAAGGGTAGCTGCGCTAGAATCTCGTCGCGGTCTTCCTGATCGAGATCTTCGAGAATGTAGACCGCATCGTCAGAATCCAGATCCTGCACCGCCTCGGCGATCTGCCGGTTCGGCATTGCATCGACGATTTCGAGGCGGACAGCCTCGTCTACCTCGGTCAGCGATGCAAAGTCGAACTCATCCCCAAGCAGCTCAACCAGCGCACGCCGCTGTTCTGACTGCAAGGCTTCAAGCACATGACCCAGCTCGGATTGATGCAGCTTGCCAACATGCGAACGCAGAAACAGCACATCACGATCGGCGATAGCCGCACCAACGCGAGCCAGATAAGACGAGCGCACAGCGCCGTCTTCGCCATAGATGTCCACGTCCTCAACCTCGGACGCGGCATTGCTCAAGCGTTCTGTTTCATCCATTCTGTCCGCACCCGTCTGGTTGGTATCAATCGTGGTTCAGGCAGTGCTGTCTTCCCAACCGCTGATGGCCTTGACCTCGAGAAAGTCTTCAAGGCCCCAATGACCGCCTTCGCGGCCAATGCCTGACTGCTTGTAGCCACCGAAAGGTGCATCTGCGGCGTGACTCGCGCCATTGATGCGGACCATGCCTGCACGCAGCTGTTTTGAGACACGCTTGATGCGCTCAACATTACCGGACTGGACATAAGCGGCAAGGCCATAGGGCGTGTCGTTGGCGATCTCGACAGCTTCCTCTTCCGTATCGAAAGGGATCATCGCCAGGACCGGACCAAAGATTTCTTCGCGCGCAATGGTCATCTCATTGTTCACGTCTGCAAAAACCGTAGGGCGAACATAATAGCCGCGGTTGAAGCCTTCCGGACGTCCGGTTCCGCCCGCAATCAGCCGCGCGCCTTCCTTGATGCCCTGCTCTATCAAGCCCTGCACCTTGTTGAACTGAAGCTCGGATACCAACGGCCCCATGTGATCCCCCTCTTGCGAAGGATCGCCAACCTTGGTGGCTTTGGCTGTAGCTGCCGCAACTTCTGTCGCCTTGTCATAGACGGAGCGTTCGACGAGCATGCGTGTCGGCGCATTGCAGGACTGTCCGGTATTGTTGAAAACATGTGAAACGCCGCGCTTTACAGCAGCTTCCACATCCGTGTCAGCGAAAACAATGTTTGGCGACTTGCCGCCAAGCTCCAGCGAAACCCGCTTGACTGTATCGGCGGCCGCTTTCGTCACTGCAATGCCGGCACGCGTGGAACCGGTGAACGACATCATATCGATACCCGGATGACGTGACATGGCCTCGCCGACAGTCGGTCCATCGCCATTGACGAGGTTGAAAACACCCGCAGGCAAATCAGAAGCATCAATGATTTCCGCAAAGAGCATGGAGGACATTGGTGCGATTTCTGACGGCTTCAGAATGACCGTACAGCCCGCAGCGATGGCAGGAACGACCTTCAGCACCACCTGATTCATTGGCCAGTTCCAGGGCGTAATCAGCCCGCAGACACCAACTGCCTCATAGGCAATGCGTACACTCTTGTTATGCGCGTCGAGCGGACGTTCAAATTCGAAAGCTTTCAGGGCGCGTTGAAATGCCTTGAGGTGCCCCATTCCGGAAGCCGCCTGTTCCTCAAGCGCCATTGTCATGGGAGCGCCCATCTCGGACGATATCGCCTTGGCCATATCGGACAGGCGCGACTCGTAAACAGCGATCAGGCGCTCCAGCCAAGCCAGGCGTTCTTCGCGGGTGCTGACACTCCATGTCGCGAATGCCTTGCGGGCTGCGGTAACGGCCTTGTCCACATCAGCGGCAGAACCCAGCGAGATCGTCGCAAATGCCTGCTCGTCGGCCGGGTTGATTACTTCAAGCTCTTTGGCGACAATCGGAGCTATCCATTTTCCATCAATATAGAAATCGGTCTTGCGAAGCATGATTTGTCTCCTGCTGATTTGCCTTAGAAAAGGCGACTGTAATAAGACCACCCATAATCGGTGAATGTCATATTGTGTGTGTAGCGAGGATAGGCGAAACGGCCAACAGGAATATCGAACAAAGAGGAGAAAATTGCGGCGCCCGCCGATTTATACCTTTATTTGTTCACGATTGAATTGTCGTGCAAGCCGCAGGAAATTCCCAAGCATGGCATGGCCGTACTCCGTTAAAACGGATTCGGGATGGAACTGAACGCCGTGCGTTGGCTGAGTTGCATGGGCCAGCCCCATGATTTCGCCCGAAGCTGATCGCGCATTAATCAATAGTGGTCCCTCCTGCCTTTCATCCTCTACGATCAACGAATGGTAACGCCCTGCTTTGAAGGGACTCGGCAGGCCTTTGAAAACGCCCGTACCATCATGATGGATCGCTGATGAACGACCGTGCATGGGCTCGCGCGCCCGCACAACCCGCGCCCCGAACACTTCGCCAATACATTGGTGGCCAAGGCATATGCCGAGAATGGGAATTTCGCCGCTCAACTGCTCGACAATTGCCATGGATTGCCCGGCCTCGTGCGGTCCGCAAGGACCTGGCGATAGAATAATGGCTTCTGGAGCCAATTGCCTCACCGCTTCGACCGATATGATATCGTTGCGAACGACTTTCGTGATCGCGCCAAGTTCAGTGAAATAGCGCGCAACAGTAAAGACAAATGAGTCGTAATTATCGACGATCAGAATCATGGCGCGTCGTCTTCGAAAACGCTGAAGATGCGCGCTGCTTTATCAAGGGTTTCCTGATATTCGGCAGCCGGATCGGACAAAGCTGTTATCCCGCCGCCAGCCTGAAAAACAGCTTTTCCACCCTGAAACAGCACAGTTCTAATCCCGATATTGCTGTCGCAATTGCCGTTAAACCCCATATAACCCATCGCTCCGCAATAAATGCCCCGCGCCTGCTGCTCGATCTCGGTAATGATCTCCATCGCCCGCAGCTTTGGAGCCCCGGTTATCGACCCTCCGGGGAATGATGCGGCAAACAGATCCACCAAGGATTTGTCTTTGGCCAGTTCGCCGGTCACTACCGACACCAGATGATGAACGCTGGCGTAGGTCTCCAGACCGCAAAGCACCGGCGTCAACACTGAATGCGGACGGCAGACACGCGACAGATCATTGCGCATCAGGTCAACAATCATCAGGTTCTCGGCACGATCCTTTTCAGAACCAAGCAACATGTCGGCAAACCGTTTATCCTCCAGCGGATCGGAAGAACGGGGCATTGTGCCTTTGATCGGTCTTGTCTCGACATGTTTCCCTTTTACAGACAGAAACCGCTCTGGCGAACTAGATGCGATGATGATTTCACCATGATCAAGAAACGCCGCAAATGTAGCTGCATTTCTGCGACGCAATTGCTTGTAAAATTGCCACGGTTCGTAGTTCTCAGGGAGTTTCGCGCTGAAACACTGCGCTATATTCGCCTGAAAGATATCGCCGTCCAGAATATACTCCACAACCTGGCCGACCGCCTGCATATAGTGTTCGCGGTCAAAATTGGAGTTCCAAGCCGCCCGTGGGATTGCTGCCGCCTGCTCCGCTGCTTCGATTTTTGATGCGGTGAGCCAGTTTAAAAACAATCCTGCACGTTCTTCGCTGCGTTTGGCGCGTCCAGTTTCTTCCAGTTCCGGAAATCCGGTTGAAATCAGCCAGACCTTTTGCTCCATATGGTCAAACGCCAGCACGACATCATAAAAATTCCATGCCGCATCCGGCATTACCCCCTGTTCTGGCATTTCAGGCTCTGGCAATTGTTCAAGCAAGCGCCCGAATTCATAGGAGAAATAGCCTATTGCGCCGCCCTGAAACGGCGGCAATCCGGGTTGTTCTTCGGTACGGTATAATTCCAGATAGTGTGAAATAGCGTCCGGAACAGTCCTGTTCACCGGCTCATCATTCCATTTTACACTGCCATTATCGGCAACAAGCCGACCAAAGGGATCAGCTGTCACATAGGAATACCGCCCAAGCGTGTCGTGACGCATGGCGCTGTCGAGAAAGCTCAAACATCCAAGCGCACGCAGGCGTTCGGCAGCATCGACAGGCTCCAGCCATAGAATTTCACAAATATGCAAATGGCTCTCCTGTGCGCTGCAAATGCCTGTTGCTGCAATGATATTATGCGTGGTTCGACAAGCTCACCATGAGGAATGTGAATGATTGCAAAATCTAATTCCATACAATGGCGGAGTTTATAATACAGCTTACCAACCTGCCTCATGGTGAGCTTGTCGAACCACGCACAAGTCATCTGTAGTTATGACAATCCGTCAACTCTTACGCGTCGAAAGAAGAATACTTGTCTCCGTTGAAGTGATTCCGTCAATGTGACGAATATCACGCAGCGTTTTGTCAAAGGCTTCAAGAGTCTCCACCTCAATCTCTGCAACAATATCCCAACGCCCATTGGTTGTATGCATGGCGCGTATTTCCGGGAAACCTTGAAGGCGGCGAATAACCTTTTCGCCGCCCTGCCCGGCTACTTCGATCATGGCGATGGCGCGCACGCCATATACACCAGCACCAGCTTTCAAGGTGATAGTGAAGCCCTGAATAGTGCCATCATTGGTCATCTTGTCGATGCGCGTGCGGACAGTGGCGCGCGATATGCCCAGGATCGTCGCCATCGACGAAACCGGCAGGCGGCAATCATCTCTCATTAGTGACAAGAGCCTGCGATCAACATCGTCCATATCTTCTCAAACCGATCAAAAGCATTGAACAAACTGCACATTATATTGCGCATTTCTATCAAGATGCTGGCTTTTTGTCACCACCAAAAAATGCAACCATCAAGCAGTTCAAATTTCTTAAACGGCGACATTGATGAATATGCATGGCAAATTTGAAGACACTCAAAAACAGAACCTGACCATTATCGGCGCGCCAATCGAAGAAGGCGCAGGTCAACCCGGCGCGCTGATGGGGCCGGCGGCACTTCGCACAGCAGGACTTGTGCGTACGCTCGAAGAGCTTGGCCATGTCGCAAAAGATCGGGGCGATCTGCGTCTGCCAGAGACATTGCCTATTGTTCCCCCGGTTAACGGTCTCGCCCATTATATTGAAGAAATTGCCGCGTGGTCGCGTATGCTGGCGGTCGAAACCTATGACGCGATGAAATCCGGTTCTTTTCCGATCATCCTTGGTGGTGATCACAGTCTTTCCATGGGTTCAATCGGCGGCATTGCACGCTATTGCGAAGAGCAGAACCGCGAGCTTTTTGTGCTCTGGCTTGATGCGCATTCTGATTTCAATACACCAGCCACATCTCCTTCCGGAAACATGCATGGCATGCCCTTGGCACTTTTGTGTCGCGAGCCCGGCCTGGAAGGTGTTTTCAATGATGAGCCTCATGGCTTCGTCAAACCCGAAAATCTTCACCTCTTTGGTATCCGCTCAATTGATAGCACCGAGCGCGTGCTTCTGCGCGAACGGGGCATTGACGTCATCGATATGCGCCAGATCGATGAATTTGGAGTTGCCCCGCTTTTGCGCCGCATTCTCGAACGCGTGCAAAAAGCCAATGGCGTTCTTCATGTCAGCTTCGATGTCGATTTCATTGACCCCTCAATTGCACCCGGAGTCGGCACCACAGTTCCCGGCGGTGCGACCTATCGTGAAGCGCATCTGGTTATGGAAATGCTCCATGATTCCGGGGTTGTCTGTTCGCTTGATGTTGTTGAGCTGAACCCCTTTCTGGACGAGCGGGGCAAGAGTGCTTTGTTGCTCGTCGATCTTGTGGCCAGTCTTTTTGGCCGCTCTGTTTTCGGAAAACCAAATCGCGTTGATCAGGGCATAACCATCAACGTTTGAATACCGCAATAGGAGGATATTTTGCTGCACACAGCCGCCGATCTCATTTCCACCGAATCCCGCCTTGGGGCCCACAACTATAAACCCCTCGATGTGGTGCTGGAGCGCGGTGAAGGCGTGTATGTCTGGGATATTGACGGCAATCGCTATCTCGATTGCCTTTCCGCCTATTCCGCAGTCAATCAAGGGCATTGCCATCCGAAAATTCTGAAGGCGATGACCGAGCAGGCCAGCAAGCTGACATTGACTTCCCGCGCATTCCGCAATGATCAACTTGCTTTGTTTTATGAAGAACTGGCTGCATTGACCGGCTCCCATAAAATCCTGCCCATGAACAGCGGCGCGGAAGCTGTCGAAACAGCAATCAAAGCCGTGCGCAAATGGGGCTATGAGGTAAAAGGCGTTCCTGAAAACAGTGCGGAAATCATCGTCTGTTCAGACAATTTTCATGGCCGGACGATGGGAATTGTCGGCTTCAGTACCGACCCTTCGGCACGCGAGAATTTCGGGCCATTCGCTCCAGGCTTCAAAGTGGTTCCATTTGGCGATATTGATGCCTTCAGCGCTGCTTTGACTCCCAATACCGTGGCTTTCCTTGTCGAACCCATCCAGGGCGAAGCTGGCGTTATTATCCCGCCTAAAGGCTATTTCACTAAGGTGCGCGAGCTTTGCACCAGTAATAATATCACGTTGATCCTTGATGAAATCCAGACAGGTCTTGGTCGTACCGGCGCTCTGCTGGCCGAGGAACATGAAGGCATTGAGGCCGACGTGACCTTGATCGGCAAGGCGCTTTCCGGTGGTTTCTATCCGGTTTCTGCTGTTCTTTCCAATACTGATGTCCTCGGCGTCCTGAAGCCCGGTCAGCATGGCAGCACCTTTGGCGGAAACCCGCTTGCCTGCGCCATTGCCAGAGCCGCGCTGCGCGTTCTCACGGAAGAAGGCATGATCGAGAACTCCCGCATTCAGGGTCAATATTTCCTTGAACAGTTAAAAGGCATTCGCAGCAATATCGTGCGCGAAGTACGTGGCCGCGGGCTAATGCTGGCTGTTGAACTGCATCCTGAAGCCGGTGGCGCGAACCGTTTTTGCTATGAACTGAAAGAGCGTGGCATTCTCGCCAAGGATACCCATGGCGACACAATCCGCATTGCACCGCCCTTGGTCATCACACGGGATCAGGTCAATTGGGCGCTCGAGCAATTCGATGAAGTGCTGACAAGGCTGAACTAAGACAAAGTTCAAACTGCTTTGTGCGAGAAATTGCACAGAGCAGTCTTAGATTGCTGGGCGGTAGGTCGCCAGCTTTAGCCCAAAACCGATGAAAACAACGCCTGTCACTCCTTTGAGCCACCGCTGGAAATTTCCTTGCCGTGTGAAGGCTGTCAGCTTTGAAAACAGAAATACAATTGAACCAAACCATACAATATTAATCATCGAATGCAGAAAGACGAGCAGAAGTGCCGATGCAACGGGATGAGCATTTAGCGGTATGAATTGCGGGAAAACTGCAAGATAGAACATCGATACTTTGGGGTTCAGACCATTCGTCAGCAGCCCTTCCAGGAAGGCTTTCATAAGCGTGCGTTGACGCTTTGCAGGCGCGATCTTAGGTGCAGTTTCGACACCTTTGAAGGCAGCCATGAGGGCTTTGATTCCGATCCAGCACAAATAGGCCACACCAATATATTTGACGATCATAAAGGCCGTCGCAGATTTCATGACGATGATGGAAATACCCAGAATTGACAGGGCGCCATGTATGTAAAATGCCGTAAAGAACCCCGCAATATTGGCGAACCCGGCAGCACGACCGGAAGTCGGCACTGTCTTGGCGATCAACATGCCGTTGGGTCCCGGTGAGGTGACCAAAAGCGTTGCGGTGATCATGAATGCAAATATTACCGACCAGCTCATATGGATCGCAATCCTTTTGCTTGTGCATCACACCAGCAGAGTGCACGCGATTGAAATGGTTTCCCGGGCACCATCGGCATGATCTTTTTCTCTTATCTGGCAAAAGATCGCTGATGAGTCATCGTGAAACTTGTCACGGTGGCATGTTTGAACGGCATTCCAGTCAAAATTCACGCTGCACCTGCAATTTGAAGTGACTTTTCTGCTGATGCTTCCATTTATGCAAAATACACCTGCAAAACCCTCGAAAATTGCGGAAGAAATGCAATCGAGACGGGTAAATTGCGTGTAGCGATTAGTGGTGTCTAGCCGTGTGCGTGAGCGGTATCCTTTTGGTGCCTCGGACACTGAGATGTGCGTTCTTCACAATACGGATTGCCGAGCCTACCTAACGCACAGTTCGAAAAACGAAGAGCACAATCATGGAACTTGGCATTTATACATTTGCAGGCATGAGCCCCGACCCTACAACGGGCGTTGCAATTGATGCTCATCAACGAATGCAGAATCTTCTTGAAGAGATGGAACTGGCGGATCAGGTGGGGCTGGATGTATTTGGCATCGGAGAGCACCATCGCCCGGACTTCGTGATCTCCACGCCCGCCGTCGCGCTTGCAGCCGGCGCTGCGCGTACGAAGAACATTCGCCTCACCAGCGCCGTTACAGTTCTCAGTTCAGAAGATCCAGTGCGGGTGTTTCAGGAATACGCCACGCTTGATCTGATCTCATCAGGCCGTGCTGAAATCATGGCTGGACGTGGCTCTTTCATCGAGTCTTTCCCGCTATTTGGTTACGATCTTCGTGATTATGATCAGCTTTTCACGGAAAAGCTCGATCTTTTGCTAAAATTGCGCGAGAGCACTCATGTGACGTGGCACGGTAAATTGCGGGCACCATTGGAGAATCTCGCTGTATATCCCCGACCAGTCCAAAATCCTCTGCCCGTATGGATTGCCGTCGGTGGAACGCCGGAATCCGTTATCAGAGCCGGCACGCTGGGACTGCCACTTGCCGTCGCGATTATCGGTGGAGAACCGCATCGCTTTGCTCCCTTGGTTGAACTTTATCGGGAGGCCGGAGCCAAAGCCGGGCATTCCCCGGAGACACTCAAAGTCAGCATTAATTCACACGGCTATATCACTGATACTTCACAAGAAGCTTCTGACGGATACTGGCCGTCTTACGAAGTCGTCATGAATAAAATCGGCCGCGAACGTGGCTGGCCACCAAGCAATCGGGCACACTACGAAGCCGGACGAACCTCTCGGGGTGCCCTCTTGGTCGGCTCTCCGCAGGAAATTATCGACAAGATTATGCTGCAACATACCTATTTTAAGCATGATCGCTTCATGTTGCAGATCGATCTTGGAAGTTTGCCGCATGAGAACACGCTAAAAGCAATTGAGCTTTATGGCACAAAGGTTGCGCCAGTCATCCGTAAAGAGCTTGGCGCCTAAATCGTATTCAATCCAAAGCCTTGCAACAAGCGCCGCGTTGGAAAATCCGCTTTGCCAGAGGTGAACACGGCGATATCGTCGCCATGCTCCGGCTCTACGCCATCAACATTGGGCGTAAGCAACGACAAAGCGCGCCTGGCAATAGCCTCGGCTGGATCAAGCCAATCCACAGGCCAAGGAGCAAGGCGTCGGAATACATTGACCAATAGCGGATAGTGGGTACAGGCCAGCACCACGATATCCGTGCGCTTGCCATCCTTTTCGTAGAAGCACGGCATAATTTCATCCAGCAGTGCTGCATCATCAAGCTTATCGCCACGCATGTGCATTTCGGCCATACGGGCGAGCGTTTGACTTCCTACAAGCCGTACATGGCATTTTGTGGCAAAAGACTGAATGAGATCGCGCGTATAGGCACGTTTTACCGTCCCCGGCGTGGCCAGTACGCTAATCAGACCTGAAGACGTCCGTTCAGCCGCTGGTTTTATCGCGGGAACGGTGCCCACAAACGGCACTGCCGGAAATGCCTTGCGCAAGTCGTCAAGCACGAGTGTCGATGCCGTGTTGCAGGGAATGATAACTATTTCAGGGTCATAGGTTTTGATGAAACCATCGAACAAACCAATTATGCGCTGCTTCAGCGCCTCCTCTTCCCAATCGCCGTAAGGAAAACCGGCATCATCAGCGATATAAACAAAGCGGCGATCCGGAATGAGCACCCTGGCCTCGCGCAAGACCGTAAGGCCGCCAATACCGCTGTCAAAAGCAATAATGGGCCTGTCGCCTGTCACATTATTCATCGCTTGATGAATCCTTGTCCGAGGGTTGAGGTTCATTGTCTGATGGCACAGGCTTTTCGCGCTTGCGTCCTTCGGGTGCCCCCGAACCACGCGGAGTCTTTGGACTAAAATAATCGAGGGAAACAACAACGCCGCGCAACAGTCGTAACTCGGATTCAGAAAAACCCGCCCTTGTTAGCACTCCGCGCAGATTATTGACCATGATTTCTTTACGCGCCATCGGACGGAAATAGCCACGAGCTTGAAGTGCATCTTCAAGATGGTTGAAAAACCCCTGTAACTGCTCTTTGGGAGCAGGCTCCAGCTCCGGACCACGAAAAGCGGTATCGGTTTCTTTTGCGAGACCGGACTTCATCCACTCATAGGACATGAGGAGCACTGCCTGCGCGATGTTCAACGAAGAAAAAGCCGGATTGACGGGAAATGTCACAAGCTCATCAGCGAGGCTGATTTCGTCATTGTTAAGGCCGAAACGTTCGCGTCCAAACAGAATTCCGGTTTTTTCATTATTGTTGAAGCGCTGCCGTAATATCTGTCCCGCTTCAACAGGACCGCGCACCTGTTTGAAAGCGTCACGTTCGCGGGCCGTGGTCGCATAAACAAAATGCAAATCCTTGATAGCCGAAGGCAAATCATCAAAAACCTTCGTATTATCAATAATATGGTCGGCACGGCTTGCAGCTGAGCGCGCCTTTTCGTTTGGAAAAGTCTCGCGCGGCTTGACCAATCTCAACTCCGCCAGACCAAAATTTGCCATGGCACGCGCCACCATGCCGATATTTTCCGGCAATTGCGGTTCCACCAGAATAATTGCCGGGCCTTCCGCAATGAGGGTGCGCTGTCTGTCAGTTCCGGCCATTTTCAATCCTTGCTTTGATTGCGCCGTCATAGCCCGCGGTTTTTTCGCGCAAAACCCCAAAAATCTTATTTTGATTACCGGACAAGCATTTTGCGTCATTAAAATTGTTGTTGCGCCCTTCACGCCTCAAAAAGGAAGCGTAGCGCGTTAATGCAGTCAAACTGTTTGCGCGAAACCATGTGCGAGCATCTTTGCGTATCTGTTTTCCAATGCTATAGGGGCGCGAACCCTCAATCAAACCAAAGCTGGCATCCCAAATCCGGCATAAAAGAGGCCCAATATTCATGGCAAAGATCAAGGTTGCAAATCCGGTTGTCGAGCTCGACGGCGATGAGATGACCCGCATCATCTGGCAATATATCAAGGAAAAACTGATCCATCCTTACCTTGATATCGATTTGAAATATTATGATCTGGGTATGGAACACCGCGATGCGACTGACGATCAGGTAACGATCGACGCTGCAAACGCTATCAAGCAATATGGTGTTGGCGTAAAGTGCGCTACCATTACTCCCGACGAGCAGCGCGTTGAAGAATTTGGCCTGAAGAAGATGTGGAAGTCGCCCAACGGCACCATCCGCAATATTCTCGGCGGCGTCATTTTCCGCGAGCCTATCATTGCCAAGAACGTTCCTCGCCTGGTTCCAGGCTGGACGCAGCCTATCATTGTTGGCCGTCACGCATTCGGCGATCAGTACCGCGCGACAGATTTCAAATTCCCCGGCAAGGGCAAGCTATCGATCAAATTTGTTGGCGAAGATGGCCAGACTATTGAGCATGATGTCTATGACGCGCCAAGTGCTGGCGTTGCAATGGCCATGTACAATCTTGACGACTCCATTCGCGACTTTGCCCGCGCATCTTTGAACTACGCGTATAATCGCGGCGTCCCTTGCTATCTATCGACCAAGAATACGATTCTCAAAGCCTATGATGGCCGCTTCAAAGACATTTTCCAGGAAATCTTCGATACAGAGTTCAAGGACAAATTTGCTGAAAAGAAGATCAGCTATGAGCATCGCTTGATTGATGACATGGTTGCTTCGGCTCTGAAATGGTCGGGCGGATATGTATGGGCGTGCAAGAACTATGATGGCGACGTTCAGTCTGACATCGTAGCGCAGGGCTTTGGTTCGCTCGGTCTGATGACTTCCGTTTTGATGACTCCAGATGGTCAAACGGTCGAAGCAGAAGCTGCTCACGGCACAGTGACACGCCACTATCGCCAGCACCAGAAGGGCCAGGAAACGTCGACAAACTCCATTGCGTCGATTTTTGCTTGGACACGTGGCCTTGCACATCGCGCCAAGCTTGACAACAACGCGGAGCTTGATCGATTTGCCAATACGCTTGAAAAGGTCTGCGTGGACACCGTTGAATCAGGATTCATGACCAAGGATTTGGCGCTTTTGATCGGTCCAGATCAGCCTTGGCTGTCAACAACAGGTTTCCTCGACAAGATCAGCGAAAACCTCACAAAAGCAATGGCTGCCTGATAGCGCCAGTTAATCACATGGAAGCCTCCGCCAATAATTGGTGGAGGCTTTTTGTCTAATGAGCCGCCTTCCTCATCAAAACCGAATAAATATACGACAGCATTGTTGACATATTGTCGGTTTTGCAGTCGAGTGCCCGCAGAATGTGGAGGACGAAATGGGCGGTCGCAACGACAGGTATTCAACGCGCATGGATAATATGCGTGCTTCCGAAGTCCGCGAATTGCTCAAACTCCTTGATCAGCCTGGCATTATCTCTTTTGCAGGCGGCATACCTGATCCAGCACTGTTTCCAAAAGATGCGATACAGGAAGCTTACAATGCGATCCTGAGTGAAAACGCCGGTGCAGCGCTTCAATATTCTGTCAGCGAAGGCTATAGGCCACTGCGTGAATGGCTTGTTGATCACATGGCATCACTCGGTGTCGAATGCACGATAGAAAATATTATCATCACCACAGGCTCACAGCAGGCGCTCGACTATCTAGGCAAGCTGTTTATTTCGCCAGGCGACACGATACTTACCACCTGGCCCACCTATCTGGGAGCGCTTCAAGCGTTCAACGCATATGAACCGCACTATGATCGGCTGACACCAGAGGGCGGCACTACAACGCCAGCCGCTTACAAGAAAAGTGCGGAGAAAGTTGGCGGTCAGGTAAAACTTGCTTATCTCACAGCCGATTTTTCCAATCCGACCGGTGAAACAATCGCGCGTAGCGAGCGGGTGAAGCTTATTGAACTGGCTCATGAGCTCGACATTCCGCTCATTGAAGACGCTGCTTATCGATCACTGCGGTTCGACGGGGAGAATGCCCCGTCAATGCTTGCTCTCGATATTGAACGTCAGGGAAACATTAATAAAACACGTGTCATTTACTCGGGCAGCTTTTCAAAAACCTTAACGCCCGGCCTGCGTGTGGGCTGGGTTTGTGCGGCAAAACCCATCATCTCCAAGCTCGTCCTGATAAAACAAGCCGCAGACCTTCATAGCCCGACAATCAACCAGATGGTGATTCATCATGTGGCAGAACGGCATTTTGACCAACAGGTCGACAAAGCCCGTGACAGCTACAGACAGCGACGGGATCACATGTTGGGGGCCCTGCAACGCCATATGCCTGACGGCGTTAGCTGGACAAAACCGGAAGGCGGGATGTTCGTCTGGATGACCCTGCCTGAACACATCGATGGCGCTGAGCTTCTGGCCAAGTCGATAAAAGAGATACAGGTCGCGTTCGTACCCGGATCTGCATTCCATGCTGATGGCAGCAGCAAGAACACCATCCGGCTGAATTATTCTCTGCCAGATGCCCAAGCTATCGAGACAGGCATGGCCCGCCTCGGAAAGCTCATCAAGAGCCAATTGGTTGTCTAATGAGCGTAATTTTAGATTAGACAAATCTGGCTGGCGGGCGTGTCCATTGTTTTAAAGCTCATTTATAAATCAACGCCAGATTTGTCGCCCTCCCCGATAACGACCGTTTCCGCTGAACGATTTACAGACGGACTAGCATGTGGTCCAAGTTTGCTCTTGAGTTTCAGTGCATAACGAAAGGCTTGTGGGCCTACTTTTCCAACTACTTTACCTGACTTGCCAACCAGTTCAAACGCAAAACCATTAGACGAAGCCGCCAGAAACTCTGCTTCACTCAAGGTAACAATGCCATTTGAAAAGACCATACATGGCGCTTGAAAACATGGCTGTCTCGCAAAGCTGCCTTTGGTGAACTCAAGTTGCTTTCCAAAGCTCCATGCTTCCTCAAAGTTGACCCTTTCAAAAGCTGCATAAACCGTTTTAAAGCCGTAGCCCACCTTCGTAGAATAGAATGGCTGCACCTGTAAAAACGAAAATACTGCATAGTACGCTGTAGCAACCGATCCATATGCCGTTTTATCGTTCATATGAACATCATTCACAACACTTGGGGGTGTTAGGCAGGAACTTAAAGCAATCAAAACCAATAATAAACCAAGTATTCTCTTCACAATATCCATTGAAATACTTACGATAACAATATTGATTTCACATATATTATTTAATACAGCCAATCAATGATGAAGCTACAATCTATATAATTAATAAAAATACAGAATAAAAAACATAACAATTGGTATTAATTCAAGGACATTCCAAAGGTTACTGGATAATTCGGATCAGGCAATAGACAATAAGTCTAACTACCAATATATTTCCAATATCAATTGGAAAGTGTACTCCTACTCAAGGCACACTTGGTAGGAGTACTAAGTCAATTCGCCAAAGCTTTGCGTACAGCCGATACTGCCTCTTCGGCCTTTGATCCATCCGGACCGCCAGCCTGCGCCATGTCGGGGCGACCACCGCCACCAGCTCCTCCCAGAGCTGCAGATGCGATACGGACAAGCTCGACAGCGCTGAATTTTCTGACCAGATCATCTGTCACACCTACAACGGCACTTGCCTTTCCATCGTCGGAGACGCCAATAAAAGCAACCACACCGGAACCAACGGTTTTCTTGGCGTCGTCTGCCAAAGGCTTCAGATCGCGCGGATTGACACCGGAAACCACTTTTCCGAGGAAACCAACACCATTAATCGTCTCTGACATTGCACCGCCAGAAGCAGAACCACCCAAAGCAAGCTGTTTTCGCGCTTCGGTGAGTTCGCGCTCAAGCTTGCGTCGCTCATCAATAAGTGCCGTCACACGAGATAATGCGTCCGCGGGAGATGATTTAAGCGCGCCTGCAATCGCCTTGACGCGTTCGTCCTGCTCTTCGAGATAACGACGCGCAGCCTCACCCGTCAACGCCTCCATACGGCGGACACCAGCAGCCACCGCGCTTTCGGAAACGACGCGGATAAGACCGATATCGCCGGTCGCACGTACATGCGTACCGCCGCAAAGCTCAGTAGAATAGCTTTTTCCGGCCTTCTCGCCATGGAGCGCGGTGCCCATCGAGACGACACGCACCTCATCGCCATATTTCTCGCCAAACAATGCCATCGCGCCTTCGGCAATGGCATCATCAACAGCCATCAGCCGCGTAGAAACGGGTGCATTTTGAAGAACGATTTCATTGGCAAGATCTTCTATAGCCGCAAGTTCCTTGTCAGAAATAGGCTTTGGATGCGAGAAGTCGAAACGCAGCCGGTCAGGTGCAACGAGCGATCCCTTCTGCGCTACATGGGTGCCCAGTGTTTCGCGCAAAGCCTCATGCAGCAAATGCGTTGCGGAATGATTGGAGCGAATGCGGGTCCGGCGGGAGCCATCCACCGCAAGCTCTACCGCTGCGCCGACTTTAACCGTACCCTTGGTAATCGTGCCGATATGAACGAACACGCCATCATTTTTCTTTTGTGTATCACTGATGGCGATACTAAATCCCTCACCGGAGATTACGCCCATATCGCCCTGCTGACCGCCGGACTCGCCATAAAATGGTGTTTGATTGACGACAATAGATACAGCCTGACCTTCAGCGGCGCTTTCCACAGTTGCGCCGTTTTGAACCAATGCCGTGACAACGCCCTCAGCCTTCTCGGTTTCATAACCAAGAAACTCTGTCGAGCCCACCTTATCGCGGACGGAAAACCACACAGTTTCCGTGGCAGCATCACCCGAACCTGACCAATGAGCACGCGCTTCCGCTTTCTGCCGCTCCATGGCGGCCGAAAACCCATCCGTATCCACATGGATACCGCGCTGACGCAAGGCATCCTGCGTCAGATCAAGCGGGAAACCAAATGTATCATACAGTTTGAAAGCAGTTTCACCATCGAGACTATCGCCTTCACCCAAAGATTCAGTTGCATCTCCGAGAAGTCCAAGGCCGCGCTCCAATGTCTTGCGGAAGCGTGTTTCCTCCAGTTTAAGCGTTTCCGAAATCAATGATTCGGCACGAACAAGCTCCGGATAAGCCTGCCCCATTTCTCGAATCAAAGCCGGAAGCAGCCGCCACATAAGCGGGTCGCGTGCGCCCAGCAATTGCGCATGGCGCATGGCGCGGCGCATAATGCGGCGAAGTACATAGCCGCGGCCTTCATTGGATGGCAGCACGCCATCTGCAATGAGAAAGCTCGCAGAGCGCAAATGATCTGCAATAACACGATGGCTGGCGCGGAACTTGCCCTCGGCTTTCACGCCGATTGCATCTTCCGACGCGCGGATCAGAGCCCGGAAGAGGTCAATATCATAATTGTCATGCTCGTTCTGAAGCACGGCAGCAAGGCGTTCCAGCCCCATACCAGTATCGATTGATGGCCGCGGCAACTCGATACGCTCTTCTTTCGTCAACTGCTCGAACTGCATGAAAACGAGATTCCAGATCTCGATAAAGCGATCACCGTCCTCATCCGCACTACCAGGAGGACCACCCCAAATATCCTCGCCATGATCGTAGAAAATTTCCGAACAAGGACCACATGGGCCGGTATCGCCCATAGCCCAGAAATTATCACTGGTGGCAATGCGAATTATCCGGTCATCTGAAAGACCCGCAATCTTTTTCCAGTACTCTGCTGCTGCATCATCGGTGTGGTAGACGGTAACAAGCAACTTGTCTTTGGCGAGGCCGAACTCCTTGGTGATCAAATTCCAGGCAAGGGAGATTGCCTCTTCTTTGAAGTAATCGCCAAAGGAGAAATTACCGAGCATTTCAAAAAATGTATGGTGGCGCGCAGTATAGCCGACATTGTCCAGATCATTGTGCTTGCCGCCTGCCCGCACGCATTTTTGCGATGTTGTCGCACGGTTATAGGCACGCTGCTCGACGCCTGTGAAAACATTCTTGAACTGGACCATGCCAGCATTGGTAAACATCAGTGTCGGATCATTACGAGGCACAAGTGGGCTCGAGGCAACAATCTCGTGGCCGTTCTTCTTGAAATAGTTCAGAAATGTCGACCGTATCTCGTTGACGCCACTCATAATTCTCAGCCTCTGATCCTGTATATCCAATGCGGATTTATTATGTTCCCAAAATGAAGGGATAGAACGAAACGCTTGTAACGATGCGTTTTGCTGCTGTCCAGAAAATCCCTTCTCAAGCGACAAACGACAATAAAAAACCCGCAGGCCATGGCGAGCGGGTTTTCAGTCCATCAGGACAATTCAACCTGTCGGATTAACCTTCGGCAGCATCCAAAGTGTCATCATCTTCGGAATCATTAGGACCCTTATCCAGCATCTGCTCGGAAATCAGTCCGGCATTCTGGCGTATTGCAAGTTCGATTTCATTGGCCAGATCAGGATTTTCCTTCAAGAACAACTTGGCATTGTCGCGGCCTTGACCGAGGCGCTGCGAATTATAGGAGAACCATGACCCGGACTTCTCGACCAGACCAGCCTTTACACCAAGATCGACAAGCTCACCCGTCTTCGAAACACCTTCACCATACATGATATCGAATTCAACCTGCTTGAAGGGCGGAGCAAGCTTGTTCTTGACGACTTTCACACGTGTCTGGTTGCCAACGACTTCATCACGCTCTTTCAGCGAACCAATGCGTCGGATATCAAGGCGAACCGAAGCGTAGAATTTAAGCGCATTGCCGCCTGTCGTTGTCTCAGGCGAGCCAAACATCACACCGATCTTCATGCGAATCTGATTGATGAAAATGACCATGCAGTTGGAACGCGAAATCGAAGCTGTCAGCTTGCGCAGTGCCTGACTCATCAAGCGAGCCTGCAGGCCTGGCAGACTATCGCCCATCTCACCCTCGATTTCGGCTCGCGGCGTCAAGGCAGCAACAGAGTCGATGACAAGCACATCAATTGCACCAGAACGAACCAACGTGTCTGTGATCTCAAGTGCCTGCTCTCCCGTGTCCGGCTGGGAGATGAGCAAATTCTCCAGATCAACGCCAAGCTTGCGGGCATAGACCGGATCAAGAGCGTGCTCTGCATCAACAAAGGCGCAAATCCCGCCCTTCTTCTGCGCCTCTGCAATTGTATGCAGTGCGAGCGTCGTTTTACCCGAGCTTTCCGGCCCATAAATTTCTACGATACGCCCCTTTGGGAGACCACCAACGCCAAGCGCAATGTCCAGTGACAATGAACCCGTCGGGACTGTTTCAATCTCAACGACCTGCTCGTTACGTCCCAGCCGCATAATCGATCCCTTACCAAAGGATCTTTCAATCTGCGACAATGCCGCATCAAGCGCTTTAGTTTTATCCACCGAATTACCCTCAACCAACCGCAAAGAATTTTGAGCCATGTTACACTACCCCTGTGATATGCATGAAGTCCGGATGTTCCTGTTTGTGAACTTATTTGTATCTGTTTTGTTCTTATTTTGCAATAGTGTTATGTAGTTGAAATTCATGAGAAAAATAAATTTGATCTGACAATGTTCTCATAGCTGACTGCCGATGCTGTCCACATATTGTTTTGCTCTCTTTAACGAGGCATCGAGCCTCTTGTTAAAACAGACCGTCGAATCGCTCCTGTTATTGCGTCGGGCGATTCCGCGGTCTAGAGATGACAAATGCGGCCACGTCGCAACCTCCAGTTTTGTTCAGGCAAGTTTTCAATCATGGCCACAATTATCAAACCGCTGCTTTTTGCTGTCGGCGGTGCTCATCTCGACCGGCGGGGCCAAACTACAGGACCTTTTGTTCCCGGAGCGTCAAATCCCGGAATTATGCGTGAAGAACCGGGTGGCGGTGTTTTCAACGCTCTGCGGCTGGTGGTGCAGCGCGGCGTTTCAACGGAGATTCTTTCGGTGCGCGGAGCAGACTCCGCCGGAGATGCGGTGGCACAGGCAATAGAATTGGCTGGTATAAAGGACAGTTCCGTCGTGTTCATGGATCGGCCGACCCCAAGCTATACAGCGATCCTTGATGAAAGCGGCGACGTGGTTGCCGCAATCGCCGATATGGCGCTTTACGAGCTCGCCCTTCCGAAGCAATTACGCCGACGCAAGGTGCGCGATGCTATTTCAATGGCCAATGGGATATTTTGCGACGCCAACCTGCCGTCGGAAGGGTTGAAGCGTCTTGCCGATCTGGCTGGCAATCTTCCAATATTTGCTTTGGCGATTTCCCCTGCAAAGGCTGTTCGTTTGCGCCCTGTCTTTCCCAGGCTTGCCTGTCTTTTCATGAATCGGCGCGAGGCCCTGGCTCTTTCAGATTTGAATCAAGATGCCTCCCTTTCTCAAATCCACGCCGTTTTACGTGCCCAAGGTCTTCGCAGTGCAATTATTACCAATGGGGGAGAGGCTGCCCTCGCCTTTAACAGCAGCGAGGCTTTTACGATCCAACCGCCCGATGTTCCCGGCATTGCCGATGTAACTGGAGCCGGTGATGCGATGGCTGGAGGCGCTATTGCTGCATTGATGCGCGGCGAAGCATTTCAGCAGTCATGCCAGGAAGGAATGGCAGCATCTTTGCTGGCACTGCAAGTTCATTCAGCCAGCCCGAAATTTTCACAACAGGAATTCGACCAAGCGCTTGCGCGCATCCCCGACGCAAAACCGCTCGCATAAGGAAACGATGATGACAATCAACTTGAACCCATACACAGACATTTCGAGCGATGTGCAAGATGCGCTCGCAGCAGGAAGGCCCGTAGTTGCCCTTGAAAGCACGATTATTACGCATGGTATGCCCTATCCGGACAATAGCCGCATGGCAGCAGATGTAGAGGCCATCATCACAGAAGAAGGCGCTATTCCCGCCACAATCGCTATCATGGATGGCAGATTGAAAATAGGTCTTTCGGTTGAACAGCGGGAAGCTCTTGCGCAAGTAAAGGAAGCGATGAAGCTTTCCCGCGCGGATCTGGCATTTGCGTTGTCTGAAGGCCGCACTGGCGGAACAACGGTTGCAGCCACAATGCTTGCCGCCAATCTAGCCGGGATCAAGGTCTTTGCCACCGGTGGTATTGGCGGCGTCCATAAGGGGGCTGAAACCAGCTTCGATATATCTGCGGATTTGGAAGAGCTTGGCCGCACACCCGTTATCGTCGTATCGGCTGGAGCAAAGGCGATTCTGGATATTGAGAAAACGCTTGAAGTACTTGAAACAAAAGGCGTGCCAGTTGTCGTCTATGGTTCGCACACAATGCCGGCATTCTGGTCCCGGCAGTCATCACTCAAAGCGCCCCTGCGTCTGGATGCCGCCGAAAGCATTGCCGATTTTCAAAGAGCGCGTGAAGCCATTGGCGTTGTCGGCGGCATGTTGATTGCAAATCCCATTCCGGAAACAAGCGAGATTCCAGCTGAAATCATGGCGGGCTACATCAGCGAAGCCCTGTCCCGCGCCACAAAAAATGGCATTACCGGCAAAGCGGTAACACCATTCTTGCTGTCAGAAATACTGACGATAACCAAGGGTGAAAGCCTTGTGGCAAACATTGCTCTTGTAGAAAACAATGCTCGCCTTGCCGCGAAGATCGCGGTGGCCCTCTCTACTCGGTAAGCGGAGAAATCTGAATCTCGACGCGGCGGTTTTGCGCCCGGCCGGACTCGCTGGCATTGCTGGCGACCGGCTGGGTCGGACCGTAGCCGCGAACGTCGAAACGGCGATTATCGATGCCCTGCTGTGTCAGATAATTGGCAACGGAAAGCGCGCGCCGCTCTGATAGCAACTGATTGTGCTCCATGCTGCCGGTTGAGTCCGTGTGACCTGCGACGTCGACAATTGTCCGGTCAAACTTGCGCAAGACAACAGCGACGGAGGCCAGTGTTGAGAAAAATTCCGGCTTCACCTGATCACGATCAATATTGAAGGTGATGGCGGATGGCATATTCAGGATGATGCGATCGCCGTTACGGGTAACCGATACACCGGTGCCTTGCAGCTGCGCACGCAATTCCGATTCCTGTCGGTCCATATAATTGCCAATAGCGCCACCACCAAGAGCACCAAGTCCCGCGCCGATCAACACGGCATTGCGCTGCGCCCGGCCACTGCCACCGACTGCCAGACCGGCAAGAGCGCCCGCTGCCGTACCTATCAAAGCGCCGCCCGCTGTGTTCGACATTTTCTGCTCGCCCGTATAGGGATCAGTCGTTGTGCAGCCTGCCAAAAACGTCGCCGCAAGACAGGCGATGGCAAATTTCTTAATCATGGAATCAGTCCCCGTTGAATGTGGCAGCGAATATACTACGGATTTGGGCAAAAAAATGCTGCCGATTTCCTATGGCCTGTACACATTAGTCGTTCAATATATTTGAGCAAAGGACAGCCCGAAATTCATTTGCTTCAATGGCGCGGATCGAACATCCTTCCCACAGTCCAACAATCAAGGCAGATACGATGACCGATAAAACACAAGCCCCCGTTGCAATCATAACCGGCGGTGGGCGCGGCATGGGCGCCGCCATAGCCCGCGAATTACATGATCGCGGGTACAGGCTCGCCTTGATGTCGCCATCAGGCAGCGCCGTCGAACTGGCGGCAGAGCTTGGCGGGATTGGTATTAAGGGCTCAGCTGGCGAAGCAAGCGATCTCGAACAGCTTGTGAGCAAGACCGTCGCGGCCTACGGCCGCGTCGATGCGGTCGTCAACCACACCGGCCATCCGCCAAAAGGCGATCTGATTGACATTACCGATGAAAAGTGGGCTGCAGGCAATGATCTGATGGTTCTAAGCCTTGTTCGCATGGCGCGTCTTGTAACGCCCTATATGCTCAAACAGGGAAAAGGTGCGTGGGTCAACATCACGACATTTGCGGCATTTGAACCAAGCTTGGTATTTCCTGTATCTTGCGCTTACCGTGCCGCTGTCGGCGCCTATACAAAGCTTTACGCTGATCGTTATGGTGCCGATAATATCCGGATGAATGCGCTGTTACCCGGATTTATCGACAGTCTGGATCACAAGCCGGGCACCGAAGACAGCGTGCCCATGAAACGGGTCGGCACAATGAACGAAATTGCGAAAACTGCAGCGTTTCTGCTTTCAGACGATGCGGGTTATATTACCGGTCAGAACATTCGTGTCGATGGCGGTATCACGAAACATGTCTAAGCAAGCTGACTCCAAAAGTCTCGCGTAGCTGTCTCTGTCCGTTGGGAGTTACCGAGACAGCTCGTGTACCTTCGATACGTTTGATCCAACCGTGATCGAAGCAGTGGGTACATAGTGCAGCACCAATTGCGCCGGCCAGATGCGGCCTGCGCTCACTCCAATCCAGGCATGGCCGACAAAGAATACGGCTGCTCTTCGCCGCAATCCTCTCAACGTTTATCCCCGCGTTTTCAAACAACCTGACACCGCTTGATGTCACCTCGCCTGCGTCAGTACCGAGATCAAGATGTCCGGCATCAATCAACGCATCTGCGATCGACACGCCAAGATGTCCCGCCAGATGATCGTAACAGGTGCGCCCTGCCCGCAACGCTGCATCGCGCGGGCCAGTTCTGACCGGCTTGCTCACTGCCGTGGGTACAGCCAGCTGCATAATACTTTCAATCATCTGCGCCACTGCCGGTGAAGCAAGGCGATGATAACGGTGTCGCCCCTGTTTCTCCACCTGTAGCAAGCCCGCCTCTGTCATGCGCGTCAAATGGCTGCTTGCAGTCTGGGCCGTGATACCGGCTCGTTGGGCAAGTTCAGATGCTGTGAGCGCGCGCCCGTCCATAAGGCCGGTAAGCATGCTCGCTCGCCCTGGATCACCCGCAAGGGCGGCTATTTCTGCAAATCGTGCATTGTTGGGCATGGCGCTTTCCCGTGTTGTTGCTTGCAAAAATATTGAGCAAAGCAAGCCCATGTTGCTTCGGAAATGGTCGAACTATCAAGACGCATTTTGAAGTCTCCTGACAGATGCACAGACTGCAACAGTTCGATCATGGTCGAAGCATCGACAATCCTGCTTGCTTACAATGAGACAGTCACAAAGGAGCAACGACATGCCTATCACCTGTTTCATCCAATATGAGATAGATCCCTTCCAGAAAGACGCGTTTGAAGAATATGCCCGCAATTGGAACGACGCGATTCCGCGGTGCGGCGCTGATCTGATCGGATACTATGCACCACATGAAGGTTCGGCGACGCTGGCCTATGCGGCATATAATATTGAAAGCCTTGCGGCATACGAACAATATCGCGCCAGACTTATGGCCGATCCGGTTGGACGAGCGAACTATGAATTCGCAAAAGAGAAGCGCTTTATTCGTGGCGAGGATCGGACATTCCTGCGTCTTGTAACTGGTATTAATGGAGAACTGGTCAAATGATCGCGGTGATTTTTGAAGTCGAACCGGCAGAAGGTTGCGACAAGGACTATTTTGACCGTGCCGCAAATCTGCGGCAATACTCGAAACGATGGATGGATTTATTTCCGTGGAACGGTTTCGCAGTCTGGCTGATGAGAACCGCTATCTTTCGCTGTCATTTTGGCGCGATGAAGATTCAGTAGCGGCTTGGCGCAACACCGAAGAACATCGAATGGCCCAAAGTGATGGCCGTGCCGGAATCTTTGCTGATTACCGGCTGAGGATCGCGTCCGTTATACGCGACTATGGATTGCGTGCCCGCGATGAAGCGCCGCTCGATGCGCGAATATATCATCACGCCTGAATGCGAGATCCGTGACTGCGCTGAGCGCAAGCGGGTCCCGGACCACGCATATAATGGCGCTCTGGACGATAGCTCGGAACAACAAATTCACGGACGATACGAAGCGTATCGCGCAGCTGGAAAATCATGGTCATGGTCTTGTGCCTTGGTTCTGCATACCCGATAAATCCGGATAGCGATCAATTAGCTAAAACTTAACTTAAAAAGATGAACGGCTCCTGAATACCTTTGGTTAAAATCATCTGAATTCATGTAAAATTAGCTTTAACCAGTAAGGCAAACTGCAGCGCAACGGGCTGAGATATGCCCGTTTTGCTGGCTTTTCAGGCAAATCACGGCAATCTCGGATTAAACTTTCCCCGCCGCGAAACTGCTCCAATTCGTTAATTTACATTCGCACCCGCTCAGCCTTCGGATCATACATCGGTTTCAGTGAGACTTCGGCCTTTACGCGTATTCCGGCAATCTCAATTTCATAGTTTGATGCCAATATTTGAGCGGCGCTCTCACCCTTTGCGGGAACATAGCCAAGCCCAATCGCGCCGCCCAAAGAATGACCATAATTGCCGGACGTAATTGTCCCAACAATTGATCCGTCACGCACAATCGCCTCATTGTGAAAAAGCAGTGGTTCGGGATCGCTGAGGCGGAACTGCACAAGGCGGCGGTCAAGCCCGGCCTCTTTTTTCCTCAACACCGCATCACGGCCAATGAAATCCCCCTTATTGACCTTTACGGCAAAGCCCAGTCCCGCTTCCAGAACGTGATCTTCATCAGTGATGTCATGGCCGAAATGCCTGAACGCTTTCTCGATGCGGCAAGAATCAAGTGTATGCAGTCCGCATAGGGTCAAACCAAGCTCCCGCCCTGCCTCTTCGATCTGTTCGAAAACATGCGCTGTCTGATCGGTCGAGACATATAGCTCCCAACCGAGTTCCCCGACGTAGGTTACGCGATGTGCACGGGCCAGCCCCATGCCAATTTCAATTTCACGCGCCGTACCGAATGGATTGGCTTCATTGGAAAAATCGTTCGGACTGATTTTTCGGATCAGTTCGCGCGATTTTGGCCCCATGAGACAGAGCACCGATTCTGCGGCAGTCATATCTATGATGACAACAAACTCGTCCTTGAGGTGTTGGCGCATCCACGCCAGATCGCGTTGCAAAGTAGCTCCAGGCACGACAGCCAGGAATGCCGTCTCGGAAAGCCGCGTAATCGTCAGGTCGCTTTCAATTCCCCCGCGATTATTGAGCATTTGCGTGTAGACGATGCGACCAGTTTCGACATCGATCTGGTTGGCACAAAGCTTTTGCAGAAATGCAAGAGCATCGCGCCCTTCGATGCGTATTTTACCGAAGGAGGTCATGTCGAACAGACCGACGCCTTCACGCACGGCCAAATGTTCGTCGCGCTGGTTGTCAAACCAGTTTTGCCGCTTCCATGAATAGCGATACTCCCGTTCCTGGCCTTCTCTGGCAAACCAGTTTGCCCGCTCCCAGCCTGCAACTTCGCCAAAAACCGCGCCTCTCGCCTTGAGGTGCTCATGGATTGGAGAGCGACGTATATTGCGCGATGTGGCCATTTGGCGGTAAGGGAAATGATCCGCATAAAGCAGCCCAAGTGTTTCAGAAACGCGCTCTTTCAGATAGCGCCTGTTCTTTTGAAATGGTTGGGCACGGCGAATATCCACTTCCCAGAGATCGAATGGCGCTTCGCCATCATGTATCCATTGAGCGAGCGCCATCCCCGCACCGCCTGATGATACGATCCCGATAGAATTATATCCTGCCGCAACCCAGTAACCGCCCAGCTCCGGCGCTTCACCCAAATAATAGCGGTCATCAGGTGTAAAGCTTTCCGGACCGTTGAAGAATGTATGGATACCGGCAGTACCGAGCATTGGCATGCGGTTGACGCCCATTTCGAGAATGGGTTCAAAATGTTCAAAATCTTCCGGCAATTGGTCAAAGCAGAAATCTTCCGAAATGCCGTTCATGCCCCATGGCTTGGCAACAGGTTCGAACGCGCCAAGCATCATCTTGCCAGCATCTTCTTTGTAATAGGCGCATTCGTCTGGCACGCGAAGTACAGGCAACCTGCCTAGCCCCTCAATCGGTTCGGACACCAGATAGAAATGCTCGCAAGCATGCAATGGCACAGTGACGCCGGAACTCGCAGCCAGATCACGCGCCCACATTCCAGCGCAATTGATCACAACATCCGTCTCGATTGTTCCCTGTTCCTCGCCCTTGGCCCAAGACACACCCGCAACCCGGCCATTCTTTTTGAGAACCTCAGTGACCTTCACATTCTCGACGATCTTCGCGCCGCGCTGACGTGCACCTTTCGCCAAGGCCATTGCGATATTGCCCGGATCACATTGTCCATCCAGCGGCAGATGCACTGCGCCAACCACATCCGCAATATTAAGATGCGGATACATCTCTTTGACTTCATTAGGAGATATCTCTCGAACGTCGACATCAAAAGCTCGCGCCAGCGAAGCCTGCCGATATATTTCGTGCTTGCGTTCTTCGGTCAGCGCAACTGTGATTGATCCGACCTGCCGCATACCCGTTGCGACTTCCGTCTCAGCTTCAAGCTTGACGTAAAGGTCTGCAGAGTATTTCGCCAGACGCGTCATATTTTGCGAGGCACGAAGCTGCCCGATCAAACCGGCAGCGTGCCATGTCGTGCCTGACGTCAGCTGTTTGCGTTCAAGGAGGACAATATCCGTCCATCCCAGTTTTGCCAGATGGTAGGCGACGGAGCAACCGGAGATACCGCCGCCAATGATAACGGCCCGGGCCTTGGCCGGTAGAGAACTCATGCGCGGATTCTTTCGTTCTTGGGGTCCCAGAGAGGTTCGTCCGGATGGACCGTCGCTTTGTATCGCTCGCCGAAGATTTCCACTTCGATTTCTGTTCCAGGTTTAGTCAGTTCAGTTTTCAACATGCCAAGGGCAATGGATTTATCCACGCGATGGCCCCAGCCGCCAGATGTCGTCTCGCCAACGATAGAACCATTGTGCCACAGCGTTGACATATAGGGGGCGTCACAATCTCCGGCCTCCACTGTGAGAGTAACAAAGCGCTTCTTCACGCCTTGTTGTTTTTCATGTTCAAGCGCAGCCTTGCCGAGAAAGTCCGGCTTTTCCCATTTGATGAAGCGCTCAAGACCGCTTTGTAGGGGCGTATAGTCGGTTGAAAGATCGCCCTTCCAAGCGCGATATCCCTTTTCGAGCCGCAGGGAATCCAGCGCAAACATGCCGAATGGCTTGATCCCGTATTTCTGGCCAGCCTCCCACACCGCATCGAAAATTGCGGCTGTGTCACCCACTTTTGTATGGATTTCCCAACCGAGTTCACCGGCAAAAGACACGCGAACCAATTGGCAATAGCGCCCGGCAATCTGTATCGTCTGATGCGACAGCCAGGATTTCTCAAGGTCCGCGTCACAAAGCTCACTGAACAGCTCGCGCGACTTAGGGCCAGTAACGATCTGACAGGAGAATTCTTCAGTGACATTGCTGATGGCAATGGCGCTATCTTTTGGCAGGTGATTCAGCAGCCAGTCGCGATCATGCCATTCAGCAACACCAGCTGTAATTAAGAAGAACACATTCTCTTCGATCGCCATGATCGACATTTCGGTGACGACGCGACCCTTTTCGTCCGAGAAATAACCAAGACCGATACGTCCGGGCTTAGGCACTATCCCTGTGATCAATGCCGTCAACCAGGCGCGTGCGCCCTCACCGCTCACTTTGAAACGGGAAAATCCCGGCAGATCAAGAATGCCCACTGCATCGCGAACCGTATGGCATTCTTCGCGGATACGTTGTTGCCATGGCCCTTCCCGCGTAAAAGTCTGTGTTGTCTCTTCAGAAACGTCATCGCTCGGCTGTGCGTACCAGTTGGCTCGCTCCCAACCATTATATGCGCCGAACTGCGCGCCCAATCCTGCGATACGATCATGGATTGGCGAAAGCTTTTTATTGCGTCCTGCTGGCCACGTATGCCGAGGAAAATGGATGGCATATTCGTGGCCATAAATTTCCATGCCTTTGGCGATACAGTAATCCTTATCCGTGAAGCCAGTAAAGCGGCGTGGATCGCAGGACCACATATCCCACTCAGTCGCGCCTTCCATTACCCATTCTGCGAGCACTTTGCCTGCTCCCCCGGCCTGTGCAATGCCAAATGTAAACACACATGCCTCAAAAGCATTGGGAACACCGGGCATCGGCCCGATCAATGGATTTCCATCCGGAGCATAGGGAATTGGACCATTGATGATTTTCGAAAGCCCGGCAGTGCCAAGGATCGGCACACGCGCGATTGCATCATTAAGATACCACTCCAGTCTTTCAAGATCATCGGGGAAGAGCTGAAATGAGAAATCATCCGGCATGGGATCATCCGGCGTCGCCCAATGCGCACGGCAATTGCGCTCATAAGGCCCGAGATTCATGCCGTTCTTCTCTTGTCGAAGATAGTAAGAGGAATCGACATCACGCAAGAGCGGTAGCTTTTGACCGTGTTCCCTCGACCATGCTGCAATTTCCGGAATTTCATCAAACAGCAAATACTGATGGCTCATCACCATCATCGGGACATCGCGCCCAAACAATTTTCCAATTTCCTGCGCGCGATAACCGGCTGCATTGACCACATATTCGCAGCGAATTTCGCCCTGTGGCGTGGTGATGATCCACTCGTCATTTTCGCGCCGCGCGCCTGTAACGGGGCAAAACCGAATAATCTTGGCGCCAAGATCACGCGCTCCCTTTGCAAACGCCTGCGTAAGCTGCGCCGGATCAATGTCACCATCATTGGGATCATAAAGCGCACCGGCAAGCTCGTGCGTCGCTATGAAAGGATAGCGGCCATTGATTTCGTCAACGCCCAGCACATCAATATCCATGCCCTGATATCGGCCCATGCTCTTGACACGTTGAAACTCGCGCATGCGTTCCCTGGTATGAGCAAGGCGCAGTGAGCCAGTCACGTGATAATTCATCGGATAGTCAACTTCGGCAGCGAGCCTGCGATAAAGTTCTGCTGAGTAGCGCTGCATATTCATCACGGACCACGAAGCCGAAAAGGTCGGCACGTTACCCGCCGCATGCCATGTGGAGCCTGATGTCAGTTCGTTTTTCTCAAGCAGCACACAATCGGTCCAGCCTGCCTTTGCGAGGTGATAAAGCGACGAAACACCGACCGCCCCGCCGCCTATGATGACGACGCGCGCCGATGTTGGAAAATCAGACATATATAGTCTCCCGCATTGTCATGCTGCTGTTTCAGGCCCGTGCGATTTCATCAAGGTACCATTGGATGTACCGCAACTCGTTATATTCCATTGGTGCGATTGGTCCCGGCACAAAGTAATGCGAACGAACGCCCCGAGCGGTATGCTCGATAATTGTCTTGTCTTCGGCAGTGGTCACCTTCCACAACCAGGTAAGCTTTTCGAGATCGTAATCCTTGCCCTCTTCGGCATCGCCGCGTACCAGCCAGATCAGTTCCATTTCGCATGTATCGACTGTTTTCGGAATGAAACGGTAGATCATGCCGTGGTCCGGGTAGCAGACCAGAAAGCTCGTGCCGCCCAGGTGGATGGATGTTACCCCACCATCAAATTGCGTGAAGCGACCCATTAGTGGGGCAACAGGCGATCCGTCCTCGCTGCCGCTCGAAACGCCATCATAAAGTGCATAGCGGAAGGTATGGATCGCCTCATATCCCTGCGCTGAACTCTGCCAGTGGTCTCCGGTAGCGATGTCGATTCCCAACGCGCAGGTTCGCTGCTCCATGCGCGCATTGAGTTCCACGATCTTTTCTGCTGGCTGTTCCAGCGCATGGGTCTGCGAATATTCCGGATGGGCCGGACCACAGTGGTAACACTCGACATAATTCTCGACGGCGAGCTTCCAGTTGGCGTCAACTGGATAGGTTTCCCGATGTGCCACTTTCGCATCCGCCCAGCCATATTGCCCGCAAGTCGTGCGCAGTGACTGCTCTATGATGGAAAAGTCCAGAGGTTCGTCGGCAAAGCAAATGAAAATCAAACCCTCGCAGACACGCACATGCAATTTCTTCAATCCATGAGCGTTGCGGTCGAAATCCCTGGGCATGAGTCTGGCCGCTCGCAGGCTGCCATCATTGGCATAAGTCCAGGCATGATAGGGGCACACGAAAAAGCGCGCATTGCCTTTTGGCTTTGTGCAAACCTCCGCCCCTCTATGACGACAGACATTGAGAAACGCGTGGATTGAGCCGTCTTCAGTACGCGAAACAATGACCGTCTCCGTATCAATTTTGAATAGCTCAAAATCGCCGGCATTCGGGATGATGCTTGCGTGCCCGATGCAGTGCCAATGACGCCGGAAAACACGCTCTATATCCCGCACATAAATATCCGGGTCCATGTAGAAAGCGCGAACCAGGCCGTGACCGGCCTTATGTTCCGCAATGAGTAGATCAACCTTCTCCAGAGACGGCGCGATTTCTGCAAATGCCTGTTCTGCACCCATTTTATTCTCCGAAAGCATTGTTCCCGGACGCTTGTTTTCTCAAAGTGCGCGTCGCAATTTAGAATGATTCCGCATTGCGCAGCATTCAAGCGATGGTTACTCATAAAGACATGAATTATTTTCACCTGTCCGGATTCGAGGGTTTTCTGCCATGATGTCCAAACCACGGATACCGCCTCTCGGTTCGCTTCGAGCCTTCGAAGCATCAGCACGGCTTTTGAGTTTTCGCCTTGCGGGAGATGAACTCGGTGTGACGCAATCAGCGATCAGCCACCGTATTGCTGAACTGGAAACAATACTGGGCGTAAAGCTGTTTGAACGATTGCCACGCGGCGTTTCACTCACAGATGCCGGAACGTTGTATTATCCCTATATGCGTGACGCGTTCGAAAAGATCGCACGAGGTACGGCTCTGATAAACCGTATCGGCACGACGGACGATCTTGCTATCGAGACCTATGCAACCTTTGCCATCCGCTGGCTCATTCCGCGCTTGACTGACTTTCGCAAGATCAACCCAAATCTGGCGATCCGTATTGGCACAAGCCAGCTGGACTGGGAGTTGAACATTGATAACTCTGACATTGGCATTATCCACACCACCCGTCCGGAGCGCATGAACTTGCATTACCAGCAACTGGTAAAAGCGCAGATGCGCCCAGTATGCAGCCCGGCAGTTGCCGAACGCATTGCCGGATATGATACCGACGCCAAGGCGTTAGGAAAGGTGCCGCGTCTGGCGCTTTATACTGCTCCGGAGGATTGGGATACGTGGCTTGATGCTGCCGGCATTGCCGACATGACGAGAACTGTTACTTTGAAATTCGATACTTATCTTGCAGCCGTCCAATCGGCGCTTGATGGTCAGGGGGTCGCTGTTGCCCCCGACTTTCTGGTCGAAGACGATATCAAGGCTGGCAGACTCGTCGCGCCCTTTTCGCTAAAGGTACCACAACCCGGTGCCTGGTATATGATCTGCCGCAAAGAGCGCGTTGGCGAGACACGGATAAAACAGTTTGAGAACTGGCTGGTTAATCAATTTGCAGGCGCTATTTCTTCTTAATGCCGATTGCCCGACCAACACGTTCAGGCATTGGCAATTTTGAGTGGGCTTCTTTGTAAAACGCAAGCTTCGGCATGACATCGTCGGGGAATGGCACGACCCTTGGGCCGTTCATATCAACATGCAATGACAGGACTTCCGCGGTCGCCGCTACCCATCCATCAACATGAACAATCTCATTATAGGTATGAAGCCGCTTGCCATCGAAATCGATAAGTTGGCTTGTAACCGTGACGAGATGGTCGAGATGAATTTCCTGAACGTAGCAAATATGCACCTCCGCCGTGTATATCGTAAGCTTGCGCTCTGCGGCATATTTCGGCCCAAAGCCCAGTTCGGCCAGAAACTCATCGCCACCACGGTCGAATACGACATTATAATAAGCCATGTTCAAATGGCCATTATAGTCGATCCACTCCTTCTCCATAGAGATCGGTGCTGACCGGTATAATTCTCCGGCTTGATGATTGGTTGGCATCGAGTGCTCCTCATTCTGGAAATTGATTTTGTGGGTTGAAGCATGGATGAGCAATTCATCGCTTTGTCAAAAGCGACTTCTAATGGATAGGCCGGAATGCGCTGGGTGGCTTGCCTTCGAAACTGCGGAATGTACGTGTGAACGCTGCTGCTGAAGAAAACCCTGTTCGTGCGGCAATGTCGGCAAGTGGTGACTTCGTATCGGTGACCAGTCTGCGCGCGATCTTTAAACGCAGCCGGAGATAGTACCGCCCCGGCCCTTCTCCCACAGCTTTAGCGAATATCTTCTCAAGACTGCGAGCGCTGAGTGCGCACCGTTTTGCGATGGCTCCAATCGTTAGCGGCTGCTCAATATGACTTTCCATCAAGCGGATAGCGACAGCGAGCTTTGGATGCACATTGTCCAGCCTGCCGAGAGAAACCAAAGGCTGCGCGTCATTCGAGGCATGCGCTTCGTCATAGATGAATACACTCGCCACATCGAGCGCAACCGACATGCCATAGCGCGACCGGATCAGGTGCAGCATGAGATCGAAAGTGGGAGAAGCCCCGCCACTTGTAAACACAGGGCCGTCAATGACATAGCGGTCCGGCCTGATGTCTGCGTCAGGAAACTCGGCGGTGAATTCCTCCATATCCTCCCAATGCGTTGTCGCCCTGCGACCGGACAATAGTCCGGCTCGCCCGAGCAGCCAGGAGCCAGCTTCGATACCGCCGATCATCTGATAATTATGCAAGGCCCGCCGCAAATTGGCGGTGAATGTCGTGCGGGCAATGTCGGCAGTGCCAAAGCCCCCGACAACCAGCAACATATCGCCCTTTTCTGATGCTTTGAATGGACCTGAAACGGCGATTGGCAGGCCACAGGTGGTCATTGTTGGCTGGCCATCAAGGGAAACGATTTGCCATTTGAACAATGATACTCCCGAAACACGGTTTGCCGCTCGCATCGGATCAATGGTGGACGCTACACACATAAGAGAAGCGCCACTGAAGACCAGAACGGTCACGTTCAATGACTCAGCACTTGGCAGAAAGAGATTGCATACTTCGTTATTCATCAATTTCAATTCGTATATCGCAAAGCATCCATTGGCAATGGAGTCATGATCAAGTCAATCAAGAATGGGAGCAGACAAATGGGACTTACCCCTAACCGCGATGTATTTATTACTTGTGCCGTTACCGGCGCCGGCGATACGACAGGCCGTTCCGACAAGGTGCCGGTTACCCCGCGTCAGATTGCTGATGAATGTATTGCCGCGGCCAATGCAGGTGCCGCGATTGCACATATCCACGTACGCGACCCGAAGACCGGCAAAGGTTCGCGCGATATCACCCTCTACACGGAAGTCGTCGAACATATCAAAGCATCGGGCGTCGATATGGTGCTGAACCTGACTGCCGGAATGGGCGGCGATCTGACGCTTGGGAGCGTCGAGCAACCTATGCCGCCTTCTGCCGATGGAACGGATATGGCCGGCGCCACCGAACGTCTGGAACATGTGGCCACGCTTCGCCCGGAAATCTGCACGCTTGATTGCGGCACAATGAATTTTGGCGAAGGCGACTATGTGATGACCAATACGCCTGCCATGCTGAAAGCAATGGCGGCGCAAATTCAGGCCTTGGGTGTGCGCCCGGAAGTTGAAATCTTCGACACCGGCCATCTCCTGCTCGCCAAATGGCTTTATGATCAGGGTCTGCTCGACGATCCTGTCATGGTTCAGCTGTGTATGGGTATTCCGTGGGGCGCGCCGGACGATATCGGCACATTCATGGCGCTCGTCAACAATCTGCCCTCCAACTGGACCTTCTCGGCTTTTTCTATTGGTCGCAATCAAATGCCTTATACGGCAATGGCGATGCTTGCAGGTGGAAATATCCGCGTTGGCCTCGAAGATAATATCTGGCTCGACAAGGGCGTCTTGGCGACAAACGGCCCATTGGTAGAACGCGCTGTAAAAATTGCTGAAGGCATGGGAGCCCGCATTCTCGGCCCTCAGGAAGTTCGTGAACGCATGAAGCTGACAAAGGGCTGGTAAACGAACATGGCAAGCATACGCAAAGCAGCCGCTGTCGGTGGTGGCGTAATCGGTGCAGGCTGGGTCGCCCGCCTGCTTCTCAATGGGATTGATGTCTCAATATTCGATCCTGACCCGGAAGCGGAACGCAAAGTCAGCGAGGTGATGAAGAATTCGCGGCGCGCTTACAAAACCATGCTGCCGGATGGACTACCCAAGGAAGGCAAACTGACTTTCGCCAAGTCGATTCAAGAAGCCGTAGCCGGTGCAAACTTCATTCAGGAAAGCGTCCCTGAACGGCTTGACCTGAAACACAAGGTGCTGGCCGAGATCGACAAATATGCCGATGTTGATGTTGTCATTGGATCTTCGACATCCGGCATTCTCCCATCCGACATGCAAACATCGATGAAACATCCAGAACGTCTGGTTGTTGGCCACCCTTACAATCCGGTCTACCTTTTACCACTGGTAGAGATTGTCGGCGGCAAACTCACCTCACCGGAGGTGATCGAGAAAGCGCGTGCGCTTTATGCCTCTATCGGCATGAAACCGGTGGTCATCCGCAAGGAGATTGAAGCTTTCGTCGGTGACCGTCTGCTTGAGGCCGTCTGGCGCGAAGCTCTATGGCTGATTAAGGATGACATCACGACCGTTGAAGAACTTGACGACATTATGCGTTACTCTTTCGGCATTCGCTGGGCGCAAATGGGCATGTTTCAGGTCTATCGCGTCGCTGGCGGTGAAGCTGGCATGCGTTATTTCATGGCCCAGTTTGGCCCCTGCCTGTCATGGCCTTGGACCAAGCTGATGGATGTGCCGGAACTGACAGAAGAACTGGTTGACAAGATTGCCAATCAATCCGACGAACAGGCTCACGGCCTTTCCATTCGCGAGCTTGAACGCATACGCGACGACAATCTCGTAGCGATCATGGATGCTCTTTCCAAGCAGAACAAAGGCAAGGGTTGGGGCGCTGGCGCGCTATACAAGGACTATACAAAGCGCCTTTCCAAGCTGGCGCAAAAACCCGCTCTCTCCACAGCAGCAGCCAAGGCCGTGACAAGCAAGCCTAAAAAGAAGAAGGGCTAGAATGATGGATTTTGGTCTTTCGGAAGAGCAACGGCTTATTGTTGAGACGACGCGGGCTTTCGTCGAGAATGAGCTTTATCCGCATGAGATGGAAGTCGAGCGGACCGGCGTCTTGCGGAAAGAACTCGCGCAAGAGCTGAAGCAAAAAGCCATTGAAGCCGGACTCTATGCAGCCAATATGCCGGAATCGGTAGGCGGTGCCGGTCTCGATACAGTTACTTGGTTGCTCTATGAAAAAGAGCTTGGCCGCGCCAATTATGCGCTTCACTGGACCTGTGTCGGACGCCCGTCCAATATATTGCTCGCGGGAACCGACGCGCAGAAGGAAAAATACCTTTATCCCTGTATTCGCGGCGAGAAGTCTGACTGTCTGGCAATGACTGAACCCGGCGCTGGTTCCGATCTGCGTGGCATGAAAGCATCTGCTGTACAGAATAATGGCGATTGGGTGGTGAATGGCACCAAGCATTTCATAAGCCACGCAATGGAAGCTGATTTCGTCATTCTCTTTGTGGCATCGGGCGAGGAAGATACGCCGCGCGGCAAGAAAAAGAAGATCACGGCATTTTTTGTCGACAAAGGTCATCCCGGCATGACCATCCGCGAAGGCTACCGCAATGTTTCACATCGCGGCTATAGCAACGCGATTATCGAATTCGATGATTGCCGCCTGCCGCAAGAAGCCATCCTTGGCGAAGTACACAAAGGCTTTGAAGTCGCCAACACCTGGCTCGGCGCCACCCGTTTGCAAGTGGCGGCCACCTGCTTGGGCCGAGCGGAACGCGCGCTTGGTCACGCAATTGAATATGCTGCCCAACGCCAGCAGTTCGGCCAGCAAATCGGGAAGTTTCAAGGCGTATCATTCAAATTGGCTGATATGGCGACCGAATTGAAAGCGGCAGATCTGCTCACTTTTGAAGCCGGCTGGAAATTCGACCAAGGCACAGTGACAGATCAGGATATGGCTATGGCCAAGCTCAAAGCCACTGAAATGCTGGCCTTTGTTGCAGATGAAGCAATTCAGATTCATGGCGGAATGGGCCTGATGGATGATCTGCCGCTGGAGCGAATTTGGCGGGATGCCCGTGTCGAGCGCATCTGGGAAGGCACGTCCGAGATTCAGCGGCATATCATATCGCGTGCGCTACTTCGTCCCCACGGTGCATGATGACGCATAAATTGGATCGTTTGCTTCGACCCAAAACCATTGCTGTCTTCGGCGGGCTTCAAGCTGCTGAAGTCATCAAGCAATCGCAAAAGATGGGTTTTTCCGGTGAGATATGGCCGGTGCATCCCAAACATGACGAAATATGCGGACTCAAGGTTTATCGCTCCGTCGCTGACCTGCCGACCGGGCCAGACGCGGCATTCATCGGAGTGAATCGCTTTCTCACTCTCGATATTGTCCGTGAGCTACGCAATGTCGGCACGGGTGTCGCCGTTTGCTATGCGTCAGGCTTTCTTGAAGCGGGCGCTGATGATGCTGACGGCGCAAGGTTGCAGGACGAGTTGGTTGAAGCAGCTGGCGAAATGCCGATCATCGGGCCGAATTGCTACGGACTCATCAATTATTGTGATGGCGCTCTGCTTTGGCCCGATCAGCACGGCGGCAGGCGGCTGGAACCAGATGAGCGAGGCGTTGCGATCATCACGCAATCGTCCAATATAGCCATCAATATGACAATGCAGACCCGCGGGCTGCCGATCGCTCATGTCATGACGGCGGGCAACCAGGCTCAGACTGGCCTGCCCGATATGGCGATGGCCTTGCTTGAGGATGAGCGTGTCACAGCGCTTGGCCTGCATATCGAAGCGTTTCAATCAGCACTCAAATTTGAATTGCTAGCAAAGCGCGCGCGTGAACTCGGCAAGCCGATTGTTGCAATGAAGGTTGGCCGTTCAGAGCAGGCACGCGCAGCAACTGTTTCCCATACCGCCTCTCTGGCTGGCTCGGATGCTGCTTCCGATGCTTTTCTGAAGAGATTGGGCATTGCCCGCGTCAATTCGATTGCCTCGTTCCTTGAAACGCTCAAACTGTTGCACGTACATGGGCCACTTGAGGGCAACACACTCTGCTCCATGAGTTGTTCCGGCGGTGAGGCTTCTGTCATGGCGGATAGTGCCGAAGGGCGTGCGGTTCACTTCCCTCCTCTCACATCAGAGCATCGCGCCAAGGTCAAGGCGACGCTCGGACCTCTCGTCGCTGTTGCCAATCCACTCGATTACCACACCTTTATCTGGAACAATGAACCAGCATTGACCGATACATTTACAGCGATGGTCTCCGGCGGATTTTCGTTGAGCTGCCTTGTCCTTGACTTTCCGCGCAAGGACCGGTGCTCGGACATCGATTGGTGGTCGACAGTTCGCGGCTTTGAGAATGCATTGAGGACCAACAAAGCCAAAGGTGCCATCGTGGCCTCACTCTCTGAAAACATTCCGGAAGAATATATGGCGCGGCTCATGGCTAAAGGCATTGCGCCACTTTGCGGAATCGTCGAAGCCTTCGACGCCGCTGAGGCTGCCGCATTCATAGGAAAATCTTGGAAAACATTACCAGCGGAATCGGTGGCGATCCCAAGTGAGAATACAGGTCCGGCAGCTAAACCTGATGAAGCTGAAGCAAAAGCCATTCTGAAAGCCGCGGGTCTGCCGGTTCCTGACGGCCAGCCTTGTGCGACATCTGCTGAAGCCGTAAACGCCGCCAATAAACTGGCCTATCCGGTCGCCCTCAAGGCGCTCGGCATAGCGCATAAATCGGAGCATAACGCGGTTCGACTTAACTTGCAGGATGCCAATACGGTCAAAGGGGCTGCCGATGAATTGATGGGCCTTGGTTCCGGTCTTTATGTTGAGCGGATGGTGAGTGGGGCTGTCGCAGAACTCATCGTCGGTATCATAAACGACCCGCAATTTGGCCCTGTCATGACATTGGGTACAGGCGGCGTCTTGGTCGAATTGCTGCAAGACACGGTAACGCTGCTTCTGCCGTCAAGCCGCAACGATATAGAAACGGCTCTGCGTTCGCTGCGCATGTTCCCGTTGCTTGATGGTTATCGCGGCAAACCGAAGGCTGATCTGGATGCGGCTTTGGACGCCATTATGGGGATCGCTACATTTGCGGTAAAAAATTCGGGGAAAATCATTGAACTCGATATTAATCCGCTGCTGATCTGTGGCGTGGCACAAGGTGCCTGGATCGCCGATGCGCTACTGGTTACAAAGGGAGAACTTTCATGAATGATGTTGTCAGAACGCGGCGCGAGGGAGGCATTCTCGAAGTTACGCTTGATCGGCCAAAGGCCAATGCCATTGACCTGACAACCAGCAGGCTGCTGGGCGAAACATTTAAAAAATTCCGCGATGATCCGGAACTGCGCGTGGCAATCGTTCAAACCGAGGGCGATAAGTTCTTTTGCGCTGGCTGGGATTTAAAAGCAGCTGCAAGCGGTGATGCTGTGGACGGTGATTACGGTGTTGGCGGCTTCGGCGGGCTACAAGAACTACTGGACCTCAACAAACCAGTCATCGCAGCTGTCAATGGCATGGCCGTCGGTGGTGGCTTTGAACTCGCACTTTCATGCGATCTGATTTATGCGTCAGACCATTCGAGTTTTGCGCTGCCGGAAATACGCGCTGGTACGCTGGCTGACGCAGCGACAGTCAAGTTGCCCAAGCGCATTCCCTATCACGTTGCGATGGACCTGCTTCTGACGGGGCGCTGGATGGATGTTGCCGAAGCGCATCGTTGGGGACTGGTCAATGAAGTGCTGCCAAAAGAAGATCTTATGGCGCGCGTTTGGGAAACTGCCCGTATGCTTGAAAGCGGGCCTCCATTGGTTTTCGCTGCGATCAAGGAAGTCGCCAGAGAAGCGGAAAGCATGGGCTTTCAGGAAGCCATGAACTGGATCACAAAGCGGAAATTCCGTACAGTGGATACGCTTTATGCTTCAGAAGACGGACAGGAAGGGTTCAAGGCATTCGCCGAAAAACGCGATCCCGTTTGGAAGGGAAAATGACCACTGACTACTCCGTCCTGATCGACGAGCAGACCTGGGCTTTCATTGAGCGGACCAATAGTTTTTATCCGCCAGATTCTACGGATCATTCCGTTGCCCGGCAACGCGAAGTCTATAATATGATGTGCCGGGCATTCTTTACCGGATATCCAGAAGGTGTTTCCTCGGCAGACGAACTTATCAGTGCTGCAGATCAGCGGATACCAATCCGGATCTACGACAAGTCTGGTAGCGATCCGGAAGCTGTATGCCTCTATTTCCATGGCGGCGGTTTTGTTGTGGGCGGCCTTGAGAGCCATGACGATGTCTGTGCCGAGCTTTGCGATGCAACCGGCTTTCGCATTGTGTCGGTTGATTATCGTTTAGCGCCGGAACATTTGCATCCAGCGTCATTCCTTGACTGCCTTGCGGCCTTTGAACACGTCGCATCCACCTGTGAATTGCCAGTCATTTTGTGTGGCGACAGCGCGGGCGGCAATCTCGCTGCTGCAGTTGCTCACCATGTGCGCCGTCACGAACGTGCTCCTGTTGGTCAGGTCCTCATTTATCCCGGGCTTGGTGGTGAAACAGATCAGGGTTCGTATCTGACCCATGCTCACGCACCAATGCTAACAACGCGCGATACACTCTACTATACTCAAATTCGTGGTGGTGGCTTGGACTGGTCTGCCGATCCGCGCTTTGCACCCTTGAATGATCCGGATTTCACCGGATTGCCCAATACTGTCGTCATTTCGGCAGAGTGCGATCCTCTGTCTGATGATGGCCGCAATTATTGTGATAAAATCAACACCGCCGGAGGAAAGGCAATATGGAACAATGAACCCGGTCTTGTTCATGGTTACCTTCGCGCGCGCCACAGCGTTGATCGTGCGCGAGCGAGCTTCCGGCGGATTACTACTGCCGTCCATCTGCTCGGTCAGGGCCGCTGGCCGGGCCAGCTTTAAAATTAGAGCAAGTTTTGTCTATATAGAGTCATTCTGCCGGAGGGAATTCGTGGACAAGATCAAGGGATTTAGCGAGGTCGATGTTTATCCATCGGACGAAGCTGAAGCCCGATGGAATTGGCGCGAATGCACCCGGCCCTTCGGGTTTCCGGCTGACGGCCACCCACTTTGTCAGGCAGCTTCGTCCGATGGATAAACATCGACCTCGCCACCTTCCGCGTGGATTGTCTCGCCATCCGAGAAACAGAACTGGCTCTATATAAGCAAAATTTGCTCTAGTTCCCAGCGCTGGCCATTCGCCGGGTTTTCATAGCGGTTTCCAGCCAACCCAATTCCATTTCGGGAACCGACGACAGCAGCAAATCCGTATAATCATCAAAAGGTGGCTTTAACACCACGGATTTTGGCCCATAGCGCACCACTTGGCCGCGATACATAACCGCAATGGAGTCTGAGATGGATTTAACCGTTGCTAGATCATGTGTAATGAAGAGATAGGCGACATTTTCGTCCTTCTGCAAATCCAGCAGCAATTTCAAAATGCCGTCGGCAACCAAGGGATCAAGTGCGCTGGTTACCTCATCGCAGATAATGAGTTTGGGTTTCGCCGCCAATGCGCGTGCAATACAAACGCGCTGCTTCTGTCCACCGGATAGCTCCGCCGGATAGCGATCAGCAAAACCTTTGCCCATCTCGATTTTGTCAAGCAATTCAGCTACGCGCTTGTCTCGCTCCTTGCCACGCATACCGAAATAGAATTCTAGCGGTCGGCCTATAATGGTTCCGACAGTTTGGCGCGGATTCATTGCCGTATCAGCCATTTGATAGATCATCTGCAATTCACGCAGATCATCGCGTGTGCGGTTGGCAAGCCGGGGCGGTAATGTTCTGCCCTCAAAAACTATGCTCCCTTCCATCGGCGGTAGAAGCCCTGTGATGACACGAGCGAGTGTTGATTTGCCCGAGCCGGATTCACCGACCACGGCCAAGGTCTGGCCAAGGTGTATATCAACCGAAACTTTGTTGAGCACCTTGACCAATCCGCCACCATAAGCCGCAGTAACACTCTCTACGGAAAGGATGGGCTTGTCGGTGGGGTTCTTTTCTTCGTGCGGAATGTGATGCACGGACACGAGCTCATTTGTATATTGTTGGCGCGGCGCTTTGATTATCTGGTGTGTATCTCCGTATTCCACCTGTTTGCCGTGGCGCAAGACGATGATGTCATCAGCCACCTGTGCAACAACAGCAAGATCGTGCGTAATATAGAGCGCGGCGACATTCGTATCGCGGATTGCATCCTTGATGGAAGCCAGCACATCAATCTGAGTTGTCACATCGAGCGCGGTTGTCGGCTCATCGAAGACGATCAGATCCGGTTCCGAGGATAAAGCCATGGCAGTCATGGCGCGTTGTAGCTGACCGCCTGACACTTGATGTGGAAAGCGCTGGCCGAATGTTTCAGGATTAGGAAGTCCCAGCTTTGTAAAAAGCCCGACAGCACGCTTTTCAGCCTCGGCCTTGGTGCATATTTTGTGAAGAAGTGCAGCTTCAACCACCTGATCCATCAACTTGCGCGCTGGATTGAAAGCGGCGGCCGCTGATTGAGCGACGTAGCAGACTTCGCGGCCACGTATTTGCCGCAAGACCTTGGCGCCACCTTTCAGAATGTCTCGCCCGTTCAATAGGACTTCACCACCGGTAATGCGAACACCGCCACGGCCATAACCCATGCTGGAAAGCCCGATTGTCGATTTGCCAGCACCGGATTCGCCAATAAGTCCAAGAACTTTTCCGCGCTCAACTTTTACCGAAACATCATCGACAATAACAATGTTCTTTGGTGGTTCTCCGGGCGGATAACTCGTTGCTTCAATACGGAGGTTGCGAATATCGAGAAGAAGGCCGGTTTTGTCTTTCAATGGAGCTTCAGCCATTATCCGCGCCCTCCCTTCAGGCTGGTCGTCCGGTTCAGTATCCAGTCGGCAACGAGGTTGACCGAGATGGCGAGTACGGCAATAGCCGCAGCCGGAATAAGTGCTGCCGGAATACCGAAAACAATACCTTCCTTATTCTCTTTCACCATTCCACCCCAGTCGGCAGCTGGCGGCTGCACACCCAGACCGAGGAAGGAGAGTGCCGAAAGGAAGAGGACTGCGAATATGAACCTCAAGCCAAGCTCTGCAATCAAAGGTGTCAAAGCGTTCGGTAATATCTCCCGGAAAATAATCCAGATACGACCCTCGCCTCGAAGTTTCGCAGCCTCGACAAAATCCATGACGTTGATATCAACGGCCACTGCCCGGGCAAGCCGGTAGACGCGCGTTGCATCCAACAGCCCCATGACGAGGATAAGCGTCACGACATTTGTCGGCAAAACCGAAAGCACGACAAGAGCGAAAATCAAGGTTGGGATAGCCATGATCAAATCGACAAGTCGTGACATAAGCTGATCAAACCAGCCTCCCATAACCGCAGCAGCAAAGCCAAGCACCGATCCCAGAATGAACGAGAGCGCCGTTGCCATCGCTGCGATAAAAATGGTGATGCGTGCGCCGTAGATCATGCGGGACAATAAATCCCGCCCAAGATTGTCAGTGCCGAGCAGATATTTTGCCGACATCGGTTCCCACACATCGCCGACGGTCTCACCCACAGGATATGGAGCGACCCATGGCGCAAAGATCGCAGCAAATACAAATACGGCAGTGACCAGAAGCCCGATCCATGCGCTGATTGGAATATTCTTTACATTCAACATTGTGCGGGCCTCACTTCGGATGTCTGAGGCGGGGATTGGAAACAATCGCCACGATGTCAGCAATAATATTCAAGCTGACATAGACAGCCGCGAAAATAAGCCCACATGCCTGCACAACCGGCACATCGCGCTTGGCGACATGATCCACCAGATACTGCCCCATTCCGGGATAGACAAAAATGACCTCGACCACCACGACGCCGACGACCAAGAACGCCAGATTGAGCATGACGACATTGACGATTGGCGCAATGGCGTTGGGAAACGCATGCCGTGTAATGATCTGAGAAGGCGAAAGCCCTTTAAGCTCCGCCGTTTCAATATAGGCAGATTGCATAACATTCAAAATGGCCGCACGTGTCATCCGCATCATATGTGCCAGCACAACCAAGGTCAGCACTGTCACCGGCAGAGCGATGGCGCTGAGCCGTTCACCCAGCGGCATACCTTCATAAACGGTTGAAACACTCGGAAACCATTGTAGACGAACGGCAACGAAGTAAATCAACAGGTAGCCGGTAAAAAACTCCGGCAAGGACGTTGAGGCCAGACCGAGGCCTGAGATGAGTTTGTCCACGAAACCGTTGCGATAGCGGACCGCCAGCAATCCGAGGCCGATGGCCAAGGGGATGGAAACAATTGCCGCCCAGAATGCGAGAAACAAGGTGTTCCACAGCCGTCCCTTTAGAGAGCTTGCAATGTCTTGCCCGCTAGATAGGGCTGTTCCCAAATCACCGGTCAATATGCCGCCAAGCCAATTCAGATAGCGGATATAGGCCGGATCATTCAAGCCCATGTCACGTCGCAGGTTTTCAAGTGCTTGCGGCGTGGCAGATTGGCCGAGGATGGATTGCGCAACATCTCCAGGCAGAATCTGCGTACCTGCAAAAATCAGCACGGAAACTGCAAGAAGCAGAAGGATGCCCATCGCGACGCGCTGGGCCACCAGTTTCAGGACAGGCATACTCATCTCACGCGGCCGATCAGGCGTTCAGCCAGCAACGCGATAACGCGTAACCGCCACTCATCTCCTGATTGCCATCCGGTACCCAACCGCCCACCTTCGCGCTTGTCGCATCGATGAAGTCGTTGAACATTGGAACGATCACTCCGCCCTCATCGCGCACGATGACTGACATGTCGCGGTAGATTGCCTTGCGCTTGGCTTCGTCCAATTCGCCGCGCGCCGTAATCAGCATCTTGTCGAATTTCTCGTTGAAGAAGCGGGTATCATTCCAATCGGCAGTCGAAAGATAGGCCGTCGAATACATCTGATCCTGTGTTGGACGTCCGCCCCAATAGGATTCAGAGAATGGCTGCTTGTTCCAGACTTCCGACCAATAACCATCACCTGGCTCGCGCTTGACCTCAATGGTGATGCCGGCTTTTGCAGCGCTCTGCTGATAAAGCTGAGCCGCATCGACAGCGCCCGGAAACGCAACATCGGATGTGCGAAGCAATATAGGCCCGTCATGACCCGACTTCTTGAAGTGGAAGGCGGCCTTGTCTGGATCGTATGCTCGCTGCTCGATGTCATCTGAGAACAAAGGATACGCCTTGTTGATCGGGAAGTCGTTTCCGACCGAGCCATAACCACGCAGAATTTTCTGCACCATGTCCTCGCGGTTCATGGCGTATTTAAGCGCCAGTCGCAGGTCGTTATTATCGAATGGCGCAGTATTGCAGTGAGCGATAAAGACGTAATGTCCTTTACCGGCCACGTTCTGAATGGTGACACCCGGCACACGCTTGACCAGATCAACAATTTTAGGCTCGACCCGGTTGATCATATGCACCTGACCCGATTGCAGCGCTGAGGTGCGGGCAGTCGCATCATTGATCACGATGATTTCGATTTGCTCGGCATGACCGCGTTTGTCGCCGTTCCAATAATTTTCGAACTTGGAACCGATGTGACGAACGCCTGGCTCGTCGGTTACAACCTTATACGGTCCTGTACCGATGCCGGCTGTCGGCTTGTCTTTGCCGCCATTCGGCTGAATCATAAGATGGTAATCGTCCATCAGGAACGGCAGATCGGCATTGGCCTCTTTGAGTGTAAAAACAACAGTATCGCCATCTTTCTTTACATTCGAGATACCACCCATAACGCCAAGCGCGCCGGATTTGGAATTTGCATCTGAGTGCCGCTCCATCGTCGCGACAACATCGTCTGGCGTCATATCCTTGCCGTCGTGGAACTGCACGCCCTTGCGGATCTTGAATGTCCAGACCTTGGCATCGTCGGATGCCCCCCACTCTTCAGCGAGCTTGGGTTGCAAGGTTCCATCCGGCTGTATTTCAACAAGCTGTTCGCCCCATTGGCGTCCAAACTTATAGGGAACCTGACTCTGCCAGGTTGCCGGATCAAGACTATCCGTCGATGCGCCGCCCTGCATACCAGCTTTAAGCGTACCGCCTTTGACAGGGCCCTCAGCCAAAGCTGCGCTGGTCAGAAGTGAATTGGCAAAAACTGTCGTGACGCCGAGAGCAGCAGCGCGGCCAAGAAAATCACGGCGCGAAAGCTTTCCAAGTGCAACCCTGCGGCTGAGATAGTTGAGTTCATTAGACATTGAATTCCCCTTCTTGTTGTCCAAGACGCTTTGCGTCGTTTGATTTTCTCTAATTATGCGACCCGATAATGATAAATTTCAACCCTTTAGATGTCTCTTGTGACGAAAGTCACCAGCATTATCATATGAACCTTCGATCAATTGTTTCTGCAAAATCCCGCTCGAACACGACATTGTCGTTCTCATAGGCCTCAATGCGGCCTGTCAGATAAAATTTGTTTTTGTCCGAATGCATGCTCGTGAAAGTCTCGGTCCTGACGCGCCAGTTGTCACGTCCCGAAACCTCTGTCCAATGAGTCTCACCGCGGGCGGACAGCGGATCGTCGGCCTGAATCTCCCAGCGCTCACGCGCTATACCGCCGTGGATCAGCCCGTGCTCTTTGTCCCGCGCTTCGCCGAAATCATCTTCAATCAACAATACGATCTTGCCAGTGACCTGATCATGGACAATCGAGCGGCTGTTGGTGCTGTCGCGTAACGTTTCCAGTTGCCATGGCAATGCCGCTTCCGGCTCGGCAAACGTCCATTCGTCACCAGTAGCTATTGCCCGCGATGGAACAAGGATTTTTCCAGACTGAATGATCAGATTGACATGCTCGGGTGAAGGCCAAACCATCGGCCAATACGACGAGGATACAGCAACCCGTAATGTGTGCCCCTCCGGTATACGATAGGCGATGTCATCCAGCTTGAAGCTGACTTCATAGCTCGTGCCTGGCTCCAATGCTTCCGGTTCAGCGTGACTATTGCGATGACAAAGATTGAAAACACCGTAAGTGATGCGCGTTGAGGCGCCGTCCGGATGCACATCGCATAGACGCACGGCAACCATGGCAACAGGCTTGTCGCTCATCAGTTTCAATGTGATTTCTGGCGCGCCGACAATATCTATCGACCGATCAAGTTGCATGTCATAGCAAACAGAAAGCGCATCATCACGGCGTTGATCGCCAGGCATTTCCGGTCCGAGCCAGATCGCACAATATTCGCCGCCCATCATCCCGCAATCCTGAGGTGATGAGACAAGGTGCGAAAATACATCTGACGGCTGTGCTGACAGGCTCTTGTCGCCGTGAAGATAGAATTGCTCGGTTCCAATGGCGGGCGACGGCCATTCTTCTTCCGCAATCCAGCGGCCGGGTCGCTCCGTGTACCAGCTTTTAGGTCGCACAGAATCCATCAGGTAACCGCGATAGGCCGGATCATTCTCCACGCCTGTATCGATGTCCTTGAGCCATCGATCCCACCAGCGCAGAGCCTCCTGGAGGAAGCCGATACGCGGGCCCGGCACGGCAAAATGCGGATATTTATGCACCCAAGGCCCCACGATACCTTTTACCGGCGCAGTAATTCCCGTCATCAATCTGGAGACAGCATTTTTATAGGCGTCGCCCCAACCACCGATCGCAAGAGTTGCGGCCTTGATCCTCGAAAAATCCTCGCAAACGGAACCACGCTGCCAATAGGCGTCACGTGTCTGATGGTTCAGCCAGACCGCTGGCAAAAATGGCTCATTGTGCAAGCGATCGAGCCACATATCCCGCCATTTTTCACCAATCAGTGCTGGATCAGGCGCTCGGGACGAATAGGCCAGCATGGTTGCTCCCCAGCCCAGATTTTCGTTCAGCAGCAGACCGCCCTTGTAGTGAATGTCGTCAGCATAACGGTCATCCGTTGAACAAAGCGTAATAATCGCTTTGAGCGCGTCCGGTTGCATCGCGGCCACCTGAAGCGAGTTAAAACCGCCCCAGGAAATACCCATCATACCGACCCTGCCCGTGGACCAAGGTTGAGCAGAAATCCATTTGATTACCTCGCAAGCGTCCTGCAATTCCTGCTCGGAATATTCGTCTTCCATCAAGCCTTCGGAATCGCCATTTCCGCGCATGTCAACACGCAAGCAGGCATAGCCGTGCCCGGCAAAATATGGATGGGTCAGATTATCACGTGCCGTCGTGCCGTCGCGTTTGCGATAGGGCAGAAACTCAAGAATGGCTGGAACGGGATTTTCTTTTGCATCGTCAGGTAGCCAGACCCGCGCTGAAAGGCGGCAGCCGTCGGGCATGACGATACCCATATCGGCTTGCTCTGTGATCTTATGCGGAAAAGTTTCGACTATTCGCATTACCACCTTTCGCCCTCACACAGATACGAAAACGGGGGTGTGCACCGGGCAGACAGCCCGTGAACAATACAATCCCATTTTCTCGTCTTTGCGAGGCGTTCCCTTATGCTCACACTATGCGCATTTGCCCATGATAACACACTAAACACTTGCGACATAAGTCCCGCCATTTGCGCCAAACATCAGTATATCCATCAGCCGAGGCGAGAAGGAACCAGCCGTTCCAACCGCCTGAACAGGAAGACAATTATTCCAGTTATAACCAGATAGCCCGCCGCCAACAGCAGCAGCGGCTCATAGGTAATAAAGGTGTCCTGCCGGACTCGCGACGCCACTGAATAAAGATCAACCACGGTAATTGTCGCTACGAGTGGCGTGGATTTGAGCTGCAACACCGCCTCACCCGCAAGCGTTGGCAAAGCACGGTGAATAGCTTGTGGAAGCCAGATGCGCCTCAATATCGTGAAGCGCCGCATCCCGAACGCCCGCGCTGCTTCCAATTGGCCCTTGGGCACACCGGCGAAAGCGCCCCGCATGACTTCGCCCTCGTACCCCGCATAAGATAGAGTAAGGGCAAGAACCGCGTAGGGCCATGCCTGCCGCAAATAAGGCCAAAGCTCCGATCCGCGTAGCCATGGATATTGCGGGAAAAGCGAACCCAATCCGTAATAGAGGAGCCAAAGCTGTAAGAGTAGCGGCGTTCCGCGAATAATGGTGCAAAACCAGCGTGCAGGAACAGCAAGAATAGCAGGGCCAGCGGCCTGTGCCAGCCCCAATGGAACCGCTAGCAGAAATCCTAGAGCCACTGTGACGCATAATATCCAGATCGTGCGCCACAGTCCTTGCAAAATGAGGCCGCCGTAATTGGGCAGCCAATCCCAGCGCAAAAAGAATATTGCTGATGCCACCAGGACCAGACCGATCAATATCAGAACAATCCGGTGCGGCTGTCTCCATTCATTCCGCCGCTCAGAATCCGCATCGTTATGGATGGGAAATGTCTCAAGCGGCACTTCAATTTCCGTTTTTGCTGTCAGGTTAGACATTATCGCGCCTCCCTGACAGACGGCATACCGCGTCGCGCCCATTTCTCAATTCTCCCCACGATCACGTTGGAGAAGAGCGTAACGAGCAGATAGAGTACCCCGGCAGCCATAAAGAACAGGAAGTAGGCTTTGGTCGTTCCTGCCGCCTGCCGGGTTTCCAGCGTCAATTCGCTGAAACCGACAACGGCGAGCAGTGCTGTATCTTTGGTCGCTATCAACCAAAGATTGGCAAGTCCAGGCAAAGCGTAGGGCAGCATCGAAGGAAGCGTTATGCGGCGCATCATTAAGGTCGGAGACATGCCGTAAGCACGTGCTGCTTCTATCTCCCCATAAGGGATCGCCTTGATGGCGCCGCGCAAAACCTCGGTCGCATAAGCTCCCTGCACAAAACCGAGCACGACTATACCTGCCACCAATCCGCTAATATCAACGCGTTGATAGCCAGCCATTTCCAGAATGCGATTAATGAGATCAGTGCCCGCATAATAGAGCAACAGGATCAGCACGAGCTCCGGAACCGCCCGGACGATGGTTGTATAAATCCCTGCCAGATCGCGCACCAAGGGCGATCCGTAAAGCTTCCCATACGCACCAAACGTGCCGATTATCAGCCCCATACCAAATGCACCCAGCGCAATTTGCAATGAGTGCATAAGCCCACGAAGCAAGTTACCGCCCCAACCCGGCGGGCTCGGCGAAAGCAATGCCAGCATTTGCCATAGTGCTTCAGGAATGATCGATACGTCGGCCAAGCCGTCCTCGATTCAGCGCTGTCAGCGCAATTCTATAAGAAAATCCGGGCGGCTTAACCCGCCCGGCCAAAAATCGGCATCAGCCGCCATACATATCGAAGTTGAAATACTTCTTTGAGATTTCGTCATATTTGCCGTTGGCACGAATGCCTTTAATCGCGGCATTCAATTTATCCTTCAGTTCCGTTTCGCCTTTGCGCAGACCGACACCGACACCAGGTCCCAACACATCAAGATCGTCGGCAACCTTGCCTTTGATCTCGCAGCAAGCTTTACCTGCATCGGTTTCAGCAAAGGTCTCCAGCGCCAATGCATCTGCTTGCGTTGCGTCAATGCGACCAGCTGCCAAGTCCTGATTGGCCTCATCCTGTGTTTGATATTCCTTGATCTCGGCCGCCGTGTCGGCGAAATGTTTCTTCACATAGACCTGATGGACGGTCGAAACCTGCACACCGATAATCTTGTCTTTAAGCCCTTCCGGCGTTGGCTCCATCTCTACGTCTTTGGAGCCTAGAATAACTGTCGGTGTGTTGTAGTATTTATCCGAGAAATCAATTGTCTTTTCGCGTTCTGCCGTGATCGACATCGAAGCGGTGATGACATCAATCTTCTTCGTCGTCAGCGCCGGAATGATGCCATCCCACGAGACCGGAGTGATAACACAATCCAATTTCGCTTCTTCACAAAGCGCCATGGCAATGTCGACTTCCCAGCCCTGCCACTTGCCCGACGCATCCGGTGAGGCGAATGGTGGATATGGTTCCGCTGCAATGCCAACCTTGATTGTTTCGGCATTTGCCACTCCCAATCCGGCCAGGATAACAAACGCTGCAACTGTTGATTTCAGTAGTGTCTTCATCATTATCTCCACTCTTGCTGTTCCCCGGGATTATTCCCCGCATTATTAATTTTATTTATGAAACTGTCCGTATAAACTGTTTTAAACGCTCGGATTTTGGCGACCCAAACAATTCTTCCGGTGAACCTTCTTCCTCAACAATGCCATTGTGCAGGTACATGACATGGCTAGCCACTTCGCGCGCAAACTTCATCTCATGCGTAACGAGCAGCATCGTGCGGCCTTCCTTTGCCAGATCGGCGATAACTTTCAAAACTTCGCCAACCAGTTCAGGATCAAGCGCCGAAGTTGGCTCGTCGAACAACATAACGCGTGGCTGGATAGCCAGCGCACGAGCGATAGCGCCACGCTGTTGTTGACCGCCGGAAAGATAGGCAGGATAGACATCACGCTTGGCGGACAGTCCGACACGTTCAAGAAGTTGTTCGCCAATGGCGATTGCCTCATCGCGCTTCATGCCAAGAACATGCACGGGGACTTCGATGACATTCTGTAACAGGGTCATATGCTGCCAAAGATTGAAGTTCTGAAAAACCATACCAAGACGGCTACGAATGCGCTCGATCTGGCGACGATTGGCAGGAACCTGTCCGCCCGCCCCGTCACTGACCATTTCAATGTCTTCGCCATTGATTCGAATAACGCCGCTCGTCGGATTTTCGAGGAAATTGATGCAGCGCAGAAAGGTAGATTTGCCAGAACCGCTGCCACCTATCAGTGCAACGACATCACCATCTCGGGCCGTCATGGAGACGCCTTTGAGAACCTCCAGCGAACCGAAGCGTTTATGCAAATTCCACACATGGATGGCTTCAGCTTGCTCGGCTGACTGCGGTTGGAGCGGGTCCGTTGAAACCGCGTCGCTCACCGTCATACGGGAGTTCCAGTCTGTCTTGGTCGTGCAGGATCACTCATGACAATCTCAATTCGCCTCTTTTGTCGGCACAGGTCTAATTTGCCTGAATTAACCGCATCACACCACTTGCGCTCTAATTATGCAAGCGTATAAATACTGGAAGTTACAATTTTTTGAGAGCATTCGGCATGAGCGCATTCGGTTCACAATCCATGGCCCTTCCTCTGAAACGCGTCATCATGCGCCTCCCCGATCGCGTTATGGCCGGTGCTGAACGTGATGTCTGGCACTATGGACCTCAGTTTGATCCACGCAAGGCCTCTGAGCAGCACAGCGTGTTCGCAGATCTGGTTGCAAAGTCGGGCGCCGACATTACCTGGATTCGCGATGGCAATGATGGACTGTCAGATTCCATATTCACACACGATCCATCGCTGGTAACCGACAAGGGCGCAGTTCTTTTACGTATGGGCAAGAGCTTGCGGCTTGATGAAACCGATCTGCACGAGGAAACCTATCGCCAGATGAATGTGCCGGTCCTTGGCCGTATTGAGGCCCCCGGTACTGTGGAAGGCGGCGATTGCGTGTGGGTGGATAGCAAAACGCTGGCAGTCGGGCGCGGCGTTCGCACAAATCAATCAGGCATTGAGCAGCTTGGTTCAATTCTTGAACCTCTTGGTATCACTGTTCTCGGATTCGACCTGCCACTCTGGCACGGTGAAGAAGCCTGTCTACATCTGATGTCAATTATCTCTCCCCTTGCAGAAGATTTGGCATTGGTCCATTTGCCTCTTTTACCGGCCGCTTTCTATCAACTCTTGAAAGAGCGTGGCATTCGTCTCGTTGTAGCCCCCGAAGAAGAGTTCGCGGCCAGCAACGGACTTAACCTCAATGTACTCCCGACCGCTCCTTACGAAGTGATTGCAGTAGCCGGATTCGAGAAAACCAAAGCCGCGATGGAAGCCGCCGGTTGCACCGTTACGACCTTCGACGCTGACGCATTATGCATCGCCTGTGAAGGCGGTCCCACATGCCTCACCAGACCTGTCTGGCGCCAATGAAAACACAAAGCGCCACACGCAAGAGCTTTCGCCGCGAAGGCGAAGACAAGCGCCGCGAGGACCTTATCGCGGCAACACTCGAATGCGTGGCGGAACGTGGACTTGCCGGTGCCACAGTGCGTGAAATCGCATTGCGTGCGGATGTTACCCCAGGCCTGATCCGTTATTATTTCCCGGCCAAAGACGATTTGATCGGGGCCGCTTACAGGGCGGTCATGAGCCGCATGACAGTACAGGCGAGCGATGCGCTAAAGAACGCTGACTCTGATCCTCGGGCCCGTCTTAGTGCATTCGTGACCGCCAATCTTGGCGCGCCAATCATGGACCCATATAATCTTTCGCTCTGGGCGGGTTTTATCGGCCTCGTCCATGCAGACCCTGCAATGGCAGCGGCCCACCGCGATGGCTATCTGGGATTTCGCGACGAGCTGGAAGCACTTATTCGCGACGCCTTGCTCGCCGCCGCCAAGCCTGCTGACGGGCCGGTAACAAGACGATATGCTATTGCTATCAACGCCATCATCGACGGATTATGGCTGGAAGGCTGTTTGGCTGGCGATATTTTTGCCGACGGGGAGTTGGCGGAAACCGGCATTGCCGCTATCGAAGCGGTTCTCGGAATTTCACTTAGCACCAAAGGAGGCGCGAAATGATGCGCTTTGCGTCTGTTACTGATCGTCTGGCCGGGTTGGGCTCTGATAAATGGGCCGTGCATATGCGTGCTCGCGAAATGAAACGAGCCGGTGCCGAGATCATCGAACTGACAATCGGTGAGCCTGACATTCCTACTCCGACCGATATGATGGACGTCGCCGAAAGCGCCATGCGCGCTGGCCGTACCGGCTATTCGAACGGCCGCGGTGAGCCGGCGGTGCTTGCCGAGCTGTCAAAAAAATATACTGCCCGTACAGGTCGGCAGATCGATCCGGATAATATCATGTGCTTTCCCGGCACCCAGACCGCGCTATCGCTGGTTATGCTGGGATTGGCTGAAGAAGGTGATGAAATCATCACCGGCGATCCCCTATACGCGACCTATGACGGCGTTGTACGGGCTACAGGTGCAACCCGCGTTTCAGTGCCCCTCCGCCCCGAAAAAGGCTTTCGTATGCAGGCGGCTGACCTTGAAAAAGTCATAACGCCAAATTCCAAGGTGCTGCTCCTCAACACGCCGCATAATCCGACCGGCGCGGTATTGAGCGAAAACGAAGTGGCCGAGATTGGTGAAGTTTGCCGCAAGCACAATCTCTGGATCGTTTCCGATGAAGTATATGAGTTGCTGATTTTCGACGGCAAGTTTGCGTCGCCCTTGGATAGGCCGGAACTGGCAGACCGAAGCATCGCCGTTGCCTCAATCTCCAAATCGCATGCAGCCCCCGGTTTCCGCAGCGGGTGGTGCGTTGGTCCCAAAGAGTTTACGCAAAAGCTCTTGCCCTTGTCGGAATCGATCCTCTTTGGTGTACAGCCATTCATCGCTGACATGACCGCCTATGCACTCAGCCAGCCCGCTATTGCTGCGGCGACCATGAAATCAAATTTCCTCCGACGCGCTCAAATGATCTCTGAACGCCTTGATGGCGTAGCGGGAATCTCGGCCAAACCACCACAGGCCGGGATGTTCATTCTGGTGAATATTCGCGCAACAGGCCTTTCGGGACAGGATTTTGCCATGCGCTTGCTGGAAGAAGAGCTTGTCGCTGTAATGCCGGGCGAATCTTTCGGTGAAAATCTTTCCGGCTATCTCCGTCTCAGCCTGAGCGTCGCCGAAGACAAGATCGATGCCGCATGCGCCGGTATTGTCCGCCTCGCCTCTCGTTTGCAACAACGGAAATCCGCATGACCACTGTCGGTGAAGCTCTCGTCCAACTGCTGGAATCCTATGATGTTGACACAGTCTTCGGCATTCCGGGCGTTCACACGATAGAACTTTATCGCGGGCTGGCAGGCTCCAAAATCCGCCATATCACCCCGCGCCACGAACAAGGCGCGGGCTTTATGGCCGATGGTTATGCGCGGGCTACCGGGAAGCCGGGAGTAGCATTCGTCATTACTGGACCGGGGATTACTAATACGATCACGGCGATGGGACAGGCACGCGCGGACTCCATTCCGATGCTGGTCATTTCCGGGGTCAACCAGCGCGAGTCACTTGGCAAGGGCATGGGGTTCCTGCATGAATTGCCCAACCAGCGTGCCATGTTGCAAACCGTGGCCATGTTCTCGCATCGCATTGAAAAGCCGGACGAGCTTCCGATTGTTCTCGCCAGAGCTTTTGCTTTGTTCGCATCCCGGCGCCCCGGTCCGGTTCACATCGAAATTCCACTCGATATCATGGCGCTTCCGCTGGACAATGCATCACGTCTGATCTCCGATGCTCCAATTCCTCAGGCATCTACAGAGACAATGGTGGAATTAACCCGCCTATGTCTCAATGCACAGCGTCCAGTGCTGCTTATAGGTGGCGGCGCTAAAGCTGCGGCGGACAGTCTGATAGAACTTTCCGAAAAGCTCGATGCGCCGGTGGTCGCAACCACCAATGCACGCGGCATCATGCACAATCACCCATTGCTTATCCCTGCCAGCCCCAGCCTCAAAGCAGTACGTGAGCTTATCGCCGATAGTGATCTGGTTATCGCGATTGGCACAGAGATGGGCCCGACCGATTATGACATGTATGGCGACGGTGGCTTTCCTGAACTGACACGTTTTGTCCGTATCGATATTGATGCCAGCCAGCTTGATCGCTGGCCAGCGTTCCTGCCAATAGAAGCTTCAGCCAAGGAAACGGTCGAGAAACTGGCAGCTGCATTGCCGGAGCGTCGAAATGCCCAATCCGGCCAAGAACGTGCAAGCAAGGCACGCGAGAGTGCTTGGGCCGACATTGGTGCCCGCACACAGGATCAAGTGCGTTTCTTGAATATATTGCGCGATACATTGCCTAATTCATTGGTCGTGGGTGATTCCACCCAGACCATCTATTCCGGCAATATGTATTACGACCACGACCGCGTGGGCGGCTGGTTTAATGCGGCTACAGGCTTTGGCGCGCTTGGGTTCGGTCCTCCCGCAGCGATTGGTGCTGCATTAGGCAAGCCGGAAACAACGACGATTTGCATTGTCGGCGATGGTGGGTTCCAGTTCGTTCTCGGTGAACTGGGCGCAGCAATCGACGAACACGTCCCTGTCATCTTCATTGTCTGGAACAATCAGGGCTATCAGGAGATTGAGCGGGCAATGGTGGAGGTCAACATTAACCCCGTTGGTGTTCGCCCCTCAGCACCAGACTATATCAAGATCGCCGAAGCCTATGGCCTGCTCTCAAAGCGGCTTGGCAATATCGATGAGCTCCCCCCCGCTTTGTTAACAGCAAAAGCGAGCGGAAAACCCTATCTTATTGAAATTGATGAAAAACTGGTTGGCTAATGGCATAACCGTCAGCCAACCCCGTTCAATTCACGGCCTGTGAATTGTTTTGACTTCCAGAAAGTCCTCAAGGCCGAGTTTTCCGCCCTCGCGTCCATTGCCGGACTGCTTATAGCCACCAAAGGGGCTGCCATAGCGATGCGGGCCACCATTAATGTGCACCATTCCCGCTTTGAGGCGTGATGCAACACGTTCTGCCCGCTTTGCATCACCAGTTTGCACATAGGCAGCGAGGCCATAGGGCGTGTCATTGGCAATCGCGATGGCATCTTCTTCCGTATCAAATGGGATCAACGCCAGAACCGGCCCGAATACTTCTTCCTTGGCGATACGCATATTATTGTTCACATCGGCAAAAATGGTTGGTTTTACAAAATAGCCGGTCTCATATCCCTCCGGTTTGCCAGCGCCGCCAACCAACACGCGGGCGCCTTCTGCAATACCTGCCTCGATCAGACTTTGAACCCGGCCATATTGAACATTGCTGACGAGCGGACCGATGTGATCACCCTCTTCTTCCGGATTGCCAACACGCGCTTGCTTTCCGGTTTCTTCGGCAATCCTGACAACCTTGTCATAGACCGAACGTTGCACAAGCATACGGGTCGGCGCGTCACAAGATTGCCCGCTATTGTTGAAGCACTCAAGCACGCTGCCAGAAACCCGGTCTTCAAGGTCTGCATCCTCGAATACAATGTTGGGAGATTTTCCACCGAGTTCCAGAGTGATACGTTTCACCGTATCGGCAGCATCTTTGCTCACGGCAATACCTGCTCTCGTCGAGCCGGTGAATGACATCATGTCGACGTCCCTGTGCTTTGAAAGCGCAGCACCAACCGATGGCCCATCGCCATTGACGAGGTTGAAAGTTCCCGCTGGAAATCCCGCCTCATGCACCATTTCCGCATAGAGCATTGCGTTGAGCGGCGTGAATTCGCTCGGTTTCAATACGCAGGTGCTGCCAGTCGCCAAAGCAGGGATGACCTTCAGAGCGATTTGATTAACCGGCCAATTCCACGGCGTGATCAGTCCGCAAACACCGATTGGCTCACGCACCAGCAGGTCGCCATTGGGCAAATCTTCACGCATGTGAATACTTTTGAGCGCGTCAATGAATCCCTGAAGATGCCCAATACCAACATCGGCCTGCTGTTGGGTGCTCATTGTAATCGGAGCGCCCAGTTCGAGAGTAATGGTTCGCGCCATCTCGTCATAGCGACGTTTGTAGATTGTCAAAAGTTTCTCAAGCAGTGCCAGCCGCTCGTCCACCGAAGTCTGGCTATAGCTTTCAAAGGCTTTTCTTGCCGCAGCGACCGCGCGGTCGACATCGGCTGCCGTTCCCATCGAAATGACGGCAATCGGCTTTTCCGTTGCTGGATTTAGCACTTCCAGATCATTTGCTTGTAGCGGATCGACCCATTCACCATTGATATAAAACTTACGTTTGTCGAGCATAGATCATCCTCCTGCCGGCTAAGCTTTTGCCCATTCTGACCATCACTCCGACGAAGGCAAGGCCTGCTGTAAGTGAATATAGCTGATGTCGCAGACAATATACGACTTGCCGCATCCAAGCTTCTTGACCGTGTATTGCGGTACTATCCTCGCCCCATGGTTCATTCCTGCATTGAGTACGTGCAATCGCAACCGGGCGCTGCTTACAGCATCGGGTCAATGGCGAATGTCCATAATTTCCAAGCCAAAATTCAAATAAGAAACGAAGGGGTACTTTGATGAAATCACTCTTATTGAGCAGCGTTATGGGATTGGCGCTGCTTGGCGCAATCGGCAATGCATCCGCTGCAGAATGCGGCGATGTTACCATTGCCAGCATGAACTGGCAGTCTGCCGAAGTTCTCGCCAATCTCGACAAGATTATTCTGAACGCTGGCTATGGTTGCAACGCAGAAGTTGTACAAGGCGACACGATTCCCACCCTCACCTCGATGACCGAAAAAGGCCAGCCAGACATTGCGCCCGAAGGTTGGATCGATTTCATGCGGGATATCATGGACAAGGCCGTAGCCGATGGCAAACTGATCTATGCTTCAAAGTCACTATCGGATGGCGGTGTGCAAGGTTGGTGGATTCCAAAATACCTTGCTGATGCCCATCCTGACATCAAGACAATCGATGATGCGCTTAAGCATCCCGAGCTTTTCCCTGCCCCCGAAGACAAGACGAAAGGCGCTGTTTACAACGGACCTCCCGGTTGGGGTGGCACTGTAGCAACCGCTCAGTTTTTCAAGGCGTATGAGGCTGAGAAGAACGGGTTTACGCTTGTTGATACAGGTTCGGCCGCCGGTCTGGATGGCTCGCTGGCCAAAGCATATGAGCGCAAGGAAGGTTGGCTGGGATATTATTGGGAGCCGACAGCTCTCCTTGGCAAGTATCCAATGGTCAAACTGGATCATGGCGTGAAATTTGATGCTGCCGAATGGAAGCGCTGCAACACGGTTGCCGATTGCCCTGATCCGAAGAAAAATGATTGGGAAATCGCCGAAGTGGACACTGTTGTTACCAAAGAGTTCAGTGAAAGCGCCGGACCCATTATGGACTATTTGAAAGCCCGCTCCTGGGACAATAAAACGGTCAATGAGTTGCTCGCCTGGATGACCGACAATCAGGCCACAGGTGAAGATGGTGCGAAGTACTTCCTGAAGAACAACGAGGCTATCTGGACCAAATGGGTCAGCGCCGAGGTTGCGGAAAAGGTTAAAGCCGAGGTTAATTGACCTGGCAATTAAAGGGCAGCGGCTTGATCGCTGCCCATTTTTAAAAACGGATCGCGTATCGCAAGCCATCATAAATTGCCGCATGAATGTTGCGGGCGTGAACAGCGTCCCCAATACGCAGAAGATCGAACTTACCTCCTGAGCGAATCGGAAAAATTGCGCCGCCATTGATGAGCCTGTCATAATCGATCGCGCCGCCATTGCGCGAAAGCGGTTTCAACTCGCGGTAAAGGTCGTCCATGGGCAGGGTGCCATGCTCCACAACCACCTGATCGACCATTCGTTCTTCCCGGTAATCCGGAGCGTAATCCGAGCCTAGTACGGCAATGAGTTGATTGCCGTTGCGCTCGACCGACAATAGTCGGGTGTTGATCGTCACGCGCACACCGTGCTGTTGGAACGCACGCATGTAAGGCACATGATTCATGCCTCCCATTTCTGGCGCAAAAAAGCGCTCCGGGCTGACCAGTTCCAGTTTCGAGCCACCTTGTGCGATGAATTCGGCTGCGCTCATGGCCTGATGCCCGCCATTGTCATCGTAAAGCAGGACATTTTCACCGGGTTTGACAGAGCCAGCCAGAATATCCCAGCTTGACGTGACAAGATCGTCGCCGGCAGCGAGCGGTGGGTTCTGAGGCAGTCCACCCGTGGCGATAACCACTATGTCAGGATCAAGCGTTACAATGTCATTTGCCTCCGCCCATACGTTGTATCGTAGCGGAACACCAAGGCGTTCAAGCTCAGCAAGCCGCCAGTCCACAATGCCGATCATTTCCTTGCGGCGAGGGTTTTTCGATGCGAGCGTCACTTGACCGCCCGCTTGATCTGCCGCCTCCAGAACCTCCACCCTATGACCAGCTTCCGCCGCAACGCGCGCCACCTCAAGTCCCGCAGGACCAGCCCCCACGACGACGACAGACTTGCTCAGATTGGACTTGGAAATTACATGCGGCATTGAAAGCTCGCGGCCAGTCGCCGCGTTATGAATACACAGCGCCTCGCCGCCTTCGTAAATTCGATCAAGACAATAAGTTGCCCCAACACAGGGCCGTATCCGATGCTCTTCACCCGCCATGATTTTGCGTACGATATGCGGGTCCGCAATGTGAGCGCGTGTCATCCCCACCATATCGAGTTTACCTTCCGCAACCGCGTGCCTGGCGGTCGCAACATCAGCAATTCTGGCCGCATGGAACACCGGAAACTTCGTCTCTCTGCGGACTTCGCCGGCAAAGTCGAGATGTGGGGAAGAGCGCATGCCCTGAATGGGTATCACTTCATTCAGGGCCGCATCCGTATCGATATGCCCCCGAATAATGTTCAGAAAATCAAACTTTCCCGATGCTGCAATACGCCGGGCAATCTCCACACCTTCCTGTTTTGAAAGCCCCTGCTCCCAATCCTCATCTGCCACCATGCGGATGCCAACAATGAAATCCGGTCCTAAAGCTTTGCGCACAGCATCAATCACCGCCCATGTGAAACGCAAGCGGTTGTCCAGCGAACCGCCATATTCGTCTTCTCGCCTGTTGGTTGCCGGTGACCAGAAGCCGTCCATGAGATGGCCATATGCTTCAAACTCGATACCATCCAGTCCCGCCGCCTGCATACGTTGCGCAGCAGAAGCATAATCCATGATAATCCGCTCAATATCCCAGTCTTCGGCCTCTTTCGGAAAAGCGCGGTGTGCTGGCTCACGGATTGGCGAAGCGGAGACGACAGGCAGCCAATCGGCCTTGTTCCAACTCGTGCGACGGCCAAGATGCGTCAGCTGTATCATCACGGCAGCACCGTGCTCATGACAATCGTCTGCCAGCTCACGCAACCACGGCACAATCTCATCTTTATAGGCATGCAGATTACCGAACGCGGGTGGCGATTCCCGCGACACAACAGCAGATCCCGCCGTCATTGTCAGCGCAATGCCGCCCTTGGCCTTTTCCGCATGATAAAGCCTGTAACGCCGCTTCGGCATGCCATCTTCGGAATAGGCCGGCTCATGACTGGTCGACATGATACGGTTTTTAAGCCGCAAATGTTTAAGCTGATAGGGTTGCAAAAGCGGATCAACATGTGATGACAATGGATCAGTCCCCATTTATTTGGGTTCATCCTAATCCAGCAATCGACCGATCAGTTTCTCGCTCGCGACCTCTTATGACACGCATCCGCCGTATCTAGGTTGGACTGGCCCAGTAGAAGTGGAGGGCTTTTGAGACCTTACCCCAAAAAGCAATACGGCGCCCGATGGACGCCGTATTATGCTTTAAAAGCAAGTATGTGAAAAAATACTTTGGTGCGGTCGAGAAGACTCGAACTTCCACGTCTTGCGACACAGCGACCTCAACGCTGCGCGTCTACCAATTCCGCCACGACCGCACTGTGGTAGAAGCCGAACATGTCAGCTTGGCGCTAGTAGCAAATAGGTTTCCGGGAAACAAGCCCTATCACGCGATATCTCGGATAGTTTTTCATAAACTTGTCAAAAAGCCGCGCCCATCGCATCCCACTGGAAATTACCTGCGAAAAAGTCCATATGCGCGAGACCCATCCTTGATCTCCCCTCGTGGAGCATGACAGGCAGTCTTAATTGGAATTGTCCACTCTATGAAGTCCAGCCGAGATGAACTCCCTTCCGCTTTTCTGCCGCAAGACGGATCACCGCCGGTGGAGTGGACAGTGGCTGAAGGCCTCACCAATTATGACTTTGCCCTAACCTTCATGGAAGAACGTGTCGCAGCCATCAGAGATGGCACCGCATCTGAGCTGGTTTGGCTTGTGGAGCATCCGCCGCTCTATACGGCAGGCACAAGTGCCAAGGAGACAGACCTGCTTGCGAGTGACCGATTCCCAGTCTACGCAACCGGTCGGGGGGGCGAATATACCTATCATGGCCCCGGTCAGCGCGTGGCCTATGTGATGCTCGACTTGAAACGTCGGCGCGAAGATATCCGCGCCTTCGTTACCGCACTCGAGCAATGGATCATTTCCACTCTCGCTTCTTTCAATGTGAAGGGCGAGCGGCGCGAAGACCGTGTCGGCGTCTGGGTTACCAGACCGGATCGCCCTGCACTGACCGATGGTTCGCCTGCAGAAGACAAAATCGCCGCTATTGGCATTCGGCTGCGTAAATGGGTGAGCTTTCACGGCATCTCCATCAATGTGGAGCCGGAGTTGTCACATTTCGATGGCATCGTTCCTTGTGGCGTACGCGGCCATGGCGTCACCAGCCTTGTCGATCTCGGTCTGCCGGTCGAAATGCATGATCTCGACCGCGCATTGCTTGAATCTTTTGAAGGCGTCTTCGGCCCTATAAAGCGGGCTTAGGAGAACATTCAAATGGAACCAGTTCTGTTTCTCGGATGGCGAGACAATCCATGAGGAAGGTGGCGAGGTCGATGTCTTTCCATCGTCCGAAGCCGCCTGACAACGTGGTTGGCCGCCAGCCGGAAACCCGAAGGGCCGGGTGAATTCGGACCAAATCCATCGGGCTTCAGTCTCGTCCGATGGAAAGGCATCGGCCTCGCCAAATCCCTCGACCTTGTTCACGAATTCCCTCCAGTAGAACGATTCCATTTGGATGTTCTCCGCTCTAGGGTCCGGACCCTAATCAAACTCCATAATAACAGCGTCCACCGCAAGGCTGTCGCCCTGCTTCGCGTTGATGGCGGAAACTGTCAGATCGCGCTCGGCGCGAAGCACATTCTCCATCTTCATGGCTTCAACAATAGCAAGTGTTTCACCCGCCTTAACCTCCTGCCCTTCGCTCACATTTACCGAGACGAGCAAGCCTGGCATCGGGCAAAGCAGAAGTTTGGACGTATCCGGCGGTATCTTGACTGGCATCAGTTTTTCCAGCGCTGCGACGTGCTTTTGCATGGGATGCGCAACCACTGACAAACCTTTCCAGTCAATCCGCATACCGTTGGCAACCGGACGCAACTGCGCCTTCACCGGGCGCTCGTCCACATAACCGTCCCAGACAGCCTCCCCCGGACGCCAATCACTGCGAACAGGAATAAAGTCGCCATTTCGCAAGGAGAATTCGAACTTGACGGGAGGTTTTACTGCGCTGCTGCGAATAATGACTGGCACGTAATCATCGCCGATCCGCACTTCCCATTCGGCATGAATCTGTCCCGAATGCGGGCGAAGACGATCGCCAAGACGGTCAAGCCGCTCTTTCCTTACCAATTCAGCAGAAAGTGCAATCGAAGCGAGAATATTGAGGTCGTCTGACGTCGGCGATATCGGTTGGAACCCATCGGGGAATTCTTCGGCGATGAAAGCAGTAGAAAGTCTGCCTTCCCGCCAGCGGGGGTGTTGCATCAGGGCTGCAAGAAACGGAATATTATGTTCAATGCCGTCAACAACAAAGTTGTCGAGCGCATCTGCCATCGCATCCACGGCTTCCAGCCGTGTCGGCGCCCAGGTGCAAAGCTTTGCCACCATGGGATCGTAGAACATCGAAATTTCTGAACCTTCCGTCACGCCGGTATCATTGCGGATGATTGCTTTGCCTACAGGACCTTCGAGCGGAGGGCGATACCGTGTCAAACGTCCGATTGACGGCAGGAAATTACGATAGGGATCTTCTGCATAAAGACGGCTCTCGACAGCCCAGCCATTGAGCTTCACGTCGCTCTGCTTGATCGCAAGTTTCTCTCCCGCAGCAATGCGGATCATCTGTTCAACCAGATCAATGCCGGTAATGAGTTCGGTTACGGGATGCTCCACCTGCAAGCGCGTGTTCATCTCAAGAAAGTAGAAATTGCGATCCTTATCGACGATAAACTCAACAGTCCCGGCGCTCTGATAATCAACTGCCTTGGACAGGGCGACAGCCTGTTCGCCCATAGCTTTGCGGGTTGCCTCATCCAGAAATGGTGATGGGGCTTCCTCAACAACCTTCTGGTTGCGGCGCTGAACGGAACATTCACGTTCGCCAAGATAGATGCAATTGCCAAAGCTGTCGGCCAGAACCTGAATTTCAATGTGCCGAGGATCAACAATGAACTTTTCGATGAAAATGCGATCGTCGCCGAAGGAATTGCGCGCTTCTGAAGTGGCGCGCTCAAAGCCGTCGCGCACTTCAGCTTCATTCCAAGCTATGCGCATACCCTTGCCACCGCCGCCAGCGGATGCCTTGATCATGACAGGATAGCCGATTTCGCCGGCAATCCGTTCCGCATGTGCGACGTCGACAATTACATCGGGCGAACCGGGTACTGTGCTGACCTTTGCTTCATTGGCAAACTTCTTCGATTCGATCTTGTCGCCCATTGCGATGATCGCGCGTGGTTTCGGGCCAATGAATATGATGCCCTGCTTTTCCAGTTCTTCGCAAAAGGAAGCACGTTCAGATAAAAACCCGTAACCGGGATGGACAGCTTCAGCACCCGTCTCCTTGCAGGCTGCGATGATCTTTTCGGCAACCAAATAGCTTTCGGAGGCAGCAGCCGGCCCGATATGCACGGCCTCATCAGCCATCTCGACATGCACGGCATCGCGGTCAGCATCGGAATAGACCGCTACTGTTGCAATGCCCATCTTGCGTGCCGATTTGATAACGCGGCACGCAATCTCACCACGATTGGCAATCAGAATTTTTTTAAACACTTAGACCTCCCAACAGATCTTTGTTTCTATTGTGAAAAACAACTTTGCTCAACCGCTGCCTATCAATTGTATGCGGGTTTCCGGACTGTGCGTATTTTCCCCTCGCGCCAGATCAGATAAGCACCCGACGCAATGATTATGATGATCCCGACCCATTTTGATGGCGTTGGAAAATCATTGAAAACCAAAAGTCCGATGAGAACAGCCATGACAATTTCAAGATATTGAAACGGCGCCAGCAGTGAGGCCGGTGCAAGCCGCGAGGCTTGCGTGATCAACAGGTGCCCGATTGTCGCTATCAACCCCATCATGAACAGCAGAAACCACGACATGGCATTGCCGGGCATGGCGAATGTCATGTCCTGAACGCCGAAAAGTGCGGCTGGAATGAGGGCAAGCATAACGGTAATCGTTCCACCCACCCCAGCATAAAGCTGCATCACAAGTGGCGTGTCCACGGTACCGTAGCGCCGGTTCAGAATGAGATAGATCGCGAAGACAGCGGCCGTACCAAGCGGCAGCAGCGATACCCAGCCGAATAACGCCCAGCTTGGCTGTATCACAATCAATGTACCGATGAAGCCGATGGCCACGGCGATCCGGCGTCGCCAACCAACCTGCTCTTTCAAAATGAGCGCCGACAGAACGGTCAACATCAGCGGTTCTACGAAAAACACAGCCATGGCATCGGCAAGCGACATGTATTTCACAGCCGCATAAAAGCACAGGCTGCCGACGCCCATGAGGAAGCCTCGAAACAGGTTTCCCCATAGCTTGACTGGCTTCAGCGATTTGAATCCCGTCATGGGGATGATAATAATAATCGTCAAAATGGTTTGGACGACAAACCTGAAAAGTGTGGCCGTTGCCGGGGGCAAGCTATCAAAGACCGAAAGCCACTTGGCGATAGCGTCCATCATAGGCAGGAGGAACATGGCAACAGCCATTGCAGAAACGCCCCGCACCTGTTGTGAGGTCGTATTTTCCATCGCCGTAACCTTTCTGATGAAAGCCTGCTGGTAGGAATTTTGGCATATCTGCTCCGCCAGAAAAAGCAATCTCGCCGTGCAAACAATCGTGCGAAATAGCTGCGAAATTTGACTTTTGGAGCTGTAGATGGTGCAACAAGCCCTCCCAGGATCGAAAAAACAAGAAAAACCGGAGAATCTCCATGAATTTTCGCTCAAACATCATGACTGAAACACCCGACATGGACACTATGGGCGGACGACTGCTGCGCGCTCGCGATGCCAAATCCATGAGCGTTTCGCAAGTTGCCGAGCGTATTGGTGTAAAGACCCAGACAATCCTGGCATGGGAATCAGACCGGTCAGAGCCGCGCGCCAACAGATTGGTCATGCTGGCCGGTTTTCTTGGTGTGACGCCGACATGGTTGATGCATGGAATTGGTCAGGCACCTATGGACACCGCCGAAGATGCAGCCACCATCAATACCGAAATCCGCATACTCAAGAATTATCATGAAAAGCTCGGCAGTCGAATTACCCAGCTGGAAGATCGCATCGCAGCGCTTGAAGCCGCTTAAAATATGGGGATTCACTGTTATCTTTGACGGTGAGCCTTGGAACATATGGCGAACGAGCATCGCGTTTGAATCCGAACCATGCAAAGATCACAAGTGATTCGAAACCATAAAATACTGGCCTGCCATGGATGATACTAACGACCTATTTTCAGCAATCGTGAAAACTGCTCGCGAGCGGCAAGAAGCAGCAGCACCGGCCAAGAAACCCGAAATACCTTCACAGGTTGCGGTGGCTCCCGCCGTTGCGCCTGTCCAGTCAGCTGCGGCTCGAGCACCTGCGCGCGCTGTTCCGGAAACGAGCGGTAACTATAATGCGTCTGACATTGAGGTGCTCGAAGGTCTGGAACCAGTTCGCCGCCGCCCCGGCATGTATATTGGCGGTACGGATGAGCGCGCGCTGCACCACCTTTTTGCTGAAGTCATTGATAATTCGATGGACGAGGCCGTTGCCGGACATGCCAATTTCATTGACATCGATCTCGACGAAAATGGCTATCTGTCAGTAACGGATAATGGCCGCGGCATCCCGGTTGATGCTCACCCGAAATTCAAGGATAAATCCGCACTCGAAGTTATCATGACGACGTTGCACGCAGGCGGTAAGTTTGATTCCAAAGTGTATGAAACATCCGGCGGCCTGCATGGTGTTGGCGTATCGGTGGTCAACGCGCTTTCCGATCATCTTGAAGTGGAAGTCGCGCGTAACCGCCGTCTTTATCGCCAGCGTTTTTCGCGCGGCATAGCGCTTGGCCCGCTTGAAGAAGTGGGCGAGGTGCAGAACCGGCGTGGCACACGTATAACGTTCCACCCGGATGCGGAAATTTTTGGTCAGGAGGCGAAATTCGACCCAGCGCGACTCTACAAGATGGCGCGGTCTAAAGCCTATTTGTTCGGCGGCGTTGAGATTCGTTGGAATTGCGCCCCCTCGCTGCTTGATCCCAAAGACCCGACACCCGACAAGGCAGTTTTCCATTTCCCCGGCGGGCTGAAAGAATATCTGGCCGCCTCGCTCGGCAAGGATTTTCAGGTCACCCGTGAGGTGTTTGCCGGAAAGACTGAAAAGTCAGGTGGGCATGGCTCGATGGAATGGGCCGTCGCCTGGTATGGCGGCGATGGCTTCGTCAATTCTTATTGCAACACCATTCCGACCGGCGAAGGCGGAACACATGAGGCAGGACTGCGCATCGCCCTCACCCGTGGTTTGAAAGCCTATGCGGAACTGACAAACAACAAGCGTGCATCGATTATCACCACCGATGATGTGATGATTTCATCTGCCGCCATGCTTTCAGTCTTTATTCGCGAACCTGAATTCGTCGGCCAGACCAAAGACAAGCTTGCCACGGTCGAAGCGCAACGCCTTGTCGAAAACGCTATCCGCGACCCATTTGACCATTGGCTTGCCGCATCGCCGCAGGAAGCATCCAAATTGCTCGATTGGGTGGTGGATCGCGCGGAAGAGCGGGTGAAGCGCCGTCAGGAAAAAGAGGTCAACCGAAAATCAGCAGTGAAAAAACTGCGGTTGCCGGGCAAGCTGGCAGATTGTAGCCAGAGTGGGGCGTTAGGGGCAGAACTCTTTATCGTTGAGGGTGATTCCGCTGGTGGTTCGGCAAAGCAGGCACGTGATCGTGCAACACAGGCCGTCTTGCCTTTACGCGGTAAGATTCTGAACGTTGTCAGCGCCGGCCGCGAAAAAATGACAGCCAATCAGCAGATTGGTGATCTCATTCAGGCGCTTGGCTGCGGCACGCGGTCAAAATATCGGGATGAAGATTTGCGTTATGATCGTATCATCATCATGACGGATGCTGACGTTGATGGTGCCCACATCGCATCATTGTTGATCACATTCTTCTATCAGGAAATGCCCGATCTTATCCGTAACGGCCATCTGTTCCTTGGTGTCCCGCCGCTTTATCGGATCGCTCAAGGCGGAACAGTGGCTTATGCGCGCAACGATGCTCATAAGGATGAGTTGATGAAAACGCTTTTCACGGGACGGGGAAAGATCGAAATCGGCCGGTTCAAGGGGCTCGGCGAAATGCGTGCCGATCAGCTGAAAGAAACGACGATGGATCGCAAGAAGCGTACTTTGCTTCGTGTTCAGATCGATGAGGAGTGGGCCAACGAAACGCGCCTGGCAGTCGATGATCTGATGGGAACACGCCCCGACGCGCGCTTCCGCTTTATTCAGGATCGCGCTGCCTTTGTGGAAGAGCTGGATATTTAAAGCAAGGTGGCATAATCCCTCATGCGTGGTTCTGCAGCCAAGTTGAATAGTAAATCTAACCTGTCAACGCTCTGAACGCCGTCCATTGGCGGCGGAGTGGTGAAATCTCGGCTATCTCTTTGGAAGCATCAAAACCCTTCGTTTTTAGCTGCTTCAGATAGGCAGGCGTCAACCAAGCAGGTAGATAGGCGGGGTGCAACGATTTTGGCATCCCTTTAGAGCCTGCCTGAAACTTCGCGAAATGGTCCTCAGCCAGCGCAATCATTGCCGTAACAGCGCGCTTTATTGCTTCTGCATCATTGCCATCGAGCAAGGCTTTCGGGGTACACCCCACAGCGGCCAAGACATCCGCCGGAATATAGACCTGTCCACGGCGCCGGTGCAGCGGCAGACTCCGCAAAAGCCCGGTAACAGCTTGAGCAACACCAGCATGTCCGGCCAGATCCGCCTGACCAGCCGCCTGCTCTGCATCAAGGATCAACGAAGCAAGTTGGATCATGGCCGAGGCAGTTTCCCCGCAATAACCTTCAAGATCATTGCGGCTTGGCATGGGATCATCGTAAAAATCGAAAATCCGCGCTTCGCAATAATTATCAAAAGCTGCGTGAGGCAGATTATGGGTTTCGATTGCTTCCAAAAGTGCGGCGGCTACTGGATTGCCCGCTGCTGCCCCATGCTCTGTGCCGCCGATTAAATCGCGCCACCACTGCAACCGGACTTCGCCAGGCAGGGGATCGTGGATCAAATCGCGAATGCGGGCGACTTCAACATTGAATGCATAAAGTGCCGCCAAGGCGCCGCGGCGGGATTCGGGAGCATATAGGACTGACAGATAGCGATCAGGATCGGCGTCCCGCAGCAATTGCATGCAGTGAGTTTCGTTGACATTCATGGCGTGAGATATAACGGGACCGAAAAATTAATCCACCGCAAACAACGCCGCAGCCACGGCGCGATTTTCAGCCAATAGCACATTATAGGTGCGAACTGCCGCGCCGGTGCTCATGGGATCGGAGGATATACGGTGTTTGCGTAAAACCTCCCGCAATTCTTCTGGTAAACGGCGCAACTCCGTGCCCGTGCCAACCAGAAGGATTTCAATTTCTGCTGATTGTTCGAGAACAAGTGCCAAATCAGCAGCAGACGGTATTGGCGTCTTTGGCTCCCAGCCATGGATTCCTGAAGGAAGGCACAAAATTGAACCACGATGCGACATATCCGCAAAGCGAAAGCCGCCATTGCCATACGCATCAATTGGCGCGCGTCCTGGAAAATGCGCATCGCGAATCTCGATACCTTTTGCCACGCTTAAACCCTGCTTTCGTCGGAAATCGGTGCAGGATGCTCCTCCATCGCACGATGCCCTTTCAGGCCAAACAACATCAAGAGCGGGCCAGCAACAAAGATAGACGAGTATGTTGCAACAATAATACCCACTCCTATGGTCAATGCGAAAGAACGCACATCATCACCGCCATAGAGGTAAAGAACGACGAGAGCGAGGAAGGTCGCCAACGACGTTAGAATCGTACGCGATAGCGTCTGATTGATCGATGCATCCAATAGGTCGGAGAGTAAGACTTTATTACCATATTTGCGCAGATTCTCGCGCACCCGGTCATAGATCACCACCGTATCGTTCAAGGAATAGCCGACAATCGCCAGCAAGGCTGCGATGCTCCAGAGATTGAACTCCATCCTGAATACGATGAATATACCAAGCAGCACCAGCACATCGTGGATTGTTGCGAGAATTGCGCCAAGAGCAAAGTGCCACTCAAACCGGAACCAGACATAGGCAAAGATCAATGCGAGACAGAGCACAACAGCTAGCACGCCAGCCTGAGACAGTTCACTGGATACAGAGGGCCCGATGACGTCTACCCGCGGAAGATTATACTCGTCCTGAAACTCGCCGCGAATTTTAACACCAACGGTCTGTTCTGCATCTTCCCCCTCGCCCTGACTTCCAACTGTTATCAACGCTCTGTCGTCGGATTTGAAGCGTTCAATCTTCACGTCGCCTATATTGAGTTCGTCAAGACGGCTGTAGACATCATCAAGATCAATGGCGCCTTCCGATGAATGCATTTCAACCATCGTTCCGCCCTTGAAATCGATACCGAAATTCATGCCAACCATCACGAACAGCAGAACTGCAACCACGCTTGATAGTGCTGAAAAGCTCAGCGTTATTCCACGTAGCTTCATGAAGCCCATCTTTGTATTGTATGGAACCAGCTTGAGCAAAGCGCGAGGCACTTCTTTCGGCTTGGAGCGTTGAACCCAAACCGAAACCAGCAGCCGCGTCAGCGTGAATGTCGTGAATAACGTCGTTACAATGCCGATTGTCACAGTGAGCGCAAATCCATGCACAGGACCGCTGCCAAGTGTGAAGAGCACCAGAGCCGCAATCAATGTTGTGACATTGGCGTCAACAATAGTTGCAAGCGCTCGGGCAAATCCGGAATCAATCGCCTGTATGACCGAGAAACCCGCCCGTCTGTCCTCGCGAATGCGCTCATAAATCAGCACATTGGAGTCGACAGCCATGCCGATGGTGAGAACGATACCGGCAACGCCAGCAAGGGTCAGCGGCGCGCCGAACAATGTCAGCACAGCCAGAATGAGAACGACATTCACTACCAGCGCAATACTGGCGATCACCCCAAGCAATCCATAGGTCAAAATCATGAAGAGGATAACCAGTACCGCCCCAATGAGTGCGGCAATTTTGCCGGATGAGACAGATGCAGCACCAAGGTCAGTACCCACTGTCCGCTCTTCAATGACAGTCACACTGGCAGGCAAAGCGCCAGCACGCATGACAAGTGCCAGATTGCTGGCGCCGGAAAGATCGAAATTGCCGGCTATTTGCCCCATATTGCCTGGTATGGCTTCCTGGATAACAGGAGCAGAGAGAACCTGATCGTCGAGAACGATGGCAAATGACTGCCCGATTCCGGCTGTCGTGGCCTTGGAGAAGCGATCCGCACCCACACTGTCCAGATGGAATGTAATCACTGGCTGTTGCGTGGCGGTATCGATGCCTGCTTGCGCATCGACAAAATTCTGGTTGGTAACAAGTGGTTCTTTCTTGACGAGGTAAGCAACGGGCGGATCGTCAAAAGAATAGACCACCTCATCGTCTTCTGGCGGCGTACCATCGATTGCCTCTTGCACAGGCATCGACGTATCTACCATACGAAAGCTTAACTCGCCCGTGATGCTCAAAATGTCCTTGAGCAGTTGCGAATCGTAAAGCCCCGGCACCTCGATCAGCACCCGGCCATTCCGTTCAGTTACAACATGCGGGTTCGAGTAGCCAAGCTCGTTTAGGCGCCGTGTAAGAACGGCAACAGTCGCATTCGTATCAGGCAGATGTTCTTTATCCACCTGCAGGCGCATGCGTGAGCCGCCTTCAAGATCGAGCCCCAGCGCGAGTTGCTTCTTGGGCAACCAGTCCGGCAGACTGTCCAGCTGATTTTGCGTAAAGGCATTGGGAAGCGAAAGTATTAGTCCGGCAAGGACCACAGCCCAGATGAGAACAGTCTTCCAGCGGCTAAAGTAAAGCATACGGTCGCAACCTCAAGAATCAGAAGGGCGGCTCCAGGGCCGCCCGTCACTTAAGCTTTATTTCTTGTTGTCGGCAACCGGTTCGCCCTTGACGCGAACGTCTGCAACCATGCCGCGAAGGACACGGGCCTTTACGCCATCGCCGATTTCAACATCAAGTTCGCCAGTGTCTTCGTAAACTTTCGTGACCTTGGCAATAAAACCACCGCCGGTGATGATTGTGTCGCCGCGACGAATACTCTTCAGCTGCTCTTCACGCTTCTTCGCGGCGGTACGCTGCGGGCGAATGATCAGAAAATACATGATCACGAAGATCAGAATGAACGGCAGGATGCTCATCAGCATTTCCGGTGCGCCACCAGCAGCCTGTGCATATGCGGGAGTTACGAACATAGGACCTCCAGATAGATCAAATTTGAAACAGTCAGAACCAGCGCAATACAATGTTTAAGCTGGCAAAAGCAACAGTACAAAACCAACGAGGCTGCTTTTCCATTATCGGTCAACATGATAGTGACGACGGGCTGACGAAAACAAGGACCCTGATCGGTATGACGGAAGAACTGCTGAGCGAAAAACTTGACCGCTTGATTGCTGTACTTGAGCGCATGGCGCCGCCTGCTCCGCAACCAATCAATTTGGAAGTTTCCGACTGTTTTGTATGGAACCCTGCCCGCCTCGGTTTCGATCCTGTCAGCAAGGTCAATCGCGTTGATATCTCTCTGATCCGCGGTGTCGACACAGTTCGCGATATTCTCTTTGATAATACCAAACGGTTTGCCGACGGTATGCAGGCCAATAATGTCCTGCTGTGGGGTGCGCGTGGCATGGGCAAGTCCTCGCTAGTGAAAGCCGTGCATGCTTCGGTTAATGCTGATACTCCCGTCGCCGCTCACCCGCTCAAGCTGATCGAAATCCACCGCGAAGACATTGACAGCCTGCCGGCATTGATGAGCCTCATCAAGAACACGCCCTACCTGTTCATTCTTTTTTGCGACGATCTTTCTTTCGACCATGATGATACGTCGTACAAATCATTGAAAGCTGCGCTTGAAGGCGGCGTCGAGGGCCGCCCGGACAATGTAATCTTTTACGCGACATCGAACCGCCGCCACCTACTGCCACGCGATATGATCGAGAATGAGCGTTCGACGGCCATCAATCCATCTGAAGCGGTGGAGGAGAAGGTTTCGCTATCGGATCGCTTTGGTCTATGGCTTGGATTTCATAAATGCAGCCAGGATGATTATCTGGCAATGATCGACGGCTATGCCGCACATTTCGATCTTGTCATGGAAAAAGACCAGCTTCATGCGCAGGCACTGGAGTGGTCCACCACACGTGGAGCGCGCTCCGGCCGCGTTGCCTGGCAGTTCATACAGGATTTGGCCGGACGCCTCGGCAAGAAGCTCTAAACGAAAAAACCCGCATCCTTCGACGCGGGCTTTTTCGATGAACCAATGGAACAATTATAGTTCGAGGTATTTTGTTGGATCGACTGGGGTTGAGTTCTTTCGAACCTCAAAGTGCAGCTTTGGCGTTGTCGCATTGCCGGTCATGCCTGACGAACCCAGCTCTTCGCCACGCTTGACCTTCTGGCCACGCTGAACATTCAGCTTGCTTGCATTACCGTAGACAGTAACCAGACCATTATCATGGCGGACCAGTACCGTATTGCCGAATTCCTTCAAGCCGTCGCCGGAATAGATCACAACACCGCTCTCAGCGGCCTTAATGGGTGTGCCTTCCGGAACCGAAATGTCGATACCATCGCTGCCTTTCCCGTAATTGGCAACGATACGGCCACGCACAGGCCAGCGCAATTGCGTTGCACCCGCAGCGGAGGGCGCGGATGCAACCTGCTTCTCGGCTTCACCGGCGGTCTTATCACTCGCTTGTGGCGGGGTATAAGGCTTGGCTTCCGATCCGGCGGCAGCAGCAGCCGGTGCGACTTGAGCAGGTGCGCTCGCAACAACCTTGGGCTGCTCAACGGGCGGCGTAGCGGCCGTCTTTACCTGATCTGTGCCGCCCTTGGGTTTCATCGTATTGGCAACATTTTGGGCCAGCGATGAATTGGATGGCGGAATGATCAGCGACTGTCCAAGACGAACCGTCGCGTCCTGCATGTTGTTGGCCTGTTTGATCGCATCGATATTCGCGCCGGTCTTGCGCGAAATAGCATGTAGCGTATCACCGGACTGAACCTTGTAGGTGCCGCTTGCCACTGAGGTCGCGATGGGTTTTGCTGCAACCTGGGCGGATGTAGTGGCCGCAGGCATTGTGGCTTCACGTCCATCTGGAGTCTTCAGCGTTGCCGATCCTGCCGGTGCCGTCCGCATGGGCGCTGCCATAGCAACCTGCTCTTGACGCATTGGCGTATTGTTTGCAACGGGAGCAAGTGCCGGGCGTGAAGGCTGCGATGAAACCGGCGGCAACGACGAAGCGCTTTGGCTGCCAACTGGCGGGAGGCTACCGCGCTGAACACCGCCCGATGCCGGTGCACTATTGACCGAGGCAGTGTAGGTTGAATCGACCGGCGTCACAGAACCATTATTCTGGGTCTGCATCACTGTTCTCTGGTTATCACTGTAACCAGAGCTGAAATCTGCACTGGAGAAACGTGACACTCCGGAGCTGCAACCAGCAGCAATGCCGGCAACTGTGAGAATGGCGGCATTGACAGCCAACCGCCGTGACGCTTTGTCTAGTGTACTCAAACGCATCGCTTAATCCCGCCCGTACTCATACAAGAATATTAGACGCATTAGATCGCGTTAATGTTACCCGACCGTTAAAACTTTCAAAAATTTGCAAAAGATTCACCAAACTCGTAAACGGTTGGCTCTGCCGTCACCTGCTAAAGCGCCGAGGAAACCCCTTCTGCCAAGGGTAAGAACCGCACGCGCATCATGTCTTGTTGGTCGAAGCGGCTTCCAATCTTTGTTAGACGCGCAACCGTCTGTTCTCCGTCAACAGGGCCGATCGGTGCCACCAGAATACCGTTGGACGAAAGAAGGTCGACGAAATGCCTCGGCATGGCATCGAACGCGGACCAAACGATGATCCGGTCAAAGGGACCATCGCTCGCAAGTCCCAATCGCCCGTCTGCGTGTTTGATGATGCAGTTTTCGATTTTCAAAGCCTGAATACGCTGCTGGGCAAGCTCAACGAGCGTACGGTAGCGCTCAAGTGACAGGACGCGTCCTGAAAGCCGGGCCATGACCGCAGCCGTAAAGCCGGAACCTGTTCCAATTTCCAGAACCCGATGCGACGGTTCCAGTTCCAGCGTTTTGATTAATTGGGCCTGCAAATCCAGACCTTCGATGAATTCTCCGCATTCGATAGGCAGTATGCCCCGACTATAGGCTACATTCCCAAGGTTGCCGCCCACAAAGCTCATGCGAGGCGTCGCCTCAAGCGCGCCCATCAGTCTCTGATCGCTCAGGCCCAATCTGCGCATACGCAGCACAAAAGCGGCAAAACCTTCACGCTCGGACATGGCTGGTTTCATGTAAATCTTTCCTCAAGAACAGCTCGCATCTCGTGAGAGGTCAGATCAAGCTGCAAAGGTGTTATGGAAATGAAATTGTTGCGAATCGCTGCAACATCGCTGTTCTCGGCAGGAACATCCTTGCCGCGTCCATATCGAAGCCAGTAATAGGGCAAACCGCGTCCATCGTGACGCTCCTCAATCGTCAGCCCGTGCGACAGCTTTCCCTGTACGGTTACACGGGTACCCGCGACCTCAAAAGGCTGACAGCTGGGGAAATTGATATTGACGAGAACACCCTTGGTGAGTTCGACGCCAAGCACCTTTCTGATCACGTCCGGAGCACGCTCTTCCACAATCTCCCATGGCAGGACGCGAGCGCCACCGTCGAGATTATACTCCTGTGACAACGCAATGGATTTGATCCCCAGCAATGTGCCTTCAATAGCACCAGCGATCGTGCCCGAATAAGTAACATCATCCGCAGTGTTCGAGCCGGAATTGACACCCGAAAGGACAAGATCAGGCCGTTCAGGCATCACATGCTTGACACCCATGATGACGCAATCAGTCGGCGTACCGCTCACTGCGAAATGGCGGTCATCAATCTTGCGCAACCGCAATGGGTTGGAAAGCGTCAGGGAATGAGCAAGTCCGCTCTGGTCGGTCTCTGGCGCGATGACCCAAATATCGTCAGAAAGCTGGCGGGCAATACGTTCAAGAACGCTCAGACCTTCCGCATGAATTCCATCATCGTTGGTCAAGAGAATCCGCATCGCCCTACCCCGTTTGTTTACGCCGCTTTTTCGATCCGTGTCAGTCCACCCATATAGGGTACAAGTGCTTGAGGAACTGTAACGCTGCCGTCCTCATTCTGATAATTTTCGACAACAGCTATTAATGCCCGGCCTACAGCAGTGCCAGACCCATTCAAAGTATGAACGAAGCGGGTGGATTTCTCGCCCTCTGGCCGGTAGCGGGCATTCATCCGCCGTCCCTGGAAATCACCACAAACGGAACAGCTTGAAATTTCCCGGTACGATTTTTGCCCCGGAAGCCATACTTCCAGATCATAGGTCTTTTGCGCGCCAAACCCCATATCGCCAGTGCAAAGCGTCATGGTGCGGAATGGCAGATCGAGGCGTTTGAGAACCTCTTCTGCGCAGGAGGTCATGCGTTCATGCTCTTCAACAGAGCGCTCCGCATCAGTAATTGAGACCAGTTCCACCTTCATGAATTGATGCTGACGCAGCATACCGCGTGTATCTCGTCCGGCGGAACCTGCCTCCGATCGGAAACATGCAGTCAACGCAGTCATGCGGATCGGCAGATCACGAATATCGAGGATTTCCTCGCGTACCAGATTTGTCAACGGCACTTCGGCGGTGGGTATGAGATAGCGGCCATCGGTGGTCTTGAAGAGATCTTCGGCAAATTTCGGCAATTGCCCCGTGCCGTAAAGCGTATCGTCATTGACCAATAGTGGCGGGCTGACCTCGGTATAGCCATGCTCCATGGTGTGTATATCCAGCATGAACTGCCCAAGCGCCCGTTCCAGCCGGGCAAGCTGGCTCTTCAATACGGTAAAACGGCTGCCGGACAGACGTGCAGCCCGCTCGAAATCCATATATCCAAGCTTTTCGCCTATCTCGAAATGTTCTTTCGGTTCGAATGAGAAGTTCTTGAGATGGCCAACACGGCGCGTTTCCACATTGTCGCTTTCATCCTTACCTAAAGGCACACTGTCCAGCGGAATATTGGGTAGCACTTCGAGCGCCTCGTTGAGCGCACGTTCCAGCTGACGCTCCTCCTCTTCGGCAGAGGAAAGCAAATGCTTTATATCGGCAACTTCTGCCTTGAGCCGGTCGGCTGTCACCTGATCCTTGGCAGCCATCGCCTTGCCAATTTCTTTGGAGGCCGCATTGCGGCGTTCTTGCAAAGTTTGAGACTTGGCAATGGATTGCCGCCGCTTTTCGTCCAGCTCAATCAAGCGTGACGAGATCGAATCCATTCCACGCTTGGCCATTGCTGCGTCGAAAGCCTGCGGATTCTGGACGATCCATTTAATGTCATGCATGGGAGTAAAGCCATATTGGAGTTAGTGTTGAAACTAAGGGGCGTATATTGCAGGATTGCTGTACGTGGTTCGACAAGCTCACCCTGAGGCTACTGTTTGATTGCAGATGCCAACTATTGCAACATTCAACGATATCCTTGCAACCCACAAATATTCCTCATGGTGAGCTTGTCGAACCACGCTGAATAGTGATGCAAGCCCTTTCTTCAAACAGATCAGGACGAGGTTTCACTCGACTGTGCTTCTGTCTCAGCCGCTGCACGCTTTTTCTCGACCAGACGCGCCATCCAGATGGAAACCTCGTAGAGAAGGATGGTCGGAAGCGCAAGACCGATCTGGCTGACAGGATCGGGTGGCGTGATAACCGCGGCAACGATAAATGCGATCACGATGGCATATTTACGCTTGGACCTCAGGCCTTCATATCCGATCAAGCCCACCCGCGCCAGAAGCGTCGTGACGACCGGCAACTGAAAAACGAGGCCGAAAGCAAATATCAGCGTCATGATAAGACTAAGATATTCGGAAACCTTGGGCAGCAATGAAATTTGCACTTCACCGGCACCGCCAGTCTGCTGCATGGCAAGGAAAAACCACATAACCATAGGCGTAAAGAAGAAATAGACCAGAGCACCGCCCGTAAGAAACAGAAGCGGCGATGCGATAAGAAACGGCAAAAATGCCATGCGCTCATTCTTGTAGAGGCCGGGCGCAACGAATTTGTAGATCTGGGAAGCGATGACGGGGAACGCGATGACGAGACCACCAAACATGGCGATCTTCACCTGCGTGAAGAAAAATTCCTGCGGCGCTGTGTAAATCAATTGCGCCTTTGCAGGATCAAATCCTGCCCAGCCCACTGCCCATTGATAGGGAATAACCAGCAGATTGAACAATTGCTTGCCAAAATGAAAGCAGCCCAGAAACGCGACAAAGAATGCCAGCAGTGCCCAGATAAGGCGACGGCGCAGCTCAATCAGATGCTCCATCAGCGGGGCTGAACTCTTGTCGATTTCTTCGTCAATATTGCTCAAGATTTCGTCCCCGTATCACCGCTCTTTATGCGCGGTTTAGCCGTTTTCCTGACAGGCGCTGCGGCTGCTTTGGCAGCAGTCTGCTTTGTGGCAACCGGTTTTGCTGCGGCTGGCTTGATAGTGGCAGCCTTTGCAGCCATAGCTGGTTTGGAGGCTGACTTTGGCTTGGCAGCAGCTTTCGGCTTTTTCTTCGGTTCATCAAGAGACGGCAACGGCTCCATCACCGCAGGCTGCACCTGGGTGGCACCGGGCGCTGATGGATCAGGAATAGCCAAATTATCCTTCGCCGTGTCAGTCGCGTCTTTCAACGTCGAACGTATTTCTTCACCAATCGTTCTGACAGGATCGAAAACTTTGCGAATGTCATTACGCGGATCAAGGCTCTTGGCATCGTTTATGATACCGCGGACATCATCCAGCTCAGCTTCTTTGAGAGCTTCATCAAACTGCTTGCGAAACTCACCCGCAGTTGCCCGAAACTTGGTTGTTGCCTTGCCGAATGCGCGTAGCATTCTGGGCAAATCTTTCGGACCTACAACCACAATAAGAACGACTGCGATGACCAGTATTTCCGACCAACCGATATCAAACATTCATCATGCTCCAGCCACAACGTGGCCATTCAGCCACGCGCAGGTAAGGCTTGCGCCCGCACCGCTCAAGACTTCTTGGTCTTTTCCTTGACTGAATTCACTGGCTCACTTGTCGTGTTGTCAATGGTCTTGGAATTGTCGGCATCCGCAGTGTCTTCGTCGCTCATGCCGCTTTTGAAGTTCTTGATGCCCTTGGCAACATCACCCATTAGCTCAGGAATTTTGCCCCGTCCGAAGAGAAGCAATACGACCGCAAGCACAATAAGCCAGTGCCAGATTGAAAAACTACCCATTTTACCCTCACATTCGCCCAGTGGTTTGAGCTGATCTAAGCTTTTTCCCTGTGCTTTTCAAACACAAGTCGCTTTTGTTCTTTCACATTCGCGTAAACCCAGCGCAAGCCCGAATTGATTTGCGAGGTACGAATTTTGCCTTAAGGGACTATCCGCCGCAAATGTGGCGAGAAATAATGTTACTCTTGCTCAACCCTGGGCGTCAAAAGGCCCAGCTCCTCCAGATCGATATCTGTCAAAGGATCCTCATCCGCTGTCAGTTCATCCGGATCATTGAACGGTACAGGAACAGCGAAATTGGTTGGCATGCGTGCAGAAAGCAGCCCTGCTCCACGCAATTCATCGATACCCGGCAGATCACGCACTTCCTGCAAGCCGAAATGATCAAGGAATGAGGCCGTCGTTCCATAGGTTATAGGTCGTCCGGGCGTACGGCGTCGACCACGGAATTTGATCCAACCCGTTTCCATCAGTACATCAAGCGTGCCCTTGGAGGTTTCGACGCCGCGAATATCTTCAAGTTCGGCCCGCGTTACCGGCTGATGATAGGCAATGATAGCCAGCACTTCGAGAGCCGCACGCGACAATTTCTTGAGCTGTACAGCCTCGCGGTTCATCAAAAATGCAAGATCGGCGGCGGTACGGAATGCCCACGCCCCACCAACCTGCCGCAAATTTATACCGCGATTGGCGTATATTTCCTGCAGCTCTCCCAGCAACATTGCGACATCGACACCTGATGGCAGCCGCTCCTTGAGCGCCTTTTCGGTTACAGGCTGCGCCGATGCAAACAGAATCGCTTCAACCATCCGCAATGCATCTGATGTTTTTACAGCGGTATTCCAGCTATCGTCAGCCTCTTCGCTATCAATTTTAATGTCGTCATTTGCAGGATCAGCCATTTGCCACTTCCTTCATCGGCTCTTCCGGCCTGTTGCGAAGGTAGATCGGTTTGAAAGCGCCGGTCTGGCGGATTTCCAGATGTCCTTCGCGAACCATTTCAAGACTTGCGGCAAAAGAACTTGCTATGGCCGATGCACGTTCCGCTGGCGTCGCGATAAATTCCAGCAAATATTGATCCAATGTCGTCCAGTCTTTCATCTCACCAACGAGACGCATCAATATTTCGCGGGCATCCTTGAGCGACCAGACTGAACGGCGCGCAATCTGCACATGCGATGTCGCACGCTTCTGGCGCTGTGAGGCATAAGCGGTCAGCAATTCATACAGCGTCGCTGAATAGGCGTTCGTCTGATCAACAATAACTGCTTCCGGCATGCCTCGAGCAAAGACATCGCGGCCCAGACGATTGCGGTTAACCAGCTTCATAGCCGCGTCGCGCATTGCCTCCAGTCGCTTGAGCCTGAATTGCAGGGTTGCAGCGAGTTCTTCACCGCTTTCACCTTCATCGCCTGGAGCTTTGGGAATGAGCAGCTTGGATTTCAGATATGTCAGCCAGGCGGCCATGACCAGATAATCAGCAGCCAATTCAAGACGCAGTGCCTGTGCCTGCCTGATGAACACGAGATACTGCTCGACAAGCGCGACAACAGATATCCGGGCCAGGTCGACGCGCTGATTGCGGGCGAGATGCAGCAGAAGGTCGAGCGGCCCTTCAAACCCCTGAATATCAATGACAAGGGAAGGTTCGCTGGCGGCGCGATCAACCTGGCTCTCCCAAAGCGCCTCCATTGGAGCCGCTTTGTTGCCATTCATGTTTTTTTCGCTAACTGCCAAACCTGTCTCGCTTCCCTATTTCGCGCTTTATGCAACCGCCTCGAACATGCTGCGGAATTCATCCCTGAGCTCTTCTTCACTGGAAGCGTCGGGTGTCCGTTTATATTCTATAGCCTTTATCGCGCGCTCCAGTGCCTTGCCCTCAAGTTCCGGAGTGCACGACGCAACCGCCGTCATCTGCTCCATAATCCCGTGACAATGAAGCACCATATCCAATCCTGCCGCAAAGATTGCTTTTGTTCGATCGAAGTAATCCCCAGAAAGTGCGTTCATGGAGACATCATCGCTCATCAAAAGCCCATCAAAGCCTATATAGTCGCGGATGATCTCCTCGACCACCTTACCGGACGTCGTGGCCGGATATTTGGGATCGACGGCCGAAAAGATCACATGAGCGCTCATCGCCATTGGCAGGTGCGACAGCGCCCTGAATGGCGCAAAGTCATGCTCGGCCAATTCGTCCAGCCCCGTCGTGACCGTCGGCAGCTCATGATGCGTATCCGCAAAAGCCCTGCCGTGACCGGGAATGTGTTTCATCACCGGCAACATGCCGCCCGCAAGCAATCCTTCCGCTGCCGCACTGCCCATGGCTGTTACAATGTCCGGATGCTTGCCATAGGCGCGCGTGCCGATCACATCGTTCGCGCCTTCCACCGGCACGTCCAGCACGGGCAGGCAATCCACATCGATGCCAAGTTTTAACAAATCGAAAGCATGCAGACGTGACAAAAGCCAAGCGGCGCGCAGGCCCTTTTCCTCATTCTTCCGGTAAAGCGCACCCAGAGCCGAACCCGACGGATAATCAGGAGCCAATGGCGGGCGCAAACGCTGCACACGCCCCCCCTCCTGATCGATCAGCACAGGCGCATCATCGCGCCCGACCAGATCACGCAAATGCGCGCACAAGTCTTCGATCTGTGCAGCCTCACTCACATTGCGTGCAAAAAGAATAAAACCCCAAGGGCGCTCATCGCGGAAAAACGCGATCTCATCCGGGGTTAGTTTAAGGCCGGTTGTCCCGGCAATCCATGCTTTTGATTCGCTCATGGGCTGAGTCTACTGCTTCAACGCGCAAAAAGAAAAGGCGACCAGTGGCCGCCTTTTCGCTTATTTATCCTGGTTTGTTTATTGCGTCACAAAGCAGCTTCCGCCTGCCGACTTGTATCTGGAGCACAGGTTAACGGCGTCACTCTTGGAGCCGACTGGGATGCGTACACGATAGTACGTGCCCTTGCCCGCGATCTCAGCCTGTTTGATATCGACACCACGCCCGCCGATCAGGCCAGCATGTTTCTGAGACAGCGTTGCATAAGTCTTCTGCGCGCCCTCGACACTAGGTTGCGAAGCAACCTGTATGAAGTAACTTCCAGCAGCAGGCGCAGCCGAAGCCACCTGTTGCGCCGGAGCATTTCTGGCCGGTACGCGATCGACAATATCGAGAGGCTGTTCGGCCGGACGCGATTCCACGACAGGAACGTTTCTCGGCGTAGCGGCAGCAACGGTTTCCTGGGTAATCTTCTTCGTTTCCACCGGCTTGGCTGCTGCAGCTTGAGCTTTTGCAGCAACAGGTACCGCTGCAGCGGGCGTTACCGGCGCAAGCGCTGGTTCCGGCTCAACCGGATCTCCTCCTGCGAGAGCACCAACAGGATCATCAGCCGACACAGGTCCGGTCGCTGTACCACCAGGGCGCGCCACTGGCGAAGCAGCTGCACCAGTACCTGCCGGTGGTGCATCAGGGCTAATGGAAGCCACCATCGTGCCGTCAGGCTTGACCACCATTGTCTGAACCTTGCGCGGTGCAAGCGCATTATTGCGTTCCGGAGCTGGCTCATTTGCCGCCAAATCCTGGTCAGCAGGATCGATACGCGCATCAACCTTATCGGCGAGTGGCACTTCCCCATCTTCATCGGCGGCAAGATCAACAGGATCTTCTCGCGTTGTTACCAACTGCTCCTGTTTTGGCGCTACCGGAGCGGCCGTTGCATCCTTGTCGAAAACAGCCTTGTCCTGATTTGGAACGACGGCATTGGCCGTTTTTTCCGGTTGAACCTTTATCGGTGCCTTGTCGGCCATAATGACTACGGGTTCTCCGCCTGTCGAACCTGTCCATTTGTACGCAACTGCACCCGCAACAGCGACGAGAACAACAGCGGCAGCAACACCCGGAACGAATAGGGGATTACGGCGCGGCTTGTTTTCGTTCTGCGCATAGACTCCAGCAGCAATGTCGACATCATCCTGACGCGGATCGTAACCGAAATTCGCATCATCCTCAGGACCATGCTGATAGCGGGCCGCCGCAACAGGTGCCTGCGACACAATCCCCGCTACGCCCGCCGCTGCTACACCAGCGGCCGTATGACCGCCCTGATTGTAACGACCTTGTTCGGCTTCACTACCAAAGACATCGGCATAGATGTCGGCATACTCATCCTTTGCAGCCTCCGGCTTCGCCGGTTCCTTGGTCGCTGCAAAATCATTGTGCTGCGTGTCCGATTCGATGGAGCCGAATACTTCGGCAAACTCGCTCTCCAACTCATTGAGACCATTGCTCTGGGGCGCGTCATCTTCATAATTCACCGTTGGAAGATCGAGTGACTCTGTATAATCAACCCGATTTTCTGTAACGGCGATAGTGTCGACATCAGGTGCTTGAACCGGCTTGGCGGCGCGATCAAGTTCGTCCGCATAATCGCTCAAAGCATTGATTTCCGGAAGTTTCGGTGCCCCAACAATGGGAGCCGCGACTGGAACCGCGATCTGTTCTCGCACTGGCGCAAGCTCGTCATCGGCATCCATCGGCACTTCAAAATCATCAAGCGCTGCTATTAGTTCCTGATCATCGAAAGCGTCTTCGATCTCAATGTCGGTGTTTTCCTGTTCAACATAGGGTGCCTGCTGCTCATAAGAAGGCGATGGCGCCGCATAAGCAACAGGTGCAGCAGTCTCCACGGCAGGCTGCTCATGAGCGACTGGAGCCGTCTGTGCATAAGCGACCGGAGCGGGCACCGGCGCCGCTTCTGGCTGCTGATACGCTGTCGCGCGGCTGATAATCGGCGCTGCCTCCGTGCGACCGGCAACATTGGAACGTGAGCCGTATCCCCAGGACGCATTTGCCGATCTCTGGATAACGGGTCTAGCAGAGCCGGCAAGCAATGTTTCCAACTCATCTTCCAAACTTATCGCCGGAGCGGTCGCAACTGGTGCGGCAGGAGTTGGAAATTGGGTATTGGAAACTATACCCTCGCCTGCCTCACTGTCAGCATAAGCCGTTTCCGGCTCATAATCCGCATAGTCAGGCTCTTCATAGGCAGCAACTGGTTGCGCAGGAACATCGTAAGGCTGCTCAGGCTGCGTGGCCGCGAGCCCGCGTTCATGCTGCTGATTGCCATCGGTATCAGCCGAAGCGGATTGTGAGATGACCTCATCGTCGAAGCCTCCCATCAGTTCGCGTTCGAGATCCAAAGCAAAATCATCATTGGACCCGGAAGGCGACTCATCCTGCTCGGGAGTTCCCATAATGCGGGATAGCTCCATCAGGGGGTCGTCATTACCGAATCGCGAATCATCCTGCCGGTTAGAACGCTGAAGATAGTTGTCCGCCATGGCGTTAATCCTGTACTCTCAACTGTGGGACGTCCGAAAACGTCACGCATTGGCCATACCAGCGCAATGTGGGCAAAAGTTGACAGGATTTCTACGCTTTTCAGCGCATTTCAGTCGGGGCGTCCGCACCAATAATTGACAAACCGGACGCCAAAACCTTCGAAACAACCTGAACCAGCCCTAGCCTGGCTTGGGACAAGTTTGGATCGTTAACCTTAATAAAACGTAAGTCCGGATTTTCAGTACCTTTATTCCACTGTCCATGCAGGGAACTTGCAAGGTCATAGAGGTAGAACGCGACCCGGTGCGGCTCCTGATGAAGCGCGGCTGTTTCGATCATGCGCGGGTACTCGGCTAGCTTGCGGATGAGCGCGATTTCGCTCTCATCGGTCAGCAAATGGAAATACTTCGCACTCGCTGCCAGATCGATTTCACCGATACCAAGCTGTTCTATCGCCTGCCGGAATACCGAATGACAGCGTGCAGATGCATACTGAACATAGAATACCGGATTGTCTTTGGAATGTTCCGTAACCTTGGCAAAATCGAAATCAAGCGGCGCGTCATTCTTCCGGTACAGCATCATGAACCGGACAGGATCACGGCCGACTTCCTCAACCACATCCCGCAAGGTTACAAACTCACCGGACCGTTTTGACATGCGTACCGGCTCACCATCGCGGTAAAGCTTGACGAGCTGACAAATCAATACAGTCAGCTTTGCCGTGCCGCCTGAAACCGCACGTGCAAGTGATTCCAGCCGTTTGACGTAACCGCCATGATCTGCGCCCAGCACATAGATCATCTCATCGAAATGCCGGTCATACTTGTCTTTGAAATAGGCGACATCCGCCGCAAAATAAGTGAACTGACCGTCAGACTTCACCAATGGCCGGTCGATATCGTCGCCCACATCTGTTGACCGGAACAGCGTTTGCTCACGATCCTCCCAATCTTCCGGCACCTGACCTTTGGGCGGAGGAAGCTTGCCCTTGTAGACATGCCCCTTCAGCGTCAGATCATTGATGGCCGAGCGGATAAGTTTCGCATTATTGGCGTGCAACGTCCTCTCGGAGAAGAAGATATCGTGATGAACATTGAGCGAAGCCAAATCGTCACGAATCATTACCATCATCGCGTCAATGGTCCGGTCCTTGACGATGCCGAGGCTTTCCTCTTCCGGCATTTCCAGCAATTTCGTGCCATAATCGTTAGCGAGCGCCTTGCCGACAGGAACAAGATAGTCGCCTGGATACAGGCCAGCCGGAATCTCACCAATCTGCTCGCCCAAGGCCTCGCGGTACCGGAGCATGACAGAGCTCGCCAGCACATCGATCTGCGCGCCCGCATCATTAATGTAATATTCCTTGCCGACCTCATAACCGGCAAATGATAGAAGATTGGCCAGCGCATCGCCCACCACTGCGCCGCGGCAATGGCCAACATGCATCGGGCCGGTCGGATTGGCCGAAACATACTCGACATTCACCCTGTGGCCGTAACCAAGCTTTGACCGGCCATAATCAAGACCGGCATCAAGCATCGTGGCAAGTTGCTGCTGCCAATAACTATCTTTCAGTCTCAAGTTGATGAAACCCGGACCTGCAACTTCAACAGAACCGACATCAGGATCATTCTTCAGCGCATCACCGATTTTAACGGCAAGTTCACGCGGATTCTGACCGACAGCCTTCGACAAGACCATTGCCGCATTGGTTGCAATATCGCCATGACTTGCATCGCGGGGTGGCTCGACGCCAACGCGCGACAGATCGACTGCTGCATCATCAGTTGTTTTTAAATCAAGTGCTTGCAGGGCATTCTTAATCCGCGCATCGAAGTCAGCGAAGATGTTCATGACGTCATTCTCATTCGAGGTTTATAGAAAATTCCGAGGCCTCATGGCCAAAGTTGAGCCTGCTCTAGGACAATTCGGGCGTATGGTCAAACAGCCTGCGATGCTCGCGCACAGCATAAGTGTCCGTCATCCCACTTAGAAAATCGGCAACAAGACGAGCGCGGGCGGGCAAATCTGCTTGAATTTGCTCGTCGCGCCAGCCTTCCGGCATCGCTTGTGCGTCATGCATATAGGCTTCAAAAAGCTCTCTCACAATCTTGTCAGCCGATTTGCGCACCCGCAAAACACTGTCGTGAAAATACAGATTCTTATAGAGAAACGACTTCAGCGCCTTCTCTTGCAATCTCATAGACTCGCTGAATGCTACGATGCTTTGTCCAGCATTGTGTATGTCATCTATCGTTTGAGGCTTGAGATGATCAAGGTTGGCCTGCGACTGACGTATCACGTCCTCAACCATGATGGTTATCTGACGCCGGACGATCTCATGTGTCGTGCGGACTTCATCAAGACCGGGATATTTCTGCCCTACAGCACGCAGAATATCGCCTGTTATAGCCACATCCTCCAAAGCATCCAATGATAGGAGGCCCGAACGAAGTCCGTCATCTATATCGTGAGCATTGTAAGCAATATCGTCCGCGATGGCGGCGCATTGCGCCTCCAATGATGCATATTTTGCCAGTTCCAGATCAAACTGAACATTGTATTCAAGGATGGCCGCCGGTACCGGATGATCAATTCCTTGTCCCTGAGTGTCCATTAGCGGGCCGTTATGCTTGACCAACCCCTCCAACGTCTCCCATGTGAGGTTCAGTCCATCGAACTCCGCATAACGCTTTTCGAGGCTGGTCACGATCCGTAGCGACTGCGCATTATGATCAAAACCGCCAAAGTCGCGCATCTTTTCGTCCAGCGCATCTTCGCCCGTGTGGCCAAAGGGTGTGTGGCCAAAATCATGCACCAAAGCGATTGCCTCAGCCAAATCCTCATCAAGCCGCATGGAGCGCGCCAAGGCCCGGGCGATCTGTGCCACCTCAATCGTGTGGGTCAGCCTCGTGCGATAATGATCGCCCTCATGCGCAATGAAGACTTGAGTCTTGTGTTTCAGGCGGCGAAAAGCCGTCGAGTGAATAATCCTGTCACGATCACGCTGAAACACAGTACGCGTCGGACTTTCGCTTTCCGGTACGAGCCGCCCCCTGCTACGCTGCGGGTCACACGCATAAGGCGCCCTCTCCCTGTAACCAAATCCAACACCCTGCATCGACATTATTTCACTTCCTGCCTTCACGCCTCATTTTTCTTGTGCGTGCTTCGACAAGCTCAGCATGAGGAGACAACAGTGATTGCAAGAGCCATTCATGCAAGCACAGATTCTTGCAATCACCCATTCCCTCATGCTGAGCTTGTCGAAGCACGCAGCAGCTATGCCATCCATTACCACGGATGACGTTGACTTCGCGGTCGCCAATTCTTAGCTATGGTGTATGATGAATGGCAAGGCGTGACATGATAATGTCGTACCTTTGAAGCCGGCGGATGCTTCCGCGAAGGAATCTGAAGAATGACCGAAGTTGTAAATGTTTCTGTCTCCGATGCTGCGGCCAAGCGCATCTCGGCAATTTTGAAATCCGATCCCGACAAAACTGCCTTGCGCATCTCTGTCGAAGGTGGTGGCTGTTCGGGCTTTTCCTATAAATACGATCTTGTCGATGCACAGGATGCAGATGACATTGTAATCGAAAAATTAGGAGCAAAGGTTTTGATCGATTCGATTTCCCTGCCTTATATCGGCGGTTCCGAGATCGATTTTGTAGACGACCTGATGGGGCAATCTTTTCAGATCCGCAACCCGAATGCCACGTCCTCATGTGGCTGCGGTACAAGCTTTTCTGTTTGATCGTACGCACTCATCGCTTACTGTTTCAAAGGGCTGTTTCGTGACAGCCCTTTTTTATTGGCACAACGCTGAAAATTTGTCAGGGCGTGGCGAAAATGGTGGGTTTCGAGCAACGAAGCGGAGTATACTTTTGAGTATATGAGCATCGGAGCGCAGAAAAACGCCATTTGCAGCCCGGCCTGGCGAATTTTCCTTTAGGCTTCAGCGCCTTTCGCCGCCTCGCGCAAGTCGTCAACACTGCCTGATGCCCCATTAAAATACCAATTGAGCAGAACTGACGAAACCGATGCCAGCAGAATCCCGGATTCGATCAAGGGGTGAACAGCGTGCGGCATCCACATTTTGAAGTCGGGGGCCACCAGGGGGATCATTCCCAACCCCAGCGACACGGCGACGATGAAAAGATTATTGCGGCTCGACTGGAAATCCACCTTCGACAATATGCGTATTCCCGTAGCTGCAACCATGCCGAACATGACCAGTCCGGCTCCGCCAAGAACAAATTGCGGCAATGACTCTACGAGAGCGCCCATTTTTGGTACCAGCCCGAGTACGACCAGTATCACCCCGGCAGCTACACATACGAAACGGCTTTTAACCCCCGTTACGCCTACCAGCCCGACATTTTGTGAAAAACTCGTATAGGGAAATGTATTGAATACCCCGCCGATCACGGTGCCCAGACCATCTGTGCGAAGTCCGGCTGATAGCATTGGCCGCGTTATTTTCTTTCCCGTCAGATCGCCAAGCGCCAGAAACATGCCGGTGGATTCAATCATGACGACGATCATGACGAGACTCATGGTAATGATGAGGACCGGATCAAAAAGCGGCATGCCGAAGTGAAACGGCGTGATGACCGCAAACCATCCAGCAGAAGCAACTTTTTCGAAACCCATCATACCGAAGCTGGTAGCAACCAGCGCTCCGATGACAATGCCGAGAAGAACGGCAATATTTGCAATAAATCCTTTACCGAAGCGAGCAATGAGCAGGATCGAGATTAGCACAATAGCCGATATCGCAATGTTGGAAGGCGGCGCATAGGCGGGATTTTGCAGCGAAGGTGCCAATGCCAGTCTATCCGGCAATGCTGGCAAAGCCGAACCCGGCGCAGCAGCAAGGTCGGTAACAGTTTTCAGCCATGCCGCATGTTCCGGAGAAATGATTTTTGGGGCTGTAGGGCCAAAAGGATTGCCGAAAACCCAATTGATACCGACCCGCATCAGCGAAACGCCAATGACGAGGATAATAGTGCCTGTCACCACGGGCGGAAAGAAACGCAGCAGGCGGCTCATAAGCGGCGCGAGGAGCATGGCCACAAAACCGGCGCCAATAATCGCGCCAAAAATCAACCGCGCTCCATCCGGCCCGGTATTGGCGTTGGCCATGGCGACCATGGGGCCAACAGCGGCAAATGTTACGCCCATCATCACCGGCAGCTTTATCCCAAACCACTGGGTTGCGCCAAGCGACTGGATAATTGTCACAATGCCGCAAACAAAAAGATCGGCGGAAATCAAAAAGGCCACGTCCGCAGGTGCAAGCTGCAAAGCCCGCCCCACAATCAAAGGCACCGCAATCGCCCCCGCATACATGACGAGAACATGCTGAATTCCCAAGGCTGCAAGACGGGGCACGGGCAAACCCGCATCGACATCATGAATGTGTGAAGGACTGCTCATAAATACCCCCAATGGCTTGACCGGCTAATGACCGGACGAGTATCGTTTTCCCCATGAATGAGAATGGCCTATATTGGTCGCCGCGCAACTGAAAACTCAGCAAAGCCAAGTGTTTCCCATGAAAATTGTCACCTGGAACATCAACGGCGTCAAAGCTCGCATCGAGGTTCTCAAGGCTTGGTTGCGGGAATCCGATCCGGATATTGTTTGCCTGCAGGAAATCAAATCTGTCGATGAGGGTTTCCCGCGCGAAGAGATTGAGGCGCTTGGCTATCATGTTGAGACCAATGGGCAAAAAGGCTTCAATGGCGTTGCCATCCTGTCAAAGACCTCGCCGGAAGAAGTAACGCGGGGGCTTCCCGGCGAGGATGAGGATGATCACGCCCGTTTTATTGAGGCGGTTTTCTCAACTGAAAAAGGCATGTTGCGTGTCGTGTCGCTCTATCTGCCCAATGGCAATCCCATCGATACGGAAAAATTCCCCTACAAGCTGCGCTGGATGGCCCGTTTGGAAAAATGGGCGGAAAAGCGGTTGGCTCTCGAAGAGCCGCTAATCCTGGCAGGCGATTACAATGTCATCGCTGAACCGATTGACGCGCGCAATCCCGAAGTGTGGGTAAATGATGCACTGTTTCAACCTGAAACACGGCAAGCTTTCCGCCGCCTTGAAAATCTTGGTTTCACCGACGCTGTGCGCAGTGTGACCGATGCGGCAGGAACCTATACATTTTGGGATTATCAGGCGGGCGCCTGGCAAAAGAACAATGGCATTCGGATCGACCATCTCATGCTGTCACCGGAAGCAGCCAATCGCCTTGAATCTGCAAGCATAGAAAAACATGTCCGTGCCTGGGAAAAGCCCTCGGATCACGTTCCGGTCGCAATAATTATCGCCTGATAATTCAAAAGTCGCCGGTCCTCACGATATCTCCGGCCAGAACCATGGCCGTGCGGCGGTCCGCCTCATCGGCAATTGAAAAGGCCTGCTCCTGAATGTCGCCGATCCAGACCCGGTCCTTGCCGGTTGCATGTTCAAGCGCCGCTGTCATCATTGCAAGGCCGCGAACAGTCTTGCCTGCCTGAAACAATAGATTGCCAAGCATGGCCTGAGCGCCGGCATGGCCCTTTTGCGCAGAGAGCCGGAACCAGCGTGCTGCCTGATTGGGGCTTGCATTACCGCCCTCGCCGCGCATCAGCATTTTGCCAAGTTCAAATTGTGCGTCGGGATCGCCAAAATTTGACGCTGCCTGCAAATAAAGGTCACGAGCCGCACTTGGATTGGAATTGATCGGAGAATTGGGAATGCCGCGCCTTACATATCCGGCAAGGGCTACAAGCGCATCTGCAACATAGCTTTCATTCTGCGTGCCCTGATCGGCACCTTCCTGAATGACCTGTTCAAACATCTTGTAGGCTTCGTAATCGTCTTCCTTTACACCGTCGCCCTCGGCATACATTCGCCCGAGCTTCCAGTTTGCGCCCTGATGGCCCTTTTCAGCAGCAAAGCGCAACGCTTTGACTGCCTCATCCTTGTGACCATTTTTGTAAGCAGAAAATCCGAACTTGAAGAGAGCAAAGGGGCTGGAATCCTCGTTCATCTCATTCTTGGTATCAAAAGCCATGCAAGGCACGGTCATGGCGCTCAGAAAAAGACCAATTCCCACAATGGGAGCGAGTAAACGATCAGCAATCAGCATGGCAGCTTAATTCCTTCGTTCCGGTTCGCCGTTGTCGCAGCCACAGCGCGCGCCGGAACGGCAGACCGAATTTCAACACCGCCAGCCAACACCATCATGGTGGCTCGCAACGGGATGTCAGAATATCTCAGATCATTTGAGCCATGATTGGGCAGATTTCCGGCAATAGTGCGGCCCTCCAGAGAATTGGCCCAGTATTCAAGTTCCGGAGAAACGGCCGACGATCGCAACTCCAAAATGGCATTGCGATGAGTCACCACCTGGTGGCTGCCTATAGCTTTATGCGAAAGTAGTGTCGCGTCCATCATTACCCCAAACGGTACGCCAGCAAGATTGCCTGACATTTATACCTCTAAAAGGTTACCGCCTTATCGAGGTGCTCCGGGTTTGTGGCGCAAAATGGGCAAATTTGATTGCCGATAGAGCTGTGTGAATCATCCTGGTCACACTGTTGCCGAATCGTCACAAAACGTGATGTCAAAACCTAAAGAAATGATTAAAAATGCTGCCAACGACGACCCCACGCGATAGGGTGACATGCAATTGTTGCTGATACTGGCAAATGGCAGCGCCTATGCAACAAAAAGCCCAGCATCTCTGCCGGGCTCTTTTGCTATCTGTTGTTTAGGAAACTAGAATTTCAACTTGCCTGAGATCGAAAGCGCACTGACGAAGTCATCCCCGAAGTCATACTCTACCGAGTTGCCGCATCCACCGTTTCGTGGGCAATCAGTCTTACCAAATGAACCCGAAGTGAGCATTCCGACTGCCCCGCCAGCACGGATTTCAAAATTCTTGTTCGGCGACCACGAAACGCCGGTCGAAAGCAGCCATGTGTCGGTCTGGGTGGTGAGACCAGTCGAGGTTCCACGATCCCAGCTAACCTGAACCTGCCCGCTCCACTGGTCATTGAACTTGTGACCAATACCGCCGGTTACAGTCCAGCCATCGCGGAACATAAGATCGATCGAAGTGGCGCGAGTTGGTGAATTAACGCTACAGCCTGCGATAGCCTTTGTAGAGGATGGGCAGAACGTCACGACGTCCAACACACTCCAATCGACCCACTTAACCGAACCGAATGCCAACCAACCTGGTGCAATACCTGTCTGAAGCTTGAACTCGAGCGACTGAGGCATCGTAGCTGTACCGTAAACATCGGTCACACGCCCCGCCAGTGGGCTACCGACTGGCGGAAGACCGGTCAGGTCGAGCGTACCGGTAACGTCGCCGAGATCAACCTCCGCGTTGTAGATCAGACTTGCGCGGAACGCGATTTCTGGAATCTCGTAAGCAGCACCAATGCGCCAGCCCACACCATCACCTTCAAGTTCCAGCTTACCATTCCCATCAAAACCGAATGGCTTGCCGGCAGGATTGACTAGACGTTCCTTGAAGCCTTCAACTTCTTGGTAAGACACCCCACCGATAGCACGCAGTTGGCCTTTGCCGACATCAAACTTATAGGAACAAGTCAAACCGTAGTCATGACTCTCGATCTTGGTTTCAATGTTCTCGTTTGCACCAACCCAGTCAGAACCGGGTTTCGTGTGAACGCCCCATGGCTGGCTATACTGCGCAAGACAGTCAAAATCCTGAGTTATGCCGACCTTGACGCCAACGCGCGGAATTGTGTAGTTCTCCGTCTCGCTGACTGATGTCTTTCCACCGCCGATACCATTGGCACCCAGACCGTCTGATGGATCTGTATCCCGCGCGTTTTTGATCTTGCGGTCCGGCATAACGTAAATAACACCAGCTTCCGACGCAAAACGCTCTTCGCTGAACAGTAGATCGTAGTTGTAGCCTCCGCGCTCCAGCCCCCCGGCCTGTGCAGCGGAGGCCACACCTGTCAACAATAGTGCCCCGCCCAACATTGTCGAAATAGTTTTAGGCATAATTCCTCCCCTTAAAGCTTAAATATGTGCCCGAATGTCAGCGTAATTCGGAAAATGTTACCAATACGTAATAGGTAACAAAGCATTCTCGTCGAGCGCAATATCTTTGATTGTGGCCGGTTATCGAAGAAAAACGGGAGATTCTTCAAAAATCGATTTTTTGCGGCAATCGGTTCAAAATTATCGCGGCTTTCGCACTAGTCACAAAGCATTATGCAAAAAACAGGGGGTTTTTTAGCCGAAAAACGTCATTGTTGCGCAAATGCAACGCACATCAAAAATGACAAAATTGGGGCTTTTGATCGGCTGAAATGGGGTGGCCTGCCGCCTTTTTCAAGGGCAAGCCACCCCGAATGTCGTAATCGACGATCAAATACGGGAATCAGCTCGCCTCACGAACGCGCCGTATTGCCACTTCGATTTTACCGGCAGCCTCCTGCAGTTCCGCCAGTCGCTCGCGCTCTGCCTGCACAATCTCCGGCTTGGCATTGGCCACAAATTTCTCATTGCCAAGCTTTTTGCCGATCTTGTCACTCTCATCGGCAATCTTGCCCGCCTCTTTCGTCAGACGCGCAATTTCGGCATTGACATCGATGAGACTACCCAGTGGCAAACATGCTGTCGCTTCACCGATGACGAATTGTGCCGAACCTTTCGGGGCTTCGCTGCTCAATGTTATGGTGTCCACACGTGCCCGCCACTTGATCGCAGCTTCATGGCGCTCCAGCCGAGTCTTGGAGGCTTCATTGGCATCGATGACAACGAGTGGAGCGACCGCTGAAGCAGGCACATTCATCTCGGCACGCACGGAGCGAATGCCCGTTACCAGATCAATCAGCCAGTTGATCTCTGCTGCGGCATCAGCATCAAAGAATAACGAAACAGGCCATTCAGCGTGGCACAGTAGTGTTTCACGTTTTGCGCCCTCGCCCGCTGTATGGGCCCAGAGTTCTTCCGTCATGAATGGCATGAACGGGTGCAAAAGCTTATAGATCTCATCAAGCACATAAGCAGCGCATGCCTGCGCTTCCGCCTTTGCTTCCGCGTCTTCGCCATTGAATACCGGCTTCAAAAGCTCGATGTACCAGTCGCAGAACTGGTTCCATACAAAACGATAGGCAGCGCTTGCCGCCTCATTGAAGCGATAATTGGCTATACCGTCAGTCACCTCGCGTACCGCATTGGTGAGCTCGGTCAGAATCCAGCGGTTAACCGTCAGTCTGGCATTTTCCGGCTTGAAGGATGGGTTACGCGCAACACCATTCATTTCAGCAAAGCGGGTCGAGTTCCAAAGCTTGGTACCGAAATTGCGATATCCTGCAATACGGCTCGTATCCAGCTTCACATCGCGACCCTGTGCCGCCATGATGGCAAGGGTAAAGCGCAATGCATCGGCCCCGTACTCATCCATCAGCTCCAGCGGATCGATGACATTGCCCTTCGACTTCGACATCTTCGCACCGTTCTTGTCGCGGACAAGCGCATGCATATAGACGGTGTGGAAAGGCTCCTTATCCATAAAGTGCAGGCCCATCATCATCATCCGAGCAACCCAGAAAAAGATAATGTCAAAACCGCTGACCAGAACACTGGTTGGATAATAGGTCGAAAGCTCAGGTGTTTTATCGGGCCAGCCGAGCGTTGAGAAAGGCCAGAGCGCCGAAGAAAACCACGTATCGAGCACATCTTCGTCGCGTGTCAGGATTTCCCCCGGTTTCAGGTTCTCCAGGAGGTTCTGCACATGGGCCTTCATCGGGCCTTCATGCGCAAGATAGTGTTGAACCGCTGCGCTGAGCGCTTCTTTCTCTGTACGCTCAACGAAAACCTGACCATCCGGGCCGTACCACGCCGGGATCTGATGCCCCCACCACAATTGGCGTGAAATCGCCCAGGGCTGGATGTTTTCCATCCAGTCATAATAGGTCTTTTCCCAATTTTTTGGCACAAAGTTGGTGCGTCCTTCGCGGACACTGGCAATGGCTGGCTTGGCGAGTTCGCCCGCATTCACATACCACTGATCTGTCAGATATGGCTCGATCGGCACATCGCCGCGATCGCCATGCGGTACGGAATGGGTGTGATCCTCGATTTTCTCCAGATAGCCGCCCTCTTCCATCATGGCGACAATCAGTTTGCGTGCTGCAAAACGATCCTTGCCGTCCAGCGCATGGATGAGCTGATCCAGATGACTCGATTTCTCCAGACCTTCCAGGAAATCATTGTTTTCCTTAAGGAAAATCGATGCATCCGTATTGAGAATATTAATCTGGCGCAGATCGTTGCGTTTACCCACTTCAAAATCGTTGAAATCATGTGCAGGGGTGATCTTCACGGCACCCGACCCAGCTTCCGGATCGGCGTAATCATCAGCAACAATAGGAATATGGCGGCCGACGAGTGGCAGCACCACATCATTGCCAACCAGCGCGTGATAGCGCGCATCGTCAGGATTGACAGCAACCCCCGTGTCGCCAAGCATGGTCTCCGGGCGCGTTGTTGCAACGACAATATATGTATGCGGATTTTCCGGATCGAACGCGACATTTTCCAGCGGATAGCGGAAATGCCACAGATGCCCCTTTATCTCGCGTGACTCGACTTCAATATCGGAAATCGCAGTCAGCAGCTTGGGGTCCCAATTGACCAGACGCTTGTCTTTGTAAATGAGCCCCTGCTTGTAAAGTGTAACGAAAACCTCAAGAACGGCCTTCGATAAGCCTTCATCCATAGTAAAGCGTTCGCGTGACCAATCGCAAGAAGCGCCAAGCCGTTTCAACTGTCCGGCAATGATACCGCCGGACTCCGCTTTCCATTCCCACACACGCTCAACAAACTTTTCGCGGCCCATCTCACGCCGGCTCGGCTGCTGACGCTCCTTCAGCTGCCGTTCGACAACCATTTGCGTTGCAATACCGGCATGATCCATACCCGGTTGCCACAAGACATTCTTGCCACGCATCCGCTCAAAGCGGACCATAATATCCTGAATGGTATTATTCAGCGCATGGCCCATGTGCAACGAGCCGGTCACATTTGGTGGTGGTATGACTATCGCAAAGGGATCTGCGCCCGGCTTGGAACCGGCGCCCGCCTTAAAGGCGCCCGCTTCTTCCCAGCGTTTTGCAATCTCTGGCTCTACGGCCGCGGCGTCATAGGTCTTCTCAAGCATAAAACTATCCGTCATTTTGCGGAAAAAGGATTGTGGGGCAAATTTCGCTCTAGGGTGTAAACCCAATGGCGAGCCTCAAGTCAATGATATCATACGTCCGAACAGAAAAGACCGCCATCTGGCGGCCCTCTATCAATGCGTAGGATGGTCTGACAACTAGAGCAAATTTTGTCTATATAGAGCCAGTTCTGTTTCTCGGATGACGAGACAGTCCACGCGGAAGGTAGCGAGGTCGATGTTTATCCATCGGACGAAGCTGCCTGACAAAGTGGGTGGCCGTCAGCCGGAAACCCAAAGGGCCGGGTGAATTCGAGCCAATTCCATCGGGCTTCAGTCTCGTCCGATGGATAAACATCGGCCTCACTAAATCCCTTGATCTTGTCCACGAATTCCCTCCGGCAGAATGACTCTATATAAACAAAACTTGCTCTAGCGCTTACCGCCTCGGACCACACGTTCAATTTCTTCGCGAACGAGGCGCTCAACCAAGGTCGGCAAATTATTATCCAGCCAGTCTTGCAGCAAAGGCCGCATGATTCCCTGTGCGATTTCATCAAACGACCGCCGCTGCTCACTGCGAACAGCAAATGACAGATCTTCAAATGCGGCGCTAACCTGACGTTCAGTGCTTTCAGAAAGAATCGGCTCCAACGCCTGCGCCAGATCAAGCGACACTTCTTCCTCCATATTCGTCTCGAATTTGTCGACTGCTATGGGCTCTGGTGACTTTGCCGTCGGTGCAGATTCTGCCTCGCTTGACGGCTCACTGAAATGCGCATGCGCCCTTGTCTCCGGTTGTGAAGGCGCTACCTGCTTTTCCGCAACCTGCTCTGCAACGAGCAACTCTTCCACGGCGAGTGCTTGTGGAACAGGTGCGATGGCCTCTGCGGGGGCTTCAACCTCTGGCATATCCGTTTCAAGCGGCTTCGAAGCCACATCAGGCAAAGAAGGCGAAAACATTGGCTCAGGCTTTTTCTGAACGGGCGGCGTAACGGCAATTCCCTGCCGTGGAGCAAGTTCAGCCCCTTCGCTGTCCAAACTATCCTCAAGCTGTAGATTGGATGTCGTTTGAGTTGGCATGTCAGAGTTTACAGCCGATGGCGGTGCGTCATCGGGCCGGGCCGTGTCGCTCTCCTCAATGATGCGGCGTATCGAGGCCAGAATCTCTTCCATGGAAGGTTCGCGCGCCGCGCTTGATAGACCTGCGGATGCGCCGATTGGTGATTGTGCCATGATCAACTTGCCTACTACATCTTGTTTCGGTGCGGTGCAACGAATCTGCATGCAGTGTAGAGGCTGGTTGCCTATTTGAGAATCCCTGAGAGCAATGTTTCGGGCTAACCCACAGACTTTTGATTCGCCCTTTAGAAATGAAATTGGCCGCCGGATATTATCCAGCGGCCAAACTTCTATCCATATAAGGCTCGATTATCGGCTATCAGGCGTACGAAGGCCGATCCACTTGTCTTTCACTGCCTCATAATGTTCTTCCGGCCGGTGTTCAGCCACCTGCAATCCGATTTGTGCCGCTGTCAAACGACCAGCTCCCAACAAAGCGGCATAGCTGGTAACAACCGCATCGCGCTCCGACTGGACCAATCGGATTTGCGCGTCCAGAACATTGGTTTGTTCGTTCAAGACGTCGAGTGTTGTCCGCTGGCCAACTTTACGCTCTTCGATAACACCATTTAAAGCGAGCTGCGCAGCAGCAACAGCCGTTCTTTGGGCAACGATAGATGCCTTGGCCGCTTCCATCTCTGCATAGGCGCCCGCAATAGCCTGACGAACACTATCTCGCGCTACGTCGACTTCGATACGGCGCTGCGCCACGGTTTCTTTACCCTGACGAACGCGGGCCGATGTGCGCCCGCCACTATAAATCGGAACGGTCACCCGAATTCCGGCCGACGCACTTGTCGAATTACTCGTGCTGGTAGCCAGATCGCTTGGGTCGCCCCATATTTCGTCTCGCGTAATCTCGCCCCGCAAACTTACCTGGGGAAGCAACTCACCTTCTGTTGCTTTGACCGTATAGCCGGCTGCATCCACCGCATAGCGTGTTGAAAGAATAGCAGGATGCGTGTTCTCCGCGATGGCGTAAGCCTCGTCCATATTGCGCGGCAGTGACTTTTTGGCAGCCGGTGCACGCTCAAGGCGACCCGGCACATCCCCGACAATCTGGATATAGGTTGCCTCGGCCGTCTTTTCATTTGATTTGGCAAGATTCAGCTCGGCAATTGCTGTCGCCTTCTGCGCATCTGACTGTGCAACGTCGGTACGCGTGCCTTCACCCACATCAAAACGGGCACGCGCCGCACGAAGCTGCTCGTCGAGCGCTTCGATATTCCGCTGCCGAAGAACGACAATCTGACGGGTCAGATAGACATCCATATAGGCTTGCACCGCGGCGAAAAGCTGATTCTGTTCGGTGTTGCGCAAGTTCTCGCGGGCCGCAAGTACTTGTGTTTTTGAGGCTGACACCGTGTTCTTTGTGGTGAAGCCGTCAAAGAGCATCTGATTGACGGTAACGCCGAACACGGCAGTGTTCGCCGTGCCATCATTCACGAACCCTGTGCCTGTCGGCCTCCCCCGTCCATCCAGCCTCGTATAAGTTGATGTGAGGTTTGCAGAAGCAGAGATAGTCGGCCGGTAGCCCGATTTGGCAATCGCGACGCCTTCATCTGTAACGCGAACGCCCGCTCTGGTGGCGTTAAGAGTGGAGTTGTTGTTGTAGGCTTTGGCCATTGCGCCAAAGATTGTCTCAGCCATTGAAGGCGTAGAGGCTAGTACCGTGGCTGACATCAGCGCTGCGGTCAGTAATCGCTTACCCGCTATGAACACTATAAACCCCTTCATGTCTCAATATCAGACCGAACCAATCGGTTCGACGTTGTAATTTCAATACAAGCCAATTTCCAAATTGACCACAGTTGCAAATCCCAATTCGCAAACAAAGTGATCAACCGTTGCACTTATGTCTCACGTGCGACACGCTCAGAACTCGAATTCAGGAACTTTGCCGAAGCCTGGAAGTGGCTTCACTGCCGAATTGAAAGCGCGACGTCCTGATACGATTCCCTCGTTCTTCACGTAAATCATTGATTTTCCGGAGTTCCCACTGCCTTCAACGGCAACGAGTCGCCCCCCATCCTTCAACTGATCGAATAATGTAACAGGAACGTGGTCAACGCTACCCTCAATTATGATTACATCGAACGGCGCTTCAGGCGCGTGACCCTTTTCCAGCGGCCCAGTCAAAACCACAACATTATCATAGCCAAGGGATGACAGGATCGCAGTTGCCTGCCCGGCGAGATTCGCGTCAGACTCCACAGCGATGACCGAGCCGGAGATTCGCGACAGAATTGCAGCCGAGTACCCCGTTGCACAACCGATATCGAGAACAACATCTTCAGGCTGAATATTGGCGAGCTGAACGAGCTTGGCAAATGGCGAAGGCTGCATGATGTAGCGCGCGCCAGCCTCGGCTGTTGCCATGGAAACCATGACATCATCATCAATATAAGCGAGCGGTGCGCGAACACTTGGTACGAATTTCTCACGCGGGACATCCAGGAATGCCTGCAACAGGGGCTTGTTCGTCACATCAGTTGTACGCAACTGGTTATCGACCATTTTGGTCCGCAGGTCTTCGAAATTCAGCACCATATTCCCGAGCTTTCCTAACAACATTAGCAGTGCAATCGCGCTATGCACCCAACAAAGGCGCAAGACGCAAAAGCATTATGAGACTCCGTATAACCTTTTCCGGAAAGCGATTCCAGTATCTGAGGCTACGCAGGACACTTCGCCCGTGCAAAACATGTTATGCGAGTTGAACACGGACCCGGTGAACTCGAAAGCATATCGGAACCAACATGCCAACCCACAAGGGGTGGTGTCAAAAAATGAACTGCACGTCAATTGAACGCTGCGCCGCAAAATATTTCTACTGACTTTCCGATACCGGTTACTTTCGGTTTGTGATAAAACCTTCTTAACCCTATGAATCTTCCTGTGTTGTATCCGATGTCGGCACCTGTCATTCTACACACAGCAAAAATGGAGTCGTTCAAGTGAACGATGGGAACTTTAGGCGAATGATTGAAACCAAGGGATTTGGTGATTTTCCTGTCAGCCAGGACGAGCTTACGGGACTTGCCGACCGCGCTGCACTAGAGGAACATCTCGATAGTCTGTTCGGCTCCTACGCTGATAGTGACTTCGATGACCGGCTGCAGTTTGCAATTCTTTGCATTGATCTGGATGGGTTCAAGCAATTCAACGAAAAATATGGGCGCGCCGAAGGTGATCTTGTATTGAAACTCGTCGCTGACCGCCTTCAAACATGCATGCGCAAGAATGATGTGGTCTACCGTATTGACGGTGATGAATTTGCTGTCGTGTTGCTACAGGTCACAGCCAATGAAGTGGCGAGCGTTGCAGATCGTATCATCGGCAGTGTTTCCCAGCCCTATGACCTTGTCAATGCGGATCCCGCCGCGATCACAGTCACCATCGGGGCAGCCCTTGCGCCGCGCGATGGCGACACACCGGAAAGCCTGCTCTGGTGCGGAGATGCAGCCCTTTATATTGCCAAGAAGGCAGGCAAAGGCATTTATCGTCGTTACTCCGAGCGTCGCTCAAGCTAAAAGAACTCATCAAGCAGTCGATAATACGCCACACGGGTGGGATCAGCCTCAACTCCGTACAATGTAAAGAATGGGCCAACCCATTCGGCTCCTAGGTTGTGCTCAATGCTCCGGCTGGCCAAAGCAAGATCCTGATATCGATCTGCGATGCCGAGGCGTGCGCAATCAACAAAACCGCTAAACTGCGAGCCATCACTCAATATATTCGGTAAGCAGGCATCACCGTGCGTTACCACCAAGTCCTCATCGTCCGGACGCATGGCCACGAGCTTTTCGAATAGTTCAGCTGCACTCGGTCCGACCTCATCAAAATCGGACTCATCCACCTGATTGCCAATCATTCGAGCATGAGCAACTGGAATTCGGTTGTCCAGGCAATGATTGAACGGACAATTGGCTATATCCAGCCGGTGCAGAAGCCGCAGGGAACGGGCGACTATCTCTATAACAGCTTGAGCCGGAATTTCCCCGTTCGATGCAAGATCGCGTCCCGGCACCGCACTCATCAGCAGCCAAAGGCGGCCGCTGTCTTCGACCTGGTCCAAAACATCGGGCACAGCTATACCCTGCCCTGCAACCCACCGTAGCCGCAATATCTCATCGGACAGCTCATTGAACTTTCCGCTAGGGTTGCTTTTGACAAATAATGGTGGACGATCCGCCGCTTCGAGCCGGAACACGAGCGCACCGGATTCTCCAATGGTTTGTGCTATCCAACGATATTCCGCCAGCCGGTTCTGCCAAGCCGATGGCATATCCCGATCGGGGCTGGTTAATTCCGGTAAGGTCATGAAACTTGAACTCGTTTACTGTGAAATATCCCGAATTTAAAAGGACAGGTATGGCTCCTTCCCTTCGCTATCGTTGAGGACGGCGTTGCTACGAAAGCCGGGTGGCCAGAACCTTGTCCACGCGGCGATGATCGAGATCGACCACCTCAAAACGCCAATTGTCGAACTCCATGGCTTCGCCCGTCTGTGGGATTCTCTGCAAACGGTCAATGACAAAACCTGCTACCGTTTCGTACGGTCTCGTCGCGGGTAGATCTATTCCCAAAAGATCCGCCATCTCATCCACGGGCATCCAGCCTGCAAGCAGCCAGGAACCATCCTCCCGCCTCACCGCTTCCGGCTCTGCTTGATCCTCATCCGATGCAAACGCACCTGCAATAGCGTCGAGAATGTCGGCAGGCGTGAGCAACCCTTCGAAGTGACCATACTCATCATGGACCAGTGCCATGGGAACGTCAGAGTCGCGCAGGACTTTGAGTGCAGCCAATGCGTCAAGCGTATCCGGGATGATGGGCGCCTCCCTTATATATTCGCGAATCACAACCATTGATGATGCAACCATTGGTTCGATCATGTCCCGCAACATGATAACTCCGATGACATTGTCCCGGTCACCTTCGAAAACCGGAAGACATGAATGATTTGCGGATATCAGTTTGCGATTCAGTGCCATCGCATCTTCACCAACATCCACCATCTCGACTTCCGTGCGCGGTGTCATGACGGCACGCACGTTTCGGTCGCCGAGCCGGATAACGCCGGAAATCATAGATCTTTCGGCCTCCTCGATCACTCCGGTGTTTCCCGCCTCTGCTACGATCGTCAGAATTTCCTCATCGGTAATCGAACTCTCCGATGCAGTTGAAATGCCCAACAGTCTGAATACGCCCCGAGTCGATGCGTCCAGCGCCCAGACGGCAGGCGCTGCCACCCGCGACAGGATATTCATGGGCCGAGCGATGAAGCACGCAATGCGTTCCGGATTTTTCAGCGCCAAGTGCTTCGGCACAAGTTCGCCAATAATGACAGAGAGATACGTAATAATGCCGATAACGAGCGCGTAGCCGCCTATATCGGCAATATCGGAACGAACACCCAAACCGCTCAGGAACCCACCCATGCGTGTCCCCAGTGTGGCGCCCGAAAACGCACCCGCGACGATTCCAACAAGCGTAATGCCGATCTGTACGGTGGACAGAAATTTACCGGGGTTTTCTGAAAGGGCTATCGCTGCACGAGCTCCGGCAATACCGCGATCTGCCAATATCTCCAGACGGGCTTTTCTGGCTGACACAACCGCCAGTTCCGAAAGCGCAAACACGCCATTGAGGATGATAAGAAATCCGACGACAGCCATTTCAAACATGAAGCAAGAAAATCCCGAAGAAACCAATCTTATAGATCAGTCATTAAGTTTTTGTGCAAAGAAATCAGTCGCTTGGAACGTTGTTTCCTTAGCTGCGCATTCCGCGTAAGCCGAGCAAAGATATCACATTGCACCAGTGTGTAATATGAGTACGTAAGCCACTTTTGTTAGGCTCACTACCAAATAAATGATCATATCGGTAAAAAATGGAGGCCTCGCCCGGAATCGAACCGGGGTGCAAGGATTTGCAGGCTTTCACCTGACATTGTTTTCAAAAGATAATTTGCCGTTATGTCGCAACCATGTCGCACTAACCTATCAGCGCATTGGCTGCTTCCGCCATCTCACTACCGTCATCAGTGCGCGGAAATAGGTGGCCGTACACATCCATGGTCATAACAATCGAAGCATGTCCAAGCCGCTCTTGAACCATTTTGACCGGCAAGCCCAGTCCGCCATCTTCCTTACGATTGATCAGCCAGCTGGCGTAAAAGTGCCGCAGCGAATGAAGCCCTGAATACTTAGCTTTGAGGATCGGCTTGCCGTTTTTGTCGAGTTCTCCCGTATCAACAGTCACCCCTGCCCTAATCATCGTCGGCACCATGCCCTTATTGATTATGTTGGTGTGAGAACGTGGATCACCATCGGGATTGCCGAACACGAGGCCAGATCCATTTGTTTGCTTCAGCTTCTGTTCTTTCAAGGCGTTGATGACCAACGTCGGCACTGGAATGGTTCGAACGCCTGCTTCTGATTTCGGTGGCCCTATCTCTCCAAACTCATCTGCGCGCTGGTTGACGTTGATTTCTTCGCGTTTCAGATCGATGTCCTGCCAGCGCAAGCCACGCAGTTCTGACGAGCGCATGCCAGTGAATACCGCAGTGACCAGCAATGGCCTCCAGTGAGGTTCCAAAGCAGCAACAAAGGCTCTGATCTCCTCGCGGGTAGGAATGTCCACACCGATCTCCAAGCGCCCCTTTTGACGTCTCTCAGAGCGTCGTTCACGGCCTTTCCTGCTTCCACGTATGTCACGCACTGGATTACGTGTCGCAAGCCCTCTCTCGCCAGCATCAGACAGAATTGATCCTACCGAAGTAAGCACCTTTTTCACCATGGCGGCAGAACGCCCGCCCTTGCGCAGCTTGTCTTCAAAATCACGCACTGCCGGAACAGTAAGCTTTGACAGTAGCGTCTGCCCGATCATGGGCGTGATGTGATGTTCCAAATGGCTCTTGCGTTGGTTGATTGTGGATCGCTCTAGGCCAGCGCTTTCCCCAGATGCAATCCATAACTCACCAGCCTTCTCAACAGTAACGCTCGCACTGTCGGCAACATGGACGCCTTCGCGCACCTCAACTTTGGCCGTGGCCGCAAACTGATCTGCTTCCTTCTTGAGCTTGAAAGTTTTCAGACGACGAACACCCTGGCTATCGAAGTAGTCGACAACCCATGAAGTGCTTTCGACGCCTTTGGCATTTGCCCATGTGCGTTTGCGGACGGACATTATTTTTTGTCCTGACCATCATCGGGAAACTCTGGATCCTCGGGAAACACTATCTTTGCGGTAGTTCCATGCTCTTGAAAACTCTCGAATTCTTCCTCGTCGAGATATTCCATGGTGCGATCCTCGGCATCCTGCCGTTCAATCTCATCCCATCGTTCCAATGTTTCTTTCACCTTTTCGAAACCAGCGTCGGGAAAGTCATAGACTCTGCCCGTGACGATTCCTTTGAGCGTGTCCCGCAACTCATTCCCCAGAACGTTTATTGAGTTTTCGTCTATGCCAAATTCTAGTGCTTTGATCATCTTACGAATTTCATCAATCTTCATTTCAAAAGACCAAGGCTCCGGAAATTCGCGCTCTAATATACGAACAATCTCCGTGTTCATGGAGCGACCATGGCGCTCGGCATAAACCTTAATTCTGTCCCTCAATCCAGCCGGTAGGCGGATTTGAAAGCGTTCGGCTAGTTGGCTTGGGTACTTCTGATCGTCACTCATTTCGTATGAATGCAACTTGCACCCAGAAAAAGCAAGAGTGCTACTTGCACCTATGGTTAACGAGTGGTATCGATACAACGTGAGTGCAACTTGCCTCCATAAACGAAAGGAGAACTCCGTGAGTGAAGATCAATCAGAATCCTTGGAACTTGTATGGGGGATTGAATCGATTTCCAAAATTATAGGGAGGACGTTCCGCCAAACCCACTACATGCTTTCGAACGGCCAGTTACCTGCAAAGCAGGTCGGGGAGCGTTGGGTGGCCTCGCGCTCAAAGCTCATCGCCTTTTTCATGGAGGATGCAGCGTAATGGAAACCAGAAATGAAAAAGCCCGGCCAGGATTGCAGTCCTGCCGAGCCACGGTTCTCACCAATCCCTCGCGAGGAAAAGCTATGAACGAGACAATTGATATCATACATGCCGGACGGGCCGCAACTCCCATGATTAGCTGCGATACATCGCTGATGGCCCTACAAGCCCTCATAGGGCAGCACCAAGACCTCTACGCCATGGATGAGTTGACGTGGGACAAGGTGGCTGAAATCGAAGACTCTCCCACGATGCGTGCACTCAAGGTTCCAAGCGTTCATGTTGGACGACGACTTCTAGGACGTGACGAAGACGGGAACGATGTATGGCAGCCGATCCATGCTTATTCCGATGAAGAAATAGATCACCACATAGATCAGCACCTTCATTCAGCATTGCACATGTGCGGCAATCGGGAGGATTGGAAAGAACCTCATCGGGTCGCCTACAACGCCAAGCGTGCTGTTCACAAAGCAAATCTCGCTGCGTTGAAAGAAGCGGCAAAGAAGATTGAAGACGAGTGCGGTTACACCGCTGCGCTGGAGGCTGCTCGCAAAACGAAGTCTTTGGTTGACGATGTCGAGAAACAGGTACTCAGCTTCGTTCCCTCTTCTCTGGCTGCAGCCGCTACTCTGGCGGGGTTTGTCTGTTCAAATCTAGATGGCAAAGCCTACTTCGATGATGATGCAATTCTCGCAACACTGAAGTCCATCGCGGAGGCTTCGTCATGAGCGTGATGATCCGCTAACGCATATGGGTTTTTGCGGTTCACGGCCACATATGCGGATATTCGCACGGTAGGTTCATCGGTCGGTGCGCGGTTCTACGACGCGCTTACAGCCCCTCAACTCCCCGGAGCAAATGCCGCCACAACTGCTTCTGCGGCAAATATCAACGTGAATGGCTCTGGCCAATTACAACGTTCAACTTCATCTTTGCGATACAAGACCGATGTCGAGGACATGGCGGATGAATATCGTGATGCCATCTTGCAAATGCGTCCGGTCAGCGAGTCTGTATGACCGAATGCAGGTGTTGGACCGGATGGAGCGGTTGAAAGGGACCGGCGCCAAGGGATACCGCCGCCGTGAGCTATAGAATATCATCTTATCAATCAGCCCGGTTTCCTCACGGATGCCGGGCTTTTTTTGCGTTGTGACGTTATTTCAGAGCTCGGCGCACCTGCTTGAGGTCCATTGTTGGAACCGCTTTGCAGGTGCCGGTATACGCGATTGTGTGCTCTCCCGTTTCTGTGCTTCCAAGGTCTGCCTCTTCGTCACCGGGAAGGGTAATAGGAGCGTAATAGCGAATATCCATGGCGTTGTTTAAGTAGTTTCCACCGGTCGCTGATACCCTCAAGGCAGCGCAAGAAGCGCCCTTGGTGCAGATGATTGCTTTCTCTTCATCCGCATAAATGAGAGTGCTGCCGCTCTTGTTGTCGCCGCTAGACACGGATTCAAGGTTCACGTCGAACACTTCATGTGAACTCGGAGTACACAGAAACGGCGATTTAGCTATATCTGCCCCTGCAACACCGCTAAATAAACACAAACCGAATAGCCCTGTCAGCGGTCTAATCATCACTGCCGCCTTTTGGGTTTTCAATCGCCCACGCAATTGCCTCTTCTTTTGTCGAAAAGACTGGGCTGACCGGGCCGTCATCATTCCACGCTGCAAAGCCACCAGACTCTTGCATTGAAAAAATGTTATACCCACCATGCTTCGTCATATCGGGCAGCTCGGGTTTGTCATTGGGCATGATAATCTCCGCAAGTTGTGTCTAAAGCCGCTCAGTAGTGTCACATGATCGATCTATTAGAATTCAGCGCCGCTCTCTCCTTCGGGATGGGGCGGCAATTTTGCGTTTTGGTGTAAGCCAGGTGGGTATGTAGGAGCCGTCTCACAGGGCAATAAAAAAACCCCGCAGAAGCAGGGCTTTTTATGCATGGTAAAAGTCGAGAATTCTCACCCACCATTTGACATGTCAATCTCCTAAAGACGACTTATTCAGATACTAAACTACACAGAGGTTAAAAAGTTTCAACACTTTTCTAAAAAGAGCTGTCGTACAGGATCACCTCGCCAGCAGCTATCGAGATGAGCGATGCCCATGGAAGCAATTTATCGTAGTTGTGTTTTGTTGGTAGGATCACGCCAGCCGTGCGCTCCTCTTTGCCGTGAGAGAGAGCATTTCGTATTTTCCTAATAGTCGAGCAAAAATTAGGAATTCCGCTATTGATGAAATCTGCATGGCTCTTGTCGCTCGTAACCAGAGCGTCAATCGAGAAATCACCTTCAAAATCAGTTTTTGAATTGAAGGCATCGATATTTGATGCAATCTCTGCCCACAAAAGTTCTGGGTCCACCGAAGTTTTGATTACATTTTCCATTTTAGCATAGTCGTCGATTCGTGACTTCTTCATAGCTATAATGACATCGTTAGTTATCTGATTTATGTCATCAAGTGCGTGGGGAGTGAGCAGAACTTTTTTTATCGCTAGCTTCGGTGCGCTTTCAACGAAGTAAAATGCGGCATGCTCAATGATGCGGTAAGAATAAAGGAACCTTCTTGATGAATCTGGTTGCTGGCAAGCTTTCCAAAATTGGAGGAGTTGCAGATCCAAAGGCTTGGTATTGATTTTTTCCGGAAATTTTCCGATGCGATAACGATTATGGTTTACAATCGAACCTACCGATGTCTGAGGGGCATGAATCAACACCATAGGACTAAGGTCGTCGTAATATGAAATATAGAAATTAAGCGTCTCAAGGAAGCTGATTAAATCATCTTCTTCTAGAGCAATATTCCTAATCCAAAAAGACCTTGGCACGTCAAAGTTCGATTCAACTTTGATACTGCCTTTATTCCTTTCAAGCTCGATCATGTACCCCCGAAACGATGTTAAATTCCGATAGGCTGACTCAGTTGGCCCCACTTCAACAAAGTTTTTAGCAATGAGTTTTGCCCGCTCGCTCGCTAAAGCGAAGTTGCAATTATAATCAACCCCAGCATACGAAATGCTAAAAGACCGGTCTTTAACTTCATCGAGCCGGGAGCTCACTTTAAAAGCGGTCCATATGACTTCAAGATCGTTCTTATCCTTGTGGAATATAGCAGACAGTCTCTCTGGGAAAAACACATTGGACAACTCTTTTAAAAAGGTTATTGCCGCAGACTTCTCTTGGGGAATTGTGAGTGCGATAGATGTATCCCCCCAGGGTTTAACAATTGCAAGTCGCTTTTCTTTGTCGTTTTTAAGGGATCCGAGTCCCGATTTTGGATTATTCTTTTGAAATTGTTCAACGTATTCTGCACCAACAATCGCAGGTGTAGTCGATAAGCTTTGTTCGTCTGGTACAATAGCGTCCATCGTTCCCCCCTTTGTACTTCACTCATATTTCCACATCATGCTTGCGTCAATCTGCCCAAACTTCTCGTGTGAACGCGCATTTACCGGAACTATTCTGCATTGCGTCTCTCCCTAGAAGTAAGTGCCATAAGTATCGCCCCCTAGATTTGAACATAATGACGACAAACGCGAAGCCGAAGCGATGAGGTGACGGACCGGTTTCTCGATATGGTTTCGTCAAAAGATATGTACGCTATTCATCAAGAGGCTATCAAAGCAGGTTGGGGCTTGCCGGAGGTGCAGCGGGCCATCGATGTTCTTGTGCTGGAAAATGCAAGAGAGTCGGGCGAGGATTTGCCCTGTTAGGTTCAACATAAGGGAGGCTTGGCGCTATGGTGAGTTTTCAACGGGGAAGCGCCAAGCCAGTTGCCGGTCGGGTGGTGGCTTCGGCAACCGCATAAAAATGCGGGAACTCCAAAAAAGTTACGATTTCACGGATTGCTCCTTAAGCCCTGCGCCGCATCTTGCCCTTGCGCCACTTTTCCAGCTTCCCATTTGATACCGGACGGCCAGCTGCTTCGATGTATATGTCCGCTTCCTTCGCGGCTTCAATGAAAGCCATGCGCGCCACGCCGGGCGACATTTCCCCATCGTAGCATTTAACGAGCGCGTGCTTGGCAATGTCGAGCGTTTCGCTATCGGTGCCCGGCCATTCGTTCACAATGAATTCTGCCGCCTGCATGACGGAGGTTACTACCTTCATCTTGCCGATCTGTCGGGTCATTACGGTTACTTCTTTGAAGGCTCTGTCTTCCATGAGTCGGTGAACGACTCTTGCGGCCGATCAGGTCCAGCACTTAATCATCAGTCTCAGGCAAAAGCGGAGGCTTTGGAGGCGCAGGGAGGTTTCGATCGTAGGTAAACCTTTCAATGACCGTTGTGCCGGGCTTCCAGTTGAACGGCGTCTCATCATCCGCAACCCGCGAAAACAGTCTTGTTGCCTCAAAAACGAGGCCAGTTTCAGGGGTGACGTAAAACACCACTTCTGCCTCTCGTGGCCCGCGCCTCCAGTTTGCATTATAAACGTCAACCGTTCGTTCCTCGATGATTTTGCTGTCCAACTTGGAACACGATTCAAAAACGGTAAGCGAACCATCGAGCGGGACGCGTGGACGTTCCAGCCATATTCCATCACCAAGCTGCCAGTATATGAGCCTATCCCGGTATCGTTCCTCCATTAGAAACTTCGACTTTGTTTCGCCCGGCTCCGTTTCAGAGAATGATACCTGATACCGGCCAGAGTTTCGCGTGTTTTCGTAGATATGAGTCAGGGCGCTGCAATCTACTTCCGTTGCCTTAACTTCATTCAATCCAACGAAATGTACCAACACTGCGCTAGCACACCAAGAAATCGCTTTAAGTTTCTTTATCAAGAGCTTTCCCCTTATGCTCTCCACAGTACCAGCTAATTCCATAGCGCCCTGTAAAGCCAAAGCTGCCCCACGCCTTGCAGCCGGGGTGATCGCACCAATGCTCAACAATCTTCTGTGGCGCTTCCATGTTGGATGGTTGTTCTGGCTTGGGTGAGGGCGAAGTTTCAGACATCGGGCTTCTTCATCAATTTCGATAAATGGATATTGACCGAGTGCGCTACATTTTCATCAAGTGCAAGTGTGAGAAGGACCATTCGGATTAACCTCCGTCGCGCTGACCGAACATGATTGCATCGATGATATTCTCAGGTTCATTCGATAGATCATTGAATGCTGAATCTAGCGCAAACCTGTCCCACACCACGCGGCCATCAATCCGCTTCGGTTTTGGCATTCGCCCATCATTCACCAACTGCTCGAACTTTGTTGTCCCCACACCAATATATCTGGCGGCAACTTCACGGGGCATGCCGCGGGGTGGATAGGCAATAGCATCTGGACGGAGGCGGCCCGTCACATCCGTATCACTTTCGTCTTGGTCGGCTCGACCGCCGCCGGCGCATCCTTCGGTTCATAAGGCGAAACTTGCAGCGAACCATCGGCATTCAGCCTGATAGCGACGTTCTGCTCTTTGGCCACGATCGCCGTGGAACGGATTTGAGCCCTGGTCCAATTGAGTTTTTCGGTCATCAGCTTTTCATTTTCTGGTTCAGTCGATGTAATAGAGCGGCTTGGGCGGCTTTGCCGTTGAATGCCGGGGGAGAGCGCGTGTCGATGGCTGGCGTGGGCTCTGTGGGCTTCCTACGGCATTTCTCAACCATGTCTTGAATGCCTTGTCGGGTAACGAAATCCTTGCGCGCAATCTGAATGATTTCGAGGTTGCCCTTTGCTGCTTCGGTACGGAGAGAAGATGGGGTTAGTTCTCCGCGGAATATCTTCTCGCATGCTTCTTTCAGCGTCATCAGACCAAGGTCGTTGGGATTATCGCTCATAAGTACCCCGTGCCTTTATCCAGATCGAACTTCCAATTGAGTTCATATTATTACCCGATCATGCGGGCGTTCCATGCTGGAGCCGAACGCTTTGCTATACCGATGAAATCAAGGACGTCCACGTCTGTTAGGATAACTGCGTCGTACCAATCGAGCTTCTCCGGTAGTACGTTCCAATTCGGAAACATGTGAGGACAATCGCGGATCAATATTTCGACATGTTCGCGATTCTGATGCTTCAAAATATTATTCAGAAGGAGAAGCCTTGAAAGACCGAAGTCCACGACGTGGTTCTTGGCCTCAAGTAGAGCTTCGACAAGCTTTACATGGGAGCGTACAGGCTTGGTTGCGACGGATTGGACGTACCTCTCCCATAAATGATAGATCGGGGCGATCATGGACTTTCGAAAGACCATGGCACAATCGTTTGCCGCCTCGATATCGAATTCCAGAGCGTTCTCATGGCGGTAGACCAAATTCCCCTGGCCCGAGCCGTCTAAATCCTCCCACTGATCAAGATCTTCCCCAGACTCCAAGTATTCCTCCAGCTTTTGCTTAGCGTGGGCTATCTCGGAAGCCAGAGCGCGGGCAGATAATTCAAAATTCGATTTGAGAATGTCCATGCCTCGGTGGAACTTGTAGGCTTCGGTATCGAAATCTAATTTCAAGAGCTGCTCCTAGCCGCAATCGGAGTGGCGACCAGCCACAACGCTCGATCATTTGCAGAGGTTTCTGAGGTCGTCAATCTGAATTGCAGACGTAAGCCATCATCCCCTCAGAGGAGGTTGCAATGCGTGTCATCGCTTTTTGCGGATCGCGAATTTGGTTAGCCTCGCCAGGCCCAAATAGATTGCAAATAAAAGCAGCGCGCCAGGTCCTAGAAAAAAGTACATCAGCACAACGACATGGGTTCTAGTCCATCCCTCGCCCCTGATCGTTTTTAGGACTGCATTGATCATTACGTTCCAGCATCCGCGACGTCATTTATTTGGATATGTGTGCAGAGCGCCGCGAATCGGTCAATGCATGTTGCATCCATGTCGCATGGATTTGCCGTGCGTGAGTGAAAATCGTTGCAAATCAATGGCATCGTGTTGCAGTCAAATGCAACATGAAATCCGTCGAGCACCAATCTAAGTCAAAGCGTAAGTTTTTGATTTTATTATGTAATTTGTTGGAGGCCTCGCCCGGAATCGAACCGGGGTGCAAGGATTTGCAGTCCTCTGCGTAACCACTCCGCCACGAGGCCTCAACTGCAAAATAGCTAATGAAATTAACTACTTAAAGAAGTGACGCATTTTCATTCCGAACTCGGTCACTTGCGGCGTTCTGCATAGTCGTTTTTGTTTTGTGCTGCAACAGCTAAAATGAAGCTTACACATCTGCGCTGCATTCTGCTTAACGAATCGAAATTATCGCCCGGCGCATTGATACGAGGCAGCCATCAGCTTTTATCCCTGCCCGATCCGAATCGGCTGGCTTTCCAGCGGCGCAGAATTTTCACTTCGATCTGGCGGCGCTTGCGCCGAACGATTGCCGAATCCTGTGAAAGCACGACAAGTCCCAGCGGCACCATCCAGAATCCAAGCACCGGCAGAAAACCCAACATACCTCCGGCAACCAATCCTCCACCTAGCGTGCGACGCATTGCCACCGATTGCGGTACAGGTATGTGCCGCCCGAGAATGCGGATGCGCCGATGCGTCCTAGGCCTTTCTGCCTGATCGCCAAGGTTATCGGTCTCTTTAGGTCCGTCGGACACTCAAACTCTTTCTTCTGAATTGCACGAGATAGCCCTGATGTAGGAAGTGTTTTTGCCGATGCCAGCGTTTTATTGTGCACATTATGTAAAAAAAAGTGAAATGGTCCTTTGCAAAAGCGAAACCCTTTTGCTATAGGCCACCTCGCTGATGACTGAAAAGCTATTCCCCGGTAGCTCAGTGGTAGAGCAACCGGCTGTTAACCGGTTGGTCGCTGGTTCGAATCCGGCCCGGGGAGCCAGTCACTTCAAAGGCTTAGCGAGAAATCGCTGAGCCTTTTGCTTTTCTGGAAATGTTTCTCGGCAAAACAGATCACCACTGCCCATCTTAATGAAACAGATGTCACGGTTCCGCAGTTCCGGATATTCAACCTTCACAGCGACATTATGGGTCTCAAGCAAACGCTTTTTGCCGTCATAATCACGTAGACATAGCTAAAAACCAATATAAGGTTACATCATCTTAAGCTCCGTTCTGAGAGATGCGATGCCGTTCGGATCACGCAAAGAAACGCAGTTCACCCCTCATGAGTGGGACATCATGGACCGCGCTCATGAAACAGCCTCCAATATTCTCGGTCGGGATCGCCGACTTCATCCCGATGCAAGCAGGCTCGCGAGAATCGTCATGACGCTGTTTGCCCAAGGTTTACGTGACCCGGAGGAAATTGCTGCCCTTGCCGCTGACCGTGAACTTGGCAATCAGTTGACGGTTGGTATAACGGCTGTAAGGCCCAAGGAGCGCATAGACGATTCAGATTTTGAGTAGTTGTAACCTGATCATGTCGGCGAGATCTCGCAAGACTATAAGTATTAGCATCCGAGAATAATTTAGAATTAATTTTGAAACATCTGCATACGATCAAATCTGTCTAATAAGAAACTCTAACATCGCTTTTTTTAAACAGCCCGATTATCGTCAAAAAACTTTGTTAGTTTATATTTCTTGCGCATACGGGACTGTTTAATGAGACATCAGTGTATTGTAACTGCCGTTCTTATCGGCTTGTTTTGCCTTTTAGGTGCAGTAGCACTTCTTTCCAAAGACGATGTTTCCCCGGTTCAATCGCAAACTGACACTCTTTCTGCCCCGATACCTCCGTCGCAATAACACTCAGCCGGGCGCATCTGGCACTTTTTGCGCTTGTCGCTCACAATGCAGTTCATGGTCCTATATGGCGCGATACATGGCGCGAATTATTCGATCTTGTCAGATGCTATGGAATCACCCCTTTAATCCTTGGCTGGTGGCTTCCGATACAGCAGGATTTTTTCTGTTTTCTGCACTATAGCGGAACAAATTTGCCTTGCCGCGAATTCGATACAAAACGAGACGCTTATGACCACTCAACAAATCCTGTCCTTCACGGTCATCGCTCTCATGATGGCTGCCTTCATATCGGGACGCTTCCGCTATGACGTCGTGGCAATGTGTTCGCTGCTTGTGGCTGTTCTTGCTGGTGTTGTGCCTTATGAAGATGCGTTTCGCGGATTCAGTGATGAGATTGTGATTATCGTCGGCAGTGCGCTGGTGGTCAGCGCCGGCGTGGCACGTTCGGGCCTCATGGAAGCAGCGGTTCAGCGTTTTGTGCCAAGCATATCATCCGTCCGGGCGCAGCTTGCCGTCCTTGTGATCGTCGTTACCATTCTGGCGGCTTTTGTCAAAAATATCGGCGCTCTGGCAATCATGATACCCATTGCCTTCCAGTTTGCCCGCCGCTCTAACGTATCGCCGTCGGTATTTCTGATGCCTATGTCATTTGGTGCGCTGCTTGGCGGCCTGATGACCCAGATCGGCACATCACCGAACATTGTTGTCTCGCGCATTCGCGCCGATATGGTGGGCGAAAGCTTCACGATGTTTGATTTCACCCCGGTTGGAGCAACTCTCGCCGCGGTCGGGATAGTTTATCTGGTCCTGTTTTACTGGCTGGTACCCGAGCGCACCCGCGAAGATATTTCTGCCGATGAAGCAATCGAGATATTGAATTATGTTTCGGAAGCGACCGTTGCAAGAGAGTCGACTGTCATAGGTAAAAGCATGACAGATGTCGTAAAGCCAGCCGAAGGTGGAGCTGTTGTCACCTCCATCATTCGCGGTGAACGGCACGTCACTCCCCTGCCTGATACGAAACTTGCTGAAGATGATGTACTCATTTTGCAAGGAGATCCCAAAGCTCTCCACGCCATCGTCGCGGGTGGAAAGCTCAAACTATCCCGGGATCGTTCTCACTCGGAGTCGGGCGGTCTTGCCGAAATCGATTCTATCGAAGCCGTCGTGGGAGACGCCTCGCCACTGATCGGGCTTTCGGCGCGGCAGTTGGCCCTGTTTGATCGCTATGACGTCAATCTTCTTGCCATCAGCAGGCAGGGTGAACGAATCAAGGATCGCTTGGGCGAAGTCAGATTTCAGCTGGGCGACATCATCGTGCTGCAAGGGCGCGACAGTGTACTTCCCAATCTGTTGCGTGAGTTTGGATGCCTTCCACTGGCCAAACGAACCATATTGCTGGGAAGCATGCGTCGCGGTCTGGTCCCGCTGCTTATTCTGCTGACTGCTATTGGCGTGACTGCTTTTAGCCTTCTGCCGGTATCCATAGCCTTTTTTGCCGCAGCCGTGGCCATGGTGCTGTTCAAGGCGATACCGTTGCGCGAATTGTACACGGCGATTGACGGCCCGATCCTCGTTATGCTCGCCGCACTTATTCCCGTTAGCGATGCTTTGCGAACCACTGGCGGGACAGAATTGATCGGACATTTCCTGACGCAGATCGCCCATCAATTGCCGCCCTTTGCGGCTTTGGCACTGATCCTTCTTGCCGCAATGGCCGTGACACCGTTCCTCAATAACGCTGCAACAGTGCTTGTTATGGCTCCCATCGCCACAAGCTTCGCTACAGGACTTGGTTTCAGGCCCGAGGCCTTCCTGATGGCGGTGGCAATTGGTGCCGGGTGTGATTTCCTCACCCCCATCGGGCACCAGTGCAATACGCTTGTCATGGGCCCCGGCGGCTATAAATTCAACGACTATCCCAAGCTCGGGCTGCCCCTGTCACTCATCATAATGCTGACCGCCGTTCCCACTCTCATGCTGTTCTGGCCGCTGAAATAGCCGTGAAATTACGATATCAATTGCCTTTGAAATCTGTCACAAGCCAATCTGCCCGCGAGGGCAAGGCGCGACTGCTATCAAATTCAGGATAGGGTCGGGCGGGCTGATTGACGTCTCTCCTGCCGCCGCGAAGCAACGTGGCCGCCTTTATTATCCGCTGTGTCACAGCCCTTTACATTACAAAACATTAATCCGCCGATCATCTCCCGTTCATTCTGGCAACGCTACGGTCTGTCCACGGAGCGGATAATCCGCTCACGCTACAGGAGAGAAAAACATGAAACGAATTCTCGCTCTCGCTTTGTCCGGAACCTTCCTGACGGTTTTTGCTCTTGGCGGCGCTTTCGCCCAGACGCAAGCGCCCGAGCAGACTCCGGCAGCCCAGGAGGCCACGCAAACGCCTGGCTTCCAGCATAAATGGGGCGCACGTCTCGATACCAACGATGATGGTGCCCTGGATCAGGCAGAGTTTACAAATGTCGACCGCCTGAAAGAGGCCGACACCGATAAGGACGGCACCCTGTCCAAGCAGGAAATCGAAGCCATGGCGATGAAACGTATCGTTGAACGGCAGGCTCGGCGTATGACCAAGCGCCTCGATATTAATGGTGATGGTGTGGTTACCATTGCCGAGGTCGAGAAGCAGAAGGCCAAACGCTTCGCCCTCATGGATCGTAATGATGATGGGAAAATTGACAAAAGCGAAATGCGCCACGGTCGCAATGGCGGACATGCTCACAAAATGCACCACGGTCAAAGGCATCATGATGAGAACCGGCCTTCAAAAGGCTGATCGTTCCCACATAGCATAAAAACAAACGGTCGTTCATTGAGCGACCGTTTGTTTTTACACGTGCTGGGGCGGCTCGCGCACCTCATCCGGATTTGGCAAAGGCAGCTCATCCGGCAATTGGTCCGGTGTTGGCGGCTCCTCTACCGGTATATCGTCAGGCATTGGATTGGGAAGCGGCGGCGTTTCATCCGGTCGTGGATCCGGCGTTGGATCGACCGGCCGGTTTGTATCCGGACCCGGATCAGGAATTTGTGGTGGATCTGCCAAAGCAATTCTCCTTTTCACGGGTTGCCATGTCTTGGTTATTTTTTGTCCGAGGCTTCTTCTTCAAACATCACCGCCACGTCGGAATTTGCCGAGAGTCGGACCTTGCCACCTTCGACCTCAGCCACAAGTGCGGTTGAAATATAGTGGTGATGGCCTCTATGAGAGCCCTCGCCGCTATCCTTCTTGGTCAGTTTGATACGACCACCTTCAACGCTATCGACAGTCCCAACATGAACGCCATCAGCACCGATGACTTCCATATGCTCTTCAATACTTGTTGTCATGATTTACCTCCTGAGGGTGACAAGGCATTAACGCACGAAACCATCTTTGGATGCATTGTCGGACCAAAGACTTTAACCGTGAGTGTTTAGCGATTAGGCTCTGGCGGAAAATGAGGAAACGCGCGCAAAATGGCAAACGAGATTTTGACTCCGGCGCAAATGAGCCAGGCCGATCAATTAACGATTAAAGCCGGTGTTCATGATGGCTATCGCCTCATGCTTAATGCAGGTAACGCCATTGCACGCCACCTCTTGCACCATCATGGCGATGCAAGCGAATTTCATGTGTTGTGCGGCCCGGGTAATAATGGCGGCGATGGCTATGTTGTGGCCAGCGTTCTTGGCGCATGCGGTGCTGCGGTAAATCTCTGGACAACTGGCGAGCCAAAGCCTGGGACTGATGCGGCGCAAGCAGCGGCTGATTGCCCAATCAAAGCGCGTGACATTGCCAGTTTTAGCCCCTCACCCGCCAGCGCCATTGTCGATGCACTCTTTGGCGCAGGTCTCGACCGTAAGGTGAGCGGGGCGGCAGCTGCCGCAATCAGCCTGGCAAACAAATCCGACTGCCGCCGCATCGCTGTCGACATACCCTCAGGATTAGACGGCCTGACCGGCCAGGTTCTCGGCACAGCCTTTCAGGCAGACACGACAATAACATTCTTCCGTAAGAAGCCCGCTCATCTGCTTTATCCGGGGCGGGCTCTGTGTGGAGAGGTTTTCCTCGTCGATATTGGCATCGCTGAGAGTGTTCTGACCGCAATCAAGCCCCGGTGCTTCGAAAACACGCCCGCCCTCTGGCAAGCGTATCTGCCTGCACTGGAAGAAAACACCCATAAGTACGCGCGTGGTCATGTAGCCGTATTCTCCGGCGGCGCGACATCAACTGGTGCGGCACGACTGTCGGCATTGGCAGCAGCCCGCAGCGGAGCTGGTGCCGTTACAATACTTTCTCCACAAGAAGCGCTTGCAGCCAATGCCGCGCATCTTACGTCGATCATGCTGCATAAATGCGAGACACGGCACGACCTCGCCTCTTTCACGGAAACCCGTAAGGCTGCCGCGTTCGTTCTTGGACCTGCTTTCGGTGTGGGACGGAAAGCACGGGAGTTCGCCTTGACGCTTCTTAGCGAAACGCGAGACGCACTGGTTTTCGATGCAGACGTGATCACGTCTTTCAAGGATGATCGTGAAGTCTTGTTCAACGCCGCTGAAAAGCCCGATAATATCAGGCTGGTGCTCACACCCCATGAAGGGGAGTTCAAACGCCTCTTTCCGGAGCTAGCTGAAATTCCCTCTAAGATGGAGCGTGCCCACGCAGCAGCAAAACTTGCTCATGCAGTTGTCATCTATAAAGGAGCTGACACCGTTATTGCTTCGCCTGATGGCCGCGCTGCCATCAACGCAAATGGCACGCCACTCTTGGCCACAGCTGGCTCAGGCGATGTGCTGGCTGGTTTGACTGCGGGGCTGATGGCACAAGGTATGCCCGCCTTCGAAGCCTCCTGCGCGGCGGTCTTTATCCATGGCGCTGCCGCGCATCATCTGGGCTTCGGGTTGATCGCCGAGGACCTTCCCGCTGCGACGGCAAAAATTATTGGCACGTTAGTCACAAACCGGCCCACTTTCTGATTTCCATTAACCCTGTCTTTACCTTGATCGTCCACCTTGGTCTCAAGCGCGATTTGTACTGCGTACGCGCTCAAGTTTCTTGGTGAATGTCATTATTCTGTCGCAATGAGAGGGTAATGATTGTGTACAGCGAATAGCTTATTTCCATCTTTGACCACGGATGTACTGGCACTGATGTCGAGGTAAGTTTAGGAAGGTCGGGTAGCTCCCGGCCTTTTGCTTTTTAAGAGCCACGCTATTCAATAGGTTACAGTAATCACCACGGTATCGCTATAGAGTCCGGACGATGGCGTGTTCTGCGGTGGAACTGTTGCATAAACAGGGATGTTTTGTGCCAAGCCATTTCCCGTGCCGGCAACAGTATTGGTAGGAATGGTATCACCCCACGGCAAAGTCCGGTTTTCGTCTCGATAAAGCCCGTAAGTCACATACTCCGATCCCACGCCCTTTCTCATGCGCCGCGCAGTCGGGGCAGTGCCATTCTGTCCATTTCCGAGAGACACCGAGTAAGGTGTCGTTGGCGAGCATGTAATGGTTATCGCGCCAGTCGTATCCACGTTGGAACTCAATATGCCGCGGGAGCCAAAATTCACATTGGTAGCGGAGACCAAGCAGTCCTTGGCCACATTCAGGCTGGCGGTAAAGTTTGTCGTTGCCGCTGTTCCGGCTGCGGACGCACATCCATTCCCGTCATTATAGCGATAGCGGAACGTTGTTTGCGCTCCGGAAAAAACCGAACTGTATGTGCCCAGCGGCGCTGTCGTCTGATTTGGAAGTATTTGTCCATAAATCGTCGTCGTTGTGGTTCCTGAACCGACCAGTGCCGGAATATCAACCAGAATGGCAGGCGGCCGCGTAGAAAAAGCCCAATTGTAAGAGCCCCATACCACTTGGCGCGCCGAGTCCTGATAGAACTGAAATTGCAATGCGGCCGGCCCCGTCATCGTGCGTACTCCAGATGGCAGCGTCCCTCCCGATCCCGCATTCAGATTCGGGCAAACCAACACTTGGCGAAACAAGCCAAGCAGTGCCGTACATGTCGATGTAAGCGTCGCAGTCGCGTTGATTGCATTTCCCGGTAATGGCGAACCTGAGAAAGACATGGCTGTGGTTGTGAATGTACAGGATTGCGCCAATGCCGAAGCTGGCATCAGCCCAAACCCGCAGACAAACAGCATTCTCAAAATGAAATTCTTCATTGGCACACCACGTTCTTTATTTTGACCTGCGTTCCCGGCGCAGCTTGATAGGCAAATCTGGCAGTGCAAATGCTGCCATCGGCAAGCTCCACAGTTACGCTGTTTTGCGCCTCCAACCCTGAAATATAAGCTTCTCCATCATAGCCCACCACAAACTCCTCGCCAGCATCTCCTGCCCGCCCGCTCAATCCGGCGTCCAGCGGCTTGCCACCAGTATCGACCAGACTGACAAGCGCAGAGGCAGTGCTCTGGGCTACGTTGAAGTTCACAACAACGCCGCTGCGATCAGCAGGAACCACGATGTCGCGCGTCAAACCTATGCTTGCATCAACGGGCAAATTCGCGGGATCAATGGCCAGCGTGTTGGGTTCATAAGCCCGAAGATCAGGCACCAGTATCCGTCCCCGGCTATTGGTGCGACCCACCGGGCGATTTTCATAACTGACATCGACATCAGGCGCTCCCACATCGACCACGGCAAAGGCATCGTCAATCCTGTTGGTGGCAAATACACCACCGCCGGCAACCGCAATGGCACCCTCAAGCTGAGCCGTGGCACGTACATTATCGTCATATTGCTGCACGCTACCCTCAACGCGTGCATGCTTTCCACGATAGCTGGCAGAGGCATAGCGGTCTGGTGTTGCACCCTCTTTCGTGCGTAGACGCCATCCGTAGCCACCTTCTACCCGTTGTTCCGATTTGGTGATTTCCGCAAACCCAGATGAACCATCATTTGTTTGTTCGTAGCCGGTTGAAACTGAGATATTGTTGTCAAATGGAATGGTCAGCCCCGCGAAAATGCCAAAACTGTCGCTGTTTTCAAGGTCCGCAAAGGCCGTGGCAAAGAACGAACTGTTTTTGAACACTTGCTGGTTGAAGGATGTGCTAACGATGGAGCTTTTATCGCCGGAATCCAGCTTTTGCTGTGTGTAGGAAAAATTCATGCTACTGCCCTCAAACGGCCCCGGCATGGAAAGGGTCGTTTGGATCAGGGATTTGGGCACCCGGGTGCTGACAGCTGGTAACCCGGCAACGCCATAAACATAATTGAGCTGGCTGTCCGCCGTTACCGAGGCAATATCATCATAGTTCCCGAATGAATGCTGAACCCGGCCATAGATTGTGTACCTGTTCTTGTAGGTCATTTCGATGGAGCCATTGAGCAGCAGACCAGTATCTCCATCGTGATGGCTACCGGCAGCGGCCAATGAGGTAACGCCGTAAGCACCCAGCGGAAATGCAACGCCAAATCCGCCATTTATCAGATCGGCACCACCTTCGAGGTGGCCTTCCAACGTCAGCCAGTTGGTCATGCCATAGCGCGCAGTCAGCGCGCCCATGACATCATCATCATAATCGTTTGATTCAGTACCGAAATTCCGTCGTGCAACGCCTATATCGGCGGAAAAATCCCACAGGCCTTTACGCAGCAACAAACTCGACGAATAAAAAGGGACAGTTGTTCGCGTCTCACGGCCTAAAGTATCCCGTAAGACTATCTGCGCCTCGCCCTGCCCTGAGAAAACTGGAAAATTGGTGATCTCAAATGGGCCAGAAGCCACATCGCCACTATAGGTCCGAACGTTCTGCGTATAAACCTCCAGCGTCGAAGGCACAGCGGCTGTCCCCGACAGTACAGGAACAGGCAGCGTTACCAAATCCGACCGCAGGGTAAAATTCCGCTGGATCTGCATGCCGCCAAGAAATACCGGGCGTGTCCATGGCAGTCCGCCGGAAATAAAATCACCTGCACGATAGGTAATCAGTCTTTCGGGGTCAGAAAAACTCCAGGTGGTGTTCAACCGCCGAACTCCCTCAAGCTCTCCGTTGGATAAATTGGCGGTAAATGACTGATTTAGCGTTCCATAAGGGCTGAATAACCGTGCATCGAACCCGCCTGACACGCCTTGAAACGGCTTGACATTGCTCGACATTAAATCATCTGTGCTGGCAAAGAGAGAATAATTCAGCACAGCCCCATATCCGGACTGAGGCTTGGGCCGTTCCTTCTCCGGCCTTGGATTGGCATCGATAACCTTGGCAGACCGCGCAGCATTGTCGGTATAAATATACAGCCGCTGTGTTTCGGCCTCAATCCGGAATTCAACATTGGCCAAACGATTGATCCGGATTGATCCATCCGCATCCAGCGCATTGTCCATCGGCTTCAGACCAACCTCCCGCAATTCCTCTGGTTTTGCTGATAGATCGCCATCGGGCAATTGCCTGAACCCGCCAATCAATCCTGTCGGCTCATCATTGATATAGACTTCCAGATAAAGATCACGTGCCTCCACGCTCTGGGGCGTAGATAATTCAACGGCATCAACTTCAGGTTGTTGAGACTGCCCAATTGATACCATGCACAGACTTATGCCAAGGACGCTGCCAAGTTTAGCGGCCGTTGATCGCAACATCTGCATTGACGGGTCCGGCATCACTGAGAGCTTTAAGCGCAACGCGCCCGGATGAGATTGATTTGCTGGTGCCAATGGGCCACTGCATGCTGGCACCGCCGAGGACATAGCCAACAAGTCCTTCGCGTGCACCAAGTACGCGTCCGCCTTGAGTTAACTGCACTTCAGCCAGTCGGAGCCGTGTATCACCCGTATTGCGGGCGGTTAGCATCAGCGATCCTTTTGTCCTTGCAACGCCCCAAGCAACCTTTGGCGGCGATGCATCCTGCTCTCTGAAGAACACCGGGATCGAATAACGCACGACCAAAGTCACGGTACCCGATTGCTTGCGCGACGGATCAGGCAGTTCATCGACGATCACCCTGTAGCTTTCCTCAGCAACAACAGGCTTCTTCGAAACGCGAACAACCCGGACGGCGTAATCTTTATTACCCGAGAGCTTTGTCGATGGTGGGCTGACCACAACATCGTTCGTCGGATCGAGCCGTTCCACACCATTGGCTTGCGTCCAGCGGAAAACGCGTATCTGTACGTTGATAGAGCGTTTTGCCTCATTTGTGAGGGTCAATACACCTGCGCTACCGGGAGCAACCATATCTATATTTGTCGGGGAAACACGCAGTGAAGCGGCATGGGCAGCGCCAGAAAAAAGCACACAGAGGCTCATGACGCCAATGCTGTAAAGCATGGATCGCACTTTGTTCTCCTTTGTCAAAAAGGTCAGTAGGTAACTTCGATCGCAACCGTATCGGTATATGTTCCGATTGCCGGTGTTGTCTGCGCCGTCACACGACCATAAACCGGGATAGCCTGACTTGCGCCATTGCCTGTACCCGAAACCAGATCCGCAGGAACCGCATTGCCCCAAAGCTCGGTATATGCCGCATCCTTGTAGAGCGTGTAGTCGACCGTAGCGCCGCCTGGCCCGGTCATCTTGCGCGATGCCAAGGTTGCGCCAGCGCCCGCACCAAGACCGAGGCCAACAGTGTAAGGCGTACCATTGGTACATTGAATTGTGAGCGCGCTGCTCGAATCCACGTTTGCGACCAGAAGACCGTGGGAACCAAAATCCAGCGTATCAGCTGATACGACACGACACTCTGCCGTTATCTGAATCTGCACCCCCAGACTACCTGTAGCTACAGCAGCGACAGCCGGACTGCTCAATCCAAGTGCAGCAAAAATTGATGCTGCAATAACTTGGCTTACTCTCATGCCAGAACTCATTCATCCTCCATCCAATTGTATGCGACGAAAATACAATCTGGTAGTTGCTGCGATATGATCCAGTGGACCGGCATTTTCATTCTAAATTCTTATACCTTTAATTTTACTTAGCAAAAAGCCTAAAAATAAATACTGATTACCACAGTTGCTTATTAGCAACTGCCTATAAGCAACTCATATGTAAATGATATTTTCAAAATCCAAAGGTTTACGCGCAAAGTTTCGATAGAGTTCAACCATCAACCGCAACAATTATATGAAAACAACTTATAGTTGACCTACAAATTAGACAAATTACTTCGACTAGCAAATTAATTACTTTTGACGCGATATGTATAATTTAAAGCCAATTTTGTCGTTTTTTGTCTTTTTTTCGCGAAAGCCGATCAGAGCTCGGAAGCATGCGGATGCCACCCGCCCTCCCATTCTGAGATGCAATCCAGTTTACCTTGAGTTTTCGTAGCTGTCAGAGCACGACCGGACTGATCGTCTCGGGAAAAATCTCTTGAACAATTGTTCGTTGAGAGAAATATTGAGTCAGCGAACGGAAAGCTTGGACAGATGACCAATACAAAAAAGACCCTTTCCACTGAAAGCCTGACTCAGTTGAAATGGCTGACGCCCGAAAATGTAGGCGCTGCATTAAAGGGGTTCCCGTTAAAAGTGCAGGCCGCTCTACGCGCCGCAGCCCATCTGCCGCGTGGCACTTTGACCATAACAACACCGGACAAGCAGATATTCAAAGTAGGAGGCAAGCAGAAAGGTCCCGATGCATCATTGATTCTGCACAATTGGAACCTGCCGGGTCGCGCCTTGTCCGGCGGAACAATTGGCGTTGCCGAATCCTATATGGACGGCGACTGGGACAGCCCCGATGTTACCACCTTTCTGGAACTCTTTGTCGTGAACGAACAGGTCGGCGAGGACATTGCAGGTGGTTCAAACTGGTTCATCAACACGGCACAGCGCCTGCGTCATTGGTTGAACGAAAATACCCGACGACGTTCTCGTAAGAACATCTCAGCACATTATGATCTCGGCAATGCATTCTACCGAGAGTGGTTGGACCCCACGATGACCTATTCATCTGCATTGTTTACCGAAGGTGTGAACGATCTGGAAAGCGCCCAGACGGCAAAATATAGCGCCCTTGCCCGTAATATCGGAATTGCACCCGGTTCGCGTGTTTTGGAAATCGGATGCGGCTGGGGTGGCTTTGCCGAATTTGCCGCCCGTGAAATCGGAGCCAAGGTGACCGGCCTGACAATCAGCCGTGAGCAATTCGACTATGCAACCCAACGCATTCAAAAAGCGGGCCTTTCTGACAAGGTTGATATCAGATTTCAGGATTATCGTGATGAGACCGGCAAATATGATCACGTTGCATCCATAGAAATGTTTGAGGCGGTCGGTGAAAAATACTGGCCTGTCTTCTTCTCAAAAGTGAAAGAGTGCCTGAACCCCGGTGGCAGCGCCGGGCTTCAGATCATTACCATTAACGACAAATCCTTTGAGCGTTACCGTAAGCGCCCGGATTTTATCCAGCGTTATGTCTTTCCCGGCGGCATGTTGCCAACACCGTCGAAACTGATAAGTCTCGGCAAAGATTTTGGCCTCGACATGTACCGTGAGAATATCTTTCCTCAGGATTATGCCCGAACCTTGGCTGAATGGCGGGAGCGTTTCTGGGGATCGTGGGACCGGCTGCGCCATCTCGGTTTCGACGGCCGCTTCAAAAAACTTTGGGAGTTTTATCTGTTCTATTGCGAGGCTGGCTTCCGTTCCGAATATATCGATGTGCGCCAAGTCTTCTATAAATCATGACTGTGGAAAATCTGGATCGGCCGTTCGAACGCGTCTGGAGGTTGGCTGATGCCCTCCATTTGCCGGAGCTTGTAAAAAGCACAACTCATGGCACGCCCTCGTTGAAGGTCAGAACTTCGTTCATGGGCCGCATGAAGGATGGAACCAGTTTTGCGATTTATTGTCCGCTGGAAGAAAAACCTCTCCTTATGGAAAGTGCACCCAATATCTATTTCGAAACAGACCACTATAAAGGCTGGCCATACATACTCATTCACCTTGAAGCGATTTCCAACGAAGAGCTCAGTCATCGGATCAAATTGGCTTGGCATGCAAAGGCTCCAGCCAAGCTCAAAAAGGAGATCCCGACAATTTGATTTTTTCAAAGGTCCGCCCGGTCAAGAAACGTGTAATCCGACAGGGTTTTCCACGGCGAGACGACTTGGATAAGGCAATTCCTGCGATTCTTAGCGCAAAAAGCCCGATCTTTACTGTGAAATTTCAACTATGGGATGCAAAATAGTTGCAACGACGCGAGTTACGGATTTGTTGCAATTTCTATCAGGGCTGTTTCGACCCCTAATCCGGTCCTGTCGGCCACTTCCCGAAGGGCAAATGATGAGTTGATCTTGGTGACATGCGGCATAGCGGACAGCCAGAACTTATGAATACGCTCATAATCCTCAAGATCTTTTGCAGCAATGCGAAGAAGATAATCGTATTCGCCTGACATAAGATAACAAACCAGAACATTTGGACATCGACGCACTGCGGTCTCAAACTCCCGCAATTGCTTGTCCGCCTGTCCTGAGAGAGATATATTGACAATTACAGTCACGGGATGGCCAAGCATCTTGTTGGACAACCGTGCATGATATCCACGGATAACTCCGGATTTTTCCAGTATATCCAGGCGCCGCGAACAAGCAGACTGTGAAAGACCGACCTTCTCGGCGAGCGTCGCATTCGACATGCGACCGTCTTTCTGTAGATTATCAAGTATGGCGATATCAATCCTGTCTAGCGACATTATTCGAATAATCCATTGTTAATCGCGATTATTACGCAAGGATACGCGAAAAAACTCCTATCGTCGAGGGTATTTGGCAAGGACATGCGACTGGAGATGTGGTGTTATATTGCTCCCAATATGCAAAGTAGAACAATATGAGGAGGCATTATGCGCGTTGGCTGCCCTAAAGAAATCAAAAACCATGAATATCGCGTCGGCCTCACTCCGGGCGCCGTACGCGAATATGTTGCCCATGGCCATCAGGTCATAATCCAGTCCGGAGCTGGCGCAGGCATTGGCGCAGATGATGGAGCCTATCAGGCCGCTGGCGCCAAAGTAGTAAAGACTGCCGAAGAAGTATTCCAGCAGTCTGATATGATCGTGAAGGTTAAAGAGCCACAACCATCCGAATGGACCCAGCTTCGCGAAGGTCAGCTTCTTTACACTTATCTTCACCTTGCTCCGGACCCAGAGCAGACCAAAGGTCTTTTGAACTCAGGTGTTACCGCTATAGCTTATGAAACTGTCACCGACGAGCGTGGTGGCCTGCCATTGCTTGCACCTATGTCTGAGGTTGCTGGCAGACTTGCTATTCAGGCTGGTGCTACTGCTTTGCAAAAAGCAAATGGCGGTCGTGGTATACTTCTCGGCGGTGTTCCCGGCGTTCTGCCCGGCAAAGTTACCATCATCGGCGGTGGTGTTGTTGGCATCAATGCCGCTCAAATGGCAGTTGGTCTTGGCGCAGACGTTACAATCCTGGATCGCTCGATCCCACGCTTGCGTCAACTCGACGATCTGTTCCACGGCCGTATTCATACGCGTTACTCCACCATCGAAGCCCTTGATGAAGAAGTGTTTTCTGCCGATATCGTCGTTGGCGCGGTCCTCATTCCGGGCGCTGCTGCACCCAAATTGGTGACCCGCGAAATGCTTTCCGGCATGAAAAAAGGCGCTGTCATCGTTGACGTTGCCATTGATCAGGGCGGCTGCTTCGAAACTTCCCATGCCACGACGCATTCCGAACCAACCTATGAAGTGGACGGCGTCATTCATTATTGCGTCGCCAACATGCCAGGCGCCGTTCCGGTGACATCAGCGCAGGCACTCAATAATGCAACCTTGCAATATGGGTTGCAATTGGCAGATCGTGGCGTCAAGGCTCTGATCGACAATCCACACCTGCGCAACGGTTTGAATGTGCATAAGGGCCGCATTACAAACAGCGCTGTCGCTGAAGCGCTTGGTCTGGAAATGTTTGAGGCAAAAGCCGTTCTAGCTGCTTGATTTCGTTAAATATTATCAAAAACCCCGGACCGCTGGTCCGGGTTTTTTTTCATGCCATTTCAATCCGGCATTGGAAGCAATTGTTTCTCGCCGACCGCATGTGAACATAGGCCACATCATCTCGCTTCAGTAATTCCGCCGCCCGATCTGCAATTACGCTGGTCTTGATCACGCCGCCGGTGCCATAAACAATGCGGTCCTGACAGGAATAGCCGCGCAGGATGAAGTCGCTGCTTTTATTGAACATTTCTGGTAGCTGATCTGTCTGTGCATATCGCTCGCATTCATCCGCATGTAGAAATATAGGCCCTGTTTCCGCATAGGGTTGCGGCGCAGGAAATGGCCGATGCGAAAGGATGAGATATTTGTCTCTCGCCTTTACGTTCTGCAAGCAATGCCTGCAAGGCACTCCATCCCCATCCGACAGGTGGGGTTCCGGTTTCTGACCATTGGCATCGGCACCACCAGACTGATAGTGCCGCGCCATTGTCGTTGTCATTGCGATGAATCGAATTGTGGTCATAGCTGTCTCCTCGGTACACCAGAGAAAACACCCTAAATTTCAGTCAAACCACCCGATTCATGCTCCAGGGCAAGCAATATGCAATCAATCCCACGTCTCAATTTCCGCTTCTGCAAAACTGACCGGCTTAAACCCCATTTTCTGGTACATTTGCAGCGCTCGCGGACTATCAAGCGTGTTCGTTTCAATAATGACCCTCTGGGGACTGCTCATCCAGGCGGTGGAGATAGCTTCATTCAGAAAGAATTTTGCCAATCCTAGCCCCTGGAACTCCGGAGTAAGACCAAAATAGAGAATCTCTGCAACGCCGGGCTCTTGATCAATCACCAATTCGAAAAAACCCGCAGGGGAACCCTCCACATAAAGGACGTGGATGTCGACATTGTCCCGATGAATAATTGCGGAAAGCGCCTCGTCATCCAGCTTGCGGTGGACCGACCAATGGTGTGGCTTCCCTACCTGTTCATACAAAAATCGATAAAACGGCAGCGTGATCTTGGTTGCGCGCATTATAGCCAGCTTATAGCTGGCGGGAGTCGGAATCGCGACAGTTGGGCGGTCCGTCATTTCCAGATGCGTCACACGTGTCTTGAGCGTAGGCATTGCTTAAGCTTCGCCTGTGGCGACGGGAGTGTCCTTGGCACCGCCCCATTCAGTCCAGGACCCGTCATAGAGCACATTATCCTTGTGTCCGAGAGATTCAAGTGCAAGCGTAATGACAGCAGCAGTAATTCCTGAACCGCAAGTCGTCACGATGGGGCGCGACAGATCAACGCCTGCATCATCAAGAACCTTCTTCAATCCGTTGATATCTCTCAGGTAACCCTTCTCGACGAGAACAGATGAAGGAATATTGCGTGCTCCCGGCATATGACCGGATCGCAATCCCGCGCGCGGCTCGGGGTCAACTCCGGTAAAGCGTCCTGCAGCGCGAGCATCGGCTATCTGCCTTGCCTCTTCTTGGACAATCGCGACCATATCATTGAAGCTCGTGACTTTCGAGGCATCGAAATCAGCCATAAAAGCTGATGGAGCTACCTTCGTCTCCTCATCGGTAACCGGTCTGCCAGCGTTTTTCCAATTGTCAAAACCACCATCAAGAACGAATACTTTTTTTGCACCCATTGTGCGAAACATCCACCAGACCCGGGGGGACGTAAACACTCCGGGCCCGTCATAGACCACAATGATATCATCATTGGTAATGCCCATGCTGCCGATGGTAGTAGCGAAAGTTTCTGGCTTGGGAAATGTGTGCGGCAAATCAGAGTCAGGGTCAGCCATTTTGTCATGGTCGAAAAAAACGGCGCCCGGAATGTGCCCCGCCTCATATTCGGCCTTGGGGTCACGATTCTGGAACGGAAGATACCAAGATCCGTCAACAATGCTCAGGCCAGGTTGTCCCAACCGTTCCTGAAGCCAGTCTGGTGATACTATGAAAGGGCTTTTCTCGGACATGTTACTCTCCTACGGGCAAAACACCGAAGCGGATGCGAAACCGCCGGTTCTCCTTGCCCTTCTTCTCTATTTTTCCAATGTGGATTTGTCCGATTTCGCCGGTCGTTGCGACATGCGTTCCACCACAGGGTTGTGAATCAATGGAAGCATTTTCACCGATGCAAACCAGCCTGATACGTCCTGTTCCCGTGGGCGGGCGGACATTCTTCGACTTGATCAAGCCAGGGTTTGCAGCGAGTTCTTCATCGGTGATCCAGCGGGTAAAAATGGGATGATTGGCATTAACCAGATCCATCAGCTTCGCCGTCACATCTTCCTTTGTGACACCTGCATCAGGCAGATCGAAATCAACCCGGCTATCGTCTTCACTGACGGCTGCACCCGTTATTGGAAACGGGCACACAACACTCAGTAGATGACATGCTGCATGCATACGCATCAATTTGTAACGGCGATCCCAATCAATGCGGAGCAGCAGTTTTTCACCGATGCTCGGTACAGGCTGCTCAGGCGCAGGAACATGGATGACCTCTTCCTTTGTCTCTCCAGTTACTGTTGCAGCGATAATAATGGCAGAACCATCAGATCGGACAAACAGGCCCGTATCGCCAGGTTGTCCTCCGGAGGTGGCGTAAAAATTGGTGTGATCTGTGAGAATACCGCCACGTTCATTGACCGCGATTACAGTAGCATTTGTTTCTTTCAGATAGGAATCATCACGAAAGAGGATCGTCGTATCATAAGCCATTTAATTACTCTCAAGCGGTATAGAAAAATCAATCTTTGTCTCCATCCATTGCGGCACCGGCAGGTCTTTCGAACGCAGGAACTCAGGATTGAAGAGTTTTGATTGATAGCGATTACCGTAATCGCACAAGATCGTCACGATTGTATGGCCTGGACCGAGATCACGTGCCAAAAGAATGGCGCCAGCAATGTTGATGCCAGATGATCCACCAAGGCAAAGCCCCTCCTCTGTCACCAGATCAAATACGATGTCGAGCGCTTCTGCATCCGGAATCTGATAGGAAAAATCAGGCGTAAATCCTTCCAGATTTGCAGTGACACGGCCCTGCCCGATGCCCTCGGTAATTGAACTTCCTTCAGACTTGAATTCTCCTGTGGTGTAGTAAGAAAACAAAGCTGCGCCAAATGGATCAGCAATGGCAATTTTCACCGCGTCGTTCTTGGCCTTCAGCCCCATGGCAACGCCGACCAATGTGCCTCCTGACCCCACAGCGGAAACGAAACCGTCGACTTTGCCGCCCGTATCACGCCAGATTTCCTGTGCAGTGGTTTCAATATGTGCCTGACGATTGGCAACATTATCGAACTGGTTGGCCCAAATCGCGCCATTCGGTTCAGTTTTTGCCAGTTGCTCAGCCAAGCGCCCGGAGACCTTCACATAATTGTTCGGATTCTTGTAAGGAACAGCCGGAACTTCAACAAGTTCAGCGCCAAGCAGCCGTAAGGCGTCTTTCTTTTCCTGACTTTGCGTCTCTGGGATAACGATGACCGTGCGATAACCAAGCGCCTTTGCGACCATCGTCAGGCCAATTCCGGTATTGCCCGCAGTGCCCTCGACAATCACGCCGCCGGGCCGCAACTGGCCACGCTTTTCCGCATCACGAATAATGTAGAGTGCCGCGCGATCCTTCACCGATTGACCGGGATTGAGAAATTCGGCTTTGCCATAAATCTCGCAACCGGTGAGCTCTGATGCCTTCTTGAGGCGAATTAACGGTGTGTTTCCAATTGCTTCGATCACGGATTTATACATTACCTAGCCCTTCAATATATTGCTCTTAAACCTATTTGTCCGGATCACGCCGTTCAAGCGCATAATCTCACAATCTGCTGCCAAGGGAATAAATCTTTGGCATAAACGAAAAGGCCCCCGGCATTTGATGCCGAGGGCCTCCCCAAAAATCGCGCTGCTTAGGGCAATCTCAAATTATGCAGCTTTGGAACCAAAGCCTTTTTTATTCCGACGGAACGGGCGCTTCTGTGCGGGTGCGCCGCCATCATTGCTCCAGATCTTCTCGCCACGCGCCTCACGTGGCTTGCCACCAGCTGGCTGACCACGATGCGGCTTCTTGTTCTTTGTGGGCGCACCACCATTACCACCTTCACGCCGTGGCGGACGTTGATCGCTGTTTGCGGCACGGGCCGGCAAGCTGGAAAGATCAACAGGCGAATCTGCCATTGGCAGACGCATGCGTGTTACCCGTTCCACAGCCTTGAACTTTGAACCTTCTTCGGCCGGATCGTAAAGCGTGATGGCACTGCCGGATGCGCCGTTACGGCCTGTGCGTCCAATGCGGTGAACATAGCTCTCCGGCTCATCTGGCAAGTCGAAATTGATCACGTGGCTAATGCCGACGACATCGATACCGCGGGCTGCAATGTCAGTTGCAACAAGGATGCGTACGGACCCATCCTTAAAGCCATTCAAAGCGCGTTGACGGGCATTCTGAGACTTGTTGCCGTGGATGGCCGCTACATTGTAGCCGTCCTTTTCCAGAATACGGGTCACCGCGTCCGCACCATGCTTCGTACGTGTAAATACGATAACGGAAGACAGGGTTTCGTCTTTCAGCATGGCCGACAAAACCTGTTTCTTCTGGCGGGTCGGGATCATATGAACGACCTGCTTGATCTCTGCTGCCGTGGTGCCTTGAGGTGCCACTTCAACACGTATAGGATTGCGCAAGAGACTGGCTGCCAAAGTAGCAACTTCCTGAGGCATTGTTGCCGAGAACAGCGCTGTCTGACGGTCGCGATGCGTGCCTTTGGCGATTTTCTTGACGTCATTGATGAAGCCCATGTCGAGCATACGGTCAGCTTCATCAAGAACAAGCCAACGGGTCTCGGAAAGATCAATTCGATTGTCACGTACGAGATCCGTCAAACGGCCCGGCGTTGCAATGAGCACGTCCACGCCAGCCTGCATCTTGTTGATCTGGGCAATACGGGAGACGCCGCCAAGGACGAGCGCGGTCGAAATATGAGCGCCTTTCGCCAATGTGCGGAAGGTTTCTTCAATCTGCACGGCAAGCTCACGGGTAGGAGCAAGCACCAAAGCACGGGCAGTCTTGCCCTTGCGCTTGTCGCCGATGGTGATGATTTTTTGCAGTATCGGCAAGGCAAATGCTGCTGTCTTGCCGGAGCCGGTCTGGGCAATGCCTAGAATATCCTGACCAGCGAGCTGTGCCGGAATAGCCTGTTGCTGGATTGGCTTGGGAGCAATCATTCCAGCTGCGTCAACTGCTTTAAGCAGGATCGCATTGAGGCCCATAGTGGCAAAGCCATTTGTTTCAATAGTTTCCAATTTAAACTCTCATCTTGGCCAGACGCGATAAATCGCGGGCCACATAACGCATCGCAGGGCGCAACCTGCATGCAACATTTTCGGATAAACGACGAGACGCGAAAAGCCCTAAAGGGATCAAGCGACTTGCGCAGCCGTGCCCACCGCGTCATGCGGATGGGGCTCAGACGCCACGAGTCCTGTTTCGGAAGACCGGATTAACCGGCCCAAGCGTCTGATCGGCATATGGGCTCTTCTCGCACAAAAAGCAAACGATTTTATTGTGCGCCGCAAAATGCCGCCCTACTTGGCAAACCGTTTTGCTCCGAAAACGCATGCAATAACAGCAACCGTAACCACAATCATCTGCCAGCCTATAGCCTCCCGCAGCAATGTGGCCGCGATGATCAAACCGAAGAATGGCTGCAGAAGTTGAAGTTGTCCCACCGCAGCGATACCCCCCTGCGCCAAACCCCGATACCAGAAAATAAAACCAATAAGCATGGAGAAAAGCGAAACATAGATCAGTCCCAACCAGGCCGGTTGGCCAATAACCACCCAATCCTGGGGTAGTTGCAACAATGTCAAAGGCAACATAACGGGCAGCGATAGGACAAGAGCCCAGCAGATGACCTGCCAGCCACCGAGCTTGCGTGAAAGTTGCGCTCCCTCAGCGTAGCCCAAACCGCAAGCTATGATAGCACCAAACATCAAAAGATCGCCGGTTAATGATGCCTCCAGATTTTGTGTAAGAGCAAAACCAGCAACCAGCATGCTACCGAGACACGAAAACACCCAAAACATCGGCCGCATGGATTCGCCACCACGCAAAACACCGAAAATCGCGGTTGACAGTGGCAAAAGGCCAATGAAAACAATCGAATGTGCTGACGTAATGTGTTGCAGAGCAAGCGCCGTTAAAAGAGGAAAACCGACGACAACACCCATTGCAGTGACGAACAAATGCCCAAGATCAGACTTTGAGGGCCATTTTTCTTTGAACACCAGCAAAAGCGCCAGACCGAGAAATGCGGCAATAGTTGCCCGCGCTACTGTCAGAAAAATTGGGTCGAAATCTGCCACTGCGGCACGTGTCGCCGGTAACGATGCGCTAAAAATGAGAACGCCTACAAAGCCATTGATCCAACCACTCGTTGTCTTATCCATACCACTCACCTCATTTGAACCTTCTCCTACGCTTTTCACAGATGGATTTTCCAGATACGATCAAGTACAATTTCTATAAATTGTATTGGACCAATGAGCGGTACAGATGAACATCCATCGAAGTGGCGAGACCCGTGTCGAGCAGGTTATGCAGGCAATCAGGCAGCGTATCGCGGCACGCTTGCTGCTTCCTGGTGCACGCTTGCCATCCATCCGGAGTTTCGCCGACACAATGGCAGTGTCAAAATCGACCGTCGTTGATGCATATGACCGACTGGCGGCCGAGGGACTCATTCAGTCACGGCGGGGATCAGGATTCTATGTCGCCGGCCATTTGGCTCCGCTGACTCTTGCCAAAATCGGTCCAAAGCTCGACCATGCCATCGATCCGCTTTGGGTTTCAAAAACCTCACTGGACGCCAGCGATGATATGTTGAAACCGGGCTGCGGCTGGCTGCCTGCTTCCTGGATGCCCGAAGATGGTATTCGCCGTGCTTTGCGGGCAATCGCCAGATCGAATGACTCAGCACTAACAGACTATGCATCGCCGCTTGGGCTACAACCGCTTCGCCAGCTGCTGTCGAGGAGGCTGGGCGAACACGGCATCGACGCACCGGCTAATCAGATCATGCTCACGGATTCGGGAACTCAAGCCATTGACCTTCTATGCAGGTTCTTGATCGAGCCGGGGGATACAGTGATCGTTGACGATCCCTGTTATTTCAACTTTCATGCACTGCTTAAAGCGCACCGTGCCAATGTCGTGAGCGTGCCATATACAACAAACGGTCCAGACCTCGCGCTGTTCGCGCAGGTGCTGGAAGAACATCACCCACGATTATATATTACCAACTCCGCGCTCCAGAATCCGACCGGCGCCGCACTGTCTCCGCTTGTGGCACACCGCGTACTCAAGCTTGCAGAGCAACACAATCTTATAATTGTCGAAGACGACATTTTTGCAGATTTTGAACATGAGCCCGCCCCGCGGCTCGCCGCATTCGATGGACTCAATCAGGTTGTTCACATTGGCAGCTTCTCCAAATCAATCTCGGCATCTGTTCGTTGCGGCTTTATCGCAGCAAGACAAGATTGGATGGAAGGATTGACAGATTTGCGTATCGCCACCTCATTCGGAGGAAACCGCTTGGGTGCGGAGCTTGTGCTTTTCATGTTGAAGGAAGGCGCATACCGTAAGCATATGGATGGAATACGTACTCAACTCGCTCGCAGCATGGGCAATACAATCACACGATTAAAAGCGCTTGGCATAGTCCCATGGACTGAGCCGCGTGGCGGTATGTTGCTATGGTGCAGGCTAGCTGACGGTATCGACGCAGCCGAGATTGCAAAACACGGCTTGAAAGAGGGCATCGTCTTTGCCCCGGGCAATGTATTCAGTCAGTCGCAGACCGCCAATTCCTATATGCGCTTCAACGTTGCCCAATGTAACGATACACGCATATTCGATGTTCTGGCCGAGGCGATAGCTATTCAGATGGCGGCTGCGAGCGCCTGAAGCTTCAAAACCGTGTTCCAGTTGCGAGCAGTGGCAACAACACCCAAAGTTCTTTCGATCTTGGGATGCAGGCGGGCATTCGAGATGCCCTGCGGCGTGTAATAATAAAGCACCCGGTCCCGTATCTGAAATTCGTCAGGACCGTCCGCCTTTGATCGGAGTGCTTCTATTGCCGCCTCATCCGGACTATGCTCCATAAGATATGCGTGAAGCTTGGTTGGTTCAAAGACTGCTTCGGGATATGGATTGTCGGCAATAAGCTTTGCCCATTCGTCGGCGCTGGCAACCAGAATGGCTTTTGAAAAATCAAACTCCTTCAAAACGATCGGAGTGATACGCTTCACAAGTTTCTCTGCCGTATCTGGCGACTTCAGGACCACATTTCCCGTATTGATGTAAGTCCTAACGCCTTCAAATCCCTCTTTCACCAAGGCATTAGCGAGTGGTTTCACCGGCAACAATGTTGGGCCGCCGACTCCACGAAAAAGAATGATCCACGTCGTCATGAATCCTCCTAGATGATCAACCCTGCTATCGTTTCATTGTCGGTAATGTCCTGATATGCCCAACCAGCCTCATCAAACCGTTTGAACAAAATATCGAAATTCTTCCGGTTCTTGGTTTCAATACCGATGAGCACGGAACCGAAATTGCGCGCCGACTTCTTCAGATACTCAAAACGAGCAACGTCATCTTCGGGGCCAAGTAAATCCAGGAATGAGCGTAACGCTCCCGGTCTTTGTGGAAAGCGGAAAATGAAGTATTTCTTCAAGCCTTCGTAGCGCTGTGATCGTTCTTTCAGCTCCGGCAATCTTTCAAAATCAAAGTTGCTTCCGGATATGACCAGCACAATCCGTTTGCCCTTGAGATCAGCTTTCTTGAAATCCTTGAGTGCATCAATTGCTAACGCACCAGCTGGTTCAACGACGATACCCTCGATGTTCAACATCTCCAATATGGTTGAGCTCAGTCTGTTTTCCGGAATCAAAGTAACAGAATCCGGACTGAAGCCTTTGAGAAGTTTGAAATTTTCCCGCCCGATCTCGCCAACCGCAGCACCGTCGACAAAATTATCGACAGCTTCAAGTTTCACCCGCTTCCCGGCCTCAAGACTGCGTTTTAAGCTGGGCGCACCGGCGGGTTCCACGAAGCGAAATTGCGTTTCCCAGCCTAGCTCAGACAGATAGCGTGTCACGCCACCGGAAAGACCTCCCCCTCCAACAGGCAGGATCATCAAGTCAGGTCTGCGCTGATCAGGCAATTGCGCTGCAATCTCATGTGCAACAGTCGCCTGTCCCGTAATAATATCCATATGATCGAAGGGCGGCACCATCACGGCCCCCATCTCCGTTTCGAACGCCCGCGCCGCTGCATAGCACTGATCGAAAATATCGCCGACAAGCCGAATTTCGATGAATTCGCCACCGAAACTGCGTGTCTTGTCGATTTTCTGCTGCGGCGTTGTAACCGGCATGAAGACAACGCCCTTTTTGCCAAAGTGCCGACAAATAAAAGCAAACCCTTGAGCATGGTTACCCGCAGAGGCGCAAACGAACACCGCATCTAGGGATTTGTTTGTGTTCAGATAATGCGAGATGAAATTAAATGCGCCGCGGATCTTATAGGAACGAACTGGCGATAAATCCTCGCGTTTCAACCAAATCTGCGCACCGTATTTCTGTGAAAGATAATGATTGAGTTGAAGCGGTGTTTCGGGAAAAAGCACACGCATCTTGGTGGTCGCTGAAGCGACGGCCTTGGCAAAAGCAGTCATAGAAACAAGTCAACTTTCTCGAATGTTCTGACATCGATAATCCCGACGTCGGAAATACGCAATTCTGGAATGACAACCAGCGCCAACAGAGAATGCTGCATATAAGCATTATTCAGGCTACACCCCATGGCACGCATTGCGTTGACCAGTTTGTCAGCCTTTGCGGCCACCACTTCTGCTCGCTGATCGGACATCAAACCCGCAATAGGCATCTCAACAAGTGCAAGTTCGCGGCCCTTGGAAAATAATACGACACCGCCACCAACCTCACCAAGGCGATTGGCAGCTTTTGCCATATCGTCCTTGTTGGTGCCGACGACAATCATATGGTGGCTGTCGTGAGCAACGGTCGATGCCATTGCGCAGTCGAGCGTATAACCGAATCCTGAAACAAACCCGTTTACAACTGTCCCGGTTCCGCGATGACGTTCAACCAGAGCAATCTGGCAAATATCATTGCGCCGATCCATCTGCACGATTCCATCTGAGACGGACAGATCAGCTTCAAGCGCTTTTGTCGGTGCCTGGTTTTCAATCACACCAATGACTCGCGCCGTTACGTGCTTTCCAGGCTTGGGTGCCGGAATATCAAAATCCTTGGCTTTCAGCTTTTTGCCTAGCTTGATCGTGTTCTTGGCGAATGACGGATAGTCATAGGCTGGAATATCGGCAATCAATTTGCCTTTTTCCGCCAGAAGCGCCCCGCGCGCATAAACGCGATCAATTACAAGATTTGGCAAGTCTGACACGATCAGAAAGTCCGCTAGCCGTCCGGGTGTAATTGATCCGATCTCTCGTTCAAGCCGGAAATGCTGTGCGGTGTTAAGCGTTGCCATTTGGATTGCGGTAACGGGCTTCAGTCCCTGTGCGATTGCGTGCCTTACGACGCGATCCATATGGCCATCATTGACCAGAGTTCCGGAATGACTGTCATCAGTGCAAAGGATGAAATTGCGGGAGTCGAGCCCCTGCTCTGTGACAGCCTTGATCTGGCTTGCAACATCGTACCAGGCTGAACCAAGGCGAAGCATAGCGCGCATACCCTGACGGACGCGGGCCATCGCATCCTCCATTCGCGTGCCTTCATGATCGTCTTCCGGACCACCGGCCACGTAACCATGGAAAGCGCGTCCCAAATCAGGTGAAGCGAAGTGACCGCCAACAGTTTTTCCAGCTTTGACTGTGGCATCAATGCCGCCGCGCATGGTCGCATCATTATTGGCAACGCCGGGAAAGTTCATGACCTCGCCAAGGCCGACAATATTTGGCCAAGTCATCGCTTCGGCAACATCTGCGGGACTGATAGCTGCTCCAGCATTCTCCAAACCCGGAGCAGAGGGCACACAGCTTGGCATCTGCACATGCACATTGATTGGCATGCCAAGCGCCTCGTCATGCATCAGGCGCACGCCTTCCAATCCCAATACATTGGCAATTTCATGCGGGTCGATAAACATTGATGTGGTGCCGTGCGGAATAACAGCGCGGGTGAATTCGGTTACAGTCACCATGCCACTTTCCACATGCATATGCGCATCGCAAAGGCCGGGCACGAGATAGCGACCAGCCGCATCGATGACTTTTGTTTTAGGCCCGATGCAGTGTTCAGCACCATGACCAACAAACGCAAAGCGTCCGGCAATAACGGCGATATCGATACCCGCAATGATCTCTCCGGAGTATACGCTCACCAGACGGCCATTTCGCACGACAAGATCCGCTGCGCGGCGCCCCATAGCAACATCCACCAGCAATGGGGCTGATTGCGTCCAGCTCTGTGGCTTGCTGGCCTTATCCTGCTTCAACATCCAATACCTCATATCGTCTTTTACATATTGCTCATGCATATACGAAAACAGCTTCAAGCACCCCACCTCAAGCGAATTTCTCAAAAATTTATGCGAAGCCCATGAAATACTTGACATACTGGCTACGCTTGCCTCCGATAGAGCGCTAATGAACGTGAGCAGATGTGCCAGACCTCCGAGGAGACCGCCGCATCTGTTCGGTAAAAGAAAGCTAACTCTACTCACAAGCCGTATTCTGGGAGGAATATTAATGCGCAAGATACTCATTTCACTGGTAGCCACTGCGACTTTTGCTTTGGCATCGAGCACTGCGTTTTCGCAAGGCTATCCTGAGCGCAACATCACAATGGTTGTGCCGTTCTCTGCAGGCGGCCCAACTGACACTGTCACGCGCCTGGTAGCTGAAGCCATGTCAAAGGATTTGGGCCAACAGATATTGGTAGAGAATATTGGTGGCGCCGGTGGCACTTTGGGCGCTTCGCAGGTGGCAAAGGCCGAAGCTGATGGATATACATTGCTGCTGCATCATATCGGAATGGCTACCAGTGCAACGCTGTATCGCAAGCTTCCTTACGACACACTGAACGCATTTGAATATGTCGGGCTGGTGACCGAAGTACCAATGACTATTGTTGCCAAGAAAGATTTCGAGCCAACAGACCTGAAGGGGCTTGTTGAGTATGTGAAGGCCAATGCGGACAAGATCAGTCTTGCCAATGCTGGCATCGGCGCGGCTTCGCATCTTTGTGGAATGTTGTTCATGAATGAGATCAAAGTTCCACTTGTGACTGTCCCGTATAAGGGAACAGGACCTGCGATGACCGATTTGCTCGGTGGTCAGGTTGACTTGATGTGCGATCAGACAACCAACACAACCAAGCAGATCAAAGGTGGTACCATCAAAGCCTATGCGGTGACATCGGCAAAACGTCTCGATGCCCTTCCGGATGTTCCAACTGTAGAGGAAGCTGGTCTTCCAGATATGCAGATCGGCATTTGGCACGGCATCTACGCTCCAAAAGGCACACCCACCGAGGTGACGGAGAAAATATCAGCATCGTTGCAGAAGGCCCTAAAAGATCCGAACGTTGTTGCCCGTTTTGCCGAACTTGGCACAGTTCCAGTAACGGATGCCGAGGCGACACCTGCGGGCTTGAAGTCGAAACTCGAAAGCGAAGTGACACGTTGGAAGCCTATCATTGAAGCGGCTGGCCAATACGCGGACTAGTTCAGCATTTACCGGGGCATCATGGTGCCCCGGTCCTTTCATTTTAAGCAACGCCGGCAAACGGCGACGGGGGGATAGATGAAATCCTTGAGTTTTAGCTCACGCGACATTGCATGCGGTATATTGTTTATCTTGGTGGGCCTTTTCTTTGCGATACAGGCCTATGGACTTGACCTGGGGACAGCTTTTCGGATGGGCCCCGGCTATTTCCCGTTTGTGCTCGCCGGAATTCTCATCATCCTGGGCATAATCATTATAATTCAAGGCACACAGATCGAACACGAGCCAATGAGCCCGATCGCCTGGCGTGGAATATTGTTTATTCTACCCGCACCTATTTTTTTTGGCCTGACTATTCGCGGTCTTGGATTCGTACCGTCGCTGTTCTTGACCGCTTTAATTGCAGCTTTTGCCAGCACCAAAATGCGCCCCGGAATGGCACTGCTTCTTGTCGGAGGGCTTACGATTTTCTCTGTCATCATCTTCAGTTACGCCTTGGGGCTGCCATTTCGCCGCTTCGGCCCTTGGCTTGGACAGTGAGGGCGCATCATGGAACTCTTTAACAATCTGGTGCTCGGATTCACCACTGCCGGTGCTCCATGGAACCTCTTCTTCTGCTTTATCGGCGTTATTCTCGGCACGCTTATCGGTGTATTGCCCGGCATCGGCGCAACGGCGACGATTGCCATGCTCCTGCCAATTACCTTTCAGCTGGAGCCGGTATCTTCACTGATTATGCTGGCAGGTATTTACTACGGCGCTCAATATGGTGGTTCGACAACGGCTATTTTGATCAATATGCCTGGTGAATCATCCTCCGCTGTTACAGCCATTGACGGCTATCAAATGGCCCGGAAAGGTAGAGCAGGCGCCGCATTGGCAATAGCAGCGATTGGTTCTTTCTTTGCGGGAACAGTTTCCACCATACTGGTTGCGGTGTTCGCACCACCGTTGACAGTGGTGGCTTTAAAATTCGGTTCTGCCGAATATTTCTCCCTGATGATTGTCGGGCTTGTTTCATCGATTGCCCTTGCTCATGGTTCTGTAGTTAAAGCGATGGGGATGGTCGTGATCGGCCTTCTGCTGGGACTTGTTGGCACCGATATTTACACCGGCACTCCAAGGTTCAATCTCGGTATCTTGGAGCTCTCAGACGGGCTGAACTTTGTAGCGGTCGCGGTTGGTGTATTCGGCATTGCGGAAATTCTCCGCAATCTGGAGAACGAACATGATCGCGACGTCATGATCAAGAAAGTCACCAATCTTTGGCCAACCAAGCAGGATTGGAAGGAAATGACTGCACCGATCTTGCGCGGCACCGCAATTGGTTCTGCACTCGGAATATTGCCCGGCGGCGGCGCCATTCTCGCATCCTTTGCCTCCTATACCGTCGAAAAGCGCATGTCGAAAACGCCCCGAGAGTTCGGCAAAGGCGCTGTTGCTGGTGTGGCTGGCCCCGAATCTGCAAACAACGCTGGCGCACAAACGTCGTTCATACCAATGCTGACACTCGGCATCCCGGCTAATCCGGTTATGGCACTCATGATTGGCGCGATGATCATTCAAGGTATTGTACCCGGGCCAAACGTGGCCACGGAACAGCCTGCGCTTTTTTGGGGTATCATCGCATCAATGTGGATTGGCAATCTCATGTTGATCCTGCTGAACCTTCCGCTGATAGGACTTTGGGTCAAGCTTCTGACCATCCCCTATTATATGCTTTTCCCCATAATCATCGCGTTCTGCTCTATCGGCGTTTACAGCGTCAACTCCAATGTATTTGACCTTTACGCTGTCGCGTTCTTCGGTTTGATCGGGTATGTCCTGGCCAAGCTTCGCTGTGAACCGGCTCCCTTGCTGCTCGGCTTCGTACTGGGTCCACTTCTGGAAGAACATCTGCGACGAGCCATGATTATGTCACGTGGCGATGCGACAACGTTTTTCACACGGCCGATCAGTTTGACACTATTGCTGCTTGCTATAGCAGTGCTTGTTGTTGTGCTTTTGCCCAGCATCCGCAAAAAACGCGACGAGGTTTTTGTCGAAGAATAATCAGTACCGGTCCCTGAATGGCAGTCATGAATGCGATAACTTGCTAAAACACCGTTGACGGAATCGATCGAACCGTTGAAAAGCTTAATCGCGCGGACGTGGTGAAATCGGTAGACACAACAGACTTAAAATCTGTCGGCCATAGGTCATGCGGGTTCAAGTCCCGCCGTCCGCACCAACATTGACCCGGCTTTTCAGCCGGGTTTTTGTTGTTTTACAACGTGTTTATAACCTCGCCCGTCACAGCGAACTGTTTATCCCAAAGGGCTTGCAGCTATACGCTTCGGGAACTACGTTCCTGTTTCCATCAGGAGTATTTCAATGACAAATGATAATAAAATCGTGACGGCCGCAATGCTCGCGATTGGCGATGAACTGCTCTCAGGACGCACCAAGGACAAAAATATCGGCCATCTTGCCGACATTCTGACTGCTGTTGGGATTGATCTGGAGGAAGTACGCATTGTTCCGGACGAACAAAGACGCATCATTGAGGCATTGAACGCTTTGCGCCAGCGTTACGACTATGTGTTTACGTCTGGCGGCATTGGTCCAACGCATGACGACATCACCGCCGATGCTGTCTCAGTTGCATTTGGCGTGCCATGCGAACACGACGCCAAGGCGATGAAAATAATGGGTGACAGTTACGCTGCAAGAGGTATTGAGTTCACAGAAAGCCGCCAGCGGATGGCGAGGATGCCGAGAGGCGCGGTCCATATTGACAATCCGGTTTCAACCGCCCCCGGCTTCAATCTGGAAAATGTGTATGTAATGGCGGGTGTGCCATCCATCTTTCAAGCAATGCTGGACAATGTTATTCCAACATTGCAGGTGGGCACGCAGTTGCGTTCGCAATCGGTGAGTTGTCCATTTGGAGAAGGCTCCATTGCGGTTCCGTTGGGCCAAATACAATCTGAAAACCCCGACACAATCATAGGATCGTACCCAAAATACGAAAATGGTCGTTTTTCAACGGAGCTTGTTGTCCGTGCCCGGGACATGGCTAAGATGACTTCCGCTGTAACTGCGGTGAAGGCCATGATCGCAAATCTGGAAGCAACGCAACTTCCGCGCTAACGCACCGCTCATTCTGGCTGTATACTGTAATCAGCCATGTTTCGATGGCGTAAAGACAATGGAGGCCAAAATGGCATTTCGCACCATCATCGCTTTTATTCGCAGTGAACGGGAAGCAAAACGGGTCATTGGCGCCGCCAGATTGATCGCTTCATCAAGCGAGCGCACCCATATCATTGGCCTTTACACAATTCCCTCACCCATCGTTTATGCTGATCCTACAGGCTTTGCTGACACGACATTGTTCGAGGCGCATGAGCAACGGCATAAAGAAAATGCGGCGGCCATTACTGCCGCGTTCAATGCAGAAATGGCGAAAACGACGATATCGCATGAATTTCGTATTGTGCGCTCAGAAAGCAGCAGTCCATCAGCAGGTGTTACCCAAAGTGCCCTGCGTGCAGATATCATAATTGCCGGGCAACCCGATCCGAGTGATCCTGACAGCGTCAATGATGTTACCGATCCGCTGGTCATGGAAAGCGGACGTCCCGTGCTTTTCGTACCCTACAAAACGCAGTTGCCTGAAAAGATCGATCGTGTGGTCGTCGCATTTAATGGCAAGAGGGAAGCCTCCCGCGCTGCGTTTGATTCCCTGCCCTTGCTGATTAAAGCGGAAAGCGTCGACATTCTTTGGGTCGACCCAAGAAAGTCTAACGATCCCAATGTGGATATTCCCGGCACACCGCTCTCTGATGCGCTTCGTCGTCACGGTGTAAATGTCAATCCGTCAACTATTGATTCCGATGGTGAACCGACGGACAAAATCCTGCGCCGCAGAATTGCAGATAATGGGGCAAATCTGTTTGTTATGGGTGCATATAGCCAATCTCGCCTGAAGGAGTGGGTGTTTGGTGGCGTAACCAGTTCCATAATGAATGACATGCCTTGTCTGACACTGATGTCGCGTTAGCGTGTCATAACACCAGGTTAATTGCACTAAACGTGGGTAAACAATGCAAGCTGCTTGCCATAAGCCTGCTTTTCCCGCTATTGCGAGTTGCATTCCTTGCGGTTTCCCGCTTCCTCGCTTGATCTATGGAGTGCACCCTATGTCCCTGCCCGACAAAGCCTTTCCGGTATCCTGGGACCAATTCCACCGCGATGCCCGCGCATTGGCATGGCGTGTCGCTGGTATGCAGCGTGAATGGCGAGCTATGGTCGCAATTACCAGAGGCGGCCTCGTTCCTGCTGCGATTATTTGCCGTGAACTCGGCATACGCATGATCGAGACGGTCTGCATTGCCTCTTATCACGACTATGATGAACAAGGAGAGCTTAAGGTTCTCAAAGATGTTGACGCGCGCCTTTTGGAAAACGGCGGTGAAGGAATTCTCGTGATCGATGACCTTACCGATACCGGCAAAACGGCTGCAATAGTTCGAGCCATGATGCCAAAGGCACATTTTGCTACGGTTTATGCCAAACCTAAAGGGCGACCGCTCATTGATACATTTGTGACCGAAGTATCTCAGGATACGTGGATCTATTTTCCTTGGGATATGGGCCTGACCTATCAGGAACCCATAACTAAAGGCCATAAGGGATGATGGTTCGACAGATCAACGATCGTCGGACTGCAGAAAATTAAGCAAAACAAAGGAACAATTGGCTCCGTTCATAGTTGTGATCTTTTTGCACTGCTGTTCAAAAAAATGTCACAAGTCGCGTTTAAGCAAAAACTGTAGTCGGTAATCAGTTGCGATTTGCACGAATCGGTTCAGTCTTGCTGATGACAAGAAAGAATGAGTGGAACATTGAATATAGTTTATAAAGATGAGTTGGTGACTGCAAAACGGACCGAGATGCCTGATGGCCGGGTTCGACAGGTTGCTGCGCTCGTTTATAGATTGAAGAAAGATGTTCCTGAGGTTCTTCTGATCACTAGCCGTGGCACCGGTCGCTGGGTCTTACCGAAAGGCTGGCCACAGGTCGGCAAGACTTTTGCATGTTCTGCGGAAGCGGAAGCATATGAAGAAGCAGGGATCAGGGGCGACATCAGTCCATTCTCAATCGGCACGTATTGTTACGAAAAGGACGATATGTGTGAAGGTGAGATTGGTGATTTTATTGTAGATGTTTTTCCGCTGGAGTTTTCCCGCCAGGAAAAGAAATGGCCCGAACGTGGCGAACGACGCCTTGAGTGGGTTAGCCTTGAAGAATCTGCATCACGCGTCGAAGAGCCGGAACTGAAGGCTCTTCTGATGAGCTTCGATCCCTATCGGATTCCTCGCTAAGTTTGCTTGGCTTGGAGTTGTACGGTTTTATCAATACGGCTAATCAGTTCTCCCCGTTATCCACATATGTGACACACAAGATGTTGCGGTCATAAATTTGTCAGAAACTATTTCTTGACGCATACCAGCGAGTCACTTTTTATAGGAGACCGTTGCGTTAGTAGCGTGACCGGAGTGTCAGTAGCCGGTCTTTTTTCCAGTTTGAACAAGGCCTTAGACGCTGTCTCATTGTAGAGACGCGCTTTGTGAATTTGTGACTTGCAAGGGTGAAAAAGATTGTCCACAGGCTTGGATTATTCTCTTGTTAATACTATATTTAGTGTTTGCAGGCAGAATATACACCAGATAATGTGACGGTCCGTAAGAGGCAAGAATCACAGAACAGGCGTCGAGAAGGGCCATCTGGTTCGGAATGAGGCGGCAAGCCGCAACAAGGACGGACGAGGATGCAACAGCCGGTTTCAGATATTGGAACCGGTGACAGTGGGATCGTGTTCTTGGCACGCTAACGCTTCACATAGCGCCGGTTGAACACTATATATAGAGACAAGGACCAAACAGATGCGGATCGAACGGCGTTTCACAAAAGAAAACCAGTCTGCTTACGCGGATCTAGAATTTCGCGTGGCGACAAGTGAAATCAAGAACCCGAACGGATCGGTTGTGTTCCGCCTCGAGAATATTGATGTTCCGGCTCAATTCAGTCAGGTAGCCGCCGATATTCTGGCTCAGAAATATTTCCGTAAAGCCGGTGTTCCCGCCAAACTGAAAAAAGTGGAGGAGAATTCCGTACCGTCCTGGTTGTGGCGTTCAGTTGCTGATGAAGAAGCTTTGGCCCCCCTGCCTGCCGAAGAGCGTTATGGCTCTGAGATGGATGCACGCCAGGTTTTCGATCGTCTGGCCGGCACGTGGACCTACTGGGGTTGGAAGGGCAAGTATTTCGATAGTGAAGCCGATGCCCTCGCCTTCCGTGATGAGCTTGCATATATGTTGGCTACACAGCGTGTTGCGCCCAACTCGCCGCAGTGGTTCAATACTGGTTTGCATTGGGCTTACGGAATTGATGGCCCGGGTCAGGGACACTATTATGTCGATCCCGAAACCGGCAAACTCACCAAATCAAAATCATCCTACGAGCATCCACAGCCGCACGCTTGTTTCATTCAGTCTGTTGCTGACGACCTCGTCAATGAAGGCGGCATTATGGATCTTTGGGTTCGTGAAGCCCGCCTCTTCAAATATGGTTCAGGCACGGGTTCCAATTTCTCTTACCTTCGTGGCGAAGGTGAGAAGCTTTCCGGTGGCGGTCGCTCATCCGGCCTTATGTCATTCTTGAAAATTGGTGATCGGGCTGCCGGTGCAATCAAATCCGGTGGAACCACCCGCCGCGCCGCAAAGATGGTCGTGGTTGATGTCGATCACCCCGATATTGAGGACTATATCGATTGGAAGGTGAAGGAAGAGCAGAAAGTTGCGGCTCTCGTCACGGGCTCCAAGATCGTCAAGCAACACCTGACTGCAATCATGAAGGCCTGCGTCAACTGCGAAGCTGACAATGGTGATTGCTATGAGCCTTTGAAGAATCCGGCCTTAAAGCGCGAAATCAAGGCAGCAAAGAAGAACCAGGTTCCAGAAAATTACATTCAGCGCGTTATCCAGTTTGCCAAGCAGGGTTACACGGATATCGACTTCAAAACCTATGACACAGATTGGGATTCAGAAGCCTATCTAACGGTCGCTGGCCAGAACTCCAACAACTCCGTTTCGCTGAAGGACGAATTCCTGCGCGCCGTAGAAAATGATGGCGACTGGAATTTGACCGCCCGCAAGGATGGCAAGGTCATGAAGACCTTGAAGGCCCGCGACCTGTGGGAAAAGATCGGCTATGCCGCTTGGGCCTCGGCTGATCCGGGTCTGCATTTCAACACAACAATGAACGACTGGCACACCTGCCCCGCTGCAGGTCCGATCCGCGCCTCCAATCCATGCTCGGAATATATGTTCCTTGATGATACGGCGTGTAATCTCGCTTCAATCAATCTGCTGACATATCGCGGAAAAGATGGAAAGTTTGATATTACTGGCTACGAGCACACTGCTCGCCTCTGGACAATCGTACTTGAAATTTCAGTGATGATGGCGCAGTTCCCTTCAAAGGAAATTGCCAAACTATCCTATGAATATCGCACGCTCGGTCTCGGCTATGCCAATATTGGCGGCTTGCTGATGACCTCCGGCATTCCCTATGACAGTGACGAAGGCCGTGCCATTGGCGGTGCCCTCACCGCTATTATGACTGGCATTTCCTATGCAACCTCCGCTGAAATGGCGAAAGAGCTTGGTGCTTTTTCGGGGTATGCGCCGAACGCAGCAAACATGCTGCGTGTCATCCGCAACCATCGGCGCGCAGCACATGGTGAAAAGCAAGGTTATGAAGGCCTTGCTGTAAACCCTGTCGCATTGATTGCAGACCACTGCCCGGACCAAGATCTTGTTACCCACGCAAGATCGGCTTGGGACAAAGCGCTGGAACTCGGCGAAAAACACGGTTTCCGCAATGCGCAGGCCACAGTTATCGCTCCGACCGGCACAATCGGCCTGGTTATGGATTGCGATACAACGGGGATCGAGCCGGACTTTGCACTGGTAAAATTCAAGAAGCTCGCTGGTGGTGGTTACTTCAAGATCATCAATCGCGCCGTTCCGGAAGCTTTGCGCACCCTTGGTTATTCCGAGAGTCAAATTGCCGAAATCGAAGCTTATGCCGTCGGGCATGGCAATCTTAATCAGGCTCCAGCAATCAATCCGGGCTCACTAAAGGCCAAGGGATTTACGGACGAGATTATCGCAACGCTGAACACTGCATTGAAATCAGCCTTCGATATCAAATTCGCAGTTAACAAATGGACCATCGGCGAAGACTTTGCCAAGAATGTTCTCGGCTTCACCGATGAACAACTCAACGATATATCTTTTGAGATATTGCCAGCCCTCGGCTTCTCGAAGAAAGAAATTGAAGCCGCCAATGTGCACATTTGCGGTGCGATGACTTTGGAAGGCGCTCCATTCCTCAAGGAGGAGCATTATCCAGTGTTCGATTGCGCCAATCCTTGCGGCAAGATCGGTAAACGCTATCTTTCGGTAGACAGTCATATTCGCATGATGGCCGCTGCACAGCCATTTATTTCCGGTGCGATCTCCAAGACCATCAACATGGCCAATGAGGCCACTGTTGAAGATTGCAAATCCGCTTACATGCTTTCATGGAAGCTGGCTCTCAAGGCAAACGCCCTATACCGTGACGGTTCAAAACTATCTCAGCCACTGAACGCTTCTTTGCTCGCCGACGAGGACGAAGATGCGGATGATGCAATCGAAGCTTATGTTGAAGCGCCAGCGGCCGCTCGTGCAGTGCAGGTCACTGAAAAGATCGTAGAGCGCATAGTCGAGAAATATGTTCATGATCGTGAAAAATTGCCGAACCGCCGCAAGGGTTACACCCAGAAGGCAGTCGTTGGTGGACACAAGGTTTATCTGCGTACCGGTGAATTTGATGATGGGCGTTTGGGCGAAATCTTCATCGACATGCACAAGGAAGGCGCTGCCTTCCGGGCAATGATGAACAATTTTGCCATCGCAATCTCTCTCGGCTTGCAGTACGGCGTGCCATTGGAAGAGTATGTCGAGGCATTCACTTTCACCAAGTTTGAACCAGCTGGCATGGTTCAGGGCAATGATGCGATCAAGAATGCAACATCGATCCTTGATTATCTCTTCCGTGAATTGGCTGTTTCTTATCTCGATCGTCATGACCTTGCGCACGTCGATCAGTCCGACTTTTCGAATACCTCGCTTGGGCGCGGCATTTCAGAAGGCAAAGCTGAGCCAGTCTCCAAAGGCCTAACACGCGGTGCATCCCTTACGGTTGTTTCGCCTGGCAAGGCCGATCCAAAGGGTTTTAGTAACGCAGGAGGGACAGGCGTCGTTAATGCGCCAAAGGCAGCTGCGTCATCAAATGTCATGACCCTTGCCAGCCGCTCCACAACGGCACTTGCTGCTAAACCTGTCGTTGCTGTCACGGCCCAGGAATCCACCGGCTTCAAACGGGATTACGAAGAGCAGACCAAATCGGAACAAAGCCCATCAACTGCATTATTTGAGGACACCGATGCAGAAGCGGCGGCTGAAGAAGCCAAGGCTGCTGCAAAGAAAGTTATCTCGGATCGCCGCATCAAATCAATGATGCAAGGCTACACTGGCGATAGTTGCTCGGAGTGCTCCAACTTCACGATGGTGCGCAACGGAACATGCCTCAAGTGTGACACATGCGGAAGCACAAGCGGCTGCAGCTAGCTCTCTCAGTTCTGATGTAACCGCTACTGACATGAGTAGCCTAATATGGCCCCACGGCAACGAAAAGTGTCGGCAAAGTAGGTTGATATGTCCCGCTTGTCAGATTTGAACTGCGAAAAGGCTTGAGCACTCAACGCTCCAGCCTTTTCGGTTATCGATGAACCGGCGACTGCGTTGCGCTCTTCAAAACATGCGTGTGTCCGGATTTGGCGGCGGTTAAGCTATCATGTGTCAAAACTCGAAGGCTGGAGGCCAACATGCCGAGAAAGTTGAGCGGAAGCAACGGACGGACAGTAACTATCCCCGATGGTGCGCGCGGCCTGCAAGGAACCGACGGTCATATGGTTGCCATCTCCGCGGGCGCACGTGGTCTGCAGGGTAATGACGGACGCATGGTTGCCATCCCCGCAAACTGGCGAGGACTTCAAGGTAGTGACGGACGCATGGTTGCAATACCTCCGAACGGACGCGGGTTGCAGGGCGCAGATGGCCGCATGGCAGCGATCCCACCCAATGGTCGAGGGCTTCAAGGCTCTGATGGGCGGATGGTAGCGATACCTGCTGATTGTAGGGGCCTCCAAGGACCAGACGGCCGAATGGTCTCGATCAAGCCTGGTAAGCACGGCGTTGCCGATGCGAACGGAAGGATGCGCAACAAACCATAACCTAATGCAGCTTCATCGCTCGAGGTCAGCCCTGAGGCAACCTGACCACTCCTTTGCCCGCACGATAGATCTTTAGCCTTCAGGAAGCGACCACAGCAAGTTACAAAGCAAAACTTCGAATTCAAGTTTCGAAAAAGAGCGATTTACCCAAATTGCAGTCGGGGTATGAACCGCCGCCCCAAAGAAAAGCAATTTTCTCCTAAAAGGCAAAGTTCCTTTTGATTGGATTTGGTAACAGCAGCCGTCGTCAATCACTTCGATCTGACAAAATTTGGCACTGTTAGGTGAATTTAAGTTCTTCCAGATTAAGTCTGTCGAAGTATAGCGCGGCTACAAGCTGCTTCAGTTTTAAGGATGTCCGAATGAATAATCTGCCGGAAGATACTGACGATGGCGAAGACGGTGGTAACGTTGGTGCGGGCGCGATGACTAGCTTGTCCCCATCATATGGTCCTTCACCCAGCAAACGAGGTGACAAATCGTATGAAAGCTTTTCAAAATCAGAAAACGCAACGAAGTCCAGCCATAACAAAACGGAAACGCCAGATCCTATTTCCGAAACTCAGGTTGAAATCGGAGGGTTCATCTATACCATTCGGATGGTTGATGGCGAGTATGAAATTTATGACGAGAACATGGATCTCGTGGGCAAAAGCGATACACTTGAAGGTGCCATTGATATTGCCGCTAATGACGTCAGCCAAAAACGTTTGAAGCCCTAAGTCCCACTTTGGCTTGGGACACCCAACGCCTCGAAATCTAGGAGTATTTCTTTTATTCTTTCTCGTTGGTCGGCGCTGCCATTTTCGGTGATGTATGGGCCCCAATAGCGAATTAGGGTGACAAGTCCCATGGGCGTATTTAGTTTTGATGTTTCCATTAACGACTCAATTACCCTTAGTCTAAATGCAGCTTCTTTCTGAATGCTCCAATCTTTTTTCTGTACTAAATGACCGATTTTGTCGATGCACTGCACATCAAACGGAAAAAGCTCATCGTCAGGTTGCAATGGTCGCGGCATTTGTTACCTCGCTTCGGTACTAATAAATTGAGGGTTCAATTTCGCCGGCGCAAGGTCTTATCTCGGCGCGTTATTTTATAAATCTAAAGGTCCGTCTCTTCATGGGAGCTTTCAATACGGAAGCGGCTAACCGAAATCTTAGCAAGGTAAGTTAACAAGGAGGGGCAAAATTATGTCCAACTCGTCCATTTCAGATTTGAGCGACCCGCGCAAATGGGGCGTCAACGCGAAAACGGGTGAGAATGAGTATGCTCAAGAATCCGAACCGTGTGTTGGCGGATTATCAGTCAGAAGCAGTAGATAACCCCATTTCCCTCAGAAGCATTCTACCTAAATACGAGATCTCAACGCGGCCCTTAAAGCCCCCAGCCTTAGCGTCAAACTCCGGATACTCGCCTTTCTTAACACTGCCGAATCGTCGCTTGAGTAATCCCAGCCGAAGTAGACGTTCGCGCCCCAGCTCATATAGAGCTTCCTGATCTATTGCACTCACAGTGGACTGTAGATGTGCTGAATTTGGCCGGTCTACATTTTTCCAAGCATCCGGGCGATGGCTCTCATAAGTTTGACCATACGCGTCCAGCATCAAAACCTCATCGTCATCAATCTGTGTAAGAATTTCTAGAAGACGCTTACGACGTACAATATCTGCGGCCTCGTGTTTCAGCCCGTTGAACACCAATTCTACAATTTCGGTGATGCGTTTCTCGGTAGTCGAGCGCGCCGCTTCATAACCGCCAGCTTCTACCAAATCAATTTTCTCGACGTTTGAGAGTGCTTTGTCCGCAACAAGTTTCTCTAGGGTTTCAACTTTCTCCGACAGCTGCCGTAAGTAGCTTACTATTCTGTCTTGCCGAAGTTGGGGTATGACGTGGGTGATCAGTCCCCCAACGGCCCTCCAATCAGAGGTACAAAACTAACGGCTCCCCTCGTGGCCGCAACGAGCTTGTCCCGAATATTGTCATCTAGATTATCGTCCATGAGCATTCCCGACGAATGGCAAGCAAATCAAAACAAAGCTACGAACTCACCCTTCACACGAGGAGTACCATTCAGCAACGATTTCTACGCGGGCGTTGCCAAAAGCGTGAAGGTACTCTAGCTGAAGAGTTCATCTGCTTTACGGATGATGCCGCCGTAAATCTTGCGCTTTCGGCACTGACTGGATATCACGTGAACGAACCAAATGAATTTGCTCCGACGTATGCGATCGGTGACGTCCACGGCTGTGCTCGTTTGCTCAAACGTTTACTGTCCGCGATTCGAAAAGATGCCGAAAAACAGGGTACGGTACCGCGGGTCATTTTCCTTGGTGATATCATTGACCATGGACCTGACAGTCGGCTTGCCATGGACCAAGTTTGGCAAACGCTAGAAGATTGGCCAGATTCGCGACTTATCCTGGGGAACCACGACAATTTCTTACTAGACTTTATGACGGCCGACATCATCGATGTCTCGCGGTTCGACGCTTGGGTAGCACGCCAAGGCGGCCTGGCAACTCTGATTTCTTACGGCTTGGAAGATTTTGACTCCAACGATGCAATGGTTGAGTATTTTGGTGACGCCTATCAGACCCATATCGATTTGTTGAAGTCTGCTGACCGCATCATTTTAGACAGAAAGTTCGCGTTCGTTCACGCAGGCATTGATCCGTCGCTTCCAATCGAACAACAAAATACAAGAGACTTAATGTGGATACGCGAGCCATTTCTGCAGTTTCAAGGTTCCCTCTCCCATATTGTCGTACACGGTCACACGCCAAACAAAGAATTCGGGCCGGAAATTAAGTCCAATAGGATCGGGATTGATACCTGGGCCGTTCGCACAGGAAAATTGTCGTGCCTTGCCATTTCTCCAGATCAAGAGAATTTGCGGATCATTGCCGCCTGTGACGACGGTTCTGTTGGTATTATGACCGAAGACTTAGCTCTACCTGAATGAGATTTGGCTCTAAGCTTCCTGACATGAATACGTCTTCAGAAAGCCGCCAACAGTTCCCTGGCCTTGTCTACTGAAGTTGGACCTGTCGTCTCAGCTGCCGCCGCCGCATTACAGAGATCGATAATGGCCTGCGCCCGCTGCATTTCAGCATCGACATCCATCTGCCGCATCCGCTTGTTGTGCAGTTCAATGAGATGCATCCTGACGTGCTGGTCATAGAACCGAGCAACATCACGATCGCAATCTGGGCGTCCAGATTTAAGAGAATGGGCTTTTTTTGATGTGTTTGAAGAATGCATTGCGTGCTCCTGTCGTTTGAAATGCGCTGTCCTAAATCAGTTGGATGGCATCATATCAAAAGCATGCAGTTCTCCCTGTGAGCGTCGGCAGTGGCCTCGCGGAACGCGCATAAATCACGCAGCGTTTAGGAATGCAACACCTTTCATTCATATAATCGCGACTTGCGACAAATGCTCGGGAATCCTTCGGCAAAAATTCAACGCAATATGTGAGGCAACTTTATGAAAAAGAATGACTTGTTGGTCGCCTTTGCGCCACTCTTCCGAGAAGAACCATGCGTAAAATGTGGTGATGGTTGGCTGACGGTTGTTGAGCGCTATCTCTTGGATTTGAAAGCTGCATTGCCTCCGGAAGCGAAGCTAGACAGCATCCGATTTTACGAAAAATACGGAACGCTTAATGTAGATTTGGTTGAGGAATATCCTCTTTCAGACGATGCGCGAACAAAGCTTCGCAGAGCTGAAATTCTTTTGGAAGGGCGCTCAGAGAATATTTGCCAAATCTGTGGCGATAAAGGTAATTTGAGAGAATCGGGCAGCGGGTGGATGTCAGTGAGTTGCGAACAGCATGCACGAGATGGCAAGAAAATGGCACCTCAAAACGCCCGTTGGGGAATCGGTGGAGGATTTTGGGTGGCCTACGATGAAGCGAACGATCTTATCGTTGATATTCAGGGTCCAGTAGATAGTCGTGATGTTTTTTGAACGTTCAACGGCGGTTTCTCTCGATGAACGGGCATTCAACTCTTCCACTACGACAAGCTATGATACTAGATAACTCGTTTTGAATTAGATTACAGGTTTTAATGCTAGATATTGAGTTTCCGCACAACCATTACCGTTGGTGGGCACCTTAGGCTCCCGTGCCAATTCCAGACCTCGTTGATGACTCCCGCATCGCGGCCAGGCAGTCGGCATGCGCGGTCTCATTTCGGCAAAAATGTTGGGCACAGTGCACGGAACGTATTGTGTTTGATGGTGTTGTTCTGGCAGCCTGAGCCAAGGGGGGCGTCCAGTGGACCATTCCAACGATAATGACGACGCGGCCAGAAAGAAACTGCTCGATCAGCAGTTTGATGAGCATGGCTTCAAAGATGCCATGCAAACGCGATATTCACTCGTAGCAAATGACGATGTTGTAAATGATCTGCTGAAACGCCTTGATGAGGCTGAACGAAAGCGGCCGTAATTAGATAGTTTTCCGATGGCTCAGCTATTACAGTTTTGATCCTGCGATTGAATTGGCTCATGCGAAATTTTATAGCTTTCCTCGTATTGTTTACCGCAACCCCTGCCCTAGGTGAAACCTATGCTGGCGGCCGCCTAACTATCATAGACGGGGACACAATCGCTCTGCCGTGCGATCCCGCCAGCGGTTACAAGCGCGGTTGTGCGGAAAAGATACGTCTTCTTGGTATTGATGCGCCGGAGACCTCTAAGCCATCATGCGAGAAAGAGCTGACCACCGGCCTGGCTGCAAAAGAACGTCTCCGCGAGCTCCTGGAGAAAGAAACCATCTCAATCGAACGCAGCGGGCGGAAAGATCAATATCGCCGCTCTCTTGCTAGCTTGAAATTCGAAGACGGGTCTGACATTGGCTCCCTCCTCATAGCCGAAAATCTAGCACTACCGTATAGGTCGGGGGCAGCCGCCAAACTCAACCGCACACAACATTGGTGTGCTCCTGGAATAATTTTTCGGTGAGGCCCCTGCTCCTGATTGGTTCGCATATCAGCCTCTCCATGGTGGCATGGGAGATATCATCCGAACCGCGATGGGCGCTCAAGGCGTTGAAGTTGACGCGATTATTGTGGGGATTATTACACCTAATTCTATTCCTATGAACGTTCGGATTCGCTTGGGGCACGGACAAAAGACAGATCTTTAGGGTCGCTGGCTCCATAACAACGAAAATTGGCTCGACCTGCCGTTAATGACAATAATCTATTTGGACCACCGCGAATAAGGTCAGCGTCATGATCATCTTGACCGTCATCTTCCCAGAAGCACACAGGGCAAATCTCAAAGCCACCACGTTCGTGTAAAGTCGATATTGGCAGCACGGGCACCGATATGCAGACTGTTTAGAATAGGGCTCGAAAACATTCTGGAATACCATGATAGCAACCTTCACCTAAACTGGCGTAAGTTGCTTACCATCAAACTGAACCGCAGTCATGCGCCCGAACAGCTCGATGAGCGCAATGACCTTGCCGGATTTGGTGACTTCCTCAACCACACCGCCGATGTAGCAAAGGGATTGCCCTTGTGAAATCGGGCAAACGCAACAGCCACGAGGCTTAACAGGGCAAGTCTTCGCCGGACTTAATCGCCTTTTCCAGCACCAATGCATCGACAGCGTGCTGCACTTCATGCAAGCCCCAACCGATACTCATGGCACTCACTCCTACAAAAACGACTCAATGCCGTCGGAGCGAAATCAGTTCCCATGGCTCTTCATCAGAGTGTCAAGGTTCCATTACCGCGCCATGTATATAGCGCCACCAAGGCAATGATTCAGCTAACAGATGAGAGGTACTGTAGGATTACACAGTAGAGAATATCGAAATACCTGCCCTATTGCTGTCATCGAAACCGAGCGCGATACTAGAGAGGACATCATGATTTTGTTTACGTACACGTCGGATCATTCGGATGCCGAAAGTCGCTGGAAAGAAGACGGCATCGGGAACGAATTTTTCACCAATTTTGAAGAGGAGCGGCAAGTGGTCCTTGAACTACGGAAGGACGTCGCGGAGGATCCCGAAGAGGATTTGAGGCCGATCCACATCGAGCGGATCGAAATTCTGCCAGTGGCCGGTGAAAACGTTCTGACGCTACTTAACCAGGGAATCGGACCTCTTGTCCGCAACCACGAGATCATAGAAACCATTGACTAATTTCGAGTTCGTCGTCCACATATCAGGAGTTGCGTGACAACGCTTTGAGATTTCGGGGCCCTGCGAGCGACCCCGGAGTCATCAAATTAGAACGTTAGCCCACACGCCTCGCGGATAGCGATCTGAACGGGCGATGGAGGCAAGGCCGGATCAAACTCGCCCGTCGGCTGAGGGCTGCTGTCGCGGAAGACACTCGCGCGGCCATTGTCTAAGGGTCTGTCGAAAAGATGTGCCCGATCTCGAGTAGGTCGGGTATGCTCGACCTACTATCTCGCTTGCCACAGGCTTTGCCGATTATTCGGCTCATTTTGAAGCAGCAAGAATATTTGAGTTGTTAGACTGCTCGTGGGTGGCAATGATGAAGATAAAAATGAATAAGCTGTTCATCATCGACGCTCCGCAGGCAAGCTCTGTCGGCGTCATCAACCCGGCTGTACAGATGCCACTGCGGCCTCTGCCCGGCCCAAAGTCCCCCACAGTTCTGGCACGATATCACAAAGTACTTTGATGTCTCGGTGCAAAGTACGCAATTCTTGGTTTGGCAGATCTGTGAAGGCAAGTTCCGTTACCCAGTCAGCGACACTGTTACACCAATGACTGAGGTCGCTATTTGCTGCCGCAGCTATCATGGCGAGTCTAAACGTATTCTCGGCAGGCCACTTGATAGCGCCGGCGGCCCTCAATCGTCTTACCAGAATACGTAACTCTTCAGCGAGTTCAGGGCTTCGTGCTACCGCCGAAACTGTGGCCAGGCCACTTACCAGAGCGAAAAGGTTCTCGCCGTCGCCGCTTTTCTTGACATAGTGTTTTGCTCGTCGGAGAGCCAGTGCAGCCTGATCTGCGAACCGTTTATTAATCTCGAAAACCAATACTGAATTTATCAGCGAAGTGAACGTTTGCCCATTTATGTCATCAGCGGCGAGTTCCGTGTCAATCATCTCGGCTATATCACTAGGCGGTTCGATCTTCTTCAAAGACCCGCCTTCCAACGGACCAGGGAAAAACGCGTACGGGAATTTGATTTGGCTCCTTATACTTTCTGGTCCTGTCCCCAAAAATAGTTCACGAAACTCTGCCGAAATTAGATTTTTGCTATTGTTCTCTGCGGCGCTGAAAATCCTTCCCAAAAATTCCTGCTTCAATTGGTGAGGTGAGATGAAATCAGGAAACCATTTTGGTTCCAAGCGCAGGTCACAAAGCGTTTGAAAGTAAAACTGCTTTCCGCTGCAACCATGTGCCCATTTAACAAACGTTGGCACGTCGATCATAGAGTGGCCGAGACACCGTTCAATCATCGAGGCTTGGGCCATCGATGCCAGACGACGCCAGAAGGGAGGCTCCGCCTCTAGAATTTTTAATCGTGAAACTTGACCGTCAACAAGAACGGAAAGCGATGAAAACAAGGCGAAACGGCTGGTGTCGGCAGTGATATCGTCTGCGACAATTTCTTGCACTAACCGGGTTATTGGGAGTTCCAATTCCGGAAAGCGCTGAAGATGGGAAAGTCCGAGTTCTATGGCTCCGAGCTGAGAATATCGGTCGCCTTGGATCAAGTCTTCGTACACGTTCAACAACTCGTTGACCGTGAAATTTCTTATGTCGATCAAAGCAACAAGTGAGGAATGAGACGAAAGCAGCAGCGCCTGTTTCAGACCTTTCCGGTGATCCCAACCGATTAGCTGTCCTATATGTTTCTGCGCCGAGCTTGCAACGAAGCCTGCTAAATCATGGTCACAATCACATACGCCCGCTAAATTATGAAAGTAGCGACTATCGGGCGGAACCAGAGATTCCAAGGGAGAACTCCCGTCGTCATTTATCTCAGACCTAATCCGCGCAGATACATGCGAAGGCGTCATCTTTATCTGATTGAATAGTTCATCAACATCGTTGTCTGCCAATTCTGGGCCAGACAATTTTTCGCTCCAAACATTGATCTTGGAAGGGTCAAAATTGTTGTCTTTGACCGTTCGTTCGAAATTGTCCAACCTTGCTGCCCCATCAGGCAAAAACATCCAAAACTCAGGCAAAACCAGCCTCTTCCTGCCGTTGACGAGAACTACCTTGCCCGTCTGTTCGTCAACGATCTGAGGGGTCCACTCTTCCGCGTGACTGTCGCGCAGTGGCACTGGAGCTTTTCCAGAAAGAATATCTCTCAAGGTGCTGTAAAGTACAGACTTGTTGATCGATATGTCGGTACCAGCGAAGCGAATACTGCTGTCTATCTCAAATCCATATTTCGCAACAAACGCTTTACTTTCGAGTAATGCACTCCTTATGGACGAAGGGTAAAAATCTCTCAGCATCCAGGCGACTAAAGCGCTTTTGGTTGTGTTGGGCAGTTCTTCGTCACGGGCTTCGTTCCTCGTAGCCAAGTATTCCAGGCTATGCTCAACAGCAGTCAATATTCGTTCAAAAAGTTGAGGCGCTTCTTCTTGGATCGGCAGCAGAACCATCTCGTCGAGCCATGCCCAGTAACTTTCGTCGTCCAGTCGAGTGGCGGGCTTCAATAAAGATAAAGCAAGGGTTACGAGGCCCTCTTCTGAAAGAGGTTTCGAAGTCTGTGAATTCTGCCTCCAACCTCTGACATCAATGAATGGAAGAAGCCAGTTAGAGAAGGGCTTGGGATCAGTACCTTCTTTGAGATTCCACTGGGCCTGCAAAGCCTGAGAAAAACATCGTTGTACATCAATCAACCAGTTTGACTCTTGGGGCAGTTGTAGTGCCGCGGACATTCGCGTCGCCAATATGGACTCTCTAATTGCCTTTAGATCGCCTGTTTCTACGATTTTACCATCGATACTGCGGGTCGTCGCAAGATGAGAGTTCAATTCGTCAACGTCGACTGGAACGAACATGAAATTCGCTCTTCTCAACCTTGTCCGCAAATCAAGCAAAAATTCTGATTTCATTTCACCTTTTGCGACGAGGACATCAAACAAATCGAGTGTTGTGATCAGCGGTTTGGTTTCTTGCTTCTCGCCAATTTTAGCATGTTGATTGAGGAAACGATCATCAACCACTACTGCGTCAGCGAAACGAGCGACATCCAGAACTGATACTGTCGGGTGGCTGCGCCACATCCCAGAGTCATTAAGATCAGTATCAGGTAGTGGACCAATTTTAACTTTCCCTGACTTTATGCCTTGCGCGAGCGCCTTACGGAGGCCATCAATTGCACTCTGCGCTTCTAAAGCCAGGTTCTGATAGTTCAGCAGGACGTTCACTTCTTTAGTTTCGCTGGGTGAGACCATGACCGTTAGCCCAGCAAGCTTTAACTTATCGAGAACGCCCACTGTTTGAAGATATGTACAAGCCAGATCGTCCAGATAAAGTCTGCTATCATCGGCGATCAATTGTTCATCGGGCCAACGCTGTTCATGAGCGGCCAAGTAGTTGCGAGCGTCGCGTGCTTCACTCTTTGTTAGCACTCCCTTGTCCCACAATTTATCGATTACCGCTCCACAACTGCAGAAATATAGAGACGCAGAACCCATATCAACGGTTTCATCCATCAACGTTCCCACGCGGTGAACTGGGTAGGAATGGACTACAAAGCATTGCTTGCCACTCTCGAGGGAATCCTTTTCAGCTTCTGCGAGGAGTGAAGCCAAGATGTAACCTGCATCAATGGCAAGATCGGGGTCTACCGTGGCAGTAGGTTGAAATCGAACTAGGCTATCGGTCTGTAGCAATGATCGGAGCTTGGTCGCTTCGGCTACCCGGCTTGGTTGGTGGAAATTAATTCTTTGGGATTCATCGAACAGCCACCAAAGAGTTGTGTGAGGTATCCAGATCTCGTCAAACGCGTTGAAAACAAGAGAGACGACATCACATATGGTCAATGTAAGCAGCGAAGTGGCGTCGAAAGCAATTTTGTTCATTTCCGGTCGAAGGCGCGGCCGAGCAGCACTATAGGCGTAGATGTTGGCGCGTCTTCTCGGATCTGGCTCCTGCAAATTTGCAAGAGCCGGCAACAGATAAAGGTCGCAAAGGTTTCTGTTGATTGATTTTGCGGCACCGAATATCGGAAGCTCACCTTTCTTTAGCTGACTCCATACATCCGCTTCCCGTTTTTCCCAATCCGGCTGCCGATCGATCATTTCCTTAAGCGATATCTTTTGAATAGGTCCGGTGTCCGAAGAATTTGCAATGGCGTCCCTCAGCCAACCCGATGCTTCTGCATCAGTTTCCCAGCCAGCCGAACTAGCCAAGGAGTAAGCGCTCATCAGAATACGCGGGTTACGTTCGGATTTCACGACAGCTTGGCGCAACAAATCCTTGCTGCGGCCAGATTGCAAGGCATGGGACAACTGAGCCAATCCGACGATCTCCTCTGGGGAACGGTGGTCAATTTGAAGCCATTCAACTTCCAGGAATGAATTCAAGGATTCCCAGTCGCCGGATGTTATACCGATGTTAATCCACAACTGGCGAAGGTTCGAATTGTCATGTTCGGAACGGGTTTCCTGAACGAGTCGAGCTGCTTCCTGCAGTTTTCCATCGTTATAAAGGGATACCGCCCACAACGACTTTAGGTAGTGAGAATGTTCAATAAATTCTGGATGACGCTGCAGCATCTTGTTCAGGGATGCTGAATCCTTTCTTTCGTTGAGAGCATGCGCCAGCTTTTCCGCTGACATTTGAGAAGGAACTTGTTCGAACATAATTGCCGAATACTCGGCCATTTTCTCCCAATCGCCACGTCTCTCCAGGATTAACACGAGATTGTTCAGAGAATTAAGTGAGGGATTGGTGGCATATTCCTGTAGGCGGGCTTCTACGGCGTCGGCCCCTTCAGATTCAGCAATGACGCGTTTCAGCTCCAATTTGGTTGCTTCGTCTATGCCCTCCTCTTCCAAGCTTTTGAGCTTGCTCTTAGCTGCGAGTGACTGACCGTCACGGGCAAGCATTTCAATTTCGATCCGCGCGACGGAGACTGAGTTGATGTGCTGTAATAATTGGTCACGGTGACGATCAATGTATGCGGCGACGTCACGTTCACTTTTCTGGGAAAATGCCAACGTGAAGCGCGCAAAAGCTGCATCGAATGACAATCCCCCGGTCAAAGCGGTTTGCCTGTCAATCTCCTCCGATATAGCGGTTAAGTCCAATTGCAAACCGAACCTCAGAGCGAAATTCACAAGGCGGAGCGAATTCTGCGGGTTTTCCATACTATCGCGAAGTTTTTCGATCCCGGACGCATACGTGCGAGGATTTCGGAGCTCGAGCCAGAGAGCATAGCCGGAAGAAATTTCTGCGGCTTTGAGCATATCAAATTTATTAGCAATGACCGAAAACTCTGTAAAAAGTGTTTGGGCAGTTTCAAGATGTCTTAGAGCCTCGTCGGTTGACAGCATAGGAAAACTGTCAAGTTCAAACGGCAGCTGTCCTTGGACCAAAATACGGAAATCATTTGGGACTATATGGAGTAAGTGAAGCAGAGCCGCAAAAAAATAGATTGCCGGAGTCGTTTCATAGTCTGCCATCCCCAGAATTTCGACCGCACGCAGTCCATCATCCATAAGGTTTTGGTCTAAGCATTTACTGAGGAAGAGATATTTTCCGTCTGAATCCAGACCGCTAAATTCATAACCGGCGGCATTCAACCAGGCGATAGGATCAATTGTTTTTGCATATAAGCATACAATGAAAAACGCTGCCGTTCTGGCTTCCGGTGTTTCAATCATTGAAAGCTGATTGAGAGCCGCTTGCCATTGATCTTGCGCTCCGGTGACAAATGCTTGCGCGATCGCCCATTCATCCCCGCGGTTAGCAGATGGAATGTGGTCTAATATGCGTTGGGCATCCTCGCGCTTAGCGCTGGAAAGAACGCGAGCACACCAGGACAACGCCGTGGCTTTCAACGGATCTGAAGCGCTGCTGAGATCACCTGCTTGGACTCGTTCGGCTAATTCTTCAGCTACAAGGGCCCCGTTGAAACCTTGAAAAAACCTGCTCTGTTTAAGAGCGCGCAGCTCTCGATCAAGTTCCCCGTCTATAATCCTAACGGGAACCGGCAACGGCGACCGGACATTGGTCTGCAGCCCGTTTTCGCGCGTGTACTTCCATTGTTTCAGTACGGATTCTGGATAAGCCTCATGCTGACCATCAACAATCGCATGGTGTGTCGGACAAAGAATTATCAGATTCTCAACAGAGTTCCGTTGCTTGACAGTGAGCTTTGAATTTGCACGCGGGCCATGGTCACTAGCTGCAGAAATATGAGAAATTGCACCCAGTACAATAGCGTCTGCGCCTTCCTTCCCAGGTTGTATTACGGGATTGGAGCAATCCGGAAAAGCGCACCTGTTCCCACTTAGCGCAAAGAGCTTTTTAATGGTCGGCTGATCATAAGAGCGGGAGCGTTTTGCCATAATCAGGAAGATACGTGAGTCGACTACGGCAATCTACCGTCTGATAGTATCAGGCCATACTACTCCGCTTCAAATTTACGTCGGTATTGTTGGTGTTCTGCCAGTGATCTCCAAACTCTCCTTGGCAGGTGGTCGTTCAAAGGAAATTTGCAAGCGCTTTTACAGCGCGGATGCTTCCGCAAAAACTGCTGTTATCCGCGGGTTGTGTACCCATGGATGATCGAAGCCAACACGGGACTTGCAAATGCACCGTACCCTACCCCCGACGCTCAAGGGATGGCTGATCGAATATACAAACCCATCCTTTGTTCTGAATCTAGTACTCATATTCCTCGCTACAGCAACCTGCCTGATGCTGTATATCAATAGGAACTATGACAAGCTGGTCAGACGTGTTGATTCATACAAGCGTTACGCTCCGCCGGGGTTGCTTCCCAATCAGTCTGTGGGCTTCATTGCCAGTACTCAGGTGCATGGAATGATTGGCGGTGTTCAATTAGGATCAATCGTCGTCACCTTCATATTTGCAGATATTGTCATTTCGCACATTCTGCGATGACCGGAGCAAAAGGAGAAGCGCCATGCCTTGGAAAGTCAGATTTCGTGGGAAAACCTACAGCATCGAGAGCTATTTCGATGAAGATTACATGGCAGAAGTCGAAGCGAATATGACTGACGTTGATGAACTGCCCGGTTCTTTCAATGTCGTATCGCACGGCGAGCAAATTGTGGAGAATATGACCATCGCGGAGTCTGCCGATCCGACTGAATTTCCTTTTGAGGCCACCCGGGCAAATCATCCTCAACTTGGCGAGATTTACATTTTCACTGGCGTTCCGGATGAAACTGAAGGCGAGTTACACGTTCTCTATACCAATGCGGCTGCGAACGATCCTGCTTACAACGAGACAGCATTTGAGGGCGATGGGTCGTGATGGTGACAGTTCGAAGCCGTGCCGGCCGTATCAAGGCCGAAATCTTTTCTGCTATAAGTATTTACAACCGCTGGGGGCAATAGGTATGACCAAGTTTGCAAATCTAGTTTGCCTTGCAATTTTTGTTTTTCTATTCATTACGACGGCTGGCCTTGCACTTCACTTTTCTGGACGACACGACATCCCACATTGGATTGAATTGCTTTTCAACGTTCTTGGTTTCGTTATGATCGGGTTATTTCCATTCAGTATTGTTAGTCTCTTACTTACAATGGGGTGGCCCATATTTGCGCGCGATAGCTTGTTCTCTAAAAATGCAAAAAATTATCCAATTACTTGGCTCGTCTGGCGTGAAGTGCGCAATAAAAAATGGCGCTGACAACGTCCTTGCCGGTGATCAAAACGTAGCGCAGTCCGTCAATCTATTTGTCGAAATCAAAGAAGAAGCCTGATACCTGAAACCCCTAAGCCTGAGGACCCGTCGCATCGGGATGCAAACCATAGGTGCTGAGTGGCTCGGTTATCCCTTCACAAGCAGACCCGCCTCTGTCATTTGGTCCAAGAGACGCTGGGATGACACATGACCATTTGCAGCAGCCTTCTTGAACCATTCGGCAGCTTTGCTGATGCTTTGTTCAACACCGTCGCCTCTATAATAGACCCCACCTATATTGTATTGAGCGAATGCGTCGCCTTGATTGGCCGCTTTCTCAAACAGTTCCAATGCACGTTTATAATCGACGGGTACTGATCGCCCGTCGTGGTGCATGAGACCTAGAGCGTTTTGGCAGTTTGCCAAAAATAATGCTGCACATTTTTCAAACCACGCATAAGCCTTGGCGTCGTCTTTAGTCACACCCCGACCACTAAGATACAGGCTTGCAACGTTGTACATCGATTCCGGCACGCCGCCGTTCGCCGCCTTTTCATACCAGTTGAAGGCAGTAGCATCATTCTTTGCCACCCCAAGTCCAGCGTCATAGGCCGCACCGAGCTTGTGTTGAGCAAGCGGATGATTGCCATCAGTGGCCAATCGATACCAATATAAGGCTTGGCTCCAATCAACTGGCACCCCCTGACCAGTTTCATAAAGCAAGCCTAAATTAAACTGAGCAACGGTATTGTCATTATTTGCGGCCTTTCGATAAAGATCCACCGCCATATCGACGTTTACATCCACACCGAGCCCGCTTTCGTACATGTATCCGAGATTAACCTGAGCTTGCGCTACGCCGTTTTCTGCGAGCGGCGTGAGAAGACGCAGAGCTTCGGCATAGTCTTTCTTTTCCAAAGCGACTCGAGCATCAGCTAGGTCTCTCACGTTAGAAGCAAAGAGATACCAGACAGCACCGCCGAGACATATAACCGCCACAACGATAATCAGGATAAATCTCTTCAAGTCCCCCTCCCCACGTATGCCATACAGTTCGCACTCGATACATAATAGCGTAATTCGGCTGAACGGGTAGTCGCCAAGGAGGCCGGGCGACTGGGCTCCAAGCATTCATTGCTACTTTCGCACATGATATGATCGAGTGACCGTTGAGTGCAACCAAGCCCGGAGATTCAATATGAATGAGAAAAGCATCCCGGAAGATGATGGTCGAGGCCTCGTTATCGAAATTCTGGTGCATGGGGGCCAGGAAAGCGACAACTTTCCCAAATCGATACAAGTGACGAACAAAGAGGGGCAACGCTGTGTCTATGTGCCATTGCGCGCGAAGAAGGGTATGTTCGCAAAGATCAGAGACGAGCTAAACGAACTGTTCGCGAAGGGCTCCACTCGACCCATCCAATGACGAAATCTGTGGTGGCTGAACCATACGCGACGTAGATATCATCGTCAGTCAATAGTTTCTATGATCTCGTGGTTACGGACAAGAGGCCCAATTCCCTGGTTAAGTAGCGTGAGAACGTTTTTGCCGGCCACTGGCAGAATTTCGATCCGCTCGATGTGGATCGGCCTCAAATCCTCTTCTGGATCCTCCGCGACGTCCTTCCGTAGATCAAGGACCACTTGCCGCGCCTCTTCAAAACTGGCAAAAAATTCGTTCCCGATGCCGTCTTCTTTCTAGCGGCTTTCGGCATCCGAATGATCCGACGTGTACGTAAACAAAATCATGACGTCCTCTAGTATCGCGCTCGGTTTTGATGACACCATTAGGACAGGTGTTTTCGAAATCTTCTACTGTGTAATTCTACAGTGCCCATACAGAGCGTGATCATGGAAGCTTGACACTCTGATGAAGAGAGATGGGAACTGATTCGCTCCCTCGGCATTGAGTCGTTTTCGTAGGAGTGAGTGCCATGAGTATCGCATCCCCTAGATTTTCATACGAAAACGAGAAGCAACGGGAACTGGAATGCCGTGAGGCATTGAAGGATCGGTTTCTCGACAGGGTTACATCGAAAGATATGCTTGCTGTCTACCAAGATGCAATCAAGGCTGGTTGGGGTCTGCATGAACTGCAGCGCGCTGTCGATGCATTGGTGCTGGAAAAGGCGATTGAGTCTGGCGAAGATTTGCCTTGTTAAGCACTACATGGCTGTTTGCATTCTCCCGATTTCAGGGGGCTCACCGAAAAATCATTCCTTGAGCACACCAATGTTGTGTGCGGCTGAGTTTGGCTGCTGCCCCCGCCCTATAAGGTAGAGCTAGATTTTCGGCTATAAGGATGGAGCCAATGTCAGACCCATCTTCAAATTTCAGGCGAGCAAGAGAGCGGCGATATTGGTCTTTCCGCCCGCTGCGTTCGACTGCAATTGTTTCTTTCTCCACCAGCTCGCGGAGACGTTCTTTTGCAGCTAGGCCGGTGGTCAATTCTTTCTCGCATGATGGCTTGGAAGTCTCCGGCGCATCAATATCAAGAAGACGTATTTTTTCTGCACAACCGCGCTTGTAACCGTTGGCAGGATTGCAAGGCAGAGCGATAGTGTCGCCGTCAATGATAACTATGCGGTCGCCAGCATAGGTTTCACAAAGGGCAGGGTTTGCGGTAAACAACATGAGGATCACCATGAAAATTCGCATCAATTTGGTGTCACTGGCCAAGACTTAGCAGAGCCTGCCGTGCTTGATTGTTTTCAACATATTGCTTCAACTTTTCGCGGTTCAGGACTGTCCGCTGTCCACTTTCATCAAATGGCTGCTTGAAATCGAACGCCCAGGCGGTTGGGCCGTGATCATGTAAATATTCATGCCGCTGAATTGCTTCAGCCCAGGTGGGAGTGTGCGTCTCCTCTTCCCACCAAGCCACATAGGGAGGCCATTCTGGTTTAAGGAACCAGCTACGGCCATGCTTGAGAGCTTCGGAATGTATCCCAGCGTATGAAAAGGCCATCGGTGAGATGAGATCCCGCCAAAGTGAAAGAGAAGAAGGAGACCAGCCATCCCCTTTCTCTTTATAGAAGCGCGGGTAGACCTGCTTGCCCCAACTTTCAGGGCCGGGTTCATCATCATATCCAGATCGGGCAATGAACCCTTCACTGCTTTCGGCTGCAACGAAATTCAAATCGTTTCTATCGTGAAAGCCCTGGTTTCTTGGATCGGCAGCAGGAGCACGGAAGATCCCGAATGTGTACAGCGCGACGCGTTTTCTGGTGACCTCCCTCTCCAACTCGTTCTCCCGTCTAGCTGGTACAATCTGTAATACACCTCACGCGCAGCAGCACCTTAGAAGTGTAGCGCCGCGCTCCGATGGTTTCAAGATTCCACCACAGCGATACCGTGCCGCCTGACGTGACCCGCGAGGAAATGTGTGATTGCCACGCTGATCTATCTTGCGATAAGTATAAGCCATTGAGATTTAATAGCGCTCCGACAGATCCAAGATGAGCAACAGGCAGTGCTGAAAGCCGGCTACCCCGTCTTGCTCTGGGGCGGACAAGATGGTCCCTATCACGGCCCAATGCAAACATTTGCGCTCACCAATCGGCTTCCTTTTCTTTCGAGTACCGGAGATCATCTCTCGACGTTTTTCCGTCCTGATATCAACGGCATTTGCTCGTTCCTCCATAAGGCACAGTCAACATGCAGAAGCACCTTGTAGCCGTGCGTGAAGAAAAGCTTGGTGAGGATTGGCTGACCCGTTTCATTGCAGGGCGCGATGCCGCTGCAAACTGGTATTCGGGGCAAGGACTGAAAGAGCCATCGACCACAGCAGAATGTCGGTCAGCACTGCTCCAGCATATACGGCGGTCTATCGTCCAGTTGAAGGACGGGTGGATTACATCTGGCCAGGAAAAGTATGGCCACAGTTTATAGGCGGGTTTACTCCCGGTGAATATATGCATGACTATGGCGAACTTCTTCCATAAGCTTGCGGAGCATCAGTCCCAACCGACTTTGCGACGACCATCCTTTCCTATGATGTCCCAAAAGACGGTCACGAGAAGAGTAGCCGTGATAATCGAAAACGATGACGCCATCCGTCACGTAAATGTGGTTGGCCGTGATGGCCAATCTCTTTTGTTGCCTGTGTCTGTCTTTCTCCCTGCCGGTGCGTCTCAACACTCATAAGCTTCCACGCAATACGATCGATCTTGTTGGCGAGAGGCCACACCATTCCTGCATGACACGACTCCAAGGAATGTCATCATCGCTCCTGATGGTTTGCTCTCGGGAATCGTTGATGTGGATGATCTTTGCTTTGGCGATCCCCGATTACGCGAAATATCCCAGAACAAGGCCGATCGGTATCGCGTAAAACGTTGAGCGTAACAGACTGTAATTTGTGGCCCTGACCAGCCGAATGGCGATAAAGGAGAAGAGCAACAGCACAGTTCCGATGAGCATGACATTGAATGCCGCGATGCTTGTCATTCCTATCTGCAGGACCACGAAAATGATAAGTAGCGCCAACAGGAAGATGGCAAAAAATGCTCCGGATTCGGCTGTGTTGTATTCGAGGGTAGACTTGTCGTTTTGCAATCTCCTTCGAACGGACGATCGCAGTTCACGGACGTAGTTGTTTTTTGTACTGCCGACTATCTCGATTAAACTGGATGCGACCAGAACAAACATCAAAGCGGGCAACACGACCACGGCTTTGTCAAAGATGAAAGACGAAGCGAATATGGCCTGCGATTCATTTTTTGATTGCGATAGAGCGCTGCCAGCTATCGCCGACAGTGAGGCAAGAAGTATGGAGTGCGCAATGACCACGAGGTGATAGAGTTTATTTTGTGACGTCGGCAATTTGCGATCTGACATTGCTTAAAAAAAACCCTCTCTCAGCAGCCGCTTACAATCTCGCCTTTTCTGGAACAGTGACCAAACCTCAATGTTAACGAAATCGATTCAGCATTTGAGGGGGGAGTTTCAAGTCATCGTAATCACACTTTTCTCCTTCAATCAGGCTCTTGGCTTTTTCGCTAGTTTTGGCAAAATCAATGCGTCCTTTATTGTCATTGGTTTCAATCAACTCGAATATTGCGGTTTCAGCCCGCACAGAGACACGGCCCATTTTGAAATCGATTGGCGGATCAATATCTGGTGACATAATCATGACCGCATCCAGATTGAACGCGGCAGGCATATCCAAGGTCAAATCCATGATAGTTATAGTCCCGTCGTTTAGCGCTTTGTAATATTGCTTACCAAGCAAATATCCTTTCTGCGTAAAGAACTGTCCGAGCGGATTGTAGCCATTACCGTATCCGTATAGCGCTCCACACCGAAAATGCTTCCATGATCGGGCAGGAAGGTCCACGTAATCTTTCTTGGTCATTTCTTGACTGAGGGCTGGCATGGTCACCAGCAGTAAGGCCATGAGGGCATAAGAAAATGCTCGTCTTGTCATCATTTGTTACCTGACCTTCACAAGCTTCATGTTCACATTTGAACTGGGATTGGGCGCTTTGATTCAAGCAGGCGACTAAGCTGGTGCAAGGATATTCCAGGACAACAGGCGAGTTTCCATGCCATGAAATATTCCGGATGCGGTGATATTATTTTTCGACCCACTTTCACAGGTTCTTTTTGATCCCCATGGTCAATGATAAATTCAAGGTGCTGCACTGTCATAAGACGAAGATGGTGAGAATGCCGATCCAAGCTCTCAAAAGCGTCCAGATCTGCATATTCGTTCTCACCCTGCAACATCTTTAATATGTCAGATGCGAACCCATGCTCAACCAGCCAGTCAATGTCAAAACCCGCTTGTAACATTCTGCCTGCCGCCTTCATTGGAATTGAAATTATCATATTTCTGTAGCGAGTTCTTTCCCGAGTTTCCAAGCTTGAGACCTCAATGTATTAAGCTTTTCATTTTCTGGCACGAGCATGACCAGGTTTTGCTGAAGGATTAAATCATTAAACGACCCCATACCGCCGAACAGGCTGAGAAACGTGTGAACACCCCATGCGTCGGAATTTTCCGCCCGCTATCCTACATTGAGCAATCTTCTTTGCCCAAAAATCACTATCGGTTCTATTCAGTAAGGCCTCCAGCTCTTCGAGAAGGATGCAAAAATGTCGGATATCTGGATGTAGCGCCATGAAGTCCACCTTTGTTGGAACTAGGAGTTTGTTGGAGAGGCGAACTAACCTCGTTATCACCATTAGCACCGAGTTCCGACCGACACTAAAGTCGGTTATTTACCTACAATACAAACCAGGGAGCCCTTACGGGCGCGATCGATGCATAGCGACCAGGTGAACATCGAAGCGGCGGTCGTGCGCGACATGATCTACCATCAGTTTCCTCAGTTTAAAGGTGAGGACATTGTCGCCATGGAGTCCGTGGGTACGGTCAATGCAATTTTCCGCATCGGCTCCAAATATGCGGCACGTTTCCCGTTGCGAATGATGGATCCCGCCGGGTGTATAAGCCTGCTAGAGACAGAGGTGAAGGCCAGCGCTGAATTCAACGAGTATTGCCTCTTCCCAAGCCCGAAGCCCATCGGCATAGGCCGGCCAAACTCAGTTTATCCATTACCCTGGCTCGTACAGACATGGATAGAGGGACAAATTGCTACACCGATCGGATTGAGCAGTTCATCCACGTTTGCGCTCGACCTTGTCCGACTTATAACTTCCCTTCGCGCGGCAGATTTAAAAGGGCGTACATTCGACGGAAGAGGCCGCGGCGGAAATCTTTCCGAGCATGACGATTGGATGGAACTGTGTTTCTTCAAGAGCGAAAATCTGCTTGACGTGGGTCGCCTCCGGCACATGTGGAAGGACTATCGAAAATTGCCATCTCCAAGGCACGAGCTAATGAGCCACAAAGATCTCATTCCGGCAAATCTTTTGGTGGGTGGAGAGCACCTGGTTGGAGTTCTCGACACTGGCGGCTTCGGCCCTGCTGATCCATCGCTCGATCTTGTCGTTGGATGGCATCTACTTGGTCGCGACACCCGGGCGATCTTCCGTCAAGCCTTACAAGCTGATGAACTGGAATGGCGACGTGGCGCGGCATGGGCGTTCCAGCAAGCTATGGGCCTAGTCTGGTACTACCGAGAAACGAATCCAGTTATGAGCGATCTCGGCCGAAGTACAATTTCGCGCCTTCTCGATGATCACGGCGATTAGGCTGTATCTAAAGACCCTCGGCTCCGGGCGAATTGGGCTATAGCTTGTGTGGATTTTCTATTCCGTTGCTGCTCAGAGGCCACTTTCGCCTTGAGTGGTGATGCCTGCTGGCCCATCGTCAGTTTATATCAGGGTCGTCCTCGCAGCCTGCTGCCGTCGCCTATCGGCGGTCTCGGAGGCGGTACCGAAAATGAGGCACCGGGCATAATGAAGAACTTTTTATGCTGTCAAAGTGTGTAGTAGTGTGTCTTTGGGAGTACAACCTTCTCCATCGTGAGTTATGATAGAGACTGTCTCGAAAATGATTTCGATTGTAACTTCATTAAAGGATATCAACCAAAACCTCGGATCAAGCGCCCTCCAACGCATGGTTTCCTCACCGCCAAACACTTCATTGAAAGCCCATGGTTTAATCGGATATCGGCATTCTCGCAGGCCTTCTGCAGTCATCGGCGTCATACGAAAATCGATTACCCCACCAAATTTAAGAACAACATTGCCGCCGCCAGTACGATCTGAAGTTTCGTAGCAAACATACGCGTCGTTTCCATCATATAGCACCGCGGGGTTGGAAACTGTACCCAACTCCGGGAGAGCCTCAATTGGAAATGCTACTTTGATCATGGCAACGCTCAAGTGAGATAAATACTCTGAACACTGTTTGACGCGAGTAGATGCTGTGTCAACAGTTCATACAAAAACGCCGATGACGCCGGGGCTGACCTGTGAGGTGCCGGGGATTGTTACAAGTCTGGAATGCGTTGTTGCCCTTCGCCGAGGTTTGAGCGAACCTCTCAGTAAGACCATGTTTGCCGAACAACGGATGGACCTAATGAACGATCACAATCAGTCGACGCTCAACCTTCGTTCCGTTTTCGATGGTAATGAGGATATTTTGGTTTCTATCGGCCGAGTGACAGCGATTTGGGGAACAATCAGTTCGCTTATGCGGATCCTCTTAGAGCGATATTCGGACGAACCTGAAGTTGATCTAGTCAAATTTCATTCGATGTCAGGTGAAGGCGGGCGAATAAATTACCTCACAACAATTCTTGAACCACACCGATCCAATCAATGGGTTGAACTATCGATTGGTGCACTATCCAAACTTAAGGGCATTATCGGTGACAGGAATATTATCGTTCACGGTGTGCCAGCGAATATCCTAAGAAATCCGCATATTACAGATGGCCCAGGACTATATTTCATTGACCACAGGACAACGGATGAAGAACTGAAGCGCAAACACGCGGCTAATTTTCTGGCTCATCATCTCCCATTAGTGCGGAAATACGGTGGTGAGCTTTGGCATGCTACCCACGGTTGGGCTGATGATGAATTCTTAAAATGGCCAGCGACGACATAAGCCTTCACTTTTCCGGCGTCATTTGCCTCCAACACATTGCCCAATCAGCGTATGCGGGACCTCCCCGCTTTGTAGAGGCAAAATCCGATCTTATGGCTTGTGCCTACGAGCTCGTTCCTATTGATTTTGAACGCCGCGTTGGGTCTCGACCGTAATGGCTAGGAAACCATGGGAATATCTTGATACATGGCTTTCCAATCGCATCAAGTGCTCCTTGGTCGACGCCGGTAGGGCATTAAGCCCGGAAAAATGCAAGCAGGTCCGAGTTGATGATCTCCGCGTGAGTCGTCGGCATACCATGCGGAAAACCTTCGTAGGTCTTCAGTGTCCCGTTCTTCAAAAGCTTTGCCGACAATGGCGCTGAATCGGCATAGGGCACAATCTGATCATCATCGCCATGCATCACAAGCACTGGAACTGTGATCTTCTTGAGGTCCTCGGTGAAATCGGTTTGCGAGAAAGCAACAATTCCATCGTAATGTGCCTTGGCACCACCCATCATCCCCTGACGCCACCAATTATTGATCACTGCATCCGAGGGTTTGGCGTTTGGCCGATTGTAGCCATAGAAGGGACCTGCGGCCACGGCATGATAGAATTCACTACGGCCCGCAGCGAGCTGGGCTTGGAAACCATCAAATACATCCTTTGGCAAGCCACCCGGATTGGCATCGGTTTTCACCATCAGTGGTGGTACGGCACTTAAGATCGCTGCCTTTGCTACCCGGGCTTCGCCGTGGCGCGCGATATAGTGCACCACTTCACCTCCCCCGGTCGAATGGCCGACATGCATGGCGTTTCTAAGGTCAAGTTTTTCGGTCAGGGTGGCAAGGTCATCAGCGTAATGATCCATGTCGTGACCATCACCGACCTGAGCGGAGCGGCCGTGTCCGCGCCGGTCATGCGCGATGACACGAAAGCCGTGATTTACGAAGAATATCATCTGTGCATCCCAATCATCGGCCGAGAGTGGCCAACCGTGACTGAAGACAATTGGCTGGCCCGTCCCCCAGTCCTTGTAGAATATCTCGACGCCGTCGTTTGTGATGACCGTAGGCATATGCTCTCCTTAAGAATGTTGAACGATCTCATGCTGATCCTCGCAATCTCAATTGCGTTTACCCACGTGCTTGGCCGCACTCCCCAAAGCATTTTCATTGAGCGTAACATCAAACATCCCGGCAGAAAATATTGCTCAAATAAGCATATTTGCTGACCATATTCCGGTTCATTCAACCGCATTTCTGAAAAAATGGAAGTGGACGGCGAAACGTTATTGAGAACCGCATGTGTCCCGGCCTCGAAGGCAAAATTGCCTAGAAGAAAGACCAACCAGTGTGACGGAAGAGAATCCAACAGATCTGGCTCGCGCCATTGCCACTTTTCTACGGCAATGAAGCAAAAAGAAGCATAGGTTCTCCTGTCGAGAATTCTCGCATTGCGGACTATCGTAGGTCAGGCAAATCATTGAGAACACTGCTAAGGGGAATTCGAATGTCGGACACAGGCGCGAACAAGGGCCCGGCTACTTGGCGTATCGTCACGGCTGCGATACTTGACTTCATCACTGCGTTTTTCGTGCTAGGCTACGTAGTTGCGACTGTCCTTGGAGGTCGGACTGATACAGGATTTAAACTTGAAGGCTTGCCCGCACTGGTGTTTTTCGTACTGATCGTCGCTTATTTCATCGTCTTCAATCGCTATTTTGGCGGGACAATCTGGAAACATATTCTCCGCGCGCAGCGCGCTGAACGCCGCAGTTTCCCTGCCGGGCATACCGACCAAGTCTGGATGGCGAGTTCTTTGAGAGCAGCGATATCTCGCCTTTCGTCCCCAGCGTCTCGTCATCAAGAATCTTGATCGCTGCAGACTGAACGCTCGTGCTGGGCTTTCTTCGGTACAGCATTCATTATCCAAGTAGCTGGAGGACAAATTGACATCTGAACCCAATGAAGAGTTTTTCCTCCGTGCAGATGCCATCATCGGCATTGCAAATTCACAGATGGGAGAAGCAACTCCTGGCGAGATAAGTTCGTCATGCATGTATGCTACTGCGCGGTTCAATGCCTTCGTAAGTGCGATAGGTCACTCAAGTAGCGCCGAATTGAAAGCCTCAAAAGCTGAGACAATCGACTATTTTGTTAAACAGTATCGCGCAATGCTGGAAGAAAATATCGAAGATTACATTAAGCGTTTTGAAGAACTTACCCAATCTTAGAGGAAACAATTAGATCACCGTCAGCAATCTGTCGCTTTGCGAGTAAATCCCAACTTCATTGTATACTGGGCGCTTTGACTGCCGAGTGTGATTCATCACCTCGAAAGCTCACGAATTGACTGCAAAGCAACATCGTACCTCTGGCTCTGCTGTTACTCCGCCTTCTGCCTTATCAGCTATCTCTTTTATCTTTTTTGCTGAGGCTCTTTTCTCGGTGCATATCATCGCCCTACGGCTTGCTTTCTCGATCTAACAAAACAGATAATTCAAAATTAATTGTAAATTGGAGATATGCATGCCTAAATTTATTGCTACGTACGATCTGCGCGAAACCAACCCGAGCCCCCATTCTACATTCTTGGATCAGGCAACCAAGAATGGCTGGGCGTTGTGGATTCTCAGCGACAAAGACGAATGGTATCGATTGCCAAATACCACACTCGTTGGCGTGTTTGATAACCGACCAGCAGCAGTTGCCGCCTTGAAAGCTACTAGGTCAGCAACAGAAAAAACTTTAGGAAGAGACGTTACGATGGAGAAATGGATCGTCACAGATTATAGCGGTTCGACTTTTGATTCTGATGTTCATCAACCAAAGAAGTGAACGTCTATTCATGGCGGCTGGCTATTCTCCACTTTTTCGGAAGGTACGTTGGCTTCCCATCAACTGGAGGAAAAGAAGTTTCCGGCCTGGAACTCAAAGAAAGCCGGGTACCAGCTTCTCGCGCTCCCATTTGAGCATGTATTCTATCTGCCTGGTTAACCATTTCGTCGTAACAGCTTCGGAACCCCATTCAGCTGTCCTGCTGGCATAATTTCCCATGAGCCAGAAATGCCTAATTGGCACAAACAGGTGTGTTGCCTCAAAATCTATCGGGTTTATCGACCGGATGCCCCGATACCCTTTGATGAAGGCGTGCCACAGCGTGTAATCATTACCGCGAAGCGTCTGAGCCCAAAGGAAAACGGCGAGATCGTAAGCAAGATATCCCGGGCCGCCATCGTCGAAATCAAAGAATATCGCCTGCTCTTTCAAGGGACCAGCCTTGGCAATTCGGGCATTGCCGCCATGACAATCGCCGTGGCAGCTTACCCATGTCAGAGCGTCGATAGCCGTTACGGATGTCGATAATCTTGATGCCAGTTCGGTAAGCGATTCAGCAGAGTCTGTATCAAGGAGTCCCAAGGCCAATACTGAGGCAAGAGGGCGATGGAGCAGATGATCAAGGTCAAGGCGGTATGTTCCGGAATTCAACCGGGGGTATTTCTCAGCGGCATCATGGATTCTGGCCATGGTCACGCCTTGTGCCCGCGCGGCCTCTACTGAGTGATAGCCCGGTTCTTCACCCTCGGCGTACCGAAACAAGACAGCGGATCGTTCTCCTTGTGGTAGTTCCAGTCTGGAAAACAACCTGCCATCCCGGGTCGGGATCGGGGCCGCTACCGGGACGCCCGCTTCATCCAAGAAAGCAAGTAGATCGGTTTCCGACTCTACGTCCTCTGGTCCGCGAGCTCGCCAGCCCGACAAGCGTAATACAGCAAGTTTTTCGCTGTCTGAATGGACCAGATAAGAGTCATTGAAGCCGCGGCGCAGGAAGGTAACATCCAATGATGCTGGCAAAACATAGCGATCTCGAAGCAACGCCTTTATGGCGTCCACGTGCGGCGTCGAATATCGGATTTTGGCGGCGTTGAAAGGAATGTCGGTCATGCCTTTGCTGGACTTCAACCTATCTGCTTTGACTCGGTGACGTGGTCCGTCAATGTCACGGTAACATATGCACCATTTGATATCATCCGCCCACGTTCTCTAATGTGAATTCACATCTATGATCTTCGGATTTGAAAGCCCGTTTTGCTCTGTTCGAAACCGGCATTGGTATAGAATCTGAGAGTGCCGGGGTTGTTGGAGCCGGTCATCAACATGACCTTATAGCAACGATACGTCCACGCATGAGCTATCGCGGCTTTCAGCAACAAGTGGCCAAATCCTTTCTTTCGGTACTGTCCATTCGTCACAACGTTCTCAATCACAGCATAAGGCAAGCCACCTCTTGTCAGATTGGGCACCACGACAATCGTACAGGTTGAGACCACCTTCCCGTCGACAAGACCGATGAAGATCTCACTGCCACGACACCCCGTGAGTTGACGCCATATTTTCACGGCTGAATCTGGTGAGAGATGAGGATCATCCGGATGCAGTTGGCGGTACAGCTCCAGCACATTGGCAAGATCATCTTCAGCGGCGGTCCGAATATCCAGTTCTGGATCCATGTATTGTCTGTCCCTGTGTACAAAATTAGAATTGCCACGCTTGGAGCGTTTCAGCTCATTATGCGAAGTATGCCGTAATGTTGAAGGGGCGATGATCGATGAATGATGTGCCTACATTTGCCACCCACTACTTCTTGGCTTCCAGTAAGCCCTTTCGCAATTTATCGGATGTTCCTGAATCTGAAATTGATGCTGTCATAAGTGATCTTTCAAACGGTGCGGGCGCGCAATCAAAACGCGTGTTTGGCCGTCGTTATATGAAGCTGAGAAAGCTGACAGAAGAGAAACTACGGCGTCTTTTCATTGAAGCGGGCGGCAAGCCGGAACGATTAGCGCCACATTATCTTGTCCTGGGGACTTCCGATTGGTTCAAGGGATTGAGCGCCGAGACGCTTGAACTTCGTATCGGCCTTGACGTGCTGTCCGAAGATATTGTCAGCGCCACGTATGCGGACAGTTTTACTGCGATGGGGTTCGGACCGTTATTCGGGCTGCCATACGAAGAGAAAGTGTATCACAACAGAGTCTTCAAGCTTGCGGATTTGCCTGGATTGATAGCCGAGCATGGGTTGCCGGCCGATCTCATCGATCCAGATTATCAGGGATATGCGAACAGGCCTTTTGAGAAATATATCGAAATTCAGATCTGGTCCGATGATCCGGTCAGACAGTTCCTGGATTGAGATATAATCGGCGCAGATTTTCGATTACCTGCTAATTTCTGCACCGTCGCTCCTCGCCTGAGCCGTCATGGCGTTGTCTGATTTCGGCCAAGTCCGAGCTTTGAAATCAATTCGGCAACTGATCGCGCCACATCCTGCTTTGCAGTATCGACAATGAAGGGATTCTGGCCCCACTCCTCATAATGTCGGCCCACAACTTCTTCCCAGCTCGGCTTTCTCAAGCCTGGAACATCGGTTTTCCGCGTTTCCACCCGTCGGCGATGTTCATCCTTGTCGGAACAGATAACCTCTATTTCAATTGCCGGACCCCTGATCGCCTCGCAACCGACAGCCAGGCATCCCGGGTTACCTTCAAGCAATTTACAGAACCGGCAATGACCGTGTTGCCGAGCGTCAGATTGTCTTCGGCGATCCCATAGGCGACCCTGTATCCGGCTGGGCCGATGTCCGATTTTAGCACGGCAGACGCCCGGATATTTTGCTCGATTGTATCAACGCGCACATGGACCGCCCCTAGTTGCTTTGCCAAGGCACGAGCGATTGTCGTTTTTCCAGTGCCCGGCAAACCGCCTAAAATAATGAGCATGAAGAATGGCCTTCCCTATCAATGAGATACAACTGCTATGGTTGAGGTTATGACATTGAGACCTTCAACTTTTACACCCAACATTCGGCAGAAAGAAATAATGACAATCAAGGATGACCCGACACCCGAAATTCTCGGAACAGAAACAGTCTATTCAAATCCGTTCCTCACGGTAAAGCGCATCCACCAACGCATGCCATTCGGAAATACGGCTACCTACTTTGTCCGTGAAGAGGCTGACGTGGCAGTTTGTCTGCCTGTGACATCGGACGGGCTGTTTGTAATGTTGAAGGAATTTCGTGCAGGACCCGGAAAATATCTGATGGAAATTCCTGGAGGGAGCGTTGATAGAAATGAGGAACCGGAACTCGCCGCCCGCAGAGAGACTATCGAGGAAGTCGGTTACGACGGACAACTCGTTCATTTGGCCACGACTTTTGTCTCTGCGTATTCGACTGCACGCAAGCATATTTATCTGATGCTTGATGCCGTAAAAGTGGCTGAGCCAATATGCGAACCACAAGATCTGGCAGAACCATATCTTCTTGATAAGGAATCTTTCCTGTCAGTCGTCAGTGAAGGAAACTTGACAGACCTCGATGCAGCGCTCGCGGCAGTGAGATACTTAGGTTTGTGATGGAGATGACTTTATTCAGCCGGTTTCCTCAAGCCACTTCGGTAAGGGCGATCTTCACGTGCCTGCCGCGCGCGCCTGATCGCAAAAGATCCATGGTCCGGTTCTCAATTTCTTCTATGTTATCTGACGCTGGCTGCTTCTTCAGAACTCATCCCAAATCGTAGTGGGAAAGCACCTTCGAAAGGCCTAACGATCCAATTCATGTCATTCTCCGCCTATGAGCTTGCGCTACCAAGCACTGACCAGTTCAGGAAGCGCCCTAGATGGACGATCTGCCTGACATTTGTTGCGTCGCAAAAGTCATTGTACTCTCAGATTCAAGACTCGGGATTTCGCAACAAACTCACGTGGAGCATATGCCAGAAATCAAATTGCCGCGAGACGAAACATGCTTTTGAATCGACGCGCCTTACTCGCAATGGGAGTGCTTGGAATGACCGCACCCGTGGCTGCTGGGACAATTCCGCCCAAAGTCCTTTATCAGGGCAATCTCCTCGCCGACTATTTTCAGATTTACCTGCACGACGAGGCCCATCCTGATTTACCCGACGACTACACCAATGAAGCGGTCTCCCGACGCCTCATGGCTGGGCCATATGCCATCATTCTTCACACAGCACGCAATATGACCGTGCCGATCCGCGTCGAATGGCACGACAAACAACCCGCCCTTGATCTCGATGCCTACCAACACGTTGTCGAGACACATTTCGATTGTCCCTCCGGTCAACTCGTGCTGGCTGGGCTGACGGATTACGAGCCCACCGCTCCGCGACTTTCGGTGAACGCGGGAACACTTGGCATGCGTGCGTGCTTTTCCGGTCTCGACACGCTCAGTGAAGATGGTCTTAAAGGAGATGACCACTACGTGGTTCAGCTCTGGCCCGGAGCTGAACCGGAAGGCGTGCGCGTGTTGAAAGCATGGGCCAACGCGGCAGCTCGATGATTCGGATCTCATATTGTCCTTGGTGCGGCACCAAACTTCCAGAAATGACCAACTGAGGCAGAGTGCCAATAAAGCGAAATTGGCGTTGCCAACCACATGTCAGCAGTTTCTTATTCAAGGCAGGGAGTCCTCGACAGCATGGATTATCAATGGACCAAGTAACTAGGCTGCGACGTACGGGTGCAAAGCTACAATAGTAATAGGACCATAAACAATGACCGAACGCTTTCCTCTCACCATAAGCTATGCGCAGATCGCCGTGTTTGATCCCGATCTGGAGAACCCTTTCAATGACTGGAACGATCGGCAATATACGCAAGGGTTTTCCTGGCGCGAAGGTAGTGTTTCCTTTGCTGTGCCAGACGGCAATACTGTTTTTGTTGAGGTGCTCACAGAACCAGAGACCAGTCACCTTTCCGGGGAACCTACGCGTGTGATTTTGGTACCTTTCGATATACCGGAAGACAAAGTGGTTATCGGATCCATCATGGACGAGCGGACCACGGTACTTGGTGCTGGAAAATATCAGCTGACATTTGAGCTGCTCGATGGAGGTATCGAAGATGGCGAGACCTACGAAAAATTCATAAGACTGACTTTTGCCAAAAGTGTTGCACCCCTGTTTGAGATTAAACTAGCGGATGCGGAGATGAACGTGGATCTTCCTCTGGACAAGAATGCCGTTCCAGCGAGGTAGTGCAATGCCTACAGGTCGTACTCTGCTCATGGATATGAACTCTGTAGAGAGAAGCATGTCCGAGGAAAAATAGCCTGTATCGCTGCGTGGTGGTTAAATGACACAAGAAACACAGACTTCGATACACATATAAACTATAGGAACGAGGTATGGCAGAACTCTTCATCAATTTCCAGATGGCACTCGATAAGTTTGGCCCACCTCAGCTTGGCGAGAGGCTATCGCACGCGGCTCTGGATACCTATCGTGGCAGGCTGCCGGACAGCCTGTTGCAGTTCTGGGAGCAATATGGCCTTGGCGTCTGGATGAAAGGTTATTTCCAATTGTGCAATCCGGAAAAATACCGCTCCATCCTCACATTCGTGTTCGGCAATGATCCGGAGTTCCGGCCAGAGCGAAGCCATGTGGTTGGCTTCTCCGCTTTCGGAAGACTTTTAGTGTGGAACGAAGACTATCGTGTGATGGATATAGACCTGATCTATCATTATGTTCTTTGCGATGAGCGTTTCGAGCCTCGACCCAGAATCAGCGATGATATACGCATCGGGAATGCGGTTATGGGTGTGGACGATAATGCCTATGACCCGGCTGATCAAAATGGAAAGCCATTGTACAAACGAACATTAAAGGCTAATGGCGAGTTGGCCTCCGGCCAGATATATGCTCCAAAATTGCATCCCGCACTTGGGGGCAGTATCACCGCCGATAATTTTCGCTCTGCCTCGGCGTTGGAAGCGATGAGTCTTGCGGCACAGGCAGGACCGTTTGATTTGCGCGATATGTCATCTCCACGCATCAAAGTCGTCAGACAGCTCGGTGGAGACTGATTATGTCTGGACGCGCGGTTACCCTTTTAGGCCTATGCACTTGTCCGATGGTTGATCCGGGGCGGAGGCCGCATGTTGGTGGCCCCGTGGTTTCGACGGCCCGGAACTTCGTGAAGGTAAACGGCAACCCGATTGCAACGGCCGCGAGCAATGGCTACGGCGTATGATACACTTTCCGATACGGTAACAGAAGAACACAAACATGGCTTTGAATGATAATTTCCAATTTATCGTTGAGCGCTTTGGTCGGCCGGAGGGGTTATGCCCTTCAGCCAACCGATCCAGATATTACTGCTTACCAGGATGTTGTGCCCCCTTCCTTGCTCGAATTTTGGAAGGAGTGTGGATATGAAAGGTTCTCGACGGCTATTTCCAGTTTTGCAACCCAACGAGCTACCAGCCTCTAGTCGATCAGATATTCGAAGGCGACGCGGATTTTGACCCCAAACTGATTCGCCCGGTTGGGTTTTCTGCCTTTGGCAGACTACTGCTTTGGCATAAAGAGTTTTTCGCTATCACGGTCGATCTGGTGAACTTGGAAATGTCGTGCAAAGATTTTTCCAACAAACATGCGGAAAAGTACGAAGCCGACATTGTCATAGCGAGCGCTCTCAATGGTCTGGACGCCAAAGCCAAGGATGAAAATGATGAGAATGGAAAGCCACTATTCAAGCGTACGCTTGCAAAGCTTGGAAGTTTGCCACCCGACAACATTTATGGTTTCAAACCAGCCTTAGCGCTTGGCGGGTCGCCCATTTTAAAAAATCTAGTCATCTACAGCGCATTTGAGCATATGAGCCTTTTGTCACAGCTCGGTGAAATCCAGTTAAGGGACTATTCCCACCCCGGATGAAACTGAGGGACACGGATATCGTCCAGCACGTTGGAGTTTTCACAATCGATGCCGCTGTGTTTGAGCGAGGATTTCCTCGACATGGGGAGGCCGCCGGAAGTTATCCAGCAGCCACGAGCTTACTTGCCCAGTCATGCCAGTAAGCTGCGACGGCTGAAGTTTGCTTCACGATACGATCAGGGGCAAGCGGGGCGGTCCACAAGTCCAGCCGATAGGTATCAACGGGGGTGTCATTGACATTGGTGTCAAGTTCATTGGCTGTCTGCATCGCCCTGCTTTGGTACCGCGCCCGATAGGACCCGGTTGGCACGGCCATGCCCACGCCTTGATCGGCCGCCCATTCCATCAAAGTGATCTCCCCTTTGGGTGCTTGAAACGAGACCTCCTCCCAGCTTTCATCGATACCGGGATCGGCATCGAACAGACGTATGGTGATGCCAATAATGCCGGTGTGCAGGCCGGTCATCAGAAACAATATTGCTGGCGTCTGTGCCCCGCACAGGCCATTGTTCTGGCCCCGGAAGCAGTTGTCCATTTCTCCGTTAAATGATCCATCCAGTTCAATATAGGCCTGTCCATAGTGAGCCTCGATATTCCCCGCGAACAGTTCGGTCATGATTTTTCCTTCTCCAACTGGTTTTAATGATCCCGCCGATGGACCGAAAAAACCTTCAGTAGAAAACTGCATGCCTATAAATGGCATGAGACAGCTTGCCACCTGCCTTGGTCGCTGTATTTACAACTGGAACATAGCATCCAATCAATAAACGATGAACGGACCCGCGTCGACGTGGGCCCAGCTCCCGTTACCACTCCCGCCATTCTGCGGTGATATCTTCATCATCCGCGAGGCTGAAGCCTGACGCCCTACCACCGTGTCGATTAGGACACCAAGTTCGTCACGCTCCTCAGATCATGCAAACACCTGCACTCGCATTTGTTGAATCACTACCACTCGGTGACAGCGCGCTGGGCGAATCAAAAAGTCAGCATCGCAGGCGAGCCATGCCCAGAGCATCGACATAAGTTCCTGCCTTGAAGGCGTAGGAACGGTGTATGCCTTCGCGTTCGAAACCGTACTTTTCATATAGCCGGATCGCCGGAGCATTGTCAGTATAGACCGTCAGCTCAAGACGTTTAAACGCCAGCCAATTGTCGGCAGCGTCGATCACTTCCCGGATCAGTGCTGTACCTACCCCTTTCCCAACATGATCGTCGTGCACTCCGATCCCCAGTTCGGCGGCATGGGCCCGGCGGCCAGTGTAAGGATGTAGACCAGCCTGGCCCACGATGACATTATCAATCAGAGCGACAATGATAAGCGCGTTCGGCCCTTGGCTTTCCAGCCATTTCTTCGTCTGCTCCGGTCGTTGATATGGCAACCGCAGCGTGCCGGCCCGAAAGCCCGGCAGATTGATCAGGGCTGACAGGGCTTCAAAATCATCAATCCGGGCTGCGCGAATCCACAGCCCAGCTGATTGCTTTACGGAAGTTAATTCAGAAGTATTCGATGACTGTTGGGCAACTTTGTTCATGGGCGGCTCTCCTTTTCTGTGAGGGAGGAGAGCGGAGTGTCATGAACCCTGCTCGCCTCGGCAGGGTTCGCAGGTTGATTGTATCGCGACTAACGCAATGCCACTCCCGCACACCCTACAAGGTGCGTGGTCATGAGCATAACAATGGTGACGCGAGCGTTTATCATGCGCAAATCATAGTGAAATCGGATCATTGGGCAAGAGGCTTTGAGTGGGAAGCCGGAAGGGATGATCTGGCTGGTTCGTCCATTTAGTCTTGAATGCCCGTGAATTCATTTTGAGGTGCAGCCATTAACAGCTGTCGACACGAAATAAGATGCACCTTTCTCTTTTTTGGAGCATACGCAAATGAGGGCTTTGCGGTAAACGATAGGATTGTTGAGTGTCGCCACCACTAGAAATGCTGAACTTACCATGGGTGCGGATTGCATTGGCGTACATAGCCATTTTGCTCGGCTCCCGAATTCCTGTACCCGGTATCGACGCCGCAGCCTTGGCTGAACAAATTTCCTATTCGCCAATGCAGGCAATGGCGCGGTTCTCGATCTTTGCGCTGGGAGCATTTCCCCTCTTTACCGTGCTTGCCGATATGGAAATCACAAAACTAATCGTTCCGTCTTTAGCAAAATGACAAGCGTCCCCTGCGGGCTCTTCCAGGATGAGCCTCATTGTCAAAATACTCATTCTCGCTCTTACCGCCATTCAAGGGTACGGCATCATAAGGGCACTAACCTCGATGGGGATAGTGGACGGGTCTGCAGGCGTGTTGGTTGCAGGGATTGCATCGTTTATCGGTGCTTCCGCAGTGATGATCTGGCTGGCTGACATCGTCCGCCTTCCCGGTATGGCGACGGGTGTCTGGTTGCTCTTGACCATACCAATGCTTGGAGCTCTGCCGCATGGAGTGGTCACATTGGTTGAACTGACGCATTCCGGCCCAAGTTCCGTTTTGGAACCGCTAATTGTTTGTATTTCAGTTGCAGCTGCAGTCGCCATGACTGTTCTCGCATGTAACTTGCTTTCGCGAAGTAATGGCTCTGGCAAAGCAGACTTACAGATATCATCGGCCGTTCTGCTCTGGCCGCCGTTTCTGGCCAATATTACTGGGAGCTATCTCATCGCCGTATTTTTTGTTCTCGATCCCACACTATTGTCCAACGCTGCATGGTTCATGGATGCAACATTCCTTGTAGTGATCACGCTACTCATTCCACTCTTCGTGTGTGGCTATTATCGGCTCTTCGCCTTGGACCAGATTGATGCAGCGCGACGTAGGGACATCAAGTCTATTCTTTTATTGGTGGCTGGCGTTCAAGTGATCGTCTGCTTGGGAATCGGCGTCCTGAATCGGATTCTACCTTTCCCGGCAATTCCTGATGGTGGAACGCTCATCGCCTGTGTTGTGGTGATGCTGGCCCTCCGAAATATGTTAGAGCGAGGGCGAGCCGTGCGAACAACAAGCTGAACGGAATGACCAGCCGCCAGACATGGCTTGTCAAATGGGATTGACGCTGTTGAGTGCGACCAGCTTAACTGAATTGCCTCTTTTGCGCAGGCCCGTCTTCACATTCTCAAAAGATGCCTCCAAATCACTCCGAAATCTCCCGATGACAGATTAGCCAGTGCTTAGAAAGTATTCTACTCGTGCCTGATCACTCGCAGCATCGGTTTTCCATCCATCTCTGAATCTTCGAAGCGGGCGTGCAGATCGAACGATGTAATGGCCTCGCCAGCCTTGAAACGCCGACCATGGACAACAAGGTTTCCGAGTCCGAATACGGAAAGCAGCGCTTTCGTCACGTCACCTTGCAGGTCTTCGATCATCAAATTCATGACGCTGAAATGCTCGAGGCCAGTGGTCCAAGCCCGCGTTCCATACTCACCCTGAGTTACGAAAGCACCGAATGCCAGCATTGTTGCTTTCTGGGCCGGCTGATCCAAGTGGCTATTCACATAGTTTAGATAGTCATCGAGATCGGTGCGTCCGACGATCATGCCAATAGAATGCAGCACTGCTGCGCGCATAGGCGCGCACTGGTGGATGCCCAGCAATGTTGCGGCAATCTCGTTGTGGGCAATCTCGGGTTGTTTCTCATCTGTCAGAACCCTCATCTTGAAGTGGGCCCGGTGGGTCGCCCGAAATAGATCATCATAACCTGCCTTGGGATCGACGCAGAAGGTCTTTGTCCAGTCGATCTCAGGCTGCGTCACGAGAGGGTAATGATCTGGAGTTTCCCGCGTCTCAACTCGCGTGGGTTCTCCCACAAAGACATAGGTCGAACCACGGAGGCCATTGAAAACGCCCCTCTCGTCCATTCGCTCACACTCGTAGCCCTCTCGGCCCCAAGCCTCGATGAGCGCCGAGTGCGAAAGGTCAGACGGGCCATCAAAATAGAGCGTTATCTCGAAATCCTCAACGGTATCGTCTGTCAAAAAAATATCCCGCGAAACTCAATAACAATTAACCGACGCTGGCTCGACTTCACCAATCTCAATAATGATGCTGAAATGCAAATCCCTTGTTCCTGCCTGCAAGATTCACTGCACTAACAGCGATCTTCAAGGCGGTGGATACATCAATTCCGATTTTGCTGTCTTCATTTTCGACCATCGTTATTCTCCTCACTGCCCGTTACACGACGAACGGCTCACCGCAACCAGCTATCGGCTTCTCATTCGTCGTTGCGCAGACATAGCCTATGAACGAGTTAGCTCGTTTACTTAGGTATTACGAAAAGCAGACGTTTGGGTTAGTCTAAAATTCGTTACACGCTTTGCGTCAGGAATAGAAGGAGATCACAAGTGAGGTATCTGCTGTCCTGCGCCATTACGTCTCTGCTTTTATTGTTGGCTGTAAACGCGTCAGCACAGGAGAAACCCATGAAGCTGGTCGAAACCCCGGAATTTTCGGTCGAAGCCAATCCCATGTTTGAAAATACGCGCGTCTTTGCTGGCTCGATTGGGCTGAGACGCGAGCCGGAGACGACGTTTTCACCCCAAATAAGTGTGTGGACGACGGAAGCCGAGAAAGATGTGTCGCCACAAGACTGGCTCACGGATACATTGAAGGACAACGGAGCCATCATCGAGCGCAAGGCAGTCGTTTTCGCTGGTATGACCGGAGAAATGACCACGATCAAAGATCGTCTCAAGGACTGGGATACAAATGAAGAACGGGATTGGTACCGGCTGCGTGTATTGCTTGTATCGGACAACGGCACTGCCTGGTATCACGCCACAGCGATGACGAGCGGAGCTGATTTTCCGGCAGTCGAGGCGGATTTCACGCGATTACTTGGCTCCATCAGAATCAAGCTTGCAGGAGTTGCCGCCAGCAAGGCGCGAGAGGTCGGCGAAGACCAGAAAACAGCGCTGCTCGAGCAAATGAAAAAGAAGATCGACGAAGCGGCGGCCGGCAACAGGGAGCGGGAAAGAGAACGGGAAAAAGCTGCCAGATCTGCGCGCGCCAGAGAGCCTGTCGCTGACGTGGAGGTTCGCTTTGACAAGGCAGTTGCAGCATCTGGCCTGCAGGACAAGCGGGATGTCTTGCGCCAGATTGTGTTACCGACGGTATCCCTGACCGAACTTGATGTGGTCGAAGCAGACAAAACCGGGCTCAGCCGTATCGGCGGTGGCCCCGATCTGCCGGAGAAGATGGACTGGCCGCGTGATGCGAGCGGCTTCTATCTGAATTTTCTGGGCCAGATCGAACTCGCCGACCTGCCGGAGCGCGCCGAAATCCTGCCGGATGCAGGACTGCTCTCCTTTTTCACAGGAACGGATTATAGCGATTGGCGTGTCAACTATACGCCGCCTGGCGTCACACTGGTTACTCATGCTCTGCCGGACAGCGCAATCGACACGACTGAATCTGCATTTCGAATGGTAGTTTGGAACGGCGACCGGAAACAGTTCGTGGCGGACGGAACCAGGATCGACGGATTGTCGGTCGAGACTGACGACAAAGGACGTATGACGTTCAAACGTGATGGGCACGCGGTGATGGTGTTTGCGTCCGAATATGAGATCAGCCGATCGGCACAGGAGCTCCGGCTTGAGCGATCGCTCAGCACACCGTTCGGTCTCCCCGACACCAACATTCCGAAAACCTATGTGGATGCGGGAATAAAAGATCCATCCGGTTTCGCATTGGCAATCCAGGAAAACTTCAAGATCGGCGAAGGGCCGCAGCACCAGATGTTCGGAATCTCCGGTGTACGGGAGTTGTCCAGTATCCAGAAGCTGGCTGCAGATTATGCAGCGAAGCAAGGCTGGTCGGATTTAGTCATGCCGGATGGATGGTTCATTCTGATCAAATTTGCCTCAGGGGGTGAAGCCGACTTCAGTTTCTCCGATCATGGTGACTACATCTTCATGATCCATCGCAATGACGCTGCGAAGGGTGATTTTACGCGAGTCTTCGCCTTCGTTGATTCTGGCTGAATGGGAATGAAAATGCCCAACGAGTTCGAGAGTCTAGTTCCTTTCCAACCACTTGACGAGCAAAGGCGGATTAGTTGCATGTTCGTCATATCGGCCATCAAATTCCGTACTTTTGAATAGGGTTATTTCACTGCTGGTGACTACAGCCGAGATTGCTGAAGCAGCTTCTTCCCAGAAGCAGCCATTACTTAGATTGTCCAGGAGGTCAATCTGTCAGTCCTTGCTGCATCGAATGTTGTGCCAGCGCGTTACCCTATAGAGACCAGGCAATTATGCCAAGGTTTCTAGTTTGCCCTTTACCAAATGTGGCGGGCATAACGTGGAGTATTAAAGCATGCAAATTCCTAAAGGGGCGACGGTTGCGGTTGCGGATGGCGAAAAGTTCAATCTCTTTCAGAACGTAAGTGATAACATTGATCCGAGTCTGAAAGCACTTCCTGATACCGATGTTGATACCGAGAGCAACAACGCAAGCGGAGGACGCAAAAGCAGTTCGGCAAATCCTGACCAAGGGCAGGCTGACGAGGATAATTTCGTGGGAGGAATTGCTGACGTTTTAAACCGACTGGTGCTTAACGGCAAGATCACCGGGCTGGTGGTGATCGCGGCCCCCAAGGCGCTGGGAGAGTTGCGAAAGCACTATCATAAGGAATTGGAAGCCATCTTAATTGGCGAGATTGCAAAAGATCTGACCGGACATTCTATCCAGGATATCGAGAAATCTATCGCAGCAGCCTGACCGATTTCCAAACCACTGGAGCCCCTGCTCCAGTGGTTTGTTGATAGCGAGGTGAAAAAAGGAACAAGTGTGCATCTGCTTCTTCCCCGGGCGTGACCGTCGTCTCCCCACCGCAGCTGCCTACGAAATTGCCAGCGTGAGGCCCTTACCCGACTTACTCTAGATCGGGTACATCGTTTCGAGGGACGCTTAGACCTGCCGTAAGCCGCCGTCGACGCACAGTTCGGCACCGGCGATGTAGCTTGCGTCATCGCTCAACAAGAACAAGGCGGCCGCAGCCACTTCTGAAGGCCGTGCCATACGACCCATCGGAATCGGAGCGACAATTGCAGCGCGAGTGTCCTCCGCCACAGCGGCCATCATGTCCGTATCCGTGGGGCCGGGTGCAACGACGTTGACTCGAATACCTTTGGGTGCGAGTTCTGCCGTCCAGGTTCTGGCGTAGGATCGAACGGCCGCTTTGGTTGCGCAGTAGGTTCCATAAGCCGCGTAGCCCGCGTTCCCGGCTATGGACCCAACGAGGACGACCGAGCCGCCTTCTGCCATTGCGGGGAGAGCCGCCTGGAGGCCGAACACCATCCCGCGGACATTGACGCCAAAGTGGCGGTCGAAATGCTCCGGCGTTATTTCGGGGATCTGCGACGGCTCGGAAAGACCTGCATTCAAAACAAGCGCGTCGATACGACCGTATGCTTTGCGGACATTTTCGACAGCCTCCACCATGTCTTCCGGAGAGCTTGCGTCCGCGGTAATACCGACAGCGCCATTACTAATGGCTTTGGCCGCTTTTTCAGCATCTTCACCTCTGCGACTGGTGATGAAGACATTTGCGCCTTCGGCAGAAAGTCGCTCTGCAATCGCCAGGCCGATACCCTTCGCGCCGCCGACGACCAAAGCCACCTTGTTACTCATGCGATCCATCGTAAATCCTTTCACTGAATGGTCTCGCTATGATATACGTTGGATATCTGATATCAATTACGCACCTGGAATAGCCTAGATATGAACCAGTATACCGACCTTGAAGTACTTTCTCAGCGCGCGCTTTGCGACATGGCGCAGGTTCGCCCGGTGCTCGACAAGATCGCTGATAAATGGACGATCCTGATACTGACAGTGATCTGTCCGAAACCTGCGCGGTTCAACGAACTCAAGCGACGTCTCGATGGGATCACTCATAAGGCTCTGGCGGATGCTTTGAAGAGGCTTGAGCGGAACGGCCTTGTCACGAGGACGGTGCTCCCAACGCAGCCGATCGGAGTGGAGTACGCAATTACTCCGCTAGGACATTCCTTGCGGGAGCCGTTTGAAGCACTGTGCGAGTGGGCAGCGGCCAATGGCGACAAGATTGAGGCAGCCACGCTGCGTTATGACAAGACGGGAAATCGCCGTTGATCGCGTCGCGGTGTGCGCTTCTGGTCTATTGCTGCCGTCAATGTTGCAGCGGTAGTTTTCGGAAGCCGTGAAGCTCTTCCATGCCTCCTTGCTCTTGAGGACAAAACGTTAGAACAGAATATCGTGAAGAACTTCAGGATGAGAAAAATGCACTCACGGGCTATTATCGTCGTCGGAGCCAAAGGCAACTCTGTGATCGTCATCGCTTAGTGGGCCAAGTTCGTCCAATACGTCATCCCGCGAAGCCAAAGCATGTTTGACAATGCGCACTTCATACGCTCGATTACCATCGACAATTGTCTGAGGACCCTCCTTCTCAACAACATCCAAAAGAGCTGCGAAGTTTGAAGCCGCCTCCTCTTTCGTCCATTGATCGCCAGGGTTTCTTGTCATTTCACCCAACTTTGTCTAAATTGCCGCGCTCTTGGGGGATAGCGGCGTACGGCGTGACTAAGCCACCGCAAAACGTTCTTTGGTGGCAATGTACATTCTCGATACGGATGTGCTGAGTGAGTTGTCCCGGCAAAGCGCCCATGGGGCTCTCAAGGCTTGGGTCAGCCTCCAACCCGCACAATCCCTCATGATCTCTTTCAGCACGTATTTTGAAATCTATCGGGGCGTAGAGCGCTTGAGAAAGACGAATCCCGACAAAAGCGACAGCCTCGAACAATGGTTTGTTCGGCTGATCCAGAACGAGCGATTTGTGACGATAGACATGGTAACCGACGCTGCGAAGCTTTACGCGCGCATGACTTTGACTCCCGAACTGAGATTTCTCTGGGTAGCCTCTCCTGGAACCAAGGAACCCAAGTGTGGCCAGGATCTTGCGATTGCGAGTTTGGCTATCATTCACAACGTTCCCATCGTTACGCGGAACGCGAAAGATTTCCTTACAATACATCGCTTCTTTCCCCTCCCGGGCATCTACGATCCTGCGCACCAAGTGTGGCATCTGAACGTTGAAACTAGCACGCAAGTTAATTTACCCCAAGTTGCCAGGTAAGTAACGGAGGATTTTCAGTTATCGCCACTACGCCGGGATAGTGATCCGTGAATCCTTTGATCTTATGAAACAATGGTGGGGTCGCGCAAACTTATTTAATTTAAAAACAGCTACTTATGGTAACATGTTAGCTCCAGCCTTGCCAAGCCGGTTGAGGCACCTCCGTATTGATCAGAGCCTCGTAGGTGAGATTTCCAAGACATGAAACGTCGTATCTTTTGTCAACAATTTTGACTGTCGACAGTTAGACCCGGCTCACAAATTATGGGACTGAAAAACGCAATTCGACGATGGATTCACAGGCGTTGGAATGTTTGTAAGGTGTCTTGCAGGAATAGTTTAAAAGCGGACATGGCAGTCCCCATAATTTGGTCGATATTATTCGTTCAACGCCACTGCGCGCCGTCTGGACGATTTAGCTTATTTAGCAAGGCAAGCAAAACGAGGCCAAGTTTCAAATCCAGTGCCCAATTAGATGTCATGGAACTGCGTGGTAACTTAATGCCGTATTTTACGCGATCTGAGAGGCTCTCGCTAGATCGGTGAAGCCAATTCCAGATAACGGCAGAACGCGTTTGCTAACTGCATTTGCCGAGGCGTCCGACATTGAGCCTCGAATACCGATGGCGATGCAACGAGCACACATAGGCATTTTGCACGGGAGGTCGCCACGTTAAGTCGGTTCAGGCTGTAAAGGAACTCCATGCCTCTCGGCGCGTCCGCATAACTAGATGTAGTCATCGAATAAATGACTATTGGAGCTTCTTGACCCTGGAACTTGTCTACTGTCCCTACACGACCGCCGGGGATTCTGTCCCGGAGTTCGAATACCTGAGCGTTGTAGGGGGCGATGATGAGAATGTCATCGAGTGTAATTAGACGCTCAACTCCCTTATGGTCGATCCACATGGTCTCGCATCCAAAAATCTCATTAACTAGATTCCGAACTTGATCTGCTTCTTCCGGTGAAGAACTTTGGTTGCCTTGGGTCGGAACGGGAACATACCGGAGGCCACTCCCTCTTATACGTGAAGCCGAGCGGATGTCCTGAACTTCAAGACCCAGTCGCGAGTGTAGTCGCCCTTGATAGAAGAGTTCTGACGTGAAGCGGCAAACATCTGGGTGCAGACGCCATGTTTCGGCAAGAAACAGACCGCGATCATCTGCGATAGTTTGTTGCCCATTAAGAATGTGATGCAAGGCCGAAACATCCGTACCCTCCGGATGACTTCCCTGCATTGGCTGCTCAAGTTGCTGTGGGTCTCCGAGCAATACGATACTATGTGCAGCTTGCGAGACGGCAATAACGTTGGCCAATGACATTTGAGCTGCCTCGTCGATGAACAGGACATCAACCGTTCTCGCGGCGTCTGGTGAAGACCACAACCATGCGGTAGCACCCGCCACTTGCGACCCATTTCCAATTGCGCCCAAAAGCGCGGCATTATCCTTGGCAAATCGCAGATTTGGTTGATCGGGTTCCGGATCGGAGGGCTTCTGGATGCAATTGACGTCAATCTTCATTTCAACTGCAGCCTTACCTACCGCATCGAGAAGATTGCGGATGACTTTGTGGCTATTGGCTGTGATGCCCACAGTCTTTCCCGCCCGTACGAGCTCGCATATCATTCGCGCGCCAGTGTGAGTCTTGCCGGCACCCGGAGGTCCCTGAATTGGAAAAAAGCCCCCATCAATAAATGGTGAAATCCTGAGCGCAGCATCAAGTGTGGTCTCACCAGAACCTTGAATTGACTGCCCACCAATCCTCGGCGGCATCCGCATAAGGAGATCTCGCGCCGCTTGATAAGGCCCCTCGCCGTCCAGGCCATGTTCGACGACATATTCAGCTATACGAACGATGGACTCTGCTAGTATGCGTGTGTTTATCACCTTGTGCGAGAACATTGCCTCCGGATGCACGTTCGCGCTGTCCATACGTTTTTTTACATCGACCCAACGCTCATCCAATGAGATCGCTTGGATCGACCCTAGTTTTGCGCCTCCTACGTTATGCAAGTCTTCGCCGCCACGCAGTTCAGTTTCCTGCAAGACGAAGCTATAGCGATGAACTGGCGCTTTGGCTGTTCCACCAGTCACACCCATCAGTGTCAGACCGGAAATCCCGGCGCGCTCATCAAGGAGTTCCTCAGACGTGAGATCGGACAGCCGAAAATACTCCCACCAGAGCGCCTTTTCTTCGCGTCGATGCCAGTCAAGAATGTTGGCCAGCAGCCAACGCCCATTCTGTTCAGCCGAGCGTTCTAAGGGATCAGTGGGTATTTTTTCATTCAAACGCGCGGCAAGTGTGTCAATCTTTTCCTGCCATTCGCTCAGCGCTTCGCCCCCAACTCCTTCTTCCGTCGCCGGACGAGAAATGTCCGCGCCGTTGGCGATAAGTTCGGTCCGGCGGGATTCCAGCCAATCCCTTAGTTGCCAGGTGGAAATACAGTCATCACGATTATATAACTCGACAATGCCACGGTCCGCATCATCAATGAGTTCAAGGTCCCCGAGTTCGAGTGCTGCTTGCACTTTTCCGAGTGCGGCATTTGCCTCTGAAAGGTCTATCTCCCGCGTGTACGAATAGAGCGGCTCGAGCTTCTTGATTGAATAGCTTTCGACACTGGCCCGAACGCCGTTTCTCACTACGCTGTAGAGATCCACAAAGCGCTTCGAGCGCAGAAGGAAATCAATCTCCTCCTCGCGTGTGGCGTAGCGCCCCATCAAACGCTTGAGTGCTGCAGGTTCATATGGGGCAAAGTGATAAATATGAAGATCGGGGTGGTCCTGCAGCCTTGAAAAAATAAAATCAACGAAATGTTCAAATGCCAGCTTTTCCTGCTCTTTGGAAAAGACCCATTTTGCTGAGTAAAATTGGCTCCCGTTGGCGGCTCGGCATGCATAACCGAACAGATACTCAAGTCCGCCCTCCCCGACAAAAGGGTCGCCTTCTAGGTCGAAGAATATGTCGCCGGCAGATGGCTGGGGCAAGCTTGTCAGACCGTAGCCGTTCTCCACCGGCAACAACTCGTGAAGAATCTTCCCGGATTCGCGACCAGCAACCTGGATGCGCGCTTGCTCCCGTATTCGCTCGTACGAATGAGCGGCACCCCTTTCCGGTTTCCACGAAATTGGAACTGGAATCATCGCCAAGGCTACTACGGTATTTATTCCATGCTGTTTTAACTCATTGATTTGAACCTTGGAAATCCCCGCGACCAGGGATAGGTGATCATCGCCTCGTCGCCGTGTGTCACACCGCTGTTGCCAGCGACAAACGTCACAATGCTCATTCGGATCAGGGTAAATTTCCTCCGCTTCGGACGATCCTACGGCTTTCTCCAGGCTTTTTTGAACCCGGCGATAGTAAGCTCTGTAGTCATCCATCCTGTACTGCTGAGGTTCGAAATCTGACCACGGCGTTACGACATAACTGTTGGCCGGGGCTATCCCTTGAACATCTGCCAGAAGATCAGCATACAGGCACAATTGCAGCACAGTCCCGCCTTTGGTCTCTGTTGCCAATTTCGTATCAATAATTTCGTAAGACCACGGACCAAGATCACTGGGGTCATCGACGCGGCGCAGGATATCCGTGCGGCCGATCCAGTTTTTTGTCCGGAATGCGCCCTGAACAATGATGTCATCACCGGCAGCCATTGCTTGTCGCGTCTTGGCGACTGCTTCGTCATCTACCCCGACGCCTTCAACAAGAGTAATGCGAAACCCTTTTTCTTTAAGATGCCTAACATAATCGCGTTCATGGCGTGCGCCGCGTTCCCAGAGAAGTTCAAGGAGCGGATCCCATACATACGGCTTAGCCAATGTTCCTTGTGCAACTTTCATGTCGAGATCAGTCAGATGTCCGCAACGAAGATGCCCAACTAAATCGGTGGCACTGAGAACAATTGAATCGCCAAGTCTTTGCATAAGCGGTCTCCGTGAGTTCACAACACCAATGCGGGATTTCTGGAACCTGCTAGCGGACCCCATCCAGCAGGCTCGTCAGTCCAATTGCAATTCCAACGCTAAACTAAGTATCGCCAGCTTACGCAATAATACTGATAGTTGCAGGCCGTAACTGGTTCAGCTGGCTGCTCGGGTACGGTGTTCAGCCGGGTTGGACAGTACCATTCATTCTTGAATTAGCCACGAGCTTGTAAGTCGTTCCACTGAGCATTCATAACGGATCGTTGGTCTCCTAAGTTCACTATCAGAGGAACTGCACCATAGAGCGGTTCTCTGTTTGATAGTTCTGATGCAAGCGGTCGCTATCTTATCGTCTGCAGCCGTGCCCAGCTTCGTGGCCAACCACTTCCTTCAGATTGCTAGTGCCGCGTGAAGTATTCAGGTAGCCAAGTTTGTCAGAATTTAAAATCCAGGGATCGGCGTATGGAGTTCGACGGGTCTGGCATGATGTGCTGTCTGAAGGCTTGTCGTTGAGTCTTCATGCCGAACGTGCTGGATTGCCAGATCAAGCCGACAGACCGAACCAGAACTGGTAGCCGACTTCACCTTATCTGAACGGCGGAGGGCTGGCTTTATATTCCCGCCGTCAGCATCGCTCTGATTTGCTCGATCAAGGCTCGGCCCTGTCAAACTTCAGATCCGGTGATTTTTGCTGCTCAATTCCGGATCACGGCAAGCAGCAGTCAGACTGCAGATTTCAACATCACCCGTTCTTCCAATTTGGCCGCGCTCTCCTTCCGCTCACTGTAGCGATCCGTCAAATAGTCAGAAACATCTCGGGTCAAGAGTGTGAACTTGACCAGTTCTTCCATGACATCGACCACCCGATCATAATAGGCGGAGGGCTTCATGCGACCGTTTTCGTCAAACTCCTGATAGGCTTTCGCTACAGAAGACTGATTGGGAACCGTAATCATGCGCATCCAACGTCCAAGCACTCGCATCTGATTAACGGCGTTGAAAGACTGGGAGCCACCGGAGACTTGCATGACAGCCAGTGTTCGTCCTTGCGTCGGGCGGATTGCTCCCATTGCGAGCGGAATCCAATCAATCTGCGATTTCATGACGCCTGTCATAGCACCATGACGCTCGGGGCTGGTCCAGACTTGCCCCTCGGACCAGAGTGACAATTCCCGCAATTCCTGAACCTTGGGGTGATCGACCGGCGCGTCATCCGGCAGCGGCAAGCCAGACGGATCATAGATGCGCGTTTCGGCACCAAAATGCTCAAGCAGCCGGGCTGCTTCCTGCGTCAGAAACCGGCTATAGGAGACTTTTCGCAATGATCCATACAGCAGAAGAATGCGCGGCCGGTGCGTTGACATTGGAGAAACAAGTTTTGCAGGCTGCGGCAGATGCAGAGCTTGCTGAACTATGTTTGGCAGATCAGACAAGGCGATTTCCTTCCGCATCGATAACGACCTCGCCATCTTCCTTGGTGAAAGGGCCTTTTTGCGCACCGGGTAGAATGTCCAACACCAGTTCAGATGGCCGGGCCAGACGCACGCCCCTATCCGTCACAACGAACGGACGATTGATCAGGATTGGATGCGCTTCCATTGCGTCCAACAACTGCTCGTCGGTCAGGGACGGATCGTCAAGACCAAGTTCTGCATAAGGTGTTCCCTTTTCGCGGATAGCCTCGCGAACAGTCAAACCGGCTTTGCTGATCATATCTTTGAGTTCGTTGCGGCTCGGCGGTGTCTTCAAATATTCAATAATCGTCGGCTCAATACCTGCATTGCGAATGAGCGCCAGTGTATTGCGCGACGTGCCGCAGGATGGATTATGATAGATGGTGACGGTCATCCGACTGTCCTTTCAATTTTCTTCAGATTTTGAACAGCGGCACCACTTTCGTACCAGCCCTTGCTGTGGTTTACGATCCACACGACAGATAACATCACCGGCACTTCGATTAATACGCCAACGACTGTGGCGAGTGCGGCACCCGAGTTGAAACCGAAAAGACTGATGGCAGCGGCAACAGCGAGTTCAAAGAAATTGCTGGCACCGATCAGGGCGGAAGGCCCGGCAACGCAGTGCTGTTCTCCACTGACGCGATTGAGCAAATAGGCAAGACCCGAGTTGAAATAGACCTGAATAAGGATCGGCACGGCAAGCAAAGCAATGATCAGGGGTTGGGCGATGATCTGCTCGCCTTGAAAACCGAAAAGCATGACAAGAGTTGCCAGCAGCGAGACAAGCGAGATTGGTTGCAACGTTCTCAGAAGACGATCGAGTCCCTCCTGACTTCCATTTGCAAGCAATTGTTGACGCGCGATTTGAGCGATGATGACCGGGACAACGATATAGAGGACTACAGACAGGACAAGTGTATCCCAAGGCACGGTGATTGCCGAAAGGCCAAGCAGGAGGCCGACGATTGGAGCAAAGGCGACGATCATGATCGCATCGTTCAGGGCAACCTGTGACAGGGTAAAATGCGGCTCGCCTTTTGTAAGGTTCGACCAGACAAACACCATTGCTGTGCAGGGCGCTGCTGCCAGAATGATCAGACCTGCAATGTAAGAATCGATCTGTATTTCCGGCAGATAGGGCCGGAAAAGCCAACCGATGAACAACCAGCCCAGCAATGCCATGGAAAACGGCTTGACCGCCCAATTGATGAACAGTGTGACGCCGATACCGCGCCAGAACTGCCCAACATGACCAAGTGATGCGAAATCGATGCGCAATAGCATGGGGATGATCATCAGCCAGATCAGCACCGCCATCGGGATATTGACCTTGGCATATTCTGCCGAGCCTATGGCTTGGAAAACACCGGGGATGAAGTGGCCAAGAGCTATGCCGACAACAATGCACAAGGCAACCCAAACGGTGAGGTAGCGCTCGAAAATGGACATAATTACGCAACGTCCGTTCTGGCAGTTGATGAGCCTTCAAGGCGGCCGATTTCCTGCAGTTTCGCATGCAGTGAAAGATTATCTATTGATTGCATGGGAAGGTTCAAAAATGCCGATATCCTGTTCTTCAAATAACGGGCGGCGGTTGAAAACGCTCTTTCCTTCTCTATCTCCGTGCCCTCGACAGCAGCAGGGTCTTCAATTCCCCAATGTGCAGTCATAGGTTGGCCTGGCCAGACCGGGCAGGTTTCGCCTGCGGCGTTGTCGCAAACAGTGAAAACAAAGTCCATCTCGGGAGCACCCGGTCCGGCAAATTCCTCCCAGTCTTTCGATCGGAAGCCTTCCGACGGATAGCCGAACGCGTCAAGAACCTTCAAGGCCAAGGGGTGAACTTGGCCCTTCGGGTGGCTGCCGGCGGAAAATGCCCTGAACCGCCCCTTCCCTTCAACATTGAGAATGGATTCGGCCAAAATGGATCGCGCTGAGTTCCCCGTGCAGAGGAAAAGTACGTTATAAACTTGGTCAGCCATTGAGAGTCTCCTTGGGTGGACAACAGGGAACGATATCGGCGAGCAACGCCTGGCAGAGTCCGGGATGACCTGCGCAACAGTCTTTCAAGAGGAAGCCAATTGCCTCACGGAGCCTTTCAAAATCTGCACGATAGATAATTGATCGGCTTTGGCGTTCGGCATTGATGAGGCCCGCCCTCGATAAAATGCCGAGATGGGTCGACATCGTGTTTTGCGGAACACTCAGCATTCGCGAGATTTCACCTGCCGGAATCCCGTCAGGCTCGTGCATGACGACGAGCCTGAAAGCGTCCATTCTGGTTGTTTGGGCCAACGCCGAAAAAACTTCTATAGTCGGTTCTTTTTCCATATATCGGGATATATCGATGTGATAATTCCTTGTCAATCTGTCACAGGGGGATTTAGGTTGCACCCGAACACGCTGATTTCCGCAGCGATACTCTGATTAAGAGTAAGTATCTTGGAGGGTGCGGCGTCAAACTGTCCGGCGCGATTCCGACCGGGACTCAGTTCAATTCAAACCAAGCTGTGGTGGAGCTTGCAGAGAAGTTTGCTGCAGTCAGGCGTCTTCTCATGAATAAAATCCCCGCTGAGACCCTGTAAGTTCAAAACCTATTTACAAAAATTTCGCAACAATGGTGTGACGTTCATGTAATGCCGGGCAAGCCGAGTGCTGGTAAGAACCAATCCGCTGAAAACATTATCGAAATTTCCGCTTCGTGACTTTTTTCACCTGACACATTCCTGGAGAACAGCGCGCTCAAGTGATTTATAGTGGGGAATTGCCTTCTTTGAAATTTTGGCTTCAGCCTGCCCCTTCCACGTGACTGAAGTTGTAATCGGAACCGTCATCAGAGTTTTACAGAACTGTTATACTCGCGTCTTTGAAACACATCTTGCGTTAGACATAGACTGGCCACTGACTGAACCGATCAGGGAAGCATGGACAAGATATTGGAGGAAACTGATCTGGTTGTGCAAATCGCTTCCGCTTGGCAGGATCGCGCAGGGCTTGTGCGCAGACAGATTTCTTTCGCACGGGCAAAGGAACTCATCCATCGCATTTTCGACGATGCCGGCGTTCCCAGACCTTTCGTGAAGTGCATCCCTGCAAACTACCGTATGCAGGGGTTTGCCACGTCAGAACACGAGATCTTCATTTCGGAACTGCCCAGCAACGCGACATTGATCGAGGCGTGTGCACAACTCCTGCTTGGCCTGAGTGACAGCGTTCCGGTCCAGCAGAACTTCAGCCAAAATTCACTATATTTCCGGAACTGTATGGCGCTGGCTGACCGCTATATAGACAACATGGCTCACGCTGACGCCCGGCGGGAAACCTGCCTGACCGTCGGCGACGTGCATTCAAAGTGGGCAGACATTCAAAAAGACCATCCCCTTTATGAAACTGCAGTCGGCGCGGGATGCCGCATTTTTAGACGCGGGGGAGAACCCGAACCGCTGCGCGATCCGTAAAGGAACAATCAACGCATTCCATAAGCACAGGCATCCTGGCTTCGCGGAGGGTTCACAACATGCCGCCTCGTCGGCGAGCTGCGAGCACCGCCTGGAGCGATGCGTCGCCGTGAAAATCTATGAGTATAGGGCTGGTAATAGAGTTCATGATCGTATAGTCTTATTTCAACATCTTTTGAGATATTGAGGTAATTATGAATGAATTGCAAGCCCTCGATGCTTTTGCATCGCTTTCACAGGACACCCGGCTGAGGATTGTGCGTCTGCTTGTGACTGCCGGACCCGACGGAATGCCTGCAGGCGCAGTTGGCGACGCGATGGGAGCATCATCCTCCAAGATCTCGTTTCATTTGAGCCATCTGGAACGTGCCGGTTTGATCCAGTCACGACGCAAGGCGCGATCGATTATCTACAGCGCCGTCTATCCTGCACTCTCCGGATTGATCGAATTCCTGATGAAGGACTGCTGCCAGGGACAATGTGATCCCATTGAGAAAAACTGCGCTGAAACCTGCACTGCCTGAAATCGTCACTCGTTGGACCAAAAGGTTCTTGAATGTCAGCATCATCTCATCGGGACCTTTTTGTGGTCGCCGCTCTCGGCCTGACTCAGATCATCGGCTACGGCACTCTTTATTATAGCTTCAGTGCATTGGCCGCATCGATGGCTGCAGATTTCGGCTGGTCACAGGAGTGGGTGTTTGGCGTCTTTTCCATCTCGCTTCTCGCAGGGGGATTAGCCGCGCCCCTGGCAGGCAGCCGGATAGATCGCCACGGAGCGGGAAAAGTAATGGCTTGGGGATCAGTCGGGGCGGCCATCGCACTCATTGCGTGTGCGCTTGCCCCGGGACCGATTGCTTTCGCTGCGGGGTTGATGACGATTGAACTCGCATCGACATTCGTCCTCTACAACGCAGCCTTCGCTTTGCTGGTACAGATCAATCCTGTCACCGCACCACGAACAATCACCTACCTCACCCTTATCGCCGGGTTCGCCTCGACAATTTTCTGGCCCTTGACGTCAGCGCTCCATGCGACCCTGTCTTGGCAGAAAGTGTATTTCGTCTTTGCCGCTTTCCATCTCGCCCTATGTCTGCCGATTCATATTTGGCTGGCGCGACTGTCTGCGAGTTCGGCGGATGCAGGGTTAATTGAGGTAGCAACAAAGCACTCTGTTGAAGGAATCCTTCCCACAGAACGCAGGCAATCCGGCTTTGTATTGATGTCTGCAGGCCTTGCCCTCGTGAGTTTTGTCGACGCGGCTATCCTGATTCACATGTTGCCCTTGCTGACTGGATTGGGGCTTGGCAGTGCAAGCGTGCTGATCGGTACCCTGTTCGGCCCTGCTCAGGTAGCCAGCCGACTTTTCAGCATGTTGAGCGGCAACCGCATTCAACCACTGGGTTTGGCACTGATATCAGGGCTGCTCGTACCAGTGTCGGTTGGCGTCCTGTTGCTGAGCGGCTCATGGGTTCCAGGGGCTCTTGCATTTGCCGTCATCTTTGGTTTGGGGGCCGGTCTTGCCAGTATTGTACAGGGCACTCTGCCACTGGCGCTCTTTGGCAGCAATGGTTACGGACAACGCGTCGGCAAGGCTACCGCAATCCGACTGGTTGCGACCGCCGCTGCGCCCTTCGTGTTCGCATTTATGATGCAGCATCTTGGCGCGGGGACGGCATTGGCCATAACGGCGGCACTTGGTTTTATGGCTGTGGTATCTTTCGCAGCCATCGATCGTCCTATGCACCGAGCATGGCTCCGGCAACTATCCTGAATCCTGCTCGGACCCCCTCGCCGTTCATTTGTTTTGACAATGTTCAATTTTAATCGCCTGCTCACGCGAAAGCCCGAGGTCTTCAAGCAGGTGATCGTCCAACGTAGACAACCGCCGCTCCGATTTGGCTCTCCGTCGAATTTGGATCACGCGACTGAGATGCGAAACGACACACCGGATCAAATTATCCCTCACGGCAGCAACAACCAGATTTTGGCAAAGGCATATCCGATTGCCAAGGACCCAGTCATTGCCAGCGATACGAACAGGATAATGGTCGAAAACCTTAGTACAGCGGCCACCGCCATGACACCCCATATACTGACCGCACCACCCGAAACGAGAAAAGCCATTGCAGCGCCTGGCGACATGCCAAGATCAAGAAGTCCACGCACCAGAGGCAATGCCGCATAGCCGTCGAGATACATGGGGGCTCCCACCATGACAGTGAGTGGAATTGCGTAGTTGGAATCCGCGCCGACATAGTTGGCCAATAGATGCGGCGACAAAAGATCCCGCATCACATATTCAGCCGAGAATGCGAACGTCAGGCACAAGGTTATCAGCTTCGTCATTGAGAGCAGGTCGGCCCGGAACAACCGCATCCGGTCTGGATATTCCCAGATGCGAAATGAAAAATCTTTCGGGGTTTCAGCAGAGCACAGGTCAGTTTTTGCCCTCCAGGATTGGCGGGGCGGTTTTTGCACCATGTCTGTGCCAGTTAACAGTGCGGTTCCGGATCCTGCAAAGACTCCGAGAGCGAACGCAGCGACGGTCTTGCCGATGGCAAAGGCCGGGCCGAGCACCGCCCAAGTCACAGCGAACATCGCCGGATCGGTGACAGGCGAGGAAAGCCAAAATGCCATGATGGGAGCGAGAGGAACGCCAGATGCAAGCAGTCCGGCCATGAGCGGGAGAACCGTTACCCCGCAAACGGGCGTAGCGGCACCTATCGCGGAAGCAATGACAATCGTGGCGGCAGGGCGTCCTTTAAACCAATGCGCGGCGACAGCGCCCGCCCCACTCGCTGCAACCCAAGCCGACAATACAAGCCCGATCGCAATAGTTGGGGCCACCTCGACAAAGCTGCCCAATACGAAGCGCAATGTTTCTTGAGCCGTTGCCGGCCATGCAACGGCTGCCGCGACAGGGACTACGGCGATCGTTGCCCACAACAGTGGTCGTTGAAATTTTGGCAGTGCGATGATCATAACGACTCCCTTTCGACACCGAGCATAAATCCACCGCTTCCATGAAGATAACGAATAGTATAAATAGGAGATATGAGTGCAAACGATAGGTTTAATCCTCAACTTGACAGCGAGCTCTTGCGCAGTTTTTTGGCAGTGGCCAAAGCAGGCAGCGTCAGTGGCGGGGCCAGCCGCCTGTTTCGAACGCAGTCCGCGATAAGCCTTCAAGTGCGGAAATTGGAGGAAACAGTCGGGCAACAGTTGTTCGAACGACATGGCCGTGGGGTCTCGCTGACCGCGAGAGGCGAACAGTTATTGTCCATCGCACGACAAGTTGTGGAAACTCTCGACCAAGCTGTCATTGCCATGCGCCAAGTGAAGGCCAGAAGCGAGATACGACTTGGGATACCTGAAGAGTACGGCGATACCCTGCTTCCGCTGATCCTCACCGAATTCGCAAAAGAACATCCCGGCGCGCGAATTCTCTTGTGGTGCAGTTCAAGTGCCGGATTCCGGGCTGCGATTGAACGGGGTGACTTGGATATCGCCCTACACTCTCCGGCTGATGTCACATCTGAAGACGCTGTCGTGCACCAGGAGGCTGCTGTTTGGGCAGGATCTGCATACCATGAAGTTGAAACCCGAAAGCCGTTGCAGGTGGCGCTTTTTGACAAGGCGTGTTGGTGGAGGCAACGCTGCCTCGATTTGCTCGATGCGTCTGGACTTGATTACGAAATCGTCTGCACCAGCGAAAGTGTTGCAGGGGTTCGTGCCGCGATATCGGCGGGGATTGCCGTCGGTGTACTGCCGAGGAGCTCTTTGACCGAGAGCATCAGGCTGTTGACTAATCCGGAACTTCCGCACCTTGGCGAAACACCGCTCGTGCTCACACGGGCGTCAGGCGCGAGGGCAGAACTCGCCGACAGCCTGACAAATATCGTCAAGAAAACACTTGGTGCCTTATCGGTCTAAGATGATCCGCCTGGTCAGCCAGGGTGAAAGGGCAGAAAGCTAAGAGATTCGCCTTCAACGATATTCACCATCTCTTCGCCAAGCATGGCTACCCCGTCGGCGATCGACAAAGGGAAAAGTCTTCCAGCCGAGCCTCTTTCCAACATGCGCAATAGAGGTCGATTGAACTGATCTCGCCCGGCAACACTGACAGGGATGAATTCGGACCGTCCCTTCTGCTTGGAATATTGGAATGCAGCTAGGCCGACGTCGAGCGGTGAATGCAGGCGATTCATGCCGGAACGCCGACGCAAAGCTGGCAAGACGATTTCCCTGAAGGTGATGGCAGCGGCATAAGGATTTCCCGGCAATGCCGCAAAAACCACATTGCGCACAATTCCCATTTTCAACGGCTTTCCAGGCCGCATCGCCACCTTCTTGATATGAAGTTCGCCGTCATTCTCCACAAAAGCTGCGGTCACATGGTCTTCGCCACCTGCTGATGCTCCGCCTGTCGTCAGCAGGATATCGCAATGTGAAAGGGCATCCCGGATTCGCTCCGAGATAAGCCGTTTGTCGTCTTTGACGTGGCCAAGATCGACAATCTGCACCCATGGTTCGTCAAGGTAAGCCGATATCATGAACTTGTTCGAATTATAGATTTGGGAGCCTGCCCGTGCTTGCCCCGGATCGACGAGTTCATTGCCAGTCGTCAGCAAACCAACGCGCAAGCGGTCATACACATTGATCTCTGCGATGCCGAGTGACGCCAGCAAGGCGATTTTGTTGGTTGTGAGAATGTCGCCTTTGTTGGCAATGAGCTGGCCAACCGCAACGTCCTCACCAGCACGACGTACATTGGCACCGGGTTCAGGCTGCCTGGTTATGATCACGCAATCGCTGGTGACATTGCAGTCTTCCTGCCGAACAACCGTATCAAAGCCTTCCGGCATTGGTGCACCCGTAAATATCCGGACGGTCCCACCTGAACATTTGGCCAGTGACGCATTATCTCCCGCGGCGACCGTCGCCGAGACCGGAATTGACCATGGTCCCGGACCCTTCAAAGAAGACCACGTTACGGCAAAGCCATCCATTGCCGCATTGTCAAAGGGCGGACTATGTATCGGTGCAAGCACATCCGCGGAACACACCCTCAATCGCGCCTTCCCGATGGCGATATGCTGACACCGATCAATCGGGGTGGCCATCGCGACGGCCGCAGCGACCGCATCGTTAAAGCCGATGGCGGAGTCTTTCGATCCCGCATAACAATCAGCTTCCTTTCCTCGATCCGCCACAACCTCGGGAATTTGATCCATTTCAGCTCCGATTATTGGCTGACCGTTTGCAGATAGGCGAACAGATTCTTGATGTCCTCGGGCTTCTTCAATCCGGCAAAGGCCATCTTCGTGCCTTTTACCTTACCCTTGGGATCGACAAGATAAGCCTCGATTGTCGCCTCATCCCAAACCATGCCAGCGGCTCCGGCATCTTTCATTGCGGACGAGTACTGGTAACCTTCCACCGTTCCTGCCTTGCGACCGACGATATTGTGCAGCGAAGGTCCGACCTTGTTTTTCCCCTCTTCGACTGTATGGCAGGCGGTGCACTTCTTGAACACCGTGGCACCCGCTGTGGCATCCAGTGCCTGAGCGGGACCAAACAGAACTAAAGTGGATATGATTGCGATAGCGAAACCAAAATCCTTCATTACAGACTCCAGGTAGAAAACTGCGTTAAGGCACAGAAACGCGCGCTCCCTGACATTGGAAGCGCGCGTTGGTGTTTACGATGCGGAATATTCTTTTGATTTGAACGAGAGATGTTTGACGCTTTCAGGCGCATCCGAAATCTTGCGGATATTCGCCCAAGTTTGCTTGTAGTTCGGCAACATCAGCTCATTCGTACCCGCATTGATGACATTGCCTTGAACGCCCGTCGGGAAACCGAACAGCATGAAGGTTTCGCCCTTTCGGGCGGACGGCGTAGGATACACGATGGCCTGTGTCGACCCGCTCTCATTGTAGATTTCCACGAGATCGCCATTGCCAAGATTGAGCGCCTTCATATCTTCCGGACTCATATCGATGAAGGGATAGGGCCAGCGGTCCATGACGAAGTCATTCTCCTGGTCGAGAAACGCGCTTTGCCAGACGAGATTCGCGCGCCCGTTGTTGATCAGGAACTTGTTGTTTTTCTTCTGTTCCTCTTTACCGGGAGCCTGCAAACCGCGCCATTTGGCCTCCAGGAAAGTCGCCTTTCCATCCTTCGTGCCGAATTTTCCGTCGGTGTAGAGACGCTTCGTTCCGACTATCTTTCCATCTTCGAATGCCGTCGCGGGTTCCTGAAAGCCATTGTTACCCATGGCACGCAGGCGATCATAAGTGACGAATTCACCGCCTCCGGCATTCTTGTTGTAACCGTCCATGAAGGCGTCTTCTTCTGTCTTCCAATCATAGCCCTTGAACTGGTCAGCATATTTCGCGTCACCCATATCGCGGAAAACCCGCTCGAGATTCTGGGCAAGACCTGCAGCGATCAGACAATCGGGCTTGGAAACGCCAGGCGGATCCATATAACGCTCAACAAGCCGCATTCTCCGCTCACCGTTCATCGATGTCAGGTTCATCTCACCCGACTCTGCGGCCGGAAGCCAAACATGACTGGCCGCTCCGATTTTCGAAGGGATGATATCGACGTCGACAGAGAACAAGCCGCCCGCATCGATCGCATTGACGATCGCTTGCACGAGAGCATCGCGATCGCCGTAAGGAACGCTGTTCATAGCATCCTTGACCAGATCGGTACGCTTTTTATAGACGCGGTTGAACTCGTGGGCATTGATCGTCGTCTTGTAGTGATCGCAGGCCCAGATGTGATGAACACCACCCTTGCCCTCGATCAGGAGTTTGTCGACATAGGCCGCAGGGCGTCCGACATGAGCGTCAGAAGGACGGACATACCCCTCCTGATGACCACCCATGCGCACGCAACCGCCACCTTCGCGGCCGACGTTGCCCGTTGCCAGGGCCACATTCACCAAAGCGGCATTGGTGCGGTAGTTGTCATTGCCCCAGATCAACCCCTTTTCATAAGCAAACATCGTGCGACGGCGTTTGCCTTCCTTGGGTTCGGCAATCCATGCCGCCGACTGCTTGATCTGATCGACGCTCAGGCCCGTTATGGAGGCAGCTTCTTCCAACGTTGTCTTGTTGAGTTTCACCGCATCATCGAAACCGCTGGTGGACTTGGCAATGAAATCCTTGTCCGTCCAGCCCTGCTCGGCGATATAGGTAAGCCATGCGTTGAACAGGACCATGTCCGTTCCGGAGTTGATGGCGAGATGTATAACGTTTTCTGTTCCGCCTTCCGCCTCGCAGGCATTGACTGAAACAGTACGGCGCGGATCGACGAAGATAACGCGGGCCTGTGCGTGGGGTTCATTAGGCAATTGGGCCTTCTTCTTGTCCAGCGATGTGCCGCGAATATTGGGAATCCAGTGATTGAGGAAATAGTTGGTCTGGGTTTCCAACGGATTATTGCCGACGGACACGATGGTATCCGCTAGTTCCGCGTCCTCGTAGCAATTGTTCAACTCGCCAACGCCCATATCACGGGTGGCATGTACTTCGGAATTGTATGCGGGCCGATTGTGGATGCGGATATTCTTGACCTTCATGGATTCAAAATAGAGCTTGCCTGTGCCCCAGGTATTTTCGTAGCCGCCGCCTGAACCGCCATGATCAAAGACCGAGACAAAAAGACCGTCTTCGCCCTGTTTCTTGATAACGGCAGCAGTTACCCGGGCGACAAGATCAAGCGCATCGTCCCATGTGGTCGGCTGCATTTGACCGTAGCGCCAGACCATTGGTGTCGTCAGACGTTGCTGCTGGGTGCCTCTGGACCTGCTGAACCTCGTTTCGCCCATGCGTGCGCCGCGTACCGACCCAAGGCCGGAGTTCACCTCGCACTCATGGTCCGGTTTGATGACAATATGTACGTCCTCACCGTTCTGCTGAACGATGTTGTACATCGACGGCGCGTACCAGGCATCGGTCTCTGCGGCCTGCTGTTCGGCCAGATTTACCCCAAAAACGTTCTTTGACGGATCTGTGCCGCCCTGTTTGTTCACAGGCCACGAATATGCGTGGTAGCCGCAGCCGACGATGCAATAATGACATGTGACGTTGTGCTTTTTCGCGTCCGCCGGGATGATTGGCAAGCGATCGATTTGGCTCTTGAATGCCATGATGTCTTCCTCCTAGAGAACGTTGCTCAAACGGCCGTACAGCAGTTCATCCAATCCTTCGGCATAGATGTCGCCCTTGTCGTCGATGCGCAGGGCATATTGTGGAAGGTTTGAGGTGGATTGGCCCCAGATCTGCTGCCCTCCCGCTTCGGGATCGAACACCGAATAATGGCCCGGGCAATTGAATGTCCGCTTGTCTGCGGAGTAAGTGAGAGGGAAACCCTTGTGCGGGCATGTGACTGAATATCCGACAATGTCACCGTCCGGCCCGGCACCGCCTGAAACTTTCTTTCCAAGTTTCAGGATCACGCCCGGAGCTTCGTCATCCGGGTATGCCACATCCAAAGGTTCGTTCACGACCAGATCTTTGATGTTTCCGAGCCTGTTGGATGGGTATTCAACACGAGCCGATCCGCTGTTTGGCGCAATGGCCGCCTGAGATTCGACGGGTATGGAAACCGCTACCGCAGCGCCTGCGACAGCATACCCGCTGCCCCTGAGAAATTGCCGCCGACCGATGTCTACCATTTTACTGCAACGTGACATTCTTCCCTCCAGAACCGTTTGACTGACAGTTAAGGAGCAAGAGCCGTGCCAACTGCTTTGCTAGTATAGAACGCGCGGTGTTATAGAAGTTTGGAACGTTTCAGCGATGACCGCACGTTCGGAATCTCGAACGCGCTGGCGTTTGGCGTTCAGTTTCCCGAACGGTCTTTTGGAGCCATACCGAAACGCGACATCTTCTCCCACAGCGTCGTCCTTGAAATCGCCAACAGATCGGCTGCTTTTGCGATTTGTCCATCTGTCTCGAGGAGCGCGCGCTGGATTTGACGCTTTTCGGCGGCGTCGCGGACGTCAGCCAAGGGTGCGAATCCATCAGACATTCCAAGATTTCCATCTTCGGGGAAGAGATCAGATGGCATTATCTTGTCGCCTCGTGCCAACGTGGCTGCTCTTTCAACGCGATTGCGCAGTTCCCGCACGTTGCCGGGCCAAGCGTAATGGGCAGCCGCATCTTCTGCCAGGCTGCTGAAACCACGGATGTTACTTTCGGTCCTTTGGGTGAAGTCGGTCAGGAAGTAATCCATCAGGTTGAGAATGTCGCCGTGGCGCTCACGAAGCGGTGGAATCTCAACGGGGAGAACTGAAATACGAAAATACAGATCATCACGAAAATGGTGCGTCGGAGATTTGGCACTCAGGTTCTGATGTGTGGCAGAGACAATGCGGGCATTGAAGCCTACCGTTGTTTCTCCTCCAACGCGCGTGAATGACTTTTGCTCGATCAAGCGCAGAAACTTAACCTGAAGGGCCGGAGGCATGTCGCCGATCTCATCGAGGAAAAGAGTGCCCCTTCCAGCGCGCTCGGCATAGCCCAAATGTCTTTGCGTTGCTCCCGAGAATGCTCCCTTCTCGTGACCGAATAGTTCGCTTTCCATCAGCTCCGCCGGGATAGCAGCACAGTTCACGGCTACGAACGGCTCTGATGCCCGAACGGATGCGTCGTGCAAATAGCGTGCTGCAACTTCCTTGCCTACTCCGGTTTCGCCCGTAATCAGAACGGGAAGATCGTTACTGGCATACCGGGTAAGAACGCTCGCAACGTTCTGCATTGCGGGGCTTTCACCAAGTGCGGTGTTGGCAGATGTTTTACGTGGCCGCCGCCCATTGCTGATCCGCTGAAGGAAGTCATCCATCAGAAATGGCTTCGTCATGAAATCGACGGCTCCGTATTGCATCAAACGAACTGCCTGATCGATATCTGCATAGCCCGTTATGAACATGAAAGGCGGAGTACTCGACGTCTTGGAAAGGCTTTGAAATACCATTTCTCCCGAAACGTCGGGCAATTGGATGTCGCAAATCACCAGATCGAGGGAAAGAGAGTCGGTTTCGATAGCGGCAATGGCTTCCTTGCCCGTTTGCCACCATGTCACTTTCCAACCTTCAAGTTCCAATCGTTGAACGATTGACTCGCCCATGATGGGATCGTCTTCAACGAGCCCCACTTTTGCTGAATCAGGCAGCATTTGCATGGCTTGCCGTTCCCTCCCTATAGAACTCCAACCGTATCAGTGTGCCCCCGGATGGTTGCGGTTCGATGGTCGCGTGCCCGTCAAGTTCGATCAGGGTTTGCCTGACGACCCACAAACCGATGCCCTGCCCTGGCCCGGCATTATTCCTGCCATCCAAATGCGTAAGCGTCGATGCGACAGCCGCGCTCATACCGCCTCCTTGATCGGCAACTTCAATACGCAGACAGTCTGCCGCCGACTTGACGTCGAAAACAACGGTACCCTCCTCCGGCGTGGCAGCGATCGCGTTGAGCATCAGATTCAGTGCAGCCTGACGTATGGGGCCAGCTGCAATCGGGAATGTTTCATCGAACTCAATTTTCCAAAGCAGCTTTTGCCGCTTTCGGGAGAGCTCTGGCATGGTCAGCACGTGCACATCATGCAGATCATCGCGGGTAAGTCTGCTGGGCGAGCATTCATATTTATAAGTGGCCAACGTCGCCTTGACGACATCCCTGATTCCGATCAGTCCCCGTTCAATCAGGGCCAGCGATGCCTCCCTCACTCCGGGCTTGGTTCCATGGGTTTTTAGCGTATCAATCGCGTTGAATAATCCGCCCAGCGGGTTGTTAATCTCGTGGGCCATCGAGGATGACAGCCGACCAAGGCTGGCGAGTTTTTCCTCTTCTGCCAGCCGCCGTGCCATTTGCCTTTGCTCTTGTTCCGATTGCACAAGTTCATTGAAACGGTGAAACAAGCTTGAAACTTCGTGATCACCTTTTGGTATCTGTGTACTATCGATCATGCTTAGCATTCCGCCCGAGGAATCCCGCATATGGTTCTCGAGGATACGCATCGGCTTAATCATAAAACTCACAATCCAGAAACCGCCTGCAGCAAAGGCACAAGCCAAAATCCCGTTGGTAATCAGCAGCGTGTAAAGAACACTGCGACGCTCAGCCATTAACTTTGATACGTCGAGAACGGCGTATATTTTTCCGACCTGCCTGTCTTGATAGATGAGGTCGCGCATCGCGAAACCCTTCATCGTTTCACTGGCGACGGTGACCCGAGGCAATGCGAACTGCTGAAGGAACTCTGCGGGAAGACGCGAATATGAAGGCCTGCTTTTAGGGTCGTTGGATGCCACAACCTCCCTGTTTGTTCGGGTGACAACAGTCTCGATCAAGTCGAGTGAAGCGTAGTTCGACCCGGAACGATCAAGAACATCGAATACCTCCCAGATGTCACCACGCATTACGGAAGGCATAATGGAGGCACTGACGCCATCAAGGTAGCTGTCCACCAACCCTTGAAGATTCTCTTCCTGAATGTGAGACAGGCGATTCAGGACCCTGTCCGAAATTGCCACACTGATGATAATCATCAGTAACGCCACAATCAGTGGCACCCGCAACGAGACACTGCTTGTGCTTAAACGCTCCAGGCCCTTCATGTTGCAGATCTCAGAGTTGCCACCTTGGCGGCTATATCATCGAAGAGCTTTTCTTTTTCGACAGAGAAAGCATCCAACTGGAGCATCTGCAAGATTGCTATGCCTTTGGGATCGCTACTCATACCAACCAGGGCGTCCCTCAACTGAGCTATTCTAGGGTCGGAAGCCAAGTGCTTTGGCGACGCGACCGGGGGAAATCCCAGCCATTCCGACGCTCTGACGACCCTCGTCTTTTCCACGAGCGCCGGCTCAAGCTTGCGCATGACCTCCCATACATAGCCGTCCACACTGCCCGACTGCGCAAGCCCCTGCGCAACAGCGCGGATCACATTCCGGTGTCCATAAGTAAAGAATGAGTGGGCGAAAAAAGTATCGTTGCGCAGGTTGTGTTCGGCAAGCAAAGCCTCCGTAACCAAATATCCTGAATTTGAATCCGGATCAGAAAATGCGTGGATGTCATCCTTCAGGTCCCTCCAATCCTTGATGTTCCTGTCAGCCGCCGCGATGAGATAGGCTTGATAAAGCGGACGGCCGTTCCAGACCGGGGTTGCGACAAGATCCAGCGACGAACGGAACTGCACAAATGGATAACCGCAAATCCACGCGGAATGGATTTGGCCCGAGACAAGCAGTGCAGTTACTTCCTGATAAGTTCTCCTCGACACCAATTCGACCGGCATGCCGATCTCTGCTGTCAGGTATTCTTGCAGGGCGGAAAGAAGATCGAGATCATTGGACAGAAACACAGGTGTCAAACCAAAGCGAAGCACATCGGACTGAGCCTGCAGTATCGCAGGACAGGCCAGCACCGATATTCCGGTCGCTGCACCCGACAACAGCGCCCGTCTCGTAATCAGATTCATTGGCTTTCGCGGCATCTGACCCTTTGACGTAACAACGTCCTCCCCAAAAGACAGAGGACTACTGTACCGCAATCATTCGCCTGTTGCTCAAAATTCTCAACCACAGGTCGTCGGAGCAATCACGGCTTTGGGCCGAACCTCACACAGCGCGCGTCATCAGCTTGCTACAGCAGAACCATAGAAGTCGATAACTCTCGATTTGTAGAGACATGATGCTGGTCATGAGCGATGTTAAACGTTTAGCCAATGAACGCGTTTCCATCGCTCCAATTTTTATGGAAGCCCCTACGAGTGGTCGGGGTCACCGGGGCGAGATTGCCATTGAGCAATGCTAATTTCAATTTTCAACGCTTTCCGAATGGCCTTGAGCGCCGTAGACGTCGTTGCCACCGGATTTTTGTTCGGTCTCCAGATTACTGAACACCAAGCCTGTCAGGCTAGATTTCGATTGGGCTTTAAGCGTTGCAATCCGCGCACTGATTGCATTTCCATCCGTGTAGATCTGAAGTTCGGGTAAGGTAATCACGTTTTGAGTCAGATAACGTCTTTAGTGAATTGTTGGTTGCACAAAGGGAATTCAACGAAAAATGTCGTCCTCCTTTGCTGCTTCCATAAAGCTGAACGTGCCTCTGCCACGGTGTTCGTCCATCCAAGGTCTCAAAACACTTCTGCCGAGCCAGTTTTAGTTTGGTGCTCGCAAGGATTGGCCACTAAGCTCGTAGAATATGAAGTCAAATAGGCAACACTCTCGCTACAGCGGTGGTACACCGAATAAGCAGCCTCCGTGACATTTGAAGATATGCACCCATCAACACCTTCACTGCGATAACTTCCGCATTATGATGGAACGGAAGATGGCGTTGATCGTTTAAGTGCGGGCCTTCTGAGCTTTCGGAAGTTGCCAAGCCAAGGATTCACCCGGCAACTGGTTGAAGGTTACAGATGTCCAATATTGAACAATTCCCGCGCCCGGCAGGCAGCCTGAGCGAATACGAGGTACTTAAGGCATCCGCGCCGGGCGTCCTTGATGCCATACCTGGAGCAGTTTACCTCTGCGACCAAGGCGGATGGCTCGTGCGTTACAACAAGGAAGCCGCTGAACTCTGGGGGAGAACGCCGGCGCTAACGGAAAAACCAGAGCGCTTTTGCGGATCACATGCTCTCTTCCTGCCTGACGGAATCCCCCTGGCACATGATGTTTGTCCTATGGCGGCAGCCGTTCTCGCCGGCAAAGAAACCCGAAACGCTGAAGTCATCATTGAAAAGCCAGACGGGTCGCGTTCTGTCGCGCTTGTGAACATTCGAGCACTCCGGGACGAAGGTGGGGAAATTCAGGGAGCGATCAACTGCTTCCAGGACATCTCGGCACATAAGGCGGCGGAGGAGGAGGTTCGCCAAAAAAATGCGGATCTTGAGGATTTTTTTGAGAACAGCGCGATAGCGCTTCATATTGTCGGCGGAGATGGTGTAATCCTACGAGCGAACAGGGCTGAGCTCGATCTGTTAGGTTATACGGCAGAGGAGTACATTGGACGGCACATTGCCGAGTTTCATGTTGATGCGCTGGTGATTGGCGACATTTTGCACAAATTGTCGAAGGGCGAGAAACTCGATCGCTATCCGGCGCGCCTTTATGCAAAGGACGGCTCCCTAAAGCACGTGCTGATCACGTCCAACAGCAGGACCCGGGATGGTGAGTTCGTCAACACGCGGTGCTTCACGACCGATGTGACGGATCTCCATCAAGCGGAACGTGTACGCCGCGATAGTGAGGAGCGTCTGGCGGCGACTTATGAAGCAGCAACCATCGGCATTGCCGAAGCTGATGCTATCGGCCGCTTGCTTCGTGTTAACGACACGCTGTGTCAAATGCTCGGGCGCTCCCGCGAGGAGCTTCTGGCAATGACATTCTTCGATTACACCGCTGATGGCGACCGTGATAAGGATGCCTTTCTCTACGCTCGTCAGATTCGCGGCGAGATTGACAATTACGCGCTGCGCAAGCAGGCGAGCATGCCTGACGGAACGAAGCTCTATCTCGATATCCATAGTTCGTCGGTACGAGATGATGCGGGTCACTTCCGTTATGGCGTAAGAGTGATACAGGACGTTACCGCTGCACAACGTATGGAAGACAAGATACTGTCGAGTGAACAACATATGCGCGACCTGCTGGAAGCCCTACCGGCCGCCGTTTATACCACCGACACCGCGGGGCGCATAACCTTCTACAACAAGGCTGCGGTGGAGATGTCCGGGCGAACGCCAAAGCCGGGGGACATGTGGTGCGTTACTTGGAAACTCTTCTATCCGGATGGCACGCCTCTGGCGCACGACCAATGTCCAATGGCGGTGGCGCTGAAGGAAAACCGACCGATCCGAGGCGCGGAGGCCATTGCCGAGCGGCCCGACGGTACGCGTGTTCCATTCATCCCCTATCCCACGCCGCTTCACGACGAAAACGGCAATCTGATCGGTGCCATAAATATGCTGGTTGATATCACCGAACGGAAACAGGCGGAGAGCAGACAAAAGGTTCTGATTGATGAACTTAACCACCGGGTCAAGAACACACTCGCAACAGTGCAGTCATTGGCCGGGCAAACTGCACGACATGCTGACGGTCTAGATGAATTCCTGCGTAGCTTTGAAGCGAGGCTGCTGGCGCTGGCCCGTGCACACGATCTCTTGACCAGGCGACACTGGGAAGACACACCGTTGGATTCATTCGCCAAGGAGGTGCTGACGCCGCTGACCAGTGAAGCACTCGAGCGAATCTCAATCAGCGGGCCGTCTGTAGACATTCCCTCCAGCACCGCGCTCAGCCTAACCATGACCCTCAACGAGCTTGCGACGAACGCGGTTAAATATGGAGCGTTATCGTCGGACAATGGCTCCATATCCCTGTCATGGAGAATGCGAGAGGACTGCGCGACGCAACCGATGTTGATCCTCGAATGGATCGAAAAAGGCGGCCCGCCCGTTAGGCCACCGACCCGCCGGGGCTTCGGTACCCGGCTGATGGAACGCTGTATAGAACGGGACCTTGGTGGTGAGCTTGATCTCGCATTTACTGCCTCAGGGCTGAAGTGCCGCATCGCTATTCCGGTCGGTGGCCGTATCCAATGAGCGGGTTGTCGGGAGTCAGGGTGTTGATTGTAGAGGACGAAGGCATAGTAGCCATGATGATCGAGGATATGCTCGAAGCGTTGGGGTGCACGATTGCGTTTTCGGCGGCCAACGTTCACCAGGCCTGTGAGATCGCCACAGCAGCAGACATCGATCTTGCCGTATTGGATGTGAATGTAGCCGGTTCCCCGGTCTTTCCAGTTGCAGAAATCCTACGCCAACGCGAGATTCCATTCCTTTTCAGCACCGGGTATGGCGTTAGCGGCTTGCCTGCAAAATTCTCTGCCCATTATGTCTTGACCAAGCCATTTTCGGAGAAAGAGCTTGAACAGAAAATATCGCTCACAATCTGTAAGAAGGTTGAATGACCTGCTCCCATAGCAACCATATCAGACTAGCCTATCGACAATAATCAGAACGTAACCGCCGAACTCATCGCTCGCGCCTTCGATCCCCTTGGTGTAGTTCATGGTCGAACCGCTCCGGTCCATCAGCGTTTGAGTTTGACCGCGACAGGTTTGGCTGATGTAGGATTCCGGCCCGGTTGGTACGCTCAGCAACTTGAAGCGTTGGTAGCGGTCATTTCCTTGCCGCCGGATAAGCCGCAACACTGCTTGCCGCCACTGGCAATCTCCTAGTGATTGCAAGGTATTCGTCGCGGAGTTTGATCGGAACTAGGCAGCGTAAGTGTTGATCGAAGAAGCCGTCGGTATTCTTCTTCAGCTTCACCATAGAAGCCCATCGCTGCTTCAATCAAAGCTGCACGGTCCTTAATCGTGATGTGACCACGGGTGGCTTTCACCGCTCCAAGACCCTCCAAAGTATTCAACATTTCTAATATCCATGGTCTTCGGCCTCCGAGCATGATCGCCAATAGATCGTGGTCATTGGAAAATCTGAGCCGACCATTCTGTCATCGACCATCAACAGCCAGCGGGCCAACCTTGCCATTACGCTTGCTTGAGAATTTGCGATCGCTGTCGACACGACTTGAACCGACAGGCCGTGGGCATATTGTAAAAGCATGGCGTGCAACGCACGACTGGCCTCCATCGCGAGTGTCAAATCATCAGCCTTAATCTCATAGCCACCGCCTTCGTGCATCATCAGACATTGCATCCTCTTGGCATTCGGGCAGGGGTCGTGCTTTCACAATCGTGCCAAAGTTCATCGGCGAACCAATTTCATATGAGACTTTCAGACTAGCACTTGTCACATCGAGGCACGATGGCGTCGGATGGCCGAGTTGCAGAAGTAATTAAAGTTTTATCCAATTGACACCGGATTCCACGGGCGTAACGTTATATCTTGCGGAGAATGTGATGCCGAGCCCGTCGGAACCCTTGATTGACCTTGCCGAACCGATAATTTGCCCGGAGTGTGAGACCATTTACATGCGAATTATGGAAGAGTTGCATGAAAAGTCTCCTGTCCATTGCAGAGAATGCGGCGCGTTCATGTGCACATGGAACCAATTGGTAAAGCGTAATGGGAACGAGGCAGATCGAACGGTCCGAGTATCGAGAATTGCGTTATGGTCTTAGGTCAGCGCCAGCAATTCAAACGCGGCTGGCCGGACATCGTGTGAAGCGTATACGTGAGTATATTCATCAGAATTTGGCGGAATATCTAACGATACTTTCTATGGCTAAGGTTGTTCAATCTTCGCCCAGCCATTTCATTCGCGCTTTTACACTCACCTTCGGGATGCCGCCGCATCAGTATTTGACCAAAGTTCGTCTGGAGAAGCGGAAGCTTTATTGACGCACACCAACCTTCCCAATTTTGAAATTGCACATCGGACAGGTTTTTCAAGTAGAGTCATCTTACGAATACAATGAAACGACTCACACCCGGCCAGACGCGGGCCACATCCTCTAGTCTCACTGAGTAAGCGATTGAAAGCGAAAACGCCGAGCGTAAGTGTATGAAAGCAGGACTGAAAAACCTTTTGCGGGTCGCTGTCAGGTCAGCGGTGCTATTGAGCGCGTTCCTCTTCATCTGGTTGGCTGTCGGCGTTAGCAAGGGCGAAGCTGCTAAAGATGATTATGTCGCGATGACGCCATCGCAGCTTAAAAATAATATCACCTCCAGCCATCCTTCCGCATATTACATTCTTGCCTCCAAGCTCTTTGCTGCCGGAGATCGCGATGAAGCCATCGTTTGGTTCTACGCTGGGCAGCTGCGCTACCGCTTTCATCTTGCGGCCCATCCGGACCTGCCCGCGGATGGCGATCCAGCGTTTTTCGCCTCACTGTCCGAGGTGGTGGGCCGGCCAATCAATGAGTATGCGGCCGGGAACGTCGAGGATTGGAGCGAAGCGATGCAGCAAGCACTTGACTGGGACGAGCACCATGAAAACGGCTTTTCATCCAAGACCGTCTACGCCGCGCAATGGCAGCAACAACGTGCTGGTCTTATCAAGCTGCGCAATCGTGTTGTTGGCCAGTCAGACGAAATCCGCAGCCAACGTCTGAAGAATGGACTTCAAAACCGATGAGCTTGCGCCTTTTGATCAATGGGGGCGCGTGGGATGCGGTCAAGAGCTCTTATCGTCGTCCGAGCCAAAAGCAACCCCGTGATCATCATCGGTTAGTGGGCCAAGTTCGTCCAATACATCATCACGCGAAGCCAAAGCATGTTTTTTAAAAATACGTAACCTCAAACACTCAATCACCATCGACAATTGTCTGAGGACCTTCTTTGTCAATTGCGAAGTCCGCCCAGGTGCCAGCAACGTTACGTGGCTAAGCCGACCATCATCAGGCCGACTGCCTCGAGCGTTTGGACCATGGGGCAGCTCGCAGACATACGCCTTCGCATCGTTGATTCCGATGAATGCGACGAGGCGTCTCCCCCCTTGAAGGGCATTACGGCATACGTGCCAGAGGGAAACCTTTGGAAGTTCCCGTGAAGCAGAACTGCCACTGGGCCAACCATGCTTTTTGCTCAGAGACGTCCTTTCGGCTAGTATCTTTTGCGGAGCGCACAAAAGCCGTTGAATCCTAACCGAATCGGTTATGACCGTCAGCCAACGCAGACAAATAGGACAGTCGGTTGGATCACAAAACCAATATACTAGATGGTATCGACCCGCAGAATTGGCAGCGCCAATGGGATACGTTTTTCAAACTTCTGGCCCCCCATTCAGGGGTGCTCCGACGTATTACAGAGCGAGCATTCGATCTTGAATCGGATACACTCATGGAAATGAAGCCGGTGGCAACCGACATGAGTTCCAGACGAATCGCACAAGCGCTACACATGAAGAGACCATTTAAGGATCTGAGATCTGACGGAATATTCGAAACCAGCGCATCTTCTACCATCATCGGGTACGAATATCAGTCAACAGAAAACACCGGAATGCTCCTTCGAACATATATGTACGAAGAAGCGTTCCGCGAAAACAATCTGCTCACGACCGATAAGCGTCTTGAGTTCGTCGTTCTTTATTCCGGGAATGATATGCCTCCCAGCCGTGCACGTACGGTTCATGGAAAAATCGTAGAAAGAAATGTTCGTCATCTGTTTATAGATTTGAATCAGATTAGAGCCGCAGAGTTGGAAAACGACGACCTAGCCAGTCTCATCCTACGACTATCTCGAAAGGATGCCACCGATTTCTGCCTGTTTATTCATGCGGCAGAACGGATATCGAATGAAGTGTCAGTTGCAGAGGAACGTGACAAGCTTCTGATGGCGCTCGTCGTCGCCAGCTTCAACAAGCCCGACTTAGGTCAACGAGCAATCAGGGAGTTAGTTATGGATGAAGATACTAGAAAAAACCTTGAACGAATGATTCCGGTTTTCAACGATATGCGCAAGGCCGACATGGCTCGCCGTGGAGTGATTAGAGGCTTGAAGTTGAGCAAAGCTCCAACATCAGTAGTCGAACACGTTGAAAAATTGTCGGATGATGAAATTGTGGATCTAGAGCAATACATTGATGAATATATTGCAGATGAAAATTGGGATGCAATCGTTCCTAGCGGATTCCGTCTAGGTGGTTGACGTATTTTTCAAAAGCGTTTCACCATGACTTTGGCCAACCACCTTACGGCGATGCCCATTGTTCCGCTGTAATCTCCGTATTTGGCAGCTAGACCGGAATGAAGGCCGCCGTGGCAACCCGTCACAACATCCCAATAGTTACCGCCCATTATTGGGATGTTGTGACGGAGATTTTGGCCATGTCGGGCGGAGCGCCCAGATCGGAGGCGAAGATTCTTCATGAAACTGCCCACAAGAGATTGGTGTGAGGCTACAACTAAAACGAGCTAATGAACAAGATCGCGTAAGCAGGGATGCGCTCAAGTGCTCTTATCGTCGTCCGAGCCAAAAGCAACTCTGTGATCGTCATCGCTTAGTGGGCCAAGTTCGTCCAATACGTCATCCCGCGAAGCCAAAGCATGTTTGACAATGCGCACTTCATACGCTCGATTACCATCGACAATTGTCTGAGGCCCCTCCTTCTCAACAACATCCAAAAGAGCTGCGAAGTTTGAAGCCGCCTCCTCTTTCGTCCATTGATCGCCAGGGTTTCTTGTCATTTCACCCAACTTTGTCTAAATTGCCGCGCTCTTGGGGGATAGCGGCGTACGGCGTGACTAAGCCACCGCAAAACGTTCTTTGGTGGCAATGTACATTCTCGATACGGATGTGCTGAGTGAGTTGTCCCGGCAAAGCGCCCATGGGGCTCTCAAGGCTTGGGTCAGCCTCCAACCCGCTCAATCCCTGATGATTTCTTTCAGCACGTATTTTGAAATCTATCGGGGCGTAGAGCGGCTGAGAAGAATGGATCCCGACAAAAGCGACAGTCTGGAACGGTGGTTTGTTCGGCTGATGCAAGACGAACGATTTGTGACGATAGACATGGTTTCCGACGCTGCGAAGCTTTACGCGCGCATGACTTTGACTCCCGAACTGAGATTTCTCTGGGTAGCCTCTCCTGGAACCAAGGAACCCAAGTGTGGCCAGGATCTTGCGATTGCGAGTTTGGCTATCATTCACAACGTTCCCATCGTTACGCGGAACGCGAAAGATTTCCTTACAATACATCGCTTCTTTCCCCTCCCGGGTATCTACGATCCAGCGTGCGAAGTATGGCATCTGAACGTCGAAACCAGTCTAAAGGATAATTTACCCCAAGTTGCCCCGTAAGTAACCGAGGATTTTGATTATTCCTAACGCGCTAGCAAATGATCTGTGAATCCTTCAAGGATACCGAACCTGCAAGTGGCTAGCGCTATCTCTTTACAGCATAAAATCAGCTACTTACGGCAACATGTTACACGCACATCTCGCCGGAGGTAAGCGAACGGCCTCGGCATTGACGATTTATCCCCTGTGCTGAAATTTTCTCTAAGACGTACGCCAATTTACTCTGTGTCAACAATTGTCGACTGTCGACAACAAGGTGCAGTACTACCCCAAAATGCGTCTAGGCACTCAAGACCGCCAAAACCTTGAGCGCATCTTAAGGCAAAACCGCCGTTCGTCCGACGTTTCACTTTCGATACATGGGACAGCGACGAGGGTATTGCTCTAAGCAAAAGTTTTGTATTGACAGCAACCACAATGTTCACTATTTGTTCTTGCACTATGAACAAGCTCGCACTCCACCTCATACGCTGATCGCGAACAGAAGCCGTTATTTCCGGCTGCCGATCCGTTGCGTATTTGAGTGGAGCGTCCGATGAGCATTGAATCTGACATCACCGATAGTCTTGACAAAACTCGTGCCGAAGCTGCCATGCGTAGTTACACGCCTAAAGGTACCGTGAGGTGCGCTGGCACACCTCTCTTCAGAACAGAACTGGCACGCGATTATGGATGCTTGCTGGACCTAGATGCGGAAGTCATCCGGTGGTCGTGCCTCCAATCCGAGTTCACTGACGGCAGGTTCGTGCACATCCCAGACTTCTTCGTCGAGCGTCGGAGTGGATGGGTTTTCGTCGACGTTCTAGATGAAAACCTGCCCCTTCCCCAAGCTTCGATCAAAATCCTGCTTGGTAACACTCCTCATGAGTTCGTGACAGCCCAAGAGATCAACGCGGGGTTTCGACTTCAGAATGCAAAGGATCTCCTGCGCTACGCCCAGTGGCGCACGCCACTCGGTGATCGATTACGCCTGCTTGCAGCGCTCGATGAACATGGATCGCTGTCAGTGGCAGAATGCCTGACGGTTTTTAGAGAAACGCTCCCGATAGCTGGACTAGCCTCGTTGATTCTTCATCGATTTATCGAAATCGAGCTGGATATCGAGCTGATCAATCCCGACACCACCGTGCGCCGAAACCGCGATTGACGCTCCCGAAAGAACATCCCGCCGTAGCATCTCTATCCGTCAGGTGGACCATGAAAAACCGACTTCGCATGAATATCCCGAACAACATCCCGCGATTTCTCGCCTACTGCGCGATCGCAAAGGCTTGCCGCACGCAATACGAGTTAAGCCGAGGTCTGCCAGTCGTCATCGGACTTGTGGTTCCCTTTGCAGATGATCTGGAAATCTATGCTGCCGCCGTGGAGCACATCGGCCGCCAAAAGGCGGAACTCGGTTCCGATGACTTCGGTCGCAGCGATACCGAAGTTCTGTCGATGACACCGGCTTTACGAAAGACAGCCGAAGGTCGCACAATCCAGAGAATTCTAACGAGAGTGCCCCGTGTTGTTGTCGTTGCAACTTCTCATGAAGCGTTTCCGGACGATTTCAAGATCATCGCAGACGCGATCATGCAGGTCGCGCCTCCAGATCACCGACACGTTCAGGCGGCAGTTCTTCTGGGTCTCGGAGAGCGAATTTCAAACGAAGATGCCATCAAGATCGGGTCGAGGCCATTATCGATGGCGTCCTTGGCGATGCGAAAGGGTCGGCGTATCAAGAAGTCGATTACGTTGCTCGAAGACCTGGCTGCCAGACAAGAAGACAAATCAGATTCCGTTGGAGGTCCAACGTTGAAAGAATTGCATGGACTGGGCGAAGCCGCCATCTGGGGAGAAGAGCTAGCACTTGATCTTGAAGATTGGAGTGCGGGGAAGATTCAATGGACAGACGTCGACAGGGGCGTACTTCTAAGCGGGCCGCCTGGCACCGGCAAAACCACCTTTGCAGGAGCGCTGGCGCGGACCCGCAAAGTGCATATTGTAATCGCATCTTTGGCGCGTTGGCAATCCATGGGGCACCTCGGAGATCTGCTGAAGGCGATGCGCGCGACCTTCGAAGAAGCAAGAAAACGTTCTCCTTCTATTTTATTTATTGACGAGATTGACGCAGTTGGAGATCGTGACAAAGTCACTGGAGACAACAAGCAATACCATGTTGAAGTGGTATCCGCGTTGCTGGAACAACTCGACGGCGCTGAAAAACGCGAAGGAGTTGTTGTCGTCGGTGCCTGCAACAATCCCAATCGTATGGATCCGGCCCTCACCCGGGCCGGCCGCTTGGACCGGCATATTCAAATTCCCCTCCCCGATGCGACGGCACGCTTGGGTATTTTGCGCTGGCATCTGCGAAACGACCTTCAGCATTCCGAACTGCCCGAAATCGTTGATGCAACAGACGGTTGGTCAGGTGCCACAATTGAGAAACTGGTGCGGGATGCGCGTAGGCTTGCACGTCGTCGTCGGCGAACCCTTGAAATCATGGACCTTTCCGACGCGTTGCCAAAACGTTTTCAATTTCCACCCCGACTTATGCGGCGCAATGCATATCACGAGGTCGGACATGCATTAGTTGGCCTCGTATTGGGAGTTGGAAAACTTGTCGAAGTGCGGTTGTCTAATTCCGTCGATCTGAGCGGACCTAAGCACCAAAATGGCGGCATCACCCATTTTAATGAAATCTCGAACCTCGAACGACTACCCTCGGAAATCCTTGACCGGATCGCTGTCAGCGTCGCTGGCGCTGCGGCCGAGCAGGTCTTCTTCGGCATTTATGGAGCCGGCTGGGGCGGCGACGCAGGGTCAGATTTGTATCGAGCCACACTTCTCGCCACGGCAATAGAAGCTTCTTATGGACTAGGCGAAAATTTGATCTATATCGCCGAGGACTCCGAAGCCGCACTCCTGGCCGCCGCAAGATCGAACATCGTCCTCCAGGAAAAAGTTCGTTGCATTGTAGCCGAGCAGTTTGCCCGTGCAAAAGACGTCCTCATCAGCAAGCGTGGCCAAGTTGAACTTATGGCGGAGGCGTTGCTCAGGCAGGGACGGCTGTCCGGAGAGGATGTTGAACAACTCCTGAAACATATTCCCCGCGAGAGTGAGGCACAGCAATGACCGAGTATCTCTCAGCCACCAGTTTCCAGCCCCAAAGGATCACGTCTTATTCTTTCGTTTCTTTAGATGCGCTCCCGCCGCGACGCGCTCGAATAGGTCTCGGCGGGTAAGCGGAGACCGCCACCGCATCAACATCAAACTTCAAAACCTAGATCGTGGAAGCTTTACTTCCGCGTGGAGGCATTTATGCGTGTAATCAACAATGCAGTCGAAGCATCGAAGAATCTCGACAAAGAAATCGAACTCTTGGAAAATCTGGTGCGCGACCTGAAACAAATCCGCCGGGGTATCTTTCCGGGAAAGAAAACCCTCGCTGCGGCACCACTAATCGACAATTGGAAGGTCGTTTCTCGGCCAACCACCTGTCTCACTGGTGAGTTTTCCGGACACCCCATTTTAAAAGATACCCCAGTTGGCATTACCAGCGACGTTTGGGTGATTTCTCCACAGATGGGCTTCGTCAGGACATTATCGCGATATTATAAACTTGGTCGAAAAGCGAATACGAACGACAGGTCGCAATAAACCTTTGGGATGCAAGGTAGTTTCATCGAACCAGATTGTTTTAGCGCCGTCTGCGTTCGATGAGACCATCCGGTTGTCTTTCGCTCGACAACCCAGCCCGCGGCTCTCGCAGCTAATGTCGATGACCGCTAAGTTACCGCCAAGACTTCTCCAGTATCGTACCGACGCACAAAATCTATCCGCGTGCCGTTCCAGTGATAGCAGTAGTGCCGCCCTTGGACGGGTATAGTTATGGCGTCCGGCCAGAAGATGCCGATACAACGTTGACCAGGCATGCGGACGCTGTTCCATAAGAGGCCGTCGCTTCCGGCTGCCCTAAGTTCGCGTCCCTCAATTTGGGAAGCGGTGTAATCGTCCGGATGGAGAACGTCAGGCACGGCGTTCACGTCATCTAGTACTCGGTCTACGCTGCCCACCAAGACACGGAAGTCCGATGTCCACCCCGGAGGCTGAGGCGTTGAATTCATGAACTTCTGATGGTGATGGATTGTTTCGGCGACAGCGACTTCTTCACTGTCGCCTGCATAGTAAATACCGTAGCTTCCGTCCGTGAAGCGGCTTGGCCGCCCTGTTGAGCAATGGACAAATGGGGCCATTACATAACTAGCGCCAACGCCCGAAACACGACGTTTCGCTGGTACTTTGCCAAGATCGCCCACCTCAAATCGAAGGCGCGGATTCGTTTTCGCCTCAACAGCGACAAGGGCTTCCCAGTCGCGGGGATCGGCTATGTCATCGAACAAATCGATAGGCGGATAGATTGATCTAATGATGCGGTACGTTCTGGTCCACTGGACCCGGGTTCGGGCAGCAAGGCCACTTACCATGCACTGCGCTCCGCATCGAGCCATTCACGCATAACCGAAAGATCAGCAAGCTCGCCTTGAAGCATTACATCCAGCGCTGACTTGCCGCCAAAGGCGGTATTAGGTGCTTGAATCCACTCATATCCTCGTGTTGGGTCCTTAAACAGGTGTCGGACACCTTTGTGAATGCCCATCAAATGAGCCATCCGCATTTTCAGGTCTCGATCCATACGCCCTACATTACCCTCTTTCCATCGAGCCCAAGTGCGGGCCGACAAACCGCCGAGCAAGGTGCAAGCTTGTGCGTCTGTGAGTTTCCAAGCATTGAAGAGATTCACCGTTGTGCGGGCGAGCGCGCCCGCTTCCACGTCAGTGATTTCAGTGGATAACCTGTTGAATGGTGTCGAGGCAATGGATTGAAGCTGCATAGCATCCTCACTTTCTGGCATAAAAATAGCATAATATTGCCAAATGGCAAGGCGGTCTCGCTTTGTGTACCTGGGCACGGCGGGTATCAGAGTATGGAGTCATGTGTCACCTGCTCCATAATGCCGGGCCTAAGCGTCCTCTCGAGCACTTCTTGCCTCAAACTCGAGTTTCATAACGGATTTTTCGAAGATTGCGACAGTGCGTATCGACCCTTGCGTCTGGACTATTTTATCTTGCAATCGGCAGAAGTAGAAGCTTTCGACTCCATTTCAGTCGCTAAGGGCTCACGACTATATCAATACCCATGTCGCCGTACCACTGGCATGTAGACTTTCTGAAAACAACATGGCCAACGCGCGGACACTCAGGTAAAGCGAAATACTTAAATTATTTTCCTCTAAAGATCCTCTACTTATAGCTCACAAATCATGAACAAAAGAGGAAGACTGGCCTAGATATAGATTCTAAAGCCGAGCGAGTACCCATCGCTTTGATGTAACTGCATTTTTTTGTAGATGAGATCTTGCGCGGGAACTAATCCCGTGGCATACACCGCCTCCCCGAGCAAATCGGGCAGAAAAAAGGCAAGTTTAGTCATGAACAAGTTCATATCGATATTTGAGCGGAACGCCCGCCAAACCGCTTTCTAAAGCATCGGTATGTATTACCGATGCTGTGGCATCGGTTTGTCTGTCGTTCCCTCCTGAAATACATGAGTTATTTTTTTTGGAAAAGGGAACCATCATGCGTGCACGTCATACACTCCAGTTTCTCCGCGAGATCGAACGCGGCGTCGAACGCGGCGTCGAACGGCGATCAATTCCGTATCGCACTACATTTCTTGTTCCGTCCTCAAAACTTTTAGGTTTTGACGCACGTACCAATGAAAGAGGCTGCTCGATACGGGTGATCTGACTCCGCCTGACAAGGCCACCTCCACTTCACAAGCACACGTCCCAACAAAACGATCTGATGCCTCGCGCCGCCCTGCCCTGCGGACGAAAGCATCGACACGCGGCTCATTCGTCAATGATCTCACAATGCAGGAGGTCGTCGTTGAAAGCCAGATCGAACGAGGGCTTGGGAGGATCTTGGTTGCGCAGCATGACGTCGCCCGCATCGAAGATCAGCCACAGGCTGTTGAATATGTCGACGACGACGGCGAGCTTCACGAGCACACTTTCGATTTCCGCGCCTGGTATCTAAGCGGAAAAGTCGTCGCATTCGCCGTGAAGGCGTCGGGGCAAGTCGCAAGGAGCGGCATCCGCAATACGCTGAAGTGGATTGGCAAGCAGGGTTTAAAAGGCTTCGCCCACGAGATCGTTCTTTTGACTGAGAAACAGATCACCGATGGCCGCGCATGGAACGCGAGCCAAGTGATCCGCTCTCGGCAAATGAGGAACGATGACCATTGCGAGGAGCTTCGCGGATTTGCCGCGCAGTTCAGGGGAGCAGTCAGCATGGCGGACCTGATTTCCGACTTTGAAGTTCCTGCATACGGCCGCAACGCCATGTTTTGCCTGATCTACGAAGGGTACCTAACACCCATCAACCGAGACGAACGCATTCAAGACACGAGCCTCCTAGCCGTGACCCGCAACTGAAGGAAAGGAAAAAACAATGCCAGAAGTCAATACTTATCTCGGAACACGTCAAATCATTCCGTCCTATCGCTTCGAGGCTTTCGACAAAGTCGTCATTGATGGCGTCGAACACGGCGTCGCGAGTTCCGATGGCCGGATTCACGTTTTCGTCCGGAAAGAAGGGCCGGCAATCCCGCAAACTTTTAGCAATGACCAAGTGCATGAGTTGCTCAATGCCGAGCCGTCATTGATGGAAGTCCACAGCGGTGCGTACGCGCCTGCGGAATCCAAGCTCCGACACAGCGGCGCTGCATTAATGAGCGAACTCTCGGAAACCCAGCAAATGAAAGTGCTCGTGAAGCAGGAATTCTGTCGCAGATGGCTTGCTCTCGAGGCCAACGACAATTCGCTTCGTCGATCCGACAAGTGCATGGAGCCTCGCATCATGGCTATCTGCAGCGAAATTCTTGCCGACCGGAAGCTGGGTTTTGAAAAGAAGGCGCGCTGGAAGGCCACTTCAGTTTCGATCGACGTTCCGCCTGCCCGCACACTTCGTCGGTGGTTGAAAATTTATGAACTTGCCAACTCCAACGCGGTCGCGCTCAGAGACCATTTCGGCCGCTCGCGTAAGCAGGAAGAGTTTACTCCAGAGGAATACGGCATTCAGCAGTCTTTTGCCGTTCAATATGCGAGCACAAAAAGACCGACGATGGTGTTTCTCTACAAAATGATGCGCGCGCATATCAATGACCAGAACATCGAGCGCACGGCGACGGGCCAGCCGGTTCTCCGATGGCCGTCGTTGAAAACTTTCCAGAATCGCATCAACTCGCTCCCGGCGTTTTTCGTCTATGCTGGCAGGTATGGCGACAAGGCTGCCCGCGCAAAATATGCCATGGTCACCACCGGAGTAAATGCCACTTATCCTCTTGAGCGTGTCGAGGCCGACGAGTGGAATATGCATTTGCAGACACTGCTGGCTCAAGCAAATGTCTGGTGTACTCTCTCCTCGGAAGAAAAAGCGGCCGTCGAGCGCAGTCGGCTTTGGTTCTCTGGGTTAATCGACGTGGCCACAAAGTGCGTTCTCGGTTTCCGCATTACCCGGAAAGAGCCGTCTACGGAGTCGTCCATCACAGCGCTGGAGATGGCCGTATGTGATAAGAGCCGATATGCCATCGCAGCCGGGTGCGAGACGCCATGGGACATGAAGGGCAAGGTCGAAACGGTTGCCACGGATTCAGGCCCTGCCTACGCATCGCTTCCCTACCAGGTCACCGTGAACGATCTCACTGGCAGCGGCCTCCTGCCGCCCTCGGGGGAAGCGCACCTTCGCGGAACCGTCGAACGATTCTTTCAGACGATGGACACGATTGGTCTAAGCTTTTTCACTGGTCGTACGTTCGGCTCGGTTCTGGCCAAGGGGGACTATGATTCCGAAGGCAACGCCAGTCTTTGCATGGATACGCTCAACAAGATCTTCATCAGGTTGATCGTCGATGTCTACCACAACACACCCCACAATTCCCTCGGTGGTGAAACTCCACGAAATGCGTGGCTGCGCCTGTCGTTTGAGCATGGAATTATCCCACCACCAACCGGCGACCTGCGTCGCCACATTTTCGGGACGAATGTCGAGCGCAAGATTACGTCAGAAGGCATTCCATTTCTCGGGATCTATTTCAATTCACCAAAGCTCCAGGAACTACGCCGCACATTTCACAGCCGCAACGTTCTCGTAAGGATTGACCGTTTTGACCTTTCCGGAGTTTCGGTCTGGTCAAGCGAGGGGTGGTATCACGTCCCGGCGCGTCTAAGCGGATTGGAAGGAGTGAGTGTCTGGAAGTGGGTCGCCGCTGCCGAACAGCTCCGGGCCATCAACCGAGCCAATACGAAAGTTTCCGAACAGGTTGTATTCAGGACTTTCAAATGGCTCGAGCAGCAGGCATCACTCGCGCAGGCTGAAGCCGAACTCGCTACACCCGTTCTCAACGACGAGCACTTTCGCAAAATCGAGCAACGACTGACACGCCATATCACCGTGGTTGAGGGCGATAAAGGCGACGACGTCGATTTCGATACTCTCGGCGAATGGGCACCCTCGAACGAATTTTCGGAATTTTTCGGAGTCGATCTCGCCGTTTTCAAACCGAAACCCGCAAAGCCGAACGCCAAGAAGAAGGCGGCAGTGAAAGCAAAGCGTGCTGTCGCTTCAAAGGTCGACACCCACCATCCGGCTGTAGATGAAGACGGATACGTGGAAGATGAAGACGTCGATCAATTCGGCAGCATCATCCGCATTCGGACAGATTTCTAACAAAAGGAAGGAGCAAATCATGTACGGTAATTCCCAAAACGACCCAATTTTCGAGGCTACACGCAGAGTGAGAGCGACCATGTCCTCTGCTTCCGTAGCACGCGCCGAAAAGATGGCGGAAATCAACGCTCGTTATATCGAGACGATGCGCGACACCATCTTAAACGCACGCCTTGACCTCCTGTGCGAAAGCCTCGTCGCCACCCACAACTCGGAGATGGACAAGAAGCGCATCTTGATCATCCTTGGTGAATCTGGTGCGGGCAAATCCCGATTGCTGGACCATAACTTCGCGCTGAGAGAAGCCTTTCAGTCATACGTCGATTCTTATGGAACAGTTACCCGCCCCGTACTTCGCTACAATGCACCCCAACCATGCACACCCAAAATGGTTGCTCTCGAAGGATTAAACGAGCTTGGGTATCCCGTTACCGGCACTGTGACTGAAGCAAAGGCATGGCAGCTCTTTCGGCATCAATTGATGGTCCGCAAAGTTCTCTTCGTGCATATCGACGAAGCGCAACACTCTGTGATGAACAAAGATAAGGACGTCGTTCAAAAGGTATCGGATGGTTTCAAAAACCTGGTTCAGATGGAATGGCCCGTTCGATTGATTTTGTCCGGCGTATCACCTTTGGAAGATCTGATTTTACGCGACAAACAGATCAAGGAGCGTTCTCTGGTCGTCCGGCTCGACAAAATCGATACTGAACGTCACCGAGGCCTTATCCAATCAATCCTGGAGACCGTCATCAAGGATCATGCATCGCTTGAACTCGACGATTTCGTCACAGACGAATTCCTTGATCGCCTCGTCCATTCTTGTGGGGGCAGTTTCGGGTCGATCATTCAGATGATCAGGGCCGCGGTACGGGAGTGTCTTGTCGATCCAGAGCACGATGGCGTGGTTCGCGGGAAACATTTTAAGACGGCTTATCAGGCAATTTCTGGATGTTCACCAACTGAAAATCTGTTCACCCGAAAGGATTGGGCAGATCTCGACGCGGGACTTGCAGTCATGCCTATCCAAACAGCTAACGAACAATCCGTCGGTGGAGCTATGGGCCTGCGCTATGGAGAGCGCCCATGAGCAGGTTAGGAATCACATTGCCATTGCTAGAAGATCAATCGCTTGCAAGCTTTTGCTCACAACTCGCTTCAGCTAATGGCGCATCGAACGCTAGGGAATTTTGCCTACATATGGGACTGCGATTCCAAGAGGTCGTTGATGGGACAGCAGAATCCATCAAGCAGTTGGAAACTCTCAGTGGTGTCGATGTGCTTGCGCTCGGTAAAGCCGCCTCAATTAAGCACGATGGCCTGTACCTGATCAACGGTGAAAAATTGAGAAAACAGTTCCTGTGCCGCACTCGCTTCAGATACTGCCCTGCGTGCCTGATCAGTGACAGCGAACGCACAGACCGCCTACCTGAAGCCCGAATGTACGGTCGGCGGAATTGGTCGGTCTCTTTTATCCGCACGTGCCCGATCCATCATGTCGAGCTAGTCACGGAGGTCAATCCCGCGAATCAAAGGGTCGTCCAAGATTTCTCGGTATGGATCAGGAATAACAAATTAGACTTCAGAGCCATCCTTGCCGGGTCACAGAAGAGGAGAACATCAAATTTCGAGAGGTATATTACAGCCCGATTGAACAATGAGGGGACGTCGGTGGCTTTTTTGGATCAGCTCCCATTATACGCCGCAGGCAGATCATGTGAAATGTTGGGGGCGATCGTACATCTTGGCATCGGGATGGCTACCAATAGCGTTACGGAATCACAGTGGTGGACATGCGCCGAAACAGGTTACCAAGTGATGTCGGATGGTGAAGACGCAATCAGAGATTGTCTTAGCTCTTTTCACGACCGCTTTTTCGCGCGGGCCTGTGATATGGGCGGTACCGCGCTTTACGGTCGCTTTTATGAATGGCTGGCACATGAAAATGACGATGTCGCCTACGATCCGGTCCGCGACTTGGTCCGCTCGCACGCTGTAGCAACGTTACCCTTCGGTCCGGGCGATGAAATCTTCGGTCCAATTACGACCCCTCGTCGATGGCATTCGGTCAGAACCGCTTCTCTTAAATACGACGTCCATCCACAACGGCTTCGAAAGCTCCTTATTGGAGCCGGTTTAACCGAACCGTCTGCAATTGAACTGCCTTACAGTCGAATTCTCATGGATGCCTCAAAAGTTGAAACCTTTATGGCGGCAAGTCAGCAAACCCTCGGTTCTTTGGACGCACGGGCATATGTGAATGCTCCACGAGTTCAGTGGAGAATTCTAGTCCAAGAGGGGTTCGTTCGACCATTTCTCGAAGCCACAACTGGAGGATCGATGGATTTGAAGTTCAGCGTCAGCGAACTCGATCGATTTTTACGCGCGATCTCACGATTAAGCTCTGGCGAGCCGGTTGCGGGTAAGACCTGCTCGATTCCCGATGCTCGTAGGCGCGCCAAGTGTAAGACCAGCGAACTCATCAACTTGATTATCAGGGGCGAACTCCTGGATGTTGCTCTTGATCCGGAAGAGCGCGGCTTCATGGCGGTACATGTGAACATTTCCGAACTTGTCAAAAAAACCCAACTTGAGGACCATGGCGGATTGTCATTCAGGGAAGTCATGAAAGAATTGCGCACCTCCACAAGAGTCGTTAGTGGACTACTAAACTTTGGCGCGATTCCAACGCAGCTTGCCCAAAATCGAACAAAACGTTGTTTGCAGACGTTCGTTAATCCTGTTGATCTAGAGGCTTTCAAAGCAACTTTCGTTTCTCTCAGCAATCTTGCGATTGAGCGGGATGAACACCCCCGTCGAATAAAAAAACGATTGAGACAAGCGGGCATCTTTCCGGCGTTCGATCCAGAGAAGATTCAAGCTTCGTTCTACGAGCGGACGCAAATCACCATTTAAAGCCTCAAGTTGATCTACGTTTTGGCCCCGGAATTCCGGGGCTTTTTTTGTTTTGAAGCCAGATAATTTAGTATTCTGGGACAAACCAACATGTCTTCTGGGTCACTCATATTGCCGACGACTCCAAATTATTAAATGTTTTCAACAGAAACGGGTCATAGTCTGCTACTTTTGACAGCTACTTCAAAAAAATGGGCTTTCATCAGGAAGCCCATTTTTCGTCTCCAAGCTTCCCACTCTAAGCGGGTTACAGTGCAACCTAATTTGACTAGAATAATCGGGCATCATGTTCCAGGGAGAGGCACATTCCATGTTCTACGCAATTCTGGCCTATCACGAAGAAGAAATCGTCTCGTCGTGGACGAGCGAGGAGGACGACGCACTGATGACCGAGTTACTAGAGGTCAATCAGCGTCTTATCCGTGAAAAAACGCTCGGACCTGCCGCGCGACTTGGCCCTACTGGCCGCGCTGTAACCTTGCGCGGCAAGGATGCTGGCATGATTATTGATGGGCCATTTGCCGAGACGAAAGAGCAATTGCTTGGCTTGTATGTTGTCGATTGCCCATCACTGGATGCCGCTGTGGTCACCGCGCGCGACCTGCGCCGCGCTAATCCGACTGCCGTTTATGAAGTCCGCGAAATATTGCTCTATCGCCCTGGCACATCTTTCAGCGCCAGTGACGAAAGCTAAATACCCCTCACCTTGACCTATAGCATCAGGATAGACCATGAAATCACCGATCTTTTGCGGTTTGTCAGCCTTCCCCATTACTCCCTGTGATCAAAAGGGCCATGTGGACGAAGGTGGGCTTTCAAGAATAATCGATCGTCTTGCAAATGCCCGCGTGGATTCAATCGGTCTGTTGGGTAGCACCGGCACATATATGTATCTTAGCCGGACAGAAAGACGACGTGCAGTTGAGATTGCCAAACAAGCCGCCGGCTCTGATGTACCGATCATCGTCGGGGTTGGTGCCATGCGCACCGATGAAGCGGAACATCTTGCAAAAGATGCTGAGGAGTCAGGTGCCTCAGGACTGCTTCTTGCGCCCGTCTCGTATACTCCCCTAAATGACGAAGAGGTCTTTCAGCATTACGCTTCGATAGCTGGTGCGACTCGCCTTCCTCTATGCATCTACAACAATCCAACGACAACCCATTTTCGCTTTGAAGTTTCGCTGATTGAGAGACTGTCAAGAATTGAGAATGTTGTCGCCCTGAAAAACCCTGCTGCTCCCGCTGCGGATATGCCCGCGATAATCAAACCGCTCCGCAACGCATTACCTTCCGAATTTGCAGTCGGATTCAGTGGTGATTGGAATGCAGCCGATGCTTTACTGGCTGGTGGTGACGCCTGGTACAGCGTTGCCGGTGGTTTGCTACCTGTTCCATGCCTGGCATTGACGCGAGCCGCTCAAGCGGGAAATCATAACGAAGTCAAACGCATAAATGACCTTTTACAACCTCTGTGGGATTTGTTTAAGAAGCTGACAAGCATTCGCGTGATGTATGCCGCCGCCGATATATTGGGATTGACGCATTCCAATCCGCCGCGCCCAATACTACCGATCGAAAAATCTGAGTATAAGCGCATCACCCGCGCCTTGGAAAAGCTTATCGCGGTTCGAGAGCCACCGTTTTTATAATGGCATAAGCGGTCATTCCCTCCGTGAGCGAAAGGCGATCACACGAAAACGATGTAATTCGGGAAAGCAGCGCTGTTCCTTTACAATCAATATGCACGTCGACTGTGCCTTCGATATTGGAAATGATTGCGACGATCTTTCCCTTCAAAATATTGAGAGCGCTCACACCCTGCGGATAAACTGTAGCAAGCATGACATCCCTAGCCAGAACATACATGCGCACGGTCTGCCCAACTGTAACCTCGGGTCCGGAAACATAAAATCGGGAGGAATTGAACTCGATAGTGGTTAGCCTATGCTTTCCATCGTACTGAATGACCTTTCCCTCAATGAAGGTTCCCGCTTCTTTCCGGTCTTGCATCGAAGAAATTGAAGGATGATTCAGCACATCAGCTACAGCACCAGCCATCGTAACCTTGCCATTGTCCATAACGATGACCTTATCGGCCAGCCGCACCACTTCTGCCACCGAATGACTGACATAAATGATCGGGATATTCATTTGGTCACGAAGCGCCTCAAGATAGGGCAATATCTCCGCTTTCCGCATCTCGTCCAACGCTGCAAGCGGCTCATCCATCAAAAGCAATCGTGGTGACGAAAGCAAGGCACGGCCAATGGCAACACGCTGTTTTTCACCACCAGACAGATTTGTTGGCCGCCGGTCGAGTAACAAGTTTAATCCCAGTAAATTAACGATGGAATCAAAATTGTTCTCACACTTGGGTTTTGAAACAAACCATCGACCGTAGTTAAGATTCTGACGGACAGACAAATGAGGAAATAACCGGTTATCTTGAAAAACAACGCCAAAACGGCGTTTATGCTTTGGAACAGATATTTTTTGCTCTGTATCAACTACAACGTCGCCATCGAAGACGATACGCCCCTGATCAGGATGGCCCAACCCCGTTAACATGCGAATGACAGAGGTCTTACCCGAGCCCGACGCGCCAAACAGTGCAGTGACGCCGCCGTCGGATGTGAATGCCGCATCCAATTGGAATGCGCCTAACTTGCGTTGTGCCTTGAATACCAGCTTCATGCTGCCGCCGCTTTGCGACCGAGAAGATAGCTCATGAACTCTGAAGCCATCAGAGCGGCCATGGAAATGATTACAGAGATTATGGTTAGTCTGAAGGCACCCGCATCCCCACCCGGCACTTGCGTAAAGGTATAAATGGCGGCTGATAAAGTTTGCGTTTCACCCGGAATATTGGAAACAAAGGTGATCGTTGCTCCAAACTCCCCCATTGCTTTTGCAAAGGAAAGGATCATCCCGGCAATAATGCCTGGTAAGATGAGAGGCAAAGTCACCGTAACAAAGACCCAGACCGGACTTGCGCCCAAGGTGGAGGCAGCATCCTCCAATCCCCTGTCTACTGCTTCAACTGAAAGGCGAATGCTGCGTACCATCAACGGGAACCCCATCACGGCACAAGCCAAGGCAGCACCAGTCCATCGAAATGACAAAACAATCCCAAGATTCTCGGCAAGGAATGCGCCTATTGGTCCCCGCCTTCCAAAAAGAACGAGCAGGATGAAGCCGGTAACAACGGGGGGTAAGATCAATGGGAGATGTACCAGGCCATTTAAAAGTGACTTCCCCCAAAACCGCCCTCTGGCCAACAAAAGGCTCACTGCAATGCCAAAGGGCAGACTGACAATCATCGCTACAGTTGCAATACGCAAACTGAGATGAACGGCTGCCCACTCTTCCGTGCTTAACGAGAACCAATCCAAATCGAAAGCTCGCTCTATTCGTTTGCTGCAGGTCTTGGCCTAAGCCAGTCGTTAATTAAGAACTGTAAAACCATGTTTTTCGAACATGGGTACAGCTTTGTGTGATTTCACATAATCGAGCAGCGACATGGCATGAGCACTCTTGCTGTCAGCCAGCATCGCAATCGGGTAAACGATTGGCTTATGACTTTCTTCCGGGAAGGTTCCGACAATTACCACTTCTTTATCGGCCATGGCATCGGTCCTGTAGACAATGCCATATGGTGCCTCACCGCGTGAAACCAGTAGCAATGCAGCACGAACATTCTCTGTACCAGCGATCTTACTTTCGACAGAGGCCCATATGCCTAATGTTTCCAGCGCAGCCTTGCCATACCTACCCGCTGGAACCGAATCAACTGCGCCCATGGCTAAACGGCCATCGCCAAGAAGCCTGGCCAGATCAAAACCCTTTTCTATCTCGAAGTGCTCGGCTTTGTCTGTGGATGTTATGAGAACGATACTGTTGCCAAGAAGGCTTGTTCGTGTGGCTTCATTGATAAGTTTCTTTGCCGCAAGATAATCCATCCAATCCAGATCTGCTGAAATGATAATATCTGCAGGAGCGCCTGACTCGATTTGCTTGGCCAATGCCGAGCTGGCAGCATAAGATGTAGTTACTTCCCTACCGGTTTCGGCACTCCACGCTGCGGTGACCTCATCGAGTGCATTTTTAAGGCTTGCAGCGGCAAAAACCGTAACCTTCTCAGCTGCTTGGGCTTGGTCGATTTGGAGGGATGTCACCAACGAAAAAACTGTTAGCACAGTTGCAAAATATCTAGTCCAGTCACGATATTGAACGCTCATTGAAGCTCTCTTTGCCACCGTCATATTCCTATGAATATATCGATGGGCAAAGAATGGCCAGCGTTATATTTGGCGGGTTACAACCCAAAATACCCCACAGTCAAAAACTGCAGGGTACGATAAAACTGGAAGATCGGTAGGTGATCAGCGCTGCTTGGCTTTGCGAGCAGCATAACGGCGGTCACGTTCCGCCTTACGTTCGGCTTCGTCCAGAACAACTCTCGCAATGCGGTTTTTTGCTTCGGCAGCGAGTGCTTCGGCTTCAGCAGCAGCAGCTTCTGCAAGAGCATGGGCTTCAGCGGCTTTGCGCTCTTCTTCAAGCTTTGCCAACCGGTCACGCTCAGCTTTTCTGGCTTCGCGCGCAGCAATGATGGCTTCCCGTTCTGCTCGTTTGGCAATCATTTCAGGATCATCAGCTTTTGGTGCTGACTCAAATTTCTTCAGCAGAAGCTTTTTTGCCTCTATCGCCGCGGCGCGACGTTCGTTCAATTCTTTAAGATTTTTCAATAGAAAGCGGTCCTGTCGTTGCAAGCAATTGGCTTTTCAATTGCCGGGCGATGAAAAAGGCTGGACATCAAGCCCAGCCCTTCCATTTTATCCTACCACGGAATGCGCTGGAAGCGAACACCGTGGCCGGTTATTATACGGCTGCGAGTTGATCCGCCGACATTTTGCCGGACTTCTTGTCGCGAACGAGTTCGTAGCTGATCTTTTGACCCTCAACGATGTTGCGCATTCCAGCGCGTTCAACTGCGGAGATGTGAACAAACGCATCTGTCCCGCCATCATCCGGCTGAATAAAACCAAAACCTTTTGTTGAATCGAACCATTTAACTGTGCCTGTGGCCATGATGGACCTCCGTCTAGCAGCAACAACTGGCACCTATTAACAGGCGCCTCCTATTAATCGAGTTTTGAAGAAGGAGCTTGTCGAAGCGCTAGAAAGCGTAAAACAAAGTCAGACGATCCAAAATCCAATGCTTCTATTTACAGTCCGAACCCGCAGGGATCAACCCACTGCACGATTTGTTTTTACATGTAAAATTCCAGCCGGTTTATTTGCGTACAAGCTCATGAAATTCATCGCGTTGGCCTTCTATTTCAGTTGAAACCACAAGCGCCAATTGTTTTCTGTCAAAGAGGTCAAACCATTCATCCCATTCCACAAGCCGGGAACTTCCCAATTCGTCCGGGCGATCGGAGCCAGTCTCATCATTATCCTTATATACCTCTTGTCCGAACTTTATCATCAATATTGGTTCTGTGACGCCGATGAGATCAGCTGCGTCACGTATGGCAGGCACCCCCGAACGAGCACCAGCCCAATCGCGAATAGCCTGATGATCTGTAAGCAACGTTGTTTCAGCCATCTGTTCCTCCTGTCTGAAATTCAACGTCGACATAGCGGATGAGGTTCCGCCTCCAGTCACTTTCCAACGGAAGGACCCAGTATGGAACGCTCCTCCTTCATAAGCATTATTCCTCGTGCATAGGCATTGTGTGGTTGGCCATTGAGGGATTAATCGATGAAAACTCTTGCTAACGCCGTATTGGTACTCGCCGTGCTCGCCGTACTTGGCGTCGGGGGCGTCTATTTCTATTCACAAGAATCGGCAACTGTTGCAATCGAACAAGGTTATGGTCCCAATCCCGTCCTTCCTGCCCCCAATCCCAAACCCATCCCCACGGTCAACGTTGCCAAAGCTAGCGAATGGCCGGAAGGTGTCACGCCAAAGGCAGCGCCAGGCTTGAAAGTCAATGCACTTGCTAAAGACCTTGATCATCCACGCATGATCCGTGCTCTGCCCAACGGCGATGTTCTTGTTGCCGAAAGCAATGCGCCCGAAAAGAAGGATCAAGGTTTCAGCGTTCGAACATGGTTAGAGGATTTGATGAAGAGCCAGGCCGGCGCAAAGGTTAAAAGCGCAGACAGAATCATATTGCTACGCGACGCAGATAATGATGGCGTCGCGGAGGTGCGCGAGACATTCCTGCAAGATTTGCGCTCTCCCTTCGGAATGACACTGGCAAATGGTAAACTTTATATAGCAAATACCGACAGTATCGTTTCAGTGCCCTATATGGATGGCGACACTCAGTCCACTGCCACACCGGAAAAGGTTGCCGATTTACCGGGTGGACCAATTAATCATCATTGGACCAAGGATGTGACTGCGAGCGCTGATGGCAGAAAGCTGTATGCAACGGTTGGATCCAATAGCAATGTCGGCGAAAACGGCATGGATGCTGAGAAAAACCGGGCGAGCGTTCTCGAAATTGATCTTGAAACTGGCCAACAACGTGTATTTGCGTCCGGACTACGAAATCCCAATGGTATTTCCTGGAATCCTGAGAGCGGTGAGCTTTGGGTAGCGGTCAATGAACGTGACGAAATCGGCAGCGATCTCGTTCCAGACTACATGACCTCCGTTAAAGAAGGTGGGTTTTACGGTTGGCCTTACAGCTACTACGGGCAAAATGTTGACATGAGAGTAAAGCCGCAAAATCCTGAACTGGTGGCAAAGGCGATCAAACCGGACTATGCGCTTGGTGCGCACACTGCGTCACTCGGACTCACATTCAATACCTCTTCGCTTCTGGGGCCAGAATATCAAAATGGCGCATTTATCGGCCAACACGGATCGTGGAATCGTAAACCGAGGAGTGGCTACAAAGTGATCTATGTGCCTTTCGCCGACGGCAAACCCAATGGCGCCCCAAAGGATATTCTTACCGGCTTCATAAGCGACAATGATGAAGCATTTGGCCGACCTGTTGGTGTTGCAATCGCCAAGGATGGCGCACTCCTTGTTGCAGATGATGTGGGAAATACGATCTGGCGCGTCGTTGCCAATTGAGCTCAAAACCGAAACTTACTGGTGATTCAAGCCATCTGGTTGGAGACGGCAACCACGGCCGCGATCCATCTTCTCACGTCATGAGCAGAATGGACTTTGTATTGCGCATCGCTTTGAAACAGTGGCTCGCCCACTCTGACGGAACAACCGCTTGCCCCATTAACAAAACGGAACATTGTCTCATCCGTCAGATCATCGCCAATAGCCAAGGGCTTTCTACCCTTAAAGGGAGCCATTGCCATAAAGTCTGCTACAGCAGACCCTTTATCCGTTCCAGACGGAAGCAATTCAACAACCATTTTCCCACTTTGAAGTTTCCAGCCATCTCCAAGTTTGGAATGGACCTCAGACATCGTAGCCTGTACTGCCCTCTCAGCCTCGGGTACCAAACGATAGTGCATGGCTATGGCCAAGCCCTTGTCTTCGATAATGGTTTGCGGCCAACGCGAAGTCAGTTTTTCAAGCTCCTGTCGGGCTTGATCGAGCGCCAAGCGATCAATGAGCTTCCTACCGAGATTTCCCGAGCCATCCCTGACTTCCGAACCATGCATCCCCGCAACAGGAAACTGAAACGGAGCAAACATGGCGTCGACGGATTCGATTGAACGCCCAGTTACAAGAGCCATTGCACCATCCAACTGCGTGAAAAGTGACAGCAATTGGCCCGGCAACTCCTCTGGTATGCTGATACCCGTAGGTGTCGAGGCAAGGTCGACCAATGTTCCGTCGATGTCCAAAAACAATGCCCAGTTATGGAGATTGTTTGGAAGTACTCCCGTCATATCGGATTTCATACTAAAAATTTTCGCCGTGTTGATTGAGCTGACATTTATTGTTTAAACTCAGCGGAAGACGATTGGTTCATTACGAAATCAAAAAAAAGGGGAACCATCTGCCCCTGAGAGGATTGGGTTTAATTAACACGAATGCAAGGGACTTATCTATGGGACGGTTGGTTGTTGTTTCAAACCGAACGGCAAACCTCACTAAGAAATCACAAGCAGGCGGATTAACAGTTGGAATTGTCGATGCATTAAAAAGTCAAGGCGGCCTCTGGATGGGATGGGATGGGCGCATATCTGAAGATATTTCATCGATAAAAAGTGAAAGTCACGGCAACGTCGTCACGCTGACGACATCTCTCACTCCAGACGAACACGAGAAATATTATCTCGGATTTTCAAACAAAGTGCTTTGGCCCGCATTTCATTACCGGCTGGACTTGATGGATTACCGGACCGAATTTGCCGATTGCTACGCTTCCGTCAATGAACGTTTTGCAGCCACACTCGCTCCCCAGCTTAAACCAGAGGATGTGATCTGGATTCACGATTATCATATGATCCCCATGGCGGCAAAATTACGCCAGAATGGATGCCAGAATAAAATTGGTTTTTTCCTGCACATCCCCTTCCCTTCTGTCGATGTATTTTCGGCCGTTCCAAGACATGAATGGCTGCGCTCCTGCTTACTCCAATATGATCTCATCGGATTTCAGACGGTAAATGACGTCCAGAATTTCCATCGTTATCTGAAAGAACATTCCGACGCGGATATCATTTCACCAGAGCTGGTGCGGGTCAGAGACCGGACAATTCACATCGGGCATTTTCCGATCGGAATCGACGTGAAGCAATTTGCCCAGACGTCTGGCAAGCCAGATGACACTGTAGAACTGGAACGCATGCGCCGTAAGATGTTGAAGCGCTTTCAGATCATATCTGCTGATCGTCTCGATTACTCGAAAGGCTTGCCACATCGCATAAAAGCATTCCGTAAGTTTCTTGACCTATATCCTGAGTACCAGGGTCATGCCGAATATCTGCAAATTGCTTCTCCTTCACGTGAAGACGTAACAGCTTACGGTGATATAAAATCGGAACTCGAACAGCTTGCCGGTGCAGTCAACGGCAAGTTTGCCGATTTCAACTGGGCGCCTATACAATATATCAATCGCAGCATCGCACGTTCCAAACTGGCCCCTTTGTTTAAATCGAGTTTGATAGGTCTCATTACGCCCCTGCGTGATGGAATGAACCTCGTTGCAAAAGAATATGTTGCTGCACAGGATGACGCAGATCCCGGAATACTGATATTATCCAAATTTGCTGGGGCTGCCGAAGAACTGAGCGAGGCTCTGATTGTAAATCCTTACGATATCAACGATGTAGCACAGGCTATTCAAAAGGCAGCGACCATGCCACTGCCCGAAAGACAATTGCGTCACCGCAAGCTTTTAAAGCGTGTCACAGAACACGACGCGCAATGGTGGCAGCGCGAATATCTCGATGCACTTCTTGGCAAAACTGAACGGCCACAGCTTATACATCAGTTCACCAAACACTCACCTATCCACCTGACAACTTAACCAAGCACGATCAGGAGAAGTGAATCAGAATGCCAAACCGGAATAAGGTGCCGACATCAGCCTATCGCCTGCTTTTGAAAAACGGTGTCAATTTCAATCACCTGGCGTCAAGGGTGCCGTATCTGAAACGATTGGGGATAGATTGCGTCAGCGTTTCATCGGTCTTTGATACAAATGATGCGGGCAATGGACGTCGATCATTTGATCCGACTATGCTGGACCGGAAATCAGGCGGCGAACAGGGATTTGCCAGGCTCATCCAGTCATTGGAAAAAGCGGGTATGAGCCTTTTGATCGACATCAATCCCAACCAAATTCCAGCTTCCCACGAAAATGCCTGGTGGAGTTCGCTTCTCGAGTGGGGCAAGGACGCCAAATACGCCAAATACTTTGATGTTGACTGGCGCAGCCAGCTCAGCCTGCCGGTGCTGGAGCGACCGCTCGCCGAAGAAATCGAGAATGAGTCAATCAGCTTGGTATTTGACACCACAGCCAACACGCTTGGACTATCTCACTCTGATAATCTATATCCATTGTCGCCGTCATCTTACACGAACGTTTTAAAGGGACTTGATAGTGAGTTGGCTGAGCAGTTTCGTGAAGCAGCATCTGATGCTCAGCCACTTTATCCCGACCAATTCCATGAAAACTTGCGCATAATCTACGGGCAGAGCAGCGTCTCCAATCGTCTCGGTCTCGCTGACCACCTCAACAGGCTATCCACTGACATCACATCGCTAAAGAAAATTCTAGCAGAGCAGCACTGGATTCTGACGACCGTCGCCAACGCCCGCAAATACCTGCCTTACCGACACTCATATGACTCGCTTTATTCCGTTGGGGCGAATGTGGAGAATCCTGATGTTTTCAACGACTTTCATAAAACCGCGCTGGAACTAATCAAATTAGGTGCAGTGCGTGGATTTCGTGTAAATCAAATAGATGGCCTTGCAAATCCTGCTGGATATTTGAAGCAACTGCGTCACGCTGTCGGTAGCGACGCTTATATCGTTACCGACAAGATTTTCTTGAATGGAGAAATCCAGTCAGGGGAGTGGAGTGTGGATGGAACGGCTGGCTATGAGTTTATTGCCGTCACTGCGAATGTTTTGATCGACCACGCACAGCGACCAACTCTAGAACATGCCCATGCGACTATGGCTGGGGTAGAACGATCTCAGGAGAACCACTATCGCGGGGCGAAGTACGCCATTCTGCATAAGAAGTTCGCGCCAGAATTGAATGCATTGGGGAATCTTCTCCTACCATTTGCATCCGAAGACATTGATGAACTTGAAATAAGGCGCGTAGTTTCCGAAACCATCACGGAATTACCAGTGTTTCGAACTTACTCGAACGATCGCCATGACCACTACACTGTCATTCTGGAAACAGCAGGCATAAAAAGATCGGACTTGCCACCAAGAATATATAATGAGTTTGACACTCGCTATCAGCAACTGTCGGCCGCAGTGATGGCTCAAGCGATAGAAGAATCCTATCGCTACGACCGCGGTCCGATTTCGCTTGACGAAATCACAGTCTTCTCCGCAGATGCAAAACAGCCGGTTGAGGCATTTCATGCACACATGACTCAAAAAGCTCAAACAATGCCTTTGGGCATGAATGCAACCAGCTTTTCTTATGCGACGAAATTTGGCGAAGATGCTCGCATGCGCCTTCTGGCGCTCACCGAAGCACCAGCTATCTGGATACAATGCGTTTCTGATTGGCGAATACGTTTTGCTGAAAACGTCAAGATGATTGAAGGTGCCCTGGTTCCACACCCAGAAACCGAGTGGCTCATTTATCAGACCATGGCTGCAATCTGGCCTCCGCAACTTCATCTCGATGATCAAAAGTCACTTTCAGCTGTTCAGGAGGAACTAACTGGCTTTGTGATCAGAGCCATACGGGAAATGAGGAAGGATGCCTTTTGGACCGAAGTTAACCGGCCCTATGAAATGGCAATCGCTGACTATATCAGCGGCATTTTCCTCGATCGCGCATTTCTGATGGAATTTGCAGATCGGATGAAGCCCTATTGGGTTACAGGAGCGGTCAATAGCCTCTCACAAACCGTTCTTAAAATGACGACACCCGGCATTCCCGTCATACAAACTGGTTCTGAGACTTGGGATTTCTCGCTTTCACAAACGGGCGCGCCTGACGATATCGGCTTTGAAAAACTAAGCACACAACTGAACTACGCCGAGCAATCTCCATTCGTTAACTTGTTAGCGGATTGGCATTCGGGTGCCTTGAAACAACGCGTCATCACGATGCACCTTCGACTAAGACAGCGCTATCCCGAATTGTTTTTGCAGGGAGACTACATTCCGCTACAGGTCAGCGGCATCAATTCAGATCATCTTCTGGCCTTCCTGCGCCGCAATGAATCTAACTCGTGTATTGTCGCTGTACCCCGCTTGCCGTTCGAGGCCGTCTCGAAATTTCACGAGCCATTCATGCCCCTTCCGGCTTGGGGTGACACCACCATCCATCTGCCGGAAATGAGATCCGCAGTTTTTGAGAACATTCTGACGGGCGAGACGATTTCACCAAGTGACGCACTGCTCGCAGCTGAGGTGATGCGCGACTTCTCGACAGCAACGCTCATCGCCAAATAAGTAAAACACTTCTTGACTGTTTAAGCATGGAACTCGCTTCGAACTGAAACTCAGCTTTATGCCGCATCAAGTGTAAGCCGCCGATAGCTTCCAGGGGCCTTGACCCTGCCTACGGCTGCCGATGGCGGTGTCAGTTTCATCGCCTCTGTTACTGCACTTGCTACAGAATTGCTGTTCTGGAGCAAAAAGGAATAGCGAAGGCCGGACTGGCGGATGCGCTCCGCCAGATCCACCGCAGCGCGCCAGCGAGCCGCCATCGAGCTGTAATTGCCTTCTAAAAGCAGACAGGTCAGGGATGTGGGTCGTACGTAAAACTCTGGATAGTATTGCAGATCGCGGTGCGCGTAGTCCGTAACAACGGCTGTCAGCGGTCCACGGATGGCACAATAGTTAAAACTGCCGTCTGCATTGGAGGCACCACCATTTATCTCGAAAAGCGGTCTTCCGGTTTCGTCGCACAGCACAACAAAATTGTGGCTGGCTATCCCGGCAAAACGTGGAATAGGGTATGAACCGAATAATATTTGGTAGTTCATAAAGCGTCAACTTTCGAGCAGTTTATGGTGGATTCACTCATTAAATAAAGCATTTATTTTCAAAGACAACACACGAATTTCTACTAAAACACACCAATATATTTAGTTAGTCGACGAATACTTGTTTACCCTTCGATTTTAAACGCTTTTCTACAATGGTATCTGGCAGAATGACCGAAAATAATATTTGCGAACAATCGGTTGTTTACGCCAAAAACAATCATCTTTGTCGGCAAAACTTAGATCGCATTAAACAACGCTCACTTCAATTTCTGCAACGCCATCTACGCCACCAGTCATTTTATCCCCGCGATGTATTGCTCCAACTCCCGCCGGTGTTCCAGTAAAGATGAGATCTCCTGCTTTCAAATTGAACAGCGTCGAGAGATAGGCGATGGTTTCGGGTACCTTCCAGATCATCTGATCAAGATCGCCACGCTGACGCTCAACCCCGTTTACCTTCAGCCATATTGCCCCTTGTGCGGGATGACCAATTATTGAAGCTGGTACTATCGGTGAACATGGTGCAGATGATTCAAACGCTTTACCAACCTCCCAAGGGCGGCCAAGTTTTTTCGCTTCTCCTTGCAGATCACGTCGCGTCATATCCAGCCCCACCCCGTAGCCAAATACGTGATCAAGCGCTGCATCCGCAGCAATATTTATTCCGCCCTTCCCGATTGCTATCACCAGTTCCATTTCAAAATGAACATCATCTGTGGCCGGTGGATAAGGAAAATTCTCACCTTGCTTTACAAGTGAATCGGAATTCTTCTGAAAGAAAAAAGGCGGTTCGCGATTTGGATCATGACCCATTTCGATTGCGTGATCGGCATAATTGCGTCCAACGCAATATATCCGGTGAACAGGGAAAAGCTTGTCTGTGCCGGAAATCTCCAGTCCCGGCTGGGGGGCAGGTTCGAAAATAAACTCTTTGGGCATGATGTTGTTTTTACCGCTCATTGATCGCTGAACTTTTTCTGGACTAGATCATCCATATTACATGCTATCAAGATCAGAAAACGGTTATCCAGCCACGCCGCTCGCAACGGGAACTTTCGTCTTCATGCATCTAAGATATGACCGGACGGATTCAGAAGCCACCCAAGTCGATGATGACGTTCTGCTCGAACACGCACAGCGCGCAAGCTTCGCCTATTTTTGGGAAGGTGCACATCCGAAAAGCGGATTGGCACGAGACAGGTCAGGCCGAACCGCCGATCCCGTCAATGATCTTGTAGCCATTGGTGGATCAGGTTTCGCATTCATGGCGATTTTGGTTGCCGTGGAACGCAACTGGATTTCACACCGGCAAGCCCGCGAGCGGATAGATATCATGCTGTCGGCATTGGAATGTACAAAAAGATATCAGGGTGTTTTCCCCCATTTCATCAATGGCGCTGATGGTTCTACTGTCCCCTTCTCAAAGCTGGATGACGGAAGCGATCTGGTTGAGACATCATTTCTCATTCAAGGGCTGGTTTGTGTCAGACAGTATTTCAGCTCCGCAAGAGCCGAAGACCGGACGATGCGGGAACGCATTAACCGCATCTGGAGGGATGTGCAGTGGAACAGCCACATAAAACCCGGCAGTAACGTTCTCTATTGGCATCACAGTCCAAAATATCGGTTCGCTCGAAATGTACCAATTCAGGGATGGAACGAGGCGCTAGTCACCTATGTTCTGGCCGCTGGCTCCGAACAATATGGTATTGAAGCTGACACTTATCATAGCGGATTTGCGCGCAATGGAGCCTTTCTTAATGGACGTGATTATTACGGCATAAAGCTGCCGCTGGGAGCCGATTATGGTGGTCCTCTATTCTTTGCGCATTATTCATTTTGCGGATTGGACCCCCGAGGCCTCTCCGATCGCTATGCGGATTATTGGGAACAGAATCACAACCATAGCCGGATTAATTATTTGCATAGTGTCCATAATCCACATGGCTATACGGGTTATGGAGCCAATTGCTGGGGGCTCACGTCAAGTCACGGACCCAAAGGCTATCTGGTCAGTTCGCCTACATCCGATTTCGGAGTGATTACACCAACAGCGGCTTTAAGTAGCATGCCTTATACTCCCGCCGAATCCCTACAAGCACTTCGCCATTTTCTCGCCATGCCCAAAGGAAAGATGATGGGCCGGTTCGGCTTCATCGATGCGTTTTCACCAGCGAGCAACTGGTACGCTCGGACATATCTGGCAATCGATCAGGGACCGATTGTCGCGATGATAGAAAATTACCGCAGCGGTCTGCTTTGGTACCTGTTCATGAGCGCCCCAGAGATAAAACACGCATTGTTGAAATTGGGTTTTCAAAGTCCGCATATGGGAAAAACTGGGGAACCAAATCATCGCTGATCCATTGCATCAATTCGTATAATCAAACGGTTTTCAATCAAGTTCAATTCAATCCAGGGGTCGGCAATGAAGGTTCACGCCGTTTTCAATCGCGAGGGCGGCACATTCCGCAGCATGGACATGGATCTGTTTACACAGACTGCAAAGAACATTTTTGAGAAGCACGGCCACAGCTTTCAAAGCGAAGTGGTGGCGGGTAAAAATGTTGTAAGAGCACTCAAGAATGTGGCGGCAGAGGCTGGCGAACATGTGCTTATGGCAGGTGGTGGTGATGGCACGATTTCTGCAGCAGCGGATATCGCCTGGAAGGCGAAGGTGCCACTCGCAGTCCTGCCAGCGGGCACCATGAATCTCTTCGCAAGGGCTTTAAAAATCCCGTTGGAACTCAATGCTGCTCTGGAGAGCCTCGCAAACGGTCAGATTGAGGCAGTCGATATCTCGACCGCCAACGATGAGAGCTTCGTGCATCAATTCTCCATCGGCTTCCAACCGCAGATGATCAAGCTTCGCAATACGCTCGAATATAGTTCCCGTTGGGGTAAAAAACTGGCAAGCTTTCGTGCTTTTCTCAAAGTAATGGCCAAGCCCCCACGTTTTGCCGTGAGAATAACGATCGATGGAAGCCCAACCGAAAGAACTGTATCGGCGATCTCCGTAACCAATAATCCCTATGGCCAAACAATGCTACCTGTGCAGGAGCATGTAAACAGAGGGGAACTTGGCGTGTATATCGCGGGCAGCCTTACGCCTGGCACCCTTATGAAGCTGGCTTTAACAGTCATAACTGGTTCATGGCGTCGTAACACAGACGTCAATGAGATTTTGGCAAAGGAAGTAAGTCTCCACTTTCCTCATTTGAGAAAAAGCGCCAAGGCGACGATCGATGGAGAACTTATCGCCCTACCCAAGGATGTTAGAATAGCGATCCATGCGGGAGCATTGAAGGTCCTTGTTCCGCAGAAAGAGGAGCAGAATCAAGAACGGGACGACTAATGTCACCCCGCCCCCTGATCCTGATTATCTATCAGCTCTTCTTTTTTGGCTTGCGTACAGGCTCGGACTGACCAGAAGCCTTCTTGGCAGCGGCAGCTTCTTCGGCCGCAACCTGGTCTGCGCTTTTCGGCATTGTATCGACAACCGAGCGCACTGTCCCTTTATCAGTAACGGTACACATTGCATCGCGAATGTCGGCTCTCAGGCGCACCTGATTTACACCACCGCCAATTGGTTGGGCATCGACGGCAGTGATATGACGTTCTGTCAGGAAATATTTCGATGCTGCAGCCGCAATGCACGGATCAGCCAGCGCTGCATCGACGGGTGGGCGAACGGGCGCAAATGTTGGCAGGATTGTTGGCCGCATATTCGGTTCGCTTGTCGTGGAACACGCTGCCAATGGGACAAGAATTGCCAATGGGGCAATCCGGCATAGGATGTTGTTGGGCAGGCGCATTTGCTCTCTCCGCAAAGATCGTCTCGAGGGTGGTGTGTAGGGCAAAAACTATTCGCTTTTTAACAATTGTCGAGTGGCACAACTGTCACTATGGGACTTTATTGCAACAATCAATCAGGGCGCAACCGACAGCATCCAGTTCAACACCAGCCGCCAATCGGTCATGCGAATAGGCGTTCCATGACTACCACTTTCGAATCTGTGAAATTTAACCGGATAGCCTGGAGCCTGCGCTCTAATTTTTTGATAGAATGCCTCTTGATTGGTAATCGGGAACACAGGATCTCGACTCCCGTGCCCGAAGAATACCGGAACTCGACGTTTAAAGGCGGGAGAACCAACGAACGAGTCATCCCACAAGGAGCCTAGCAAAACCAGACCGGCAATATTTTTGGAAGCTGTAGTATCGTTTGCCAAACGCCAGCACAAATGCCCACCCATCGAACCGCAGGCAACCAACAGCCTGGCTTTGGGTGATCTGGCTTTGAAATAGCTGATCAAACCCGAAATCTCACCTGCACCCTTTCCTTCAAAGTCAGTAAAATCAGGGGACAGATAAAGTCCTCCATTTTTGTCCATCAGGTTCTTGAGGCGATTGAAATTGCCTCCAAACGTGTGGTCATTCATACCTTGCTGACGATTACCGCCCTGCCCGTGGAGATAGATCACTATGACTGAGGCGCCATCGAGGGTGCCAACCGCCATGACCTTCATTGCGCCCGTATCTATCGTAACTATCAAATCCTTTTGCGAACGCTTGGGCTGCATTGACACATAAGTCTGCCTTACACGCCGCTCCGGGATTTGATCGCGTCCGTTAATGTCGCGCATTTCATTGTAGTCTACGACAATATAATCCCCATTGTCGCTTGTTCTCAAAACATCCGGATAGGCAAACAAACTATCCTTATATGGCTCGATCTGTGCGGCCGATGCTGAACCGGCACACCACATGAAAATCAATACTGCAGACAAACCAAGCTTGTTCAATTCCTGTCCCTATCGTGATTATCGCGAGAGCGGAAAGCCTTGATTACCTGCCCAATGATCGCAACTGCAATTTCCTGCGGGCCGATGGCCCCGATGTCCAGACCGATCGGGGCATTGATCAAGCCTATACGATCATCATTGAATCCCATCAACTTCAATCGCTCAACACGTTTTGCGTGAGTTGTACGGCTGCCGAGAGCTCCAATGTAGAAGCATCCGGCATTCAAGGCCAATTCTAAAGCCGGATCATCGATTTTCGGGTCATGAGACAACACAGCCAACGCACAATAAGCATCAAGGGGACGTTCCAGCAGGACGTCATGCGGCCAGTCAGCATAGACCGCCACACTGGGAAAACGCTCCGGTGTCGCGAATGCAGAGCGCGGATCAATGATCTCCATCTCATAGCCGGCAGCCTTTGCCATAGGAGCCAGTGCGGCGCTGATATGAACAGCCCCAATGACAACGAGGCGCGGAGACGGCAGATAAACATTGAGAAAAAATGAGCGACCGTCGAGTTCTACGACCCCGGATTGTCCTGTTAGAAACGCCTTTTTGAGCGCATCGCCCAATTTACCCGCTACAGGGTCTGCTTCTCTTACTACCCGATCTCGCCCATCGGTAAGGTCGGTCAACATGATCACGGCACGGCGTTCACGTCGCTCTTTATTCAATTTCTTCAGGCTAAAGGGATCCATGATTAGCCCAGCCGTTCAACGTAAATTTTGATCCGCCCTCCGCAGGACAACCCCACTTTCCATGCGGTCTCATCGGCAACGCCAAATTCAAGCATAGTTGCTTTGCCGTGATTGATCACGTCAGCTGCCTCGGCGATCACCGAGCTTTCGACACACCCTCCTGAGACCGACCCCTCGAAATTTCCCGCATTATCAACAACTAACTGGCTTCCCGCCTGCCGCGGCGACGATCCCCACGTCTCAATGACGGTAGCTATGGCAACATCCCGGCCTTGCCTCATCCAGCCTTCTGCAATCATTAACGGATCAAGTGGCTGTTGTGGCATCATCACAACTCAATCTCCGACGCGATGATAGCCGCGATCAAGGTAAACAAGCGGGCTTTCAAGCTTACCCATGCTAATGGCAGTCACCTTGCCATAGATGACGTAATGAGTTGCCACTTCGTGCGTATCAATAATCCGGCAATCAAAGCTTGCAAGCGCATCGACCAAGACAGGCGCTCCCGTTTGCGCTGTATGCCAATTTCCAAGTGCAAATCTGTCAGTCTGTGAAAGATCACCCTTGCCGGAAAACGCCTCCGACAGGGCTTGCTGTCGAAAAGACAGTGTATTCAATGCAAAGACCTGATTCTCGATGAAAAGATGATTGAATTCATGCTTGCGATTGAGGCAAACGAGCATAGTTGCTGGATCGTCAGACACTGAACAAACAGCCGATATTGTCACGCCACGACGCCCAGCGGGTCCATCAGTGGTCAGGATATGAACGGCTTCGGCAAAATGGCTCATCGCATTGCGAAACGCGAGGGGCTCTATCTTCTGGTCTTTGGCTATAAACACAGTACTATTTTTCCATTTGTCTTCGCATCACTACCGCAAGACGTATCATTTATATAGGCCCGGATTGCGCTGAGTGAAGGAAACAGTTACCGAAAACAGGCTATTGCCTACCAGATACAAGGAAACGGCATTTTTCGATGATTCCCCTGATCCGCACGACAACCTTCGTTCTCGGCCTGGTGTTCTGCACTATCGCACATGCCGAAGACAAAATTGGTGTCGTTGCGCCAATATCAGGCGCTTTTTCTCGCTTGGGCAATCAGCTCGTAGATGGAACCACGATAGCAGTTGCATCGGATAAAGATGGACAAGGGGCATCAATAGTCACCAGCGATGACAAGTGCACGGCAGCCGGAGGCACTGAAACTGCGAAACAGTTACTTCAATCGGACGTCGTTATTGTGGTGGGATTCCTGTGTACAGAATCGCTTGAAGCTGCGTTGCCTATTCTTGGTCAGAAAGGCATAGCAATTATCACACCAGCCATACGCTCGCAAACGCTGACGGAGTTGCGGACCGAGCAACGTTATCCTGTTTTCAGACTTGCTCCTTCAAACCGCAATGAAGTGAACGAGACCAGTGCCATACTCGCTGACCGTTGGCATTCCACACCCTTTGCCATAATTGACGATGGGACAATCTTTGGGCGTGAACTTGCCTCAGCTATCCGCGCACGGCTTGAGGAGAAGGGTCTCAAACCAGTATTTTCAGATACTTATCGTCCGGGTCTCGACAATCAGAATGCGCTTGTCGGCCGCCTCAAACGCGCTGGTGCTACGCAGGTGTTTGTTGGTGGAGAACGTGATGATGTCGCCGCAATCGGGCGTAGCGCCACAGCGCTGGGTTACCCGCTGACAATTATCGGGAGCGAGGCACTGAACGCTTTAGGCAAAGAAAATGACCTTGCGATCGGGACGCTCATGATCGCGCCTCGTGCCGCGCAAACGCTGGAAAGTGCTCGCGCCGCAAAAAATGCGATTGAACTCGCAGGCAAAGTTCCTGAAGGCTACACAATCGCTGCCTATGCAGCCGGAGAAGTTGCTCTGGCCGTGCTGAAAGCCGCAAGATCACAAGCGGGCTCAATCAGCGAGCTGCTGCGCAAAACTACTTTTGAGACAGCAGTTGGACCGGTACAGTTCGATGCAGCAGGTGAACGTATTGCCGACACTTATCGTCTGCAAAAATATGATGGAAGACAATTTGTTCCGGAGGTCAATTAATGGCACAACGGACCGGTGCGTTTAATCTCATCACCGATGTTAGCGGCCTCAAAGTTGGCAATGCGTCCAGTGAGCGTGTGAAATCCGGCTGCACGGTCGTACTTTGTGATGCACCGGCAACGGCGGCAGTCCAAATACTCGGCGGCGCGCCGGGCACGCGTGAGACAGACCTACTGGAGCCGCATAATACGGTTGAAGCCATTAACGCATTTGTTCTATCGGGCGGCTCGGCGTTCGGGCTGGATGCTGCATCGGGCGTTCAAGCGGCGTTACGTGAAATGGGTATTGGCTTTGAAGTTGGAGCACAAAGGATTCCCATCGTTCCCGGAGCGATCCTGTTTGATATGCTCAACGGCGGTGACAAGGATTGGGGCCGGTACCCGCCCTACCGGGAGTTGGGATATGAAGCTGTGCATTCCGCTTCGCTGGATTTTACTCTTGGTACGATCGGTGCCGGAACAGGCGCAACAGTCGCCGGATTAAAAGGCGGATTAGGGTCAGCCTCTACGGTTCTGGACAATGGAACAACAATCGGCGCTCTTGTGGCTGTCAATGCGCTGGGCATGGTTACCGTTGGAAATACGCGGCACTTCTGGGCTTCGCCCTTTGAAATTGCTGATGAATTTGGCGGATTTGGCCTGCCCCACCCTCTGCCCGGCGAGGCTGCCGATATACGGACGAAATTCAGCGATGCAGCACGCGGCGCAAACACGACCATCGGCGTCATTGCTACCGACCTCATCCTCACCAAAGCTCAAGCCAAGCGCTTGGCAATAGCCGCCCATGACGGTTTTTCCCGGGCAATATGGCCTTCCCACACGCCTTTCGATGGTGACCTGATCTTCGCCCTTGCCACTGGAACAGCCGGACGAGCGCCGGAAATTGGCGAGTTTATTGAACTTTGCGCCAGTGCTGCCTCCACAATGGCAAGGGCCGTAGCGCGCGGTGTCTATGCTGCGACCCCTGCTGAAAACGATCCTTACCCCGTCTGGCGCTCACTGACATAAGCTTGTGTGGCAAGGCTGCACATGATAGGTGCGCGCCAACCATTTCCTATCCGGAGAATATCATGAGCCGTCCGCTCGTTATCGCCCCATCCATCCTTGCATCGGACTTCTCGAAGCTTGGCTCAGAGATTACCTCCGTCCTTAATGCAGGCGCAGACTGGATCCACATTGATGTCATGGACGGTCATTTCGTACCGAATATAACCTTCGGGCCAGATGTCGTGAAAGCCATCCGGCCATTGACCGATGCTGTTTTCGATACACATTTGATGATCGCCCCGTGCGATCCATATATCGAAGCTTTTGCCAAGGCAGGTTCGGATATCATCACTGTTCACGCGGAAGCAGGACCGCATCTGCATCGTTCACTACAGGCTATTCGCGCTTTGGGGAAAAAAGCAGGCGTTGCGATCAATCCGGCCACGCCGGAATCGGCGATCGAATATGTTCTCGATAATGTTGATCTTATCCTGGTGATGACAGTCAATCCCGGCTTTGGCGGTCAGAAATTTATCGCTGAGATGCAGGATAAATTGAAGAAAATCAAAGCCATGATCGGCAACCGCCCTATCGATATTGAAGTGGATGGCGGCATCACGGCAGAAACAGCGCCCTTGGCTGTCGCCGCCGGAGCCAATGCACTGGTTGCAGGGTCAGCTATTTATAAAGGTGGGACAGAAGCCCAATATAAAGCTAATATCGACCTGATACGGAGTTCGATACTCAAGGGGGCGTAATGTCATATCGCCAATTATCAGGTCTAAGTTTGGTGGCTATTATGGTTGCAATGCCAACCATCACCCAAGCTGGAGATGCGGCAAAACTTGATATTATTGGTTTTTCCAAAGATGGCGGCACATTCGCGTTTGAAGAATACGGCGTTCAGGATGGTTCAGGCTTTCCCTATGCAAACCGGTTCTACATCGACACAGCCACTGACAAATTTCTTTCTAAAACGCCGGTTCGGATAAGATTGGATGACGAGAATTCGTCCATCGAGAACGCTCGCAGCAAGGCGGAACAGGATGGTCAAGCCCTGACATCTTTGCCCGATGCGGAGCTGCGCGAAAACGCTGGCCAAACAGTCGCCTCCAACCCCGTAACCGAGCTTTCTTCCGATCCATTCAGGGTGACCGTAAATCCAAGACCGATCTTTCCGGCCCTTGATGCGAGCCTGACAATCGCACTTCAGGAAACCGCTGTCCCTGCCAGTCAGGATTGCCAAAACATGGGCGAAATCAAAGGGTTCCGGCTTACACTTACTGAGGATAAGCCCGGCGTTAAATCCGAATTACTGCATGAAGACAAAGCCATTCCCTCCAGCCGCGGTTGCCCTCTCGGCTATAGTATCGGCGCTGTCCAGACCTTCTATCCAGACGGTAGCAAGCCGGTTGTTGCTGTCATGATTGCGGTTCGCGGCGTTGGATTTGAAGGTCCGGACTACCGATGGCTTGCGGTGACCCGGCAGCGATAATCCACACACGGCAACACCAGCCGGAAAGTAGCATTGAGTGATGCGCCCCGGTCTGATAGACCGCACTGAAATCTGATATACACTCGCCGACAGGAAAACACATGATCCCGCGCTATTCGCGGCCCGAGATGGTCGCAATCTGGTCCCCCGAGACAAAATTCCGCATCTGGTTTGAAATTGAAGCACATGCCTGCGACGCTCTTGCCGAGCTTGGCGTGATCCCGAAAGAGGCGGCCAAAACAATTTGGGAAAAAGGCGGCGCCGCGACATTTGACATCGATCGCATCGATGAAATCGAACGCGAGACCAAGCACGATGTCATTGCTTTCCTTACACATTTATCCGAAATCGTTGGACCGGATGCACGTTTCGTGCATCAGGGAATGACCTCATCGGACGTTCTCGACACCTGTTTCAATGTGCAACTCATGCGTGCCAGCGACATTCTTCTGGATGATCTGGACCGGCTATTGGCTGCCCTGAAGGTTCGCGCTTTTGAACATAAGGATACAGTCACGATTGGGCGCAGTCATGGCATTCACGCCGAGCCGACAACATTCGGGGTGAAGCTGGCTCAGGCCTATGCGGAATTCGAAAGATGCCGCCATAGACTGGTCGCTGCACGTGAAGAGATTGCAACCTGCGCCATCTCCGGCGCTGTTGGAACTTTCGCCAATATCGACCCACGTGTTGAAGAGCACGTCGCTAAGGCATTGGGAATGCAGGCAGAACCGGTTTCGACGCAGGTTATCCCGCGTGATCGTCACGCCATGTATTTTGCAACTCTGGGTGTTATTGCCTCTTCGGTTGAGCGATTGTCCGTTGAAATCCGGCATTTGCAACGTACGGAAGTATTGGAGGCGGAAGAGTACTTTTCACCCGGACAAAAAGGCTCCTCAGCCATGCCGCACAAGCGAAACCCGGTCCTGACGGAAAACATGACCGGCCTCGCACGCATGGTGCGCGCTTTTGCACTTCCGGCAATGGAAAATGTGGCGCTCTGGCATGAACGCGACATTTCGCACTCGTCGGTTGAACGTATGATCGGTCCCGATGCGACCATCACGCTCGATTTCGCCTTGGCACGCATGGTTGGCGTGATTGAAAAGCTGCTGGTTTATCCAGACAACATGTTGAAAAACATGAATAAATTCCGAGGCCTGATCCATTCCCAGCGTGTATTGCTCGCGCTGACACAGGCAGGCGTTTCGCGTGAGGATTCCTATCGCCTCGTTCAACGCAATGCGATGAAGGTGTGGGAGCATGGCGCAGATTTCCTTGAGGAACTGCTTGCTGATGCCGACGTGCGGGCGTCTCTGCCGGAAGATGTCATTCGTGAGAAGTTCGATCTCGGCTACCACACGAAACACGTCGACACGATTTTCCAGCGTGTGTTCGGCTCAACCAGCAACAACTAATTTAAAGCCGGAGGTTGCAATAATGCCGGAAAATTTTGAGATTTTTCAGCAAAGTTTCAGCGAACTTGCGCGATAAGGAAGCAGAACTTTGAAAGAGACCGCTAAAACGGTCTTTTTCCCAAGGAAATAGCTGTTCCGTCCTGAAAATCACGAAAAGAGGAATTGAACGCCCGTTCAATTCCTCTTTTTTTATTCAAATTCATGAAATTCGCTCCAGCGAACCGCTCGACAAGAAATATGGTTTTCTAATCCCAAAAAGGACGCAGAAATTCCCGGCGAGCTTCGCGTCTTGATTTGCCAATATCCCGAAGCTGTTCATCGGTCAGCTCACTGAGACACATACGGCTTCGCCGCTTGGCCAGAGCCGAGCGCATCCAGTTAAGCACCCATGCAATTGCCAGGGGTGACCTACGACGTCTTTCACAGGTCTCGTTTGACCGGCAAGATGAATTTATTGTATCTATTGTACTCATTGTATCGATCCTTCAAGCCAACATTGACTCGAGTATTGTCATCTATGTAATGAATTGACTCCATTTGAATCGCAATATATTCATTGTCACCATGACAAATTGGCTCCCAGACCTCGAAACCGACATTGAACCCCAGGAGCGCCGCGGTCCGCTCTATATGCGGCTGGCGAACAGGATCGAATCCGACATAGCGCAAGGCGTCCTTCCGCCCGGCACCAAGCTGCCGCCGCAACGCAATCTCGCCTTTGATATTGGCGTGACTATCGGCACGGTGGGTCGCGCCTACAATCTCATTCGCGAGCGCGGGCTGGTTACCGGAGAGGTCGGGCGTGGCACATATGTGACCAGCCACAAGGATGCCCCCCTGATAGAGCGTTCCAGTCTTTCCACGCCATTTGGCGGAACGCGCGGCGCAATTATTGAGCCGGGTAATATCCGTCTCGACTCGACCGCTGCTATTGATGTCGGCCAGTCTGAATCGATGGAACGGTTGCTACAGGGCATTGTGAAACAATATCCACGCGAAATATCCAGCTATTCGCGCACCCTGCCCCAAGGCTGGCTGGAAGCGGGAAGCAAGTGGCTCTCATCGGCAGGCTGGGCGCCAGAGCCCGCATCAATCGTGCCGACACTTGGTGCCCATTCGGCAATTCTTGCAATTATTGCCGCAGTGACAGCGCCGGGCGACAAGATCGCATTCGAGGACCTGACCTATTGTTCTGCCGCACGCAGCGTCAATCTCATGGGCCGGCGCAGCATCATCATGCACACGCAAGCCGGATATGCGACGCCGGATGACTTTGAGCGTCTGTGCGCTCAACAGCATCCGAAACTCGTCTTCCTCATGCCCTCGCTGCATAACCCCACAGCAACGACCATGCCGGAAGAAAACCGCAGTGCCTTTATCGATATTGCACGGCGCTACAATGTCTGGATCATTGAAGACGAAATCTATGGCTCGGTCATGCAGGACGAACATACTGCCATCGCTGCGCTGGCACCGGAGCGCACATTCCACATTGGTGGTCTGTCGAAATCCGTCGCCGCCGGTGTACGCGGCGGGTGGGTTGCCTGCCCTCCTCATCTGGCAACGCGGGTCTATACCGCGCACAAGATGGTCACCGGCGGAATGCCGTTCACAATGGCGGAACTCGGCGCACAATTGGTCAATTCGGGTGAAGCAGATCTCATCCGCAGCAAAGTTCGCGAGGAGGTCCGCGCACGTGAAGCAATTGCGCAAAACATATTTGCGGGATTGGATTTCAATTCCCAGCCGCTTGCGACATTCCTTTGGGTCAAACTGCCCGACCCCTGGCTTTCTGCGACATTCAAGAATGCCGCTCTCAATGAAGGCGTGCTGATTGACGATGAAGATGAATTCAAGCCGGGCCGCACCGAGAAAACCTTTCATCGCGTGCGGATTGGGATAACAGTGCCCGCAAGCCGCGAGGAACTGGCCCAAGGATTTTCAATCATCCGCCGCCTGATGGACACGGATAATGCGAGTTACGACAGCTATTCGTGACACCGGGCGTGAACACAGATAGGCTCGACACTGGCATGAATGAAGGAGACCGGCATGACTAAAAAAATGGCTTGGCTATGTGCCATTGCGGCAATTGTTGCAGTTGCAGCATTTCTCGTCATGAATCCGCTGAAGAACCGCACGACTGACTCTCAGCCCTCGCCGCATGCACTCGATCAATCAAACTGACCGATTGAACTAGTCACAAGTGGGCGCACCCGCCAAGCGGGCACGCTCCGTGACCAAGGCGTCAATCGCACGCCGGACCTCCCCAACGCCCCAACCCGACAATTGGGCTTCGTCAGCAATCACCAACATTTCTCTTGTTGAGACTTCGTCCAGAAAGCGGTCGCGAAGCGCCTCCATGCAATGGGCGTGGCGCTCCTCAGGCGATTCATACTCTACCTCGGTCAATGGACCGACTATCGCAGCTCTCATCATAGCGAACTCCTCGCAAAATGACTCAATGCGGATCGAGCAGAACAGTTCCAATGCAACGCCGCCCCGCTCTGAAGAACGGAGCGGCGCGGATCAAGCTTGTTATTTAGCGACCGGCGTGTTGAGCAATTGCTGTTCCCACAGATAAGCAATACCGCTACCGGCTGCATGCTGAAGCATAACCTCGTTCAGCGCCATGGCAGTTTCGCCCCGCGCCCAGTCACGTTGCCACTCAGCGGCCAGCGCCATCCAGGTCATCAGGTTGATGCCAGCCGCGCCCATGCGCTGGATGGCAACTTCGTGCGCCTCAACCGAAACAGCACCGGACGCGTCGGTGATCACCGTTACGTCCCAGCCTTCTCCGGCAGCCTGTATCGCCGGCATAGCAACACAGATTTCGGTCCATAGGCCAGCGATGATCAACTGCTTGCGGCCAGTTGCCTTGACTGCGTCCACCACTTTCTGGTCTTCCCAGGTGTTGATGAACGTGCGGTCAATCACCTTCTCGTCAGGGAACACATCGGTGATCTGGGGAAAGATTTTTCCACCCCTATCGGCGATTACGCTCGTCAGAATGGTCGGGACGCCAAAGACCTTTGCGGCTTTCGCCAGCGCAGTCGAATTGTTGACGACCATATGCGGATCGTGACTGTTCAGGTTCGTGAGCTGATAAGGCTGGTGGTCAATCAGAACCAGTACCGAGTCTTCGGGGCGTAGAAGCGAAGCAAGGCCATTACGAAACGTCATTATAACATCCTGTTTGCAGTTGTGAGTGGGGTTTGCGAGCAGACATACGCCGGTTGCGGCGTTGCCCTGACATGGACATTGTCATTCCTGTTTGGGATACGGTAGTAGTCAGTTGTGCCAATCTGTGTCGCGAAAACAGGAACGCCGGAATGGATATCGAAGAGCTGCGAACATTTGTGGAAGTCGCAGACGCTGGGGGAGTTTCGCCCGCCGCGCGGCGGCTGGGTGTCTCAAAATCAATCGTCAGCAGACGGCTGGCACGGCTGGAAGCAGATCTCGGCGTCCAGCTTCTTGCCCGTACCACCCGTGGTGCCGCTCTCACGGAAGCCGGAATCACATTCCGAGATCACGCAGCCAAAGTCTGCGCGGAGATCGATCTGGCCCGAGAAACGATCCTACCCGCCGGAGATCTTTGCGGTCGCTTGCGCATTGCTGTGCCACTTTCTTTTGGCATAACCCACTTCGCGCCTGTGCTCGCGGATATGGCGCAACGCCATCCGCAGCTGCACATCCACACATCCTACAGTGATCGCTTCGTTGATCTCATCACAGAAGGCTTCGACTGTGCGATCCGGGTTGGCTATTTGCAGGATTCCAACCTGATCGCAAAGCGCGTCGGGCCAATCTATGGGAAGCTCGTCGCCAGCCCGGACTATATCAAAATGCATGGTGCACCGGAGACGCCGGAGGAGCTTGCTGCTCATCAGGCACTCATGCAGGGAACAGAAGCATGGCAGTTTATGGATGGCGACAGGATTGTCACGGTTCATCCGCGAGGGCGTTTCAAGGCAGACAATGCCATAGCTCTTGCCGCGGCAGCATTGAAAGGCCTCGGCATCGCCTGGTTACCCGATGGCGTCACCCATGAACATCTGGCCTCCAACAGGCTGGTTCCGGTCATGACTCGCTATCCACCACCTCCGGCTGGCATATATGTTGTACGCCCACCAGGGCAACATCCCACAAGAAAGGTGCGTGTCCTGACCGAAATGTTAATCGAATGTTTCGAACACCCTGCGGAACCTATAGGACGCGAGCAATAGAGCAAGCGCTCAGTTGAGTTCTTGGGCAAGTCCAATGAGAAGCCCCCCGGGCCCGCGGATGTAGCAGAGCCGATACACGTCCTTATACTGCACGACTTCACCTGCCAGCTGCGCACCCCGCTTGTAGAGCCTTTCAAGCGTCTCATCAATGTCGTCCACGGTGAACATGGCGCGGAGATAGCCCAGAGCATTCACCGGGGCATTGCGGTGATCTGCGACAACAGGCGGCGCGAGGAAACGGGACAGCTCAATCCGGCTGTGGCCGTCTGGCGTGCGCATCATGGCAATTTCGACATGCTGATCGCCCAGACCAGTGACGCGCCCGGCCCATTCTCCTTCGATCGTGGCCCGACCTTCAAGCTCAAGGCCAAGCTCAGTAAAAAATTCAATCGTCTCTTCGAGGTTCTCGACGACGATTCCAATATTGTCCATTCGTTTGAGCGCCATGTCTCTAAGCTACTCAATCGAAAAGGCATCGTCCAGCCTGATGACAAGAGTCATTAAAACAGCTCGATCCATTTCAACAACAATTGCTGGCCGTTATGAAGCACATAAGAACAGTGTTATCTTCTGTTCAACAGAGGATGACTATCCTCCCTTCTACTCGCTCTCCAGCATCTCCTTGACCGCCGTTGCCAGTTGCTTCAGCGAGAAGGGTTTGGGCAGGAAGCCGAATTTTGCATCTTCCGGCAGGTTCTTAGCAAAAGCATCCTCTGCATAGCCGGAAACGAAGATGAACTTGATATCTCCGTAATCCTTGCGCAGTTCGCGCAACAAGGTCGGACCATCCATCTCCGGCATGACAACGTCGGACACAACAATGTCGACCTTGCCATCCAACTCTTTCATGACCTCCAGCGCTTCAACGCCGCTCGACGCCTCATGCACCGTATAGCCGCGTGATTGGAGCGCACGCAGGCCGCCCATGCGTACAGCATCCTCATCTTCAACCAGAAGCACGGTTGCCGTGCCGGAAAGGTCCGTTGCCTTTTCAGGCTTCTTTTCTTTCTTCGGCGCTTCGATCTGGACCGCTTCGCCTTCGGCATTCAGAACCTGTGGCTCGGCACCTTCCACAAAACGCGGCAGCAGAATGCGGAATGTCGAACCCTTGCCCAGTTCGGATTCCGCATGGATCGAGCCGCCGGTCTGTTTGATAATGCCATAGACCATGGAAAGGCCAAGGCCGGTGCCCTTGCCCACTTCCTTGGTGGTGAAGAAGGGTTCAAAGATTTTGGCGATGGTTTCGGGCGTCATGCCTGTGCCGCTATCGACAACCTCGACCACCACATAATCGCCGGGCACGACATCGCGGTAATTCAGGCGGGCGGTTTCCGCCTCCCCCATATTGCGGGTGCGGATGATCAAATCGCCGCCTTCCGGCATGGCATCACGCGCATTGACTGTGAGGTTGACCACGACCTGCTCGAACTGGCCAAGATCGGCCTTCACCTGCCACAGATCGCGGCCGTGCTCTATTTTCAGATTGACCTGCGTGCCTGCCAGACGCGTCAGCAACATGCGCACATCGGCAATGACATCGGTGAGGTTGAGAGCCTCGGGGCGCAATGTCTGGCGGCGCGAGAAAGCCAGAAGCTGGCGCACCAGCGATGCAGCGCGGTTCGCATTCTGCTTGATGTTCATAATGTCGGCAAAGGACGGGTCCGATGCGCGATGATTGGTCAAAAGCAGATCAGACGACATGATGATGGCCGTCAGCACATTATTGAAGTCATGCGCGATACCGCCCGCAAGCTGGCCGACGGCCTGCATCTTCTGGCTCTGCGCCATGGTGGCTTCAAGCGCCTTCTGCTCGGTGGTTTCGACCACGGAGACAATCGCCGCCTCTTCGGAGCCGTCTTCTGCACCGGCGTCGAAAACCGGGCTGATATAGAAGCGCAAATGCCGCTCCTCATTGCCCGGAATGACCGTGTCCACGGGAGAGATCTCGGCTTTTCCGGCAAAGGCGGAAGCCAGAGCGCGGTCAAAAGCTTCGCGGTCACGCTCATGCACGACGGTTTCAAGCGGAATGCGCCGGTCAATATCATCGCGGTCGACCACGGGGGCAAAGAGGCCAAGGAAGCGCGCATTGGTGCGCAATATCTTGCCGGTTGAATCCACAGCGGCAATGGCCATGGATGCCGAGTTGAAGAAACGTGTGAACCGTACTTCCGCAGCGCGCAAGGCTGCTGACGTGTCTTCGCCCTCGGCGCGATCAAGGACTATCGTGCGCGTCGGGCCACGCTTGCCATCGCGCTGTGCCTGAACGCGGTGATAGAAGCGAACGGCAAGGCTCTGGCCATTGGCCTTTTCCAAATCAAGATCAATAACCGTATTGCGGCTTGTTCCCGCCTCCGTCTTGACGGCATTGATCAGGGCCATGCCATTGCCCGCAACGATCTCGCGCACGTTCATGGAGCCGGGCGTAAAGCGCGTCAGGTCGATGCCCAACCACTCGGCCAAAGTTGCATTGATATAGATGATACGGCCATCAGGATCGGCGGAGAAGAAACCGGCGGGCGCATGATCGAGATGATCAATGGCTTCCTGAATGTCCTGAAAGTAACGTTCCTGCTCGGCACGCTCGGCAGAAATATCTGAAATCTGCCAGGCATAGACAGGCACAGTCTGGTCCGGAATGCCCGCAACAGGGCGCGCCTTGACGCGGTACCAAGTCGGCACAGGCTCACGGGATGGATCGAGCGGACGCGACAGGCGAAGCTCTTCCTGTCCGGAAATTCCATCGCGCAAACCATTGGCAAGGCGGTAGATCGGATCGGAAGCGGCAGGCTCGCCGGAAAGGATGTGTTCGATGGGGCGCACATCGTCCGAACTGGTTACGCCCGTCATCTCGGCATAGGCACGATTGGCGTAAACAATGCGGCCCTTCTGGTCGCAGACGACCGTACCTTCCGGATAGGTATCAACAAAGGCGCGGGTCAGCTCGTCACTGGTGCCGCGGGGCGTGAACTGGATAACATTGATGGCCGATCCGAACAGGTAGAATACACCGGTCATGGCAAGCACGCCAAGCAGGCCAAGCAGGAATTGCTGGCCCAGCTGGTCGCGATAGATGAAATACAGTACGGAAATACCGACCAGCACGATGCCGAGCAGAATCAGGCGCAAGCCTGCCCTGTTCGATTTCGTGTTGGCGATAATCGGTTCCGGATAAAGATCGCTATTTGTTTCCTGAGACATGCGTCTGCTATTCGTTTCTTGAGACATACGTCTCAGGCCCCTTTTTCATCGTCCAACCAGCACGCTGCCGTCTGGCCTACTGCTTGTCTCATACTTCTCGAATCGGTTGGATCATATCTTTGACTGGTATTAAACCCTATCCTTTATCGGATAAGCTTTATTCCACGCCTTATGGTCTAAATGTGTCTGGGAATCATCAGGGTTGCGACTGTGAAGTCCACTCTGTAGTGTCACGCGAAATTATGCTGCGAAGCCCGTGTCGGGGAACAAGTTTTCGGGCTTGGTGGATATTGTAAAGGAGAGTTTGTCATGAATGCATGGCTTGCCACTATCGTCGGCGAAACCGCCGCCCCTATTGTGGGGTTTATTCTTCTGTTTGCCCTGGTCATCGCTCTGTTATTGCTTGTCTTTGCCGTATTGCGGCGGGTAACAGGCGGAACCTTCGTGGCAGGCGGGCGCAACCGGCAGGTGCGGCTCTCGGTGACCGACGCCGCTGCTGTCGATAATCGCAGACGCCTTGTGCTTGTGCGCCGCGATGATGTCGAGCATCTGATCCTTATCGGCGGCCCGAGCGATCTCGTTATTGAGCAGAACATCAGGCAATTTGCCAAACAGCCCTCCCGCATCGAACCGGCGGCGGCCAACTCCTCCGAGCCTGACCTGAAAACGGAACGCAAGCCGGTAGAGCCGCCCCGCGCCGAACCTGTTTCGCCCGCGCCGCAGGCAACGGCGCCAGTGACACGTCCGGCACCTCCCATGCAGCCAGCGCCGCAGGTGCCCCTGCGCACGCCAGCGCCCCAGCCGACGCCACCTCGTGATGCAAAACCACCAGAGCCGCCCCAGCAGACAGCGGCTGCCCCCTTGCCGCCTATACCGCCAATGGCACCCATTCCGCCGATTACGGCAAAGCCTGAACCTGCAAGGACGTTCCCCTATGTGGCTCCAACGGTAGCTGCAGCAGCAATTGCGGCAGAGGAGGCTCCTGCTATTACTGCACCCGTCCGCGATGCCAGCAATAGCTGGGAGCGCACGGCTTCGCCGTCTTTTGGCAGCGAAAGCAGAACCGAACCAGCGGTGGATACACCGGAGCCGCCGATCACCGCGCCGGAACCGGTCAGGCAAATTTCCGGTGAGCAAAGGGCCAGCACGGCAGCGGCATTCCCGTTCGCTGCCCGCAATGAACCTGTCTACCGCGAGCCTTCACTCGACAATATCGAGCCTGAGGAGACTTCCGAGCCGGAGATCACGCTAAGCGATGCTGATTTTTCGGACGCTTTCGATCCGGAACTGGCGAGCGAACTCAATATCGCCCCCGGTGAAGAGGCCAACAGGGACGAACAATCGAAAAAAGCTGACGATATAGAGGATGAGATGGAACGTCTGCTCGGCGATCTTTCTCGGCCCGACCGTTAGAGGAGTGCGGTCCGATTGCATTAAGAGCATCTGCGTGGTTCGCCCTTCGACAAGCTCAGGATGGCTCACCATGAGGGATGTTGGTGGCCGCAATTAAGTCACAACCCTCCTCATGGTGAGCCATCCTGAGCTTGTCGAAGGGCGAACCACGCACAAGTAAACCTGTAAAACATAAAAAAAGCCCGGTTTCCCGGGCTTTTTTTTTAAACTCAATCGTCGCGATAGACTTTCTCGCGTCGCTCGTGACGTTCCTGAGCTTCGATGGACAATGTTGCAATCGGGCGGGCGTCAAGCCGCTTGAGACTGATAGGATCGCCAGTTTCTTCGCAGAAGCCATATGTTCCATCGTCGATGCGCTGCAAGGCTGCATCAATCTTTGAAATCAGCTTGCGCTGACGATCACGAGCCCGAAGCTCGATAGAGCGGTCTGTTTCTGAAGAAGCACGATCGGCAATGTCCGGCAGGTTTGCATTTTCCTGCTGCAGGATTTCGAGCGTTTCGCGGGCTTCCCGCAAAATGTCGTTCTTCCAGTCAATCAGTTTTTCACGAAAGTAGGATTTCTGCCGATCACTCATGAAAGGCTCGTCATCCGTGGGCTTATAGTCAAGATCGATAAGTTTATTCATCATTGAATCACCCTGCACCTTTTAGACGCGAGGAGGCCTATATAGGTCGTGTCCGATGAGCGCACAACCACAAAAAGACATAGCAAATCAATAAAGAAGAAGAGCAAAATCGCTTAAAATAACGGCATTTAAGCCCGTTAAATTGGATTTTTGGCGTCCAACGTCAAGAAAATGAGGCTAAAAATTGGCATTTCCGGCCCTCAAAGCTCTACTTGCGGTTGCGCTCTGCCTTGCAAAATTGCACCCCGCACAGAATATTTGCAGGCTGGTTTTGCACACTTATTTGAGAAATGATGAATTTGCCGCATGATCCAAAGGGGTAATTTGCGTCAAAGAGCGAAGCATGGCACCTTTTCACGCCTGTTCCAGAACGGAGATAAGTAAATGAGTCTGGTCTATCTTCTCCGTCATGCCAAAGCAGTCTGGCCGACACCGAGCCAGAAGGATTTTGACCGTAGGCTGGACAAGGACGGGACGGAAGCTGCCAAACTCCTCGGATTGGAGATGAGGCGCGCCAAGCTGAAACCGGACGTCGTTTTATGCTCAACTGCGATCCGTGCCCGCCAGACACTCGACTATGTAGGGTTGGAGCCGCCCTTTATATTGCAGGAACTCGAAAGGCTTTATTCCGGCGGCCCGGACACCTATCTGATGGCCATTCGCATGGCCGGTCTCGAACATGAGGGCAGCCAATCGGTCATGCTGGTCGGACACAATCCCATGATGGAGGAAGTCGCCATGGCATTGTCTGGTCGCGGCGATCCTCCAACCCATCCGACATTCATCTCCGGTTTCCCCACCGCCGGTCTTGCGGTGATCGAATTTGATGTGCCGCTGGCTGAAGTTCGCCCTGGCAAGGGTACCCTGCGGGAGTTCTTTTCACCCTCGGAGCATTTGTGAGATTCGGATTGCACATGCCTTGTGCCAAACAACGTATCTTGAGTTTGACACGAACAGCCCCCAAATGGGTTCGGGACGAACGCCGCAATAGGATGATTATCGATTGGGTACATTCACCACAGGACTGACGAGTTGGGCCGATGAAGCGAGGATTGCACTCGACACACTGACCGAGCGCACAACATCTCTGACTTCGCCATCCGTCCGCATCGGCGTGACCGGGCTTTCTCGTGCGGGCAAGACAGTCTTCATCACGGCGCTCGTGCACAATCTGATTCATGGCGGGCGCCTGCCCCTGTTCGAAGCACAAAAGTCGGGCCGCATTGCCAAAGCCTACCTGGAGCAGCAGCCGGACGACGCCGTTCCACGGTTTCAGTATGAAGATCACCTGAAAGCGCTGATCGAGGACCGCATCTGGCCGGATTCGACCCGTGCGATTTCCGAATTGCGCCTGACAATCGAGTACGAATCCGCATCGGCCTGGGGCCGCATGTTTTCCGGCGGCAAGCTCTCGGTCGATATTGTCGATTATCCGGGTGAATGGCTGCTCGATCTGCCCTTGCTGGGCAAAAGCTATAATGAGTTCTCCCGCGATTCATTTGAATTGGCTCAATTGGAAAGCCGTCATGATCTGGCTGAAGATTGGCTCAAAGCTTCGGCAGCAGCCGATGCATCTGTCGACGCCGATGAAATGACAGCGCAGAGACTGGCAAAAAGCTTCACTGCCTATCTGAAAGCGGGAAAGGCCGATGAGCGAGCGCTTTCCACGCTACCGCCAGGCCGCTTTTTGATGCCAGGTGATCTGGAAGGCTCACCCGCACTGACATTCGCGCCTCTCCCGGGCTTGGGCTCTGAAAAACACAGGCCCGGCTCGCTTGGCGCCATGATGGAACGGCGCTACGAGGCCTATAAGACCCATGTGGTAAAGCCTTTTTTCCGCGAACATATTGCGCGGCTGGACCGGCAAATCGTTCTGGTCGATGCCATGCAAGCGATGAATGCGGGGCCCTCGGCTGTCGCCGATCTGGAGCGGGCGCTCACAGAAATCCTCTCCTGTTTCCGTCCCGGCAGCACAAACTTCCTGACCGGGCTGGTACAAAGGCGCATCAGCCGCATTCTTGTAGCAGCAACAAAGGCAGACCACCTGCACCATGAAAGTCATGACCGATTGCAGGCCATCGTGCGCCGTCTTGTCGATCGCGCCATAAGCCGCGCTGATTTTACCAGCGCCAGCGTCGAAGTACTGGCAATGGCTGCGGTGCGAACAACGCGCGAGGCCACTGTCACCCAAGGCAAAGACACCTTGCCCGTCATCGTCGGAATACCGCTGAAAGGCGAGACAATAGACGGCGAGAAATTTGACGGCAAAACCGAAACCGCCATATTTCCCGGTGACTTACCGGAGAAACCGGATTCAATATTTGAAGGACCGGAATCGGTTGCCGAGGATCCGGCTATCCGCTTCGTTCGCTTTCGCCCACCCAAACTGGAGAAGACGGCGGAGGGCTTTACACTTTCGCTGCCGCATATCAGGCTGGATCGGGCCATACAATTCCTCATTGGAGATCGCCTCGCATGAGTGAAAAACGCAAGCCAGCCTCGTTTCGCGTGAGCCCGCCGGAAGAAGTGGAAGCGCCCGCAAAGGCCACTGAACCGGCTTCTTTCGCACAGCGCAAGCCAACAGCAATCAAGGATATTGCTGTTGTAACGCCTGCGGCGGTGGATGTATTTGACCTCGACCCCGAAGCTGCCAATGAGCTTGATGCGCTGACACCGCCGCCAGCTCTGGCGAATAGAAAGAAGTTTTCATTCGCAACGGTTTTTACCGGCGCACTTGGGGTACTCCTATCGCTGGCACTTGGCCTTTGGGCCGACAATCTTATCCGCACCCTCTTTGAGCGCGCACCCTGGCTCGGCTGGATGGCGCTTGGCGTTACAATACTCGGCGCATTGGCATTGATTGCTATAGTAATGCGTGAAACGCTGGCATTGCGTCGCCTCTCCTCTGTTCAACATTTGCGCGATGAGGCGGCCAAGGCCGCCAGCGAAAACGATCCGGCTCAGGCAAAGGCGGCTGTCGCGAAGCTGGTCAGCATCGCCGAAACGCTGCCAGCGACAGCCAAGGGCCGCGCGCTTCTGCATGATTTGCGCGATGATGTGATTGATGGGCGCGACCTGATACGTCTCACAGAAACCGAATTGCTGCGCCCGCTTGACCGGCAGGCGCGTGAAATGATCCTTGCCGCATCCAAGCGCGTGTCGATTGTGACGGCGGTCAGCCCGCGCGCGCTGGTTGATATTGGCTATGTTATTTTTGAATCGGCGCGGCTTATCCGGCGCCTGTCGGAACTCTATGGAGGCAGACCTGGAACGCTCGGCTTCCTTAAACTCACGCGCAATGTCATCGCACATCTGGCCGTGACCGGCACAGTTGCCATGGGCGACAGCATCATTCAGCAATTGGTCGGCCATGGTCTTGCAGCGCGCCTTTCCGCACGGCTTGGCGAAGGCGTGATCAATGGTTTGATGACAGCGCGTATTGGCATTTCGGCGATGGATCTGGTGCGGCCCTTCCCGTTCAACGCCGAGAAACGTCCGGGAATTGGCGATTTCATCGGCGATCTGGCAAGGATCGGCGGCACAAAGAAGCCCTGACAGGGCAATAGAAGCATTTCCTATCCCCAAGTTTTATGGCATTGGCAACTGTCTATTAACCATTCCAACCCATGATTGGTTCGAAGCAGCCATTCCAATGATTAGAGTTTGAGTCCGTGTCGATGAAAACAAGCGCAGCAGTTGCCGCCCTGTCCCTGTTCGCCTGCGCGCTATTGGCGTCGCCAGCGCAAGCCAAGGATAAAGACGCGGAATTCTTCGAGAATGTCGAAGGTCAGTGGGTTGGTCCCGGTGAAATCGTGGCGGGCAAATATAAGGGCACGAAGTTTACGTGCACGCTGGCAGGCTCCACACCAGCCACGGCTACGGGTATGACCCTGGATGGAAACTGCCGCGTCGGCATCTTCAATCAACCGATGAAGGCAACGATCAGCCGCAGCGGCAATAGCTACAAGGGCACTTTCCTTGATGGTTCGGCTGGCAAGGGGCTCGACATTACCGGCGGCAATGTCTCAGGCAACCGCGTTGTGCTTGCCATTAACCGCAAGCAGCTCAGTGGCGCAATGCAGGCGAAATTCAACAATAATAACAGCATGAACGTAACGATTTCCGTTCATCTGGAAGACCAGTTGATCCCTGTCGTCGGCATGTCATTGAAACGGGTTGATACCACCGCCGTCGGCAGCGTTGCCAAGAACTGATTGCATGTTTGTCATGCGTGGTTCGACAAGCTCACCATGAGGGAGGTGAGCTGATTGCAGCATTTTGACACTCGCCAAACCTCCCTCATGGTGAGCGCCTGAGCTTGTCGAAGGGCGAACCACGCATACTTCTGCGCTACTATTAAGCAGACCACCAGCCCGCATCATCGCGGGCTTTTGTCATTCCGGTATTGTCCGCCAGCGCCGCCCACTGCGAGACACTTTTTCCATCAATATCAAGCTCAGGGGCGATGTCAGCAAGCGGAATGAGGACAAAGGCGCGTTCGGTCATGCGCGGATGCGGCAGGATGAGGCTGGAGCTTTCGAAGCGATCTATTCCCTCAAAGGCCAGCACATCAATATCGATAATGCGCGGGCCCCAGCGTTCCAGCCGCTCGCGTTTCATTTCCAGTTCAATATTAAGACAGGCCGCAAGCAGGGATTCCGGTTCAAGTTCGGTCACAAGTTCGGCGCAGGCATTATAGAATGAAGGCTGATCGATCTTGCCCCATGGCGGCGTGTTATAGACTGGCGAGACGGCATTAACCGCTGTATCATCGCGGCTATCCAATGCGCGCAGGGCCTGTCCCATGGCCGAGACTGGATCGCCAAGATTGCCACCGAGGCCCAGCCAGGCTTTTCTCAAAGGGGTCATTGACGATTTCCGCGTGATTCAAGCATCGCGTCGGCAAGCGCGAGTGTCCGGCGGCTCATGGCAACATCATGCACACGGAAAACATCGGCTCCGGCAAGCCGCAAAATGGCGGAGGATGCGGCTGTCACCACGTCGCGCTCTTCCGCTTCACCGCCTGAAACAGCGCCAAGAAATCTCTTGCGCGAGGTGCCGGCGAGAAATGGATATCCGAAGGCGGCGAGTTCAGAAAAGCGATCCATCAATGCAATGTTCTCGTCCGTATCCTTGGCAAAACCAAAACCGGGATCGAGCACGATCTGACTGTCCGATACGCCAGCAAGCTTTGCGATTTCGAGCGAGCGATTGAGAAACGCAAATTGGTCGGCGATGACATCCGGATCACGTTCCCGTTCGCGGCCCGTATGCATGATGACAAGCCCGGCGCCGGTACTGGCTGCAAGGTCAGCGATAGCAGGCTCACGCTGTACGCCCCAGACATCATTGACGATATGTGCCCCTGCCTCAACGGCAAGCCGCGCTGTTTCTTCGCGATAGGTATCGACGGATATGATGATATCGCCCTGCTTGGCCAAGGCACTAATGACGGGCAGAATCCGGGATTGTTCGACAGATGGCTCGACCCGCGTCGCGCCAGGTCTGGTGGATTCGCCCCCAACATCAATGATCGACGCTCCATCCTCGATCATCTTCCGCGCACCATCAAGAGCCTGTTCAAGAGAATAATGCACACCGCCATCGGAAAACGAATCGGGCGTTACATTCAGCACGCCCATAATCAGCGCGCGCGGCCCCAAGATCAAAGATCGGCCATGTGCCAATTGCCATTCCCGATGCATTCATGCGCTCCGTTGATTATCCAGTATCCTGTTTTTTAACAGAATCCCGGGAACGTCAATTCATCTGCAACGTTTTTGACGATACTCTACGTATGATGCACACTGGCCGAAGAAAAGGAAAAGCTGAATGCACATTTTGGCCAGATTAGCCGCCAGCTCGATTGCGGCTGTTATTGCCTCCACTCTCATCATGCCCGCTGCAAACGCCGCAACCGTATTGCGAAAATACCAATATTTCACATTAAATGCGCATAATGCCGCCGAACTCGACAAGGAATTGAGCCGCAGAGGGCCAATGCTGACAAAGACCGGCGACCGGCATCCCGGCATGACGCGGATGCGCTTCGACAGTAAAGTTAAGTTTGGCTCCAACGGCAAGAGCTGTCAGATTGTGGATGCGGACATTGTTGTGCGCGCAACAGTATACCTGCCCCGCTGGAAACAGCGCCGCACGGCAAAGCGCGATCTCGCACTTGTTTGGGATACGCTTTCAGCAGACATCAAACGCCACGAGGAAAGCCATATCGTTATCGCCCGCACAGCAGCCGGGGATATGGAGCGCAAAATCAAAGCGCTGCCCTGGCGCAGCGATTGCGTGAAGATGAAAGCTGATATCGACGCGCTAACGGCAAAGCTGCTCAAAAAGCACGATGCGGATCAGGTGCGCTTTGACCGCGTTGAAACAGTAAATTTTGAGACACGGTTTGAACGGCTATTGACCTATCGCATGGTCAAGGAACTGGCCAAGCCTTGAGGATGCAGAGTATCTCTCCCCTTGCGGGAGAGAAAGCGATTTCAGCAACTTAGCTTCTTGGCTAAGTGCTAGAAATCGTCAGAGAGGGGATTTCCAATTATCATACTACCCCCTCTCTTGAATTTTATAAGAATTTAGCAAAGTGGCTAAATTCAAGAAAATCCTTTCTCCCCCACAAAGGGGGAGATAAGTGCGCCCAACAACCCTCAGTTCACGCCGAGCTTTTTCTGCAAGCTGGTTGATGATGTTGTGTATTGGAACACAACGCGCTCACCCGGATTGACGATGCGCTTTGCCGCCTGAGTCATCAATGCAGCTTCATGGAAACCTGACAGGATCAGCTTGAGCTTGCCCGGATACCAGTTGATGTCGCCAATTGCGAAAATACCGGGTTCGGATGTTTCAAACGTCTCGACATTCACCGAAATGAGATTCTCGTGCAGATTCAGGCCCCAATCGGCAATCGGGCCCAGTTTCATGGTGAGGCCGAAAAATGGCAGGAGGCGTGTAACAGGAATTTCGACCTCCCCTTCAGAAGCCTTGATAACCGCATGGGTCAACTCGCCATTATCACCTTTGAGGCCCGATACTTGTCCCAGCTCAAAACGAACACTGCCGCTTTCGACCAGTTCAAACATCTTCTTGACGCTATCGGGCGCGGCGCGGAATTCCGCACGTCGATGCACCACAGTCAGGCTGCGGGCAATTGGTTGCAAGTTCAGCGCCCAATCCAGTGCACTATCGCCGCCACCCACAATCAACACATCCTGATCGCGGAATTCATCCATGCGGCGCACGGAATAGAAAACGCTTTTGCCTTCATAGGCCTCAATCCCGGGAACCGGCGGGCGCTTTGGCTGGAATGATCCGCCACCGGCAGCAATAACAACAACCTTGGCTTCAAAAACTTCAGCATCGTCTGTCTGGACGCGGAATGATCCGTCTTCGAGACGTTCAAGACTGGTCACCATTCGGTTAAAATGGAACTGCGGCGAAAACGGCTTGATCTGCTCCATCAGCTTTTCGGTCAATTCATTGCCGCTGATGATCGGCCAAGCCGGAATATCGTAGATCGGCTTTTCCGGATAAAGCTCGGCGCATTGGCCGCCCGGACGATCGAGAATATCGATGAGATGGCATTTCAAATCGTAAAGGCCAAGTTCAAACACCGCAAACAGGCCAACCGGACCTGCACCAATGATGACAACATCGGTTTTGATAATCTCGCTCATCGCAAATTCCTCATGCCGGACGGTTCTATGCCGCGCAGATAGAAAAAGGGGTAATGGCTGGCGTGTTCACCACACGCGGGCTGCCATGCGCGTAACGATTGCTTGTCGCAAGGTCAAGGCAATGCAGCCAATCAAGCCATGAAAAGCCGCTTTGCGGTTTGATTCTCATGGGTCGTTGAGAAAATATCAGCCTATGAGTTAGTCGGCTGCATTTGACTTGTGCGCCCTTCGACAAGCTCAGGATGAGGAAGGTGGGTTGAATGCAGGAAAGCCGTTGCTGTAAGCTTTGCAGCCACAACGCCATTGCAATCCGACAACATTCCTCATGGTGAGGCTATGAAAAGCCGTTCTGCAGTTTGGTTCTCATGGGTCGTTGGGCTGCATTTCTGTTGCGCGCCCTTCGACAAGCTCAGGATGGGGAACGTTGGTGTATTGCAATAGACATCAACGGCATGGTTCGCCCCACTGCAGCCAACTCACCTTCCTCATGGTGAGCCCCGTCGAACCACGCATCACAGAATTGCAACGAATAATCAGGACTGACGTTCCGGCACGTGCACCACAAGACCATCCAGTTCATCGGAAACGCGGATCTGGCAGGACAGGCGTGAATTGGGACGCACATCATAGGCGAAATCGAGCATGTCTTCTTCCATGGCTTCGGGTTCGCCAGTTGTCGCCGCCCACTCATCATCCACATAGACATGACAGGTGGCGCAGGCGCAAGCGCCACCGCATTCCGCATCAATTCCTGGAACAGCAAAACGAATGGCGCTTTCCATAACGGTAGAGCCATTTTCGGCATCCGCTTCGATGCGTTCGCCACCATGTGTGACAAAGGTAATTTTTGCCATGAATTAAAGCCCCAGTGATCAAGTTACCGCTGACATAGGGCTTTAAAGGCGTAAGTCAATTGTACTCCCTGACGCAGAGCGCAGTTCAGCGGGTAATCGCCGCTATATAATCGCGCACATCGTCAATGGCCGGGCGCAGGTTCCTGACCATCTTCGAATCGCTGGGAGACTGCTCGACCGCTTCCGCCAACTCGGCCACGCGAAATGCACCGATTGCATTGGCCGAACCCTTGAGCGAACGGGCAAGCCGGACGCGATCATCGGGATTTGCGTGGATAAGTCTGTCCACAATGCCGCAGGTCTGGCGAGAAAACAGATTGAGAATTTCGGTTTCAAGAGCGCGATTGCCGAATGTCTCACGTGTAAGATGCACAAGATCAATCGGGCGCTTGCGCGCTGGCTTCGATCGCTCGCCACCTGGCGAAGCAAATGCCATCGATGCCTGTTGAGCCATTGGAATATTCTCCTGAACGCTTTTACATTTGAACTGACAAGCCTATGCTCATGACGCTCATTCAAGGTTAAAACGAGGCAGAAATCGTGCTTAAATGGTGCCTTATGGTGAACGCAGGGTAAATTTTTGCCCACAATTGAAATTTTGCGCGAGGCTCAAAAATTAACCTTGTGTTTAAACTTTTAAGCATTTCCTGAATCCATTGTTTCTTTCCAAACCATGTGCCAGTACATTAGACTAGCGGCGTAAAGAGTATGGCGCGGCTGGCCCCACATGTGGCCACCGCCCAATATTGTGAGGAAAACATGGCCACAGCCCCGAAAAGCAAGGCTTTCAAAGCCGAAGACGAGCTCGGTGAAGCCCTTGAAAAGGCTCTAGAAATCGATTTCGACGAGTCAACGCTCGGGATGGATATGGATCTGTCTCCAATTGATGACGATCTCTTGTCCCTGAATGATCTCGAAGCCCAGATTTCACAGGCGGCCCAGGAGTTGGCCGCTGAGAAATTCGAGACACCCGCTGCGGCCGAACCCGTAAAATTGCCGGAACCCGAGGTAACAGCGCCTCCCGCTGCCGCCATTCCATTGCCTGCGCCAAAGCCGCAGATCAAGGCCGCAAATCCTATTCCGGCAGCTCCGCCCGCGCCGCCAAAGGCTCCGGCTGTGCCATCACAGCCTTCGTTCCGACCAGCCAATGATGATCTGCTGCAAGCAGCAAAGACCACTCATTCCACCAGTTCCGTGCCGCAGCCAAAATCCTACAGTCTGATTACAGGCATCATCAGCGTCCTTTGGGCTGGTGGTGTGCTGGCGCTCGGCAATGCGCTCTATGGATCATCGCTTTGGTCTATCCGCTCCTTCTCCGACTTCGCCGCAGCGCCTTATGCAATTGGCATTGCCGCCGCGATCGTCGTTCCAATCATGCTTTTCTGGGCGTTTGCGATCATGATCCGCCGCGGTCAGGAAATGCAATATGCTGCGCGCTCCATGGCGGAAGCTGCCATGCGCCTGTCTGAACCGGAAATGCTCTCCTCCGACCGCGTTGCTTCGCTGGGTCAAGCCGTCCGCCGCGAAGTTGCGGCCATGAGTGAAGGTGTCGAGCGCACGCTGGCGCGCGCTGTTGAGCTGGAAACACTGGTCCAGACCGAAGTGAACCAGCTTGAACGCGTCTATACGGATAATGAGTACCGCATCCGCACGCTCGTTGACCGTCTTGGCGGTGAGCGCGAATCGGTGATCGGCCACGCTGAGCGTGTGCGCGCTTCAATTTCGAGTGCCCATGAGCAGTTGAAGGATGAACTTTCGCTGGCAGGTGAATCCCTGCGCGAACACCTTTCCAGCGCGTCCACCAATCTCAGCATGTCTATCAACCAGTCCGGCGAGTCGCTCATTGAACGGCTGACCCAGAGTGGCCAGGTCATTTCCGAGCAGATCGTTTCCCGTTCGGATGACATATCAAACAAGATCAGCACTTCCGGCGAAGCCTTTGCAAATCTTCTGGAAATGCGCATTGCAGCCCTGTCCGAACAGACAGATTCCGTAACGATGAAACTGGCCGATACGCTGGATGGCCGCACCAACAGCATGTTGTCGCTGCTGGGCAACGCCACGCAGACCTTGGTTGGCGAATTCGACACGCGTCTGGCCGGTCTCGACACGACGATCAATGAACGTGGCCGTTCGCTGCTTGCAGAGTTCGAAACCCGCGCTCACTCCCTGGATGCCAGCACCGAGCGTCTCAATTCGGCCCTCGAAGCCCGTGCGCGTCAGATCAACGAACAGTTGATTGAACGTACGCGCGACATCGCCAAAACCTTTACCGATGGCCGTGCCTCTATCGACGGCATTGTCGACGAGACAAAAGCGAAGATCGGCAACGATCTGACAACGCTTTCCGATCAGGTCGGCAGCCTGCTTTCCACCAATGCGGCAGCACTTTCCGACCGTCTGATCGAAAGCCGCGAAGCTCTCGCTGCCAAGCTTGCCGAAGAACGCGAAGCGCTGGCCGCGACGCTGGTTCAGGAAACCGACCGCGCTGCCGTTGTTATTCGCGATCAGGCGGGACAGATCGGCGACCACACCTCCAACCTCAAGACCGTTCTGGAAAGCAGCACTGCTGCCATCGGTCAGATCATCGACGGTCACGGCTCGACCCTGGAAGAACGGGCTGCCGGTCTGCGTGCATCGCTTGAGGACAATGACTCCCGCATTGGAGCCACGCTCGAACAGCATGCCAAGGCAATCGAAGGCCGCACCGCCGGGCTTCATACGCTGCTCGAAGACAATGATGCCCGTATTGGCGCAACACTCGAACAACACGCCAAGGCAATCGAAGACCGCACAGCCGGTATGCATGCGGCCTTTGCCGACACCGATACACGCATCCGCGATACGCTGGACGAACATGCTCGCAGCATCGATCTGCGCAGCGCCAATATTGAAACAGCGATACAGGCCACCGACACGCGCATTGGTCAGACACTTGATGCGCATGCCAAGATCATTGATGAGCGCACCATTGGAATGCGCGCGGCATTTGTTGAAACGCACGCCAAGATTGCGCAGACGCTCGATCAGCACAATAAGAGCCTGGACGAACGCAATCAGGAAATTCAGCTGGCTCTTTCCGGCAGTGATGCCAAGCTGGGCGAAACTCTTGCTGCCCATACGCAAGCTATCGATGCACGCAATGCCGAAATTCAGGCGACGCTGCTCAATAGCGGCACACGTATCGATGGTACATTGAGCGGCTTTATCGACAGTGTCGATGATCGCACAGGGCGCATCGAAACTGCATTGACCAGCAGCGATGCGCGCATCAGCGATGTTCTGGCCTCGCATGCCAGCGCCATCGAAGAGCGCACTTCCGGTATTGGTCAGGCGCTGATCGATAGCGACTCGCGCATCAGCAATATCCTTTCCTCGCATGCAAGCTCAATTGACGAGCGTACAGCGGGAATTGAGCAGGCACTCAGCAATAGCGATCAGCGTATCGGCCAGACATTGGCTTCGCATGCTTCGTCGCTGGATGAGCGCACCGCCGGTATTCAGGCAGCGCTTGAGAATACCCATGCCCGTATCGGCGAAACGCTGGCACAACATGCCAGCGATATCGAGACACGCACCGCAGGTATCCGTTCTGTACTCGACAGCAGCAATATGCAGATCGGCGATACGCTGGCATCACACATCGGAACGCTGGACGAGCGCGCTGCCGCTATCCGTGCCGCACTGGCAGATAGTGACACCCGCGTCGGCGAAACGCTCAACGATCATGCGAGCATTCTTGACCAGCGTATCGCGGCCATTCGCGCGGCAATGGAACAGGGCAATGCAGTTCTGGGCCAGACGCTTGACGACAAGGCGGGAGCGATCGGCGACCGTACGGTAGCCTTGCAGGCGGTTCTGCAAGACAGTGCTGATGTGCTTGCCAAGGCCTTCGAAAACCATGGCGGTACAATCGACGAACGCACGACAACCATGCAGAATGCATTGGCCATTGGCGTCGACAATGTTCGCAAATCACTCGAACAGAGTGCTTCGGTTGTTGCCCGCACGCTGCGTGAGAAAATCACAGAAGCTGCCTCTACCCTGACTGGCGAGGCACAAAAGGCTGGTGAGGCTCTTGACGGTCATGGCGAGGCCTTCAGCCAGCGCATGAATGAAAGCCTTGCAGAGACTGAAAAGCGCCTTGGTCAGCGTGCGACGGAAGCCGCAGCAAACCTCGAAGCATTGGAGGCCCGCTTCTCGGCAGCCACCGATACGACCGCTTCGAAGCTTGCTGAAAGCACACGCGAACTCAACGAGGTTCTCTCGGCCCGTTCGCAGGAAATCATCAGCATTCTCGACAATACGGCGCAGCCGCTGGTCGAGAGCCTTGCCGATAATGGCCGCACGCTTGCCTCGCAGCTGGTTGAGGCCACGACATCCGCTACCGAACGCCTGCGCGTCGAAAATGCGGCTCTGATCAATGCAATCGCCAGCCGCACTGCAGAGACAATTACTGCTGTTCAAGCGGCCAAGGCTGGTCTGACCGACGATGTGAGCAACCTTATCGACCGCCTCTCCTCGTCCAATGCGAAGCTTGGCGAACTGATCGATATGGCCACCAAGAATCTTGGCGACATTGACGGACGCTTGCTCGACACGACAACTGCCTTTGCCGAAAATGCAACCAAGGCGGCGGAATCGTTCGAAACATCGACCCGTCTGATCGATGGCAATCTCGGCAAACTGTCGCAATTGTCCAACAGCACGCTGACCGACATTGCTTCCATTGCCCAGCGCTTTGACGAGCACGGCAATATGCTGAGCAAGGCATCAGAGCTGATCAACGCATCGCAAACCAACCTTGCCTCGACTTTCGACGAGCGCCAGGAAGCCTTGCAGACATTGGCATCTGGCCTCATCGCCAAGTCGGAAACCATCGAGAAGACCATGCGTTCGTTCGAATCGCTTGTTTCTTCCGCCTTTGACCGCGCCGAAGGCCGGGCGAACCAGACAACCGAGCAGATCCGCAATTCGATCTCTGAAGTTGTGGAGCAGGCATCGCAGAAGTTTGCCAACGCGACCGATGAAATCCGCCGCTCTTCCGCCGCGATCCGCACGGAACTGGAACAGACCCGTTCCGAATTGCAGCGCGGTGTGATGGATATGCCTGAAGAAGCCAAGCAGTCCACAGCCCAGATGCGCAAGGCTGTTTCCGAGCAGATCAACGCATTGAAGGAACTATCGGAAATCGTTCAGAAATCCGGTCGCCTTACCGATGTTGGTGAGGCACGGGTGCAGCGCGCAGCTCCAGCTCGTGCAACGGCGGCCGTCGCGGCGCAACCACAGCGTACCGAAGCTGTAGCTCCGGCACCGCGCCCTGCAACGCCTGCTGCTTCAGCACCGGCGGCGCCTGCAATGCGCGGAACAATCGACACGCGCGGCAATACCGAACCGGCTCGTTCTGCCGGTAATGGCTGGGTGTCCGATCTTCTACGCCGTGCTTCGACCGAAGAGGCCGAGACTCCAAAGGCACCGGCAGGCCGCTCGCCCGGTCAGGTTGTCGAGTCACTCAACTCCCTGTCGATCGATATTACCCGCGCCATTGATCATGAGGCATCTGTTGAACTCTGGCAGCGTTACCGTGCCGGTGAACGCAATGTGTTCACCCGCCGTCTCTATACGCTCAAGGGCCAGCAGACCTTTGACGAGATCAAGCGTAAATATTCGTCAGACAGCGAATTCAAGCGTGCTGTTGACCGCTACATGGATGATTTCGAGCGCCTGCTTGAGGACGTCACGCGCAATGATCGCGACAACACAACCACACAAGCCTATCTGACCTCGGACACGGGCAAGGTTTACACCATGCTTGCCCATGCGAGTAATCGCCTGCGCTGAGATTGGTTTGATATGAAACTGAAAACGCGGCCCTGGAGCCGCGTTTTTGTTAGTTTGTGCGTGGTTGATGCCGACTATCTCTCCCCTTGTGGGAGAGAACGCGATTTCAGCATCTTAGCTTCTTCGCTAAGTGCTGGAAATCGCAAGAGAGGGGGTCCTGCACTTATGAACTACCCCCTCTCTTGAGTTTTCTAAGGATTTAGCAAAGAGGCTAGATCCAAGAAAACTCTTTCTCCCCCACCAAGGGGGAGATAACCAGCACCAAGCAGCAACAACTGCTGTAACACTCAAGCCCCCTCCAACGCCGACACCTGCCCGAACATATCCCTGTAGGCTGTGGGCGTGGTTGCCAGTTGCTGGCGGAAGTGATGGCGCAATGTAGCTGCCGTACCGAAACCCGTATTTGCAGCTATTGCCTCGACGGACAGCGATGAATTTTCCAAAAGATCGCGCGCTTTCCCCAACCGCTCGGACAAAAGCCATTTGGCAGGCGTCATGCCGGTTGCAGCTTCAAAGCGGCGCAGAAAAGTGCGCGGGCTCATACCAGCGGCTTTGGCGAGGCTCGCGATCGAAAAATCCTTCTGAATATTGTTACGCATTGATTCAAGCAGCGGAGAAAGCCGCACGCCTTCATGGGCTGTGGGGACGGCCTGCTCGACAAATTGCGCCTGCCCGCCATCGCGATGGGGAGCAACGACGAGACGCCGCGCGACTTTATTGGCAGCTTCCGTACCAAAATCGCGGCGAATAAGGTGCAGGCAAAGGTCAATACCCGCCGCGCTGCCCGCTGAGGTCAAAATACTGCCCTCATCGACATAAAGCACATTTGGCTCGAATTGGATGTCCGGATGGCGCTCGGTCAACAGATCTGCATAGCGCCAGTGGGTTGTCGCTCGGCGGCCAGACAAAAGGCCTGCCGCAGCGAGCACGAACACACCAGAGCAAATAGAGAGAATGCGCGCGCCATTGGCATGAGCCTTTTGCAAAGCCTGCACCAGAGATTCAGGCACAGAATGCTCGACACCGCGCCAGCCGGGCATGATGATCGTGCCGGCCCGCTCGAACAGATCAAGACCGCCATCGGCAAGAATACGCACACCGCCCGTGGCGCGAAGCTCGCCCATTTCAATGCTGGCAACTGCGAACTTGTACCAATCATCGCCCATTTCAGGCCTGGGTAATCCGAACATCTCAACCACGACGCCAAACTCGAAGGTACAAAGACCATCATAGGCAACAGCAACCACAAGCGGATTATCAAGGCGGTTCGGATTTGACATGATCTTGACGATATATGGCATTCTTGCCAACTACCAGACATTTATCACTTGTTCTACTTCTTGCTTACCAACACGAGGAGAGCAAGAATGAGCTATGTAACTGAAATTGCACCGGCCCCAGCTGAACAGGTGATCGAGCATTTTTCCAGGCGCCTATCGCTGGAAACAGACTGCGCCGACGTGGCACAGGCGTTGAAAGAAGGTGCTGATTTTGTCCTGCTGCATGTTGTGGGAACAAGCGCTGCCTATGAGCGCCGCCATATTCCCACTGCAATCCATTTGAACCACAGGGAAATTTCAATTGAACGCATGGCTGAATGGCCACTTGATACGCTGTTTGTGGTCTATTGCGCCGGACCTCACTGCAATGGCGCAGATCAGGCAGCGCTCAAGCTGGCGCGTCTCGGGCGCCCGGTAAAAATCATGATCGGCGGAATAACCGGTTGGGCCGATGAGGAATTGCCTTTTGCAACGGGTCCGGAAGCGGGGAGCTTTAAGCAGGCGGCGTGATTGCTTATTTCTTTTCTGCGCTGCATTGAGTTTCTAAAATTGGCATCCAGCTCAATGCGTGGTTCGACGGGGCTCACCATGAGGAAGATTAGCGATCTGCAAAGCTAGCCATGAATGTCGGTGATCTTGTTCATGCAACCCATGAACCTTCCTCATGGTGAGCCCCGTCGAACCACGCATTGAATGGGATGCCAAGTAGTCGGGTATTGAGCTTACGGCTTAAATAACCGAAAGGGTCCAGGTGACGATATCGCTGGTGGTGGCGTCGAAGGCGCTGTCCAAGGCTGCGATATAGGAGGCATTTCCAGCGCCCCTAACTGGAGCGGTGGAACGGAAGACCTTCGTCGCACGCACGGTGCCGTTCTTGTCATTCAATAGCTTCACAGCAATCTCGACGATAGCTGTTTCGTTGCCGGAAGCATCAATGTTGAAGGTGCGGATATTGCTGATCACCTGATAATCAATGGCGAGGCCATCACCCGGGCGCCCCACGCCGCCAAGGCGTCCGGTGCTTTCAAATGCTTGTGCCAGACGTGACTGCACAATATTTGGCAGGCGATCCGCCCATTGCGCGCCTTTCAGGAACGAAATGGAATTGGGACCGGAGCGAACAACGACGTTTTCACCATCGAGCGCCTTCAAGGCCGATGGTGCGGCGATCAATATCTGACGGCCTTGCTTTCTTGACGAGCTAACTTCAGGCGACGGGCTGGAGAGATCAAATGTGTCGAGCTTCTTGGAACTGGCACAGGCCGACAAGGACAAGGCGATAACCAACGCAGCCATTACTGTTTTCGATTTTATCACTTAACCAATCCCACGCGTAACATGTTATTAACTTTCATGCGTTGCGAATCCATCAAAGTCAACGGCGCGTCCGTCCATCATATTCCGGAACATTGCCGCCACCACCGAAAATTACCCGCTGCGGGTTTTTCTCAAGATCTGTAATGGCGCGCTCAATTCGCCGAACCGACTGCCGGCTTTCATTGACAAGCGCCTGTACGTCACGCAATCCCTGACCCGAAAAACGGTTGAGGTTATCGGTGATTGGCCCAAGTCTCGCATTCAAATTATCTGCCACTGAACGATAGGATTGCAGCGTCCGACGCGCCTCGCGCACAACACTGCCATCCTCGTCGGAAAGCTGCTTGTCCAACTTGACCAGTACACCGTCCACACGTGTCGAGGCATTATTCAATTTTTCCATCATCTGCCGCGCTTCAGCGACAACTGCCTGAACATCTTCAGCACTGCGGCTGAACTTTTCGATAACGTCAGAATTCTTGGCAAGGGCGTCCGTGAACTGCTTCGTATTGTTGACCGTATCAACAAGAGGCCCTTTCACTTCCGTGATGAAGCTTTCTATCGATCCAACCGCGCCATCAACGCGCTCAAGGATCGTTTGAGCCTTTTGCAGAAGGTTATTCACAACCGACGGATCGGCATCGATACGAGCAATGGAATCCTCCTTTGCGGCCTCTTCAAGGAGCATCGGCTCATAGAGCTTGCCCCCCTTCAACTCGATGAAAGCCTGACCAGTAAGCCCCGCAAAGCCCAGCGTCGCCTGTGTAGAGCGCGTTATAGGTGTTGTCGCATTGACTTCCGCCTGTGCGATAACTGCATCAGGGTTATTGCTGTCAATCGACAAGCGCCGGATAGTGCCCACCTTGATACCGTTGAACAGCACCTGACTGCCGTCCGCCAAACCTGTTACGGAGCCGAGAATGCGGATTTCCAAAGTCGCAGTCTCAGCCTTATCGCCATAACGCGCGATCCAATAAACGAATCCGAAGGCAAACATGCAGACAGCAAGCGTAAAAATACCGACCAGAACATAATTGGCTTTTGTTTCCATGAATTACTCTGCCCGACCCTGTTGTTCCGCTGGCTTGCTCTGCGGTGGTACGCTTGGTGTTGGCGCGGCTTCACCGCGCGGCGTACGCCGCCTGTTATCGCCATTGGATACAATTTGACGAGCGCGCTTTCCACGGAAATATTCTTGCACCCACGGATCGTCAAACGCCAACATATCCTCAATGGTTCCTTCAATCAGAACCCTCTTGTTTCCCAATACCGCGATTCGGTCACACACAGCGAACAAACTATCAAGATCGTGCGTCACCATATAGACTGTCAGCCCCATCGTGTCGCGCAAATCAGCAATCAACTCGTCGAAGTCCGCTGCCCCGATGGGATCAAGACCTGATGTCGGCTCGTCAAGGAAAACGATCTCCGGATCAAGCGACAAGGCACGGGCCAAGGCCGCACGCTTGATCATCCCGCCGGAAAGCTCTGATGGAAATTTGTCTGCCGTATCGGGCTTGAGCCCGACGAGTTCGATCTTGAGCCGGGCAAGCTCATCCATAAGCTTCTGAGGAATATCGAGATATTCCCGCATTGGTACCTGAATGTTTTCAAGCACTGTCAAAGATGAAAACAACGCCCCATGCTGGAACAGCACGCCCATGCGCATATCGACAGCGAGCTTGTCCTGCTCGCTCGCCTCGTCGATATCGTGACCGAAAATGCTGATTTTACCCTTCTGCTTCTGATTGAGGCCAAGGATTGTCCGCATGAGAACAGATTTGCCTGTACCCGATGCGCCGACAAACCCGAGAATCTCACCGCGATAGACATCGAGATTGAGATTGTCGAGCACGGTCGAGCGGCCGAATGACACACTGACATCTTTCACAGAAAGGATGACATCGCCAACCTTTCCATCGGTGCTCTGGTTGTTTTCTTTCGAATTCATGCGCCTCGATCTACTTTAAGCAGCCTCGCCGGAAGGTTGCTTCTACAGATTAAAAATTGATGGATGCGTAGAAGATGGCGAAAATACCATCGACCACAATAACGACAAAAATCGATTTAACCACAGATGCCGTCACCCGTTGTCCCAGCGATTCAGCACTACCGCCAACCTTCATGCCTTCAACAGAAGCCATCACGCCAATAATCATGGCCATGAATGGCGCTTTGATCAAACCGGCAAGATAGCTCGAAAGATCAACGGCCTCGCGCAATCGCTGGATAAAGGCATCCGGCGGAATTCCGGAATAAGCCCATGTGATGACCATGGCGCCGCCTAATGCTGCAAAATCCGCAATAATTGTCAGCAATGGCAGAGAAATCACCAGCGCCACGAGCCGCGGGAAAACCAGAACCCCGACGGGGTTGAGGCCGATCACCGTCAGTGCATCGGTTTCTTCGCGCATTTTCATTGAGCCGATTTCGGCTGTGATTGCGCTGCCGGAGCGCCCGGCAATCATGATGGCTGTCAAAAGCACGCCGATCTCACGCAGCACCAGAATACCCACAAGATCGACGACGAAAATTTCGGCACCGAAATAGCGCAGCTGGAAAGCGCCCTGCTGGGCAATGATGGCCCCGATAATTGTCGACATGAGTACAACCACCGGCACAGCACCGATACCCATACTGTCGATCTGGTGAACGATTGCCGCCGGGCGGATACCGCTGCGACCGCTACCCTTCATCTGTGCACCGCGCACAGTGGCTCCGAGAATATGCATTGCCTTGATGAAATCATCACCAAAAGCATAGACCATGCGGCCGATCCATTCGAAGAATCGCATTATCAAGGATGGACGTTCTATATGAACCACTTCTGGCGGAGCAGCTGCTATCTCGCCAACGGCTTCGAACAGCGCGCCCCAGCTTTCGGACTGCCCTTCAACGGAAACGGTTTTACCGGACTTCTCCAGTGCAGTTCGCAGGCGCTCTATCAGCCAGGTTCCGGCCGTATCGAGCAATTCCACGCCAGAAAGATCGATAACAGCACTTGAAAAGCCATTATCGCGCTCAATATCGCGCATGGCTTCGTCCACGCGGCGAACATTGCGCGTGGTCCATGCTCCGGTAAGTGTCACTGTGGCGTGGTCTCCGTCCTTGTTGAACGCAACATGGGGAGGCGCGGCAGTAGAAGCACTTGAATTGTTTGCTTTATCGGTCAACATCACCAACACACATACCGAGTCTCCGAACCGATGTCACTGGAACAATTAAGGCGCAGATTATGATAATCAACCTGGATATTGCGGTAGAGCGCTGGCCCATTGCCGGAACGTTTACCATCTCCCGTGGTTCCAAGACTGAAGCTGCAATTGTCGTATGCACACTAGGCGACGGGGAGCACAGTGGCCGTGGTGAATGCGTTCCTTATGCCCGTTACGGCGAGAGCATCGAATCAGTTTGCGCCGAGATCGAAAGCTTGCGCAATGCTTTGAGCAATGGCGCAAGCCGTGACGATCTTACGAATCTATTGCATGCAGGTGCGGCGCGCAATGCGGTGGACTGCGCCTTCTGGGATCTCGAAGCCAAGCGCAATGGCACGAGCGTAGCCTCCATGCTCGCCATGCCAGCGTTGCGCGATCTGACAACTGCCGTGACTGTTTCTTTCGGCGATGCTGCCACCATGGCAGAGGCGGCCCGAGGCTTTGCCAACAGACCGTTGATCAAAGTCAAGGTCGGCGGTGAAAATGATGCCGAGCGGATTACCGCCGTCGCGCAAGCTGCACCTTCAAGCCGCATCATCATTGACGCCAATGAAGGCTGGACCAATGCCAATATTGTCGAGAACATGCTTGCCTGCGCGAAGGCAGGCGTTGTTCTGATCGAGCAGCCATTGCCTGCTGACAATGACGCCATCCTCGCTAAAATTCCGCATCCGGTGCCGATCTGTGCTGATGAAAGCGCCCATGGCACGGATGATTTGCACACATTGCTGGGTCGCTATGACAGTATCAATATCAAGCTGGACAAGACCGGCGGTCTGACCGAAGCGCTGCGCATGCACAAACGCGCGCGCGAACTTGGCTTCGGCATCATGGTTGGCTGTATGGTTGGAACATCCTTGGCCATGGCTCCAGCTGTCATCGTGGCGCAGGACGCTGATTTTGTCGATCTCGATGGTCCCTTGATTCTTAAGGAAGACCGAACGCCCGGGCTTGAGTTTAACGGAAGCCGCGTGTCACCGCCTAAACCGGAATTATGGGGTTAGAGCCGCTCAAGCCGGAGAGATATGATGGCCATGAACAGGCCGATGGCCGCGAGGGCGGCCATGGCGTAAAAGCCGTAAATTCCCGTCGCGGCATAGAGCGGTCCTGACGCCATGGTGGCTATTGCCAGCGATGTGCCGACGAAAAAGGTGGAGAGCCCCTGTGCCGTGCCGCCGCGTTCTTCCGGTATCGTCAGCACAATCATTTTCTGCATGCCAAGAAATGACAAGGCAAAGGAAAAACAGTGCAGGCACTGGACAACCAGAAACCCGCCAATGCCAAGCCCCGCAGGCTCGATCAAAGGGAAGACGGCCCAGCGGAATATGGCAACGGCAGAACCAATCATCAGCACTCTGGCGGGGTGGAGATTGCCAAAGATGCGGCGGAAACAGGTGAACATGATCACCTCCGCAACCACAGAAATCGACCAGAATGCGCCGATGATGGTTTCTTCTATGCCGATCGACTTCCAGTAAATCGCAGAGAAACTGTAGCCATAGGCATGACTGGCCTGCGTTATGCCCGTCGCGATAAGAAAGGTTACAAAAGCCGGACGGCGTAGCGCCCTGCCCGCATCAGCTATATCCACATCCAATAGCGGGGAAAGCCTGCGTGGTTTGCCGATCCTCGGCACGATAAAGCTCATGCCACAGGCCAGCAGCAGCGAGCCAAGCAAGGCCCAAGGAATGATGTGCTCGCCCAAACGCTGGATGAAGATGCCCGCAACAAATGATGTCAGCAGAAATGAAATCGAGCCCCAGACGCGCATCCTGGCAAAATCGGCGCCGTAACGCCGGACACCCGAAAGCGCTATCGTATCAGCAACGGGCACTTGAGACGTCCATGGCGGCGAAAGCAGCAATGATACAGCAAGGATACCGACAAAGCCGAACGGCACGAAGTAAAACGCCGCGACAATGACCGCCAATATCGTACACAGACTCAGGATATGCGCGCGATCATTGGAGCGGTCAGCCAGCATTGAAACCAGCGGCGCCGCAATAACCCGAATGAAAAGCGGCATCGACAGAACGATGGAAATTTCAGTCGGTGTCAGCGAACGGTATTCAAGCCAGAGCGGAAAATATGGCAGGTGCAACCCGTTCGACATGAAAATAGCGAAATAGGTCAGCGCAATCCGCAACTCAAAGTGAGACGGCTTGCCTTGGTTTAGATCCGCAACAGCGGCTGTCATCGGTGGAACTTTCGGAAAGTACGCAGCTGTTCAGGCAGAATCGCAACCATGCGTTGCCTTGTGATTCGCAACTAGCATGAAAATTAGCTTGTTCATAGAAACAGGGGCGGTTTCAACGCAAATAACGGTGCGTTTTTGGCCCTCGCCAAGAGCTGACTTCTACCGCACCGAAATAGTCCGGCCGGATTTGGCCGTTTGCTCCGGCACTTCACGCGAGACGCCAATCCTTGTCAGGATGCTTTCGAAAATGTCGGCGCAGGCTTTCCAGCTGAATCCCCGCAATGTCGTTTCCGGATCGACGCGGCCCATGGCGAGAGCGGCCAGAGCCGCTTCACCCAAATCCTCGGAAAGAACACCCGCGCGCGTTGCATCAATAACGTCCTTCGATCCCGGTACGGGATAGGCGGCGACTGGCAGTCCGGAGGCTATGGCTTCCAGCAGCACCAGTCCAAATGTATCGGTGCGGCTTGGAAAAACGAAGACATCAGCACCGGCATAAAAGCGCGCCAGAGCCTCGCCCTCATGTTTGCCGGCAAAGACGACCTTTGGATATTTGCGCTTGAGGCTATCAAGATCAGGGCCATCACCGACGATCAGTTTCGTGCCGGGTAAATTCAGCGACAGGAAAGCTTCAAGATTTTTCTCGACCGCCACGCGCCCGACGCAGATGAAAACCGGTTTTGGCAGATAAAGATCAATATTCGCTTGGGGCCGGAACAATTCGCGGTCCACGCCCCGCGTCCAGACTTTTAGCGTATTGAAACCTCTGGCAACCAGTTCATCATGGATGGACTGTGTTGGTACAAGGCAGGATTCGGCAGCATTATGGAAGCGGCGCAGCCAGCCATAGGACCAGGATAGCGGCACCGGCAAACGCTTGCGCAGATATTCGGGAAAACGGGTATGAAAGCTGGTGGTAAAGCGCCAATTATTCTGAATGCAGGTGCGTCGCGCCATCATGCCCAGCGGGCCTTCGGTCGCTATATGGACGTAAGCCGGCTGTATGGCCTCAATCCGCGCCTTGACCGCTGACGGCAGGGTCAGGGCCAAGCGAATTTCCGGATAGGTCGGGCAAGGCACGGAGGTATAATCCGCAGGAGAGATGATTGTAACCTCAAAGCCCCGAGCCTCCATCTGCTCACGCACTTTTGTCAGCGTTCGCACGACACCATTGACCTGCGGATGCCAGGCATCTGAAACAATGACGAGCCGTTTTACCTCGTCACGCAGCATTCGCCGCCTTTGGCCGCTTGTCGGCAATCTGGATTACCGGCGCGAAACCTGCATGCTCACTGATAAGATGGGTCCATGACAGAAGCTCCATCCGTCCGTCGAAATGTTCGACAATAGCCGTGCAGCTTTCTACCCAGTCACCCGTGTTGATATATTCAATACCGTCGATCTGCTCGATGGTCGCGTGGTGAATATGGCCGCAGATGACGCCATCAGCCCCGATACGCCGCGCCTCGTCCGAAACGACTGTCTGAAACGAACCGATGAAATTGACCGCTTTCTTGACGCGGAATTTAGCCCATGCGGAGAAGGACCAATAGCGTAGACCAAGACGACGGCGCACCTTGTTCATCACGGTGTTGATCGCAAGCGCTGCGTCATAAGCCCAATCACCCAGATAGGCAATGTGGCGGGCATTGCGTACAACGACATCGAACTGATCGCCATGAATCACAAGGAATTTACGGCCATCAGCCGTCTCGTGCATCAAGCGGTCTGTGACTTCGATGCCGCCGAAATGCGTGCCCTGAAAGTCACGCAGGAACTCATCATGATTACCGGCGACATAGTGAATTGTCGCACCTTTGCGGCTTTTGCGCAGGAGCTTCTGCACAATATCATTGTGCTCCTGTGGCCAGTGCCAGGAACGGCGAAGACGCCAGCCATCGACAATATCACCGACAAGATAGATGGTTTCGGCATCATGATGCTTCAAAAAGTCCAGCAAAAAGCTGGCCTTAGCGCCTTTTGAACCAAGATGGATATCGGACAGAAACAGCGTGCGGAACTTTTTAGGCTCGGCCTCGACCATGATGCGGATCTCCGTATCGCGCTGACGCAAACGCGTCTTCTACGCGACACAAACCCGATTCATGTCACAGTCTTATGACGGCAAGGAAAATTGCAGACTTGCGCGATAAAGGCTTGTATCAAATCTGTGTTCATTTATGCCTCAGGGAATACACTTCGACGACTACGCAGACCGATACTCCGGAAGGAAGCATTTCATGGCCCAGGACAATACGCCCGGCAATTCAGAACTTGATGAAAGCGCGCTGTTTTATCACCGCTTTCCCACGCCGGGTAAGCTGGAAATTCAGGCGACAAAGCCGCTTGGCAACCAGCGTGACCTTGCCCTCGCCTATTCTCCGGGTGTTGCTGCCCCCTGCCTTGCCATTCATGCAGACCCATCGACTGCGGCCGATTATACAAGCCGCGCCAATCTGGTTGCCGTTATTTCCAATGGCACCGCAGTGCTTGGCCTTGGCAATATCGGACCACTGGCTTCCAAGCCGGTGATGGAAGGCAAGGCCGTCCTGTTCAAGAAATTCGCCAATATCGACGTATTCGACATTGAAATTGACGCGCAGGAAATCAACAAGATCGTGGACGTTGTGGCCGCGCTGGAGCCCACATTCGGCGGCATAAACCTTGAGGACATCAAGGCGCCGGAATGCTTTGAAGTTGAAGAACAGCTTCGCGAAAAGATGAATATTCCGGTGTTTCATGACGATCAGCATGGAACGGCCATCATTGTTGCCGCTGCAATTATCAACGGAATGGAACTTGCCGGCAAAGACCTCTCCAAGGTCAAGATCGTCGCTTCCGGTGCCGGTGCCGCAGCGCTTGCCTGCCTCAATCTCCTCGTCAAGCTTGGCGCGGATCGCAAGAACATCTGGGTCTGCGATCTCGATGGCGTGGTTTATGAAGGCCGCAATACGCTGATGGATCGCTGGAAATCCGTTTATGTGCAAAAGACCGATGCGCGCGTTCTTGCCGATGTTATCGAGGGCGCCGATGTATTCCTTGGTCTGTCGGCAGCCGGCGTGCTGAAACCTGAACTGCTCAAGCAGATGGCACCCAATCCGCTGATCATGGCGCTTGCCAATCCCAATCCGGAAATCATGCCGGAAGTTGCGCGCGCCGCACGTGCTGATGCCATGATCTGCACGGGTCGTTCGGATTTCCCCAATCAGGTCAATAACGTTCTTTGCTTCCCCTATATTTTCCGTGGCGCGCTGGACTGCGGTGCAAGTGCGATCAATGAAGAAATGAAAATGGCGGCGGTGCAAGCCATCGCGGCCCTTGCACGTGAAGAGCCATCGGATGTTGCAGCCCGCGCCTATACGGGCGAAACGCCGACTTTCGGTCCCGATTATCTTATACCCTCGCCCTTCGACCCCCGCCTTATTCTGCGCATTGCCCCGGCAGTGGCAAAAGCTGCGATGGAAACCGGCGTTGCCGAACGTCCAATCGAAGATTTCGACGCTTATCTCGACCGGCTGAACCGCTTCGTGTTCCGTTCCGGCCTCATCATGAAGCCGATCTTCACCGCAGCGAAAACCGCCGAGAAGAAGCGTGTCATCTATGCCGATGGTGAGGATGAGCGCGTATTGCGCGCAGCCCAGGTGGTGCTGGAAGAAGGGATTGCCATTCCCACGCTTATCGGTCGTCCGCAAGTTATCGAAACGCGCCTTAAACGCTATGGCCTGAAGATAAAGATCGGACAGGACTTCAATATTATCGATCCGGAAGACGATCCCCGCTATCGCGATTATGTTGACCTGCTTGTCAGCTTGACAGGGCGGCGCGGCACGACACCGGAAGTGGCCCGCACAATGGTTCGCGCCAGCGGCACGGTTATTGCGGCACTGGCTATCGTGCGCGGCGAAGCTGATGCCATGATTTGCGGCCTGGAAGGCCGTTTCGAGCGGCATTTACGCAATGTCGAGTTGATTATCGGCAAGTCGGAAGGCATCCGTAATTTCTCGGCGCTCAGCCTGCTTATTTCGCAGCGTGGCATGCTGTTCCTGACCGACACCTATGTGAATATTGATCCGACTGCGGAAGAAATCGCCGAAAAGACAGTGCTTGCGGCCAATGAAATTCGGCGCTTCGGTATTGAACCAAAGGCGGCCTTGCTCTCACATTCGAACTTTGGCTCACGCGATTCCGACAGCGCTGCAAAAATGCGCAGTGCCTCAGAAATACTGCGTGTGAAGGCACCAGAACTTGAACAGGACGGCGAAATGCACGGTGACAGTGCGCTTTCGCAAATCCTGCGGGAGCGCGTACTGCCCCATTCCCGCCTGACGGACGAGGCAAATCTGCTGGTATTTCCCAATCTTGATGCGGCTAATATTACCCTGAATGTGGTCAAGACCGTCACGGATGCGCTGCATGTCGGCCCGATCCTGCTCGGTGCCGCCAAGCCAGCGCATATTCTGACACCCTCGGTGACATCGCGCGGTATTGTCAACATGACAGCATTGGCGGTGGTGGAAGCTTCGCAGCGGGTTGAATAGAGCCTTTGTCTTATTGCTGCCGCATGAACATGGATGGTTTTGTCAATATCCCAATATGAGACCACCCATGATCCGGACATTTTTGCTCATCCTTGCCGCATCTGGCGCTCTGTTTGCCGGAACAGATTTGTCTTATGCACAAAGCGACACTTGCGCGCGCATGCAAAGCCGTCTCGACAGGCTGAACAATGACCTGACGCTGGATGATTATGAGTTCAATTTGCGCCGGGATCGCATAGAGGCCGCACTTGATGCCAATAATTGCCCGATAAAGGACTTTCAATATCGCGATCTGCCAAGACTGGATGAGGAGGAGCCCGGCTCCTACGAGATTTATGGCGGGCGTGAACCGCAACCTGTAGGCCCGGGATCAATCCCGGTTCCTATCGAAGGTGGCCAATTTCAGACAATGTGCGTGCGCACGTGCGACGGCTATTATTTCCCCCTGACCTATCAGACAGGCGCAGAGAATTTTCCGCGCGACCAAGCGCAATGTCAGGCACAATGTCCCGGAGCACAGCTATTCTTCAAGCCAACAGGCGAAGAACGTCCGGAAGCCATGGTTTCGTTGGCTGGTCAGGCCTATCGGGACATGCCGAACGCTTTCAAGTTCCGTAAGGCTGGTGCCAATGGCACACCGCAATGCACATGCCAGAAAACAGCCGGAAATTTTTCGACCATGGGTGATCCACGCGAACTGGCAAAGCAACCGCCAAAGCCAGCTTCGCCACCAGTCGTTCGGCCCGCACCACAAGCTCCGGCAATTGTCCCGCAGGAGCCGCTGCCGGCTGCAACGCCGCCAGTGAATCCGGCATTGACAGAACCTGAAAAGCCCAACGAGACGCCGGTTCAAACCAAAGTTGAACCTTCGGCCAGCCCAACAAAACCCGCTGCAAAGGCAAATGAAGCGCCATTGCCCAAGCCATTGAGCGAAGACAAGCCAATCGACCCGAACCGCAAGGTCAGGGTCGTCGGGCCAACGTTCCTTCCCGACCAAGAAGCGGCAAAAGATCCGCAAGTTCAGGACCGGAAGCCCGGCCCGTAAGCGCGATACGCAAAGGCATAAACAAGCCTTTGCCTTTGCGCCCGCTCTGCCCCTTCACGGCATCTGTCCACGCTTTCCACGTATCATGGTTCCATGGCTCAGATGGCAAAACATCAAAGGCGGCGCGGATGAACTCACGATCCTCCTCGGCCAGAGGCTCGTCGCTCGAAGGACCGTTTTTGACAATTGCCCACCACTGCGAAGCATCAGATACAAAGGTAAGATTGCTGCGCACAGCCAGCCAGAACGCCTCTGCATCATCACCTACGATGCCAAGCGCAGCAAGCCTGTCTTTGGCATCGCTAAACGGCATGGTATGGATCAGCGTGCGGTTAAGCGCATCCAGATCGGCAGGATCAAACTTCGAAGCCGATTTCGATGTAGCTGCCGGATCAAAAACTGCGGCTAGCGCGTCCATATCGGGCATGGCAACAACATTTTCCGAAGTGCCAGTCAGCACGGCAAGGCTGGCAACGGCCATGGGCTCATAGCCAGCGCGGCGCAGACTGCCCACTGACAAAGCACCTGTACGCTTGGACAGGCCCTCGCCTGTCGCAGTTGTCAGCAGATTGTGATGACCAAGCTGCGGTGACTTTGCGCCCATCGCCTCAAAAATTGAAATCTGCACACCGCTATTGGTGACATGATCATCGCCGCGAATAATATGCGTAATGTTCATATCAATATCGTCGACAATCGAGGTGAACGTATAAAGATAAGTGCCGTCCTCACGGATCAGCACTGGATCTGACAGGGATGCCAGATCGACGGTTTCCGGTCCGCGCACCAGATCATCCCAATGCACTTCGGTACGCACCGGGGCGAAAGGATCATCCTTGAAATTCGGCAGAAGGAAACGCCAATGCGGGCGCTTGCCCTCTGCTTCAAGCTTGGCTCTGTCTTCGTCAGACAGCTTGAGCGCATCGCGTCCATAGACAGGCGGCAGGCGGCGCGCGAGGCGCAACTTGCGTTTCAGATCAAGCTCTTCAGCAGTTTCATAGCAGGGATATAGAAGTCCGGCGGCCTTCAGCTTTTCAGCCGCCGCCGCATACTCGGCAAAACGCTTCGACTGATACTCGACACGGAACGGCTTGATTCCCAGCCATTCGACATCTTCGGCAATGGCTTCGACATATTCAGTCTTTGAGCGTTCGACGTCGGTATCGTCAAAACGCAGGACCATTTGTCCGCCATTTTTCAGCGCAAACAGCCAGTTGAACAAGGCAGTGCGTGTATTGCCAATATGAATATAGCCAGTGGGCGAAGGTGCAAAACGTACGATTGGGGTCATGCTCGGGGCATATCGGATGCAGCGATGAATGGCAATATGGGCCGCGCTTGCACGCGGCCCATATTCTTAGCTGTCCTGGAGCATAAGGCCCTTTGTCAGCTCCATCGCCTGCAATTCGAACAGGCCACGATAGATACCGCCCTTGAGCCGTATCAATGCTTCGTGGTTGCCCTCCTCCACGATACGGCCATGGTCAAAGACCAGAAGCCGGTCGAGAGAGCGCACAGTGGACAGGCGGTGAGCGATCACCAATGTCGTCCGGCCGAGCATCAACCGTTCCATTGCCTGCTGGATCAGCATTTCCGATTCTGAATCGAGACTGGAAGTCGCCTCGTCCAGAATAAGAATTGGAGCATCGGCAAGAAATGCGCGGGCAATGGCAACACGCTGGCGTTCACCGCCGGAAAGCTTCACACCGCGCTCACCAACGAGCGTGCTGTAGCCTTTCGGCAGATTGGTGATGAACTCATGCGCACTTGCCTGGCGCGCCGCTTCCTCCACCTCTGCCTGCGTGGCTCCAGGCCTTGCATAGGCAATGTTTTCCGCCAGCGTCCGGTGAAACAGGATCGGCTCCTGCTGCACAATGGCAATTTGCTGGCGTAACGACGCCTGTCTGACATCGGCAATGTCCTGCCCGTCAATACGGATCTGACCTGACTGCACATCATGCAGACGCTGGATCAGCTTGACGAATGTGGACTTGCCCGAGCCCGAATGCCCGACCAGACCAACCCGCTCGCCCGCCCGGATCGTTGCCGAGAACCGGTCATAGAGCGGCAGTCTATGCGCGCCATAATGGAACGTCACATTGTCGAACTCGATCTTGCCATTGGTGATCTGGATCGGCTTTGCACCGGGCCGATCATCAATGCCGAGTGGTTGACTCTGAATATCAACCAGCTCTTCCATGTCATTGACGGAACGCTGCAAATTGCGAATGTCCATACCGACTTCACGCAGATATCCCTGCAGGATGAAGAACGAGGTGAGCACAAAGGTGATGTCACCCGCGCTTGCATGGCCATTGGCCCACAGAAGCAGTGCCGAACCGATCATCGAGGCCCTCAAGACAAGAAGCATCGAGCCTTGTGTTGTCCCGTTGATCGTTCCGCGCCGCCATGTGCGTGCCGTACGGTCACGCCATTTCGCCACGACCTTGGCAAGCCGCGCATCTTCGCGTGCTTCTGCACCAAAGCCTTTGACGACCATGTTGCAACTGACTGCATCGGCCAAAGCACCACCGAGCTTTGTGTCCCAGCGATTGGCAAGACTTGCCATAGGCGCAACAAAGCCAAGCGACATGAGCACTGTGACCACCACAAACAGCAGCGAACCAAGACCGACGATGATGCCCATGACCGGCCAGTACCAGGCCATCAGCGCTGTCGAGCCGATCAGCATGATGATGGACGGAAACAGCGCCAGCAGCAGCGTATCGTTGAGCAGATCAAGCGCCCACATACCACGCGTAACCTTACGCACGGTCGAACCGGCAAAGCTGTTCGCATGCCAGTCCGTCGAGAAACGCTGGATACGGTAAAAGGCATTCGCAGCAATATCGGACATCATTTTCAATGTCAGCTTGACCACTGTCATAAAAATAATGTGCCGCAGGACAATCGCCCCCAGAGAAAGGGCAATCAGCGTCGAGAAGGCTGCCATTGCAGCATTCCAGGTTACTTCGTCCTGCGGGCTGCCTTTGACAATGGCATCGACAAGCCGACCCGAATAAAGCGGAGTCAACACATCGGCCAGTGTCGAAAGCAACACGGCGGTAAATGTCAGGGACAGACGCACTGGTTGCGCCTGCCAATGTTTCCAGGTGAATCCGAGAACGCTGCGGAAAGCTCCGCCCCGGATGGCGAGTCGAAAAAAAGCCATGACAATCGTCCGGCACATACGCACCGGCCTCAATAGGAATTGTAGAACGAAGATGCCGTTTAGTAGGAAAGCAAATCAGTACGGCATTGTGGTGTGGCGACTTGGCCGAATACGGACAAGGCCAATGTCGGCGATGAGTTCTTGACTTGTGAAGCCAATAGAAAAGCCAGAAGGCTTTTCGCCATCACATATCAGGAACGAGCGCCGCCCCGTGGGGACATCATAAAAGCTGCCATTCGTGAACCTCCCGGTCGTAATTGCCGGAGATTGGCTTATAAGCGAATCGCGTTGCGCCGCCAAGCGCCTATTTTTTGGGCAAATGGCTTTGGCTAGCGGGTGCGGCCAGATTGCAACAGTGCAGCTTACTGCCTGTCACGGAATCTGTTGGTGATCGGGTAGCGGCGGTCACGACCGAAATTCTTCTTTGTGACCTTTACCCCCGGTGCCGATTGGCGACGCTTATATTCAGCGATATAGAGCAGATGCTCGATACGCTCCACTGTCGCCCGTTCATGGCCACGCGCGACGATTTCGTCCACGCCCATCTCATTTTCAACCAGACATTCGAGAATATCATCCAGAACCGGATAAGGCGGCAGAGAATCCTGATCCGTCTGGTTTTCGCGCAGTTCCGCCGAGGGCGCCTTGCTGATGATATTGAGCGGAATCACCTCTCCAGATGGACCAAGCCCACCGGCTGGCACGTTCTTGTTGCGCCATTCGGACATGGAATAGACCTGCATTTTGTAGAGGTCTTTAATCGGATTATAGCCGCCATTCATGTCGCCATAGAGTGTGGCATAACCAACGGACATTTCCGACTTGTTGCCGGTCGTCACAACCATCGAGCCGAACTTGTTGGAAATCGCCATAAGGATTGTGCCCCGCGCACGGCTTTGCAGATTTTCCTCGGTAATGCCTTCCTTCGTGCCCTCGAATGTGGGGCCCAGCGCTTTGAGAAAACCTTCTACCGGCTCGAAGATCGGCACGATATCATAGCGGCAACCGAGCAACCTTGCGCAATCCTCGGCATCTTTCAGCGAATCCTTGGATGTGTAGGTGTAAGGCATCATAACAGCACGAAGCCGCTCCTCACCCAGTGCGTCAACAGCCAGAGCAGCGCAGATCGCCGAATCGATACCACCGGAAAGGCCGAGCACGACATCCTTGAAGCCGTTCTTGTTGACGTAATCGCGCAGGCCGAGCATGCAGGCACGATAATTCGCCTCCTCGCCCTCCGGAATACGCGACATCGGGCCTTCACCACAGCTCCAGCCATCTTTGCCGCGACGCCATGTGGTGACAATCAGCTGTTCCTCAAATTGCGACATCTGGAATGCGAGATTCTTGTCGGCATTGAAGGCAAATGAAGCGCCGTCGAAAATCAAATCATCCTGCCCGCCAAGCTGATTTGCAAAAACCAGCGGCAGTCCGGTTTCGATGACCTGGCGCAATGCCACCTGGTGGCGCACATCAACCTTGCCGCGATAATAGGGCGAGCCATTGGGCACGCAGAGTATTTCCGCGCCGCTTTCCGCCAGCGTTTCGCAAACGCCAAGATCGCCCCAGATATCCTCGCAGATCGGTATGCCGATGCGCACGCCTCTGAAATTAACCGGCCCCGGCATGGGGCCTGGCTGAAACACACGCTTTTCGTCGAATTCACCATAATTAGGCAGATCAACTTTGAACCGCTCGGCAATGACCTCGCCGCCATCCAGAACCATGACCGAGTTGTGCAGCCCGGTCTCACGCCGCAGCGGCGCACCGATAATGACACCGGGACCACCATCAGCCGTATCCTTGGCGAAGTCTTGAACGGCCTTTTCGCAAGCCTCGATAAATGCCCGCTTCAGTACGAGATCTTCCGGCGGATAGCCGGAAATGAACAGCTCCGTGAAAAGCACAAGCTCGGCGCCTTGCCGCGCTGCATCGGCTCTTGCTTCTCGCGCTTTGGCAAGATTGCCCCTGATATCACCCAAGACGGGATTGAGCTGCGCTATGGCGATGCGGAGAATGTCGGGATTTTTGCTCATTTTGAACATATATCGTTTCGTTGATGGAAAAACAATGTGGCCATGAAGCGTATCATAGGAAGAATACGCGCCAGAGCGTGTAGAGCCAGACAGTTGCAACCAGAATAACGGAGATCAACACAGCGAGCGAACCGCAATCTTTGGCAATCTGAATTTCCTTGTGAAAGTCGCGTGAAACCGCATCGCAAGCTGCCTCAATACCAGTGTTCAAGACTTCAACCATGATGAGAAACAGCAGCGACCCGGTGAGAAGCAGGAAAACAAGACCAGAGGGCGCTATGATAGCAGCAACGGGAATGGACAGAAGAAACAGTACAAGCTCCTGTTGTACTGCCTTTTCATGGACAGCAAGATGCTTGAGCGCCCGCATTGAATTGATGAATGCCATAATCAACCGGTGCATGCCCTGCCCCTGTATATTCCAGACATGCCAGCTATATGATCACGACATCCCGCGTCAATGCTTGTGAGACGGCGCAACCACAATCCCGCTGTTGCTTTGCTCATATTGCGGCAGACCATCGGCGATTTCGTAGTAATCACCTTTATCAGCAACGAAAATATGGACTTCCCCCTCAAGCCCCGTGGGACTGTCGAAGGCGCCAGCCATGACCGATATGTAGTCGAGGTCATTGTGCTTCCAGAATAAAACAGAGCCGCAATGCTTGCAGAAGCCGCGCCGGGCAAACGCGCTGGCTTCAAACCAGCTGATATTATCCTTGCCGGATATGTCGATGCAGTCATCCTGGACATTCGTTGCCGCATAGTGATGACCGGACTGTTTACGGCATTGCGAGCAATGACAATAGACAACGCCACGCAGCGGGCCTCGCGTTTCAAAGTGCACTTTGCCGCAAAGGCACGAGCCTTTATGCAATTCTGTCATAAATCACGCCTCCGTTGAAGGACTGGAGAATAGGCCGGTAACTCTGTCCGCTTTCGCATTCACGCCTTGGCAGATCGTTTTGACGACAGCACCAGCAGGAAGGCGCCAAACAGCGCCGACAGCAGGGATCCGAGAAGAACGCCCAGCTTTGTTTCATCCTGAAGCAAAGGCGAATTAGCATAGGCGAGCAGCCCAATGAACAGGCTCATCGTGAAGCCGATGCCGCAAAGTGTGGACACGCCATACATTTGCGTCCAATTGGCCCCCGAAGGGCGCTCTGCAAATCGCATTTTGATGGCAAGCCATGCAAAGGAAAACACACCAAGCTGCTTGCCTACAAACAGACCGGCGGCAACGCCGAGTGGCACAGGGTCGGCCAGATTGGACAAGGAAACACCACTGAATGAAACACCCGCATTTGCAAAGCCGAATATTGGCACGATTGCAAAAGCGACCCATGGCTGGATTGCATGTTCAAGCTGGAGAAGTGGTGAATTCGCCTCGCCCTTGTCGCCCTTCATGGGGATCGTCAATGCCAGAAGCACACCTGCGATTGTGGCGTGAATGCCGGATTTGAAAACCAGTATCCAGAGAATCACACCAAGCACGACATAGGCCCAAAGTCTGACCATTCCCATGAAATTCATCGCCATGAGAATGGCAAAGACGAGAGCGACACCCGCCAGCGCCGGAACGTTGATGCCCTCTGAATAGAACAGCGCGATAATGATGACCGCACCAAGATCATCGATAATGGCAAGCGCCGTCAGAAATACCTTCAATGACATTGGAACGCGTGATCCGAGCAGCGAAAGCACGCCAAGGGAAAATGCAATATCCGTAGCTGATGGTATAGCCCAGCCCCGGATCGTATCGCCCTCGTTAAAAGCAATGAAAATCAAGGCCGGAACAACCATGCCGCCAACAGCGGCAAAGCCCGGAAGCGCCCGCCGCGACCAGTTGGACAATTGTCCGCTGATCATCTCCCGCTTGATTTCGAGACCGACAAGCAGGAAGAAAACCGCCATCAATGCGTCATTGACCCAATGCAGGACGCTGAGACCGCCAACATAGAGATGCAGCAGATCGAAATATGCCTTGCTTAGCGGCGAATTTGCGATGATCAGTGCCAGCGCAGCAACAACCATCAGAATGATGCCACCAGAGGCCTCACTTGCCATAAAGGAACGGAAGGAGGCTGTCAGACGGGCTCGGCGGGGTGCTTTTATTTTCATACCCGCCTTGATAGAATCCGAAACTGAAAAACTCCACCCCAAATTGGTCAGTTATGACATTAATGTGAGTAAAATAATGATAGACAAGGAAGGCATTACTTGCGCGGTATAAATTTCAAAATCCCTGCCAGGTCCGACCCTTGTTCACTGCCCCTGTCGGACGGGTGAGTTGTGCCATCATTTACTGGCAATTCCTCGAAGTCGAACGGGCTGATACCAACCAGACAAGCGACATTAACACCATATTCCTCCGGATTGGACCGGCGCTGGTGATGGGTATAGATCCCGCATTTCGAACAGAAGTAATGTTTGGCCGTGTTGGTATTGAATTGGTAGAGGGTCAGCGCGTCTTTGCCTTGCAAAATGTTGATGTCACCCACATTCGCGCTCACGGCAACGGCACCGCGCATCCGGCAATAGGAACAGGTGCATCTGCGCGCGCTATGCAAGCCATTCTTCAACCGCACATGAAAACGAACGGTGCCGCAATGGCAAGAGCCGTCAATCTCATCGATATTCTTGTCCATCAGAACCTCCTTCGCCGCACCTCGCCCCTGATACAATAATGGCGGCCACCCGGACCGCCATTCAATAATTTTTTAAAAGTCAGCCGGATCAGCCGTTTGCAGCAATTTTCTGCGGCTGGCTGTCACGCTCCTTCTTGAGAAGCTCAGCAACCAGAAACGCCAACTCCAAAGCCTGATCGGCATTGAGACGCGGGTCACAATGGGTGTGGTAGCGATCCTGCAGATCTTCCGCAGATATAGCGCGCGCGCCACCTGTGCACTCTGTCACATTATTGCCGGTCATCTCGATGTGAATGCCGCCAGGATATGTGCCCTCGGCATGATGAACTGCAAAAAAGCCTTCGACTTCCTTGAGGATGCGGTCGAATGGACGCGTCTTGTAGCCATTGGCAGTGATCGTATTGCCATGCATCGGATCACAGGACCAGACAACGTTACGGCCTTCCTTCTGCACCGCGCGGATGAGCTTCGGCAAATGATCGCCAACCTTGTCGTGACCGAAGCGGGCTATCAATGTCAGACGGCCAGCCTCGTTTGCCGGATTAAGCAGATCAATCAAACGCAACAGGTCGTCAGGCTCCAATGTCGGGCCACATTTGAGACCAAGCGGATTTTTGATACCGCGGCAATATTCGATATGCGCATGATCAGCCTGACGCGTACGATCGCCAATCCAGATCATGTGACCGGACGTGCCATACCAATCTCCGGAGGTAGAATCGACACGGGTCAAAGCTTCTTCATAGCCGAGCAGCAGCGCTTCATGACTGGTGTAGAAGTCCGTCTCACGCAGTTGCGCGTTTGTTTCAGCCGTAATGCCAACGGCGCGCATGAAGTCGACCGTATCGGCGATACGGCGTGCGAGCGTGCCATAACGCTCGCCTTGCGGGCTGTCAGCCACGAAGCCAAGCATCCACTGGTTGACGTTTTCCAAATTGGCATAGCCACCTTGCGCGAATGCACGCAGGAGATTCAGCGTTGCGGCGGACTGGCGGTAGGCCATTTCCTGACGCGCCGGGTCTGGAACACGCGATTGCTCGCTGAACTCAGTGCCATTGATAATATCGCCGCGGTAGATTGGCAGCTCGATACCGTTCTTTGTTTCCGTGTCCGAAGAACGCGGCTTGGCAAACTGACCCGCGATGCGGCCAACCTTGACGATGGGCTGCGAGGCACCAAATGTCAAAACGACTGCCATCTGCAGGAACACGCGGAAAAAGTCACGAATATTGTCTGCGCCATGTTCGGCAAAGCTTTCGGCGCAATCACCACCTTGTAGCAGGAAGCTTTCACCACGGGAGACGGCGGCAAGCTGCTTCTTCAGCTTGCGTGCCTCACCTGCAAAAACCAAGGGTGGATATGTCCTAAGACGGGCCTCGACATCGCTCAGCGCCTGAGCGTCCGGATAAAAAGGCACCTGCTTGATCGGTTTGCCTCTCCAGGAAGTCGGTGTCCAGTTCTTGGTCATTATTGCACCTGTTACTTGCTTTCCACTTTGGTAGCGTTTGTTTGAGATTTTCCGGTCATGCCGGAAGGCGCTCATATAGTCCAATTATGCCTATGATACCAGTCCCGTTAACAATTGCGGCGCTGATGGGATTTGGCCGTTGTGAGAAGGGCGAATTTATATTACCTTAACGTAAAAGTAATTGCGGGAGGCAGCAATGCAAGAGATTACTTTTATGGCAGCGGATGGTTTTCCCTTGCATGGCAATCTGTACAGTGGATCAGGGCAGAAGCCGGCAGTTCTGATTTCTTCGGCTGCCGCAGTTCCAGACAGTTTTTACAGGCATTTTGCCAATCGGCTGCTTGAACTTGGCGCGTCTCAGGTGCTCACCTATGATTATCGTGGCGTCGCACAATCTCTTGTTCCCAAAGGCTGGAAGCCGCGCCTTCACATGAAGGATTGGGCTGTTCTCGACATGGTGGCCGCGCTGGATGAGTTGAAAAAAGCTTCAGGCGACAAACCGATCGTCGGCATTGGCCATTCGTTTGGAGGCGTCGCAATCGGCCTATGCAATCGATCCGCCGATTTTGAACGGTACACCACCCTCGCCTCGCTGTCGGGCTATTATCGCAACACCGCCGAGCCCTTTGCTGTGTTTGCCAGAATGAATCTGTTGGGCGTGCCACTCACATATCCACTGGGACGACTTCCCAAGTGGAGCGGAATTGGTGAGGCCCTGCCGGGCAGCATTTTCCGGGACTGGGCACGCTGGTGCCGCAATCCGAACTTCCTGTTTGAAGACCCGAAAGTTCCCGAAGCACGGTATTTTTCAGCAGTGGAGATACCGGTGCTGGGTATAGGCATAAGTGATGATCCCTGGGGCACGCCAAGGGCCGTTCGATTGTTCCTTGAAAGACTTGTGAGTGCAGACGTTCACGAGCTTTGGCTATCGCCGGAAAATCTTGCCGATAAAATTGGCCATCTTGGCTATTTCCGCAAAACCCGTGCTGAAACCCTATGGCCGGATGTCATGAACTGGTTGCTGGATGGCACGCCTCCCGCAAACGCGATAAAACGCACCAGCGTCCGTGCCGCTTGAGACTAAGGTCGTGCTTTCATCCGAGAAGATATTACCTATTATCGTTCCATTATTTTGATTTCTCTTATTTATTGTACGTACAATATATGATAATCATTTGGGACGAACCGAAACGCATTGCGAATATCGAAAAGCACGGACTCGATTTCTTGGATTTAAGCCTCGACTTTTTTCTTAGTGCAAACATCAGGCCCGCCAAGAAACAACGGCTTCAAGCAATCGGCTATCTCGACAATGGGATGATCTCCGTTATCTTTTTTCAACTCGGTAGCGAAGGGTGGTCGATAGTATCAATGCGCCCCGCCAATCCGAAAGAAAGGATGGTATACTATGACAGCTAAGCCGAGTATCCAGAAGGAGTTCAGGCAGGGTCGTGGCTATTCACGTGATGACTGGGACGACGTGTCGGACAATCCTGAATGGACGGAGGAGGAGTTAAAGAACGCGCGTCCATTTCGCGAAGTCTTCCCCGAAATGGCGAAAAAAATAGAAGAGGAAATCGCCAAACGTGGCCGTCCCCTTTCAGCTGTCACCAAACAGCCGGTAACAATACGCCTCGATCCCGACGTGATTGCCAAATTCAAAGCGACCGGCCGAGGCTGGCAGTCCAGAATTAATGAAGTGCTGCGGCAAGCGAAGGTGTGATCTCCATCAAACTCAATCGACGCGTTCGCCTTTAACGATGCGGTAGCTTGGCTTATACATTGTAACAAGCTCTTCCGAAGCGGTGGGGTGAACAGCCATTGTTCGGTCAAAATCGTCCTTGGTACAGCCCGCCTTGATTGTTATTCCAAGCAGTTGCGCCATTTCCCCTGCATCTGGCCCGAGAATATGAGCACCCACCACCTTGCGGCTGGCCGCATCGACAACAAGCTTTGTCAGCATCCTGTCCTTGGCTCCCGAAAGCGTATTGCGCATAGGACGGAACAGGGCGCGATAGATTTCAACCTCGTTGAATTCCTTGGCAGCCTCCTCTTCCGAGAGACCCACCGTGCCAATTTCGGGCTGTGAGAACACTGCGGTGGCAATGTCGCGGTGATCAGGCTTGGTTGGATTGTTTTTGAAAGCCGTTTCAAGGAAACACATGGCTTCGTGGATGGCCACGGGTGTCAGCTGCACGCGGTTTGTGACATCTCCGACTGCCCAGATATTATCGACAGTTGTGCGTGAATAGTCATCAACCTTGATCGCGCCGATTTCGTCTACTTCCACGCCGACCTGCTCCAGACCGAGCATTTGTGTGTTGGGTACACGACCAATTGCCAGCATGACCTGATCGGCCATTAATTCATCGCCAGACGATAAATGCACATCAAGGTGCCCATCAGGATTGCGTTTGACCTCTTTCAATATCTCGCCGCAGCGGATTTTGATGCCCTTGGCTTCCATCGCCTCATGCAGAAGATGACGCAAATCATGATCGAAGCGGGACAATATCTCTTTACCCCGATAGACCAGGGTTACATCAACGCCCAATCCGTGAAAGATATTCGCGAACTCAACCGCGATGTAGCCGCCACCGGCAATGATAATCGCCTTTGGCAACTGCTCCAGATGAAATGCCTCGTTGGAGCTTATGCAAAACTCATACCCCGGCAGCGCAGCGTGCGGATTTGGATGACCGCCAACCGCAATCAGAATCTGATCGGCAGTGATGCGCTTTCCCGTTTTGAGTATCTCGACCGTGTGGGCATCAATCAGCACGGCACGGCTGTCGAATATCTCCACATGCGAATTGTCCAGGCCCTTGCGATAGAGCCCTTCCAGTCGCGCAATTTCCTTGTCCTTATTGGCAACGAGCGTTGACCAATCAAATCTCGTCTCGCCGACAGACCAGCCATAACCGGCAGCCGCTTCAAAATGTTCCGGAAATTGAGACGCATAAACGAAAAGTTTTTTGGGAACACAGCCGCGTATCACACAGGTACCCCCCATGCGAAACTCTTCGGCAAGACCGACCTTCTTGCCCATAGCACCCGCAAGCCTGCCAGCGCGAACACCGCCTGATCCGCCTCCGATAACGAAAAGGTCGTAGTCAAACTGCGTCATGGTGAGAGAACTCCGAATCTGTAGTTGGCCAAACTATATGGGACTTATCCGGATATTTTAAAAGCACAAAGCCCGGCATGAACCGGGCTTTGAAATCAAATTCACGTAGGAGCCAAATCAGGGCTTAGGTGTTTCAGGTGCAGCCGGAGTTGCAGGAGCAGGCGATGTGGCAGCTGCTGCTGCGACAACCTTTTCCGCGACAGCCTGGGCCAGATCGCGCGCTATTCCGCGCTGCCAGATGCCAGCTGCCTTCAAAACTTCACGGGTAACAATGGGACCTTCCGAGAGAAGCTTTTTGCCGGCCGGAGAATTGTAAAAGCCGGTGATGGCATTCAGGTCTTCTTCCGTGAAGGAAACAGCATATGCGCGGGCCGCCTCATTTTCGAGGTCGCCACGACGCGAGGCCAAGGCCAGAGCCTGTTCATCAACCGCCGAACTGATGATCGCTTCCAGATTCGGATCTTTCTGAATCAGCTCTGCCTTCAACTGCTGAGCAACCATAGGTAGAATCGAGTCGAACTGATCGGTCGTCTTGATGGCAGTAACAGCGGCGCGTGCAGCAGCCAGATGGGATGGAGTGATTTCCTGCGCTTGTGCAGAATAAACACCGCCCAGCATGATTGCGATGGACAAGGGTGCAATCAAGCGGCGAAAGCCAGTTGCTCGGTTCATGAATTTATCGCTCCGTTTTTCGTTGTATGCGTCTCACCCAAAGCGTCTCCAAGCTTGCGGATGAAACAACAGTTCTAATGCTACTGCATGCCTAGACAGATTTATCACGCAGCAATGTCTGAATACCGTCAGCACCGGCCAATATGGCTGTATGCGCCAGATTCAAAAATAAACCATGCTCCACGACGCCGGGAATGGCATGCAAAGCATTGGACAAGGCTCTTGTATCCGGAATGCGGCCAAAAGATGCATCCAGGATCAAATGCCCCCCATCCGTTACAAATGGCTCTGTACCAAATGCATCGCCTCCCGTCATCCTTAATGTAATGGCACCGGACAGGCCGAGCCCGGCAGCTGCCCGCTCTATCGCCAGCCTGGTCGAAGCCAATCCAAAACGATTGACCTCAATGGGAAGTGGAAAAGCGCCGAGCACATCAACAAACTTGGACGCATCTGCAATGACAATCATGCGGCTGGAAGCAGCGGCAACGATTTTTTCACGCAGCAGCGCGCCTCCCCCCCCTTTGATCAGGCTAAGTTGTGCATCAACTTCGTCGGCACCATCGATGGTGAGGTCGAGCTGCGGCGTTTCTTCAAGGGTCGACAGTGGAACGGCAAGTTCGCGGCAAAGCTTTGCAGTGCGTTCGGAAGTAGGCACGCCGATAACAGATATCCCCGCTTCGACTTTCTTTGCCAGCAGGCGAACGAATTCTTCTGCTGTCGATCCCGTGCCTATGCCCAGACGCATGCCATCCTCGACATAAGTCAGGGCCGCAGCGGCAGCTTCGATCTTCAGTGTCTTCGGGTCCATAACCAGTGCGCCCTCTTGTAGCTTTGACTTGCCATCTTTTTGCATTGACATTGGGCTCCCTAACACGTCAGGCAAAAGGGTCAAGACTCGCCTTGTGATTTTGGCGGGCTTGTATGCCATAAAGCGATAGCAGGAATAGAAATGTCTCAACCCATTATCGTCTTCGATCTTGACGGAACGCTGGTCGACACAGCTCCCGATCTTCTCGACAGTCTCAATCATTGCCTGAGTGCGGCAGGAATGCAAAAAGTCGATCCGGTAGCACTGCGCCGCTATGTCGGCCAGGGCGGCCGCGTCATGATTGAGCGTGCTTTCGAGGCACAGCAAAAGCTGCTGAGCCCGGAACAACTCGATTGGCTTCTCGGCCTGTTCATCGAGCATTACGGAGCAAACATGCCCGGACACTCAGCGCTTTATGAAGGCGTTGCCCAGACAATGGACGAGCTTGCCAATGCCGGTTACCTCCTTGCCGTTTGCACGAACAAGTTTGAAGGTTTGGCTGTGTCGCTGCTAGGTCACCTTGGAGAGACAGCGCGTTTTGCGGCAATTACCGGTGGTGATACGTTTGCATTCAGGAAACCAGATCCGAGGCATCTGGTTGAGACGATCAGACTGGCGGGTGGCGATCTCGACAGGGCCGTGATGGTGGGCGACAGCCATACAGATATCAACACCGCAAAGGCAGCTGGAATCCCGGTTATAGTGGTTGATTTCGGCTATTCGGATAGGCCGGTTGCAACTTACGATCCCAGTCGGGTCATTTCACACTATCGCGAACTGAGTGTCGAAATGGCTGGAGATTTGATTGCTGCTGTAAATGCATAGGTTTTCATCCAACTGGAACAAAACAGCTTATTGCACGTTCTGGATTCTAGAATGATGCCGACAAAATTTGGTTCGTCATCAGAACGAAGTGTTTGATACTTCGGGAAACTCTGGAGGAATTATGAAAAAGCTCACTTCAATTCTGACAGCAATGGCCATGTCTGTCGGGATGCTATCGGCGGGAGCCGCTCCGGCTGCTGCGGCTCCAATCGCTCCAGTTGCAATTGAAACAGGCACCAGCAATCTACAGACCGTACGTGACCACCGGCGACACTGGCGCGGCGGCCATCGCGCCCGCGGCGACAGACATTGGCGCGGCCACCGTGGCTGGAGAGGCGACAGGTATTATCGCGGTCATCGTGGTTGGCGCCACCATCGCCCCGGATATCGCTATCACAATGGCGCATGGTTTCCGCTGGCAGCTTTCGGCACCGGTGTGATTATTGGCAGCACTGTCAATCGCCCGGTCTATCGTGGTGTCCGTTCGCACACGCAGTGGTGCTATAACCGCTATCGTTCCTATCGTGCGTCGGACAACACATTTCAGCCATATAACGGCCCACGCCGTCAATGTTACTCACCATACTGAGGTGACGCGGCTTGATTCTAGAGCCCGGCTGCTCGCAGCCGGGCTTGTTTCCTGTTAGCCGACATCAACAAAATGCCTTCATATTAGACGAAGGCCGTATTGCTCTTGCCCACAACACATTATAGCTGCCTAGTTTTTAACCCGTCTCATATATGGCGGGCGCTGCTGGAGGAATATGCTTGCATTTTTCCCCGAACGCGCTTGAATGATAATTATATAAAGGGGGATTTGAGTGAAGCCATTTGACGAGATGATCAAAACCGGCGACGAGGTTCGTCCACCATATGACCAGTTAAAGAACTGGCTCGACACGCAAAACCCAGGCCGATTGGCGCAAAAAGCACTCGATGCTGAGAATGTTTTTCGTAAAACCGGTATTACCTTCGCCGTCTATGGCGATGAAGAGGCCGCCGAGCGGCTTATCCCCTTCGACATTATCCCACGCATTATAACCGGAAATGAATGGCGACGCCTTTCGCAAGGTATCGAACAGCGTGTGATGGCGCTGAACGCCTTTCTTGATGACATTTACCACCGTCAGGAAATCATCCGCGCAGGACGCATCCCCCGCGAACTGTTCACGCATAATGATGCCTATCTGCCGGAAATGGTTGGGTTCCGCCCGCCGGGCAATGTTTATACTCACATCATTGGCGTCGATATCGTTCGTACGGCGGAGAATCAGTTCTATGTGCTGGAGGACAATGCACGGACCCCTTCCGGCGTCTCCTACATGCTGGAAAACCGCGAAACAATGATGCAGCTCTTTCCGGAGCTGTTTCAGCAGATCAAGGTGCGTCCGGTAGAGACCTATCCAAAAATGCTGCGACAATCGCTTGCTGCCGTCGCGCCATCGGGGTGCAATGGTACACCAACAATCGCAGTGCTGACCCCCGGCATCTATAATTCCGCCTATTTTGAACATGCGTTTCTGGCTGATCAGATGGGTGTGGAACTGGTTGAAGGCAGCGATTTGAAGGTCGAGAATGGCAAAGTCGTCATGCGCACGACCGAAGGTAACCGCGCAATCGACGTTCTATATCGCCGCGTGGACGATTCTTATCTTGACCCCCTCACCTTCCGCCGCGATTCGGCGCTGGGCGTTGCCGGCATCATGGATGTCTACCGGTCCGGCAATATAACCATCGCCAATGCACCGGGAACCGGAATCGCTGACGACAAGGCGCTCTACTCCTACATGCCGGAAATCGTCGAATTCTACACCGGCCGAAAGGCAATATTGGAAAACGTGCCGACACATCGCTGTTCCGAGCCGGACACGCTCAAATATGTTCTCGAAAATCTCAGTGAACTCGTTGTGAAGGAAGTGCACGGTTCCGGCGGCTACGGAATGCTTGTTGGGCCTGCTGCTTCAAAGAAAGAGTGCGAAGATTTTGCGCTGAAGCTGAAAGCCAACCCTAAAAACTACATCGCCCAGCCGACACTGGCGCTATCGACCACACCGATCATGACGGAAAAAGGTCTCGCGCCACGCCACGTGGATTTGCGACCTTTCGTGCTCGTTTCGGATCGCATTCGCATTACGCCCGGCGGGCTGACACGTGTTGCCCTGAAGGAAGGCTCGCTGGTCGTCAACTCAAGTCAGGGTGGCGGCACAAAGGACACTTGGGTACTGGACGATTAAGATTCAGACGATTGCGGAAATAAGGGCCATCCATAAGGCTCCCGATACATAAAAGAGGGAATTTATTAGAAAATGCTACTTGGGCGTACCGCAAATGGTCTTTACTGGATGTTTCGCTACATAGAGCGGGCAGAAAACATGGCTCGCCTGATCGATGCCGGATTGCGCATGGCGCTTACCAAGACCTCCGATGCACCGGAAGAATGGGCTTCGGTTCTCATGAGCGCCGGTGTGAAGATCGGCTACGACAATAAATACAAGGAATACAATGCCAGCCTTGTTTCAGATTTCCTCTTGCGTGATCTGGACAATCCTTCGAGCGTTATCTCCTGCGTTGAAACGACCCGCTCAAATGCGCGCATGGTGCGAACCGCTTTAACACGCGAAGCATGGGAAAGTGTCAATGAAACCTGGATGGTGTTGAAATCCACCTTGGCGTCCGCCATTCCGGAAACAGATCTGCCGCGTGTTCTCGATCAGATCAAACGCGAAACTGCGATTATTCGTGGTGCTTTTCACGGCACAATGCTGCGCAACGAGATCTTCAATTTTGCGCGGATCGGCACATTCATCGAGCGGGCCGACAACACGGCACGAATTCTCGATGTGAAGTATTATGTACTTCTGCCATCGATTTCCTATGTCGGGACGACACTTGATAATTTTCAATGGGAATCAATTTTGCGGTCGGTTTCTGCCCATCGCTCCTATCGCTGGGTCTATGATATCGAGTACAATCCAGTGAACATTGCCGATTATCTGATCCTGAATTCGAGAATGCCCCGCTCGTTGAACTTCTGCTATTCCAATATCGTCGACAACCTCAAACATCTGGCAATCGACTACGGCGCCCGTCATGAATGCCACGACATGGCCGAGGGTATCATGACCCGACTTGAGAACAATGATATTCGCACAATTTTCGACAATGGACTGCATGAGTTCCTGAGTGATCTTATCTATCAAACAACTGGCTTGAGCAGTAAAATCGCCAAAGCCTACAATTTTGATTGAGCCCCATGCTTCTGAATATCCAGCACAATTCCCATTATCGCTATGATGCGCCGGTTCACTACGCTATTCAGCGGCTGCGTCTTCATCCGCAAAGCTCTCCCGGTCAGAAAGTAATCGACTGGGCTGTGACGGTGGAAGGTGCCACGCAGGAGGCAAATTATCGCGATGGCTATGGCAACCGGACCATGCTTATAAGCGTTGATCGCGGCACCGAGGAGCTTGTGATCCGCGCAGCGGGGCATGTCGAAACAGACGACAGGAGCGGCGTCCTTGGCAAGGTCTACAACTTCATGCCGATCTGGCTTTACGAGCGCGAAACGGAACTGACGACGGCTGGTGATGCTATCAGAGAATTGGCCGCTGGATTGCCTGCCAAGTCGGACCGGCTGGAAACTTTACATGAACTGATGGGAGCGTTGAACCGGAAGCTGGTCTATACGCCCGGCTCAACCACCATCAACACGACAGCAGAAGAAGCACTCCGGCTCGGGACTGGCGTTTGTCAGGATCACACGCATGTATTCCTGTCGGCCGCCAGACTTTTGGGCATCCCTGCCCGCTATGTTTCCGGCTATCTGATGATGAACGATACAATAGAGCAAACAGCCAGCCATGCCTGGGCCGAAGCACATATTGACGGACTGGGATGGGTCGGCTTCGACGCCGCCAACGACCTTTGCCCTAATGAGACCTATGTCCGTATTGCCTGCGGCCTCGACTACCGCGAAGCAGCCCCTATTTCCGGAATTCGCTTTGGACCATCAATCGAATCGCTTGCTGTCGTGGTCAATGTGGAGCAGTAATCGCTCTTCTATTCGAACTTGGGATTCGCTATGACTTATTGCGTCGGGCTCAAACTGGACCGTGGACTTGTGTTTATGTCTGACACAAGAACCAATGCGGGCGTCGACAATATTTCGACATTCAAGAAAATGTACACTTGGGACAAGACCGGCGACCGGGTGATCACGCTTCTATCGGCCGGCAACCTTGCGACCACGCAGGCTGTTATCAGCGTACTTAATGAGCGGACAAAAACGCCCTCTGAACGCTCTCCTTCAATTTACGAAATGCCTTCCATGTTTCAGACCGCCAGATTGGTCGGAGACACCATTCGCGACGTCATCCATCAGGTGGATAGCGGTGGGCAGCGGGCCGATTCTTTCGGAGCTTCAATCATTCTCGGCGGCCAGATAAAGGGCGGAGACCCACGCCTTTTCCTCATATACCCCGAGGGAAACTTTATTGAATCCACGCTGGACACGCCATTTTTTCAGATTGGCGAGCACAAATATGGCAAGCCGATCATCGTGAGGTCTTATGATCCAGCAATGACTTTCGAGGAAGCGACAAAACTTCTGCTCGTTTCATTCGATTCCACGTTGAAATCGAACCTGACCGTGGGCCTGCCCCTTGATCTGCAATTTTACGAGTCAGACAGTTTCCGCCTCGGCTTTGAGAAGCGTATCGAGCGCAATGACCCCTATTACGAGATTATTTCGGAAGGCTGGTCGCAAGCTTTGAAACTTGCGTTCCAAAGCTTGCCGCCATTTGAAATCAAATCGGGCGATTAATCCGGTTAGAGATTTGCTGTTTGTACAGTATCGGCCTGACGAACGGCCTGTGTCTTGACGAGTGCCTTTCCGAGATGGGCGTCGCGCTCATAAACATCATCATAATAATGAATTTGCCCCGTCGCCGCATCCGGCCAGGCTGTGAAGTAGGAGACATAAACGGGAAGCTGTGATTTCACCTTCACATTACGCTCGTTCTTGCCAAAATATTGCTTCAGCTCTTCAACAGGCATTTCAAGCACGGCCGCAGCCATATCCCGCGGACGCTCCAGACGGATGCAGCCGTGGCTCAAAGCACGCATATCTTTTTTGAAGTACGATTTGGCAGGTGTGTCATGCATGTAGATGTCATGGCTGTTTGGAAAAAGTATTTTCAGTTCGCCAAGCGCATTGTCGAGGCTTGGCTTCTGACGAATGCCAACGCCACCGCCATTTGATGCAACCTGTCGCCAGTTGACCGAACTTGAGGAAACCACGCGGCCAGACTTATCGTAGACCTCATAGCCGCTCTTTTCCAGATAGGATGGGTTGTTCAGGATTTTCGGCATCATCTCGTTGAGAATAATCGAGCGCGGAACCCCCCAAGAGGGATTGAATACCACTGTTTCAATCGTATCGTTGAAGAAATAGGTTTGGTTTCTCGGCGATCCGACAACGACGTTCATCGAGAGTTTTTCAGTGCTGTCGCTGAAATATTGGGCGCGATATGCAGGCTGGTTGATGAAGACATAGCGATTGCCAAAGTCGCGAGGCATCCAGCGCATACGCTCCATCGAATAGAGAATCCGGTCACGCTTGGATGCACTGCTCTCCCCCTGAAGTGACTTGATCGTGGCATTGCCGATGATCCCGTCTACCTGCCGCCCCTGCGATTTCTGGTAGTCCTTAACAGCCTCGATGAGGCTTTCATCATAGGTCTCAGCATTTTCATTCGCCTGCAGGATCGCGTCATGCTGGAGAAGATAATCCTTCGGTGCCTTTGCCCTGATAAGAGCAACAACGTTCTTTAGCTCGGCATTGCTTTGGCCGGGTCGGATCAATGTGCCGGGCGCAATGCGAACAGAGGGGCCAGCAGTATCAGCAATTGTGTGCAGATTCTGCTTCAGCTCCGTGTACCATTTGCTTTGCGGCTCAAACCCGGACAGCACGGCGGCCGGATCGGCAGCCGAGGCGAGCTGACCTATAACGACACGTGGCTTCACATTATCCGTATTCAGATCATGAAAACCGCTTAGACGATTAGGATTGACGCGGCCATCCCCCTGATCCATCGCATAACGGAGAGCCCGGGCGGAGAGCGAAAGTTCGAACGCGGCAAGTTCCTTCAAGCGAGCAGGGATATCGCTCCGCTCATAATCGTCACCCGGTACTTTTACAGCATAGTCTTGCGGATCAAGTCCGCTTTCCGCTGCCTTTGCAAATAGCGCAACAACTGCCTTGGCTTTTGGCGTAACATCATAGGAGACTGTCCAGATTGGATGTTGGCCCGATGCGTAATATGCGACAATCGCATCAGCGATATCTTTTTCCGCTTTCACATGCGCTTCGCGAAGATGATCAATCTTCAAACCGAACTGGTCCATCTCCATGGAAGGCGCAACGCCGGTGCCGACTTGCGCAGATGCTGTCAGTTGCGGGTCAACCTTGCTCAAATCGATCTGAACCAGTGCTTCCGGCTTGTAATTATAGTTCGTGGGCGCTGTAACGGTTACGCGTTTGATCGGCGCACGTGGCGCGGGAGCAGAACTCTGATCTACATTAACCCTCGGCGCTGGCGGCGTGACAGGCTGTGATTGTACGCGGCGATTAGGGAACAGGAGTTCCATAAGATTATTGGCCGCCGATGCTTGTGGTACGGCACTCGCCGTTGCCGACAGCATTGCGGCCAGAAAGAGTGCCCGTTTTTTCGAGAAAGAATTCATAGTGCTCGCCCAGCTGGAACAGTCTCGCCCGCAATTAAATGCAGGCAGTCAATTTGATATCGCTCCAGTTTCGACACATCTTGTTTAGATTGTTTTAACAATGCCCCGCCCCCGGCAGTTTATTCTCCGGTGACGCATTTGAGCACGTCACCTTGGTTCAAAGGTTAACGTGATTCAATGTCCATTTCATTTTGATTCACTACACGACGAGTTGATCATGGGCGTTCTTTTCTCGAACATGCAATAATGTCACAGTACAAGCGATCAAAACATCGAATTGGGGGATACGATGAATAGATTTTACCGCGTTTTTCTAGTATGTCTTGGCGTTTTTTGTCTAAGTTGCTTTGGTGCAACAGCAAAACCGCTGAAGAATAACCTTGTCGTGAAAAAAATTAACAACAACAGACCTCAAGTGCAATCGACACAATATAAGTCGGACTTTTCGCCAATCACACGAAAAAGTGTTTCTTTTCCTTCCAAATATTCAGCCGGAACAATCGTTATACGCACCGGAGAACGGCGCTTGTATCATGTGACATCAGCAGGCCGTGCAACGGCCTATGGAATCGGTGTCGGTAGAAGCGGGTTCACCTGGAGCGGCAGCAACAGAATTTCACGAAAGGCCGAATGGCCAGGCTGGACGCCGCCAGCACGCATGCGTGCCCGTGAAGCCAAGAAGGGTCGCATCCTTCCTGCCTATATGCCGGGTGGACCGAACAATCCGCTTGGCGCAAGGGCCTTGTATATTGGTTCGACAATCTATCGCATTCACGGAACCAATCAGCCATGGACGATCGGTCGGGCCATGTCGTCCGGCTGCATAAGAATGGCGAATGATGATGTGAAACATCTTTATGCCAAGGTCGGTATCGGCACGCGCGTCGTCGTTTTGCGGTAGTTTATGAATGCTTCCGACTGACAGGCTCGCGGGCAAGACCTTTCTGTGTAAGCTCATCGAGATATGCCTGCCAGCGCATGTCCCTGTTTCGGCCAAGATCAATGAGATAGTCCCAACTGAACAGGCCCGTATCATGCATGTCATCGAAGGTGATCCGCACGGCGTAATTGCCAATCGGTTCCATCTTGGCAATCTCGACATTGATTTTGCCGGGAACGGTCACGCGCTGCTCGGGAGAATGCCCCTGCACTTCCGCTGACGGCGATGCCACACGCAGTAACTCGGCGCTCAAATCATAGCGCTCGCCATTATCAAATGTGATCGACAAAGATTTGCGATCCTTGCTGACACGCAGTTCCTTTGGCCAGGCATCGGTCATTCCTGATATCCTTGTTTTCATTTGGTGTAGGCGTTGTCGTCGGCTGCTGCAAGCGGCAAGACACGACCTCATAATTCCGCTGATCGGTATAAGCAAATGCGCGCAAACGCCTCATCCGGTCGGGCATTGACGAGATATGCAACAACTGGACAAGTCTTTGATGCCGCACTATCTCTAGGGTCAGGAGGAAGCTCTTTGGCAATATTCGACCAGACGCCAGCACAGACATCGATGATCGACCCTTTCGGGCGGACGATCAATTATCTGCGCGTGTCGGTAACGGATCGCTGCGATTTCCGCTGCACCTATTGCATGTCGGAACATATGACGTTCCTGCCGAGAAAAGAACTTCTGACCCTTGAAGAACTGGACCGTCTTTGCACGGCCTTCATCGAAAAAGGCGTGAAACGGCTAAGGCTCACAGGCGGAGAGCCGCTTGTCCGCAAGAATATTATGCACCTTATCAGCGAGCTTTCCCGACATTTGCGTTCCGGCGCTTTGGAGGAGTTGACGCTGACAACAAATGGCTCACAGCTCGCGCGGTTCGCGGATGAACTGGCTGACCTTGGGGTAAAACGCATCAATGTATCGCTGGATACGCTCGACGCGGCTAAATTCAAGGCAATCACGCGCTGGGGTGATCTGGACCGCGTCATGGAAGGCATTGACGCTGCGCAGAATGCAGGAATCAAGATCAAGCTGAATGCCGTAGCGCTTAAAGGCTTCAACGATCTCGAAATTCCGCACATGATCCGCTGGGCGCATGGACGCGATATGGATCTGACCTTAATTGAAACCATGCCCATGGGCGAAATTGATCTCGACCGCACGGATCAATATCTGCCCCTGTCGCTGCTCAGAGCCAAGCTGCGTGAAGAGTTTACCCTGAACGACATTCCCTACAAGACCGGCGGCCCTGCCCGCTATGTCGAAATTCCCGAGACGGGTGGTCGCGTTGGCTTTATCACGCCGATGACCCATAATTTCTGCGAAAGCTGCAATCGCGTCCGCCTGACCTGCACCGGCACGCTTTATATGTGCCTTGGACAGGAAGATGCCGCAGATTTGCGGGCGCCCCTGCGGGCATCCGAAGGCAATGAACTTTTGAGCAATGCAATCGATGAAGCTATTGGCCGCAAACCAAAGGGCCATGACTTCATTATCGACCGTCGACATAACCGTCCGGCAGTTTCCCGCCATATGAGCGTGACCGGCGGGTAAATCCAAAGATTCCGCATGCGTAGCGTCGCTTTCGTTGATATATCAATGGAAGCGATTCTGGAGGAGAATCGTCCTGCCCAGCGGAAGTAAAAATCTTGGCGCTATCTCCCAACATGCGCGGAAGTCTGTCCATGGCTATTGGCATGGCGTGCTTCACTTTTAATGATGCGACAGTCAAATTGGTCGCCGAAGAAATGAACATGGGACAGGTCATGCTGGTCCGCAGTTCAATTGCCACGGTATTGATCGTGGCCTTGGCCTGGCATCAGGGCATGCTTACCCCAATCCGGCAAGCTCTTCACAAGATGACGATATTGCGCGTTATCGGCGAGGTCATCGGAACAATAACCTTTCTTGTTGCTCTCGTGCACGTTCCGCTTGCTCTGGCATCTGCCATTCTTCAGTCACTGCCGCTTGTGGTCACACTCGGTGCTACACTGCTTTTCGGCGAACCTGTGGGGTGGCGTCGATGGGGCGCTATCGTGATAGGCCTCGCAGGGGTTTTGATAATCGTTCGCCCGGGCCAAGAGGGAATGAGCCCTTATGTTCTGCTGATTGTCATCACAGTGATTTTTGCAGCGCTACGTGATCTTGCAACGCGGAAAGTCCCGAAAACCATTCCTGTGCTCATGATATCCGCCCTGACATCGGTTGGCGTCGGCATGGCCGGTGCGGCCATGATTGTACCTCTGGGCGGCTGGACACCCATGTCGGCCACAAACATATTCCTGCTGGTCCTGGCTGCCTGCTGTGTCATGGCTGCCTACCATTTTCTTATCCTTGCGATGCGCGAAGGGGAAATTTCCTTCGTTGCGCCCTTCCGTTACACGAGCCTGCTGTGGGCAATTTTGCTTGGCTTTCTGTTTTTCGGCGATTTGCCCGATATGCCCATGATCATCGGATCAATCATTGTCATTGGCAGCGGGCTGTATACGCTTTACCGTGAACGGATGGTGAGCCGCGTCAAGCCGGCGGCGACCGCAGCGGCATCTTCGCCCGACGGAGTTTGACCTTGAAAACAGCGGGTATCATTCTGGCGGGCGGACAATCGCGCCGCATGAATGGGTCTGACAAGGCTCTTTTGCCCTTCGGTACGGGCCGACTGATCGACCACGTTCACCAACGCCTTGCACGTCAGCTGCCGATTATTGCCGTGAACACCAACAGTGATTCTGCGCATTTTCACCATCTCGGCATTCCGATCATTCCCGACAGCATTGCCGGATTTGTTGGTCCACTAGCTGGGATACTGGCCGGGATGGAATGGGCCGCAGCACAGAGCGATGGCTTCTCGCATATATTGACTGTTGCGACCGATACGCCGTTTTTCCCGGATGATCTTCATGAGAGACTGAGCCAGCAGGTCGTCAATGCACCGGATGCGATAGCGATTGCATCTTCAGCCGGGCGTATTCATCCCGTTTTTGGCCTGTGGCCGATTTCATTGCGCGGTGAACTCCGCGAATGGCTGGCTGATGACGAGAATCGCAAAGTGATGAACTGGATTGATACGCACCCGCATAAGAGCTTTGAGTTTCCGCTGACGGCGACGCAAACAGACCAGCCGATCGATCCGTTCTTCAACATAAATACGCAGGAAGATATTCTCGAGGCACAAAAACGATGGACGAATTCAACATGATGAATCGCCTGTTCGGCATAACTGGCTGGAAAAACTCCGGAAAAACCACCCTGACAGTCAAACTGGTTGCCGAGTTGACGCGGCGGGGCTGGAAAGTCTCGACGATTAAACATGCACATCATGATTTCGACATCGACAAGGAAGGCACAGATTCTTATCGCCACCGCAAAGCCGGGGCCGGCGAAGTTGCGATTGTTTCCGGCCGTCGTTGGGCGCTGATGCACGAACTGACGAATGAGGATGAGCCATCATTATCCACAATTCTGGAGCGATTTTCGCCCTGCGATCTCATATTGATTGAGGGATATAAACGCGAGGGGCATAAGAAGATCGAGACAAGACGTCAGGAAGGGCGCTCAGGCGAGCGCTTGACAGCCGGTGACCCGACGATCGTGGCTATTGCCAGTGACCACCCCTTGAGTGAAGAAACGGTTCCGGTTTTTGATCTTGATGATGTTAGCGGACTTGCTGATATGATCGAGCGTGAAACGGGACTTCGTATTTGACGTGTTTGAATATGTCCTTTCACGCCATGCGTGCGAAATAAAAATATAGAGGTCGAAACAATCGAAATTTTTACGGGCAAATTCGTTAAACGGCACACGATTCCCGGTTGCTTTTCCTTGAAAACTAGTGGGAATATCCGTGCCAGGAGCAGTAACGTAAACTGCGACTTTGCCCGGAAGGCTGTCCAGAAAAAACAGGGGAACAGCCGGGCCCATAAAAGAGAGGTTCAAATAAATGCGTACAACCAAGCGTCTCGCAATCGCGATTTCCGCTGCAGCGCTCGTCCTTACCATGGGTGCAGCCCATGCACAGGACACGTTGAAGATCAAAATCGCTTCCGAGGGAGCTTACCCTCCTTTCAACAATCTGACTTCAGACGGCAAGCTTGAAGGCTTCGACATCGATATCGGCAAGGCGCTGTGCGAAGAGATGAAAGCAGAGTGCACTTTCGTCACGCAGGATTGGGATGGAATGATCCCTGCCCTTCAGGCTGACAAGTTCGACGCTGTTATCGCTTCCATGTCGATCACGCCGGAACGCCTGAAGCAGGTCGATTTCTCCAAGAAATATTACAACACTCCGCCAGCAATCGCGGTACCGAAGGACTCGGATATCAAGGATGTCACCCCGGAATCGCTCGAGGGCAAGTCCCTTGGCGTTCAAGGTTCAACGAGCCATTCCAACTTTGCCGAGGCCAAATATAGCGGCTCTGACATCAAAATGTATCCGACTGCCGACGAGTATAAGCTCGACGTTTCAAACGGCCGTATCGACGCAGTGATGGACGACGTGGTTGTGCTCAGCCAGTGGGTGGATAGCGAAGCTGGCGCATGCTGCAAAATTCTCGGCACAATCACCCCAGTAATTGCAATCCACGGTGAAGGCGCTGGCGTAACTGTCAAAAAGGGCAATACAGCGCTTGCAGACAAGTTCAGCGAAGCGATTGTAGCCATCCGCAAAAACGGAAAGTACAAAGAAATCAACGACAAGTACTTCAAGTTCGACGTCTATGGTGCAGAGAACTAAGATAAAAAGTTGATCTGATATGCAGATGGCGGATAAGACTGCCATCTGCGAACTTACAAAAATGACGGGTTGGGGAATTGCCCGCGAGATATGAAAGTTGCCTATGGAAGGCTCAATAGCACTCTTGGGGTTTGGCGAAGGCGGATGGGGCCTGAGCATAGCCAGCGGAATTCTTGTCACTGTAACCCTGGCACTTGCCACCTTGCCTTTGGGATTGGCGATTGGCTTTTTCGTCGCCCTCGGAAAGCAGTCGGAAGAACCTTCGCTCAAACTCGCCGCCAACATGTACACAACCATATTTCGTGGCTTGCCTGAACTGTTAACACTGTTTCTGGTTTATTACGGTGGGCAGATCGGCGTTCAAAAAATCGGTCAGTTACTCGGCTATACCGGAGCCATAGAGATCAACTCGTTTATCGCGGGCATGTTCGCCTTGGGCACGGTGTTCTCGTCCTATGCGAGCGAAGTTTTCCTCTCTGCATTTCGCGTTATTCCCAGAGGTCAATATGAAGGCGGCTATGCAATAGGCCTTTCCTACGGGCAAACCATGCGCAAGATTATCCTGCCGCAATTGATCCGTATCGCTCTGCCCGGTCTGGGCAATCTCTGGCTGATATTGCTGAAAGATACCGCGCTTGTGTCGGCCATTGGTCTTGCGGACATTTTGCGTCAGACTTCCGTGGCAGCACGTGTGACGAAACACGCTTTCCTGTTCTACGGAACTGCATGTCTTATTTTTCTTGTCCTCGGCATTCTTTCGTCTTTCGTCATCGGCGGTATTGATCGTTGGGCGGCCAAGAGTGGGGCAAAGAAATGACCGATAACGCGATCTCCCCCTCAGCGGCCATCCAGCGCCCCCCTTCGCCCCCAAAGCCTTGGACGAAAACACGCATTACCGGTTATGTACTCGTAGGACTTTGGACGGCATTGATCGTCGGTCTGGTGTATTTTCTCTATAGCGCTTGGGACATAGAACTCGTCAGCAAATACGCTCCGACCTATTTGTCGGGGCTATGGACCACCATAAGCCTCGTTCTATCGTCAGTTATCATCGGAGCAGTCCTGTCGATTCCGGTCGCGCTTGGACGGATGAGTAAAAACTGGTTCATCTCATCCATCGCCTATTTCTACGTCTACTTTTTCCGCGGAACCCCGCTGATAGCACAGGTTTTCCTGATCTATTACGGCCTGGGATCGTTCAACAAAGAACTTCAGGCAATCGGCCTTTGGGGATTCTTTCGTGAGGCCTGGTACTGCGCATTGCTGTCCTTTGCACTCAACACCGCCGCCTACCAGGCCGAAATCCTGCGTGGTGCCATTCGGAGTGTTTCGCCCGGACAATGGGAGGGCGCAGCCTCCTTGGGCATTTCCAAGTTCGTGACATTCCGCAAAATCATCCTGCCTCAGGCGTTGATCGTTGCTTTGCGGCCCTATGGCAATGAGTTGATCCTCATGATCAAAGGTTCAGCGATTGTGGCACTGATTTCGGTCTATGATCTCATGGGCTATACCAAACTGGCCTATTCACGTACCTTTGATTTCCAGACCTATCTGTGGACTGCAATTATCTATCTATTGCTGGTTGAAGCTCTGCGTCACTTATGGGACTGGGTGGAACGCCGCATTACCCGCCATCTGGTCCGTTAAATCATAAAGAGAATCTCAATGCTCAAAATCTGGGGTCGTACAAATTCGACCAACGTCAAAAAAGTCCTTTGGATTGCCGAAGAAGCAGGCATCGCCTATGAGAACATCGCAGCTGGCGGCGCATTTGGCATAGTCAGCGATCCGGAATATCGCGCCAAAAACCCGAATGGGCTGGTGCCCACACTGGAAGATGGCGACTTGATCCTTTGGGAAAGCAATACAATCGTCCGCTATCTTGCTGCGCAATATGGCGGTTCGGAGCTTTTCATTGCCGATGCCGGACAGCGTGCAAAAGCAGAAAGCTGGATGGATTGGACAACATCCACGCTTGCACTTCCGTTTCGTGACCTGTTCTGGAACGTGGTCCGCCTGACACCAGACAAGCAAGATCACGCGGCCAAGGAAGCAGGTTTTCAAAACTGTAGCAAATTATTTGCGATGGTGGATGAAGCGCTGGCATTGCAGCCTTATCTGTCTGGCTCAAAATTTGGCATTGGCGACATTCCCTTGGGTTGCTTTGCTTATGCATGGTTTGAAATGCCCATTGATCGCCCGGACCTGCCACACCTCAAGGATTGGTATGAGCGGCTGAAAGCGCGCCCCGCCTATCAGAAATCCGTGATGACTCCCCTCACTTGAGGAGCGTCATCAAGGATTCAAGCGCCAGATCCCCTGTAAGCCGTCCTGATAGACGGCCTCATCCGTCGAAATCGTTATTGCCTCGATGTTCGACCATTTTTCCGCAAAATCACGATAGTTGGACGAGAAAACATTGCCCGACTGGCCAGTCGTCTGGATATAGGTGGACCGGTTGAGATCGGAGAGATCGAACAAGCCGCGATAGCTTGAACCATGCGTCGCGCGATAGGGATTGCTCTCGTCAGTGAATGTTGATTTGCCCCGATCCAACGTATAAGCGCCACCCGAAGCAGGCACAGTGACGTTGAACAATCTATCGAGCGGACTGACCTGAGCAAACGGGCGGTGGCTACTATAGGCATAATGCAGCGCGCCCCAATTCCATTTCGTGCGATCACTGCCCAGTCTCGTCTCAATATCCTTCAGCGCATCGCCGAGTGAAAGCGCCAGCACGTCCCCGCAACTCTCTTTTTCCGGTGTTCGCCCATCATCGCACCAATCACGCCCCGGATTTGGTCCAAGCCAGCGCATCATGGCATCGACGCGGCTCTGCCAGTAAGACGGGAAGGCATCGCCCAGATCGTCTTGGAGAATCCGTTTTATCGCAAGCCGCAGCCAGGCATTGAACAAGAGCGGTTCGGTGCGCGTACGATCCTCAACAAAGTCCCATTCTTTCAATTGTTTTATCGCGCTGAGATCGACATCATCCCGGCCCTCTACCAGTTCAAGCATGACCGGAGCCAAAGCAGCATAAGCACCGGCATAGACATCGCCCTGCACTACCCTGTTTGTTTCCAGCGTTTGCTGATTGGCATTGTAGATCAATGATTTGATCCGCTCAAAGCGCCATGGTTCATCCCAATCAAAGGTCAAGAAGTGCGGGTAGCTGGCATCAATCATCTTCGTATTGGCAGTGGCCAAGACATTATCCGCAGGATTATAAACGCGCGGCAATTCTTCATAGGGAATATAGCCTTTCCAATCATAGATCGCATCCCAACCGGGGGACGGCGCACGGCCCATGATTTGGTTTGCAGGATCGCGAACCGGAACTCGACCCGGAGCAATCATTCCGATATTGCCGTCAACATCTGCAATGACCATCGATTGCATCGGCGTAACATAATCGGCCATTCCGTTCTGGAAATCCGATACACTGGCAAAATCCCAGAGCCGGAATCCGGCGGCAATCGTCTTGTCATCACCCGCAAGCACAGTCCACGCAAGTGATGCAACGGTCCCATCCGCCAAATAGTGATCAAGGCCGCGATAGTCCGATGGAAGAACCGGGCCATGACGCGTAATATGTCTGTCAAAACTGACGGTTTCACTGCCTTTGACGCGAATCTCCACCCGTTCCTTCTCAAATGGGCGGAATCCTTCGGGTGTCTGATATTCTTCTGGATTGGCCGGATTGATTTTCTCGATGAAAATGTCCTGAACATCAGACCCTGTATTGGTAAAACCCCAGGCAAGCTTGTCGTTGCGACCAAGCAGCACCAGCGGCGCGCCGGGAAGCGTGACACCAACCAGGTTTTTCGCTGTCCCATCTGATTGCTTCACCTGAAGATGCGCGAGATACCAGATGGCGGGTGCGGTCAAACCCAGATGGGGATCATTGGCAAGGATTGGCTTGCCAGTAGCAGTACGGGCTCCGCCAACGACCCAATTGTTGGATGCGCCGGTGGACATGATCTCATCAAGCGCAGCAAATCGCTTCTCCGCTTCCATCGCACCTGTCTTGATCGTTCCTGTCTGCAAGCCAAGTAATTGCTGCAAATTCGGCAGTGGCGGCGGGGTATCTCCGCTGACGGGAGGTAAGAGATCAGCGATCTCCTGCTCATTCATGCCAAGACGGGCGAATTTCAGTCGCAGCACCTCGTCATCAATATTGGCCGCGAGCGTAACCGACATCAGCTTCAGCGTTACGATGACATCGGCGGCGGTCCACTGCTCGGGGAAATGCTGCAGAATGACAAATTCCGGTGAGTATTTCGCCCCAAAAGAAGGCCCGGCTCTATCGATGAACGCATTGATGCCGCGCACATAGGCATCCACTTTTTCCCGATCTGCGGGTGCCAGTGAATCTGCCGAGCTTTGAGCGGATTCATACAGACCGAGCGTACGGATGAACACATCGGTCGAAATGGTTTTGTCACCGAAAAGTTCTGACAGGCGGCCGCGTCCCGCCATGCGGTTGACCTCCATTTGCCATAGGCGCTCCTGCGCATGCACAAAACCCAGCGCGCTCAACACGTCTTCAACAGAGGAGCCACTGATATGGGGCACGGCATGTTTATCACGGGTGATCGTAACTGGACCGGACAAGCCGGCAATGCTTGTTTCACCGGTTGCGGGTGCAACAGAACCCGCAAGCCAGACATAAGCAAAGATAAAAGCGAGAAGAGTGAGAGGTATAAGCGAAAAAACAATCCAAAGCAGGCCTTTGATGATGCGCCGCAATATTCTAACCTCCGCAAATCGACCTGATTGAAGGCCATAAGACAGAGGAATTTACGGAATGGCAAGTGTTGCATTTATTGGTCTGGGCGTCATGGGTTACCCGATGGCGGGGCATCTGAAAACACGGGGCGGTCATGACGTGACAGTCTTTAACCGCAGTAGAGAAAAGGCCAGCAAATGGTCGGAACAATTCTCCGGATCACATGCCGACACGCCTGAAAAGGCGGCAGAGGGCAAGGATTTTGTCTTCTGCTGTGTCGGGAATGATGATGATCTGCGCTCGGTAACGATAGGCGAGAATGGCGCTTTTCACTCCATGAAAAAAGGCGCGATTGTTATTGATAACACCACAGCATCAGCGAAGGTTGCGCGCGAACTCAGCGCCGAAGCGACAAAGCGCGGGTTTCATTTTCTGGACGCACCCGTTTCGGGAGGACAGGCGGGCGCTGAAAACGGCGCACTGACAGTTATGGTCGGCGGCGAAGCGGCGGCTTTCGAAAAAGCCAAACCCGTCATCGAATCTTATGCAAAAATGGTCGGCTTGATGGGTAATGCGGGTGCCGGCCAATTGACCAAAATGATCAATCAGATTTGCATTGCCGGTTTGGTTCAAGGATTGGCCGAGGGCATCCATTTTGGCAAGAAGGCAGGACTTGATATCGAAAAAGTCATCGAAGTCATTTCCAAAGGCGCTGCAGGCTCCTGGCAGATGGAAAACCGCCACAAGACCATGAATGCCGGTAAGTATGATTTTGGCTTTGCCGTTGACTGGATGCGTAAAGACTTGGGCATCTGCCTTGCAGAGGCGGACCGCAACCAGGCAAAGTTGCCGGTTACGGCGCTCGTTGACCAGTTCTACAAGGATGTTCAGGTGATGGGCGGGAATCGCTGGGATACGTCATCCCTGCTCGCGCGGCTGGAAAAGTAGCCAACCGCGCGACAGAGGATCAATTCGATTCCTTGTCGATACTCATATATTCCAGCGGCAATTCGGTGGTGTATTTGATCTGCTCCATGGCAAAGGCAGACGATACATCCCGAATGTCGATCTTGCTGATCAGACGCTTGTAGACAGCATCATAGGCCGCGATGTCAGGCACCACTACGCGCAGCAGATAGTCGACATCGCCGCTCATGCGATAGAACTCGACCACCTCGGGGAACTCCTGCACAACTTCCGAAAAGCGCTTGAGCCATTCATTATTGTGCGCGCCTGTCCGGATGGAAACAAACACCGTCACCCGCGTATTGACCCGGACCGGATCAAGAATGGCGACCCGGCGCTGGATTACGCCATCTTCTTCAAGCTTCTGGATACGCCGCCAGCAAGGTGTCGTCGACAGTCCAACTTTCTTGGCAACATCAGCAACTGCCAGCGTGGCGTCTTCCTGAAGAAGGCGGAGTATCTTTCGATCGAGTCTGTCCATGTTTGCTTACCCCTTGGAATGGGATACTTTATGAGCTGATTAATAGCCATCGTACAAGAAAATTATTCCAATCTTTTTCAATTATAAAAAATTTTCATCCGAAAACGGGTCAAATTAGATTCTGAACCGTCTGTTGGAGCACTGGCAGAACATCTTGCGCGAACCATGGATTTTTTTTCAGCCAACCGCTGTTACGCCAGGATGGATGGGGGAGAGGCAGGATTGCGGGAGAGGCTCGGTCATTGAAATATTCGTGCCAGCTGCGCACCGTATCGGTCATGCTGGCTTTGCGGTGTGAACCGAGATGATAAGCCTGCGCATATTGCCCAATGGTGAGGATTAATTCCACTTGTGGCATGGCTGCAAAAAGTCGGTCGTGCCAGATTTCGCGACATTCCCGGCGCGGCGGCAGGTCTCCGCCTTGCTTGTCATAACCCGGAAAGCAAAAACCCATTGGAACAATGGCAAATTTGTCCGGATTATAGAATGTTTCGCGATCAACACCCAGCCACTCACGCAGTCGCTCCCCGGATGGATCATTGAACGGAATGCCGGTATTATGAACGCGAATACCGGGAGCCTGCCCGCAGATAACAATGCGCGCGATGGACGAAGGCACACAGACCGGATTGGGTTCATGAGGCAAAGGCACACCATATCGCGGTTCGTCGCGACAGATCCGGCAAGCCTTTATAGCCGCACTCAGATTATCCAAACCAGTGAGACCCACCGTAACAGCCAATATCAGGCCTTAGCGCTCGGGCGGCTGGAAACCGCCTCATGCCAGCGTTTCAAGTTCTGGAACTCGTCAGGCATGGTTATCTTGGCGGGTTTCAGAAAGTCGACACTGACAAGCAAGGTTATATCGGCAATTGAAAAATGATCTCCGGCAACAAATGGATTGGTTGCCAGTTGCTCATTCAGTAAAGCCATGAATTTCACGGCCTTGGGTCGATTTGCCTCGCCCCATTCCGGAATTTGCGGAAGCTCCCATTCCGCCATGGCTGGGTGAGTATGCCGGAAGGCCGACGAGACTGGTCCGAAAAAATTCAGTTCAACACGCCGGTTCCACATTTCAATATTTGCTTTGCCGAGTGCCCCTTCGCCAAATAGAGGCGGTTGCGGGTGCAACTCTTCAAAATATCGGCAGATCGCGACGGATTCGGTAATAACGGTTCCATCATCAAGTTCGAGAATCGGCAACCTCTGCAAAGGGTTGAGCGATTGTATTTCGTCCGAGCGATGCCCCATTGCTCCCATATCGACCGGCACAAGCGGTATGTTCAGGCCTTTTTCAGCCAGAAATATGCGTGTGCGTCTGGGGTTGGGTGCACGGCCTCCATCATATAATTTCACCAGATACCTCCCAGTAATCGAACACCCCACGCGATGACCATATCAATCGCTTCCGATATGGGGTTCCGCTTAGGTTGCAATGTTTCGGTAGCGCCATCATGCGCTCTACGCCAATCCTGCGGTGTTTCAAATGTATCCGCCCATATGCCAATCCTGCGTCCACGGGCGAGCAGCTCCGCATCACGATAATCGCCATAGGCTATAGCCTGGCCCGTTTCGACCATAATACGGTTGACGTTGTTCTGGCCAGCAAAACAGGTTGCTAGAAAGCGATTAAACTTGTCTCGCCCCTCTCCCTCACACCGCACTTCTGTTCTGGCAACGAGCTTTTGCAGAGATTGCCGGGCGATCTGCCCGCAATTGCGCAGTAATGGCTGCCTGCCACACATTTGATCAAGCTCCGGAGCATCAATGCCCTTTAGCCGTATACGCTGCTTCGAGATTACCAATGTGTCTCCGTCAATCACGTAGGCATTGCCGGACAGGTCAACGGCTGGTGGTCTATGATCAATACGTGCAACGAGCAACGCCACCAATCCGAAGAAAATGAGCATCAGGCAGATATCGACAAATTTGCGAATGGCCGAGCGCGGTGCTGACCGGTTTGCTGACCATCTTCGAGAGGGGCGAAAGCGCCTCCTCACGATATGCACGCTTGATAAAGTCGTTTCATATTTACCTTTATCGCACAGAATAGATTCGCTTTTCTTACCGCAATCAAGGCCGTTTTAATCATTTATGAACGGGCTTGCGATGCAATGCACCCACTTGGCATTTATCCACCCGGAATGAGGCTTATGGCACTACTCGACGCAGGCCATGCAGACAAGAACATAGTTGACCGGCGCAAACTGCCGCGCAACCGGGATATGTCCATGGTTGTTCGCAGTGCCCGCGAGCGCCTCATGCAACGTACAAAAACAATGCATTTCGACCGCGAATTGCTGTTCATGCACACGCGCGCGTTGATCATCAATGCTGCCACTATTCCCCTGCTTATTGCCATCGTTACCGTGACCAGCATCTTTGCCGGCTTTGGCCAGCAAATGATTATATGGGCTTGTTTCAGCATTTGCCTTTATGCCCTGCTTGGTGTGCTGGCACGCCAGATCAATAAAACCAGTATCAGTGATACCCAAATCCCCCAATGGCACCTTGCCTATCTGCTTGGTCACTTCCTCACAGGCATCGGGTGGACATATTTCATATTTCTCCAGTGCGAAAGCTGCGGGATCAATCAGTTTTCAATCATCAAAGCTGTGGTTCTCATTCTTGCCATGGCCATCACAGCCGTATTTTCTTCCGCCCTGCGCCTGGCAGTACCAGCCACATTTACCCTCCCTATCCTCACCTATATAAGCACCGTATCCGGTAGCCTTGCCGATCCGGCTCAAGCGACGATGGTTGTGATGCTGCTGGCCGGGTTGATGTTTTTTTATCTCGTTGCCACGCGCCTCAATCATTCGGTGGTTTTGACCTTGGCTCTTCAGGCCGAAAAAGATGCACTGATTGCTGAACTTGAAACTGCAAATGCCATGTCCGATGAAGGCAGACGGCAGGCAGAAGAAGCAAACCTTGCAAAATCACGCTTCCTAGCCTCAATGAGCCATGAACTGCGTACGCCGCTCAACGCGATTCTCGGTTTTTCGGAAGTCATGGTCAGAGAAGTATTGGGGCCAATCGAAAACGCTACATACCGGGAATATGCTGGCGATATTCATGCTTCGGGTGAACATCTTCTCAATCTTATCAATGAGATTTTGGATCTGAGCCGCATTGAAGCTGGCCGCCACACGCTCAATGAAGATGCGGTGATGCTTGCCGACGTTGCCGATGAGTGCATTCGCATGATGTCTTTGAAGGCACGTAACAAAGATATAACACTCGTTCCGCAATTCGAGTCCGGCATGCTTCCCATGATGGGCGATGAACGTTCCTTGCGGCAAATCCTGCTCAACCTTATGGCTAATGCAGTGAAATTTACGCCATCAAACGGAAAAATATACGTGAAGGTCGGTTGGACTGCGGGCGGCGGTCAATATCTGTCGGTTCGCGACACCGGGCCCGGCATACCGGCTGACGAAATTCCCATTGTCCTGTCTGCCTTTGGTCAAGGGTCGATTGCGATCAAGACCGCTGAACAGGGAACGGGACTCGGGCTACCCATCGTTCAAGCGCTTGTTCACGTACATGATGGCGAGTTTCACCTCTTCTCCAAGCTTCATGAGGGCACAGAGGCCCTCGCAACTTTTCCGCGAAGCCGCGTTGCTTTATCCGGTGCGAAAGACAAAACTTCAGCACAGCCTCAAAAAGCGGCCTAGAAAACTCAAGTTCTGGACATTCGTCCTGTTGTTTTTCCTGTTCTGCGGCGCGCCAATGCACACTCAGTCGACGCCAGAATCAGCAAAGAATTCTGATTGAAAGACCCGTTTCGAGCGGGCCTTTCCCATTGACTAATCGCGATTGCTGACACCTGCCTGCTCGAATGTCGCCATGCCGCTATGGCAAAGCGCTGCAGCCTTGACGATCCCTGCGGCAAGCGCAGCACCTGTGCCCTCGCCCAATCTCATACCAAGGTCGAGTAGCGGCTTTTTTCCAAGCCGCTCAAGCACTTTGTGGTGGCCGGGCTCAGCCGATACATGGCCGATCAGGCAATGATCAATCGCTTCAGGATTGGCCGCATGAAGGATGGCCGCCGCAGCCGTGGCGACATAGCCATCAATAATAACCGGGATTTTCTCAACGCGCGTCGCTAGGATCGCACCAACCATGGCAGCCACTTCACGGCCACCGAGACGGCGCAGCACTTCCAGCGGGTCCTTCAGATGTGACCCGTGCAAAGCAACCGCAGCCCGCACGGCATCGGCTTTGCGCTTTAGTCCCTCGCTGTTGGACCCTGTGCCCGGGCCAACCCAATCTTCGGCGGTACCGCCATAGAGCGCATGAAAAATAGCGGCGGCGATGGTTGTATTGCCGATTCCCATCTCGCCGATGCAAAGCAGATCTGTACCTCCAGCAATGGACTCCATACCAAATGCCATGGTTGCAGCGCAGGTCTTTTCGTCCATCGCTGCTTCTTCAGTGATATCAGCGGTCGGATATTCCAGCGCCAGATCAAAGATTTTCAGGCCAAGATCATTAGCAATGCAAATCTGGTTGATTGCAGCGCCGCCAGCAGCGAAATTCTCGACCATTTGTGCAGTTACTGACGATGGATAGGGCGACACGCCTTTTGCGGTGACACCATGATTTCCGGCAAAAACAGCAACCAATGGCCGCGTGATCTGCGGCTGCGATCGTCCTGTCCACGCTGCAAGCCACTCGACGATCTCCTCCAGACGGCCCAGCGCTCCCGGCGGTTTGGTCAGCATGGTGTCGCGCTTACGAACCGCAGCAACAGCCGCATCGTCAGGTCCGGGCAAAGTGTCAATAAGGGTGCGGAAATCGTCAAATGGCAGGCCAGTGGTCATGATATTCCTTGCGGTCAACTCTTATGGCAAATCAGAATTACCCGTCCTATAAGCGCTGTATGGGAAAACGCAAAGGTCAACATTCGGCGCAGAGTGTCGCGACCTCTCAACCAAGGTGTGCGGCATGGACTTGATCACGGATATGATGCGCTCGCTGGCGTTTCTTTCTCGCATAAAAGTCGCGCCAAGTTGGTTCGAGGAAACCAGCGGAAGACTTGCGGACAGCGTGCGTGGATTTCCGCTGGCGGGTGTCCTGCTGTCTTTGCCTGCTACGGCTATCCTCATTATCTGCTGGCTGCTTGGCCTCGGTGACATTGTGACTGCGATCCTGGTGATAACAACGTTGATCGCGACCACGGGCGCACTGCATGAAGACGGTTTGGCCGATGTAGCTGACGGTTTTTTTGGTGGTAATACGGCAGAACGACGCTTGGAGATCATGAAAGACTCCAGCATCGGCTCATACGGCACCTTGGCACTGATCCTGACAATCTTGCTGCGCATCGCATTGCTTGCAGCCATCATTGATGAAGTCCATCTGTTTCAAGCGGTTCTTATCGTCATCGGTACAGAAGCTGCCAGCCGGGGATTGCTGGTAAAATTCTGGCAAGTCCTGCCCTCAGCACGAAATGGCGGCGTTGCTGACACAGCCGGAACGCCCGATGCAGCCGCAGCAAATTTCGCGCTCATGTCTGCCAGCATTGCAGGTGTCGTCGCTTTTGGCATCGCTGGTGGGCTCTTGGCTATTGTCCTGGCCGCCATTTTGACAGCACTCATGTTTTTTGGGTTCTGCCAATTGTGCCGGGACAAAATTGGCGGGCAAACAGGAGATACACTGGGAGCCATACAGCAATTGACGGCAATTACACTGCAACTCGGGCTTGTCATTACCCTCTAACCACACCAGATTTGTTATATGAGTATAGAGTCACCCTGCATCCTGGTATGCGCGATCGACATAAAAACCGGCTATTGTTTCGGTTGCGGACGTACGCGCGAAGAAATCGCCGGCTGGATCATGATGTCATCAGACAGCCGCCGCTCTATCATGATATCCCTCCCTGCCCGCCTTGCAACATTGGAGCGGCGTCCACGCCGGGAGACTCGTCGTAGCCGTATGGCTCGGGAAAAGCAGGAGCAATGACGATGCGGGTTTTCTGGATTGCCATTGCTCTTATCGGCATTGTTCTGCTGCTATTGGTTACAAACAATGATGCAGGTTCGACATTCGGCCTTGCCAATGGTGCATTCGCTCGCCTGGCCTATTTCGGCATATTGGGTGTCGTCGTCGGCTCTGCACTACTCGGTTCGGGAATTCCGCTTAGTCATTCCTTACGCAATCTCGCCATATGGGTTGTCATCGTACTCGCCCTCGTGACCGCATACCAATATCGCTACGAATTGCAGGATGTTGGCCATCGTATCTCCGCTGGCCTGATACCGGGTAGCCCGATTTCCATGCGGGATGGAGACGGTCTGGTTTCTGTAACACTGGCCAAGGCGGAAAACGGACACTTCGAAGTACGCGGTCAGGTCAACGGCAAAACCGTGCCCTTTATGATTGACACCGGCGCATCATCCATCGTGCTTTCTTCCGACGATGCGCGCAGAGCGGGCATCAATCCAGATAAACTCACCTATAGCACGCCCGTTATGACAGCCAATGGCCTTGCAAATGCTGCAAACATCACAATTGACAGCATAAGGATTGGCGATATTGAGCGGCGTAACATGCGCGCCATGGTAACGCAGGACGGCCGTATGGACGGCAGCCTGCTCGGCATGAACTTCCTCAATACACTCAGCGGATTTTCAGTTCGAGGCGACCGGCTGGTCTTGACCGATTAGGCCGCTTTTTCAGCGGCAGTGCTCTGAATTGCCTCATAGGCGCGGCGGATGACGTTACTGGCCGCCCCTGTCTGATTGGCTTCTGTTGACAGGATTTGCCGCCAGCGCCGCGCACCGGCAGCGCCGTGAAACAAACCGACCATATGGCGGGCTATATGAGACAAACGTCCGCCCGACGCGATATGCCGATCTGCATAATGGCACATATGATCAATAATGGCATCCATTGAAGCCGGACGATCCTCGACACCATAAACAATCCGGTCAACATCAAAGAGCATCATCGGGTTGTGATATACAGCGCGGCCCAGCATGACACCATCAACATGATTCAAATGCTCAAGACCTTCATCGATGGTTTGAATACCACCATTTATCCCTATGAATTGATTCGCATATCGCTGCTTGAGCCGATAGACGCGATCATAATCCAATGGAGGAATATCGCGGTTTTCCTTTGGTGAAAGCCCCTTCAGCCAAGCCTTGCGAGCATGGACCCACAGAGCATCGGCACCAGCGCCAAAAACACCTTGTGCAAGTTCATCCAGAGCTGTTTCAATATCCTGATCATCAACGCCAATCCGGCATTTTACGGTGACTGGAATGTCGACGGCCCGTTTCATGGCAGCAACGGCTTGCGCAACGATGTCCGGCGTTTTCATCAGGCAAGCGCCGAATGTTCCAGATTGAACACGGTCCGAGGGGCAACCGACATTGAGATTGATTTCCACATATCCCATCGCCTCGCCGATACGGGCAGCTTCCGCCAGCTTGGAAGCATCTGATCCACCCAATTGCAGCGCAACAGGCTGTTCCGCGTCCGCAAAACCAAGTATCCGTTCCCGGTCTCCATGTATGGCAGCATCGGCAACAACCATTTCAGTATAAAGCAGAGCGTGGCGCGTGAACTGGCGATGCAGAGTCCGGCAATGCCTGTCTGTCCAGTCGATCATCGGCGCTACTGCGAAGCGGTTGGCACCATAAGCACTGCTAACTGACATTTTTTCGCTGTCTGGTCTCGGATATGTTGTTGTGCCTTCACATAATATCCCGAGACACAATTGTCCACTCCACAGGTTTTCGCGGATCAAACCTGCTCCGAGATTGCCGCTTTCACTGCCATTTTTCTCAACAGCGTAACGAATTCGCCCCCGGCTCGCGCCACCTCGCCCGAATTATCAATCATGATAGCGTCCGAAGGATCGCAAGGATTGGCTCCAGCTCGCATCAGACGATTTTGAATTTCGTCAGCACTTTCGCGGCCTCGCGCTGCCAAACGTTTTGCCAATACTTCATGTGAAGCCGTTATGTGGACGACAGCAAAATTTGCATAGGTGGCACGAAGCTCTGGAATGATGCCGCGTGAGACATTGGCAATGGCGACAGCGCCGAACTGGATTTCATCGCAGACGGACTTCGGCAGGCCATAGCAAAGACCATGCGCCTCCCACTGATGCGAGAAAGCACCCGACTGTGACGCTTTGGCGAACTCCTCGTCGCTCAGCGTGTCATGATCTTCCGCATCGACAGACGACGGGCGGGTGACCACGCGACGTACGAAGTGAAATCCCGGCTCATCTTTTAACGCCACTCTTGCATAATCGATAATGGTATCCTTACCGGCGCCACTTGGTCCGACGACCGCAACAAATACACCATTTCGAATGGAGTCTGCCGGAGGATCAAGCAAACGCTCTATTGAAGCAGAAGCTGTCATCACACCACTCTGCGACCTTCGCGCCATACTGTGCGCACGACCGGAATGTGCTCATCGACACGAACGCGAACAAGATCGGCACGCTTGCCAATTTCAATGATACCGCGATCTTCAAATCCTACCGCCTTGGCAGGATTCCTGGTCACAAGCTGAATGGCTTCGGGCAGCGTGATATTATCGACAGTTTCACTCAGGAAAAACGTCGATTGGATCAGGCTGAAAGGAATGTAATCTGACGACAGGATATCAAGATATCCATGTTCGGCAAGTTCTCGTGCCGACACATTGCCGGAATGTGAACCACCGCGGACCACGTTCGGCGCGCCCATCAGTACAGACAGTCCTGCCTGCTTGGAGGCAGCAGCAGCTTCAAGGGTTGTTGGAAACTCCGCAACCTGAATACCCTGTTCAATTGCCTCATCAACATGTGCCGTCGTCGCATCGTCGTGACTGGCAAGAACGATCCCGTTCTCACGACAAAAATCTGCAATCGCTTTGCGATGCGGCCCCGAATTCTCCGCTGACTGCGCCATTCGCTTTTCGCAGAACGCGTTGAACTCGACGTCGGACAATTTTAACTTGCGCTGGTAGTAGATTGCATAGGTTTCAAGATTGACAAACTGCCTCTGACCGGGTGCATGGTCCATAAGAGATGCAAGTCGAACACGGCTGTCATTTTCGAAGAATGCAAATCCATCCAGACAATCGGCTGCCGAAACTTCGCAGCGCAGATGAAAATAATGGTCCGCGCGCAAGCGATCCTGCCTAACGCTGTCTTCAATTGCATCCGCCAGTTTACGAATTTCCTGCGGCGTCATATCAGCATCTTCATCCATACCAACGCGCAAGGCATCCAGCACGGTTGTGATACCCGATGTTGCAATCTGCGCGTCATGAGCAAGCACCGAAGCGATAGGATTCCAGCGAACCTTGGGGCGTGGCATATAATGGCCTTCAAGGTGGTCCGTATGCAGCTCAATCAGCCCCGGAATGAGGTAGTCACCCTCAAAATTTTCGCCACCCGATGCGGGCGTGCTGGAAATATCAGCGATTTTGCCATCGCGAATGAGGACGGAACCCAGGACGACTTCATTCTCCAGAACGATTTTGGCGTTGTTCAATACAAGGTCGGCGGACATTTCAAGCGGTCTTTCTTATGTTCGTTCCTGCCAGCGGATGCAGGGAATGTACTTCGAATGGGGCACCGGGCTCTGCCTCGGTAAACAATGCGATATTTTTGATCTCGACCGGCTCTTCGAGCACTGGCTCAAGAAATTCGCTCAACATCTGCGAGATTTTTTCGCGGTCAGGTTCAGCAACAGGGTTGGTAAGCGTCATGTGAAAACGAAAATCATCGAACACATAGGGATAGCCCCATTGCTCCAGATTACGACGTTCCGAAGCACTCATTTTGCCAGGATTGCGTCTTGCGATTTCCTGCGCATTCGGCGGCGCGCGAAAACGATCAAATGCAACAACAATATCATTAGCCAATTGGTTCAGCCTCGCCACAGGTTCTTCGGGAACCAGTGCAAAGAAACCATCAAGATTTTCAATCTTCAGCTTGGGAATCTCCACGGGCTTCATGGAGGAAGCAAAGTGCATCAATGCTGATAAAAGCTCACGCTCTTCCAACCCCTCGGCAAGATGAAAAGGTGCCTTGAGCGTCGCATGAAACCCATAACGACGCGCCGATTCCGTGAGCTTCGTTACTTCCCCATGCGCCAGATTGCGAATTTGAGGCGCGCGCACCGGCTGCCCGGTAAAGGCATTCCGGCCAAGCCAGTTAGCCGCTACTTTCAACAATGGATCGCTGGAAGGCGGTGTAAAATAAATCGCATAGCGCATTTTGATTCCTCCGGAGCAGTCTCGCGTTACGCTCCGATTATGACAAGCCTTTGAATATAGCCAATCTTATTGCTGCTTCCCCATCAAGCGGGAGCGCAGTGCATTGGATATTCCATCAAAGATAAAGATCACCGCGAGGATAAGCACGACCATATAGGCAACATTATGCCAGTTGGTATTGGTGCGCATCGCCTCCCAGAGTTTCAGGCCGATGCCGCCTGCACCAACCGCTCCGATGATGGTTGCCGAACGGGTGTTCGACTCCCAGAAATAAAGCGCTTGGCTGGCGAAGACCGGCAGCACTTGCGGCAGAACGCCGTAGCGTTGAACATTTACGGGCGCTGCACCCACAGATTTGACGCCTTCGCGCTGTTTGTCATCAATGTTTTCCAGCGTCTCGGAATAGACTTTCCCCAATGTACCGGTATCGGTGAAAAAGATTGCAGAAATACCAGCAAGCGGTCCCGGGCCAAAGGCGCGCGTAAAAAACAATGCCCAGATCAGCATATCGACCGAACGAAGAAAATCGAAGAACCGTTTCGTAATCTGATTTGCAAAGAAGTTTGGCATGATATTGCGTGCAGCTATGAAGGCCAGCGGGAACGATACAAGCGTTGCAAGCAAAGTTCCGACAAAAGCCATCACAATGGTCTGCATGAGCTTGGTCCATACATCGCCGTGCTGCCAAGCGGAATTGTACCAGATATTGTCAAAGGCCAGCGCGGCATTCGACATTTCGGGCTTTATACGCTCGCCACTGACAATCATGGATGCGACTTCACCGATGGATTTATTCCAGAATGGTGATGCCGTATCGAACACAAAATTCGCCCAGCCGAAGAAACGGCGGCTGATAACAACCCGCTCGGGAATAATATCCGCAGTCCCGGAAAAACCGAAATTGACCGTAACCTGATCTTCCTTGAGCGACGCCCAATCAGGCAAAGCGCTCTGAGGTTTGGCGCCTTCAGGTTCAATGAGGACGAGGAGTGTCTCGTTGCCACGGATTGCAACAACTTGCGTCGGGGAGATCTGCAGTGAACTGCCCACGCCAAACGTTACCGTAACATCATTACCCTGTTGTATCGCCCAATCGGGTTTTGGATTGTCGCCAAGCTCTGAAAACCGCGGATAGCTGATGGTTGTCCCTTCAGCGCTCATGCGAACTGTCGTGCGGATTGCATAGGACACCCAATCGCGCGCATAAATTTCGGCCCGCTGCCATTGACCTGTCGCAAGCACCGTTCCGATGGAAAAAAACCACCAGCAATAAACCAGATAAAGCACCACCCCTGCGCCAATGATCAAGGGCATGAAACGCTTCAAAATCGATGGATTGAACACATCGGGATAGCGGGATTCGAAATCGGCAACGTTAAGGGAGGTTAGAGCGCTCATGACTGTTTGCCTCCGAACGCGAATGCCTGATTGCCGACAAGTCGTCGTCGCAGCCAGGCAGAGAATTGATCGACGGCTATGATGGTTGCCAGAAGCAGCAATATGATTGCCAATGTCTTGGCTTGATGCCCGCGCCCGATAGACAAGCGCAGTTCCTCACCAATACCACCACCACCGACCGCTCCGATGATTGTCGAGGCACGGACGTTAATTTCCAGACGCAGCAAGGCATAGGACATGAAGTTTGGCATGACCTGCGGGACAATACCGAAGCCAACGCGTTCGAACCAATTGGCACCAACAGCGCGCAGCCCCTCATCCGCCTTCATGTCGGCATTTTCGACCACTTCGAAAAACAGCTTGCCAAGCGCGCCGACTGTGTGAATGCCGACCGCAAACATGGCGGGAATAGGCCCCAATGAAAGGATAGCAGCGAAAAACCCGGCGATAACGATTTCCGGAAAGGCGCGCAGAATTTCCATGTAACGGCGCGCTGCAAACCTTATCAGCTTGCTTTTCACGAGATTTTTAGCCGCCAGAAAGCAAAGAAGAAAACCAAAAAACGCACCAACCAATGTCGAGATGATCGCGATATTCAGCGTTTCCAGCATCTTGTAGAAATATTCAGGAATGTAGAACGCACCGAAGACGTAGACCCGGCCCTCAGGATAGTCGAATTTCAGGCTTCCATCGAAATAGGGTGATGGCAAATCAAACAGCGCGCGCCAGACTTCCCAGCCGTCACGCGGTACGAGATCGCCAGCAAAATCAAAGAAATGCGGAAGCCGGTCGAAGAACTTGCCAGCGTTCGAATCATTTGCAAACCAAAGCGAACCAGAAACGGCAAGCAGCAGTCCTATTCCAATGAGCCAGGAATATGCGCGGCGACGGCTGGCAAGCTCCTGCCAGTGACGTTCGATTTCGATACCGTCAGGCGTTAGTTCTATCGAATTGACGCGGCTCATCGGCTGGTCCTTCCAGAGCATAAAAAATCACGGCCAGATCAGGTGATCTGGCCGTGACAGAGTGGTTGAATTAACCGCCGATCTGCGCCTTGCGTGCGTCAATGATCGCCTGATAAAACTCGGTATTGACTTCAGTATAGCCCTTGAAATCCCCCCCCATCGTTGCTGCAAAGCAGGCTGGGTCCGACTTTGGAAGATCCATCATGAAATTCTTGAACTTGGTCTTGGTATCATTGTCGAGCGAGGTTCGGACAACAATTGGACCATTAGGGATGAGCGGTGACTTCCAAAGCTCTACAAAGTCTTTCATGTCGATGGTTCCTTTATCGACCATCTTGCGCAAGTTGCCTGATGTGTAGCCTTCATCGAACTTGCCAACACCTGAACCAAATGTCGTGCCAGCATCGAACTTGCCGTCTTTGACCGCAAGAACGAGGTTTTCATGGCCGCCGCCAAAACCGGTTTCGCTGAAATAATCTTTTACAGACGTCTTGATGTCTTTTGGCAATGAGGTCACAGGAACAAGGTAGCCGGACGTTGAGTCCGGATCAGCAAAACCAAGTTTCTTGCCATTCATATCGGACAGAGACTTGATGCCACTATCCTTGCGCGCAACCATGATCGAATAATATCCGGTTGCACCATCGGTTTGAACCGTCGTCAGAATCGGCTCAACGGCTTTCGGGTCAGCCAGATAAATTTTTGCAAAACCAGATGCGCCAAGCTCAGCATAATCCAGTGTGCCGCCAAGCAAGCCCTGGATAACGCCATCATAATCTGTGGCCGGGAAAAGCTTGACATCCTTGACGCCAAGAACCTTTGGCAATTGATCGACAATGCACTGGTAGTTACGCAGGCGATCGGCTTCGTTTTCGCCGCCGATAATGCCAACGCGAAAAGTTTCAAGATTTTCGGCACGAGCCATCGAGCCGGCTAGCATTGCGCCGATTGCGATGGCACCAAGAAGGGCTTTTTTGAGCAACATTGGTCTCTCCTGTCAAACTTCTGTTTGAGTTTGCGATCTGTTCATGGTTGCCCGTGACGTGGGCTAGACGATCTCTCAGCGAGCGGCCAGAATGGCCTCAAGCTCGGGAATGGGTTTTGGCGCGCCGCGCGAAATGCTGGTGGATGTAATAGCTTCTGAAAATGCGTCCTTGAGACCGTCGGCACCATAAATGCGGCGGGCGGCCATTTCTGTCAGCTCGTCCGGACCTCCGTCGAAAACGATTTTTCCACCCTGCATGCCAATGATGCGCTGGCAAAAGTGCCTTGCCGTATCCAGCGTATGCAGATTGGTTATAACCGTAAGGCCCTCCCGCTCATTGATATCACGCAGCGATTCCATAACCACTTGCGCATTGCGCGGATCCAGCGAAGCAATAGGCTCATCGGCCAGAATAACCTTGGGATTCTGCATTAACGCTCGGGCGATAGCGACGCGCTGCTGTTGGCCACCGGAAAGCGTCCCGGCGCGCTGCAAGGCCGTCTTGGCTATGTCCAACCGCTCAAGAGCCGCTATTGCCATGGCACGTTCTTCACGTGAAAAAATTCCCAGAAGGCTTTTAATCGTTGAGCGATGATTGAGGCGTCCAAGCAAGACATTGGTGAGTACATCAAGTCGCGGCACGAGATTGAATTGCTGGAAGATCATTGCGCAATCGCGCTGCCAGTTGCGCAGATTGCTGCCGCGCAATTTCGCAACATCCGTGCCATCAAAAATGATAGAGCCTTCGGAGGGATCAATCAGCCGGTTGATCATGCGCAGCAGCGTTGATTTCCCAGCCCCTGACCGGCCAATAATGCCAACCATCTGACCTTGCGGAATTTCTACATTGACGTTGTCTATGGCGATATTACTGCCAAAGCGCCGCGTCACGTTTTCGATTCTCAGCATCAATTAACCTCTGTTGGCGTCAGCTTGTGGTAGAGGGTTTATGTGAACCTGCAATGGCGGTTTTGTCTCAGTTTCGTGACAACTTTCAGTTGCCTTACGCACCGTGTTTTTCCAGAAATTCCTGGATCTCCAATTTGCGGAAATCATCAAGTGCCGCACGTAGTTTGGCGTGATCCCAATCCCACCAAGCCAGTATTTGCAGGCGTTCTGCGGTGTTCGAATCAAAACGGTCCCGGATTTTTTTGGCAGGAACTCCACCTACAATTGTGTAGGGCGCAACATCCTTCGAAACCACGGCTCCAGCTCCGATGACAGCCCCGTCACCGACAGTCACTCCGGGCAGAATTGTTGATCCGTGACCGATCCAGACATCATGCCCAATGGTGACAAGATTTGACCGTCGCCATTCAAAAAACTCGTCATCAACACCCGCATCATCCCAATATTCGGCAGAGCGATAGGTGAAATGGTGCAGTGTCGGCCGCCATGTCGGATGGTTGGTCGCGTTGATGCGAACACTGGCTGCAATATTGGCAAACTTGCCAATTTTCGCACACCACACCGCGCCGTCCTGCATAATGTAGGAATAGTCGCCGAGCGTTGCCTCACTTATGCGACAGCGCTCGGAAACTTCCGTGTAACGGCCCAAACTGGAGTCGTGAACCGTTGCGGTTTCATGCACGAAAGGTATTTCCGACAAACGGCTCATGCGGCTATTCCGCCTGGAACTGAAAACGCCATGACATCGATAATCCGGTCGGCGACAGCCTCACGTACATCATCATCATGAAAGATACCAAGCATGGCAACGCCTGCATTTTTCTTGTCACGAATCATGGAAATCACAACATCGCGGTTTCTGGCGTCGAGCGACGCGGTGGGCTCATCCAGCAATAGAATTGGATGATCTGTGATAAAGCCCCGAGCGATATTGACGCGTTGCTGCTCACCGCCAGAAAATGTTGCTGGCGGCAACGACCATAGCCGCTCCGGTAAATTAAGCGCCGCAAGAAGAGCAGCAGCCTTTTCGCGCGCTTCATCGCGGTCATTACCGCGCGCAACCAGCGGTTCAGCCACGACATCAAGAGCAGAAACGCGCGGCACTGTACGCAGAAACTGGCTTACATAACCAATCAGATCACGGCGAATGCCAAGCATTGTGCGAGCGTCTGCGGCCGCAACATCAACCAAGCGATCACGATAAGGCACAATGATTTGTCCCGTATCAACAGCATAATTGCCGTAGATCATCTTAAGGATCGAGCTTTTGCCAGCACCGGATGGTCCGCCCAGCACCGCACATTCCCCTGCTTTAATGGAGAAGGAAACATTGGCCACCACCGGCAGGCGAATGCCATCACGCAAATGCATGGTGAAGCTCTTGGCGACATCGGAAACAACGAGAGGTGTCGGCATGGTCAAACCTGTAGAATGGAGGAGACAAGAAGCTGCGTATATGGCGCTTGCGGATCATCCAGAACGCGGTCGGTAAGACCCGTTTCCACGACATGGCCGTCCTTCATCACCATCATACGATGCGACAGAAGACGAGCGACGGCCAGATCATGGGTCACGACGATAGCTGCCAGACCAAGATCGCTGACAAGGCCGCGCAGTAAGTCGAGAAGCCTTGCCTGTACTGAAACATCCAGCCCGCCCGTCGGTTCATCCATGAAAATGAGACGCGGATGGGTAACAAGATTGCGTGCAATCTGAAGTCGCTGGCGCATACCACCGGAAAAATCGCGCGGCTGATCGTCTATGCGATCCGCTGCTATCTCAACACGGCCAAGCCAGTCAGTGGCTGTCGCGCGGATATTGCCATAATGCCGGTCGCCAATTGCCATCAGCCGCTCCCCGACATTGGCACCAGCTGACACGGTCATTCTCAAACCATCAGCTGGGTTTTGATGAACAAAGCCCCAGTCTGTGCGCATGAGGAAGCGCCGCTCTGCCTCACCCATGCGGTAGAGATCGCGGAAGTGCCCATCGCGCATGCGGTATTCGACGGTTCCGGCGGAAGGCGCAAGCCGCGTCGCCAGACAGTTGAGCAATGTGGTCTTACCGGAGCCAGATTCGCCAACCACAGCAAGCACTTCGCCGGGAAAAAGCTCGAACGAAACATTCTTGCACCCGATACGGCTTCCGTAAAATTTGGATAATGCCCCAACCTTCAAGAGAGGTGTATCGCTCATTCTGCTGCCTCCACCTGTGGTGCCGATAGATGACCGCGATGTCCTGTGGCCTGACGTTCTTCACAAAAATCCGTGTCGGAACAGACGAACATGCTGCCTCCCTTGTCATCGAGAATGACTTCGTCGAGATAGCTGCCCTTAGCCCCACAAAGAGCGCATGGCTGCGAGAATGTCTGGATCTCGAAAGGATGATCCTCGAAATCGAGGCTGACAACCTGCGTATAGGGCGGAATTGCGTAAATGCGCTTTTCCCGCCCTGCTCCGAAAAGCTGCAACGCTGGTGAATTGTGCATCTTTGGATTGTCGAACTTTGGCGTCGGCGACGGGTCCATCACATAGCGCCCTTCTACCTTCACCGGATAGGCGTATGTGGTCGCGATGTGGCCATGACGGGCAATATCTTCGTAGAGCTTCACATGCATGAGCCCATATTCCTCAAGCGCATGCATCTTGCGTGTTTCAGTTTCACGCGGCTCAAGAAACCGCAAAGGTTCAGGGATTGGCACCTGATAGACCAGCGTTTGACCTGCTGCCAGCGCGGTTTCTGGAATGCGATGGCGTGTTTGAATGATCGTCGCCTCGGTGGTCTTGGTGGTAACCGGAACATTGGAAACCTTCTGGAAAAAGGCGCGAATTGAAACCGCATTCGTCGTATCATCAGCGCCCTGATCAATGACTTTCAGCGTATCTTTCGGGCCGATGATCGCGGCGGTCACCTGCACGCCACCGGTGCCCCAGCCATAGGGCATCGGCATTTCGCGGCTGGCGAACGGCACCTGATATCCGGGGATAGCAATAGCCTTGAGAATGGCCCGGCGGATCATCCGCTTGGTCTGCTCATCAAGATAAGCAAAATTATACGTCGCAAGCTCGGTCATTCTGCGGCCTCACTGATCTGGTTCTTTTGACGTTCATGTTCGCCGCGCATACGGCGCACGAGATCGAGTTCCGCCTGAAAATCCACATAATGCGGCAGTTTCAGATGCTCGACGAAGCCGGTGGACTGAACATTGTCGCTGTGTGAAATGACGAATTCTTCATCCTGCGCCGCGGCAGTGATGTCTTCGCCGAGTTCCCGTGCCCGCAATGCGCGATCGCAAAGGGCCATGGACATCGATTTGCGTTCGCTCTGACCGAAGACAAGACCATATCCACGCGTAAACTGTGGCGGCTGCTTCGACGATCCCTTGAATTGATTGACCATCTGGCACTCGGTCAGACGAATACGGCCAAGGGTTAGCGGAAAATCAAGTTCGGCGACTTCCAGTTCAACTTCAACTTCGCCGATGCGAATCTCACCGGCAAACGGATGGCTTCGCGCATAGCCGCGCTGGGTGGAATAGGCCAAACCAAGCAGAAAACCTTCATCGCCGCGCGCCAGGGCCTGTAGCCGCACATCGCGCTCAAGAGGGAAAGTTAAAGGCTCGCGTGTCAGATCGCCTGTTTGAGCACCCTCTGGCATATCGCCATCAGCTTCGATCATGCCGTCATGGCCCAGAATATCCGTCACACGCGGCGTGTGCTCATAGGCTTCCGCGCGTTGATCCGGCACATCAACCGATGCATCTTCTGCAAGTTCCGGGTCGAGCAAACGGTGGGTGTAATCGAAGGTCGGACCGAGCAACTGACCACCGGGCAAATCCTTGAACGTCGCAGAAATACGCCGCTCAATGGTCATCTGCGACGTCTCGACCGGCTTTGTATAGCCGAAACGCGGCAATGTCGTCCGATAAGCCCGGACGAGGAAAATCGCCTCTATCAGATCGCCGCGAGACTGCTTTACAGCCAGCGCAGCAAGCTCGGTGTCGTAGAGCGAACCTTCCGCCATGACGCGATCGACAGCAAGCGCCAGCTGCTCGACAATCTGGTCGAGGCCAATAGCTGGAACCGAGCGATCACCACGGCGGCGATCTGCCAGAAGTTTGTGCGCATTGCGAATGGCGGCCTCACCGCCCTTAACGGCAACATACATGACTCAAGCCTCCTTCTTGGAAATGCGTGTTGTGCGCGGCAAAGCGGCGAGCGCGCCATTGCCAGCAAAGATCAGGTCGATACCACGCGGAAAAGCGCCACGATTTGCTGTCCATTGCTCCATGAACATTTTAGGAATCTCGCTCGGAGCAAAGACTTGCGTATCTTTGATTCCCGGACCTTCAAGTGTCAGTTTCTGCGGACCATCAAAACCCGCGACCTGCAAAATGATGGTGGTGGAGCGATCAGGATACTCAGACGTACCTTTGGCAAATGCATCGAAAGACGGCATCGTCGCAATATCACTGACCAAAGCAAAATCGGCATGGGAAGGGTCGTTGGTGAGTTCAAGGCCGGTGTGAAACTTCAGCCAGCCGATGGCATCCTGCGAAGCCTTCACCGGCTTGTCACACCATACGGTAGCATCGTGGTCGAAGAGCGTAGCAGCGATCGAAGCCGCAACAGGCGATAAAGGCGATGGAGCAAGAGCCAGATCACTGACAGAAAGGACACGGCCCGAATTGGCCATAGCGTCCATCAATGCCCGAAATATTTCCTGCGAGTTTAATACCGTGTCGGTGAACCCGCCTTCAAAAACCTGAGTTGCTGAACGCATCAATCATCTCCCCGCACCATAGTAAAAAAATCGACCTTGGTTGCAGCGGCCTCCGCCCGCCTTTGTTCAAGACCCTCATTCAAACGCTGCGCGATAGGAGCGAGCACATGAGCTTCAACTGCCTGACGATGGGCTGGCTCCTGCCAAATCGCATCAAAGACCGCTGCAAGCTTGACTTTCTCGCTTGAACGTCCGAGCGTGTAGGCATGACCAACCGTGCCATTATCGAGCCGTATGGTCGCCCGCGTCACCGTCGCCTCACCCAGATTGAAAGCCGCCCCACCGCCGCCGATACGCCCCCGCACCATGACCAACCCAGTTTCGGGGCCACGCAAAGTCTCGACTGCGGGCTTGTTTTCCCAGCGATCCCAGAACTGCCGCATCTCCTGCACAGTTGCTTGCGCCAGAAGCGCCATGGCCGCTTTGCGGTCAGAATTTGCAGCTTCTGGCGTCGTCACCTCGGGCTGCGAACCCATTTCCAAATTTACATTGCTCATTGACACCTCGCAGCAATTTGTCTATTTATCTATACAATTAGACAATAAGCGCGGTTATAATACCCGTCAATGACAGGAGCATGACAAAGCATGCGTTCAAGCCATCTGATAACGAGAAACAGCGGCGTCGCTGTCTGGCGCCAGATCGCTGATCAAATCAGGAGCGATATTTCGGCAGGCAAAATGGCCAAGGGCGTGCGGATGCCACCTGAAATCGAGCTTGCGACACGGTTTTCGGTAAACCGCCATACAATTCGCAGTGCGATAGCTGCTCTCACCCAGGAAGGCGTGCTTCGAGCCGAACAGGGACGCGGGACATTTGTCGCCAATGCAAAAAAGCTTACCTATCGAATCGGTGAACGCACAAGATTCTCGGAAGTTCTCTCCACGCAGGTTCGTGAGACAAAGGGCATGTTGCTTGGTTCGGCTTTGGAGGAGCCCACACCGGAAGTTGCCTCTGCACTGGGATTGCATTCCGGTATGGTCATCAGAATCGATACGATGCACACCGCAGACAACAATCCCATATCCTGCGCTACAGCCTGGTTCGATGCTGCACGTGTGCCAAATATGATAGAGGATTATCGTGCGTCAGGTTCGGTGACCGCAGCGTTCAAACAGGCCGGAATTGACGACTATCTGCGTCAGTCAACGATTATTGGAGCTTGTCATGCTGATGCCGAGGATTTGCGACACCTGAAACTTTCGCCCGGCGCCATCGTCATTGTCGCAACAGCCATCAACGTCGATATGGAGGGGCGGCCAGTTGAATACGCAAAAACGCGCTTTTCCGCCGACCGCATGGAAATTGCAATCGGCAACCAGACGAGCGGTTAATCTACCACATGGTTTTCGCAGCTCGCTCCGGCCATTGACGGTCATAGGTATCGCCGTCGAAACGGGTTTCGCTCAATGCAGCGAGGATTTGACCCGGCGTGGGGAATTCCTTTGGCGAGCGATGCTTTGCCGGATTCCAAAGCTCAGAGCGGATAAGTGCACGGGCACATTGGAAGTAGGCCTCTTCAACCTCGATGACGGTGACGGAACGGGGCGCTTTACCATCCACAACAAAGCTTTCAAGCACCGCTTGATCCGTTTCGATATAGGCTCGTCCGTTGACTCGAAAGGTCGTTGTCAAACCGGGTATAAGAAACAACAAAGCCACACGTGGGTCCCGAACAATGTTTCGCAACGAATCAATGCGGTTGTTGCCGCGCCGATCGGGCAACATCAACGTCTGTTCATCGTGAACTCTAATAAAACCGGCAAGATCGCCGCGTGGTGAGCAATCCAACCCCTCCGGACCGCTGGTGGCAAGGGCAACAAACGGCGACCCCTCAATCAGCAAGCGATAATCCGGCGTGATTCGATTAGCGACTTTGGCAGTAGAAGCCTCGCTTACACCACTATAAATGGCTTCAAGTTGTTCTATCGAGGTAATTCGCGTCATCAATTCTCTCCTGCATGCCTATTCCGGGTAAGATGCCATGATGAAACGATTATGACAGCCGCCACTTTGGAAATGACAGAGAGACTGCACTAGTATATCAGTCGCGCGACCAATAATCGGGAGAGATGGCATGGGCGGATTTGCAGCAATTGGCGAGTGTATGATTGAACTCTCCGGTGCCAATGGCGACCAATGGCGCATGGGTTTTGCAGGCGATACGCTCAACACCACCTGGTATGTCCGCGCGCTCACCAAATCCGAATATCCGGTAGACTATGTTACAGCATTCGGGGACGACCCATTCTCCATCAAACAGCGCGCCTTCCTGAATGAAAATGGTATCCAGACAGCCAATAGTCCTATAATCGCGGGTGCACGACCGGGACTTTACGCGATAAGTTTGACTGGTGCCGAGCGTTCGTTCACCTATTGGCGTAATGACGCCGCTGCGCGCCAGCTGGCGGATGACACGGAGGCGCTGGCCAAAAGCCTTGATGGACGTGAGATTATTTATTTCTCCGGAATCACCATGGGTATTTTGAGTCACCAAAACCGTCAAAATGTTTTAACCGCGATCAGCAATGCACGCAGGCAAGGATCGCTCATCGTATTTGATGCAAATTACCGCCCTCGCCTATGGGAAAATCCCGAGACAGCCCGGCAGGTGCTTAGTAATGCTTTTCACGTCACCGACATCGCCTTGCCCACATTTCCAGATGAGAACGCGCTTTTTGGAGATGCAACACCGAACGACACGGCCACTCGGATAGCAAGTTATGGCGTGCGGGAAATCATTGTTAAAGACGGAACAGAACCAGCGCTTGTTGTTGTTGATGGGCATCAGGCGAGCGTACCGGCAGTCAAAGCGAAGGCAATCGACACGACAGGCGCTGGCGACAGCTTCAATGGCGGGTATATTGCTGCGCGCCTTGCCGGCCTCGATCCCACCAAGGCGGCAGCCAGTGCACATAAAGTTGCTGCTCGCGTGGTAGAATTCCACGGCGCGCTTGCTCCCATGAGCGAAGCGCGCGCTGCCTTTGGCAATTAAGATTTTTTAAAGCTGTATTTGGTCATTTGGCTGTACGTTTCGTCTGGCCGCAGGATCGCCTGTGGAAAGTATGGAAAATGGGGCGAATCGGGCCAAATCTGTGGCTCGAAGCACAGTGCCGCATAATTTTCATATGTCTTTCCGGTTAGACCAATGGCAGGCTTTCCACCAAGCGTATTGGATGCGTAGAGTTGCACACCGGGCTCAGTGGTTGATACGGTCATTTCAACGCCAGATTTAGCTCCTCTGGCCCAAGCAACGGCACATAGAGGACGCCGCTGGCTGGCAAGGCAGAAATTGTTGTCATAGATGACCTGCTTGCCGTTTTCTTCCCGCCGTACTGGTCTAAATTCACGAAAATCATGCGTGGTGCCGGCCACAGGCAAAACGCGTCCATCAGGCAGAAGATCGGCATCGGTAGGCAGATAGGCCTGCGCATCTATCCGCACCTGATGATCGAGCGCGTCAGTTGCACCACCGTCATCAAGATTGAAATAGCTGTGATGAGCAAGATTGCAGATGGTCGGCTTATCCGTGACTGCATCCATGCGGATAGCCAAGGTACCCTTCGACTCCAGCATATAGGTGCAGGTAATATTGAGATTACCCGGGAACCCCATCTCTCCATCGGAAAGCTGGATCGTCAGCGTCACATAATCCGGCCCAACGGCCACAACCTGCCAGAGCCGTTTACCAGCACCCAATGTGCCACCATGGAGATTGTGCAGGTCGCGGAAATTCTTCTGCAACTCATAGCTCTTGCCATCAATTGTCAGTTCGCCATTACGGATACGATTGGCGGAACGTCCAATTGTCGCCCCAAGATAGGGCGAATAGGCAGGATAATCCGCGAACTTGTTGTAGCCGAGCACAAGTGGATTCTCATGCCCTTTCAGACGCAGATCCTGAATAACGGCACCCCAGGTCAAGACTTTTGCAGTAAGACCACCACCGGCTATCGTAATGCAATGAACCGGTTCTCCTGATTCTGCATGCCCGAAAACTTCTGTATCCATTTGATTTTAAAACCTTTTACAAGAATCTCTCTTCAAGCCACCTGATGCATCGAGCTGCATCAGGTAAATAGGGTTAGCCAATTATTCTAAAGTCCAAGCCCGCCGATACAGACATATTTGGTATCGAGATAATCTTCGATGCCCTGATGTCCGCCTTCCTTGCCGAGACCTGATTCTTTAACGCCGCCAAAGGGAGCTTCGACCGTCGTGATTAATCCCTCATTGACACCGACCATGCCATATTTCAGACCTTCGGAAACACGAAACACACGCCCGAGATCCTGTGTGTAAAAATAGCTGGCAAGTCCGAACTGGGTGTTGTTGGCAAGGTCGATTGCTTCCTGCTCCGTCTCGAACTTGTAGACGGGCGCAACGGGACCAAAGATTTCCTCGGTGGTAAAAAGCATCTCGGGCTTTGCGTCGCTGATAACCGTCGGCTCAAAGAAACGGCCACCTAGCGAATGCCGTTTACCACCGGTGATGATCTTTCCACCCTTTTGTTTCGCGTCTGCGATGAATTCCTCAACCTTTTCAACAGCCTTTTCATCGATGAGCGGGCCCTGTTCAGTGCCTGCTTCAAGCCCATTGCCGATCTTGAGTTTTGCCGTCTTTGCTGCAAATTTTTCAACGAAACTGTCGTAGATTCCAGCCTGAACAAGAAAACGATTTGTACAAACGCAGGTTTGGCCGGAGTTGCGGAATTTTGCCATAATCGCGCCATCGACGGCGCGGTCGACATCCGCATCATCAAATACGATGAATGGCGCATTTCCGCCGAGTTCCATTGATACTTTCTTGACAGTATCAGCTGCCTGCTTGATCAAAATCTTGCCGATTTCGGTGGAGCCGGTGAAGGTAATTTTGCGCACGATTGGGTTGCTGGTGATTTCGCCGCCAATCTCGCTGGCTGAACCAGTCAGGATATTGACAACGCCTTTCGGAATCCCTGCCTGTTCGCATAAAAGTCCCCATGCAAGACCGGAATAAGGTGTCTGCGTGGCAGGTTTTACAACGGCTGTACAACCCGAAGCCAAGGCGGGGCCAATCTTGCGTGCCAGCATTGACGACGGGAAATTCCACGGGGTGATAGCGCCGATAACGCCGACCGGCTCTTTGGTGATCATGATCCGGCGATCAGCCCAAGGCGACGGAACAGTATCGCCGTAAGTGCGCCGCGCCTCTTCGGCATACCAAAGGATATAAGCGGCAGACATGCCCACCTCGCCTTTGGATTCGGCCAGTGATTTACCCTGCTCAAGTGTCAGTAGTTCAGCAAGCGCATCCTGGTTTTCGAGGATGAGATCATGCAACTTGCGCATCAGCTTGGATCGCTCCAGCGCCGACGTCCTGCGCCATGTTTTGAATGCTTCTGCCGCAGCATCAATGGCACGCTTCGTTTCAGCCTTACCGGAATTGGGCACCGTGCCAATGACGAGGCCCGTCGCGGGATTGATGACATCAATCGTCTTGCCGGAATCTGCCGCGACCCACTCGCCATTGATGAGATTCGCCTGCTTCATGAACTGGCTGGATTTTTGCAACATCATAGTCTCCCTGTATTCGAAAGGGTTGTGCCGTTTTGGTACATTCCGTGAAGGATAATGGGGCCCCTGAGTAAGGCCCGCAATCTTACCCTGCTCCTTTTCGGTCGAAGCTGCAACGGTACAGCTAGCCAAATATATAGGTAACAACTGAAACCCAGAATGCCAGTGTCACCGCAGATAGAGCTGTTGCCATAACCATTGAGTTTGACGCCAATGCCTGCCCTGTTCCAAAGCGTGTGGCAATGAGATAGGAATTCACGCCAGCGGGCAAAGCTGCTGCCACGACGGCAATTTTTGCGGTAAACGGTGCTATGCCCAGCAACCACACGGCTGCCAGAACGACTGTAGGCATCAACATCAGCTTGATGACAGACATGACAAGCGCTGCGGCAATATTGCCAGATACGCCAAATTTCTTCAGGCCCATTCCCATCGCGAAGAGTGCAACAGGCCCGGCAACGCTTGCCAAAGTTTGTATAAGCGCGTCTGCCGTCTGTGGCATTGGCAGACCAACAAGCCGCCAAATCCACCCGGCCAGAATGCCAAGCACAAACGGATTTCGCAGCAAGCTTTTAAAGAATGATGACACAACCGCAATCAGATGCCCCTCGCCGCTGAAAACGCCGTCCCGTCGCATTGCGATCTCATGCAGGCTGATTGACGCCGCCATCATGATCGGCATGTGAATGGCCACAATGAGAGAGAGAATGGCAAAGCCGTTTTGCCCGAATACGCCGAGCACAAGGGGCATTCCAAGAAAGACGAGATTGGAGAACGACCCCGAAACCCCGGCAACGACACCAGCGAGATTGTCTCTGCCAAACATATATTTGATAGCCATATCCGACGCAGCCCAAGCAACAATCACGCCGCTGAAATAGGCAATCCATAACGTCCAGGGTGCTGCACCATGGAAATCCGCAGTCACCATGGTTCTGAACAACAAGAGCGGCGCCGCAATCATGAACACGAAATCGGAGAGACCGTCGCCTACCCGCTCGTCAAGCAATTTGAAATGCGCCGCCGCATAGGCGATAGCGATGACACCGAAAACAACAATGATTGTTTGGATAAGACTCATGATCTTTCGCAATAAGCCTGGAAGTTTCAAGGAGCAAGTCCAGAACATGATCACTTTATTTTTGTAAGCAGAATCCCCATCTGCCTGCTAAGGAGAATGAATGATATATCGATCAAGTCTTTGGCCTTACACGACGTTGGTGCTGATATTTGGCATCGCCCTCTCAACTTTGCCCGCTCAGGCCACAGATGCCGCTTGGGCAAGAGTTCAGCGCGGAGGTTATACACTTCTGATCCAGGGCGGCGATGCTTCGGGCGCGCTTAGCCCATCGTCTGACACTTCCGCAGATTGTGCCGCACGCACATTGTCCGTCCGGGGACACCAACTGGCGCAAAAGCTGGGCGCCCGATTTGCTGCGCGGCGCGTGCGAATCGACAAGGTTTTGACAAGTTCCATTTGCAACGCACGTGAGACAGCCCGGCTTTCCTTTGGTTCATCTCCTATAGAAGTATTCGCTCCACTTGATCCAGCAGCCAGCGACAGTGCTGCACGGGAAACGCAGCTCGAACAAATTCGAACCACGATCCTTTCGTTCAAAGGCTCCGGAAATCTGGTATTGCTGACGGATCGTAACAATATAATTGCGCTAACAGGCGTTACACCGCGGCCAACCGAGGCTGTTGTTGCGGCTCCAGCGCAGGATGGAAAAACCATTCACGTTGCCGGAAGAATCATATTCGACTAATGAGCACATATTCTTGGGTCTTTCCCTCGCTTGCGAAAAAAGCTAGATACCGGCTCATCAGATTGCAGTGTCTTAGACGAGACACCGGAAACAAAAGGAAAATCAATTGTCCGACACATTCGACAAAGTCGCCGATATCATTGCTGAAACCAGCGAAATCGACCGCGACAGTATCACGCCAGAAAGCCATACAATCGACGATCTTGGCATCGATAGTCTGGACTTTCTCGATATCGTTTTCGCTATCGATAAAGCATTCGGCATCAAGATTCCGCTCGAGCAATGGACACAGGAAGTCAATGACGGCAAGGTTCCGACCGAAGAATACTTCGTATTGAAGAACCTCTGCGCCAAAATCGACGAACTCGTCGCTGCTAAAAAGGCCTGATCCGCGACCGTCGCGAGACCAAAACATTTTCATTAACCGGATGCACCGTAAAACGGTGTTGCGAGACAATGCAGAACAACACCGTCGTTATAACAGGCATCGGACTCATTTCCTCCTTGGGCGAAGGGATCGATGCACATTGGCAGGCCTTCAACGATGGAGCGAAGCCACGCGTTGATGGTGAAAAGTTTAAACCGTACACTGTGCACCCGCTTGGTGAGGTTGATTGGAACAACCAGATTCCAAAACGTGGCGATCAGCGGCAGATGGAAACCTGGCAGCGTATCGGCACCTATACCGCCGGCCTTGCGTTACAGGACGCAGGCATCAAGGATGATGAAGCCCTCTGTTCAACGATGGATATGGTCGTTGCAGCAGGTGGCGGTGAACGCGACGTAACTGTCGACACGCAAATTCTAGCCGAAGCGCGTATCCGCAATGACCTTGGAACGATGCTGAACGAAAAACTGTCGACGGAATTGCGTCCAACGCTTTTCCTGGCACAGCTTTCCAATCTGCTCGCAGGCAATATCTCGATTGTGCATAAGGTCACCGGGTCGTCGCGCACATTCATGGGCGAAGAAGGCGCTGGGATTTCTGCAATCGACACAGCGGTTTCACGCATTCGTTCCGGCCAGAGCACCCACGCTCTCGTGGGTGGCTCATATAATGCCGAACATCCCGATATGTTGCTCGGTTTCGAGCTGAACCAGATGTTGAAAACCGATGGATGGTCACCGGTCTGGCAACGAGATGGTTCCGAAGGCGGTGGCATCATCACAGGTTCCGGCGGTGCATTTCTCGTTCTCGAAAGCGCAGATCATGCCAAGAAACGCGGTGTTCGCGCTTATGCCGCTATTGACGGCATCTATAGCTCACAGATCCGCCGCAGCCGCGAAAATCTTGGCGAAACGATTTCCAAGCTTCTCGGCGCCGCAAGCGCAGACAAAGTGGCTGATCTGATCATTTCGGGTGCAACAGGGGCGAAGGCAGCTACTTCCGCAGAAAAAGCAGCGCTGGAAGCCTTCCCCAGCTCTACGGTTCGTGGACTTTCCAGTAAGACGGGACATTTGCGCGAGGCGCAGTTTCCTCTCGCCGTTGCGATCGCAGCATTGAGTGTTTTCAACGCAGCAGCCTTTCCGCCGCTTGATAGTGAAAACGAAGCAACTGGTCCGGCCAATATTTCCAGCGCACTCGCGACTTCCATCGGCGCGACGCGCAGTGAAGGCGTTGCCCGCCTGAGCAAGGTTTAAAGGATATTCCAATGTCCAAATATACTGATCATCTAGGTCGCCCCCTGGTTGCAATTACTGGTCTTGGTGTGGTCTCCTCGCTTGGACAAGGCAAGGAAGAAAACTGGACAGCTCTGACCTCGGGCACTTCCGGCATTCACACTATAACGCGTTTTGCGCTCGACAATCTGCGCACGCAAATAGCCGGGACTGTGGATTTTCTTGAAGAGAGCAGTCAGGGAGCGTCAGCACTTTCGCAGAAACTGGCTTCCCTTGCCGCTGAAGAGGCCATAGCACAAGCCGGTTTTCCAATCGATGATTTCGGCGGACCGCTGTTTCTCGCAGCGCCGCCCGTGGAACTCGAATGGCGCAACCGCTTCGCGCTTGATGCACTGGTAAAGTCCGAAGGCGAACCCGGCTATGATCTATTGCTGGCAGCTTGCCGAAAGGCACCGCAAAGCGCGATGTTCAACACGGCGGAATTTGGCTTTATAGCAGAATGCATCGCCGACAAATTCGGAACGCGCGGACTGCCCATCACGCTGTCGACCGCATGTGCATCAGGTGCAACTGCAATCCAACTTGGTGTCGAGGCTATCCGGCGCGGCGAAAGCGACCGCGTGCTGTCAATCGGAACTGACGGCTCCGTCTCCGCAGAAGCGCTTATCCGCTTCTCGCTGCTATCGGCGCTTTCAACCCATAATGAACCTGCCCACAAGGCCGCCAAGCCCTTCTCAAAGGACCGTGACGGTTTTGTCATGGCCGAAGGTTCCGGCGCGCTTGTTATGGAATCGCTGGAATCTGCTGTTGCCCGCGGAGCCAATATTCTCGGAATCATGCGTGGTTGCGGCGAAAAGGCAGATGATTTCCATCGCACACGCTCAAAGCCCGATGGCTCTCCAGCGATTGGCGCTGTGCGCGCAGCCTTGGACGATGCGGGGATCAAGGAAGACGCCATCGACTACGTCAATGCCCATGGCACTTCGACTCCGGAAAACGACAAGATGGAGTATCTGGCTCTCTCGACTGTTTTCGGTGACCGCATATCCTCATTACCTGTTTCCTCCAACAAATCGATGATCGGCCATACTTTGACGGCGGCAGGTGCGATTGAGGCGGTTTTCTCTGTACTGACCATACAGACTGGCACAATTCCGCCGACCATCAATTATGACAATCCGGACCCGGCAATCGTGCTGGATGTCGTGCCCAATGTGAAGCGCGAGGCAAAGGTCTCGGCGGTGCTTTCAAGCTCCTTCGGATTTGGCGGACAAAATACGTGTCTTGTCATGACGGCAGAACCGAACTAATCCGAAGCCTGAATGAGAGCAGTTCCAGAATACGGAGCCGGTTTTTCCGTCCGGAATTGCGCAACCCACAAATGAGCGGTCACCTGCCTTATTGCGGCGGCACCACTCCAGGAAACGGCAATGCGTGCATTACAGCTGATCGAAGATCGCAAACTCGAAATCGTCGAGGTTGCTCCCCCACCTCCACCGGGCCCCGGCGAGGTAACAGTCAACATCAAAGCGGTTGCACTCAACCATATTGATGTTTGGGGTTGGCGTGGCATGGCCTTTGCCAAGCGTAAAATGCCTTTGACAATTGGTGCGGAAGCATCCGGCGTGGTCGATGCTATAGGCCCGGGCGTCAGCAACCTGCTTCCAGGACAACTGGTTTCGATTTACGGCGCACAAACCTGCGGTCTATGCCGCCCATGCCGCGAAGGTCGCGACAATCTTTGCGAACATGTCTCCGGCGTGCACGGCTTCCATCTTGATGGCTTTGCTCAGGAGAAGGTGAACCTCAAGGCGCGCCTTTTGGTTCCTGCCCCTCCCGGCGTTGACGAAATCGGTGCAGCGGTTGCTCCTGTCACATTTGGAACTGTCGAGCACATGCTGTTCGACAATGCCAAACTCGAACCCGGCGAAACCATTCTGGTGCATGCTGGCGGTTCAGGCATCGGTTCGGCTGCCATCCAGCTTGCCAAGAAGATGGGCTGCACGGTCATTACTACCGTGGGTTCTGACAACAAGATTGAAAAAGCCAAGGCACTTGGTGCCGATCATGTCATCAATTACCGCGAAGACCGCTTTGAAGGCGTCGTGCGTAAACTGACTAAAAAGAAGGGCGTCGACGTTGTTTTCGAGCATGTGGGAGCTGATACCTGGGCTGGTTCCATGCTGTCGCTACGTCGCGGCGGGCGTCTTGTTACCTGCGGCTCAACATCAGGCGTTTCGACAAGCATGAACCTGATGATGCTTTTTCAGCAACAGTTGAAACTGCTTGGTTCTTTCGGGTGCCGCATGGAAAACATGGCCGATGCCATGCAGAAGATGGCACGCGGTCTGGTTCATCCTGTCATTGATACTGAAGTCGGCTTCGACGATATTGATACGGCGCTGAAGCGAATGGAAGGCCGGGACGTTTTTGGCAAGATCATCCTGCGCGTCAACTGATTCCGTATGAAACTTGATAGAAAGCTAGCTCTGTATCGCTGGAGCCAGAAGTTGAAATCGGTCAACTACTGGCTGTCGGCGAATATTATCTTCGGCATACTTTGGCTTTTGCGTCAGTTGCCCGCCAAGGCAGCGATGGATTTCATTGATGCATCCGCCCGCAAAATCGGCCCGTTAATGGGCCGCCATCGGGTCGCAATGACCAATCTGCGCAAAGCCTATCCGGAGAAGTCGGAAGAAGAGTTGCAGCTGATCGCACGCGACATGTGGGGAAACATGGCGCGGTTGACCGCAGAATATGTCTTCCTTGATGCGATCTTCGATTACGATCCGCATAGCGACAAGCCGGGATTGATAGAAGTGCAAGGCCGCGAAATCTTTGAGCGCATTCGCGATGAAAAAGACCGGCCTCATATTTTCTTCACAGGTCATACGGGTAATTTTGAATTGCTCCCGATCTGCGCTGCAACATTCGAACTGAACGTGACCGCTCTGTTTCGCCCGCCCAATAATCCTTATGTTGCGAGGAAAATTCTGGGTGCCCGCCGCACGAATATGGGTCATCTGGTTCCGTCAAAAGCGGGCGCGGCGTGGTCACTTGCCAGTGTTTTGAATGCTGATGGCAATGTCGGCATGTTGGTCGACCAGAAATTCCATCGCGGCATCCCAACGACTTTCTTTGATCGTCCCTGCAAAACCAATCCGCTATTGGCAAAACTTGCGCGTCAATATGAGTGTGATGTTTATCCCGCACGTTGCATCCGTCTGCCTGGTGGGCGCTTCCGTTTGGAGTTGGAAGAGAAGATGGAACTGCCGCGTGATGAGAAAGGTACCATTGACCTTGCCGCTACAGCGCAGGCGCTGAACGACAAGGTAGAAAGCTGGGTTCGTGAATATCCCGGCCAGTGGATGTGGTTCCACAAACGCTGGAACAAATAGCGTTCAATAGTAATTCATCACCGCGTGTTTTGCCTCCGCAAAGAACAGCCAGCGTTCGACAAAAATCCCAAGGATATGGCTGGCGCCAGCAATGCCCAATATAATTTGTGCCAGCAAGCCGGTTCCCAGTGCCATAGCCGATAGTAAGGCCACAATCGGCAACACCACTCCGCTCAACAACGAAATGACCCGCAGCTTAGCTGCGTGTTTGCGAGCAATGCGAAAGCCCATCTCACGTGTTAAGTAATTGTCGAGTGAGTGCGGCCTTTCAAACAGGCGTACTTTACCAATAAAGCCAAGCCCGGTTGCACTTTCCGGTGTCGAAAGCGGTACAAGCGTTGCGCTGCGATTGCGCCAAATCATTTTGGCAACGAGTGCCATGAGCAGTAACAATACCGCCAACAATTCGATGACAAGCACATTAGAGAAGGCACTTGCCAGGAGAAAGCCACCTGCCAGTGAGAACAATATAAAACAGATCGGTGTCAGCCTTGTATGCCAAGCATCCACAGATTTGAGTGATCCATAAATCATCGACGTGCAATAGACCGTCAATACCGAACCGAACACATTGATCAAACCCAAAATCATGTCGTGCCTGTTAGTAAAAATTGCCAGACCAGCGCTGAATGTCAGGGGGACGAATGTGGCGATTGCCATGACGCCTTCACGCGACAACCAGCTGGAGCGCCATTGGCTCAAGGCCCGCCAAGCGCGTTGCGGATTACCCAAGTGAAAAAGCGACGCGATCAAGCCCGTTCCAATGAGAGCGAGCGAGGCCAGATACGCAAGTTTGGTCGACACTAATACGGGATCGAAAAAACCAAGTCCGAGCACGACAGCAAGGCCATAACCTAGCCCCGACAAAGCGGTGAAAATAATCATCGAAAACGCCGGATGCATCAGATTCTATCCAAGGTTTTGTCGAGCCATGCAAAGAAGCCACGTGCGCCCTCGGTATTTTCTGCAAGCGGGATGATCGGTGCAGCGTTGCTTAGGGAAGTGCGAGGACGCGGTGGCAAATACTTGTTGGTCGGTCGCGTATCCTGTTCCGGCATCAGATCAAAACCGCCCCGCTCAGCGACCATGAGCGAAACCTCTGAAAGAGGATCACCGAGATCACCGAAGTGCCGCGCATTGACGGGACAGGTTCTTACACAGGAAGGGATACGATCTTCTTGCTTCAAAGTCTTATTATACACCCGGTCAACGCAGAGCGTGCATTTTTTCATCACACCCGCCGCCAGATCCATTTCCCGGGCACCATAAGCGCATGACCAGGCGCAAAGACCGCAGCCGATGCACTTATCCTCATCGACCAGTACTATGCCGTCTTCTGCCCGTTTGTATGATGCTCCGGTTGGGCACACCGTCACGCAAGGTGCATCTTCGCAGTGCAGGCAGGACTTCGGAAAGTGCACAATACGGGCTTCGCCTGCCTCGCCAATGATCTCACCGCCTTCCGGAACAACTTCAAAACTATGGATTCGATTGAGAAATGTGCCAGATACATCAGCGCCGTAAGCATGCTGGTCAGATAAGGCACTACCGTAGCCACCTGTGTTCCATTCTTTGCAACTGATAACGCATGCATGACAGCCAACACAAACATCGAGATCGATGACCAAACCAAGCTTTTTTGGGGTACGGTTTTGCGGCAGACTAGTCATTTCGCCCACTCCTGCCCATAGCGCACTTCACCCTGCGGCTGCTTTTGGCTGCCAGGACGTTTTATGGCTTTGAAATGCGGCTCACTGACCCCTTCGCCAATTTCGGCTTTTTCTATTCGCACCCTCAGATCATACCAAGCCGCCTGTCCGGTAATTGGATCAGAGTTAGACCAACGCATGCCATCGGATTTTGGGGGCAATAATTCATGAATAAGATGATTCAACAAGAACCCCTTGGTGGCTTCGGGCGAATTTGGCTCAAGCGACCATGCGCCGCCACGTTTGCCAATCGCGTTCCATGTCCACATTGTTTTGTCGTTAACCGCGCCGGTGCGGGCAATTTCACATTTTATCCGGCCATGGTGGGAGATGATCCAAGCCCAATCTCCATCACTCAACCCGACCTCATCACAGATGGCACCCGGCACATAGAGCGGATTCTTGGTGTGTATCTGGCGCAGCCAGGCGTTTTGCGACCCCCATGAATGGTACATCGCCATGGGACGCTGGGTAATGGCATGGTAGGGAAACTCGCTCGTATTCACACCCTGCTCTTCAAAAGGACGATACCAGTCTGGCAAGGGGTCGAAACAGTCCAGCAAGCGCTGCCTGTATTGCGGCGGTGCAAACGGTTTTCGGACACCTTCAGCGGAAAGCCGGAACTTCTGCAAGGTCTCCACATAAAGCTGAATTGTCACCGGCTGCGGTGCATCGAAGAAACCCATATCGATTGCAAATTGCTGATAGGCCGCATTGTGATGTTTGAAATACAGGGCTTCCTGCGGGATATGTTTGGTCCAGAAAGCTCCATTGTCAATGTAGTTCTGAACCTGATCTTTGTTTGGCGCCCCCCTACCCTCGCTGTCGGCCTGTTCGCCGCGCCAACCTGACAATGGACCAATACCTGGCTTGCGCTGGTGATTGACGATGTAATCGGCATAATCTTTGTAGAGCGCCTCACCCTGCTCATCCACAAAACCCGGCAGCTTCAATCGAGCACCAAGATCTATCAATACGGACTGAAAACCGCGCACGTCGCGGTCAGGCTGGATAACAGGCCAACGAATTGCATCGCATACTGCTCCGGGCTCAGAAATCGGCCTGTCCAGAAGTGAGATACAATCATGCCGTTCGAGATAGGTCGTGTCTGGCAAAACGAGATCGGCATAAGCAACCATTTCCGATGAATAGGCATCGGAGTAAATGATTTTTGGGATCTTATATTCACCAGTTGTCTCGTCGCGCTCCTCCAGCATCTTAATCGTGCCACGCGTATTCATTGACGAATTCCATGCCATGTTCGCCATATACAGAAACAGCACATCAATGGGATAAGGATCGCCCGCATGCGCATTGGCGATTACCATGTGCATCATGCCATGGGCCGAAAGTGGTGCTTCCCACGAGAACGCCTTATCAATCCGCTGCGGCCTGCCTTCAGCATCAACAAGCAAATCCTCGGGTCCCAATGGATAGCCGAGATGGGGGCCAGCCAGAGGTTTGCCGGGCGTCACATGTTCAGCACGGCCATGAGGCCGAGGGTGTGCCGTAGCAGGTTTTGGATAGGGCGGCTTATATCTATAGCCGCCTGGACAATCGATTGAACCAATGATCGTCTGCAACACATGTAATGCACGGGCCGACTGAAACCCGTTGGAGTGGGCAGAAATGCCCCGCATAGCGTGAAAGCTGACCGGTCGGCCGATCATGACCTCGTGCTGCTCGCCCTTCATGTCTACCCAAGGCTGTTCGACGATAATTTCTTCCTCAAAAGCGACACGGGCAATTTCGGCTGCAAGTCCGCTGATCGTTACGGCCGAAACTCCGGTTTCGGCGGCAATCGCTTCTGGAGCGTATTTCGGATCAAGATATTTCTCTGCCATTAGTCGCAAAACGCTGCGTACTTTGATCCCGTCCTCTGTTGTGAATTCGGCGTTAAGATCGGCAATGTGACCCGGCTCATCAAAACGAACAACAGCGCCGGTTTTTCGATCTCTTACCAGCGCTTTTCCAAGATCATCGCGCAAAAACAGCCCATGGTCCTCATGACCCGGATTGTCGATTACCAGCCAAGGGGCATTTGTATATCGGCCGAGGTAATCAAGATCGATCCTGCCTGTTCGGAAAAGTTCGTGAATAATGCTGAGGACAAGCAGGCCGTCTGTACCCGGCCTGATGCCAATCCAATTATCGGCAATGGACGAATATCCAGTCCGAACTGGATTGACCGATACAAAGCGCGCACCTCGCTTCTTTAGTTTGGAAATGCCAATTTTGATAGGGTTGGAGTCGTGATCTTCAGCAACGCCGAAAAGGATGAACAGTTTTGTCTTGTCCCAATCGGGCGCACCGAACTCCCAAAATGCGCCTCCAATCGTGTAAATGCCGGGGGCTGCCATGTTGACTGAACAGAACCCGCCATGGGCCGCATAATTGGACGTTCCGAAATTTTGCGCCCAAAAACTCGTCAGCGCCTGGCTTTGATCCCGTCCCGTAAAGAAAGCGAGCTTCCGCGGCGCCGTATCGCGAATGGGTTGCAGCCAATCAACCGCCAGCGAAAGCGCTTCTTCCCAACTGATTTCCTTGAATTCGCCCGACCCACGCGGGCCGGTGCGCAACAAGGGCGCCCGCAATCGCGCAGGCGAATAGTGCTGCATGATTCCGGCTGAACCCTTGGCGCAGAGCACGCCTTTGTTAATCGGGTGATCACGATTGCCCTCTATGTAGCGGACTTTTCCATCCTTCAGATGGACATCAATGCCGCAGCGGCAAGCGCACATATAGCAAGTGGTCTTGGCAATCTCGTCACCAACCGGCTCCGACAAGGCAAGGCGTGGTTCGGAATTCATGTCTTGGTGCCCCGGTCATTGTCAGCTTCTCTTGCTGTTTTATAAGAACAATTCCAATCTACCAAACACTCAAACGACATCTCACCCGGAAAGCGGCATTTTGCCATCATTGCGAAACTTGCCTCTTGCCAAATCGGGATGCCGCCTGATTTGATAGGTGAATGGACGAAAAGCTTTCCCGCGCGATTGATGAACGACGTGACGACCTGATCGCACTCACGCAAGAGTTGATACGCTTTCCGACGATTAATCCACCCGGCGAAGCCTACGCGCCCTGCGCAGAGTACATTGCGCAACGATTGCAGAAGAGCGGTTTTGAAACGCAATTGATTCGCGCTGAAGGAACCCCTGGCGATACGGACCGATACCCCCGGACAAATGTCGTTGCACGCTTCGATGGTCGCACGCGTGGCCAGACTGTGCATTTCAATTCGCATATTGATGTCGTAGACACTGGGGAAGGCTGGACCGTCGATCCATTCGAAGGCGTCATCAAGGACGGCAAAGTCTATGGCCGTGGCGCATGCGATATGAAGGGAGGGCTTGCCGCATCCATCATCGCCGCTGAAGCTTTTCTTGAAGTCTACCCTGATTTTTCTGGTGCCATAGAGATTTCAGGCACTGTGGATGAAGAATCGGGTGGTTTTGGCGGCGTCGCCTATCTTGCCAGCAAGGGCTTTTTTTCCAAACCTCGCGTTGATCACGTGATCATTCCCGAACCGCTCAACAAGGATCGTATCTGCCTTGGCCATCGTGGTGTCTGGTGGGCAGAGATCGAAACCAAGGGCGAGATCGCGCATGGCTCGATGCCATTTCTTGGTGATTGCGCAGTCAGGCATATGGGCGCGGTTTTGGATGCATTTGAAAAAGAGCTTTTCCCCGCCCTCGACCGGAAAGAAACCCGGATGCCGGTCGTGCCCGAGGGTGCGCGGCGATCGACGATGAATATCAACTCGGTTCATGGCGGACAGACGGATGATTTTTCGGGGCTGCCCTCGCCCAATGTTCCAGATTCATGCCGACTAACGATAGATCGGCGCTTCCTGCTCGAAGAAGATATTGCCGAGGTCAAACGCGAGGTCACATCGATCCTCGACCGCCTGAAATGGGAGCGGCCAAAGTTTCACTATAAAATACGCGATATCATGGAAGTCCAGCCGCTCATGACGGAGCGTGATGCGCCTGTTGTGACCGCGGTCGCACAGGGAATTCGCTCTGTTTTCGGCAAAGAACCGGAATATGTCATATCGCCCGGTACATACGATCAGAAGCACATTGCGCGCATTGGACTTTTGCACGATTGCATTGCCTATGGTCCGGGTATTCTCGATCTCGCTCATCGGCCGGATGAGTATGTTGGGATTGACGATATGACCGAGTCAACCAAAGTAATGGCTCTTGGCCTAAAAGTGCTTTTGTCCGGTTCAATTTAACGGGAGACGCCGAATGAATATCTGGAAAACATTTTTGTTCGGCACGGCAATCGCCCTCGCCCCTGCGACTGCTTCATTTGCGGCGAAGACAGATCTCATACTTGGGATTGTATTGGAGCCGCCGCATCTCGACCCGACAGCCGGAGCAGCGGCGGCAATTGATGAAATTGTCTATGCCAATATATTCGAGGGCCTGACCCGCATCGGTTCGAAGGGCGATGTTCTCCCTGCTCTGGCCGAAAGCTGGACCAGTTCAGAAGACGGCAAGATATACACTTTCAAGCTGCATAAGGGCGTCAAATTCCATGACGGCACGTCGTTTGATGCAGAGGATGTAAAATTTTCACTCGACAGAGCGCGAAGCGACACGTCAACCAATGCCCAAAAGGGTCTCTTTGCTGCGATAGATACCGTCGAAAGCGTTGATCCGTTGACTGTCAAAGTGACTTTGAAACAACCGAGCGGTGATTTCCTCTACAATATGGCCTGGGGCGATGCGGTTATTGTTGCACCGGAAAGTGCCGATGCCAATAAGGATAAGCCCACAGGCACCGGCCCATTTAAACTGGAAAACTGGGCAAAAGGATCGCAGATCGTCATTGCCAAGAATCCGGATTATTGGGGAAAGCCTGCAACGCTCGAAAAAGCAACGTTCCGTATTATTCCTGATCCGGCCGCAGCCACAGCGGCTCTTTTGGCAGGTGACGTACAGGCATTTCCGGTTTTTCCCAGCTATGAAACCATTGCTCAGTTTCAGGCAGATCCACGCTTCAAGGTCGTGATCGGCTCGACCGAAGGCGAAACCGTCATGGGCATGAACAACAAGAAGCCGCCCTTCGATAATGTCAAAGTGCGTCAGGCAATTGCGCATGCCATTGACCGCAAGACGGTTATTGATGGAACCATGTTTGGATTTGGAACACCGATTGGTTCATTCTTTCCACCCCATCATCCGGCTTACTTAGATTTGACGGAAGAAACGGCCTATGATCCCGAACTTGCCAAGAAGCTTTTGACTGAAGCTGGTCATCCTGATGGCTTCAAGACAACACTCAAATTGCCACCACCCACCTATGCGCGGCGTGGCGGCGAAATCATCGCCGCTCAACTGCGTGAGATTGGGATAGAAGCCGAGATTATCCCCGTCGAATGGGCACAATGGCTCGACCAGGTGTTCAAGAATAAAGATTATGACATGACGATCGTTTCGCACACAGAGCCAAACGATTTGAACATTTTTGCGCGTGATGACTACTATTTCAATTATGACAGCACCCCGTTCAAAGACTTGATCAAGCAGATTGAAACGACTTCCGATGGACCGAAACGCAGCGAGCTTTATCAGCAGGCGCAGAAACTTCTTGCTACAGATGAGCCTGCTGCATTTCTGTTCCAGTTGCCCAAAACCGGTATATGGGACGCAAAGATCAAAGGCCTTTGGGAGAACGGACCGATACAGGCCAATGATCTCACCGCAGTGAAATGGGCCGACTAAAATGATACGCGTCTTGAGCATGGGAATCACATGCTGAGCTACGCGTCAAAGCGCGTTCTCATTGGCATCATTACGTTGCTCGCGGCATCAATCGTTGTATTCGCCGTCCTTGAAGTTGTTCCGGGCGATCCCGCTCGCCTGATGCTTGGTATGAATGCTACCGAAGATGCTGTTCGAGCCTTGCAAGAGCAGATGGGTTTCAATCAACCGCTAATCTCACGATATTTCAGTTGGATTGGCGGTCTGCTGACCGGAGATTTCGGCAAGTCCTATACCTACTCGGTTCCTGTGCTTGATCTTATCAAAGAGCGAGTTGCGGTGTCCTTGCCTCTTGCGCTGATTTCACTCTTTCTCTCCACCATGATTGCTATTCCGGTCGGACTATTTTCAGCTTCAAGGCGGGGAAGCCTAGCCGATACTGCTACAATGGGCGCAGCACAAATCGGTGTGGCAATTCCAAATTTTTGGTTCGCGCTTCTCCTTGTCTACATATTCGCTGTTGTATTGCGGCTTTTGCCGGCAGGTGGATTTGCGGGTTGGGAAAATGGTTTATGGCCAAGCATCAAATCGCTGATCCTGCCGTCCGTCGCCCTGGCCCTGCCCCAAGCAGCAATACTTGCACGGGTATGTCGCTCTGCTTTGCTGGACGTGCTCGGCGAAGATTACATTCGCACTGCCCGCGCCAAAGGATTATCGCGCCGTAAAGTGCTTTATCATCACGCTTTGCGTAACGCACTGATACCGGTTTTAACTATTATTGGCATGCAATTCTCCTTCCTTCTGGCCGGAACGATTATCGTCGAGAACGTATTCTATCTGCCGGGGCTTGGACGTCTGGTATTTCAAGCAATCACCCAACGCGACCTGATCGTCGTAGAGGGCGTCGTCATAATACTCGTGGCCACCGTTATCGCAGTGAATGTCCTCGTTGATCTTTCCTATGCCATTGTCGACCCGCGTTTGTGGAGCCGCTCGTGAGCCGCCAGACAGAATTCAAAAGCCTATTCGCCAACAGGTCATTTCTGATCGGCGCAATCATTACGATTGTCGTGGCATTGATGGCTGGCCTGTCCTTCATATGGACACCTTACAGCGTCTCCGCACTTGATATAGTAGCGAAATTGAAACCACCATCAATGGCGCACTGGCTGGGCACCGATCATTTTGGCCGCGATATCCTGTCGATGATCATGGTGGGCAGCCGCGCTTCGATTTTTGTCGCATTTGTTTCTGTTGCCATTGGCGCTGGTATCGGTATCCCGCTGGGACTTTGGGCAGCAGCCCGTGGAGGTATCGTCGATGAGATGCTTATGCGCTTCAATGATCTCATTTTCGCCTTCCCTGCACTCCTGTCAGCCGTCATGATTACCGCTATTTTTGGTCCTGGAGCAATTAACGCAATCATTGCCATCGGCATCTTTAACATTCCGGTATTCGCGCGCGTCGCACGAGGCGCCGCTCTAGCGCTTTGGGTTCGGGAGTTTGTCCTTGCTGCTCGTGCTATCGGCAAAAGCGAAGGCCGCATCACTGTCGATCATATTATGCCGAACTTGGCCAATGTCCTGATCATACAAGGCACGATCCAGTTTTCGCTCGGCATTCTTGCCGAAGCGGGACTTTCCTATGTCGGGCTTGGCGCTCAACCGCCGATGCCAAGTTGGGGTCGCATGTTATTCGAGGCACAGACGATGATCGGCTTGGCGCCTCATATGGCGCTGTTTCCGGGACTCGCCATCATGCTCACAGTGCTCGGGCTCAATTTGCTTGGTGATGGCCTCAGAGACCTTCTTGATCCAAAATTGCGCTATCTGCGTTAGAAAAGCAGTCCCACAACGAAGAGAATCAGAACTACTATCGCAAAGATCGCCGTTGTGACTCGGAACACATGCAGCGCATCCTCGATATTCTCCAGCCCCGCATTGCGCCGTCCTGCACCATTCAACATCGGTTCGTTTGCGATAATACCGCCATAAATGCGCGGGCCCGCCAGCGCCACATCAATTGCCCCGGCCATTGCCGCTTCAGGCCAGCCAGCATTTGGCGATCTATGCAAACGGGCATCCCGCATCATAACATCAAAAGACTGTTTGGCAGCGCGGTAACCGTACACGGCCCAAGCTGCACAGGCGATCAATAAGCCTGTTAAGCGTGCCGGTATCCAATTAGCAACATCGTCAAGCTTTGCAGCAAAACGGCCAAAATCGCGATGGCGATCATTCAAGTGCCCGATCATGGAGTCTGCCGTGTTCAGCATTTTATATGCGAACAGGCCCGGAAGACCCAACAAAGCGTACCAGAACGCCGGTGCAATGATTCCATCGGAGGTGTTTTCCGCAAGGCTTTCTATGGCGGCACGGCCGATTGCAGGCTCATCGAGAATGTCGGGGTCACGACCAACGATCATTGAGACAGCGCGCCGCGCGCCTGTAAGCCCTTCTTCGCGCAGCGCTATCGCAACACGCTCAACATGATCGCCGAGACTCTTCTGAGCCAGGAAAACTGCCACTATAATGGCTTCGATAAGCCCGCCAAACGGCGGGATGGTTCGTAGAGCAAGATGGACAAAGAAACCGATAGCTGCCGACAGCAACAGCAGGGCAAGTACAGCCAGAAAACCGTCGCGGCGCCGCTGCTGGTCGGAGTTGTCGGGCCGATTGAAGCGTTTATCTGCATATGAGATGGCGCTTCCAAACATGACAACCGGATGCGGTATTTTTTTCCACAGCCATTCAGGATCGCCAAAATAGCGATCTGCCAGAAGAGCAAGAAACAGGATCAAGAGGTTGATTTCCATTACGGATTCTATCCTGTTGAATCAGAAAATGAGTTTTGGACCGCACCTAGCGCCAGGACAAGACGCTTATGCAACCGGCTCGCGGCAGATTCGTCCAACGGTAGTCCAAATCGCAACCACCGCGATGCATAGGCAAATTTCCGCGTCAGCACATGGCGATCGCACAATGCGGCATGAAGCCGATGCGCATGATCGAATTTCACCAGAGAAAACAGCATTGTTCCACCAATCTCGGTTAGTTGAACCTCTGCTAGAACATCTGCGAGCAATTTGCGGCGAATTTTCAATCTTGAAGTGTACTCCCCCAAGAGCTTTGCATCAGAAAACGCATGCGTTGCGATGGCAAGCGCTGGTCCAGACACGGCCCATGGTCCAAGTCTCAACTTTAATCGCTCCGCGCCAGCGTGGGTGGTCAAAGCAAAGCCGAGGCGCAAACCGCCAAGACCGAAGAATTTGCCAAATGATTTGAGAACCACCAACCCATTCATACCTGCCTGTGAGGCAACACTACACTCTGGATGCGGGTCAGCGAAGGCTTCATCAACAATAAGATGCCCGCCTCTGCTATCCATTTCTTTGGCAAGTTCAATCAGGGTTTTTGCTGGTATGATTCGCCCGTCGGGATTGTTCGGATTGACGATCACTGCAACTTTTGCCGAGCGAGGAACCTCGTCAATCCCGACACAATATGAAACACGCCACCCGGCCTCTTTGAACGCTCGTTCGTGCTCCTGATATGTAGGGCCAAGAATTGCCACCTCACCGATTGGCGTCAACTCCGGCAATATCTGAATCAGAGCCTGAGTACCGGGTGCAGCAACCACGCTTGCCTCACCAGTGGCGCCATAATAGCGCCGCGCTGTGTCAATCGCTGTGGTCAGCAGCATCTGATCCGGCAATCGATTCCAGATTTGCGGTGCGATTTCAGGCAAAGGAAACATTTCCGGATTGATGCCAGTCGAAAGATCGATCCAATCTGACGACGTACCGCCAAACCGCGCTACAGCGCCATCAAGAGCGCCACCATGTTCAATCTGCATCATCCAACCAAATCAATCACATGCATATAGGAGCCACTGACAGATCCCACGCGTAAACCAGCATCTGCCAAATCATTGCCCAAAGCATCATTGACGCGAAACAAGCGATCAGCATTTCCTTCACGCACGATGCTCGCGTAGTGAAACTCGTGTCCTGTCAAAGATGTGTGGAAAGGCGCGCCCTTGAGGGGTGTCAGTCGACGATAGCCAAGATGCATTTTTCGCTTGGCAAAGCTCGTTTCGACGGGCAGAAGCCCGAGCATCCTGTGGGAAACCCCTACAGCATCGTCGATGCTCTCGCCCAGCACCATATAGCCTCCGCACTCACCATAGATTGAAACGTTTTTTGCCGCTGCCTGCTTCATTCCCTCAGTGAAACGAGCGGCTGCTGCCAGCTTTTCTGCATAAAGCTCAGGATAACCACCAGGCAAATAGATCGCATCACAATTTGCAACAGGGACTTCATCGGCAAGCGGTGAGAAGAAGCTGATCTCGGCGCCGCGTCTGCGCCAGCCATCCAGCAGATGCACATAGGAAAACGCAAAAGCATTGTCCCGTGCCACTGCTATTCTCTGCCCCAATGGGGGAACACGCTTGATATTGGCCATCGCCTCCAATGAGCCATATCGCCCCGCAATGTCGAGAATACCTCGAACATCAACCCTTTCAGTGATCACTAAACCAGCATTTTCAACGAAACTGTCGAGATCGCGATGCTCGCCCGCCTGGATGAGGCCCAGATGCCTTTCCGGAAGTTGCAATTGTTCGCTTTTTGGGAGTGATCCCAGTATCGGAATTCCGACCGGCTGCAATGCCGAGCGCAGCATCATTTCATGACGCGCGCTGCCTACTCGATTAAGAATAAGCCCGGCAATCATGACATTTCGCCGGAAATCACGAAACCCGCAGACAAGTGCGGCAATTGAGTGCGATTGGCGGGCACAATCGACAACCAGAATGATCGGCAAAGACAAATGACTGGCCAGATCAGCAGCAGAGCCCCTGCCGTCCGCAGCGCCGTCAAATAGTCCCATCATGCCTTCAACGATCAATGTCTTGCCGCCTTCTGTATGCCGGGAGGCTAACGCACTGATGAGATCTGGCCGCATAGCCCAAGGGTCAAGATTGACACAAGGAGCGCCACCAGCAACCGCATGGTATGCAGGATCAATATAGTCCGGCCCTGCTTTTGCAGGAGCAATAGCAACACCTAAATTGCGCAATGCGCGCAGAAGGCCAAGCGTAACCGTTGTCTTACCGCTACCCGATGATGGCGCGGCGATCAGCACCCCTGTCATCCGGCGTCCTTTTCCTGCCGCGTACCGAGCGGATCATTTGTCAGAACGCGACCTTCGAGTGCGCCCAGCCAATCCAAAGCGCCGCGCAGTCGAACGACCTGCCCGACGACCACTATGGCTGGTGGCTTGAGATTGGCCGCCTCCACATCAGATTCTGCTTTCTCCAGTGTTGTTTCCAGAACCTGCTGATGAGCGGTACTGGCGTTGCAGACGAAGGCGACAGGTTCGTCAGATGGGCGCCCCGCCTCCATCAAGCGGGAAGCTATAAGACCAATATGTTTCATCGCCATGTACATGACGATAACAGCAGAGCCTTGCGCAATGCTTTTCCAGTCCATCGAATCCGGAACAAGTCCAGTCGCATCGTGTCCTGTCAAAAAGGTTACGCTCTGATTGGTCTCGCGATGGGTAACCGGGATACCGGCATAGGCCAACCCGCCAATACCAGCCGTGATGCCGGGAACAATCCGAAATGGCACATCATGTTCGACAAGAGTTAGTGCTTCTTCGCCGCCCCTGCCGAATACAAATGGATCACCGCCCTTGAGACGCAGTACCCGATTGCCCGCACGTGCAAGTTCAACAAGCCGAAGAGAGATATCACGTTGCTGCGGTGAAGGTTTGCCACCACGCTTGCCGGCATATTCCAAAACAGCGGACGGGTGAGCGAATGAGAGGCACTCTTCGTTGACGAGCGCGTCATAGACAATGATATCAGCCTGTTCCAGCGCATTGACGGCATGCAACGTCAAAAGTCCTGGGTCTCCAGGTCCGGCTCCAACAAGCCAGACATGGCCAACCTCAAATTTCGGCATCTCTTTTCGCTTTGCGCGCATCGCTAAACCTCGCTCATCTGCGCATAGCACAATTTTTCCATCTGCAAGATGCACCTGTCGGAAAAATCATGCAACGATTGCGCAAGCTGGTCTATAAGGTTGAAATGAACAACGAGCCTGAGACAACTTTGCGCAAACCACAAGCAACCAGCGGACCGCCTTTGCGCCGAGGCTGGACAACCGGCGCATGCGCAACTGCGGCAACGAAAGCAGCATTGCTCGCTCTGATCACAGGCGAATTTCCTGATCCGGTGGCTATCATCTTGCCGAAAGGCGAAGTGCCGCACTTCCTGCTCGCCATAGAATCGATTGGTGAAGGTTATGCGATGGCTGGCATTGTTAAAGATGCCGGAGACGACCCTGATGTAACACATGGAGCAACTATAATCTCTACGGTCTTCCCGGCGCCGCCGGGAAGCGGCATACAGTTTGCCGCTGGCGAAGGGGTTGGCACCGTTACGCTACCCGGTCTCCCCATTCCTCCCGGGCAAGCCGCTATAAATCCGGTTCCCCGCGAGATGATGACAAAGATATGCGAAGAAATATGCGCAGAATATGATTTGCCAACCGACTTGCTGATCGTAATCTCGGTTCCAGAGGGCGAAGAACTGGCCAAGCAGACATGGAATCCTCGCCTCGGCATTGTCGGCGGCATTTCCATTTTGGGGACAACGGGAATTGTGCACCCGTTTTCTTGTGCTGCGTGGATACATTCCATCCATCGAGGCATTGATGTTTCTCGCGCCGCAGGGCTAAAACACGTCCTTGCGGCAACGGGCTCTACGTCCGAGGATGCTGCGCAGGCCATATACGATTTACCGGAGATTGCTCTGCTTGATATGGGCGATTTCGCTGGTGGGCTACTGAAGTATCTCCGGGTTCACCCAATTGATAAGCTCACCATCGCTGGCGGGTTTGCGAAATTGACCAAGCTTGCGCAAGGTGCTCTGGATCTTCATTCGGGTCGCAGTCAAGTCAATATGACCTTTCTGGCGGATGAAGCAGAAAAACTCGGGCTCGATCCTGCCGATAAAAACCGGATTCTCAATGCTAACACGGCCATGGAAGTGCTTGAAATATCTCAAACACTTGGGGTCGACATCGCACGCGCAGTTGCCATGAAAGCGAAAAAGACCGCGATAGATACTCTGAAGGGCGCTCCCGTGGAAGTAGAGGTGATCGTGACCGATCGCAAAGGGGCGGTACTCGCCCGTGTCTGAAACAACAGTCCTCATTCTGGGAGGAACGGCAGAGGCAGTTAAACTCGCTTCGCGTTTGCAAGCTCCTCATCTTCGCGTCATTTCATCGCTGGCTGGCCGGACCCTTGCTCCTGCAAAAATCGAGGGGGAAGTCCGCGTTGGTGGCTTTGGCGGGCCACAGGGGTTGGCCGATTATCTCAAGTCTGAAAACGTGAAACTGTTGATTGATGCAACCCACCCTTTTGCCACGCAAATATCGGATAACGCTATTCTCGCGGTCTCTGCCGGAAGCCCGACCGCTTTTGTAAGACTTGAGCGCCCTGCATGGTCTAAAAAACCTGGCGATAAATGGACTTCCGTCGATACGCTGGCGCAGGCGGCAGAGGCCATTCCATCAAAAGCACGGGTACTGCTGGCTCTTGGCAAACAACATATCGCAGCATTCTCCAAGCGGAACAACGTACACTTCGTGGTTCGCATGATCGATCCGCCGGAAACACCGCCTGATCTTGTTGACTTTGAGCTAGAGTTGTCCAAACCCAGGACCGTTGAAGACGAGAGCAGCTTCCTGATTGCCAAGCGAATCAGTCACATCGTCTGCCGCAATTCGGGCGGAAAGGCTTCCTACGCCAAGATCACGGCAGCGCGTGATCTGGGTATTCCTGTCATTATGATTGAGCGGCCACGACGCCCTGATGTCCATACATTGCCCGATGTTGAAAGCGTCGTCGGTTTTGTAGGAGAAACGTTGAAGTCACTTTGAACCAGAGCGCAAGGTGTGACTGTGGTTCTTATGATAAAGCGCTGAATCTCTAAAACCGTCCGCCGATAACCCCCGTCCAACGAAGATCATCGCGGAACGCATCAATCCAGAATCAGCAACCTTTTGTGCGATATCCGCAATCGTTCCATGAAGAAACTGTTCGTCCGGCCACCCCACACGATAGGCGATAATAACTGGACAATCAGCGCCATAAAGCGGCGAAAGCTCCTCCTCAATACGTTTCAAATTACGGATCGACAAATGGATGACCATGGTGGCACCGGATTTGCCTAAGGTCGCAAGCTCCTCGCCTTCCGGCATGGCAGACGATTTCATTGAAGTACGCGTTAGAATGATGGTCTGACACACTTCCGGAACCGTAAGTTCCTTTTTAAGCGCAGCAGCGGCGGCAGCAAAGGCAGGCACGCCGGGCGTTACATCATACTCAATGCCAAGCGCATCCAGGCGTCGCATTTGTTCAGCAACCGCTCCATAAATCGACGGGTCGCCTGAATGCACGCGCGCCACGTCCTTGCCCTGTGCATGGGCCAGCTCAAACTCTGCAATAATTTCATCGAGATTAAGCGAAGACGTATCCACCACGCGCGCGTCTTTTGGCACCTCCTCAACCATTTCCGGCGGAACGAGCGAGCCAGCGTAAAGGCAAACCGGGCAGGATTGAATCAGCTTCAATCCCCGCACTGTGATAAGGTCAGGGGCACCGGGGCCCGCACCGATAAAATGAACAATCATGGTAATTCGCTATGGCTTTTGGTTGTAGACTGCAAGCGCTGCAGTGGCGTGAGCTGATTTTGTCTTGCCAACAATGAGTTGTGCTTTGGCCCCAGCACCGGCAAGAGCAGCAGATTCCGCGACACCATGACAACCGACAAGCGCGAAAACCTGCGCTGACGGATTGAGCAAGCGCGGTGTCTCCACCTCTAACCTGGCAGCATCAAACGCGTACAAAGGAACTCCAAGGCGAGTCGCCACATCGACAATCGCCGGCTCATTTATACGCTGATCGATAGTGAACACGCCAACCAGTTGCGAAATGTCTTTGAGGACCGCGCTTATCACCTGCTCTGCTAAAGCAAGCAACTCCGCTGGATCACAACCACGCTCGCAGCCAAGGCCAAGGGCATAGGATTCCATCAATGAGGCTTATGCAACTCTTCCGGAGTCACGCCCAACGTTTCCGCTGTCTTGCGGATAAGATTGGCTTCCTTGGGATCAAGCTCATTATCCGCATTTGCGATTGTCAAAAGATGGCGCAGCAGTTGCACCTTACGTTCAAAAGGAACATCGGCAAAGGCAAGCGCCGCTTGGCTGCTTGTCGTCTCATAGCCAAAATCTTTGAGATATTCAGCAACTTCTCCGAACTCATCAGGGGAAATACCAAAATCGGTCGATGCTATACGCATGATCGCAGCATACTCGGCCTTTTCAGTTTTTCCATCCGCCAACGCGATATGCAAAAGCAGCAGAAGCTCGGCTGTGAGCACTGGATCATCCGCCACCTTCTGCACCGCGCTTTTCGTACCCAGGAACGCCGTAATCCGGTCAAATATGCTTTCGCTCATTATACCCCCAAATGATTTGACGTAATTGATTGCAGCGCAACCCAGCTATTTCAAGTGCGTAAACAACACAGCGGCGGCTTAATCGCATCAAGCCGCATAAAACCGCGCGCAAAACTGCTCGCCAAAAAGGAAAATCCAACTATTGTCCGCGGCGTTCCAACGAGTCTCCCGCCATGTCCGCATTTTTCGATAATGTTCATCTGATTTTGATCGCTGCTGCCTTCGCAGCTGGCTTCATCGACTCGATTGCGGGAGGCGGTGGATTGGTAACCGTACCCGCTCTCTTGCTGGCGGGTATGTCACCGTTGGAATCTCTTGGTACCAACAAGTTACAATCACTCTTTGGCTCTGCCTCTGCAACCATTGCCTATGCACAAAAAGGCCATGTTAATTTGAAGAAGCAGTTGCCATCAGCCTTGATGGCGGTTTTCGGTGCAGTTGGAGGTGCCCTGCTAGCAGGTTTTTTACCCGGGAACCTACTGCGCGCCTTTTTACCATTATTGCTGATAGCCATCGCGTTGTATTTTGCGGTGAAACCCAACATGGGCGACGTAGATCGTGCGCAACGTCTGACACCCTTTTTCTTTGGCATCTGTATCGTGCCTTTAATCGGCTTCTATGATGGGCTCTTTGGCCCGGGTGCCGGTTCGTTCTTTATGCTTTCTTTCGTTTCCCTTGCGGGTTTTGGCCTCTTGAAAGCAACGGCTCACACAAAACTGCTGAACTTCTCCTCAAATCTTGGCGGGTTCATTACATTTGCCTTGCTCGGCGCAGTAAACTGGAAGATCGGTCTGCTGATGGGTGTGGCCCAGTTCATTGGTGCACGTGTTGGCGCTGGCATGGCAATGAAAAACGGCGCGAAGATTATCAAGCCGCTTCTCATCATCGTGTGTTTAGCATTGGCAACGAAACTGCTGATGGAGGCCGACAACCCAGTCCGTGTCTGGTTTTCCGAACTTTCCTAAAGCCAACAAGGCCCGAGTTAGCTTCTCGTTGTCAGAACTCAATACCCTTCTGCGCTTTTATGCCCGCACGGAAAGGATGTTTGATCATTTCCATTTCCGTCACAAGGTCGGCGAACTCGATAAGTTCGTCTTTAGCGTTCCGGCCTGTAATGATAACGTGTTTCATGTGTGGCTTCTGCTTCAGAACCTCGATGATTTCATCAATGGGCAGATAATCGTATCGAAGCGCGATATTCAATTCATCGCAAAGCACCAATTCAGTTTCATCATCCAAAATCATTACTTTGGCCTGCTCCCATGCATCGCGCGCCATCGCAATGTCACGTGCACGATCCTGCGTTTCCCAGGTAAACCCCTCACCCATGGCAGAGATCGTTACTTGTTCCGGAAATTTTTCGAGGACCCAACGCTCGCCCGTGTCCCACGAGCCTTTGACGAATTGGATGACGCCGATTTTCATGCCGTGCCCCAAAGCACGGAAAACAACACCGAAGCCGGCAGTGGACTTGCCTTTGCCCTTGCCGGTATTGACGATGACCAAGCCCTTCTCATCCGTCTTTGTGGCTTGTATTTTATCGCGGACAGCCTTTTTCTTGCGCATCTTGTCAGCGTGGCGTTCGTTGATTTCCGCCTCGGTCAGATTCTGCAATTTTTGTGATTTTTCAGCCATTTGGCGTGTCCTCCCGAATCATAATTTCAAGCAGCAAGCTTGCTCAGTTCAAATCGCGCCGAATTGGAACGCGGCGACCAAAAACCGCGATCTACAGCTGCTTCCAGCTTCTCGGCAATATCGCGCAAGGCATGGGGGTTTTTCTCAGCCAGAAAAGCCCTCACATCATCGTCCACCAGAAATGCCTGATAGACTGCTTCAAAATGATGATCTCCCACGGCGCCTGTCGTAGCGGCAAAAGCAAATAGATAATCAACCGTGGCGGCCATTTCAAAGGCGCCCTTATAGCCATGGCGCATAACCCCTGCAATCCACTTGGGGTTGGTCACCCGCCCGCGCACAGTTCGCGCAATCTCTTCTTCCAGAGTACGGATGATTGGTTTTTCAGGACGCGAATGGTCATTGTGATAGATCGTCGGGCGCTCACCCGACACAAGCTCCACCGCCGCGGACATCCCGCCTTCAAACTGGTAATAATCATCTGAATCAAGCAGGTCGTGTTCACGATTATCCTGATTTTGAACAACAGCATTTACTGTCCGTAACCGCTCTTCAAGAAGTCCACGCTCGGCCTTGCCTTCTTCGCCTGCACCATAGGCGTATCCGCCCCAGACGAGCCACGCTTCCGCCAAATCATCCCGCTTTGCCCAAGCGTTCTCGTCCATCAGCGCTTGTAGCCCGGCACCATAGGCACCTGGCTTTGAGCCAAAAATACGAAATCCCGCGCGTTGTTTGGCAAGCTTGTCGTCGGCACCTTCCGCGATCAACCGCGCCTGTTCACCGCGCATCCGCGTTGCAATGGGATTATCCTGCTCGTCCTCATTCAAAGCACCAACTGCACGAACTGCTGTATCGAACAATGCGATCTGATCTGGAAAGGCATCGCGGAAGAACCCGGAAATACGCAAGGTCACATCGATGCGCGGGCGGCCAAGCGAAGCAATCGGGATGATTTCATAGCCAGTTACCCGGCGGGATGCCATGTCCCAAACTGGTTTCGTTCCAATCAGCGCCAGCGCTTGCGCAATGTCATCGCCGCCGGTTCGCATATTCGAGGTGCCCCAAGCAGTGAGGCCAAACGAAGTTGGCCACTCGCCATGATCCTGCGTGTAACGCCGGATCATGAGCTCGGCAGATTTTTGCCCCAGTTCCCACGCGGCAGGCGTCGGTACGGCGCGCGTATCCACAGAGAAGAAATTGCGGCCTGTTGGTAAAACGTCTGGTCGACCACGTGTTGGTGCACCAGATGGGCCAGGAGCGACAAAGCGCCCATCAAGTGCGGTCAGAAGCGCATTCATCTCAGCATCGCCACATGCCGAAACAGCTGGATGTAGATTGTCGCAAATGCCTTCGAGCACTGTTGCGGTCGCAATCCAGTTTTTGGGGCAATCAGTTTGACCAGCAACAAGCTTCGCAGCCAAAATCTCAATGCGCTCGACTGTATCGCCAGTAATGCGCCAAAGAGCATCAGAAACGGTTTTAAGACTGTCTGGCCGCAGACCATTCCATGGTTCCGCCATATCACAATCAAGCGGATCAAAGCCGTCGAGCTTGAGATCAATTGCAATGGCACGTTGCAGGCTCTGATCAGCTCCGGTTCCCGCGCCGCGGGGTACGCGAGCCAGAGCCACAACCAAATCAGTTAACAAGGTGCCTTCCGGCGATTGCCCGAAAATGTGCAATCCATCACGAATCTGCATTTCCTTCAGATCGCAAAGGTAGGCATCAAGCTTCTGTAGAGCAAGGTCATCAGGATCATGATCATGAATACCAGCATCGGTGTCGAGGCCAATGTCACGCACGAGATCGAGAATTTGTCCCTTTAAACGCATGAGACGACGTGGATCAACGCCAGAGGCTTCGTAATATTCATCAACAAGCGCCTCGAGATCTTTCAGCGGCCCATAGCTTTCAGCACGTGTGAGTGGCGGTGTCAGATGATCAATAATAACTGCCGACGAACGACGCTTTGCCTGCGTACCCTCACCCGGGTCATTGACGATAAAAGGATATATGTGGGGGACAGGGCCTAGAACCGCCTCCGGGTAACATTCTTCGGACAGCGCAAGGGATTTACCGGGAAGCCACTCCAGATTTCCGTGCTTGCCGACATGAACAATGGCATGGGCACCATAAACATTCCGAAGATAGGCATAGAAGGCTATATAACCGTGCGGCGGCACAAGATCAGGCGAATGGTAGGTCTCTTTCGGATCAATGTTATAACCACGAGCTGGCTGAATGCCCACAAGAGTTTCACCGAACCGCGTCAATGGCAACGCAAAGACGCTATCGTCTGTGACGAAATAAGGGTCGGCTTCTGGTTTCCCCCAACGCTCGACTACACCAGCCTGAATCGATTGAGGAAGAGTCTCGAAGAAGTCACTGTATTGATTGAGCGAAACTGTTTCGCGCACTTCGCGTCCGTCATTCGCCGCATTGGTTGGCCCCGCCATCAAATGATTAATCAGAGCATCGCCATCGGCTGGAATATTGGCGACCGGATAGCCCTGTTCGCGCATTTTATGAAGTATGTGCCATGTGGCGGCTGGCGTGTCCAAACCAACGCCATTGCCAAGACGACCATCGCGATTAGGATAATTCGCCATGATCAAAGCTGTCAAACGCTTGGCAGGTTTTGTGATGCGAAGCCGCGCCCAGTTCGCAGCCAGTGCCGCAACGAACACAACGCGATCGGCCAAGGGCTCATGCGTAACAATATTTGCCTGAACCGCTTCATCAAAATGACGAGCGGACTTGAATGACACCGCGCGGGACAATACTCGGCCATCGATCTCGGGCAGCGCGACATTCATCGCCAGATCGCGCGCTGAAAGACCCTGATCGGAATTACGCCACTGATCAACACTTGAACCTGAGAAGATCACCTGCAAGACAATCGCGCCATCATGTTCAAGCACTGTCGCCTTGCGGGATGCGCCCGGCACTGAAACCGCAAATCCGGTAGCATTGAGCACCACAGCAGGCGCAGCCTCATTAAAAATACCTGTTAACGTCGCCACTGAAACCGGGTCTTTCAAACTGGAAACAAAAACGGGCAAAGGATTAAGACCCTTTGCCTTTAGGGCATCAATCAAAGCCTCGACAGGTTGCATTTGTCCGCTTTGTACAAGCGCCCGATAGAAACAAATGGCAACAATCGGCGCATCTGGCTTCCAACACGTTCGCAATTCAGTGAGTGATGGAGCAGTGCTGCCCGGCCACCATAGGCCGGATTTCAAAAGTGGAGCCGCCTCTTGCGGCTTGTCGCCGCCATTGATCATTGCCGCGCAATAATCGAGGAAGCGTTGTGCATTCTGCGCTCCGCCTTCCAGCAGGTAATGCCAGAGAGCATCGCGGTCCTGACGCGCGACTGTGCAAAACCGGTCCAGCCCCGGGTCCGGCTTGTCATCACCGGGAAGAACCGCCAACTGTACCTTATGATTTACCGCGCAAGCGTGGAGTGCTTCCAGCCCATAGGGCCAATAGCTCTCTCCGCCGATAATTCTGACGATAATTAGCTTGGCGTGTTGCGCTGTCCGCTCGATATAGGCATCGACAGACATAGGATGGGCGAGTGCCATCATATTCGCCAAGCGCAATGACAAGCCGCTTCCAGTTTGCCGTTGAGCCACGCCAAGACTTGCAAGTTCTGTATCGGCAGCAGAAAGAAACAACACATCCCCAGGCATCTGGCCTAGATCAATTGCCTCGGTGCCTTCAGCGATCGTACCTTTTTGGGCAAGCAGGAGATGCATTCAATTTCCGATCAGGCAGCAGCGGCATTAACAGCTGATGCAATGGCTACGGAATCAATGTCGTGCAGACCAATAACAACAAGCTTTGTCTGGCGCTCTTCGCCCGGATGCCAGCTGCGATCGAAATAATGCTCAATGCGTGAGCCGACCGCTTGAACGACCAGACGCATCGGCTTTCCGGGTACATCTACGAAGCCCTTAAGCCGCAGCACATTATGATCAACAATGACATGCTTCAACTTCTCAACAAATGATTTGGGTTCAGCAATCGGGCCCAGACCAACGACAAAACTCTCAAACTCGTCATGATCGTGATCTTCGCCTGCCTCATGGTCCATCTCATGATGCGACTTACGATTGGCAATATCCTCCTCGGTGCCAATGCCAAGACCGAGCAAAAGTTCGTTGCTAAGCTTGCCAAAGCTCGCTGAAACCATATTAAGCGAACGAGATGAGCGGCTTTGCACATCGCTCTTAACACCAGCAAGCTGTGCATCGTCGATAAGATCGGTTTTATTCAAAACAATGAGATCCGCGGCGCGAATCTGATCCTCGAACAGTTCTTCCAGTGGGCTTTCATGGTCAAGCGATTCATCCTGCTCACGCTGAGCATCTACCTTGTCATGATCATCGGCAAAACGGCCCTCCGACACGGCAGCCGCATCAATAACGGTGACAACACCATCAACGGTCACCTGTGTCTTGATCTCCGGCCAGTTGAAAGCAGCAACGAGTGGCTGTGGAAGAGCAAGGCCGGACGTCTCAATGACAATATGATCAAAGCGCTCAGGCCGATCCAGAAGCTTGGTCATGGTAGGGATGAAATCATCCGCCACGGTGCAACAGATGCAACCATTATTGAGCTCGATCATATCTTCATCACGGCACGCTTCGATACCGCAGCCTTTGAGCAAATTCCCGTCAACGCCAAGATCACCAAACTCATTGATGATGAGCGCAATACGCTTGCCATTGGCATTCTCGAGTAAATTACGGATCATCGTGGTCTTGCCCGAACCGAGGAAGCCTGTGATCACCGTTGCTGGAATCTTGTGACCCTGCATATTATTATCCCTTCATTTTGAGCGGCAATCCTGCCGCCACGAAATAAACATTCGACGCGATATTTGCCACGGCTTGATGCAACCGGCCTGCGTGATCGCGAAACTCACGCGCCATGCGGTTTTCCGGCACTATTCCGAGCCCGACCTCGTTGGAAACCAGTATTATGGCTCCCGGGAGTTGGCTTAACGTGTTTGCAAGGCGCTTCACTTCTGTGTCGATGTCGCGGTCAGCCATCATCAGATTGGTCAACCACAATGTAAGACAATCAACCAGAATTGCCTTATCGCCACCGGCTAGGCTTTCCAGCTTATCGGTAAGATCAATCGGCTCTTCAACCGTGGTCCACCGGGACCCGCGCCGCGCTTTATGATGTCCGATCCGTTCAGACATTTCATCATCCCAAGCTCTGCCAGTTGCCAGATAAATGGCATCCAACCCGGATGCCTCGACCAAGCCTTCAGCAAACGAAGATTTGCCGGAACGCGCGCCTCCGAGAATAAAGGTGACTTGGCGTTCCAGCATATGCATCAGGCGGGCTCAAGCTCCGACGAAGCATAGTTCTGGATTGCCCAGCCGAGTGCAGTCCCAAGCACGACCCAGAAAAAGAGATTGGTCGCAAGTGTTGAGACGGCAAATTCAGAAGCGAGCGTCGGAGGCACAGCCGATGTCAGATCCTCTGCTTCAGGTGCGCCATAAATATGGGGAGCGACGATCAATAGAACACCAAGAGTTTTCGCCCATATCTGCTCACGAAGGACAATCAGATAGACACCGCCTGCCGTCAGAACCACGGTTATCAGCCACCAAGCCTGTCGTGTAGCCAAATCGGCTGCAGGCATGGCGGGCAATTCAGGTGCAAGGCTGAATGCCGGTGCGAAATTGAAGATGAAGAATCCTGCGAGACCCCAATAAATTCCGTTCTGTAACGTAATACGGCGGCCAAGGAAAAGTGCGGCTGCACCGGTGATCAGCGCAAAACCTGCTCCGGCCACCAGATTGATCAACAGCGTGTTACCGAAGCGCCCGAACGGCAGCTCAGGTCCGGCCTCTTCCCCATGGTCGTGCGGAGCGACCGCGGCAGGCGCGGCGTCAGTTGTAGCCGCCGGGGCATCATGGGAGTGACCTTCACCACTCGCACTTTCATATTCTTCCGCGTGTAAAATGAGCGGTACATTTTTTACATACATGGCCGGCGTCAAAACAATTCCGGCAAAAAGTCCGGCTAAGATCGTAGCCAGCAGATATTTGACCAACATGGAATTTACTCCCAATTCCAAAAGCGAGGCACCGGGCACCTGAAAAGGTCCCGGACCAAACAAACCATCATTGTTTCAATGCTTAAGAGTCGACGGCTGAATCAGTGTTTCAGCTATCAAAGACTTAATGGCAAGGAAATCCATATGAATGGCGGGAGTCGTGCGCTGTATCATGCAGCGTTTCAGAATGTGAAAGACCGACGCCATAAATAATGAACACACCAAGCAGCAAAGATACAACCGCTGTGGTCAGACGCGATGCGAGCGGGAGAGAAATTGTATTCGAAGTACGAACAGCCGCCATAACAACCTCCGTGCAGGGCCAGAAGGGACAATCCCCCTCGGTTTTGGGCACTATTACCCTATGACTGGCAGGTCTCCTGGCTCGCGGGTCGCAAGATAAATGCCGCCTTCCCGGTTTCCCAGTGACTGCTGTCCGCTTTCGCATTCAGCATGGCATCTAACCTAACCGCTCTACAGTCGCGGGGTCGGCTGCGGTGGGATCGCCCTAATGGGTACGACCGTCGCATTCCCTTTTGATCCCTTGGCCTTTGGCCAATGCGGGAACCAATCATCTTTCGAACGTTATTCACCAAGCTGTCTAAAAGTCAAACGAATCTGCGACACCTTCACCGCTGCTAACGTCATCAGGCGGGTTTAAGAGCAAACAGTGCTTCAATATCCAGAACGGACTCCAATTGTGCAGCAATAGAGTCGAGTGCAGAATCCACCCCAGCATGATAATCTAGAGTGCCAGCGGATATCCCCATAGACTTTAAGAATGCCGCCCGAAATGCATCTGCACTGAAAAGACCATGCATATAGGTGCCGAACACTTTGCCATCCGCGGATATTGCGCCGTCCGCCACGCCATCAATATTCACGGCTGGACGGATGCAATCGGGGCCAGTCGTTCGACCGAGATGAATTTCATAGCCTTTCAAGGGCAAATCAAACTGCAATGAATGGGCCTGGACATTGCGTACGGTCTTTTCCGGCTCCATAACGGTATCGATATCGAGATAACCAAGTCCTTTGATTTCGGTGGTACTTCCTTCAATCCCTTGAGGGTCCGATACCGTTTTACCAAGCATCTGGAAGCCGCCGCAAATGCCAATAATATGACCACCTCTGCGCCTGTGCAGGTCGAGATCCTGGTCCCAACCATTTTCACGGAACTGCTGAAGGTCGCCAATCGTCGATTTGGAACCCGGAATAATGACCAAACCGGCATCTGCGGGTAGCCGCTCACCACTTCGAACCATGACCACCTCAACCTGTGGTTCGGCTATAAGTGGATCAAGATCGTCAAAGTTAGCAATGCGATCAAGCACGGGAACGGCAATCTTTAATGCGCGCTCACCGCCTTTGACGAGGCGTTCCAGTACGACCGAATCTTCGGCTGGCAGACGGGAAGCATCTTTCAACCATGGAACAACCCCGAAGGACGGCCAGCCCGTAAATTGCGTAATGGATTTCAAACCATCATCGAAAAGCGAAATGTCGCCTCGAAACTTGTTGATAAGATAACCGGCGATCATATTGCGATCTTCCGGTGAAAGAATTGCATGCGTTCCCACAATCGATGCGATCACCCCGCCCCGATCAATATCGCCCACAAGCACAACCGGCACGTTGGCTTTGATGGCAAAGCCCATATTGGCGATGTCTCCGGGCCTCAGATTGATTTCCGCGGGTGATCCGGCCCCTTCAATGATCACAATGTCAGCGCCGGCGCGAACAATATCCCATGATTCCATCACCGCATCCAGCAATCTGGCCTTGTACTGCTGATAATCCCTGCCCTTTGCCTGCCCCCAGATTCTACCCTGAACAATGATCTGACTGCCAGTTTCTGACTGAGGTTTCAGTAACACCGGGTTCATGTGAACAGAAGACGGCACGCCACAAGCCAGCGCTTGCAACCACTGTGCCCGCCCGATCTCGCCACCATCATCACTCACTGCGGCATTGTTTGACATATTTTGTGGCTTGAATGGCACAACCTTCAAGCCGCGATTGCGCGCAAGTCGGCACAATCCCGCTACGAGAACGGATTTGCCAACGTCTGAGCCTGTTCCTTGCAACATGATTGCGTGTGTCATGGGCTTTGAGTAGCGGATATGTCTTTCTCTTCCTAGCCCCATGCAAGCCGTTGCACGCTTGCGTGCATTCGATAGAGTGACATGCATGAATACTCGGGAGGAACTATAATGGACGCAGTCGTTGATACGGCGCCCAGCCAATTTGAACTCAATGAAGATCAGCTGGCAATTCAGGACATGGCACGCACTTTTGCGGCTGATCAGGTAGCGCCCAGAGCACTGGCTTGGGACCGCGACAAACACTTTCCGGCTGATGTGATCCGCGAGACGGGTCCTCTTGGCATGGGCGGTATTTATGTGCGCGAAGAGTTCGGCGGATCGGGTTTGAAGCGGCTTGATGCCGTATTGATATTTGAAGCCCTTGCGGCGGCATGCCCGGCATTTTCTGCTTTCATATCAATCCACAATATGTCGACATGGATGATTGATCTATTTGGAACAGATGCTCAACGGCGGGAATTTGTACCGAAGATGACGTCTATGGAGTGGTTAGGCAGTTATTGCCTGACGGAACCGAATTCGGGCTCTGACGCTGCAGCGCTGAAGACAACCGCTGTTCTGGATGGTGATCATTACGTTTTGAACGGTGCGAAGCAGTTCATATCCGGCGCCGGTGACAGCGATATCTACGTTACCATGGTGCGCACTGGTGAGGCCGGGCCGAAAGGCATTTCCGCGTTGATCATAGCCAAGGATGCTCCCGGCCTGTCATTTGGCGCAAATGAATTCAAGATGGGCTGGAATGCACAATCCACCCGCACAGTTATGTTTGATAATTGCCGGGTGCCCGTAGCAAACCGGCTTGGCGCGGAAGGTGATGGATTCAAAATTGCCATGGGAGGGCTCGATGGCGGGCGTCTGAATATCGCAGCATGCTCTCTGGGCGGCGCTCAATCCGCACTGGACAAAGCCATTGCCTACGCGTCAGAACGCAAAGCGTTCGGCAAGGCCATTAACCAGTTTCAGGCATTGCAATTCAAGCTTGCAGATATGGAGACAGACCTTTCCGCAGCACGCATGCTGCTCTACACCGCAGCATCAAAGCTTGATGCAAAGGCGCATGACGCATCCAAATGGTCCGCAATGGCCAAGCGCTTCGTAACCGACAAAGGCTTTGATATCGCCAATGACGCTCTTCAAATCCATGGCGGTTATGGTTATCTGCACGATTATGGCGTGGAAAAAATCGTTCGCGACCTACGTGTCCACCAGATATTGGAAGGTACGAACGAGATTATGCGGGTGATCATCGCGCGGCATATGATTAAACATTAAAGCAGAATATTCAGGGAGGAGTGCTGCGATGACGACAATCGCCTTTATAGGTCTGGGCCATATGGGTAATCCGATGGCCGCCAACCTGGTCAAAGCAGGGCACACTGTTCTGGGCTTTGACCTCTTGCCAGAGAATTTATCCATTGCGACAGCCAATGGTGTAACGGTCGTATCAAGCGCCGGGTCCGCCGTCGCAGAAGCAGATGTCGTCATCACCATGCTGCCGGCGGGGAAACATGTTCTCTCGGTCTACGAATCTGTGGCAAAAGAAGCAAAAAGTAATGCGCTTTTTATTGATTCATCGACAATTGACGTCGATTCTGCACGCAAGGCGCATGAAATCGCCCATAGGAACGGACTGCTTTCCGTTGATGCGCCCGTTTCCGGCGGAATAGGCGGGGCTGCAGCAGGCACTTTGACTTTCATGGTTGGCGGGAGTGCCGATGCCTTTTCTAAAGCCGAGCCAGTGCTGAAACACATGGGCGCAAGAATTGTCCATTGTGGCGACGCCGGTAATGGTCAGGCAGCAAAAATCTGCAACAACATGATCCTTGGTATTTCAATGATTGGCGTTAGCGAGGCTTTTACGCTGGCGGAGAAGCTGGGGCTCTCCCACCAGTCGCTTTTCGACGTCGCATCAACCTCCTCCGGTCAATGCTGGTCGCTAACGACATATTGTCCGGTTCCTGGACCCGTTGCCACCTCCCCCGCGAATAATGACTATCAGCCAGGATTCGCGGCTGCTTTGATGCTAAAGGATTTGAAGCTCGCTCAGGACGCTGCGAAGAGCGTTGGCGCTGCAACGCCACTCGGCTCACATGCTGAAGCCATCTATGCACAGTTCAGTGCCGCCGGAAATGAAGGCTCAGACTTCTCAGCCATCATCAATCAACTGCGCACAACCGAGCGCAAAGACTAATGCCAAATAAAAACATATGCGAAAATCCGCAAATTTAGGTTTGGTTAAGCTCTCGATAACCTCGCGGTAACGATGTCCGGTTAAAACTTTACGGGTGAGTAGTTCAAGACCCTGCTCACCGCTCCGGATCGGGTACTGCGTACCGGAGTTGTATCTCCTGCCGAATTTATCACTCGGCAGATACCATATATTTTGGCAAAAAACCGCGCTGCGTCATAATTGGCAGGGCGGTTTTTTTGTTGTCGTGAGAGTCTATCTCGTAATAACAAAAAGCCGCCACCCTGTGAGGCAACGGCTTCGTGTAGGCAACTTAAACTGGCAATTAGCCTGCAGAGCGTGTCCAGATGAACGACATGGCCGACGCAACGCCGCTCTTGGCATTGGTGCGCGGCGTATCGCGCTTTTCAGTTGCATTCCATGCTATGTGAACGCCGTTATTTCGATTGAAAATGTAAAGCATTTCTGCACCTCGAAGAGAAACTGTTGTTGCACTCCAAATGCGCTTATTGCTTAAAGTTTGATCACGGTAATTCGTCATGCCTTGTCGCATTTGCGTTAGTAGCTCTGGCGAAAACGCATAGCAGCCATGAAAATTAGCGGCATCTAGGCTTCTCTGCGACGTTCTCAACAGAAAAACCTTTGAAATGGGCATGACGCTAACAGGAAAGACGAGAGCTGCCCACAGTGCCTGCATTGAGCGCAACATGTCGTTGCTGCTAAAAATCGTAATGGGATGATATCGACACGTGTCGACATCAACTTTCGAAAGAAAATCACTGAAAGCGTTGATCTTTCATCTATTGGTTTGTTACGATGCTTTCATGAGCATTGTTATTCTGACACCTCATTCATTTTCGCCGCGTCGTTTTATCGATAAGCCTTGTCGCGATACACCGCATTTATTCCATCAAAGCATTGCATTCTATCGGAATAAAGAATGCCAAATGGCACATAAGCGAATGACTGTAATGGCAGTACAGGTAAATTCGCATTCGGGTGAACTGTCAAAAAAGAGTGGGAGACTACGAACATGAAGAAGCTACTTGCTTCAACTATCTTGGCAGCTGGACTATTCGGTTATGCCGGATCGGCTTCAGCAGCAGAGGAATGCGGTACAGTTACGATCGCAAACATGAACTGGCAGTCAGCCGAAGCATTGGCCAACCTCGACAAGATAATCTTGACTGAAGGCTATGGCTGCAATGCCGAACTCGTTGCAGGCGATACTGTACCGACCTTCACGTCCATGATTGAAAAAGGTCAGCCTGATATCGCACCGGAAGGCTGGCTGAATGCCGTTCGCGAGCCTCTTGAAAAGGCTGTGAAAGAGAACAAGCTGGTCTATGCGGCGCCAGCGATCACAGAAGGCGGCACCGAAAGCTGGTGGGTTCCTAAATATTTCGCGGATGCACATCCAGAGATCAAAACCATCGCCGATGCGATGAAGCATCCGGAATTGTTTCCTTCGCCCGAAGATCCCAAAAAGGGCGCTGTCTATAATTGCCCATCAGGCTGGGCATGTCAGATCACAACCACGAACTTTTACAAGGCTTATGAGGGCGACAAGAACGGCTTTACTCTTGTCGACACAGGCTCTGCAGCCGGTCTCGACGGCTCTATAGCCAAAGCTTACGAACGCAAGGAACCTTGGTTGGGCTATTATTGGGGTCCGACAGCCATTCTTGGCAAGTATCCGATGGTAAAGCTGGATAATGGCGTTCCGTGGGATGAAAAGGAATGGAATCGTTGCAATTCAATCGCTGATTGTCCGGATCCAAAGCCGAATGGCTGGCCGATTGCAGATATCTATACAATCGTTACCAAGGAATTCGCTGACCGTGCAGGGCCTGCATTTGAATACCTGAAGAAGCGCCAGATTTCGACCGAAGAGACCAACAAGCTTCTCGCATGGATGGTCGATAATCAGGCTACTGGCGAAGACGGCGCCAAATATTATCTGAAGAATAATGAGGCTACTTGGTCGAAGTGGGTTTCCCCTGAAGCCGCAGAGAAAATCAAGGCAGCTGTCCAATAGTCAAATTGCAGCGGAGCTTGCTCCGCTGCATGCAATCTCGAACAGGTCGAGCGCCCTAGCGCTCGGCCAGCAAGGTCGTACGAAAAAGCACAGCTTTTTCTGACTTTAGAAGGGGTACCAACGTATGGATTGGTTCTACTCATTCCCAAATATGAATGATGAGACTCTGCGTAATCTGAAGAAAACGATGGATGAAGGCTTTAAAGCTTTTACGCGAGAATATGGCGATATTATTGAGTCATTCTTTCAGCCCCTGCAGTATTTTCTGATACAGGCGGAACGTTTCATGACAGGGACGCCTTGGCCTATCATAGTCCTGCTGATTGCGGGTATAGCTTGGGTTGCCAGCCGCAACTGGAAGATTGTGGGCGGGACAATCCTTACGCTGCTTCTCATCGGTTACTTCGATATGTGGAATGATGCGATGAAGACGATCGCGATGATTTTCGTTGGGACAGTGGTATCTATCGTGGTTGGGATTCCCATCGGCATCGTCATGGCCAGATCCGATGGCTTCCAGCGAATTGTCAATCCAATACTTGACGTGATGCAGACAATGCCGAGTTTCGTGTACCTGATTCCGGTGGTTATGCTTCTCGGTATCGGCAAGGTTCCTGGACTTATCGCTGTGGTCATCTATGCTATCCCACCGATGATCCGCCTTACCAATCTGGGTATCCGGCTTGTGGATAAGGACGTGCTGGAAGCTGCGGATGCGTTCGGCTCATCAAGCTGGCAGCGCCTCAAAAACGTACAGATTCCCCTCGCCCTTCCAACCATCATGGCTGGCATCAACCAGACGATCATGATGGCGCTTGCCATGGTGGTTATCGCCTCCATGATCGGCGTGCAGGGGCTTGGTCAGCCTGTGTTGCGTTCTGTCAATGGACAGTTCTTCTCCCTTGGTCTCTTTAACGGCCTTGCCATTGTCGGCATTGCCATCATCTTCGACCGCGTTAGTCAGGCCTATGGCAAACGTCTTCAAAAGCATCAGGAGGTCGTCCATGGCTGATCAAAACGTTCAGGGCGCGGGCATAAAGATCAAGAATCTGTATAAGATTTTTGGCCCGCGCGGATCTGCATATGTCGAGGCCGTAAAGAACGGTATGACCAAGACAGAACTCAACGAAAAGCACCAGCACGTGCTTGGTCTTTGCGATATCAATATCGATATGCCTGCTGGTGGAATTCAGGTCGTTATGGGCCTGTCCGGATCTGGCAAATCCACCCTCATCCGGCATATCAACCGCTTGATTGATCCAACGGCTGGCGAAGTCATCATTGACGGCACCGATGTTTGCCAGATGAACGAGAGTGATTTACGTCAATTTCGCCGACACAAGACAGCAATGGTTTTCCAGAAGTTTGCATTGCTGCCTCATCGCACCGTGCTGGACAATACTGTCTATGGTTTGGAAATCCAAGGGCTCTCTCGTGAGAAGCAGGAAGAACAGGCGCGCCGCTGGATTGAACGTGTTGGTCTTAAAGGCTTTGAGGACAACTACCCGAATCAACTTTCGGGCGGCATGCAACAGCGTGTCGGGCTTGCACGTGCATTAACAAACGATGCGCCAATCCTGCTTATGGACGAAGCATTCTCAGCGCTTGATCCATTGATCCGCATGGACATGCAGACAGTGCTGCTTGATCTTCAAAAGGAAATCAAGAAGACCGTCGTTTTCATTACGCATGATCTTGATGAAGCGCTTCGCCTCGGGGACCATATTGCCATCTTAAGAGATGGTGAGGTTGTCCAGCAAGGAACCGGGCAGGACATCGTTCTGCAACCGGCAGACGAATATATTTCCAGCTTCGTCAAGGAAGTGAACCGCGGACGTGTCATCATGGTAGACACTATAGCGACAGAATCCGGGGCACCGGCAGATGCAGGCAATGTGACAGTCGCCAGCGGGACTACGCTCGAAGAAGCCGCCAAGACAATGACCGACGCTAATCAACAATATGCTACAGTCATTGACGAGAATGGCAAATCACTGGGCGTGCTGAGCATGAATAATCTCATTCAAGCCATGGTTACCCCAATCAGTCATTTGACTGCTGCAGCCGCTGAATAGGCTGTAAGGCAAATCAGAGTGATCCCGTGAGATCGGGGCGCTCCTTATAAGCACGACATGTCGTTTACTTTGCCCAAGGAGTCGCTAACGCCACGCATCCTTTTGTCACCTCTGGCGATAGTGACCCTACCCACCCTTCAAGGGTGTCACAGAGGGCATGCATTATGAGCGAACCTGCGATTGAAATCGAAAACACTGGTTCATCGCGAGATCATGGCAGACGTGGGGGCCGATCCCGTCCACGTAGCGTTGAAAGTGGTGCGTTCGACCAGCCACCAACTCGCCAGCTCAAAATTCCGCTGACGCCCACAAAAATTGTTTCCGATGACGAGTTGGAATCGATACACAACGCTTCGCTGAGAGTCTTGCAAGAGATCGGTGTCGACGTTCTGCATGATGGTGCCCGGGAAATCATGAGGCAGGCCGGCGCTGACGTGCGGCCCGGCACGGCACGCGTGCATTTCGACAAAGACATGATTCTTGAATATGTAGGACATGCGCCATCTGAATTCACACTGCATGCACGCAATCCCGCGCACAATGTACGTTTTGGCGGCAATAATCTTATTTTTGCGCAGATGGGTTCAGCACCAAATTGTTCTGACACAGACAATGGTAGACGCGCAGGTAATCAAGGGGATTTTCGTAATTTCCTGAAACTGGCACAAATGCATAACATCATCAATGCGACGGGCGGTTACCCGGTCGAACCCATTGATATTCATCCTTCGGTGCGACATCTGGAATGCATTCGCGACCTTGCAACTCTCACGGATAAACCATTTCATATTTATTCGCTTGGTAAGGAACGCAATGAAGACGGAATAGAGATTGCTCGGATCGCTCGTGGCATCAGCCGTGAGCAATTACAGCAAGAAGCCTCCTGCTATACGATCATCAATACCAATTCGCCGCTCAAACTGGATATTCCGATGATGGAAGGCATTATCCAGATGTCCGGCAATGGCCAGATTGTCATCGTGACGCCATTCACACTTGCCGGGGCAATGGCCCCAGTTACCATTGCGGGCGCATTGGTGCAGCAGAATGCCGAAGCATTGGCAGGAATTTCGTTCACCCAAATGGTCAAAAAGGGTGCCCCGGTCGGCTACGGAGGGTTTACCTCAAACGTTGATATGAAATCAGGTGCACCGGCCTTCGGCACACCTGAATATATGAAAGCGCAGATGGTCGGTGGGCAATTGGCCCGCCGCTACGGCATCCCTTATCGCACCTCCAATGTTTGCGCAGCCAATACTGTCGATGCGCAGGCAGCCTACGAATCAGTCTTTTCCCTCTGGGGTGCTATTCAGGGCGGTGCCAATTTCATGCTGCATTCGGCGGGATGGCTTGAGGGTGGGCTGTGCTGTTCCTACGAAAAAATGATGCTCGACTTTGATCTCTTGCAGATGGTGGCCGAATTCCTGACCCCGCTCGATCTGTCCGATGATGCGCTCGGTGTAGACGCTATGCGCGATGTCGGCCCAGGTGGACATTTCTTTGGCACAGCACACACGCAATCACGTTATAAAACAGCCTTCTATGCGCCAATCATTTCGGATTGGCGCAACTATGAAAGTTGGCAGGAAGCTGGCTCTCCCACTGCTATCGAGCGCGCAAACCGCGTGTGGAAAGAACGGCTGGCAACTTACATCAAACCCGCGATCGACCCCGCCATTGAAGAACAAATTGATGCCTTCGTCGCCAAAAGAAAGTCTGAAGGCGGCGCGCCAACTGACTTCTGAAACGGGCTGAATCATCTTCTTAATTCCTTGAATCATATTGGTACCCAAGAGGCTTAATTGCATGAAATCGCACGTTAAAGCAGTTGTCATCGGTGGCGGCGTTGTTGGATGTTCCGTTCTTTACCATCTTGCTCGTGCTGGCTGGACAGACGTTTTGTTGATCGAGCGCTCCGAGTTGACATCAGGTTCTTCGTGGCATGCAGCGGGCGGATTTCACACATTGAACGGCGATCCAAATGTCGCCAAGCTACAGGCTTATACGGTCAGCCTTTACAAGGAAATCGAAGAGCTTTCCGGCCAATCATGCGGGTTGCATCTGACTGGTGGTGTCATGATGGCCGACAGCCCGGAGCGCATGGACTTCCTGCGTCTCGCCCATGCACGGGGCCGCTATCTTGGCATGGATACCGAACTGATCACGCCATCCGAAGCCAAAGCCATGTTCCCGTTAATGGACGAAAGTAACTTTGTCGGCGCCATGTGGGATCCGGTTGAGGGGCACCTGGACCCATCGGGAACAACACATGCCTACGCCAAGGCCGCACGTAAACTCGGAGCAGAAATATCGCTCCGCAATCGCGTCGTTGAACTAACGCAGGAAGTCGATGGCACATGGAATGTCATCACCGAGCAAGGAACGGTGAAAGCCGAACATGTCGTCAATTGTGGCGGTCTATGGGCCCGTGAAGTCGGGCGTATGGTCGGACTTGAATTGCCTGTCCTCGCCATGGAACACATGTATCTCCTGACTGAAGATGTTCCAGAGGTCACGGAATTCAACCAAAGTACTGGCCGCGAACTCATTGGCGTCATGGATTTCAAAGGTGAAATCTATACGCGACAAGAACGCAATGGCATTCTGCTTGGCACCTATGAAAAGGCAGCCAAGCCTTGGTCGCCGGTAAACACGCCTTGGGATTTCGGGCACGAACTTCTTGCTCCCGATATTGATCGTATCGCCCCCTCTCTGGAAGTCGGATTCAAACATTTTCCGGGCATTGAAAAGGCGGGCATCAAACAGATTATCAATGGGCCATTTACATTTGCACCGGATGGCAATCCTCTGGTCGGTCCCGTACCCGGCCTGACCAATTACTGGACGGCTTGTGCTGTCATGGCCGGGTTCAGTCAGGGCGGCGGGGTTGGTCTCGCTCTATCCAACTGGATGGTGCATGGCGAACCCGGGTTCGATGTTTGGGGTATGGATGTCGCACGCTTTGGTGAATGGGCGACCTTGCGCTATACCAATGCCAAGGTTCGCGAAAATTATTCACGCCGTTTTTCAATCCGATTCCCCAATGAAGAGCTTCCAGCCGCCCGGCCTCAACAAACAACGCCGCTTTACGAGACGATGCTTTCGCAAAATGCTGTCATGGGCGATTCCTGGGGGCTCGAAACGCCTCTCTGGTTCGCGCCCAAAGGCACGGAGGCAAAGGATATTGTTTCATACCATCGCTCCAATGATTTTGAACATATTGGCAATGAGGTGCGGGCAACGCGTGAGCGTGTAGGTGTTACCGAAATTGCCAATTTCGCGAAATATGAGGTGACGGGAACCGGCGCGGAAGCTTTCCTTTCCCGGTTGATGACCAACACAATGCCGAAAAAGGGCCGCCTCATCCTGACACCCATGCTTAATCATGAAGGCAAGCTTATCGGTGATTTTACGATTGCCAAGGCAGATGAGGAGCGCTTCGTCATATGGGGATCCTCGGCGGCTCAGCGCTATCATATGCGCTGGTTTGAGAAGCAACAGCCAAAAGACGGTTCAGTTCACATCCATCGCTTTGACCAGACATTGGTCGGCCTGTCTATTGCCGGACCAAAAGCGCGCGATGTTCTGACCAAACTTGTTGATGAAGATGTCACCAACGCTGTATTTCGCTTTATGGATTATCGGGAAATGGCTGTTGGGGGGGCGCCGTGCAAGGTAAACCGTATCTCCTATACCGGCGATCTCGGCTATGAAATATGGATGGAGCCAGCCTATCAGCGCCTCGTCTATAAGGCGATCAAAGAAGCCGGTGCCGAGTATGATATTGTCGATTTTGGTATGCGCGCCTTGCTCTCCATGCGACTTGAGAAGAACTTTCCGACATGGTATCGCGAACTGCGACCAATCTACGGCCCCTATGAAGGTTCGATGGACCGTTTCATAAAGCTCTCGAAGAATGATTTCATTGGCCGGGAAATGGCAATGCAAGAGAAAGCAGACTTTGACGCTGGTAACAGCACGAAGTTGCGCCGCGTCTCGCTTATCATCGATGTACCATCAAGTGACGATGCAGCCGATGTAATGGGAGATGAACCAATTTGGGCCAAAGTCTCCAAGGATTATGATGTAGTTCAGGCCAACCATGGCGTTGGCGCTCCACGGTTTAACCACAAAGGCGAAGTCGTTGCTAATGCTGGCGATATTGGCGCCGTGCAAGGTGAATGGCGTGTTGTTGGATGGGTTACATCCGGTGGCTACGCTCACTACGTAGGGCTTTCCATGGCACAGGGATATGTGCCTGCAGAACTTGCTGTAAACGAGAGCCAAGGTCTGTTCGAAGTGGAGATTCTTGGACGCCGAAGAGCAGCCCGGATCAATATCGAACCGCCCTTCGACCCGTCAGGTGAAAAGATGCGTGGGTAATGCCAGCGATGATATAAAGGGCAGACCTTTGCGCCTGCCTGTCCAACCAACCACGATCAAGGCACCCGCTGCCTCATCATAGCGTTGGGCTAAATCCCAAGATTTGCAATCAATGGCCGCAACGTCTGCGCGACCAGTTGCAACAGCGTTAACCGAGTTTCGGTGGCCGCCCGTCTCATGCTGGCTGAGAAACAGATCAAATGTCTCGCCCAAAGCCTCAAGGTCGCGTTTCAGCGAAAGATATCCGGACATTGAATCGTGGCTGTTAAATGCGAGGCGTTTCTGCCTGATTACATCCAAAGGTAAATGGGGCTTTCCATCGGCGGGAGCCGGAATGCCAATGCCTTCACCGCGCCTCATAATAATTGGGCTCGAATAAAACGCTTGTTCGCCTCCTTGCACGCCTGAATAATCATCCTGTCCCACGACCCGGACATGCTGTTGCAGTCCGAGTTCCATCGGACCCCAACAGGCCTGCGCCAGTAAAAGAGCGGGATGGCGCCAAAGCGTGGGGAGATCAAGCTCATCGGGCGGCAAGGTCGCCGGATCCGGGGCGATAATGCGTCCTGTCGCATCCCTTATACCTCCCGGGATCGGTGGCAGGTCGGCATTGCGTCTTGTCAGGCGATCCGGTGCATTAAAGCCTTCTGCGCGAAGAGTATCACGCAGGAGGGACCATTGCGCATCCACTTGCGTGCGTCGTTCCGGCCAATCATACATCGGCAAAGCCGCCACCAGGGTCATATGCTATACTTAGTCTTTCGGTGGCTCTGCGGGAATAGGTAAAGTTGAACCGCCCTGCATGCTGATACCATGACGCCGTGGACGGAAAGCCCGTGCTGTCGCAGGCTCACGTCTTAGCACGGGATGGACAACCTCTTGCTTCTTGCGAAATGCGTAGGCGCGCAGAATTTCAAAATAGTTGCGAAATACGTAACCGCCATTCATCCGCTGCCATTCTTCTCGTTGTTCATCATAGATTTGCGGCAGATCATACCAAGGTGCGGTGGGCCGCTTATGATGAACAAAGTGCAGGTTGTTATTGAGAAACAGCAGCGCCAGCGGGGTTCTTTCGACGATAATTGTTCGTCCATCTGGACGCTCTGACCATTGATGTTCGCAATAGGTGCGGATGGCGACAATTGACAATCCCCAATAGGCCGCCGTCAGAGTATAAATCCAGATCGGGATATCGAACACAATCCAGACCACAGCGAGCATGGGAGCGAGACCAAGAACGTGTAAAATCCATGCATTACGCGTCTTGCGTTCACCGCCAGCGACGAGCTTGAACTCGCTTATGAGGAATCCAACAACCATCAATGCGGGACCAAAAATGACTCGCCCGATGAGCGTATTGTTCCAATTCAGCAAGACCTTCAAAGGCTTCGGCAGTTTCTCCCAATCGCCGAGCGCACGGAAGTGGCTTTCCGGATCATCGTAAGGATCGGTCAAGCGCTCATCAGCGTGGTGTTTGAGGTGCAAGTGCTTATAGCGCCTGAATGGATAAAACATGCCAAGCGGAAGGGAAACGAGCAACTCGTTCATTGTTCCGTTGCGTGTTGGGTGCCCGTGCAATGCTTCATGTTGTAAGGATGAGTGCAACGCGACAGCTACGGCCATTAGCAAAAGCGCCAGAACCGGCATGACAGTATAAAGATAAAATCCGGCAAAAATCCAAAGCCCGTAACACAATGCCAATAAGGCAATCGTTGGCCATTCAATGGTACGGTGCTGCCTCTGATTTGCAGCCAGTGATGATGTAGTTGGGGTATGTCGTTCTGATTCCATGTTTTTCATGGTCTCACTGTCAGGAATTGACAGCAACGATATAATTGTGCCTGAGTGTTGATTTTGCGCACCAAATAATGCATTTGTTGTACATTATAAACAAACAGCGATGATCACATGGATAAGCGAGATCTTTCGCGTCTGTTTCAGACACGAATAAAAAGCCTTCTGAATCGTAGCGGCGACAATCAGTCGGCATTTGCTCAATCGGTTGGCATAGATAGGTCTGCGCTGTCGCAACTTTTATCAGGGCAATCGACACGATTACCCAGGGTTGAAACCCTGCTTAATATTGCAGAGCGGCATTCGGTTTCGCTGGATTGGTTGTTGGGTCTTAGCCAAGACGAAGGGATCACCGGTGAACTCCGTCCGAGCATGGAGATTGAAGAAGGGCCGGATAATTTTGAGCGCACTCTGCTGGTTCGCTGGCATGCTGAGGCTACAGGTAGCAAAATACGCTATGTGCCCGCACGCATTCCGGATTTGCTGCGTACTCCTGCGGTCATTGCCTACGAAACATCCATGGTCCACCGCGACCCAGCTACACAGATGAGCGAAACGGCCTTTCGCCTGGACTATAACCGTCAACCGGGTACAGACATGGAAGTCTGCATGCCCTTCCAGACATTAAATGACTTTGCATCGGGTTACGGCATCTGGGGCGAACTGACGAAAGAAGTTCGTGCAGAGCAACTTGAACATATGTCTGCTTTGCTGGAGGAACTCTATCCGTCCTTCCGGCTCTATCTGTTTGACGGGCGCGAAAGGTATTCTGTGCCTTATACGGTCTTTGGGCCTTATAGGGTCGCACTGTTCGTCGGAGGTATGTACTTGGTACTCAACACAACAGAAGCTGTGTTAACAATGCAGCGGCATTTTGACGATCTGATACGTTTCGCCAGGATCAATGCCCATGAAGTTGCCAACTATGTTTCGTCCTTAACGATCAGATAACGACAGCGCCAAGCCTTGTCGCATATGGGAATTGACCACATATAAAGATTTCTTTATATCGGCATACCATCGAACCAAAGGACAATCCCTATGACCAATACGAACCCACTTGCCGAACTGATTGCTGAAAAGGGCGTACTGTTGGCCGATGGCGCTACAGGTACAAATCTGTTTGCGGCCGGCCTTGAGGCAGGGGAAGCTCCGGAGCTTTGGAACGAGGCACAACCTGAGAAAATCATCGCGTTGCATCAAGGCTTTGTGAATGCGGGTGCAGATATCATCTTGACGAATTCGTTCGGTGGCACTCGGCACCGCCTTAAATTGCATCATGCTCAAGATCGCGTTTTTGAACTCAACAAAGCAGCAGCAGAATTGGCCCGCCACGTTGCCGACAAGGCCGAACGGAAAGTTATTGTTGCAGGTTCAGTAGGCCCCACAGGTGAATTGCTGGTTCCGCTCGGCACCCTTACTGAACAAGATGCAATTGCCGCATTTACAGAACAATTGGAAGGCTTGAAAGCTGGTGGCGTCGACGTTGCCTGGATCGAGACGATGTCCGCGCCCGGTGAAATCCGCGCAGCAGCTGAGGCAGCCGTCAAAGTTGGCCTTCCCTATGTTTATACAGGCTCTTTTGATACAGCTGGCAAGACCATGATGGGGCTGCCGCCGAAGGAAATTCATAACGTAGTGGACGGTTTGGCAGAGCGTCCAGTTGCCGTTGGCGCGAATTGCGGCGTCGGTGCCTCGGATATATTGGCATCTTTGCTTGATATGAGTGAGGCTGATCCATCAGCCACCATTGTCATCAAGGGAAATTGTGGCATTCCGGAGTTTCGCGGTGCTGAGATTTACTATTCTGGCACGCCTGAACTCATGTCCGACTATGCCCATCTGGCAATAAACGGAGGCGCGAAGATTATTGGAGGGTGCTGCGGCACATCGTTCGAACATCTTGCTGCGATGCGTAAAGCACTCGATAGCCATAGGCATGGGCCGCGGCCAACAGTGGAAGAAATTGTCGAAGTCATAGGGCCGATGCGCAACAAGCTCGCCGCCCATGCGGACAATACGCCGAAACGCGAGCGGCGTGGACGGCGCGGTTAATCGCTACGCGAAGGCAGACATGTGAAAGCGCTGCTGATCTGATACATAAGCATGCTCTTGCCCGACAGGGCATGCCAACCTCGCTTTACATCCATTGCTCATACATTCGTATCCATTGTTCGAAAGGCAACCTCGACAACGATCTACCGCGAAACCAGCCCCCTCAAAAGCATCGACGGGACACGCTGACAGGCAAGGCTTGCCTAGACAGGTTTCGCAAGGATGAACGGCTGGAGCTTGTTGCGAAAGCTCAACTTCGTAATCGAATAGCAATGCACCCCTAAATGCGTGCCAAAGCCCATATCGGGAATGGATTAGGAGCCCAAGGGGAGAAGCAGACAGGCCTTCAGCGTGCTTGGCCCACTGCTGGAACGGTTGATAAGGCTGATCGGAAGGGAAAACTGCAACAGCTCCGACTTGCTTGGCGATATTATTCAGCACTTCTTTGGACCAAGTATCCAGCGGATCAGTTACGTTCGGTCTGGACCGTAGCCATTGACTAAAATGCGGCCACATGGTCGAACCAAAATGCCCGACCATTATTACGCTTTTGAAATTGTCATTGCCAACAAGATCCGGCGCGGAAATGCTCGTGTCAAACATAAAGCTACCGCGCGGAACGAGACCATAAGGCCTCAATCCTGCAGCAACACGATCCAACATTGAGTTAGCACTCATGGTCGGACACTTACCCCTTCACCCGGTGGTCCACACATCCTTATGGATCAGATCGGCCACTTTAGCCCGGCCGTCTTCGGGCTTCTTTCAGGTGAATGCGTCGGGCATTGATGCCTTCTTCTTGGCAATAAACTCTTTCAGCGATTCATCGATTGCCGGATCAAGATGAGGTGCCTCATATGTTTCCAGCCAACGGCGGGCAAGCTCATTGGCGCGCTGATCAGCACGCTTCTCGCCTTCTGCAAGCCATTGCTCATAGGAATTGTTGTCGGCAATGTTCGAACGATAGAAAGCGGTCTGGAAGTTGGCCTGTGTATGATCACAGCCTAAATAATGACTGCCAGGTCCCACCTGCCGGATAGCATCCATGGCTTGGCCATTCTCTGAAAGATCAACCCCCTCCGCGATCTTCTGAGCCATGCCGAGCTGATCAATATCCATCATGAATTTCTCGTAAGAGGATACTAATCCACCTTCGAGCCACCCAGCGGAATGCAGCACAAAATTTGTACCAGCCAGAAGCGTTGAGTTCAGCGTGTTTGCACTTTCGTAGGCCGCTTGGGCGTCGGAAACCTTTGACGCGCAAAGCGAACCACCCGTACGGAATGGCAATCCAAGTCGGCGTGCGAGTTGTGCAGCGCCATATGACACCAGCGATGGTTCTGGCGTCCCGAAAGTTGGAGCACCTGATTGCATGGATATTGATGACGCAAAGGTGCCAAAAATAACCGGCGCACCAGGGCGGATCAGCTGTGTGAACGATGCGCCAGCCAAAACCTCCGCCAGAACCTGAGTCAATGTACCAGCCACAGTAACCGGGCTCATCGCGCCAGCAAGAATGAATGGTGTGACGATGCAGGCCTGATTGTTGCGTGCATAGACTTTCAATGCGCCCAACATGGTCTCATCAAAAACCATCGGTGAATTGGCGTTGATAAGACTGGTTAGCACTGTATTCTGGTCAAGATAGTCTTCGCCGAACACAAGTTTGCACATGGAAATTGTATCTTCAGCCCGCTCAGGTGCAGTGACAGATCCCATAAATGGTTTGTCTGAATATTTGATATGAGCATAGATCATATCAAGATGACGCTTGTTTACAGGCACGTCCACTGGCTCACAGACCGTACCGCCCGAATGATGGATCGAGGGGGCCATATAAGCGAGTTTCACGAAGTTCTGGAAGTCCGCGATCGTCGCATAACGGCGATTGCCATCAAGATCACGGACGAAGGGCGGGCCATATACTGGTGCGAAAACCGTCGCTTTTCCGCCAATCTGGACCGACCGCTCCGGGTTGCGCGCATTTTGCGTATAAACTGAAGGCGCTGTTTTTAAAAGTGAGCGCGGCAGCCCTTTCGGAAAATGGACCCGCTCTCCTTTTACATCAGCACCAGCCTCTTTCCATAGAGCCAAAGCCTCTGCATCATCGCGAAACTCAATACCGATCTCTTCGAGCACCGTGTCAGCATTGGCTTCAATGATTGCCAAGCCTTCCTCGTCCAAGACCTCATAGGTATTTATCTTGCGGGTAATATAAGTCAGCGATTTGCCAGGTCCACCGCCAGACCGCGCCGCACGCCGTGCAGCAGCTCCAGCCCCGGCGCCACGACCGCGGCGACCACCACTGCCTGCTTCCGCCTCGGCGGAAACATCAACTGACGTATCCTCACTCATTTTCTTATCTCCTCGGCGCTTCGCGAGCGCAGGCTTTTTCTTCAACAGACCAAATCCTAACGGCACAACTCGCAAGAGCGTTCCCGTGTGCGGCACCCGGTGGCGCATCGGAGACAACCAACAGTCGTTTTCGTCATTTACGAGGTCGCATTTAAGCAATGTGTTTTCAGCAACTTGCCCGATATGATAGAGAAACGCCAGAACCCTTATTGACATCTGCATGAGGCGCGAAAGGAAGCATAGAAATGGCCGACGATGAAATCATTCTTTCGGAGCTTTCAGACGAAGAACTCGTCGAGCAAATGCACGATGATCTGTATGACGGCCTCAAGGAAGAGATCGAGGAAGGCACCAATATTCTGCTGGAACGCGGCTGGGTACCTTACAGGGTTCTGACCGAGGCGCTGGTGGAAGGAATGCGCATCGTTGGCGAAGATTTCCGCGATGGTATTCTTTTTGTTCCGGAAGTGCTGCTGTCAGCCAATGCAATGAAAGCGGGAATGTTCATCCTGCGCCCTCTCCTTGCTGCAACCGGCGCTCCCAAGCAGGGCAAGTTGGTAATCGGCACTGTTAAGGGTGACATTCATGACATCGGTAAGAATCTCGTTGGCATGATGATGGAAGGTGCAGGATTTGATGTAATCGATCTGGGCATCAATAATCCGGTTGAGAATTACCTGGCAGCCATTGAAGAGCACAAACCTGATATCCTTGGCATGTCGGCACTTTTGACCACGACAATGCCCTATATGAAGGTCGTTATCGACACGATGAAGGAAAAAGGTATTCGGGACGATTATGTGGTACTCGTTGGCGGCGCTCCGCTTAATGAAGAGTTCGGCAAGGCTGTCGGCGCGGATGCTTATTGCCGTGATGCGGCTGTGGCTGTTGAAACTGCAAAGTCGTTCATGAAGCGCAAACACAACCAAATATCTGGCGCCTGAACGGGAAAACGGCCGCATAAGGATGCAGCCGCTCGTTATTAAGCAATTGGGAGAGAGCGCCACATTGGCGCTTCAATTATTGAGCAGAATTTGCAACTCGGTGGCCTGCGCTTTGGGTTGCATTCACAGTATTTGCGGCATCGGCACCCACACCACGAATGGTATTTGCGCACCCCGCCAATGTTATAACAGCAAGAATAGCTGCAATCGGAGCAAGGTGTGATAGTTTCATGGAAATGTCTCCCGTTCTGATAAATTAAATTCAACGTTCCCATAACGCGATGGAGCAACATCGGTTCCATGAATGTTAGTCGAAACCACAAGATTCAACCTGAGCCTGTAAGGGTCATCGCTTGCGGCATGATTGCACGCGAAATTCTGGCTGTTTGCGAACAGTTTGGCTTGGACCATTTGCAGCTGACATGCCTGCCAGCGGAGTTTCATCACTACCCAGACAAGATTGCGCCGTCTGTTGATCAAGCCATTCAAAAAGCCAAAGCTGAAGGCATAACAAACATCTTCATTGGTTATGCTGACTGCGGAACTGGCGGGGCGCTGGACCGTGTGTGTGAAAAGCACGGTGTAGAACGAATTGCAGGTCCTCACTGCTTTTCGTTCTATGCCGGTAACGATCTCTTTGCTGCACAATGGGATGATGACATGACATCATTTTTCATGACAGATTTTCTTGCCCGCCATTTTGAAGCCTTCATGGTCAAACCTTTGGGATTGGACCGCCATCCGGAATTGCGCGATATTTATTTCGGCAATTACAAAAAGATGATCTATATGGCACAGACAGACAATCCGGAACTGAGTAAGAAGGCTGAAAAAGCTGCAGCGTTTTTAGGTTTGGCTTATGAGCGTCGGCTGACCGGCTATGGCGACCTTGTGCCTGCGCTGAGAGCAGCGGCTAATCACTGAACGGCTTCTCTTTGCCATAATGTGGCCAATTCAAATCGTCTCTATCTTGTAATCCCAACAGGAAATTTCACATGCGATTTCCCATTCTGACGGCCTTCTTGATCTGCGTCGCAAGTTCTGCTTTTGCCGACGGGACAATCAACAAAATCATCACCGTTCCAGACAAGGCTCGTCTCGAATCTTATGAAACAACCAAAGCGCAGGCACTCGACGAAGCAAGAAAAGGCGGAGAGCCAACGGATATAGCCAAACTCAATGATATTTTCGCTGCATCGCCCCTCAGATTCAGCGAAGATTTCGACATGACCGGCAATTGGCAGTGCCGCACAACAAAGCTCGGAAAGACGACGCCGCTCGTGATCTACAGCTGGTTTAAATGCCGTGTCACCGATGACGGTTCTGGTTGGACACTGGAAAAGACGAGTGGTTCGCAGCGCACGAAAGGTCGCTTCTTCACGGATAGTGATACACGCCTGATCTATTTGGGAAGTGGCTATATTGCTGGCGAAAAGCCGAAAAAATATGGTTCTGGTGCTGATACTGACGAGGTAGGTTACGCATACCGAATGTCCAAGGACTCCTTTCGAATTGAGTTCCCAGCGCCGGCGCGCGAATCGCTTTTGGATGTTCTGGAATTGAAACGTTAAGGTCCTTTCGTCATTGCAATGTCACTAAGCTCACGCCATATGCGTCGAAAGCACAAGCAAGACGAGAACATGACCGCTACTCAAGCAAACCATAAACCAGACCCTGAAGACACGATCGAAGGTCTTCAAGAGGACAACTATCCGCGGTCCCTCTCGCAGGTCTTCAAGGATTTATCTCTTTCCGTTACCACTCCTGTTTCATTCACCGAACTTGAGGATGCATTTACGGATCGCAGTTTCGCTGCGCTCTTAACATTCTTTGCAATCTTGAACCTGCTGCCACTCCCCCCGGGGACCGGGATGGTGACCGGCATTCCACTTGTGCTTGTGTCGATTCAGATGGTTATGGGGCGAGATTCAGTCTGGCTGCCGTCCTTTTTGCGCTCAAAGTCAATTTCGCCCGAACGTTTCAGGCAGGTTTCCGATAAAATCGTCCCCAAGCTGCAATGGCTGGAACGCTTCATAAAACCACGCAACTGGCCGTTTGGTCGGAAACAAGGCGATCGCTTGCTCGGTGCCTTTACTACCATTCTTGGCATGTCAGTCGTGTTGCCGATGCCGCTTTCAAATTGGCTCCCGGCTCTTGCAACTGCCATTATTGGCATTGCTTTGTGTGAGCGCGACGGTCGTTTATTATTTGCAGGTCTTACAATAGGTGTTGTCTCTATCGGTATCGTTGCCGGTTTCGCCTTTGTTGCCGCCAGCGTTATTACCTATGCTGCCAGTTTTTGGCCCATTTGAAGGGTCTGTCGCAAAAGCACTACGACGCCACGTCGCATTTGAGTGCCCGAGCGTCGTCAGATAGCTAGCTCAACCTATTATTTTCCGGCAAAACGGTCCTCGTCGGAGGACCTATCGCATGGCTGATCTCATTGTCGTTTATTGGCGGGATATTCCTGCCCAGGTAACCGTCAAAAAGGGGCGTCAGGCAGCAAAGCGTGAGCTTCCCATTCGTTTTACTGAAGCCATTGATATGTGCGCCATGCGTATAGGTGCAAAAGATTCTGACGCCTATCTGGCAGAATGGCGTCGCGGCACACCAGTGCCTGTTAGTGATGATCTTGAAACTGAGGCTGATGTAGCCCTCGCCCGCATTGATAATGAGTATGACCGGAAACGCCTTGTGGCGCTTGTAAAGGCAGGTGGACATGACAATTCATGAGTTGAGAGCGAAGCCAATGACGAAAATCGCAGCATCAATCGAAGTCGCAGCGCGCCAGGCTATAGAATCCCAAGATCTTCCAGGTCTTTTCCCAGCTGGAACGCGTGTCTATATCACCGATATGGGCAGCGATAGCGTTGATACGCTCACAGCGGCTGCAAAGCGCATCCATGACCTCGGATATAAGCCCGTTCCGCATTTCGCCTCGCGCCGCCTATCAACAAAGGCTGCTTTGGAAACCCGTATTCAACGGGCCACGCAGGAAGCAGGCGTTACGGATGTCCTGGTCATCGGTGGCGGCCTTGAACGACAGGCAGGTGAATTCTCTTCGACAATGCAGGTGCTTGAAACCGGTTTCTTCGATAAATATGGCATTACAGAAATGGGTGTTGCCGGTCATCCGGAAGGAAGCCCTGAGTTTTCCGAAGCTGTTGCTTTAGAGGCGCTGCGCCTGAAGAAGAATTTTGGCGAACGCACTGGGGCTCGCATCCGGGTGGTCACCCAGTTCGGTTTTGATGCTGATCGCTTTATCCGTTATTCGGAATCGCTGCGGGAGCATGGTGTAGATTTGCCAGTGCATTTGGGTGTTGCAGGCCCTGCAAAAATCACGACACTGATCAAATATGCTGCGATGTGCGGCGTTGGTAATTCAATCAGCTTCTTGAAGAAGAATGCGCTTTCGCTAACTGCACTCGCAACAAGCCATTCTCCCGAAGGTGTTGTTGGGCCGATCGAGCAGCACGCGATCGCTAATCCGGCATCGGCGATCAAGCAGATACATATCTTCCCGTTTGGTGGCCTGAAGAAGTCCTCCGAATGGCTGGTTGATCGTGGTTCATGGAACTTGAGCAGCACCCCATACCTAGCAGTCAACTCAGCCGCCAATTAAGGATTTCTGCATGACCCGTACGATCGTTGCCTCGGCGACCAGAGAAATCATCATCGGTTTCGACCAGCCCTTCTGCGTGATCGGTGAACGGATCAACCCCACCGGGCGCAAGAAACTTGCCGCTGAAATGGTAGCCGGGAATTTCGACACTGTTATCAAGGATGCACTGGAACAGGTGGCCGCTGGCGCAACCATGTTGGACGTGAATGCCGGAGTAACCGCGGTCGATCCAAACGCCACAGAGCCTGATCTTCTGGTCAAGACACTTGAGATCGTGCAGGGGCTGGTTGATGTGCCACTTTCCATCGACAGTTCGGTTACTGCAGCTATCGAAGCTGCACTGCGCGTTGCCAAGGGTCGTCCGCTGGTGAATTCAGTAACCGGTGAAGAGGAAAAGCTTGAAGCAATTCTTCCGCTTATCAAAAAGTACAATGTTCCGGTCGTCGCCATTTCGAATGATGAGACTGGCATTTCCATGGATCCGGACGTGCGGTTTGCAGTTGCCAAGAAGATCGTTCAACGTGCCGCCGATTTCGGCATTCCGGCTCACGACATCGTTGTTGATCCGCTGGTCATGCCGATCGGAGCACTTGGCGATGCAGGACGTCAGGTATTCGCCCTGCTTCGCCGCCTGCGTGAGGAATTAAAGGTCAACACGACTTGCGGTCTGTCAAATATTTCATTCGGCCTGCCGCATCGCCACGGAATCAACGCCGGTTTCATTCCAATGGTTATTGGCGCTGGCATGACGTCGGCCATTATGAATCCATGCCGTCCGCAAGAAATGGAAGCGGTCCACGCTGCCAATGTTCTCAATGGCACCGATGCAAATTGCACCTATTGGATCAAAAAATACCGAGACCACCAGCCAGCGGCACCCGGCGCAACAGCTTCGGTATCTGTCCCTGCCGATTCAGCCGGTGGCGGTCGCCGCCGTGGTGGACGAGATGCGCGACGCGGCGTCGCAAGTTAGGCATTTGCATCAGACGCTGGGTTCGGCATAGATCGGTAGAGGCGACACTTCGTCTCTACCCCTATAAGTTTTGGAGTACCGATCTTGAACGCACCCGTTAAAACACCTGAAAGCTCGGCCAAGGAAGCGCTTGTGCTTTTCATGCCTTCAGGAAAGCGTGGTCGTTTTGCAATCGGCACTCCGATTCTTGATGCCGCCCGCAGTCTCGGCGTTTATGTGGAAAGCGTTTGCGGCGGTCGCGGCATCTGCGGCCGCTGCCAGGTTGAGGTGCAGGAAGGTCACTTTGCCAAACATGGCATTACCTCCTCCAACGATCATATTTCGGAGTTTGGGACCAAAGAACAAAGATACGCGGAAAAGCGTGATCTGAAACAAGGTCGCCGACTTTCATGTTCTGCCACGATCCTTGGCGACCTAGTCGTTGATGTTCCACAAGACGTACAGGTCAATGCGCAGGTTGTGCGCAAAGACGTCGATACGCGTGTTATCGAGCGCAATCCCGCTATCCGCATGTGCTATGTCGAGGTTGAACAGCCTGACATGCATAAACCGCTCGGTGATCTGGATCGGTTAAAAATAGCTCTCGAAAAAGAATGGGGCTTTCACGATATTGATGTCGACACCTATCTTCTAGGCGATGTGCAGAAGATACTGCGTAAAGGGAAATGGGGCGTTACAGCCGCCATACACCACGATGAGGAGACATCACGTCCGACCATGATTGGCCTTTGGCCCGGGCTCAAGAATGAAGCTTATGGCATCGCATGCGATATCGGCTCGACGACGATAGCCATGCATCTTTCGTCGCTTTTGTCGGTCCGCACAATAGCGTCCGCCGGGACATCCAACCCGCAAATTCGCTTCGGCGAGGACCTGATGAGCCGGGTCTCTTATGTCATGATGAATCCCGATGGGCGTGAAGGCATGACAACGGCGGTTCGGACAGCAATTAACGAATTGATCGACAGAGTATGCGCTGAAGGTGACGTTGCGCGCGAAGATATTCTCGACGCTGTTTTCGTTGGCAATCCTATCATGCATCATCTTTTCCTGGGCATTGATCCGACCGAACTTGGTGGAGCACCTTTTGCGCTTGCCGTTTCAGGCGCAGTGCACCTCAAATCATCTGATATTGGGCTCCCGATGAATCCCGGCACGCGCGTTTATATGCTGCCATGCATCGCCGGGCATGTTGGAGCCGACGCTGCAGCGGCAACGCTGGCGGAAGGCCCTCATCGTCAGGATGAGATGATGTTGCTCGTGGATGTGGGGACCAATGCCGAAATCGTTCTGGGCAATCGTCATCGTACGGTGGCTGCCTCCTCACCCACAGGTCCGGCATTTGAAGGCGCAGAAATTTCAGGTGGCCAGCGAGCGGCACCCGGCGCCATTGAACGCGTTCGCATAGACCCCATAACTTTAGAACCACGTTTCCGCGTGATTGGCACAGAGCAGTGGTCGGACGAACCGGGGTTTGATGAGGCTGTGAAGGCCAGTGGTATTACCGGTATTTGCGGCTCTGCTATCATTGAAGTCGTCGCGGAAATGTATCTTTCCGGAATAATCTCTGAAGATGGCGTGATTGACGGTAGCCTTGTTACCAAGTCGCCACGTGTTAAGGCGACTGGCCGGACATTTTCCTATCTTCTGCGTGAAGGCGCGCCGACGATCACCATCACCCAGACAGATGTCAGGGCCATTCAGCTGGCAAAAGCGGCGCTTTACGCTGGAGTTAAGTTGCTTATGGACAAGCTGGGCATCGATCACGTTGATCAGATCAGGTTTGCCGGCGCCTTCGGTTCTTTTATCGATCCAAAATACGCTATGGTTCTCGGCCTTATCCCCGATTGCGAATTGGATAAGGTTCAGGCGGTCGGCAACGCTGCAGGTACTGGTGCACGGATGGCCTTACTCAACCGCAATTATCGCCGCGAAATTGAAGACACCGTTACCCGCATCGAGAAAATTGAAACTGCTCTCGAACCAAAATTTCAAGAACATTTCGTCTATGCAATGGCGATGCCTAATAAGGTAGACCCATTTCCGAAACTGTCTAAGACTATTACCTTGCCCCCACGCAAAAACGTCAGCGAGGATGGCGTTGCGGGCGACGCCACACCGCGCCGTCGTTCACGCGAGGATCGCGCTGCCCGTCGTTCACGCGATTAGAGCAAATTTTGCTACTTTAACAATTTCCGCTATCAAACAACCAAGATGATTGATTCTGGAAATTGCCCCCATGATAGCCTGTTTTGATATCGGTGGATCAGCTATCAAGGGCGCGATAGCTTATTCGCCTGAGGATGTTCGACCGCTACCCAAGGTTCCAACTCCACTGCACGATTTCAATCTGTTTGCTTCGACAATAGAACGAATTGCAGCGGATGGTGGTGCCGACCCCTCCCAACTGATTGCTATATCAATTGCGGGTGTTGTCGATTCGGATACTGGCGTAATCACCTGCGCCAACATTCCGTGCATACATGGTCGTTGCTTGGTTGCCGACCTTAGCGAGAAACTGCAACGGCCTGTTCTCGTGGCTAACGACGCCGACTGTTTCGCTCTATCTGAAGCTGTCGTCGGCGCTGGCTGCGGCCATCGCATCGTCTTTGGTGTCATTTTGGGAACGGGTGTCGGCGGTGGATTGGTCATAAATGGCAAAATTCATGAGGGAGCTGGTGGTTTTGCCGGGGAATGGGGTCATGGTCCTGTTTCGGCTACACTTGCAGGAAATCCACCTGTTTCTGTCCCTCGCTATGCGTGCGGTTGTGGTCAGGTCGGTTGTGTTGATACAGTGGGAGCAGCTCGCGGCATGGAGCGGCTCCATGCACATATTCACGGTACATCACTGGCAAGTACAGAGATTATCGCGGCCTGGAATGCTGGAGATGAGCCAGCAGCGCGAACGATTGATGTTTACATAGATGTCGTCAGCGGGCCATTGGCAATGACTATCAATATAGTCGGAGCTTCAATTGTGCCCGTCGGCGGAGGACTTGCTAATTCTCACGCCCTGATCAGCCGACTGGACCAAGCAGTACGTGCGCGTATCTTGAGGCGCAGTGACAAGCCGCTGGTGATACCGGCAGAACTTAAGATTGAACCTGGCTTGATCGGCGCTGGAGTTCTGGGATTAATGGAACTTCCTACATGACTGTTTTGCTTGAAGTTTGCGTGGACGCCCCTGAAGGATTGGCAGCTGCAATTGAAGGTGGCGCTGATCGTGTAGAGCTTTGTTCAGCACTTGATCTTGGTGGCTTGACGCCAACACCGGGTCTGATCGGACAAGCCACCGCCTCACCAATACCTGTCTATGCGATGATCCGGCCTCGGTCGGGCAATTTTGTATTCAATGAAGCTGACATTGATGCGATGCTTCGCGAAATCGACACTGCTCGGGCGAACGGCCTTGCTGGCGTGGTTTTTGGTGCAAATCTGACCAGCGGGGAGTTGGATCACAGGACGCTTGAACGGTTGATCCAGCAATGCAGTGGACTGGGCGTTACATTGCATCGTGCATTCGATCTCGTACCTGACCTTGCAGACGCTATCGACATGGCCGTCGAACTTGGATTCGAGAGGATACTCACCTCCGGACGCGCGCTTACCTCGCCCGATGGCCTTAATGATTTGCAACAGACGTTTGAACTTGCCAATGGGCGGATAAGTATCATGCCCGGATCAGGTGTTAATATCGGCAATGTCGGGATGCTGCTTGATCGCATTCCGTTCTCGGAGATTCATTCCTCCTGCTCGGTTTCCTCGCCAGTTATCAATGAATCAGCAAGGCGGCTTGGATTTGAAAACGCCTCGCAAAAACAGACTTGCCCGGATCTTGTCAAGGCATTGAAAGACTACTGCCTTAACAGGTAAGCTTGCCCGTACGCTCGTAACCTTCGAAGTAGACGCGAAGATGCTGAGCAACAGCTTTGATATGGGCGCCAGCATTCTTGGCAACGAGCATACCGAGCTTTGACTCCCCAAGCTCCGGCAATCCGTGCTCCGGTCCGAGTTGGACCATATTATCGTCCAGTAAGAACTTGGAGAACGGTGCGACCGCAAGATCGGCAACAATGGCTGCGCGCTGCCCCATCGTATGGGCACTCATATAGGCGACGCGGTAGTCACGCCCCATACTCTCCAATGCCTCAATGGCATTGGCACGCCAGATACAGCCCTCCTCCCACATCGACAATGGTAGCGGATTGCGCTCATGAGCATTACCGCATTTGGCACCAGCCCAGATAATCTTTTCGGTCATCAAGACTTCGATTTCATCAAGCTTCGCCAATGTTTCATTGACATTCACCAGAGTCACGTCGAGACGCTGCTCGTCGAGACGTTTCCGCAAACTATTGCTCTGGTCGATTACCACATCAACTGTCACATCCGGGTGCGACTCGGCAAACCGCTTGAGAACAAATGGAAGCACCCTTTCACCCACATCATCAGGTGCCCCAAGCCGTACAACGCCGGAAACTGTAGGAGCGATGAATTTGGCAACTGTCTCTCGGTTAAGTGAGAGCATACGCTTGGCATAACCCAATAATATCTCGCCGCTGGGCGTTAGTTTCACTGAACGCGCATCGCGCTCCAAAAGCACATGACCGAGAACCTCTTCCAACTTCTTGATCTGCATAGAAACTGCAGATGGCGTTCGAAAGACTGCATTAGCCGCGCTGGAAAAACTGCCAGTTTCGGCAATCATTGCAAATGTGCGCAATACGTCCAGATCCAGGATTGGGATTGGGTGATGCATCGGTGCTGACATGTCGCTACCTCTCAGATCAATTTTTCTTAATTACACCATTAGCTAATTTCGTTTGATTGAACATCAAATAACAGCAATAGTCAAGACATCGAAAGGGAAGCATGAAAGCACCTTTCTTTTTCATAAGGAGAAAGAACATGAGTATTTGCGACGACAGCTATGGCAAAAGAGAGATCGGTTTCTCGGAGCGTATTACGGCTTCCTTCAGCGAGCGAGCACATGGTTTGGCTCGAGCGGTTTTGAACCTACGGGATTCAATTGTTCGCAACCGCAGGTTTCACGCTACGGAAAGTGCACTCGATTCACTACCTGAAGGTATTCGGGAAGATATTGGCTGGCCCGACCTTTATGAGCGCCAAGTGCAGGAATGCAATGAAATGAAACGCCGGTCAAATTAAATGCCTAGTCGACCTGAAAAAGGGAGCAGATAACAAACTATCTGCTCCCTTAAATATTAGTGACATCTGCGCTTTTGCGACACAGGGAGAACCGCTTCCATTTAGAATAATTCTATGGTTGTATCTTAAAAAAGCTCTAGAGACCACGCCCGCCGTCTGAACAAGCTGCTTCAGCTGCGACATGGCCTTAAAGCCAGATACGGGAACATAGGTCAACATGGATCAAGTCGGTCTTACCAAGCGCTCTTTCGTATTTTTTCTTGTCCCGAGTTTCTCGATGATCGCATTTGCGACTGCTATTGAGCCCTTGCGTATTGCCAATCGTATGTTGGGTTATGAAGCGTACCGTTGGCGTCTTGCATCGGTGGATGCAAAGCCAGTAATAGCATCCAATGGTGTTGAATGCGCCGCCAATTCCTCGCTTGAGGACGAGAGGCGTTATTTGACTGGCGAAGATCGCCCATCAATGGTGTTCGTTTGTTCCGGCGTCCATGTTGAAAAATTCCAGAACAAGTCTGTCTTTGCCTGGCTTCGAGAAGAATTCAACCGCGGTGTAGCGGTCGGCGGACTTTGTACAGGTGCGCATATACTGGCTGCTGCCGGCCTGCTCTCAGGCAAGCGCTGCGCCATTCACTGGGAGAATCTGCCCGGCTTTGCAGAAGCCTTTCCTAAAGCTGATGTCTATGCCGATCTCTTTGAGGTCGACGGTAACATCTACACCTGTGCCGGGGGTACTGCCGCACTCGATATGATGCTCAAACTTATCGGCGATGATTTTGGCGATAACATCGTTAACCGCGTTTGCGAGCAGGCACTAACTGATCGTGTCCGCAGCCCGCATGACCGCCAACGTCTACCCCTGCGTGCACGTCTTGGTGTACAAAATTCAAAAGTACTTACCATTATCGAGTTGATGGAAGCTCGACTTTCCGAGCCCCTTTCATTGATTGAAATTGCCGACCATGTCGGTCTGTCACGCCGCCAGATCGAGCGGCTGTTTCGTCAGGAAATGGGACGATCGCCTGCCCGCTACTATCTTGAGATTCGGCTTGATCGTGCGCGGCATCTGCTGATCCAATCGTCGCTGCCTATCGTTGAGGTCGCTGTAGCTTGCGGATTTGTTTCTGCCTCGCATTTCTCGAAATGCTATCGCGAACTATACGGGCGCTCGCCGCAACAGGAGCGCGCGGATCGCAAGCAGCTTATGGCAGCATGAGCCCTCGGCTCAGCGGGCTTCCCAATCCTGCATGCGTCTCTGCCATATTCTCTCTCCGGACTGGCAGTCGTAGTCCTGTTTGTTTTGCGTAAGCCAAACGGGTGGCGTACCTGATGTATGATAATTCACTTCATGTGCGTCGGATGCATTCCCCGCCAGTTCAAGAACAAGCTTGCGCCTAACTGCTTCAGGGAATTGATCCCATGAATTGACTGGAATCATGAAAGCTCCCGGCCCGCCAATGACACAATTGGTGTAATAAACGTCCAGATCTTGCACCGCCCAGTCAGAGTAGAAGTCGCCACGCGTCATAAGTGGGAGTCCATTTATCGTTACGCCCTTTGCAGTGGCCTGATCCCTGGCGTCACGTACTGGACGTCCGTTGTTGTTTGCACCATCTCCTGAAACATCAATGACACGGCGCAAGCCTTTAAATCCGTTGCCATCAAAAAGGGCGACACCAAAGTCGATGGCGCCTGAAATGGACGTTCTGCTCAGCGTCGTTGGAATAGGTCCCGCCAGCAAGGATGTAAATTTTTCCGCTGTTTCTGCACTGTCCACGACCATCCAGGGTACAATGACCCGCTGCGCCGTCGAACCAGCCCATTCGACGTATGTTATGGCAACCTTACCGTGAACACCCTCTTCAATGGCTCGGATCACGTCATTTTGCCGAAGAGCCGCAACATAACCATCTCTCTGAATCTTTTGCTCAAAGCCCTGCATGGAGCGCGATGCGTCAACAGCAAGGACAAGCTCTACATCCACATCAATTTCGTTGGATTGTGAGCGCGCCAAGGAACTGGCCGAGAGCGCCGCCAGTATCAGAAAACCGCCGAGAGTTTTCTTTTGCGATGACATATGGAAAGTGTACCGCAAAATAGAATAACGCAAAGCGGGTTTGCATCTGTTCACGCGCAGTTGAATGAACACAAAAGAAAATGGCGCCCAATGGGCGCCATTTTAGATCTCTCAGCGAGGCATTAGGCTTTCAACCGTTCATTCTCTGTATCGAACGGTGATTCCGGTATCACTGTGGCCTTGTGAGTCTTGCCAAGAATCTTGATCTCAAGTTCTGTACCCAAAGCTGAATATTCCGGCTTAACCATACCAAGGGCGAGGCTCTTGCCCAAGCGCCAACCGTAAGTACCGTGAGTCGCACGTCCAACAAGCTCGCCTTTGGAATAAATTGGCTCACTGCCCTTTGCATCTACATCAGATACACCAGGAACATGCACTTCAAGTGTAACGAAGTTCCATTTCAAGCCGTCTTCACGTGCCTTCACGACAGCATCACGACCAATGAAATCACCCTTGTTTGGATGAACAAACCGATCAAGGCCACTTTCAAAAGCATTGTATTCAATGGATAATTCGCGTGGAATGAGACGATAGGACTTTTCTACGGCCATTGCAGTCATTGCGCGGATGCCAAACGGCTTGATGCCGAACTCTGCACCAGCTTCAAGCAGCATTTCGTAGATAGCACTTTGTTGTTCAATCGGGTGATGCAACTCCCAACCGAGTTCCCCAACGAAATTAACGCGCAAGGCATGGGCCGTAGCAGTGCCGACACTTATTTCTTTACCCGACAGCCAAGGGAATGCCTCATTGGAAAGATCGGCACGTGTCAGCTTTTGCAGAACCTTGCGGCTGTTTGGTCCAGCGAGAACTAAAACCCCATAGGCGGATGTGAGAGGACGCAGTGATACAGAGCCGTCGGCCGGCAACAGCTTGTAGAGATAATCATGATCGTGATTCTCATAAGCGCCAGCAGAGACCAAATAGAATTTGCCGGGTATCCACTCATAGACAGTGAACTCGGAGCGGACACCGCCCTGTTTTGTTAGAAGATGGCAAAGTGCAATGCGCCCCTGTTTCTTGGGAATGCGATTGGCCAGAATTGAATCAAGCCATTGGCGTGCATTTGGGCCAGACACCTCAATCTTGGCGAACGCTGACATATCAAGCAGGCCAACATTGTTGGTCACATTTTTAATCTCGTGGCCGACATGTTCGAAATAATTGGAACGGCGGAATGACCACAATTCCTTTACTTTGCCATCTACGGGCTTGGGATGATTATGATTCATCAGGACATCGGGCTTGTCCAGCTTTGCGACATCAAGCTCGTAGTCTTTTGGTGCAAACCAGTTGGCGCGTTCCCAGCCATAGACGGTACCGAACACTGCCCCCAACTCCTTCTGGCGTTCATAAGTGGGCGAGCGCTTCAAGGGGCGCGCTGCACCGCGTTCTTCATCTGGATAATGAACCGAAAAGACTTCTGCATAGGCCTCTTCGTTCTTTTCTTTAAGGTAGCCCTCAGTCGCATAAGGACCAAAGCGTCTTGGATCGACACCCATCATGTCGATCGACGGTTCACCTTCGACAATCCACTCTGCCAATTGCCAACCAGCACCACCAGCCGCAGTCACGCCGAAAGAATGGCCCTCATTGAGCCAGAAATTCTTCAGGCGTGGTGCAGGTCCAATAATGGGCGAGCCATCCGGCGTATAAGCAATAGCGCCATTATAGACCTTCTTGATACCCACTTCGCCAAAAGCAGGGACGCGTGCAATCGCTGTTTCGATGTAGGGTTCGAGTCTGTCCAGATCTTCCTGAAATAATTCGTACTCGCTACCATCGGAGGGCCCATCAACATAACATACCGGAGCGCCGCGCTCATATGGCCCCAGCAGCAGACCGCCATTTTCTTCGCGCATGTACCAGGAGCTGTCACTTTCACGTAGAACGCCCATCTCCGGCAAACCTTGTGCCTTGCGCTCAACAATAGCGGGATGGGGTTCTGTGACAATGTATTGGTGTTCAACCGGAATTACTGGCACGTCGAGCCCAACCATTTTACCGGTCTTGCGCGCAAAATTGCCGGTCGCAGAAACAACATGATCCGCGGTGATGTCGCCCTTATCTGTCTTCACCAGCCATTTATCCGACGGCAACTGCTCAATGCCGAGCACAGTCGTATAACGGTAGATCGTTGCGCCACGGTCGCGTGCACCTTTGGCAAGTGCTTGCGTCAGATCCGCTGGCTGAATGTATCCATCTTCCGGGTGCTGAATCGCGCCGAGAATTCCGTCCATTTCCGCAAGAGGCCAAATCTCCTTGATCTGCTCAGGAGTAAGCAGTTTCACCGGCACACCGATCGTCTCAGCAACACCGGCATAATACATATACTCGTCCCAACGATCCTTGGTGCGGGCAAGGCGAATATTGCTACAATTGGTAAAACCGACATTCATGCCGGTTTCTTTCTCTAATTCCTGATAAAATTTCACTGAGTATTTGTGAATCTGGCCAACCGAATAGCTCATATTGAACAATGGCAACAAGCCAGCAGCATGCCAAGTGGAACCAGAAGTCAGCTCTTTCCGTTCGATCAGAACAACGTCGCTCCAACCCTTTTTGGCCAGGTGATAAAGTGTTGAGACACCCACCACACCACCGCCGATAACGACAACACGCGCCTCAGTTTTCATTGTATACTATCCTTTGGTATCGATCGATGGCTCGAACGGCATCTGGTATATTTCGGCACTATGCCGTTCTGTTGCCTGATTGCTAAGGCCTGTTTGCGACATGCCCAAAACATGCCGCGACGCACGGTAAAACGCCAGCGGCTAATCTTAAAGACATGAGCATCACACGCTCAATTTAACGTAATATGGAGAACTGGCAGCTAATCATAACCCGATGAGTGAACGAGCTGAAGCGTAAGTACATGGCAGATCTAACAATTGGCAGTGAGAAACGATCTTCATGGCTTCTTTCGCCACTAAGCTTGTTGGTGGTAGTTCTAATTGTTCTTTGTGTCCTTTTGAGCTTACCGCTCATTATTCCAATCGGCCCCATGTATTGGGACACTTATATATATCTCGATGCGGCACAACGGCTAAAGCTCGGTCAAATTCCCGCCGTCGATTTTCAAACCCCCGTCGGTGCCTTGGAGTATTATCAATTTTATTGGTTACAGACGCTCTTTCCCGGCGGTCAGCCGACATTGCTGGCACAGTGGTCCGTTCTCATATCTGCCGCACCTCTGATGGCGGCTGTCACCACCATTATAAATAAGGACAATCGCAAGACAGCGATGGTAATTCTTATCCCATTCCTGATCTTTGCGCTCTGCCCCATGAACACTCAAACCTTCCATTCATACCCGGGCGTGAGTGGATTTGGCATTTACAACCGCCACACGTCGCTCCTGCTTTATATCCTGACAAGCGCTCTGATATTTTTGCCAAGAGGCCGCGCCTTAGCCATTATTGCAGCACTGACAATGCTCGCGCTTTTCTTCACCAAGATTACCGGATTTCTTGCGGGCGGGTTGATTGGCCTTTTCGCCGTGCTCGCAGGTCGATTCCTGTTGCGCCATCTGCTTATGGCACTCGCAGTTTTCATGATTGCATTGGCTGGACTTGAACTAAACGACGGTATGGTATCGGCCTATATCGCCAATATTATTGCACTCGTCAGTTTGAATGAAGGACTGTTGATTTCGCGTTTTCTAACAGTCTTCTCGATCAAACTTGATGTCATACTGGCTGCAACCAGCCTCATCCTCTGTTTGTTTTGGCTCGAACGCCGTGACTATTCCATGAGCACCGCATTTCAGGGACGCACATTCTTTCTTGATCGGGATTGGCTATGGGTCGGCGTCATCATGGTTGCCGGAACATTTCTTGAGACCCAAAACACCGGCAGCCAAGAGTTCATTTTCCTTTGGCCGATCTTGCTGACAATACTTTATAAGGCAACAGCACTAACCGAGAGACATCGCCTGATCGTCTACTGCCTTGTCGCTCTGACAGCAATTCCCACGACGACAAAGGTTCTCCACGGCACTTTGCGTTTTATCGCTGTTGCCCCCAATTATATCCCTGCCCCGGTATCTGAGTTAAGGACCATGGGGCTGGTTTCGACGCGTACGGATATAATGGAACGAGCTCTTCTGCTGGAAAACCATTATACGCAGAACGTTACGTCGTATCAGCAGCTGGCTGATGCAGGGCAATTGCCTAGCTGGCGGTTCTATGCCGAACTTGATTATCAGATGTACTGGCTATTATCGGTCGACCATGCGGTCAAAGCCATCAAGCAATTTGAAACGACATACAATATCCGACTCAATAGCTTGATGAATCTTGATTTCACCGATCCATTTCCCTGGATATTGAATCGGGATGCCACGCGATATATTCAAATTGGCGCAGATCCGTTCCGCACAGTGGGAACGCTTACGCCCTTGGTGGAAGCTTCTGTTCGCGCCACTGATGGTGTGCTACGACCAGCTTGTCCGACAACTACAGCGCGGCGTTACCTACAAGACATCTATGGAAAAGCGCTGGACGATCGAACAATCATCAAACTCAATGATTGTTGGGATCTTTTACTTCGGCCAGGCATCAAAACATTGAGTCAATGAAAAGCCGAACTGAGCCGGCTTTTCTCGTATGAACGTTCTATTTTACCTGGGCTTTCACGAAGTCCCTCACGATGCGCACAATACCACGTGAAAGAACCTCGTCGAGCGCCTTGACGAACTCATCCACGTGCTCACGGCCACAGATCAGCGGAGGCTCCAGTCGGACAACGTTGCGGTTGTACTCCGTGAAGGCAACCAGCACGCCGTGGTCTCGCAAGAGATGACTTCCAATAAAGCCGGGAAGCGAACCTTTAAGCTTGTCGTCAAGCACCGCCAATACCGGGCGCAACATGACGGGAACGGTTTTAGAAAAGTCATGGAACTCCAGCCCGACCATAAGGCCCTTGCCGCGGACGTCCTTGATCATAGCCGGATATTTGGCTTTCAGCCGCTCCAGCTTGCCCAGAAGATAGTCACCCATTGCAGCTGAGTTTTCGATCAGATGCTCATCATAGAGAATATTTATCGCTTCAATCGACGTTACACATGCTTCGCCGATACCTCCGAAAGTGGCCATCGCATGAATCATAGCGGTCTTCGGCGTGCCATAGGCTTTCATATAGACTTCGCGCCGGGCGATCATTGCCCCGACTGCCGCTTTGCCCCCACCGAGCGACTTGGCCAATGCAGTAACATCCGGAACGACGCCTGCATGTTCAAAAGCATAGAATTTGCCGGATCGGCCAAACCCGCATTGAACTTCGTCGGCAATCCAAAGCACGCCATATTGATCGCAAAGCGCCCGTAGTTTTTGCCAATATTCAGTCGGAGCCTGAATGATACCGCCACCACCCTGAATCGTTTCCAGAACAATGGCACCAATCTCGGAATCCGATTTAAATGCATTCTCGACGGCATTGATGTCGCCGAACGGCACGCGGATCGCGTTATCAACCAACTTGAATTCGCCCCGGTAAAGCGAACCGTCAGTAATTGACAGGACTCCCTTGGTCTTGCCGTGGAATGAGTTCTCGGCATAGACGATTTTAGGCTTCTTTGGGCCCGCAGCCCGCTCGGCAACTTTGATTGCCGCTTCCATCGCTTCGGAACCTGACGAGCCAAGAAAAACCATATCCAGATCACCTGGCGAACATGCTGCCAGATTATGAGCGAGGGCACTGGCATATTGCGACATGAAAGCGATCGCAATTTCCTGCCGTTTCTCATCTTGAAATTTCTTGCGTACTTCTACGATCCTCGGATGGTTATGGCCGAATGCAAGCGATCCAAATCCTCCAAAGAAGTCGAGGATCGCCCGACCGCTTTGGTCGTAATAGTACATGCCTTCCGCACGCTCGATTTTAATCTTGTGAAAACCTAACAGCTTCATGAAGTGCAGCTGTCCCGGGTTGAGATGCTTTGTAAAGATTTCTGTCATGCGCGGCAAAGTCATCGCCTTGGCATCATCGACCGATAACAGGTTTGGCCTGGTCACCGCCGTACTGGTGCTTGTCATTTCTTGTGCCTTGCTCATCGCCATCCCCGTTAATGCGCCGCCATTGGCGCAGCTTTGCCTTCTTTCACAAGCCTATATTCTTTATAGGCCGCAATCAGCATGTCCTCGTCGCGATGCTTTGGAATCCAGCCCAATTGCCTTTCGGCCTTCGAAACATCGAGCACACACATCTCATCAGCGATCAGATATTGCTCGGGATCCATGATGGGCATATTGATCATGTCAAAGAAATCAAGTGTGCGTTTCACCGCCCAAGCCGGCGTTGGTACAAGCAACGATTTGGAACCAGCGAACTTTACAAGATCACCCAGTAGCTTACGCACTGGCGGAGGATTGAGGGAGCCGAGATTGTAAGCCTCGTTCGGAACACCTGCTTTCCAACCGGCATAGGCTGCATCTGCACAATCAAACACGGAAATGAACTGATAAGGGTTCTTTCCAGAACCGATCATGGGGACCGGCAAATTGTAATCAACCAGCTTAAAAAGCTTTTCAAGAATACCAAGTCGACCGGGGCCAATAATCAGGCGGGGTCGAAACAGTGAGATATTCATTCCCCGCGTGCGCCACTCGGCCGCCAGTTCCTCCGTCTTCCATTTCGACAAACCATATTCGCCAAGTGGTGCAGCCGGATGTTCCTCGGTTTGCGGCCAGACATATGTATGACCGTAGATCATATCCGTGGTGTAATGCACCAGCTTACTGGCACCAGCACTGTCCAGTGCCTGAATGATATTTTCTGTGCCGTAATAGTTCACGGGAAAGAAGAAATCATGACGCTTGGCTCTGACCTGTAACGGCGACAGCATTTTCGCTGACAGGTTGTACACCATGTCATCGGCTTTAATGCCGACCTTCGCGATTGCACTTGTGTCCGTAACATCACATTGCACGAACTGGACATCGCCATAGTGTGGCAAGCTACTCTTGACGATATCGGCAACAATGACTTCCTCGCCTTCTGCAGCAAGCTTCGGTGCCAGGTGCCGCCCAACAAATCCGTCTCCACCAAAAATTATGTGTCTCATAGGGTCGGGTCCACTTACGATGGTGTGTTTAAGGTTGAAGGTTTTTCGATTTGCGGGACTGAAGTATCTCCATGCCCACCTTGTGCGATAAGGATCGTTCCAACCATGATGAATGCGATCCCTGCGATCTTGTATGTCCCAAGCTCCTCCTTGAACAACACCCATGCGATGACCGCTACAATTACATAGGCAAGGCTCAGAAATGGATAAGCGAAGGAAAGATCAACCTTGGAAAGCACAAAGAGGTGAGACGCCATAGAAATGACGAACATGAAAAGCCCGGCAAATACCCAAGGATTGAACACAATCTGAAACACACGTTGTATAATCGTGTCGGCACTGAAGCTTATTGGCCCCAAGCTGAGCATTCCATATTTTAGCAAGACCTGCGCAGCTGCGTTTGTCACCACCGTAAACAAAATAAACGGGATATATTTAATCATTGAATTGCCCCTTATTCTCTGATGAATAACAACCCGGTCTTGAGAACACACCAAGCACTTTGTTAAAGTTTGATGCTTTCATCACATTGCTTCGGCCAATGCAGTCCGCCGCCAGAAATTCGAATTGATTTCTGGATCACGTTCCTGTTCAAGCGCCTTCCAGCGCGCAAAGCCCGCTTTGAAAACCGCGGGACTCATGCGCTGATCCTTATAAGGATTAACCCTTCCCCCATTCGAAACCGTCATTCGGTCCAACTCAGCCAGCAAGGCAAGCGTGCGGGATCCACGATTGGGAAAATCTACTGTGAGAGTATAGCCCGCTTGCGGAAAAGACAGGATACCGGGAGATTTGATGTCGCTGAATCTTTTCAATACGGTGAGAAAAGAACTCTGTCCGGCATCACGCGTCGCTTTCAACATCATTGGGATTATTGATTGTGCTGCTTCGTCTGGAAGAACACTTTGATGTTGAAACAAACCAGCCCTGCCATAAAGCCTGTTCCAATGTAACACCTGATCGAGCGGATAAAAGAAGCTTTGATTGCTGTTCAGATGCGGCTTCTGCTGACGCCCCTTGAGATTATAGTAAGCGGCATTGAACAGCTTAAGACTGGGATAATTCAAGACTGACACAGGAAGGTCAAACGGTACACTCAGCCGACCGGCTTTTGCATTCGTCGTGAAATTGCCATTGTCAGCATGATTACCGCTTATGAGAACGCCTCTTCCGGCATTTGCACCAGAGCTGAGTTGATCAACCCAAGCAACGGCATATTCGTTGTCCGTATCAGCTTGTATGGCAAGTCCGAAATACTCATCCAGATTTTTGAAGGGTCGTATACGTTCTACGACATCCAGGGACCCCACCTTCATAAGCCGGACGGTCGCACTAAGGATAATTCCGGTCAGGCCCAAACCACCGATCGTTGCCTCAAACAGCCGCGAGTTCACTTTGGTTGAGCATTCGATCGTCGAGCCATCTGATCTGAGAAGTTCAAAGCGCTCGACGTGACAACCAAATGTTCCGCGTCGATGATGGTTTTTGCCGTGTACGTCGTTCGCAATCGCTCCGCCTAGAGTAACAAAGCGTGTACCTGGCGTAACCGGCAGAAAATAGCCGTGCTCTGCTCCGATGACTATAATGGTAGAAAGCATCATTCCAGCTTGCGCGGTCAGAAGGCCACTCTTGGCGTCAAACTCAATAAGCTGGTCGCCTGCGCGCATATCGACCAGCATTCCTTCATCATTGTGACAAGAATCGCCGTAGGACTTCCCATTGCCAAACGCAAGAAAACCGCCCGGCCCGTAACATTGTCTGGCAAAAAGCTTCCGTGCTTCCTCAATTGGAATGGCCTCACGTTGACGCCTGTCGATCAATCCGAAGCTGTTATAAATTCTGGTCACGAGCGCATGCCGCCATAAAGAAGAAGAGCGGCTCCAATAGCTATAACGATCTGACTTCGCCAATCCGATATAATGAAAACAACCGGATCATCATGCATTTCACCTCGATGGGCCAATATCCAGATACGGATGTTGAGGTAGAGCACGATGGGACACAGCGGCCAGATCATCCACGGATAGGCGTAAAGGCGCACGACTGCGTCGCTATCTACATATAGTGCCAGAACGAGAGCAGCGGCAAACGCCGAAGCGACGCCGCATTGTGCGATAAGATCACGATCGGCGCGGCGATATCCCCTACCCGCAATGCGGTTGTTTTCTTCAACCACCGAGTTTTGTAATTCCACGTATCTCTTGACCAGCGCCAGCGATAAAAAGAAGAACGACGAAAACGCCAATAGCCAGAATGAGCCTTCGGTTTGATTTGCTGCTGCACCAGCAAGGATACGCAAGGTATAGAGCCCTGCGAGGGTAAAAACATCAATCAGCAACATTCGCTTTATCGAGATAGAATATGCGGTGGTCGCGACCAGGTAACCGACAAGAACGGCACCAAATGTCCAGTGCAATTGCGATGCGAACGAGCCTGCTATCAATATAAGTGACGCAGCAACAATGAGGCCAAAACGAATCGAAAACGCCCCACTGGCGAAGACGCGATTTTTCTTGCGAACATGCTGGCGATCAAGCGGAAGGTCAAACAAATCATTGACGATGTAAATTGCTGAGGCTGCAGCAGAAAATGCAAAGAACGCAAAGATGGAATTTACAATTACCTGCCCTTCCATCAACACATGGTCCAACGCGGCGGGGACAAAAATCAACGTGTTCTTCAGCCATTGATGCGCTCGAAGCATCTTCAGGAATGTTTTGAAGTCTGTTTTGGGTGCTTCAAACAGCCGTGCAGAATGCGTTTGCTGCCATTTGCGTGCGGCTCGATCCGGCGCCACCACAATGACCTCACTCGCTGCATCGAAAACGGGCAGATCAGCACGACTGTTTCCAGCATAAGCAAACTTCACATTACCATAGGTCTCTAATAGAAATGCTGTTTTGTGTGCCGTCAGATTGTGAATGGCATCTGTCGCATATACCGCGTCGAATATCCCGAGGTGATCAGCGATATCATCAGCAAAACTACGAGCTGACCCGGTGGCGAGAACCAATCTGCGGCCTTGGTCGCGCTGTTGTCTCAGATAAGCAATAAACTCAGGCCGATAGGGTAGCGTTGCGGGATCGACAGTAACGCGCAGTGATATCTGATGTTTGAGATTTGCTTTTCCCTTAAGTAGCCAAACGGGAAAAAGAAAAAAGTAAAGTATATTCTTCTTAAGTAATTGAAATACACTTTCCCAAAGAAGATCGGTCGCTATCAGCGTGCCATCGAGGTCTACCACCAAGTCCAAAACATTGTTACTGGAACGAGAATCTACCACCATAATTTCCTAAAGTCCTGTCCCAGACGGGCCAGTCACATTATGCATTGATGCAGTGCTTACTGGAAAAGATGAAAGGAAGAATGAACTTATTTGGTAACGACTACCTCTATTTAGAAAGTAATAATGACAGTAAATCAACCATTATAGACCGGTTGAGGAACTCAGCCGGTCTATAGAATGGCTATTAAAATTACAGTATCTACTTGATTGTGGCCTTACCGTCTTTGATCTCGACGGTTTCGCCACCGGTCAATGCTTCACGGTCACCATTGGAAAATGTGACGAAGCAGCCGTTGCTGCAAAATTCGACAGTCTCTCCCGCCCCCACTTGGAGTTCGGTTTTGCTGGAACCCTCGGTAACAACAATCGTCTGAGCAGATGAATCACCATTTGTGACACTGGCGGCAAAAGCCGCCCCCGCCGAGATGGCACTCATAAGAATAGCAATAACAAACTTGTTCATATCCGCTCCGGTGTCGCCACCGCCCCTGTTATCAAGAGCCAAATTCTGCCCTTTTCACAAACAGTTATAGCGGCAACAAACTGAACGGCAACTGAACACTCCGTTATTTTGCCTTTGTTCAACTAAAGTCTAAATAGACTAGGCGTCCGTCTTCTTCATCTCTGCTTTGATACGACCAACCATAAGATCAATGAATGCATCCGTTTTCTCTACGTTAATATTCAGATCGCGAACGGGAAACGGTATCTCAATTCCCTCTTCAGCAAAACGAGCAACAATAGCAAACCGAATATCATTCTGAACTGAGCCAGTATTGGACAGATCTGCGAGATGGATACGCATTTCGAAATCCATGGACGAATCCGAAAATGCTTTGAATGCTATGAAGGGTTCGGGATTCTTTAGAACCAAAGGATGCGCGCGTGCAATTTCCATCAGCAGGTCATGAACACGTCTGGGATCGGATTTGTAGGCAACCCCAATCAGAATGTCCACCCGGCCCAATTTATTGCGGTGCGTCCAATTTCCCACATTTCCGTTTATGAATGACGAATTCGGAATGATGATTGACTGGCGTTGAAATGTCTCGACCTCTGTCGCGCGAACACTGATCTTCTTGACAATTCCGGCGACTCCAGCCGTTTCGATCCAATCCCCTACCTTGAAGGGACGCTCCGCCAGAAGAATAAGACCGGAAACGAAATTGGACACGATTGCCTGCATGCCAAAACCGATACCCAGCGAAAGGCCGCCCGCGACCAAAGCGAGGCTTGAAAGATTAATCCCCGCAGCTGAAATACCGATGACACCGGCTATACCAAGTCCAAGATAACCAACTGCGGTACGGATCGAATTGCGTACGCCCGAGTCAAGTTTACCGCGTGCCATGACCTTTGTATCAAGCCACCCCTGAAACCAGCGCGTAAAGACATAGAACAATGCAAACAGCAAAACGCCCATGGCAATCGCCACAAGCGAGATATTGACGGAGCCGATCTGAAAGCCAGTGGCGATATTGATGAACCATGCTGTCATTTCGCTCCACTGGAAGCCCCATAACAGCAATATAACCGGTATGCCCAACAGAAGAACGAACACATAGATAACGATACTGGCAGCAAGGCCGAGCTGGTCCAACGTCGTTTCATCCATACCAAAACGAGTTTGAATCGCTCTACCGAACACTGTGCTTGATAAAGCGTTCTCATCTGAAACGGCACGAGCGGTCAGAAAGCCCAGATACATTGTAACAACGACTGCGCCATTGATTACGACTTGCTGCGAAACGAAACGCGCAAGCCCGATATAGCCAAATAGCGCAGCAACAACTGGTAACAATGCAATAATGTAGAGCGAGTAGCTTATCGTCTTGGGCCATGGCTTGACCTTGCCGGTTTCCTCATCTTCCAGCGGTTTTAGCAAGGCGATGGAAAAGATCAGAAGGCCAACCAAGATAGTGGCAAAGAGGCTTTTGGCGACAGTCAAAGACAGAGGCGAGGTTGCAATCTGATTGATCGTACCTGCCAGATAATCCAGGCCCGTAATGGTTGCGGTCGCCGTTATCAGCACCATTAGTACGCGACCTGGGCGAGGAGCAACTCGCACAAGGCGCCAATTGGGCGCGCCTGGACAGATAACGGCCTGCGCTAACACATGAACAAAATAGACGATCCCGATAACGCTGAACAAAGTGTAAAACAGAGAAGCAATGTCTTCTCTGAGCACATTAAAGTAATCGAGAAAGAAATAGGTGGTGGCAAGGAAAACCACGACCGTCAGAGAGCGCATAAGAGTGGACCAAAACGCCACCGCCAATCGGCTAAGATAAGAGGGTGTCTCGACCGTTGCATCGCGCAAATAAAGATGCCCCAACGCTCGCTGTCCGCCAATTAACAACACCAAGGCTGTTACAGCAGCCATTGCTGCGGCCGCTAGCATAGATTGCCATTTGAATGCGATAACAAAGCGCCACCATGATGATATGCGCTGGTTCATCGTTTGCAGCTCGCGGCCGTAAGCTTCTGCCACTTCGCTTCCAAGCGAATAATTTATGTCTACGCGTTGAGACAACGTACTCGCAAAAAGCTCACGCCGGGCATCGCTGATGGCATCAACCATTTTGTTGACTGCGATCAATTGATCTTCAGTTTCTCCAAGAACAGCATTGATTTCAGCTTTTTCGGTTGCCAGCCTTGTTCGCTCGTCCGTGACAATCTGCGCTTCGGCTGGCTGCCCTTGCACTGGAGGCTGTCCCAATTGTTCTAGTCGCGAATTGATCTCGATCAGACGGGGACGAAATGAAACACCAATTTCAAGAAGCTTCCTGGCTGTCCCCTCCAACTCAAGGCGAAGATCTGCCAGTGCCGCATCTGCGTCAGCCTTGTCCTTGAATTTCTGCTGATAAGTCGAGATCTGCTTCTTTAGATTATCGATGAGGGGGCGTTTCTCAGCAGCGATACCAGAGCTAGCGGCAGCCGGTTGCTCAAGAGTCTGGGCCCATGCCGGATGCACTTGCGTCGCGACGACGAAAAACATTGCGAAGGCGAGAATAATTTGCCGAAATGAAGAAATCACAGGTTCAAATCCATGCAGGGAGAGTTTCATGGTCGACTTGCCCCCTCATCTCGGCACAATCAAGGCGTGATCAAGAAAACGGGGTCGGTTCAATGACAGTCATCGCCGCTATACTGATGATTGTACCCGACTGACAATAGCATATTGTTAAAACCGCAGTTCGTGTCTTTGCAAAAGCCTATATATCTTGTCTTCTGTTTATACGCGATTCACGCCACCATCATAACAATAATTCCAGCGATTCGCTTATCGGACAATGAAACCATGATTATCAAATGCCCCTATTGTGGTCCGCGCGACGTTATTGAGTTTACCTATCAAGGTGACGCTGCCCGTACGAGGCCCGATCCGGCATCGACAGATCAAAATCTATGGAACGCTTATATTTATGATCGTTCCAATCCTGCAAGATCACATCGCGAATTCTGGCTGCATACAGGCGGTTGCCGTCAGCATCTCGTGGTTACCCGGGATATGTCAACCCACATGATTCTCTCCGTTGACTTTGCACGGGACAGCAAGCCTGTGGAGGCCACTGATGACAAGTAGCCGGCTTCCGAATGGTGGGCGCATAGAGCGCGCTAAATCGATCGGGTTCACATTCGACGGCAATACCTATAGTGGCCATCCAGGCGACACGCTTGCCTCCGCGCTGCTTGCCAACGGAATCACGCTCTTTGGACGCTCTTTCAAATATCACCGCCCGCGAGGTCTGCTCGCAGCAGGCAGCGATGAACCCAACGCGCTCGTCACGGTTATTTCAGGCGATGTCCGCGAGCCAAATGTTCGCGCCACCGAGCTTGAGATTTATGATGGACTAGTCGTCCAAAGCCAGAACCGTTTTCCATCGCTCGAACATGACCTGATGGCAGTCAACCAATTGGCCGGCCCACTTCTCTCTGCAGGATTCTATTATAAAACCTTCATGGGGCCAGCGATTGGTCCGTTGAAAAGCACTCGCTTTTGGATGTTTTGCGAGCAGTTCATCAGGCGCGCAGCAGGACTAGGCAAGGCAGGCACTGCAGCTGACCCAGACCGCTATGAACGTATGAATGCATTCTGCGATGTCCTTGTGGTTGGAAGCGGACCTGCTGGCCTTATTGCAGCTGAAGCCGCAGCAGCAACTGGTGCGCGTGTTATCATCGCAGAAGAGCGGCCCGTCCCTGGCGGCTCTCTGTTGGCTTCCGGCGAAATAATTGACGGACGTAATCCTGCAGTTTGGGCCCGTGAAAAGGCCGAAGCCCTTGCCAGCCTGCCAAATGTTCGCTTTCTGACCCGCACCTCTGTCTGGGGATATTATGACGGAAACGTTTTGACTGCTGTTCAGCACGTTGCTGACTCCGAGCCAAATCGAACCATCGGCCAGCCACGCCAGCGTCATTGGGTAATCCGCACAGGTAAAACCATTCTCGCAACAGGTGCGTTCGAACGTCCCATCGTCTTTCCGGGCAATGATTGTCCGGGCGTAATGCTTGCCGATGCTGTACGGCGCTTTGCGCTAGAGTACGGCGTTGGTGCCGGAAAAAACGTTACACTATTCACCAACAATGATAGCATTTATGATGTGGCCCGAACATTGTCATTGGCTGGCATTGCCGTAACCACCATCATCGATGTCCGTCCCGACATATCTGGAGCCTGCAGGGATATTATCAATCACCTCGGTGCTGAATTGCTACTTGGCGCGGCTGTTACCGGCACCCATGCTGGCAAATCCTTGAGTTCTATAACTGTCCAACATTTCAATGCAGAAACAGGGCGGATATCTGGTGCTCCGCGCGAAATCAAAACCGACTGCCTGGGCGTGTCCGGTGGCTGGTCGCCGGCCATTCACCTCGCTAGCCAAGCCGGTGGAAAACCCGAGTGGGACGAGGATTTACAGGCTTTCCTTGCGCCCGAACCCAACCAGAACTGGGTAGTCACCGGATCGGCGGCCGGTTATATGGATACAATCAGCGTTCTTTCTGACGCGGCTACAAAAGGCTCAGCCAAAAGCAGACTTATTTTGCCGACCATAGAGGCACCCCTGCTGGATAGCTCTCCAGCACCAATCTTCGAAATCGAGCCTGCCGGAAAATCCCAGAAAGCATTTGTTGATTTTCAACATGACGTAACCGCAAGTGATATTCGCCTCGCCTATCGCGAGGGTTTTCACTCCGTCGAGCATCTCAAACGTTATACAACGCTTGGCATGGCAACCGATCAAGGCAAGACCTCAAATATTCCAGGTCTCGCTATCATGGCCGAAATTCGCGGTATTTCTATTCCCGAAGCTGGCACCACCCGGTTTCGCGCACCCTTTACACCTGTATCAATGGGCGTCATTGCCGGAGAACGTTATGGTGATCTGCGCCCTCACCGACTAACTCCCATGCACGATTGGCATATCAGTAATGGTGCCAGAACATATGAAGCCGGGCTTTGGCACCGCCCTATGATCTATGGCAGTCCCGGTGAAACCGTTGAACAGGCATATACGCGCGAAGCGCGCGCTGTGCGCGAAAGCGTTGGTATTGTCGATGTGTCTACATTGGGCAAGATTGATATTCAGGGGCCTGATGCGGGAGAATTTCTCGATCGCATTTATACCAATATGTTTTCGACACTGCCTGTTGGCAAAGCACGCTATGGCCTCATGCTCCGCGAGGATGGTATTGTTTTTGACGACGGCACCACCTGGCGACTTGGCGAAACCCAATTTTTGATGACAACCACAACGGCTAATGCCGGGCCGGTCATGCAGCATCTGGAGTATTATCTCGACTGCGTTTGGCCGGACTTGCGTGTCCATCTCACATCGGTAACCGACGTATGGGCTGGCGCCGCTATTTCTGGCCCGAAATCACGTGCCCTACTTGAAACATGCGTGACCGGAGCCAAGGTAGACAATACTGCCTTGCCTTTCATGGGCATCGTCTATGGATGCATTGGCGATATTCCAGTGATGATCTGCCGTCTGTCATTCTCGGGTGAACTTGCTTATGAAGTCTATTCTGGTGCTGGACATGGAACGCAGGTTTGGGAAGCGCTGATCTCAGCGGGTCAACAATTCGATATTGTTCCTTATGGACTGGAAGCGCTCGGAACATTGCGCATCGAGAAGGGCCATGTGACGGGTGCGGAGATTGATGGGCGAACCACAGCGCACGATCTTCATCTCGACTGGATGCTGTCAAAGAAAAAAGCCTATATTGGTTCGGCGATGATCGACCGGCCGGGCTTGAAAGACGAGAACCGTTTGTCACTTGTCGGCCTCATTTCGCTGGATAACCAATCGATCAACGGCGGCAGCCATATTGTGTCAGACAAGACACCCCGTGAACCTGCCGACAGCTTCGGTCATGTGACAGCTGCATGTTACTCACCTGCGCTCGGGAAGTATATCGCGTTGGCGTTGGTCAAACATGGAACATCAATGATCGGCAAACGCGCCTTCGCGACTGATCTTTTGCGTGACAAGCATGGCGCGGTGGAGATTGTGAGCCATCACATGTTCGACAAGGATGGGAGCCGGATGCATGGCTGATCTGCAATCGCCACTTGGCATAACCTTCATCCCGGGAGATCACGGCAATGCTGTTGACGGCGTTGGCGTCACTTTACATGAACGAACGAACATCTCTCTCATTCAGGTGACTGCCTGGAACGACACCATTCCAACTGTTTTGACAGCAATCGGCAGTGCGACGGGCGTCATTATCCAAAACAAACCGGGTCATGGCCGAGTTGCAGGCGAAAAGGCCGTTTTTGGCTTTGCGCCAGGACGTTTCATGGTCGCTGGTGCGACCCCTGATCTTGAGCAGCGTTTGCGCGCTGCCATCTCACCTGATCTTGGTACAATCGTTGCGCTAACGCATGGGCGTACGGTTTTCCGTATAAGCGGACCGCGTGTGGAGTGGGTACTGGCGAAGCTGTTTGCAATCGACTTTTCCGAACATGCCTTTCCCGTAGGAGCTGGTCGCGCAACATTGCATCACGACATTCACGCCTTGATCCAGCGTGTAGATGACAATGGTTTTGATCTTTACGTTTTCCGCTCCTTCGCGCGCTCCTTCTGGTTAACGCTGGGCCACGCGGCTGAAGAGGTTGGTTATCGCGTGGAATAATCTATTTGAATGCAAAGTATCTGAGGCACCAGTTCCGGTAGTGAGGCTTCAAAAACCAGCATGCAGTCCTTCGTTCCCTAATGCGCTTTTGGAAGCTTTGCCCGCAACGTAAACTTCAGCAACGCTCCTGTCGTCACCCATCGTCTGCAACAACATGAGCTCTTCGACCAATGTCTCGATCGTTTCCATCCGCACCCGCATGGCTGGCGTGGCGCGTGCATCAAGAACAACACAATCCGCCTCTGCCCCAGGTTTGAATGATCCGATAACATTATCCAGCGACAACGCACGGGCGTTACCAAGCGTTGCCTGATAGAAAGATCGTAGCGGATGGTATCGCTGCCCTTGGATGTTCAGTATCTTATAGCCCTCATCCATGGTGCGCAGCATGGAGTAGGATGTACCTCCTCCAACATCCGTAGCAATCGCATGCCGGACGTTTGATTTTCGCAACCGGCCAAGATCGAAAAGCCCGCTGCCAATAAAAAGATTTGATGTGGGGCAGAAGACGGCAATTGATTCGCTATCAGCAATGGCGTCAATCTCAGCATCGGTCAGGTGAATGCAGTGGCCAAGCAATGTCTTGGGGCCAAGCAGTCCATAATGTTCATAAACATTGGTATAATCGCGGCTCCAAGGGAAGAGCTCTGCAACGAAAGCGATCTCGGCCATATTCTCGCACAGATGCGTCTGAATGTGCAGTTGCGGAAATTCACGCACCAGCGCGCCACTCATTTCCAATTGTTCGGGTGTTGAAGTCGGTGCAAACCGTGGCGTTATCGCGTAAAGCTGGCGACCTTTATCATGCCACTCATTGATCAGCGTCTTGGTGTCGTCATAACCCGACTGCGGCGTATCCAGCAGTCCGGGCGGCGCATTACGATCCATCATCACCTTACCAGCAACCATGCGCATATTGCGTTTATTTGCTTCGGTGAAAAAAGCCTGAACCGAAGCTTTATGGACAGAACAATAGGCCGCAGCAGTCGTCGTTCCATGCCGAACAAGCTCATCAAAAAACGCAGATGCAATCCGCTCCGGATGTCCTTGATTGGCAAACTTTTGCTCTTCGACAAAGGTATATTTATCAAGCCACTCCAACAATGCCCCAGCGTAGGACCCTATCACCTGCATCTGGGGATAATGAATGTGACAATCAATAAAACCTGGCATGATGAGGTGTGGACGATGATCAATGACATCGACATTTTTCCCCTCGCCTGCTCGCAGAGTAGAATAATCGTCCGCCACAACTATCTTGCCATTGCGTATCAGCAAGCCACCATCTTCAATATATGTGTACGTACCCTTGCTTGCCTCCCCCTCCAGAGGTTCATCGTGAAAAGTCAAGACTCGCCCGCGTAACAGTATCTCAGTCATTTGCCGATTTTCTCAATGTTCCGTCGCGGTACCATGCAACGATTTGCGCACGCTCATCATCGGTGATCCGGGTGAGATTACCAGGGGGCATGGCGTGGCTGACTCCGGCCTGAATGTAAACCTCGTTAGCATGAGCGGCGATCCGCTCGTCTGTGTCGAGGCGAATTCCCTTAGGAGGCATCAATATTCCTTCCCAAGAAGGCTCCGCAGCGTGGCACATGGAACAACGCCCCATAACAGTATCCCGAACGTTCTCAAAATTACGTGCTGCGAGAAATGGTTGAGCAGCACGAGAAACCTTTTCTTCGCCAGTCAGCACCTTGGGAACGGTCGACAGCCAGATGATAATTATGAAAAGAATGGTTGTTGCGAGCCATGTCCAGTGTGGATCTCCCTTTCCCGCATGCTTGGAATTGAAATAGTGCCGAATGAGAACGCCCATAATGAAGATCAGCGCGGCAATAACCCAGTTGAACTGGGTGGAGTGTGCAAGGGGATAGTGGTTTGACAGCATCAGAAAAATAACTGGAAGCGTCAGGTAATTATTGTGCGTTGATCGCTGTTTTGCCTGTTTTCCAAGCTTGGGATCAGGCGTCTTTCCGGCGATCAGATCAGCGACAACGATTTTCTGATTTGGAATAATCAGCAGAAAAACATTACCGGACATGATCGTAGCAGTAAAAGCACCAAGATGGAGAAAAGCTGCCCGACCAGTAAAAAGATGGGTATAGCCCCAAGCCATAAAAACGATCACCCCATAAAGGACGATCATCAGTGCAGTATCGTTGGAGGCGAGCGGAGAACGGCAGAGCAAATCATAAATCAACCAACCGATGGAAAGCGAAACAAGGGATATTATAATCGCGACTGGGGTCGACACGTCCAAGACATTGGGATCAATCAAATAGAGATCGGCGCCCGCGTAATAAACGATGCAAAGCAGCGCAAATCCGGAGAGCCAGGTCGCATAGGATTCCCATTTGAACCAGATCAAATGCTCAGGCATGTTTGGAGGTGCGACCATATACTTTTGAATGTGATAGAAGCCACCGCCATGGACTTGCCATTCTTCACCATTCACCCCTTGAGGCAGGCTGGCATGACGACGCAGACCAAGATCAAGAGCAATAAAATAGAATGACGACCCTATCCATGCAATGGCTGTAATCACATGCAACCAGCGAGCAGCAAAACTGAACCATTCCCAAAAAATCAGATAATCCATCGACACCCCACACGTCATATACTGCGCTACAATGCGGTCGTTCGCGAGCCGATGCAACTAGTCCCGCTACCTGGAATCGTGGAAAATAAGCCCTAGCGTGTTCCGCTGCCCCCAACGTAATCGGCTCACGCCATGGCGCATATTCACGCGGTAATATCCTCGCGAACCTCTCACAGGCCGCTGGCTGACAGGAAAGATCACTGCATCGCCTTGTCTAAGTGGTACGACTTCGGCACGCGATTGCATACGTGGACGCTGTTCTGTCAGAACGAACTCGCCTCCGCTGAAGTCGTCCCGTGGCTGTGACAACAGGATCGCAACCTGTAGCGGGAAAACATGCTCGCCATAAATATCCTGGTGCAAGCAATTATAATCACTCTCACCATATTGCAGAAGAAGCGGCGTGGGACGCTCCTGCCCCGCTGCATGGCACCTTTCAACAAACGCCTTGTGTTGATCGGGATAACGAACATTGATACCCATCAATTCGTTCCAGCGGTTAGCAACGGTTGCGAGCGGGGGATAAAGTGCAACGCGCAGATTCTCAATTATGCTTGGTAGCGGGTAGCTGTAGTATTTATATTCACCACGCCCAAAGCCATGCCGCGCCATAACAATACGCTTCCGGAACTGGCTATCTTCGTTATAGGTGGCGGCAATCCGTCGAGATTCTGCTTGCGACAGCAGTCCAGGCAGTACCGCGCAGCCGAAATCATCAAGCTCTGTAACTATCGAAGTCCAATCGATTTTCTGGATGTTGGATTCATCTGCCATGCCACATCTCCTCAGTTCATGTTTCAGAACAGCGTGTCGCATTCCCAATATTCTTCCACCCGTTTCCTGCTCGACGCCATATTTTACAGGCATTTACGCATTACACGACGATTTTAAGTGACTCAGAGGGACAGACTTCATAAATAGAGTCGCACCGAGGTTGCTTTGCACCGCGATAATTTCACATGGGAATAAATAATGGGTTTGTTGGGAAACAGGAAAACAGGAAGACGCGGCACAGCTCCGCTCCTGATTTCTGTGTTCTGGCTTATTTCCACTCTCAGCGCGACATTGGCTGCTGGTTACTTAGTCGATCGCGATGCGAATATTGCGTCAACAGGCGTTGGCAGCCCGCTAAAGAACGAAACGCGATTTGCGCGCGAAGCTGACAGTTCATCTGTACCGACGCAACGACCGTTGCGGGTCGTTGCTCTTGAAACGCTGCATCTTAAAATCAAAAGCGGATTGCGCGCTGATGCTGGCCCACAAGATGGATTTCTGCCTGGCGAACCGCGACTCGTTATGGGTCAAAAATTTGCGGCAGCGCCAGAACAGTGTGGGTCCGGCCGCGTAGCGGATTGCAATTCATTTTTCAGCGCTCGAGCCCCACCGTTCACGGCTTGATATCTCCGTTTCCAGCCAGGAAACGACGATCTAAATTCCGGCAGCGGCTATTTCTACAAGGCTGTAGCCCTCTTTAATAATGGAACACAGATATGCGCACTTCCAGATGGGTTCTCTGGACCTATATTTTTATAATTCTTGCGGGCATCGTTCTTGCCTTCCCCAATATGTTCACCAAGGCTCAGCTCGATGCAATGCCGAACTGGCTTCCTAAAAAACAGGTTGCGCTCGGTCTGGATCTGCGTGGCGGCTCCTATCTTGTTCTCGAAGTTGATGCGGCCGCTCTAAAAAAGGATCGCATTCGTTCTATCCTGGATGATGCTCGCGGTCGTTTGCGTACAGCAAGAATTCAACCGCAGTCCATTCGCATCGCTGGCGATAGCGTTGTCGTCACAATCCCCGATTCTGCGCAGCGTGATGCCGCCGCAACGGCTCTTCGCGAATTGACGACACAGGTTGCGCAAATTGGATTTGCGGCTCCGGTCAGCGACATCGATATCGCAACCAATGACAATCAAATCCGCCTCACGCTTACTGATGCGGGCATGAAGGACAAGCTCGACAATGCACTGACCCAGAGTCTGGAGATTGTTCGTAGACGCGTTGACCAAATCGGCGTTGCCGAACCATCCATCCAACGCGTTGGTTCTGACCGTATTGTTGTGCAGCTGCCGGGACTACAAGACCCAAGCCAGTTGCGAGCACTGCTCGGCAGCACCGCTAAAATGACATTCCACATGGTTGCCGACCGCAATGCTGGTGACGCGCCTACTCCGGGCATCTCCATTTTGCCGGATGCTAAAGAACCCGGCATCACTTATCCTGTAGAGGATCGCGTAGCACTTAGCGGTGAACGCCTTACGGACGCACGCGCGGCTTTCGATCAGCAAACCAATCAGCCAATCATTTCCTTCAGGTTCGATAATATTGGCGCACGTCAGTTTGCCGAGATAACCAGCCAAAATGTCGGCCGTCCCTTCGCTATCGTTCTCGATGGAAAGGTGCTGACAGCGCCTGTTATTCAGGTGCCGATCACCGGTGGCTCCGGTCAAATAACGGGTAACTTTACGGTTCAGGATACTGTTACAACCGCCGCTCTGCTCCGCGCCGGGGCGCTGCCTGCACCGCTAACTGTCATTGAAGAGCGCACCGTTGGTCCAGACCTTGGCGGCGACGTCATCAAAATGGGCCTTTTGACCGGCTTGATCGGCTTTGCGCTCGTCATTTGTTTCATCTTCATTCTCTACAGCGGGTGGGGTCTGATTGCCAATTTTGCACTCGCGCTGAATATTATTCTGACTTTCGGCATTCTGAGCTTGATCGGTGCAACTCTCACCCTCCCCGGCATAGCCGCTATCATCCTCGGCATCGGCTTTGCTGTGGATGCCAATATCCTTATCAACGAGCGTATCCGTGAGGAGGCGCGCAAAGGCATTGGCGCAATGGCTGCAGTGGATCGCGGCTTCAGACTTGCCTATTCAACCATTATCGATGCAAATGCTACGCATCTTATCGCAACCTTCCTTCTATTCCTCTTCGGTACGGGCCCCGTTCGCGGCTTTGCCATCACAATGATCATTGGCGCGCTCGTGTCCATGTTCACGGCAGTAACAGTTGTTCGTATCATCACGATGGCCATCGTTCGCCGCCGGAAGATGAAAACAATTCACATTGAGCATCTGTTCAAGCTTGTGCCGGAAAACACCAATATCTCTTTCATGAATGCTCGATTCTTCGGTATCGGCGTTTCGCTTTTCCTGTCCATTGCATCAATCGTTCTGTTCATCCATCCCGGCCTCAATTATGGCATCGATTTCAAGGGTGGTATCCAGGTTGAAGTTACGACATCCAAACCAGCTGAGCTCGCTCCCATGCGTGAAAAGCTGGAAGGATTGGGACTTGGCGAAGTCGCGCTGCAACAGGCCGGTGGCGATAGCCAGGTGCTGATCCGCGTACAGCGTCAGGAAGGTGGCGAAGAGGCACAGACCATTGCCGTAACCAAAGTCAAAGCAGCCGTGGAAGAACATGATCCGGGCGTAAAAATTGAACGCTCCGAGGTTGTTGGTCCAAAGGTCAGTGGGGAATTGGCCCGGTCTGGTATTATCGCGGTTGTTCTCGCCAGCCTTGCCATGCTGCTCTACATCTGGTGGCGTTTCGAATGGCACTTTGCGTTGGGTGCCATTGCAACCCTGATCCTCGATACAACAAAGACAGTTGGCTTCTTTGCGCTGCTGGGGCTTGACTTCAACCTTACAGCTATCGCCGCGTTATTGACGATTATTGGCTATTCGGTAAACGACAAAGTGGTGGTTTATGATCGAATGCGCGAGAATTTGCGCATCCACAAGAAGATGCCTTTGCGCGAGATCATTGATCTGTCGATCAACCAGACGTTGGCACGCTGTATCTACACTTCCTTGACCGTCTTTCTTGCTATGCTTCCAATGGCGATCTGGGGCGGCAAGGCTGTAGAAAACTTCGCGCTGCCTATGTTATTCGGCGTCATAATCGCGACCAGTTCTTCGCTGTTCATCGCGGCTCCGATCTTGCTTCTTCTTGGAACGTGGTGGGAAAAGAACCATGCCCATCGTATCGGTTCTACCGAAAATACAGCCACCCAAAGTTGAAAACATCCAATTTAATGTTTGACGCTAAATATTTGCGGCGTATGGAAAAATTCATCTTTCTTGCGCCGCAAATCAATGAAAACGGTTTGCAAGCCCCACCGGGTAGGCAATACTGTTATAGAAAATGACTGATTAAAAAATCTGGGTATAACCAATTCCAAACCTCAAGGGGGAGAAGCCGACATATGCCTCATGAAACGCCGCTGATTGCGACCATCGTCGTAGGCCTTGTGTTAGCCTTTATCTTCGGTGCGATTGCCAATCGTCTGCGTATTCCTCCCCTTGTCGGTTATCTCGTTGCCGGTGTTCTCGCCGGTTCCCACACTCCCGGTTTTGTTGCGGATCAAGACTTGGCAGCTGAGCTCGCCGAAATCGGCGTTATTCTTTTGATGTTCGGTGTCGGGCTGCACTTTTCCCTGAAAGATCTTCTTTCCGTTCGGGCAATTGCCATTCCCGGTGCCATTGTTCAGATTTTGGCCGCAACGCTTCTCGGGCTAGGACTAGCCTGGATTCTCGGATGGGGTCTGCAAGCCGGATTTGTTTTTGGTTTGGCTCTGTCTGTTGCCAGTACGGTTGTTCTCCTGCGTGCAATGCAGGAGCGCCGGCTTATTGAGACAGAACGCGGCCGCATTGCAGTCGGCTGGCTTATCGTTGAAGATCTTGCAATGGTGTTGGCACTAGTGCTTCTGCCAGCAATCGCTGGTGCGCTCAATGGCGGCGATACGCCTAGCGGGCCAATTCATGCAAACAACGACCCAATCGCAACCTATTTCAGTCTGGGCATTGGTGGCGTAATAGCCCTGACACTCGGAAAAGTAGCGGCTTTCGTTGCCGTTATGCTGATCGTCGGACGCCGCGTCATTCCTTGGACCCTTCATGCCATTGCCCATACCGGCTCACGCGAACTCTTCCGACTTGCAGTTTTAGCAATTGCGCTTGGGGTGGCTTTCGGTGCCGCAAAACTGTTTGGTGTATCGTTTGCACTCGGCGCGTTTTTCGCCGGCATGATTATGAGTGAATCTGAACTGAGCCATCGAGCTGCTGAAGAATCGCTGCCTCTACGCGATGCGTTTGCGGTTCTATTCTTTGTCTCAGTCGGAATGTTGTTCGATCCGATGACTATTATCAACGACCCACTCCCACTGCTCGCGACACTGGCGATCATTGTGGTAGGTAAGTCGCTGGCAGCTTTCTTCATAGTACTTGCATTCGGCTATCCAACTGGAACTGCGCTTATCATCTCTGCCAGTCTTGCGCAGATTGGCGAATTTTCGTTTATTCTCGCAGAACTTGGTGTCGGATTGGGTATGCTCCCCGAAGAAGGGCGGGATCTCATTCTCGGCGGCGCGATTCTTTCAATCCTTTTGAACCCTCTGGTTTTCGCCGGAGTAACTTATCTAAAGCCTTGGTTGGAAAAGCGCGTGCCCGCAGTTGTAGAGCCAACTGCTGAGGCCGATGTTCCCAAAACAGATGAAATGGATATCGAGGAAATTCGCCCCACCTTACTCACCGATCATGCTGTACTGGTCGGCTACGGGCGAGTAGGCAGTCTGATTGGTGATGCGTTAAAAGAGATCGGAAAGCCATTCCTCGTCATAGAAGACGCCGATAAGACCGTTGCCAAGTTGCGGGATGACAACATAGAAACAATCGTTGGCAATGCCGCAAGCGGCGATATTCTGGCCGCTGCCAATCTACCCGGTGCAAGGCAACTCATCCTTGCCATACCAAATGCGTTCGAGGCAGGACAAATCGTGGTCAAGGCCCGCGCGGCCAATCCAATTATCAGCATTCTCGCCCGTGCTCATTCCGATGCGGAAGTACAGCATTTGCAAGATCTGGGTGCTGATGCTGTGATCATGGGAGAACGCGAGATAGCGCGGGGAATTGTTTCGCATATACTCAACTTGGACGAGCCAAAGCCAGAGGGACCACTGACCGAAACCTGAAACTTAAAGAATGATGATTACAAAGGCCGGGCAGGAAAGAATATGAAACTTAAAGATTACATTTGGCCGGTCGTGGGATTGGCGGCGGTCGCCATATCCGCATGGCTCCTATACAAGGAATTACGCAGTATTTCCCTGGATGATGTGGTCTACAGTCTTCAGGCCATTTCGATGCATCGCTGGGTACTGGCGGCTTTGGCCTCGCTGGTAGCCTATGCAGCTCTCGCCGGTTATGATCGCATCGCGCTTTTGCATCTTCGCCGCAAAATCTCATGGGTGTTTATTGCCCTGTGCTCCTTCACGACCTATGCGCTGTCGCACAATATAGGAGCTTCCGTGCTTTCAGGTGCAGTCGTACGTTATCGGGCTTATTCCTCGCAAGGGATGAACGGTCCTGAAATAGCACTCCTGATTGCCTTTTGCTCATTCACTTTTCTTATCGGTGTCATGAGTTTGAGCGCCATTGTTCTTCTGATTGAACCTGAAATTCTGCAGCGTTTCAATTCCGAGTTACCGCTTTCGCTAAGCTATATTATCGGTTTTGGTTTGCTGACACTTATCCTGCTTTACACTTTCGGCAGCTGGTTGCACTTCAAGCCTTTACGCATTCGCCAGTTTACCCTTGAATATCCTCGGCTAACGGTTGTCGCACAACAATTGATCGTAGGACCGCTGGAACTTATCGGCGCAGCTGCAATTATCTATTTCACACTACCAGAAGCCGGGAATCCTGGATTTATGATTATCCTCGGTATATTTCTCGTGTCCTTTTCCGCGGCGCTTATATCGCATGCTCCAGGCGGATTGGGTGTTCTCGAACTCGTCTTTCTGACTGGCCTGCCAGACATGAATCAAGCCGATGTGCTTGCTGCCCTCATCATATTCCGCCTGTTCTATTTGCTGATTCCATTTGCTCTTTCGCTGGTGGTTGTGCTCGTCTTCGAACGTTCGCAATTGCTCCTCCGTTGGTACAAGAAAGAAGAATGAACATCAGGCTATTTTCAGGATAGGTGCTTTCACGCAGGAAATTTTTTCCGGACTAGCCGCAAATTGGTGCGAAGTTTCTTCAAGAGTACGACCCGCCACTCTATTTTGAGGCAAACTCAACATGGAGTGGCGCAATGACAACATTGATTATTCCGGGATACCGAGGATCCGAAAATGGCCATTGGCAACGCCAGTGGTTGCTTGAGGATGCGACATCGCAGCTCCTTGAGCAAGATGACTGGAATAACCCCGATCTATCGCAATGGCTTCATGTGCTGGAGGCTGCTCTTGCCGAGACGCCCGGCGCCATTCTAGTGGCACATAGTCTCGGATCTATTCTAGTTGCTCACCTTGCAGGCAGACCTTCTGCCGCGCATGTAGCAGGTGCAGTGCTCGTGGCACCTGCGGATGCCGAGCGCATGGCCGTTTGGGACAAAAAGTTTAAAAGTTTCGCGCCCTTACCGCGCTACAAATTGAGCTTTCCTTCAGTGGTCGTGGCAAGCCGTGACGATCCTTATATGTCCTTCAATAAAGCACAGGCACTAGCGAATATATGGGGTTCCGGCTTTGTTGATATGGGCAATTCAGGGCACATTAACATCGAAAGCGGTTTCGGCTCATGGCCAGATGGGCATGTTCTCGCCGATTCAATGCGCAGATCCCAGCCGTCTTTCCGGACGCAACATGCTGCCTAATGCAAATTTTGCTCTAACTTAACTGCTTGCGTTCAAGCAGATACTTGAGAACAAGCGTCACGACAGCGATCAAAGCCAATGTGGATGATGCCGCAAATGCACCAGTGACATTATAGTCATTGAACAGCAGTTCAATCTGCAAAGGCAAGGTATTGGTTTGTCCGCGGATGGCCCCGGAAACAACCGAAACGGCACCAAATTCACCCATTACACGAGCATTGCAAAGCACCGCGCCATAAAGAAGAGCCCAACGGATATTCGGCAATGTAACGTAAAAGAATGTTTGCAAACCATTGGCACCAAGTGTGATTGCCGCTTCCTCATCCTCGCTACCTTGAGCTTGCATAAGTGGGATAAGCTCGCGCGCAACGAATGGGCTGGTTACAAAAAGGCTGACCAGAAAGATCGCAGGAACCGTAAACATGATCTTGATGTCATACACTTCCAGCAGCGGTCCAAGCAGCCCCTGACTGCCATACAGGAACAGATAGGTCACACCTGCAACGATTGGTGAGACCGAGAATGGTATTTCAATAAATGTAATCAGCAGGCGGCGACCGGGAAACCTAAACCGCGCAACCAACCACGCCACGCAAACCCCGAAGACCATGTTGATCGGCACGACAACGATAGCAGTCAGAACAGTTAGCCAAATCGCATGCAAAGTTGCGGGTTGACTTATCTGAGTCAAATAAACCGTCATACCCTCCCGAAATGCATATGTAAAAATGACGAGCAGCGGCACGCCAATCAGCACAATAGATAGGAAAATAGCGGAAATAATCAAAAGCCACTGTGAAAGCCGAGCGGGCTTTTTGCCATGTCGCATTGACGGCTTCAGCGCCCCAATGGGCGCAGCAGGATTAGTTACGTTCTGCATATTTGAGCTGCCAAGCCTGTATAGAATTTGTAATAAAAAGCATGACGAATGCTATAGCCAACATAACTGTCGCTATGGCTGCAGCTGCGGGATAGTCATACTCATCAAGCCGGATAAAGACCAGAAGGGACATTACCTCTGTCTCAAACGGTAGATTACCCGAAATAAAGACGATAGCACCAAACTCTCCCAAGCTTCGTGCAAAGGACAGGCTGCAACCAGCAACAAATGCTGGCAAAATGGCTGGCCAGATGATGTTTGCGAATATCTGCCAGTTTGTAGCGCCTAGGGAGCGAGCGGCCTCCTCGACATCCGTTGCCACATCTTCCAGAACAGGCTGGACTGTTCGGATAACGAAGGGAATGCCGGTGAACATCATGGCGAGCGCAATTCCCAATGGCGCATAGGCAATCTTGACACCCAGCGGCTCCAAGTACTGACCAAACCAGCCATTGGCGGAAAATATGGTTACCAGCGCCAGCCCTGCAACGGCTGTGGGCAAGGCAAAGGGCAAGTCGACCACAGCATCAAGAATACGTTTTCCGGGAAATTCGTAGCGAACCAACACCCACGCTAGCAGTACGCCAAAAAGCGCATTCAGCAATGTGGCAAATAAAGCAGCGCTGATTGTGATGCGATAGGTTGCGACGGCCCGTTCGGAAGAGACGATGCCCCAAAAATCAGTCCAACCCAAATTGAAAGTTTTGTAGAGCATGGCCAACAGTGGCAGTGCCACAATTATCGTAAAGTACAGCAGTGTCACTCCGAGAGTGAGACTGAAACCCGGCAAAATGCCACGCTGACTGGATTTTGAAAAAAATGACATGCGGCGTTCTTAATTCATCTAGAGCAAGTGATCTGTCGCAAGGCAAATGACGCGATGCAGGGCGTCGCTTGTCGGGGTCTCGCTATTCCGGATCAACGCCTCGTAAACACCTTGTCAAGAATACCGCCTTCAGCCAAATGATCCTTGGTCGCTTTCTTCCATCCTCCGAACACATCTTCAATAGTTAGAAGACGTGTTTCTGGAAATTGAGACGCATATTTGGCCTTGATCGTCTCGTCATGCACGCGATTATAATTCTGCGCAAGGATGTCCTGCCCTTCCGACGTATAAAGGAATTTCAAGTAGCTTTCAGCAATTGCTCGCGATCCGCGCTTGTCGGCAACCTTATCAACTACAGAAACAGGAAACTCGGCCAAAAGACTAACCGGAGGAACAACCGCTTCGTATTTGTCTTCGCCCAGCTGTTTGCGAGTACCCAACACTTCTGCCTCGAAGGTGATCAGAACATCTCCGATACCACGTTCAGCGAAAGTCGTGGTCGCAGCACGCCCACCAGTGTCAAATACTGGAACATTGGCAAGCAGCTTTTTGGCAAACTCCTGCGCCTTTGCTTCGTCGTTATTGTTTGTTTCTAGTGCATAAGCGTAAGCAGCGAGATAAGTGTAACGACCATTACCGGATGTTTTCGGATTGGGAAAAACAACTTTCACGTCTTCGCGTATCAAGTCATCCCAATTCTTGATATTCTTGGGATTACCGGCGCGCACAAGAAAAGCAGGTAGCGAATAATATGGCGATGCATTGTTGGGAAGGCGTGACTGCCAGTCGGCTGGGATCAAATTGCCCTTGTCGTGCAGAACCTGCACGTCAGTTACCTGATTGAACGTCACGACATCAGCTTCAAGACCCTCCAGGATAGATCGGGCCTGTTTAGAGGAGCCTGCATGTGACTGTTTTACGGTAATATCCTTACCGGCCTGTATTTTATAGGCTGCGCTAAAGGCCTTATTGATCTGATCATAAAGCTCGCGGGAGATATCATACGAAACATTGAGAATTTCCGTCGGTTCTTCAGCGGCATGTACCGGACTTAAAACCAGTCCCAGCGTCAGTGCGGCGTAAGCAACTAAATTCTTCATGAAAATCTCCCAGACGAAGGCGTTTTCGCCCAAATTTCAAACCAGAATCGCTTCGCATGCCTTTTTGGACTCACGAACAATTTTTGCGAGAGTGGCGATAAAAATGGGTAAGAGGAAGATTATATTTGCTAATAAATGCGGCAATCTGGAAATGAAATACTACTCATGACCAAAATGATGAAAACAGAGCGATACGATCATTGTTGTATCTCAAGAGGGAAAGTAGGCGACGATCACCCGAAGCCTCCATGCCCGAATGAATGATGCGTCTCAAACCCTTATATGCTCTGGTTCAAGATATCGCATCGTCGCAAGGAAACTCGATTTTTTAACGTTTTTATACTAGGAAATGTCTCTCGAAGGGCTATGACTGCATCCAAACGGTTGTAGGCAGAGAACAATGATATCGCAAAAAGCCAAATATGCTCTGCGGGCGCTTGTCGTCCTTGCGCGCGCCGACTCTGAGAAAGCACTATTCATTTCGGATATTGCAGAAGAGCAGAATATTCCAAAGAAATTTCTCGAACAGATTTTGTTGGACCTGAAACGTGAAGGCATTGTCATGAGCCGGCGAGGCAAGATGGGCGGCTATCTTCTTCTTAAGGGTGCCGAGGACATTACCTTCGGTGAAGTTTTGCGTCTGATTGATGGCCCCATAGCCTCCCTTCCATGTCTTAGTAAAGTTGCTTATCGGCGCTGCGAAGATTGCAGTAATGAGGAGACATGTGAAATTCGCCATGTCTTTAACGAAGTTGCTAATGTCACTCGCGGTATTCTCGACAAAACGACGATTGCCGATTGCCTGATCCATGGCGAAAAGGGCAAAACGCCAGCCATTCTTGATATTTAGAGGAGGATATCATCATCGGTGAAGATCAAGACACTCTGCGATTTTACGCAGAAAAAGCAGAGGCTTATGCCAATCGCAACGATCACAGATCATATGAACGGCTGGATTCCTTTCTGGCTTGTCTTGCCCCCGGCTGCTCTATTCTAGAACTCGGTTGCGGCGGTGGTGACGACAGCGCGCGCATGCTCGCTCAGGGTTTCGATGTTACACCGACTGACGGCAGCGCGGAGCTTGCCTACCAAGCTCAGAAACGGCTCGGCGTTCCAGCGCAAGTGTTAAAATTCGATCAGATCACCTATCAAAACAAATTTGATGGAGTATGGGCGAACGCTTGTCTTTTGCACGTCCCCAGATCACACCTGAAACCTATTCTTCAATGTATCGAACGGGCTTTGAAAGCCAATGGCCGGTTTTATGCGAGCTATAAGGCGGGACAACAAGAGGGGCGCGACAAGTTTGGCCGTTACTACAACTACCCGTCCGCCGAGTGGCTTAGACAGGCATATGGGCAAACCTGGGCGTCAGTTGATATAAAAAGCAGCATGGGCAGTGGCTACGACAATGAGCCAACCGAGTGGCTCCACGTTATTGCAACGAAGGCAGTATAACCTTGCTTTTATGTAAAGACGGCCTTGCCTATTACAGGGGTTGAGGGAACAGCAAGATCGCGTGGCTCCAATAGAACTGCATGGTGAGCTTGATATCCCGCTTCAACAGCTTTGGCAAAGGCCTGCGCCATTGCAGCCGGATCCCCTGCCTTTGCCACAGCGGTGTTGAGAAGGACTGCATCAAATCCTAGTTCCATCACAGCTGCCGCATGCGATGGGCGGCCTAAACCGGCATCGACAATCATTGGAACTTCCGGAAAATGCCCGCGTATCGAGCGTAATGCATGTAAATTCTGTGGCCCCATCGCGGAACCAATGGGCGCGCACCAAGGCATAAGAACATCACACCCCGCCTCTAGCAATCGTTCTGCAACTATCAGATCATCGGTCGTGTAGGGAAACACCTTAAAACCGTCTTCACTTAAAACACGAGCAGCCTCCACCAGTGCAAAGATATCCGGTTGCAAAGTGTCATGATTGCCTATGACTTCCAGCTTTATCCAGTCAGTTGAAAAGACATCCCGTGCCATGTGGGCGGTCAGCACAGCTTCTTTCACCGTGTGGCATCCTGCCGTGTTGGGTAACACGCGCAACCCGAGAGAGCGAAGCAACGTCCAGAATCCGTCCCCGGACTTTGCTCCAGCCATTTCCCGCCGCAATGACACGGTGATGATTTCTGTTCGTGAAGCTTTAATCGCATCTATGAGAATAGCAGGAGACGGATATTGCGCCGTGCCGAGCAAAATGCGGGATGATATTTCCTCGCCGTAAAGTTTCAACATGTCACCCACCCTGCTTCGGCGTCAAAATCTCGACGCGATCATCATTGTTCAAAGCGTGATTGTGCCGCTCGTTTGCGCGCACAAGCTCGCTGTTAACTGCAGTAGCTAGCCATTCATCTTCAAACCCCAACTCAACCAGAAGTGTTTCGAGAGTTTGCGCTGCGACTTCATGCGCTTGCCCGTTCACGATGAGTTTCATGGCATACACTCCTTTCTTTCAGGATCATGTCAGCGGCTTGCCGTGCCATTGCTGGCGCAAGCAGGAAACCGTGTCGGTAAAGTCCGTTAATGCTGATCCGATTGCCAGTTTTAATCACTCGCGGCAAATTATCTGGATAGGCTGGACGAACGCCTACCCCGGTTTCAATGATTTCGGCTTCGCCGAATGCGGGGTGAACGCTATAGGCAGCGTTCAACAATTCCATCACGGAGCGTGCCGTTACAGGCCCGCTTGCATCGCTCTCGATCATCGTCGCGCCAACCATGAACATGTGGTCTGGTCGCGGCACAACATAAAGCGGGAAACGCGGATGAATAAGCCGTATGGGCCGCGACAATGATATATCTTTGCTGCGCAGCAAGAGCATCTCGCCGCGCACTCCCCGCAATCCATTTTCCGGCGCTGCAGTTCCCGTACAATCGACAACCCATTCAAAACCGGAAATCCCGGCAACGCTCATGTCTGTCTCGAAGCGGGTGTTGAGCGCTGCGAGCTTTGACCTTAACTCTGTTAGAACCCTACGCGGTTCTAAATGCGCTTCGCTTTCGAAAAACAAACCTTTGCGGAAAACCCTTCCAAGATCAGGCTCCAAAAGCAAAATTGCTTCTTCACCGATTCGCGCAAAACCCGACGTAAGTGCGCCAAACCGCTCCAGTTCTTTTACATCGCGTGGTGGAGCAACAACCAGTGTTCCCTTGCGTGTCACTGATCCGGGAAGCGTTGCTTCCCACCAATTGGCCGCGTTCATTCCAAGGTCGAGGATGACCTGCTCGGCACTTTCACGCTCACACCATGGCGCAAGCATACCACCGGCATACCAGGAGGCCGCAGAACGCTCGCCCCCGAACGGATCCAGAATTGTGACCTCTGCCCCCCGCATTCGAAGCTCGTACGCCATGGTGAGGCCGGCAACACCGGCCCCTTTGACCAAGATGGTCACCTTGTCATTCTCCGGCATTAAGGGGCATGTAAAGGTCACCACCGACACGGAATTTCTCCGCCATTGCGGCCATGCCTTCTTTTTGAGCTTCGGCCCGAATGTCGTGTGAAATACGCATCGAGCAGAATTTCGGCCCGCACATTGAGCAGAAATGCGCCACTTTATGCGCTTCTTTCGGCAAGGTTTCGTCGTGATAGAGTCTTGCCGTCTCGGGATCAAGAGACAGATTGAACTGATCTTCCCAGCGGAACTCGAAACGGGCCCGGGACAGAGCATCATCACGCAATTTTGCTGCAGGGTGGCCCTTGGCCAAATCTGCCGCGTGAGCAGCAATCTTGTAGGTGATAACACCAACTTTTACGTCATCGCGATTGGGCAGCCCGAGATGCTCTTTGGGCGTAACGTAGCAAAGCATCGCCGTACCAAACCAGCCAATCATTGCAGCGCCAATGCCGGAGGTAATGTGATCGTAGCCGGGAGCAATATCTGTCGTGAGCGGTCCTAGCGTGTAGAATGGTGCCTCTCCACAGACAGCAAGCTGCTTGTCCATATTTTCCTTGATCTTGTGCATCGGTACATGACCGGGGCCTTCGATCATGACTTGGCAGTCCTTGGCCCATGCGATTTGCGTCAACTCGCCCAGAGTTTCAAGCTCAGCAAACTGCGCAGCATCGTTTGCATCAGCTATTGAACCCGGGCGCAACCCATCGCCGAGTGAAAAGCTGACATCATAGGCGCGGCAGATATCGCAGATTTCCTCGAAATGCTCATAAAGAAAGCTTTCGCGATGATGATGCAGGCACCACTTTGCCATGATAGAGCCGCCGCGCGAGACAATGCCCGTAACACGATCTACAGTCAGCGGAATATAATGCAGCCGCACGCCAGCATGGATGGTAAAGTAATCGACCCCCTGCTCTGCCTGTTCGATCAGAGTATCTCGATAGACTTCCCACGTCAGGTCTTCGGCGATGCCACCGACCTTTTCCAACGCCTGATATAGCGGAACAGTTCCAATGGGCACTGGTGAGTTGCGGATAATCCACTCGCGGATGTTATGGATGTTTCGGCCAGTTGACAGATCCATCACCGTGTCGCCACCCCAGCGAATGGCCCAGACCATCTTCTCGACCTCTTCTTCCATGGATGAGGTTACAGCCGAATTGCCGATATTCGCATTGATCTTCACGAGAAAGTTCCGACCAATGATCATAGGCTCAAGCTCGGGATGATTTACGTTGGCAGGTATGATCGCCCGCCCCCGAGCGATCTCATCCCGTACAAATTCAGGTGTCACATGATCCGGCAATGATGCACCGAAGGACTCACCATCACGCACCTGATTTCGCGCAGCTTCCCGACCAAGGTTCTCCCGTATGGCAACATACTCCATTTCAGGCGTGATAATTCCTGCGCGGGCATAGGCAAGCTGTGTTATCGCTTTGCCATTATGTGCGCGGCGCGGCTGATGCCGAACAGGAAACTCTCGCGTGAGCCGCTCGCCTGTTGCAAAGCCATTGTCAGCTGACTGGATCAGCCGCCCCTCATAAGCATAACTATCGGCTTGTTGACCCGCTTTCCATGCCTCACGAATGCGTGGGATGCCTTTGTTAATATCGATGCTTGCCGCTGCATCGGTATAGGGACCCGATGAATCATAGACAGCGAGGTTTGGTTCACCAGCGGTGGGATGAACCGCAATTTCGCGCAAGGGAACACGAATATCGGCATGGATCAGTCCCGGTTTGTAAATCTTGGTGGAAGCAGGAAGCGGCCCGGTCGAAACTTTTGGGGCCTCGGTAATTTTTGTTACAGCAGTCATCGTCAGGTTCCTTTGCGTTGTTGCAGGAAACCCAGTTCTGTGCCGGAAGGATGAAAAGAAGCCTCGCAAATCCAATAATGGATTCAGTGCCAATGCACCATGCGCGATAACCTTTGCACCGTCCCTACGCCAGTGTGAACTGGATCAGGTTCAACGGGTCACTGCGCTTGGTCAAACCTGAAGCAGTATCTCAGCCCCTTGTCGGGACTCCCCTGGTGAATAGCTTAAAATGACCCGCTGGACGTATTAATGTCAAGCGGAGCCTCTAAATCATGACGCGCGAAGTGGCTTTAGCGCACCAGCCCATTTTGCCAATTCAGTCAAAACCGTGCTGGCACTGGTCGTGATCAACTCATTTGGCGTAAACACACCATCATCATTGATAAACTGCTGGTAGGAAGGAATGGGAACGCTCTCCGCAAGCGAAACCATACGGAGTGCCGACATCAATCCCTTGACCGATTCGGTAGCACGTAAACCACCGGAAACGCCGCCATAGCTGACGAAACTTGCCGGCTTGTAATTCCACTCATTCCACAGATAGACCAGCGCATTGATCAATGAGGGTGGCGCATTGTAATCATATTCCGGCATAACGAAAATATAGGCATCACCAGGCTCAATGGCTTGGCTCCATTTCTTGGTATGAGCATGCTCATATTTTTTCATGCGAGGATGATTCGACTCGTCATAGATCGGCAAATTGAAATCAGCCAGGTCGATTAGTACGGGTTCGAAATTACCGTCTTTCTTGGCAAGTTCATTGAACCACTTTGCTACAGCGGGGCCACCCCGCCCGGGTCGGGTGCTTGCGATGATAATATTCAGCTTGAGTGCCATTCGGTTCATATCTCCAATAAATGCGATAACCGACAAGTAAATGCATTACTGCATCACGCAAGAAGGCACTTTTTTGAAACCGGCCGGAGTTCCGATACGACCACTAAAAACGAAACCCGCTATAGCAATGAAGCCATGCGGGTTTGTCGTCACAGTGAAGGGCGGTTAAGCCCGTCAATATTAGCGGTTATTGTTGTAATCATTGCCTGCCGGAGCTCCGGGTCGTGCAACGCGTTCTTTTTTCTTTGGACCAGGCAATAGACCTTCGCGTTGAGCCTGTTTGCGCGCGGCCTTACGAGCGCGGCTAACAGCTTCTGCTTTCTCACGAACACGGCGTTCGGAAGGTTTCTCGAAAGCCTGACGGGCCTTCATTTCGCGAAATAGACCTTCGCGCTGCATCTTTTTCTTCAAAACCCTTAGGGCTTGTTCAACATTGTTATCACGGACGAGAACTTGCAATCGTTTTCCTTACCCATGCTTGCCTCGTCTTGCGGTACGAAAACCGGCCACAATCAGACAAGCGTTTAAAGAATTGCCACAACGGCAATCCGGAGAAGCGCGGACTCTATTCATTCCCGCGCCAAAAATCCAGTGCACCCAAGCAATTAAACTTGGATACTCAATCCTTAGATTGCAGCTGTGATGATGATTTCAACCTTATATTCAGGTGTTGCCAGCTTGGCCTCACCTGTCGCACGTGCCGGTGCATTGGCCGGATCGACCCATGCATCCCAGACTGCATTCATTTCGCCAAAATCTTTCATATCGTCGAGCCAGATAATGGCCTGCAACAGTTTGGACTTGTCTGTACCAGCCTCTTTCAACAAACGATCGACCGACGCCAGAACGTCTTTTGTCTGCTCTGTTACGCTCTTGCCCGGACCACCGACCTGACCGGCCAGATAGACTGTATTGCCATGGATTACGGCCTGGCTCATGCGAGGACCTGCTTCAATACGACGAACGCTCATGAAAATCTCCTATGGAAGGTTTCGGACAAGCCAATGCTTGTTGTGGTACAAGAAAAAAGGGCCATACGGCCCTCGTTTCAGAAGAAATGGTGGGCACAGTAGGGATCGAACCTACGACCCGCTGATTAAGAGTCAGCTGCTCTACCAACTGAGCTATGTGCCCGTCAGCCGCTTCCGCGACGACAGTGAGCGCTCTATAACGGGGCAAATCTTGCCTGTCCAGCCCTTCGCCAAACTTTATCGCATTGATCGGCAAGAAGATGAATTTTTCGCTCTCAGACAAACAATTTGCCCTCTGCCACCTTGACCGCAGCACCGCCAATCCGTGCGCCGGTTAACCTTCTATCCTGAATGTCGAGTTCGAGTTCGAGCTTGGATGGCCTGCCCATCTCACATCCTTGTTCAATGGAAAATCGCTGTACGCCATCAAGCGGTTCATCGAACAAATGAATGGCACCAGCAAACGCGGCAGTCGCTGAGCCAGTTGCGGGATCTTCATAAGTTCCTTCATCGCTGACGAACATACGCGAATGAAAATCATTTTCATGCCCAATAGTCTCGCGGCAGTAAGCATAAACCGGTAATTGTCTATGGCCAATTCGAGGGGCGACCCGCTGCATTGCTGCCTGATCGATCCGCATCCGGGCAGCTGATGCCAGACCATGAATCGGCACAAGCAGGAATGGAACGCCCGCATCCCAGATGCTGGGGACATGATTTTCAAAGCCAATCTCGTTTGGCTCAAGTCGCAGTGCTCGTGCGATGGCCAGTTTGTCGTAATTATAGTCTATCCGCTGTGGTAGCTTAGGAAGATCAAATTCAGCAAAAGCCCCCTGTTTCCCCAGTCTTACGCCGCAACGAACGGGCCCTACTTGCTCTTCCAGAATGATCAGCGCATCCTGATCGCTTTCCACTTCACCAAACCGGTCTTGTGCAAGTGACACAGCCGTTCCAACAGTGGGATGTCCGGCGAACGGCATCTCATAATCCGGCGTGAAAATGCGTATCCAAGCCGTATGCGCAGCGTTCTTCGCTGGCAGCACAAAAACCGTTTCTGATAAGTTGAACTCGCGGGCGATACGCTGCATCGCCTCATCATCAAGGCCTGCCGTATCGTGAACGATTGCCAACGGATTCCCTTTCAGAACCTCCGAGGTAAAAACGTCATAGATTTCGTAGCGGCGACCGGTCATGAGCGTTGCACCTTTTCAATTCCGGTAAAAAATAGACCAAGCCGAGGGGCGCGCAAGTCAAACCTTGTGACGGTTACATTTGGCCGAAATGCCACTCGCCAAATGTGCGGAATGTAGCAGGAGTGGTATCACACATATCGGCTGATGACGTCACGGCAACTACATCGTCGAGTTCCGAAATGAGCTCTGCGGCAATATGGCGGCGTATACGGATCAACAACTCTTGTGAACTCACGTCAAAGTAGTAACGGCGAAACAAAGCAATACTGCGATCCGCAGTGACGAGATAGATACTGCTATCAAAGCGTTGAGCATCGGCCAGATCAATAGCCGTCTCCTCCAAAACCTCACGTTTCATATTCCCATCGATATCGATAACCTCGTCGCGCACATCTCCTTCATCAAAAGATCCAGCAGGAAAATAAACTCGTCCCGCCGCCGCTGTCGAATTGGCCATTCGACCAGCGATTAACGCATTGTCGTTCGAAACGATTACACCTACCGCAAAAATGTGCCAAGGCTTCAGCAAGGTGCGATTCTTCTTCCAATGCATCATGGTTTTGAAACGCGTGCGTTTATAAGTTGCTTCAAACGCGCCACGGTTGATGTCAGCCTTGTCGGCCATAAAAAAATCGCCATTGAAAAGTGCCGGATTAGCCTTGAAATCCGCTTCCCAGTTCAACTCGATTTCAGACTCATTGTCGAGGTCATAAGCCAGCGTGCCGTCTTCTATCCGTATCGACGCATTTCTAAGCTCAATCACAGTCTTCTCGGGAAAATCTCTCATTGCTCAAACCACGTCAAACGTAACGACAACAGGACAATGATCGCTGGCCTTGGGGCGATCCCAGCCAATACGCGGAAAACGCTCGATAATTTGATCCGGTGGAAAGAGCGTGCGGAATGGCTGCCCCTGCCTGATGATATCCGGGATAGCCTGCGCATTGTTCCGCGCCAGTGCTGGTGAGGCCAAAATATAATCGAGCTGGCATAAATGCCGCTCGTCAGGCCCCCGCGTGTGATAAAGTGTCCAACGATCCATTTCAGGACGCCTTTCCACCAGATTCTCACAAAACCCAGTCTCGAGCAGGACGTTAATGCTGCTTTCCAGCTCTTTAATCGGCTCGAACAGGTACCCGGCTAGCCTATCACCCTTGATGAGAACACGTTCACGATAGTCATTGAAATCACCGCAGATGACCCAGTTTTTGTTTGCCGAGCCCCCACTGCTGGCAAACTTTTCTTCGATGATACGGCGCACGGCCTTTGCCTCAGCTACCCGGACAGGCATGGAAGCAGTGCGGCCATCCAAACCGTTGCGAGGTGTGCCCATGGATTTAAAATGGCTTACAAAAAGCGTGAGCGGATTACCGCCAATAAGCACGTCGATTTCGAGACAGTCACGCTTGAATATCCGTTCGTGCGGCTCAATGCCCAGCAATGCCAGCTCCGCATTGTAAATGCCAAAATCGCCATATGTGATGTGTGCATGACTCGTCATCGCAACAAATTCGATCGATAAACCGTCCCGCGTCTGATCGCGCATCAAAACAGCCACGTCGATTCCACGGCTGTCATTTCCTTCGACCATGTATTTGTGGCGATAGCCTTCACCTACCATCTTGAACAAGTAGCCGAATTCGAAAGCATTCAGCGCATTGATATTATCCACCTCCTGGAGGCAAAGAATATCCGCATGAGTTTCTGCAATCGCCAACGCAGTCAATTGGCGAGTATCATCCGCATGCGCAATGGCTCGAGCCTGTTCCAGTTGCCGGTATTGTGCCTCATCCTGTATCTGAAAAAGCTGCAGGGCTCTGTCTTTGTTGAGGTTATTCTTGAACCCGGAAAAGTCGAACCGGTTCATCAGGTTTTCGACGTTGAAGGTAGCAATGCGAACTGACATGCAAATACTCTGAATTAAGGCCGATGGTGCTTATGCCTAACGACCCTACCCGCATTACCCCACTGCTACCAGTAGCGATTGGCACCGCTAGCGCCTATATCAAATCTATGAACAACTGGAAGCTCACAATTATGAAATCTCTTAAGATGATGCTGGCTGTTCTTACTTTCGTGATTGTCGACCAGGTGTCGATTGCTTCCGCACGCGAAATCCAGACATATCGCCCAGCTCCCCGAGGACTTGATGTCGTCCCGCGAACACCCACGATCCTACGCAACAACAGCCCTTATCGGGATAGTCTGCGGGATTGTTCAACTGGAAACTGCTATAATGGGCGAACTAACCGGCCGACGGGAAATAACGGTCCCACACAGGCCGAAAAATGCCGCGCTACCTATCAGTCCTACCGTGCTTTTGACAATACATACAAGCCTTTCAATCGCCCACGGCAAAAATGTGACCTATAGTACATAATTTAATCAATTGTCCTGACGGTAGGGAAAAGGCCACTGGATCTCTCCAGTGGCCCTCAAACTGTAATCTGAAGCTTCTTAGTTCTTTGCCTTGTCGACCAGCTTGTTGCTACCGATCCAAGGCATCATGCCGCGCAGCTTCTCGCCAACTTCTTCGATCTGGTGCTTGTCATTATTGCGGCGAATGGCCTTGAAGCGCGATGCGCCTGCCTTGTATTCCTGCATCCAGTCGGAGGTGAACTTGCCCGTCTGGATGTCAGTCAGAACGCGCTTCATCTCTGCCTTTGTCTCGGCTGTGATGATCCGCGGACCGGATACATATTCACCCCACTCCGCAGTGTTCGATATCGAATAATTCATGTTGGCGATACCGCCTTCATAGATCAAATCGACGATGAGCTTAACTTCATGCAAACACTCGAAATAAGCCATCTCTGGCGCATAACCGCCTTCAACCAATGTTTCGAAGCCTGCACGGATCAGCTCTACCAGCCCGCCGCATAGAACAACCTGTTCGCCGAACAGATCGGTTTCACATTCCTCACGGAAATTGGTTTCGATAACGCCAGAACGACCACCACCAACACCACAGGCGTAGGATAGAGCAAGATCATGCGCATTGCCGGATGCATCCTGATGAATAGCGATGAGGCAAGGCACACCGCCGCCCTTCTGATACTCGCCACGAACTGTGTGACCGGGACCCTTCGGTGCGATCATGACAACGTCAACAGTCTTCTTCGGCTCAATAAGGCCGAAATGCACGTTGAGCCCATGGGCAAAGGCAATCGCAGCACCATCGCGGATATTATCGGCGATATGATCCTTGTAAATATCAGCCTGCAGTTCATCTGGCGTCGCCATCATCATAAGATCAGCCCACTTTGCTGCCTCGGCAACGCTGACCACTTGAAAACCATCGGCTTCAGCTTTTGCAGCAGTTGCTGAACCCGGACGCAGAGCAATGCGCACGTCCTTTGCACCGGAATCCTTCAGATTAAGCGCATGGGCACGCCCCTGAGAACCGTAGCCGATGATGGCAACTTTCTTCGACTTGATCAGGTTAATGTCCGCATCACGGTCATAATATACGCGCATTGGTTTTCCTTCCTATGTTTCAATCACTATTGTCTGCCAGCCATTCAAGGACCGGTTTTTCTCAAGGTTTATAGAGAACAAGAAATTGTTCAGTGGCTCGTTTCGCATCGCGCTCGATAGCTCTTTCGCTCAACTCGAAATGATCTCCTAGCAACAGGCGAATCTGCACGTCACGAACGACCAGTCCAAAAAAAGTACGAAATGCCTCATCCGTCTGTTCAAACTGTAGCAGCCCGGCTTCACGGCCAAGCAATAGAACCGGCTCCAGCCTGCGGGCCATCGCGAATGGACCATTCTCCAGAACGATACCGCCAAGATCACGACCAAGCCCGTGCTTGTCCGTTCCGGCATGTGTCACCGCAACACGGTTCAATGCGACTGAGATTTTACCCGACAGAACGCGCAGCCAATCAGCTGCGAAGCGTTCCAAACCTGCTATCAGCGCATTGCGATCAAATGCATCACGACTGACAGGGACTCCCCGAACCTTGGAGGCTTGCCACTGGACCGTAGCTGTCAGCAAACCATCGCGGTCGCCGAACCATTTGTACAAGCTTTCCTTCGAGCAACTTGCGCGACGCGCGACGCTCGTCATTGTCAGCTTGTCACCAGCCTCAACCAGAAGCGCGAGTGCAGCATCCAGAACGTCTTTCTGACGTTCCGTTAATGCGGTTTCGCTAATCTCCAGTTCTGACTTCAACACGCCCTCCAGCCGTACCGTACCGTACGTTACGGCTAGCTTTTAGTATACATATTGAGGTTTGACAAGCGTTAGCGCGAAAAATTAGGCCCAGATACACTGCCACAAGACGATCGAGCGAAACGGATCATAAACGTCCACGGCTGCCGCGCATAAGTAGGAATTGGAACGAAAGGTGGCGTGCAAATGAAGGTAGTATTTTGCACGTTTAAGCTAAGCACAGCCATGCTTCGCCCGATGGATAAACATCGGTCTCGCCCTCGACCTTGTCCACAAATTCCCTCCGGCAGAACGATTCTATTTAAGCAAGAAAGGCTCTAGATATTAACCTGCGTTCCAATCTCGACAACCCGCCCGGTCGGTATTTGAAAATACTCCGTTGCATCGCTGGCGCTTTTTGCCAATGCGATGAAAAGACGGTCTTGCCAAAGGGGCATTTCAGAGCGCGCCGAAGCCTTTAAAGAACGCCTGGAGAGGAAGAACGAAGTCGTCATGATATCGAACTTCCAGCCCTGCTTACGACAGATCGCAAGTGTCCGCGGAATATTTGGCCGCTCCATATAGCCGAATGTCAGGGTCACTCGCATGAACAGGTCGTTGATGGGTTCTATCCGGACCCTCTCACTTTTCTTCACCAGCGGCGATGGCGCGGTGATCACCGTGAGGATCACATTGTTCTGATGCAAGACCTTGTAATGTTTAAGACTGTGCATGAGGGCCGTTGGTGTACTTTTCGGATCACCAGTTAGGAAAACTGCAGTGCCAGGCACCAAGGTAGGCGGATTCTCAGCCATTTTCTTTGAGATCAAAGCTAGCGGAACTTCGCCCTTGCGGGTTTTCTCGAAGAGCTTTCGGCTGCCGCGAACCCAGGTAAACATGACAAGAACGACCAAGAAAGCAACCACCAATGAAGCCCAGCCACCATCGACAACCTTAATCAGGTTTGCACTTACAAAAATAAGGTCAATGATGATGAAGCATGCGGTTAAACTGGCAGCCACCCACAAGCTCCATTTCCAGATGCGGGTCATGACAATGAAAAGCAGGATCGTCGTTACAAGCATATTTCCGGTGACGGCAATACCGTAAGCAGAAGCCAGATTTGAAGAGCGCTCGAAGCCTAAGACTAGCAATATCACAACAATACCGAGAAGCGTGTTGACCTTTGGCAAATAGACTTGGCCGGACTGCTTTTCTGAGGTGTGCTCAATATTCAGCCGTGGCAGAAGGTTTAACTGGACCGCCTGACGCGACAGGGAATAAGCGCCGGAAATGACGGCTTGACTGGCAATAACAGTGGCCATGGTCGCCAGCACAACCATCGGCAGGAGTGCCCAATGCGGGAACATTTCAAAAAATGGATTCTTTGCCTCATCCGGATAAGCGAGAATGAAAGCGCCTTGCCCGAAATAATTGAGCAGCAAGCACGGGAAAACAACCCACATCCATGCTGTAGCAATGGGTTTGCGGCCAAAATGGCCAAGATCGGCATAAAGCGCTTCTGCACCCGTTACAGCCAAGAACACAGTACCAATCGTCGGGAATGCGGTCTGAGGATTGTTGATAATGTATTGAAACGCATAGTAAGGATTAACCGCGGCAAAAATGCTGAGGTCATCGGCGATATGCAGTAGCCCGAAAAAACCGATCGCGAGGAACCAGATCAATGTGATCGGTCCAAATATTTTAGCGACACTTGCTGTCCCAAACCTCTGGATAGAGAACAAGGTCAGGAGAATGACAATCGTTATCGGCACGATGAATGGTTTAAAAGTCGGCGTTACTATCTCGAGCCCCTCGACAGCCGAGAGAACAGAGATTGCAGGCGTGATCACGGCATCGCCATAGAAGAGCGAAGCGCCAATGATCCCAAGCCCCAAGATGAGTTGCGGCCGTGACTTGAAGCTCGACCGGGCCAACGCCATCAAGGACAGAATGCCGCCTTCCCCGTCATTATCGGCACGCAATACGAAGATAACGTATTTGATGGTAACGATAAGCGCCAATGCCCAGAAAATCATGGACACGACGCCGAGCACATCCGTGCGGCTCAGGCTGCCATCAAGGGAAGCAGCATGCAGCGCTTCTCGGAAAGCGTAGATTGGGCTGGTTCCGATGTCGCCATAGACAACACCCAAAGCGCCCAGAACGAGAACTGGAAAAGCTTCTTTGTGATGCGGTTCCGGTTCGTAGCTTACCGAACCGTTATCGCAATCGTCACCGACCGCTTGGTGGTCATTCATAAAAGTTTTCCCTCGCTCCTACAGCGTGGGCGGACGAGTTAGTCGTGTTGCACCGCAATATCAACCGACATTTTAACATATCTCATCCTTGCGTTATGCAAAAATGCATGGCAGCAGATTTATATGCCAAATCAAAGCATTATCCTTTGAGTGCATTGAGAAATCGTTCCACAGAGCCTGCCATCCCGTGTATTAATGCATCAGCGGTGAGGCCATGACCAATTGAAACTTCCGCAAGATTTGGCATTTTCTTGACCAGTGCAGGTAGGTTGGAAACAGTCAGATCGTGTCCGGCATTCACTGCGACACCTGTTGTCGCGGCGGCAGATGCCGTAGCGGCCAGCCTTTCAAGCTCAATTAATGCGCCCTTTGGATCATCGTACATTGCGCCATATGGGCCAGTGTAGAGTTCGATTCGGTCAGCACCCAGATCCTTTGCTGCTTGCGGCGCATCAGGGTCAGGATCAACAAATAGGGAAACACGGATGCCCTGCCTTTTCAGATCCCTGATGATAGGCAACAGAAAATCTGCATAGCGCTTCAAATCCCAACCGTGGTCCGAAGTCGATTGAGTTGGATCATCCGGTACTAAAGTTACCTGTTCTGGCTCATTCTTGGCAACCAGTTCAAGAAATTCACTGGTTGGATATCCCTCTATATTGAACTCTGCTTCAGGAAACTCGTCATCAATGAGTGCACGGATTTGAGGAAGATCTGCAAAACGAATATGCCGTTCATCAGGCCGAGGGTGCACGGTCAATCCAGAAGCACCAGCGGCCAGTGCTATGCGGCCAAGATCGATAACATTGGGCCAAGGCAGATCGCGACGATTTCGCAACATCGCAATTGCGTTGAGGTTAACAGACAGAGATGCGGTCATGAATGATATCCAGAGCAATATGCGTAGGGCTTTTGTTGTACATTAGTTCAGTCGAGCAACACACGGTTATTTTCCTGTACTCGTTGCTCCACCTCACGTCGACGCATCAAAAGATGTGAGCTTGATTTGATAAAACCGAGTTTCTCATAGAAGGGAGCAATCTGGTCAGGACAATAAAGCTCGAAGCTTTGAACATTAATTAAAGTCGGGTGGCTGATTATCCGATTGATAATTTTCTGCCCTACTCCAACCCCACGAAAGCGCTCATGGGCAATGACGTCGAAGATAAATGCCTTGAATGTGTAGTCCGTAAGCACACGAGCAAACCCGATCAATTTGCCATCATCGGTACAACATCCAAGCGTCAAATCAGAATGCTTGAGCATCCGCACCATGTCATCGAGAGATCGGCCCTTGGTCCACCACTCTTTGCTGTACAATGCATGAAGTTCTAGTGCACGTGTATCTTCGAAAGCTTCGATCCAACGAAAATTCATCTCATACTCGCACGATACGGTTGAAGTTACCTTACAACAGTCAAGCGTTCAGCGGCACGTGTAATTGCCGTGTACAGCCAGCGTTCCCGTGTGTCGCGGAATGCATAGCTCTCATCAAACAGCACAACTTCGTTCCACTGCGAACCCTGCGCCTTATGCGTGGTTAATGCATAGCCGTAGTCGAAATCATCGAAACGCTTTTTCGTTTGCCAGGGAATCTCAACATCGGGGTCGTCAAACTGCGCTTTCAAAAGCTTTATTTTTGCAACACCGCGACCCGGCTCTTCGTCTTCCGGCGCAATCAACAAATTGATACCAGGTTTCACCGTTTCACGTGAGGAGGTCATCACCTTCCAAAGAGAACCGTTGAGAAGGCCCTTGGCTGGATCGTTGCGTAAACAGACCAGCTTGTCGCCTGCCTGCGGAAATGCAGCTGAAAATCCTTTGAGTTCTCTTAGACGCTGATTATATCGCTTACGAGTCCGATTGGTTCCGACCAAAACCTGATCCGCACCCAACACCAACTCTTGAGTTACCTCGGATTTGGAGATCACTTTGGCAGCACCATAGTCGCCAAACTCAAATTCGCGACCTTCGCGAACGTCGAGCGCCAATCGCAAGATGGGATTGTCGCGGGCTTGTCGGTGAATCTCGCTCAACAGGAAATCTGGCTCGTGCTCGGTAAAGAAGCCCCCGCCAGATATAGGCGGCAACTGTCCCGGATCGCCCAACACAAGAATTGGCGTCCCGAAACTCATAAGATCCCGTCCCAATTGCTCATCAACCATTGAGCATTCGTCGACAACGATCAATTTTGCCTTTGCTACCGGGCTTTGGCGATTAAGGGAAAAGGTTGGCGCAATGCTGGTCTTGCCAGTCGTTTCATTTTCAACAGCCTCTTCACCGCGCGGCCTATAGATGAGTGAGTGAAGTGTGCGCGCATTCCTGGCCCCCTTTGAGCGTAGTACCTGCGCAGCCTTGCCGGTAAACGCGGCAAATTGAACATCGCCTTCAATATGTTCAGCAAAATAACGCGCAAGTGTTGTTTTACCAGTGCCGGCATAGCCGAATAGCCTGAAAATCGGACTCCGCCCGCCCTTCAGCCATTTTGAAACGGCCTGTAAGGCCTCATCCTGTTGTGGTGACAGTTGCATCGTTCTGAGAGACAGGATTCGTAGTCAAAGGGCAAGGAAAATGCTGACGAGGAACGCTAGTCTATAGATTATCAGGATTTCCGGAGCGGATCGTCCCTTCGCCTGCAAGCCCGAATTGCTGGTCCAGCATGCGAAAGCGGTCTCCCTTGATCTGCAACTTCCAGCAGATTTTCTTTTCTTCGCCTTCATAGGTAAAACAAAGGCTACCTTGATCCAGCGCCCACTCTCCCGAATATGACATGCCTTTTGATATCAGTTCGTCCGGCTTGCAGCATTCGATCATCTTGCCGCGAGACGTGCCATCGGCGCCAAGATATTCGCTGAAGTTGAACGGTGGTTGCGCTTTCACCTCACCGGTCAGGGTCGACCCCGTAATGATCTTGCGCAACTCTTCCTCGTTGGGTGCGGGCCAAATATCCGCCTGTGCAACTGCTTGCATTGGCGCAAGGCCCCAAAAGAGCGGTGCAAGAACCGAGATACGTCGCATTATTGCCAGCATAGCTATACCCGATCAGGATCATTCTCCAGCCTGATAGGCTGTCCGTGTGGTGTCGCCAAGGCAGCGCGTTGCCACGCATGCGTCAGCAAATCTATATCTGCCCTTGGCGCAACCTTCTTTTTCGTTATGAGCGATTCCAAGGCTGCAAGCCAGCATTGATAATAGTCGCTTGCATCTTCCAGCCTGCCCGACTGTTCAAGCTCCGACGATAGAGCCTTTGCCCACTCGGTCCAGGTGAATAATCCGCGCTCATGCAGCGCGACCACCATTGCAAATGCCTCTGCCTGCCAGGGTTCAGCAAAAACGGGTACTTCGCATCCAAGGTCCGCGGACATACCGATGAGACTACGCAGGCTCAAGGTAACTCTCCCAAGCGTCAATACTGATGGCCAACTGAGGGTCTGCGGCATCGCCCCAAATTTCCGTCGCTTGAAAAACGACGGTATAAACATATTGAGGGTTTTCGCCTTTGCCATGCGCATTCGTATCGGGAAAAACGAAACCATCGCGAACGACTTCAACTACACCGATCTTGTCGCGCGCATATCGAGGTAGTCGCGTATGCGTTTCGGGATGTAAATTGCGGGTTCTAACGCGGTCTCCCACTTGAAAATGAGGTTCCGCAGTCATCTCCCTGTCGCATGGACCACCTTTAGCGAGCACGGAAGGCACATTTCCTGCCAATAGCACACGCCTTGGAACCGTTCCTTTGACCAAAGCCCGACCTGCTTTCAGCTCGCTGTCAGAGACAAACCCGTGCCGTTCCAGAAGAACTTCCAGAGCTTTGATCCAAATTTCATAATAGGACGACGAATAATAATCGGCCGGATGCAAGCATTCTCGAGCATGACGGCTTTCATCAATATTCCAATGCCCCATGCCGCCCGCAGCAAGTATCAAACCTAAGGCTCTCTTTTCCCACCCCGCATGAAACAAAGGCTCGTCAACTTCCGGTGCGACAGGGCCAAATCCCATTTGCCCGCCAAGATCTTGCGGCCCGTTCATGTATGCCCCGGTGTCAAAGCCAGTCCAGTTCCGATCATTGAATTGCGTGTAACCAGACCGGCCAACTGCTCCTCATTCAGTTCATGAGAACCTTCGGGACGCAACGGCACCACCAGATACCGCAGCTCAGCGGTTGAATCCCATACCCGAATTTTGGTGGTTTGAGGAAGGACCAGCTCAAATTCAGCCAGAACACCGCGAGGATCGATCACGGCTTTTGAGCGATAAGGTGGCGACTTGTACCAGACCGGCGGTAATCCAAGCACTGACCACGGATAGCAGGAGCAAAGTGTGCACACGATAAGATTATGCGTATCAGCCGTATTGAACACAGCCTGCATGTGCTCGCCTTGTCGACCAGTGAAGCCGAGCGATGCAATGGCGGCAGTAGCATCACGCTGGAGCCATTCCGAAAATTCAGGATCGCTCCACGCCTTTGCTATGACCCTGGCACCATTTCGCGGTCCGACCTTCGTTTCATAGGTCTCCACGATGGCATCTATCGCCAACGGATCAATAAGGCCCTTCTGGGTAAGGATTGTTTCCAGCGCACGCACCCGCGCAGCCATCGGGTCAAGCTCATTATCATGGTGGTGGTCATCGTGATCATCTGACATGGCAAAATCCTATGCATCTGCGCGTCTGGGCGCAAGGTCACTTCAACATAGGCCAAAGACTAGCGACCAAGAGAATTGCCATGGTGATATTGAACCATTTAAGTCTCGCAGGATCGGTGAGCCAACTGCGCATGATCTGGCCAAATGCTGCCCAACTCGATACCGAAGGTATATTAACGACGGCGAAGGCGATGCCCACGGTCATCATTGTCGTGAAATAGGCGTCTGGAGAGGTATAAGTAGCCATGGCTGTTACAGCCATTACCCAAGCCTTGGGATTGATCCACTGAAATGCTGCCGCTTCGAGAAATGTCATTGGCCGCGCCTTGCCATCAACGTTGCTTATTGAGCGAGACATCGCAATTTTATAAGCAAGATAAAGAAGATAGGTACCTCCCGCAAATTTCAGGACGATATAAAGCACGGGTATTGTTTCAATCAATGCACCAAGTCCGGAGCCAACGCCAATTAACAGGGTGAAGAAACCGGAACCGATGCCCAGCATATGCGGAATCGATCGCCTGAAACCGAAATTGACGCCAGAGGTTAGCAGCATCAAATTATTTGGTCCCGGCGTTATCGATGTCACGAAAGCGAAAAGAAGCAGTGTCAGAAAAATATCGAGCGTCATCTGAAAACCAACCCAAAAATGCAACGCTAATATCTGGCCAACCGTCGCTCAATGTCTAACTTGTCAGGGGCACAATTTAGCCCTGACAAGTTGGAATGATGGGATTGAGAAGGTGATCACATGCCCAAAGGACCACGGTTCATTGCCGCTACGCCGGTGCGGCAAATCTCGACAAGACCAAGCGGCTTCATGATCGCAATAAACTGATCAATCTTGGAACCTTTACCTGTGATTTCAAAGATGAAGTGTTCGGTTGTCGCATCAGCAACTTTTGCATGAAATGCATCTGCAAGGCGCAGTGCCTCATTGCGATGTTCGCCAAGTCCAGCAACCTTAACCAGCGCTAGTTCCCGCTGGATTGGGCCAGCCTGACCAAGCTCGTCAGCGCGCACTGAGAGATCCACAACACGATGCACTGGCACGATCCGCTCTAGTTGATGGCGTATCTGGTCAAGAATGTGCGGCGTACCCCGTGTCACGATGGTAATGCGTGACAGATGCTGCTCGTGCTCCGTTTCAGAGACAGTCAAGCTTTCAATATTGTAGCCGCGACCGGAAAAGAGCCCAATGACGCGCGCAAGCACACCAGGTTCATTATCTACAAGGACAGATAGGACAGTCGTGACAGGTAGTTCAGTCTCCTTGGCAATGAAATATGCCGAGCCGGAGGCTAGATTTTGAGCATTCATACTATTTCTCCGGGTTCTTAAACGAGCTGTCTGCCCTTGGCATCAATGGCATTTGCAACGGCTTCATCCGTCGCTTCATCGGGCAGAAGCATTTCATTGTGCGCCTTGCCTGACGGTATCATCGGGAAACAGTTTGCAAGATTGGCAACGCGGCAATCGAACAGCACAGGCTTTTTGACATCGATCATCTCCTGAATGGCATCATCAAGATCACCCGGCTTCTCGCAGCGAATACCATGCCCGCCATAGGCTTCCGCCAATTTAACGAAGTCCGGCAATGCTTCCGTATAGGAATGCGACAAACGATTGCCGTGCAGCAATTGCTGCCATTGGCGGACCATGCCCATATACTGATTATTCAAGATAAAGATTTTGATCGGCGCTTCATATTGCACAGCCGCGCTCATCTCCTGCATGGTCATCTGAACCGAGGCATCCCCAGCAATATCGATAACGAGCGAATTTGGATGGGCGATCTGCACCCCCAGCGCTGCCGGCAAACCATATCCCATAGTGCCAAGTCCACCGGAGGTCATCCAGCGGTTTGGCTTTTCAAAGCCATAGAACTGGGCTGCCCACATCTGGTGCTGACCAACTTCCGTCGTAATGTAAGTGTCACGATCCTTGGTCAAGGCATAGAGGCGTTCAAGCGCATATTGCGGCATGATCACGTCTTTGTTGCGCGTGTAAGACAAGGATTTACGGCTACGCCATTTGTCGATCTGCAACCACCAATCATCAATCGCCTTTGCGTCAGGCTTCGTGGATGAAGCACGCAACAAGCGGATCATATCCTCAAGAACCGAGGCAACATCGCCTATGACGGGGATATCGACACGAACGGCTTTGTTGATTGATGACGGATCAATATCGACATGAATCTTTTTCGAATTGGGCGAGAATCCACTCAAGCGCCCGGTAATACGATCATCAAACCGTGCCCCAATATTCACCATAACGTCGCAATCATGCATGGTCATATTGGCTTCGTAAGTGCCATGCATGCCGAGCATTCCCAGCCAATTCTTGCCCGAAGCCGGATAAGCCCCCAGTCCCATCAACGTTGAGGTGATAGGAAAATTGGTCAACTGCACCAACTCGCGCAACAATTTGCTTGCCTCGTCACCTGAGTTGATGACGCCGCCGCCCGAATAGATCACAGGACGCTTCGCAGTCAGCATCAGCGCTACAGCACGTTTAACGGATTCGAGATCCGCTTGAACAGTAGGGCGATAACTGGTGCGCGGACTGGTTTCCGGCGGCGTGTAAAAGCCGGTTGCGAACTGAACATCCTTAGGAACATCAACCAGAACCGGGCCGGGACGACCGGTGCGCGCAATGTGAAAAGCTTCGTGCAATATGCGGGAGAGATCGTTTACGTCCTTCACCAGCCAGTTATGCTTGGTGCAAGGGCGCGTGATACCAACGGTATCGCACTCCTGAAAAGCATCGGAGCCGATCAAGCTGGTTGGAACCTGTCCGCTGATGCAAACAAGCGGGATAGAATCCATCAACGCATCCTGAAGCGGCGTAACAGCATTGGTTGCACCCGGGCCTGATGTTACGAGCATAACACCGACCTTGCCGGTGGAACGGGCATATCCTTCAGCCGCATGACCAGCGCCTTGCTCATGGCGAACAAGTATGTGGTTGATCTGGTCCTGCTGGAAGAGTTCATCATAAATCGGAAGTACAGCACCGCCGGGATACCCGAAAATATCGGTTACGCCTTGATCAATGAGTGCCTGCACGACCATTTCGGCGCCGGTCATTTCACGTCGTTGTGAGGTTTTACTGCTATCCTGTTTATCTGCGGTCATCGTCTCTTCCCGTCTATTCTGCGGCGCAAAGCCTTCCAGAAGGTGCTTTCGTTTAACTGAGATGTAGAAAATAAAAAAGGCCCCCGAGGGAGCCTGTGTTTCGCGCATGGGAGCTTTCGCCGGGTGCTTACAACACCCTGCCCATACGCGGTCCCACGACAATAAGAACTGTTTTCATGGTCGCGGACGATAATTTAGCGATTTCAATTCGTCAACCGGCAAAGTGTAAATCAGCCTATGTGATTACATCGGCAATGATAAAAGCTGATAAATCACGGATATTGCAGTCTTTCCCAATCATCACCAAGTTGATTGCGAAACCAGGTCATCTGCCGTTTTGCATATTGTCGCGTGGCAATTGTCGCAAGTTCTGCCGCCTGTTCGGCTTTTAATCTTCCGGCCAGTACTTCCGCAATCTCCTTAACGCCAATCGCACGCATGGCAGGCAGTTCATGCGACAGGCCGAGTGACAACAAAACCTTGACCTCCTCAATAGCGCCCTCTTCCATCATTGTTTCAAAACGTTTCGCGATACGCGAACCAAGCCACTGCCGATCCGGTTCAATAACGATCTTTCTAGCCGTGGCAGAATCGATCAACGCCCGGCCAGCCGTCTTTTGCCATTCAACAATTGAACGACCCGAAGCATCAAAAACTTCAAGCGCACGCACGATGCGTTGGCTATCGGTTGGGCGGAGCGAGGCAGCAGCAAGAGGATCTTTCAACAACAAAAGTTCATGAAGTTTTTCGGCACCCAACTCCGTATCCTGCATCCGCCAGAAAGAGCGAATATCATCCGGAATTTCCGGCATTGTTGAAAGACCGCCAAGAAGCGCGCGGAAGTAAAGCCCGGTGCCACCTGCAAAAATCCAATTCTTTTCAATAAGTTCTGGAGATTTCAGCAGCGCTTCGACATCTGAGAACCAGCGACCAGTTGAATAGGCAACGGATGGCAAGACGTGTCCATAAAGGTAATGAGGCACCCGTTCCAACTCAGCCTTGCCCGGACGGGCGGTCAACTGTTCCAGCACATTGTAAACTTGCATGGAATCCGTATTGATGATCACGCCTTCCAATTCCTCGGCTAAACGAAGCGCGAGCGTTGACTTGCCGCTGGCCGTTGGTCCGGCTATCAGGATTATCTGTCTCGTCAAATCACTGCCCAAATGGAAATCGCCCCTATGCCTCTGATGGCCACGCTCATTGCAAATCCAGCCGCACCCAATTTAACACCATCTCTGGGGATTAAAGCCTCGGCGGCTATCAATGCAACAGGTCTTTATTGGCTGGCCGATGGAATTGCCTGTGACATCACTTTGAAAGACACCAGCGACCCGGAAGAAGCCAGAAGCCTCCTTACCCGTGCGATTGATGGTGAACCTGTTGATATTATTATTCAAAATCAAGACAGCAGACGAAAAAGAATCCTGATTGCTGACATGGATTCGACCATAATCCAGCAGGAATGCATCGATGAACTGGCAGAAGAAGCCGGGTTGCGCGATAAAGTAGCCGCAATCACAGCGCGAGCCATGAATGGCGAAATCGAGTTCGAACCCGCGTTGCGAGAACGCGTTGCCCTGCTGAAGGGCCTGCCCTATTCAGTCATTGATAAAGTGATCGCCAGCCGGATTACCTTGATGCCGGGCGGGCCAGAGCTTATCAGAACCATGAAGAAACACGGAGCCTATACGGCACTTGTTTCCGGAGGCTTCACGGTGTTCACGCAACGTATTGCCGAAATGATCGGGTTTAATGAGAATAGCGCTAACATATTGATAGATAATGGAGAAACGCTAACAGGCGAGGTCAAGGAGCCTATTCTTGGGCGTACTGCAAAAGTGGCCGCTTTAACTGGAATTTGCCAACGTTTTGGCCTTGAGCCGAAAGAAGCGATCGCAGTGGGCGACGGGGCTAACGATCTTGACATGCTACAGCTTGCGGGAACTGGCGTGGCTCTTCATGCAAAACCTGTCGTTGCCGAACAGGCAAAGGTCCGGATTGACCACGGTGATCTGACTGCCCTTCTCTATATTCAGGGTTACCGAAAGTCCGACTTCATTATCTGAAAATTACTCGCCTACCCACAACCGTTTTTCACGCTCTGGTGGAAAAAATACAGGAAAATTCGAGCTTTTCTCTGCAACCTCCCACGATTATGCTTCGAAATGAATCTGAACCGGTAAAAACATCACCGAACAGGGTGCTTTCATACGCAGATTGAGTATCCGAATGCTCAATCCATCTGCAATGTTACAAATCGCAACTCACCGGTCTTGGATGCGAGCATGAGGAGCGCATTCTTGCGGCCCTCATCGCGGAGCTTTTCGATACGTGCTGCAACGTCCTCCGGAGTCGAAACTGTCTCCTGCGCAATATCGACGATGACATCTCCTGCTTGTATCCGCTTGTTGCCAGCAACCGAATCATCCTGAACTTCCGTCACGAGCACACCTTCGACTTCTTTGGCGATACCGAATGACTTGCGGGTATCTTCGTCCAATATGCCCAGAGTCATACCCAAGACATCGACGCCCTGAATGGCCCCGTCTTCATCCTGATCAGCATCAGCAGGTTTCTTGGCAACCTGCTCGCTATCTTCAAGACGGCCAAGCGTGACCTTCACTGTCTGTTCCTTGCCCTTGCGAACGACGACGACATCCACTTCCTTGCCCACGGGGCTTTCAGCGACAACCCGCGGCAGGTCTTTAACAGTTGCCACCTCTTTGCCATCGAAACGGATAATCACATCACCGGGCAGTATAGAACCATTGGCAACAGGACCACCATCAATAATACCGGCAACCAGTGCCCCCCTGCTGGTGGTCATGCCGAGGCTTTCGGCAATATCATCTGTCACGGGTTGGATACGCACGCCAAGCCAACCGCGGCGCGTTTCGCCAAATTCACGCAACTGGGCGATCACGCCAGACGCAAGCTCGGCAGGGATAGCGAAGCCGATACCAATTGAGCCACCGGTTGGCGAGATAATCGCGGTATTGATGCCGATGACCTGACCATACATATCAAACAGCGGCCCACCAGAATTACCGCGATTGATCGCAGCATCGGTTTGAATAAAACTATCGTAGGGTCCGGAATTAATATCGCGGTTACGTGCTGAGACAATGCCCACGGTTACTGTGCCACCGAAACCGAATGGATTACCGATTGCCATAACCCAATCGCCAATGCGCGTTTTTGAAGAGTCGCCGAATTTCACAGCAACAAGCTTGCGCTTCTTCGGATCAACTTTGAGAACGGCAAGATCTGTCTTGGTATCCTTGCCAACCAATTCCGCCTTCAGCTTCGATCCGTCGCTAAAGTTGACCTCGATTTCGTCCGCATCGGCGATCACATGATTATTGGTTACGATAATGCCTTCTTCGGCATCAACGACAAAACCTGAACCAAGCGATTGTACCTGGCGAGATGGATTGTTCCTCCCCGGTTCTTGCCTGTCAAAATAGTCATTGAAGAACTCCTGGAAGGGCGAGCCATCGGGAACTTTCGGCATCGGAATCGGACCCGATTCGCCATCTCGTCCTTTAACGGTCTGCGACGTGGAAATATTCACAACAGCGCCCAAAAGACCCTCGGCAAGATCGGCCACGGAAGCTGGCCCCTGCGCTCTTGGCTGCGCACTATTGGGAACAGCCGGCGCTTGTGTCTGGGCATATGCCGACGTGACCAGCACCGGGCTAAGTCCGGTGGTTGCCAAGGCGGACAATGCAATTGCGGCTGTGGCAGAACGAAGCGCTTTGCGGGCAGTGCAGGAAACCATGACGACAGGCCTTTTCAGTAAGGTCGAGTATTTCAGGCCAGCAAAACCACCACTATGGTCGAAAGTATGGCCGAATAGCAGTTCAGCGTTTATTTCGATGGAGTTCAACTCAAGATTTGCTGATTAGGTCAGGACTCCAAAGCAACATCCAGCTCTACCCGCGGACAAGCCATATGACGAACACGCCAATTGCGATCGATGCAACGCCAGCTACGCGTAAGAAACCATCGGGTTGCTCGCTGACATCGCGGGCAACCCGTTTGGCGACGATTGGAAAACACCCATAGAGTAATCCTTCAAAGACGAGGAATAGCCCAACGGCATCCAAAAAATCAGTCATCAGCCGATCCTGCCCCTATTGAGGGGCAGGTGTTGTTGCAGCAGGAGCAGGCGGTGTCGACCCGCTAACTGGCGGCAATGCTCCACCAGCATCCTGGAAATAGCGGAAAAACTCGGAGTTAGGCGAAAGGACCATTGTTGTTCCGGTGTTCTCCAGTGCAGTGCCATAGGCCGACATTGACCTGTAGAAAGCAAAGAAGTCCGGGTCCTTGGAGAAAACTTCCGCGAAGATGCGGCTGCGTTCGCCTTCACCCTGACCACGAATAATTTCCGATTCCCTGCGGGCTTCGGCAACAATCTCAACCACCTGACGATCGGCAATGGCCTTGATCCGCTGAGCAGCTTCACGGCCGCGCGCACGTAAACGTTCGGCTTCAGCAAGACGCTCGGCGCTCATACGGGCAAAAGTCTGTTGCGACACTTCCTGAGTAAGATCGGTACGGCGAATACGCACATCGGTGATCTGCAATCCAAGCGACTCGGAGTCCGGACGCAATTGCTCACGCACTTCAAGCATCATGCCTGCACGTTCATCGGACAGCGCGGCTTCGAATCCGCGCAGGCCATATACGCCACGCAAAGCAGCATCCAGACGGGTACGAAGACGGGCTTCTGCCAACGTCACATCACCCGAAACAGTCTGACGGAACTTGCGAGCGTCAGTAATGCGGTAAACGAGAAACGCATCGACTTCATAGAACTTGCCGCCGGAAACCTGCACACGGATATTATCGAGTTCAAAGCTGAGCTGACGATTTTCGATCATCTGCACACTATCGGCTTCAAGAAAGCCGAAAGGCATTTTGAAATAGATACCTGGCTCGGTTTCCACATCGACGATTTCACCAAAGCGCAGGACAATAGCCTGCTGTCCGGCCCGCACAACGAAGATTGAAGCATAGACCAGAAGCGCGACGAAAAGGATTGCACCGACATAAATCGGGAGACGATTCTGGTTCATCACTGTGCTCCTCCGGCTGCCGGCTTCGCCTGCTTGTTCAGTTCTGGCAGTGGCAGATAGGGAACAACGCCCTGCCCGTTCTGATCAACAATAACCTTGGTAGAGTCTTTCAGCACACGCTCCATCGTTTCAAGGAAAAGACGCTTGCGGGTCACTTCCGGCGCCTTGGCATATTCATCGTAAACAGAGGTAAAGCGCTGGGCCTCACCCTCTGCTTCCTGAACGATACGGCTTTTATAAGCCGCCGCATCTTCACGGATCTGCGCACCCTCACCGCGAGCCTGACCAAGCTTCTGGTTGGAGTATTGGTTGGATTCTTCTACGAAACGGTCTTCGTCCTGCTCGGCACGCTGAACTTCATCAAAGGCGTCAGCAACTTCGCGCGGCGGAGCTGCATCTTCAATCGAGAGCGCATTGATGGCGACTCCAGCGCCATAGTCATCAAGCGTTTTTTGGATGATGCCCCGCACATCATTGGCTATACCGGCACGATTATCACGGAAAATATCCTGAGCCGGGCTGCGGCCAACGATCTCGCGCATGGCGCTTTCGGAAACCTGCTGTACGAGATTTTCCGGATTCTGGACCTTGAACAGATAGGAAACCGGATCGGAAACGCGATAAAGCACAGAGAACTGAACATCGACGATGTTCTGATCACCGGAAAGCATCAGGCCTTCCTTGGCACCGCGTGTACCCTGCCCGCCAATATTCTTCTGCTTTTCGACAATTTCCACCTTTTCGTAAGATTCAATTGGCCAAAAATGGAAATGCAGACCGGGCTCAGCAATAGCCGTCTTCGGCTTGCCAAAGCGCAATTCAACTGCCCGCTCGTCCGGCTGAACAGTATAGACAGACTGGAAAACCCAAAAAGCTACAACGGCAAGTCCGATCAGGCCCCAGATAGCTGGACTACCGCCACTGCCGCCGGGGATTGCCTGCCGCAGGCGATCCTGACCACGGCGGAAAATGTCTTCAAGATCCGGAGGCGTATTGCCTCCACCGCCGCCTTGCGGTTTTTGCCCCCAAGGGCCACCACCACCGCCATTGTTATTACCGCCGCCGCCCCAAGGACCGCCGCCACCGTTCTGATTACTCCAGGGCATTCCTACCTCTTAATTTGAACGAAAATCACCACCCTGTGGCTACCCCTCGCTAGTCCAATACCCCGTTTATAGGGACGGCGGGGTTCGCTTTCAACGTACGCCGATGCTTTTCTAGGCCTTTTGCTGAAAAACCGAACAATTATCGCCAGTTATCACGACATTTTCATAATATGCGCCGTGTTGACAAGGTTAACGGCGTCTCTCGTAGACAACATAGCGCGTCGGATAGTTGTCTTTTTCACCAGCGGGAAATTCTTCACTGGACGATTCCGACCAGATCGCAGGATCAATCTCGGGAAAATGGACGTCACCCTCCACGCTCGCGAGCACCCACGTCACATAGAGCTTATCAGCACGGCTGAAACTCTGCCGGAAAATCTCACCGCCGCCAATAATGCAGATTTCGTCGACTTGATCCGCGTCGGCGTGACTGCCTGCGACAAGCAGCGCTTCGTCAATAGAGCGGGCCGAAATAACACCTTCGACACCAAAGGCAGGATCGCGCGTGATGACGATATTGGTGCGGCCAGGCAAAGGCTTTCCAAGCGAATCCCAAGTCTTGCGACCCATGATGATGGGCTTGCCCATGGTAATCGCCTTGAAACGCTTCAAATCAGAAGACAATCGCCACGGCAGATCATTATCCCGGCCAATCACACCATTCTGCGCAATGGCAACTACAAAGCTGATCATTCAAACTTCTCCCTCTTCAGAGGCAGTACTTTATTCATCGACAGACGAACTAAACCGCAATAGGCGCCTTGATGCCGGGTTCAGCGACATAATCAGCGAGACGGAAATCGTCATACTTGAAAGCGAAGAGGTCGGTCACTTCGGGATTGATATGCATGACGGGCAATGGCCCCGGTTTACGTGCAAGCTGCAATTGCGCTTGCTCGAAATGATTTGCATAAAGATGCGCGTCACCCAGCGTATGGACGAAATCACCCGGTTTCAGACCCGTCACCTGAGCGATCATCATCATCAGCAGCGCATAGGAGGCGATGTTGAAGGGAACGCCAAGGAAGATGTCTGCGGATCGCTGGTAAAGCTGGCAGGATAGCTTGCCGTCAGACACGTAAAACTGGAAGAGGCAATGACAGGGAGGCAGCGCCATCTCATCAACAAGCGCAGGATTCCACGCCGATACGATCAGGCGTCGTGAATTGGGATTGGTTCGTATGGCGCTGAGCAAACCGGCAATCTGGTCGATATGCCCGCCATCCGGTGTCGGCCATGAGCGCCATTGATAACCATAGACGGGGCCAAGGTCACCATTTTCATCGGCCCATTCATCCCAGATCGTCACGCCATTCTCACGCAGATAGGCGACGTTGGTGTCACCTTTCAGGAACCAGAGCAACTCGTGGATGATGGATTTGAGGTGAAGTTTCTTCGTGGTGAGCGCCGGAAAGCCTTCGGCCAGATCAAACCGCATCTGATAGCCGAAAACCGACCGTGTACCCGTGCCTGTGCGATCGCCGCGGTCGGAGCCGTTGTCGAGAACGTGCTGTAGAAGATCAAGATAGGTGCGCATCGTTTCTCTTTAACAGATTCGACCAACGAAGGTGTAAAACTTGTGCGTGATCCACAGCACTGCAAACAGAAAAAGCCCTGCCGTCAGTTAAACAGCAAGGCTCGTTCTGTTGAGCCGAAAATTCAGATGCTATCCAGCGCTCCAAGCGCCTTCGCCGTCAGATAATAGAAGGTAACACGGCTTTTGGTGCGATCCTCCTTCATCGTCACGCATACGGACTCGATTGCAGCATCGGCTTTGGCTGCATCTGTCAGGCCGAGCTTTTTTCCCACCCAATTGGTGCGAACGCGCGCCAATTCTTCAGGATCAGTACAGGATACCAGTGATGAATCCCGGTTGCGCAAAGCAATTCCGAGATGTTTGACGATTTTTGCAACGATGGCTTCATCAGCCGCAGCATCGTAATGACGAACATCGGTCAGATAGTCACTCATGTAAAATCCCCTGATTGTTAGGGTCCGGACTCATTAATCTGGTCGAAATGGTATGAGGTTTTTCGTTTGGATACAAGGAGCAAAGGCGAAGGCAATGTGGTTCATTGTCGAGCTTTTGCGACAAAGTAGCCGGGCGAAAAGACCATATCCTCCGGACGCCGAAACGGCTGCAAGCTGCAGTGTGGGGCAGTCAATGCCAGATAACGACACGAAACTGCTTTCGAAAAATTCCCCCAAAGGATACTACATCCCAATCAAATGACAGGAAGGCACCGCCATGGATACTGTAGAAATTACAACGCGAAGTGATTTTGCCATGTGGGCGATTGAGCGCGCTCAGGAAATAGTCAGGTCCGAAGGGTCGGCGCTTGCGCTCGCCGCGCGCGACATGGATGAAGCCGGATTGAAAGAATCCGGAGCGGCGCTGGGCAAAGCCATTGCCGATGCAATGCTGGAAGTTTTCGACGGCCTCGTGCCTGAATAACCTATGGCACAGAACTGTCAGGCCGCCGCCCTTCCCATCTCCAACTCACGCGTGCGACCGATGCGCCTCATCAATTCTTCGAATCTGGCATCGCGCTTGAGCTGGAACGCATAATGGCGGCGCAATTCGGCGACCAGTTGACCCTTGCGATTTAGCAGATCATCAGCATAGCCAACCATCAGAGAATTTGGCCAAGCCTGAGGGCGGATCGTCCGCAACCGCTCAAAAAGAAGCTCCTCGCTTTCGTCAGGGCTGTCTTGCGCCATCAGTGTCAGCATGGCAGCGGTGGAACGTGAAACGCCCATATGGCAATGCACAAGCAGATGACCCTCAACGCGATCTTCTGCCGATTGAAGCAGGCGTGAGCCGAAATCGAGTATTTCCGTCATATGCTGCTTTTGAGGCAAAATGCGGTCCGGCGCAGCGTCGATAATATCGTGAAATTGCAGAATTGTGCGATCATGGACACCATAGGTTTGAAAAGCTTCCAGCGCCGGCCAATCGGGATCAACAATTGAGAGCACATGGCTGACGCCGCGCTCCCTTTGATCGGGCAGCTCGTCAATACCGCATATTGTGAGCGTGGATATTTTCAATGTCTGCATGATTTGACCGCTTTGCTGATGATTGTACGTTCTGCTTATAGGGCAACAGAGCAGCGGCTGCTACACTTGCATCAACCGGAAAATCAATGATTTGAGCGTTGATTTATTTATGTGGCGCACCTATATACGTACCGCTGGCTTCGGCCAGCTATGGTGATAAACGGACGATGAAATAAGCCATTTGGACCCGGGGGCGGTACCCGGCGCCTCCACCACAATGCAGCAGATTATCGCTGCCTTGTGGCGGGGGCGAAATAGGATCGACAAGGGTGTAAAGATCGAACTTTTGCCCGGCATTGTACCACCGTTATCGGGCTAACTCAGTAGTTGCAAACGACAACTATGCGGAAGCACGTCTCGCTGCTTAATGCAGTGCGATAGCTTCAAATTAAGTCCTAGGGGTTCGCACTTCTAGGCGGGGTTCGGAGGTACCTGGCAACAGAAACCTCCACTTCTCTCCCCTCACTGAAAAACCTCCTGCCATGCAAAGTTCGCGCTTGCAGACCTTTCCGCTTGCAAAGTTACGCTTGACGATCTCATTCGCGAGGCATATATAACCATTAAGTTAAATAACCGAATGGTTCGATAGCAATGCAAACAGATCGCCTCGATAATATTTTCTCTGCACTGGCCGACCCTACACGCCGTGCAATTCTTGCGCGGCTGTCGCTCGGAACAATTTCGGTGACGGAATTGGCCGAGCCTTTCAAAATGTCAGGCCCTGCCATTTCAAAACATCTGAAAGTTTTGGAGCGTGCAGGCCTGGTTATTCGTGGCCGGGAAGCGCAGTGGCGCCCATGCACCCTTAATGCTGCCCCGTTGAAAGAAGTGGAGACCTGGATCGAGCACTATAAGCGCTTCTGGGAAAGCAGCTTCGAGCGGTTGGAAGAATATTTGGAAGAAATACAGATGGAGGAGCAGAACAATGATTCAGGACAATAGTGCCACGACTGCAAACACCGAATCAGGGCGTGTGTTGACAATCAACCGGGTTTTCAATGCTCCCCGCCCCCTGGTTTTCAAGGCATTTACCGACCCGAAGCGAATGCTGCAATGGCTTGGTCCCCGCGACTATCCGGCAAGCTTTGTCGAGGCAGATGTGCGGCCCGGCGGCAAATGGCGCGCCTGTCTTGATTCTGCAGCAAGCGGCGAAGAGCTCTGGCACGGCGGAACCTATCACGAGGTCGTACCGGATGAACGGCTCGTTTTCACATTTGCCTGGGACCAGGAAGACGGAAAGGCTGGCAGGGAAACACTTGTCAAAATTGATTTCGAAGATCTAGCGGGTAAGACCAAAATGCAGTTTCAACAGTCCGAATTCGAAACAGTAGAAGACTGCGAAGGTCACCGGAAGGGTTGGAACAGTGCTTTTGACAGGTTGGAAGAACTCCTCGCCTGAAGTCAGCAGCGATGAAGCAAACAGCAACAGGAGATGATCATGCAACATGAGATCGTATCACGCGAGCAATGGCTCCAGGCACGTACTGCACTGCTCGAAAAAGAGAAAGCCTTTATGAAAGCGCAAGACCGGATGAGTGCGGAAAAGCGTGCGCTGCCTTGGGTGAAGATCGAAAAGGAATATGTCTTTGACAGCCCATCGGGCAAGGTAACACTGTCCGACCTGTTCAAGGGTCGCAGTCAGCTTTTCGTCAAGCATTTCATGCTGGCCCCGGGTCAGGAAAAGCCCTGTCACGGTTGCAGCCTTGTCGTCGATCATATGGATGGCATTTTGCGGCATCTTGCGAACAATGACGTATCTTATGTCTCGATTGCACGCGCGCCAATCGCGGAAATCGAAGCCGCACGCAGGGCCATGGGCTGGAATTTCCCTTGGGTGTCATCTTTCAATAGCGACTTCAACTATGACTTCGACGTATCTTTCACGGCGGAAGAAAGAGAAAAAGGCACGGCATTCTATAATTATCAGCATGGCGATCCGGGGATCGATGATCTCTCCGGTGGCAGCGTGTTCTACAAGGATGAAGCCGGCCAGATCTATCACACCTATTCGGCCTTTGGCCGGGGCGATGAGCAATTCCTTGGTGTCTATGCCTTTTTCGACGTCATGCCCAAGGGCCGCAACGAGAATGGTCCGCATTTCAACCTCGGCGATTGGGCGCGTCTGAAAGACACCAGCGGCAGAAACGGGAATGCAGCGGCTCAAAGCCGCGAGCAGACAACCGACTGCGCCTGTTCGGCGCCTAGCTGAGTTCGCCCCATGTGCTGCGCACTCATCGCATTGTGTATCGCAATGGCAACCGCAACCCGGGCGGGGCTGAAAAACATCCTCGCCCGGCGGTTGCGTATTTTCAGCTATGCCATCGTTTCGATCACTATGATTGCGGGCTCGGCTTTCGCCGCAGAGCATGTCCGGCACTACCTCAACAGGGCAGCCGATAATGAGCGTTCTGTGCTGGCCGAAATTCTGGCGCAACCCATTTGCAGTGGCGCCACGACAGATAAAATCAAGCCTGCACAGCTGTCCTTTGCGGACTATGAAAAACTCAAGCGCCAATGAAATCCGCTTGAGTTTTCCAAAGAGACTTGTTTAAATTCCCATACGGTTCGCTGATCAAGCACCGGCACCCTCCCCCAAATCCTTCCAAGCCAGCGGCGCTTTGCGTCTGCTGTTCGTAAACCCATGACGCTGACAGCCGTGATTGCGGCGGCGTCAGCAGGAGCGATCCATGCACATTGTAAATGAAAGCTTTGTCGTCCTCACAGGCGGCCCAGGTTCAGGAAAAACGACTCTCATTGAAGAGTTGAAACAACGCACTCATGCCGCTTCAGTCGAAGCCGGGCGAGCAATTATCCAGCACCAAATGAGCATCAGGGGACCAGCGCTCCCCTGGAAGGACCCGGCTCTTTTCGCTGAATTGATGCTTTCCTGGGAACTGCGATCTTACGACATTGCAAAAGACATGGAAGGGACAGTCTTTTTTGACCGCGGCATCCCGGACGTCGCAGGCTATTTACAACTATCGAAACTTCCGGTGCCCACGCATGTGAAAGAGGCTGGCGAGCAGTACCGTTATAATCCACTGGCTTTCATACTGCCGCCCTGGGAGGAAATCTTCGAGCAGGATAAGGAACGCAAACAAACGTTTGAGGACGCCATCCAGACCTATCATGCCATGGTGAAAGCCTATGGCGATTATGGCTATGACTTGATCGAAGTGCCACGCTTGCCGGCGGGACAACGGGCCGATTTCATTCTCGAACACCTATCATGAAAAGGGCCCGAAACTGCATTCGGGCCCTTTCCTCCACATCTGTAACCCAGAATTATTCGGCAGCAGCACCAACTTCAACAGGACGGCGGCGGCCGATCGTCAGCTGAGTAATGGCGAAGGCTATCACGGCGCACATAGCAATGCCGGCTGCCATCGGCAGGGGCTTTCCTGTGAAGAAAAGCGCTGCCACAATCATAGCAATGATCGATATCACAAACTGCAAAGTGCCCAATAAGGCCGATGCGGAACCGGCAATTTCTCCGTGATCTTCCAGCGCAAGAACACCGGTCGTTGGAATAACAAGGCCAAGGAACCCATAACCCACAAACAGGAATGCAGCCAGAACCGGCAATTGGTCAAAGCCGGAGCCCATGACAATAACCATGGTGGCCAATGTTAACCCAAAGCCTGTGACCGCCATACGCATGACACGTACCAAGCCAAAGCGGCTGCCAAGCCAACCGGTCAATTGCGACACGGTGAAGAACGAAACCGCATTGATCGAGAAGGCAATACTGTATTGCGTTGGAGTGAGGCCGTAATGGTCAATCAAGACGAAAGGCGAGTTGGCAAGATAGACAAGGAAACTCGCAATGCCAAAACCGCCAATCATCGACAAGATGATGAAATTGCGGTCACGCAGCAGAATTCCATAAGCATTAAGCGCGCTGCGCAGCCCACTTTCGGCCCGCGCTTCCTTTGGCCGGGTTTCTTCAAGCTGTGTTGACAGCAAAACCAGACCGATGAGTGCTGCAATCATTACAGCCCAGAACACGCCGCGCCATCCGAAAAAGTGAATAACGGCACTGCCTGTCAAAGGCGCAAGGATGGGGGAAATGCTGAACACCAGCATCAGTAGCGACATAAGGCGGGCCGCCTGAACGCCGGTATGCATATCACGCACAACGGCGCGCGGAATGACCATGCCCGCCGCACCGCCAATTCCTTGAAGGAAGCGGAATGCGATCAGCATCTCCACACTGGTTGCCAGAGCACAACCAATGCTGGCTACGGTAAACAAGCCGATCCCCAGATAGAGCGGCAGCTTGCGCCCCCACATATCCGAAAGCGGACCATAGACGATCTGGAACAGCGCAAAAGACAGGAAGAAGGCCAAAAGGCTCATTTGCACGGCATTTTCATCCGCCGCCAAATCCGCTCCGATGAACGGCAGCGCAGGCAAATACATGTCGATCGCAAAAGGACCAATGGCCGACAACAATCCAAGAATGACTGCATAGCGTAGGAAGGAGGACTTCATGATGATGCTCTTTCAAGCAATCGCGGCAGATAAGCGCGTTGCACTTGCGAATTGAACGGCTTTGATAGAGCGCACTGTCTCATCTTGATGAAACAGCCGCTCTATCCGTAATTTTTCCGCAGCTTCCTCCGGAAAGCTGCATCCGGTATTCTGGAACTACGATAAACATGAAGGCGTCTGCTTGGGAGGAGCGGCGCTCACGCAATAAATGGCGCGTCAATATATTTGGACACAGTTGTAAAATTAGACACTATTGTCTAACACGTCAAGACGCATTATCTTGGTCAGATGAAAAATCGTACGATGGCCCCAAGCCGATCATCAAGTGCACGAAAAGACACCGGCCCTACCCAACACGGTCAATGTTCAAAACGTGTTTCCATTCTGGACGCCGCAGCAAACGTCTTTTGCCGAGAAGGTTTTTCGGGAGCCAGTATTGATGAAATTGCGATTGAGGCATGCGTATCGCGACAGACAATATACAATCACTACCGCGAAAAAGAAACGCTGTTTGTGGCGGTAATCGAAGATGTCATGGAGCGGGCGAACGCTATGCTTTTCTCCACACTTTCGACCTTCCCTGACAAGCCGGATCATTTGCAGAAGGATTTGACTGACTTCGCCATGCGACTGACGAAGAATTGCCTGTGCAATCAGGATGGAAAGTTCTTGCGCAGGCTCGTCCAGTCAGAAGGTGAGAGATATCCGCATTTGTTTGAAGGCTGGCGTCAGCACGGTCCATGCAAGATCAGCACAACGCTTGGTGCCTTGTTCGCAAAGCTCGCCCATAAGGGCGCATTGCAAATCGATGATTTTGATCTCGCCGCCCGCCAATTCCTGGCATTGGTGAATGCTGACCTCCAGATGATTTATCTGTTTGGCGGGAAACCGACAGAAGAAGAGCTACAGACCGCCGCAAACAACGCTGTTGAAACTTTCTTGCGCGCCTATGGTCCGCGCGAACAGGAAACCAGTGACCAACCGGCTCCCGTTCTGATGGCTGTAAGTTAAATTTCACTCCTTTACGTAGCCGCCACAAATTTTGCCGCAAACTGTATTGATAATACCCTTTGTAGATATCGATATTCTATTCATTGGATAAATTTAACCCCATTGCTGACAAGCAGTCGCAAATGCATTAGCGATGCGCCATAATGGCCGGATACGATTTCTATCTCCGCTTGACAGGCAGGGGGGAATCCATGGGATAAGAGTGCATGCCACAAGATATGATCCGTTACGATATACTTGCCCAGGAAGCGCTTCGCGGCGTTATCCGAAAAGTGCTAGGCGAAGTTGCCAAGGCAGGACTGCCGGGCAACCATCATTTTTTCGTCACCTTTTTAACCGGCGCACCCGGTGTGCGTATTTCGACGCGGCTTCACGAGAAATATCCAGAACAGATGACGATTGTACTTCAGCATCAGTTCTGGGACATGCAGGTCACTGATACCCATCTTGAAGTCGGCTTGTCATTTGGCGATGTGCCGGAGCGGCTCGTCGTACCGTTTTCCGCGATTCGTGGTTTCTACGACCCGTCTGTAAACTTCGAGCTGGAGTTTGATGTCGAGGTTGAAGAAGCCGTTGGCGACAATGATCAGGGCATTACGAGCATAGCGCCAGCCGAGATTGTTGACGGACCAAAGCTGGCTTCGACCAGCGCCAAGCCAAAGCCTCCCGCAAAATCTGCAAAAAAGCCTGCGAAAGCATCTGGAAAAACGGAAGCGCCGGAAGATGCAGGAAGCGACGATAATGGCGAGAAAGCTTCGGCTTCAGTCGTTTCTCTCGATTCATTCCGCAAGAAGAAGTAAGAGCTTCCATGGCTGAGATCGTAAATCTCCGACGGGTCAGGAAGCGAAAGGCCAAAGATGCCGAAGAGAAGGTTGCGGCCCAAAACCGTATCCTTTTCGGGCGAACCAAAGCCGACAAGAAATTTGAAACCGCTTTATCAGATAAAGCAGAGCGGTTTCTGGATAACGGTCGGCTGGAAAAGCCATCGGACGACAAGTGAGCCTTGTCCAGAAACGCTCGGTGACAATTCATGGGCACCGCACCAGCTTTTCACTCGAAGATCCTTTTTATGAAATCATTACCTCCATTGCACAAGACCGCCAGATGACCCTGGCGGCGCTTGTCGCTGAGATTGACAAGGACCGGGATCGCGACTCCAGCCTTTCATCCGCATTGCGGTTGTACGCATTGGCCTGGGTGCAAAATGGTGGCATGTCGACGCAAAAATAATTCCGGCATCATGTAGGATTGGCCAGCTTTCCTTCGTCTTTCAGGCAGTTCAAATCGCAATGAAAGGGAATGACATGCCAATCAAACAAAAAATTACTCCATGCTTGTGGTTCGAAGGCAATGCCGAAGAAGCGATGGATTTCTATTTTTCCATTTTTGAGAGCGGAAAGATCCTTAAAAAAACTTACTGGGGTAAGGGCGGAATGGGGCCGGAAGGTTCATTGCTTACCGCCCGATTTGAGATCGCCGGTCAGGAATATATCGCGCTCAATGGTGGTCCGGAATTCAAGTTCAACGAGGCCATCTCTCTAACAATCGATTGCGGGTCCCAAGCTGAAATAGACGAACTCACCGAGAAACTGACGGCTAATGGCGGTGAAATCGGTCCGTGCGGTTGGGTTAAAGACAAGTACGGTCTGTCATGGCAAATTGTGCCGTCCATACTCACTGAAATGATGCAGGACAAAGATCAAACGAAGGTTGACCGCCTTTTAGGAGCGCTGCTGCAAATGCACAAACTTGATATCAGCAAGCTGGAAGCGGCTTATAGGGGAGAATAACTGCAAGGTGTGCGGTGCGTGGTTCGACAAGCTCACCATGAGGGAAGTAGTTTGGCTGCATGAATATCGCGACGCCCGTCACATCATTGCAATCCACGATCTCCCTCATGGTGAGCTTGTCGAACCACGCACCGCAATAACTGCAAATTTAACAGGCTCACTGCGGAACGGTAGTCGGCTCGATGGTTTTCAAGAACTCATCGACCGACTGTCTGTCAATTGCGCCTTGCGGCTGTGCTGGCGGGGGTGCAGCGGGCAGAGTTTCAAGAGCTTTGCGCGCTGCCTCCTCAGCGGCTTTTCTTTCCGCCGCTTCACGCGCTTCCTGCTCGGCTTTGATGCGCGCGGCCCTCACCCGCTCTTCTGCCAACGCCTGAAACAACTGTGTCTCGCGGCGCAGACGCTGCTTTTCCACCAGCGATGCTTGCAATGTCTCGACGCGCTGTTGCTCGCGCTCCAGCGCGCGCTGGGTCAGGAACTGCTCCAGCGGTTGACGATTAAATGTCACCGCTGGATTTTTCCATGGACCATCCAGCGCAAACTCGACCACAGGATCAGCACCGACAACCACAGCCTTTCCGGGTTCAAAGGTAAATTTGCCTTGGGAAGCAACCGTCATTTCCGGAAAACTTATCCGCAAATCAGCCGAAAGCCGGGCATCCTCGTTACTCAACTGGAATGTTGATGTGCGCGCCACTCCCCCGGCAATCGTATAGGGAATCTCGGAAGCGGTAGCGTTCAACACACCAGCGTTCAAATATTGATCGATGGTCGTATTGATGGCGGCGGTCGTAACAGGCCCCTCCACAGCGTCGACATTCGCCAAAATCGGTATGAGCGCTGCCGGATTGAGCGAGTTGATTGCCAGCTCGCTGACCGACACCACGCCGGAGCCGGCAATCGATTTGACAAACTCGCCCATGGAGGTTCCGGTTGCATTTATCGAGGCTGATATTTTAGCCTTACCTTTGACTGGCGGTATACCAGTTTCCGGCCGGTAAATCTCATCAATGGCAGCTTGATCAAGCGTGAACTGGCCAGTCGCCAAACCAGTACCACTTGTGTTGCGAAGCTCGAACATGCCGCCCAACTTGCCGCCGAACAGATCGCCTTTCGTGTCATCGAGGCGCAAAGCACCGTCTTTCAGTGAAGCATTGGCTTGAAAGTTGCGTATCTGGCCAATGATTCCCGCATCTGCCGTTTCAGCTTGCAGTTTCAGATCAAAACTCAACGGAAAGAGTGGGCTTGCAAGAAAAGCCCGTTGCGGCCACAGCGACCTGCCTTCACCATCCGTACTGCCCGTGCCGAGAAGAAACTGCGTTACAGCATCAAGATTGAGTTGGCCAAGCGTGATATCGCCTTGTGCGTTTGGCACGCCATTTTCGAGCACAAAGCCGAGGCGTCCGCCAATTTTCGTGTCGCTCACCTGCCCGCTCAGGTCAGGGAGCATGAGCTTGCCATTGTTCAGCGAAAAGCTGCTGGCGGCATCAATGGGCATGCCATTACCAAAGCCGGGCAAGGAATAGCCAGCCGTGGCGAGATAAGCATCAATATCCGTGCTTTTGAGCGAGGCGCGGCCCTCACCGCTCAAAGCACCTTCTGCATAGCGGAAACTCCCGTCCAACAATGCGCGACCATCTGGCGCTTTCAAAGCGAGCTGCGTCTGAAACCCGGCCTTCTGGTTTCCTTTGAGAGCAATATCGGCTTCAAGCTCTCCTGCAAGACCGAGCGGCAAGGCAGGCAGGCCAATAAAGGCCATCAAACCTTCTGCGTGCTCGGTGCGGGCATTCATGGTCAATTCGAGCGTGCGCAGTTGCTCGTCGCTCATCATGTTTGTACCGGACAGGGTGATGTTCATCCCGCCGGACTTTCCCGCAGCACTTAACGAAAACTCGTTTGTTCCGGACTTCCCCTGCAGCGTATTGGCGAGAACGCTCAGCTGCGTTTCCTCAAACAGACCGGGAAAACGCGATGCCCGCTCTTTCATGGCAACGAGAAATGGGAAGTCAGGAAAGCGTTGTGCAAGCGCATCTACAAACGGCGCCATGTCGTCTGAAAGCAGGGTGGCGTCAATCGAGCCCGATGGCTCCGCCTTAAAGGGTTCCAATTTGCCTGTGGCGGTGATCGTGGTGCCAGCAACATTGCCAATGGTCAGGCGATCAATATCAAACACACCATTGCGCAGACGGAATGCCGTATCCACCGTTTCGGCAATGAATCCATCATGGGTAACCGGTCCCGCCTTCAGATCAACATCAAGGTCCTGGCCGTTCAGGATTGAAGAATCTGTGCTCGACGTATTGCTGTTGAATAATGCCGAGAAGGCTCCTAGCGCATCTGCATCCAGCGCACCGCCCTCCAGTTTCAGCTGCGTCAGTGGCAGTGAATCGCCCTTTGCGCTGCGAACGAGCGATCCCTTCAATGATGCACCACCAAGCGCCAGTTCGAGATTATCAACCTTCTGCAATTCGTCGTGCAGGCTTACATCGCCAGAAAAACCCGCACCGCGAATACGGCGGATCGCATCATCCACAGAGTTCGTCAGCCAGGCAGCAAGTCCCGAAGGCTGGCGCGATGCCACGAGCAATTTGCCATCGAAGCCGAAATTATCACCAACCTGCAAGACGCCCTTTGCCTCAAATTGCGTACGCCCCGGCAGTTCCGCTTTGAGCTGATTTATCGTCCAATTACCGGCGGCGGGCGCTGCATCAACCGTGACAGAACGTATTGTCGTATCGCCCGCCACGATAGCAGGTAGTTTCAGATCGATTCTGCCAGGCACAGTGGGTACTGGCAATTGATCCATCAGACGCCGAAATATGCCAAGGCGTTGTTCCGTCGTTTCAGAGCTTTCCTTCGCGTTTTCCTGCTCCTGCTCCTGATTGCCGAAAGTAACCTGCTGGCCATCGGCTTTCACCTCAAATCGCGGATCAGAGCCATAATCAAAATGGGCATTCCCGTTGACCACATAGGGGTCGGCGGCGGGCCCTTGTTCCATACGGAATTCCGGTATGACTATCCTTGCATGGTCGGCTTCGAATTGTCCAAACAAGCGAAGATCGGAAAGCAATGGCTTCTCTGTCGATTCGGCCTTTTCTCCAGTTTTAACAATGGGTTCGTCGCGGGAGCGAATGTCAATACGGCCGGCATATTTCAAGGCGCCTTGATCGAGCGTGATCTGACCGTCAGTTTCCATCGTCGCCGGAATACGATCGGGAATGACACGCGCATGCATTTGCAACGATCCGTCAGGCTTTAACGCACCGGTCGAAGACGAAACAGACAATTTCTCGCCATTGAAGAACAGGCTTCCATCGAATTTCCACGGCCCGGAAAGGTCTTCAGCAGACATGGTAGCATTCAGATCAGAAAGGGAGCGGGTCGTGCCCGTCGAAGCATCGCGGACAATCAACGAACCATTGTTTATCTGCAGATTCTCCAACTTGACCTGCGTCTTCTGGAAAGGTGTCCGTGGCCGGATAGCCCAATCGACAATGCCGCCTTCATTGATCCGCACGGTTGCCGCCGGCTTTTCCAGCCGCATATCGAATATGAGAATCTCGCCACGCAAAAAGGGTGCGAGTTCCGCGTCCATCGAGAATTTCTCGACAGTTATCACCGGTTCGACACCGGGGTCACCGACGCGCACGTCTGAAAAAGTCACGGATGGAAATGGCAACAGCCGCGCACTGGCGTTTCCGGCAACAGTCACCGGACGGCCAAGCAAAGTGGAAGCTTCTCGTTCGAACGAAGAGCGATAACCGGCCCAATCGACGAAATATGGCACCACGAGCGCCGCCGTCAGCAGCAGTACCAACAATCCGCCGATGAAAACAAACAAACGTGCCAGTGTCTTACTCCGATAGGTTCGCGCCGGTCACCATAGAAACGACTTTATGGCAGCGCCGAGACATGACCGGTTTTACGCGCGATTTGCAATGCTTACACCATGCTTTAACACGCGGAATCAAAATGCGAACCTAAAGCCGTAAGATCTTGCCAGGATTCATGATATTTCCCGGATCAATAGCTCGCTTGATCGTTTCCATGACATCGACAGCACCACCAAGTTCAGCACGCAGAAACTTGATCTTCCCTTGCCCGATCCCATGTTCGCCGGTGCACGTTCCATCCATCGCGATAGCGCGGAGATTCAGGCGCTCGACAAAGGCCTCCACATTCTCGATTTCGACTGGATTCTTCTCATCAAAAAGCACGAGCACGTGGAAATTGCCATCACCGGCGTGACCAACGATAGGTGCAATGAGACCGCTCTGCTCAATGTCCCTCTCGGTCTCGACGATGCATTCGGCCAGACGTGAAATCGGCACGCATACGTCGGTGGAAAGCGATTGCTTGCCAGGTGCCAAGGTCATGCAGGCAAAGTAGGAATTGTGCCGCGCGGACCACAGTTTTTCCCGCTCTTCAACATTGGCGGTCCATTTAAATTCGCCACCACCATTGGCCGCAGCAATTTCTCCAAACAATTCCGCCTGCTCGGCGACACTCGTTTCACTGCCGTGGAACTCCAGAAACAGATAGGGTGCGGGATCATAATCCAGCTTGGAATAGGCAATCATTGCCGTCATTTCGAGTTCATTGACGAGCTCGATGCGCGCAACAGGAATTCCCATCTGAATTGTTTCGATAACCGTATTGCAGGCACTTTTCAGATCAGGAAAAGCGCAGATACCACCGGAAATCGCTTGTGGAATGCCGTATAATTTCAAAGTCAGCTCGACGATAATGCCAAGCGTTCCCTCGGAGCCGATCAAAAGCCTTGTCAGATCGTAGCCCGCTGAAGTCTTCTTCACCCGCTTCGACGTCGTAATAAGCCTGCCATCCGGCATCACGGCTTTAAGGGCCAAAACATTTTCCCGCATCGTGCCATAGCGGACGGCGTTTGTTCCCGACGCGCGGGTTGCAGCCATACCGCCAAGGCTGGCATTTGCACCGGGGTCGATAGGGAAGAACAAACCGGTATCGCGCAGATACTCGTTCAACTCCTTGCGTGTGACACCCGGCTCAATGACGACGTTCAAGTCTTCATTATAGACCTTCAAAATGCGATTCATCCGCGAAAGATCAATTGATATGCCTCCAGCGGGCGCATTCACCTGGCCCTCAAGCGAGGTTCCGGTTCCAAACGCGATAACGGGTACCTGCCATTCACTGCAAAGGCGCACAATCTCCTGCACGTCTTCAACAGACTCGGCAAATACAACCAGATCAGGAGCCTGATTCGGCACATAGCTGGTGGTATGGGCATGCTGCTCGCGGATAGATTTTCCGCCTTGAGCATTCTCGCCGAAGCGCTTCTTGAGGATTGATACAACGGTCGCAATGCCGTTCTCGTTGCGCAGCAATGCACCTGCGTCTGCCAATGCCATTCCAGTTTCCAGCCTTTTGTTGGATTCTCTTCAGGTCGGCATTTTCAGGCAATACACGGCCCTTGTCCAGTTGTAACTCTGCGTTACACGAAAGGTCACGTGTGCCAACGTCAATCGTCGTCCTCGTCATCATCTTCGTCGGGAGACCAATCCGTCACAGCAACAAAGCGCTCCTGCTCGCCGGTCTTTTCAAAGACGCTTCCAACGGGCGAATCCAGAAGGGGGATTATGCTCGGATCATAATTTGCAATGGTATTGACGTCGAAGATACCACTGTTCTCAGGATCTTCCATGTAATCGTCGCTCTCAAAGCCGGAGAGGAAGCGCCAGCCGCTATCAAGATCATTATCGGGATCTTCACGATACATGAATCGCACCGGATAGCCGTCAATGGTTATTGTGTCAGTAGCGATGCAACCACCATAATTGCGTATCAGTGGCCGTATTTCTTCCTTGGTGAGTCGGTAACTTTTATCCATACCCAATTTTAGTTGATCGTCATGGACTTGGCTAGCTTCCGGAAGCGGTCGGCATATTTGCTTTTTTCCGTGCTGTTAACGATAAGGATGGCGCGTACGTAACGACTGGTCTCAAACCGGGCGATCTGCGCCACATACAGCGCATCGCCACTGGCGGAATCTGTCGCCGTCCCATCGATTTCGATCCACTCCGCGCCATCCGCCTCACTGCTGGTCTCATTGTCGGATTGGACGTCCTTTATCCCGGTTAGCGATGCAAAGGCCTTTTTGGAGAACTCAAGCCGTGTAGCGGGTTCCGGAGCCGTATTCAGATTTGAGGCGATAACTAGCATTGGCTGCATGGAGTTGATCGCAACATCATTCGGCCCCTCGGTCAGAAGCAATGTCGCTCCGGCAATAACACGCACGGGGCGAAAACCGGATGTATCGGAAACTTTGAACGGTAAAGATGCGATCTGGTCGGACAGGCTTGTCGGGGGGCGAACAGTCAAAGTGCGCAGGGCTTTTTCTACATCAGCGTCCGACAACACACCTTTGGCGCCATCCGGTATCTGCACTGTCACCATCGCCGTCGTGCTTTCAGCACCCACAAGCACGATCCACTTGCGATACTTAACACCAGCCGCGACCTGACTGGCGCGGATCAGCTTTGAAACGACAGCGCCTTGTACCGGCCACTCGTCGGGACCGGATATTGTTTCTATGCCGGCAGCCAGCAAGCCTTCCCTGTTAAAGCCCGCAGCAATTGTGGCATAGGCATCAACGGGAAGCTCGGTCACCACAATAGATGTGCCCTTGGCGGGGTCTTCAAAACCGCTGAAACTGGATGATGGCGCCAGACCAGCTGGCGGAACCAAGCCGATACCTGATCCACCGGGAAAAACCGCTTCTTGAGCGAATCCGGGCTGAGCGAGCGCCAGCAAAACAAACAATAGAGCGAAGACCCGTCCAGCAAACCGCATTTATCAATTCCCGTTTTATTCCATGCACAAATAGTAAGCACAGAACGATCCGGCAAGCGATTGGTTTCGCAGGCCGATTGGTCTGGACCACAACTGAGTTGAATTGCTCTCAGTTTAAATGCTTCTTGAAAAACTCGACAGTGCGACCCCATGCCAGATCAGCGGTCTTCTTGTCGTAACGCGCTGCAGAGGTGTCATTGTTAAAGGCATGATTAGCGCCTTCATAGATATGAATCTCAAAGGTTTTCTCGTTGGCTTCCAGCGCCTTCCTATAGTCCTCGATTCCGGCATTGATTCGCGTGTCGAGACCGGCATATTGCAAAAGCAAAGGCGCTTTGATCTTTGCGACGTCCTCTGACTTCGGCTGGCGGCCGTAATAGGCGACACCTGCCCCAAGCTGTGGCGCATTGACAGCAAGGTCATTGACCATGCCGCCGCCCCAACAAAACCCCACTGCGCCAACCTTGCCATTTGATGATTTGACTTTGGCAAGATAGTCCAGAGAAGCGATGCCCTCTGCGATCGCCGTCTTTGAATCCAGAGCGCCGATCATGCCACGCGCTTTTTCCTCGTCCTCCGGCGTGCCGCCAGCCGATGAAAGCAGATCCGGCGCCATTGCAACAAAACCTTCAAGTGCCATGCGCCGGGCAACGTCACGAATATGGCCGTTCAGGCCGCGATTCTCGTGGATGACGATAACCGCCGGAAGCTTGCCCGAAGTCTCGACAGGAACGGCGAGATAGGCCTTTATATTACCGGAAGGCCCTGCAAATACGAGATTTTTGGTAAAGAGCCGTTTGTCTTCCGGTGCAATGATTGCAGCCTGAGCAGAATTTGCTGCAAGCATGGGAGCAATGACTGCCGCAGCGGCGCCCGAACCTGCAAGCTTGGTGAGCTTGTCCATGAAAGAGCGGCGGTCAAGCGTGAGGTGGGTATACTCATCAAACGCATCGACCATCGCCTGGGTAATATTCGGATGCTTTGTTGGTTCGCTCATTTTATAACCCTTCTCGAGGATGAGCCCCCTCCTCCAATCAAATCCTGACCCGATGCGACAGGATGCCGGTAGAAAGAGCAACGCCAAGTCCTGTGATGACAGCAGCTGCAATTTCCCAGACGCCGAGCGCCTCGTCAAGGAAGATGGAGCCACCTATCGCTGCAAGTACCGGCGTGAGTGCACTGAATGCAGCAGCCTGACTGCCGCCAAGCGAACGAACGGCTATGCCATAGGCCAGCATGGCAGCCAGCCCCGAGAGGACGCCTTGGGTTAGAAACTGCAAACCAAGCTCCGGCAGTGGCACATCCATGATCGTGGTACCGAAGCAGGCAGCCAACACCAAGTGGATAATAAATGACCAGACAGCAATCAAAGCCCCACCCTGCAGAGCGGTCAGACCTGAACGCTTGAAAGCGTGGGTGTACCCGGCCCAAAGCAATGCCCCAAGTGGCAGGCAAACAAAGCTCACCCATGAAATCTCATGGCTGCCAATGGCAAGCGTCAAGAGAATGGCAAGCCCGGCAACAATGGCGGCAAGGCCGAGCCAGCGTGTGGGGTCCGGGCGCTCGCCGAACAACACGACCCCGATCAAAGCGGCTGCAAGCGGCATGGAACCGCCGAGCAACACGCCAACGGCAGCGGCAGGCGTCGAATGAATGGCAAAGGTGGTGATCTGGAAAAATAACACGCCTGCGCCACACACCATGATTGCGAGCAATGCCAGGGGCACATTGCGCGGCACAAGACCAATCTTCAACCAGACCGGCGCCAGCACCAGCGCTGGCAGACCATAGCGGATGAGACCAAGATCAATAGTGCCAAGTTGCGTGCCGCTTGAGTGGCGCGTAGCGACAATCCATGTTGCCCAGATGAAGACCGTCACCAGAGCGCCAGCATAGCCGGGTGCCAGAGAGCTTGACTTGTTGATTTCCGGTGAGATCGCAACCATCGAAGTTTCCTTTCAGATTAACTGAATATGTTTTCCGTGGAAGCAATATATGGCGAATGGCACTAGCAGGTCCTTGCAAGTTGATGCCACTTAGAATAGCATTTTAGCAACTTTCAATAAGATCTAAAAGAAAAATAGGCAAATTATGCCAAATCTTGATAAATTTGATATTGGTATCCTCGAAGCGCTTCAAAGCGATGCGCGCGCGACAAATGTGGAGATTGCAGAAAGGGTGAACCTCTCACCCTCGCCTTGCTTGCGGCGCATCCGCAATCTGGAAAAGTCGGGCGTTATTCGAGGTTATCGCGCCGATATTGACCGCAAGGAAGTTGGGCTTGGACTGACTGTCTTCGTGGAAATCAAAGTGGGGCAGCACAGCAAGGCAAACTCCGAGCTTCAACAGGCGGCTTTGATCGCCATGCCGGAAGTGACCGGAGCGTTTCTCATTTCAGGAACTGCGGATTTCCTTGCTGAGGTGGTCGTCGAAGACCTTTCCGCCTATGAGCGGTTTCTTACGGAAAAACTGCTGGTCCTGCCCGGCATATCCGACATTCGCTCGAATTTTGCCATTCGCACGATCAAGACCAACAGTCCGTTGAAGCTGCCTCAGCGCTGAATCAGGATTCGCAGAAGGTAATCCGGTTGCTGAACGGGTCAGTAACGGTAACTTCTCGTCCCCAGGCTGCTTCTTCAAGACCAGGTTTCATGAAGCGATAGTCTTGGGAATACAATTCCTTATGAAAAGCCTCAATACCCGTCATGCGGACAAAGACCCGAGCGCCTGGGCTGGCATCGCCTGAATGTTCGCTGAGATGCAGCGTCAGACCGGAACGTGATACCTGACAATAAAGCGGAAAATTGTCTCCAAACCGATGCTCCCAATCGAGCGTGAAGCCAAGAAAATCGAGATAGAATTCCCGGGCTTTAGAGACATCAAAGATACGCAGGATGGGATTGGCAGGTCCGATGGCAATATTCCGCTTTGTAGCAGGCTCATCGGCGATCCTGGCCGCCAACACATTCCAACTATCGAAACCGAAGCCGGCTGCGACGAGTTCAAGCCCCTCACTGTGGGAAATTTTGATATTCTTTTCGTCCAGAGCGTTGCGCAGCGATTTGGCAATAGCCTTGGCGTCATTGAATGTACGCATGATCGATCCTTCGTCGTCGTCGGTGAATCTGGAAAGTCAGTGCTCGCATTGCCGACCCGTTCACCTTTCAAAGGATGAAGCCAAGCTTGTTTACTCGATACATTCACCGTAACCCGAAGGCTGCGAGCGGCTGGCTGTATCAGCCGCACGCAGCAATATTACTGCTTCAGATTACCGTCAATCTTATTTTGGCAGGGTATAGGCGATGACGTAATCGCCTGGCTTGGTCCCAACCGAACCATGGCCGCCCGCAACAATGACCACATATTGCTTGCCATCATCCAATGAGAACGTCATCGGCGTCGATTGACCACCGGCAGGGAGACGCGCCTCCCACAATTGCTTGCCATCGGTCACATCATAGGCGCGCAGATAATCATCAACCGCAGCGCCGAGAAACGCGACACCACCAGCGGTGATGATCGGACCGCCAATGCCCGGCACGCCAACCTTGAATGGCAGCGGCAGCGGGGAAGAATCCCGCACAGTGCCATTGCGATGCTTCCATGCGATCTTGCCCGTGCGCAGATCGGCACCAGCGACATAGCCCCATGGCGGTGCCTGGCAAGGCAGGCCCAACGGCGAAACAAACGGCCCCATGACCACCGCGTAAGGTGCACCCTCATTGCGGTTGAGCCCCTGTTCGCTACCCTTGGTGCCAACGCCAGGCGGAGGCACATCGGCGCGTGGCACAAGACGCGAGGTAAAGGCAAGATAGGTCGGCATGCCGAACATGATCTGTCGTTCGGGATCAACCGCGACCCCACCCCAGTTGAACACACCAAAATTGCCCGGATAGACCAGCGTCCCCTGCAATGAAGGTGGGGTATAGCGCCCTTCATAGCGCAGCTTCAGAAACTCGATCCGGCACGCGAGCTGGTCGAACATCGACACACCCCACATATCCGTGCCGGTCAATGGCGGCGGCGAGAATGTCAGGTCGGAAATGGGCTGCGTAGGCGCGGTAAAGTCGCCCTCAATCGCACCTTGCGGTGCAGGTATTTCCTTGATGGGGATGATCGGCTCGCCCGTGCGGCGGTCGAGCACATATATATCACCCTGTTTCGTCGGCCCCACCAGTCCCGGCACGGTGCCGTTGGCTGTGTTGATGTCAACCAGCGTGGGTTGCGCAGGCACATCCATATCCCAAAGATCATGATGGACAGTCTGGCGCACCCAGCGCACCTGGCCGGTATTGAGATCAAGCGCAACGATGGAGGATGAGAATTTCTCGACATTGGCCGAGCGCCCTGCCCCAAGCTGATCAGGTGTCTGATTTCCCAGCGGAACATAGATCAGTCCAAGCTTTTCGTCGGCGCTGGAAACTGACCAGCTATTGGGAGAATTATGCGTGTATGTCTGCCCCTCCGGCAATGGCGTCGTTACATCCGGATTGCCGGAATCCCAGTTCCACACAAGTTCGCCGGTGTTGATATCGAAAGCGCGGATAACACCGGACTGTTCCTTCGTCGAATAATTATCATTGACCGCACCGCCGACAATGATCTTTCCTGCCGCAACAACCGGCGGCGATGTGGAATAATAATAGCCCGCAGGATTATAGGGCATGCCCTTTTCAAGATGCAGCGTGCCCTTGTCAGCAAAGGCTGGACAAATCTGGCCATTGGCCGCATCGAGCGCGATCAAACGCGCATCGGACGTTGGCAGATAGACGCGTTCCGCACACGGCTGTCCGGGCGTTGCCGCAGGGTCGGCATAATATGACACACCACGGCAGGTCTGGTGCTGACGATCGGGATTCATGCCGGAATTGGAATCAAACTTCCACTTTTCCTTACCTGTTGCAGCATCGAGCGCGATGGCCCAATTATGCGGTGTACAGATGAACAGCGTATCGCGAACCTTCAGCGGCGTTACTTGATAGGTGGTCTCGCCGACATCTTCCGGCAGCTTGACGTCGCCCGTCTGATAGGTCCAGGCGACTTGCAACTTGTCGACATTTTGCGTGGTGATCTGCTTAAGCGGCGAATAGCGCTGACCATAGGGTGTACGCCCATACTGGTGCCAGTCACCTTCAGGCATATTGCCACCCAAATCGACAGTATCCGAGACAATTTCCTTGCTCAGTTCGCCCGTAATTTGCAATGGATCCTGACTCATTGAATAGCCTGCAACCACCAGCGCAGCGACAACAGCAACGGACAATGCCAAGGCCGGGCCGCCGGATGAAGAACCGGCACTACCTGCAGATGAATTCAAGCCTCGCCTGATCCACGGAGCAAGCAACCAAAGGCCAAGGATCATGATGACACCGCCCCGCGGTGCAAGCTGCCACCAGTCGAAGCCGATTTCCCAGATGGCCCAACCGAGCGTTCCTATGACCAACAGTGCATAAAACAGCAATGCGGACGACCGCCTGCGGAAGAGCAGAAAGGCAACTACGAGGAACGCAAGAGCGGCAATGATGTAATACCAACTGCCTCCCAGGACAGCGAGCCATATACCGCCGATGCCAAGCGCTGCGCCAATGAAAAGGAAAACGAGTGCGGTGAGAGTGATTGCCATGGGGAAAGTCCCTTTCCAAGCTCAATCATAACCGGATGATCCTGACACGGGCAACGAATGTTGCCGCCGACTGTCAAAACCTTGAAGGTAACGAGTCACTAATCAAAATGGGTAGGCCCATAAAGTGGGAGACGCAATATCCTGACTTGATATTTCAACCTCACGCCTCAACCGAAAGTCGGGGCTAATTGCAATTGTTCTCTTTTTGTATCGCATTTTTCTGGTTTTTCGGTGCCGAATCACTACATTGGGTTCAAATGTCTGGATTACCTGACGATATTCCGTTTTTTGACGAACCTGAAGCGCCACGCCAGCCTTCGGGCATAGCTGCGCGCGCCATGCAGGCGCGTAGCGCACCACCTTATCTCAACGGCCTTAACCCTGAACAGCGACTGGCGGTTGAAACGACCGAGGGACCTGTACTCGTTCTGGCTGGTGCAGGCACGGGCAAAACACGGGTGCTGACTTCGCGTATTGCGCATATCCTTTCGCTGGGCAAAGCCTGGCCAAGCCAGATACTTGCCGTGACATTTACGAATAAAGCAGCACGCGAGATGAAAGAGCGCATTGGCGTTCTGGTCGGCGGCGCTGTCGAGGGCATGCCATGGCTGGGTACATTCCACTCCATCGGCGTCAAACTGCTGCGCCGTCATGCCGAACTCGTGGGCCTGCGTTCCGACTTCACCATTCTGGACACGGATGACGTCATAAGACTGATCAAACAGATCATTCAGGCGGAGGGTCTGGACGACAAGCGCTGGCCCGCCAAGCAATTTGCGCTGATGATTGATGGCTGGAAAAACAAAGGGCTTGGGCCTTCGGAAATTGCCGAAGGCGATGCCCGGTCATTTGCCAATGGCAAGGGCCGCGAACTTTATACCGCCTATCAGAACCGCCTCAAGACATTGAACGCCTGTGATTTCGGCGATTTGCTGTGCCACCCTATCCGCATGTTCCGCGCCTATCCCGATATTCTCAAGGAATATCACGCCAAGTTTCGCTATATTCTTGTTGACGAGTATCAGGATACCAATACCGCGCAATATATGTGGCTGCGCCTGATTGCACAGGGTTCGAAGAATGTCTGCTGCGTTGGCGACGACGACCAGTCGATCTATGGCTGGCGCGGCGCGGAAGTGGACAACATTCTGCGCTTCGAGAAAGATTTCCCCGGTGCAGTCGTTATCCGGTTGGAGCGCAACTACCGTTCCACTGCGCATATTCTTGGCACCGCATCGCATCTCATTTCCCACAATGAGGGACGGCTTGGCAAAACGCTTTTTACCGATGCGCCAAACCCGGAAGATGCCAAGGTCAATGTGCATGCCGGCTGGGACTCCGAGGAGGAAGCACGGGCAGTTGGCGAAGAGATTGAGCAGGCCCAGCGCAAGGGCCACAATCTCAATGACATTGCCATTCTCGTACGCGCTTCATTTCAGATGCGTGAGTTTGAAGACCGCTTTGTCACGCTTGGCCTGAATTACCGCGTTGTCGGAGGCCCGCGCTTCTATGAACGCATGGAAATCCGCGACGCGCTTGCCTATTTCCGCGTCGTTGCGCAAGGCTCCGATGATCTGGCGCTAGAGCGTATTATCAACAATCCCAAACGCGGGCTTGGCGAAGCTGCAATCCGACAGGTGCATGATTATGCCCGCGCCAAGGACATTGGTATGCTGGATGCGGCCGCAGATCTTGTGGAAACGGAAGAATTAAAGCCGAAGCCACGCTCCGCTTTGCGCGAAGTGGTGGAAAATTTCCGGCGTTGGCAATCACAGATCGATTCAACACCACATACGGAACTGGCCGAGAAAATTCTCGATGAGTCCGGCTATACTGCCATGTGGCAGGCGGATCGTTCAGCTGAAGCGCCGGGACGGCTGGAAAACCTCAAAGAGCTTATCCGCTCGATGGAAGAATATGAGTCACTGCGCTCTTTCCTTGAGCATGTGGCACTGGTCATGGATGCCGAGCAGAACGAAAATCTTGATGCTGTTAACATCATGACGCTGCATTCAGCGAAGGGGTTGGAATTTGAAACAGTCATTCTTCCCGGCTGGGAGGAAGGTCTGTTTCCGCATCAGCGCGCGCTTGATGAAGGTGGACGCTCCGGGCTGGAAGAGGAGCGCCGTCTGGCCTATGTCGGCCTGACTCGCGCCAAGAAAAATCTGCATATCTGGTTTGTTTCCAACCGCCGTATTCATGGCCTGTGGCAATCCACCATCCCTTCCCGCTTTCTTGAAGAACTTCCCGAAGCGCATGTGGAAGTGATTGCAGGCGGTGACAGCTATGGCGGCTATGGCGGTCGCGGTGGTTATGGCCAATCGCGTTTTGATCGTGCCGATCCTTTTGAAAACAGCTATTCAACGCCAGGCTGGCAAAGAGCCCAGCAGAACCGCTCAGACGCAACGCGGAACAATTGGGGCTCGCGGTCAGGCGCACGCGTGGAACGCATAGGCTATGGCGAAACGGATTCCGGCCATGGCGCAGGGCGCGGCTCTGTTAAAGGCCGCATGATTGACGGCGAACTCGTCGCCAAATCTGTCAGCGAAACGCCGTCGAATTTCGATGTTGGCGACCGGGTATTCCACATCAAATTCGGCAATGGCAACGTCTCTTCCATTGAAGGCAACAAACTGACCATCGACTTCGACAAGGCCGGACAAAAACGCGTGCTGGATAGTTTTGTGAAGGGGATTTGAACTGTTATCCCGCCAAATCATCAAGTGTCACATTCAGTATAGTCGCAATACGTTTCATCACTGATAATGATCCATCTTTTGAACCATTTTCAATTTCGGAAAGATATGGTTGCGAAATTCCTGCTGCCTGCGACAGCGCCACGGCTGTCATGCCGCGCCACTTCCGGAAAACTCTCACCGGGTTCTCACCTTGCACGAGAGCGAGTACCACATCTTCGGGAAATGCCTCCTCCTCGCCCCGTGCAATAGCATCTCGAATGTTCAATGCTTCCACAAGTTCATTTATGGAATGACCATCGCTGCCAAGCACGACATCATCGAGACGGGTTATAATTGCTTTTAAAGCGAGAAAATCGCCTTCTGAAATCATGGCGTAACGCTGATCGCTGCCCGGAGGCATGACATAGCTTACCTTCAGTTCACCCATTTTTGCCTCAATCATAGACACTACTCCGTGGGCCAATTTTAATGATTGTCAGCACGTTTCCATTCTCATCAAAAATGACGCGCCACTCACCAACCCGAAGGCGCTTAAGTCCCAAGCCTTGCAAGGTTTTCACATTATTTTTCAAACTTGCGGGATCATCCGCGTAGGCGCGGATTTTCCTTATTATCTTTTCAGCTTCGTTTTTCGGAATTCGTCGCAATAATTGCGACGAAGATTTGCTATATGCAATAGTTTTCATTATAATTATTACCAATAGCTATAAAATGCAATAGATTTTAATTAATCCAGTGTACCTCTTCTCAATGTCTGAACAAGCGATAGCTGCGATTAGCAGCTTGGCACATATACCCTCCCCCTGAACGCATCCATATCCCAGGCGGGTCCTGGGTCTGACTTTCGGCCCGGCGCAATGTCATCATGGCCCATAATGTCTTCGATCCTATAGGCGGCGCAGATTGCCCGCGCCGCAGCGACAGCTGTTTCCATCTGCGCTTTGGTAAAAATTTCCCAACCACAATCCGGAACACCGAATTTGTGGCGTGCCTCGATAATTTTTGAGCGGGGAACATTGACGCCAGTCCATGAAGACCAGCGATCTTCCATCCTCTTGAGTGGGCCCCAATTTTCAATTTCGATGCCTATTGAAGAACTGTTCAAGCCGGAATAATGCCTGCCGTCTTTGCCCGTCCATCGGCTTTTGCCCGCGTGCCACGCCACCCTGTTGAAAGGAACGCATTGCTTTACAGTTCCGTCACGACGGATAACCAGATGAGCCGAAACATTGGACGATTTTTGAGCGAAGTAACTGGCAATATCCGAATTCGGGCCACTGGCCGTATAGTGGATAATGAGAAATTTCGGGGTGAGGCGCCCGCCCATATTGGGTGATGGAACAAAAGGAATTTTACTGGAACCGGCATATAATCTGTGGCTTTTAACGGCAAAACTCATGATAAAATTCCTTAAAGCAAATCTATATCCCGCATAATAAGTTTTTATTCCTATTCGTCAATGAAAAAGATGCCGCATCATGCGGCATCGCTGCTTCGTTCTTGCTGATTATTCCGGCTTACCCTTGGTCCAGGTGACATTGCCCGCAAATAGCGGGACCGTGGATATGGAAGTCTTGGCCGAACCGTCCTGCACCTGGCTGGCATGGGCCAGATAGATCAGCGTATTGTTCGCCTTGTCGTAAATGCGGGTGATGATGAGCTTCTTCCAGATCAGACTGGTGCGCTCGGAGAATACCCGCTCGCCGCCTTCATCCAGTTCAATATCACCGATAACGACCGGACCTGTCTGCTGGCACGAAATGGAGGCATTGGACGGATCTTCGAACCAGTTGCCCTTTTGCAATCTGTCGATGACACCGCGTGAGAAGGAGGCAAGATGGCAGGTGACGCCCTGCACTTTCGGATCAGTCACAGCATCAATGACAATATCATTGCCCAGCCAATCGACGCCGACTTGCCCCACCTCCTCCGCATGAGTAGGCATTATGGCAGCGCCCAGAATGGCCAGTGCAGCAAGAGTACGCTTCATCGAAATCTCCACAAATTTTGGCAGAATGATACGCTCCAGTTGGGTATGAAGCGTGTGGGATGCAACCGGGAACGGCGATATTGCGTTAATGTTCCCATTTGGCGAGAAAATCTTCAATGCTCAGGGATTGGATGTCAGCAATGGCATCAAACAGGATCGTATGCGGCCAATCCCACCAGGCAAGCTTGATCAGGCGAGCAGCAATCTCTTCCGGAAAACGCGGACGTATGGGCTTGGCAGGATTACCGGCCACGATCATATAGGGTGCGACATTCTTGGTGACGACAGCATTGGCACCGATGACCGCGCCATGACTAATGCTGATCGCCGGCATGATCACTGCGCCATGGCCGATCCAGACATCATGACCAATTCTGACCCGCTTCGCTTGCCTGCGCGCACGAAAATCGGCGTCTATGCCCTGAAACTTGAAAAACTCATTGGGCCGGTAGCTGATCTTGTGGGTTGTGACCCGCTCCATGGGATGTTCTAGTGCGTTGATGCGCACATTTGGACCAATAGAACAAAACCGGCCTATATCGGCGTAAATTCCCTCGCTGTGGCGCTCAATATAGGAAAAATCCCCCATTGTGACGTCGCGCAGGATGACGCGCTCGCCAACTTCCGCATATTTGCCAAGCTTGACGCCCTTCAGATGCGCGCTCGGGTGGATGCGCGGCTGCGGATTAAGAAAGCGGGGATCGTCAGTTTCAGTCATTGCGGTTTCTCGTATCAGGGTGAGCAATTCTTTCGCACAAATGATGCACCGTTGCCTATGGCGAAAATCCTGATAGGGGTAGCCAATAACAGCCTTTCCGAAAGCAAAAAGCCCATGACGACCCAGACCCGCCTTTTCATTACTGCCGGCAAGGCCGAAGCCGAGCGGCTGTTTACCTTGCTTGAAAATGCTTTCGAAGACGATGGCTTTCCAATCTCCTCAGCCGAGATCGATGAGGATCGCGAAATATTCGAAGTTTCGGTCTATACATTTGAACCGGAAGAGATCGAAGCCCGGATGATCGAAGCACTGGGCAGCAACTGGCCGGTAGAGCGCGAGCAGGTGCCGGATATTGATTGGGTGGCGCATTCGCTGGAAGGGCTGAAGCCTGTGCGCGCCGGACGGTTCTTCGTGCATGGCTCGCATGATCGCCACAAGCGCCGCACCAATGATCTTGGCATTGAAATCGATGCCGGGCAGGCTTTTGGCACCGGCCACCACGGCACGACCTCGGGCTGTCTTGATATGATCGGCGAAGTGATCCGCCGTGAACACCCGCGCAATGCGCTCGATTTGGGAACAGGTAGCGCGGTGCTGGCAATCGGCATTGCAAAACTAACGCATATTCCCGTTCTTGCGACGGATATCGATCCTGTAGCAGTAGATGTTGCGAGGGAAAATGTGGTGAAGAACGGTGTCGCTTCCCGGGTTCGCACCGAAACAGCAACCGGCTTCCATCACCCAGCCATGCGCAGCGCGGCACCTTTTGAGTTGATTGTCGCCAATATTCTGGCGCGCCCGCTGATGATGCTCGCGCCTGAAATGCGCAAGCATCTCGCCTGGGGCGGCTCGTTGATCCTTTCCGGCATTCTGGAAAGCCAGCGCGAAAAAGTGCTGGCCGCCTATCGCGTGCAGGGGCTTTTCCACGTGAAGACCCTCCGCCGCGAAGGCTGGGTCACGTTGCATCTGAAAGCGCGCGCAACTTACTGACCCATGGGCTAAATGCTTCTTTGGTATAATTGACAGCCTTATCTCGATATAGCGCTATGAGGATCAAGGCGTACGATATGGCCTAAAAGGATCACTTCGTCTGGATGTGCTCGAAAAAGTTAAAAATGGTGTCGTTTGCGTTTACGATCTCAAAACAGGCAAAACAGGTCTCACACCCGCCAGAATGGTAGAGATTGGCCAATCTGTGCACAAGAATTTTTCAGGACCATACCGCATCTTCGTTATCCCAATCCAACCTGAGCTAGATTATTGACAACAGCCGCACATGTGAAACAGGCTATGATGCCCTTGCTGGAGCGCCATTCCGATCTGGCGCTTATTGGACGCATGCTGGTCTTAACACCAGTACGCAATGTTCTCCGCTTTATCTGTATAGATCGGCGCTCTAACCCCAATATTTTTGTGGTAGACACAGCAATTACACTATCATTTCTCAGATTGAATCATTGGCCTTTAAGCGGGGGGCGTCTTCTCTACATACATCAACGTTTATGGGACATCCGCGATCCGGAATCTATTGAGCTCATGCGCAACATGATTGAGGAGGCCTTACCAGAACTGCGCCGAATAAACTCGATAGATGACTATGTAACCCACCGTAGCAATGATCCCGAAAACTCCTGGTATTTTCTTCGAAATGCCAGCCTGCGCGCAATAGCTGCCTTAGCGAACGGTGACCTTGATCTTGCAATTTCTTTTATTGAAGAAGGCATTACAAGCGGTCTGCTGGATAGGAAACCAGACTACTATAACGCGCTGATATCTCATGATAGGGCGGCCTTATTGAGGAATCTACAAGAAAGGCAAGCTTTCACGATCAAGAATCTCAAGCTCGAAAAATACTGGGAGCCCACGCCCTTTCCGCTTGAACTTCAGGACTAAAACACGGCAAGCGATTAAACCGGTTGCTAAATTCAATGCTCCATTGCGCAGAGCAAATGGGGAAGCTAGGTTTCGACCCAAACAAAAGAGGTCGATATCATCATGTTCCAGTCGTTTGAGGTGTCCAGCAATCCTGCCACCGGCGCACCGCGTGTTGCAAAATTACGCGCTGAACTCGAAGCCTTGAAGCTGGATGGTTTTCTTGTGCCACGCGCTGACGAGCATCAGGGCGAATATGTCCCTGCCCGCGCGCAGCGTCTGGCCTGGCTAACAGGCTTTACCGGTTCTGCGGGCGTTGTTCTCGTGCTGAAAAGCAAAGCGCATCTTTTCGTTGATGGGCGTTATACCCTACAAGCGGCAGACCAGACAGATCCTTCTGTGTTCACTATAGAAAGCCTTATCGAAACGCCGCCCCCCGTTTGGTTGCGCAATATTGAGCGCCCGCTGACCATCGGCTTTGATCCCTGGCTGCACACAATCAGCGAGACAAAAGCCCTGCGTGAAGCGCTGGAGAAAAATGGCGGCAGTCTTGTCGCCGTGAAGGACAATCTGGTTGATCTGATCTGGGACGACCAGCCTGCTCCCCCACTCGAAGCCGTGACGATCCAGCCGGAAAAATATGCGGGTAAGCTTGCCAAGGTGAAATTGCAGGAACTGGCTGATACTGTCGGCAAAGCCAAAGCAGATGCAACCATTCTGACAGACCCATCCTCCATTGCATGGGCGTTCAATATCAGAGGCAATGATGTCAGCAATACGCCTCTGCCCTTGGCCTTTGCCCTGATCCCCGCTAGCGGCGAACCCTCGCTTTTCATCGACAAGCGCAAGCTTCCGATGGAAACAGAAGCCTATCTGACCCAGCTTGCTACGTTGCGTGCGCCTTCAACACTCGACAATGGCGTCGCCGATTTTGCTGCACAGGGTCACACGGTCATGCTCGATCCGGCTCTTGCTGCTGAAAAGCTGCGGCTGATCATTGAAAAGGCGGGGGGCAAAGTCGTGGAAGGTCTTGACCCCGCCCGCCTGCCCCGCGCGATTAAAAACAAAACCGAGCTTGAGGGTGCACGCAAATCGCATGAGCGCGATGGCGTGGCCATGGTCTCCTTCCTGTCCTGGATTGACCGTCAAGCGCCCGGTACAATTGACGAAATCGATGCCGCGACCAAACTGGAAGAAACGCGCCACGAGACTGCGCAGGGCTTCCAGATGCCGCTCGAAAACCTGTCATTTGACAGTATTTCCGGTGCTGGACCCAATGGCGCTTTCGCGCATTATCGCGTCAATACGGAGTCCAACCGCAAGCTGCAGGAGGGCGAACTCTATCTGATCGATAGCGGCGGTCAGTATCGTGATGGCACCACCGATATCACCCGGACCTTGCCTGTCGGCACGCCGACCGACGATATGAAAAAGAAGTTCACGCTGGTTCTGAAAGGCATGATTGCCATTTCAACGGCTCGCTTTCCCAAGGGAACGCGGGGGATGGATATAGATGTGCTCGCGCGTATTGCTTTATGGAAGCAAGGCTATGATTACGGCCACGGCACCGGGCACGGCGTCGGCTCTTTCCTTTCCGTGCATGAGGGCCCGCAAAATATTTCTAAGCGCGGCACACAGGAACTTTTGCCGGGCATGATCCTTTCCAATGAACCTGGATACTACAAACCGGGGGGGTACGGCATTCGCACGGAAAACCTGCTGATTGTAACCGAGTTGGAGGTGCCGGAAGGCGGCGATTTGCCGATGATGGGATTTGAGACAATCACCCTATGCCCCATCGATAAGCGGCTGATTGATACGAGCCTGCTGGTTCGCGAAGAACTGGTCTGGCTTGATGCCTACCATGCCAAGGTTCGGGAAAAATTGCTGCCTCACACCAATGGCGAGGCGCGCGAATGGCTCGTCAATGCGACAGAGCCATTCGGTCACGAAGGATAATCAGGAAAACTGGCGCAGCAGGATGATAACCGCTGCGCCAGCCAAAAACATAGTCAGCGCGTTGAAGCGCAATGCGATCAACCCGGCAAAAGCAAGCGCGACCAATCCACGCCAATCAGCATTAGCCGCCGCGGGCGCGACCAGCGTTGTCAAAACCGCAGCCGGCACTGCATTCAGCGCGACTTCAACGCGTGGATGCACCCGCTCGAAGCGCGACAGAACGAGATGGCCGCCGATGCGCGTCAGGAAAGTGGCAATTGCGCCTGCAATAATGATCCAGAAAATCGAGGACATCAGCGTTTTTCCTTTGCAGGTTCAGGTTTAGCTAGAATGACCGCGACGAGAATGCCCGCAACGGCGCCAATGCTCACGTGCCAGGGGGATCCAATAGTCTTGGCGGCAATGATCGAGGCAATGGCACTGGCAATGACGATTGGTCCCCAATTGGCACGGGTACGGAACCCCATAACCAATCCGAGAAAATAAATGGGAAGAAGCATGTCAATGCCAAGCGCATGTGTATCGCTTATAAGATTGCCGAAAAGCCCACCTATGAATGCCTCGAGAACCCACATTACATAGATTGGCGTGGCCACGCCAAGATACCAGATGAAAGTCACCGGTCTGCCGGATTCCGCACGTCTTTCAGTTTCAGCATATTGCGGGTCGGTCAGTAAAAAATAGCTGAGCATGGCCTGCAATGGCCGGAAATGCCCGATACGCTGCCCCACTGCCGCGGAATAAAGAACATGGCGGAAGTTGACCGCGAAGATTGAAAAGACAATGAGCCAGGCTGGAATGTTCTGACCAAACAGCTCGATTCCAACCATTTGGCTGGCACCGCCGTAGATTGCGGCGCTCATGAGCACAGTTTCAAACAGGCTGAAGCCTTGATCGATTGCCAGCGCGCCGAACAGCAAGCCAAATGGGGCCGACGCGATCATGATCGGCAGCCCTTTGGCAAAGCCTTCCCAAAACTGCGTGCTCTTGCTTGTTGGATCAGCCTGCAATGGCTTCTGTTGGCGTATATGTTCGTCCATGGCCATCATCTATGCCAGCAAGCCCGTTCTGTCACGTTAGATTTCTTGATGGATATGATCAATTGCGGACACAGCCATGTCTTGCTGATGAAATGTTGACTGTCTAAGTTTCCCTAAAACCGGAGGAGAAAAAATGGCGCATCTTATCGACAGGGAAGCATGGGAGGAACGTCCGCTAAGCTGGCACGGGGAAATTACCGGCAAGCCCTATGGCACCAATGTGTCGATCATATTCAACAATCAGGAACGTGTTGGCGCCGGGCCGCGACTGCATAAACATCCCTATACGGAAACCTTCATTATTCGCAAAGGGCGGGCGCGTTTCACAGTTGGGGAGGAAACAATCATCGCTGAGGAAGGGCAAATCGTGGTCTGCCCGGCAAACACGCCGCACAACTTCAAAAATCTGGGACCAGGAGCACTGGAAACAATCGACATTCACGCCAATGAAGTATTTGTCACCGAATGGCTTGAGTAACGGATCCGGCCTCTCGCCTTTCGACAAGAGGCCGGATCAATTTTTGACTAAAACTTCTGCGTCAGAGATACACGGAAGCTGCGACCGACCTCAGAGTAGCGGCCAGTAATATCGGTACCATTTCCATCGGGATTTATTCCGTTTGGAACATCCGTTGCAGTCCAGTACTTCTTATCGAACACATTGAAAATACCGGCCTGTATCTTCAGACCCTTGGCAAATTTCGGCTCCCAATAGGCAGTGGTGTCAACAATAGCGTAACCGGGAGCGACAAAGCCTATAGGTTTATTATCCGTTGTGCTTCTTTCGACTTTGTCTCGTCTGGCAGCCATTGTCATGGAGACGTCAGCACCCCAGCTATCGGCCGCATAGCCAAGACCAACAATGGCGCGGAGTGGCGGAATGGAGTTCAGATATTGATCTGTCTCAGTATCCTTGCCTACGGCATATGCAACCGATGCCCATGTCGTCCAGTTTTCAGCAAAGGTTACATGACCGCTCAACTCAGCACCATAAATCTGAACCCGTGCCTTGTTTTCGTATCCGGTAATGCCGCCAACCGGATATTCAGGATTGGGTCTGGCAATTTGAACATCCGCAATGAAATTACGATAGTAATTATTGAATACACTGGCTGATAAACCATACGTGCCATCATCATACTTCGCACCAATTTCAAAACCATTGCTGGTTTCCGCCTTCAGATCCGGGTTGCCAATTCTTGCATAGGAGCCAGGTGCGCCGTAATTCTGGTAAAGCTCCATCGCCGACGGCATCCGGAAGCCCTGCGCCCATTGTGCATAGAAATCGAGATTATCGTTTGCATGCCAGGTTGCCCGGAGCTTCGGCGTGAAGCGTGAATCGCTGTTGGATCCAGGCAAACTGCCATCATAATTCGGCCCGCGCTCGTAAGCTGCAGTCGATTGCGGGCTATGCTCGTACCAGTCAAAACGACCGCCCGGTGTCAGCGTCAGCTTACCATTGAGAAGTTCGATGTCATCCTCAACGTAAAGACCAAACCCCGTCGTTTCCACATCAGGCATGTCCGAAGCATTGGTATGCAGCATTTTGCAGGATTGCGGGCCAAATGGTGAGGGAATCATTGTCCAGTCAACATCCGGGCAATTGTCTACCCCTGCGGAATATTGATGCAGGTCCTGGCGGTAAATCTCCGCTCCAATGCGGAATTTGTGTTGAATGCTGCCAATCTCGACACTCTTTGTGGCATTGCCTGTAAAACCGTAAGCGTCGAGCTTCAGCTCATTGTCACGCTTGTAGACGCCAAAAGGATAGCCGTAACGGAATGGATCGCCCGGTATAATGAACGACCTGCCATCCGGCACTCTGATTGCATCGGTGGTGGTGTTCAAAGTCTGCCGGGTCCAGTAAGCAATGGCGTGCGCTTCATCAACCCAGCCGGTTTTGTCCGGCGCGACATAATCATAACTGCCCGAAATCCGGATGCGCTCTGATTCTTCACCCGACTGGAACTTGCCGGGCACATAAGACGATGTTGTACCGATAAAATTATCGCCATCCTGTTCGCGGTTGGAGATTTCTCCCGTCAAACCAAAGCGATGGCCGCCTTCGACGTTCTGGTAAAGCTTTACGAGCAGATTACGCTGATCAAGATCGAGCGGGTTTGGCTCCGTCCGTCCGGCACCGAACCCGCCAATGTCGCCCATCCGGTCTTTTTCGTGACCTGTTGTGTACCCGCCCTGGACAAGCAGCTCAGTATCATTGATACGCGTTGCAGCAGCGATATTTGTCCGCCAACTGCGGTTTGAATCATCATAGGTGCCCTTGCTCCAGACACCCCAATTTTTTCCTTCACCAATAATATCGGCTGGATCAAGCGTATGTATCTGGATAACCCCGCCCAGAGCACCAGACCCATAACGGCTGGAATCTGTGCCCTTGGTGATGTTGATCTTGGAAAGGCCGTCAAAACCGAACGTATCCAGCCCACCTTGAGTACTGCGTGGATCAGAAATCCAAGGCACACGAATGCCATCAAGAGTAGTCAACACGCGGTTCTGATCAAGCCCGCGAAGGTTTATGCTTTTAGAGGTTGAGTTGTAGTTTACACCTGCATCAACTCGGCGGCCAAGATCCTCGAAGTCCTGAACCATACGGTTTTGGATCACCTCGCGGTCGACAGTATTTGTCAGCACCGTTGCTTCCTCACCACCCTGTTTGCCCTTGAGCACAATGGGTGCAAGCCTGATGCTTTCACCTTCAGTCGCAGCGGTCTGCGCTGCCGCGACCCCAGTACCCAAACCAAGCGCCAAAATGGTGCCAGCGCTACCGCACATAAGGCGTGCAAACAGAGTCTTACCCAAAACCATCACAAATCCCCGTGAGAAAATGCTTGGCTGGCTGGACCTGCGACAGGGTTATCGCGAGATGTCGATGGCTTGCTGAGCGAATAATGTACGCAATCGCGCACAACTCAGGGTAGGTACTTAAACTTTACTATTTAAGTCAAGATTAATCGCACAGAATATTTCCATATGTTTCAGCGAAGGGACATATGTGACAAGAAGGTCACAATTGATGATTGTGACGAGTGGTAAGGACAGCAAAAGAAGGGGGTCAGGCAGGTATCGTCCCTTGAATTGCCCTGCCCCAATCTATCAGCGGCTTGGCACGTAGTGCAAAATCGAACAGATCATCCGCCAGCCCCGCAGATGTAATTCTGCCGGGTTCAATCGTATAGCGAACCATAAAATGCCGGTTGCGTAACGCTTCAATAAGATCAGCATCCGTCACATCTTCAAACCCGCGTGGCGTGCGCTTCAAACGCTCAATATCACGCAGTTCCAAACCATTCTTGGCAAGCGCCTTGACCATTGCACGATATTTTTCCGGTTTGGCAACAATCGCTCTTCGCATCGCAAGTAAAAGTTCGGGCTTGCCCTGCCAGAAGGCAACGGCGGCGTAACACCCCCTATATTCCTCAAGGCCGACACAGACATAAAAACAACCGCTTTCGCTCCACTTGCTTCCATCGGGCGAAAGCAATGCCGACAGATGCCGGTTGTAGGGACTTTTATCCTTGGCGAAGCGCGTATCGCGTTTGATACGAAATTGCGATTTCTTGCGATCGCCCTTGAACGGCAGTCCGGCCTTCTCAAAACGCACGATCAGATCATCGACGAGATCACCCAAAGGCTCATAAAGATGCGCTTCGAACAGATCCTTGTTTTCCAGAAACCATTCACGGTTCTGGTGGAAGTCCAGCGCTTTAAGAAAAGGAAGTGCTTTATCGCCGAAGCCCTTGAAGACAGTCTCGCTCATGCGCCCACCAGTTCAAACCACGCATCTTCGTCAATGACCTCGATGCCCAATGCCTGTGCCTGTATCAATTTCGAACCTGCACCCGGACCGGCAACAACAAGATCGGTTTTCTTTGAAACGGAGCCAGCGGTCTTCGCACCATAACGTTCCGCCATTGCCTTGGCTTCATCGCGCGACATGCGTTCCAGCGACCCGGTGAACACTATGGTTTTTCCCTCGACAGGCGAGTTGCTGACTATACGGACTTCCTCGTCAAGAGGCGTGACTTCATTGAGGAGTGCCGCCAGCGCATCACGATTATGCTGCTCTGCATAGAAATCGACCAGAGCTTCCGCCACGATGCTGCCAATGCCTTCAACATCGTTCAACTCACGCCACGCATCATTGCCCTTGTCACCTCTATCCTTTGGCGGAACAGCTGCGATTGCCGCATTGGCAAGCGCATCATAGGAACGATAGGCCTTTGCCAGCCGCTTGGCATTCACTTCGCCGACATGACGAATGCCGAGACCGAAGATAAAGCGGCTGAGCGAAACTTCACGGCGCTCATCGATGGCGTCGTAAAGTTTCTTGACTGAAGTCGCGCCAAAGCCATCAATATTTTCAAGCTTGGCCAAAGAGCCAGCCTGTCGCTTTTTCAGCGTGAAAATATCGGCGGGCGTGCCAATATGCAGCGCGGGATCGTCGGACTTGAAGAAGAATTCAACCTGCTTTTCACCAAGACCTTCGATATCAAAGGCATTGCGCTGGACAAAATGCCGTAGGCGTTCAACGGCCTGTGCAGGGCAGACCAACCCGCCAGTGCAGCGGCGCACGGCCTCGCCCTCTTCGCGCACCGCGTGGGAACCGCATGCAGGGCAAGTATCCGGGAACACATAAGGTTCTGCCCCACGGGGCTTGTCTGCCACGATATCAACGATTTGCGGAATAACATCGCCTGCGCGTTGCACCACCACCGTATCGCCAATACGCAGATCGCGGCCTTCGCGGATCGGTTGGCCATTCTGGCCGATCCCCTTGATATAATCCTCATTGTGCAGTGTGACATTCGTCACCACGACGCCGCCAACAGTAACAGGCTCAAGCCTCGCAACAGGCGTGAGTGCGCCTGTGCGACCCACTTGAATATCTATACCGCGCAGGATGGTCATGGCGCGTTCTGCCGGAAATTTATGCGCAATCGCCCAGCGCGGACTGCGTGACACGAAACCCAGACGCTGCTGTAGCGCCAGATCGTCAACCTTATAGACCACGCCATCAATATCGTAGCCGAGCAGAGCACGCTGCTCTTCAATCTGGTGATAGTGTTCGACCAGACCTTCGACGCTTTCGAAACGCTGCATCAGCGGGTTAACGCGGAACCCATAGGTTTTGAAGGCCTCTACCATGCCCATCTGCGTGGAGGCCGGCATTTTGCTTACCTCACCCCATGCATAGGCAAAAAATTGCAGAGGTCGCGAGGCAGTGATGGTGGAATCCAGCTGGCGTAGCGATCCGGCAGCAGCATTGCGCGGATTGGCAAAAACCGGCTTGCCATCCTTGGCCTGGCGCTCATTCAGGGCAGCAAAATCGGCGTGGCTCATATAAACCTCACCACGCACCTCGAGCACATCCGGGGGATTTCCATCAAGCACGTTGGGAATGCTGGCAACTGTACGCGCATTCAGAGTAACATTCTCGCCAGTCGTTCCATCGCCGCGCGTTGCGGCCGTCACCAGTCGACCAAGCTCGTAACGTAGAGAAAGTGACAGTCCATCAATCTTTGGTTCGGCGGTAATTGCCACGCTTGAATCGGCACCCAGCTTCAAAAAGCGACGGACGCGACCTACGAAATCCTCCACATCGCTGTCATGAAATGCATTATCCAGCGACAGCATCGGAGCGGAATGGGTGACCTTGTTGAACTTCTCCGAAACACTGGCGCCAACCTTGTTGGATGGCGAATCCTCGCGTTTCAGCTGAGGAAAACGTTGTTCGATGGCAAGATTGCGCCTTCGCAGCGCATCATACGCGGCATCAGAAATTATTGGTGCATCTTCGGTGTTATAACGATAATCATGTTGGGCGATTTCGGCTGCAAGCCGACCGAGTTCCTCGGCTGCTTCCGCTTCGGTCAGTTTTTCTACTGCAATGTCTGCCATGGCTTGCCTGTTACTGGATTCGGCGCGAGACTAAAGCCTTTCTTGCTTAAATGGAATCCGATTCAAGCTGCATTTTCCCGCAGCAAGCGAACCGCCGCAGCACGCGCTTCGTCAGTGACGCTTGCGCCTGCCAACATGCGCGCGATTTCTTCCTGACGATCATCCGTTTCCATTGCCCGGATCGATGTCGCCACACGATTATTGCCCGCAGATAATTTGGCGATGAGGAAATGAGTCTGCGCCCGTGCTGCGACTTGCGGCGCATGAGTGACCGACAGCACCTGCACATTGCCCGACAAACGCCGCAACCGCAGGCCTATCGCATCAGCCACCGCGCCGCCAACACCTGTATCAATTTCGTCGAAAACCAGCGTAGGGGCCGATCCGCGATCTGCCAGGGCAACTTTCAGCGCAAGCAGAAAGCGCGAAAGCTCGCCGCCTGATGCGACTTTCATCATTGGACCTGCGCGTGTGCCGGGATTGGTTCGCACCCAATATTCGACCGTATCAATACCGTCTGCAGTGCGATTATTCGCATCCGTCGTCATCTCGACGATAAACTCCGCCCGTTCAAGCTTGAGCGCTGGAAGCTCGGCCATGACAGCCTGCTTCAAATGTTCAGCGGTCTCGTGACGATGAGCGGAGAGTGACAGCGCAGCCTCATCATAGGCATCACGCGCCGCAAGGGCTTCCTTTTCCAACGCAGCCAAACGTTCGGCTCCAGCATCTATGTCGGCAAGGTCCTCATCCATGCGATCCCGCAATGCTGAAAGCTCATCCACAGTCACTGAATATTTGCGCGCCGCGCCGCGCAGGGCAAACAGGCGCTCTTCGGTTTGTTCCAGCACGCGCGGATCAAAATCAATGGCGCGGATCGCCTGCTCTATTCCATTTTGCGCTTCGGCCAGGAAATTCAGGGCCTCGTCAATCGCTTTGACCACTGGTTCCAGCAAATGCGGCGCTTCCGGCACTTTACGCTCGAGCCGCCGTACCAAGCTGGCAAGCGATGGCACGGGTGAGGCATGGCCCGACAAAATATCATTGGCCTCATTGACATCACCGGCAATCTTTTCCGAGCGCATCATCTCCGTGCGCTTTATGGCCAGCATTTCCTCTTCCTGCGGCTCTGGGTCAAGCTTGGAAAGCTCGTCCACCGACGCACGCAAATAATCAGCCTCACGGGCTGCCGCCTCAACCTTTGCACGATGGCGAACCAAAGCGTTCTCAGTTTCGCGCCATGTCTTATGCAGCGACCGGACAAGGCTTGCCTTGGTTTCCAGTGCTCCGAAGGCGTCGAGCAATGTGCGATGAATATCAATATCGATCAGTGCTCGATCATCATGCTGGCCATGAATTTCGACAAGCCGACGTCCTAGCTCTTTGAGCATTGTAACGCTCGCCGCCTGATCATTGATAAAGACCCGGCTCCGCCCATCCGCATTCTGCACACGCCGCAGAATGATGTCGCCATCATCGTCAATGTCATTTTCACGCAAGAGCTGGCGAGCCGGATGGCCGCCTGCGACATCAAAAACCGCGGTAACCTGGCCCTGCTCCGCACCATGCCTGACAAGGGATGCATCACCCCGCGCGCCAAGCGCAAGCGACAAGGCATCAAGCAGGATGGATTTGCCAGCACCTGTTTCACCTGTAAGCACAGACAGGCCTTCGCCGAACTCGATGTCGAGCCGTTCAATCAGGACAATATCGCGGATCGACAGATGCGAAAGCATGATCGCTCAGGTTGGGTTCTAGTTCTATGCGCCTTCTTTGCCGCCGGTGATAGCAGAGGCTGCTTTCGAGAGCCACGAGCCCGCATTTTCGCGCGGCTCGAGACCACCGCTTTGCAACAGCTTGTAGCTATCCTTATACCATTCACTGTCAGGATAATTCTGACCAAGAACGGCGGCAGCAGCTTGAGCTTCGCTCGTCAGGCCAAGCGCATAATAGGCCTCAACAAGACGCGCGAGAGCTTCTTCGATGTGACGGGTATTGGAATATTGCTCAACGACACCACGGAAACGTTTGATGGATGCCAGATAATCCTTCCGCTCCAGATAGTAGCGGCCGACCTGCATTTCCTTGCCTGCGAGCTGATCGCGGCCGAAACGAATTTTTGCCTTTGAGTCTTCCACATATTCCGAGTCGGGATAGTTCTGCACAACCTCCTGAAACGCGGCAATCGACCTACGGGTCATGGTCTGTTCGCGTGTTACGTCGGGAATCTGGCGATAATAGGAAAGGCCAGTTATGTAATAGGCATAGGCGGCTTCAGGCTGCGTTGGATAAAGTGCGATATAGCGCTTCGTCATGGCAACTGCGTCATCATATTTGCCGCTGCGGTAGTTGGCGAAGGCACCCATGACCAGAGATTTGCGTGCAAATTCGGAATAAGGGTGTTGGCGATCAACCGCATCAAACTTCTTGGCAGCCTCATCAAGGCGGCCTGAATTCAAGTTTGCCAAAGCCTGATTGTAAAGAACGTCTGCTGGCTCAATCGTGTCTACATAAGCGGAAAGATCAAGATCATCGTTGGATGCGCAACCCGAGATTGCAACAGCGCCGGCAATCGGAAAGAGAAGAAGAGCGAGACGGACCTTTCCGCCAAGCCTTGCGTTTCCAAACCTTGCGCTGATAAGCGTTCTGCTATTCGCCATGCTGTCTCCGGCCCCACATTATAATTTAAGAGCATTTGTCGCGAAACCCGATATCACGTTTTCGCGCCATGCTCTAGACATAGACAATCTTACCGTCGGTTGGGCGTTCATAAACCACAAGCAACAGGAATCAGCAATCTTATTGCCATGCAATCGTCCAAATTTGTGGCGGAGCAGGAATTAGTCGGCCTTTGGCAGCGAAAGATGCCCGATTTTATAGGTTTGAACGCCTGTTTGCGATGCTAGAGCAAGTTTTGTTTATATAGAGTCATTCTGCCGGAGGGAATTCGTGGACAAGATCAAGGGATTTAGCGAGGCCGATGTTTATCCATCGGACGAGACTGAAGCCCGATGGAATTGGTCCGAATTCACCCGGCCCTTTGGGTTTCCGGCTGACGGCCAACCACTTTGTCAGGCAGCTTCGTCCGATGGAACCACATCGACCTCGCTACCTTCCTCGTGGATTGTCTCGTCATCCGAGAAACAGAACTGGCTCTATATAAGCAAAATTTGCTCTAACTGCGGCGCTTCTCTCCACATTCGCAGGCGTATATGGTTCCAGAAAGTGGGATCAAAAGCCGAAACTGCTGCAAGCGCCCCACCTTTTTCAGCGTCTGCAATAGCCTTGTTCATTTCATAAGCTCGCAAATCTGTCAGCGATGACGAAGGTTCTATCGGCAGTATTTCTCTCGTGGCGAAAGCAGCCGATGCTATGGCCGCAGATATTTCCGTCTGCCATACGATCCATGTTTTGATGCTTGGTCGCCCGAATGACTGGCTGACTGCCGCAAATCCATTCCCGCAGACAAAATCGTTCAGGCCGGCTTCATGCCGCCATAGATAGAATGGCGCATAAAGGTTTTCGCGACTTTGCGTTTCATCGTCTCCGCGCGCAGTCAGATAAGCCTTGAATGCAAGATTGGGGAAACTGTCCAGTAACGGTCCCTTTTCCGCTATCCGCCGGTCGATTATGCCCATGTCATAATCCGCCGGCAGCGTAAAACTATATTGCATCGCAATCATTACACTGTCTCCTTGCGAATAACGGGCTCAAGCCACGATACGGCGGCTCCATCCTGTGTGGCTTGAATGCTGATATAGCAGAACATGCTGGTGGGGCTTGCTCCATGCCAATGGCGCTCATTTGGCGCGAACCAGACACAATCTCCGGCACGCAATTCAACCATTGGACCGCCGTCACGCTGGGCAACGCCAACACCTGACAGGACATAGAGGAATTGTCCGCGCGGATGCGTGTGCCAATGGGTAATAATTCCGGGGTCGACCGAGGCTCGCATAACATTATTCTCGCCGTCAACGTCGCTTTCCAGCAGCATTTCCGCCCAGAAGGGAGCCGTGGAAATATTAGTGGGGCCGCGTTTGATAGATTGGCCTGCTTGACGGACGGTCATTTGTTGCGGGCAACGTTTGAGTGACTGTGGTGGGCTTTTCATTGTCTCGCTGATCCGTTCACGCTGGTTCGACCATCTGTGTGTCGCCATTGCTGAAGGACCACTCATCGCGTGTAGATGTGCTGACGACGATCATAATGTCTTCGGGGCGAATACCGGGCGACTTACCAAGAAGCTCCACGACACGCTTGTAGAACGCCTGCTTGGTGGCTGTATCGCGCGGCTTGCCGATCGTTATCGTGAAGATGACAAAATCGTCGGAGCGACCCTCGCTGAAGTAAGTCGGATCAATGATGAGTTCGTTGGGCCGATGCTGATGAATGGCCTGAAACTTGTCAGTTAGCGGAACGTTGAAAGTCTCTACCATTGCTTGGTGGAAACTGTCCGACAACGCCTTAAGGTACTCGGAAGATTTGCCTTCCAAAAGTGAGATCCGGGTGAATGGCATTGGACTTCCTTTCATGAATTGCTTGACCACCAATCATTAAACCCGCACAATCATCCTGAAAATCAGATTATTTAGGATTAGTCATCCTAAAAAAGTGGACTATTATTTGATGAGGAAGATCACGCTCGATCTGGATGTGCTGCGCACTTTCTCGACTGGAATGGAGTTGGGCAGCTTCGCCAAAGCTGCTGAACGTCTTGGCCGTTCGACATCGGCAGTCAGTGCCCAGCTGAAGAAGTTGGAACAGCAAGCTGAAACGGCTATCTTTATTAAATCCGGCCGTGGTCTTGCCCTCACAGAGGCTGGCGAAACCATGCTTGGTTATGCGCGGCGCATGATTGATCTCAATGATGAGGCGATAACGGCCGTCCGTGGCAGCGAGCTGGAAGGCTGGGTGCGGCTTGGCCTGCAGGAAGATTTTGGCGAAAGCCTGCTAACGGATGTGCTTGGTCAGTTTGCCAGAGCGCACCCTAAGGTGCGTATTGAGGCGCGCGTGACGCGAAATGCCGACCTGCTGGACCGGATCACATCAGGGCGTCTTGATCTTGCATTGGCGTGGAGCAACGGAGTTTCCGCAACACCGCACTATGAACACGTTCTTGATGTTCCCATGTGCTGGATAGGCCCCGCCGGAGAGGCAGGCAATTGGCAAAACCCAAATGAACCCTTGCCTTTAATTTCACTGGAAGCGCCTTGCCTTCTGCGCACCGCTGCCGTTAACGCCCTTGACCACGCCGGAATTGCCTGGCGGCTATCGTTTATCAGCCCGAGCCTTACAGGACTATGGGCTGCCACGGCTGCCGGTCTGGGGGTGACGATACGAACCTCCTTTGGTCTGCCAGCAACAGTACAACGGCTGGCACCGCAGGAAGGCGGATTGCCATCCCTGCCCTCACTCGGTTTGATGCTTCATCGGTCTGAGGCGCAGCCCGAACCAGCAACAGCCCGGCTTTCAGCCATTCTGCTGCAAGCCGTCAATTCAATACCGCGAGTAGAATGACTTATATGGTTGAAGCCGCGCTGGCGGTCTTGCTCACTTCCATAGACGAACCACCCTGCGGCGCCTCCACAATTTCGAATGCCGACAGATCTTCAAGCAAAGCACGTAGTGCGGTAGCATTCAGACGATGCCCGCCACGATAGGAGCGAAAGCAGCCGATAAAAGGGGCACCCGCAAGCGATAAATCGCCTATGGCATCGAGGGTCTTGTGACGAACAAATTCATCCGGATACCGCAATCCGCTGGGATTGATGACAGTATTGTCATCACCAATGACCAAAGAATTATCCAATGATGACCCAAGTGCGAGGCCAGCGGCCCAGAGCCGTTCCACATCACGCATGAAGCCGAATGTACGGGCGCGCGATATTTCCATGCGGAATACCGCGTCATTCATGTCGTTCGCAAATTTCTGACGACCTATGACCGGTGTTTCAAAGTCAATCTCGACTTCATAACGTGTGCCGTTATAGGGAATGAATTCCGCCCAAGATGCTCCAGACTCAACACGAGAGGGTTTAAGAATGCGGATGTAACGCCGCTTGGCTGATTGCTGGACTAACCCCGCCTCATCAAACGCCTCTAGGAAGGCAGCTGATGATCCATCGAAGATGGGTACTTCGGGACCATCAATCTCAAGCACCATATTATCAATGCCAGAACCTGCAATGGCAGCCATGACATGTTCAATAGTGCTGACACTCATACCTTGAGCATTTGTCAGCTTGGTCGAAAGATCTGTTGCACCGACTTCCGAAACCAGCGCTTTGATTGCGTGGCTGGCGCCTGCGCTGTCAATCACATGGAAGACAATGCCGGTATCGACTGTCGCAGGTATAAAGGAAAGCGTGACTGGAGCACCGCTATGGACGCCCGTGCCCGAGACCGAAATGCGTTTTGCAATTGTTGTCTGGAAATCCTGCAACAAAAACCTCGTATTTGTGAATCGCATTGGTGCGACGCTTCGCCATCAACTAAGCCGTTTGCTGTGTTTTTCAATGGGTTGAATGAAAAATTCCGCCATTGAGGCAATGGCGGAATTTCAGTTCTGGGATGCCTGAAATGGGATCAGTTGGCCTGACGGCGAAGGAATGCCGGGATTTCCAATTGATCGTCTTCCGAAGTCTGACGCGCTTGTGGCTGAACGCGACCCTGCTCATCTAGCTGTCCACGACGAGGTGCATAGATGGAAGCATCTTGCGAAAGCGGACGGCGTGGCTCAGCCGGGCGCATTGCAGGCTCGCGTGGCTGCGCTGGTTCCAGACGGGCAGTCTCGTCTTCGCGACGTGTAAGACCGGCTGTAAGGCGCTTGAGGAGACCCATAGGGCCACGGTCCTCATGGGCCTCGTGGGCAGCCTGGTCACGGGAATGATCGCGTGATCCCATATCACGGGCGTTGAGTTCGGCCTGAACCAGTGGCGGGAAATCAGCAACATTCGGCATACGCGGTGCAACCGGCTGCGGTGCAGGCTCAGCCATCTGCGGTTCAGGCTGCGGCGCTGGCTGATAGGCCGGTGCCTGTGGTGCAGCGGCAACCGGAGCATCAAAGACTTCCGGAGCAGGCGCCTGGAAAATACGGCTCTGCGGACGGAATTCCTGCTGGACTGGTTGTGGTGCATGCTGCGCTGTATCAAGCCCGGCAGCGCGGACTGCCTCTGCAACAGGCGAAGCTGGCTGCTGGACAGACGGACGAGCGACTGTTTCAACCTTGGCTGCCACCTGCGGCGCTGGCTTTGGCATTGGCTTTAGCGGCTGGCGAAACTCGATCGGCGCTGGCGCCGCATCCCCAACCTGCTTGTCGATCCCGGTCGCAACAACCGAAACACGGATGATGCCTTCAAGGCTTTCATCGAAGGTGGCGCCAAGAATGATGTTGGCGTCCTGATCAACTTCCTCGCGGATACGTGTTGCAGCTTCATCAACCTCAAACAGGGTCATGTCGCGACCGCCTGTAATGGAGATGAGGAGGCCTTTGGCACCCCGCATGGAGGTTTCATCCAGAAGCGGGTTGGCAATTGCGGCTTCAGCAGCAGCCATTGCGCGGCCATCGCCGGATGCTTCGCCTGTGCCCATCATTGCCTTGCCCATTTCGCGCATGACTGAACGAACGTCAGCAAAGTCGAGATTGATCAGGCCTTCCTTGACCATCAAATCGGTAATGCAGGCAACACCCGAATAAAGAACCTGATCGGCCATTGCGAATGCGTCGGCGAAAGTCGTCTTGTCATTGGCAATGCGGAAGAGGTTCTGGTTCGGAATGACGATCAGTGTATCGACATTCTTCTGCAGGTCTTCAATGCCCATATCGGCGGTGCGCATACGGCGCTGACCTTCGAAATGGAATGGCTTGGTGACAACACCAACTGTCAGAATACCCTTTTCCCGTGCAGCGCGAGCGACAACAGGAGCAGCGCCAGTGCCTGTACCACCGCCCATACCGGCCGTAACAAAGCACATATGCGTACCCTGAAGGTGATCATTGATTTCATCAATGCACTCTTCAGCGGCTGCCCGACCAACTTCCGGCTGCGATCCAGCGCCGAGACCCTCGGTTACCGAAGCGCCGAGTTGAACCAGACGCTCTGCCTTGGACTGCGCCAAGGCCTGTGCGTCGGTATTTGCCACAACGAATTCAACGCCGCGCAAGCCGGCATTGATCATGTTATTGACCGCATTGCCGCCGCCGCCGCCAACACCGAAAACGGTGATCCGGGGCTTAAGCTCGGTAATGTCCGGCTTTTGCAGATTGATGCTCATTTGTCCGTTCCTTTTTGTCTTTACCGCGTCGCCGCTGCGGCAATTTCTTTTGGGTTTCCCCGATTAATTAAAAACTCTCTTTCAGCCACTGGCCGATACGCTGAAAACGCCCACCCGTACCTGTCATCAGCGATGATGAACCGGCCTTTACAGAACGCTCTTCGATACCTGCTACCTGCGGATAGATCAGGAGACCAACCGCTGCAGAAAAAGCCGGACCCTTTGCCGCTTCGGGAAGCCCCGTAACGCCCAATGGACGGCCAATCCGTACATTGCGAGCCAGAATACGGCGGGCCACTTCGGGTAGCCCTGCCAACTGACTTGCACCGCCCGTCAGAACAACGCGTTTGCCTACAATCTGGCCATAACCGGATTGATTGAGGCGATCGCGCGCCAGTTCCAGTGTCTCTTCGACACGGGCACGAATGATGCGCGTCAGAACTGCGCGCGGATATTGATTGGGTACATCGCGGGCATCATTGCCGAGCGGCGACACACTGATGAGATCACGATCATCGGCAGCACTTGGAAGCGCCGAACCGTGCATGACCTTCAATCGCTCGGCATCATCCATATGAGCCGACAAGCCACGAGCCACGTCCATGGTCACGTGATTGCCGCCAATGGCGATTGCATCCGCATGAATGAATTTGCCTTCCGAGAAGACCGAAATCGTTGTTGTGCCACCGCCCATATCGATGCAGGCAGCCCCCATTTCGGCTTCATCATCGACGAGCGCCGAAAGACCGCTGGCATAAGGCGTAGCAATCATCGCCTCGACTGACAGATGGCAGCGATTGACGCAAAGCTCGAGATTGCGCAGCGGAGCCGCATCAGCCGTCAGCACGTGCATATCAACGCCGAGCGTATCACCAATCATGCCGAGCGGATCGCGGATGCCGCGCTCACCATCAAGCCCGTAAGCAATCGGCAGTGAATGAACGAGATGACGCTCTGTTGCCAAAGCCTGCTTGGCACCGGCAGCGAGGACACGGCGAATGTCTGCCTGATCGACCTCATGACCGCCAAGATTGATGCTTGCGGAAAAGCTTTCACTCTTCAAGCGTCCTGCAGAGATATTGACGATCATTGAATCGACAGTCAGGCCAGCCATACGTTCTGCTGCATCTACAGCCAATCGAATAGCTTGCTCTGCGGCGTCCAGATTAACAATGACGCCGGACTTGATGCCGCGCGATTTCTGATGCCCGATACCCAAAACTTCAATGCGATGTGTGCGGCCTGGCAAATGCGCACTTTCCTCGCGCGGACGCAGACGGGCGATGATGCAGCACACCTTGCTCGAACCTATGTCCAAAACCGTCAAGGAACGCGTCCGTTTTGCGGAAGACGTTCCTGATGTTGCGCTTTTTCCGTTCAGAATACTCATACACGCTTCTCCGAACGCTTGGACGCCTTATCACGCGCCTTCAGATACTCAATACGCTGCACCATGGCTTCCGGTGTCAGCTTCACAACAACACGGTCATCCAACCGCAAATCGACAGAAGCAATATCGCGAGACAACAAACCTGCCTTTGCTTCCATGCCCGCTATGTCAGCCAAGGCTTCAGAAACACCATGCTCAGGCAGCATCAGCGTTACGCCATTTTTGAGAACCAGATCCCAGCGGCGATCTCCCACGCGGGCATAGGCCCGAACGTCCCGGGCAATCTGCGGATAGGCAGCCATCTGCGCCATCAGAAGCTTTACCTGCTGATCAGCACCCGCACCGATGACCAAAGGCAATAGCGCACTGCGTCCACCGGTAAAAGGAACGATGATCCGGCCATCAGCATCAATAACGTTCAGTTCAGTACCATTCTGCCAGACGGCCAATGCCGTGCGCTCATGGATCGAAATCTGGATCGTATTTGGATAAACCTTGAAAACATCCACGCTCTCCACCCATGGCAGGCTTGCAACAGCAGCCTGTGCATCAGCGGCACTTAAGCCGACCAGCGATGTCTCGCCATCAAGGCCAAGTGCGCCGAGAATATCAATCTCGGACGTTTCTTTATTGCCAACAACTTTTACATCTTCAATGGCAAAGCCGAATGTGGACGTTGTAACCTTGACCACTTCCGGAGCATGACCACCGAGGATCGCGCCGTAGGCACCGGTCAATGCCAGGAAAACAACAGCCCCGAATGTGCCTGTGTGATTCGGGATCGACACTTCCCCATCGACCACCCGCAAGAACACACGTACGGGCTTACGAAGAAACTTTGGCAAGACCATGCGAAAACGGCCAAAAGCCACCGATCTGTCCGAAGACATCGGCGCAGCACCGCGGCGGTGCGTATTTTTGCCCTTCAACGCAAACACGATGCGTCCTCCACCATCCAACTCAACAATTCACCGAAGGAATGCCCCGCAGCTTTGGCGATATCAGGCACAAGTGATGTGGGAGTCATGCCCGGCTGGGTATTCACTTCCAGCCAAATAAGCTCGCCATCTTCGGAAAACCGGTCGTCATAACGAAAGTCCGACCGGCTAATCCCTTTACATCCAATTGCCTGATGCGCCTTGAGAGACAGTGTTTGTATTTTTTGGTAAATTTTTAGTGAAATTTTAGCGGGAACCACATGATTTGATCCGCCTGCAACATATTTTGAATCATAATCGTAGAACTGATGCCCCACCGGAATGATTTCGCACACACCGAGGGCCTCATCGCCCATCACGGCGCATGTCAACTCACGCCCGTGAATGTAGCGTTCGACCATGACAGAGCCGCCGAATCTCCACTCATCAGAGGTAACGATCTGCGGCGGGTGCGGCTGATTTTCCTTGACGATGACAACGCCAAAGCTCGACCCCTCACTTACAGGTTTGATGACATATGGCGGCTTCATGGGATGCTTGGTTGTAAACTCCGAGCGATCCATGACCTTTGCCTCTGCAACGGGAATACCCGCAACCTTGGCAACGATCTTTGCCTGCTCCTTATTCATCGCCAAAGCCGAAGCAAGTACACCGGAATGGGTATAGGGAATCTGCAAATATTCGAGAATGCCTTGAATCGTGCCATCTTCGCCGAATGGACCATGCAGTGCGTTAAACACGACATCGGGCTTAAACTCTTGCAAGACATTGGCGATATCGCGAGACACATCCACACGAGTGACTGTGTAGCCTTCCGCCTCCAAAGCATCAGCACAGGAATTACCTGACGAAAGCGAAACGGGACGCTCCGAAGAAAATCCACCCATCAGCACCGCAACATGCTTTTTCGCCATCAAGGCATCCCCTCAAACACATCCCCATCTGACGTGCAGCCAAACCGAAGCCCACAAAAACAGGCCAGCCACACGCGGGCGGAAAAAGGCATGAGTCGTCGCACATCCGGCGGCAAGGACCGCAGATACCCAAGACTGGCAGAACCAGCCGACTCAAATCAGTTAACGCTTGCCCCTAAAGAATCAGAGAGTTGATTCGCTGACAAGTCCCCAATGATTCAACAATGATATTTCGTGTAAAAAAATGTGTCAGGAGCGCGATTCAGGCAGCACGGGCAGCGGCTTCGATTGCTTCAGCCACCCATTCATTGAGGCTTTTATTTTCCGCGGCAGCCGCCAAAACGGCAGCTTCATGAACTTCAGCCGCAAGGCGTACGTTAAAACATCCCGAAAATTCACGAAACGGAGGAATATTTTTCTCCGCACACATTTCAAGAAAAATCTCGAGAGACTTTCTGCCTTCGCTCAAAAGCTCATCAACGCTTCTGGCATAGAAATCGGCCCCGCCATTCAAACCGAGGAACTCACCGCGTATGAGACCAATTTCAGGATCGAACGAAACGGCAGCCTTGTGGCCATCCACATCCAGAATGTTTTTCAAGGTTTTACTCCATGACCTTCAAGCCAAGGCAAGCGCTTTGCATTCAGGTCGCTGCGTGGTTCGACGGGGCTCACCATGAGGAAAGTGGTTGGATTGCACATTAGTCGCCAACCTTGCAGGGAATAACTCCCCGCAAATAACAACCTTCCTCATGGTGAGCCCCGTCGAACCACGCACAACATACGTGCAGGCTAGCTGTGGAGCCTCAAGAGGTTGTCCCAGTTTAGACTGAGTCGACTGATGGGTGTTTGTGATTTTAGGCTGCCGTGCGGGCGATGCCAATTGTACATATGCGTCCACTGTGGGAGATGGGCTTTGCGGAGCTCTGACGAAGGATAGGCACGTGCATAGGCCCATTCTCGCAAGGCTGTCTGGATGAAGCGTTCGGCCTTGCCGTTGGTTTGGGGCGTATAGGGTTTGGTTCGGATATGCTTGAGACCGAGCGCCTTGCAGGCCTTTGCAAAGTCCTTGGCTTTGTAGCATGAGCCGTTGTCGGTCATGACGCGTGTGACGGTGACGCCGAGGTGCTTGTAGTAGGTGACCGCCGCCTTGAGAAAGGCAATGGCGCTGACGGCCTTCTCGTCGGGCAAGATATCTGTGAAGGCGATGCGGGAGGCGTCGTCGATGCAGACGTGAACGTATTCCCAGCCGACACCACGTGAGTTGCTCTGCCCTTTGCGGTCACCGGTGATGCGGTGACCGACCCGTTCGAAACGGCCTAGCCGCTTGATATCGAGATGGATCAGGCCACCTGGCTCACTATACTGGTAGCGCACCACCGGTTCGGCCGGTTCAATGTCCTTCATCCGCGAGAGCTTTGCGCGCCGCAGGATACGGCTGACGGTAGCGGGCGAGACGCCCGTTTCGAGAGCAATGTGCTTGCCAGTCAGGCGCTGGCGGCGAAGCGTGATGATACGCTGCGCCAGCGCCTGATCTGTCTGCTGTGGACTGTTTTGCGGGCGCGACGAGCGATCGATCATCTGGGCACGCCCACCCTGTTCGAAGCGTTTGACCCAGCGCGACACGATCTTGAGCGAAACGGCATAAACGCGGCCGGCTTCTGCCTTGGTCAGCGCACCGCAAAGAACCGCGACAGCCATTTCCTCTCGACGCAACGGGGTCAGTCGGGCATTTTTAGGAATGTTCATTCGGAGCGATCCTGGAAAACTGAGGTGTGGTAACTCCAGTCTCCTAAATCCGCTCCGAATGGACAACCTCCTGAAAGCTCACACCTAGAGCAGTTGGCCCATGAATTCATGCACTTCCTGCCCCGGACGGAAAAGACCAAGCCGCTTTATTTCCCAGTGCAGGCGAATTCCGGAGTTTTGGAGGACACGCGAACGTATTGTTTCGCCCAATGTTTCAAGATCGTAGCCATTGGCCGTGCCGGTATTGATCATGAAATTGCAATGCATCGGCGACATTTGCGCGCCGCCAATTCTCAAGCCTCGCCCGCCTGCCGCATCGATTTCCTTCCAGGCAGATGAGCCTTCAGGATTTTTGAATGTCGATCCGCCCGTTTTCTCCCGAATTGGCTGCACGGTTTCACGATGATGCTGAACCGCATCCATCGCCGCCTGAATTTCGCCGCGCTCACCCGGCGTTCCTTCAAAAAGGGCAGAGGTGAAAATCAGATCGCCGGCCGCACCGGAATGACGATAGGCATAACCCATATCGGCATTGGAAAGGATATGCAGTTCGCCCTTGCGATCCAGCGCCCGAACCTCAACGACGCGCTCACGGGTTTCGGCGCCATTGGCACCCGCATTCATGCGCAGCGCACCACCAATGCCGCCAGGTATGCCATGATAAAAATGGAACCCGGCAATGCCCGCTTCCAAAGCGGCAGAGGCCACGCGCTTGTCGGGCGTAGCAGTACCGGCGCGCAGTTGCGTATCGCCAACGCGCTCTACTTCGCCAAAACCTTTGGCCGAAAGGCGCACAACGAAACCCGGAATGCCACCATCCCGCACCAGCAAATTTGAGCCGATGCCGACGGTCAGAATCGGATATTCTTCTGGAACGGCTTTCAGGAACGTTGCCAAATCTTCTTCATCGGCAGGTTGAAACATGACTTCCGCAGGCCCGCCTGCACGAAACCAGGTCACTTTTTCCATGCCCATATTGGGCGTAAGCCGCCCACGCAAACCAGCAAAACGATCCCCCAGCTTTGCAAGCAGGGCTTCGCCATCAACGAGTGAAGACATTTTATCCTTCCAACAGTTCTGCCCTACCAAGAGCAACTGCCAAATCTAGAGCGCCGCCAGTTCTTTTGGCAAGGCATAGGCCCATTGGGTGATATTACCAGCCCCAAGAAAGATGACAAAATCACCTGGCTTGGCGATTTCTGCAATCAGCGGAGCGATTTCCTGCGGGCCATTGATGTAGCGCGCATCTCTGTGCGCTGCTGTCTTGATCCGAGAAACCAAGGTTTCCGACGTGACGCCTTCAATAGGATCTTCGCCGGCAGTGTAAACCGGGGCAACGATAACCGTATCAGCATCATTGAAGCAGGCCGCAAATTCATCGAACAGACTGGCAAGCCGGGTGAAACGATGCGGCTGCACCACAGCAATAACACGGCCTTTGGCCGATTCGCGTGCGGCCTGCAGCACTGCTTTTATTTCGACAGGGTGGTGACCATAATCATCAAATACGTCGACGCCATTCCAAGAACCGGTATGCGTGAAGCGCCGCTTCACACCACCGAATACTGACAGGCCCTTTTTGATATCAGCCGATGAAATGCCCAGCTCGTGCGCGACCGCAATGGCGGCGGTAGCATTCGATACATTATGCTTGCCAGGCATCGGCAAATGTAGCCCGGTAATCTCGGTCACTTCGCCGGTCTTGCGCTTGGCGATGTGGACATCAAAACGGGAACTTGCTCCATCCACGATCAGATTGACAAAACGCACATCGGCCTGTGGATTTTCGCCATAGGTGATAACACGGCGATCCTCGATACGCGAGACAAGCGACTGAACTTCCGGGTGATCCAGACACATGACGCCAAAGCCATAAAATGGAACATTTTCAACAAATTGGCGAAATGCCTCACGCACCCGATCGAATGTGCCGTAATGATCGAGATGTTCCGGATCGATGTTGGTGACAACTGCGATATCTGCCGGAAGCTTCAGGAATGTGCCATCGCTCTCATCGGCCTCGACGACCATCCAGTCGCCCGCTCCCATGCGCGCATTGGTGCCATAGGCATTGATGATACCGCCATTGATAACGGTCGGGTCGAGTTTGCCCGCATCAAGCAGCGTTGCCACCATTGACGTCGTGGTCGTCTTGCCATGAGTGCCGCCAATGGCAACGGCCTGACGGAACCGCATCAGCTCAGCCAGCATTTCTGCACGGCGGACGATGGGCAGCAGCTTTTCGCGTGCAGCCACCAGTTCAGGGTTGGATTTTTTGATAGCAGTCGAAACTACGATGACTTCTGCATCACCAATATTAGGCGCCGCGTGGCCGACAAATACCTCTATGCCCTTCTCACGCAAACGCTGCACATTGGCGCTGTCTGCCTGATCGGACCCCTGGACCTTGTAACCAAGATTATGCAGCACCTCGGCAATGCCGCTCATGCCGATACCACCGATACCGATAAAATGGACCAGACCTATATTGAGCGGCATCTTCATGGACGCACTCCTTTTTTGAATTCTTCGACGCTTTGGCCGGTTGCAATAGCCTCTGCGAGATCGCCAAGCAACCTTGCCGCGTCCGGTTTGCCTGTCGAGCGTGCCTTTTCAGCAATAAATGCCAGACGGGTTGGCTCGTTCATGGCGCTCGTCAGGATCGCTGCAATGCGCTCAGGCGAAAGATCCGACTGCTTGATCACATCGGCTCCACCTGCTGCTTGCAGCGCAGCGGCATTGGCAGCTTGATCATGGTCAAGCGCATGAGGAAACGGCACCAGAATGGCTGGCCGTCCAATGGCCGCGATCTCCGAAACAGTGGATGCGCCTGACCGGGACAAAACAAAATGCGATTCTGATATACGGCGCGCCATATCCGTAAAGAACACCGCTACCTCGGCCTTGATTCCTGCACGATGATAGGCCGCGCGAAGCTGCGCCTCATCTTCCGGGCGAGATTGCTGTGTTAAAACAAGACGGGCCCGTAAATCCGGCGCCAGCAGATTTATCGCCGCCGGTATCGCCGTCGAAAAATACTGAGCACCCTGGCTGCCGCCAAACACCAGAAAGTGGAATGGCTGATGTGCCTGTGACGCCTTGTAAGACTTGCCTATTTCGGCAAGCACCGCCGGACGCACCGGATTGCCAGTGACAATTGTCTTGGCTGAAAAAGGCCCGCCATTGTCAGGCAGAAATCCTCCAGCGATGGCATTGACGCGTGGGGCAAGCGCTTTGTTGGCGCGACCCATCACAGCATTCTGCTCATGAATGAGCGACGGGATTTTCAGGGCAGTGGCCGCGTAAAGTGGCGGGAGCGTCGGATACCCCCCAAAACCGGCAACGAGCTTCGGCTTCAAAGAGCGGAACAATTTGCGGGAATCAAGATTGCCGAGCCAGAGCTTCCAGAATGTTTGCGCCAAAGCGATCGGGTTTCGCCCGCCAATCGTGGCAGAGCGAACAACATGAACCTGACTTGCCGGGAAATTGGCGGTAAAGCGTTGCGCACGATCATCGGTGGCAAGATGAATTTCCCAGCCTCGATTAATCAAATCATGCGCCAGCGCTTCGGCCGGAAAGAGATGGCCGCCGGTACCACCGGCGGCAAGAACAATGATACCCTTGGACATATCAGCCTCTTAGCCTGCGCCCATCATGGCTGGCCTTTGCGAATTTCCCAAAGTCGCAGAACGGCGGCCTTCAGGTCTGCGCCTGGTCAACGCCAACAATAGTCCTGACGAAATTGCCACGGAGATAAGCGACGAACCGCCATAAGAGATGAATGGCAGCGTCATGCCCTTGGCGGGCATCAGATGCAAATTGACCGAGATGTTGATGATCGACTGAAAACCAAACAGGATCACCAGCCCCGATACCGCAAGGCGTGTGAAGTCGTCACGCTCTTTGAGAGCAATCGATAGGCCGCGAATGACGATGAAAGCGAAGATCAGAACGATCAGAAGGCAAAGCACGATCCCATATTCTTCGGCAGTCACCGAAAAAATGAAGTCCGTATGACTGTCCGGAATAATACGCTTGATGGTTCCTTCACCAGGTCCTTGTCCGAGCCAGCCCCCACGAATAATCGCTTCTCGTCCAGCATCCACCTGAAACGTGTCGCCCTCTCCGGTAATGAAGCGGTCAATACGGCCAGCAACATGAGGAAAGACTGTGTAGGCACCGAAGAAACCGACAACACCAAGACCGCCCAAAGCGATGATCCATATCCACGGAACACCAGCCATGAAGAACATAGCGCCCCATGTTCCAGCAGTCAGGATCGTTTGGCCTAGATCAGGCTGTGCAACCAGGAGTGCAGCGACAACCCCGAACAGGACCATGGAAAAGAAATTGCCGGGAATGTCCTTACGGCGCTCATTTTCGGCGAATAGCCAGGCACAGACTATGACAAAGGCAGGTTTCATGAATTCGGATGGTTGAACGGATATGCCAGCCAGCGAAATCCACCGGCGTGCGCCTTTGACTTCAACACCGAAGAACAGGGCGAGCACCATCGCACCCAGTGCGCCGGCGAGCAGGATGATCGCAAATCGCCGGATTGTTCTTGGGGCCATGAACGACACCGCAAACATGACGATCACTGCCGGAACCATGAACATGGATTGATGCTTGACGAAGTAGAAGCTCTCTAGCCCGAGGCGCTCAGCCACAGCGGGGCTGGCGGCAAAGGACAGCAGAATGCCAAGCCCCATCAGGCTCAGACAGGCGGCGAGAAGAAAACGGTCAATTGTCCACCACCACTCGGCAACGGGACCACGGTCAATGCGACTAACCATTAGCTTCTTGGCTCCCCAATAGGTGATGCGCCCTCAAGCGCCAGAACGGCAGAGCGAAAAGCTTCACCGCGTTTTTCAAAATTCTGAAACTGATCGAAACTGGCACAGGCAGGAGACAACAGGACCACTGGTTCGCTGGCATCATCCTTGCTGGCATCCAATGCCGCATGCTGAACGGCAACATCGATCGTGCCGGAAATCTCATATGGAGTGGCATCACCAAGTGTTGCTGCAAATTGCGGAGCAGCTTCGCCAATCAGATAGGCTTTTGCGATACGCGGAAAGAAACCCGACAGAGAGGCAATCCCGCCCTCTTTGGGCAGCCCCCCGGCAATCCAGTAAATGCGCGGAAAGGAAGACAATGCAGGCGCTGCCGCCTCGGCATTTGTCGCTTTGGAATCGTTGACGAAAAGCGTAGAATCCAGTTTTGCTACCTGTTCCATCCTGTGAGCAAGACCGGGGAAAGTCCTTAGACCCACATTGATCTCTTCGGCTGAGAGACCCGCCGCCTGGCAGGCGGCAAATGCTGCAAGAGCATTTTGCGCATTGTGTTCGCCGCGCAGCGATCCAATGCCTTCAAGCGAGGCAATCGTGGTTTTAACACTGTCATGCGCATGGATCAGATCACTGCCAAGGGCGAAAAAGCCCTCTGCTATTGGCATACGCTTCGAGATACGGGCGACAAGCTTGCCTGCGCGTTCCAGCCGGTCGGCAATTGCGGCGCAAAAACTGTCATCAACGCCAATGATCGCGGTCTGACTTCCTGCCACCAGTCGTTCCTTGATCTCGGCATAGTGCTGCATCGTGCCGTGGCGGTCCAGATGATCGGGCGTGAGATTCAACAGGATACCCGCTGTCGGATTGATCGAAGGCGCAAGATCAATCTGGTAGGATGAACATTCGACCACATAGACGCGCCCGTTCGCCGGAGGGTCCAACGTCATGACCGCAGTGCCAATATTGCCGCCAAGCTGCACATCGCGGCCAGATGATTTGATGATATGGGCGATCAGGGCAGTGGTGGTGGATTTCCCATTCGTGCCAGTAATGGCGATGAATGGAATCTCTGCTATCGGCCCATCTGCGAGGACGAGATTGCGCTCCCGCACGAACAATTCAACATCACCGATAATCTCAACACCTGCTGCCCGCGCAAGATCAACACTCCAGTGCGGTCTCGGATGGGTCAGCGGGACGCCGGGAGACAAGACGAAAGAGGAAAACTGCTTCCAATCGACATTGCGCAAATCAGACGTCGTAATGCCTGCATTTTGGGCGCGGGTAACACTATCGGGATTATCGTCCCACGCGATAACCTTCGCACCGCCAGCAATAATGGCTTGGGCCGTTGCAATGCCCGAACCGCCGAGCCCGAAGAGCGCGACGGTTTTATCCTTCATGGAATGGGCAGATATCATATCGACTTATCTCAACTTCAACGTTGAAAGACCAATGAGCGCGAGTATCACAGCAATGATCCAGAAGCGGATCACGACCTGACTTTCCGTCCAGCCCTTCTTTTCAAAGTGATGATGGATCGGCGCCATGAGGAAAACCCGTTTCCCCGTCAATTTGAACGAAGCAACCTGAATGATGACAGACATGGCTTCCATGACGAAAACGCCGCCGATGATGGCAAGCACGATCTCATGCTTGGTTGCGACAGCGACAGCGCCGATCAGCCCGCCAAGTGCCAGCGAACCTGTATCGCCCATGAAAATTGCGGCGGGTGGCGCATTGAACCAGAGGAAGCCAAGCCCTGCACCGATGACCGATCCGAGCACCACAGCGAGTTCGCCTGTACCGGGGGTAAAGTGGATTTGCAGATAATCTGCAAAAATCGCATTACCCGCCAGATAGGCGATGATGCCGAAAGATGCTGCAGCAATCATGACCGGGACCGTTGCAAGACCATCCAGACCATCGGTGAAATTCACCGCATTGCCTGCACCAACCATGACGAAGGCAGCAAATGGCACGAAGAAAATTCCAAGATTGAGAATAAACTCTTTAGCAAAAGGAAAGGTCAGTGATGATGAGAAAGGCTCCTGCCCTGCCCACATGATTGTCAGACCGGCAATGGCTGCAATAATGAACTCGATGCCAAGACGCGCACGGGCGGAAAAGCCCTTGGATGCCTGTTTACTAACCTTCAGATAATCGTCGTAGAAGCCGATAGCGCCAAAGCCTAAAGCAACAAGCAGCACAACCCAGACATAAATATTGGACCAGTTTGCCCAGAGCAATGACGAGAGAATTATGCCCGTCATGATCATCAGACCGCCCATTGTCGGCGTACCGGCCTTCTTGAAGTGAGTCTGCGGGCCATCTGCACGGATAGGCTGCCCACGACCTTGACGAACCCGCAATGAATCGATGATCCGGGGTCCGAAAAGGAAAACAATGAGCGCCGAAGTAATCAGCGCGCCGCCGGTCCTGAACGTGATATAACGAAACACGTTGAGAAATTGCAGTTGTTCCGCCAGACCGGCAAGATAATAAAGCATTGACTAGTGCCCTTTCCCCATCCCCGCAGGCTCACTCAGCAGGAGCGAGAGGTTCGGCGGTGTTATATTTCTGCAAGAGCGTTTTGACGATCCGAGAGAAGCCGGTCCCCTTGGACGACTTGATCATGATCACGTCACCAGCTCTGATCGTATTCAGCAATTGCGGTTGCAATTCTTCCACGCTCTGCCTGTATTCGGTGCGAATTTCAACCGGCATGGCTTCTTTCAGCGCCGCCATCTCCGGTCCGCCGAGAAAAACCATGTTGATATTGTTTGCGGCGATGACCGAGGATAATTCGGCATGCAGCTTGGGTGACTGCTTCCCCAGTTCCAACATATCGCCCAGAACGGCAATGCGGCGCCCTTTCCCCGTGGGAGTTGCCGACGCAAGAAGTTCGACGGCTGCACGCATTGATGCCGGATTGGCGTTGTAGCTCTCGTCAATAAGCGTAAATGTGCCCTTTGCGATCTCAAGCCTATGCCGCTCGCCGCGTCCGCTTTCAGCCCTAAGCGACGAAAGCGCCAAGGTAACCTTCGCCATATCTGCGCCGGTGAGATGTGCAGCTCCAAGCACGGCAAGAACATTCTGGACAATGTGGCGACCGGGTGCACCAACCTTGGCCACAACCTCTTCGCCGGCAAGACGCGCAGTCATGCATGAGCATGCATCATGCAGTTTAAGCTTCATCAAGCGGTAATCCGCTCTGGCATTTTCGCCAAAGGATTTGATGTGCTCGACACCAGCTTCAAGCGCCAGTTTCTCCAGGAATTTATAGTGCTTGTCATCGCGATTGAGCAGCGCATAGCCACCGGGCAACAAGCCTTCGAAAATTTCCGCCTTGGCTGTTGCAATCTCCTGAAGATTCTTGAAATGACCTAGGTGTGCCGGAGCAATCAAGGTCACGAGTGCAACGTGCGGGCGAACCATTTTAACCAGAGGGCGGATTTCGTCGGCGTGATTCATCCCGATTTCGAATATTCCGTAATCCGTGTCCTGCGGCATGCGCGCCAGTGTCAGCGGCACGCCCCAGTGATTATTGAACGATGCAACCGAGGCATGAACCTTACCGGCTTCGGAAAGAACGTGCCGCAGCGCCTCCTTTGTCGTTGTCTTGCCGACAGAGCCAGTCACCGCGATGATCTGCGCGTGAGAGCGCTCGCGCGAAGCAATGCCAAGCCGCGTCATGGCAGCCAGTACATCGTCCACGACGATCATGGGGGCTTTCAGCTTGCCAAGAGCAGGCAATTTGGCTTCTGCGACGACCAACAGCGCTGCGCCCGCGGCAACAGCGGCAGTGGCATAGTCGTGACCATCCAGAGCGTCGCCCTTGATGGCGAAAAATGCCTCGCCGTCCCGCAATGTTCGCGTATCGATGGAAATGCCGGTGATCCCCTCGGGAAGTTTACCAACGGGCCTGCCATTCATAGCCGCAATCATGGCATCGGAAGACCAAAGAAGGCTCATATACCGCCCTCCTGTGACATACGATCTTTCAATGCCTGCGCCACTTCAATGTGGTCTGAAAATGGAAGGACGACATCGCCAACAGTCTGGCCTTCCTCATGGCCTTTTCCTGCAATAATCAATGTGTCGCCCGATTTCATCATGGTGACAGCTTCGCGGATAGCTTCGCGCCGGTCACCGATTTCGCGCGCTCCCGGAGCTGCTGCAAGAATTTCGGCCCTAATGGTTTCAGGCACTTCTGAGCGTGGATTGTCATCCGTAACAATGACGACATCCGCGAGCCGCGTAGCGATTTCGCCCATCATCGGACGCTTGCCTTTGTCACGATCGCCGCCACAACCAAAAACCACGATAACGCGGCCAGTTGTAAATGGGCGCACTGATGTCAGCACATTTTCAAGCGCATCGGGCTTGTGCGCATAATCAACATAAGCGGGGGCACCTTCTTCTGTTGCTCCGACCAGATCAAGCCGTCCCGGAGCCCCTCTGAGACGTTCGAGACCGCGCATCGCCGCTGCTGCGGGAACACCCGTGGCGATAGCAAGACCTGCTGCTACAAGCCCATTGGCGACCTGAAAATCACCGGCAAGCGGCAATGTTATTTCATAAATCTCACCCGCAATGTGCACTTCAACGTGCTGACGGAAACGCTCATGTTCAACCCGTTTCAGCGAAATAAACTCGCCTTTGCGTCCGACCGTCAGGACGTTGCAACCGGCTTCTGTCGCTGCGGCAATTGTCGCCTTGGAGAAGGGGTCGTCGGCAAAGATGACCGCTGGAGCGCCTTTGGGTAGAAGCTCCGTGAAGAGCCGCAGCTTGGCAGCATGATATTCTTCAATCGTAGGGTGGTAATCCATATGGTCCCGCCCGAGATTGGTGAACGCGCCAGCGGCAAGCCTCACGCCATCAAGCCGACGTTGATCGAGGCCATGAGATGAGGCTTCCATAGCCGCATGGGTCACGCCTTCATCAACAAGTTCGCTCAACAGCTTGTGCAGCTCCACCGGATCTGGCGTTGTCAGCGAGCCGTAGTCATCGCGCGTCGGTGAGATGACGCCAGTGGTGCCGATGCTGGCAGATGCGAAACCTGCCTGCGCCCAAATCTGCCGTGTGAAGGAAGCAACGGAGGTTTTTCCGCTCGTCCCGGTAATAGCCACCATCACGTCAGGCTGACGCATGTAGAAACTCGCCGCAGCAAGCGCCAGAGTACGGCGCGGATCATCAACATAGATGATCGGCACACCGATATTTCCAAGCTTGGCATCACTGGATGCAATGATAACCGATGCACCTCTTTTCACCGCGTCTTGGGCATAGGCAATTCCGTCGGCCTTTACCCCTTTAAGAGCGGCAAAAACATATCCCTTCTGAACCTGCCGGGAGTCCGATGTCAGGCCTGTAATGATCCTGTCTCCAAATTCGGAGATGGCCAAGGCTGGGATGCCGTTCAATTCTTTCAACTTCATGGCCGGACCGGAACCTGTTCTTTCCCGTGAGTTCGGTTGAAAAACGCCTCTTATTGATTCGTTTTTCGAGTGTTATTGGTTAAAGTTCACCATCATTGGAGCAGATATTTGTTCTTCATTGAAATCCGGCTGTACCCCCAAGAAAGTGGCAGAGCGCCGGATAATCTCCTGAACCATGGGCGCAGCATTGTAGCCAGCCGTCGCACCGATCTTGCCGGCTTCTGCCTTTGGCTCATCCACAATGGTCAACACGACATATTCAGGCTTATCGATTGGAAATGCGGCAACAAAGGCGTTGAACCTGACATCCTTGGAGTATCGTCCATTGACGACCTTCTCGGCTGTCCCGGTCTTGCCGCCAACGCGATAACCGGGCACCGTGGCGCGATTACCCGAGCCACCGGAACCTTTTTCAGCATTCAGACGATACAAGTAACGCATATCTTCGCTGGTCTTTTCGCTAACGACCTGCTTAGCAACTTTGTTGGCTTCTTCGATGGTACGTGGCAGGAATGTCGGCGGCATGAGGCGACCGCCATTCATAAGAGCGGCGGCGCCAACGGCCGTCTGCAAGGGTGTAGTCGCCATACCGTGACCGAATGCGATGGTGATCGAGTGAACTTTTTTCCAGACTTTCGGCTCCATTGGCCGAGCCACTTCCGGCAATTCAGTTACCATACGGTCCAAGAGGCCCATGCGGTGCAAAAATTCGCGGTGACCATCGATACCAACAACGTCGGCTTCCTTTGCAGACCCGATATTGGATGAGTAAATGAAGACTTCCGGCAAGGTAAGAACACGGCCTTTGCCATGAAAATCCCGGATCGTCTGGCGGCCAATAGTAATTGGCCGACGCGCATCAAATGTGCTTTGCAAATTGACCTTGCCGGAATCAAGCGCCATTGCGGTGGTAAAGCTTTTGATGGTCGAACCCATCTCATAGGCACCGGCAGACATACGGTTAAGCCGGTCTTTTTCCAGGGCGTTATAAGGATTATTCGGGTCAAAATCCGGCGCCGAAGCCATTGCGAGAACTTCACCAGTCCTGACGCTCAACACAACTGCGCCAGCGGCAATGGCACTGTATTTTTGCATGGCCTGAACAACCACGTCGCGCACCACGTGCTGCACCCGCAGATCGATCGAAAGCTTGACGGGTTCCAGCGATCGACTATCCGCAAGACCAGCGTCACGTAGATCCGACAAGCCGTGGTCGTCGATATATTTTTCCATACCGGCAATCCCCTGATTGTCGATATTGACCAGACCAAGAATGTGTGAGGCGGTGGGACCACCGGGATAAAACCGTGCTTTCTCGGTGCGAAAGCCGATGCCGGGAATGCCAAGAGCCATGATTTGGCTCTTTTGCTGCGGAGTGAGGCCACGCTTTAACCAGGCAAACCCCGCCTTGCTTTTCAGGCGGCTATAGGTCTGCTCAAAATTAAGATCGGGAAGGACCGTTGATAGCAGTTCGATTGCTTCATCAGGGTCAATGATCCTCTTCGGTTCGGCATAAAGCGAATTCGTCTTGATATCGGTGGCGAGTACTTCACCGTTACGGTCAAGAATATCTGGTCGCGCAGCCAGAACCGTGCCGGTCGGGCCGTTATATCCGTTTGTGTCTTCCTGAATTCCGTAATAAATCAGCCTTCCGCCAATCACACCATAAATGCCTATGAAGCAAGCAATTGCCATAACAACACGGTTACGCGCGCGATTGCCTGATTTCTTCTTCTTTGCATCAACTGCAAAGGTCGGCGCAGTTCCTGATTCGAGCTCAGTCTTTTTCCGCTTGATCCAAACAGCAGCCATTATTGCGCAGCTCCTTTTGGTGCGGGATTGGTTTTCTTCGTCACACTTCCAGTCAACGTGGAATCCGGTTTCAAATCCTTGGCGCTGGCCTCTATAAGAATGTCTTCTACGGAGTCGAAAATGACCGGCTTGGGTTGCGGAAGGTCATTGATATTGATGATCTGATTGGCTTGAACGAGTTGAAGATCCAACTGCCCCTGAAAGGCTTCCACTAGTTTTTGCAAACGGTTTGGTTGCGTAAGGAGGCTCCAATCGGCCTTGAGCAGATCAATCGTGTCGCGCTCTTCCGAAATCATACGCTCAAGCTTTGTCACTTGATTCATCTGCTTCTGGGCGTCGTGCTTGATTTTATAGGTTATCGATGCCGCCGCTATCATCAACCCGATCAAAATGATGTCGAAGGTACGCAGCACTGGTCAACTCCCCATTTTCTTCTGAGACTGGGTTTCATGAAATATGGGCAGATTGGGCAAACCATAAATCGCATGATCTTCAGCAAGCGGCGCGCTATCTGTACGGATGCCTGCACGAAGCTTGGCCGAACGCGCCCGGGGATTGCGTGCTGCTTCGGCTTCTGTGGGCGCAACAATACCCTTGCCTATGGGCGTGAACGTGGCACGACGCTGTTCGACCTGCGGCAAATGACGAGAGCCACCGCCTGAGCCTGATCGATCAGCAAAGAAGCGCTTGACGATACGGTCTTCAAGAGAATGAAACGTTACGACGACAAGGCGCCCACCGGGCTTCAAGACACGTTCAGCTGCATGTAACGCGCGCACCAGCTCGCCAAGCTCATCATTCACAAAAATGCGAAGCGCCTGAAACACACGCGTCGCAGGGTGTATCGGCACTTTCGGATTTCGACCCACCAGCGCTTCGATTGCATTCGCCAGATCGCGGGTACGATGAAACGGTTCTGTCGCCCGCCGCTTGTCGATCATTCGGGCAATGCGTCCAGCATTGCGCTCTTCGCCAAGAAAATTGAAAATGCGCGCCAAGTCACCAATTTTCAGTCGATTGACTACGTCGGCTGCACTGGGACCTGAGCTCGACATGCGCATATCGAGTGGCCCATCCTTCTGGAAAGAAAAGCCACGCTCAGCCTCGTCGATCTGCATGGATGAAACGCCAATATCGAGCACAATGCCATCGGGAGCCCCCAGAAGCGCGACGTTGTCCAAGGTAGAAAAGGTTCCCTGAACAAGAGTCAGCCTTCCCGCATATTCTTTTTCCATGATACGGCCAGCTTCGATAGCCGAAGGATCACGATCAATCGCTGTTACTTCAGCGCCCATTTCGAGAATGCGCCTGGTGTAACCGCCAGCCCCGAAAGTTCCGTCTATGATTCGCTGACCTTCTGCTGGCTGCAAGGCGGCAATGACCTCATCGAGCAGAACGGGCACATGACGATTGTCCGAGTTCATGGATGTATTATCCTTGCCGGAACCGCTCATCAGCTTGTCTCCAAGCGGCGTTTTTCCGCCAGCCGGGCCCGAACCCTGGCGCGATGCGCTTCGAACTGATCCGGCTGCCATATCTGAAAATGCGTATTCGCACCCGCAAAGGTCACATCCGTGGAAATGCCCGTATGCTCCCGCAGGAAATCCGTCACTGTGATTCGCCCATCCGCGTCCAATTTGAGAAAACCGCCATCCGCGTGCAGATAGAACGACATATCGTCCGCCGTCTCCGCGAAGGGGTCTTCGCTTTCGAGCTTTTTGTCGAATCGGGTCAACAACTCCGGTCCGCCCACATCCAGCGCAGGAAGATGTAGGGAGCGCAGGGCATAAAGCTCCGTATGACCGGCGGACTGCACAATCAGACGGAACTGAGCCGGAACGGAAACCCGTCCCTTTGCATCGATCCTGTTCGTCATATGCCCGAGGAACCGGTTCAAAGCTCAACCCCGCCGTTCTGACCTCAAGGGTCTCTAATCGTTTCGCCCCTGCCTCCCCCTGCAACCAAGGAGAGCAAATCTCATAAGCGCGCGTCGAAACTCCGGCTAAATGCCGGCCCTGCATGGCAAAATCCAATGTCGGGAAACACCGTGTCGACTGAACGCTACTGATGAAATCAATCGATATCATGGGGCACTGTGGGCGTCAATGGGATTAGAGTACACATGATGGGAGCAGCTTGCAAAACCAAGCGCACTTCCGGCGATTCTGAATTTATCCCTCATTAAGCTTAATGAAGCGTTAGGAATCGCCGTCCCGACATCTCCCTTTCGGGAGAATGATGAACAATCGGAGAGTTAAAGTGCCAGCTGGCCTGTAAGCCGGGTTCTGTATGGCCGGACTTGCGTCCGGCGCGGCAGCCATTCATCTTGGACGGATGTTGCCATCCGTCTCCTGCAACCTACCCGGACGACTGACCCGGAAACTGATCGCCTGACTTTCGCCAGGCACGCCGTCCCTATTCGGTTTTGCTCCCGGTGGGGTTTGCCATGCCGCCCCTGTTACCAGTTGCGCGGTGGGCTCTTACCCCACCCTTTCACCCTTACCCCGTCATTCCTTGTGTCCCATCTATTCATAGACGCGGCACAACGAAAGACGGGGCGGTTTCCTTTCTGTGGCACTTTCCCTGGGGTCGCCCCCGCCGGACGTTATCCGGCACCGTGTTTCCCTGGAGCCCGGACTTTCCTCACATGCCGCCTTTCGGCTTATGACATGCGCGGCTGCCCGGCCAGCTGGCGCCCGTATAAATGCCTATCTTCCAGAAAAGGCAAATGAAAAAAGGCCGGACGGTAATCCAGCCTTCCTCAGAGCGACAAAACGAATGCTTAGTTAGCCGCCATCTGTGACTTGACCTTGGCGCAATAATTGGCCGAAATCGGGTTCATTCGGGTGGCACCGTGCCCCGCATTGTAACGAAGGATCGTACCGCAGGTCGTGCCATTGCCAAGCTTGTGGGCTCCGGCAAGGTACTTCATACCCCAGCGAATGTTTGTATCCGGGTTGTAGAGCGCCTGACGGCTACCCGTGTAGCCTAAGCCCTTTGCTGTCGAATACTTGATCTGCATCAAACCAACCTCACCAGCGCGGCCAGTCATGTTAGGACGGTAGTTGCTCTCAACGCGAACAACAGCATGAGCAAGGGCAACCGGCACACCATAAGACGATGCATAAGAAGTGATAATACTGGAATATTTGGTCGAACCACCAGCAGAGGCAATGCTGCCAGTTGTCATTTTATCAATGCGATTATTTACCGTCGCAGTCTTGAGACGGGCCTTTGCCTGAACAACCGGACGCTTGGAGCCAGAAACCTTCTTCGAGATGCGCTGAGTTTTTGCTCCAGCCTTTTTCCCCGATGAGTCCTTGGCAGTTACCTTTTTGCCGCGGCTCTTTGCATCAACTTTCTTTGCAGTTTTTTCAGTTGCTTTTTTCTTGTCAGCTTCAACGCGTTTGGCCTTTAAATAATCAGCCAGATTAGTCGGCTGAGCCTCTACCGGTTTACTGAATGCTGAATTTGAACCAAACAAAGCCACCGCCCCAACGAGGGCGCAAATCATACCAAATCTATTTGTCATCTTTTTCCGTTTAATTTTTTGGGCCGCACGAAAAATGCGCGCCGGGAACGTTCCGAGCCCAAAAACCTAAATGGGCTGCCCGAAACACTGGGCTAGGATGTGACGGCCCAATGCAGCCGAATATTGATACATCAAATAACTTTGTGTAACCCATTGTAATATATAGGTTGCAATGCACAAAAGCTTTTAAAAAAGGCTTTGACGTTCAATAAGTTACACTGACAATGCCGGAAGGGCAGAAAGTAGCTTATGCAGCGTTTCGATAGTTGACATGTCCGCGACTCCATCGACCTTTGCAGGCCGAAAGTGGCGCTGGAAGGCCAAAACGCTCAATTCGGTCGCATTTCCAAAGATGCCATCAATGGGCACACCGTAGCCGTAGAGGGCCAGCATGGACTGCAAAGCTTCGACAGGTTGCCCCTGATCGCCGGCAGAAAAGAACCGACCGCCACGCACCGGAGCCGGATCGACCCAATGCCCGACACCGGAATTAAAAAGGATGGGCCAGGGAAATTTCTCGCCAGGATCAATTTTGCGCGCTGGCGCAACATCGGAATGGGCAAGGATATTTTCAGGGCGAATCCCATTGCGCGAAATTATACCCTTGCAAAGGTCGATAACTGCATCGATCTGTTCACTTGGAAATACAGGGAAGCCGAGCAATGGGCCGGCGTTTACGATCTCAATGCCAATTGAGCAGGAATTGATATCGGTTTCGCTTTTCCACGCTCCCTTTCCAGCGTGCCAGGCGCGCTCACTTTCGGGAACCAACTGCACGACCCTGCCATCTTCATGGACGATATAATGTGCTGAAACTTCGCTTTGTGGATTTGTCAGCCAGTTTTCCGCAGCTTCCCCTGTCTCCATTCCAGTATAATGCAGAATAAGAAAATGCGGACGCTTTCCGTCCTTCCGGGGACCAAAATTTGGCGATGCATGAACAGCCGCGTTCAAGTGATCAGGTTTAAACGCGCTCATATGCCTTCAGGTCTTTTTCGACTTTTTCCCAAGCCGCATTGATAGCCGCTATGCGTTGATTGGCGATCGCCATGAATTCTTCCGGCACACCACGAGCGATCAACATATCCGGATGATTTTCGCGTACCAGCGCGCGATACTGCTTGCGTGCAGTTTCAAAATTGACATTGCGGGCCAGCCCCAGGACCAAGTAGGGATCTGCCTGTCCACGCCCGACATGTCGGGCAAGGATACGATCGAACTTTTCCTCATCAAGCGCAAAAATTTCCGCAACTGTTCCAAGAAACGTCAGCTCCTTGTCGTGCAATGCGCCATCGGCCTTGGCGATATGGAAAAGCCCGTCAAGAACGTCTTCGAGCATTTGGCAGTTTCTATGACCGGACCCGCACAGCGACGCCAGCTGCGCTGCATAGGCCTCGTAGCCGGCAACATCCTGCTTTGCCAGATTATACAATCGGGTCACCTGATCTTTATACTGTGCAGGCACGTGAAAAATGTCGTGGAATGCATTGACCTCGGCTTGCGACACGACACCGTCAGCCTTGGCCATTTTGGCCGACAAAGCAATCATCGCTATCGAGAACGCTACGCGTCGCCGCGTTTCAGGATCGCCCTCAAACGCTGTACGTACAGCCTCGATAATGCTGGAGAACGCATCGACTGCTGTGGTGGTGATGAAATCGCTGATGCGGCGCCAAATAGACATGGCTCTATTTTATTCAAAGTTTTTCGCAATTGCGAGAGAGATAATCACGCATCAAAACTGTTTGACATTGACGGGCGCAAGTACGGCAAACACAAGGTCTGCCGTGCTTGCTGATTGAATATTATTGAACGCCAAGCGCATCCTTGATGGCTTTTTCAGCTGCATCGGCAGCGGCCTTAACCTGATCGGCTGTTTGTCCCGCCGCTTTTGCAGCTTCTTCAGCTGCCGTGCGGGCGGTCTCGACGGCAGCCTGCTTCTGCTCGGCAGTCATGGTTGCGGCCTGCTCTTTGATGGTCTTCATCGCATCTTGAGCAGTCATTGGCTTGGCTGGTTCAACTGCTGCGGGAGCTGGTGCCGGCGCAGGAGCTGGTGCCTCAGTCGTTGCAGGTGGCGTTTCCGTCTTCTGCTCGCTTTCACCACAGCCAGCCAAAGCAAACAACGACACGGTTGCCAAGGCGATAACAAATTTATTCTTCATCTATTTTAATCCTCTCCTAGATACTCAAGTGGCCCCTCACATCCACTCTATCTGAAATAAGGCGGAATGGAGTTCTATTTTTATTTTCAATCAACTCTTATGTGGATATCTCTTTGTAAACATGGCGACATTCGTCATTTGCCTGTCAATAATATGTAACATTCGGAGTTTGCGCATGGAAACCCTTATCCGGAGGCTGAACAGCAGTGATACGGAACGATTCCAACAACTACGTTTATACGGGTTGAAAGCGACACCGGAAGCATTCGGTTCAAGCTTTGAGGAAGAGGCTGATCTCGACCTGAGCGAGATTGGACGTCGTCTTGACGCCTTGCCCAACGCTGTCTTTGGTGCATTTGCTGACAATGAGCTGGTCGGCGTTGCGGGTTTCGCCGTAAATCCCAAAACGAAACAAAAACACAAAGGGCAGCTTTGGGGTGTCTATGTGCATGAACGATGGCGTGGACATCAGCTCGGAAAAAGGCTGACGCTGGCAGTGATCGACTATGCACGCAATCATGTCGATACCCTGCACGCAACTGTCATGGCTGCGAATATCTCAGCCCGCACACTTTACCTTGGCCTGGGATTTACAGTGTTCGGCGTGGAGAAGGATGCTCTGCGTTTTGGCGGCAAATCCTACACTGACGAACTCTTTTACGTCTCGACTTGCGCTAAATATCAGTTCGAAACTTGAAATCCAATTCGTTCGAGGTTATATCGCGTGTTAATAATTAGCAACCTACTTATTATATGGCTATCTTATGACGCATCGCGGTTTGCATTTCATTTTTGTAGATGAGCTAAGTAGGGCCAGCCGGAAGCTGCGCACGCACTTTGATTCGCGCGTGAAAAAATTGGGGCTGACGCAGGCCAGAGCCAGAACGTTGCTGCTGCTGGACCGGCTTGAAGTGCTTAATCAAAAAGAGCTTGCAGAAGAGCTGGATATTGAAACACCCACGATGGTGCGGCTGCTCGATGGTCTGGAGAATCAGGGATTCATTCAGCGGAAAGAAGCTGACGGTGACCGGCGCGCCAAGGAAATTCATATCACACCCACGGGTAGAACATTGGCAAAAAAGGTCGATCATCTGGCTCAAAAGCTTCGCGCAGATGTTCTGGCGGGTATTGCTGATGGGGATTTGCAGAAAACGATCGATGTACTTCAGTCAGTTAACCGCAATATCAGCGAACTTGACGGGAAGGACTGAATCGCATGCTTCCTGAAGCTGAATTTGTTGGCTTTAATCCGAACAGAACCGAACCACCTGCTGCTGCTACGCCCGTGCCTATGCACCCGCTTCGTTCTGCAGCCTATATTGGTGCCTCGACACTGCTATCGATGACTCAAGGCCTTGGAATGAATCTGATTGCGACCAATATCCCGCAGATTCAAGGCTATCTCGGAGCAACAACCACCGAAACAACCTGGCTGATCGCTGCCTATATGGCACCGAATGTCAGTCTGTCGATCGCGCTTATCAAGATCAGAAATCAGTATGGTCTGAGAAACTTTGCGCAATTGAGTCTGGCAATTTTTGTGTTCGTATCGCTGCTGCATCTGGTCGTTACGGATTTACAATCGGCAATCATCATTCGCTTTGTAAGCGGTATCGCCGCCGCTCCATTATCAAGCCTTGCCTTCCTTTACATGCTTGAAGCTTTCACACCCGCGCGCAAGATGACGATAGCGATTTGTCTGGTACTGACCAATATCTCGCTTGCATCGCCCTTGGCACGCCTGCTTTCTCCGACGCTGTTGGATATCGGCCAATGGGGCGGACTATATACATTCGAAATTTCGCTCGCTCTCATTGCCTTCGGTGTCATCTATCTCTTGCCGCTAACGCCGATACCAAGGGCTAAAGTCATCGAAAAACTGGATATCGTCAGCTATCTTCTGATCGCTATCGGTTTCGGTTGCATCGCCGTGACGCTTGTTACCGGCAGACTCTATTGGTGGTTCGAAGCCCCTTGGTTGGGCGCCCTTCTCGCCGTTGCCATTACAACCATCACGGCCGCTGTCGTCATCGAACTTAACCGTGAGAAACCGCTCCTCGACATTCGCTGGATAGCCAGCAAAGAGATCGTGCATTTTGCCGGAACCATCCTCCTTTTCAGGCTTGTCGTCTCCGAGCAATCAGCTGTTGCCAATAATTTCTTTCAGAATCTGGGCCTGTTAAACGATCAAATCAGCATGATCTACATCATTTCCATGGCTGCCATGATTGTAGCCGGACTTTCCTGTGCGGCTGTAATGACACCGGAAAGAGTGCCTGCAATCCATGCGGTTGCATTGATGCTTCTGATTGTCGGCTCCTATATGGACAGCCAATCGACGAACCTCACGCGCCCTGCGCAAATGTATGTCAGCCAGGCCTGTATTGCGGCAGCGACAGCGCTGTTCCTGCCTCCAGCCATGTCGGTCGGACTAAGCTCGGCGCTTAAGCGCGGGCCCAACTATATTTTGAGCTTCATTATCGTGTTTCTGGCCACTCAAAGTCTTGGTGGGCTCTTCGGGCAAGCGGTTTTCGGCACATTCATCACGATACGCGAGAAATTCCATTCCAATATTCTAGCCGAAAGCATCGTCCTATCGGACCCGCTTGTAGTGCAACGAATTGGCCAATTGACCGGAGCCTATAGCCGGGCGATTACGGACAGTAACTTGTTGAACGCCGAAGGCATTGCCTTGCTTACTCAACAGACGACGCGAGAGGCCAATATTCTGGCTTATAACGACGCCTTTTTGCTGATTGCCATCGTTTCCCTCCTCGCACTCATCGCCCTTTTAACGCACGTCTCCGCCCGCGCACTTCTGCGCCGTCGAGCACCGTCCCTCACCGTTCAAACGAGTTGATTCCATGTCAAAATACTTGCGTCATTCAGCAACGATTTTTGCCATTCTCATTGGAATTGCGGGACTCACCCTTGTTCTTTACTCATGGAGGCTGCCGCCATTTCAGAGCGATATTGAGATAACCGAAAATGCCTATGTGAAGGGGTATGTCACTCTCATAAGTCCGCAGTTGAGCGGCTATATCGTCGATGTCCCGGTTCAGGATTATAACAAGGTCAAACAGGGTCAGCTCCTCGCAAAAATCGATGACCGGATATTTGCTCAAAAGCTGGATCAGGCCAAAGCAACCCTTGCCAGTCAGCAGGCTGCCCTCGACAACTCAACCCAGCAGCAGCGGGCCGCCGAAGCCCGTATTGGCTCCAGTCGGGCGCAACTCGATAGTGCCGAAGCTGTATTGAGACGCGCCGCAGCCAATTGGGCTCGTATCGAACCATTGGCTCGTCAGGGCGTTTTGACAAAGAGCGACGCGGAACAGAGTGAGACAGCATTGGAACAGGCCCAAGCCTCTGTAACCCAAGCTAAAGCAGCGCTTGAAGTCTCCAAACAGGACCTTGAGACCATCAAGGTGAGCCGTGGTTCGCTGGAAGCAGCGGTCGCTGGGGCAAACGCGGCAGTTGAGTTGGCCAGCATTGATCTGTCAAACACTCGGATCGTAGCTCCACGTGATGGCACGCTTGGTGAGGTTGGCGTCAAGCTCGGGCAATATGTCAGCGCAGGAACGCAACTGATGGCCATCGTTCCCAGTGATGTCTGGATCATTGCCAATTTCAAGGAAACCCAACTGAGCAGGATTGCGTTGGGGCAGCCGGTCACATTCACAGTAGATGCTCTCAACCGCAAAAGCCTGTCCGGCAAGGTCGAACGCTTTGCACCCGCAGCTGGCTCTGAATTCAGCGTACTTAAACCCGATAACGCCACCGGAAACTTTACTAAAGTCGCGCAACGTATTTCTGTGCGCATATCAGTCGATCCTGGCCAGGATCTGGCACAATATCTCGCGCCCGGAATGTCGGTCGTGGTGCAAACCGAACCATTTGAGCACTGAAGTCCGCAAAGCTTGGGCGATGCATTTCGATTCAAAAACCAATCGCTTATCAGTAAAATTTTAATCAAATTGTCATGGTCTTCATCCGATACGTCACAGCAGCGTCACCGACTTGTTACATGCGGATGCTAGGCGAGCAGGAATTTCCAATAAAGGGGATTCGTTTGGATGCCAGTTGCTCGACAGTCTGCAAATACACCGCCTCCTCGCCCGCATGTCAAAAATGAAAAGTTGAACAGGGCTGTTCGGCAAAACCGGCTTCTGTCACGTGCCGGATTATCCGAAAGATTATTTGCTCATGTCTTCAAGGGACTGGTCTATCCGCAAATCTGGGAAGACCCGGAAGTTGACATGGAGGCTCTGCAGATACGCGCCGGCCATCACATCGTTACAATTGCATCCGGTGGCTGCAACGCAATGTCTTATCTCACGGCCAATCCCGCAAGTGTCGAAGCCGTTGATCTCAATACAGCTCATGTTGCCTTTAACCGCCTTAAACTTGCAGCGGTCGTCAATCTTCCCAATTATGATGCGTTTTATCGCTTCTATGGAACAGCCGACAGCAAGTCCAACCTCACGGCTTATGAGCGCTTCATTCAACCACATCTTGATGCAACCAGCCGCGCCTATTGGGAAAAGCGGATGCTTTCCGGGCGCCGACGCATCACCATCTTTTCGCGTGATCTTTATCGTCATGGCTTGCTTGGTCTGTTTATTGGTATGGGACACCGCGTCGCCCGTTTATACGGCATTGATCCACGAGATATTTTGAAAGCATCAACGCTGGCCGAACAGCGGGTCTATTTCGACACCGCCCTCGCCCCACTTTTCGACAAACGTATGATCCGATGGGCGACAGCGCGGAAATCCTCGCTTTTCGGCCTCGGCATTCCGCCCCAGCAATATGACGCGCTGGCAACAGCCGGGAACGGCGATATGGCCAAGGTATTGCGCGGTCGCCTTGAAAAACTCGCCTGCGGCTTTCCGCTTTCGGAAAATTATTTTGCGTGGCAGGCCTTTGGTCGGGGCTACAGCGACAATGCCGAGACGGGCCCGCTACCTCCTTATCTATCTCGCAAGAATTTTGAAGCGGTGCGCGAGCGGGCTGGCCGAATGAGTGTCGTCAACGCGTCATATACAGAGTTCCTGAGCGCGAAGCCTGCCGGTTCGGTGGATCGCTTCATACTGCTGGATGCACAGGACTGGATGAACGATACACAGCTTAACGAGCTTTGGACCGAGATCACCCGCACAGCCGCTCCCGGCGCGCGCGTCATCTTCCGTACCGCTGCCGAGCCATCTCTTCTGTCGGGCCGTGTTGATGACGCAACGCTAGCGCAGTGGGAATACAGCGAAGAACAGTCGAAAGCGCTTCATGCTCGCGACCGCTCTTCGATCTATGGCGGATTTCATTTGTATACATTGAGAGGCTAAATCATGTTTACGAAGATCGAACATGGTCCTCTCATGGATCGCGTCTACCGGCATCAACGGCACTTTTATGATGCGACGCGCAAATATTATCTACTGGGTCGCGATCCCATGATTGCCGGCCTTAATCCACCAGAACGAGGCTCCATCCTGGAGATTGGTTGTGGAACGGGCCGAAACCTCATTCTAACCGGCGATGCCTATCCTAAGACTTCCCTTTACGGCCTTGATATTTCGCATGAAATGCTGGCGACGGCCCAAAAGAAAATAGAAGCTGCGGGCATTGGCAAGCGGGTCAAGCTTGCTTACGCCGATGCAGCCGAGTTTAATCCGCAACTGCTTTTTGGTCGTCGGCATTTTGACCGAATTTTCATCTCCTACGCCGTGTCGATGATTCCGCAATGGCAAACCGTTGTGGAGCAAGCAGTAAGCCACCTTGCCCCAAATGGCTCACTCCATATTGTGGACTTCGGCGATCTGGCAGATTTGCCAACCATTGCCCGAAAGGCGCTTTATACGTGGTTGGACTGGTATCATGTCACGCCCCGCAATGATCTGTTCGATGTGGCTGAAGCCATTGGCCTGCAAAACAACGCTGTAGTGCACAAACAACGGCTTTACCGCGGGTTTTCATGGATAACGATCATCCGGCGGAAAGGCGCGTAATTATCAATTTTATGTGTGCCAACGCGGTCGCTCATGAACTGTTAAGCATAATAGTGCATCTGTGAGTTTGCACCAATGCCGACCAATGATCCAGCCGCGGAAAACTTTATATGAAACGCCTTGTAGCCGCCTTCATGACGCTTCTTCTCACCGGCTGCACAACTGTCGATTATAATTTTTCAGATGCCAAAAAACCATCGGCTAGCCGTCAGATGGATGCCCCATCCGGCAATGTCAAAGCACCACGTTATGGCGATAGTGATCCCCATGACTGGACCGGAAAAACGCCTTGGCATTATCCAGTGCACGGCACGGACGTATCAAAATATCAATCCACGATAGACTGGCAGACCGTTCGATCAAGCCGCATATCTTTCGCCTTCATAAAAGCAACTGAAGGCGGTGACCGGGTTGATGACCGCTTTGCAGAGAATTGGGCTGCCGCCAGGTCCGAAGGCATTCCGCGCGGTGCTTATCACTTCTACTATTTCTGCCGCTCAGCCGCTGATCAGGCCCGGTGGTTTATTCGCAATGTACCCAACGATCCGGGTGCCCTCCCGCCTGTGCTCGATATGGAATGGAATTCTGCCTCGCCCACCTGCAAGCTGAGGCCCAACGCTTCAATCGTTCGCAAAGAGATGCGCGTCTTTATTGATATGGTGGAACGGCATTATGGCAAGCGCCCGATCATTTATACCACTGTCGATTTCTTTGACGATAATGATCTGCGACAACTCTCCGGTTATCCGTTCTGGCTTCGCTCCGTTGCCGGTCATCCCGATGAGAAATATGGCCCGCACCCATGGACCTTCTGGCAATACACCGGAACCGGTTCAATTTCCGGCATACGTGGAGACGCTGATATCAATGTTTTTGCCGGCAGCGAAAGTGCTTGGAAACAGTGGCTGGCGCGCAACAAAGTCCGATAAAGCTTTGAGTTCCGGGGTTCTCTCTATTCTGTGACTTCACCTAATGGCCGTTATCGTGCATTAGCAGGGAAAGTGTGCGTGCTGTTGACGCGCCTGCCATCAACGAGATCCCAATGAAGAAACTATCCATCGCCATCGTCACCAGTCTGTTTGCCGTTTCCAGTGCTCAAGCTTTAGACCAGGTGGCACCTGCAGAGCCTGTTGTTGCCAAACCTGCTTGTGGCGGCGAACTTGAACCTTGGTTCAATGGCTTGATTGCCGAGGCGAAAGCCGCAGGCGTCAGCGATAAGGGCATCAGCGAGCTGTTCAAGGCGTCAATGGACGACAAGGTGCTGGAGCGTGACCGCGCGCAGGGCGTGTTCAGCCAGACATTCTTGACGTTTTCATCGCGCATGGTTGCTGATTACCGCTTGAAGCAGGGTGCTGCCAATCTGAAGAAATATGCTGATACTTTTGCCAAGGCAGAGGCAGAATATGGCGTACCTGGCCCCGTTATCTCCGCCTTTTGGGGATTAGAAACTGATTTTGGCGCCGTTCAGGGCGATTTTGATACACTCAATGCTCTCCTTACTCTATCCTACGATTGTCGTCGGCCGGAACTTTTCCGCCCACAATTGATCGCATTGCTCAAACTTTTTGATAAGGGTGTCGTGGATGCAAAAACAACCGGAGCCTGGGCTGGAGAGATCGGTCAGATGCAAATGTTGCCCACCGATTATCTGGAGCGCGGCGTTGATGGCGACGGCGATGGCAAGGTTGACCTGAAAGGCTCCGCGCCCGATGCGATCATGACCGCAGCCCGCGTTATGCGCGATCTTGGCTGGCGCAAAGGCGAGCCATGGCTCGAAGAGGTCAAACTCACCAAAGAACTCCCATGGGAGAACGCCATCCGCACCAATCGCCTGCCCCACTCAAAATGGGCTGAATGGGGTGTGACAGGGCTTAAAGGGCCGCTTGGTCCCGATGATGGCGACGCATCCTTGTTATTGCCAATGGGCCGAAAAGGTCCAGCGTTTCTTTCCTATTCAAACTTCGACATCTTTGTCGAATGGAACAAATCCATCATCTACGCGACCACAGCCGCCTATTTCGCTACGCGCTTGGCAGGAGCAGGACCGCTGGAACAGACCACACCTGAGCAGGGGCTAAACCCGGAACAGATGAAAGAACTGCAGACCAAGCTGGCAGCGCGCGGCCACGATATGGGCCCGAAGATTGATGGCGTATTCGGCATTCTGACCCGCGATGCAGTTCGTGAAGAACAGATGCGGCTTGGGCTTCCCGCCGACTCTTGGCCAACGCCGGAACTTCTCAACAAGCTATAGGTCTTGTGACGCGTATTCCATCGTCTCAAGCGAAGCAAAACCTTCTGGTCGCCCGCCAGCTTCAAACGGTGTTTCCACCTCGACAAATGTGTCCGGGTAGAAACCGTTAAACCGGGTACGCAGCGATAAGGAATAGGCACCGATATTGCCTATTTCGATCCAGTCACCTGTATCCACGGTTTCCGGCAACCAGAACGGACGAGACAGGATATCAACGGAATCGCAAGTCGCACCGCAAACTCGAAACGGTACGATTGTCTCCGGATTGCCATTACGGTGTTTCTTGGCAGGATCCGGGATAAATCGGGCTGGCAAGGTAATTTTTCCGGTCCAGGAATCCGACAGGGATGCCCATATACCATCATTGATGTAAAGCCGCCTGCCTTTGCGCAGAAGCACGCGAACAATCAGCGAAAAGGCTCTCGCAACAATAACCCGTCCGGGCTCAGCAACCAGCGGCAAATCCCCAAAGCCATATTCGTTGATGTCGCCGCGCAAACGGGACATCAACTGGCCCAGCGAGGGCATCTCAACCTGCTTGCGTTTTGGGTCGTGACCATATTCAGCAGGAAAACCACCACCGACATCCAGTCCGGCCAGTGTCACGCCAGCACGATTCCTGACCCAATCAGCGGCACGCAATGCCCGTTCATAGGTATCGGGATCATCAATCTGACTGCCAACATGGAAGCAAAGGCCCACCTTGTAACCAATTTTCTCCGAGCGTTGCAGCAGTTCCACCGCGTGGGCCGGAGCAGCACCGAATTTCTTTGAAAGCTCGTAGGCAGCATGCCCTTTTGTTTGTAAGCGGATATAAAGCGTTATGCTTCCGGGATCGATATCCAAGGCGCGCACGATACGCGTGACTTTGGCGATTTCATCTTCATGATCCACGGCGAGGATACGAATGCCATAGGTCTCAAGCGCCAGACGAATGTCCGACTGTGCCTTGATCGGGTGCATATAGAGCATATGTGCGTTGGGAGCGACTTTTCGAACAGCCGCAAATTCTCCCGGCGAGGCCACATCAAATGTATTGATACCGTTGCGGGCAAGGGTTTCCAGCACAAGATTTTCACCATTGGTCTTAACTGCATAGGCTGTCTCGCCGGGAAACATCTTCATGAAGTTATGGGCGTCTTCGATGAGAACCTGAGGCCTGAAGCAATATACCGGCTGATCCAGGCGCAATTCGAGCGCGGCATCACGGGCGGTGGCGAATCGTTGCATCTGTGTATCTTGCGTCATCCCAAACTCTTAGCAAGTGAAAGTGACGGATGAAAGTCACGACTGAATGCAAGAATTGGGTGGCAACGCACGATAAAAAGCATAAGGATTTGCAATCCATCACACTTGGAAGGGTAAGTCTGTGTCTATTGCTGATGCCAAAGCTCCGCCGCCGCTTTCGATGTCCGGTTTCGTCTGGCTGCAACTTCTGTTGCTCGGCGCGATTTGGGGTGGTTCATTCTTCTTCGCGCGCATAGCCGTACAGGTTGTTCCTCCCCTCACTCTGGTGTTGTTTCGTGTTGTCATTGCGGCACTGGCGCTGCACATTTATCTTGCGAGCCGCGGCATCAATTTCTGGGACTACCGTCGCCATGCACTCGGTTTTGCAGGACTTGGCCTGTTGAACAACGTCATTCCTTTTTCCTTGCTCTTCATTGGGCAAACTGCGCTGGGTGCTGGCCTGGCCTCCATTTTCAATGCGACAACGCCTATCTGGACAGTGATTTTGGCGACCATTCTGACTGCCGACGAAAAGGTCACCGTGCCTAAGCTTGTCGGTATTCTTCTGGGCATCGTCGGAATAGTGGTGATGATCGGACCTGGAATATTAACCGGTCTTGGCGGCCCACTATGGGCGGAACTTGCTGTCATCACCGCAACCTTATCCTATGCCTTCGCCAGCATTCTGGCTAAGCGCTTCAAGGGAATTCCGCCAACCGTCACGGCGACAGGGCAAATGACTGCATCGACACTGATCATGATACCTGTCGTGCTGCTCTATGATGGATTACCACATCTGGATGCAATAACCCCGGGCATCTGGTCCGCAATTCTCGGATTGGGACTTCTATCAACGGCCTTTGCCTATATTCTCTTCTTTTCAATCGTGAAGGCGTCAGGGGCAACCAATGCCTCCCTCGTCACGCTGATTGTTCCGGTCAGCGCCGTGCTACTTGGAACAATTTTTCTTAGCGAAACACTCGCGGCGCAAGATATTGCCGGAATGGCACTTATTGCCATTGGACTCTTGGTTATTGACGGTCGCCTCCTAGCTATTTTCAGAACGAGGAATAGGTAGAATTATCATAAATTTTCAGTAGTTAGACCGAAATACCGGGAGTTAATCCTGTTCAAAACATGGCAAAACAAGGCCTGCATAGACGTTGCGTTAATTTTGCCGCACTGCAAAAATTTACCGCCATCTTACATTTTTTTTATTTTTTCCGCCATTTTTAAACGTTTAAATGTGTTTATTTTCAAAAACTTATCGTTCCTGTAGAAAAATTTTCTACATTCTTTGTCATCATCCGGTAATATTTGGGCTTTTTCTGTGGCGAATTTGCGCTATGTTATGCAGGTTAACTGCAGGAGACAAGCGATGGGACTAACTCGATCGATGAATGTCCTTATGATCTGTGCAGCGTTCGCATTTATTGGTGCAATGGTCGTAGGACTGATACCTTGAAATAAAATATGAGCGCTACGGATATGGTCTCTGACCGTTAGATAAGTGAAACAAACGAAACGGCCCGGTTATAGCAACCGGGCCGTTTCACTTTATCAAGCGGCAGCGCCAGCCAGATTGGACTGAAGTGCGCCCGCATCCGGACGAATACCGATCAAGTGGCAGATTGCGAAGGCAAGATCGGCGCGGTTCATTGTATAGAAATGGAAATCCTGCACTCCACGCTCGACCAGATCCAGCACCTGCTCGGCAGCAACAGCCGATGCCACCAGCGCGTGAGTCTGCTCATCATTTTGCAGCCCATCAAACCGCTCTGCCAGCCATGCAGGTATGTGCGTGCCTGCTTTGGAGCAGAAGTTGGTTACCTGGGTGAAATTGTGAATTGGAAGTATGCCGGGCAAAATTGGGATGTAGATGCCAGCGCGCCGTACCTTTTCGACGTAACGCTCATATTGGTCGTTTTCAAAAAAGAACTGCGTGATGGCACGTGTCGCGCCATTATCGACCTTGCGCTTCAACATATCGATATCGGTGGCAAAATCCGGGCTTTCCGGATGCTTTTCCGGATAGGCAGAAACTGAAATATCGAAGTCTGCAAAAGCTTTTAATCCAGCAACAAGGTCAGCGCCGTTTTCATAACCGCCTGGTGTCGGCTTGTAATGGGCACCCACGCCGCTTGCGGGATCACCACGCAAGGCAACGAAGCGATTGACGCCCATGGCTGCAAACTCACGGATTACCGTGTCTACCTCTTCCTTTGTGGCATCGACGCAGGTCAAATGTGCCGCTGCATTCACATCGGTTTCAGTTAAGATACGCTTGATTGTACGGGCTGTGCGTTCACGGGTAGAGCCACCTGCCCCATAGGTCACAGAGACAAATTCCGGGTTGAGTGGAGCCAGACGTGTTACAGTTTCCCAAAGGCGCTCTTCCATCACCTCGGTCTTTGGTGGAAAGAACTCAAATGAAACCCTGATATTGCTACCAAGATCAGCACGGCGGGATTGGCGGAAAAAACTCATTAGACACTCTCCGTAACGCGGGAGGTTGAAACGGGATCGGCAATAAGCAGGCGTGGGTCGCGTGCCAGCCACAATTTAACAGTCAGCTTGTCTTTGTCTTTTGGCTGCAATTCCATGCTTTGCTCCAGCGTCAGTCCGGCTTCTGTCAGCCAGTCCTTTATCTGCCCGTCATGAAAACCGAGACGCAAATGCGCATGTCTGTCGCGAAGAAATTCAAGCTCATGCGGAGCGAAATCGACGATCAACATTCGGCCGGAAGGACGCAAGGCACGCGCAGCTTCACGAATAGCCTCAGCCGGATTATCAAGGAAATGCAAGACTTGGTGGATTGTCACCAAATCAAACGACTCTCTGTCTACCGGCAAGGAATAGACGTCACCTTGACGAACTTGCGCATTGGCAACGCCAGATCTCTCAAGGTTTGACCGGGCAATCGTCAACATGTCGCGATTGATATCAATGCCAACACCGCGCAAGTAAAGCGGGGCAAAGAGCTCAAGCAGACGTCCCGTTCCAGTACCGACATCAAGCATTGCCTGAAATGGCCTTGTGCCTACGATCTTTGTAAGCGCTTCTTCGACAGCGCCGTCTGGAACATGCAAGGAGCGGATAGCATCCCAGCTCGAAGCATTCGCGCTGAAATAGGCCGCTGCACGCTCACGACGCTGAAGCTTCACTGACGAGAGACGCTCAAGATCGCGCTCCAGCAAAGGATCAGAGCAATCCAGACGCTCCAGCAGGGAACGAGCAATATCTCCCACGATTAATGATTCTGCCAAACGGAAATAGGCCCAGGAACCCTCCTGATAGCGATTGATAAGGCTTGCTTCAAACAGCAACTTCAGATGTCGTGAAACGCGTGGTTGAGATTGGCCCAAGATGGAAGTGAGATCAGAAACGGTAAGATCACCACGCGACAGCAAAGCAAGAATACGAAGGCGGCTAGGCTCAGCTGCCGCTTTCAATGTATCAACCATCAGGTCGAGATTAAGATTGTGCCGGTCCATAACCAATCCTCAAAAGATATAAAGATATGTTTATGTCATGACGAGAGCTTTGGCAAGGCTTTTTTGCCATTGACGACAATTTCTGCCGCGTCTGAAATAGGTAGTAGAATCAAATCAGGGGGACATCATGAGCGCAGGAACGAACCGTCAGCGTTCAATCAACAAGGCGTTGACCTTGCTTTTGCCCGCCGTTCCTTACTCAGATTCAGAACCAATACGCGCAGCCGCAGGCGCGCCACACATGAAAACTCTGCCGCCCCCGATTGCCGTATGGTTAGCGGCGGTTGCTCATGTGCGGCATCAACATACGGATTATGATGCGCTTCGTAACGAGGGATACGACAAGGAGTCGGCACGTTTCTTCGTGCTTGAGGCGATCAATCGCAAACTGACGGAATGGCGGGCGACACGTCTTCTGGATCCGGATGAGGAAGATTCGAGCTAAGCCGACCCCAACCTTCTTCAAAAATAAGATCCTGCAGTTGGATTCTTTTACGCCAGCCTTTTTTTTCCAACTCTGGCGCATTGAAAAGCTCGCTGACATAACCCAGGCACAGATAGGCGATGATCTCGACATGATCCGGAATGCCTAATATTTGGCGCATATCGCTGTCGTGATAGATGCTCACCCAGCCGACTCCAATGCCTTCAGCACGGGCAGCAAGCCACAGGTTTTGAACCGCACATACGGTACTGTAAACATCCATCTGCCGGTTGTGGGTACGACCGAGCACGACCTTGCCGCCACGTGTCCGGTCACAGGTGATGCATAAATTAATCGGCGCCCTAAGGATGCCCTCAAGTTTGAGAGAGGCGTAGAGCGCTTGGCGTTCATCCTGAAACAAAGCAGTGGCTTCTTCATTGGCTTTGCTAAAGGCCCGGTGCACTTCCTTCTTGCGGGCCATATCTCGGATAGTGATGAAATTCCAAGGCTGCATAAAGCCGACCGACGGTGCATGATGGGCCGCATCAAGCAGGCGCAACAAAACATCATCAGCTATCGGTTCTGGCAAAAACTGATCGCGGACGTCTCGTCGGTTATAAATGGCTTTGTAAACCGCAGCACGCTCATCGTCAGTAAAATCGGCGGCAGGAACCGGACCATCAAAAATTTCGTGCATTGTTTGCTCCTAACAACGCTTGAGACCTTTACTGCCGTCCGCGCAGCTTGGGCTATAAGGTCCGGCCGGTCTTCTGACTGAGGTTCAACTGAACCGTGCGCCTTCCTGCAACTCTTCAATTACAGTGGCATAATGCGCGGTCATCCCCTTTACAGCGTTGGGCACGTGCCGGATTTTCACCGGCTTCCCGATTCTCCGCAATCGTCTGAATTGCTGGCACCGGACCTGTTTTCCTATTCGCCATGAAAAAACTTCTCGCGCAAGTCTCAGGGCCTGTAAATCCACTGTTCGGGAATACGAATGTCAACTTTTTCACCGACATGTATGATGCCCGGCTTTTCAACCCAGGCGACAAGACCCCGCGAGCGCTTGGACACCCGCACAAAATCCAGTGCGGTGGTGGTCTCGTCAGGTGTACCGGCATTCGCTGCAATTGCGCGACCTGCGATTTTACAGGGCGCATTCTGTCCATCAACTTTCAACGTGACACCACCCTCGAAAAACATGAGCGATCTGGGTGGCAACATTGATAGAGACGGGATACCGGCTATCACCATATTCCCGCCAACCCATTCGGCTTTAAGCTCAGGCAGGCCCATACCCGCTGCAATCTGCTCAAGTTCATCAGTACTCAGAATGGACAGCTGACGTTCATTGCGCATCTCGGTGCCACGCGGATACCAAGGCTCGCGTCCGCCGGAGCGACGTGTCTGACCGGCATGAAAATCACCTACAATACCGTCAAAAGTTAGTTCCAGCGAACTTGTCGAAGTTGTAACAAAATCATGCCCCAGCGCTTCAAAGAGCCCGTTTACACGCCCGCTGATTTTGCGAGACGGAACTATTTGGTCTTGCTTGCCAAACAGATCGGTCATTGTTTTGCTCCAAGAAAAAACACTGGTTAGAATCGGCAGCTGTGGCTGACGATAGCGTCAGCCAAAATAAGGGGAGCCTTTCGACTCCCCCTTGCAATCACCGGGTCAGAGGCTTGTAGCTTGGACGTTTGGGATTGACACTATCGGGGCCGAGACGACGGATTTTGTCGTTCTCGTAGTCTTCGAAATTGCCTTCAAACCATTCGACATGGCTGTCGCCTTCAAAAGCGAGGATATGCGTCGCAAGGCGATCAAGGAACATGCGATCATGGCTGATGATCACAGCGCAACCTGCATATTTCTCCAAAGCATCCTCAAGGGCTGCCAAGGTTTCCGTGTCCAGATCATTTGTCGGTTCGTCGAGCAGCAGAACATTGCCGCCGGACTGCAGCATCTTGGCCAAGTGCACGCGATTGCGCTGACCGCCGGAAAGATTTCCGACTTTCTGCTGCTGGTCTGTACCCTTGAAGTTGAATGCCGAAACATAAGCGCGGGAGTTCATCTCGTGCTTGCCAAGTTTGATGATGTCAGTGCCGCCGGAAATCTCTTCCCAGACATTCTTGTCGGCTTTCAGGTGATCGCGACTCTGATCGACATATCCGAGATTGACTGTCTCACCGACACGAATAGTGCCTGAATCCGGCTTTTCCTGACCGGTGATCATCTTGAACAAAGTGGTTTTACCCGCACCGTTCGGACCAATAATGCCAACAATACCGCCGGGTGGCAGCTTGAAAGTCAGATTTTCGATTAGCATACGGTCACCGAAGGACTTGGTGAGATTTTCGGCTTCAATAACCACCTGACCGAGCCGTTCACCGGCCGGTATGAGGATTTGCGCATCGCCGGGGCGCTGATCATTGGCGGCGTCAACCAGCGCATCATAGGCCTTGATACGCGCCTTCGACTTAGCCTGACGTGCTTTCGGGCTCGCGGAAATCCACTCGCGTTCGCGCTCCAGAGCTTTCTGACGAGAATCGTCTTCGCGGCCTTCTTGCAGCATGCGCTTGGACTTGGCACCAAGATAAGCAGAATAATTGCCTTCATAGGCAATGCCACGTCCACGGTCGAGCTCAAGAATCCAGCCCGTTACATTGTCGAGGAAGTAGCGATCATGTGTAATGAGCAGCACGGAGCCTTTATATTCACGCAGATGCTTTTCCAGCCAGGCAGTCGTTTCAGCGTCCAAATGGTTGGTCGGTTCGTCGAGCAGGAGAAGGTCAGGCTGCGACAGGAGCAAGCGGCACAATGCAACACGGCGGCGCTCGCCACCGGAAAGATTCGTTACTTCGCTGTCACCAGGCGGGCAACGAAGTGCTTCCATTGCCATTTCGACCTGTGATTCAAGGTCCCAAAGGTTTTGGGAATCGATAACATCCTGCAACTTGGCGCCTTCATCAGCGGTCTCGTCGGAGTAATTCATCATCAATTCATTGTAGCGATCGAGAATGGCCTTCTTATCAGCGACGCCATCCATAACGTTACCCATAACGTCTTTGGTCGGGTCCAGATGCGGCTCTTGCGCCAGATAACCGACGGTTGCTCCGTCTGCCAGCCAAGCCTCACCTGTATATTCCTTATCAAGGCCGGCCATGATCTTCAGAACTGTAGACTTACCGGCGCCATTTGGACCAAGAATACCAATCTTGGCATCTGGATAGAAGGACAAGTTGATATTCTCAAGAACCTTTTTGGTTCCATATGCCTTGTTCAGGCCGGACATGTGATAGATGAATTGGCGTGCCATAACGCGCGTCACTCCGATGCTCGGGATTTCTTTTGAATGAATTTGCGCCGTATGTAGGCGAAAGCCTTAGCTGTGGCAATGGATGCCTATGAATTTCGACTTTCACTGAAACGAGCGAAACCGGGCGCGGATATTTCCGTCACCCGGTTTCCCCTCTGGTGCCGCAACGGGAAGCGTCCTCTTCTCCCAGTAACGGCCATGTAAACAAACCAGACGAAACACGTTTCGTCCTTGGGCAGCATCAACGGTTCGCAATGCACTAACGATTGCAATAATCGCAAACTAATATGCTTCAGGTATGAAGTTCTGCGGCAAGTTTAAGAGGTTTGCAAGGGGTTTTTGCAAAATAAAATTGCAACTCAACTTCCAGCCTAATAATTGTGCACAATATTCCAAAATTAAAGGTATTTTGCAGATTGTTTTCTACATTGACTAATTTTGCGGCACGTTCTCAATTGGCATCTGCATAAACAGGTAAGCCATGGCGTTTGATAATCCCGAATTTTTGAATACCCCAGATGACACTGCAATTGCTGTGCGACACATATCGGCAAGGGGAGATGCTTGCGCAATTGTTCAAGTAAATCATGGATTGGCAGAACATTCCCTGCGTTACAAGAGATTTGCTGCCCATTTGAGCGAGCAAGGCTTCCATGTCTATGCACATGATCATCGTGGCCACGGCCTAACAAGGGCGCCAGACGCACCAGCCGGGCGCTTTGCTGCGAAAGACGGAATGGAAGCTGTGTTGCGTGACGTCGATGCAGTGAACTGCCACGCACGGGAACGTCATCCTGGTCTGCCACTTATAATCTTTGGACATTCTCTGGGAGGACTGATTGCTTTCAATTACGTGCTGGAGCACCAAAGCAAAATTGATGCAGCTGCGATCTGGAACGCAAACTTTTCTGCTGGAATGCTGGGTCGCTTCGCCCAAGGCTTGTTGCTCACCGAACGCATGTTTCTAGGTTCTGATGTTCCAAGCATGCTGCTGCCTAAACTGACATTTCAGGAATGGAACCGCAGTGTCGCTAATCCGCGAACAGATTTCGACTGGTTGTCACGGGACTCTGCCGAAGTTGATTTGTACATAAACGATCCTCTTTGCGGGTGGAGTCCTACGGTAAGCATGTGGCGTGATACGTTCGATTTGGTATTCATGGGGGCAAAGAATAGCTCGTTGAGCAAGTTACGTCGCAACCTACCCTTCAACCTCGTTGGCGGTGCCAAGGACCCTGCGACAGCACAAGGCACTTCCGTCAATCATTTGGACCATAGAATGCGCAAGCTCGGCTTTACTGACGTTACCACCAAAATATACCCGGATACGCGCCATGAAGGCCTTAACGAAATCAACCGTGAACTTATCATGAGCGAATTTGCCCAGTGGGCTGTCCGCACAGCCTCAAAGGCAAGTCGATGATCGCAGTGCAAGCAGAAGCTCCGCTTAAAGGCATACGAGTCATCGAGTTGGCGCGCGTGTTGGCTGGTCCATGGGCCGGTCAGATTCTCGCCGATCTTGGAGCCGATGTTATCAAAGTCGAAAACCCTGCCGGGGGTGACGAGACCCGTGGCTGGGGCCCTCCTTTCATAACCAGCGCAGAAGGTGAAAACCTTTCAGCCGCGTATTTTCACTCCTGTAACCGAGGCAAGCGCTCTATCACTGCCGATTTTACGACCGCCGAGGGACAGGAGACCGTGAAAGCGCTTTGCCGGTCCGCAGATGTTGTGCTTGAAAATTTCAAGGTGGGCGGATTGGCAAAGTACGGACTGGACTATAACAGTCTGAGCGCGGAGAACCCACGTCTTGTCTATTGTTCAATAACAGGTTTTGGACAAACCGGGCCTTACGCGGCGCAGGCAGGCTATGATTTCATCATTCAGGGCATGTCCGGACTGATGTCTGTGACTGGCGATCCTGCGGGCCAGCCTCAAAAAGTAGGCTTGGCAGTCGCAGACGTATTTACCGGTCTCTACTCAGTCATTGCTATTCAGGCTGCCCTCGCCCACGCAGCCAAGACCGGCCAAGGTCAAATGGTGGATATGGCACTTTTTGATGTGCAATCCGCCGTGATGGCCAATCAGGCGATGAATTATCTGGCAACAGGAAAAAGCCCGAACCGCATGGGTAACGCACACCCAAATATCTCACCTTATGAAGTGGTACCAACCTCCGACGGTCACTTGATTCTCGCGGTTGGGAATGACGGGCAATTCGCAAGGTTCTGTTCAATCATCGAACATCCAGAATGGGCCAGCGACGAGCGATTTCTTACAAACCGCTCGCGGCTCGAAAATCGCGCAATACTCACAACGCTCATCAGTACGGAAACCTCAAAAAGAACCCGGGCTGAACTGCTGGAGGCATGTGCGGCAAACGCGGTGCCAGCTGGACCGATCAACAAGATCGGGGAGATGTTCGAAGATCCGCAGATCGTGGCACGGCAGTTGCGGCTTGACCTTGAAGACTCACATGGCAGCTCTATTCCTTCTGTGCGAACACCGATCATCATGTCAAAAACACCATTGGCCTACGCACGGCCCTCGCCTCGCTTGGGCGAGCATACTGCCGATATTCTCCAACAGCTGAAGGACGCATCCAATGAAGACGGGCGGTGAACTGATCGTTGAAGCTTTAGCTGCCAATGGCGCGGAACGTCTGTTTTGCGTGCCTGGTGAAAGCTATCTGGCCGTATTGGATGCGCTTTATGATGCGAAGATCGGCATAACGATTTGCCGCGCAGAAGGCGGCGCTGCCATGATGGCCGAAGCTTGGGGTAAGCTTACAGGAAAACCTGGAATCTGTTTCGTCACGCGCGGGCCGGGAGCGACCAACGCTTCTCCCGGCATACATATCGCTATGCAGGATTCAACTCCCATGATCCTGTTCATCGGGCAAGTTCAGCGCGATGCCCGCGAACGCGAGGCATTTCAAGAGGTGGAGTATCGCCGCTTTTTTGCCGATACCGCCAAATGGGTGGCAGAAATTGACGATGCCCGGCGTATTCCCGAATTTGTAACCCGCGCATTCTCTGTCGCGACCTCCGGGCGGCCTGGCCCGGTTGTCCTTGCTCTGCCTGAGGACATGCTGACCGACATGGTTGAAGCGGTCACGGCACAAGCGTGGCAGCCGGTGGAGACCGGCCCATCCGCCGCCAGTATAGAGAAGCTTGCAGACATATTACAGGCCGCCTCTAAACCACTCATGATATTGGGGGGAACCCGTTGGAGCGCAAATGCCGTTAAATCAATTACCCATTTTGCCGAGAAATGGCACCTTCCCGTGGGGTGCTCGTTCAGACGGCAGATGCTGTTCGATAATTTACATCCCAACTATGCAGGCGATGTCGGAATCGGCATTAACCCGGCATTGGCTGCACGTGTGAAAGAGGCTGATGTATTGCTGCTCGTGGGCGGACGGTTTGGCGAAATGCCCTCCTCCGGCTACACGCTCATGGATAGCCCCTACCCCAAGCAAACCTTGATCCATATCCATCCGGATGCAAACGAGTTGGGTAGGGTTTACCGGCCAACCCTTTCGATCAACTCGGCACCAGACGCATTTGCCGAGGTGGTGGAACATCTTGCCCCACCATCCCACATAAATTGGCTTGGGGAAGCTGATGCAGCGCATAAATCTTATTTGGCCTGGTCGACGCCGCCGCAAAGCGGCCCCGGTAAAGTCGCGATGGGACCAATCATGTCCTATCTTGAAACCATATTGCCTGACGATGCGATCATGACCAATGGTGCCGGCAATTACGCGACCTGGTTGCATCGGTTCCATCGTTTTCGCCGCTATGCGACACAAGCAGCTCCCACGTCGGGATCAATGGGCTATGGTCTTCCTGCCGCTGTTGCTGCAAAACAACTTCATCCTGAACGCACGGTCGTCTGTTTTGCCGGCGATGGCTGCTTTCTCATGAACGGTCAGGATTTTGCCACTGCAGTGAAGTACAATCTGCCTATTATTGTTCTCGTTATTAATAATGGCATCTATGGCACAATCCGCATGCATCAGGAGCGCGAATATCCGGGACGCGTATCGGGCACGGACCTGACCAATCCCGATTTCGCAATGCTAGCACGAGCCTATGGCGGTCATGGTGAGACGGTGGAAACTACCGGCGAGTTTGAGGGCGCTTGGCAACGTGCAATACAAAGCGGAAAGCCAGCGATCATCGAAATTCGCCTGGATCCGGAAGCGATCACTCCGGCCAAATCATTGAGTGATATCCGCAACCGCATATAAACCAGATGGCGCAGGGCTTCATTCAGTGATAATCAGCCCGCCCGCGAGGGATTTTTCCCTGAATAATATGGAGATCAGCAATGGCTGAAGCATTTTCCAATTGGCTGCATACGGTTTTTATCGAGCAGTTTGACGCCTGGATTTTGCTGGGCTTTTTCGCTCAGGGCTGTTTCACCATGCGCTTCGTTGTCCAGTGGCTTGCGTCGGAAAAGGCGAAGAAGAGCGTCATTCCCGTTGCCTTCTGGTTTTTCTCGCTGTTTGGCGGAGCGTTGCTTTTTGTCTATGCGATCGTGCGAAAGGACCCGGTATTCATAGCAGGCCAAGGCTTTGGCCTGTTTGTCTATATTCGAAATCTCTGGCTGATCGCCAATGAGAAACGGACTCTTACCCAAGATATGTAAGCAACAGCCTACCTAATAAGCGGTCGCCCGACTGAGTGATATTCGATTCCCGCGCCTACGAGTTCCTGCTGGTTGAAGACATTACGCAGATCAAACAGAATATTGCCGCTCATCAGTTCTGAAACCTTTTTCAGATCGAGCGAGCGATAGGCATTCCATTCAGTCAGCAATACGGTGATGCCGGCACCTTCAATGGCCTCATAAGCAGAGGTGCACCAGATAACGCCCGGCAGTACCGGTTCGGCAGCGCTACGCGCTTCCGGGTCATGCGCCCGCACAGTCAGGCCTGCATTCTGTAGGGCTGGAATAATGTCCAAGGCCGGAGACTCACGGATATCATCCGTATTTGGTTTGAATGCGATGCCGAGAACAGCAATAGTCTTGGCACCGCTCTTGTTTGCGGCTGCCACAATCCGTTCAGCCATCGAACGCTTGCGCTGCTCATTGACTGTAACAACCTGTTCAATCAGCGTCTGAGGTGCATTCATCTTGCGTCCGGTTGCAGCGTAAGCTCGTGTATCCTTGGGGAAACACGAACCACCGAACCCCGGACCGGCATGCAGGAACTTCGAACCAATGCGATTATCCATGCCAATGGCACGCGCAACGTCCTGCACATTACCGCCACTCTTCTCGCAAAGGTCCGCCACTTCGTTGATGAAAGTCACTTTCATCGCCAGAAAGGCATTGGCGGCATATTTGATGATCTCGGCGTTTTCCAGTGTCGTTACAATCATCGGCGTTTCGCGCAGATAAAGCGGGCGATAAACGCGCTTCATGGCAGCGGCACCGGCATCATCATGCACCCCAACCACAACGCGATCGGGCCGGAGGAAGTCCTCTACCGCCGAGCCTTCACGCAGGAATTCCGGGTTGGAAACCATCGAGAATGGCACGCCCGGCCGCGCCTTGGCGATGCGATCACGTACATCGGCATTGGTGCCGACAACCACCGTCGATTTGATGACAATCACGGCATTCGGCTTCATGGCGGCAGCAATCTCTTCCGCCGCCGCATGAATATATTGCAGATCAGCCTCGCCATCACCGCGTCTTGACGGTGTACCGACCGCGACGAATATCACGTCGGCATCTGCAACTGTCTCGGCGAGTTCGGTCGTGAATGTCAGCCGACCGTCGCGCGCATTGCGCGCAAGCAGTTCATCAAGGCCGGGTTCAAAAATGGTGACTTCACCCGCCTGCAATCGTTTGACGATAGCCGGGTTTTTATCAACGCATGTTACCGAAAAGCCGAACTCGGCAAAGCACACTCCCGATACCAGACCGACATATCCGGTCCCGATCATCGCAATCTTCATCGAAAAGTTCCATTCCGCATGTTTTGGCAGGTTCAGTTTCTGGCGCAGACGTTTCGCACAATTGACGCTTCATGCCAATTACCTACGATCAATGGCGGCACAATCTGCCGCCGTAGCAATGTTCCGTCTGATATGTCAGTCCAGTTTGACCGGTTTGCGCTCCGGCCCCTTGCGTTCCGCAGATGCAGCCCAAAGATTGACATTGGCGTCATTCGCATAGCTATCGATCTCGGCGAGTTCCGCATCGGTGAACTCAAGATTATCGAGTGCTCTCACACAATCAACGACCTGTTGTGGCTTGCTGGCACCGATCAAAGCCGTCGTAATGCGACCATTCCTCAACACCCAAGCCAAAGCCATTTGACCAATGTCTGTCCCCGTCTGGAGGCTATCTCGTTCAATGAGCGAATATTGGCAATATTCTGATCGCTAAGAAAGTCAGGATTGAGTGATTTCCCTTGTGCAGCACGGCTCTGTTCCGGAACACCCTTAAGATATTTGTCCGTCAGCATCCCTTGGGCCAAAGGCGAGAATACAATTGAGCCAATCCCCAGATCCTCCAAGGTATCAACCAAACCATCTTCCTCGATCCAACGATTAATCATGGAGTAGCTTGGCTGGTGAATAAGGCAAGGCGTGCCAAGCTCTTCGAGAATGGCCGCAGCTTCACGTGTACGGTGAGAATTATAGGAGGAAAGCCCGACATATTGAGCGCGGCCAGACCGCACGATATGGTCAAGCGCCATCATGGTTTCTTCAAGAGGCGTATCCGGGTCGAAACGATGGGAGTAAAAAATATCGACGTAATCGAGACCAAGCCGCTTCAAGCTCTGGTCACAACTGGCAATGATATATTTACGGCTGCCCCACTCGCCATAGGGGCCGGGCCACATTCCATATCCCGCCTTGGAGGATATGATCAGCTCATCACGGTGCGCTTTGAAATCTGTACGCAGAATTTCACCAAAAGCGGTCTCCGCAGAGCCGGGGGGTGGGCCGTAATTATTGGCAAGATCAAAATGGGTTATGCCAACGTCAAATGCCTGCCGACATATGGCCTGTTTGAGATTATGAGGCGTATCATCGCCGAAATTGTGCCAAAGGCCGAGAGAAATCGCTGGTAGCCTTAAGCCGCTGCGGCCACAACGATTATACTTCATGGCGTCGTAGCGCTTGGAATCCGGGATATAGCCCATAAGATCGATCCTGTTCTCGTCAATAAATATGCCGCGCACTCGATCGCCGGACGCCCTCACGGACGCAAGAGGCGATCTATTCCTTTGTTTTTAGCATCGGATTATCCAAAAACCGGGATTCCACTTTTCGGTCCGATGCTCTAAGGCGACTCTGTACGCGGCGGTGACTATGGCCCAAACGGTTTATGATGTCATGACATGAATCGTCACGATTTGATGACCTGCCCTTCGCTGTCAAAGCGATAGGTGCGCCCGGCATCAGGCGTTGCATAAAGAATGCAGTCTACTTCATATTGATGCTCTCCGAACAGGCGGACTGTCAGCGGTCCGAAATCGGTTTGCAGATAGATGATCGTATCGGCACCCAAATGCTCGACGTGAATGACAGATCCCTTCCACTCACCTGATGTGGGGCTGACCTGAATATGCTCTGGGCGAATGCCGATAGTTTTCGCGTCGCTATGACCAAGCTTTGTTGCATCAATCAGGTTCATTTGCGGTGACCCGATGAAGCCAGCAACGAAGACAGTTTGTGGAGCATTATAAAGCTCCATAGGCGACCCCACCTGCTCGATCTTGCCCTTGTTGAGAACGACGATCTTATCGGCGAGCGTCATTGCCTCAACCTGGTCATGCGTCACATAAATCATTGTCGCTTTGAGCTGACGATGAAGACGGGCAATCTCCAGCCGCGTGTTAACACGCAGCGCAGCATCAAGATTTGACAATGGCTCGTCAAAAAGAAACAGCTTAGGCTCACGTACGATGGCGCGCCCGATTGCAACACGCTGGCGTTGACCACCGGAAAGCTCTGAAGGACGCCGCTCCAGATAATCGTCAAGCGACAACATGGCGGATGCGACTTTGGTACGCTCCTTGATTTCGCCTGCCGGTTTTCCCGCCTGTTTCAAACCAAGCCCCATATTGTCACGCACCGACAGATGCGGATAAAGCGCATAGGTCTGGAAAACCATCGCAATGCCGCGTTTGGCCGGCGGCGTATTGTTGACCTTCTTCCCATCAATATGAATTTCGCCAGACGTTGCATCTTCCAGACCGGCGATAATGCGCAGCAGGGTTGACTTGCCACAACCTGATGGCCCGACAAAAATGACGAACTCGCCATCCTCTACTTCAAGGTCGATACCTTTCAGTACGTCCACATGGCCAAAGGACTTAACGATATTTTCGATCTTCAAAGAACCCAATGTCTTGTTCCCGTTTCTTGGATAAATTTACAGGTTTACTGGCTGGCCGGTGCGAACACTTTCGTCGGCTGCAAGACACACGCTCAAAGAGCGCACAGCGTCCTGCATGTGGCGCGTGAGATCAATGTTTTCCCGGATAGCCTTGAGAACATAGGCCTGCTCAAGATCGCAAAGTTCCTGATGACCGGGTTCCCCCGCCATATTCAACAACTCGTCTTGTTTGGTAAAACGCCCATCGGCGCCCATCGCTGCCGAATGCAACTTTATTGTTGACGTCTTGGTATGCGAGTCGATGTCGTCCGATTTCGCATTCTGATCCATGACAATAGACACGCAGCCATTGGGAGATATGACATCCTTTACGAAGAAGGCGGTTTCGGAGATCATCGGACCCCAGCCCGCTTCATACCAACCCACAGTCTTATCATCGAACAGAACTTGCAGATGACCATAATTATACATTTCAGGCGCAATCTCATCTGATAGCCGTACGCCCATACCTCTTACCTGTACGGGCTTAGCGTCAGTAATCTGCAACATCACATCGAGGTAATGCACACCGCAATCAACAATCGGCGATGTCGTCTGCATAAGCGCCTTATGCGTGTTCCAGGTTGCACCACTGGATTGCTGATTCAGATTCATCCGGAAAACATACGGACCGCCAAGTTTGCGCGCTTCGTCGATCAACCGAATCCATGACGGATGATGCCGCAATATATAGCCGATAACCAGTTTGCGGCCATATTTTTGGGCGGCTGCAACCACACGCTCCGCATCAGCGACAGTCGTGGCAAGTGGCTTTTCAACGAAGACATCCGCCCCCGCTTCCATTGCCGCAACCGCATAATCCGCATGGCTGTCGGAATAGGTATTGATCGAAACCAGTTCCGGCTTCAGCTCCGCCAAAGCTGCCTCAAATGACGGATGTATCGTGTATCCCGCAAGCTCCGGCTGCAGGTCAACCACTGACCTGTTAACCAAGCCGACAATCTCAAAACCCGGATTATTGTGATAGGCGAGCGCATGACTGCGGCCCATATTGCCAAGCCCGGCAACCAGAACGCGGATCGGCTTTTGTTCGCTCATTTCACGGCTCCTGCAGTGATGCCGCGGATCAACTGCCGCGAGAAGATAAGATAAAGGACAAGCACCGGCACAATCGCCAATGTCAGTGCAGCGAGAACGGCATTCCAGTTCGTCACGAACTGACCGATAAAGACTTGGCTACCCAGCGTTATCGTCTTGGTCGCGTCGCTTGGCGCAAGGATGAGCGGAAACCAGAGATCGTTCCAGATCGGTATCATCGTAAAGACGGCAACGGTTGCCATGGCCGGCCTTATCAGTGGCAGGACAAGCCGGAAGAATATCGAATATTCGGAAAGACCGTCGATGCGTCCGGCATTCTTCAAATCATCAGAAACGGTCCGCATGAATTCTGTGAGAATAAAGACTGCCAGCGGCAGGCCCTGTGCGGTATAAACCAGGATCAGCGCGGTAAGTGTGTTGACAAGACCAGCTGCGACCATCCCCTGCAGAATAGCAACTGTCCCGAGGCGAATCGGGATCATGATCCCAAGCGCAAGATAAAGACCCATCAGCGTATTGCCGCGAAAACGATATTCCGACAATGCAAATGCAGCCATTGCTCCAAACAGAAGAACGAAGAAAATCGATACGGAGGTAACGATGAAACTGTTCTGGAAATAGAGTGTGAAATCGCCCTGTTTCAGTACTGTCTCATAACCCACAAAACTGAATACCGATGGCGTCGGCAATCCCAGCGGATCGCGAAAAATAGAAGCGCGATCCTTGAAGGAATTAATGACTGTCAGGAACACAGGAAATAAAGCAATGAGCGTATAGCTTAGCAGCGCAAGATGTACCAAGCCGGTCCGAACTGGGGATGTTGTTGTTTTCGCCATGAACGTAATCCTAGAACTGGTAACGGCGCATGCGCCGCTGAATGGCAAACAGGTAGAGACAAACGCCCGAGAGGATGATGAGGAACATCACCGTCGCAATGGTCGCGCCCATGGATTTGTCACCGATCTGTAGCTGGAAGCCGAAGAAAGTTCGATAAAGCAGCGTTCCAAGAATATCCGTCGCCCCATCCGGCCCGGCCAGCGCACCTTGCACGGTATAAACCAGATCGAACGCGTTGAAGTTGCCCACAAAAGTGAGGATCGAGATGATGCCAATGGACGGCAATATCAGCGGAAGCTTGATCTTCCAGAACTGACTCCATCCGGTAACACCGTCACATTCTGCCGCTTCCAGAACTTCATCTGGGATGTTCAGCATGGCCGCGTAGATCAGCATCATCGGTATGCCGACATACTGCCACACAGAAATTAGCGACACCGCAATCAACGCCGAGCCAGGCTTGCCAAGCCAGGGAGAGAAAAGCGATTTGAGGCCGACTAGATCCAAAAGGAATGGCGAGACGCCCCATATTGGCGAAAGGATGAGCTTCCAGATAAACCCGACAATGACAAATGATAGCAGCGTCGGCAGAAACAGAGCGGTGCGGTAAAAGGCGCCAAAGCGCAATTTCGGCACTGACAGGAGCGCTGCCAATGCAACCCCGATTGGATTTTGCACGACCATGTGAATGAAAAAGAAGATGAAGTTGTTCTTCAGTGCGTTCCAGAAGCTTGCCGCCCAACGCGGATCTCCAAACAGCACAGCAAAATTGTCAAAGCCTACAAAGACGCTTTGGCCATCTTTAACATTAAACAGCGAAAGACGCAGTGTTTCGATGAGCGGAAGGATCATCACCGCCGTGTAGACGAGCAAAGCCGGTGCCAGAAACACCAATATGTGCCAGCGCCAGTGACGCTTGTCGTTGCCGCGGTCGGCCGATACATGCTCGACTGTGCTCATGGATAAGAGAACCCCTGCTTGTGGTTTTGGCCGCATCATAAAACGGCGTGCGACTGCCGATCTGAATCCGTTGCGCCCGGTTATCGAGCCTCAGGATAAAAGAAATGAACGGGGCATCAAACGACACCCCGTTCATGATCAGTGCTTATTTGGCCGGCTTGTACCAGCTATCGAGACCGTCCTGCAGCTTTTTGGCGGCAACTTCAGGCGTATCCGTACCATTGATAACGTTGGCGGATTCTACCCACGTCTCGTTTTCGAGATTAGGCGTGCCCCGCGACAGGATCTGATAAGTCGAACGAATTGTTGGCTTGCACTTTTCACGCCAGGAAACGAACTCCTGCGCCAATGGATCCTGCATCTTTACCGGCGTCGAATTCAGGCTGAAGAAGCCCGGCAGCGCATTGGCGTAGATATTGGCAAATTCAGGCGAAGCGACCCAATCAAGAAACTTTTTGGCTTCTTCCGGATGCTTGCTCTTGGCATTCAGGCCTGCACCAATGTCATTGTGATCTGAGATGTAGCATGCATCACCGGCATTTTTCACCGGTGGTGGGAATGCGCCCATTTTGAACTGGGCTTGGGTGTTGAACAGGCCAATTTCCCATGAGCCAGCTGGGTAAATGGCAGCACGACCCAATGTGAACAGATTTTGGCTGTCGGGATAAGTCTGGGCTTCAAAGCCATCGCCTAGATAGTCCTTCCACTTCAGCAAAACCCTGAAAGGCTCGACCCAAGGGTCGTCTGTGAGCTTTTCCTCGCCCTTGATCAGCTTGGCGCGACCTTCTTCACCCTTCCAATATGTCGGACCGATATTCTGGTAGCCCATGGTTGCGGCTTCCCACAGGTCTTTGGTGCCCATCGCCATTGGAATATAGGTGCCATCAGCCTTGATCTTGTCGAGAGCTGCAAAGAATTCGTCTTCAGTCGTTGGAACAGCGATGCCGAGTTTGTCAAATGCCTCTTTGTTGTAAATGAAGCCATGAATAACCGAAGCCATCGGCACGCAGAAGGCGTCCTTGCCATCGTCTGTCGTCCAAGCAGCCTTAGCTACATCAGAGAAATTCTTCATGCCGGGCAGATCGGTGAGGCTGGCAAGGTTGCCACGCTTGAACTGTTCCAATGATTTATCGAAGGGGCGGCATGTAATGATATCGCCAGCACTGCCTGCATCGAAACGCGCGCCAAGAGCCGCATCATATTCGGTGGGTGGTGTTGGCGCGAATTTCACCTTGATACCGGGATTCTTTGCTTCAAAGGCCGGGATCAGCTTTTCCTGCCAGATAGCAAGATCGTCCGTACGCCAGCTTTCAATCGTAAGCTCGGTGTCGGCGGCATGGGCAAAACCGGCTGTCGCCAGGATGCTTGTCGCCATTAGCAGTGATTTCAATGTCTTGCTTCCCATTTTAGTCTCCTGTTGCACCCTCATGAGCAGTGCCGTTAATGAGAACCCAAGACCCTAACGGGAACCAAGGCTCTCTTTGAGTTCCGAAAGCGACGGGCGAAGCCTCTGTTGATTGCTTTCGAGAATTCTTGTTGCTGTATTTGAATGTGCGCCGGTAGCCAGCAATATTGCCAATTTCACGGACCCGCCGCTTGCATCCAGAAATTTCGCAGCGTCGTTCAGATTGCATGCGCTTATTGCCGAGACGATGCGGGCAGCTCGCTCGCGCAATTTGATATTATCCGCGACCAGATTGACCATGTAGCCGTCATGTACGTGTCCAAGATGGATCGCCATCAAAGTAGACAATAGATTGAGCGCGATTTTTTGGGCCGTTCCAGCCCCCATGCGCGTGGAGCCAGCGACCATTTCCGCCGGAGTCTCTAGCGCAATGGCAACATCAACACCGTCAAAGATCGGCACATCGCGATTATTGGCAATCGAAATGGTTCTAAGTCTGCGTCTCTTGGCCTCATCGATTGCTGCCAGAGCGTAAGGCGTCGTACCGCTTGCCGAAACGGTTATCAGGCAATCGCCCTCGCCCAAGCCTGCATCTGCAATATCCTTCGCTGCTTGACTGACATCATCTTCATAGGTTCCGGCAAGACGATTAAGGCTGGCAATGCCACCGGCGATCAGAATGACAATCTTTTCAGGCGCGATGCCATATGTGCCGGGAATTTCCAGCGCATCGGCCAAAGCCATAAGGCCTGAGCTTCCAGCGGCTGCATAAACCAACTTACCGCCGCCAGCGATTGTTTCAGCAGCGATCCGTGCGGCCTCACCGATCGAGCCCAATTCATTGGAGACAGCTTGTGCAGCAGCGATTTGCGCATCCAGCAACAAGCGTAAAACAACGTCCGGTGACTTTTCGTCAAGACCGGTCGCCCTGTCGTTGCGTTGCTCGGTGCGGCTAGGTTCCACTCTGCTCTCCTCGTTTTTATAATTAATGCCAAAAAAATACCACTTGTCCAGTGAATCTTAAAGAAATCCTACGGTCATTTACCCATAGCTAATTTTACGTATATATAACAACATATTATAGGAAAATTCCCAAACGCGTAAATTAACGCTTGGCTATTGGTACTTTATTGGTATTCTATTCGTGGAGGGCAATTTGTCGTGACTTATCTCTTGGGAATCGATGGTGGTGGCACTGGTTGCAGAGCGGCGTTGGCCACTCTGGACGGTCGTATCCTTGGTATGGGCAAGAGCGGCTCAGCCAATATAATGACTGATATGAATGCGGCGCGGCACAATATACTTGATGCCACCGAAGCGGCATTCGCCAGCGCTGGCATTGACAAGTCATTGATCAGTTCCTCATCGGCAGTTCTTGGGCTAGCCGGGGCAAATGTTGGAGACAATGCTGCAAGCCTCAAAGCCTCGCTCCCATTCAAGAACGCAATGGTGCTCTCCGATGGCCTGATCGCGCTTCAAGGCGCAATCGGCAATAATGACGGCACTGTTGTTATTCTGGGAACTGGGTCGGTCTTCATTACACGCACGGGAGATGACGTGCGGTTCGCCGGTGGATGGGGATTCAAGGTCGGTGATCTGGGAGGCGGCGCACGCTTGGGCCGACATCTCCTTGAGGAAGCGCTATTGGCCTATGATCGTTTCCACCCTGCCTCCGCGCTCACACAAGCAGTCATGCAGCGCTATGGAAACAATCCGCATAAGATTGTGCAATTTGCACATTCTGCATCTCCGAGTGACTTCGGGGCGCTCGTGCCGATGATATTCGATTACGCCGCTAAAGAAGATGCGGTTGCTCTTGCTCTCTTGCAAACTGCTATTGATCAGATTGAGCAGGGACTTGATGCTATCATGTCAGCATGTCAGACACGACTTTCCCTTCTTGGCGGGCTTGGTCCGCTTTATGAAAAGCGCCTGTCAGCTCGTTACCAGGAAAAGCTGCAAAAACCACTGAACGACGCTTTGACCGGCGCCGTACAGCTTGCAGTTTTGAATTTCGCCTCAAAGCCGGTGGAGCACATTCATGTCTGACGGCCTGATCGATATTCTCCCAACCCTCAATGACGGATCGATTGCAGGCGGTCCTCTTTATGTAAAATTGCAGCGGCTAATTGAAAATGCCGTACTTGATGGCTTGCTCAAACCCGGAGACGCGTTGCCGCCAGAACGCGAACTTGCCGCAATTGCCGATATTTCGCGCGTAACAGTTCGCAAGGCAGTGCAGGGTCTCGTCAATGATGGCTTGCTTATACAGCGTCACGGCTCTGGCACATTCGTCGCGCCTCGCTCTGCCCGGGTCGAGCAATCATTGACACATCTAACCTCGTTTACGGAAGATATGGCTCGTCGCGGCATGATTGTTCGATCGACCTGGCTTGATCGTGGTATTTATGCGCCATCTCCTGAGGAAATGGTGACGCTAGGTTTAACGTCAGGCGAAAGGGTTTCACGGATCAGCCGTCTGCGTGTTGCCAATGATACCCCTATGGCCATCGAACGAGCGGCTTTGTCAGTGCATGTTCTGCCCAGTCCAGAACTGGTCACTCTATCGCTTTATGCGGTGTTGGCTGCCAACGGCAATCGCCCCGTTCGCGCGATACAGCGCATCTCAGCAGCAATTCTGAAAGAGAATGACGCAAAATTGCTTCAGGTTCCTACCGGATCAGCCAGTTTGAACATTGAACGAATCTCCTACCTCGATTCCGGAAAAGTGATTGAGTTCACCCGGTCCATTTATCGCGCAGATGCCTATGAATTTGTCGCAGAGTTGAAACTCGGCGACAGTTCGGAAATATCAGGAGCAGTACTTTGAGCAAGACAACATTGATGCGGGAAGAAATTCTCTCGATTCCTGACGTGACTATGCGTTTTCTGGATAGCTCTCGTGTTACTCTTGCCGCTGCCGGTGCAAAGCTACGCGAAAAGAACCCGCCATTTCTTGCATCCATTGCACGAGGCTCATCGGATCATGTCACGGCTTTCCTCAAATACTCCAGCGAGTTAACGGCGGGTATTCCTGTTGCATCACTTGGTCCATCGGTCTCTTCCATTTACGGCGTAACCTTGAAGCTTGGTAGTGCGGCCACCTTATCCATCTCACAATCCGGCAAAAGCCCCGATATTGTCAGCATGACAAAGGCAGCGCGCGAAAGCGGCGCACTGACGATTGCGATAACAAATGCCATCGACTCCGATCTTGCTTACGCAAGTGATCTCCCCATTGACATTCTTGCTGGCCCGGAGCGTAGCGTTGCAGCGACAAAATCCTTTGTGAGTTCAGCGGTAGCGGGTCTTGCCTTGATCGGGCACTGGACCAATGATCAAAAGCTGCTTGCTGCCATAGATGATCTCCCTGCAGCTATGGCAAAGGCCGTGACATGCGACTGGTCACCATTTGCCGCGGCACTGGAAAATGAGAATTCGCTTTTTATTCTTGGACGCGGACCTTCGCTCGCTATTTCCAATGAGATTGCCCTGAAATTCAAAGAAACCAGTGGCATCCATGCGGAATCATACAGCGCAGCAGAAGTAATGCATGGGCCAAAGGCGATCGTCGGCAAGGGCTTCCCTATTTTGGTGCTTGCTGCAAGGGATGCAGCCGAAGCATCGCTCATCGATGCTGCTGACCGCCTTGCCGACCAGGGTGCAGCGGTTTTCCTGACATCAAACAGAACCTCCAAGGCTACAGCCCTGCCTTTCGTTGCCACATCGCACCCACTCACCGATCCACTCGCACTACTCGTTTCATTTTACGCATTTGTAGAAGGGTTTGCGCGCAGCCGTGGATTTAATCCGGATGAACCACCTCACTTGCGAAAAGTGACGGAGACCATATGAGTACCGTCTACGCGATTACCGGCGCCGCCATTTTTGATGGCGAGAATTGGCACCAAAACTCCGCGTTGGTCGTGGAGCACGGCGTAATCAAAGGTATCGAAGATGCAAGTGCTCTGGCTGCGTATGTCCGCCGGGTCGAGATGAACGGTGGAAAACTCGTGCCCGGGTTCATCGATATTCAGGTAAACGGTGGCGGTGGTGTGTTGCTCAATGACGGACCAAGTATCGACACTATCCGTACCATCTGCGACGCACATTTTTCTTTTGGCACCACTGCGCTGCTCCCAACGCTTATCACCGATACGCCTGAAATCACGGCTGCGGCTATCGCCGCTAGTAAGGCGGCGGCACAGGAAAAAGTGGCAGGCTTCATCGGACTGCATCTTGAAGGTCCCCATCTGTCTGTTAGCCACAAGGGTACGCATGATCCTCAGCTGATCCGGCCTATGGACGATGCGGATCTGATTACAATTATCGAAGCCGTTCAGGAGATACCGGTACTTCTCACCACCGTCGCCCCGGAAACGGTTCCACCGGAAAAGATCAAGGCAATGGTCAACGCGGGTGTTATCGTCAGCCTTGGTCACAGCGGTGCATCATATGAAACAGCTCTTGCTGCGCGCGATGCTGGCGCATCAATGGTCACACATCTTTTTAACGCAATGAGCCAACTCGGCCATCGCAGCCCGGGTGTTGTCGGCGCAACTTTGCAATCAGGAGAATTGTCAGCCGGTCTGATTGCCGATGGCTTTCACGTTGACAAAACCTCCATGTCGATTGCGCTCCGCGCCAAACAAGGCCCTGGCAAGATTTTCCTGGTGACCGATGCGATGTCTACAATAGGCACAGATATTACATCATTTACTTTGAATGGCAGGACCATAACACGCGCTGGTGGCCGCCTGACTCTTGATGACGGCACTCTTGCCGGTGCGGATCTTGATATGATTTCGGCCGTTCGCTTTGTGCATCAGCAATTGGGACTTACACTCGATGAAGCACTGCGTATGGCCTCGCTTTATCCTGCCCAAAGCATTCGTATTGACCATATTCATGGTCGCCTCTTGTCGGGTTATGTGGCGAACATTGTCCATCTGAATGAAAATCTTGATGTGGATCATGTCTGGATTAGTGGCGACGTCCACTATGCGCGTTGACGTCCGAGCGTAATTGACCATAGACTCTCCTCATTCCGCAGGAGATTTCATCATGGCCAAGGACGCATTAATCGTTATCGATGTTCAGAACGATTTTTGCGAAGGCGGTGCCTTAGCTGTGTCCGGTGGTAAGGAGATCGTCCCAATCATCAATAAGCTGATACTTCGTTTTGACAGAGTCATCCTGACGCAGGACTGGCATACATCTGCTCATTCGAGCTTTGCCTCAAGCCATCCTGACAAAGCACCCTTTGAAACCATTGCTATGCCTTATGGCGAACAGACTCTTTGGCCGGACCATTGCGTGCAGGGCACAACCGGCGCCGATTTTCATCCTGATCTGGAGTGGACTAAGGCCCAGATGATTATCCGCAAAGGTTTTCGCCCGCACATCGACAGTTATTCGGCATTTTATGAAAACGACCATGCGACGCCAACCGGCCTTGCTGGTTATCTGAGAGAACGTGGGATCACTCATGTGACACTTGTCGGGTTAGCCACCGATTATTGTGTCGCCTACTCGGCACTTGACGCCGTCGCACAGGGTTTTACCGCAGAGGTCCTACTGGACGCCTGCCGCGCAATCGATCTTGGTGGCTCGCTGGCAGCGATGACAATCAAGATGCGCAAAGCAGGTGTAACGCTCATTTGAGACTTAAAAAAATGAACAGCTGAGCATTTTTCCACAGGACTACACATGCCTTGTTAGACTAAAGTCAAAAAACTGTTGTTTCTCTGTCACATAATGAGGATACTTAGCCCAAGCGCGCTAAAGACGACGCCTCACCATGGGAGACTACAATGATTAATCACGGCACCAAATTCACCGTGGCCTTCGGCATTTTGCTGGCCTCATCGACCGCATCTTTCGCTGTTACCGAAATTAGCTGGTGGCACGCCATGACAGGTGCCAATAATGAAGTTGTCGAGACCTTGGCCAAAGAGTTCAACGAAGGTCAGAGCGAATATAAGGTCGTACCTGTATTCAAGGGCACATATCCGGAAGCACTCAATGCTGGCATTGCAGCGTTCCGCGCCAAACAGGCTCCGGATATTCTTCAAGTTTTTGATGCTGGCACGGGCGTCATGATGGGTGCAGAAGGCGCGGTCAAGCCGGTTGCCGACATCCTGTCGATGGGTGAGGCAAAATTCGACAAGAGCCTCTATCTGCCAGGGATTGTTGCCTATTATTCGAAGCCAGACGGCACCATGCTGTCATTCCCATATAACAGCTCTTCTCCCATCCTTTATTATAATAAAGATGTCTTCAAGAAGGCTGGCCTGGACGAAAACACACCGCCGAAGACTTGGCCCGAGGTTTGGGAAGCAGCAAAGAAGATCAAAACAAGTGGCGCCGCCAATTGTGGCTTTACTTCCACATGGATGACATGGATTCAGACTGAAAACTTTGCGGCATGGAATGACCTTAGCTGGGGCAGCAACGAAAACGGCATCGCCGGAACGGATGTCGAGCTAAAAATCAATGCACCTATCTTTGTCAAGCATTTTCAAGCGCTGGCCGACCTCGCCAAAGATGGAACTTTCCGTTATGGCGGTCGTGCGTCCGAGGCTAAGCAATTGTTCCTGTCGGGCGAATGCGGCATTTTGAACGAATCCTCAGGTGGACTTGGCGATATCGTAAAGTCAGGCATGAATTTTGGCACAGGTCAGCTTCCCTATGAACCGGAAGCAAAGAATGCGCCACAAAACACTATACCGGGCGGTGCAAGCCTTTGGGTATTTGCCGGAAAAACCGACGAGAAGTATAAGGGCATAGCCGCTTTCTTTGACTTCCTCTCCAAGACTGAAATCCAGTCGAAACTCCATCAGGTATCAGGCTATCTTCCGGTTACGCTGGCAGCCTATGAGGACACGAAGAAATCCGGTTTCTATGAAAAGAACCCTGCTCGCGAAATTCCAATCAAACAGATGATGGGCAAGGCACCGACGGAAAACTCCAAAGGTGTTCGCCTCGTCAACCTGCCTCAGGTTCGCGATATCCAGAACGAAGAGTATGAAAACATGCTTGCTGGCAAGCAAACTGCCCAAGAGACCCTCGATAAGATCGTCGAGCGCGGCAATGCAGCAATCAAGCAGGCCATCGGTCAGTAATCAAGCCGTCAAAAATACCCGCCCGTATAATCTCATACGGGCGGGATTTGTTTAAGCGAGGCGTTAATGGCATCTTCCACTCGTGTCACCTTTCCGAATAAACTGCTGCCCTATCTTCTATTAGCGCCTCAACTGGCAATCACTGCGATCTTCTTTTACTGGCCCGCATCGCAGGCCATACAGCAATCTGTATTAAGGGAAGACCCGTTTGGACTGTCGACACAATTTGTCGGATTAGCCAATTTCAAGCGCGTTTTGAACGATCCCAATTACTTGAACTCACTTCAGGTGACCGTAATATTCTCAATTGCCACCGCTTTGATTGCCATGGCTTTCGCACTGCTGCTTGCCGTAATGGCCGACAAGGTCATCCGCGGCAAAGGTGTCTATCGCACACTCCTCATCTGGCCATATGCTGTCGCTCCCGCGATTGCTGGCATGCTCTGGCTGTTTCTCTTCAACCCTTCAATGGGTACATTGGCCTATCTGCTTCGCTCGACCGGCTATAATTGGGATCCGCTGCTCAACAGTGATCAGGCAATGGTGCTTGTCGTGGCAGCTGCTTCCTGGAAACAGATCAGTTACAATTTTCTGTTCTTCGTCGCTGGGCTACAGTCCATCCCCAAATCGCTGATCGAAGCTGCGGCTATTGATGGTGCGGGAGAAACCAAACGCTTTTGGACGATTATTTTTCCGCTGCTTGCACCAACGACATTCTTCCTGCTGGTCGTGAATACCGTTTACGCATTCTTCGACACGTTCGGCATTATTCACGCCGTTACAGGCGGTGGCCCGGGCAAGGCAACCGAAACCTTGGTTTACAAGGTTTACAATGATGGTTTCGTCAACTTGATCCTCGGAGACTCAGCGGCACAGTCCGTTATTCTGATGGTGATTGTCATAGCTATGACTGCGGTTCAATTCCGCTATGTCGAGCGCAAAGTCCATTACGGCTGAGGGGAACCGGATCATGATTCAAAACAACCCCATCAGTCGCATCATTGCCCATATCATCCTGATAAGTGGCATTTTGATCGTTGCCTTCCCGATCTACTACACCTTTGTCGCTTCGACGCAGACATTGCAGGACATTATTCGTCCCCCGCTATCCCTGCTTCCCGGAGGTCATTTCTGGGAGAATTATTCCACTGCCCTGTTTGGCGGCATCAGCAAGATCGGCGGCGTTGGTGTTGATCGCCTTTTGCTCAACACACTGGTCATGGCGCTCGGCATTGCCATCGGCAAAATCATCATCTCGATTCTGTCTGCATATGCGATTGTCTTCTTTCGCTTTCCGGGCCGCATGTTCTTTTTCTGGTTCATCTTCATAACGTTAATGTTGCCGGTCGAAGTTCGCATTCTGCCTACCTACAAAATCATGGTCGACCTTGGTCTGATCGATACCTATACGGGCCTTATTCTTCCGTTGATGGCGTCGGCTACAGCAACGCTATTATTCAGACAATTCTTCATGACAATTCCGGGTGAATTGGTTGAGGCAGCCCGCGTTGATGGGGCCGGTCCGTGGCGATTCTTCAAGGATATTCTCCTGCCATTATCGAAGACCAACATCGCTGCCCTTTTCGTCATCCTCTTTATCTATGGCTGGACCCAGTACCTCTGGCCATTGCTTATGACCAATCGCAACGACATGGCAACGATCGTCATTGGTTTGCGCAAAATGATCGACTTCACCGACGCCACCACGCAATGGCATCTGGTGATGGTCACCTGCATTCTTGCCATCGTGCCACCAATTCTGGTCGTTGTTCTAATGCAACGCTGGTTTGTGCGCGGACTGGTTGAAACGGAGAAATAATATGGCAAGTGTAGAACTAACCGATGTCCGCAAGGTCTATGGAAGCTCTGTTGAAGCGGTAAAGGGCGTCAATATTTCCATCAATGATGGAGCACTTTGCGTGCTGGTCGGCCCTTCCGGTTGCGGGAAATCCACCCTCCTTCGAATGATCGCTGGCTTGGAATCCATTACGGACGGCACTGTCAAGATCGATAGTACAGTCGTGAATAACCTGGGTCCTGCCGAAAGGGACATTGCCATGGTTTTCCAGAACTACGCGCTTTATCCACATATGAAGGTCTACGATAATATGGCCTATGGATTGCGTAACCGTGGCATGCCTAAAGACGAGATCGACAAGCGTGTGAGAGAGGCCGCGCAAATCCTTGAATTGACTCAACTTCTGGAGCGGCGACCAAAAGAGCTTTCAGGTGGTCAGCGCCAGCGTGTTGCAATGGGGCGCGCCATCGTACGCAGCCCGAAAGTGTTCCTCTTTGACGAGCCGCTTTCCAATCTGGATGCAAAACTGCGCGGCCAGATGCGGGTGGAAATCAAAAACCTGCAACGTCAGCTAGGCGTCACCAGCGTTTACGTTACGCACGATCAACTCGAAGCAATGACCCTTGCAGATATACTTGTTGTCATGAATGGCGGTGTCGTGGAGCAGATTGGCGCGCCGCTGGATATATATGAGAAACCCGCAAGCACCTTCGTTGCAAGTTTCATTGGCGCACCTCCCATGAACCTCGTTCCCGTTACGGCTGACGGATCAGGACTCATCCTCAAGGACGGCACGCGTATTGGCGCGCAGGGTCTGGTAGTTCCCGCATCCGGCGCCGTTATCGGCTTTCGTCCTGAGGATTTGGAAGTATCCGCCGGGACAGACACCCATATAGGTGGGTTGGCGCTTGATCTGAAAGTGCTCGGTGTCGAACCTGTTGGTGCCGAGAGCTATGTCTATGGTATTATTGGCGGGGAGCGTGTCGTCGTGCGCGTCTCCGGACGCTCGACTTCACAGACTGACGATCATCTGCGCGTGATTATTCCCAAGGAAAAGCTGCACCTCTTCAACGAGGCAGGAAAGCGTATCTAGGGCATCGGATCGAAAAGTGGAACCCGGTTTTCGGGTAATCCGATGCTAAAACAAAAGGATAGATCGCCATCTTGCGTCCGTGAGGACGTACGGCGATCTAAATGCAAAAACTCCCCCAATCGCTGGGGGAGTTTTTTCATTTCGGCTGATAATATCGATTACCAGCTTGGAACGGCAGCGCCCTTATACTTGTCCAGGATAAACTGCTTTACCGGCTCTGAATGGTAGGACTCAACCAATGTTTTCACCCAAGGCTTATCTTTATCGGCGGTGCGAACTGCAATAAGATTGATATAGGGTGCCTTTTCACCTTCCTTCAGGATCGTATCCGTCATCGGATTAAGGCCAGCTTCGAGCGCGTAATTGGTATTGATTGCGGCGGCATCAACATCGTCGATCGAACGCGGCAATTGGGCTGCATCAAGCTCGACAAATTTGAAATTCTTTGAGTTCTCTGTCACGTCGGCCGGGGTAACTTTCAAGCCAACACCGTCTTTCAGCTTGATTGCACCCTTGTCAGCCAGAATAAGCAAGGCGCGTCCGCCATTTGTCGGATCATTCGGAATCGCAATCGTAGCCCCGTCCGCCAACTCGTCGAAACTCTTCACTTTTTTGGAATAGATGCCCATGGGAAAGTTGACGGTATAGGCAACATCGACGAGATCGAATTTGCGATCTGCAATCTGGTTGTCGAGATATGGCTTGTGCTGAAACGAGTTGGCATCCAGTTCGCCATCATTCAACGCCTGATTTGGTACGACATAATCTGAGAACTCAAGTATTTCGATATCAAGCCCCTTTGGCTTGGCAACTTCCGCAACCTTTTCCAAGATCTGCGCGTGCTCACCCGGCGTCACGCCGATTTTGATTGTTTCGGCAAAGGCCACAGTCGCGCTAAGGCTTGCTACCAGAACGGCAACGCCAAGTATCTTCTTCAGCATTTTGTACTCCTGTTTATGATGATTATTTTGGTCGATTACGCTTGTCGAACTGCCGAGCCAGCCGATCACCCGCGCTCTGCACCAACTGCACAAGAACGATGAGGACGACCACTACGATGGCCATCACATCCGGCATGAAACGTTGGTAACCGTAACGGATACCAAGATCGCCAAGTCCGCCACCGCCGATTGCGCCGACCATGGCTGCATAGCCGATGAGACTGACGATCGTAAGCGTTAAAGCCGAAGCGATACCAGGCCGGGCTTCGGCGAGCAAAACCTTGAAAACGATCTGCATCGGGCTTGCGCCCATGGCACGTGCAGCTTCAATGAGACCGGGGTCGACTTCACGGATTGCTGTTTCGACCAAGCGAGCAATGAAGGGTATGGTTGCAATTGTCAGCGGGACAATCGCGGCCGTCGTTCCGATGGATGTACCGGCAATAGCCCTTGTGAAAGGAATAATGGCAACAACCAGAATGATAAACGGCGTGGATCGAGTAGCGTTGACGATAAGTCCCAACACTTTGTTTATTGAAGGAGCAGGAAAGAGTTCACCGCGCCCGCTCGTCGCCAGAAAAACTCCCAGTGGAATGCCAAATAGCGATCCAATCAGACCTGCCACAGCAACCATGTAAAGTGTTTGCCCGGTTGCTTTGAACAACAGCGCCAGAATATCAGCGGACATAACCCAACACCTCCGACGACAGACCATGCTCGGCGAGGAAATTGCGCGCCAACTCTATCTTTTCCATGTCAGCTGACAGAGAAACAACCAGCATACCGAAAGGCCTACCTGCAATTTCATCGACCGCTCCAGCCATGATATTGACCTCTATGCCAAGGTCACTGCCAAGCCGTGCAAGCATGGGTTCTGTTGCATTCTCACCTTTAAAGATGACCCGCAAGATTGTACGCGAACCAGATGCGGCAACGTTAGTCATGCGGCTGGTAAGGAACTCCGGGAGATACATGCCGGCCAGACCGCCCAGAAGTGCCCGCGTCGTCTCATGCTTGTGTCCGGTAAACACGTCGAAAGTCGGCCCCTGTTCAACGATCCGGCCACCATCAATAACCGCTACATGATGCGCAATCGTCTTAATCACTTCCATTTCGTGGGTGATTAGGAGAACGGTTAGCCCAAGCTCACGATTGATTTTTTGGAGGAGTGCTAGGATTGACCGTGTTGTTTCCGGATCGAGCGCCGATGTAGCCTCATCCGAAAGCAACAATTTTGGTTCCGTCGCCAAGGCACGTGCGATGCCGATTCGTTGTTTTTGACCGCCGGACAGTTCCGACGGATAACGATTACGCTTGTCGGAAAGCCCGACCAGATCGAGCAGAGGAGTAACCCTCTTCTCTATTGCCTGTTTGTCGACACCAGCAATTTCCAAGGGTAGAGCAATATTATCGAAGGCCGTTCTGGACGATAAAAGATTAAAGTGCTGGAAAATCATGCCAATCGAGCGACGTACGGAGCGCAAATTCTTTTCGCCCAACCCCGCAACATCTGTCCCATCAACGAGAACATGACCGGATGTTGGTTTTTCAAGGCCATTAACCAGACGGATAAGTGTTGACTTACCTGCTCCCGAGCGACCGATGATGCCCGTCACGGAGCCGCGGGGAACGACAAGGTCTACATCATCCAGCGCAACAACCTCCGCCCCGCTGCTACCGGCACTAAATCGTTTCGAGACTCGTTGGAATTCAACCATAGGCTTAGCTCTCGATCCGTCGCTTGGCGACGGATCGAGAAGGCCTTTTTCTATTTTATTCATAACTGCCATGTTCATCCGCGGCGCTCGCACAACCGCCCTGTTGCCTGTTTGCGACCGTCTATACAGACCATCCGCGATTTTCGATAGACCTTGACAACAGACATGAACATTTCAGCTTCGGATTGTTGATGGCAAAGACCTGCTGTTGCCAACAACATAAGTGACGCGCGCTAGAACTGACACGCAGTATATTTCTCAATCTTCGCCACAGCCGGAATCTCGTTCTAAAGATTCTGGCTATGGTAGCCAATTAGAACCTCGTCCAATTTTATTATGCTGCCGCGCGATATCGCTCCAACCAATGAGCATATGGTGGCGGGAGAATCCATGATGGCTTTTCAACGCCTAATTCTTTCGCGGCACGATAAGGCCAATGGGGCTCATCAAGCAGAGGGCGACCGAGCATCACAAGATCCACCGATCCATCCTGCAAGAGACCTTCCGCCTGTTGCGGGGTGCTGATGTACCATGATGTTGATGCTGGCAGGCCTGTCTCATTCCTAACACGCGCTGCAAGAGGACCAAGAAACGCAGGACCCCAAGGGATATTGGCTTTGCCAGTGGAGAATCCCATGCTGACATCGATAAAATCCAGCCCATCAGCCTTCAGCAACTTTATCAGTTCAATTGCTTCCCTTACCGTATCTTCATCATTGCCATCATATTCGATGACGCCAAGGCGCATGGCAAGGGGCAAATGTTGTGGCCAGACTGCGCGTACCGCCTGAAGCGTTTCACGAAGAAAACGCGAGCGGTTCTCGAAACTGCCGCCATACTCGTCTGTGCGCTGATTAGAATGTTTGGACAAAAAGCTTTGGCCAAGATAGCCATGCGCAAAATGCAGTTCCAACCACTCAAAGCCACTGGCCAACGCGCGTTTTGCACTGTCTACAAAGGCCTGCTTTACCCGCTCTATATCGGCAATTGTCATTTCACGAGGAATTTTTGGCAAGCCACCTCCATAAGCAATCGAAGAAGGAGCTATGGTTTCCCAACTGCGTGGGTCATCAGCAGCGATGTGATCGTCACCTTCCCATGGACGATTAGCACTCGCCTTACGCCCGGCATGTCCGATCTGTATTCCCGCAACTGCTCCCGCCGCTTTGATCGTCTTGACGGCTTTGGCCAGTTCTGCCGCCTGTTCCTCATTCCATAATCCAACGCAAGCGGGAGTGATCCGCCCTTCAGGGGACACAGCCGTGGCCTCCACTATCACGAGACCGGTGCCCCCTCTAGCCAGTCCCCCTAAATGAATTTGGTGCCAATCGTTGATTACACCATCAACAGCAGAATACTGGCACATGGGTGATACTGCTATGCGGTTGCGTAAGGTGACGCCCTTGAGAGTGTAAGGTTCGAAAAGAGTGGTCATGCGCTATTCTCCAGTAATTGCTATTGTTCGTTTGTTCGATATTATTCGAACAATAGCAATACACAAAATTTTGTGCTACCCAAGCCCCATGAGACAGTTTGTGCACCCTTCACCATCAGATATCAGGCTCGAGTCAGTTCTTCATGCCTTGAGCGATCCTGTCAGACTTTCAATCGTCCGGCAGTTGGCCCGCGATGGCGAAGCGACCTGTGCCGCGCTTGATGGCGGCCGCCCCAAATCCAGTATGTCCCATCATTTCCGTATTCTGCGAGAGTCCGGCGTAGTGAAAACTCGTAATGAAGGCACGTCGCATATGAACGAGCTTCGATCACAGGACCTGGACAATGTATTTCCCGGCTTACTAACCGCAATTCTTAATACCACGCCAAATATTTGAATCTCGGAATTTTGATTTGGCCCTTCGCATGGTTCAACGAACGCCAGTCACTGAAAACACCGTGCATATCAAGCAGTCAAAAAAGCGCAAACTATATAATGACTATACTTTGTGCTGAAAGTATATACAAATACTTACGGCTTAATTTCCTGTAAACTTAATGCAGTTCACAATTAGAGCCAATCGACTGATAAATATGTTTCACTTGACATCCAACCTCAAATGTCTAGGTTTTTCAGACTTAAAGACATTGGTAACTAATATAGAGAAAGTGATTCATTTTAACGAATACAGAACTCAAAACAGTTAGAACTGACTGATCCGTTTTTGTATTGCCGAGGCTCCGCGTGCGACTGTCAAGCTTTCATACTTTTGACGCTGTCCGATCGATGTTCGGCATGCGCGGAAACATAAACCCCGTTGTCAAACGCCGCGTTTACGCGGAGCAGATGGACGTCGCGCTTAGGTTGGCACCTTTCACGGTTCTCGTGGCGATGTGTGTTGTGTTCGTTGTCACTTACGTTTTTTGGGACCTCGGTCCCCGCCCCTATCTGGCTGGTCTAGCGACAGTCGTGGCTTTCATGACCGCTGTTTCCCTGCTGGCCTGCTGGCAATGGTATAATGTTCCGAAGGTAAAGGAGCTGGGCTTTGACGCCATAAAATACCTGATCATTGTATCTGCCCTTTATGGTATTTGTCTTGGAAGCATACCCTTGATGCTTTTCTTGAATGCTGATGCATACCATCGGCTTTTGATAGCCTGTACAGCAGCAGGTCTGATGGCGACGGGCATTGGTGTAGCGGTCGTGCCCCTGGCAGCAATCGCGTATTCGGGTACGATCATTACCGGCTCCTTCTTTGCGCTGGCCTCTACTGGCGAAGATTTTTTCCTTTTCATCGCAATTTTGCTGGCGTTTTACGCGCTCTTCATTCTGTTCACAATTGTTCACATGAGCAATCTTATCGTTATGAGAACGCTCGATCAAATTAAGGTGGAACAGCAAAAAGAAGTTATCAGCTTGCTACTCTATGATTTCGAGGAAAATGCCAGTGACTGGATCTGGGAGACTGATGCCGATCTGAAACTGCAGCATACATCGCCACGCCTTGCTCAGATTTCTGCAAAAGCTATGCGTGAGCTGCAGGGCATGCCTTTCGCGCAGCTTTTCAAGATAGACCAATCACATGCAGATGCCGCGATAAAAGTCGGTTCGATCTGGCAGGCTATCGAGAACCGTGCAACTTTCCGCGACCATATCCTACCCGTGAACATCAAGGGGGAGACGCGGTGGTGGTCTCTTACCGGCAAACCAATTTTCGATAATGCCGGCCAATTTGTTGGATATCGCGGCGTTGGATCAGACGTAACTGCAGCAAAACAATCCGAAGACCAGTTGTCTTATCTGGCGCGCTACGACGTGTTGACCGACCTGCCTAACCGCACGTTGTTCAATGATCAGCTGAGTGAAGCAACAAAGAATCTGGAACACGGCCTTCGCAGCTTCGCCGTATTTTGTATTGATCTTGATGAATTCAAGACCGTTAATGACAGTTTCGGCCACGGCATTGGCGATCAATTGTTGAAACAGGTCGCCGATCGTCTCCGGAGCAGTTCGCCATCCACCTACACTGTTGCTCGTTTGTCAGGGGATGAGTTTGCAATATTGGCAAATGGTGCCGACCATGCTGTAGCAACGGAACTTGCCCATCAGCTGGTGCACAATATTTCCCAACCATTTTGGATCGATGGCATCCAGATCAACATCCATATCAGTGTTGGCATTGCGATAGCACCGGTTGACAGCGTCACAGACATTATGCGCTGTGCAGACTTGGCACTTTATCGCACCAAGAATGAGGGCCGTAACAGCTACCGGTTCTACGAAGTTGAAATGGATGCACGTATAGAAGCCAAACGTGCACTTGCCATGGACCTGCGCGGTGCTTTGGCCCGCAACGAATTCATCTTGCATTTCCAACCGATCGTCTCTGCTTCAACGCTCAAGACCGTCGGTTTCGAAACGCTTTTGCGGTGGAAGCATCCCGTTCACGGATTTATTTCGCCAACGGTCTTCATTCCCATAGCAGAAGAAACCGGCAATATAATTCCACTGGGAGAATGGATCATTCAGGAGGCGTGCCGAACGGCAGTTGATTGGCCTGCAGATATCCATGTTGCAATCAATATCTCAGCGATTCAGTTTCGCCATTCCGATCTTGCTTCAATTGTGCGGGATGCACTTACAAAGAACAAACTCAATCCCAGCAGATTGGAACTCGAAATAACGGAATCCGTATTCCTTGAGGCAAATGTTGCCGCAATTTCACTCCTTCGGCAATTTCGCGCTATGGGCGTCAGCGTAGCACTTGACGATTTTGGTACCGGATATTCCAGTCTGAGCTATCTGCGAAAGATGCCCTTTGACAAAATCAAAATCGACCAGTCATTTGTGCGCGATCTTCCACACAATCGTGGCAGCTTGGCAATTATCAGAGCGGTCATGGGTTTGGGCGCAAGCATGGGTATGAAGATTACGGCCGAAGGCGTTGAGACGCGCGAACAACTGGCATGCCTTCAAAAAGAGGGCTGCGATCAAGTGCAGGGTTTCCTTTTCAGCCCAGCGGAACCAGTGGAAAAAACTTTCGCTCTCCTGGAATTTGATCGCGAAAGATATCAAGTCGCAAGCTAGAGCAATTGATCAAAACGCTCCCAAATTTATCGACCGCCTCAGGCTTGCCGCTTTGACTGCTCAATAGTTTTCGGACGATAGTTGGGCGACAGACGCGAGTCCTTTGGCCAATAGGCCAGAAAGCCCTTGATAACGTCTCCGGGTATGTCGAGCGGGTTATAATTATCCCTATCAACAAACATCAAGGATTGTTCGCCGTGCCCGAGAAGCCCTTGTGAATGGCTGTGAATCTCGTGGCTTAAAGTCACGAACTTCCGATTGTGGCGAGCGATCTTAATCCTGACGCTGATCTGCTCGAACTCTTTCGACTCGCGTCGGTAATCGTGCGTGAAGGAACGGGTAAGAATATAAAAACGGGTCGTCGCTAGATCAAAATCCGGCATGCATACATTGAAGAATAGCTCGCGCGCTTTCCCGACCCAGCGTACATAATTTGCGAAATATACGTTACCGACCGAATTGGTATCATCATAGGTCGGAACGAGTTGCATGACGAACCACTCCCCATCGAAGCCATGTGAGGGCGATGTTTCCTCATTGTCCGTCGATATAAGCGGCGTGGATGTCATCATACGTACGGGTTGATCGACAATATCCACGGGAATGGCTTTAGAACGTGGCCCAACCAACTCAATGATGACCGGCAACGCACCGATAAGGCCAATGAACGGCGATATCACCAAGAAGCCCGGAATAGGTTCAATATACCCAATTACAAAAATCAGCGATGAGCCGCATCCAATCATGAAACTCAAAACAGGATCGAAGCGCGCCTTCGCCCCAAGAGCCTCACAGACAAGATTCGCCGATGCGCTGACAAATAGCGTCGCAAACGGCATCATGAAGTACATCAGCGAAAAATTTGCGGGCACAGCTGCATAGGAAACCCATGTTGCGCCAATCAGCAGCCAGAGTGGTGAAGAAGCAATGCTGTCAGGAATCAGTGCGAGCAGCGGGCTGTTACTGCGCAGGTTCTTTCCCTTCAAAAACCACGACGTTGCGCAGTAAAAGCTATCAACGGTCGAGGCCATCGCAATGGTTGTCCAAATCACGAAAGCCACAGCAAGATAAGGCTGACCATTTTCGGCAGACAGCACAGTAGCTGCCGAAACTGCCCCTTGTGCGCTTGGCAATCCATCAATCGAAAGAATACTGCCAATAGGCCCCACGGCTGAAGCAGTTAGTGCATTAAGAAACAGAAACCCGAAAAAGAGCAAGGCTCCCATTCCGTAAGCTAACCCTACATTTCCGCCTTCACGCTTGATAGTCACCGCACGTTGCCAATGCTGTATATCCAGCCACGGCCCAAGCAAAAAACCAATCAGGGTTGGCATAACCAAACCATAGAAACGGGCATCGAAACTTTGCAGCGGCACGCCCGGATAAGTTGATGATTCCGCAAGTCCCAAGTACAGCACAATAGCCGCAGACACGCCTATAATTGCATAGACGATATGCAACAGTTTGAGTTGCTGCAAGGAAAGTGCGTGGCCAATGGCGCAGGCAAACAGGAGCAGAAGTGCGATGCCCAGACCCGAACCTTCACCAACGACAGGCTGCCAGAGATAGGCGACAAACCCGAAGATTGTTACAACCAGCGCTGCCATTTGAAACAGCAGGAAAACGCCCGCATAGCGACCCTCAATATCCTTGATAATTTGGTCCGGTGATCGTTTGGTTCGTCCTAGAATAAAACCGAACAACCAAAGCCCCACGACATTGGCTATCGCAAATCCAAAGAAACCCAGCCAGCCATATGTCAGCGTGACGTGGATGGAGTAAAAGAAGCCCAACCCCCAAAGCCAAGATAGGCCGATTGTCGGCGCCCAAAGTAAATCTCGCACAAACTTCATGATATCCAGCTTTTCCAGAACCAGTGCCCCACACACCAACATTAATCGATGTTATTTGCTGTGATATGTCAATGATCTACGCCCGGCACACACATCAGGAAACCGTACTTTTTTAGCATGCACAATTTGAGGGCAAAGTTGCTCATTTAAAGGCATGCTTATGCATATTTAGTGTATCATCGACATAGTATCAGACCAACAACATATCTCGATGGATGATATGAGCGTGAATTTGAGGGCGGGCACTATTGCCAGTATTGCAGCCGGACCATCTGTAATTTTGGCAGGGAAGGAATATCCATGAATCGCAATATGCTTTTTCTGATCATTGGCGGCCTTATAGTGCTCGTCGCCGGTTTGGGATTTTACATTTACGATAAAGAATCAAAGCCCGATGGCATTGAACTCAAAATTGGCGAAGGTGGCGTTTCCATTCAGGAAAACTAACGACCCCAAGCTATTCAAAGGTTGGCAATGGCGCGCAGATCGCTAACTGCGCCCGTGGCTGCAGCAAGTACGGGTGCACCTTTGGTAAGACCATCGCCTTTAACCGGAAATGGATGATGCCAGCCCCCCGCCTCTTTAACGAGGCAATATCCAGCCATGCAATCCCACGCATGCATGTAAGGTTCATAATAGCCCACCAATCTACCAGCCGCGACATAGGCGAGCATCAATGCACCGGAACCGTTGCGGATGAAGTTTCCACCTGCATCCAGCAGTTTTTCCACAATGCGAGCCACACTTGCCGGGCTCACATGATGGTTGGCGCCTATTCCTGTAACCGCATTGCGAATTGTTCTGTCACCATTGAGCTTCAGGACCTTTCCATTCAAGGTCGCGCCCATTCCCAGTGCTGACGCGTATAGCTCATCATTGCATGGAACGTAGATTACCCCGATGGCAATTTCCTCACCGTAGAGCGCAGCGATCGAAATACACCAGCTGGGCATGCCGTTGACGAATGGGCTGGTGCCATCAATAGGATCAATGACCCATGTATAATCAGATGTGCCGACGCTAACGCCATATTCTTCGCCCAGTACAGCGTCGTCGGGGAAGCTTTCGACAATCCGGGACCGGATAAGCTCCTCTACTTCCCGATCTGCAATGGACACGACATCCTGAGGATCAGCTTTTGTCTCGACAATCAACTGCTCTCGCGCATTAAAATATTTTAACGCCAGAACGCCGGCTTCAATTGCCATCTTCTGGGCCAAGGCAAAGCGTTCCTCGAGATTGGCGGCATGAGATGTCATTGTCTGTTCCTCTGAAAAAAACTGGTAGGTCAACTATTGATGAGTGCAATGCCACGATGATGAAAACCGATACTGACATTGGTACCCGGTCGAAGATGCTGATCCACAGCCGGATCGACGACAAAGAGCGCGCCAGATTCTGTCTCGACTTCGTACTCCACATGATCGCCCAGATAGGCCGCAAATTTGATCCTGCCGGGAAACGCAGCATCCTCAGCCGTCTGCAAAATGATGGCATTCGGTCTTACTGCAAGCTTGGCTGGGCCGGGTGCAGAATGACTCCGTGCCGGAACATTATGTTCAAGTTTTCCAACCCGAACGATGGCCTGCCCCCCTTCGCTTCGCAGCACTTCACAGGGCACAACATTTGCTTCGCCTATGAAATCGGCAATGAACGAGGACACCGGCGCCTCATAGAGTTCGCGAGGAGATCCCTGCTGTGCTACAATGCCGTCCTGCATAACGATGATGCGATCGGATACAGCCAAGGCCTCCTCCTGATCATGTGTTACATAAACGGCAGTAAAGCCAAGGCGTTGCTGAAGTTCGCGAATTTCCGTTCGCACGCGGCGGCGCAACCGCGCGTCAAGATTGGATAATGGCTCATCCAGCAGCAAGACTTGTGGCTCCAACACCAGAGCGCGGGCAACTGCAACGCGTTGCTGTTGCCCACCGGAAAGCTCAGCAGGCAATCTCTGTCCATAGCCTGCAAGTCCAACCTGGTTCAGGCCCTCTTCTGCTCGCTCCCTCGCTTCTGCTTTTTTCATCTTCGACGATTCAAGACCGTAAGCCACGTTTTCCAGAACTGACATATGCGGAAATAACGCATAGGACTGGAACACCATCGACACGTCCCGCTCATTTGCGGGAAGCATGGTGACATCCTTGCCGCCAATCATGATCCGTCCAGCAGTTGGATGCTCAAGGCCGGCCAGCATACGCAAAGTGGTTGTTTTGCCACAACCAGATGGCCCGAGAAGAGTGACCAGCGTTCCGGGCTCTATATCGAGCGACAGATCGTGGATGGCCGTAAAGGTGCCAAACTGTTTTTTGACGTTGGAGAAAACGACTGATCCTGTGAGGTTGGGTGCCATTACACGGCCTTCTCTGGAGATGCGGGTGGTATGAAAGCAGTTGCAACACGGTTCTCGCGGCGCAATTTCCTCTCCCCAACCAGAAGCTGGAAACAGGTGATGATAACGACCATGACAATGATCAGCATGGACGAGTAAGCAATCGCCACGCCGTACTCTCCATTTTCGACAAGGCCGACAATATAGGCAGTCGCCATATTGTACTCGGCGCTGACGAGGAAGATGACCGCGCTAATCGATGTGATGGCCCGAACGAACGAATAGACGAGCGCCGCAACGATTGCTGGACGCAGCAAGGGCAAAATCACTTTGCGAATTGTCCGGAAGCTGGCTGCGCGCAAGGTCAGCGAGGCTTCATCGAGACTCTTGTCTAGCTGGCTCATGGCAGCAATGCCTCCCCGCACGCCCACTGGCATATTGCGAAAGACAAAGCACGCAACAAGTATCAGGGCAGTACCAGTCATTTCCAAGGGCGGCAGATTAAATGCCATAATGTAGCTGATACCGATAACAGTGCCGGGGATAGCAAAACTCATCATAAGTGCAAATTCAAACACATTCCTGCCGACGAAACGCTGCCTGACGATCAGGTAAGCTGTCAGCAAGCCAACGGCAGCTGTTAGAGGTGCGGCGATCAAAGCAATTTTGATTGTCGTCCAGAAAGAATTCCAGGCCACGCCAGTCCAAGCGATTGCTCCATCAGCGAAGGTAAATGAGAAGGCACGTTGGTAGTGGTCAAAGGTCAACGTATTATCAAGTCCCCAAGTGCGGACGAAACCGCCGAAGAAGATCATTCCGTAAATCACCAGCGTGAAAATGATCCACGGAATGACAATCGCATGAACGCCGATCGACAAGGACTTCGGAAGAGCGATATGGGCGCCGGAATCGCCTTTACCCGTTACCGTCGCGAAACTCTTGCCTGACAGCCACAGACGCTGTGCCAGAAAAGCTGAAAGCGTGAAGAAGAGTAGAATTATCGCGAGCACCGCAGCGCGTGATGGATCGTTTTGCGAGCCAACAACAGCAAAGAATATCTCTGTTGAAAGGACACCGTGACTGCCTCCTAGAACCAATGGATTACCGAAATCGGCCATGCTTTCAATGAATCCAATAAGGAAAGCATTGGCGAGACCGGGCTTCATCAAGGGTAGCGACACCCTCCAGAAGGTGCGCCAGCGATCTGCGCGCAGGGTCTGCGAAGCCTCTTCCATTGAAGGGCTTACCCCCTCAACCACCCCGATGAGCACGAGAAATGAAATCGGCGTAAACGACAGTACCTGCGCGATCCATATCCCCGTCAATCCGTACAGCCAGCGACCCGGCTCAATTCCAAAAAGGCTTGATAACTGCTGGGTGACAACGCCCGCACGGCCAAAAAGAAGGATCAGCGCCAAGCCGATTACGAAGGGTGGCGTGATGATTGGAAGGACGGTCAGGAGTCGAAGGCCCTTTTTGAATGGAAAACGCGTGCGTGTTGCAACCAAAGCAAAACAAAGCCCCAAAAGCGTCGATCCGAACGCCGTCAATATTGCCAGCAATAACGTTCGCCATGCAATGCCACAGCGGTTTCCACCAACGAGACAATCCAGACTCCAGATTGAAGGATCTTGAATATTGCGAATGAAGCCGGACGGTTCAAATGAACCATCAAAGCTTTGAAATGCGCCAACGAGCATGCTTCCGACCGGATAGAACACGAAGATTGCTACGAGGAAAATGAGCAATGCGATCGATGCAACAACGAAGGCATCGCCCCTCAGCACAGCTCGCTCAGCCAGCCCAAATGAGAACATCAACACAAGAGAGAGAGCAACCAGACCTGCACCAGCGCCCATTGATGATTGCCCGTCGGAAAGTGGGCCGAATAAATGCTCGCTAATCGCCCAGGTCCACCCGCCAAAGCCCACAGCTAATCCCTGAAGAACGAGGAATAGAAGACCGGCAGATCCAGCAGTGACAAGCAGATTTGAACGAAGTTTCGATACGGTCAAAGTGCGGGCGAAAAGGCCAATTGCAAATATTGACGCGATGATCGCTATAGTCCAGCGGCCATAGCCAAATATCTGGACAAGCCCCGGTCCCTCTGCAGCACCAGCAGGAAAGCCGCCAAGCCAATCAAAGCCGTAAAAGCCCGTTTCAATTCTGTACCAAGGCACCAGAATCAGACCCACAAGTCCGATACCGAGAGCTATGTTCAATCTCCGGTCACTGCGTTCCATAGGGCATTCCGCGCATTATTGTATGAGTATGGAGAGTGCATGCCCAAAATTCTATTCGGGCATGCTCCAGATTATTTGACAATCAATTGGCACTGGCGCCGATTTCCTTGTCCCAACGCTCAAGCAACTCTTTGCGCTTGGCAGGATCACCATAGGTCTTGAAGTCGTAGTCAATAAGCTTGATATCTTCAAACCTCGGAGCTTCCGGCGGAATAGTTGCAGTCTTGTTCGATGGCAATTGGAAGGATTTTGCATCCTTCATACGAGATTGAACTTCACCACTCAGAGCCCAGTCATACCACTGCTTGGCTTCATCAAGATTACGAGCTCCCTTGATGATCGACATTGAGCCTATTTCATAACCGGTCCCTTCGCATGGCGCGACTGCCTTAACGGGGAAACCTTCCGATGTCTGCGCCACCGCATCATGCATAAACACGATACCAAGCGCAGTCTCGCCACGCGCCGCAGCTTTTACCGGCGCCGAACCCGATTTGGTGTACTGCGATACATTCGCATTTAGCTCTTTCAAATATTCGTATGCCTTGTCTTCTCCCATAATTTGCACGAGAGATGCCAAAGCCGTATAAGCGGTGCCCGAGGAATTGGGGTTCGCCATCTGGATTTCCCCCTTATAGGCAGGATCGACCAGATCAGCCCAGCATTTGGCTTCCTTGAGACCCTTCTTCTTCACGATTTCCGTGTTGTATCCCCAGCCCAGCGCGCCAGCGTAGACACCTACTGTTTTGTAACCTGCGCTTTCGGCCTGTTTTTTGGCCCAATCCTGCAACTGGTCCAGCAATGGCGATTTATACTCCTGCGTCAGGCCTTCAGATGCTGCTTGAAGATGAGGATCGCCGGTGCCCGCCCACCAGATATCGGTTTTGGGATTGCGTGCTTCCGCGCGGATTTTGGCATAGGTCTCGCCGGACGAGAGTCTCACCATGTTCACGGAGATTCCCTTCTCCTTTTCAAACAGGCCCTTCATCATTTCACAGATGACAACATCGGCAGAGCAGATCAAATTGAGACTTCCGGCGGCCTTCGCTTCTCCAGGTATCACCTGAAAGCCAAAGGCAAAAGCAGCAGCTATTGCGAACACTGATCGCATGGTTATTCCTCCCTGAATAATACGGCACCTCCATGCCGCACGCATTTTGCAAGCGTGTGCAAAAGTTTCACATGCCAAGTCCCATTGTCAAGTAACGAACTTGATTACGGCTAATAAATTTGCGTATAAATGCACTTTCAGTATACGCAAGCGCGTGCAAGTTGTGCAAAGGAGGACTGATTGAGCAAGTCATTTGTCAGCGCCAATGACGTCGCGCGACACGCAGGTGTATCGCGGTCAGCAGTTTCACGTGCATTTACGCCAGGTGCAAGTGTCTCCGAAGATACGCGCAAACGCGTTATGAACTCGGCTCAAATTCTCGGATACCACGTCAATCAGCTCGCGCGAGGCCTTATGCGCAGCGAAAGCGGCATTGTCTGTCTCGTCGTGTCTGAAATGGACACACCATATCGCGCGAGGCTTGTTCGAGCTCTCTCCTATGAGCTGCAAAAAGCCGGAAAGATATCAATGCTCATCAACACTGATCGCTCAGATGGCGGCGTTGATGCAGCGTTGCGACAAACATTGAACTATCGCGCTGATGCATCCATACTGCTCTCCGGTCTTCCTGACAAAGCGATCACAAAACTATGCCTCGACAGTGGGCAGAGGATTGTACTGATCAATCGCGACGATGACATCAGCGGGCCCTTTCACATCAATCTCGATGATCATCAGGCGGCTAAAATAGCCGTAAGCGCCTTTCTGCGCGCGGGCTGCCGTTCACTAGCGTTTGTCAACTCAGAGGTGGGAACGCCAAGCCTGATGGCCCGCGAGAAGGGCTTCTTGGCTGCCGCAGCAAACTTTGGTCTTGATGCGACAACAACACGCCATGGCAATACCGTTTATGAGAGCGGCAGGTGTGCCGCGCATACCCTTCTAACCAGTTTAAATCGACCGGATGCAGTTTTTTGCGTCAATGACTTGATGGCGCTCGGATTTATGGATAGCGCCAGGCAAGACTTTGGCATTCGCATACCAGAAGATCTATGCCTGATCGGCTTTGACAACATTGAGCAGGCCGGATGGTCATCCTATGAGTTGACCACCTTTGCTCAACCGATAGATCAAATTGTTGAGGCAAGTTTGTTCTGGCTCGGTGATGCCCCTGACGATCAAAACGTTAAATCCCAGACCTTCAATGCACCGCTCGTTTGGCGAAAGACAATTCGAGGAAACCACCAGCCAATTAGCTAAACGCTCCCCAAAGACTAACTCTTCCACGTCCATTGCGCTTGGACTGGTAGAGCGCAGTATCCGCCAGATTGAGAAGATCGTCCGGTCCAGCTATTGCCGCTTTATTGTCCTCAGCAAGTATTGCTATACCCAGGCTGATAGATACCAATCCGCTCGAACTAGCTTCATGCTTGATATTCAATGCAGTGACGGAATCAAGCATCTGGGTTGCGATTTTCATCACGTCATATTCGGGAACGCCGAATAAGAGCGCAGCGAATTCCTCCCCACCAAAACGTGCAAGCGATCCGCCTGTCTGTTTTACAACCTTGTTCAAGTTACGAGCGACCTGCATAAGACAACCGTCGCCTGCGAGGTGTCCGTAGAAATCATTATAAGTTTTGAAGTGGTCAATATCGACCATTATCACAGCAAGATTTTTGCGAGCCTCGTGAGCCTGTCCAAATGCTTGCCTAAGAAGATAATTAAACTTTCGCCTGTTAGGCAAATTGGTGAGATGATCCCGTTCAGAGAGGTTTTTTAGCTTACGGTTGGCAGCTAAAAGCTTTTCTTCGAGCTTCATCCTTAACTCGACAGTATTTGAAAGTTGCTCTTCAATACGCTTTTGCATGCTGATATCGACGCTGGTGGTCATGGCGGTAAATGAATTGTCTTGAATCAAACTCAAACTGACTCAGCGAGCAGCGGATCAATCCATTATACTACTTCGAATCTTCTCGAAGCGCTTTACAATTCGATCACGTCTTAACTTGGATAGTCGGTAAATCCAGAAAATCCCATCGAGCTGATCGATCTCGTGTTGCAAGCAAACAGCCAGAAGACCATCTGCAGCCTGTGTTTTCTCCAATCCAGACAGATCCTGATAACGCACCCGGACTGCAGCAGGTCGTTCTATGGACTCCATGACACCCGGCATTGATATGCTTCCTTCATCATGCCGTGCCATTTCACTGGAGGACCATTCAACTGTAGGATTGACATAAATTGACGGTTCTGCCCCTCCGGGAACCTCAATTGCAATAACGCGTTCCAGCACGCCGATATGAGGTGCAGCAATACCAATTCCAGGTGCCGCTCGCATTGTCTGTAAAAGATCATTCGCCAATTCCTGCAAATGATTGTCGAACGCCTTCACAGGGTGAGCGATTGCTCTTAAACCAGCATCGGGGAACGTCAAAATCCTTCTTCTTGTCAACGCAATTCTCCATTAGGCAGACAGGCAGAGCGTGTCGTGAAATAACCTTTCTCACTGCGGTAGAGCAATGTCGCAGAAGAAGCTTGCTTTACAAGTTAAGCTGGGAGCAATAATCGAAACGTCTATCTTGTCGCTCTGGCTGATTGAGCGGCGCAAAGAGGCTGATGAATGCCGGGCAGCAAAAACACAATAAAACACCAAGTGTTACCCAAGGGTGCGTTAGGTATGACGCTCCTGGTCTTGGCGACCACTATCGTGTCCTTTGTTGTCATGATGGGTATAACAGGAATTTCGCCCACAAAAACTGTTACACAGATCATCATAGCGGCGAACGCGGTATCCATCTTCATTTTGATCTATTTGTCCTATGCAACATTAAGAAAACTGATTTTCTTCAAGAGCAAAGAGAAAAACCGCGACCTACATACCAGTATCACAATTGTTTTTGCGTTGATTGCCTCAATCCCGTCAATCATAGTTGCTTGTTTTTCGCTCATAGTTCTCGATAACAGATTGAATTCTTGGATTAATCCCGAGAATAATCAGATTATCGACATGTCTATCAAGGCTGCGCAGTCTTATACGGAAGACAATGCCCAGAGCCTTTTATCCACAACGTTGTCGATGGTAATCGAGCTTGACCAGCGGAGGCTTCTTTACAATCTCGACAGGGGTGCTTTTTCGGATTGGCTTACATACGATGCCGACCGCAATAATCTGCTGGGCGCCTCTCTGGTCAAATCCAACGGAGAAGTAGTCGTTAGCGCACGATTGTTCAACGACCTGACATTACCGGCAGTTCCACTCAAAGCGATCAGCGGTGCGGCTGGTGATCGTCCTGTCTTGATTCCGCCAGGAGCAACCAATCTTGTCGGGGCCGTTATTAAAACCCAGGCACTGCCCGATCTTTATCTCTACACAATTCGCTCCGTAGATGCATCTGCCCTCAACAATATGCGTGTTATGAACGATAATAATACGGAGTATCAGTTACTTGCCAGCAACAGATCTAATACACAAATTGCCTATGCACTCCTCTACACCGAACTGACCTTGTTGCTTTTGCTGACAGCGGTCTGGACAGGTATTGCGGTCGCCAATCGCGTCGTGCAACCGATCCGCGCGCTGATTGGCGCTGCAGAAGAGGTAGCAACCGGCAATTTTGATATCTCTGTGCCTGTAAAGGGCTCCGACGGCGACATTGGAGCCTTGTCACAAACATTCAACAACATGGTTGGACAGCTAAAAACCCAGCACCATGATCTTACGTCTGCCAAAGACGAAATCGACGAGCGAAGGCGTTTTACTGAGGCGGTGCTGTCGGGCGTGACCGCAGGTGTTATCAGCGTCAACGCAAATGGCGAAATAGCAGGCTTGAACCGCCCTGCTGAAAGCATGCTTGATATCAATGTAACTGATGCACTTGGCCAGCAGCTCACCTCGGTATTTCCAGAGATCAGCGAAATCTTTGCTCTGGCCGGTATCAATGATCGATCATCGCACCGTAGACAGATCAGTATTGCACGCAATGGCGTTGCCCGCTCGCTGAACGTTCAAATAACGCGCGAGGATGCTGATGACAGAAACGCCTCTTATGTCGTTACCGTCGATGACATTACTGATCTCGTAGCCGCCCACCGTTCATCTGCTTGGGCCGATGTGGCCCGTCGTATCGCACATGAAATCAAAAACCCGCTTACTCCAATCCAATTGTCTGCCGAACGCATCCGCCGTCGCTATGGCAGGGTTATTGTTGAAGACCGCGCAATTTTTGATCAATGTACAGACACTATTATTCGTCAAGTTGGTGATATTGGTCGCATGGTCGATGAGTTTTCGGACTTTGCGCGAATGCCAAAACCGCAATTCGCCACAACAAACGTGGTAGACGTACTGAAGGATGCTTCATTTCTGGTTGAAATTAGCAACAATCGCATCACATTCGAACATGATTTCAGCGACGAGCCGCTTTTGGGTAATTTCGACAATCGCTTGCTTGGCCAAGCCTTCGGAAACATTCTCAAGAACGCGTCTGAATCAATCGATGGAACGCTTGAGCAGGGCATTATTGATCAGGGGCATATCCTTGTCCGTGCAAAAGGGTCTGGCACCTCAATCTTGGTCGAAGTGCTGGACAACGGAAAGGGACTGCCAACAGAAAACCGCCATCAATTGCTTGAGCCTTACGTCACGACGCGAGAAAAAGGTACCGGCCTAGGGCTGGCAATCGTCAACAAGATTATCGAAGATCATGGCGGTCATTTGGAAATGCTTGACGCACCAACAGATTTCCACGGCGGACGCGGCGCATTAATGCGGATGGTCTTTCCCAGACTCATCGAAACCTCTGCGGCATGACCAACGCATCGCCATATTCCCTAGCGCACATCAGAATGTGATGATGCTTGTACCCGGCAAAAATTGAACAAGATTGATTAAATTGCTATAATACAACCATTCCATTAATGAAGTGCGAAACAAACATTCGCAATCGGATGGAGAAAAGGATCACGACATCGCTCAACGACATTGGCGCAAGTCAAGACAGTTACGTGATTATTGAGAACGCACTGATTTGGTCAGTCACTCTCAGGAGGAGTCGATAAGATGCGGCACACAAAGCACAATGGTGATATTTCCAATTGGATGACATGCTGTATGATTCTGTTCGGTGCGCTGGCAGTCATGGCCGTGCTGCTTGCTGTTTAGGCATGAGAGTAAATATCCCTTCGTAATGAGGATATGAAATTACCTGTACCCGCTAAGCGTTGCGTTTGGCCTATTGCCTAGCTCTTACCTGCCTGTTTGCCGCCGGTCATGCACAGTCGAGTTCGCAAGAAATCTGCCGTCGCGCTGATAGTCGCTTTGAGGCCAGGCGCGCGCCATCTGCAACGCGTTAGGTACCGATTAAAGTGATCAGAATTTGACTGACTTACCAAATTTCAGGTGGGGGTGTGCACGCGCCCCGAATTCCATAAGACGACCTCCTGCCTGCCGTCTCTATACACCACTGTTAGTGACGCCTCCGAACTGGAAATAACTTTCGCATGCGCCCACTCATCATCATTAGGGAAACCTGATACCACCTCATGCTTGAGAATTTTCACATCATCCCCTTCTTTTAGAGAAGCTCTGTATTTCGAAACAAGATCTGGCTGTTCCATGATCAATCCTCCCAGTTACTACAACCTTTTCCTAAGCCAAGGGTTGCAGTGTGTGTTTGAGGGAACTTCTTCCTCGCAGGAGTCGTTTCCCCACTTATGGAGGTAATTCCGTCGACGAAATACATGGCTCGCCAAGTTGGCATGAGGTCTACCGTACAGATCATATAACCAACAGAGTTCAATGTGACGGCATGGATACCGAAGCTTGATACCGCCAAGCACACGTTCTTGAAATCATATGACAGTTAGATTACCGCCTGCGTACGGCGTCCACTGAAACCGACTAAAAGTAAAGCGGCGCAACAAAGTGCCGGTAAAAATTGGCACGAGGTAGAAAAGGAGACGGATATGACAACAAGAATAGCTTGGTTTTGTGCTGCAGTTGCCGTCATTGCAATTGCAACCTTTATCATCATAAACCCGCTTGAAAACCGCACGACCGGGCAGCAACCATCACCGCATGCGCTGGATCAATCGGGGCAATAACAACTCAAGCTCGTACTTAATCGCATATCATGAGAGGCAGCAGAGGCACGTCCCGGTCAATTGCCGCATCCATTGGCTGCTACCCGAATCTTTAAGATAGACCGCAAGTCGCAAGCGTTTCCATCTTGTCTTCCATTCAGCAACACGGTTAGATCGCTTTTTTACAAGGGGACGAGCCATGATTGCAGCTTATATCGACGAGTTGATTATGTTTTGCGCCGGATTATGGATGACAGCTGTGGGTTTTCGCTATCTTCCTTTTCCAACTCCCAGCCAAGGCGCCAAGAACGCGTGGCTTGCAAGCCTCGTACCTCATTTCAAATGGATGGGACCTTCATTGCTGGTAATCGCTGTCGTTCTGGCAATCGCCTCACCGGCTTAGCGAAGTTCTCAATTGGCAGAAGCTCGACGACGCCTGTGTGACGCTACTTATTTGGCGCCTGTCGATCACGCTCGTTCTCTTTTGCATTTGATTTGAACGTAGCGTCACCATCTTCTTTATCGGATAGAATTCGTGGATTGGCACTCACAATCCCATCGTTTCTCCCACCATGCTGAGTCTTCACAAACTGCCCTTTGGCATCTTTTTCAGGATCGTTCTTGTCCGTTTTCTCTGTCAACGCAATGTTCCTTTCCAAGCCTTCACCAGTTATGCAGCTTCACTGAGGCGTATCGTTTGAGGGATTGACCTGAGTGCTCCCTCCAGATCCGGTCTGCGGTCTTGCATTTTCAGCGGGCGCATTGGAGGTTGGTTGGTCACCAGACGGAGGTGTTGCCTGATCAAAAGCTTTGTTCTGGCCGGCTGCGGGATTTTCTTGCTCAGTTACGGTTGCGTTGTCGTCAGTGCTTTCGCCAAACAACTCGGCCCCACCCCATGCAATCAAAGTAAGAAGCAGTCCGCTCACCAATACAAGCAATATCGGTTTACCCAATGAACCTTGCCTGGCCTCTGTGCCAGTTCTCTTCACGTCGTTCGATGGGCGCTGGTCAGTCATTGCTACCTCCTTCCATTTGGAAGGTGAACCAGCGAAAACGGTTATGGTTCCGAGGCACGACAATATGTTGCATAATCATGCCATGAATGTGGGTATCTGATGCTCTACTTCGTTGCGTTGATGCACAGGCCTTCGAAGGATTTGCGCGAAAGGCAGAAATACTCGAAGATACCGCTTCGGTGCTCGCTTGGATCATGAAAGCCAAGCCAGACGGTGGCCTTATAACTGTTTGAATATATCCAGGGACCGCCTCAAACAGCGGGAGCTGGTAGTCCCATCAGCCCGTCCTGAGACCACGGACCTCGATCCGTAAAGACCGACACCAAGTTTCTGCGCGTGGATCATTCTCAGCCGCGGCGTGCAGCCTCGATTGCAGCAACGTCAATTTTCTTCATATCCATCATCGCTTCAAATGCACGTTTCGCTTCATCGCCTCCAACGAACAGAGCTTCAGTAAGCACCCGCGGCGTGATTTGCCATGAAACGCCCCATTTGTCCTTGCACCATCCGCAGGCACTTTCTTGACCGCTATTGCCGACAATTGCGTTCCAATAGCGATCTGTCTCCTCCTGATCATCAGTAGCAATTTGAAACGAGAAAGCCTCATTATGCTTGAATGCGGGGCCACCATTGAGACCAAGACAAGGTATTCCTGCAACAGTGAACTCCACCGTCAGCACATCTCCCTTGCTACCGGAGGGAAAGTCACCGGGAGCATGGTGAATGGCCGTAACGAAGCTGTCGGGGAAAATCTCTGCGTAAAAGCGGGCTGCGACCTCAGCGTCCTTGTCGTACCAAATGCATATTGTGTTCTTGGCGATTGGCATCACTTATCCTCCTGTTCAAGACTATACTGCATTCTGTGCAGCAGCTGATCAACCGACAAAAGAAGTGGAACACACGCGCATGCTGGTGGACTATCATGACAGCAAAAAGAGACTTGCGGGATTAAGGCGCTGCTTGCGTACAAGCAGGGATCGCATATCATCCCTAAAACTCGAAATGATGGAAGGATAGCGGAGTGTTCAGTCACATTGCTGTTGGTTCAAATGACCTTGCCAAATCTCAGACATTCTATGATGCCCTGTTTGCTGCAATGGGTGGCGACAGCGGAAAAATGGATGAGAAAGGGCGCCTCGTTTACATTAAGGAGGGGCGGGCATTCATTGTCACTCTTCCTATAGACGGAAACACGGCATGCCACGCCAATGGCGGTACAATTGGCTTTACAATGACATCGCCTGAAATGGCGATTGCCTGGCACGATGCTGGTGTGAAGAATGGAGGAACATCCATCGAGGAGCCGCCAGGGGTCCGCCACATATGGGGAAGGCAGTTCCACATTGCTTATCTTCGTGATCCAGATGGCAATAAACTATGCGCTTCTCACACAGTTCAGCCATAACGAATCCCATATGTGCAACTTATTCAGAGTATCCACTGGCTTTGACGCGGTCCGCAACCTCTTCAATGGCATTGGATTCCTTGCGCTTGCTGAAAATATAGCGCAGTCGGTCAATATCCATTTATCGGCATTATTGAAGAAGCGTGATGTCTGAATACCACTGCCCAAGCCTCAATATCCTGCCCATATGGAAGCAGCTGCTGCGCAACTGATCGGACCAACTCCTCACTCAAGAGTGATGACGCATATGCGGCCTGATGTGTTTTGATCCTGTTGCGACCATATCCGCAAGGAGGAGATCACGATGTTCAATGCGAAACATATTGCGGGCGCAGGACTTCTGGCGTTGTGTTCCGCAACGGTGGCCATGGCCCATCACGGCTGGTCCTGGGCGGAAGGCGAGCAGACCATGCTGACCGGCATCATCCGCACGGTCTCGTTAGCTCCGCCCCATCCTTCACTTTCCGTGGATGCCAATGGCGAGAGCTGGCAGATCGATCTCGGCAATCCGCGCCAGACGGAACGCTCCGGCTTTCGCGAAGGTGCCGCCAAGCCCGGGGATGAAGTCATCGTTCTCGGCAACCGGTCCCTGGACAAGAATGAGAAACGTATGAAGGCCGTCCGCATCACCATCTCGGGCAAGAATTACGACATGTACCCGGATCGCATAAAAACGACCGAGGAATGATCTGGCCCGCTCTCGAATGGCTTGGACAGACGCCGCTTGCACTGGTGCTCGCCCGCAATTCCACGCTCTACATGTTGGTCAACGCGGCTCATATTCTCTCGATCTCTGTGCTCGTCGGAGCAATCCTGCCGCTTGATCTGCGTCTTGTCGGCCTGTTCCGGCAGCTGCCGCTGGCACATATGGGGCCATTCCTTGCCGGCTTTGCTGCGGCAGGCGCCGTGTGCGCCATATTGACAGGCTTCATGCTCTTCAGTGTGCGACCGGTCGTCTATGCTCAGAATCCGGCCTTCCTGGCGAAGCTCTGCATCCTCGCTATTGGAGTAATCAACGCCGTGGCGCTCCATGCGGGCAAGGGCTGGCGCGCCGCGATACGGGATGGAGAGATTCCGATGATGGTCCGCGCCAGTGCCCTCATCTCTCTGATCGCCTGGCCATCAGCAATCGTCGCGGGCCGCTGGATCGGCTTCCTGTGAACCGATCCAGCGGCTGGCGTCAAGCTTAGGAGGAAGTACAGCTTTGGCTTTACGGGCCGACGGGACTAGCTGGTACTGCGGAGAGGATACGAGCGAAGGCAGGAACAACGCTGGAGGGTAAATGATCGATAAGGATGCGAAAAAAGCTCTTATGAAAAAACTGGAAAACTTAGGAAGCCGAGAATGCAATCAAGCTGTTTCCATTGGAAGACGCTCAGTTGGATCGGTTTTCTCCGAACTATATGACTTGATGTCGGAAGTGAGCTGCTCACACGACCAACGCCATGCTCACAGCGTAATAGCCAATATGCGGTTGTCACCAGAGCAATCACGCGCATTGCTTGATTGGTGCAATGGTAACGATCGATTGCCCCAAATTCCGATAGGGTATACACTTCTTGGAGACTGGGAAGGGGAAAGACGATGGCCATATTTATGGATCGTCATGATCTCAAAGGATTTAGCGCCGCAGACGTTGCCGAGGCACATCGGAAGGATCTCGAAGTCCAGGACGACTATGGGGTGAAGTTCCTGACCTACTGGTTTGACCACCAGCGAGGCACTGCGTTTTGCCTGGTAGATGCACCAGACAAAGAAACCGCTCAGTGCGTCCATCGCGTGGCGCATGGCAGTGTAGCCGGCGAGGTTGTCGAGGTAGCCCTTTCCGCCGTAGAGGCTTTCCTTGGCCGGATCCAAGATCCCGAACCTCTTGCAGGAAAATCACAAAATAAAGAATGCGCCCATCGCGCGATCATGTTTACAGATATAGTGGGCTCGACAGAAATGACCGCCCGCCTCGGCGACCGCATGGGCACGGAACTCGTCAGGGCACACGATTCCGTAGTCCGAAAATGCTTGAAAGAGTACAGCGGGAGCGAGGTGAAACACACCGGCGACGGCATAATGGCGTCCTTCGTGTCCACTACGCAGGCCGTTGATTGCGCCACCGCCATTCATCAAGGGTTCCAGCGATACAACCGAGGTAACGCCGAGCCTATACACATTCGGATCGGCATTGATTGCGGAGAACCCGTCGAGGACAGTAACGATCTTTTTGGCACAACAGTTCAGCTAGCTGCCCGCTTATGCTCGGCAGCCTCGACTGATCATATTCTCGTTTCGGAGAGTGTATTCCGGGATCAGCACAGCAGCGCTACCTTTACGGAAACCGCACCAATGCAATTGAAGGGATTCTCTGCGCCGATACCTGCGTTCGAATGCACGTGGGCTGGATCAGTTGGGAACTGAGAGCGCTGTTCTCCTGTCCCGTGGGACGTACCGAAAGCGGCGTTCTCAAGCAACGGCCTTGGTCTGACAGGGGATGGTGGGCCCGGAGGGACTCGAACCCCCAACCAAGCGGTTATGAGCCGCCGGCTCTAACCAATTGAGCTACAGGCCCCACCTGAGGCAGCGTTGCAAGAAACGCAAGCCGTGCGGGGATCAATAACGGGAAAAATCCCGAATGCAATCCCCGACTTGCCAAACAGTCCAATTACCTCAACTTTTTCTGACAGAAGCTTCTGCCCGCACCGTTTCATTATCAGCGAGTGCAAGCAATTGTCTGGCGCTTTCTTCGTCGGTGATGAATACAGTTGGTCGAATGAGTTTCATAGCACCGTAGAGCGCAGTGATCTTTTCCCGCCCTCCCGATGTGAGAACACGCACGGGAACTCTCTGTATGGTGTCTATACCGACAGACATGACAAGATCATGAACCGGGTGATCGACAAGATTTCCTTGCGTGTCATAAAAATGGAACAAAAGGTCGCCAACCGCACCTCTTTCAGCCAATGAGGCTTGATGCCCTTCATTGAGAAATCCGATACGATATGGTGTGCTTGATGCTGTCTCGATGGCACCCACGCTGAGCAGCACCATGTCCAGATCTTCTGCCATTTCGAAAACGCTTTTTAACCCGCACCGCTCGATCAGTGCAGTACGGGTTTCGATGCTATCCACCATTGCCGGAGCTGGAATAAGATAGCCCTCGCCTTGAAAAAGCTGGGCGAACTGCCATGCAAATTCAGCAGGATTGAACCGGCGCGGTTGACTGATTCCCCCCAAAAGCGAAATGACTGTAAAATCTTCAAGCGCCCGGGCCTCGATAAATGAGAGCGTGCTGAGCAGTGTGCGGCCCCAGCCGACACCGACGCGCATGCCATTGCTGACTACATCTGATAGATATGCGCCAGTCGCAGCACTAATGGCAGGTATTGGATCGCTTTCCGCTTGAGATAAAGGCGCAATAATCACTTTGTCCAAACCGAATCGCTGTTCTAACTCACGCTCCAACGCGATCAGATCAGAAAGATAACCCTGAATGCCGATTTTGACCTCGTTGCGCGCCCGCGCTTCTGCCAGCATTCGCACAATTGTTACTCGCCCAACACCGAGGACTTCAGCAATCTCGTTCTGCGTCATCTGTTCGATGTAATACATCCATGCAGCACGCATGCGCATCCGGCTGATTTTCGTGTCAGGCTGGCCAACATCTAATGCAGCTTTTTTTTGGTTGCCAGCACCACTCAGTCGCTTGCGTCGATCAGTCAATCATCTCCCCCCTATGCCTGCGCGGACAAATCGTCTGCGTGGTCATTATTATACAACCCCACCATAATATTATTTAGCAAGCCACGAAAAAAAGATACAAAGCCTTATCCACTTTCCTGCATGGGATTGCCAGTATGTTACGGGACATTCAAAACGACTTCGTCATCAATCTGAAAGACAGGCTCCGAGATGTTCGCCATCTCATAAGAGCCAGTCGGTATGATGCAGCATTGACACCTCATGAACTGCCCGAATTCATGCTGGATAAGGTCGTTCGGGTGTTGGATAAAGCCCTTACGTCAGTGGAAACAGTGTCCATTTCACTTATTTCACAAAATCCGGCTGCTCATTCCGGCGCTTCCGAGGCCCACAGCTTGGCCACTTATTTCTGTGGGAATCGTGATACTGGCGAAACGTTATTCTGCCGCGACATGTATTACCTGACAAAATATCTTCTCAAGGCGCTCCATGAACCCAATGCGCTTGTTCATGAAGCGGGGTTCGCATCTGTCCATGCCACGATGATTCGTCGGCATGCTGCTTTGCTGGCAGCAACAACAGGCGGTGATCAGAAGGCCATAGCCACGGCGTGCGCCGCATTGGCTATCGAGTTGCAGTCGCGGTACCGGAGCACGGCACTGTTCACGCAGCACGCGCCTGATCAAACGAAATCGTTTTTGTGCTTCTCTGCTGTCGCATTGGCAATAGGTTTGGCGACATATTCAAATCATAAATCCGGCGGCGAAAAGCTGGTAGAAACCACTCTCTTGGCCCTGCAAGCGCGTCCCGAAAAGTTCGAACAGGCTATAACCGGACGCGATAGGCTCCACACACTATCCGACCTATTCGCTTTTTTAATACCGCATCTGCCCTAATTCAGTTGAGTCATGTCTCGCACGCATTTTTTGGCCCTTTGAATTGACGCGGGGCTCATGCTGAGTTCGGTCAATCCCATTTGAATGAAAGTCGGGATAAGATCAGGGCGAGCCGCAGCTTCACCGCACATACCCACCATTATTCCTGCTTGAACACCGGCAGAAGTCGTCATCTTGATGGCGGTCATAACTGCGGGATGCGTTACGTCATTTAACTTGGCAACCGTTGGATTGAGCCGGTCCGCAGCCATAATATATTGGGTCAGGTCATTCGTTCCTATGGAGAAGAATGCGACTTCACGTGCAAGTGCCGGAGCAATCAATACAGCGGCTGGCGTCTCGATCATAACCCCCAAATCGAACGACGCATATTCGTGACCTTCTGCTTTCAGTTCAGAGACGCACTCAGCGATGAGCGCTCGTGTTGCACGCACTTCATCAATGCTTGAAACCATCGGCAACATGACTTTGATACTTCCCTTGGCAGAAGCGCGCAAAAGCGCGCGCAACTGAGGTTTAAATACATCGGGCCGATCAAGGCACATGCGAATTCCACGCCATCCCAAAAACGGATTGTCCTCGTCAGGAAAATCAATGCCTGAAATGGCCTTGTCTCCGCCTATATCAAGCGTGCGGACAATAACTGGATAAGGTGCAAAAGCGGTTGCAAGCGCCGCATAGGTTTCTGTCTGAAAATCTTCCGATGGCAGGTGCATGTGACGCATGAACAAAAGCTCTGTCCGAAAAAGTCCGACACCCATTGCACCGGCTTCCTGCGCAGCCTCGATTTCCTCAAGCGACCCTATGTTGGCTGCGACTTCAATAATCGTCCCGTCTGTACGTTTGGGAATAAAATCTTTGAATGCAGTGAGTGCCTGTTTTTCAGTTGCCGCTTCTGCGATTTTTCTTTCAAATCTTGCGACGATATTCTGATCCGGATCAACGAATACCTCACCGCTGTGACCGTCAATTGCAACGGTACCAATATTCTTTAGACGCTGCACATTCGATCCAAGCCCAAGCACAGCAGGAATACCATGGGCACGCGCAATAATGGCTACATGCGATGTGGCCCCTCCGCGACCGCATACAATACCCGTAATGCGTTTGAGAGGCGCACGCGCCAAGTCCCAGGCTCCAATATCTTCGGCAATCAGGATTGAGCCCTCTGGAATTGCATCCAGATTGACATCGTTCTGTCCAAGCAAAGCCAAGCAAATCTGGCGTCCGACGGCGTTTATATCGTCAGCACGCGCATTCAAATAAGGGTCATCAAGAGCTGCAAAATCCGAGGCAATTCTGGATGTCGTGCCAATCACAGCCGATACTGCATCCATCCCACTTTCAACAAGCTTTGTAGCGCCGTCAACGAGATCTTCATCGCAGGCAATATCCTTCAGCGCCGCAATGATCCCTCTATCACTCGTAGCGAGGGCATCAAGCTCAAGCGATGCATTCATGCGATCCTGCACTGTTGCAAAAGCCTGCCTCAATCGAACGAGTTCTGCTGGAATGGCGTCTTTCGCAATAGCCCGGTTTTCCTGATCAATGACAGCCGGGAAAAAACAAAATGCCTGTCCAATCGCCATGCCTTCACTTGCCGCAACTCCTCGCAACTGACCGTACGACATGGTGCTATTCGCAACTGTCGTGACCTCGGCGGATTCTGGGGATTTTCCCCCATTGATTTCAAACGTACCTGAGAGGGGATTTTCGAGAAAACCAATAAGGGCCTCGACAGCCTCAGCCGCATCGGCTCCAGTAGCGCGAACCGTTACCTCTTCATTTTCTTTGACGCCAAGCAGCATCAGCTTCACGGAGCTTTTTGCGTTGATCGACTTGTCGACCTTGATCAATTCGATATCGCACTCGAAACCCTTGGCAAGGTTCACAAATCGAGTGGCTGGCCGCGCATGCAATCCATCATGCACCCGGACGATAGTCGAGCGTTCCATTCAATTCTCTCTTCGGTATTCGATGTATTTCCAGCAATCAACCGATGGTAATCACGGTTCCGACTTTCAGCGCCGATATAAGCTTGTCGGCCGATATTTCAGCAGCGCAAATTTCCCCTGGTCGCTCCACCTTGCTGGCACCATTAAAAGTAATGACAACGTGACCAATTTCCTTGACCTTTTGCCATGCATAATCACCCATTCCGGTAATCTTGGCCGAAATGTCGCCGATCTGAATAACTGACCCGACAGGAGGACTTGAATCAGAAGGATCAACCTCTGAAAGATGGAGAACGGAAACCTCGGCCAGTTCAGGAGGGGCGCCTTCGGCAAAAAGAATGACGACGCCTCCTTCCGCGAGATCCGCCACTTCAGGCCCGACGGCTGTTATCCGTGTTTTGAATTGGACTGACATAATAGCGAACCTCTATCTCTTCTTTTGGTTTAAAATACGATCAGGCTGACAACCCAGGCGATCAGCACAGATACGGGGCCCATGATCTGGCGGCTTATCAGAACAGCGGGTACACCAATTTCAATCGTCTTTGGTTTGGCTTCACCCAATGCCAAGCCAACCGGCACGAAGTCGCAGCCAACTTGCGTATTATAAGCAAAGAGCGCCGGCAGAGCCATCGCAGGCGATATTGTCCCATTGGCGATCTGCGGACCGATGATTGCAACCCCGATAACCTGCGCGATCACAGCGCCCGGCCCCAATATTGGTGACAGAAATGGCAAACCGCAAATCGCAGAAAGTATCAGCAACCCAACAATATTGTTGGCAAGAGGCCCCATCGGTTGCGCCAATACATCACCGATGCCGGTGTACAGAATGAAACCGATAAGCATCGTAACGAACGCCATGAAAGGCAGAACATTGCGAACAACCTGATCGATGGTCCGGCGACCGGCATTGAAGAAAATACCAACAACGCGGCCCATTACACGACCAACAGCGCTGATCAGACCGATAAGACCGCCTTCACTTGCCTGTCCTGCGTCAGAAGCACGCAAGGAAGCAGCAAGCTCGGCAGGGGTTGGCGGCGCAGACCGCGATGAGGAACTGCCGGCAACCGCGCTTGGCTGCGATCCGTCGGCAAGCACGATATCGCTTTCCTTCACACCCGAAACATAGATATCTTCTGTGATAAACTGTGCCAAAGGGCCCGCTTGCCCAACCGACGTCAGATTCACTGTCGGAATGCGCTTGCGAGGGTAAACGCCGCAACGCGCCGTACCACCGCAATCGACAACAACGACACCCATTTCACCCTCAACAGGCGGAGCCTTGAAACCATCAACGGCTTCACCACCGGTAAGTTCGGCAATGCGCCTTGCAACGGGATGAATACCACCTCCGGTAACGGAAACAACTTTGTTCCGCTCCGGTGTCAGCTGGATCACGAGTGGGCCTCCCCACCCATTCTTGCCGCGGGAAATTTTTACTGGCGTATAAGTTTTTGACATTGTCTGTTCCCCCCGGACTTAAAGCTCAATGCCCTGACGGCGTGCCATTATGGCTGTTATCCGCTCAGTCAACATGCCCTTCAGCAAGATAACGATCAGTCCGACAATCGCATACCAGATCGCGACATTGATGTGATAACCAGCAGGGACAGCACCCTTTTTTTCAAGTTCAAGGAGTGCAACCAGAATACCGCCCCAAACGAAGTACTCGCCAGGATTAATATGGGGAAACAGCCCGAGAGGCGGATGAACATAAGAAACAGCAGCGTCATAGAAGGCAGGCTTATGTTTTTCCTCAAGAAAGGAGCCGAATGTATAAGCCATTGGATTCGTAAGAAAGAACACCGAAAGCAGTGGCAGAATGGTATATCGCGTTAGCGCGATCCGTCCTGCACCACGTGCAATTCCGTGAACCCGCTCTTCTCCGACGAGTTCTGTCAGAGCATAGAATGCTGTCATCAGGACAACCAGAGTGGGAATGATACCCGTTACGAATCCGGCAAAAACCTCGCCACCCTTCTGGAAGATGCCGATAAAGTATTTACCGATACTCGTCAGCCAGCCAAGTTGCTCTTCTTGCTGTACATTCTGCAACTTTTGCTTGAATTCTTCGACGGAAATGTCGCCCGTTGACTGTGCAAGAATGAGAAGATCATTTCCTGCATGGTTTACTGCATGTTTGCCATGCAAGGCCGCATCCGAAACGATCGACCCGGCCGCCGATATATGGTGGGCGGCGATATCCGCATGCTGTGCCAAAATTGTTAGAATTGACATGTTTCCCTCCTCCTTTTGGTCACCCCCGAAGTGACCGTCCCTATGCGTTGACTGCTCTTATACCGGCAAGCCCCTTACTCTTCGGTTCAGCCTTTGCTCTATCGATCTGAGCTATCGCAACTTCTGTTGCTTTTGCGAGTGCGCGATCTTCCTCTGTCGTCATCAACGAACTCGTTCGCAAAGCATCAATCGACATGTTTTCGAATTCCGGACGCCGTTTAAACTTTGCAAATACAGAGCGGCCACTCATGACCAGAAATCGTTGAATCGCCAAATCTGCATTTGTTACGATCAGTACGATCATGCCTTTGCCAAGGCGACCGCGGACATTGCCGGCTCCAACAAAACCATCATTATATTTTGACGTGATCCCCTTCATGACATCAGTGTAGTGGCGCATCTGGTACCAGACACCAAGCGATTGCAAAGCCCACAAAAGACCGAGCGCGAGCAACCCCCATTGCCACATGACCATGCCAACTCTCCTCCCTGTTTCACCGTACGATGTGGTATGATTAGCCTATAACCTGAAAAACCGTCACCGGTTTTTGAAAAGGGAATGGCAATGATCGAAAATACCCAACAGTGAACAGAAAAAAATAGAACATTTGTTCTTTAAAGTGTCAATATGTATAATACACAAGTCAAAGCTAAACACAGTCAGGTGAACGGGAATGAGCTTTATTTTTAAGGATGAACTTGTTCGCATGCCAGACCTACGGCATCGGTTGCGTCAATTGCGCTGGTTTCGCATGGCTTTTCGAAAGAACGCTGCACTGGTGACCCAGCATTTTGGCTATCACTTTTTAATTGACGACACCAAATTGACACGAGCTTTTCTCAACTGGATCGAAACCGTCGAATTGCAAAAATCATATGCTGATATTGATCGAAAAGACTTCATTGTCTTCGCAGCAGGCATTGCACTTAAGGAATTGATTAAAGAGGGGCCCGCAAAGCTCACTGGAAAGGCGGGCGAGAGTGCCCTCTCACAATCGGAAATGCGCGAAATTGTGGCATTTTGGCCGGAGGGCTTTCTCTACACTAATTATTGTGTGGGTGCGATTGCTGCGATCTGCCAACAGGAGTTTGGCACAGCACCTGAAACCAGCAAATGCGCCGAGGATTTGCGGACGTGGTGGTCTTATCGCGAGAATGTTGCTGAGATACCCGATTATGCGATCGCATTTCTCGACAAATTCATCGGCATCGAGCCCAATTGGATCACACCAAATCTCGCATCTGCACGGAGCGCCATCCGGCGTGCCACACTTGATAACAGAACTATCAATCCTATTTTACCGACCGGCTGACTTCCTTCAATATCCGCATGACCACCTCGCGGCGCTCCAGTTGCGGCATGTGGCCGGTTTGAGCAAACAGGTGCAATGCGATCTCGCCGGGCAGACCAGCGACATGGCTTGCAGGAATGATACGGTCTGCGGCTCCGAAAATAACGCGGACCGGAATCGAGAGGCGGTTCAATGTCTGCCTTATGCTGAAGATCTGAGTACCATCTGCAAAGAAGCGTTCACTGATCAATCTTTGCGCTTCACGTAAGTCCTCACTCCCTGATTGCTGCAAAGTGGCTGCGATAAAGGATTTGGATAGAAGGCTCTCATCTTCGACCAGCTGCTTCATCCACGCAGTCAGGCTGGCTTCAGAGCGGGCACGTACGAAACCCGTGAGGAATGCACCGTTGATTTCCGGTCCTAGTCCAGCCGGCGCAATCAAGACCAGTGCTTGAACGTCCAAATTCCCGCGACCAGAAACCAGAGTAGCAATAGCCCCACCGAACGAATGCCCAACAAGTATGAGTGGCCCGGAATGTTGTTCGGTAATGGTTTGCTCGACCATTCCGGCAATCGCTTCAAGTTCACCGGGGATGGAACATGTGGATCCGCCATGACCAGGCAGATCGACGGCGAGAATTGGGTTATCAATATTGCCGCCGCCAAGCATCGGCCGCCAGCTGTTCATATCTGCGCCAAAGCCGTGAAGCAGGACAATCGGCGCGAGCGACTTGTCTTTGCCTTCTCGCAACCAGGCAGCCTTGAGCGTATCTCCATTGCTGACTTCTGTCCGGGTGGCTTTAGACCCGGCAGCAGGTGCCTTGCAGGTTTTCAGTTCAACGTCTTTCTTTTGCACCCGACCTTTTGGTCCGGAACCGGAGATAGAAGCCAGGTCGACACCTGCTTCGCGCGCAATACGCCTAGCCAGAGGAGTAGCGCGGACACCTTCATTCTCATATGGGGCAGAGGCCACGTTCGTAGGTTTAACCGGAACATCTTGCGATACGACCTCTGACTGCAGCTGCGGCACCGCAGTTTGCACTTCCGTTTCTACGGGAGCGATGGCCGCGTCATAGCTTTCATCCTCAGCATATATCCAGCCGACAGCTTGCCCTACAGGAACGGTGGATCCCTCCTGTGCCGTCACATTACGCAAAATACCCGATGCCGGCGCGTCGACTTCCATCGCTGCCTTGTCAGTCTCGATTTCAAAAAGCAATTGACCTTTTGTTATCGTATCCCCCTCCTTCGCATACCATCTGGAGATCTGGCCGCTTTCCATATCCATATCGACCTTTGGCAGGATAACTTCGACTGGCATAACCTATCGCACCCCTTTTACGAGATCGCGCGCGCTCTGGATAATTCCCGGCACTTGAGGAACCGTCGCCTTCTCCAAATCGGGATTATAAGGAATTGGAGTTTCTGCACCGCCAAGACGAACGATTGGCGCATCCAGATAGTCAAATGCTTCGCTCTCGGCAATCATGGCGCTCACTTCGGCACCCACACCAAGTGTCTTCACACCCTCATAGACGCACATGAGCTTCGACGTTTTCTTTACGCTGGCAATTATGGTGTCCTTATCCATCGGACGCACAGTTCGTAAATCGACGACTTCAACGCTGATGCCTTCTTTGGCTAATTCCTGGGCCGCCTCAAGCGCCTTGTGCACCATGATCGCTGACGCAACAATCGTTAGGTCAGTGCCTTCACGCACAACAGCCGCCTTGCCTATAGGGACAATGTAATGGCCCTCTGGAACTGGCCCCTTCATTTTGTAAAGAAGCTTATGTTCAAAGATCATGACGGGATCAGGATCCTCGATCGCAGCAAGCAGCATGCCCTTGGCATCATATGGAGTTGACGGTTGGATAACTTTCAACCCGGGGACATGACCAAACCATGCTTCGAGGCTTTGGCTGTGTTGTGCGGCCGCTCCTGTGCCGGAACCGGCAGGAAATCGCATAACCAGCGGAACTGAAACCGCACCGCCGAGCATATAGCGCATTTTCGCTGCCTGATTGACTATCTGTTCCATCGCCAACGCAGCAAAATCAGAAAACTGAAACTCGAATATGGGCCGCATACCCGTCAGAGCGGCGCCTACAGCAACGCCTGCCCCGCCCAGTTCCGAGATGGGCGTATCCATGACGCGATCTTCGCCGAAACGTTGCACCAGATCACCGGTGACCTGAAATGCACCGCCGTAGACGCCTATATCCTCTCCCATAAGAAACACCCGGTCATCAGCCTCCATAGCGACTGCCATCGCCTCCTGGATCGCCTGCGAATAGCTCAGTTCGCGCACTACTTCATTCATGAGATCAGTCCGTATATACGTCACGCGTGAGATTATTGAGGTCTGGTGATGGACTGTCTTTGGCAAATTCGATCGCGTCAGCGATCTCCTTTGCTACACTATCGCAAAGATCCGTGATCTGACTGTCGTCGAGGAACCCAAATTCTTTCAGCTGATCCTCAAACAGATGAATGGGATCGCGATTGCTGATCCACTCCTCGATTTCCTCTTTGGTGCGATAGCGGTTGCGGTCACTTTTCGAGTGCCCACGATGACGATATGTCTTGCACTCGATAAGTGTGGGCCCCTCGCCGCGGCGTGCACGCTCCACTGCATTGTGAGAGGCTTCGGCAACGTCTGAAAGGTTGTTACCATCAACAATTACACCCGGCATGCTGTAAGCGACCGCGCGGTCGGCCACATTGGCTACGGCAGTTGAACGTGCCGTAGAAGTAGACATGCCATAACCGTTATTTTCGCAGACGAAGACAACCGGCAGTTTCCATACCGAGGCCATGTTGAGAGCCTCATGAAAGGCACCTTCATTGTTTGCACCATCACCAAAATAGGAAACGACTATCTTGCCGTTCTTCTGTTTCTTGGCTGACAGTGCTGCGCCTACGGCTATAGGAATGCCTCCACCAACAATGCCATTTGCACCAAGATTGCCTTTGGAAACGTCCGCAATATGCATCGAACCGCCGCGGCCCTTGCAGTAGCCAGTTTCTTTACCAAAGAACTCAGCAAACATTTTTGAAACATCCGCGCCTTTGGCGATGCAATGACCATGCCCGCGATGCGTAGAGGTAATCATGTCATCTTCGGCTAGCGGCATGGATATGCCGACGGCGCTTGCCTCCTGACCGATTGAAAGGTGCATCGTACCGTGGATTAGCCCGCGCGTGTATGACTCCTCGGCGCCCTCTTCAAAGCGGCGTATCAGGTACATTTTGCGCAAGGCTTCCTTCAATTGATCTGGCGTGTAGTGCCGAAAAGCGAATGGAAGGTTGCTGCCGTCATCCTTGAGCTTGGCATTTGACGTACTGGCGGAAGCCATCTCGGCGCTCCTTGACTGATTGTCCAACTATGCTGCTGGCGCCCCGAAAGACATGATTGCAACTGCATTATCGAGTAATGAACATTTGTATCTTAGTCAACACCTATGTCCAAATCTCGAAGTTGGCACAAAAGCAAACGCCCGCTCATGTGGGTATTTTCTTTCTCAACAAGATGCTGCTCCTCAGTCGCCAAACCGATGCCCTTCGCGCTCCGGATCAATTGCAATCTCCGCTTCCTCCTCGTCATCCGGCAAGGCTGCATCACTTTCCTGATATGGATTATCATCGTCGTCTTCGGACAGATCACCAGCATCTTCGGACTCAATCTGGCGTTCACCCAATATTGCCAGTTCATCATCTGCCTGCACTTCCGTCATACCAACATCATCCAAATCCTGGATCTCGATTGGCGTCTTGGTGGGCTTTTCCTGCTTTTCGGACTGCGTGGCGCTATTTTTGTCTTTCTCGTCAGTCATAATGTACTCCTTTGGCTGTTCAGAAACGCTGAACCGCGCTTTTCGATGCATATTTTACATGCCGTAAGATTTTTTACTTTTTGCCCTAATCCACCCATAATGACCTGCGAGTCAGCAGCTTCACGTCATTTGGGGAGATATCCATGACATCAAAAATCCTGACCTTAGCCTTTGCAACAACTGCGATGATGGCAGTTCCCTTTGCTGCCCTCGCGGATGAAACTCCGCGCCCCCGCATCATCGTAACTGGCGAAGGCGAAGCTGCAGTTGCGCCTGACACTGCAGTTCTTTCGCTTGTCGTCATGGAGGAGAAGCCAACGGCACGGGAGGCGCTGACCGCCAATAATGAATCGATGACCAAGGTTCTTGATGGAATGAAGAAGGCCGGTATCGCTGATCGCGATCTTCAGACCTCCGGATTTAACATCGAACCGCGTTATGTTTATCCGGAAAACAAGGACGGCAAACAACCGCCTGAAGCACCAAAAATCGTTGGCTATGCAGTATCCAATTCACTTTCAGTCCGCGTCCGTGACTTGAAAAAGGTAGGAGAAATTCTGGATCAATCCGTATCGCTCGGCGTCAATCAGGGTGGTAATCTTACATTTACCAATGACAAACCTGATACGATACTTGAAGAGGCCCGCAAGAAAGCGGTCGCAAATGCAATTTCAAAGGCGAAGACTCTAAGTGCTGCTGCCGGAGTTGAACTTGGCAAAGTCGTGGAGATTACCGAGCAATCATACAATCCTGGCCCGATGCCTATGGCGCGAGGCAAGATGATGGCTATGGCCGCTGACTCAGTTCCTGTAGCAGCAGGCGAGAATAGCTATAATGTAACTGTTAATGTTACTTTTGAGCTCAAGAATTAATCGATCGTCACTTCCGGTAACAAAAAAGGGTGCCCAGGCACCCTTTTCACCTCAAAGCTGATTAGCGAACAATCGGACATCCTCTGGCTCTCGCAAAGACCACCGCAGTTCGATTGCCATATCTCCAACCAGTCACACGTAAAACGTTTCTTCGCACAGTTACCCTCGGGTTACGCAATCCCATGCGGCGGGCCTTGCTTGCTGCCTGCCTGACCGTGCAGGCGCGACGATATGCTGGACTCCAGTGGCCCCTTCTATGGTCCACTTTGACAATCTTCGATGAAGCAATTTCAGTATTCACAAGCGGTTGAGCAGATGGTGCAGCCGAAGCAACCCCTGCGCCCAGCACGGAAGAAATACCAATTATGGCGCCCAGCGCCAGCATTTTGATAGAATGACGAGCCATAGAAGCTTCTCCTGTCAGTACGTCCAGCCAAACCGGACAGACAATAAAGACCAAACCAGCCCTCTTTGTTCCCTGATCATACTATAAACAGTTCAATCGCCAGGCATTCTGATCATGTGTTCAAAATAATCTTCAGCAGATTTCAGATCGTGATCAAAGGCAGTGACTTGTCCGCGAACAGAGATACCCGCTTCATGAATTGTCTCACCGCTACCGGAAACTAATGGATGCCACCAATATAGATCCTTGCCCTCATCGACGAGCCGATAGCCACAGGTTTCAGGTAACCAGCTGACGCTTCTTACAATTTCGGGAGTAAGAAACACGCAGTCGGGCACCTTTTTCTTGCGGTGAACATAATCCGAGCATTGGCACGTCCCTGCATCAAGCAGCGTGCAGGCAACCGTCGTGAAGTAGATTTCTTCAGTATCTTCGTCTTCAAGTTTGTGGAGGCAACAACGACCACAACCATCGCAAAGGCTTTCCCATTCAGCGCGGTTAAGCTCATCAAGTGTTTTGGTTTTCCAGAACGGTTCGCTATGCATGCGCTCAAATACAACGTCGGCATCATCCCGTCCAGCGCAAGGATGACTTTGCCATGAACGCCAGATGAACGGCCCCTTCACATCAGATACAGGCGTAGGCTGCAATCCTGCATTTATCGGATTCGGTCATCAGGACCGGACAGAACAATGATCGCGTGACAAGACCTTGCCTTAAAAATGGAACAGGTTGCGGTTGAAAACATTTGACGTGTTTCAGACTTTTGAAATGCGAGACAGGGATGGACATGAAACGGACAGCACTTTTCTTCGCCTCAACAGCAATTCTCTTTTCATCGCCGCATGCGATGGCAGAGCAGCCGACTTTGAACAGGCCGTATATTTCATCGAATACAAATGTTCCGCAAATGCTGCTTGCACAAGTTGAAGAGCAAGAGCCTGAAGCTGAAGCAATTGAAAAGCCAATCAGGAAGAAGAAGCAGGTCGAGGAACAGATAAACGACGCCCAGCAGCAAGCGGTGGAGGAGTCCGATGCAGCTGCCGAGTCGCAAAAACAAGCTGTAGAGCAGGCAAAGAAGCAAGCCGATCAGGGCGCGAGGGATGCCCAGGCAAAGGCTGCTTCGAAGGCAGAACAAGCTCAACGTGATGCTCAAGCAGAATCTGACAAAGCTGCGGAGCAACAAAAGGCTATTCAATCGGAGGCCAAACAAAAAGCGGCAGACGAAGCGGCGGCGGCAGAGGCGGCTCAAAAGCAAGCCTCCGATGATGCTGAACAAGCCAAACGGGATGCCCAAGCCGAAGCAGACAAAGCAGCCGAGGAGCAAAAGGCCGTAGGAGAGGCCGCCCGCGCGAAGGCTGCATCCGAAGCTGAAGCAGCTAAAGCAACGGAGGAAGAAACTGCCAAGGAAGCTGAGAACGCCAAGAAGGCTGCTCAGGAAGAGTCTGACAAAGCCGCAGCCGCTCAAAAATCAGAGGAAGAAAAAGCGCGCAAGAAAGTAGAACGCGCTCAGAAGGACGCTGACAAGCAATCTGAACAAGCAGTCGAAGACGCCAAGAAGGCGGCTGACAAAGCTTCCAAAGGAACGCCAGCCCAGGACACTGCCCCTGAAGTAATTGAACAGAAGCCAGCAATTGTAACGCCCAACCAGCCAGCGGGCGAAACTCCAACAGCGCCATCTCAGGAAGCTACGCCCGTAACACCAGATCAAAATTCGACGCCTGCAGATGAAACGACCACTGCCCCTTTGGGAGAGACGGTTGAGCCGGGGCAGCAGGAAGCATCGCCCCTCCCCGAGAATGCTGCACCCGTGCTCGATAGCGATAAGCCGCTAAAGGGTGGGCGCGAGGAAAAAGGCCGTGGTGGTAAAAAGGATCAAGCGACAGGAAAAGCCTCGGAGGCGCAGCCAGCGGTTGAAGCACCAGCAACGACTTCTGTCGCGCCGCCAAAATCTGATGCAGATGTCCAGCAGGAGCTTGCTCCGGTCAAGATCGAGCCAGTGCGGACAGAAAAAGGCACACGCACCAAAGAGCGTAGGCGAGATGAGCGCCCCGATGATGTGCAGGTCATCAAGCAGTTTGATAACCGTACTATCGTTGAAGTGAACAATAATATCTTCGTCGAAAGCTCGGATCGCCCCCGCATGTCACGGGATGCGCAAGATGTTTATTATGAGGACTTGCCGCGCAATCGCACACGGGAAACGATTATCCGCGAGAATGGCGTTCAGATTATAACAGTGCGTAATCGCTACGGGGATGTGATTCAGCGCTCACGGGTAATGCCAGACGGACGTGAGGTCGTGCTGAGTTACGCGCCTGACTATGATCGCGAAGAACGGCTCGTTTGGCGCGATCCGGGTGACGATCTGCCACCGTTGCGTCTTACCATTCCGGTGCGCGAATACATTATGGATGCGGAAGAAGTACCGGAGGAGGAGGTTTATGAATTTTTTGCTCAACCACCGGTCGAACGCGTCGAGCGTCTCTATTCTATAGACGAAGTGAAGCGCTCTGCACGTATTCGTGACAAGGTTCGCCGTGTCGATCTGGATACAATCACCTTCCCCTTCGGTTCTGCTGAAATTGGTGAAGATCAGATCGCCCGCATCGAGAGTGTTGCCAATGCAATAGCACAAACATTGAAAAAGAACCCAGCAGAGACCTTCCTTATCGAAGGCCATACGGATGCGGTGGGTTCGGATCAGGCAAATTTGATCCTATCGGACAAGCGGGCCGAGTCAGTGGCGCAGGCCCTGACCAATGTCTTTGACATTCCACCAGAAAACATGGCCACACAAGGTTATGGCGAAAACTATCTGAAGATCAAATCAGAAGGCCCTGAACAGCAGAACAGGCGTGTTGCGATCCGCAGGATCACTCCATTGGTCGCGCCGATGGCAAGCAACAAGTAATTCCCTTCGAAACAAACTGAACCCGGCGCAAGCCGGGTTCAGCCTATAGCTGATGGTGGAGGATACAACGACAGATATCTATCTTTTGCTCTAACAGATAACGAGTAGCGCAAATAGTTGAAGTGCCAGTCTGCTAAAAACAAAAAAACCGGGATGGCGAAACCATCCCGGTTTTTTTGCATTAACCATTGATAGTATTAGCTATCCAAGAACGATCGCAGCTTGCGCGAGCGGCTCGGGTGTTTGAGTTTGCGCAATGCTTTCGCTTCAATCTGACGGATACGCTCACGCGTAACCGAGAACTGCTGGCCTACTTCTTCCAGCGTGTGATCCGTGTTCATGCCGATACCGAACCGCATGCGCAAGACGCGTTCTTCACGCGGTGTCAGCGATGCCAGCACCCGTGTCGTCGTATCGCGCAAATTCGCTTGAATTGCAGCATCGATGGGCAGAAGCGCATTTTTGTCCTCAATGAAATCACCGAGATGTGAGTCTTCTTCGTCACCCACCGGTGTTTCGAGCGAGATCGGTTCCTTGGCAATCTTCAGGACCTTACGGACCTTCTCCAACGGCATTGCCAATTTCTCAGCCAATTCTTCCGGCGTCGGCTCACGGCCAATCTCATGCAGCATCTGGCGCGATGTGCGAACGATCTTGTTGATCGTTTCAATCATGTGTACCGGAATACGGATCGTGCGAGCCTGATCGGCAATAGAACGGGTGATTGCCTGCCTGATCCACCATGTCGCATAGGTCGAGAACTTGTAACCACGGCGATATTCAAACTTATCCACCGCTTTCATCAAACCGATATTGCCTTCCTGAATAAGATCAAGGAACTGCAACCCGCGATTGGTGTACTTCTTGGCAATGGAAATAACGAGACGCAGATTTGCCTCAACCATTTCTTTCTTGGCTAGAGCGGCTTCGCGCTCGCCTTTTTGCACCTGGTTAACGATGCGGCGGAACTCAGAAATGGAAATTGCAGTTTCCTGCGCCATATTCTGAATTTCTGTCCGCAGATTCTTGATCGTCTCTTTTTCGTTCTTCGTGAACTCTTTCCAGCCGCGTGTGGTCAGGTTGGAAACGGCTTTCAGCCAGTTCGGATCAAGTTCGTTGCCCTGATACTCTTTCAGAAAATCTTCGCGGCGTACACCGTAGGACTCTGCAAGACGCAGCAAACGTCCCTCGTTCTGGACTAGGCGCTTGTTGATATCATAAAGCTGGGCAACCAGCGCTTCAATACGATTTTGATTCAACGACAGCGACTTCACTGCCTTGATCAGCTGGTCCTTGAGCTCCTTATAACGGCGCTCCTGACTTGGCGACAGCGAACCGGATGCAGCAAGGCGGTTCTCAACCTGTTGATCCTGAAGCTTGCGCAGCTTTTTGTAGGTATCAGCAATGACGTCAAGCGTCTCCATAACCTGGGGACGCAGTTCGGCTTCCATCGCTGCAAGCGACAGATTTGCTTCATCATCCTCATCATCATCGTCTTCTACCTGCGTATCGCCACCGACATTTGTAATGTCATCATCATCACGGCGACTGCGCGAACGGTCATTTCCTGGCGCAGGCTTTTCTTCTTCAACGCGCTCGATTACCGGGGCCTGCTTTGCTTCAGGACCGGCATAGGTCGTTTCAAGATCAATAATCTCGCGCAAAAGAATCTGCGATTCATTCAAGGCTTCGCGCCAAATAATGATCGCTTGAAATGTCAGCGGGCTTTCGCACAAACCGGAGATCATGGTCTCGCGGCCAGCCTCAATACGCTTGGCGATCGCAATTTCACCTTCGCGCGACAAAAGCTCCACAGTTCCCATCTCACGCAAATACATGCGGACAGGATCATCTGTGCGATCCGTTGGTTCTTTCTTGGTGACAGTCGGAGCTACCGCAGTGCCCGTTGACTCAGCGAGCTCGCGTGCATCGCTTTCTTCGTCGGCGCTGGTGTCAGCCTCTTCAGCGTCTGCGTCCTGCTCGTCATCCTCAACGACATTGATACCCATATCACTGAGCATCGCCATCGTATCTTCGATCTGTTCTGAAGTGACCTCTTCAGATGGCAGAACTGCATTGAGTTCATCCATCGTCACATAGCCGCGCTTCTTGGCGAGCTTGATCATCTTCTTGACAGCGTCATCGGAAAGGTCGAGAAGCGGACCGTCTGGCGCGCCTTCGCGCTCGACTTCTACTTCTTCATTTTCCTTTGCCTTCGTTGCCATATTCTATATCTCCAAGCGACATTCGCTTTTTTCATGCATGAGAACAACGAGTGCAGCAGCGCACCGGTTCCCCTACATCAATCAAGGTATTAATGATCGACTAGCCGAAATCCTGTTAATGGCGGATTAACCCTGTTATTCCGGTGGCGAGCACGCTGCATCTTTGTTGAATTTGCCGGTATTTCTGCCAAACCCACAAACATCAACGCAATATCTACAATTCTGCGCAATCTGATTCCGTCATTATTGACCCACGTCAACCCCGACTCAACTGATTCGGGTCAAAAAAGCGAATCAATTCGGTTAAAAACCCTTCCCCGAGCGTCCAGAAGGGATTCCAAACCCTTCAATCAGTGCCTCCGTGGCCTGCGCGTTACGGATATCATTCTGTATATCGAGTAACCTGTTAAAGTTTTCTTCGGTCGCATCTGCACCCAAAGCTACCCGAGCCAATTCCAGTTCTTTATGTAGTGCGCGAGCGCGCTGATGCAAGTGGATGGCCTGCCGCAGAGCCTCTCTGGCATCTTCTTCTGCAGCGTCGGCGGACGCAAACCACTCACGATTACGGCGAATAACAGCTTCAAGCGCTTCAACCAAGGTAGACAGACCTTGGTCAGCGATCACTTTGCGCATTTCAGCACCGTTAGCGACATGATGCTCAGCCATAGCATCAAGCATTGCCGTATGAAAACGCTTCAAATCCGGATGATCCAATTCAAGATCGACAACGGTTTCAAAATCATCCTCAATTAAACGAGGATGATTGAACAGGGCCATTAGAATAGCGGTTTCCCTAGTAGGAAGCTTTGATGATGACCTGCCGCCCAATGCTGATTGTGTTAGGGTGGCACTTACAGCAAGTCGCCCGCTCGCTGCACCCTTCCCGCGTTGAGCATATCCGTTTTGGCCATAACCATTTTGATTATTGCCGCGCTCACCATTATTACGACCAATACTGCGTTGGTTTGACCCAAAAAACTGCTGGATCCGCTCACGCACGTCCTGACCATAATGACGCCGGACATTCTCATCACTAATTAAAGCAGTCATCTGCTTTAAGCGCGCTTCAAGCTCGGCTCGACGTTCAGGCGTGTCAAAGACACCGCTTGATGTCTCACGACTCCATAGCATGTCCGCCAAGGGCCGCGCGTCATTAAGCACTTCCTGAAAAGCTTGAGGTCCCGACGACTTAACGAGGTCATCCGGATCTTTACCTTCTGGCAGTACAGCAAAACGAAGTGAAAATCCCGGCTTCAAAACCGGCAAAGCCAAGTCAATGGCCCTATGTGCAGCCTTTATGCCGGCACTGTCGCCATCAAAACACAGCACGGGTTCGGGGGACATTCGCCAGAGAAGATCCAGTTGATCTTGCGTCAGCGCTGTGCCCAGAGGCGCAACGGCATGCGTGAAGCCCGCTTGGGCCAAGGCGATAACGTCCATATATCCTTCGACGGCAATGACAGCCTTGGCCGCCTGTCCTGCCTGTGGCTGCGCAGCTTTGCGGGCGCGCAATGCGTTGAATAGGATCTTTCCTTTGTGGAAAAGCTCCGTTTCATTGGAGTTCATGTATTTTGCGATGGCATTGGGAGCGAGCGCTCGTCCACCAAAGGCAATAATACGCCCCCGCAAATCCTCAATCGGGAACATGATACGATCACGAAAACGATCAAAAGAAACTGGCTTGTCATCTCCATAGACAACCAGCCCACATGCTTCCATTTGATCCTTTGTAGCCCCCTTGCTGGCCAGATGTTCTTTAAGCGCATTGCGGCTTTCAGGAGCATAGCCGAGACGGTAAGAATGTTGCGTTGCTGCGCTCAGGCCACGATCCCGCAAGTAAGCCCGTGCTTTTGCTCCACCAGCCGCCTGCAACTGATCCTCAAAGAACTTGGTTGCCATTTCCATGACATCATAAAGCGTCGCGCGCTTCGCCTCGCGTATCTCCATTTCGGCGTCACGTGCAGGCATGGGAATACCCGCCATGTCCGCTACACGCTCCACCGCCTCTGGAAAGCTCAAGCCCTCCAGCTCAGTCAAAAAACGAAAATGATCGCCTGTGACCCCACATCCGAAACAATGGTACCGCCCTTTGCGGTCCTCGCAGTGAAAGCTTGGTGATTTCTCCCCATGAAACGGACAGCAAGCCCAGAAATCACCTTTCTGAGCATTGGTTTTCTTTCGATCAAACGAAACGCGTGTCCCGATTACGCTGGAGATCGGCACACGCTCCCTGATCTCGTCGAGAAAAGATGGCGGAAATCGCATATGAATATTCGTTCTAAATTACGCCCTGCTGCAAGATATGGACTGCTCGATACGCAGGTCCCAAATCCACGCTCATTGTGCCTTAAATAAGGTCGCTATGAAAGGCCTTCAAGCGCTTCATCCCCGACTCATACAATGCAACCAAAGTAGACGAGGCTTTAATTTTTACAAAGCCGGCAAATTATCAAAATCCCATATATGAATTATCTTCCATCAACATATTTACGCTAGGAACGACATATTTTTTCTTAGCCGGGACATATTTTTTTCTCTTTTTGAGTGATATCTTATATTAATAAGTTGCAATCAAACTTGGCATGGTTGCTATTTCCCGCTTCTTTCAACACGTCAGGATTGTAGCAAGTGAATGGTTCCGCAATTTTGTTGCATTTGGCAGGCGCCGTGGCGCTTCTGCTGTGGGCAACACGAATGGTTCGAACAGGCGTCGAGCGCGCCTATGGAGAACGCATGCGTCAGAGCCTACGCGGCGTCCTGCACAACCCTATTCTCGCAGTTCTCTGGGGCCTAATGCTCTCTATTGCTTTACAGAGTTCCACAGCGGTCAGCCTGCTTGTCGGCTCATTCGTCGGTTCGGGTTTTGTCAGCGGTGTTGCAGGACTGATGGCAGTTCGTGGCGCCGAAGTCGGATCAGCCCTGGTTGTAAAAATTCTCAGCTTCGATCTCACTCTGCTGGTGCCGCTCTGTCTTGTCGCAGGCACGGTCATCTTCATGTCAACAGAACGGAGCAATTGGCGGCAAATTGGCCGCATACTGGTCGGCATCGGTCTTTTGATTCTTTCGCTGGAGATGACAGGGCAAGCGACCGAGCCTTTACGCAATAGCGACCTGCTCCCGGTTATTGTTGGTTACCTCAATACCGATCCGGTTACGGCGTTTCTGCTTGCGGCGATTATGACATGGCTATTCCACTCCAGTATTGCCGCTGTGCTTTTATTAGTCACCTTCGCCTCACGAGGCCTTATCCAGCCTGAGTTGGGCATTGTGATGATCTTCGGCGTAAACCTCGGATCATCATTTATAGCCCCTCTTCTCACCCGATCAGCTGCCCCACAGGCTCGGATTGTGCCAATGGGAAACCTGCTGATGCGGGGGGCTGGATCAATCGTGATCCTCGTTCTTTTTATGACATTCAGACCCTCGATTGCTTTCCTTGGCGCGTCTCCAGCAGATCAAGTCATCAATGGCCATATCCTGTTCAACATCATCATCCTGTTGGCAGGAGTACCGTTGTCAGCACTGGTTTTACGCATAACCAAGGCAGTCGTTGCATTGAACGCACCCATCACGCCCCCTCCTTCTCTGGTTCAAGCAGAATTGAGTGCCTTGGATGAGAGTGTCTTGGACACACCAAGCCTTGCACTGGCGAACGCAACACGAGAAACTGTGATGGTGTGCGAGACAGTAGAAATCATGCTTCGCGGCGTCATAGAGCTTTATGAAAATCCGGAACAAGATCGCATCAACGAACTATCAATGCTTGACGATAAGGTGGATCGCAAGCATGCAGCGATCAAACTCTATTTGGCCAAACTGACAACGAAAAAGCTATCTGATTTTGAGGTAGCCCGTGCTCAAGAGCTGCTGGGCGCATGTGTTAAACTTGAACAGGTCGGCGATATCATTGTCCGAAATATGCTCGCACTCGTTCAGAAGAAAATGGATCGCAAACTAAAATTTACGGATGAAGGCTGGCTGGAACTCAGCAACTTCCACGCAAAAGTATTGGTTAATGCCCGTATGGCTTTCAATGTGCTGGTATCCCGTGATCGGGAAACTGCGCATCAATTGGTTTTGGAAAAGGATCACCTGCGTGACCTTGAGAAGCAGAGCAGTCAGCGCCATTTCAGTAGATTACGCGAAGGGACAGTGCGCAGTCTGGAAACCAGCTCAATCCACCTCGACACCATACGGGACCTAAAGCAGATCAATTCGCTTTTGGCCTCAATGGCTTATCCTGTTCTTGAGGAACAGGGTCTGTTGAACACCACGCGCCTGCGCGCGTTGCACAGCTGAGCGAATGAAGATGGTCTCAATAGTTGCGATGTATATGAGTATTTGATCCGATAAAAGCTCCCATTGCAGAGCCGATGAGAACTCCAAGCAACATGTTACCCATCATAGTTTCACCGATACCAGCACCGATGGAAAGGCCCGCAAGTATTCCGATTACGGTAGACCAAGTGTGTTCTTTCATATCTGCCTCCATTTATTAACCATAACGTAGGCACGTCATTTCGGTTCCACCTGTTTGGTGCACAAGGCGCAGTACACGCAAAGGACGCGATTGATGCTCATGCTCAGACCAATGCGAACAGATCAGTATTTGGATTTCTTGGATTATTTCATTACCGATTACGCAATCGAGATTGCAGCTAATTATGACCTTGAGCATTCAACCGCAAAGGATCGGGCCATCAGCGAAGTCGAACGGGATTTGCCACAGGGAATTGATACGCCCGGACACACCCTGACTTGTATTGTTGATCTTGGAGAAAATACAGAACGCGTTGTCGGCTATCTTTGGTATAAAGTGAATGTGAAAATGAGAGAGCTTTATATCTGCGACTTCTATATTTTTCCTGCTGAACAAGGCAAAGGACACGGCAAAGAAGCGTTAAGACTTCTCGAAAATGAAGCCGGAATCATAGGACTTCATCAAATCAAATTACGTGTTGCCGCCAATAATCGTCGCGCGAAAAATCTGTATGATGCCTTTGGGTTTCACGTGACAGGTATCAACATGAGTAAACATATCGCCGAGCGTGGAGATAATTGATGGCCGAGACAGATGACGTAGCGAACGAACCTCATGATGCAAGCAAAAACTGCTCCATCAGCCATGTACGGAGCCTACGACCCGGCAAACGCGATCAAGAGGAATGTTAAGACAAAAAAGGACCGCTGCGGGAGGAGGTGCAGCGGTCCTGATTGTAAATGTACCGCGGGAGGAGTGCAGTACATTCGGCGTTGGGGTATCTGGGAGGAAAGAGCCCAACACGATGAAGATAGCAAAGCCTAAATTTTTTGCTACCTTCAAATATGCATAATAGCTATGCAAATAATTGCATGCCTTTTCATGCCAGTTGCAGTCGGCGTCTATGACTGCTAGTCGAGTATGCAATTCCTACGTCCCGTCTGGAGCAGTACAATGGGTGCACAGAAAACCTCGGACAACTAAGCCGCAGCAACCTTTACGTTGTTGCGGCGACCTGTCGGACCAATCCTATCATTTGATCACAGGCAAACGCCGCTAAATGAATTCATTTTTGCGGACATATAATCATGCCTATCGAACGACAAATCTGGGCTTACTCGCTCCCGGCAACCCTCCTATTGATGGCGCCATTTGACATTCTGGCTTCGCTTGGAATGGATATCTACCTTCCAGTCGTTCCAGCAATGCCTGGCATTTTGGGAACAACTGCGAACATCGTCCAGCTCTCGCTTAGTCTTTACATGATCCTTCTAGGTCTTGGACAAATCATCTTCGGGCCCTTGTCCGACAGGATCGGCCGACGGCCAGTCCTGCTCGCAGGGGCTCTGCTTTTTACCGGGGCATCGTTTTGCCTCGCCTTGTCATCCACAGCACTGCCTTTTTTATTGTTCCGGACTCTACAGGCAATCGGCGCATCGGCGGTGCTGGTAGCAACATTTGCCACGGTTCGGGATGTTTATGGTGAACGGCCAGAAAGCGCGATCATCTATGGGATGTTTACGTCAATGCTCGCATTCGTACCGGCACTTGGCCCCATCGCAGGCGCCCTCATCGCAGATATGCTTGGCTGGAGGACAATATTTGTCGCCCTGGGTGGCCTGAGCGCGTTGGCAGGCTTGCGCGCTGTTTTGATGTGGCATGAAACATATCCGATCCACACATCTACAACGGAACGAACATTCATTCCGATCCTTTGCAACATCACATTCTGGACTTACACCCTGGGATTCAGTGCGGCGATGGGAGCATTCTTTGTATTCTTCTCGACAGCGCCCAGGGTTCTTATCAACAATGCACAATATACCGAAATACAGTTCAGTCTGGTCTTCGCAACTGTTGCAGTCGTGATGATAATCGCCAGCCGATTTGCCAAACAATTTGTGTCGCGATGGGGCATAGAAGGCTGCCTGATGCGCGGAATGCTGACAATTATTGCTGGGGCAATAGCGCTCTCGATCGGCCAGCTGTTTCTCACTCCATCATTTGCGAGCTTTGTGTTGCCGATGTGGATTATCGCTGCCGGCATCGTGCTGACGGGATCGGTTACCGCGAATGGTGCCCTTGCCGATTTTGCTGATAGGGCTGGTTCCGCTGTAGCTCTCTATTTCTGCATTCAAAGCCTGATCACGGGGCTTATAGGAACCAGTGTCGTCATCTTGTTTGATGGCAGCACACCCCTGCCATTGGTGGTCTACTCCTTACTACTTCCCGTAACCGTGTTATCGGCACTCGCCTTGCAACGTCGCACATTTCAGAAAAACGCCGTATAATCAAAAAGGGCGAAAGACTTAGTCTTTCGCCCTAGTCATTGGGGTCAAACCCAAGCAGCCAATGCAGGCTTTATTGCAATATTTCTTTGACGATGCCGCTAGCTTTACTAAAGTCCATTTGCCCGGCGTACTTTTCTTTAAGGGCATTCATGCACTTGCCCATATCGCGTAGTCCACCGGCTCCTATTTCGCCGATTACCTGCGTGCAGGCACTGCGTATGTCAGACTCACAAAACTGTTTCGGCATAAAATCGCGAATAATCTCGATTTCTTCACGCTCCTGTTCAGCCAATTCAAGTCTGTTGCCTTCTTCATACATCTTGGCGGATTCCTCGCGCTGCTTGATCATCTTCGCCAGAATCACGCAGATTTCATCGCCGCTAACCGGGTCTTTCCCGACTCCACGATTTACGATGTCACGATCTTTGATGGCTGCCATGATCAAGCGCAGCGTTGATACGCGGCGTTTATCCTGGGATTTTATAGCTGTATTCAGTGCCTCGGCGATTGTATCGCGCATGGCCGTATTCTCCTGTTATGCATTCACCCTAGTCATGGCTTCGAGCGAAATCAACAATGGCGCCATGTCATCCACGACATGAATTACCACCAAGTGCTCGTCTTGCAATTGACCGAGGGCGTTGCTTTGTTTATGGACTGGGACTTAGCCAGACATTTTTATTGTTGCTGCGGTGGGTGATTATCAACCATCGCGCTCAGCCACGTCATATGGGATATTTGAGTGCATTTTTCAATGCCCTTTTTATTCACTGCGACGCTAGCTCAATTTAGGAGTACCGCATGACAGCCATACCAATAGAAGCAGGTACGCAAGCAAAAACCGCGGCATGGTCCGAAGTAAAGCCCACAGCTTTGCTCGTATTGGCTGACGGCACCATTATTGAAGGCAAAGGTCTCGGTGCCACTGGCATTTGCGAAGCTGAAGTCTGCTTCAACACTGCGCTGACTGGATATGAAGAAATCCTCACTGACCCTTCATATGCTGGTCAGATTGTCACATTTACATTTCCGCACATTGGTAATGTCGGCGCTAATAAGCAGGACATTGAAGATCTTACGCCAGCCAATCGTGCCGGTGCAGTTGGTGCAGTGTTCAAGGCCGACATCACTTCACCATCGAGTTATCGCTCGACCGATCACCTGAATACATGGTTGAAAGCACGTGGCGTTATCGCCCTTGCTGGTGTTGATACGCGAGCATTGACGGCACTCATCCGCGAAAAGGGAATGCCAAACGCTGTAATTGCACATGATCCTGATGGTAAGTTCGATATTCCAGCGCTCAAGACGCGCGCTGCTTCGTGGCATGGCTTGTTGAATCTTGATCTTGCCAAGGACGTTACGTCAGGACAAAGTTCGGTATGGACCGAAAAGCCATGGGTTTGGAACGAAGGCTTTGCCGAACAGAGTTCACCTGAGTTTCATGTCGTTGCGATTGACTATGGTATCAAGCGGAACATCCTGCGCCTTATAGCAGGACTTGGTGCGAAGATTACAATTCTCCCTGCGACCGCCACCGCAGAAGATGTTCTGGCCCACAAACCAGATGGAATATTTCTCTCCAATGGACCTGGCGATCCAGCTGCAACCGGAAAATATGCCGTCCCGACAATCAAGGAACTGATTAAAACTGACATTCCAGTATTCGGTATATGCCTTGGGCATCAAATGCTGGCATTGGCACTTGGTGGCGACACCAAGAAAATGCATCAAGGCCATCATGGGGCGAATCATCCAGTTCGTGATGACACAACCGGCAAGGTTGAGATCGTTTCCATGAACCATGGCTTTGCCGTTGATGCCGCCTCCTTCCCTGAAGGCGTGGAAGAAACCCATGTCTCGCTATTTGATGGCAGCAATTGCGGCCTGCGTGTAACTGGCCGTCCTGTATTTTCGGTTCAGTATCATCCCGAAGCCTCTCCCGGGCCTCAGGACTCACACTATCTTTTCCGCCGGTTCTTTAATCTGATCCGGCACAAGAAAGGCATGGAATTATTGTCGGAGCGTGATCACGCTGCTTAGGCGACGTCTTTCCCTGTACTGGCCTTTAAAATCGCAAACCACTGCTGGCGATCGAGCTCGATATCGAGAGCGGTCGCCATGGTCTTTAGTCGATCAATTTTCAGACTGCCAAGAACAGGTACCAATCTGGCTGGATGACGGAGCAGCCAAGCAATGGCAACTGTCGAAATGTCGCTCGTCCCTAAATCTGAAGCGACTTCGCTCAGAGCCATGCGAAGTCGAGCTTCTCGCGGGCCCTCGCCTGTGAATAGACTACCGCCGCCGAGCGGTGACCAGATCATCGGTGGGTATTTCAGTCGTTGGGCATGATCAAGACTTCCGTCTGTCAATGGTGCAACATGTATGACAGAAAGCTCGATCTGGTTTGTGACGAGTGGAAACGGCAGCCGCGATGCCAGAAGATCAAACTGCCATGGCAGAAAATTTGAAACGCCAACTGCACGCACTTTACCAGCTTTGACGACATCTTCCAGACCCCGCGCAGCATCATCAGCATCCATCAATGGGTCAGGCCGATGGATCAGCAGCACATCTATATAATCGGTCTTCAGATTTTTTAGCGAACGCTCCACTGAAGCCTTAATGTGCGTCGAACTCGTGTCATAATGCTTGATGCGATTTTCGGGGCGTGCATTCGATACCAGCATGATATTGCATTTAGTGATCAACTCAATTGTATCACGCCTGCCGCCCCAATGCTGCAATCCCGCACCAAAAGCCTCCTCGACGCCGTAATCGCCATAAATATCAGCATGATCGAAGCTTGTTATGCCGATATCGATTGCACTATCAACCAACTTGGCAACACTGCGAGCATCAGGTCTATCAGGGCTGCTTAAAAGTCGCCATGCGCCAAGAGCCAACCGGGAAAGACTGAGATCGTCGTGACCTAACGAGATACGCTTTTCATAAGACATACTGTTTTCCTGTAAATAAAACAGATTGAGTCGCCCGGCGATACACCATTTGTTCCGAACGCAGCCTTTCCCTTCTGACAGATTATTTTGCATAAAGGGTGGGCACCGCCGTTGTGGCTTTCAATGTCTCCATTGATACGGAGGCAGAAATGTCAAAAAAATCCACCTTTTCAACAAGTGTTTTATAAATTTCATCATAGGCCTCAACGCGCGGCAGAACGAGCTTTAATATATAATCGATCGTGCCGGTCATACGATGCACTTCGACAATCTCCGGTATATCAGCAATCGCTGCCCGGAATTGTTCCAGCCATTCGGCCGAATGCCGTGCGGTACGAATGATAACAAACATCGTGGTTGGCAAACCAACCAGCGGCCGATCGAGCAGAGCCACACGGCGCTTGATGTACCCCTCTTCTTCCAGGCGCTGAATACGCCGCGAGCATGCGGAAATCGAAAGGCTCACTTTATCAGCGAGGTCGGAAATGCTTTCCGCAGCGTTTTCTTGCAGCATATCAAGAATCTTGCGATCACGATCGTCGATCATCCGTAAATCCAAGCAAATTAATCGCGCATACTTAGCAATATACGCCCTGATTTTGCGCAATCATAACCGAAAGTTGCAAATATTGCGAATACATTGTGCGCCATATTCCTTATTGTTCAGATCACAAAATGAGGGATCGAGAATGCGCACTATCGGACTGATCGGCGGAATGAGTTGGGAAAGCACCGCGGTTTATTACCGTCAGATTAACGAGGAAATCCGCACACATCTCGGCGGGTTGTCATCGGCAAAAATCGCCGTTCAATCGCTGGATTTTTCCGAAGTTGTTGCCCTGCAAAAGAGTAACCGCTGGGATGATGCAGCTGCGCTTCTGTCGGATGCAGCCCGTCGGCTAGAAGCTACCGGAGCGGATTGTGTCTTGATCTGCACCAACACCATGCATCTCGTTGCTGATGAGGTCGCCGCTGCCGTCAACATTCCCCTTATCGACATCAGGCATGAAACGGGCCGTACTCTGTCTGACGTGAGCAAAAAGCGCCCACTTCTACTGGCGACCCGTTACACTATGGAGCATGGATTTTACGCAGACTATTTACGCGATAATTTCCAGATTGATCTTGTTGTACCGAACGAAATCAATAGAGCCAAAGTGCACTCAGTCATCTTTGATGAACTCTGCTGCGGTATCGTAAAAGACGAGTCTCGCCACGCACTTGAGAAAATCGTTGCCCGTGGGAAAGAGACTGGCGCCGATTGCGTGATCCTCGGTTGCACTGAAATCTGCCTGTCATTAACCGAAGATAATCTGGCATTGCCTGTTTTCGATTCAACCACGATACATTCCCGAGCAGCTGTGACCTTTGCACTGGGCCACGCTACGGCGGACAGGCGGGACGCGGTTTAACGCGTCCCGGTCAGGTTAAATGCTGCCGCTAAACGTATCGCAATCATCCAACTTGCCGCTGTCGAAGCCTCGCTTGAACCACTTGCTGCGCTGTGCGGATGTTCCGTGATTAAAACTTTCCGGAACGACATAACCTTGGGTCTTGCGTTGCATGGTGTCATCGCCGATCTGCTGTGCAGCATTAAGCGCCTCGTCCAGATCACCAACATCGAGAATACCCTTCTGCTCGGTGAAATGCCCCCAGATACCGGCGAAACAGTCTGCCTGTAGTTCAACGCGTACTGACATGGCGTTGGCTTCCGCTTCGCTCATGTTCTGCCGCATCTGGTTGAATTTTGGCAGTACACCGACAAGATTTTGCACATGATGCCCAACCTCGTGCGCCAACACATAAGCTTGCGCGAAATCACCTGAAGCGCCGAATTTCTGATCCAGCTCGTCATAGAAACTCAGATCAATATAGAGCTTCTTATCTCCTGGACAGTAAAAAGGACCGGAAGCGGCGCTGGCAAAGCCACATGCAGAACGTACCTGATCGCTAAACAGTACCATGGTGGGCGCTGGATAGGCCTGGCCCTCAGCCTTGAAGATACCGCTCCAGACATCTTCCGTCTCCGCGAGAACTGTTTTGGCAAATTGTGTCGTTTCGTCGTTATTTTTTACCGAAGTATCGCTCTGGGTCTGGCCTGGCACCAATTGTCCACCACCGGAATCGACCAATATCTGCATCGGATCAATGTTGGTGCAGAATTTCAAAAACAGAAAAATCGCGGCAAGTATGATGATGCCTGAAAATCCACCACCTCCCGCTGTCCGTAGCCCGGAACCGCCAGGAATGCGAAACCTTCCGCCACCCGGAAAACCGCCGCCAGCTTGGCCGCGCTGATCTTCAACATTGTCGCTCTGTCTACGCCCCCGCCAACGCATGTTCCGTCTCCTGATCGCTTGCCGATCCAAACCGGCTGATACGCTGTATGCACAAACAACAATACGCAGCATTTGTTTCACGCGCGATGTTATTTTTCAACTCAGACTTGCGATCAGTTGCACATCAACTTTTAAGATAAGCTGTTAAGAGTGCACTTGGATGGCGGATGTTGCGTTAAACCAGTCTTAAAAAGCACAAATGACGCTTTTTTGGGGTTACGTAAAGCGTTTCATTTGCCTATAAGGCAGCCTTAGCCTCGCATTTGAATTCAAGTAGCTGCCCGTACGGTAAAACCGTGCGGTTTTTTGTGCAGACCGCTATGATAAGGAACCGAACATGCCAAAACGCACCGACATCAAATCTATTCTGATTATCGGCGCTGGCCCGATCATTATCGGTCAGGCATGCGAGTTCGACTACTCCGGCACCCAGGCCTGCAAGGCCCTGAAAGAGGAGGGTTATCGCGTCATCCTCGTCAACTCCAACCCGGCGACGATCATGACCGATCCGGAATTGGCCGATGCGACCTATATTGAGCCGATCACGCCTGAAGTCGTTGCGAAGATCATCGCCAAGGAACGCCCTGACGCGCTGCTGCCAACCATGGGTGGTCAGACAGCTCTGAACACTGCCCTTTCTCTACGCCGTATGGGTGTCCTTGATCGTTATAATGTCGAGATGATCGGTGCGAATGCTGAAGCAATAGACAAAGCGGAAGACCGCGCATTGTTTCGCGAGGCCATGGCGAAGATAGGCCTTGAAACGCCGAAATCAATGCTGGCAAACGCCACCGAAGTCAAAGATCTCGACCGTAAATTGCACCAGGAACAACGCGAGGCTGTTAAAGCCCAATATTCTGGCGCGGAACTTGATGCAGCTCTGGACAAGCTGGAAACCGAATGGCAGCTCGGTGAAGGCGACCGCAAGCAACGCTATGTATCACATGCCCTTGGCATGGCTGGTGCCGCTTTGGATCACGTTGGTCTACCCGCCATTATCCGTCCCTCCTTCACCATGGGTGGTACAGGTGGTGGTATCGCCTACAATCGCACTGAGTTTTACGACATCATTGGCAGCGGACTTGACGCATCGCCAACCACTGAAGTGCTGATCGAAGAATCCGTCCTAGGTTGGAAAGAATATGAGATGGAGGTCGTTCGCGACAAAGCGGACAATTGCATTATCATTTGCTCCATCGAAAATATCGACCCGATGGGCGTTCATACCGGTGATTCGATCACTGTCGCTCCGGCTTTGACGCTGACGGACAAGGAATACCAGATTATGCGCAATGCATCGATTGCAGTATTGCGCGAAATCGGCGTGGAGACTGGCGGATCGAATGTACAGTTTGCGGTCAATCCAGAAAATGGCCGTTTGATCGTCATCGAGATGAACCCGCGCGTGTCGCGCTCATCTGCTCTGGCATCGAAAGCAACTGGCTTTCCGATTGCCAAGATTGCCGCCAAGCTTGCTGTTGGCTATACGCTTGATGAACTCGACAATGATATTACCGGCGGCGCTACGCCAGCCTCGTTCGAGCCATCCATCGACTACGTCGTTACCAAAATACCGCGTTTTGCCTTTGAAAAGTTCCCTGGCGCAGAACCTACACTGACAACGGCCATGAAATCGGTTGGTGAAGTGATGGCTATTGGTCGTACTTTCAAAGAGTCGCTTCAGAAAGCTCTGCGCGGACTGGAGACAGGCCTTACCGGACTTGATGAAATCACCATTCCCGGCATTGGCGAAGGCAATGATAACAATGCCATTCGTGCTGCTATTGGTACCCCTACCCCAGACCGGCTGCGTATGGTCGGGCAGGCGCTACGCCTCGGATTGACTGTCGAAGAAGTGCATGAAGGCTGCAAGATCGATCCATGGTTCCTTGAACAGATGGCCGAGATCATTGCCACGGAGGAGCGCGTGCGGGAGCATGGACTTCCTCAGGACGCACAAAACCTGCGCGCACTGAAGGGCATGGGTTTTTCTGACGCGCGTCTTGCAAGCTTGGCAAAAATTGAACCCAGCGACGTGACCAAGCTACGCAACAAGCTTGACGTTCATCCAGTCTTCAAGCGCATCGACACCTGCGCGGCCGAATTTGCATCACCAACAGCCTACATGTACTCGACATATGAGGTCCCATTTGCAGGCGCTTTGATTTCCGAAGCGCAGATATCTGACCGCAAGAAAGTTGTCATTCTTGGTGGCGGTCCCAACCGCATTGGCCAAGGCATCGAGTTCGATTATTGCTGCTGTCATGCTGCCTTTGCACTGCGGGATGCTGGCTACGAAGCCATTATGATCAACTGTAATCCCGAAACAGTGTCTACAGACTATGACACCTCGGACCGGCTGTATTTTGAGCCACTAACAGCCGAAGACGTGCTGGAAATCCTGCGGGCCGAGCAGACGGCCGGAACCTTGCATGGCGTGATCGTGCAATTTGGTGGTCAGACACCGTTGAAGCTTGCAGATGCGCTTGAAAAAGCTGGCATCCCAATTCTTGGAACCTCACCCGACGCTATCGATCTCGCTGAAGATCGCGACCGCTTCCAGAAATTGCTGATCAAGCTTGATCTTACACAACCCAAGAATGGCATCGCCTATTCGGTCGAGCAGGCACGCACCATAGCTGGGGAGCTTGGCTTCCCCCTTGTCGTGCGTCCCTCCTACGTTCTGGGCGGCCGTGCAATGCAGATCATCCACGATGAGCGAGGACTACAAGCCTATCTGCTCGATACAGTTCCTGAACTGGTACCCGAGGACATTAAGCAAAAATACCCGAACGACAAGACCGGACAGATCAACACGCTGCTTGGCAAGAATCCGCTGCTGTTCGACCGCTATTTGACCGAGGCCATCGAGGTTGATGTGGACTGCCTCTGCGACGGCCAAGATACCTGGGTTTCCGGTATCATGGAGCACATCGAAGAAGCAGGTATTCATTCAGGAGACAGCGCCTGCTCTTTGCCTGTTCATTCCCTTTCCGCTGAAACCGTGGCTGATCTGGAAAAGGAAACCGCAGCACTTGCCAAGTCGCTCAATGTAATCGGATTGATGAACGTGCAATACGCCATCAAGGACGGCACGATCTACGTTCTCGAAGTCAATCCACGCGCCTCACGGACAGTTCCATTTGTTGCCAAAACCATAGGCACCCCAATTGCCAAAGTGGCCGCCCGTATCATGGCGGGGGAAACGCTGGAGCAAGCTTTATCGCATTACGGTGGCAAACCTTCGACCACAGGACGCAAACATATTGCAGTCAAGGAGGCTGTGTTCCCGTTCGCTCGATTCCCCGGTGTAGATACACTGCTTGGACCGGAAATGCGCTCGACAGGCGAAGTCATGGGGCTTGATTACGATTATGCTCTGGCCTTCGCCAAGGCGCAGCTCGGAGCGGGCGTTGACCTGCCGCGCGATGGCACTTTGTTTGTATCCGTGCGGGATGAGGACAAGCAGCGCATTCTCGCTCCGGTAAAGCGTCTTGCAGAGCTGGGTTTCAAGATACTCGCTACTGGGGGAACAGCCCGATTCCTTGGCGAGAACGGCGTTGCGGCGCAAAAAATCAACAAGGTGCAAGAGGGGCGTCCGCATGTTGAAGATGCCATCCGCAACCGTCAGGTACAGTTGGTATTCAACACCACTGACAGCGCCAAAGCGATCTCGGATTCAAAATCGCTACGCCGCGCAACATTAATGCAAAAAGTGCCGTACTACACTACGCTATCCGGTGCCGATGCTGTTGCTGAGGCAATCGCTGCGCTAAAAGCCGGATCACTGGAAGTGCGGCCACTTCAGGACTATTTCGCCTGAGTATTGGCGGGCAGACAAGACCAGACTGTCTAAACACCTAGCAACCCCTCCTCTTCTAACCCATGCCCGGAGGGGTCGCTGACAAAATGCAGCACCTTGGAAAAGACGTGTTCGTTCTTTTCCTCGCGCCCGATATGCACGACCGTCGATTTCTCAAGATGTTCGCGCAAGACCGCCACTATCCGATCATAAGCATCTGACTCCATCGCGTCGAGCGACTCGTCAATAACCACCCAATCGGGTTTGTGCAGCATCAAACGTGCAAATGCGAGCGATTGTTGTTCGTCATCACTAAGTTCGCGATCCCATCGTGCATTGAAATTCAGCATGGTTTCAAGCCGTTTCAAACCAAGCTGTTGCAGTGCTCCAACGAGTTGCTTGTCAGTAAAACCATCCTTCCCTAACGGATAAGACATCGCTTCGCGCAAGCTACCTGGTGGAAAATATGGCAGGCGTGGCATGTAAATAATAGTTTTGTTGGCAGGTAATGTGATAGTGCCAGCACCCCAAGGCCAGAGGCCGGCAATAGCCCGAAACAGCAAAGTTCGATCAATACCCGCTTCGCTTGTGATAAGGACACGATCACCCTCTTTGACGACCGCGTGCCCTTCTTTAAGCCGCACTGTGGCACGCGGCGCAGTGATTTTGAGTGAATCAAGAATGATTTGGTCTTTATCTGACTCGGCAAACTTTATGCGCTGCTCAATGCCATTCATGGCATCTGTTGCCTGCACAGCTTGCCTGAAAGATGTCACACGCAAGAGTGTGGCGCGCCAGTCAGCAATCGCACCGAAATTGTTGACGAACCACTTCAGCGCGTCGTGCACCTGATTGAATGCTCCAATGGCCATCATCAGGCCGCCAAATGAAAGGTTGCCTGCAAAATAGACAGGCGCAGCAACAAGAATCGGTGCCACAATGGTTATCCAGCCATAACCAGACGTTACCCATGTGAGCTGCGTCAAGGCCCTAACCAACAAACGAATTGATGCAAGAAGCCTATCAACATCAAAGCCGAGACGGCGGTTTTCATCGCCCTCACCGCGGTAAAGCGAAATCGCATCAATATGCTCGTTCACTCGCATCAGTGAGAAGCGCAGTTCCGATTCCTTCTGATATCGATCGGCATTATATTTGATAAGCTTGCGCCCGACGAGCCAACTCAGCCAGGACGCGAGCCCTGCGTAAAGGATTGCAGCCCACACCATATAACCCGGAATGGAAAAACTGTAGCCATAAATATTGAATACGAATCCGCTTGAAAGCGCCCATAACACACCTACGAAGCTGACCATCAGGATCGTGGACTGCAGCAGCCCAAATCCGAGATCTGTCGACATTTCAGCCAAATGCCGTGCATCTTCATGTAAGCGTTGATCGGGATTAACCCCAATAGGTCCTGAATTGGACAGCTTGAACGCCCGGCGAGGCACCAACCACTCGCCGATAAGATCACGCGTCAGGCCCTCCCGCAGTTTCAGCCGCGTCATTTGATTGAGCCATGTCTGGCCCACATTCAAGACCAGAAGCGCAGCCGCAATCCCGAAAAATACCATGAGTTGATCAAGGAAAGCTGGAAAGTCACGCCGCGACAGGGCATCGTAAAATGGCACGTTCCAACGATTAAGCAGCACCTGGCCCACTGAAGTCAGGATAATGATGCCGAATACACCCGAAATAAACAATATCAGCCGGTTGCGAACCGGAGAGTTCCTGTAAATATCCGCGATAACGCCAAGCTGAGCCCAAAGCCCGGCTTGTACTTCGCCAGCGACGGAGGTTGCTGGCACTTTCCTGGGTTTCTGCTTCGCCATTGGGATCCCCCGTCGAAGACCGTGATTCGGCTTATTCACTCTAACATTGACTTTTTCAAACCACTCAACAGCACCTGTAAGTTTTGCGATAGAACAAAAACTTTCGCACTAGACGCTTGGCCGGACACTCATAAAGTCGGATAAAGTTCCGTTTTGAAAACGGCTTGTTTTGCCAGAAATTCTATCATATGTATTTTGCATCGATTTTATCGGTCGAGTGACTTTGCGACCTGCGTAACCTGTTGCGCTTCCTGACGAGCTCCATTGCATAGGTTCGATTCCCTGGGCCGCATATGTGCATGCTGCCTGTTTTATATATCTGAAAGGAACTTCCCATGGCTTCGGGAACAGTGAAATGGTTCAACGGCACTAAGGGTTACGGTTTCATCCAGCCCGACACTGGTGGTGCAGATGTTTTTGTCCATATTTCCGCTGTTGAGCGTGCAGGCTTGCGCGGTCTCAATGATGGTCAGAAGGTCAACTATGAAATCGTACAGGACCGTCGTTCGGGCAAGTCGTCCGCAGACAACCTTAGCGTTGAAGGCTGATAGCCGCACACGGGAATCGTCTGATTTCTGAACGCACATGAATTTGAAGAGGCGGGATTTTATCCCGCCTCTTTGCATTATTGACCTAACGAAGCAATTTGAGAATTTCTCCGGCAACAGCTGCCGAAGACGCTGGGTTCTGCCCGGTGATAAGATGGCCGTCAGCAACGGCCAGCACCTGCCAGTCTTCAACTTTTTCGTAATAGCCGCCAAGCCGCTTTAGCTCATCCTCGACAAGGAAAGGCACCACCCTCGTAAGTCGCACCGCCTCTTCCTCGCTATTTGTGAAACCAGTTACTCGCCTGCCTTTGACCAGTGGCTCACCGTCAATCTTCGCCTGCAACAACACCGAAGGCGCGTGACAAACGGCCCCGACCGGCTTCCCATTTTTGTAAAACTGTTCGATGAGTTTGATCGAAACATGGTCAGACGTCAGATCCCAGAGCGGGCCATGGCCGCCTGGATAAAAGATTGCGTCATAGTCCGCCTCTTTCAGTTCCGAGAGCACCTTTGTATTCGCAAGAATCTCTTGCGAAGCTTTGTCCTGCCGGAACCGCTCTGTCATTTCCGTTTGACTGCCCGGCTCATCGCTCTTCGGGTCCAGTGGCGGCTGCCCGCCTTTGGGTGAAGCAACAGTGATTTCAGCGCCCGCATCTAAAAACGTGTAGTAAGGTGCGGCAAACTCCTCAAGCCAGAACCCGGTTTTCTTGCCCGTGTCGCCGAGCTTATCGTGAGAAGTGAGGACAATGAGGATTTTCATGATTTGGCCCTTGGAGTTGCTTCTGATACCTCTTGATATGATTGCGGCAACCATTGGTTTCAATGGTTGCCGCAATCATGGATTGTATTTGAATCTATCTAGTCAATTTCAAAGATAAGCTTCTGAATAAACGAAATTTTCTCGAATACTGATCTGCACTCCCCAGACCAACCGCCTCCCTCATTCCGGCAGCCACGTTATTGGCACATGACCTTCGTCACCGGCAACGCGGCTTAGCCATTTTGAAACGGAGGGATAGGCTGAAAGATCAAAGCCACCTTGGTTGGCTTCGTGTGTATAGGCATAGAGGGCTATATCCGCGATCGTTAGACCTGTGCCGACAAAATAAGGTGTCTTCTGTAGCTGGTTTTCCATCACCAGCAATGCTTTATTACCGCCTTCCAGCGTGGCGGCCAATCTTTCCGGTGTCGCATCCTTGGCTCGTTCGGGGTAGACCAACAGCGCCCGCCGAACAGCAATGTTTGGCTCGTGCGTATACTGCTCGAAGAACAACCATTGATACATCAAAGCACGCTCATAGGCATCTTCCGGAATAAACCGACTGCCTTCCGCAAGATGCAGCAATATTGCATTCGATTCCGCCAGCAAGCGTCCGTCGTCAAATTCCAGCAGAGGAACCTTGCCATTGGGGTTTTTGGCCATGAAGTCAGGTTTGCGGGTTGAGCCATCAACAGATGAAATCGAAACATGCTCGAACGGCAAGTTCAATTTAGCCATCAAAAGCCGAGGCTTGTAACAGTTTCCGGATTCAATTCGCGAGTATAGCTTGGGCATGGTCTGTCTCTCCTGTGGCAGATCGTATTTCTCCGCAACCGCTGACAAGGTCCAATCAGTTCTATTGACGCATTGCGCAACTGATACTGATATTTTTGACATGGGATGTCACACCCTGCACAGAAAGTGTAGGAAGTGAAGCCTTTACGCATGCTTTTGCTTGCGATTCTCCAGGTCTTGGGACATAGCAGTCCCGCAAACCGGCTACCGGTCATCAACGCTCGCTTCAGGAGAACGATACCATGGCATTCCTCGCCGACACCCTTTCCCGTGTGAAGACATCCGCAACGATTGCGATCACCCAGAAAGCGCGTGATTTGAAAGCCGAGGGACGTGATGTCATTTCGCTTTCTGTGGGCGAACCAGATTTCGATACGCCTGATAATATCAAGGAAGCTGCCATTGCTGCAATCCGCCGTGGCGAGACCAAGTATACGCCGGTCTCGGGCATACCACAGCTACGCGAAGCCATTACGCGCAAGTTCAAGCGTGAGAACGAACTGGAGTACAAGGCAAACCAGACCATTGTTTCCACTGGTGGCAAGCACGTCATTTATAACGCCCTTCTATCGACCTTGAACCCAGGCGATGAAGTTATCTGTGTTGCGCCCTATTGGGTCAGCTATCCCGAAATGGTTTCTCTTTGCGGTGGAACACCGGTGATTGTGTCAGCCATTCAGGCAAACAATTTCAAGCTGCAGCCAGAAGATCTAGAGCGTGTCATTACATCAAAGACCAAATGGATCATCATGAACTCCCCTTCGAATCCGTCCGGGGCGGCTTACACTTGGGACGAGATGAAGAAGTTAACAGATGTTCTCGTGCGTCATCCGCACGTGTGGATTCTGACCGATGATATGTATGAACACCTGACTTATGGTGATTTCAAATTCGTTACACCAGCGCAAGTCGAGCCAAATCTTTATGATCGTACGCTGACCATGAATGGTGTTTCGAAGGCCTATGCTATGACTGGCTGGCGCATTGGCTATGCCGCCGGGCCCATTGAGCTGATCAAAGCAATGGATATGGTTCAGGGACAACAAACTTCGGGTACAAGTTCTATTTCACAATGGGCTGCTGTTGAAGCGCTTGATGGCACACAAGAGCATTTACCAGTTTTCAAAAAAGCTTTCGAAGGACGTCGCGACCTGATTGTCTCAATGTTGAACCAGACAAGCATGCTTGAGTGCCCCAAGCCGGAAGGTGCGTTCTACGTATATCCTTCCTGTGCTGCAGCTATCGGCAAGACTGCCCCATCTGGCAAAGTCATTCAAAGTGACGAAGACTTCGTTAGCGAATTGTTGGCCACCGAAGCCGTGGCTGCAGTGCACGGCTCTGCTTTTGGCCTTGGTCCTAACTTCCGCATTTCATATGCAACGTCCGATGCAAATCTTGAAGAAGCGGGAAAGCGCATACAGCGCTTTTGCGCAAACCTACGCTAGAAACTTTAATGGGTTTGGGAAAAGGGGGCCAAGGACGGTCCCCTTTTTTGTTCACCACTATACCAGACGAGGCGAATGACCAGTTTCGACCTATAAAAGTCTAAATCGGATAGGCCGCAAACTGAAAAAAAAGACCGGACAAATGCCCGGCCTATAGTTTTGAAGGTGCTGTTTCCAGCAAAACCTCCAGAGGGGAACACTTGGCAGTGTGCAAATGGGAGGAGGAGGCATACGACCAAGTAATGTGCATATGTTCTCTGACAGAGGGAGTTGCAACCCCACAAAATCGCATGGCAGCCATGCGCACAATGCATAACGAGGCGATCCGCGAAAAGAGACCCTATCTAAGACAATCGCAGCCTAATAGGACCAGGTACGAGCCTTGTTAAAAAGAAAATCTCTGAACACATGCAACTTGGCAGCGTTCTTTATACCCTCAGGGTAGCAGAAAAACGTATCGAATGATGGCAACTCCATCTCTGGCAACAAGCGCACCAGCGTAGAATCCTTCTCGATCATATAGTCTGGCAGCACACCAATACCGACGCCCTTCTGGATGGCACGCTTGATCGAGAGAAGGTTATTAATCTGTAGTACCGCCGGACGCAGATTGCCGTCAGAACGTCCTATGACTTCAAGCCAGTTAAGGTTTGTCAGATATGAGGGAGCCGGTTCTCCAAAACTGACAATGCGATGAGAGTCGATTTCATCTATACTTTCAATCTTGCCATATTTGGCAATGTAACTTGGCGAAGCATACACGTGCATGTGCACCGTAAACAGCCGGCGTTGGATCAGGTCCGGTTGCTGCGGCTGACGCAAGCGGATAGCACAATCCGCATGGCGCATGGTCAGATCAAGTTCTTCATTGTCAAAGAGCAATTGCAACTGCACTTCAGGGTAAAGTTCAATAAACTCCTGGACGCGCTCGACTAGCCAGCCAGAACCAAGACCCACCGTAGTGGTCACACGCAGCTTACCCGAAGGCCTGTCCTTGCTTTCGGTAAGGCGAGATCGAACGTTCTCCAGCTTCATCAGCACCTCGTGTGCTGTGCGGTAGAGTACTTCGCCCTGCTCGGTCAGTATCAGCCCACGGGCATGCCGATGGAAAAGCGGGACGCCTACGTCCTGCTCCAGCGCGCTGACCTGACGAGAGATGGCTGATTGCGATAGATGCAGTGTTTCAGCGGCGTGAGTGAACGACCCAGCCTCGGCAGCAGCATGAAATATTCGCAACTTGTCCCAATCAAGCGACATCGCGCGGTCTCTCCCCCTTTGTCGGCCCCGAAAATCGAGGTCGGCCTCTTACACAGCGCCTACTCGGCGGCCTGACGCACCGGTTCCTGTGCGGCCAGCCAGCGCTCAGCTTCGAGAGCTGCCATACAGCCCATTCCAGCCGCCGTAACAGCCTGACGATAGACGTCATCGGTTACGTCGCCTGCAGCAAAAACGCCCGGAACGTCCGTGGCAGTTGAATCTGCCGCAGTCCACAGATAGCCATTCGGCTTATGCTTGAGTTTTCCCTTGAACAGTTCCACCGCAGGTGCGTGTCCAATGGCGATGAAAACGCCATGTGTTGCAAGTTCTGTGATTTCGCCACTCTTTACATTCTTCAGGCGGACACCGGAAACTGACGCAGCCATTGGCGGCTTCGCCTCTGTTCCAGTAATCTCATCAATAACATTATCCCAGACAACTTTGACATTTTCTTTGCTAAAGAGCCGATCCTGAAGAATTTTTTCTGCACGAAAGTGGTCTTTGCGATGCACGACCGTAACCGACTTGGCGATATTTGCGAGATATAGCGCCTCTTCAACAGCTGTATTACCGCCGCCAACAACAACAACATCCTTGTTGCGATAGAAAAAACCATCGCATGTGGCGCAGGCAGAAACGCCAAAGCCCATGAACGCCTGCTCGGTCGGTATGCCAAGCCATTTAGCTTGTGCACCTGTCGCAATAATCAAAGCATCACAAGTATATTGTGTTCCGCCGTCGCCAGTCAGACGAAACGGTCGGATCGACACGTCAACTTCCGTAATGATGTCATGAATGATTTCAGTTCCCACGTGTTCGGCCTGTAACCGCATCTGCTCCATCATCCACGGGCCCTGAACTGGATCGGCATAACCGGGATAATTTTCCACATCTGTTGTGATCATAAGCTGACCGCCCTGCTGAAGACCTGCAATAATGACAGGTTTTAGATTAGCACGGGCAGCATAGATTGCAGCGGTATAGCCGGCAGGACCGGAACCGATAATGAGGACGGGCACATGGCGCTGTGTCATAACTAGACCTTAATGATACACCTTAGAGATATGCGATAAGTGACACACACCACCACCGCTTTCAATGATCTTAAGGTAGTGTTTCAGCCCCCTCCCTTGCAAGGTCTGCATCCAATATAGCAAGGTTAGCCACAGCTTGTGCAGCTTGGACTGGTGTTTCGTAGCGGATTGTGTCAATTCCGGGATAAGTCTATGAAATGCCAGCACTCAACACCGCGATCACGAGGCCAGTCCTATCCTTCGAACCATTACCAATATTTGCGCACGATTTGGCTTGGTCATGGCTGGAACCATGCTTGTTCCGGCTTTGGTTGACCTCCATACCGGTAACAGCGATTGGATAGTGTTCGTGCAATCATCCATATTTACCGGTGTCCTAAGCGGGCTGGTGGTGCTTGCGACCCACAATTCCGAGATTCGCTTCAGCCCGCGCCTTGGTTTCCTCTTGATCGTCACCATCTGGTTGACAGCTGCACTATTAGGCGCGCTTCCGCTTTATTTTTCGACACTCCCCATCAGCTTTCCAAAAGCGCTCTTCGAATCGATGTCCGGTATTACCTCGACAGGGGCCACTGTTTTGACGGGGCTGGATGCGATGCCCCGTGGAATACTGATGTGGCGATCGCTGCTATGCTGGTTTGGCGGCCTTGGCTTCGTAGGGTTGGGTCTTTTACTGCTGCCATCTCTACGCGTGGGCGGCATTCAATTGCTGCATATGGAATCATCCGACAAATCTGAAAAGATATTGCCACGAATCCACCAGATCGCCACGGGCATCATCTTGGCCTATATATCCCTAACGCTGCTGTGCACAATGCTGTACTTCATTGCAGGTATGGGGATGTTTGACGCCATTAATCACGGCATGACTACTGTAGCCACAGCTGGCTTTTCCACACATGATTCTTCGTTGGGTTTCTATGCCCACAACCGTGCTATTCTGGTGGTGGCAACTACTTTCATGATTTTGGGAGCTCTACCCTTCGTGCTCTACATCAAAGCACTGATGCCCCAACGATTATCATCCCTTGCAGATCCGCAGCTTGTTCTGTTTTTGAGCATCGTCACAGGCTTCAGTTTCTTTTTGGCGGTTGGATTGAAGCTCGAAACAAATATAGGCTTTGGCGACGCGCTTATCGCCACTTCGTTCAATCTCGTGTCAATCCTGTCAACGACTGGATACGCCACTGAGGACTATACACTTTGGGGTGCGGAAGCGCTTGGCATATTCTTCCTCGTCACATTCCTCGGTGGCTGTGCTGGTTCCACCTCAGGCGGTATCAAGCTTAATCGCATCATCATCCTCTGGCAGCTTGCTTCAGCAAGTCTCACCCGTCTGATTATGCCGAACGCAATTATAAAGATGCGCTACGGCCGCTCCGAGATAACACAGGATGTCTCTCAGTCAGCCCTGCTTTTCATATTTCTATACATGGCATCATTGATTATCGGTTCAACCCTCCTCACAATGCTCGGTAATGACCTTGGCACCTCAATCACTGGCGCACTGACAGCACTTTCCAACGTCGGACCGGGTCTTGGCGACACAATAGGACCAGTTGGCAACTTTTCGACACTCAGTGATCCTTCTTTGCTGGTTCTCAGCTATCTTATGCTCGCCGGACGTCTTGAGATCATCACAGTCGTCATTCTCTTCACCCGCCGTTTCTGGAGCAGATAGCATGAACCTGTTTGCAACCGTCGCGCGATGCATTACACAGCGTCAGGAATCGCCTATGGTGACCGTCAAGCTTTGGGATGGGGATAAACAAAAATCATGCCTTTGAAGGCGGACCTCGACGCTATCGACTGGAAAATCCTGAAACAATTGCAGGATAACGGCCGTATCACCAATGTTGAATTGGCTGAGCGTGTCGGCATCTCGGCTCCACCATGCCTGCGTCGTGTGCGCAAGCTGGAGGAAAGCGGCATCATCCAAGGCTACCGCGCTATCTTGAATGGCGCAATACTTGGTCAGGACATTGTCGCCTTCTGCATGATCCGGCTGCACCGTCAGTCAGACGCCGATTTGAAAAGTTTTGCAGAGAAAACCAAGGGCTGGACCATTGTTCGTCGCGCATGGATGGTTTCGGGGGAATCCGATTTTCTGCTTCATTGCGTATCAGCGGACCTTAGCACTTTCCAGAATTTCGTCATTGAGGAACTGACATCAACACCTAACGTGGATAGCGTGCGTACCTCACTGACAATACGATCTGTCAAAAATGAACCATTGATGGTGCTTTAGATCACGCGATTACCTGCAAAAATCTCTTCGTAGACTTCCAGAATACTGGCGGCTTCCTTCTGCAGCGGAAAATTTGCTCGTACGTGAACAAGCCCTGCTTCTGCTGCCTTTTCGCACTGTGCAGAATCAGCCAGATAAGATTCAATGGCCTTCTCAAGCGCAAGGCCGTCACCGGCTGCAACCACTGCCCCCGTTTTGGGCGTAATCATCTCCGCATAGGCTCCCGCATCGCTTGCAACGACAGCTGTCTGCGAAGACATGGCTTCCAACGGCGTTAAGCCAAAGCCTTCATTGCGAGAAGGAGCAACATAGAGTGCCATCCTTCTGTACCAGATACGTACGTCCGGAACTTCGCCGAGGAACAATATCCGATCTTGCAGATTGGCCGCAGCTATGCGCCCACGTAAATCCCTCTCAAAGCTCGCAAACTCATGTGTTGTCCGGCCAGTCATGACTGCTGTCCATTCCGGATATTGGGGCAAAAGATTGATCATCGCATCGACGAAAAGATCGGTGCCTTTTGATGGACGGATACGGCCGGAACATCCAACAAGATATTTTCCCGGCAAGCCCGTGGCCGAAAAACTGTCGTCTTTTGTCCGCGGCGGATGAAACTTCTCAGTATCTACGCCATGCATAATGACCCGGTGCGGAACTTTGAGGAAGCTCCCGGATCTGCCACTTGTTGCAATGACGCCATCCATCTGCCGGATAAGCCATTTGGTAAAAGGTCTGTGATCGCGCTGAGCCGCCGAGGTAAATAAAAGCTTGAACTTCATGCCCAGAACCGAGCGCAGGATGATCCCTACGACCATCTCGGTATTGCGGCGCGCGTGCCAGATGCGGAACGGTCGTCTGCGTGGCCTAAACCAAGCACCTCGCAAATCGGCCCAACCAATATGAGGCAATGTAGGTGGAAGACCCGGGCCTATCGTTACGATTCCAAGACCATTGGCCCGCTGCAATGGAACGAGTTGAACAATTGTCGAGGTAACCCCAGACAGCTTACGCTTCAAGTTTGGAGCTATTACCTCGACTTCGTTCAATAATTCAGGCACTTGATTCAGATAAATTTGAATCCGACGATCTCATAAGACCGTGCACCGCCAGGGGCATTCACTTCGATCGTATCGCCTTCGCTCTTGCCGATCAGGGCACGAGCAATAGGTGACGAAATGGAAATACGGCCAGCCTTTGGATCCGCTTCCTGATCACCCACGATCTGATAGACCTTTTTGTCTTCAGTATCTTCGTCGATAAGCTCTACGGTAGCGCCAAATTTGATCTTGTCGCCCGAAAGCTTGGAAATATCGATGATTTCGGCTCGAGCCGTATAATCCTCAAGCTCGCCGACGCGTCCCTCATTGTGGCTCTGCGCTTCCTTGGCTGCGTGATATTCTGCATTTTCCGATAGGTCGCCATGCGCGCGCGCCTCAGAAATCGCCAGAATAATCCGTGGCCGCTCTTCCTGTTGGCGAAAGCGCAGCTCCTCCTTGAGCTTGTCAAAACCAGCTTGAGTCATCGGGACCTTTTCCATGCCCTCTCCTTTCGTAGTCAATGTCGGGGGCCTGCTTCCAAGCCTCGCAACACAAAAAGAAAACGGTCACCAAAGCTCAAAACTTTGGAACCGTTCAGTCATTCGTTCTTTAATATAGCACCGTTTGCCGCAATTTCACGAAGAAAGTGGAAAAAGTCGCAGCCACGCTACGCTTTCACCATTCCGGGCAGGAAACAGGCTAATTCACATCACTGTGAGACGACTGTAACTCAGATTACATGCAAAATTGTACAATGCCAGAATTGAAAGGATGTCGACGCATGAGACGGAATTGCAAGATCTTGACCGCAAGCCTGCTGACTCTTCTTTCCGCATTGCAATCCTTGGCCATGGCAAAGGACTTCAAAACCGAAACTGTCACAGTCTCCGCTGAAACTGTTGCCGACGGTCTCGATCATCCATGGGGTCTCGCATTTTTGCCTGACAGCTCCCTGCTCGTGACTGAACGTTCGGGGACAATGCGCCTGGTTAAAAAGGGAAAGACATCCGAGCCAATCGAAAATGTTCCCGAAGTTTGGGCAAATGGCCAAGGCGGTTTGCTTGATGTTGCAGTAGCCCCGGATTTCTCGACAAGCAATGTGATTTACTTCACTTACTCGCAACCGGGCCAAGGCGGTGCGGGCACGGCCCTTGCCAGCGCAAAGCTCATTTATAATGCGGATGACGCTGAACTTGAAGATGTGCGCACCCTGGTTTCGATGAACAGAAAAACGAGTAAAGGCCAACATTTTGGCTCCCGGATCGTAATTTCACCCGATGGCAAGCTCTTTATCACGATGGGGGAACGCGGTCAGCAAAAGCGCGCGCAAGACTTCAATGATCATGCTGGCTCGGTTTTGCGCATCAATTCGGACGGCTCGATCCCCTCTGATAATCCCTTTGCTGATGGCAAAAAAGCATTGCCCGAGATTTGGTCCAAGGGCCACCGTAATCCTCAGGGCGCGATATGGGATCCATTGACCAATTCCCTGCTTACTCTCGAGCATGGAGCCAAGGGAGGCGATGAAATTAATCAGCCTCAAGCTGGAAAGAACTATGGCTGGCCCGTAATAAGCTATGGCGTCGACTACTCGGGTGCGAAAATCGGCCAAGGCACGGCGGCAGAAGGCTACGAACAGCCCCTATACTATTGGGATCCATCAATCGCACCATCCGGCCTTGCCGCCTATGATGGAGATATGTTTCCGGAGTGGAAAGGCGATCTGTTGGCAGGTGCCCTCAAGTTTGAAATGCTGGTACGCATTGACCGTGACGAGAAAGGCGCCATGAAGGGAGAAGAACGGCTCTTTGAAGGAGAGTTCGGACGTATCCGGGACGTACGTGTAGCGCCGGATGGATCTGTCTATCTTCTTACAGATTCGAATAATGGAAAAATTATCAGATTAACACGCGCTTCGGACGCATGATGACGCTTGCCCCGTCGCATCCCAATAGATAGAGATGGCGGTGACGCTATAGCCGTCATAACCATCGGGGGTAGGATGACGCGCGGGCGTGCCAATTTACTGCTGCTTACAGCTGGAGCTATATGGGGTCTTGGTTTCGTAGCTCAATCGAGCGCCATGCGAGGCGTCGAAGCTTTCATGTTTATTGGCCTGCGTTTTCTTCTGGCCGCTCTTACCGTTACACCGCTTGCTTTTCGCGAAGCGCGTCTTGCGACCGGCAAGCTTGAACCGAAAGATTATTTGGGTTTCGTTTTCATTGGTACCCTGCTGTTTACTGGCGCTGCGCTGCAACAGGTTGGTTTGGAAACAACATCCGTCACAAATTCGGGCTTTCTCACGGGCCTATATGTTGTGATGGTGCCATTTCTGGCAGTGGTTCTGTTTTGGCAATGGCCCCACCTTATAGTTTGGCCTTGTGCATTGACCGCCTTGACCGGAATCTATCTGCTTTCCGGAGGCAAGGTGGAGGGTCTATCTGTTGGCGATTGGCTGACCATAGCCTGCGCAGCATTCTGGGCGCTGCAGATTATTTTCATTAACCGGCTCGCTATTAAAAGTGGCCGTCCGATTATGCTGTCACTTGTGCAGTTTCTCGTCTGTGCCGTACTTGGCTTGATTATTTCAAGTGGCGCCGAGCACAGCAATCTTTCCGATATTCTCTCAGTCGCACCACTTATTATCTTTGCCGGCATTTTTTCTTCGGGTATTGCCTTTACCTTGCAGGCCGTTGGCCAACGCTTCACAACCTCTGCACAGGCCGCAATCATGCTGTCATCCGAAGCGCTCTTTGCGGCGATTTTCGGAGCAATGCTGCTTGGCGAAACAATATCTTTCCGTGGGGCCATAGGGTGTGCTCTGATATTTACTGCCATGATTGCCGTGGAGCTTATTCCTGCATTGAACAATCGTTCCATCGAGAATCGAGCCTCAGTTTCGCCATAGGCCTTAACCGAACGACTGACCATTCCTTTACAATTTGACGCTACCTTTGCGTGTGATTAACCCGATTTCGGGCAAAGGATGTGGTGACATGAGTTTTGCGTTGTCGTCCCCCAAGCGTTCTCCACGCTTTTTAACTTTTGCCGCTTTAACGCTTTCAGCCTCCTTAAGTGCGTGTGGAATGGACGATGTCAGACGCCCTTCTGCAGATGTTGGCAATTGGCAAGAAACCATCGCTGTACAGCCACAGCAGGATTTTGAACGTCAAGCTGAAGAGAACTATGAGCAGATTGTGACCGTCGCCCCTGCTCCGGTTGCACTGGAGACATACGATCAGCCGGTTGAGAACATCCAACCACTTTCCGGGGCTGAAGAATTGCCCGTAGAGAATGATGAAAACAGTTCCGAAAAAGCCTATGGCTATCCCGGCAGTATTAGCGATCCGATCTCGCGTGGAGAAAGTGCATTTGCGATGTCAGGCAGCGAGGTTTCTTGCCGTACGCAACTGAAACGCCTCGGCGTAGTGTTTCAGGAACGCGACCCGATCAATGATGGCGGCGTTTGCCGCATCGACCATCCCCTGAAAGTCGCCGGGTTCGCCAGCGGACGAATAAAACTGAAACCAGCTGCCACGCTGAATTGCCAAATGACCCTCGCCTTCGCCAAATGGGTCAAAGGCGATCTGGCACCTTCCACCCGTCTGCGCTATCTTTCGGGCGTTAACACCATCCATCAGGCATCCAGCTACTCCTGCCGCACAATGAGCAATCAACGTGGGCGGGCCATGTCAGAGCATTCGAAGGGAAATGCTTTGGATATTGCCAAAGTCACCTTGAACAATGGCAAAGACATTAAAGTCCAGAAGCCGGGATTATTCTCATTTCGCCAGCGCGGCTTACTCAACAGCGTTCGCTCAGATGCCTGCAACTATTTTACTACCGTCCTTGGCCCAGGCTATGACATCTTCCACCGCGACCATTTCCATTTTGATCTCATGGAGCGGCGCAGTGGAAAGCGTTCATGTCGTTAGGCATGATGCGGATCTGCGCGCCTGCCCTTTAACTCCCATATCGTCACGATGATGAGGATGAGGCTCGTAAGAGTGCCAAGTATGAGCGGCGACAAATGGTTGGCAAAAAAGACTAGTCCTGCGCAGAGGGCCAATCCGACGATATGCGAGAGTGGTGGGCGACCGGCCACATAGAATTTGAACAGAAGATTTCCTGTCAGATAGAGGGCAGTGCCGCCGATCGAGGTCCATATGGCCGTCGCTTCAAGGTGGCCAGTTGGATGAGCAAGTATCAGTTCATTTGACACAGCGACCACTATGATTCCGGCAACCAGAAGAGCATGAATATAGGTATAGGCAATACGAGCGATACGACCCGGATCATCCGTCGCAGCAATCTTGTGATGGGCAGCTGACTGACCGACATTGAAATAAATAAGCCACATGGCAACGGATGCGATGAATGTAGTCAGAAAAGCCGAAAAAGAAAACAGATCCCATTGTTGTTCGGCAAAGGTCGCTCCTGAAACGAGAATGGATTCACCGAGCGCAATAATGATGAACAAAGCGGCGCGTTCGGCCATGTGGTCGCCATTGATATCCCAATCAGAAGTAGAAGATGAACCCAGTCCAGGCGTATGGAACCCGAACGCCGGTCCACCCAGTTCGATTGCTAATGCTATACCCCAGAAAAATATTCGATGCTCAATGTCAGCAAGGCCGCCGGAAATCCAGAATATCCCCGAGATGGCCAGCCAGATTGAAATACGCAAAAAATTGCGAAAATTGCTTTGGTTGTGATGGCGCACCGCCCATAGCATAAAGAGCGATCGTCCAAGCTGCATGAATACAAAAGCAATTGCGAAAACCAGACCACGCTCTCCAAAAGCCGTTGGAATGGACGTCGAAAGCACCAGTCCGGCAAGCATCAGAACGAACAACATGGCGCGTATCGGAGGTTTGGACGGGTCCATCCAATTGGTTACCCATGTGGTGTAAACCCAAACCCACCACACTGCCGCAAGTAGCAGAGCGCTTTCAACGACGCCTTCCAAGGTTAGATCATGCAGGAGCAGGTGCGAAATCTGGGTAATAGCGAACACAAAAACCAGATCGAAGAACAGCTCTACAAAATCCACCTTTGCACTATCTTTCGCACTCCGCTTGCGGGAGTAATCGCTTGCTGCGCCTAAAAACAACACTATTCACCTCAATTGTTTAATACTTTTGTTTAATACTTTTCTGCAGGAGCAGACCACTTTATAACTTTCACAGCTTCCGACCGTGTCCATGCAAAAAACTCAGACCTATGCTTATTGCAGCCTTATTGCAGAGACCTTTTCTTCTGTCACTAACTGCGCGCGGCTCGTGCCCAACCAATAGGTGAATAAATCTTCACATAAGAACTTATTCCTATATCACTCCTGACAAACAGGCCTTGCTCAGAACGTTTACTGTCATGCTATATACCTTTCTAAACGCAACATCGTGGAGGACGCAATGAGCTTTACCGACCGATATCCGATCATCATCACTGCCAAAAAAGAAGCGTGCCGTGATTTCTGGATCAAACATCTGGGCTTTGTTAGTGGCTTTGACAGCACCTGGTTTTCATGGCTTTCGGCAGAAGATGGCTCTGCTTCCATTGCCTTCATGACGCCGGATCATCCCTCATCCCCTCCAGGCTCAGAAAGTTTTAGCGGAACTGGGATGTGCTTCGAATTACAGGTTGACGATGCAAAGGCGGCCTTTGAAAAAATCAGCGCAACTGGCCTGAAGATCGAATATCCAATTACCGATGAACCATTTGGTCAACGGCGTTTCGGATTCCATGACCCATCCGGCCTTTGGATTGATGTAGTGGAACAGATCGAAGCTCAGGCCGGATTCTGGGACAAATATATGGTGGGCAGTCAAGGCTAGATCTCTTCTGGAACGGGCGTTGGGTGACCTTCTTTATCGAGCGCGACCATTACAAAATCGGCGTAGGTGACCCTTTCCATCAGATCAGAAAGATAACGCTGCGACCAAGCCTCAACCTTAAGGGTGATTGATGTCCGCCCGACGTGGGAAATATGCGTGTAAACACAAAGCGTATCCCCAATCTTGACTGGTTTAGCGAACGCCATTTCCTTTACCGCAGCAGTCACGACCCGGCCCCGCGCTCGTTCCGCTGCACGGATACCGCAGGATAAATCCATCTGCGCCATGACCCAACCGCCGAAAATATCGCCTGCAGCATTGGCATCTGCAGGCATAGCCAGTGTACGAAGTGTCAGCTCGCCGATAGGTAGTATCTGTTCGGTCATTAGCGATCTCCAAGGCAATGTCAGTTATGGTCGTTGTTCTGGTTGCTGCTATCCTGTCCAGGAACTGTCGGAAACCTGATATCCTGGGTCGTTACGCGGTTTCTGCAATACGTCAAGCCTCGCATAGTCTCTTGTAAGGCAAATGTCTGGAGAAGCTATTGAAAATCATCGACGTCAAAACTTTCGTTGTCGGCAACCCACCACCTTCGTTTGGAGGGGCATGGTTTCTTTTCGTCAAGTTGATGACCGATTCTGGCGTTGTCGGTTATGGAGAGGCCTACAATTCCACGATAAGTCCGCAGATTATGAGGAAAGTCGTGGAAGATATCGCCGAACGCTGGCTCATCGGCGAAGACCCTCATCATATCGAGAAGTTCTTTCGACGCGCCTATTCCGGCGGATTTACACAGCGCCCGGACGTTACCGTCATGGGAGCAGTATCGGCGCTCGAAATGGCCTGTTGGGATATCATCGGCAAAGAAGCCGACAAACCCGTTTATGAATTGCTCGGCGGTCAAGTCCACGAAAAATTACGCAGCTATACCTATATCTACCCTAAGCCGGAACTTGGCGAAACTTCAGATATATATTGGAATGCCGAAGCTTCCGCAGAGCGGGCAGCAGAGTATGTCTCGCAAGGCTATACGGCGGTGAAATTTGATCCCGTTGCCCCCTATACGTCATTCGACCCCCGCCAGTTGTCTCTGGAGCAGCTGGAACTGGCCGAGAAATTCGTTCGTCTTGTCCGTGAAGCTGTCGGTCCAAAGGCTGATCTTTTATTCGGGACCCATGGGCAGATGACACCGACCAGCGCTGTTCGACTTGCCAGGCGGCTTGAGCCCTATGATCCGCTGTGGCTGGAAGAGCCTGTGCCGCCGGATATGCCGGAAAATATGGGTTATGTTCAGCAACACACCTCCATCCCAATAGCGTCCGGTGAACGTTTGACTACAAAATATGAGTTCCAGCGCTTGCTGGTGAATCGCGCAGCGAATATTCTTCAAATGAATCTCGGGCGAGTGGGTGGTCTGCTAGAAGCGAAAAAGATCGCGGGGATGGCCGAGACGTTTCATGCCCAAATTGCTCCGCATCTTTATTGCGGACCGATCGTTGGCGCAGCAAATATTCAATTGGCAACCTGCAGCCCCAACTTCCTGATCCTCGAATGCATCCAGGCATTTGGCGGCTTTCATGCAGAAATACTAAAAAAGCCGATCCTATGGGAAAACGGTTATGTCATTCCCTCATCTGAGCCCGGCCTTGGTGTCGAATTGGATGAAGTCGTTGCCGACGCACACGCTTATGACGGACATGAACTCCACCTCAATATGGGGCGTGACCCCTTGATGGCCTGACATCTGTCATTTTTGATGTTGGAAATTTGTCACGCTGGTGAGCAATTGCAGGCATAATTTACAACCTAACGCAGGATTTATGTTGCAGTAGTTGGCGATTGCTGTTTCAAGCTCAGGAATTGTATTTCGGAGTTCGGCCATGATACTTTCGCGCTTGTCAGCATTACTGCTTCTCATGCTCGCTTTATCTGGCTGCGGCGGACGCGCGGTGCTTGGACTTGACGCAAGCGGCGTAGTCAAGGCAAACGCTGCCGTTCCTACCCCGGTCCTCAATGACAAGACCGGACCAAAAGCCGTTATACCCGTGTTTGTTGCAACAAGCCGCGAACGCTCTGACGACCTTTCTTTGCCCTATTCGGCTAAACGTTCACCGACATTGAATTTTTCTCGTGTCGATATTGGCATTCCTCCTACGCACAAGAACGGGCAGGTCGAAAAATCGAGCTCCAAGCCTAATCCTGCACGCAGCTTTGCTGCAACGACGTTCCAGCCCTACGACAACGGTGTTTCCTGGGTCGGAAAAATCAATGCTGAACTTGCAAAACGCCCTGCAAACCAGCGGGAGCTTTTCATCTTTGTGCACGGCTACAATAACAATTTTGCAGACAGCGTCTTCCGCGCAGCACAAATGAGCTATGATTTTGGCATTCCCGCAGTGACAGTCCATTACTCCTGGCCTTCTGCAGGTTCACTCGGCCTTTATGTTTATGATCGCGACAGCGCTACTTTTGGACGGGACGGATTGGCAGAAACTTTGCGACTAGCCGCTAAGACGAAAGCCAGCAAGATTTTGCTTGTCGGACATTCCATGGGAACATTTGTTGTTATGGAAGCTCTGCGCGAGTTGGCAGAGAATGGTCAAACAGACGTTTTTGACAGGATGTCCGGTGTGATGCTCGCGGCTCCCGATATAGATATCGATGTTTTCCAGGCTCAGGTTGCTGATATAGGGCAATTGCCAAAACCTTTCACCGTCCTGGTTTCCCGCGCTGACCGTGCACTGAATGTATCAGGACGGATTGTCGGCGGCCACCCGCGTGTCGGCGATGGCTCCAGTATTCCTGTTCTGCAAAAACTAGGTATTGTTGTGCTTGATGCTTCCGATCTGGACGGCGGTGCACATGGTGTTTTTGCCAGTTCTCCAACACTGATGAATATGGCCCGCAGCGGACAGCTTTCTGAACGCGTTCTTGATGGTGATGAACGGTCGGCGGGACAAGCTGTGCTGGCTGACGGCACGTCTGTGATAACAGGCGCGGCGTCACTGGTGATATATCTGCCAGGAAGACTTTTAGGCGTCGTTCAATAACAGGAGAAATATCAATTAAGTGATGCCAAACGCTACGATTCCGCTGTATTTTCGGGACGAATTCTCTCATAAATCAATTGCAAAAATCCTTTGAAAGTCCGCGCCGTGCCGCTTCACATTGAACTCATTGGTAGCCTTGCTGCCGTTATCACAACTATGGGCTGGATCCCGCAGATCTTGAAAATCGTGAAGTATAGGGACGCGGCCAGTATTTCTCTCGTGACCAATGTCACCTTGGCCTTAGGTGTATTTCTTTGGTTTTGCTACGGCATCATGATCGTTTCCTGGCCCGTCATGGCAGCAAATGGAATAACCTTGCTGCTGATCCTCACAATCCTGGGCCTAAAGCTCCGATACGGCTGATCATTTCAGCCTTTCAGGTTGCATGATGCCGTAAAATGCAATTGCGGATAAGTTTCACTTGTTGTCTGAAACCATAAGTTTGAAACAAATCAGTGTTTCAACAATCAATTTCAGATCGCATGCCCGCAGTATTTCAGATCAAATCAAATCAAGAGAATGCAGCTTTATTTCACGAAACTTTCCTCTTTGAAAACAAATATTTACCTTTGGTAGACAGTGTCCGGAATGACTGGATTATCTACTATCGACCTGCCAGACGAGCCGGTGAATCCAGCAGCAGCACAACAGGATATTTTGCCACTGCTCGCGTCATCGCAATTCATTCGATCGTCGGGAATACCGGGTACTCCACAGCTAAATTGGCTGATTTCTGCGAGTTCCCAAGCGTGCCTTTCAGCATCACATTTCCGACAGGTTCCACCAAATTCTACTTTGAGCAGAACATGTTGGAGTCAGATGGCAGTTTGAACAAACATGCCAGTCAACAGCGCGTTCGCCTTCTATCCACCGACGAATATAATAGAATTATGGAGTCGGCTTTCAATGGACATATGGACCAAAAAACATCGGTGGCCCCGACACCTCCCTATTCTGGCTTTGCAGAAGATCCGCCCGAACTTTTATTGAGAAATCGCTTCATAACCTCACGTGCTCTGCGCGACCGTACGTTCAGTAAAGCGGTGGGGGAAGCATACGAATGGAGATGCGCCATGACGGGGATTGACCTGTGTGCGGCGGATGGAAGTCACGAAGTCGAGTGTGCTCATATCAAACCAGTCAAAGATTCGGGACCGGATTCAGTACGCAATGGAATACCATTGCTACGAACCTTTCATTGGCTTTTTGATAAAGGCTTTATTTCCGTTGAATCCGACTACCGAATTGTAAAATCATGCCGGTATTATCATGCGAAGATAGATAGTTTAATAAATGCGTCTGGCAGGATCATGCTGCCCAAAGACGTGATGCTACACCCGCATCCTGATTTTCTGCGCTACCATCGCGAGCACGTGTTCAAACCATGAAGCTGCATCCCCATCCTGACAGGCTACTGACAGCCTTGTGTCAGTAGCCTGTCGCGGCATACCGCTTTTGAAGGTCAGCCTCTTTCCATTTGCACAGACTCTCACCATATTATGCCTATGGCAAAATCACCTGACAAATACACGCTCGACGGTTTCGGCGAAGCGCCCCAATCTGAACTGGAAGGCACACCGTTGACTGGTTCAATTGGTGACTGGGCAGCTCAGATCAACGAGGAAACCAAAAAATCACAACCAAAAGCTGCCAAGGTAAAAAGAGCATCAGGGGATAAATCAAACGCAACAAGGACGTCGCGCGGCACATCCATTGGTGGATCATCTGATCCAAAAATCCGTGCAGCAGCAGGTCTCAATCCGGTAGCAGGGCTTGATGTCAATCTCGAAGAAGCATCCAGCATTGCCCCAGGCGGTGCGACCGCGACCGTTGCCGCACTTTCTGCATTGATTGAGAGCGGAAATCCGCTGTTCAAGAATGGAACTGCATGGCAGCCGCATCGGCCAGCACGACCGAATAAATCTGAAGGCGGAATAGCCATCCAGATGGAAACCGAATTCGTGCCCTCCGGCGATCAGCCAACCGCAATACGCGACTTGGTATCCGGCATCAGCGATAACGATAAAACGCAGGTCCTCCTTGGCGTTACCGGCTCGGGTAAAACCTTCACCATGGCAAAGGTGATTGAGGAGACCCAACGCCCTGCCCTTATTCTGGCGCCTAACAAAACACTGGCGGCCCAACTCTACGGCGAGTTCAAATCCTTCTTTCCGAACAATGCTGTCGAGTATTTCGTTTCCTATTATGATTACTATCAGCCGGAAGCCTATGTGCCGCGTTCCGACACCTACATTGAGAAAGAATCGTCGATCAACGAACAGATCGACCGGATGCGCCATTCGGCAACGCGGTCGTTGCTTGAGCGTGACGATGTGATTATCGTCGCCTCTGTATCGTGCATCTATGGTATCGGGTCGGTTGAAACCTATACTGCTATGACGTTCGAAATGAAGATCGGCGACCGATTGGACCAGCGGGCGCTGCTCGCAGATCTGGTAGCGCAACAGTATAAACGTCGTGATATGGATTTCACACGCGGTTCATTCCGTGTACGAGGTGATACGATTGAGCTTTTCCCGGCTCACTTGGAAGATCGCGCTTGGCGTATTTCAATGTTCGGTGACGAAATTGAATCGATAACTGAATTCGATCCACTGACTGGCCAAAAAACCGGCGATCTGCGTTCCGTCAAGATTTACGCGAACTCGCATTATGTAACACCACGACCAACACTCAATCAGGCAATCAAGTCGATTAAGGAAGAACTGAAACATCGTCTGGTTGAACTGAATGCCGCAGGACGCCTGCTTGAAGCCCAGAGACTGGAACAACGTTGTACCTTTGATATTGAAATGCTTGAGGCAACAGGATCCTGCGCAGGCATTGAAAACTATTCCCGTTACCTGACTGGTCGTCAGCCGGGTGAACCACCTCCCACGCTTTTTGAGTATATTCCTGATAACGCACTGGTTTTTATTGATGAAAGCCACGTCACTGTTCCCCAAATCGGGGCGATGTACAAAGGCGACTTCCGTCGCAAAGCGACCTTGGCCGAATATGGATTTCGCCTCCCCTCCTGCATGGATAATCGTCCTTTGCGGTTTGAGGAGTGGGATGCCATGCGCCCGCAAACCGTTGCAGTATCCGCCACGCCTAGCAAGTGGGAGATGGAAGAAGCCGGTGGCGTGTTTGCCGAACAGGTCATTCGTCCGACGGGGCTCATTGACCCTCCTGTTGAAGTACGCCCAGCCAAATCGCAGGTCGATGATGTGCTTGGTGAAATCCGCGAGACGGCAGCCAAGGGCTACCGTACACTTGTGACAGTTCTCACCAAGCGCATGGCCGAAGATCTGACTGAGTATCTCCACGAACAGGGCATTCGCGTTCGTTACATGCACTCGGATATCGATACTTTGGAGCGTATCGAGATCCTGCGAGACTTGCGTCTCGGCGCATTTGACGTGCTGGTCGGCATTAATCTGCTTCGCGAGGGCCTAGATATTCCAGAGTGCGGCTTTGTTGCCATTCTCGATGCGGACAAGGAAGGCTTTCTGCGTTCAGAAACCTCGCTGATCCAGACAATCGGTCGTGCTGCGCGTAACGTTGACGGCAAAGTCGTCCTTTATGCTGATAATATCACCGGCTCCATGGAGCGTGCGATGGCAGAAACCAATCGTCGCCGCGAAAAGCAGGAGGCTTACAATACAGAGCACGGTATAACGCCTGCCAGTATCAAGAAGAATATCGGTGATATTCTCAATAGCGTTTATGAACGTGATCATGTTCGCGCCAACATCTCCAGTTTTGCAGAAGAAGGCGCAATGATGGGCAACAATCTCAAGGCCCACCTTGAGCATCTGATGAAACAAATGCGGGATGCGGCTGACGATCTGGACTTCGAGGTGGCTGCCCGACTGCGCGACGAGATCAAGCGCTTGCGTGAAATGGAACTTGCCATCTCGGACGACCCAATGGCTCGGGAAGTGGAAATGGAAAGCCCTGTTACCGGCCGTACCAAAGGCAGGCATAATGCCGGTCGCTCGGTGCATCGTGTCGTCACGGATGAAAGCGAAGAAAACAATGCGCTCTTCCGCAAACCGCATCTCGACGAGATGGGCGGAGATACAACGCGCCCACTCGGGCCTGGAGTGTTCCGCAAAAATTCGCTGGATGAAATGACCGTTGGTCGTACCGAAAAGCCCGTCATCGGCAATGTACCGGAGAAACCTGCTTTCACTGGTACAAATCGGAACGATCAGACGATTATTCGCCGCGAACGCACCGGAGCGGGTTCATATGAGGATTCCAACGACGCTCGTAAGAAGCGTCGCCCAGGGAAAACAGGAAGGCCGGGCAGATAGCAAGAAGTTACCGGTCATCACCATCTTCAGGCCCTAAAACAGCACGTCCCGCGTTTAATATTTCATCGGCAAAGGCTGGATCGTTGACGGCGCGGGAAAGGACTACGGCGCCTACCAATCCGGCCATTGTTGCAATTGCCTTTTCACGCTTGGCCCTGTTAGAGCTGCCTGAAATCACGCTTTCAAGTATCTCAAGCAGCTTTTTGGTGCCATCCGTAAAGTTCGTCTGAACCTCGCCGCCATGCCGTGCAATATCCGGCGCAAGCATTGCCATGGTGCAGCTGTTGGCGAGACCGCCCGAATGACTTTTCGCAAGATAGGACGATACAATCGCAGCAAGCGCTTCTTTAGGCCCTTGTTCAGTCAAAGCTGACCATTTTTCCGCTGACCGCTTCATTGCCTCATCGCAAGACACCGCAATCAGGTCGTCTTTCGATGCAAAATGTCCATAAAAGCCGCCGTGAGTTAGCCCCGCATTTTTCATTAAATCAGCCACACCAATTCCATCAAAGCCTTTCTGACGGAATTGCTGGCTTGCAACTTCTATGATGCGGGCGCGGTTTTCCGCTGCTTGTTCTTTACTGACGCGCATGCTGCGGTCCCCTTCAAAACAACTATTGACAAAATATATGACGCTCGTCATGAATAGTCAAACATGATGATCATCATTTAAATGTTGACAGCAATCAACGGCCCATTCTTGAAAGACCTGACATGATCTCCAATCCACTCGCAGCCGCATTGGCAAAGCGCAACTTCCACTACGGCTGGATCGTTGTTGCCGTTACCTTCCTGACAATGCTCGTCACAGCGGCCGCTGTTGGCGCTCCTGGCGTGTTGATAGTCCCGCTCGAAAAAGAATTCGGCTGGGAGACCAAAGAAATCGCTACAGCATTCTCAATTCGTCTCCTGCTTTTTGGACTGATGGGCCCGTTTGCGGCAGCCTTCATGAATTATTTTGGCGTCAGGAAAGTCGTTTGCGTTGCGCTTGTCCTCATCTCTGGCGGTCTCTTTGCATCGCTTGCGATGACAGAAATCTGGCAACTCATCCTATTGTGGGGCGTCGTTGTTGGTTTTGGTACAGGTCTGACCGCAATGGTACTGGGCGCAACGGTTGCTGCTCGGTGGTTCACCGAACGCAGAGGACTTGCCCTTGGTATGCTAACTGCAAGTTCCGCTACCGGTCAGCTCGCTTTCATGCCACTCATGGCTTCCCTCAGCGAAAATTATGGTTGGCGGACTGCTATTATGCTAATCTGCGGCTTGTTGATGGTTGCCGTGATTGCGGTCTTTTTCCTCATGCGTGACCGGCCTGCGGATGTTGGTTTGCCTGCCTATGGCGACAAGGAGGTGATACCTACTCCTCCGGTAACTGGGGGGCTTATCACCCTCATCACTATGCCGCTAATTGCCCTAAAGGATGCTTCGCGTAGCAGCACCTTTTGGGTTTTGTTTGCCACATTCTTTGTCTGCGGGGCTAGCACCAATGGTCTTGTCGGAACACATTTTGTTGCCATGTGCGGTGATTTTGGCATGGTGCCGATAATGGCGGCCAGCGTTCTGGCAATGATGGGTTTCTTTGATTTTTTCGGTACAATCGGCTCTGGCTGGCTTTCCGATCGCGTAGACAATCGTTGGTTGCTTTTCTGGTATTACGGTTTGCGTGGGCTTTCGCTCCTGTATCTGCCTTATTCGAACTTTTCGTTTTATGGCCTGTCTCTCTTTGCGATGTTCTATGGGTTGGACTGGATTGCAACTGTCCCGCCAACGGTTAAACTCGCTACTGATCGCTTCGGCCGTGAAAAGGCGGGACTGATCTTCGGCTGGGTTTTTGCGGGTCACCAATTGGGCGCCGCTTCTGCAGCCTATGGTGGCGGGTTCGTTCGCACCGAATACCAAACCTACATGCCGGCATTTTTTGTGGCAGGCATATTGTGTTTGATCGCCGCATTATTGGTGTTGACCCTTAGCAAACACGGCAAACCAACTCCTGTTCTGAAAACTGTTCCAGTCAATTAGCGGGCAAGTCTATTTGGATAGCCAAGTGACGATGAGCGACTGCAGCACCGCTGCAGCCGCTTTTTCTTCAAGCTTGTCGCGTACCATCTCGCGTGAAATTGCTTCCGCCGCGCCAATAATTCCGACGCAACGCGAGCGAAGATCGTCTGCTGCGATTTCTGTATATGGCGCGAGTATGGAACAATAAAGATCAACGTAGCTGTCAATAAGACCGCATTGGATTTCGTCCATGACCTCGTCGCCTCTAAGAGCCGCAGAAATGGCCGACCATTCTGCCCCAATGGTTTGATAGCAAGCCATATAAGCATTGCTCACGACACGGGCGACGTCGTTCAACTGCTTGGGTGCTTCTGCAATCGCAGCGGTAAGCTCATCAATTTGCTGCTGATCAAGCTGCTCAAATAGAGCAATGAGCAATCCACTCCGTGTCCTGAAGTGCTCATAGGCAATCGGCTTGCTCACACCCGCCTTTTCAGCAACGTAGCCCAAGGTCAAGGCATCTGTACCTTCGTTTCGAACGATATCGAGAGCGATCGATAACAACTGATCGCGACGTTGCGCCTTTGGCATCTTTTTGGCAGCGGCTAGTCCCATTTCGCATTCAACCCTAATTCGACAAGCGGCAATAATTGTGCGCCAGCATCTTGCAATGTTACTACTAGTAACTTACTAATAGTAACACACGTTATCGGGAAAGAAAATCCCAACCAACGTTCACCATCGTCCAGTTTAAAGCAGGAGTCTAGGCCATGCCATTATCCACTACCGATCCCGTACTGATCATCGGCGGATCAGGAATTGTGGGTGCAAAAGCAGCACAAATACTACGCAAATTATATCCAGATCTGCCGATTGCCATCGGTGGCCGCAACCTAGCAAAAGCGCAACGCGTCGCTGACGGGATCGGTCACGCGCAAGCTGTCAGAATTGACTTGGAACGCGACGATCTGGGCCAGGTCAGTAGTGCCAACTACAGCGCAATTGCGGTCTTTGTAAAAGACGCGACCCTCAACAGCATGAAGTATGCACAGGCCCACGGCCTACCCTACCTCAGTGTGTCGAGCGGCGTTTTCGAAGTAGGACCAGAAATGGCACTCGCTATCAGTAAGCCTAATGCAGCTCCCATACTGATGGCGAGTAATTGGCTTGCGGGTGCTGCAACATTTCCGACCCTGCAAGCCGCACGCAAGTTTAAAACCATTGATGATATCTCAATCACAGTCGTGCTTGACGAAGAAGATATGGGCGGACCAGCGGCTCTTGCAGACTACGAACGACTTACAGAATCGGCACCCAATCCACTGCTCCTCTCGGATGGCCGCTGGCAATGGATAAAAGGGGACGATGCAAAGCGGGCATTTGTGGATATTGACGGCACGGCAGTAGAATCGACGGCCTATTCGCCGCTGGATGTCCTCAGCCTCTCAACAGCTACAAATGCCAGATCTATCCGTGTTGGCCTTGTCTATGGCACATCGGCCAGCCGCAGACGCGGAGAACCATTTTCAACCGAGATCGCTATCGAGATAACCGGTGAATTGGTTGCCGGCGAGCGTGCTGCAACGCGGCTTGATATTGTGCATCCGGAGGGACAGGCTCCTCTCACCGCCCTGCACGTGGCACTTAGCGTTGAACGTCTTCTTGGGTTGCATGGCGGCGAGCCTGTAAAAGCCGGACTTTACTTGCCGGATTCTTTGACAGATGCAGATTATATCGTTGATCGGATGAAAGAATTCGGAGCAGTTTTTCAGGAGAACGTCAAAGCAGCTGTGGGTTAATTCCGCAAAATAACAGAAGACTCAAGCATCCGGCCCAAAGGGATGCTAGACAGACCGCGCGCGAAATTTCGCGCGCGGAATCATATTGAGTTTGGAGAAACGATGAAGGTCGATATCGACATGGGAGCGGCGCCAGCAAGCGCAAAGGCCATGCTCGACCTGGAAGAGCTTTTGGCCACCCGCTTGCTCGTTCAGGGCAATTCGGGCTCAGGAAAGTCTCATCTTCTACGCCGACTTCTTGAACAAAGCGCGCAATGGGTTCAGCAATGCGTCATTGATCCCGAAGGTGACTTTGTCACACTTGCTGACAAATACGGACATGTGGTCGTTGACGGCGCTCGCACGGAGAACGAGTTGACACGGATTGCTGCCCGCATCCGACAGCATCGCGTATCAGTTGTTCTCGATCTCGAAGGTCTGGATGTCGAACAGCAAATGCGATGTGCAGCCGCGTTTCTTGGTGGATTGTTCGATGCAGAACGGGACTATTGGTATCCGATGCTGGTTGTCGTGGACGAGGCACAGCTTTTTGCCCCTGCCGTAGCCGGAGAGGTTTCGGACGAAGCCCGCAAACTTTCGCTTGGTGCGATGACAAATCTCATGTGCCGCGGCCGCAAACGGGGCCTTGCCGGTGTGATTGCAACCCAGCGACTGGCGAAGCTGGCAAAGAATGTGGCAGCGGAAGCTTCCAATTTTTTGATGGGGCGCACATTTCTTGATATTGATATGGCACGTGCCGCAGATTTGCTGGGCATGGAGCGTCGTCAGGCAGAGCAGTTCCGCGATCTGGCTCGTGGCCATTTTATCGCGCTCGGTCCTGCCTTGTCACGCCGACCGCTGCCAGTGACCATCGGAGCTGTCGAGACATCAGCTCGCTCTTCCAGCCCCAAGTTAACTCCTCTTCCCCAACCAGGTGACGATGCACGCGATCTTATCTTCACACCAGCTCCAGAAGAGCGTCGCACAATCTCGCGCAAAACACCTACGCCGCCTACTCCTACCCCGACAGCGGATATCCTCAACCAGTTGACCCAAGCCAAAGCTATGGTAGAGGCCGAATCATCCGCGCCAACATTGTTTCCTGAAATCGACGAGGCTGAACGTAATAGCCTTATCGAAGCAATCATGTATGAGATGCTTAACGATCCCGATGCCTCTTTTCGTGCAGACGCCGTACTGTATCAAGATTTTCTCGTCCGTTGCCGTATTCGCCGCGTTCCGGGTGATCAGCTATCGCTGCCCACGTTTCGACGCAAATTGGCAGTTGCTCGGGCTGGAATTGACAGGGAGACTGCCCAAGGCGAGCCCTGGCAACAGGCGTTGGAGCTTTCAAAAAGCTTGCCCGATGACGTACAGGGCGTTTTCTTTATCGTGGCTCAGGCGGCTGTTACAGCCAGCCCCTGCCCCTCAGATGCTACGATAGCGCGCGCTTATGGCACACATTCAACGCGGCGTGCGCGACGACTGCTTACCTATTTCGAAGAACAGGGATTGGTGGTTGTGCGCACTGATTTTACCGGTAACCGCATTGTGGCGTTCCCGGATCTTGGATGTGAAACAGCATCGGGCGATCCCAATGGGCCAGACGAAGCGGCCCACGAGCAGTTTGCTGCTGAATAGGTCAGCCAATCTCTTCAAGAAGTGGAGTAAGCTGCCCGAGATGGTCTATCTTACGAAATCTCGGACTTTTTAGCGGAGCTTCCACATGCTCCAATGCCCAAGTGAGTTCATGAGGAACGAATATGCCCCATGCACCTGCTTCGATAGCCGGAACAATGTCGGATTTGAGTGAATTGCCGATCATCAAAGCCCGCTCAGCACCATTTCCATGTCGGCTGAAAACACGCTCATACGTGCCTGTGTCTTTATTACTGACAATTTCGATTGCATCGAAGAAATCCCCGAGACCTGACTGCGCCAGCTTGCGTTCCTGATCGAAAAGGTCACCCTTGGTGACCAGCACAAGCTTGTAACGTCCAGTTAATTGCTCGAGCGTATCCGCAACGTGGGGGAGCGTTTCGACGGGATGTCGCAGCATTTCACGTCCCGCATCAAGGATTTGGGCGATCACCTTTGCGGGTACCCTGCCCTCAGTTACTTCAACTGCCGTCTCTACCAATGAAAGAGTGAAGCCCTTGATCCCAAATCCATAGGATTCCAAATTGCGTTTCTCTACCTCAAGCAGCCTTTGGGATAAATCAGCAATATCGGCATAGGGTGCCAATAAATTGGCAAAGTGCTTTTCAGATGAACGAAAGAACTGCTCATTCTCCCAGAGCGTATCATCAGCGTCAAAACCAATCGTTGTAATGGAAAGTGGCATCGCATTGCTCTTTAATCTGGGTGGCTAAGTATGGCCGTCCGGCAGTGACAGAATCGTAAACCAGTACCTTTTATCAAAAATATAGGCATGCTTAATGCTCAATACTGCTCTCTCAGTTGAAAGGCCACTGTGACCCGTTGCAAATCGACTATCATGCTTGCGGCAGGCAGCATTTTGGCCACCTTCAATGCATTGGCCGCAGATAACCCGACTGTATCGGCTCCAGCTGCAGCGCCGACGCCAAGTGTCACCCAAATTTGTGCGGCCATCGCAACCCATGCGGATGGCCATGGAGTTCCTCGCAACTTCTTTGCCAAGCTGATATGGAAAGAGAGCCGATTTGACGTGTCAGCAACAAGCCCCGTCGGAGCACAAGGGATCGCACAGTTCATGCCCGGAACGGCAAAAGAGCGCAGCCTAGCCGATCCTTATGATTTTTCGCAGGCGCTCCCGGCCTCGGCCAAACTATTGAAAGATCTGCGAAAAGCCTTTGGAAACTGGGGGTTGGCGGCCGCTGCCTACAATGCCGGGCCCACAAGGGTCTCCCGCTGGATATCCACTGGAGGCTTCCTTCCCTTGGAAACCGAAGAATATGTGCTCGACATCACTGGAATGTCGGCAGGCGATTTTTCGACCGGCACCGAAATTAAGAATACTCCACTTAACAATAAACTCAACTTTGACTCTGCTTGCAGACAGCTTCCAATCGTACGGTTCGCGACAGTCCCGATGGCGCGGATCAAACCAAAGCCTTGGGGAATTCAGATTGCTGGCAATTTCAGGCAATCTGCAGCGGTGCGTCAGATGCAACGATTGAAGCGAAGCTTTCCCGCTGTCCTCGAAAAGCATGAAGCAATCATCAGCCGCACTCGTTCAGCTATGGGTAGGCGCGGAATTTACGTTGTCCGTATCGGTGCCGATAGCCGGTTAGAGGCTAATCAAATCTGTGCACGGCTACAAAGTGCTGGCGGCGCCTGCATTGTTACGCGTAATCGTTAACACTAGTTTTCCGTGCAACATGCATAGGTTTGCAACATACATATTATGACCTATTTTCTACATGCCCTCCTCATGAGGGCAACGCATTTTTACCTATTGCCTCAAGTGGTAGAAAAACTTTTGCTTGCCAAAAAAGACTTATTCTAGCAGTCTCAAAGCGTTCGGGCATCTATGAACACTGGAAGACTGGAAGAACGGCGCGCCGGAACCGCAAGAATACCGGGTCGGGAGTAATCCCGGCAATGATCGGCTCCTTTCCTGAATTCGAGAATTGCCTGCATGACCTCCGTCGGAAGTAAGCACAGAAGACGGCACTACCAATCCCGCAAACCCGGAGGGGAACGCGGTAATTTTGAAAAAGGAACTGAGCATGGCACAGACCGGTACGGTCAAATTCTTCAACAGCGAAAAAGGTTTTGGCTTTATCAAGCCGGATGACGGAGCAGCAGATATTTTCGTTCACATCTCTGCGGTTCAGGCGTCCGGACTTACAGATCTTGCAGACAATCAGAAAGTTTCTTTCGATACAGAGCCAGATCGCCGCGGCAAGGGCCCGAAGGCAGTAAATATCTCGATTACAGAATAGGTTTTGTGATCACACTGCCCCTTTTAGAGCTCGTCCATAGGGCGAGCTCCGTAGGCTATGTTTATATTAGACTAGTTGAAATCTCCGGCACGAACGGGGGCTTCAATCTTAATTGCGGAATTTGAACCCACTTTATCAGATTGGGTTCGAGTACTTTTATCTTGCCTTGGAATTGCTGAAATCATGTGTCCTGTTCCCCGTCCGGAACAATGTTGACTAGACCAGCAAGGAACAAACAGCCTCGGCCACCGTTCAGCCTGCATTCATTCTGAGATAGTTAAAACAACGTTATGGTTAGCGGTCCGAAGGGTCGTAACCCAAAATAATCAAGCGGCGTAGAAAATCGCCAAGATGCTTCAAGGAGGCACAATGAATAAGGGTATGAAAATTGCCATTCTTGCAACTGCCGTAGCTGCGACCGTTATTGCACCACTGTCATCAGCATCGGCCGACCATCGTTGGCGTCATCATGATCGCGGCTATCGTCATCACCATCGTGGCGGCGGAGACGCACTGGCTGCCGGTGCTATTGGCCTCGCAGCGGGTGCGCTAATTGGTGGTGCCCTTGCTCAACCGCGTGAGCCCGAAGTAATTTATCGCGACTATGATGACCGCCCCGTATACAGGGCTCCAGTTCGAGTTTACCGCCAGGTCGAAGCACCACGCTATTATGGGTCAGCCCAGCCTTGGACCCGTGCTTGGTACCGCTATTGTACGGACCGCTATCGGTCGTTCAATCCGGAAACAGGAACATTCCGTGGCTATGACGGACGTGACCATTTTTGTAATGCCAATTAAACCTTCAATGAAAAAACCGCCGGCCATTCCGGCGGTTTTCTATTTATTCGTTCAAGAATGGGTTGGTACGACGCTCGTCGCCAAATCTTCCACCTGGACCGTGACCACAGATAAACCCGACATCGTCCCCCAGAGGGAGAAGTTTTGTAGTAATCGCATTAATCAACGTAGCGTGATCACCGCCGGGCAGATCAGTCCGCCCGACCGAGCCATTAAAAAGCACATCTCCGACGTGAGCAAACCTTGCCACTTTGTTGTAATAGACAACGTGCCCCGGAGCATGCCCTGGACAATGCAGGACTTCAAATACATGGTTTCCAAACGATACGATTTCGCCGTCGCTCAACCAGCGATCCGGAGTGCAATTGCGCACGTTTCCTGAGATACGGTACTGGAGAGCTATTTCTTCCAAACTTTCCAAAAGAAACCGGTCGGCCTCGTGTGGTCCAATAATGTCAACGGCCAGCGCTTCTTTCATATCCATCGCACCAGCGGCGTGATCAATATGACCATGGGTTAACCAGATTGCCTCAATCACGATTCCGTTCGATTGAATAGCGTGAAGTATCTGATCATTGTCGCCACCCGGGTCAATAAGCACACCTCGCTTGTCATCACTGTCGAAAAGAATAGTGCAATTTTGTTGAAAGGCCGTAACGGGAATAATACCGGCCTGCAATTGTCCCATAATCTCTAAATCCTGTTGGTCGAACGGGAGAGAACCTAATGTAATATCAAACCAAATGAAAAGGGCGGTCTAAATGACCGCCCCCAATAAATCTTCATTTAACAATGATCAGGTCTTGGCCATTGAGTTCTTTATGGCCCCCGCAATTGCGGTCAGGATAATGCCACCAATACCACCACCTGCAATCTGACTGACAATAGCACCGACATCGAATCCTGAAGAGGCAACCGCATCTGCAACAACTGCTGCGCCACCTGCACCCAGATATTGAGTTAGATAACCGCCAATCAATCCGCCAACACCACCTGCAACAGTATTACCGGTTGTACCAAGGCTTAGATTTTTAAGAAGACCGCCGACAATATTACCGCCGACACCACCAGAGATAAGCTGGATAACGATAGGAAGAAGCGCTTCCATAATGGACACCCCGTCAACGTTTCAACGCCAGACTCATGCCTGACATACATCATGATGACTAAGTTTTAAGCAATGTCAAACAGCCTGATACATCGATGGAGTTGTATCAGGCTTGTAACGTTGACCGAGAGTCGCGGTTATTCTGCCGCGACTTTCTTCGGCGTTACTTCTGCAGCGTAATCATTCATCAAGTTAATAACGATTTCGCCTACCGTGAATTTATAAGAACCGATCTCAGATACAGGCGTAACTTCAGCAGCCGTTCCTGTCAGGAAACATTGCTCAAAATCCGCCATCTCTTCAGGCATGATTACCCGTTCAACAATGTCGTAACCTCTGCGCTTGGCAAGATCGATAACTGTACGCCGCGTGATCCCGTCCAGGAAGCAATCGGGCGTTGGCGTATGGATCGCTCCATCCTTTACGAAGAAGATATTGGCGCCGGTTGCCTCAGCTACCTGCCCGCGCCAATCCAGCATCAACGCATCCGCATAACCCTTAGCTTCTGCGGCATGCTTCGAGATCGTGCAAATCATGTAAAGACCAGCGGCCTTCGATTTAGAAGGAGCAGTCTTCGGATCCGGGCGGCGATATTCGGCCATATCGAGCCTGATACCTTTCAACTTCTGCGCTGGATCAAAGTAGCTCGGCCATTGCCAGATTGCGATCGCAACGTTGATTTTATTAGCCTGCGCTGAAACGCCCATGGACTCGCTTCCACGCCATGCAATTGGACGCACATAGGCATCTTGAAAGCCCTGCTTTGCTAACAGCTTACGACAGGCATCATTAAGTTCATCGACCGAGTAAGGAATCGTAAAGCCAAGAATTCGCGCGGATTCATGCAGCCGTTCCGTATGCTCATTCAGCTTGAAAATCTCGCCACCATAAGCCCGCTCGCCTTCGAAAACAGAACTCGCATAGTGGAGGCCATGGGTAAGCACATGAACCTTTGCATCTGCCCAGCGAACGAGTTCGCCGTTCATCCAGATATAACCTTCAAGCTGATCGAATGGAGCGGATGCCATGTTTTCCTCCAGGCCTTATCCTGATGCTTTTGCGGGTTTTGTTTTTCGCCAACTGGTCCCGATTTCCAATTGGTGTACCATTGCCCTTCGGCACCAATAGGCGTTTCTGTTACGGAAAGTTTCCGGAAACACGTATTGGCTTTTCGATTCATTCAAAATGCGGCCAACAGCTTGCCAAAAATTATCAGCAGTCTAAAATTAAGTCAACAACACTGACGTAATCTTTTCCAAGCCTGGGGACCCTGCATGAAAACTTATACACCAGATGAGCATATCGAGACAGCCCTGACCGAAAAACACGCCAAAGAACTCGACATTATCGAGCTGTTTTTCTTTGCTTATCGCGACTTCACGGCTGATCCGGATATGATACTGGAAAAGCTGACCTTCGGTCGAGCGCACCACCGAGTCCTTTATTTTGTCAATCGAAAGCCAGGCATGACTGTTGCGGAACTGCTGGACGTTCTAAAGATCACCAAGCAAAGCTTGGCGCGTGTCCTCAAGCAACTCATCGATACGGGCCACATCGTACAGATTCAAGGACCACGTGATCGACGGCAACGCGAACTCTATCCGACGCATCAAGGACGTCAATTGGCACTTGAATTGGCGGCACCGCAATCACGCCGCATTGCCAATGCATTGGAACAGCTTGATCCAAGCAACCGGGCGGTGATTGAGCATTTTCTCAAAGCCATGGTAAATTCCGCACAGTGGCAACAGATCGACAGCCTGCCGAAGTCAGGATAGATATAGATTTCCACTTGGTAATGAGGGGATGCATGACACAAGACACAGAAACAGTACCGGTTGGTAGCGATCTTGCGCTATCGGATGATGCTCCACATTTGCTGATCGTTGATGACGACACCAGAATTCGAAATCTGCTGTCCCAATACCTGACAGGCAGCGGCTTTCGCATTACGGTAGCGGCCAATGCTGACGAAGCAAGGCGAAAGCTTGCCGGCATAGATTATGACCTGCTCATCCTCGATGTCATGATGCCGGGCGAAAGCGGGATCGCTTTGACGCAAGCGCTCCGTCAGGAAAAAAATGTTCCGATCCTCATGCTTACTGCTCTTTCGGAAACGGACAGCCGTATTACGGGCCTTGAGGCAGGCGCTGACGATTATTTGCCCAAACCATTTGATCCGCGTGAGCTGATACTTCGTATCAACAATATTCTGCGGCGTGGCGCTCCGGCTACCCAGGCGAAAATCGAGCAAATTGTATTCGGCCCTTATACATTTGTCATAGCCAAGCGCGAGTTAAAGCGTTCTGGAGATTTGATTCGCCTCACCGATCGTGAACAAGACATCATGGCGATTTTTGCTGCCCGCGCGGGCGAAACTGTTCCGCGCCATGAATTGACCGGACAGGAAGGCGATGTGGGTGAGCGGACAATCGACGTTCAGATAAATCGCTTACGTCGCAAGATCGAGAACGATCCTGCCAATCCCGTTTGGTTGCAGACAGTACGCGGCGTTGGCTATAAGTTGAGCGTAGAATAACAAACACACGAAGCAGGAAGCGCAAGCGGATATCGATGTAATGGCAACCCCGGACGCCGCAAATCGCGCATTGGCCGTGAAGAAACGCCATTGGCGGCGCAGGCGTAGTACATTGCTTGGTCCTTGGCGAAAGTTGACGCGATGGCTAGCCCGCTGGATGCCTAAAAGGCTCTATGCCCGCTCGTTGATCATTATCATTGCACCAATGGTGCTGTTGCAATCACTAATTGCGTTCGTGTTTATGGAGCGCCATTGGCAGACAGTAACCCAGCGACTCTCAACGGCCGTAGTGCGCGATATTTCCGGCATCATCGATCTCATGGACACTTTTCCTCAAGATCCCGGCTATGAAAACCTGATTCGCATTTCGCGTGAACGGTTGGCGCTCAACATATCAATTCTGCCTCCCGATCCGCTCCCCGCACCTGGCCCCAAACCGTTCTTTTCAATTCTCGACAATATCTTGGGTGAAGAAATCACCAAGCAGATCAATCGCCCTTTCTGGATCGACACGATTGGAGATTCGGATCTCGTAGAGATTCGCATACAGCTCGAAGACAAGGTTCTGCGCGTCTTTGCTCGCCGCAGTCAGGCTTATGCCTCCAACACTCTTATATTCCTTGTATGGATGGCTGGCTCGGCGCTCGTCCTACTGGCAATTGCGATCCTGTTCCTGCGCAATCAGATCAAGCCAATTCAGCAGCTGGCCGCTGCAGCTGACAGTTTTGGTAAAGGGCGCGCGCCACCTCCGAACTTCAAGCCGCGAGGTGCCGAAGAAGTGAGGCGTGCCGGTGCAGCCTTTATTGTCATGCGTGAACGCATCGAGCGGCAGATCGAGCAGCGTACAACAATGCTCAACGGCGTCAGTCATGACCTGCGGACAATTTTGACGCGGTTTAAGCTCCAATTGGCTCTTGCAAGTAACAGAGTGGATACGAAAGCCATGGAACAGGACATCGACGACATGCAGTCGATGCTTGAAGGCTATCTTTCATTCGCGCGCGGTGAAGCTGATGAGGAAACCGGTAACTTCAATCTTGAACGCCTGTTCGCCAAGCTGAAAGACGAAGGCGTCCTGCTTGGGCGGGGATTTACCTCCACCATTCGCGGACGGCCGGAAATCCATGTCAGACCCAACGCGTTTTCGCGGTTGATCTCCAATCTCGTCTCCAACTCCTTCCGCTATTCTAATAACGTATCTGTCGCAGCAGATCATCGCGATGGTTGGCTGATACTGACTATCGATGATGATGGACCGGGTATCCCCAAAGAAATGCGTGATGAGGTCTTCAAACCTTTCTTCAGACTTGATCAGGCGCGCAACCAGGACGCAGGCGGCACTGGTCTAGGACTTGCAATCGCGCTGGACATTGCCCGTAGCCATGGCGGTGACATTACGCTTGAAGACAGCCCTAAAAACGGCTTGCGTGCAATTGTCAAAGTTCCGGCCTGAAACTATCATTCCAGACGTTACTCTTAAAACAATTTGCCGCCGTTCGGGACCTTATGGCTCACAGCTGCAAGCACAACTTCTCCGGCGTCATCGGGAAAACCAAGTGTAAGCACCTCTGACATGAAAGGACCAATCTGGCGCGGCGGAAAATTGACCACTGCCAGAACCTGCTTTCCCTTCAGCTCTTCTAACGTGTGCCGATTGGTGATTTGCGCTGAAGACTTTCTGATGCCGATCTCCGGACCGAAATCAATCCGTAGTTTGAAAGCAGGCTTACGAGCTTCCGGGAAGATTTCCGCTTCAATAATAGTGCCAACGCGGATATCGACTTTTTCGAAATCATCAAAACCAATAGTCATGATCTCTCAACTCCACAGCCACTTACTCCTGAATTAATAGATGAATCAGGCTGAACCAACTGTCTCGAACAAGATACTATCGAGAGACTCCCGCGCTGTTGAGCCGGACCAGACGACGAACTGGAAAGCCTGAAAATAGGTTTCGCATGCATCAAGCGCACTTGAGAGCAGCACTTCAACCTGCTTACTGGTAGGCTCGGCACCGCCGGAGAGAAGCAAGGACTGGCGATACATCACTGCCCCCTCTTGTCTCCAGAGATCAAAATGCCCCATCAGGAGTTGTTCATTTACCAATGAGAGGAGCCGCATCACTTCATTGATGCGAGGCTCGCTGACCGCAATGTCGAAAGCGCAAGCCAGATGCAGAGCTTCGAAGTCCTCCATCCATGAAAAGGATATCTGGTAATCAGTCCAGCTACCCTCGACCGTAATCGCAATCTCATCTTCACCGGTGCGCTCAAATGCCCATTCATTTGCATGGGCAACGTGTTCGATCACATCTACAGGATGTAAGTCACGCGCAATCTCTAGTTCCAGAAGGCTCATTGCCACTACCTGCTAAATCGAATCTCGTATAACGCTGCGGAAGATACAGCGCACCCAAACCAAGCACACCAAATGTATGCTGCATGTCGACGTGGAAGCACGCTGAATGCAGCAACATCTTTTTAAACTCGCCAGCGGGCAGAACACACCAACCGGATTGCGGCCATGAACTTATGACCGCAGCATGATCGTTGAAACGAATCATGCAGTAATTTCAGTGTATTGATGCTGAGTCACAGCGCCAGTCCCCTTTTGGCCAATTGATGAGAATGGGTGTGGACAGAAGTTAGGAAAAAGATTCACTTGGTCGCTTTAACTGACTCTAAGGAAACAGTTTTCGGCGATTTCCGCCTGTTGATAAATACTTAAGATTTATTTGGGGATAGCGGTTCGCAGCAAGGGAAAAGGGGCAAAGCAGGTCTATCAACGGAGCCAAATGGACTAAAGCATTCGATAACTTCGTCATACAGCCGATATCAAAACCTCTTAGCTTGTTAATTCCAACGCAACTCGCAAGAGTTTGGAACGGTCAAACAGGAGAAATAGCATGTCCGATGCAACTGAACCGACAGTCAAAGCAGTGCAAAAAAACGATGAGGGCAACTGGTATTACGTCATCACTATGGATGGAGTAGAGGGATCCAAGGTCGGCCCTTACGATACGGAAGAAGAGGCAATTGCTGCTGGCCAAACCAGCCTAGCCGACGACGACATTGCTTGAATAACTTCAACCAGAAAGCTTCAGGCCTTCTTGGTACGCGATGAAGCAGGCTTTGCAGATTCGTCCTTCTTGCCAACCAGCGCCTCCAATGCCTCGATACGAGCTTGGAGGGCTGTATTTTCCGCCCGCGCCCGGATTGCCATTTCGCGCACTGCTTCAAAATCCTCGCGCTGGACGACATCCATCGTGTTGAGCAAACGCTCCGCCTGACCGCGAAATGCAGTCTCAACCTCGCGGCGCACCCCTTGGGCAGCACCAGCAGCATCCGTTACGAGCTTTGCCAGTTCATCGAGAACGCGATTTGATCCATTGGTCATGGCACTTACCTTTCTGATTTCCCCATTCAAATAATGGCCGCTTGTAACGATTGCAAGCAAGTTGGCGCCAAGTCTGCATGCACAAATGTTACCGCAAATGCGGCTTGACGCCTATCACGCCCTCGCGCATGGTCCCGCAAAATCGAGAAAACCAAGACGGAGTGTCCTTGTGAGCGAGCTACTTGTACCGACTTTTGCTGCGATAGCTTTTCCTGAAATCGATCCAGTGATTTTTTCGATCGGCCCTATTGCAGTGCATTGGTATGGCCTTGGCTATGTGGTTGGTATTCTTTTTGCCTGGTGGTACGCTAAAAAGCTTATCAGCAAGCCACGGCTTTGGGCGAACAACACACCGCCCATGAAACCCATTGATCTGGACGATTTCGTCCTTTGGGCCGCACTTGGCGTGGTTCTGGGCGGGCGCATTGGTTATATTCTTTTCTACGATTTCGCAAAATACCTCAGTAACCCGCTAGATGTGTTCAAGGTTTGGGAAGGTGGAATGTCCTTTCATGGCGGCATGCTCGGCACGGCGCTGGCAATGGTGCTTTTCGCCCGCTCACGGAAAATCAATATATCCAGCATGCTTGATACGGTAGCTGCCGGCGTGCCCGTCGGCCTCGGCCTCGTGCGCGTGGCGAATTTTATCAACAGTGAGTTGTGGGGTCGTGAGACTGACGTATCATGGGGAATGGTTTTTCCAAACGGAGGACCTATAGTGCGTCATCCAAGCCAGCTTTATGAAGCCGCACTTGAGGGTCTTCTGCTTTTTGCGGTGCTTGCAGTACTGATTTTCTATGGCCGCAAACTGAAGAGTCCCCGCTTCATCTCCGGCACATTTGTGGCGCTCTATGGTTTGTCGCGTATTTTTGTTGAGTTTTTCAGGGAGCCGGATGCCCAGCTCGGCTATCTCTTTGGCGGCTGGCTGACGATGGGCATGGTGCTGTCAATCCCAATGGTCGTTATTGGTCTGGCGTTTATCGTGTCCGCGCGCAATCCCGAGGTGAAAACGCAACGATGAATCTCAAGCAGTGTATCATCCGCCAGATCGAGGCTACAGGTCCGATCAGCGTAGCAGAATATATGGCGCTGTGCCTTTTCGACCAGGATGGTGGCTACTACACAACACAGGAACCCTTCGGCAGAAGTGGCGATTTTATCACCGCCCCCGAGGTCAGCCAAATGTTTGGCGAACTTATTGGTGTATGGTGTGTTGGAGCATGGCAAGCACTGGGATCACCTGAACATTTCATTCTTTGCGAAATGGGCCCCGGTCGCGGCACGCTCATGAGCGATCTTCTGCGTACCGCCGGAAAGATCTCGCCAGCCTTTATGAAGGCAGCCAAGGTGACAATGGTCGAGCTCAGTGAGCGTTTGACCAAAATCCAACAAGACACGCTGGCAAAACGCCCTCTCGACATCAGTTGGCGTAAAACCATGTCCGAAATCCCGGCAGGCCCGCTTATCCTTATTGCCAACGAGCTTTTCGATGCCATTCCATCACGGCAATATGTCAAGTCGAATGGGCATTTTGTCGAGAGGATGGTTTCTACTGACAGTGACGGCAATCTGCTTTTTGTTGCAGGCTCTGGCTTGATCGAAAAAGACTTGCTACCCGGCGACAGTGATGCCGCGCCAGACGGCAGCATTTTCGAAATTTCTACCGCTCGCAATGCACTCATGCATCAGATCGCTGACCATATTCATCGAGAACGCGGGGCCGCACTCATTTTTGACTATGGGCACTTGCAGCAAGGCTATGGCGACACTCTGCAAGCGTTGAGCCAGCACGCGCCGATCAACTCTCTGAGCACACCGGGTGCGGCTGACATAACAACCCATGTCGACTTCTACAGCCTCGCGCAAACTGCTCGTGCTGAAGGATGTAAAACCAGCGCAATGACCCAAGGCGATTTTCTGATCGCCATGGGATTGCTGGACCGCGCCGGTGCTTTAGGGCAAGGCAAGTCTGGGGAAATTCAGGACCAACTGCATATTGATGTTGAACGTCTCGCCGGGCCCAACGAGATGGGAACCTTATTTAAGGTCCTATGTGTAACGGACCTGGCCACCCACACATTTCCTTTCAGACAAAATGAAACGGCTGATTGACTTCGTCTTAGAGCTAAATCACCATCCGCAGCCTTTGGGAGAAAACAGTCAGGCATGAACATACACGATAAACCAGCTCCATTGCGTTCATCCTTGCTGGGCTCGCCCGAGCAAAATCGAATCGATCATGGATTCTTCACTCGGAAAGGCGGAGTTTCGGATGGTATATATCGGGGCCTGAATGTGGGTAGCGGTTCCAACGATGATCAAGTCAATGTCACGGAAAACCGTCGGCGCGTTGCAGAAACTTTAGGTGCGCCACTTTCGCACCTTGTGACGGTGCATCAGGTGCATTCACCCGACGTCATCACCGTTACCGCGCCCCTCACCGGCGACCGGCCCAAGGCCGACGCTATGGTAACCGCAATGCCTGGTATAGTAATCGGCACACTGTCTGCCGATTGCGGTCCAATTCTTTTCGCTGATCCGGAAGCCGGCGTCATTGGCGCCGCTCATGCTGGTTGGCGCGGCGCCATTGGCGGTATACTTGGCAATACGGTTGAGGCAATGACCAAGCTTGGTGCGAAACGCGATCGCATCCAAGCTGTTCTGGGACCAACCATCGGTCCCGGCAACTACGAAGTAGGGCGTGATTTCTATAACCACTTCATCACAACGGACCCGTCATTTGGCAGATTCTTTCGCGAATCCGCCAATGAGAACCACAAGATGTTCGACCTCTGGACGTTTATCATCACGCAACTCCAACGCGCAGGCGTGAATGCGTCATCTCTTGAACTGTGCACTTACGCCGACGAAGATCTGTTCTTTTCCTATCGGCGCACCACCCACCGCAACGAACCCGATTATGGTCGCCAGATATCGGCCATTACAATTACGGAGTAGCATTATGGCCCTTCACTTCGAACCGGAAGAATTCAATGCGCGCCGTGATCGCTTAATGATGGTTATGGCTGAGCAGAAACTCGATGCAATCCTTCTTTTCGCACAGGAAAGCATGTATTGGCTGACCGGCTACGACACTTTCGGCTTCTGCTTCTTCCAGTGCCTCGTTGTTAAAGCTGATGGCAGCAATGTGCTGATGACCCGCTCTGCCGATTTGCGGCAGGCTCGCCAAACCTCAAATATAGAGAACATCATTGTTTGGGCTGACCGCGACAACGCCAATCCTGCTGCAGACTTGCGCGAACTGCTCAATGATCTTGATCTACTTGGCTGTCGCATCGGCATTGAATATCAAACGCACGGATTGACGGCAGCCAATGGTCGTAAGCTTGATGAGCAGCTTGCGGCCTTTGGCCAACTGGTCGATGCATCTGGACTTGTGGACAAGCTTCGCGTTCTCAAAAGCCCGGCGGAGATCGTCTACAGCCGTAAAGCGGCTGAACTTGGCGACGATGCACTGGTAGCAGCTCTAAAGCTCATAAAGGCGGGTGCGGATGAAGGGGCAATCCTTGCCGCAATGCAGGGAGCGATCTTTGCTGGCGGCGGCGACTATCCCGCCAACGAATTTATCATCGGCTCGGGTGAAGACGCCCTACTCTGCCGGTACAAAGCAGGCAGGCGCAAGCTCAACAAAAACGACCAGCTGACGCTCGAATGGTCAGGCGTGTACCGCCATTACCACGCACCGATGATGCGCACCATCCTCATTGGCAGAGCAACAAAGCGTCATCAAGAGCTTTACGACGCTGCAGTCGAAGCGCTGCAAGCTGTTGAAATCGCCATGACGCCTGATTCAACGTTTGGCGCTGTGTTTGACGCGCACGCCAAGATCATGGAAGAGCATGGGCTGACCCGTCATCGCCTTAATGCGTGCGGCTATTCGGTAGGTGCTCGCTTCACACCCTCGTGGATGGATATGCCCATGTTTTATTCCGGCAACCCCGAGCGTATCCAGCCGGACATGACCTTGTTCGCTCACATGATTATCATGGACTCCGACAGCAATACAGCCATGACATTGGGCCAGACCTATCTTACAACCAATGGCAAAGCGGAAACGCTTTCACGCCAACCTCTTGACTTGGTCGTGAAATAAAACTTTTGTCAGCTTTGTTTATCAAACCGCTTTTTGCGGTTGCTTAATGGGGTTTGAGGAAAGATGAAGTTGCGTAACGCACTGATTTGCACCGTCACCGCTTTCACGATGATAATTTTGAGCGGATGCAACAGTTCTGAAAATACCTTGGGTGTTACCAAATCCGATCTGCCACCAGCGCAGAATGGTGCAGCAGTATCGACAGGAACTGATCCCGCAGCTGTTCCTGCACCAGGCACCGCGTCAACGACAGGTGCAGCTCCAACAGTCAGCGGAACGGCGGCACCCAGCGTCGCGCACACGGCAAAACTGCGTTTTGCACCTATTGTTGGTGCGCCCATTGCCGCCGCGACACCACTCTCACAACGCCTCTCAGCTCTTGCCAAGCAAAAAGGTATAGTTTTAGGCACCGCTGGCGACACGGACAATACCCATGTCATGAAGGGCTATTTCTCTGCGCTGCCCGATGGCAATCAAACAACAGTCATCTATGTCTGGGATGTTCTCGATCCAGCAGGAACACGCCTTCATCGCATACAAGGACAGGAAAAAGTGCCAGGTGGCGCGACCGATCCATGGAGCACAGTACCCGCTACAACAATGGAAGGCATAGCTGACAAGGCAATCAACGGCTATCTGACGTGGGTTTCGGGCGCAAAGACGTGACATATTTACACGTTTGAAGGCTTAACCTCATCCAATTGTGCATGAATCGCCTCTGCCTGCTTGCAATGTGCGTCAGTCACAGTAAAAGGCGCGCCATACCCTTATTTTTATTTTGGCTGACGCTCTGAAAACGTCGAGGAAATACAGCATGAAACTCTTCGCGGGCAATTCCAATCGCGTTCTTGCCGAATCTGTTGCCAAGTATCTCAACATTCCACTGGGTAAGGCAAGCGTACGGCGTTTTGCCGATGAGGAAATCTTCGTCGAGATTCAAGAGAATGTCCGAGGCGAGGATGTTTTCGTCATGCAGTCTACGTCCTATCCGGCAAATGATCATCTGATGGAACTCCTTATCATGATCGATGCCTTCCGCCGTTCGTCGGCGAAACGCATAACGGCGGTGCTGCCCTATTTCGGTTATGCCCGTCAGGACCGCAAACCCGGCCCACGCACACCGATCTCCGCAAAGCTTGTGGCAAATCTGATTACCGAAGCTGGCGCGAACCGCGTCCTGACACTCGACCTGCATGCCGGACAGATTCAGGGATTTTTCGATATACCGACGGACAATCTTTACGCCGTACCTGTCATCGCCCGCGATGTTCGCTCTCACTACAGCACTTCGAACGTGATGGTCGTCTCTCCTGATGTCGGCGGCGTGGTCCGTGCCCGCTCATTGGCAAAGCGCATTGATGCCCAATTGGCCATTGTCGACAAGCGCCGTGATCGTCCGGGTGAATCAGAAGTGATGAATGTCATTGGTGACGTCAGTGGCAAGGACTGCCTGCTATTCGATGATATTGTTGATTCCGGTGGCACGCTTTGCAACGCGGCCGAGGCACTGCTCGCAAAGGGCGCAACGAGTGTTACGGCTTATATCACTCATGGTGTACTTTCAGGCGGCGCGGTAGCCCGCATCACTGGTTCCAAACTGAAGGAGCTGGTTATCACTGATTCCATTCAGCCAACTCCTGCCATCAATGCCGCTCATAATATCCGCGTATTACCTATTTCAGATCTGATCGGCGAAGCAATTGCACGCACGGCATCGGAAGAATCTGTTTCCAGCCTGTTTGATTGAGGTTCCTTCCGCTCGCAGTCATTGGTCAATAAAATGGTTGCGAGCCTTGCATAAGTTCACCTATTCATTGAATCTGGCTTGAGTTCGCACTCGAATTCCAACTTCGAGTGCGGCATATTCTTGATATTTTCGATTCGATGCTAATAGTATAGTTTTCTATATTTACTTATTTTTTAGGAGATTCACTTATGAATGCAGTTGAAGAACACTTAAAAATTCTTTCAGACAGGGTAAAATCTCACTCCAGCTCCATGGCGACTGAGGAAGCTGTAAAAACAGCAGTGGTACTGCCCTTCCTTCGTGCGCTTGGTTATGACGTATTTGATCCCTCAGAAGTAATCCCTGAATTTACAGCGGACGCAGTGGGTAAGAAAGGAGAGAGGGTTGATTACGCAATAAAAATTGACAATAAGATTCAGATACTTATTGAATGCAAACCTATAACTACAAAATTAGAAAAGGCTCACCTCAGCCAACTTTATCGATATTTTTCAGTTACAGAAGCCAAGTTCGCCATCTTGTCAAATGGCCGAACCTTTAATTTTTATACAGATTTAATCGCGCCGAATAAGCTCGACGAGCGTCCATTCCTTACATTTGATTTGTCTGACTTGCAGGGACAGCTAATCGCTGAACTAAAAAAGTTTGCTAAAACTGATTTTGACATAGACGGAATACTAGCATCCGCAGAACGGCTTAAATACACCTCTGGCGTCAAGCTGGAGCTTTCAAAGCTTATGGAAGAGCCATCCGAGGAATTCATCAAGCTTGTTGCAGGACAAGTATACGATGGAAGAATGACCCTACCAGTGCGAGAAATGCTCGCAGGGGTCGTAAAGACTGCATTTCGAGAAGTTATCATGGATGCTGTTAAGAGCCGCCTGTCATCAGCGTTAGCGGACACAGAGCAGGTATTGGAACAACTGGAAGGCCCTATCGAGATGGAAGACCAGCTTGTTACTACTGACGAAGAAATCGAAGGTTACTTGATTGTAAAAGCGATTGTTCGAGAAATATTGAAACCCTCACGTGTTCATATAAGAGATGCCAAATCCTATTGCGCCGTGCTGGTTGACAATAACAACCGTAAACCACTTGTCAGACTTCACTTTAATCGATCAGTCAAGTATGTTGGTTTATTTGATGGCGAGACAGAAGACCGTGTTATCGTTAATACACTGGACGATATTTACGACTATACAGATCGTCTTATAGCGACAGCATCAAAATTTGTCCAATAAAATGGTCCGCGTCGATTGGCTCGCAACTTGCACAACCGTGATCTTTCCGTTATAGAGCCGCCATCCGCGTAGACACCCTTGGAGGCAACGCGGAATGAGGCGGCCGATCATCTGCTACGGAATTACCGTTGGATGGCCTTTGGGCCGCTTCATGTTTTTTGGATTGTCATTGATTTGACTTTGCAGGAACACTCCAGATTTTGAACCTCGAAAGGAAATGCCATGAGCGAAGCATACGAGCTCAAGGCCGAGGCGCGCGAACGGGTCGGTAAGGGGTCCGCCCGGGAAATTCGCCGCAACGGTAAAGTGCCAGCAGTCATCTATGGTGACAAAAAGGCGCCAATCTCGATTACCCTAGACTACAAGACGCTGTTCTACAAAATCCACGGCGGCGGTTTCAAGACGACGATTGCCAACATCATTCTTGATGGCAAGTCGATCCAGGTTTTGCCAAAGGATTACCAGCTAGATCCGGTTAGTGACAGGCCAGTACACGTTGACTTCCTGCGCGTATCGGCCAAATCGGTCGTGAACGTGCATGTACCAATTCACTTCCTTAATGAAGAGCTTTCGCCTGGCATCAAGCGCGGCGGCGTTCTCAACATTGTTCGTCATGATGTTGAGCTTCATGCGCCAGCCAATGCCATTCCGGAAGCGATCGAAATTGATCTAACCGGCAAGGTTATCGGCGATTCGATCCACATTTCCGAAGTTACTCTGCCAAAGGGCGTAACACCGGTTATTCAGGATCGCGACTTCACCATTGCCACTATTGCAGCCCCAGCTGTCCTCGCCGCAGAGGAAGAGACGACTGAAGCTGCCGAGGGTGATGAAGCAGAAGAAAAAGAAGGCGAATAATCGCCTTTACGGGGAGTTGGTCGCGTGCTGCTCATTGCAGGTCTTGGCAATCCCGGCTCCCAATATGCCCACAACAGGCATAATATTGGTTTTATGGCGGCGGATGAAATACACCGCCGCCATAACTTTTCGCCCTGGGCGAAAAAGTTTCAGGCCCTCATCGCCGATGGCATCGTTAATGGCGAAAAGGTCATTCTGATCAAACCTCAGACCTTTATGAACCTTTCCGGGCAGTCGATTGGCGAAGCCATGCGCTTTTACAAGCTCGGCCTTGGCGATCTTGCGGTCATCTACGATGAACTCGACCTTGCTGCCGGAAAAGTACGTGTGAAAATCGGAGGCGGCTCTGGTGGACATAATGGTATAAAGTCTATCGATGCTCATGTTGGCAAAGATTATCGCCGCATCCGCATCGGCATAGATCATCCGGGCGTCAAGGAACTGGTCACACATCATGTGCTTGGCAACTTTGCGAAGTCAGACTCCGAATGGCTGGAGCCTGTACTTGATGCGATTGCTGCCAATGCCGACTACATCATCAAGAAGGATGATGCCGGTTTTATGAATCGTGTTGCTCTGGCCACGGGCCGAAAAACTGAAAACATGCAAGCCGAAAAGCCTGTTGCAAAACCGGTCGGTCAAAGCCATATCCGACAGGCGCGGGCCCAAAAGCCTGCAATTAACATTCCAAACTCGGGCCCCATGGCCGATATGCTGAACAAGCTCTTCGGCAAGAAAGAATAAGGATCGCACATTATGGGTTTCAAATGCGGCATAGTTGGTCTGCCAAATGTTGGCAAATCGACGCTTTTTAACGCGCTGACAAAGACTGCCGCTGCCCAGGCTGCAAATTATCCCTTCTGCACAATCGAACCCAATACGGGTGAGGTTGCAGTGCCAGATCCGCGTTTGCAGGCAATTGCAAAAATTGGCAAATCCGCCAACATCGTCCCGACTCGTATCAGCTTCGTAGACATCGCGGGACTCGTGCGTGGCGCTTCAAAGGGTGAAGGACTTGGCAATCAGTTTCTCGCCAACATCCGCGAAGTCGACGCGGTTGTGCATGTTCTGCGCTGTTTCGAAGATGACGATATCACGCATGTCGAAGGCCGCATTGATCCCGTCTCCGATGCTGAGACGGTCGAAACAGAACTGATGCTATCGGATCTCGAAAGCCTTGAGCGTCGTATTGTTCAATTCAGGAAGCGCGCAAGCAGCAAAGACAAGGAAGCAATGACGTTGCTGCCGGTCATGGAAGAGGCGCTTGCGTTGCTTCAGGATGGCAAGCCTGTCCGTTTCATGTTGAATGGCATTGCTCCAGAAGACCTCGAAATATTGCAGGGATTGAATCTCCTCACATCCAAGCCAGTGCTTTATGTTTGCAATGTTGCCGAGGAAGATGCGGCAACCGGCAATGAGCACACCGAAGCCGTTGAGGAGATGGCAACAGCGCAAGGGGCAGAGACCGTCGTCATATCTGCGGCCATCGAAGCGGAAGTGGCGCAGCTTCCCGAAGAAGAAGCCAAAGAATATCTGGATGCCATGAACCTTGATGAACCCGGACTGGATCGTCTGATCCGTGCAGGATACAAGCTTTTGCATCTTATTACCTATTTCACGGTTGGTCCAAAGGAAGCACGTGCTTGGACTGTCGAGCGTGGTTCCAAAGCGCCGCAAGCTGCCGGCGTCATCCATACAGATTTCGAACGAGGCTTTATCCGCGCGCAAACGATCGCCTATAATGACTATGTAACGCTTGGGGGCGAAGTCGCAGCTAAGGAAGCGGGCAAAGCCCGTGACGAGGGCAAGGAGTATATCGTGCAGGACGGCGATATCATGTTGTTCCGCTTCAATACATAAGAGGCTGCAATGAGCGCTCCCCGCTATGCGTTTGAAGATTTCACGGTCGGCAGCGAATGGCCGCTGGGCTCGAAAAATGTTGAGGCTAGCGAGATCATCGATTTTGCCAGCCAGTTTGACCCGCAGCCTTTCCATTTGGATGAAGCCGCGGGAAAGGCAAGCATCCTTGGTGGATTGGCCGCTTCCGGCTGGCATACGGTATCCATGTTCATGCGTATGATGTGCGATGCTTATCTGCTCGATTCCACCTCGCAGGGAGCTCCAGGCATTGACTATGCCAGATGGCGCGCGCCGGTTCTTGCTGGCGACACATTGACGGGCAAAACAACCGTCATGGAAAGCCGCGTATCCAAATCCAAACCGTCACTTGGATTCGTGGTTTTGCGCCATGAGATTTTTAATCAAGATGGTGTGCTTGTCTGCGATCTGCAAAATACCGGTATGTTTTCCTTGCGGGAGCCAGTGGCATCATGAGCAATGATATTGAAGCGCATCTCGGTCTTGAGGTTGAGCTTGGCAGCCATACATTCGATGCTGATGAAATTATTGCGTTCGCCCAAAAGTATGACCCGCAGCGTTTTCACATTGATGCAGAAGCGGCAAAGCAAAGCAATTTCGGCGCGCTCTGCGCGTCAGGCTGGCATACAACTGCTATTTGGATGCGGCTTAATGTCGAGAGTATGAAAGCCGTTGTCAAAGAAGCCCTGAAACGCGGCGAACAGCCACCGGCATTTGGTCCCTCACCCGGCTTTGAAAATCTCAAGTGGTTGAAGCCAGTTTATGCAGGAGACACGATCCGTTTTACCCGAACCGTGAACAGTGTGCGTGCGCTTCAATCGCGTCCTGGCTGGTCGATGATGCAGATGTCCTCCGCGGCCTATAACCAGAATGGCGTCCGCGTGATGGAATTTGATAGCGCCGCTCTGATTGCGCTGCCTGATTAGGGCCGCCGACATCGTAAGATCTTATCAGTGGCCGTCGAAATCGATTAGGGTGCGAACGTTTACGCCAAGCGCTTCCAGCTTTTTTCGCCCGCCAAGCTCTGGCAAATCAATAACAAAACAGGCCGCAACAATATCGGCGCCCAATTGTTGTAAGAGTTTGACTGCTGCCTCTGCAGTACCGCCTGTCGCTATGAGATCATCGACAAGCAAAACCTTCTCACCTGGAGCAATCGCATCCCGGTGCACTTCCATCTCGTCAAGACCATATTCAAGACTGTAAGCAATGCGCACTGTATCGTGCGGCAGCTTCCCCTTCTTGCGAATAGGTACGAAGCCCGCTGACAACTGGTGTGCCATCGCCCCGCCCAAAATAAAGCCCCGCGCCTCGATACCTGCAATCTTGTCGACTTTACCACCAGCATAGGGATGAACCAATTCATCAATGGCGCGGCGGAAAGCTCGTGCATTGCCGAGAAGGGTTGTAATATCACGGAACATGACACCGCGTTTTGGATAATCTGGAATGCTCCGAATACTATTGACGAGTGTCTGCTTCAGGGTTGAATCCATCTTATGATTCTTTCATTTCTTCGCCAGGAGGGATGGCCAAAGTCCACAAAAGAAAGGGGCGCAATGCGCCCCTTTCACGATCATATTATCACCGCTCAATGCGGAACGTCCGACCAAATCCTGCGCTTTGCCAGATAGACCAGACCTGCAAACAAGATCAGGAAGATCATGACGCGGAAGCCCGTCTTCTTACGCTCTTCCAGATGCGGCTCTGCAGCCCACATGAGGAATGCTGAAATATCCTGTGAGTACTGGGACAGGGTAGCTGGCGAACCATCATCATAAGTCACCTGGCCGTCTTGCAGCGGCTGTGCCATGGCAAGCGATTTGGCAGCTATGAAGTAGGGATTATAATATGTTCCTTCCGGAATTTGCATGCCTTCAGGAGGTGTCTGGCCATATCCGGTCAGCAGCGCATGGATGTAATCCGGGCCGCCTTCCTGATACTGAACCCATGGCACAAGATCATACAGAAACTGCGGGAAGCCGCGTTCCACAGAACGAGCCTTAGCAATCAAAGAGAAATCGGGCGGGGCAGCGCCACCATTGGCTGCGGCAGCCGCTTGGACATTCGGAAACGGTGATGGGAAATGGTCAGCTGGTATAGCCTTCCGGTTGACAATCTCGCCATCGGCATTCGGAGCATCCGGCACTTCGTACTCAGCAGCAAAAGCCTTTACCTGAGCTTCATTGTAACCCAGCTCCTCAAGCGCGCGAAACGGAACCAAGCTCATTGAATGGCAAGCCGAGCAAACTTCCTTATATACTTTCAAACCGCGCTGCAGCTGCTGCTTATCATAGTATCCAAAGGGACCGGCAAAGGTCCATTTGATTTCTTCCGGATGCTTGATCGGGAAATGCGTTGGCTCGGCTGCATGGTTGGCTTCTTCGGCCGCACTCGCACCACTGAAAGCCAGCATTGCACCGAAACCGGCAGCGGCAAGACCGAGGAGGATTTTTTTCATGTTTGAGTCCTTCACGATTCTTAGGCCCTGATTTCCGGAGCAGCGGTCGCGCCAGTTGGGTGACCACCATTCTTGGTTTTGGCAAGTACCGCTTCCGTAATCGAATTCGGCAAGCGTCGTGGCGTTTCGATCAAACCTAACAAAGGCATGATGACGATGAAGAAGCCAAAGTAATAAGCCGTTCCGATCTGTGAGAAGACCGTGTAGAGGCCTTCGGCAGGGCGTGAGCCCAGCCAGCCCAGTACAATCGCATCGATGACAAACAGCCAGAAGAACAGCTTGTACCAAGGGCGGTAAACAGCAGAGCGAACTTTAGATGTATCCAGCCACGGCACCAGGAAAAGGATCGCAATAGAACCGAACATGGTCAACACGCCGCCAAGCTTCGAGTCGATTGGTCCGATGTTAAAGGTGATAGCACGCAGCATGGCATAGAACGGCAGGAAATACCATTCGGGCACGATATGCGCAGGAGTCTTCAACGAGTCCGCCGGAATGTAGTTATCCGGATGACCGAGATAGTTAGGCATGTAGAAGACGAAATAAGCGAAGAGGATAAAGAAGATGCACAGGCCAAAAGCATCCTTTACCGTCGCATAGGGTGTGAACGCGACTGTATCGGTCTTCGACTTGACTTCGATACCTGTAGGGTTCGTCTGGCCGGTGACATGCAGCGCCCAAACGTGCAGCACGACAACGCCGGCAATCATGAACGGTAGCAGGTAATGCAGCGAGAAAAACCGGTTCAACGTGGGATTATCGACAGCGAAGCCACCAAGCAGCAACTCTTGAATGGGATTGCCGATGACCGGGAAGGCTGTGAAGAAGCCGGTGATAACCGTGGCACCCCAGAACGACATCTGCCCCCATGGCAGGACATAGCCCATAAAAGCAGTCGCCATCATCAAAAGCAGAATGATGACACCAAGTATCCACAAGAGCTCGCGCGGAGCCTTGTAAGACCCGTAGTAGAGACCCCGGAAAATATGAATGAACACAGCGAGGAAGAACATCGATGCGCCATTGGAATGAAGGTAACGAAGAAGCCAACCCGAATTGACGTCGCGCATGATTTTTTCAACAGAGTTGAAAGCAAGACCCGTATCGGCGGCATAATGCATGGCGAGCACAATGCCCGTGATGATCTGCGAAACCAGCATCAACGCCAGAATTCCGCCAAAGGCATAAGCATAGTTAAGATTGCGCGGAACCGGATAAGCTACGAAACTATCGTAAAGGAGACGCGGCAATGGAAGTCGCGCGTCAAACCATTTTTCGATACCGGTATTAGGCGTATAGGATGAATGTCCACCGCTCATGTCGTGTCTCCCCGTAAACCCTTAGCCGATTTTGATGACGGTGTCGGAAATGAATGAAAGCGGCGGAACCGGCAGGTTCTCCGGCGCAGGCCCCTTACGGATACGTCCGGCCGTGTCATAATGCGAACCATGGCATGGACAGAACCAGCCACCGAATTCACCCTGCTGCCCAAGTGGAATACAGCCGAGATGGGTGCAAACCCCCACCATCACCAGCCAGTTTTCCTTTTCCTTGACCGCGGTACGATCAGCATCCGTTGCCTGTGCATCGCTTGGAAGATTGGCGTTGCGCGCAATCGGGTCCTTGAGCTCACTGAGCTGCACAGCTTTGGCTTCTTCAACTTCCTTAGGCGTGCGATTGCGAATGAAGATCGGTTTGCCGCGCCATTTTACTGTCAGCGACATACCCGGCGTCAGAGCCGAAACATCAACTTCAATGGACGAGACTGCCAGCGTGGATGCATCCGGGCGCATCTGGTCGATAAAGGGCCAAGCAAAGGCGCCAACACCGACCGCACCGGCCATACCTGTCGCAATATAGAGGAAGTCACGCCGTGTCGGCTCGGTCGTATCGTGTGCGCTCACGGGGCCTGGTCCTTTCCGAATAACAACGCAGTTGGAGTCCCCGCTTTATCAACAATAGCAGATTGGCCCATATCAATGAGCCAAGCGGAATCCCCAACATATCGGGTGGTTTCTAAGCGTGTCGCAGGGGCTTGTCCAGCCTGACAAGGGCACAAGGGCAGGATGTCGCAGGGATAACCCCGGGGTCAGTCATGGGCAATAAATCCTCCGGACTGGCGCATCCAAAGGCTGGCATAAATCCCGTTCGCCGCAATGAGTTCCTCGTGCTTACCAGTTTCCACAATACCACCTTCGTCCATCACCACTAAACGATCCAATACAGCAATGGTGGAGAGCCTATGGGCAATGGCGATGACCGTCTTACCCTGCATCAGCTGGTAGAGACTGTCCTGGATTGCAGCCTCAATCTCGGAATCAAGCGCAGAGGTCGCCTCATCCAGTACCAGAATGGGAGCGTCCTTCAGCATAACACGTGCGATCGCTATGCGCTGGCGTTGCCCGCCGGAAAGCTTGACGCCGCGCTCACCAACATGCGCATCCAGACCCTTTCGTCCTTTCTGATCACTTAAATCACTAATGAAAACATCGGCTTGTGCATTTTCGACCGCCTCTTGCAAAAGTGCTTCGGTGGCATCAGGCCTGCCATACAGAATATTGTCTCGCACGGAACGATGCAGCAGCGACGTGTCCTGCGTGACCATACCGATATTGGCACGCAGCGAATCCTGCGTAACGTTCGCTATATCCTGACCGTCAACGACAATCTTCCCGCCTTCGAGATCATAAAACCGCAAAAGCAAATTAACGAGAGTTGACTTTCCTGCGCCCGAGCGCCCTACAAGCCCCACCTTCTCGCCAGGGCGGATCGATAGCGACAAACCATTGATAACCGATTTGGCACTGTCATAGTGAAACTGGATATTTTCGAAGTTGATCGAGCCCTGCGGCACCACCAGTTCTTGTGCACCTGGTTTGTCAAGGACCATCACAGGTTTTACCAGTAGCTCTTTAGAGTTTTGTATCGTGCCGTAGTTGCGCAAAAGGCCATTCAGGTTGGCCATCATCCGGGTAAGCAACATACTCAGACGCAGCACCAGTCCCAGAGTGAAAGCCACTTCACCCGATGAGATTTCTCCGGCCAGCCACAGGTCTATCGATACATAGGCGACCGTGCAAATCATGATTCCGCTGGTAGACGCCAATGAAATACGAATACCGCTCAAGCCTCGCGTCAAGGCGGTGATGGCACGCAACCAACGATCCATGCCCCGACGGATATAGGCATCATCGCGGCTTGCCGTTCCAAACAGTTTCAATGTCTGAATATTGCTATAACCATCCACGAGTTGGCCCATCGCGACGGAACTGCTTTCTGCCGTTTCGCGCGCCGCCCGGCGCACGCGCGGTAGGAAATAACGTGCGGTCAAACCAAAAACAGCGAGCCATGCGATCACCACAGATGCAAGACGCCAATCCAATCTCCCGATTAGAAAAAGAGTAGTGGCGCAATAGACGACACTAAACCAGACGGCCTGCAGCAGCGTAACCATAAAGTCACCAAGCGCCTGCCCCGTGGCCCAGACCTTCGTAACGATACGTCCGGAAAAATCGTTCTGAAAAAAAGACAGGCTCTGGCGATAGACGATGCCGTGAGCTTGCCATCTAACGAGATTATTGAAGCCGGGAACGATTGCCTGCTCTTCAACAAGCGCCGCAAGTGAAAGCACCAGCGTACGACCGATCAATACCGCCAAAAGCATGAGAAGAAGTGCTATCCCATGCTCGTCTATCAATCCGCCCCATCCTTCAACGCGATCCGTCGAGGACAGGATATCTATGATTTTTCCGACAAACCAGAAAAGCCCTGCTTCAAAAAATGCAATAAGCCCGCCGCAGACAAGCATCGCAAGAAATACATATTTTTGTTGCCGGACATAGAACCACATGAATGCCAGTGTGTGATTTGGAACACGGTCAGTCGGAGCCCTGGCGTAAGGATCAACCCAGCTTTCGAAAAGGGTAAATAGGCGCTTCATGCAGACCACATCAGTGCGGAATCCTTGAGGCTTGTTAAACCAAATCGGCCGTAACAAATGGCGACCAATAGAGCACTTTCCGTTGAGTCCTGACGGTCGTCAAATTAAACTTGCTTCACTCAACTGTCTGCTAATCATCCATTGCCAAGAAGCCTCCGGATTGGCGTGCCCACAGATCAGCATAAATACCACCCGCCGCAATAAGTTCATCGTGACTACCGCTCTCTACAATCTGCCCCTTATCCATGACAACGAGGCGGTCAAGCGCTGCGATGGTGGAAAGCCTATGCGCAATGGCAATGACTGTCTTGCCCTGCATCAGGCGATAGAGATTGTCCTGAATTGCGGCTTCCACTTCTGAATCGAGCGCCGACGTCGCCTCATCCATAATAAGGATAGGTGCGTCTTTCAACATTACCCGGGCAATTGCAACGCGCTGACGCTGTCCGCCAGAAAGCTTGACGCCGCGCTCACCCACATGAGCATCAAAACCACGACGCCCTTTCGGATCGGAAGCAGCTTCAATGAATGTATCTGCCTGCGCATTCTTGACCGCTTGCCTCATCAACTCTTCAGAAGCATCCGGTCTGCCGTAAAGCACATTGTCTCTGATTGAGCGGTGCAGCAGTGACGTGTCCTGGGTGATCATGCCAATATGTTCACGCAATGAATCTTGCCGAACTTTCGAAATATCTTGCCCATCAATTGTGATTTTCCCGCTTTCGAGGTCGTAAAATCGCAGCAGAAGGTTTACGAGCGTGGACTTTCCTGCGCCTGAGCGTCCGACCAATCCGATTTTCTCGCCTGGCTTGATCTCAAGAGACAGCCGATCGATGACACCGGCGCCCTTACCATAATGAAAACCGATTTTATCAAAGGTAATGGCACCAGCTCGCACATCAAGGTTGGGAGAATCAGGCACATCCATGACTAATCGGGGGAGCGAGATGGACGTAATACCGTCTTCCACTGTGCCGATATTTTCGAACAGCGCGGACATTTCCCACATGATCCACTGCGACATGCCGTTAAGACGCAGCACAAGACCTATACCCACGGCCACAGCACCAACAGAGATCGCTGCGCCAAGCCAAAGCCAGATCGCTATAGCGCTCACTGAAAATAGCAATAAGCAGTTCATCGCGTAGAGAGTCACGTGAAAGCCGGTCACCATGCGCATCTGGCGATAGGCAGTAGACAGAAAATCCTGCATCCCCTCGCGGGCATAGCTTTCCTCCCGTTTGGAATGGGAGAAAAGTTTGACAGTCGCAATATTGGTATAACTGTCGACAATTCGGCCCGTCATCGATGAGCGGGAATCAGCCTGTGCTTTGGATGCAACCTGCAACTTGGGTATAAAATACCACATTAGCCCTATATAGGACGCCAACCAAACCAAAAACGGCACCATGAGACGCAAGTCGGCGGCGGCGGCAATAATGAGGGTGCCCGTGAAATAGACGATCACATAATTGAGCACATCGAGCAGTTTCATCACCGCTTCACGCACAGCCAATGACGTCTGCATCAGCTTGGTGGAAATACGTCCCGCGAACTCGTCCTGAAAAAAAGTCATTGATTGGCGAACCACATAACGGTGCACCATCCACCGAATTCGCATCGGATAGTTACTTAGCAAGGTCTGGTGGATAACCAGCGAGTCAAGAAGCACGATGCCAGGCATCACAATAAGGACGATGCCTGCAAGCAGGGCCAGTTTCCAGCCTTCGTCTGCGATGAAGGTTTCACGCGAGTGATTGGATAACCAATCAACGATGTTGCCCAGAAACGCATACATCGACACTTCGAGAACTGCGATCAGCGATGTACACACCGCCATGATGGTAAGCCACGGCCAGACACCACGCGTATAGTGCAGGCAGAAGGCTACCAGAGTTTTTGGTGGCTCACTCGGTTCAGCAGAGGGAAAAGGCTCAAGCCTGTCTTCAAACCAGCGGAACATTGTCGGACCTCTTTCGGCATCGGCAAGAAATTATACCCGGCATGAATTGCCGAATCTGGTTGGGGAGAATCGCATGGAGTAATTTGCAATCGCCAACCATTGGAACGAATGCGGATTGTGTCTTGAAGAAACTAGATCGTATGAATTGACACAGCACCGCTTGCGAAACCGGCCAAGGCTTCCATTGATGGGGCCATCCGGTTTGGAAGAAGTCGGGGAAGTTCGGGCATCGACACCTTCAAATTTTTCTCAAGCGTTGCGGTGCAACCCCTATAGCGATTATGAACGTCAAATGCGAGGGGCCAATCTGCATCAACGGGGATTCGTTTAGCCAATTGTTGTCAATGGAGCACGCCGTACGTGACCAATAGTAGTTCGAACTTGCGAGTAGCACTTTATCAGCCCGACATTCCCGGGAATACGGGTACTATATTGCGCATGGCCGCTTGTTTTGGCATCGGCGTTGACGTGATTGAGCCTGCGGGTTTTGACATTTCCGACCGCTCCCTCAAGCGCGCTGGTATGGATTATCTGGAACAGGTCGCCCTGACACGCCATTCAAACTGGGAGGCCTTTCAAAACTGGCGGCTCGGTCAAAATCGCCGTCTGCTTCTATTCTCGACAAAAGCTGCAACGCCCTATACAGAATTTTCGTTTCACGTCGGTGATATTCTACTGCTAGGGCGAGAATCGTCCGGTGTACCAGAGGAGGTGCACCAAGCGGCAAACTCGCGATTGATCATTCCCATGGTCGAGGGCGCTCGTTCTTTGAACCTCGCATTGTCTGCCGCAATAGCCACGAGCGAAGCACTTCGGCAACTGCATCCTGTATAAGAGAAAGACGCCGCCGATCATTAATGATCGGCGGCGTCTTTGATTGCGCGCAACTAGTCGAGCTGAACCGGTTTACCGTCTTCCCACTTATAGAAGACGAAAGCTGGTGTCGTCAGGTCGCCCGTTTCCGAGTAGGAAAGATCGCCAACAACTGTCGGTAGCGCTTCGCCGGACTTTATTTTCGCAGCAACTTCCGTTGGCTCTGACGAACCGGCCTTTTCGATACCTGCGGCGATTACTTGCAAGGCGGCATAGGCGTTCAAGGTAAAGGCCTCAGCTGGAATATTCTTGGCAGTGAGCGCTTCTACAATCTTTGCAGCGGCAGGGTTTTTCGTTGGATCAGCACTATTGGTAAACAACGTACCGGCAGCAGCTTCACCGCCAATAGCCCAATATTCGGTATTTGACAGACCATCCGGGCCAATCAGCTGTGCCTTGATGCTCTGATCTGACAACTGACGAGCGATCAGACCGCCTTCAGCGTGATAGCCACCGAAGTAAATGACATCGGCCTTCTCGGACTTAATACGGGTAATCAGTGCGCTGTAGTCCTTTTCACCAGCATTAATGCCTTCAAACACGACCTCATTCACACCGCCCTTATTGAGAACAGCCTTCAGACCGTTACCAATGCCCGTGCCATAAGGCGTCTTGTCATAGATAATGGCAATACGCTTGTCTTTGAAATTATCAAGAATGTATTTGCCAGCAACATCGGCCTGCTGATCATCCCTTCCGCATGTGCGGAAAACGGTCTCAAGGCCACGAGTCGTCAGTTCTGGCGTTGTAGCAGTTGGCGTAACCATTACGATGCCATTCTCGGCCAATACGTCCGACACAGGCATTGCCACGCCAGACGTTACAGGCCCAACGACAAACTTGATGCCTTCGCCCACAACCTGGTTGGCTACGGAAACGCCCTGCTTCGGTTCGCCCGCATCATCAAACACCTTGGTGACAATTTTCTCACCCTTGATGCCGCCTGCCGCATTGATTGCCTCAGCCGCGCTTTCAACACCATTTTTTACCTGCAAACCGTATGCGGCAACTGGACCTGTGACAGGCGCAATGATACCCACAATGATGTCAGATCGGGCAAATGATGTCATTGCCATAGTGGCTGCCAGAGCCACTCCAGAGATCAATGATAAACGCATATTATCCTCCAATTATTGTGCGTCCCGGAAGATTCTCCGGTGCTGGAAAAAGTTCTACTGGCTTTAAAATAGACTGTCAGCACGATTCATCTGAATTAGCGAGAAATCGCCTGAAAACCCGCGATAATTTCAAAAGGCGATCGATTTTGGCCAAATCCCGATCATTTCGTTGAAGAATTCATCAATTTTATTGTTGTTTAGTGCCAAAATGCGATTTAGTCAGCATTGGGCAGTCGTCGCATGGTAAACTCGATAATATCTCCCGGACGCTCGTACCAGCTTTCAATCTCCGTCCAATATGCCGCCTTGGGGTATTGAGCAAACCATTCCTTCGCTTTTTCGCGCGCTGCAAGGCGCGGAAGCTTGAAACTCTCGCGAACGAATGCGCCGCGCTGCGGCCCCACATCTTCACGGCTTTGCCTCAATCTCTTGCGCAGACCGTCGAGAGGCGGTTTCGGAAACTGCGACTTGGGTGCTCTGGAAACCATACTCGTATCCTTCACTGAGCCCTACACGTCATAGATTATGTGGAGGGCCGCCGAAAAACGAGTCATTTTTTGTGCATTCGCGAATTGGGTAAACAGCTTTGTCTTTTGGCTGCAATCTCTTGTGCTATTGTGCTGGACAAACAAGGATTCTCATCTCATGGACCGTCCCGACATACTCGCCATCCTTCCAGAAGGGCTGGAAGAAAAGAAGACAGTAGCGACCGGCTGGTTTGCTGAACTGCGCGACAAGATTTGCGCAAGTTTTGAGCTATTGGAAGATGAGTTGGAGGGACCTCTATCTGATCGTGCGCCTGGTCGATTCAAACAAACGCCTTGGAAGCGTGAAGGTGATGGCGGCGGAGGAACCATGTCGGTGATGCATGGCCGTGTTTTTGAAAAGGTCGGCGTTCATATTTCCACAGTTCATGGCGAGTTCAGTCAGGAGTTTCGCAAGCAAATACCCGGTGCTGACGAGGATCCACGCTTTTGGGCCTCAGGAATATCGTTGATTGCACACCCACAAAGCCCGCTTGTACCTGCAGTGCATATGAATACACGAATGGTCGTGACGACACGGCAGTGGTTCGGTGGCGGTGCCGATTTGACCCCTGTTCTGGAACGCAAGCGGCAAGTGGACGATTCTGATACGGTAGCGTTTCATAAAGCGATGAAGTTTGTTTGCGATAAACATTCTGCAGTTGCCAATCACGAAAAATTCAAATCCTGGTGCGACGAATACTTCTACTTGCCGCATCGTAATGAGCCCCGCGGCACGGGCGGCATTTTTTACGATTGGCTGCATTCATCCGAAGAGAACGGGGGATGGGACGCAGATTTCAATTTCACACGCGATGTAGGCCGAGCATTTTCAGTTGTTTATCCCTATCTCGTCAGACAAAATTTTAATCAGGATTGGACCGATGCCGATCGTCAGGAGCAGCTTGTCCGGCGCGGTCGCTACGTCGAGTTCAACCTGCTTTACGATCGCGGAACGATCTTCGGATTGAAGACCGGAGGCAATGTCGATTCCATCCTTTCTTCCATGCCGCCGACAGTGAAATGGCCCTAGAAGGGATTTCGGGGGATCAAATTGAGTTATAATGCGTTATAGTCTCTACCGTTGTGAAAGAGTGCATTTGTGCACTTACAATAGGGAGAGAAGCTATGAAAGAACTTCATTGCATTGTTCCCGGATGCCAGTGGCACACACGTCACGACACCGAGGCTGAAATCATTCGCCGGACGACAGAACACCTGCGTGAAACTCATGGCGAGACAACCATTCGCGAATCCATGCTGGACACAATCAAAGCCAACATCCAGCCTGAAAAGGGCAAGGCGGCCTGATCGTCTTGTCTAATCTGTAACGGCAATCTCCGGTATTCGCGCCAAAAGTGCCTCGCGTTCCAGCGCGAAACCGGAATTCACCCATTCTTCTTCGAGTTTCCGTTGAATTTGGCCAATTGCCGGCCCCTTAAGTCCACTCTTTGCTACAATATCGCCGCCGGAGAGCGGAAATTTTGGCCGCTTGTAGTTTGCAATATATGCAAGCTGTTTTGTTAAGTGTCCAGCGCGCATCATGGCGTTATTGTCAGTCATTGCTTGACCGCGTGCGCTAACGATTGCCAAGCGCAGCCGATCTTCAATAGCTTGGACATTGCTGCGATAAAGCTTCTTGGTGAACCCTATTTCGGATATTTCCGCAGCAGGAAGCGTCGCATCTGCCCAGTTTTCGAGCCGCTCGCGCTCGCTATTTGACAGCTTAAGCCTGGCCGCCATTTCGGCTATACGCCCGACGTCTGGAGGAATGATACTAGCAAGGCGTAATATAGGGTCAACGTCCCAACGCAAATCCTGCTCAGTAATGACAAGACCGTGAATGCTATCAATACCCCACTTTTCACTTTCCGGCAGCACCGCAGACAGCACACCGGCCTGCCGCATCCACAATAAAGCTCGCGATGGATCGGGGGCCGCAAGAAGTTTTTTGAGTTCCGACCAGATGCGCTCTGCCGAAAGTTGTGCGAGACCCTCTTTCAAACGTGCGCAGGCTATCAGCCCTTCGCTTTCCGGACGACCTTTTCCATACCAGGCAAAGAAACGGAAAAACCGTAATATACGAAGATAATCCTCCCGGATGCGTTGCTCCGCATCCCCAATAAAACGAAGAGTCTGACTTTCTATATCCGCAATACCGCCTACCAAATCCGTAACCGTGCCATCGGCATCAGCATAAAGTGCGTTGATGCTGAAATCCCGGCGTTGCGCATCCACTGACCAGTCGCGGCCAAAGGCCACCTCAGCATGTCGCCCATTGGTACTCACATCAGCGCGTAGACTCGTAACCTCATAAGGCTTGCCGTGACTCACAACGGTTACTGTCCCATGATCAATACCGGTTGGGATTGCTTTAAAGCCTGCACTGGTTGCTCGTTCTAGCGTTATTTGCGGTAAACAAGTTGTCGCAATATCAATATCGGATACGGCTTGACCGAGAAGAGTATTACGCACAGCCCCACCGACAATGCGTGCTTCATCACCACCGGAAGACAATACAGCCAGTAGCGATTGCAGTGATGGTTCATTCAGCCACTCTGCCTTGCCTGCGATGGAAACTATCTTGCTCACTTGTAGAGCCTTTCATAAAGCGTTCTAATAATACCCGCGGTCACGCCCCATATAAAGCGATCCCCAAACGGCATTGTATAATAAAAGCGTTCCTCGCCCTGCCAAATTCGGCTTTCACGGCGGTGATTGGCAGGATTCATCAAGAATGACAAAGGTACCTCGAAAACATCCGCCACTTCATCAGGATTTAGCCTTAAGTCGAAGGGCGGAAATACCAATCCGATGACAGGCGTGATCGAATAGCCTGTCGTTGTCAGATAACGCGGAAGACGGCCTATCAACTCAACATTGCGGCGTTCCAGTCCGATTTCTTCATGGGCCTCACGCAATGCCGCCGTCTCAGCCTCATAATTGTCTTCCGGGTCAATTGCACCGCCGGGGAATGCGACTTGTCCGGAATGCTTGCGCATGTTTGCGTTTCGCAATGTCAGAATGACATTCGCCTCTTCGCCGCGATCGACGATCGGCACAAGCACCGCCGCATCCCGCAAAGGATTGGCAGCAATCAACATGTTAAGGTCGGGGTTGAGCACATGGTCACCATGATCGACCTCTCCATCCGGACGGCCCTTCAACCCCATGCGTCGTGCAAACGAACGTGCTGAAAACCCTTCAGTCAAAGCCGCATTCTCGCTCATCGACTTTGCTTCTCAAGTTCACTGGCAGGCATGATCGGAAAGACAGTATTTTTTGAACGGACTGCAAACATGGTCCTGCCGTCAATTTCGATCTCCTCACCATAATTAATCAACTCGTACATTACAGGCCGCGCAAGCAGGGCCTCGAGGCGACCCCGCACCAGTAGATAGGGTTTCAACCCACCATTGTCCTCATCAATGGTAAAGCGAAGAGGATTGCTCGAACTGGCCTCAACGATATCGCCGACATTGGTGCGGAATGTCATTATTTGAGTGCCAGCTACGCTCGCGACGTTCAGCTCAACAGCGAGAAAATGCGCATCCTCAACGCGAATACCGACCTTCTCGACAGGAGTAACAAGATAGGTTTTTCCATCTTCATCCTTGCGCAACACCGTGGAAAACAACCGGACGAGCGGCTGCCGTCCAATAGGGGTACCCATATAGAACCAGGTCCCGTCGGCCCTTATCTCCATGTCGAGATCGCCGCAAAAATCCGGGTTCCATTTGTCGACGGGTGGCAGCCCTTTTCCTGTAACCACGGCACGGGAGATGAGTGCTTCAAGCCCTGCTGCGTCTCCCGGTAGCTTCGTTGATTTTGCCATAGCCCCGACCTTTTTTCTGTATACGTCACGAAATAGTCAACGTTGGACCGCTTGTCAGCATGTCATAGTGTTTTAGATTCATTTAAGAAAGAGTCTGAGCAGATACCAGTTAAGAGGTGACCCATGAGTGTGATTAAACCTGAGGTATCGGTCGATCCGAAGGAGATGATCGCAGAAGCCGAGAAGGCTCTGACAGATATCGCCAGCATCAAAACGGGTATTGGCAAAGTCATATTCGGTCAGGAAAGCGTCATCGAGCGAACACTTGTCGCGCTTCTGGCTGGTGGACATGCGCTTCTTGTCGGCGTGCCGGGTCTTGCAAAAACCAAACTGGTTGAAACCTTGGGCACAGTGCTCGGCCTTGACGAGCGCCGCATTCAGTTCACGCCTGACCTGATGCCATCCGATATTCTGGGCTCGGAAATCATGGAACAGGATGAGCATGGCAAGCGGACTTTCCGCTACGTCAAAGGTCCGGTTTTTGCGCAATTGCTCATGGCCGATGAAATCAATCGCGCGTCACCACGCACGCAATCTGCATTGCTGCAAGCCATGCAAGAGTATCATGTAACAATTGCTGGCGAGCGCTATGACCTGCCGCAGCCTTTTCACGTTCTGGCAACACAGAACCCGCTGGAACAGGAAGGCACCTACCCTCTTCCAGAAGCCCAGCTCGATCGATTCCTCATGCAGATTGATATCCTTTATCCGGAGCTTGAAGCTGAGAGGCAGATCCTTCTCGCGACAACCGGAACAACAGAAGCTGTTGCGGAGAAAGTCATTGATGCCGAGCGTCTCCGCACAATGCAAAATCTCATTCGACGGATGCCGGTCCCCGAAGGTGTGGTCAATGCAATCCTCAATCTCGTTCGGGCTGCACGCCCGGGCGCGGATAATGAGATGGCAAAAAAATTCATCTCGTGGGGTCCCGGTCCTCGTGCAAGCCAAGCCTTGATGCTCTGTGCAAGGGCGCGAGCCCTCTACGATGGTCGTCTTGCTCCATCGGTGGATGATGTGAAGGCGCTTGCTGAACCAGTCCTGCAACATCGCATGGCATTGACCTTTGCCGCCCGCGCCGATGGTATGAATGTCCGGGATGTCATTGGAAACCTGACCAAGGCCGCGATCTGATGGCAGCTATCGGCGCGCAGGTCCAAAAGACTGGTACGGGAGACGCGCTTGCGCGCGCGCGCCAGCGCGCCGCGCTTCTGCCCGATCTGCTCGTCGAGGCACGCCGAATTCTCAATACGGTAAATACCGGATGGCATGGCCGTCGTAAGAGCGGTGTTGGTGAAAGCTTCTGGCAGTTCCGACCCTATGCAGAAGGCGAAGCTATATCGCGCATTGACTGGCGCCGCTCTGCCCGCGACGATCGTACCTACATTCGCGATCAGGAATGGGAAGCAGCTCATACAGTGTGGCTATGGGCCGACCCCTCACCTTCAATGTTGTTCAAATCCGAGCAGGCACAAACCTCAAAAGAAGCGCGCTCGCTTGTCATGATACTGGCTCTAGCAGAGTTATTGTCACGCAGCGGTGAGCGGATCGGCTTTCCGGGTGTTACCGATCCGACTTCGTCACGAAACGGTGCTGAACGCTTGGCCACCTCCCTTGCTCATGCCGGCAATCTCAGCGCTAAACCGGATCTCAGCCGGATCAAGCGTTTTTCGGAAGTTGTACTGGTGAGTGATTTCCTTGATCCTGTCGATGAAACAATCTCTAACCTGGAGAAACTTGCTCATTCCGGTGCGCGTGCGCATTTGATCGAAGTTTATGATCCAGCTGAAGAAGATTTTCCCTATCGGCGCAGAACCGAATTCGTTGATCCCGAAACGGGATCAACGCTGATTTTTGGACGCGCAGAAGATTATGCCGAAGAGTACCGGCGCTTATTCTTTGCCCGCCGTGCAGTATTAAGCGATTTTTGCAAGCGGATCGGCTGGAGCTATACCACCAATCGCACAGACCGGCTGGCGTCCGAAGCCCTTGTATCAGTCCACATGAACATGACCGCCAATGTGGGATATCAGGGAGGGGCATCATGAATGCACTTCCCCTGGCCTTCGATGCGCCATTGCTTCTGGCAGGCCTTGTCGTTCTTCCAGTTATTTGGTGGCTGTTGCGAGTGACGCCACCGCGTCCGGTCATGGAAATATTTCCACCGCTAAAAATACTCGCGCAGCTAAAGCAAAAAGAAGAAACGCCAAACAAAAGCCCTTGGTGGATAACCCTTCTGCGGCTTTTGCTTGCCGCCTTCATTATTCTCGCACTCTCGGAACCGATCTGGAATCCCCGTGCTGAAACTATGTCAGGAAAGAATCCGGTTGCCATTGTGCTTGATAATGGCTGGTCCTCAAATGAGGAATGGACTGCCCGTAAAGAAACTGCTGAACGGTTGATTGCCGATACGAAAAATAATGGGGCACTGATCTATATCGTCGGGACAGCGGAAAAAACAAACATCGAAATCGGCCCATTTGACGCGAATGCTGGGTTGGAGCGTCTGCGTGCCTTGACTGTGCGGCCCATTCCTGTTGATCGCCCACAGGCTTTTTCCCGTCTCAAGGCAGCCTTGGCAGGTGCGAAAGGTACGCGGCTGGCCTATCTCAATGATGGTGTGGATACACCGCAAGCGGCAGAAGCAATCAAATCGCTAGAAGGCTCCAATATTGCCTCGATGGTCTGGTATCAGCCATCCATAGGTTCTCTGGTTGCCATAAGGCAAGCCACGAACAATGCAAATGGCCTCACTGTTCGCGTTGTGCGCTCAAATGCTGATCGCAGCTCAAATGCAATCACCGTCGGAGCATTTGATGAAAAAGGTCGACGGATTGCCGATACGGGAATTGTATTCAATGCTGATGAAACCACTGCCGAGGCAGTGATAGCTGCGCCCTATGAGCTACGGAACGATTTTCATAGTCTGCGTATCGACGGCACAGCCCAGGCCGGTGCTACCTATTTAATCGACGACAACAACAAGCGTCGCCGAGTTGCCCTGCTCTCCGGATCACAAGGAGATCTGTCACAGCCCCTGCTATCACCACTCTACTACATCTCGCGTGCCCTCGAACCGTTTGCGGATCTTCTCAATCCGCGCAGTGCTGAACTGACTCGCGCTGTACCGGAGCTGCTGGAACAAAAACCCTCCGTGGTGATCATGGCCGATATTGGCAAACTTCCGGCTGAAACCGAACAAACCTTATCGGACTGGGTGAATAAAGGCGGTACGCTCATCCGCTTTGCAGGCCCGCGCCTTGCTGGTGCTGCGAGCGAAGAAGACCCTTTGCTGCCTGTAACCCTGCGTAAGGGTGAAAGGTCATTGGGCGGTGCGCTCTCATGGAAAGAGGCTCAGCCTGTCGCAGCCTTCCCCTCGAATGGCCCTTTCGCCGGTTTGCCAACACCACAAGATGTAACTGTAACGCGGCAAGTACTGGCCGATCCAGCTTCCGATCTCTTCGAAAAAAATTGGGCCAATCTGGCCGATGGAACTCCGCTTGTGACAGGTGAAACGCGCGGACGTGGACAGCTTGTCCTTTTTCATGTCACGCCGCAAGCAACTTGGTCCAACCTTCCAATTAGCGGCAGCTTTGTCGATATGTTGCACAGAATTGTCTCTCTTTCGGCAAACGCTGGAACAATTGCATCGGATAATGCAAGCAGCGCGCGCGCCTTGCCGCCCTATTTGACGCTCAATGGCGAGGGTACCTTGATGCCCCCCAATCAGGATACCAAGCCACTGATTGCTACAGGCTCCACCCCATCGGTTACGTTCGAAAATCCGCCCGGTTTCTACGGCGTAGAAGACGCGATGACCGCGCTCAATCTTTTCAAACCTGACAGCGAGATCAATCCGCTTGTCCGCCCGGAACTGAATTTTCCTATAACGACAGCACGCTATGCTGTTGATGAATCGATACCCTTGAGAGGACCGCTTTTTGCTCTTGCAGCCGTTCTGTTGGCGCTTGATGCACTTGCCATTCTCTGGCTCGGCGGACATTTGCGCCGACGATTGCGGACAACGGCGGTGGCTTCGTTGGCAATTCTCCTGCTACCTGCCCTTATTGCCTTCACTCCTACGCCCGCTCAAGCTCAACAAAATGACAACAAGCCCGGTGATCAGGCAATCCTTGAGGCTATCAATGTGACGCATCTGGCCTATGTGATTACCGGAAATAGCGCTGTTGATGATATCAGCAAGGCAGGCCTACTTGGACTCTCCCGAGCATTGGCAGACAGTACTGCACTCGAACCCGGTGATCCCATAGGCGTCGATCCTGCGCGGGATGAGCTTGCCGTCTATCCATTGATTTACTGGCCTGTGGACGCCGCAGCCAAGATGCCTTCCTCTGAAGCGATAGCCAAAATCGATGCTTATATGCAGCAAGGCGGCACTGTTCTGTTTGATACGCGCGATCAGGACGCAGCTGCATTCAACCTCGAGAACTCAACAACGCCTTCTACCCAGAGGCTACGGGACATTCTCTCAGGCCTGAACATACCTCCGCTGGAACCAGTGCCAAGCGATCATGTTCTCACCAAAACATTCTACATTCTGCAGGATTTTCCTGGCCGTTACCATGGCAGCCCTCTTTGGGTCCAGGCATCGCTCAACGAAAACAGGCGTTCCGACCGGCCTGTTCGTGCTGGCGACGGCGTGTCGCCTATCATTATCACCGGCAATGATTTTGCAGGGGCTTGGGCAATTGATGCCAATGGCTCCCCTTTATTGCCAACGATTCCAAATGATCCCGTACAGCGGGTCCATGCTTTCCGGACCGGCATTAATATTGTTATGTATATGCTGACAGGCAATTATAAATCCGATCAGGTGCATGTGCCGGACCTCCTCCTGCGATTGGGGAACTAGGCAATGTATCTTTCCGTCGATTTCCAACCACTCATTTCCAATACATTGCTCATCCTCTTGATCGCACCGCTCGTGGCGCTCGCTCTGGCAGGCGTATTCTTTCGCCAGCGTGGAAGTTTAATGCGCGTTCTGGCAGTCATCGCTCTGGTACTGGCACTTTTCAATCCGATCGTCGTCAACGAAGAACGCGAGCCGCTTAAAAGTGTGGTGGCCATTATCGCCGATCGCAGCCAGAGTCAGGATATTGGCAATCGAACTGCCGACACTGATACGGCACTGGCTCAAGTCCAGGCGGCCCTTGCTCGTCTGCCGCAATTTGAAGTCCGCACTGTTGAAACCGGACGCTCCGCTGAGAATGATGATGTAACGTCGACACGTCTTTTTGGAGCCCTGAACGGTGCATTCCGCGATGTCCCACCCGCCCGTATTGGCGGCGCGATAATGATTACTGATGGACAGGTTCACGATATCCCAGCCAACAAAGCCGGGCTTGGTTTCAATGCCCCCGTGCATGGATTGATTACCGGCGCGCCCAATGAGATCGACAGGCGTATTCAGTTTGTACGCGCTCCGCGTTTTGGTCTTACCGGCAAGCCTCAACAAATGACCTATAGGGTAACTGGCGCTGGTGAGCCCGCTGGTGGTCGCGCAGGCGTGCGCATACGCGTCAATGGTACGCAGGTAAGCACGCAGGACGCGATCATTGGTGAAGATATGCCACTGGAGGTCACACTGCCTCGTGCCGGTGTTAACATCGTCGAAATCATCGTCGATACCATTCCTGGCGAGCTGAGTGAGGTAAATAACCGCGCGGTGGCCATGATAGATGGTATTCGCGAGAATCTTCGCGTTTTGCTTGTATCGGGCGAGCCACACAATGGCGAGCGCACATGGCGTAATCTGCTCAAATCAGACGCATCGGTTGATCTGGTACACTTCACGATCTTGCGCCCGCCAGAGAAGCAGGACTCGACGCCGATCAATGAACTTTCGCTGATTGCCTTCCCGACCCGTGAACTGTTCGTCGAGCGTATTGCTGATTTCGATTTGATCATTTTCGATCGGTATCAGCATCGAGACGTGCTGCCGTTGCTCTACTACGACTATATCAATGACTATGTTCAACGGGGTGGCGCGCTCTTGATTGCCGCTGGTCCGGAATATGCCGGCAACATGTCGATTGCCAATACGCCTCTGCTTTCAGTTCTTCCTGCCATTCCAACGGGCAACATCGAGGAAAGAGCCTTCTATCCTCGCCTCAGTGAGCAGGGGAAACGTCATCCTGTAACGCGCGGGCTTGAGGGAAGTACCCAAGAGCCGCCAAACTGGAGCCGCTGGTTCCGTGTTATCGACGTCAATCAGCCCGAAGGCGAAGTCGTTATGGATGCAGGTGACCGGCCATTGCTCGTTTTAAACCGCTTGGGTGAAGGGCGTGTCGGCATGTTCCTTTCCGATCAAGGTTGGCTCTGGGCACGTGGCTTTGAGGGTGGTGGACCGCATGCGGCACTTTACCGGCGTATCGCCCATTGGTTGATGAAAGAACCTGAGTTGGAAGAGGAAGCTCTGACGGCAAAGGGCTCCGGGCGCAATTTGGAGATTCGCCGCCAGACGATGGCAAAAACTGCCGATCCTGCGAGTGTTATCACCCCATCAGGCAAGACCCGGTCCGTGCCCTTGGCCGAAACGGAGCCGGGTGTTTTCACTGCATCTGTGCCCATGGCGGAAATTGGGCTTTATCAGGTGGCTAATGGCGATCTGACAACCCTTGCGCATGTCGGACCCGTGGATGCGCCTGAGTTCGCAGACAACGTTTCCACTACAGCCAAGCTCGATCCACTGACCCATGAAACAGGTGGTGGTGCGCGCCGTCTGCGGGCGAGCGTGGATCAAACATCAATAGAGATTCCGAATATTGTCGCGTCACGCGGCGTAGCCAGCGCCAGCGGCGACAACTGGATTGGACTTCGCCCGACCAACGAGACAGTCCTTAAAAGCGTGGACCGCCTACCCTTGTTTTCAGGTTTCCTTGGCCTTGCTGCAATGATACTGCTGCTCGGTGGCATGTGGTATCGCGAAGGAAAATAACCTCATTTCGCTGAGGCATGCCTGACCTTTCCTTGGACTTCTTTCAATGCGTAAGGAACAAGCTCACATGCCAGGAAGCGCGATGGCTCAACTGGTGCCGGCATTTGGATTTGATGACCTTCAATCCTGCGAAAACCAAATGGCGCATAATAGGGTTCATCTCCGACCAGAATTACCAGACTATGACCAGCAAGTCGTGTTGCCTCCATGCTGGCTCGCATCAAAGCGGCACCAATGCCCTGTTTCTTCCAGGCAGGGCGCACAGCAAGCGGGCCAAGCAACATGGCATCAGTATCTCCGATACGAATGGGCGTGAGCCGCACGGAGCCCACAACATGATCACCATTCATTGCAACAAAGGAAAGACTGCGATCGTGAGGGCCGCCTTCACGGATACGGTAAGCGGCACGGGTAAAGCGTCCGGGGCCGAAAGCTTCCTTGTTAATATCCTCAATGGCAGCGTCATGCACCGGTTCTTCCGGCGCGTAGGTCACGACATGAGACAGCATGCTTGGTATCTTCATATGGGAGTAAGACAAAGCCTTCATGTTCAGAAGGCAATACAGGAACATCCGCCGCTATTAGCGTCGGTTAAGGTTTCATCGTCGGATGAACAAAATACCTGTCACAAATGTCTTCATTTTTCCTCGCTACCATTAAACCGAGCCGCCGTAAACCAGAAATGTGAAGGAGGATTCCAGAAAGCGACACTCTGTTTATCGCATACGCGCTGGTAACAGAATATAATAGGTATAGGTAATCACCATACATGCGTATACCCGAGTGATGAACGCTTTTGAAGGGAAACAAAATGGGCCTGTTGATTGACGGAGTTTGGCACAACCAATGGTATGACACCAAGGATAGCGGTGGCCGCTTCATCCGTTCGGAATCGCAGTTTCGCAATTGGGTAACGCCAGACGGCAGCGCCGGACCAACCGGCGATGCTGGCTTCAAAGCTGAATCGGGCCGCTATCACCTTTATGTTTCCTATGCCTGTCCTTGGGCTCACCGAACGCTGATCTTCCGCGCCCTGAAGCAACTGCAGGACGTCATTTCAGTTTCTGTTGTTGACTATTACATGGGGGCCGAAGGCTGGACGTTTGACGGGAAGGATGGCGCTACCACAGATCATCTTTTTGGATACAAGCGTCTACACGAAGTCTATACGCGCGCCGATACCAATTATTCGGGACGCGTGACTGTGCCGGTACTTTGGGATCGGCAGCAAAATACCATTGTCTCCAATGAGTCCTCCGAAATCATCCGTATGCTCAATTCAGCGTTTAACGAATTTGGCGATCCGGATTTTGATTTCTATCCCGAGGAACTACGCAGCGAAATAGACGCCATCAACGCGGTGATTTACCCGAATATCAACAATGGCGTTTATCGTACCGGATTCGCCACCACACAGGCGGCCTATGAAGAGGCCTTCGCTCAATTGTTTGGCGCGTTGGACGAAATCGAACTCAGATTATCCAACCAGCGCTATCTTGTTGGCAATCGCCTGACGGAAGCTGACTGGCGGTTATTTACAACGCTTCTACGCTTTGATCCGGTTTATGTCGGTCACTTCAAGTGCAATCGTCAGCGCATTGCCGACTACCCTAACCTGTCAAACTATGTCCGCGAACTTTATCAGGTTCCGGGCATCGCTCCGACAGTCAACATGCAGCACATAAAGCGGCATTATTATGAGAGCCATAAGACGATAAATCCGACAGGCATTGTTCCCGTTGGGCCTGACATCGACTACGCGGCACCTCATGACCGCAATCGCTTCTAACGGCTTTTGAACCTACCAAAAAAGGGGCGGCTCAAGACCGCCCAATATTTCTGCAAGCCGTTGTCGTGTGGAAGGCGTCGTTTCCTCGGGCAAGTCGTCAAGCTTGAAGAAGCCTGCCTCTGCAATTTCACGGTTGGCAAGGAAGGGTGCAACTTGACGAAAGGACTTGCAGATATAGAGGGCAACATGATCACGCTTTGAGGCGTGAGCATTATGATATATGGCGAAAAGCTCGGGACGTCCCGTCAGTTCGATATTGCCTTCCTCCATAAGTTCCTTGGCAAGAGTCTGTTCAACAGTGTGACCAGTTTCGACGCCGCCGCCGGGAAATTGCCAGCCGGCAACATAGGTATGGCGGATAAGAAAAACTGAGTTTGTTGCCTCATTGAGCACGACTCCCCGCGCACCCAGCGTCATTGGACGACGAAGTACGAAATAAGCGTGAAAGAGGCGGCGACGCCATCTGGAATATTTTTCAGCCATGGTATCCAGTTTTCCATAGACCTTTCGAACCATGCGACGGTTCTATCACTGGATTCCAATCAAATAGTCTCATAAAGCTGGATTGATGTTTCGTCTCGCCCATATCTCCGATATCCATCTGTCTCCCCTGCCCGCACTTACGTTGCGCGAGCTGATTTCAAAACGTATCACCGGCTATATCAACTGGCGTTCAAATCGCAAAGGCATGATGACTGGAGGTACGTTGGATGCGCTGACAGATGATCTCAGGGCGCAGCACCCGGATCATATTGCCGTCACCGGCGACTTGGTCAATCTTGCTCTGGACGAAGAACTTGAAACGGCTCAACGCTGGCTCGAAACCTTGGGGCAAGCGGAGGATGTCTCCGTGGTCCCGGGCAATCACGACGCTTATGTTCCAGGTGCATTGAAAAAGACGCGCCGCTTTTGGGAAGCCTGGATGCGTGGCGACAAGCAGTTAACAGAGAACCTGCCTGTTGAGTTTCCCTATCTGCGAGTGCGCGGCGACGTTGCATTAATCGGTGTTTCTTCCGCTCGCGCGACAGCCCCCTTTATGGCGACTGGCGATCTTAGATCAAAACAGGCAAAGAAGCTGGGTGAAATTCTGACCGAAACGGGGCAGCGCGGCCTGTTTCGTGTAATCATGATCCATCACCCACCTGTTCGCGGCGCAGCACCTGCCCATAAGCGACTGCTCGGAATCGGCCTTTTCCAGCGGATTGTACGTCAGCACGGCGCTGAACTTGTTTTACACGGCCATACCCACCTGGCCACGCGCTATGACATTAATGGACCAAGCTGGACTGTGCCTGTTATTTGTGTTCCTTCGGCAAGCCAGAGCTTTGGCAGTCACAAACCGCCGGCGGCATATAACTTGTTTACGATCGAAAAAACCAATTCCGGCTGGTCATGTCACATGAAACAACGTGGCGTTGTTGATGCTCAGATTACGATTCAGACCATCCGTGAAGATGAATTATTGCCCGGCGCATAATCTCCGTGTCACCCTGATTATGCGTTGACTTAAAAGTGGTTGGAAACGCGTTCCCAAAAAAATGCCACGAATGCTCCAGAGCCAATAGCTGCTCCTATAAGAAACCAGTAGAGGGCCGTGATAAATGAACTCAGACGAGATGTCTGTTTGACAACGGGAATAGTCGCAGATGCCTGAGAGGGCTGTTCAATCTGCTGAACTTCTCTCGCAGGTTTTGGCTCGATCAAAGCAATCCTGCTGCCTTCCATCATTTGCTGTCTCTCGACAATTCGTTCAGCGATATAGTGGGTGACGGCATCTGCGATGGGTCTTAATTCGGTGGATTCCGCGACGAGAATTCGACCATTCCTTGTATCGCGCACAAACCGGTAGGTGCGACGATCCCGAGCCATGCTGACGTGCGATGTGATGTCGATCCATAAGCGTGGTTGCTGTCCTTTTGAAACTGCAAATTGCCATTGCGGATCGTCAATAGGCACATCTTCAAAAACCTCTTGCAAATCCTGAGCAAGGACTTCGATCCGGGCAAGATCAGCTTCCTTCGAATCTGTGAGAACATCGTTCCTGTCAGCAAAGGCGAGCTGCGCACCGCGCACTGCTTCTGCGAGGCTCAACCTGTCGCGATGATTCGAATTTTCTTTCATCAGTTCCTTCAAGCTGAAAACCGACTGACTTGCGAGTGAAATCCGGGCCCATGATCATTAGCAATCCTACCGCCCCAATGCACCTGAAACTTGTCAGAACGAGGCCAACCCTTCGACTTAATCAAAGGATTGGCCCGAATTCATTAGCCGATAATTACAAGTATAAATTACCTGTATCGCTTACTTGGCGATGATGCGATTTGCGGCAGAAACAATGCCCTCAAGCGAGGCGGTTACAAAGTTCTTGTTAATTCCCGCACCAAATATTTTGCCACCCGCATGCTCAATTTCCATATACGTGATCGCTGCTGCATCCGAGCCATGCTGAAGTGAATGCTCCGAGTAATTCACCACCGACATTTTGAAGCCGAGATAATGCGACAGCGCATCAATAAAACCATCAATAGGGCCCGTACCCCTGCCTTCGATGCGCCTGGTCTCGCCGCCATCTGTAATCTCCGCCGCAATAATGCGTACGCCCTTACGCTCCGTATCAGGATAAGTATGGTGGTCAACAAACTTAATCCGGGCTCCCGATTGTTCGATGTAGAGCTCTTGAAAACGCTCATATATCTGCTTGGAAGAAACCTCCTTGCCGCCTTCGTCCGTGATATGCTGGATATCATCGCGGAATTCCACCTGCATGCCGCGCGGCAGGTTCAGACCATAATCCGCCTGCAAAATATAGGCGATACCGCCCTTACCAGATTGCGAGTTGATGCGAATAATCGCTTCGTAACTGCGGCCAACGTCCTGCGGATCAATCGGCAGGTACGGTACTTCCCACAAGCTTTTATTGGCTTGCTTGATCGCTTTCATGCCCTTGTTGATCGCGTCCTGATGAGAGCCCGAAAACGCTGTGTATACAAGCTCCCCGACATAGGGATGCCGTTCCGGGATCACCAGTTGGTTGGAATATTCATAGACTTCCTTCATGCGATTAATGTCGGAACAGTCAATTTCCGGGTCTACACCTTGGGTAAACATATTCAATGCCAAGGTAACGATATCAACATTGCCAGTGCGTTCACCATTGCCGAACAATGTACCCTCAACACGGTCTGCACCCGCCATCAAGCCGAGTTCCGTTGCGGCAATGCCAGTCCCGCGATCATTGTGCGGGTGCAATGAAACGATAAGATTCTCCCGGTTATCGAGCTGACGGCACATCCACTCAATACGATCTGCATAGATATTCGGCGTCGACATCTCGACCGTCGACGGCAGGTTAATAATCAACTTGTTGTCTGGTGTCGGCTTGACGATCTCGCTCACGGCATTGCAGATTTCCAAAGCCACTTCGAGTTCAGTGCCAGTGAAGCTTTCTGGTGAATACTCGAAGCGGAAGCCGCCACCTGCCTTGGCCGCCATGTCCGTGATCATCTTCGCAGCATCAGTAGCGATGGTCTTTATACCACTCACATCTTTGTTAAAAACCACTCGGCGCTGCAATTCACTGGTGGAATTATAAAAATGCACGATGGGTTTGTGTGCGCCCTGCAGCGATTCAAATGTTCGCGTAATCAGTTCGGGGCGGCACTGAACAAGCACCTGCAACGAAACATCGTCGCCGGGATTGCCTTGTTCAACACACCAGCGGGCAAAATCGAAATCGGTCTGCGACGCGGAAGGAAACCCAATCTCGATTTCCTTGAAACCCATGTCAAGCAACAACGCAAACATGCGCACCTTGCGATCATGTCCCATTGGATCAACAAGGGCCTGATTGCCATCGCGCAAATCAACAGAACACCAGATCGGCGCCTTTTCAATTCGTTTGGATGGCCATTGGCGATCCTTGAGATCAACGGAGGCATAGGGTTCATATTTCTTGGCTGCTTCGGGCATTCCCGCGACAGATCGCGATGCATTAATATCGGTCATTTGCTTCTCGTTTCCGGCCGGATGCGCATATGTATGGGCGCAATCATGGCACTCTTTTTAGGCGTTGAGCTAAACTTGTAAAGGGATAAGGAGCAAGAGCCGCATGGCGGTTTCGACCGCCGGACGCTCCTTCAACGAGCCCGGCGATCGCCAATAAGGTCGAGAAGAAGCGGAAGAAGAAAAGCGCGATTCGTCGAGCCCGTAAAGGCAGACTGAACGTTGGACATCTGTGTCGGGCGCGTTTTCATAAGCAAACACCTAAACGAGTGTTGGCTCAGATGCAAGACTTCCTGAGAGGGCGGTTATTTTTTTAGCGAGGCAGTGGCACCGGAAAGCCATTCACCAACGACCTTAACATCGTCCTTGCCAAGACCATGATCGGACTTGATTGAACGCGCCTCCACCCGAGCACCATGCGAACGCAACAGGTCCTCCAACGCAGGCGCGTAGGGAGCATAAAGCTGATCCGACGCGCCTGATACTGTCAGTACACGCGCATTACCCAAATTGGCATCAACAGAGTCTGTCAGGACTGGCATAGAACGCAACAACACCGCCTGTTTCACCAAATCTGGATAGAGCATCATGACGGAGTTGACGAGATTTGCTCCGTTTGAATAACCAAGAAATGTAGTGCGGTTAAGGTCGATTTTATACTTGGAAGCGACTTGTTTGAAGAAACCTGCGAAAGCCTGCGCCTCAGAACGAATATCCTTCTGGTCGAAGCTGACAGGCGTCAAGCGACGATACCAACGATTTGAGCCATCTTGAACCACGCGACCGCGGACAGCCAGCAGCAAAGCGTCCGGCGCGATTTTTGAGGCAAATGACACCAAGCTGGTTTCATCCTGACCTGAGCCGTGCAAAAGCACCACAGTATCACCACTCGGGATTTCCGGGCGATAGATGCGATACTTGAAGGACAAATCCTCCTGAAGCGATCCTTCGCTTTGCGGAAGAATTTCGCCTTTGATTGCCTTTTTCAAAATGCCCGTACCACCAGTTGCTAGGATGTTGATGGGTTTCAGTTTCTCTGAACCTTGGGAGACAAGCTTGCCTTTTGTTGGGCAGGCATCTGCGGCATTCTTGTCCACATCAGGTTGAGGATCAATATTCGCGGACAGGACTTCTGTCTTTCCCGATTGCAATTTGTCACAGTCAGCCGTGCTACGCGCAAAGGCAGGCGGTGCCACAGCGATCAATGATAGACTAGCAATCAGTGCATATAAATAAGGTTTACCCATAAGCTAATCCTAGTGGTTAAAGGTTAACTAAATTTGTAAACAGCCGCGGTCGTCCGCTGGCACTGCCATGCGTGTTGGCGATCAATTCCAGCTGCGGAATTGACGCTTTTACCAAATGAACTTGTCCCCAACTTCGCGCTTTTAGGCTTGATCCGGTTCGGAGAATTCGCATTGCTGATCGACGTTTCAACCAGCGAAGCTTCTATGTCAATATAATTGTAACAAAATCATGACGTCATGAAATATTACGTGACGTAATGTTGCGCGATTGCAACCGAACCATCAAGCAAAAGGTACGGCAGCCGTACCGATAGGCAGTTTGGCCTCATCTTCCGGCTCTACGTGGATCACCACGCTCGCATCTGGAATGAGCTGCATCAAAGCATTCTCTATACGATCGCAGATGATGTGCGCATCACCAACGGACATAGTCGCCTCCACGACAAGATGGAACTCGATGAAGGTCATTCGACCGGCCACGCGAGCTTTCAAATCATGAACTTCCAACGCACCTCCGGCATTTGCCGAGATAACATCGCGGATACGCATGGTCTCATCCGTCGACACCCCACCATCCATCAATCCCTGAACAGAATTGCTGATCACCCCCCAGCCCTGCCAAAGAATATTCACTGCTACGATGATTGCCAACGCGGGATCAAGAATTGTCCACCCCGTGACGACAGCTCCAACCAAACCAATGAACACGCCAAGTGATGTGATCACATCTGTCATGATGTGCTTGCCATCTGCCAATAGCGCAGGCGAGCGGTGCTTGCGCCCGCTTCTCAGTAGCAGCGTTGCCCAGCCAGCATTGATCAATGAGGCACCGCCATTGATCGCAAGTCCCAGCCAGGGCTGATCCAATGTCTTTGGTGTTTCCCAAGCCTTCCAGACTTCGTGCAGGATCAACAGAGCAGCCAAGATAATCAGCACCCCTTCGATCACCGCTGAAAAATACTCCGCCTTGTGATGACCATAGGGATGATTCTGATCGGCGGGCTTGTGGCTAACCATGATCGCCCAGAAGGCGGCAAGAGCTGCAACAACATTGACGATTGATTCAAGCGCGTCTGAATAGAGAGCGACCGACCCCGTCACATGGTAGGCTACATATTTCAGGGCAAGCACAGCGATGCCGATAAAAATCGACCAAAAAGCCAGTCGGCGCACCGTGGCTTCGCCATTAACTGCCGAGCGTGTATCAATCATGCTGAAATTCTCGCCCTAGGCCGCTCGTTCCTTCGTACGGCGTGGCAGGTGCGCCACGACGTTTTCGATCATGCGCATACCAGCATTATGTCCCAGTGTCATGATCGATTCCGGATGGAACTGCACTGCTGCAATGGGTTCATGCTTATGTTCGAAAGCCATGATGACACCATCGTCTGTCTCGGCCGTGACAATAAACTCGTCCGGAAGACGTACTGGATCCGCAAAGATTGAGTGGTAACGACCTACTGTCACTTCTTTGGGAAGCCCTGAGAAAATCCTTCCCTGTTTGGTAATGCGAATGCGTGATGGTTTTCCGTGCATCGGCACGTGGAGTTGCCTCAAGCTTCCGCCATAGGCTTCGGCCAGCGCCTGCAATCCGAGACAAACACCAAATATTGGAAGGTTGCGTGCGCGCGCTTTCTTGATTGTCGCCTTGCAATCGAAATCTGTCGGCGTACCCGGGCCGGGTGAAAGAACAACAAGATCAGGTTTGATCCGGTCAAATATCTCTTCGGGGACTGGCGTTCTGACAGTGGTGACAACGGCACCGGTCTGCCTGAAATAGTTCGCTAGCGTGTGTACGAAAGAATCTTCGTGATCGACCAGCAAAATCTGCAGTCCTTCCCCGACGCGAGCGACAGCACGCTCTTCCGGAATCACGTTGCTTTTGTGTGCATCACGCACAGCCGCAATCATCGCCGATGCTTTCAGCTCAGTTTCGGCTTCTTCCTCTTCCGGTACTGAATCATACAGCAACGTCGCTCCTGCACGAACCTGCGCGATCCCGTCTTTGATGCGGATGGTTCGCAGTGTCAGGCCAGTGTTCATATCGCCATTGAAATTGACCATGCCGATGGCGCCGCCATACCATGCGCGCGGGCTGCGTTCATTTTCCTCAATGAAGCGCATGGCCCACAGCTTTGGAGCGCCCGTAACTGTTACCGCCCATGCATGGGAGAGGAAGCCATCGAAAGCATCCATGTCTTCACGCAGGCGGCCCTCAATATGATCCACCGTATGGATAAGGCGAGAATACATTTCGATCTGGCGGCGCCCGATAACACGAACTGAACCGGGCTCGCAGACACGACTTTTATCGTTACGATCCACATCGGAGCACATGGTGAGCTCCGATTCATCTTTTTTGGAATTCAGCAGCTTGATGATTTGCTCTGCATCGGCGATAGCATCGTCACCGCGCTTGATAGTACCGGAAATCGGACAAGTCTCGATGCGCCGGCCAACAACCCGAACGAACATTTCAGGCGAAGCGCCTACGAGATATTCATTGTCACCAAGATTGATGTAGAAAGAATAAGGTGAGGGATTGATAGCCTTCAATCTTCTTGAGATCACCGAAGGGTTTGTTTCGCAGCGCTCATAAAAAGTCTGCCCCGGCACAACCTCGAACAGATCGCCGCGCATGAAGCTTTCCTTGGCCTTCTTGACCAGTTCCGCATAAACTCCCGGATTATGGTCGCCCCTGCCCGGAATGACATCCGTGGGCTTAAACGGTTTTTTGGCGGTGTCGCGTGGCAGCCCTTCGGTCGACTTGCCTTCATAAGCATAGTCGTAACGGTCCAACCACGCCTTTGCGGCATGGTGATCCACCACCAATATCTCGTCCGGCAAATAGAGCACGATATCGCGCTGATCTTCGGGGCGTTTCAGCTTGTATTCGATAGGATCAAACTGAAAAGCCAAATCATAGCCAAAAGCGCCGTAGAGGCCGAGATTGGCATCGTCTTCGGTGAAAAATAGCGCAACAATACCACGCAGAACTGTAAACACTGAAGGAATGCGTGACCGTTCTTCCTCTGTGAATGCACGCGCCGGTAACGCAATCTCCAGTTCCAGCTTCGTCTCATCGACAGAGCTGACTGTAACGTCCTCAAGTATGCCAACAGCTTGTTTAATTGGCAGAAGCAGAACTTCACCGCGCTTGTTCAGCGCCTCAATGGTCATATGTCTGCCGTTTGAGGTAATCACAACGGGAGGGTCGATAATTGCCGTATCCCACCGTGTATAACGGCCCGGATACTCATAGTTGGAAGAAAAAACCGCACCTCGCCGCTCATCAAGCGCATCAATATAGCTGTCAATCGCGCTGTCATAGGCTGTTGCCACACGCGAACGGGTAATCGCCACACCGCCCTTGGTATCGAATATTTCCAAGTCGCCCTCAATTCTATGCATCATCAATTCCTTTGTTGCATCAAGCGTTTCGGGCGATTCAAGGGGTCAAACAAAAAGGCCGCCCGGTAAACCCGTTGCGGCCCTATCCTTTTCACAAACATGCAAAAGGCTGCGCGGCCGCTAAAAGCGAGCCCACCACCAGCCAGTTGAGTGAATGCGTGTGTTCATGGCGATGATTGTTAGCGTTACATTGGATCGCTTGCAACAGCAAAAATCGGATGTTCGCCTAAGGTCTAAAACAGGCCTTCAATCAGCCCACCATTATTGAGATGAATTCGTTCCGCCGAGGGCGATTTCGGCAAGCCCGGCATGGTCATTATTTCACCGCAGATGGCCACGACAAACCCCGCCCCCGCCGAGAGCCTTACCTCGCGCACATGCACGACATGATTAACCGGTGCACCGCGCAAATCAGGATTTGTTGAAAACGAATATTGCGTTTTTGCCATACAGACCGGGAGATGACCGTATCCTGCCTCCTCCCAGCGACGTAACTGATCGCGAACACTCGCATCGGCATCTGCTTCTGCCCCACGATAAATTCTCTTTACGATTGTCTCGATTTTATCGAACAGAGAAAGCTCATCTTCGTAGAGCGGAGAAAATTGCGCCGACCCGCTTTCGGCGAGTGCTGCAACTTTCTGTGCCAGTTCTTCAATCCCGGCGGCCCCCTGAGCCCAATGCTTGCATAATACCGCTTCCGCACCATGAGTAGCAACAAAGGCTTTTACCGCTTCGATCTCGGCCTCCGTATCGGCGGTGAAATGATTGATCGCGACAATCACAGGCACACCAAACTGGCGAACATTTTCCATGTGACGGCCAAGATTTGCGCAGCCGGATTTCACCGCTGCAACATTCTCTTGACCAAGATCAGCTTTTGCTACACCGCCATGCATTTTCATCGCCCGAACCGTAGCGACGATGACCGCGGCGGCAGGCTTCAAACCAGCTTTGCGGCATTTTATGTCAAAGAATTTTTCAGCACCGAGATCAGCCCCGAAGCCCGCTTCTGTAACCACAAAATCAGCCAGTTTCAGAGCGGTTGTCGTCGCAACGACCGAATTGCAGCCATGCGCAATATTGGCAAAAGGGCCGCCATGCACAAAAGCCGGATTACTCTCAAGCGTCTGGACCAGATTGGGCTGAATCGCATCCTTTAAGAGCACAGCCATGGCTTTGTCCGCTTTGAGGTCACGCGCATAGACCGGACTGCGATCAAACCTGTAGCCGATAATGATATCGCCGAGACGCCTTTCAAGGTCGGCCAGATCAACAGCCAAGCATAGAATTGCCATGACTTCCGATGCAACGGTGATGTCAAAACCGGATTCGCGAGGAAACCCATTGGCTACACCACCCAAAGAGGATGCAATGCCACGCAAGGCGCGGTCGTTCATGTCCATCACCCGGCGCCAGGTAATCCGGCGTGTATCAAGGTTGAGTTCATTGCCCCAATAGATATGATTGTCGATCATAGCCGCGAGTAGATTATGCGCCGAAGTTATGGCATGGAAGTCACCGGTGAAATGCAGGTTGATATCCTCCATCGGGATGACCTGCGCATAACCACCGCCTGCTGCACCACCCTTGGTGCCGAAACAAGGACCAAGTGAAGCTTCGCGGATACAAACGATTGCTTTTTTGCCTATACGGTTTAGGCCATCGCCAAGTCCCACAGTCGTGGTTGTTTTGCCCTCACCAGCCGGCGTTGGGCTAACAGCTGTTACAAGGATCAACTTGCCGTTCTTGCCGTCTTTCTTGGAGCGAATGAATTCTGCCGAGAGTTTGGCCTTGTCATGGCCATAAGGCACCAGATGTTCGGCCGGAATGCCGATAGTTGCACCCACTTCCAAGATAGGTTTTTTGGTAGCGGAGCGGGCAATCTCAATATCAGATTTCATGATAACCATTGACGTTCCCCACTGTTTTAAGAATATCAATAGCATCCCGTGAGCGGGATGGGGATAGGCTGAACTTGCCTATCCCCATCTGGTATTACTCTCCCATGGCAATAAGGCTGGCATTGCCGCCAGCGGCAGCCGTATTGATTGAAACGACCTGTTCAAGTGCAAAGCGTGTCAGATAGGAGGGGCCACCAGCTTTCGGCCCAGTGCCGGAAAGACCCGAACCGCCGAAAGGTTGGGTACCTACAACAGCGCCAATCGTGTTGCGGTTAACGTAGATATTTCCAGTATCAAGCTTGTCGATAACTTTCGTCACAGTTGCTTCGATACGCGTGTGCAATCCGAAAGTCAGGCCATAGCCAGTCGACGCAATCTGATCGAGCACCTTGTCAAGATCCTTGGCCTTCCAACGCACCACATGCAGAACCGGACCGAACACCTCACGCTGCAATGCATCGGCACGATCCAGCTCAACAATATGAGGCGCAAAGAACAGACCGTCGCTGGGCGCGTCCCCCGCAAATCGAACCTTCTGAGTCTTGCGCATCGCCTCGATATGATCGCGCAACATATTATGCTGGTCTCTGTCTATAACCGGACCGATATCCGTCGATGCCAGCGCAGGATCACCGAGCACCAATTCTTTCGCAGCTCCCTCGATCATCTCCAGCATATGATCAGCCACATCCTCCTGCAGGTAGAGAATCCTTAGCGCCGAACAACGCTGACCTGCCGAACGGAAGGCTGACATGACGACGTCATCAGCCACCTGTTCCGACAAAGCCGTAGCATCAACAATCATGGCATTGAGACCGCCTGTTTCTGCAATGAGAGGAACAATCGGTCCCTTTTTCGAAGCCAATGTGCGGTTTATGGCCCAAGCCGTGTCCGTGGAGCCCGTGAAGGCAACCCCAGCAATATCCGCATGAGATGTCAGTGCTGCGCCCACTGAACCATCACCGGGCACGAACAGGACAGCATCTTTTGGAACACCTGCCTCGTGTAAAATTCTAATGGCCTCATGGGCAATAAGCGGCGTCTGTTCGGCTGGCTTGGCAATAACCGTGTTTCCAGCGGCAAGTGCAGCGGTTACCTGCCCCAAGAAAATTGCCAGGGGGAAATTCCAAGGGCTAATACATACGAAAGCGCCACGTCCACGATGTCGAAGCTTGTTATCTTCACCCGTCGGACCAGGCATAACTTTCTCCGTCCCAAACTGACGGCGGGCTTCAGCTGCGTAGTATCGGCAGAAATCGACTGCCTCACGAATTTCCGCGATACCATCATCAATGGTCTTGCCTGCCTCCCGCGAAAGGAGATCAAGCAATTGATCACGATTGTCTTCAAGCAGATCGGCTGCCTTTTCCAATGCCTTTGCGCGTGTTTCAACCGCAGTGCGGGACCAGGCAACAAAACCTTTGCGTGCAATGCTGACAGCCTTTGCGGCCTCTTCGGCGGATGCAAAAACAACTGAACCGACAGTTGCACCATTGACCGGAGAAATCACATCTTGCGTTTTGCCGGTCGGTTTCCCATCAATCAGTGGAACCGCGTGCACAGTTTTCGCGGCTTTTGAAATTCCAGCCAACAAATCGGCCAGTGCTTTCCTGTCGCCAAGTTCGACACCGGCGGAATTAATGCGTTTGCCGTAGAGCTTCAAAGGCACGGGAATATTAGGATGGCGATAGCCTCTACCGTCATTCAGCTTTTCGGCAGGACGAACCAACAGATCGGCAATCGGCACATTATTGTCGCCAACCACTGAAACAAACGAAGAATTCGCACCGTTCTCAAGCAGACGGCGCACCAGATAAGCCAGAAGATCGCGGTAACCGCCGACGGGTGCGTAGATGCGGCAAGCAATCTTGTCATTCTTCTCGGTGATCTGCTTATAAAGGCTTTCACCCATGCCATGCAGACGCTGAAATTCAAAGCCGGACTTGTCGTCTCCGGCCATTTCCAAGATCATCGCGACTGTCAATGCATTATGCGTAGCAAACTGAGGAAAAATCCGCGGTCGGGCGTCGAGCATCCGCTTGGCACACGCCATATAGGATGCGTCGGTTGCAGGCTTACGCGTGAAAACCGGATAATCGGCTAGGCCGCGTTCCTGTGCGCGCTTCACTTCAGTATCCCAATAGGCACCCTTCACCAAGCGTACCATCATCTTGCGGTTGTGGCGGGCTGCGAGCTTGTCGATGTGATCGATCACATCGACAGCACGCTTCTGATAGGCCTGAATAGCAAGACCGAAACCATCCCAACCATGCAGCGACGGATCAGCAAAAACGCGATCAATTACATCCAGCGAAAGCTCAAGCCGGTCTGCCTCTTCCGCATCAACGGTAAAATTCAGATCATAGGATTTCGCTTTTTGCGCCAATGCCAGGAGATCCGGCACCAGTTCAGCCATGACCTGATCGTGATGTGTAGCAAGATAACGCGGATGAAGCGCTGACAGTTTAACTGAAATTCCCATACGATCTGGCAATTTCTTGTTGCCAGTGGCACGGCCTATGGCATCAATCGCATCCGAATAGGATTTGAAGTAGCCTTGCGCATCCTTGCGTGTCCGCGCGCCCTCGCCCAGCATATCGAAGGAATGCCGATACCCTTTGGCCTCATTTGTGCCCGCGCGTTTCAATGCGTCCTTAATGGTTTCACCCAGCACAAAGTGATGTCCGAGATAACGCATGGCCTGTTTTGTGGCGGTGCGCACAGTTGGCAGCCCTATACGCTTTACCAGCGATGACAACACCCCCTCCGGCGTTTCCCCGGGTTTGATGACCTTGGCAGAAAGACCAAGCGCCCAAGCGGAGGCAGAGACGAACCATGTGTCGCCGCTGGGCTCATGCTCGGACCAGTGACCTTGCTTGAGCTTGTCCTCGATCAACTTGTCTTGCGTGGCGGCATCGGGAACCCGCAAAAGCGCTTCCGCCAGCACCATCAACGCCAAACCCTCGCGCGTGGAAAGACCGTATTCACGAAGGAAATCCTCAACGCCACCAATTCCGCTGGCTTCCTTGCGGATCGTTGCGATATATTTACTGGCGCGCTCGTCAATACGCCGGTTTACCGGTTCGGAAAGCGCTATGGTTTGCAGTAGTTCCGTGACCAATTGTTGATCATCGACAGCATATGGAGCGGAAAAATCTTGGGTAGATGGCGAATGGTTGGTCATCAGGCTTTCCCTTATTGATTTTTCCCATATAATCTATTCCATGTGGTTATTCTCACCAATGAAAAATTGCTAACCAGAGTAAAAAACTAAAAATGGGGAATTTTTTAGAGATGAAAAGTTTGGACAGTCTCGACCGCCGGATTTTGCGTGAGCTGCAAAAGGATGGAAGGCTATCCAATACTGAATTATCTGAACGTATCAGTCTTTCCCAAACAGCGACAACCGAACGGGTGAAGCGTCTCTCCCGTGACGGTTATATCCTAGGGTACACGGCAAAACTGTCGCCGAAAAAGTTGGATCGCGCAATGCTGGTCTTCGTTGAAATCAAGCTGGATCGAACCACGCCCGATGTCTTCGCAACTTTCGCCGCTGCAACGCGACGTAACCCGGATGTGATGGAGTGTCATATGGTGGCTGGCGGTTTTGACTATCTGATCAAAGCCCGCGTTGCAGATATGGAGCATTACCGGCGTTTTCTCTCGGACGCCCTGCTTTCACTACCGGGCGTTCGCGAAACACACACTTATGCCGTCATGGAAGAGGTCAAGGAAACATCGGCCTTGCCCGTATGAACTGATCGATACTGGCAAATATAAAAGGCGGGCTACCACCCGCCTTTTGATAACAATATGGCCTATTGTTGCAGGACCTGCTTAATATCAACCAAGTTCGACCGGACCCGCAAGATATAAAAACCCATGGTCGTCAAATGGTTTGGCAGAAGCCAACCGCCCTCACTGCCATTGGCGATGATCCAAGGCTGAATAGCCAGAGCAGAACGTAACTGCCCGTCCATACCATCCCACAGGGACTTCAAATTTTTCTCTTCCAGAACCTGTTTGAAATCCACCTCAGCTGCATTCATCAACCCGTAATACGCGTAGAGCTGCCCGTAGGCGAACCAGAAGCGATCATCAGCTCGCGTATCAAACCAGCCATTATTGTGGTTCTCGGAGCGATCTTTCAGGATCGCTGATGTTGAGCCAATATCATTGGCGATACGGTCCACAAACTGGATCAAATTATCCGCGCGCGCGTCAAATATTGCGTTGCAGTTTGCCAGCTTGGTGTTGAACGTCCGAAGATCATTCACAGCAGAGCGGTAATAGCTTGGCGTAGGTGTTTTCGGGCCAAATGGATTGAGGCCGAAATACCAAGCGTCTTCCGTGAACTGTAAATTACCACGGGCTTTTTGCAAATCACCATCGATCTGTGATGTGCCTCGCACGCGGCCAAGCGTATCAACCAACTCGATAGCGGTGCGGCGGACTGCTGAATTGATACCGCGTTGAAAGGACGCCTTGTTGTCGAGAAACGGAGTCCTATCCCAGTCCATGCCGAAAAATCCGAGCTTGTAGAGCAGCATCGAGGAGATCCAGGCATTCTGATTAACATTGAAATCCGTTAAATCCGCTGTGACTGTCACAATTGCAGATTGCGCGCAGGTCTTGGCAACATTCGTACCTGTCGCCGCAGCTTTTGCGGGAGCAGCGAGTGGCTCACCAGCGGGTGCGGTCTGGTTCTTGAAATTATAGGACGCAACATAGTCCGGATTAAAATTGGTCCAAGCCTGCGTATTGTAAAAGAAATAACCGTAAAGACCGAGCCAGACGAGGAGCGCAAGACCAAGTACAATCTTGAGAATAAAGCCCCTTTGAGTGTACCAGCTGCCGGCCCACATGAAAGGCCATAGAAGAATGCCGACGACAAACCCGATACCGCGTCCGATATAGGTGAATATCCGGCTGAAAAAATTGATCACGGGCTCGAGCATCCTGTTTCCTTCACTGGTCAAGTCCATAAAGCCGCTTGCGCAGCCCTTCCTTGTCCTTCAAATAGGTTGTTTTGAGAGTATCGACAACGTGTTCCTGATAAGGAAGGCTCCAGCGTTGGTAATCAGCATAGAAACCCGGCTTGTTGAACACATAGCGCGACAGGAAATCCCAAGGCACAAAATCACTGATCAACTGGTTCACAAGCCAAGCATCGGGGTGCTGCGGCAAGGCTCGAACAACAAGAAATCGTCGCGGGGGTTCAATATCAGACATATTTAACTGACCGGACTGTCCAATCTCTCGCTTTACTCCGTTAAGAAAGGGCCATGTGCCATCATGATTAATTAGAGCCGCATTGGCGTGAATCCATGTTTGCAGCCAAATCCGGTCAATATTCTTTAAATCACGCTCTGGTTCCAGCGTTTGGATCAGGTGACGAATAATCATCTCGCCGCGATTTTCCAGATAACCGGATTGCTCAATCCACGATGCACGCGGCAATTCAATGCGCGACGTTGTGCTGAGGAACTGAAATACCTGCTCCGCATCCTTGATCGAAATATAATTGACCTGCCAAGGACGCGAACGCCGGAATCCGGGTGCTTCAGGATTCCCGATAACAGTTGTCGTATTATCATCGACAAAAATATAGACCCCGCCGAAATGGCTGGTCCAAAAGGCGCTATGCCTGAACAGTACCTTGTCGGGAACCAGCGAATTTTCGCGAATATCGCCCGTGACTTTGGCAAGCTCCACCATGCGTTCCAGCATTGTATTGTCACGCCAGGCATCGGGCTCATTCTTGAGGCGGTCAGCCAATAGACGTAGCTCAGCAGCCTGCGCCATGACATTCTGGGCTGAAAGCACTCGGAATTCGACCTGATTGATCGAAAGCAGATCTTCGATATTGGAGACAATGGAAACGGAATCCTCAATCTCTCCGTAAAGCACATCTTTGATCGTCAGCGCATTGATCGCTCGGGCATTGCTCGAAAAAAACTCGTACAACAATTGCGATGTATTGGAGAATTGCGTGTGAACAACAGGCAAGTCAGCCTGAGACGGTGTGAGGATAATGAAGCGCCTGTTAACACCATTCGGATCGAGATAAGCGGGATCTTTCAACTCATCGGCGATCTGTGGCGAGAAACCTGTCCTGTCTATGTCAAACTCTTCCAGCTTGCTCGCCGGAAATCCAAAAGACTGAAGCGCTTTATTGTACCGCTCGACAAGGTGCGGCTGGTCGATTTTCAACAACCGTCCATAGATCAGATCGTTCTGGTAGAGCAGTTCCATCAGGCTTCCCACTGCCCCTTGGCTTTTAATGTCTCAACTTCCCTAACTGCACGCTCACGCAATCTTGCATCGCGGACCATTTTCTCAATAGCGGCATCATCCGATTTGTCCGCATAGCGGAATTCCGAATCCGCATAGCGATTGGTTTCCTGCAATACCATGTCCATCGTGAATGGCTTGCGCAGCTCCTCAATCATCGCTTTTTTGTCATCATAGTTCTTGTGCATGAACGTTTCAGGTTTTTCAAACCACTCGTCCGGAAGCTCGACATCCATCGCACGCATTTTAATTGCATCGGTGACGTTCTTGATCGCCCGTCCCGTGAAGCGCGGTTCGCGCTCCTTGATCATATGGAGATATGTACCAATGTCGGACAGCGTTTCGGGTTTACCGTTGTCCTTTATGAAGCGGTCATAAACGACTTTCAGCCCATCTTCTTGTGGCTCAGACAATTGCTCATAAGCGCTCTCCACCGCACGTTGAATTTGCTGTGCTTCATAAAGATTGTGATCTCCAAGCGGAATCTTGTGGTTTTTGCCCGCAAGCAACGCAAAGATGTCGATGTAGTCATCGCGCGACTGCGGACCATCAACCAGCCAACGAGCACCCGCGCGTTGACGCAACGCATCGTCAACATTTTCCGGATAGTTGGAAAACATTCCGAACGAGCAGTTGCCGCGTACCACCGTCGATGCGCCTGCAAAGGCCTCCATCAGAACGCCGGTAATCTCTTGCTGACCTGACGACGCCCGATCATCTGAACGCTTGGCAGCGACCTGATCGATATCGTCAATCGTGCCGAAGCCGATGGTACGTGGATTGAGAACATTGGTAATGAACTGCTTACAGTTCTGACCTGACTTGCCTTGATAGGAAGAAATCTGGTCGACGCCGAAATTTTCATAGTGGAATGCATAGCCAGCGACCTGGCAGTAATCATTCACCAGCCCTGCAATCATCTGGATCAGTGTTGTTTTGCCTGTCCCTGGCGCGCCATCGCCAATGAACGTGAACAGAAATCCACCGAGTTCCACAAATGGGTTGAGCTGCCTGTCAAAATCATAGGCCATCAGCATTTTAGACAATTTTAAGGCCTGATACTTGGCGATGTGATTGCCGACAACTTCGCTTGGCTTTTTGAAAGTCATCACCAGCGGCATGCGTTTTTTTGACGGCGCGACATCAAAGCCATCCAGCGTGAAATCATCACTATCCAGCCGCAGGTGAATATCCTCGAAACTGCCCAGCCCCTCAAACCGGCCCTTCCGCTGCAAAAGGCCATCTATGCTAAGCGCTGCAAAGGCCTTGGCTCGAGCCAGCATTGTCTGCTCGTCATTTGTCCCGCTTATCGCATTATTCAATCCCGCGATGACAGACTTTAATGCATCCTGCGATGTGTCGAAATTGAAATCGGGCTCGGCAATATCGTTTGCAGGCTCTCCATCTGCTTCAATCAACTGGGTCAAATACGCCGACAGGGAAAATGCCGCCACGTAGGATGCCGCCGACAAGAGACGCTTGAAATGGCCGGCCTCCTCACCCTGCAATGGCGATGAAGCATTGCGTGCCATGAGGCTTTCAAGATCGCTTTGCCTGGCGAAAACAGCCGCCACCGCCAAAGCAATAGCAACGCCGCGTCGTGCCCTGAACAATAATGTGTGCTGGGCAATCGACAACATTTGATCATCAGGGCGCACGGACTGAATGGTCTTGGCGAGTTCGACCTCACGCGTCTTGCGTAGTCCACCTGTCGAGACCGTCGAGACGAAACGACGACCGGTGCCCGCGATCTCAGCACCCGATTTCTGATCGCTCGTTTCCAACGAAACAAATCGCGTCACCATTGCATGTGCAACCGCAAGGTGCTTGGCGATATCTTTTTCCTCGATCGTCGTCAGGCCGACATCCATGATCCCAGTCCTTTTAAATACCGCTTATAACCTGCCCATTGGATAGGATATGCGTTTCAAATCCAGTAAAAATCCGCGAGGCTTCACCCGAGGCGTAAAGTGCCTGATATGCTTCATGAGGAACCAAGGCATGTTGCTCATAGTAACTCACACCCTGCCGCGTTGCTTCCAGATCATCAGTATTGATATGAAATTCCTCCCGAGATGGCTCTGAAGACCAGATACCGCGCCTGCCGGGTTTCTCCGCAGTTGAGAACACTTCCTGCATAGTCCAGGTCAATAGCCACGCATCTTCAGGCCGACGGACGCGCTCAAGCACATCCGCAACTTTCTGATTATGTTCTGTGATCCCTGCCGTATAGAACGGGCCCAGGACAATTCGGCGCAATTGCTTCGGGTGCAACTCTGGAAAATCCTTGTCCAGACTCATTGCGATTGTCACGGGAGATAGTGAATAGGCCGAATTTTTCGCAGCAAAATCATCGAAACGCCTGGCCAAATCAGGATTCAGCAAACCACCTACGGGAAGTGGAATTTTGACTTTCGGATTGAGCTTGCCATCCTTCTGAACCAGTGTTTCAACTATGTCGTCCGAAGAATCTTCAATGACTGCCATATAGATAAGCGGAAGATTGGAGGCACCATCAAAGGTTCCCCAATGCACAACGTAAAATGGGCGCATTGTCTTCGGATTGACCGAAACTCGGATCGTTGTAGGGAGCACGAATGGTGAGAAAACCTCGCCCTTCAAAACTGTCTCCAGATAGATGCGCTCAGCGATGGATTTTTGTAGGTCACGCGGGAACTCCCGGTGGCGCAGGATAAAGTCTGCCATCTCGCTGCGTAATGTGTCCACGGGAGGTATGGCTGCAAGGCGCTCCTTGGCTTCTTTCTTGTCATTCTCCAGTTCCAGCACATTCTGGAAGACAGGAAAGCCGCTTTCCGCCTTGGATATGCGGAAGCGTTCTGTAAAGCCAAGTCTATTACGCCAGCAGTCAAATGATGCGTCGAGCCGCTGTAAATATTCGGCAACGGTCTGAGCGACAAGATCATGCTTGTAAAGCGGCGAGTCTTGATTGTTCAAAAAAATCTCGAGCCCGTCCAATGCTGCACGGATTGCACCAAAGTAACGTTCCGCCGCCGCCAGTTCTGCATTCTCTGACATGAATTAACTCTGGGCGTAACCGGCAGAATTGTGCTTCTTGAGGACTTCGGAGAATCTGCGTGCAAATGCATCATCTGCAAGCTTCTTGCGGCGCTGAATATCTTGTGAACTGACCATGTTCTTTTCGTGCATTTCAAGAAGATCGCCAATGTGTTTTTGCGCAGCAGCACCAACACCGGCCATGGTTTCTTCCGCCGCCTTGTCCACCTGACTGCCAAGCGTGTTGATCTTGTGAGCAACGTCCTGTTGAGCCGCAGTCTTCAATGAATCTTCAAGTGCCTTGTACAGAACAATGCGCTGCTCAGTGTCGATAGCCAGCTTGTTGATAAGCGTGCTTTGAGCGGCGATCTGATTGTTCAGCGAGTCAACGAAGGTCTGGAACATCGACGTGTAGCGCTCAAGTGTCTGGCTCTCGGCCAGCAATTCCTGCTCCTTGGCCTGACGCTCATTATACTCGGTAGCAAGCTTGGAGCGTTCGCCCTCGAGTTGAGCACGTGTCCCTTGATCGGTGGACGCGGCGATACGGTTTTCGATATCGAGCAAAAGCGGATTAAGTTCTTCGATACGCTTTTGTGTCGCTTCAAGCGTAGCAATGGTGGTCTTTCGGCGCTCGATCACCGTAGCGAGACTGGTTTCCGATGTTTTGTAACGAGCATCGAGAATAACTTTCTGCTCTTTCAAAATGCCGACAATGCGATCTGACTTGGTAAGTAATTCCTGAAGATTACCGGCTAGCGACATGTTCCGCACGCGGTCGGAGCGCAGACGCTGCATCTTGTCTTTGGAAAACAGGCCAATAAATTTTTCCCAGCCCGAATAACCTTTCATGCTTTCGAACTCTGTACCGAAGATGTTGGTGGCATCCTCCAATCCGATAATCAATTCGGCAATATTGCCTTCCATTACCTTTTGCTGCCGCAACACATCATCAATGCGTGCATTCTCGATGTCAAAATCAGCAGCCCCAATCTTCGCATCGGCTTTGGCGAATTTATCCAGAACGACACTGGATTGATCAATTTTCGTACGCATGTCGTTGACCATTGTGTTGGTCTTTTCAATCTCGGCGTCGAAGTTCTGCAAACTCGCCATTATAAATCTCCCCTACTATTCAAATTAAAGTATCAACCACAGTCACGGTTGCATATAGCGATTGCACCGTGCCAAACAATGTCTGCAATCAAATGACAACGGCCACGGCGGACTTGCAAGTGGAGAATATCAGCTGGCTATATGAGGCGTCCGGTTTCATCTTCCCAATGTTTGCGGCAGAGCGAAACATAGACTGACTTTTCAATAGCGACCTGATCACCTTCAGTAAGCGCCTTGCCAGTTTGGTCCTTGCGTACCACCATGGTCGCCTTGGCTCCGCAATGGCAGATTGTTCGGATTTCACGCAAAGTATCGGCGATAGCAAGTAGTTCTGAGGAACCGGGGAAAAGCTTTCCCTGAAAGTCGGTACGTAGGCCAAAACACATAACCGGAATATTTAACCTGTCCGCTACGCGGGCAAGCTGCCACACTTGTTCTTTGGTCAGAAATTGCGCCTCATCAACAAACGCACAACTAAGCGGGGCTTGATTGTTCGCAATCTTGATTCGCGCAAACAGATCATCATCATCCCAATAGAGTTCAGCATCAGCACTGACACCAAGCCTTGATGTTATTTTCCCCACACCATTTTCTGCATAATGACCGGCAGTGAATTGTATAGTCCGCATTCCCTGCTCCCTATAGTTGTGAGAAGCCTGCAGGAGGAGCGTCGATTTGCCGGCATTCATTGCCGAATAGCTGAAATATAATTTTGCCATAATCGCTTTAATCAGACTTGCGCTCCAGCTTGAAGCCACGCCAAGAGCACGGCGCTCACTTTTTGTGGAATATCAACAACTGTCGCTATTTGACCGGATTTATGCGCGCCTATGCTTGAATGACCGCCCGTTTGATGCTTGGTTCAGGACTTTGAATGCCGGGAAACCGCCGGAAGGGGAAAACAAACATGAAAACTCTGTCCAAATTGACTCTTACCTTGGCTTTGGTGCTTTCGGCGAGCACCGCATTCGCCGCCGAACCGGAGAGTTGCAAAAATGTACGCTTCGCCGATGTCGGCTGGACTGATGTGACCGCCACGACTGCAACAACAGCTGAAGTGCTCAAGGCACTTGGCTACAACACGGACATAAAAGTTCTGTCGGTGCCTGTGACTTATGCATCTCTTGGCAAAAAAGACATCGACATTTTTCTTGGCAACTGGATGCCAACGCAGTCGGCTGACATCAAGCCTTATATTGAAAACAAGACTGTCGAGGACCTCGGCCCGAACCTGACCGGTGCGAAATATACGCTTGCCGTTCCACAATACCTTTTTGACAAGGGCTTGAAGGATTTCAAGGATATCGCCAAATTTAAGGACGAACTCGGCGGCAAAATTTACGGTATCGAGCCTGGAAATGATGGCAACCGACTCATCCTTGATATGATTGCGAAAGACCAATTTGGTTTAAAGGACTTTCAACTTGCCGAGTCATCCGAGCAGGGCATGCTGGCCCAAGTTGCGAAAGACAGCAAATCAGAAAAGCCAGTCGTGTTCCTCGGCTGGGAACCTCATCCAATGAACGCAAACTTCAAGCTCGCCTATCTTTCTGGCGGCGACGAAGTATTCGGCCCTAATTTTGGTGGCGCCGAAGTCCACACCAATGTTCGCACTGGCTACACAACTGAATGTCCGAATGTTGGTAAGCTGCTTGCCAATTTAAAGTTTACTCTCCCCATGGAAAACGAAATCATGGGCAAAATCCTCGATGAGGGAGAAGATGCGGCAGATGCTGCAACCGAATGGCTGAAAGCCAATCCGACCGTTCTTGATACCTGGCTGGCAGGCGTTACCACCTACGACGGTAAAGAGGGCCTCCCGGCCGTCAAGGCAGAGCTCGGCCTCTAGGCCGATGCAATAATGCCACTAGAATGAAAGCCGCCCGGCCAGCCGATCGGGAGGTTTTTTCGCTTGTTTGTTAAACGATAGAGGGATAGCTCGGTTTGGACTGGCTGACACAAGACAAGATTCCCGTCGGCAAGACGGCCAAGGCCGTCGTCGACTGGCTTACCACCAATTTTTCCGGATTCTTTGATGGACTTGCAATGGTTATGCAGAGTTTCATCGATGGGCTTATGTACGTACTGAAATACCCTCACCCGCTGGCCATGATCGCGATATTCGCCGCAATTGCCTATGCCTTGCGGCGTTCAACTGCCGTCACCATTCTTACGATTGTGGGGTTCCTATTCATAGTCAACCAGGGTTACTGGGATGAGACGATGGAGACCCTCACTCTGGTACTCTCTTCCTGCATCCTTTGCATGGGTATCGGTGTTCCCATTGGCATCATCGCGGCCCACCGGCCCAAATTTTATTCGGTAATTCGCCCTGTATTGGACTTGATGCAGACATTGCCAACCTTCGTCTATCTTATTCCCGCCATCGTGTTCTTCGGCATTGGGATGGTACCCGGCTTGCTGGCCACAGCAATCTTCGTCTTGCCTGCTCCCATTCGTCTGACCCATCTCGGCGTCTCATCGACACCACTGCATCTTGTCGAAGCCGGGCAAGCCTTTGGTGCATCCTCCCGGCAACTCCTATGGAAAATTGAACTGCCCTATGCCATGCCGCAAATTCTTGCAGGCCTGACCCAGACAATAATGCTGTCGCTTTCCATGGTCGTCATTGCAGCACTGGTCGGTGCCGATGGCCTTGGCGTTCCGGTTGTTCGTGCACTCAATTCGGTCAATACCGCTCTCGGCTTTGAAGCCGGTCTCGTCATCGTGGTCGTTGCCATTGTGCTTGACCGTATTTTCCGCCCTGGCAAGGAGCAAGGTGAATGACTGCGATTACACTCGATGAAGTCTGTATTGTTTTCGGCAAGCGGACAGATGCTTCACTGGCACTTGCTGATCAGGGAAAGAGCCGATCGGAAATTCAGGCAGAAACCGGTCATGTTCTAGGCGTGCACAATTGTTCGCTAACGATTGCGGAAGGCGAAATACTGGTCCTTATGGGCCTATCGGGTTCCGGCAAGTCCACGCTACTGCGTGCTATCAACCGCCTAAATCCAATTTCACGTGGTTCTGTTGTCGTTCATAATGATGGCCAGTCGATTGACGTAGGCAATGCGGATAAATCGACTTTGCGTAACCTGCGCAAGCATCTGGTTTCAATGGTCTTCCAGCAGTTCGGTTTGCTTCCTTGGCGCACCGTCGAGGAGAATGTCGGTTTTGGACTGGAACTTTCCGGAATACCGAAAGAGGAGCGCACGCATGCAGTTCAACAACAACTTGAGCTGGTCAATCTGCAAGATTGGGCCAAGCGTAGGGTTGGAGAACTCTCTGGCGGCATGCAACAGCGTGTCGGTCTTGCCCGTGCATTTGCGACCGGAGCCCCAATCCTCCTCATGGACGAACCGTTTTCAGCTCTTGATCCTCTCATTCGCAACAGACTGCAAGACGAGCTTTTGAGTCTGCAGGAACGATTGAAGAAAACAATTGTCTTTGTCAGCCATGATCTTGATGAAGCGATGAAAATTGGCAACCGCATTGCCATTATGGAAGGCGGCCGCATAATCCAATGCGGAACAGCACAGGATATCCTTCTCAATCCGGCAGATGATTATGTGGCGGATTTCGTCGCCAATATGAATCCACTTGGAGTACTGACAGCTGCCGATATCATGGTTCCGCTTGATCGTTCACGCGGCAACCGGCCCTTCGCGGCCACCGCACGGCCGGATACACCTGTACGAGAGGTTATGCAGGCTGTTGCCAAAAACAGTGGTGATGTCGGTGTAGTTGAAAAAGGTGCGATCCTTGGCATGATTTCCGCTGACGACATAGTTCGCGGGCTGCTCAAGCATCAAAAAAGCGCATAAGTTCGAGTCAATGAGGCGGCATGGTTAAAAATTGCCACGCCGCTCAAAGCTATTCTTCATCAGCGACTTCAGTATCGTCACTCTTGCCAGCTGGCTGCCAGCTGGTTGGCACGACTTTCTTCTGCGTGCTGGAATCCGTAAATATCCACCACCCCGCATCAGCCTCATCCCATTGGCCACCGGTCGCCTTGAGACGGTCCAACGAGCGATACTGCCCGATGGACTGGTTTTCCTGCCCATCCTCATCGGTCCAGAAAATCTGCACCTTGCTACCATCGGCAGGCGCGGATGAAATCGGCTGCTTTTTACTCATGGGCATTCCTCCTGTTAGTTCACTGAGTGAACGCCGGATCATAAGGCAGGTTCCGCTCAAGCGGCAGCTTTCTTCTTTGCAATACGCGCCCGGATACTCTCCACGTCAGATTTCGGCGTCGCCGCAAACAGTGTCTTGGTATAGCTGTGTTGCGGATTTGAAAACACCTCGTCGCGCGAACCGTATTCAACCACTTCTCCGTAATACATCACCATGACGTCATCAGCGATGTAACGGACTACGGACAAATCATGACTGATGAAAACATAAGTCAAGTTGAACTCGTCCTGCAAATCCGCAAGAAGATTGAGAACCTGCGCCTGCACAGACAAATCGAGAGCAGAAACCGGCTCATCCAGCACAAGCAGGCTTGGGCTTAACATCAGCGCGCGCGCAATAGCGATACGCTGACGCTGACCGCCCGAGAACATATGCGGATAGCGATTATAATGTTCCGGTCCCAGCCCGACTTTCACGAGCATTTGCATGGCAAGCTCGCGTCGCTCTGCTGCGGTTTTGTTTGTGTTCAGCAGCAAAGGCTCGCCCAGAACTTCGCCGATTTTCTGGCGCGGATTCAGCGAGCCATAGGGGTTCTGGAAAATGATCTGCACCTTGCGGCGCATTTCGGTCGTCACCTTGTCTTTGGCAATATTGATTGGCTTGCCATCGATGAGCAATTCGCCAGATGTCTGCGGGTCAATCAGCGTCAAGATACGGCCAAGCGTGGATTTCCCGCATCCACTTTCACCCACTATGGCAAGCGTCTTGCCTTTCTCCACAGTGAAATTCACGCCTTTTACGGCCTGTATGGTCTTCGCCTTTCCAAACAGGCTGCCACCAACGTGATACTCGCGTACAATATTGCGGCCTTCGAGTACGATCTCGCTCATGATGCCGCTCCTGCATTGGCTGCTTCATTTTTCATGAAGTCAGCGACGGTTGAAAGCCGGTCACCTGTAGCATTTTCAGGGAGAGCCGATAGAAGGGCGCGAGTATATGGACTTTTGGGTGCCTCAAAAAGCGTCAGCACATCGGCCTCTTCCATCTTGGTACCCTTGTACTGAACGATTACGCGATCGGCGGTTTCCGCCACCACGCCCATATCGTGAGTGATCATGATTAATCCCATGCCATGCTCAGCTTGAAGACCAACGAGCAGGTCGAGAATCTGCTTTTGGATCGTTACGTCAAGGGCGGTGGTCGGTTCATCAGCGATCAGCAGCTTGGGATTACACGCAATCGCAATAGCGATCATCACACGCTGACACTGCCCGCCAGACATCTGATGCGGATAGGATTTGAGCCGTTCTTCCGGAGTTGGAATGCCGACCTGTTTGAAAAGTTCTATCGCGCGGGCGCGCCGTGCTTTCTTGTCGAGTTTCATATGAACTCGCAGAACTTCCTCCAGCTGGAATCCAACAGTGAAACATGGATTGAGGCTTGCCATGGGCTCCTGAAAGATCATGGCAACATCGCGGCCTATAATTTCACGGCGGCGCTTGCTGGTCATTGTTAGCATGTCATGACCATCAAACGTCATGCTGTCGGCAGTAACAGTTGCCGACTTCGGCAAAAGTCCCATAACCGCAAGCATAGCCACAGATTTGCCAGAACCGGATTCGCCGACAATAGCCAGAACTTCGCGTGCTTCGACCGACAGATCGATCCCTTGCACAGCCATAAACATGCCGCTGCTGGTATCAAATCCAACGGAAAGGTTTTTGATTTCGAGTAGCTTGCTCATATTCAGCTCCTCTTCAATTTGGGATCGAGTGCATCACGCAATCCGTCACCGACGAGATTGATGGCAAGCACTGTGATCAAAATTGCAAGACCGGGCAGCGTTACCACCCACCATTGACCGCTCGCGATGAACTCACGTGCATCGGCCAGCATGGTGCCCCATTCCGACGCTGGCGGCTGCGCACCATAGCCAAGAAAGCCAAGCGCAGCAGCATCAAGGATTGCATTGGAAAATGACAGCGTCGCCTGAACGATCAACGGCGCCATACAATTCGGCAGGATCGTCTTGAACATGAGACGCAGCGGACCAGCACCAGCAACCTTTGCGGCCACTACGTAATCCCGGGTCTTTTCTGCCATGACCGCAGCACGGGTCAGACGCACAAAATGCGGTTGGTACACAAGCGCAATGGAAATCATCGCGCCGGTCAATCCCGGTCCAATGATTGCGACCAGCACAAGAGCGAGCAACAATGAAGGAAAGGCCAGAATGACGTCCATCAATCGCATGATGACAGTATCAACCCAGCCACGGAAATAACCAGCGATAACGCCGAGAAAAATGCCACCGACAAGCGCGATACAGGTAACAACAATGCCAATAAACAGCGAATAGCGCGCGCCGTAAATCAGACGCGAGAGAATATCGCGACCTACGGCATCCGTTCCGAGCAAATAACCCGCACGTCCTCCTTCCTGGAAGATTGGTGGCAAAAGTACAGCATCGCGATACTGATCTGCTGGGCCATGCGGCGCAATCCACGGTGCGAAGACTGCTGTGATAATCAGCAGTACGAAAACAACGAGGCCAATAACGGCACCACGATTTTCCGAGAAATAATACCAAAACTCGGATAGCTGACGACCGAGTGAAGCGTCATCGGACGTAGCGCTTTGAATATTTGTCTGGGCCATGATCTATCCCCTCAATGTCGAATGCGCGGATTGATCAGACCGTAGAGCAAGTCGACAGCCAGATTGACCAACATGATGGTGGCAGCAATGATGAGCAAAGCGCCCTGAATAACCGCATAGTCGCGGCGACTGACGGAATCGACCAGCCATTTTCCGATACCCGGCCAAGAGAAAATCGTCTCAGTCAGGATTGCCCCGGCAAGCATGACGCCGACCTGGAGGCCAATAGTGGTAACGACCGGGATCATGGCATTGCGAAGCGCATGAACACCGATAACCCGCAATGGTGCCAAGCCTTTGGCACGGGCTGTGCGCACATAATCTTCAGACAAGACTTCGAGCATAGCTGAACGGGTCTGGCGCGCAATTACAGCTAGCGGAATAGTGCCAAGCACAATTGTCGGCAGGATCAAATGACTCACGGCCGACTTGAACGCACCCGACTGTCCCGAAAGTAATGAATCGATCAGCATGAAACCCGTCACAGGCGGGAAAAAGAACATCAGCGAAATGCGCCCGGAAACCGGGGTCCAATGCAATGTATTGGATACGAGCATGATCAGCAGCAGGCCCCACCAGAAGATGGGCATGGAAAAGCCAATTAGGGCCGTCCCCATGATGGATTGATCAAGGAAGGAGCCGCGCTTGATTGCAGCGAAGACACCAGCCGGAATGCCGAGCAGAACTGCAAAAAGAATTGCACAGATTGAAAGCTCAAGCGTCGCTGGAAACAGATTGAAGAACTGATCAACAACTGGCTGCTTGGTCACAATCGATGTGCCGAAATCACCGTGCAGAATACCCCAAAGGTAGTCGAAATACTGAACAATGATTGGCTGATCGAAGCCAAGATCACGCGAAATAGCCGCATGACGCTCAGGCGACATGACACGTTCGCCTGAAAGTAACGCAACAGGATCGCCCGGAAGCATGCGAATAAAGGAAAAAGCAATGATGGATACCCCGACAAACGTCAGAGCCATGACCGCTATCCGCCCCATAATAAATCTGAACATATTGAACCTTCCAGCCACAATCGGTGGCGGTGCTTCCGGCTGCCTTAACGCATTTTCGCTCGGAAGAAAAAAGGGCGCCCGCCTGACGGACGCCCTTCCTACAAGTTTTCAGCTCTTACTCAGTGATGTCTACGCCATCGAAAGCGAAGTCACCAAGCGGGCTCTGATGGAAGCCCTCAACACCCTTGCGCATCGGTACGATTGACAAGGAGTGATCAAGCGTTGCCCATGGAGCCTCTTTCTTGAACACGACCTGTGCCTGCTCATAAAGTTTGGTACGCTCTGCCAGATCGGTGGTTTCTTTAGCCTTGGTAACCAGATCGTCAAATTCCTTGTTGCACCACTGTGCGCGGTTGTTACCGCCAACAGCATCGCAACCAAGCAATGTGTCGAGGAAGTTATCAGGATCACCATTGTCACCAGTCCAGCCGAGAATCGCGGCACCATCTCGGTCTTTAGCCTTGGACTTGTCGAGATACTCAGCCCATTCATAGGACACGATCTCAGCCTTGACACCGACCTTTGCAAGATCCGACTGCATCAATTCAGCAGCGCGGCGAGCATTGACCATGTAAGGACGTGCAACTGGCATCGCCCAGATCTTCATGGATAGATCCTTTACACCGGCATCTTCCAGCATTTTCTTGGCAGCTTCAGGATCGTACTTGTCGTCCTCGATCGCATCGTTGTAGGACCACATTGTCGGCGGGATCGGGTTCTTGGCAGGTGTTGCCAAGCCCTGGAATACGCCGTCAACGATTGCTTGCTTGTTGATCGCCATGTTGAGCGCATGACGTACTTCAGGTTTATCGAATGGCGCTACCAGCGTGTTGTACGCAAGGTAGGCAACATTCAGGCCTTCCTGTTCCATGACCTTCAGCTCTGGATCCGCCTTCATTGCGGCAACATCGCTAGGATTTGGATAAGGCATCAAATGGCATTCACCGGCCTTGAGCTTCTGGTAGCGTACCGAAGCGTCAGTTGTAATCGCGAAAACCAGATCGTCGATCTTCTGCTTGCCATTCCAGTAGTCAGGGTTCGCCTTGTAGCGGATGACCGCATCCTGCTGGTAAGCAACAAACGAGAACGGACCTGTGCCAAGAGGCATCTGATTTAGCTGGTTCATCTTGCCATCAGCCTGAAGCTTGTCGGCATATTCCTTCGACATGATTGAGGAAAATGGCATTGCGACGTTTGCCAGGAACGGAGCTTCCTTGCGCTTCAGAGTGAACTTCACTGTCATATCATCGACTTTTTCGATCGACTGAAGAAGTTCAGGGAAGCCCATACCTGAGAAATATTCCCAGGACGTGCCCGTGACATACTTGTTCCAGGGATGATCTTCTTTCCACTGACGCTCATAAGAGAAAATCACGTCGTCAGCGTTGAGTTCACGGGTTGGCGTGAAGAATTCTGTAGTCTGGAATTTTACGCCGGGACGAATCTTGAATGTATATTGCAGACCATCATCGGAAATAGTCCAGCTTTCGGCGAGCCCGGCTTCTGGTTCAGTTGTACCAGGCTTGAACTCGAGCAAACGATTATAAACCGTGTGGGCTGCGGCATCGAATGTGTTACCGCCCGTATAGAGGCCGGGATCAAAGCCTTCCGGCGATGCTTCCGAACAATAAACGAAAGTTTTAGCTGCGGCTCCACCTGCCATCAGCCCACCTGTCAACATTGCAAGCGCAGTCGCTGCAATGAGTTTCTTGTAGGTCTTCATGTTTTCCACCTTCAGAGGTTTTTTTGTTGCCGGCCCCCTTGCCTGCAACCGAAGCTGCATGGAAGCCTTTGCAATGTCGCAATGCAAGCAGATTTATTCGCAGTCAACCCATCCAGAGAGCCATAATTCACGATTCTGGGGAAACTCGAACACATAAATAGAAAAATAGTGAATTTCACTACAAAACCGTCCACTCACATTTTCAGAAGCCCGGAGATGATACTTACGTATCTTAGACAAAAGTCGCGACTATCAGCTTATGACTTGCCATGATAGGTGCCGTGAACAGGTGTGAAGTTTGTAAAGGAGGCGAGCTATGAATCTTGAGGGACAACCCGCAATTGTGACCGGTGGGGGATCTGGTCTGGGAGCAGCAACAGCCCGTCTGTTTGCAGAAAAGGGAGCAAAGGTTGCTCTCCTTGACATCAATCTGGATGCAGCAGAAAAGGTTGCGCGTGAAATCGGTGGAATAGCCCTTGGCTGCAATGTTTCCAGCGCCAGCGATGCCGAGAACGCCATCCAGCAGATTACGGCAAAGTTCGGCACACCACGTGTCCTTGTCAACTGCGCAGGCATTGCAAATGCCGGCCGTATCGTAGGGCGTGATGGTCCGCATGATCTTGAGCTTTACCGGCGCGTCATTGAGGTCAATCTGATCGGCTCATTCAATATGCTGCGTCTGGTGGGCGATGCAGCCGCAAAGCTCGATCCTCTGGAGACTGGTGAGCGCGGTGTGATTATCTCCACCGCTTCTGTCGCAGCATTCGATGGCCAGATTGGACAAGCAGCCTATGCCTCTTCAAAAGCAGGCATTGCAGGCCTTACCCTGCCTGCTGCACGCGAACTGGCCCGCTTCAGTATTCGCGTCATGGCTATCGCTCCTGGTATTTTCGCAACGCCTATGCTGCTTGCCATGCCGCAGGAAGTGCAGGACTCGCTCGCGGCTTCCATTCCCTTTCCTTCAAGACTTGGCAAGCCAGAGGAATACGCAGCACTCGCAGTGCATATTATCGAGAATCCAATGCTTAACGGGGAAACGATCCGCCTTGACGGAGCTATACGCATGGCACCAAAATAAAGTGGCATTACCAATTATTGCAACTTCTAATCGCTGACGACGTTCTGTTAACGCTGATCATCTAAAATCCTCGTTAGCGAAGTAAGGTAGATCGCAATCATCGGTAAGCGATGAGGAAAGGATGCGGATGTCAATCGTCAAGCGTCTGGTGATTTTACTGCCAGGCTTTGAACATATGCCTGTCGAGGCCCACCATCGGCGCTTTGTCCGCGAGGCAGACAAAACGGCGCCTGTTTACGACATGACTGTCACTGCCCCTTCCCCCCTTTCTGTCAACGCTGCCGAAAACGGAGTTGCCATGGGTCGGTTCAGTTTGGATACTGCGGGCGATGGCTGGTCTGCTCACACAGATTTTGTACTTTACGGTCTTGGCGATATCACGCTGTTTTACGCCTCCCGAAATCCGGTTACCCGTCTGCTGAGCGGATTATTTGCATTACTCGACTTTATAGTCAGCGGCACATTTCTCCGCTTCATCATGACGAGTTGGCGCTATGCGCTGTTCTTTGTCTACCCGCTGCTTGTTCTTGCAGGCATCATGATTGCATCTGTGGGTGCCGGATACCTGATCGACGATGCCTTCCCGCATAGTCCATTTGTCTTGCCAGGAACAAGCCTTTTAGCAGGGATATGTCTGTTCTGGTTCTCTGCTTCAAAGTTACATCTTTTGCTGCTCATGGATGACTGGACATTTGCTCGCGATATGGCACGTGGAAAGCGACCTGATATTATGGCGAAGATGAAGAAAGTCGTTGATCATGCCGCTTCACTGATCAGTGAAGCACCAACCGATACTGAGGTCATCGTTGCGGCCCACAGCCTAGGGGCTATCTGCGCTCTCCCAATTATTGACGAAGCCGTGAAACGCAACAAATCGAGACGCTACGGACTACTCACCGTTGGCTCCAGCCTGCTCAAAGTTGCTTTACATCCTTCGGCGGTTCGCTTGCGCGACTGTGTGTCCAACGTTGCACAAAGCAATACAACGTGGATTGACGCGCAAGCGCTGACCGATCCAATGAACTTTTATAAATCTGATCCGATTAGAGACCTGGATATTGCAAAAGGAAGGTCACCTGTTCTTATGCAGGTGCGTTTCAGGCAGCAGCTTTGCGACGAGACCTACAAGACAATCCGGCGCGATTTTTTCCGCGTACATCGCCAATTCGTATTCGGTGTGGACAAACGGACACGTTATTCGTGGCATGCTATTCTTTGTGGTCCCCAACGTTTTGCAGATATCGCCGCACGCGGGGGATTGCCCTGTGAAAAAGCCCTCTGTTCCACAGATAATCTCAAAATTGTGGGACCTGCCACTACATGATAAGCCTTTCATTCGCTGGACAGGCTTTATGGGCATTTCTGGTTGTCGGTTGGTATCTCTTGCGCCGACCCTTTGATCGCCGCGCTCGCCGAAGCTCACTCACCGTAGATCGCCGTCGCGGAGCAGATACCCTGCGGATGGCTATATCGCTGACTGGACTTGGCGTTGTGCCGGGCATCTATCTCATGACAGGGTTCCCACGGTTCGCATCATATCCTGCGCAACCGACGCTATTTGTGCTGGGCATTATCGCAGGAATCACAGCGCTTGTACTTTTTAGGCTTACCCACAAAGCACTCGGCAAGATGTGGTCAGTATCGCTACAACTGAAACAAGACCATAAACTCATCACAACAGGAATTTACAAACACATCAGGCATCCCATGTATACAGCATTCTGGTGTCTTGCCATTGCACAGGCGCTGCTCTTGCCTAACTATATTGCAGGGTTTGCGGGGATCGCCGGATTTGGCTATCTGTTCTTCTCACGGGTGGGGCCAGAGGAAACCATGATGCGTGAAGCCTTTGCAGAAGAATATGACCTCTATCGTGCACGCACTTGGCGTGTCTTGCCCTACATTTATTGATTGGCCAATGGCTGAAAGATTTCATCGTGCATAAAATCAAATCACCCTGCTTGTCATCTGCCAAAGCATTCCCAACCCTGTTGCTTTCGCTATCACTTGCGGCGTGTCAATCGTCGCCACAATCAACGGCTGCAAGCAGAATCTCGGCATATACTGCAGAGATACCACAATTGACATGTGCCGCTCACGGCAGCGTTAACGGCAATGCCGTGAAACTGACTGCCAATCGGACCACCCTTGGTGATCCCGCCTATATCGAGTTTCGTCAGCGTCTGTCGCCAGGCTTACCGAGTGGCCATCTTTATGTCGTCTTTGGACGGCTTGATTCTCAAGGCAACCCTGTGACACGACAGTATAATGGATTGTTTCCAAAAGGCAGCTTGATTGGGCTCTATGGTGGCGCAATCATTCCCATGCCGGCTGAACTCAAGCCGAATTATGCTGACTGCCATTTTTCAACCGGTGCCGCTTATCGCGTTTCATTGACTGAAAGCCAATACCAACAATTGCTGGGCAAGGTACGCTACAACCTCGCAAATCCACCGCTCTGGAGAATGTTCGGCTTCAATTGCAACAATTATGCAGCCTCTCTCGGTAGTGTTGCCGGCTTGGTCGAACCGGCAAACCGTGCTCAACCTTCTTTTTCCTATATCTATTCCTATATAGAAGCCAATGGAGACAAGGGGCGTAAATCCGCTGGTTCATGAACAAACTTTAATGTTCCAATGGTTTTGATTTCCACAATTTCGTCTTAAAAGCAGCAAACCTCATGGCACTTTGATCTATGACGGGTTACGCGATTACGCTGGAAAGCAAACTTGATGAAAATTATGGGCGCCTTGCTGCTGATCATTGCGATTTCTGCTCCAGCCTCAGCGATGGATAACAGCGCAGCCAAACAGCTTGAAAAGCTTGATCCGCAAACAAGACTCGAGCAGCGGTGTGATCTGGAAGCAATGGAGCGGATCCATAGAGATCCAGTCAAAATGGTTCCAGACGAATTGGTGGCCTATGCTTTTGCTGAGCCCAAGATCAGTGGCGATAAAATCCACTCTGCGGGCGCTGCCTTTCGCAGTAAGGGCGAATGGTATCACTTATCATACACATGCTCGACATCACCCGATCATATGACCATCCTGACATTTCAATACGCGATAGGACAGCTGGTTCCGCACAATGAGTGGGAACATCACTTTCTAGTGCCTTGAAGGGTTATTCTCGTAAATGCATTGCTAATAAAAGGCACGCCACAGCGTGCCTTTTATTAGTTCAGGGCGTTGGGCCTGTCCTGAGCAAGAAGCATTTGACCAATAGCATCCACGCTTTTGCTGTTCGGTGCCTCGTAGGCCAGTATGCCAGCCGGGGCGACTTGAGCTGTCTGCTGTGAGGCTTGTTGCGCCTGCAATGTATGCTCCATCGCCTGCACAGGCGGATCGACAGGAACAGCAACCCTCTCTCCAGCAAAAGCCATCTGCTGTGAAGCCAGATCAGCCTGAGCAACCTGTATGGGCTGCTGTGTAGCAACAACCCGCCCAGATGTTGGCGTGGAAGTCGTTGTCGTTGCGCTCGCCACCTGCGTGGTACTGCCTGCGCCAGAAGTTCTCAAGCTTGCAATATATGCATTGGCGATGGCCTGGCTCGCCTCCCTGGAAGCGATTTCTGCCGAATTATAACGATCGCGCTTTTCATAGAACGCATTGCCACCAGCAACGACTGTGTAGTGCATATTCTTGTAAGGAAACCGCAATCCGGCCGTGTGAAAAAACATCGCGTTTTTGACTTTAGGGTTACGCTTGCCTTTCAGCACGGCATCAGCAGCAGCTTGAACGTCCGGGAGCGCCGATGACTTCATCGGGCGCGACAAGACACCTGGCGCAAACTGGTTCTTGTGGCCGACAACGCTGCATATGGAATTGCCCCACTTGCCCGCGTCGAGCCGATTCATAACCACTGTCCCAACAGCTACCAAGCCATCCTGGCTTGAGCGATTGGACTCAAAGAACATGGCCCGCTCAAGGCATTCCTTGTCCTTGGGCGTATAGGCGTAGTTACTGGATCTGGTCTGTGACGTCGCTGCTTCCGGCTTGATTTTGCTGGTCTGCTGCGCATTCTGTGTCGTGCAACCACTTGCAAGGGCTGCCGCTGCTACTAGTCCCGCCACTGAGTGGAATTTCCACTTACCGCCGATCACGAAGCAATTCTCATCGCTGTTTTTCCTGCTGGTGAAGTTGAGCACAGAATGATGCCATTTGGGGCTAAACAATGGCAACAAAACACAATCTTAAAGACGTTCCATCTATCTAATTGAAATTATGCGCCTATTTTATCCAATGCAATAGCACGAAATTCCTAATAATGGCATAATTAAGAATTTGTTTACCAGTATCGGGTTAATCTTTACGCAGTTAAATGAGGTCCGAAGGGCAGACCCATGCGTTCCAATACACCACGGTACGATACGCGCGAATCCCTCATGGACGCCTTGCGTGAGTTGATGTCATTGCAAGTGGCAGCCGAGGATGTCGCACCAGTCCTTTGCACGATTGGACCAGTCGATCTCGATCTCCTTGCAGATTGCATGAGAGATGCGGGGCTCAACGATAATCACGCAATCGCCGCCTGATTTCAATCGCTACTCTCCACGTTAAGACTTGTTCCTCCCCAGTTCACGCCTTATCAATCAGACACACAGCTGATGAAGGATATGATGTGACCGAGAAGATGGATGTTTTGCGCGAGATGGATGACAGCGCGATCCGGCTCATACGCCGTTTGATGCGAAGCGCCCGTCATGCGGTTATTGCGACACTGGAACCCAATACCGGCAATCCCATCGCAACACGTATTGGCGTTTCCACGGACCATGACGGTACGCCTATTACCTTGGTTTCTGCCCTTGCTGCTCATACACCTGCTTTGCTGGCCGATCCGCGGTGTTCGCTTTTGGTCGGCGAACTTGGCAAGGGCGATCCCCTCGCCTATCCTCGTATGACAGTTTCAGCAAAAGCTCGCGAAATCACTAAAGGTACGGCTGAACATACCCGCATCGAATGGCGCTACCTTTCACATTTACCAAAATCAAAACTTTACGTTGGCCTCGGCGATTTTCGGTTTTTCCGCCTTGAACCAGAGAACACCAAATTGAATGGTGGCTTTGGCCGCGCTTATCAATTGGACGCAAAGGATTGGTTGAGCTTAAGCCCTGTGAACGCAGAGCTTGCTGCAGCAGAAAAGAATGCCGTCAACCACATGAACGAAGATCATGCTGATGCGATCGCGTTATATGCTCGCTACTATGCCAAGCTGGCGGATGGAAAATGGCGTATAACCGGCATTGATGCGGATGGATTTGACATTGCAGAAGGCGATGAAGTGGCTCGTATATTTTTTGAAAAGCCACTGGAGTCAGCAAAAGATATGCATATGACATTGGTGCGTATGGCTGGTGAAGCACGCGCCGGGTTGGAAGCGGAACAGGCATCGACGTGAACGAATCTGCTAATCCAGACGACTGGCTGGAACGGCGGATTACCCGCATTGCCGATCCTGAAGATGAGCGACTTGCGCCCTATAGAAATGTCAGGGAGCGTGATCTCGTGGGGCGCGAAGGGCGCTTCATCGCAGAAGGAAAGGTCGTTCTCAATGTGCTTCTTGCCAATAAATCATTCGCCATTGAATCCCTGCTTGTGATTGAGAACAGGTTGGCTGGCCTCAAGGAACAAATCGACCTATGCCCGGCCAGCGTACCGATTTATTGTGTCTCTCGCACAACGATAGATGCGATCGCCGGTTTTCCCATGCACAGGGGAATTTTGGCTGTCGGGAGACGAACAAACCCGCTCTCGGTACAAGCTTTGATAGGCTCGCTTCCCGCGACAGCTTTAATCGTTGTGCTCTGTGGCATATCCAATCACGATAATATGGGGTCGATTTTCCGCAACGCGGCAGCTTTCGAAGCAGATTGCATCGTGATGGACGAGACAAGCTGCGATCCACTTTACCGCAAAGCAATCAGAGTGTCGGTGGGTGCTGCACTCAGGGTTCCTTTTGCACGCCAAGGCCAGATCGAAAAGATCATTGAAGCATTGCAGGAAGCCGACTTCACCCTTTTTGCTCTCAGTCCTTCCGGATCAGTCAGCATTAACGCCGTGCAGCCGACGCAAAGAACGGCGCTCCTGCTCGGCACCGAAGGTAAAGGTCTGCCTCCAGCACTTTTGCAACAGCTGCAAACGGCCAGGATTCCGATGTCGGTGAATTTCGACAGCCTTAATGTTGCAACCGCGTCCGGAATTGCTCTCGCGCGGTTAAGCCGTTTTTCCAGCTTGTGAGGCCGCATGCTGAAGGGCACGTATTCGATCAGCAAGACTGACAATGACATTGCCGTTTGAATCACGCACTCCTACAGTGCCTGTACCGTTTTTACCCAGCAACTCGTCAATGAGCGATTCTGAACCTTCCAACTTCGCAGTCATTGCTATAACTTGCGCAGCCAGATCGTTCATTTGTTCCCGCAAGACATCGCCTTCCTGGGCCTGAACAAAGGCCTGTCTACCCCGTGGCACATTACCGGTCCCTGCTGGCTGATTTCGTTTTTCAGCCAAGACCTTGCGCAAACGCTCATTTGCACGTTCGACATCCTTTTCACGTCGTGCAAGCTTGGCTTCGCTATCCGTAAACTGTCTCAGAAGAGCACTGGCCTGTTTATCCAGTTCGGACCGCTGCCTGATCTCCTGCTCGAGCGAGTTGCGCAGTGCTTTCAATTCGGTTTCAGCCTTGCGTTTCTGTTCATCGCTGTTTCGTTTGTCTTTACGTGCCGTCATGAGATCATCGGAAAGGTTATCTATACGCGTCGATTGAGCCGCAAGCTCAATCTTCAGACTGTCTGAATTCGTCGCAACACTGGCCAACCTGCGATGCAGGAGTTCCAATTCTGCCGCACGCTGCTCAAGCAGCTTTTCTTGTGCTGCGCTCGCGGCCGACAGTTTATCAGTGTTTTCCTTGCCCGAGGCCAATATTGTCTCAAGCTCGGAAATTCTTTGTTCGCGCTGCTCCAAGTCCTGAGCAAGTTTTCTTCCGAGCCTGTCCTTTTCGCTCACCTCCGCAAGCAGCCGTCCCGCCTTTTCCTGCGCGTGCTCCAACATAAGTTCAAGCTTCCGGTGGGCCAAGGCATGTTCAGCCCGCAAACCATCACGCTGCGCCTGTATCTCATTTAAGGTAAGTGGTATTTCGGCTTCAACACGTTTGCGGGTCAGGTAGGCCGCACGGCGCCAGATTGGCGGAACCACCAGCAATGCCAATAGAACGGCAGCCAGAAACCCAAGAGCAAAATAGAGCGCGGTCTGGATCACTATAAAGTCCTGTCAGAGGTCTTCTCGACACAATCTTACTATCAGTCAGCTGTTTAAAACACAAAGGCGCGAACTGGATTGCCCGCGCCTTGGCCTTAAAATTCCATTTTACAAATCAAAACGGATTCCACGTTGCTGAGGGAGTAATCTTCAGATAGCCGACATTGACACCCAGACGCGCTCCAACACCAGTCCTGATCGGTACGAGAAGGACCTGATTGCGTTTAAGGACATTGAACCCAACGCCCGCAATGAGATAAGCTGAGCCAGCCACACCAACAAAACGGCCATAGAGGTTCTGCACATCGTCAAGATTATAGACGAGCATCATGACCCGCGATCCCTGACCACCGAAATCCCAACCGATGGAGGGGCCTTGCCAGAAGGTTTTGTGATCACCAGCGTTTTTTGTGTAGAGCTGGCCTTCGCCATAGGTCAGACCGCCAATAATCGCACCTGAGCCTTCCTCACCGAGGACATAGCCATTTGGTAGACCATAACTTTGAAAAACCTTCTCGACGGCTGTAGCCAGACCGCCGGAGGTCGAACCGAAAAATCTCTGACCGGAATTGACAATTTCGTCCATCGAATAAGTGTTCTGCGCGTGCGCCGCCTGCGCCTGCACAAAAAACAATGACACCACGGTCATGAGAAGGAGAAAGCCACGATTCAAAGACAAGAGTAGAGACGCCATAATAATTCCTTTTGGTGTTCGCTCATTGTCTGACGCCTGATTCGCAAATCTGTGTTTGCGTTAACCCTATTTAAGACAGCAAACCTTGTATAAAAGTTTATGAATTGATCTTGGCATTTCAATGGCTCGTTAAAATGACTTTTTTTATGTCTTTTGGTCCGACAGCCATGACGTTCTTGCCCATCTGCATCGCCCTCTGTATCCAGAAGAACATGAGAATCAAGTGATTCGCGACTGTGATTCGCGGGAACTTGGAACCACAAAACTAATTTTCAGGAGACCCCTTATGACATTGCCCGTCATCCTTTCGGCAACGGACCTCGGAGCGCTCCTTTCCAGCCGCATCTGCCACGACATCATTTCGCCCGTTGGAGCCATAAACAACGGTCTTGAACTGCTTGAAGAGGGTGGCGCAGACGAAGATGCGATGAACCTGATCAAGTCGAGTGCTCGCAGTGCTTCTGCCCGTTTACAATTTGCCCGCATCGCCTTTGGTGCTGCCGGATCGGCAGGAGTACAAATTGATACGGGCGACGCTCATAATGTTGCAGATCAATATATGAAGGGTGAAAAGGCCGAACTGAGTTGGGAGGGTAGTCGTGTTCTTTTACCCAAAAACAAAGTCAAATTGCTGCTTAACCTGATCTTGATCGCCAACGCCGCCCTGCCCCGTGGCGGCACTTTGTCAGTTTCGCTTCAAACACCGGAAACAGAGCCGCGCTTTGTCCTCACCTCACGCGGACCGATGCTTCGCGTGCCGCCAAAATTTCTTGAGCTTCACAGTGGCAAGGTTCCGGAAGAAGCGATCGATGCGCACGCTGTCCAGCCTTACTACACGCTTTTGCTGGCACAGGAATCCGGCATGACTATTTCCATTCATGCGACACCGGAAGAAATTATTTTCACAGCAGCATAGTCATTCGGGCCGCAAAGCTTGCCTCGTGCAATGACGCAAGCTTTGCGTTATTTGTGATCTATGAAAAACAGTGCTGGAACAGGCGTAATTCATAAAGACAGACGCTGGCGTGATTGGATCCAACTCGCCAATGATGCAGTCGAAATTGAACGCCTGGAAGCCTATTTTTCCGGACGCGGATATGAACGGCACAGGCATGATACCTATGCCATAGGCTATACGATTTCCGGCGTTCAAAGCTTTCACTATCGCGGCGCCCTGCGTAATAATTTTGCGGGTTCGACCACCATGGTGCTTCACCCCGATGAAGTGCATGATGGGCAGGCTGGCGCCGATGATGGCTTTCATTATCGCATGGCCTATGTCCATCCGGCACAAATTCAAGATGTGCTTGGCGGTAGGCCGCTTCCCTTTATCAAGGACGGCATTTCAACCGACCCACGGCTTTATCAGGCGACCGCTGCACTTCTGCCCTCACCAGAACACCGGTTCGAAAAGCTGGAATATGAGGATGCGATTTTTGACCTTACGCAGGCCCTCAATGTTGCGGCTGGGTATGCTCAACCGCACAAGGCTCGCATTATCGACTATAAAGCCGCAGAGAGAGCGCGTGACTACCTGGAAGCGGAGCCGACAAATGCCACAACGCTTCAGCGTCTAGAAGAAATAAGCGGGCGCGACCGTTGGCGCCTATCTCGGGATTTCCGTCTTCTTTATGGAACGAGTCCGCATCGTTATCTCGTCATGCGCCGTCTTGCCCGTGTACGGGTCTTATTGCGCAACGGAACAAACGCCGCACAAGCTTCAGTTGAAGCAGGTTTCACCGATCAAAGCCATATGATCCGCCACTTTACGAAAACCTTTGGTGTCTCGCCTGCTCGATGGGTGTCTATCCTCGGCCAATAACGCATTTTCCATTAGATGCACAAACGTACAATATTTGAAATTGCCAAAGCTCTATCTTCTACCGATCCGAAATTGGAGCGTGAAGATGGCAGATATAGTTTCAACCAAATCCTATAATTCGATCAATTTAGCCGAAAAGCTCACGCTTTTTAGCGAACAATGGCAGCCGAAAGTGGTTGCCGAGATCAATGATTACCAGTTTAAAATCGTCAAAATTGAAGGCGACTTCATCTGGCACAACCATGCGGACACGGATGAGGCGTTCCTTGTTATCGATGGCGTGCTGCGGATCGATTTTCGTGACGGCCATGTCTTGGTAAAGCCCGGCGAGCTTTTTGTTGTGCCCAAAGGCGTTGAGCACAAGCCTTATGCAGAAAAAGAGGTCAAGATGATGCTGATTGAACCGCGCGGCGTGCTGAACACCGGCAATGAGGACAGCCAACGCACAGCGCAGAATGACGTCTGGATTTAAGGATTAACGTACTGGACAGGCTTTGCTGATAATATCGACAAGGAAATTCATAACCAGCCGAATCGCTGGCACCTTCCTGAGATCATCATAGGTGGCAAGCCACAAATCGCGAACCGGTGGCGGAACAGTGGTCGGTAACTCCACTAACGACTGATCCGTATCACCCATAAAACGGGGCAATACCGCTGCACCAACACCGGCACGTGCGGCCTCTTGCTGTCCGAACAAGTCACTCGCCTGAAAAACGATGGAACGCCCTGCAAGCATCCTTCGTAACCAGACCTGTTGGTCGAGGTGATCCAGTGCCGCATCATAGGCAATGAACTTCAAGCTACGCGGGGGTGAGCCAGCCACAGCAACTGTTGCATACAAACCGAAATGCATAGCGCCGACGCGCCGGATCAAAAGCTCCGGTGCCTCCGGTTTTACCATACGGATTGCAATGTCGGCCTCGCCCCGATCAAGGGCCACATTTTGCGTGGAGCCTGACAATACCAGCATTATGTCGGGATTCGCTTGATGGAATGCCGCCACGTGCGGAGCAATCAGCTTTGCCGCAACAGCCGGCGGCGCACTTATTCTCACCGTTGCAATTGTCGACTGGGCCAATTTTTGCACAGCACGATCCAGAGCGTGAACCGACTGCTCCATACTTTGGACAAGTTGTGCAATTGCCAAGCCATCACTTGTTATGCGCGTACTGCGTGGCAGGCGTTCAACTAGCCGTAAACAAAGCACATTTTCAAGTGCTGCAACGCGGCGACCAACAGTTGCATGATCCACCCCCAGTTCCCGCGCGGCAGCGGACAGTGAACCCGTTCGCGAGAGAACTGCAAAATAATGCAAATCCTGCCAATCCATCATTTGTGAATTATTGCACATGCAATGTGAAATTTCACCGAATTTTCTCACCCTTAACATTCTGGTTTTGTGTGCGGAAAGGAGACCTCGTATGTCACTCGTTGTGGAAATGTCCGCCGCCGGTGGGCCAGACGTATTAACCGCTCAAGAGCGCATCATTGGCGAACCGGGGCCAGGTGAAGTTCGCATTCGCCAAACGATTATCGGTGTCAATTTTGTAGATATTTACTTTCGAAAAGGGCAATACCCAATTCTTGATCTGCCCGCCGTTTTAGGGCTGGAGGGTGCCGGGATTGTCGAAAGTACGGGGAAAGGTGTGACACTGGTTAAAACCGGTGACCGGGTGGCATATACCGGTATGCCGCTTGGCGGCTATGCAGAAGTAAGATTGTTGCCAGAAACAAGGCTCGTGGAAATACCCGACAACATCCCTGATCGCGTTGCCGGAAGTACCATGCTGCGGGGGCTTACCGCCTATATGCTTTTGCACAAGGTGCATAAGGTTCGCCGAGGAGACTGGGTGTTGGTTCACGCTGCTGCCGGCGGGCTTGGTCAAATAGTCACCCAATGGGCCAAAAGGATGGGGGCAAATGTGATTGGAACGGTCGGCTCTCATCAGAAGATTGCTAAGGCTCGGGCGGCTGGCGCCGATGAAGTCGTTCTCTATAAAGAATCAGGCTGGTTCAATGAAGCCCGAAAGATCAGTGGAGGCGTACACCTTGTCATCGACGGGATCGGTGACCCGACCTTGGCCCAATCATTAAAAACTGTTCGTTCCTTTGGCATCGTTGCCAGTGTCGGGAACGTAGTCGGTACAATCTCGCCGATTGATATTGCAAGTCTGGGCAATATTGCACTCATGCGGCCAAGCGTGATTGCCTCGGTCAATGATCCTGAATTCTATCGTGAGGGATCGAGTGTCCTGATGGAAGCACTTCAGGACGGGCTGACCAATCCGATTGGTGCCGAGTATGCCTTAAAGGAAGCAGCCCAAGCGCATATGGATTTGGAGTCTGGAAAGCTGACAGGCAGTGTAATTCTCAAAGTATGAAAACAAAACGGCTCCGCCTAGAGCGGAGCCACTTGCATTTTAATCAACTGTATCAGGCGATTTCGCGAAGATCAGCAGCATCCGGTTCACGCAGAACATAACCGCGACCCCAGACCGTTTCGATGTAGTTGATGCCACCTGAAGCGTTATCGAGCTTCTTGCGCAACTTGCAGATGAAGACGTCAATGATCTTCAATTCTGGCTCGTCCATGCCACCATAAAGATGGTTGAGGAACATTTCCTTGGTAAGTGTCGTACCTTTGCGGAGCGAAAGAAGCTCCAGCATCTGGTATTCCTTGCCGGTCAGGTGAACGCGCTGTCCCGTGACTTCTACAGTTTTCGCATCCAGATTAACGATCAGATCACCCGTGGTGATGACCGACTGAGCATGGCCCTTGGAGCGACGCACGATTGCATGGATACGAGCAACCAGTTCGTCCTTATGGAATGGCTTGGTCATATAGTCGTCAGCGCCGAAGCCGAGACCGCGCACCTTGTCCTCAATACCAGCCATGCCGGAGAGGATAAGAATTGGTGTTTTTACCTTCGACAGACGCAGGGTCCTCAGGACTTCATAACCGGACATGTCCGGCAGGTTGAGGTCGAGGAGGATAATGTCATAGTCGTAGAGTTTGCCGAGATCGACACCCTCTTCGCCCAAATCCGTCGTATAAACATTGAAGCTTTCCGACTTGAGCATCAATTCGATGCTCTGGGCCGTTGCACTATCATCTTCGATTAAAAGAACCCGCATATCATTCCCCTTTTCCCGCCGCTGAAATGGGTTGCCCAAAACCCTAGGTCAGGCAATCCCGAGTCAGGTCGCGAAACAAGCCGTTTCCATAACGTTAAGATTGCCACCGAATGGTTAACAAAATCTAATTCCGCTTTGCAAGTGTCTTTGACTCATAAATTAAAAATCACAGACACCGCATTGATTCATAAGGTCAACTCGCCGCTAAAATACCATCAGCCAAAGCATCAGGTTTTCCACCTAAGCGATTCTTTCGACTCAATAAACTTGCCGCTTCAAAACTTGATGCATCGGTTTACAGAGCTTTAAGTCTTAAGGCGTATGATTAATGCTGAACGTAAAGGAAAGGTTACCAAGTGGGCCTGCCTTTAAGTTTTTGTTTCATTTTACCCAAGTGATTCGGGTCGAATGAGGCTGGATGAGCGCCAGGAAGGGTTTCACAGCGCTCAGAGTACCAGCTTTTGGTGAAGCGTTACGGGGGTAGTAAATATGAAGTCGCATGAAGGTTTAGTACGATTGAAGCTTTTTCAGGTTAAGGAAAAGCGTCGCCAACTCGGCCAGCTGGATCTAATGATGGGCGAATTCGAACGTATGGCTGCCGAACTGGATGCCCAGATAACGTCTGAAGAGACAAAAGCTGGCATCACCGACACCACGCATTTTGCCTATCCGACATTCGCAAAAGCTGCGCGGCAGCGTCGCGATAATCTTTTTGTATCGATCAGGGATCTGAAGAATCAGAAAGATGAGGCCGAAGCTGCACTTGTAGAATCGGAAAAGGAACTGGCAAAGGCCGAAGCGCTCGAACAGCGGGACGGCAAGCCAAGAGATATCGAAGAAGTTGTCGTGCCCGACCGTCGTGCAATGATCGGTTGACCCGGAGACATTTTGATAGAGTTCGGCTGCCAGCGCGAATCTATCAAAACGTCTCATTTTTGCTGAATCACATCAGCCCATTCTTCGTGCCTGAGCGACTGGGCGCGCATGAATGGGCATAGGGGAATAATCTTCCACCCACCTGCCCTTGCGTCTTCAACTGCGTGTAATGCCAAAGCCTGCCCCACGCCTTGACCACGCAATGCATCGGGCACGGCCGTGTGGTCAACAATTATGAGCTTCGGGCTCGCCCGCGAATAAGCCATTTCAGCTTTGTGGCCGGAGGCTGTTGCTATGTAGCGACCTCCGCTACCGGCCTCGTCTTTTTCAATTCTGATACTTTCAGACATTCAAATCCTCGTGGGTTTCGGGCAAGTACAATTACTGCTTTACAGCCTTCCCAGCCGTGCTTGACGAACCGTTCATCAGTTCAGAGAGGTCAACAACTATGTGGGCGGACTCTTCAAGCAACACGTCCTTGGCATTTTTCAACGCTTTTTCACTTGCAATGTCCGCGCTAAGGCTGCGCTCATTGGCCTGCAGTCCATCTTCCTGAAAGGCAGCATTGAGCGGCGTAGAGCCGTCAGCTTTCTCGCGCGCTTTGATACGGCTTAACTGCTGCTCGCGCTCAATACGTCGTTCTGTTTCGTTGAGCGATATCGCTTTTTGTTTACGACGGCGGTCCAGTTCAGCTACATCTTCGACCAGACGCTGAAAATCCTCATCCTTGGCCACGCGTTTATCATGAAGGCTCTGCACCTCAGGCAGCACATCCTTGATGTCGCCAAGCTGCTTATAGCTTGCCTTTTTGATCTGAAGCCACGGCAAGGCATTGTCGTAACTTGCCTCGCCCATACTTCCAAGATCTGCGAAACCCGGCAGGCTGATATCCGGTGTGACACCTCTTAGCTGCGTGGTACCGCCATTAATTCGAAAGAATTGAGCGACGGTCATTTTAAGCTCGCCGAACTCAGGTTTCGAGTTGCTGGCTTCCTCGTCAAGATCCACCACGGTTTGCACCGTACCCTTGCCAAAGCTTGGCTCACCAATGACGATGCCACGACCATAGTCCTGAATTGCTGCTGCGAAGATTTCCGAGGCAGAAGCCGATCCGCGATTGATCAAGACGCCGAGTGGTCCTGTCCAGGACGCCGAACGTGTATCAGAACCATTCACCCTCACCTGGCCATCATGATTTCGCTGCTGAAGTACAGGTCCCTTGCCGACAAAGAGACCTGTCAATTCTATTGCTTGTGGCAACGACCCGCCGCCATTGTTACGCAAATCGACAATAACGCTATCAACATCCTCTTTCTTCAATTCGGTCAACAGCTTGGAGACATCGCGGCTGGCGCTGCGATAATCCTTGTCACCTCTGCGGCGCGCATCGAAATCTTCGTAAAAGGTCGGTAGCGTAATCACGCCGACCTTATTGGTTACATCTCCGTTCTTGACCTGCAACACAGTCTTTTTCGCCGCCTGCTTCTCCAGATTAATTGTATTGCGAACAAGACTGATTTCGCGATGTTTGCCATCTGGTCCGGCATCGGATGGAAATATGTTGAGGCGAACAACAGTGTCTTTTGTGCCTCGGATAAGTTTTACAACATCCGGAAGCGGCGTTCCGACAACGTCGACCATTTCACCGCCCTTGCCTTGTGCAACGCCGACGATCCTGTCACCCACACCCAATTGCCCGGATAACTGAGCCGGACCACCTGCAACAAGCTCACGAATGGTCGTGTACTCTTCACGCTCCTGCAAGACAGCTCCGATTCCGACCAGCGAAAGGCGCATGGAAATATCGAAATCTGACGCCGCCGTAGGTCCAAAGTAATCCGTGTGAGGCTCTATCGAGTTTGTGTAGGCATTCATAAATATCTGAAAAACATCTTCACTTTTGTACTTGTAGACGCGGGAAAGCGAATTGGCGTAACGCTTTCCGAGTGTTTTGCGGATGGTTGCATCATCATTTCCAGCCAACTTCAGACGTAACCAATCATTCTTGACGCGTTTGCGCCATAGATCGTGACTTTCCGCTTCGGTCTTGGGCCAAGGCTCATCATCCCGAATAATTGGAAAGTCTTCCTTGACGCTAAAATTAAAATTTTGCTTCAGCAAGTCACGGGCATAATTGAGACGTTCAACCACGCGCTGTTCGTAAAGATTGAAAATAGTGAAAGGGATCGTCAGATCCTCACCATAAATACCGTCATCAAGCTTGTCTTTATCGGCATTGAAGACATCGATATCAGCTTGCGAAAAGAAAAATTTCTCCGGATCAAGCGACTTGATATAACGATTAAGGATTTTCTCTGATAGCTCATCGCCCAGCGGTACAGTTTTGTAATGATACTGGATCAGAAACTGCGCGCTTAAATGCGCAGCTTGGGCTTGCTCTGTCAAAGGCTTCAGTACCGGTGGCGCCCCGCTCTCTAGGGCAAAGGCAGACGTTGCCAGTCCAATGAAAACCAGTAGAAAGCCGATTTTAGTGCGCATATGATTTTCTATCCAATATCTGTGCTTATAAAGACCGCATCACGTCTGTATCGCGTTTGTTCACGTTCGACCAGAAATTAAAGGCGCACAAGCCGCCAAAAATTACGTTGCTTCGGATAGATCCAGCCATGCTATGCCATAGCCTTGTAGGCTAACAGGAAACTCTGTTGTTAATGCGATCAATCGTTCCGTTACTTTTGTTTGTTGCTACATTCACATTGGCGCTTGGACTGACCATGCCCCTCATGAATGTCAGTAAACTCTATTTCTTCGAAGAAAACCCGTCACTGCTCAGCATCATACAATCTTTATGGGGCGGCGGCGACCAGCTACTCGCGATAATTGTCGCACTCTTTTCAGTGGTTTTGCCAATCACAAAACTTGGAGTGACCCAAATGGCTACTATGCAGACTGCTCCAGCGACGCGCACATGGCACCATTGCGTAGCGTTTCTATCAAAGTGGTCTATGCTGGATGTGTTACTGGTAGCATTGGTGATTTTCGGCGCTAAAACAAGCGGTCTCGCCACGGCGATTGCTCAACCCGGCCTCTGGTTTTTCACCATATCAGCCATCGTATCGGCTATCGCCACCCATTTCATTGTGCGTAAAGATACCAGAACTGGCTGACGGATTGCTTAGACAGAACATAAGTAATCAAAAGAAAAAGGCTGATCGCAAGACCAGCCTTTTCCATGTTTATAGGCACCATCATCTAATGACGATATTGCTGTATCCGGGTCGTTCGAAGACCTGCCAGGCCGTGATCGGAGATCGACGACTGCCAGGAAAGGAACTCTTCCACCGTCAGCGTATAGCGTTGGCAAGCTTCCTCAAGACTGAGAAGACCGCCGCGTACAGCGGCAACCACCTCCGCCTTGCGGCGAATTACCCAACGCCGCGTGCTAGCGGGCGGAAGATCGGCGATGGTCAGCGGGCTGCCATCCGGGCCGATTACATATTTTACTCTCGGTCGAACAAGATCGGTCATTGTACTCTCTACACTTAACTTCAAGACCTATCGCAGCCGACATTACATGCAGGGCTTTAATAATTGACTAAACACGTAGTCATTCTCTGGTAACTTCGGTTAATAGAATTATCTTGTTTTTGTTAAACTTCAGTCCAGCTCCCCAAGCGTTTGATCAAAGTTCTGGACAGGTGGACGAAACAAGCCTCCACGGAAAAAATAGTTGTGATGGCGGTTCCTGTTGGCAGGCTGTCTGATTTCACCTATATAGGGCGAATATCAGCCGTGCGCCTTTATGCCGCTGCATCCAATTGGAATTGCTTATGACACTGAACAGTCTCGATCTACCGGCCCGTCCGGAAGACACCCGTATCGTCGTTGCCATGTCCGGCGGCGTGGATTCCTCTGTTGTCGCGGGCATTCTTAAACGCCAAGGCTATGATGTTGTTGGCGTAACCTTGCAACTTTATGATCATGGTGCCTCGACTCATCGTGCCGGTTCCTGTTGTGCCGGACAGGATATTGAAGATGCCCGCAGGGTTTCAGAGCGCATTGGTATTCCCCACTATGTGCTCGATTACGAAGCACGTTTTCGCGAAGCCGTTATTGACCCTTTCGCCGCAAGCTATGTCAGCGGCGAAACGCCGATCCCATGCGTCTCCTGCAATCAGACTGTTAAGTTTGCCGATCTGTTGCAAACAGCCCGTGATCTCGGTGCCGATGCCCTTGCAACTGGTCATTATATTCGCAGCCGCGCAAATGGTGCGCATCGCTCGCTTTTCCGTCCGGTCGATACCGACAAGGACCAGAGCTATTTTCTGTTTGCGACGACGCAAGAACAAATCGACTATTTGCGCTTTCCGCTCGGTGGAATGACCAAGGCGGAAACGCGTGCCATCGCGGAAGAACTGGGCCTGACCGTTGCCAATAAGCAGGACAGCCAGGACATTTGCTTCGTTCCTCAGGGCAAATATTCCGACATTATCTCCAAGTTGAAGCCAGAAGCTGCAAACCCCGGCGATATTGTCCATATAGATGGCCGCGTCCTTGGACGTCATGAGGGAATTGTCCATTATACCATCGGCCAGCGTCGCGGCATTGGCGTTGCCACCGGCGATCCGCTTTATGTTGTACACCTTGATGCAGCCAATGCGCGCGTTGTCGTTGGACCACGCGAAGCGCTTGAAACCCGAAAGGTCTATCTGCGTGACGTCAACTGGCTTGGCGATGACGCGCTGGCCAATATTCCTGAAAGTGGTGTGGAACTTTATGCCAAAGTCCGTTCAACACGCCCGCCTCGTCCTGCCGTTTTGCATCACCAGGCTGGTGAAACATGGGTAGAGCTGGCCGATGGAGAAAGCGGCATAGCACCGGGCCAAGCTTGCGTGCTTTATTCCGACGATAGCAATACCGCCCGCGTTTATGGCGGCGGCTTCATTGGCCGCTCCGAACGCGCGCCACAAGCAGAGGCAATGCTCAAGAAGCTGGCCGAGCAAAGCAGTCAGCACGCCTGATCACACCGCCATATTGAAAGAAAATTGGGGCCCTCAGGCCCCTTTTTCATGAAAATCGCGGATCGTCCCGATAATCCTGTCTTGATCATCCGTGCTGAGATAGGGATGCATTGGCAAGCAAAGTATATTCTTCGGCAAAGTTTCCGAGACGGAAAGCCCGCCAGGTGCGCGGCCATAATGCTTATATGCGTCCTGCAAATGCAGTGGCTTCACATAATAAATGACAGACGGAATGCCATTGGCTTGTAGATGAGCTTTCAATGCATCGCGATTACCTATCTCGATAGCATATTGTGCCCAGGCTGAACGCGAGCCTTCCGGCATAAGGGCTACTTTGGCAATATCTTTCAGGCCTGCAGCATAGCGCTTGGCAACGATTTGCCGTGTTTCCATCTCGTCTTCAAGAATTGCCAGCTTTTCAATGAGGATTGCCGCCTGAATCGTATCCAGACGCGAATTCAGGCCGATGCGCACATTGTCATACTGCGTTTCGCCCTTACCGTGGAAAAGCACGGAACGCATGATCTCGGCAAGCTCACCATTATTGGTAAACATCGCACCGCCATCGCCGTAACAGCCAAGTGGCTTTGCCGGGTAGAAGCTCGTTGCGCCAACGTCACCAAATGCACCGCACATGGCATTGTCTCGCTTGCCGCCAATGGATTGCGCAGCATCCTCAATAATGAACAGACCTTCTTTGGCGGCGATGGCAGAAAGCGAGGTGTAATCCGCAGCCAGACCAAAAAGGTCAACAGGGATAACTGCTTTCGGCTGCAAACGACCCTCCGCACGGACCGCATCAACAGCTGCCTGCAACTGTTGAACATTAATATTGTAGGTGTCGGGATCGACATCGATAAATACTGGTTCTGCACCAACCAGCGCAACAACTTCGGCGGTCGCTGCAAAGGTAAAGCTGGGAACAAATACCGCATCACCGGGCCCAATGCCCTTAGCCATTAACGGAATTTGCAGTGCATCCGTACCGTTGGCGCAGGCAACCACGTGTTCGACGCCTACATATTCCGCAAGACGTTTCTCAAACTCACTCACTTCCGGACCGAGAATATACTTGCCTTCGCGCACCACTTTGGCGATAGCCGCGTCAAGTTTGCTGCTAATCCGTTCACGCTGTGCGCCGAGATCGATGAACTGCATCATTGCTCCATAAAAGTTTCCCGCGGAATCATTGCGGGCAATATTTTGGCAACTCTTTAAAAGGGCAGATGAAGGACCGCCAGATGTTGCCGTTCAAAGTTTGCCTCTTCTTGTAACAAGGCGTGGGCCTTGTAACAACCGTAGAGCCTCCCGGGGCAAGAAAGGGTTAACTGGCCTTGTTGTGCGCGACAGTACCTGCTGTCAGGATACGCAAGACGCGAACCGCCTCTTCACCATCGGTTTTGGGCTCTTCACGCGTTTCGATACTGTGTATGAAACTTTGGCACTCGCGTGTCAGCGGCATCCCTTGCGCAACCTTGATATAGGTTGGCTCTTCTGTCGTCGAAGCCCACTGGCCATTATCCTGCCAGATCGAATGTTTGTAGACGGCCAGTTTGCGGTCCCACGGCTCCATATCGTCAAAAACGGCCATAGCCTTGGTCCCGACCACCGTGAGGCGACGCTCGCGATAGGGATTGAGCCGCGAGGCAAATAGATGCCCCCGCACATTATTTGGGAATCGCAGATGAAGATGGGCGAAATCACTCAGGTGATCCAAAACCGCTGCACCCTCGCCTCGCACTTCCAATGGTTCTGTACCGGTGATTGCAAGAATCATCGATAAGTCGTGCGGTGCGAGATCCCATAGCGCATCATTTTCGGTATGAAATTTGCCAAGGCCAAGCCGATGCGAATGGATATAGCGAACATCACCGAGATCACCGACATTGATCAATTCCAGCAGCTTCTCAAAGGCCGGATGAAAACGAAGGACATGTCCAACCATGAATATGCGGCCATTATCGCGGGCAGCCTTCACGGCAGCCTCCGCATCAGGCACAGTCAGGGCAATCGGCTTTTCAACAAGAACGTCTTTACCGTTGTTTACAGCGCGTATCGCAGCTGCAGCATGAAACTGTGGTGGCAGCGCCATAACGATGGCATCAACGTCCGGATGAGTAAAAAGGTCTTCGACCTCAATATGTAATACTCCCTGCTCGGCAGCAAAGCCCGCAGCGCGATCGCTATTTTGATCAGCCACGGCATAAAGCGCGCCGAGGCTTTTCAAAGTGCGGATATGATTGCTGCCCCAATAACCACAACCGAGCACTGCAATTCGTGGAGCCATCTTTTCAGCCTTGTTCATGTCCGCATGCAATATCCGGAGCAACTAGCGAACACAAGTGTTGCAAACGTGGCCATTCAAGAATTCACCCTATACAGTGGACAAGTATGGTAAATATTCTTGTGCCCTACCACCAAAGGAACACGGCTGGATAGTTTTCCTGGCTTTTTATAGACGTTAACCGTCGTGAATCGGTTCTCGGGCAATTTCTGAACTCGCAAGTAGAGAAGATTGCTTGACAGGCCCATCCCACCCACATATATCCGCCCACGTCCCTGTCGCCCGTCTTCGGCGAATGACAGTGTGTTTCCAGGTCAGCTTTATGAGGCAGCCATTTACGGATCGCAAGACACATGGGGCGAAGTAGCTCAGTAGGTTAGAGCAGAGGAATCATAATCCTTGTGTCGGGGGTTCGAATCCCTCCTTCGCTACCATTTCTTTCAACATAACGATTCCTTTTAATTTTCCGCGATGCCGAAGGCTTGGCGTAACCGGAATCGTTTCATGCGGACCTTTTTGGCGCGATCTGTATTGTTGACCTGTACTATTGCTCCTACGTTTCTCTGAAATTACATATTTTCAGGGGGACGAGTTCATCGACACTCCAGTAGAAAATGACACCGACCCAGTCGGGACTGCGTTGAAGGATGTTTGGATGAACATCCACGGTTGGGTAGGCAACCGAATACCGCATATTCTGAAGCTTATCAGGGAAATTCAGTTCGAAGATGACGTTGTCGGCGACATAATAGAAATCGGTGTGCATCACGGCAAACTATTTTTCCTGATGGCTTCAACAGCAAGGCCAGATGAGAAATGCATTGCCATTGACCTCTTCGACGATCAGGAAAAGAACCTTGATCATAGCGGCAAAGGTTCGTTGTCGATGTTCAACCAACATCTCGACAACTATTTTTCGCACCTGAAACGGCAGGTCACGGCAATTTCCGCTGACAGCTTGTCATTTACACCAGCAACCATTCGACAGCGGCTAGAAAGTACTGGTGCGCGGCTTTTCTCGGTCGACGGCGGCCATAATGTGAAGCACGTAGTCAACGATATGGCACTCGCCCAGGAAATGATCGTGCCTGGTGGTGTCATCTTGCTTGACGATTTCCTTGGACCGCACTGGCCCAGTGTTTCGGAAGGTTTCTTTGAGTACATGCGTGTAGCAAACCGACGTCTTGCACCGTTTCTGATTTTTCAGAACAAACTTTTTCTGACCACCTATTCAGAACACCCTCAAATGCTGATTAAATTCCGCAAGCTGATTGATCGCGATGTAGGGCGTGAGATTCATACCAACAAATGGCGCTATGCACAGATTGGAGAACATAGCGTGCTTTGTTTCGCCTAGGCTATAATCAGGGCGCACCAAGTGCATTAATCTTAATGTCGAATAATTTATCCGCTCCATTGCCTTTCATGGAAAGAACAAGTTGGCTTTCAGATTGATAGCGTCGATGAATTTACATTCTGACCAATTATTCAATAGGAGAGAAGCAATGAAAGCTCTACTTTTGGCATCGGCTATATTTCTCGGAGGAGTTTCGCTCGCTCATTCTCAGCAAAGCTGTGGCGATAAGACAAATCAAACAGATATGAATATCTGTGCCGGACAAGCTTATTCCAAAGCTGATAGAGAGCTTAATTCTGTCTACAAGCAAATTGCAGGAAGATTGAAGGATGATCCGGCAACCACAAAACTGTTGGTGACCGCACAAAAGGCTTGGATTGCGTTTCGAGACGGCGAATGCAATTTCTCAAGCTCGACTGTGCAAGGTGGCTCAGCATATCCATTTGTCTCAAGTTCTTGCCTTCATGATAAAACCGCATCCCGTATTGAGGACTTGAAAGCATACCTCAAATGCGCGGATGGAGACTTGGATTGCCCTGTTCCTGCAAAATAGCCAGAGGCATCTACTGATATGAAGGTTAGGATTATCGGCTTGATGCGCAGATATCCACATAAGGAGAACGCATGTTTGACCACGTCAAGTTCGGAGTTGGCGACTATGCTGCGAGCAAAACGTTTTATCTTAAAGCGCTAAAACCGCTGGGCGTAGCTGTTGTCGCCGAGGGACAGCCAACATACGGTATAGAACTTAGCACGGAGGGCAAGGCTTCGTTGTGCCTGTACCAAACTGAAGAGAAGCCGGCACATCTCCACTTGGCATTCACGGCGAAAAATCGTCAGGAAGTGGAAGCTTTCTATCGCGCGGCTCTGGAGGCTGGAGGCAAAGACAATGGTGCGCCCGGTCTGCGCCCGCACTACCACGCGAACTACTATGCAGCCTTTATTATTGATCCCGACGGACACAACATTGAAGCGGTTTGTCACGAACCAGAGGCATAAAGCCCGGCATAGCCAATACCGGGCTTCTCATTAAGCTCCAAAACATCGAACTGCCTGCCATAATTATTGGGCGGGAGCCGGTGTGGTCGTAGCGGGCGTATCCATCGGAGCAGGTGCCGCAGGTGCGGTGTCACCAGACGATTGGTTCTTCGCTTCGTTGGCTTTCATGGGATCCGCAACGCCGTCGGTAAAATTATCCCCGATCTCAAATGCAGGGGCTGCGTTCAGCTTGTCCTTCGTTGTCTCGACAACGATCCAGGTATTTTTATCTTCTCGAACCGACAATTTGAGCTGGTCGGCGGGCAAAGCAACATTCTTGGCACCGATCCCAAGGAAGCCGCCAACACCTATCACTGCAGCCTTGACGCTACCGTCCGGACCAACAATCAGATCAGCGACCTTACCAATCGATTCTGCGTCATCGGCATCACCGTTGTATACATTCTTGCCGATCAACCCGGAGGCAAGAAGCTCCCCCTCTTCCACTGCTGTGAAAGCTGTGGTCTCGGCGGGAGCAGCATCTGTTCCTGCTGCATTCTTGAAAAGTGGATTGGTTTCCACTTTCATGGGGGCCATTGTCTCTGTGGTCGGCGCAGGTGTCGAAGTGCCTTGGGCAAATGCAACGCCTGATAGCATACCCAGGGCCGCAGTTGACGCGATGAGTGTTCTCAACATTTTACGTCCTCCATATCTTGCAATGGAACATGTGCTTTTTACTGTTCCAACATGGTGAGGAACATCGATTGCGGTACTTTGGTTCCCAAATAATTACTTGCTACGATTATGCTGACAGCAGATTCGCTGCTCAATAAAAGCCATTGTCCATCAATGAGAGCTTATCGGACACCCATTAGGCATACCCCCGCCGATGTCAGCAGCGGGCATTTACCAAGACTTCAAATGATCACCTGCAATGGTCGCATTGTGATGCAGTGAGACGCAATCTGTATAGATTTATAGCTCTTCAGCAGTCTTATCTATGATAAATGCTGTAAATTGATAATGATTTACAGTTGTTTATGTGCATTTCCAATGAGCTTGATAGGCAATGGATTCATTCCGCATCCATCTAGAATAGCGTTGTGTAACAGTCACTTTGAAGAGAGTGTCCCTTGGAAAAATGGTTGCTAATTTCGAACCACAATACATATGGGCTGGCAAACTCCTTAAAGCTTCTCAGTAACAGTTTCAGCCTGGACTGTTTCGACGTCTTTGAACTCATGAAAAACCTGGAAAAGCACAAGGAAACCATGCCGGGATATGACAGGGTTATTATCAATCCTGCTATTCAATTCGTGGAGTATGACTTCTCCCTTCTGAAGAACGTCAGCAAGATTCCTGGTATTGATTTCGACGCCTATCATCCAGACCTTTGTTATCTTGTTGCTGACGGACAGCGCATCTACGGACCAACAGCCTACTATCATTCCATGCTCGTTTTTGCGGCCTTTGAAGCAGGCTATAGTGTCGAAAAGACGGAACGGTTGTTTCGGCGGGAAATATTCGAACACTGCGGATTTCTTTCTCGATGGGAGCCGGAACGGGACCGGCTTATGAAAGTTTTTTCATTCTTCAATCTCGATATAGCAGCGCCTTTCCGATCATGGTCTCGCGGCGAATCCTTTATGTACGGCCTTGGCCATCCGAAGGCCCGGCCAATTCATGATGTTGCGAGAGTCTTCCTTGAATCGATCGGCATTGAGACAAACAAATCTGACCTGGTACCTCACGATACTTTAATCGACGGCATATGCCTCCCAGTCTACCCGGAAATTGCGGAAACATTCGGCTTTCGCGGATCGCGTATGTTCAAGGTTCTGGGCGAGTACCGGTTGATGTCGCTGGAAGAATTCATTCAAAAAAGTTTTGAAGTCTATTCCAAGTGGGCGCCGGGTGAAGTTGCAGCCGAACATTTCTTTGCTGACCGATACAACCACGTCAAAAATATCATAGCAGAGGCGGACAAATGACCAACCCCTACGTCGGAATTAAGGATTACCAGTTATGGCGTCGTTCGGTCGCGCGAGTGGAAACACACCTCTTTGATCCGGTTGTAAATCCCCGATACAAAATCGACAGCGCAATGAAAATTGCTACAGCCGGAAGCTGTTTCGCCCAACATATTTCGCGTCAGATGCAGCGGATCGGTTTTCATTATCTGATTACAGAATCCGGTGAATATTTATCTCCTCAGGAGCGTATTCGCCGTAATTTCGGGGTGTTTTCCGCCCGCTACGGAAATCTCTATACTGCCCGTCAGCTATTGCAACTTTTCGAAGAAGTCTTCGAAGGCAGAACGCCGCTGGAAACCGCTTGGCAGCGTAAAGATGGGAAGTTCGTCGACCCGTTTCGTCCATTGATTGAACCGGACGGCTACGAGACAGAAGAAGCCGTCAGGGAAGCGCGCCTTGCGCATCTTGAAGCGGTTAAATCTGTCTTTCTCGATTCAGATGTTTTCGTCTTCACACTCGGCCTGACGGAGGCATGGCGATCGAGATCCGATGGTTCTGTCTTTCCGCTGGCACCTGGCGTCAGCGCTGGCGCTTACGATCCTGAAAAATATGAGTTCATCAACTTCAACGTTTCTGACGTTGATGTGGATATGACTCTTTTTCTGCAAAAGCTGAAAGTAGTCAATCCTCACGTTAAGGTGCTTCTCACCGTCTCTCCAGTGCCATTGGTCGCTACTTATGAGGACCGAAGTGTCCTTGTTTCCACTACCTATAGTAAATCCGTTTTACGGGTCGTAGCCGAACAGATGTTGGCGCGTTTTGATTGGGTTGATTATTTTCCATCCTACGAGATCATAACCGGCAGCTATGCAGGCGGGCTATATTATGAGGACGATCATCGGGAAGTGAACTCAATCGGCGTAGCGCATGCCATGCGATGTTTCGTCAAAAATTATGTATCCCAACCGGCAGACGAAAAGAGCACGGCCAATACAATGCTGCCTCTTCCCGAAGCGCCCCAACCCAATGTCATTTGCGATGAACGCGAGATCGAGATGATGCGCCCGTGATCCCGAGGTAGAGATTCTGACATGGAAAATTGGCTACTCGTTTCCAATTGCAATACTTTCGGACTTGCAAACTCACTGCGATTACTCACCAACGGCATCAAGATTGAACACGCCGATTATTGGTCGTTCCGCAACAAACTTGATGAGTATAAACAAACATTGTCCCAATATGCCAAAGTTATCATTCACCCCGATATTAATGGCCTTGCTTATGATTTTTCGACTTTCGATAATCTCAGCAAGATACCTTCTATAAAGTTTGACGCCTATCATCCGGATCTTTGTACTGTTATCGCACGGGGAGCAATGCTGGACAGCCCGCTCGGGTCATTTCATTCAATGATTGTCCTGGCCGCATATCAAGCGGGCTACGATGTTCAAACCACTCGAGGTTTTTTTCGCCGGGACGTATATGAAAGATGCGGTTACTTCGCACGATGGAACACAGAACGAGATCAGCTTTTGAAAACCTTCGAGGATCACGGGCTTGATATTTCTGGAAAATTCAGGGTGTGGTCGCGCGGCGATTGTTTCATGTACGGCATCAACCACTCCAAAGCACGCCCCATACACGATATTGCGCAACTATATCTGGAAAAATGCGGCATCGAACCCAATTACACTGATCTGATACCGTCAGATGTTATGACCGCAGGTGCATGTTATCCAGTCTATCCGGAGATCGCAGAAGTTTTTGGTGTCAGGGGTTCCTATATGTTCAAGGTACCGCAGGAATATAGGCAAATTTCTCTTGAACAGTTCATCGAGCAGAGCTTTGGAATCTACTCCCGATTGGCTCCAGATCCCTTTCTCCCCGAACTTCACTACACCAACCGTCATAACTTGGTAAAATCGGCTCTGATGGAGGATCAACATTGATCGGCAAGTACTTCTCTATATCCTAAAAGAAATCTTGGAATGTTCATTATTGAATAAGTAGAGTGAATTGAGGGGGAGCTCCATGCGTGATACAAATGAAGATTGGGAAAAGCTGGCACAAGACAATGCCTATTGGGCCGTACTTACAGAAGACCAGTTCAAATCGAAAAAACTAACCAAAAAGAATGCAAATGAATTCTTTGCTACGGGCCGCGCTGATATCGCCAATTTGACGGCCCTTATCAAAAGTCTCGTCCCGGAATTCAAGGTCCCAACTGAATCGATCATCGATTTTGGTTGCGGCGTAGGAAGGCTGCTCATTCCTCTCGCCGAGCAGGCACAAAGCGCCATTGGTATCGATATCTCCGAAACAATGCGAAATATTGCTCTGAAAAACTGCACTGAACGCGGGCTGAAAAATGTGCGATGCGTTGAGTCTCCAGAGGTTCTTGTCAAGGAAGGCGTCAAGGTCGATTGGTTAAACAGCTATATTGTCCTGCAGCACATTGAACCGCGCCGCGGCTATTTTATCATCAACGATCTATTGCAATGCGTGAAAAGCGGGGGCGTCGCTTCGCTGCACGTTCCTTTGTTCAAGACAGCAAACCGCACTGAATATTACAATGATCGAATGATGTATTTCCGCAATGACTACTATAAAAATGAGACAGTTTTCATCGACAGGGACAATTATGGTCACCCTGACATCCAGATGTACGATTACGATGCAAATACGGTGATGGCGCTCTTTCATAAGAACCAGATGACCGATGTTCACCTGCTTCATGATCGTTCGACGACAGGAATTCACGCTTATTACTTCATAGCCCGGCGAGCCTGATCTTGGTCTTTGCCGCTAAAATTCTTGAATAACATGAAGGCAACATGACTGATTTTGGAGATATTCTGAATTGCTATAAGTTTATCCTCGGACGTGAAGCTAACGTCGAGGAGAAACAGATAATCTCCGACAATCTCTCCGCACTTTGCACGATTTCCCTCGAGCAGCATCGGAGAAACTTTTTCGCCTCATCGGAATTTCATCAGCGTCATGCCGAGATTATATTCAACAATTTTGTGCACAAAAGTGTCGAATTGCTGTTCGAGACAGAGAACAATTTCAAGATATATCTTGATCTGCGTCAGTATCACATGACGTTCGGTATCTTCAGTGGCGAGTATGAGAAATTTGACATCGACATTATAAAAGCTGTCACACCGGATGATGGTATTTTCTTCGATGTCGGCGGTAATGTCGGCTATTATTCGCTTTCAGTGGCTACCAAGCCGGGTTTTGTCGGAAAGGTGGTTTCATTTGAACCGCTACCCCATTTATGGAACCTTTTCAGCAAATCCATCATCAAAAACAAGCTTTCGAAAACAATCAAAGTACACAAAATAGCGCTCGCAGATCATCCGGGCACAATGGAACTCAACACAGCGGAGCATACCGTCAATGCCGGTGCAACAAGCCTGATAGCTGGGTCAGGCAATACCACGTCCGAGCGCAGCACAAAGGTGGAGACACTGGATTCGATGGCAAAAGGACTCAAGCCTGATTCCATCAAGGTCGATATTGAGGGCGCTGAGGGACTGTTTTTTGAAGGTGCCACGAAGACGATACCGGCTTCCAATCCCACAATGCTTGTAGAGATCAATCGTGACGTCCTCGCCAATCTGTCAAAGACAACACCGGGCGCAATCTACAACAGGTTGGCGGACTGGAATTATCAGATATGGGAAGTGCTCAATGGGTCGATCAAGCGATTGCCGGACATGCAGGAAATCGATTCTGCTTTTCCGTCAGGACGCGTCGCCAACATTCTCGCAATTCATCCAAGCCGCAAGAAAGAGGTCGCCAGGCAACTGGCCAAGCTATCGCTTAAGCTTTGAAAACAAACCAATATTCAGGAAGCACCATATCTGCGGCGCAGGTGCTCTATGAAGTGACTTGCGTCAAGCTCCTCGCCCGTGGCTCGCTCAAGTAATTCAGGCGTGGACCAGCGTGAGCCTTGCGACCAGATTTTTGCACGGCGCCAGTCGTTGATTTTCGCGAAGTTGCCTTCAGCAAGATCACTATCAGCTGCCGGATAGTCGCGCGTCAGTGCGGCCCATTGCTGCGCTGCCATCATTGCACCGAGCGTGTAGGATGGAAAATAACCAAAAGCGCCCGCGGCCCAATGTACATCCTGCATCGGCCCGTCACCCGGTGTATCGATTGTGGAAAGACCGAGATATTCACGCATTTTCGCGTCCCAGGCCTCTGGAATATCCGTGGTTTCCAATCTGCCCGCTATAATGTCTTCTTCCAACTCGTAACGCAGGATAACATGGAGCGGATAGGTCACCTCATCCGCATCGACGCGGATCAACCCGCGCTCCACATGATGCACATGCGGAAGAATATCTTCCAAAACCCATGTCTCACCAAGATGTTTGGCAATAACTGGCAGTGCCCATCGCCAAAATGCCGGGTTGCGGCCTAGCTGTTTTTCCACGAAAAGGCTTTGGCTCTCATGCATCGCCATGCCGCGGGCTTTGCCCAGCGGCCAATGTGACCATTCTTTTGGCAGATTTTGCTCGTAAAGTGCATGACCAGTCTCATGCAAGACCCCCATGAGCGCTGAAAGAAACTCGCTGCTCCTGTAGCGCGTGGTAATACGCACATCGCTTGGCACACCTCCACAGAACGGGTGATGTGAAACGGAAAGACTGCCATGCGCCAGATCAAAACCGGTAGCCGCCATCATTGCCAGTCCGAGTTCACGCTGCTTCTCGACAGGATAAACGCCAGACAGAGCTTTAAAGGGGCGTTTGGCCACCCTCTCCTCCTGTACAGCCAGTGCCTCGGGAACGAAGTCCTTGAGAAAACCCTTCAACTCCGAAAAAACCGGACCGATACTGGCAATGCGCGCACCTGGATCATGTTGCTCGATCATCGCATCATAGGGCGCAAGCCCCAACACATCTGCACGCAGAGCTGCCTCTTCCCGAGCCAATGCCACAACACCGTCAAGCGCGGGCAGGAAACCAGCCCAATCATTTTTTGCCCGCAGGTCCCGCCATAATTGTTCACAGCGCATCCGCGCATTTGTCTGGCGTTCGACAAATTCAACAGGTAGGCAAGTCAGATTCGTGTAATGGCGCCGAAACTCCCGCACGGCAGCCCGCTGTTCCTCACCCAGCGTTTGTACCTCGGCATCAGCAATCCAATCGGCGATTTCTGGAGCTGTCGCCTGCCTGTGATACATTCCGGCAAGCGCGCCCATTGCCTCGGCGCGTTTTTCACCACCACCCACAGCCATGTGCGTAGCCTCGTCAGCCCCCAGAATTGCCAACGCATGCTCAAGAGCCTCAAGCTTGCGACCAAGATCATCGATTTTCTGGAAGGACATTCTGTTTCCCGCGTAACTGATTCAAGACAATATCGGACAGGACTTCAATTTTTGTTCAAGTGCAAGATTGAACTGATCCATGCAGCCCCCTTCAGCATTCCAGTGATACATAGTTTATCGCGGGGTCCCACTTGCCGCTGCACGAATTTCGCATTACCTCTGCTGAAAAATCAGTACACTTTAATCGTTTGATGCGATGACGGAAAAAGAGGAACGTCGCTATGCCCCCAATCAATCTGGCAATCGTCGGCGTTGGCAAAATTGCCCGGGATCAACACCTGCCTTCCATAGAAGGAAATGCTGACTTCAAGCTTGTGGCAGCAGCAAGCCGTAACGGCACCGTAGACGGCATCCCCAATTTCACGACCATGAAAGCCATGTTCGAGGCACTCCCGGCTATCGACGCCGTATCACTGTGCATGCCGCCGCAATTTCGCTACGCCGCCGCCTATGAAGCCATTTTAGCGGGCAAGCACGTCTTTCTTGAGAAGCCGCCGGGTGCGACACTGAGCGAGGTCGAAAGTCTGGCGTCTTTGGCAAATGAAAAAGGCGTTTCGCTTTTTGCCAGCTGGCACTCCCGCTATGCTCCCGGCGTGGAAGCAGCGAAATCCTTCCTTGGCTCCAATAAGCTCCAAAGCGTTCACATCGTCTGGAAGGAGGATGTCCGGCATTGGCATCCTAATCAGGACTGGATATGGCAGGCTGGTGGCCTCGGCGTTTTCGACCCCGGCATCAATGCCCTCTCCATCCTTACTCACATCATGCCCAACCCGGTATTTATCAGAAGCGCGACACTGGAATTTCCAGAGAATCGGCAAGCGCCGATTGCGGCCGATCTGAAGATGACCAGCGCTAACGGGACCCCAGTCCATGTGGAGCTTGACTGGCGTCAGACCGGCAAGCAGACATGGGATATTATTGCAGAGACTTCCGCAGGCCAGATGGTCCTTATGGATGGCGGGTCGAAGCTTATCATTGATGGTAAGGCGATTTCATTGCCAGCTGAGGCGGAATATCCCGAACTCTACCGTCGTTTTGCTGATCTGGTTAAGAACAAACAATCGGATGTCGACATTGCGCCTTTGCGCCATGTGGCCGATGCGTTTTTGACAGGTGAGCGCATCTTTGTCGAACCCTTCCACGATTGAGGCACAAGGATTCCGCGACAAGCGCAATTTTGATGTATAAGGCATGCATTATCTGCTGAATATAATGAAAGCTCCTGATGGAACCGACCGAACCGGAACAGATTGACGAAGATGCAAACTGGGAAGCCTTGACCAATTTCATCGAGGAATCAGGTATTAATATCGACCGCGGCCAGCGTTGCCGTTTTGATGCATTGGTCTCGTTCCGCAGCGACAGGAATGTAGACGAGCAGACGCGCGTTCATATCAGCTTGCGCGATGATGATGTCTCGGCAATTCGCTTCAGTGAAGCAGGCCAGCTTAACCCGGTCTTTGTCCATACGGAATTCCGTATGACCTCTTCCATTATCAAGTTCGAGAATAGCGAACTCAAGATCATGGGTACGTCGCCAAAGGTTGGGCGTTACAAAGTGCGCATACTGCCTAATTAGAACACGATCGACCCTGAGGGGATCTCATATGAGTCCAAAAAAATATCCTGTCCAGAACGTCGCTGTCTGGCAGGAACTCAGGCGAGTCTCAATATTCCGCACGTTAAAAACACATCTGCGTCATGCTAAAATGACTCTTTCTAATCTGGGCAAGCGCCCGGATTCAAAATTGATAAAACATTCGGGACCAATGACGCCGCTGGTTGAAGATGACCTTCCACTTATCTGCGTCGTCAGAAATGTCAACAATTATATAAGGTCATTCCTCCGCCATTATCGTGAGCTTGGCGTTACGCGATTCATATTTGTTGATGATCAGTCGGATGATGGAACGCGAGACGTTCTTGCCAACGCCGCCGACGTTGATCTTTATATGTCGCAGCTAGATTATAAGAATACAGCGCGTGGAGCTTATTGGCGTGACGATCTCATTGACATGTACGGCCGCGACCGTTGGTATCTGTCCCTTGATGCGGACGAGTTTTTAGTTTTTCCCGGATCGGAAACCGGCGCTGTCAGGAAATTTATAAGCGCATTGGAAATGTCAGGTTTCAATCGCTGCCTTGCGGTTATGATTGATACTTATCCGCCGGGCCCACTCAATGCAGTGGAATTCGACGATGAAGGAAAAGACTGGCCTTTTGCGGTCTCATCCAGTTTTGACAGTGATGGTTATACGATCAATCACGAGCAATTTGGTACCGCGATAAGAGGAGGACCACGGCGGCGTTTATTTGGAAGCAATATTCGATTGTCCAAATTTCCGCTGTTTCGCGCGGATCGTGCTGTGGATTATCGACGGGGCAGCATTCATGGACTTGGGCCGTGCATCAATAATTTTGTTCCTGTGACAGCAGTTCTCTTGCACTATCGTTTTTCGGCCCACTCGATTGGAGAATTTCAGAAAATCATTGAGGTAGGTGGGCATGCTGGTGGAGGGGCGCATTATAGCGCCATCCTGAATTCACCCAATTTCTCGGAGAGCTTTTCTCTCGCCTATGAGGGCACAATTACCTATAAAGACAGCCAAGATTTGGTCGAGCGCGGCTACATGATGGACCTGCGCATAAAGTGAAAGTTCGCCCATGCCGCCTCTGGAAACTTTCATAGCCTTTCTGGCAACAACTGCAATCTTCGCTTTTATCCCTGGCCCCGCAATGCTTTATGCAGCTGCACAGACAATAGCCCGAGGACGCTGGTCAGGCCTTATGGCATCACTCGGCATTCATCTTGGCGGGTATGTTCATGTTGTCGCAGCAGCAGCAGGTTTGTCGGTACTTTTCCATGCCGTACCGCTGCTCTACATGCTGGTTAAGTTTGCTGGCGCGATCTATTTGATCTGGCTGGGGATTTCACTCTTTCGCACCAAGACACACGGCGGAATCGACTCGGCTCACGTTAAACAGAAGTCCGGCAAACGTGCATTTTATGAAAGTGTAACAGTAGAGGTTCTCAATCCGAAAACGGCAATTTTCTTTCTTGCGTTCTTACCCCAGTTCATTGATCCATCGGCTGCGTTTCCTGTTTGGGTGCAGTTCATTCTCCTTGGAACAATCGTCAACATGGTATTCTCATCGGCGGATCTGTTGTGCGTATTTCTCGCGGGTGCAATGCTCGCCCGGTTACAGCGGTCGAACCGCGCTCAAAGGCTTATGCAGCGTGCTGGCGGTGCAATGCTTGTGGGTCTTGGCACGCATCTGGCTTTGCAAAAAAGCTGAGCCAGCATCCAAAAATCTTGCTTGGCAAAAAGGTACGGCGCGGCCCCATATAGCAAATGGAGCCGCGCCGCATTTGGTCCGAATTTGATCAGGCAGCGTCTTGAATGGCCGCAAGCTTCCATTCATTGCCGCCCTCACGCACAAACGTCCAGATCTCAGTGATCAGGCTCGGCTCGCCTTCATCGCCATTGACAACTCGGCCCGTGTTGCGGTCAAGCATAGCATCGATGCTGGAATAGCGCAGTGCAGCAGTTGCATAGTGCCGATCGCCTTCTGCCCATGCTTCCGCAATGTCACTTTGGACGAGCTTGACGTCAGTCACACTGTTGCGCAGCCCATCTGTTGCATTCTGGCCCAATTCTTCAGCCAGGTATGACATGGCTTCCGGCGTGGTGATCTTGCGTAAGGTCGCATAGTCTTCTTTGCCATAGGCTGTCTGGACTTCGGTCAGCAAGGATTCAAAACGATCAAGGTCGTTCTGGGTCAGACCAATTTCATCTTCCGGAACCAGTTTTCCCGGCTGTTGCTTGGCATAACTGGCACCACCACTGGCAGCAGCGCTCGCCGAACCGAAACCACTGGTAGAACTACTTTGCTTTGATCCCGACCCGATGGTCGGAACACGCATCGACGAAGATGACGCTGGCTGGTCGTTAAATGCATTTCGGCCAAATGCCTGCCCTGCAACACCGGCAGGAGCCATCGAAGATGTCTGGCGAGAACGGAAAAAGCGCAAGGCCAGCATGGCAATACCAGCGATTAGGGCAATCTGGATCAGCATACCGAACAATCCGGCCATTCCGCCAAAACCGTTTCCAAGAAAGGCTCCGATAAGGCCGCCAACCAGCAGACCGCCAATCAGCGAGCGACCCATTCCGCCGAACAATCCACCAGGCCGCTGCTGTTGTGCAGCTTGTGTCTGTGCTGCACCGGGCTGCGCCTGCTGCCGCGGCGTCATCGTGCGTTCGATAGGCGCTGCATTGGTCGGCGCAGTACGCGTCGGTGCCGGTGCAGCGAAAGTCCGCGACCCACGGCTGCCAAATCCGCCGCCGCCACGACGTGCGTCAGCCTCATAGACTGCGCTAAAGCTGACAGCCAGTCCGATAACGAGTATCGCGGCAATCTTACTAAGGGTGGTCCAACTGAGCTTGAATAGTACCAGCGGCATGCAAATCTCCTCACTATGCGTCACGTGACGTCCGCGCTACATATGGGGGAATATTGCAAGGATTAAAAGGACAACCAGCAAATTGTATCGAAGGGATATCAATCAATTCTCCGTTTGTCCTTCAAGGCTGTAAAAATCTCTCCGATCAGCCGCGCTTAACAATGGATAATCTTCCGCCCACATCAATCTGCAACACCACATTCTCGTAATCGGCTATAGTCGCGTGCGTGGTTTCGACTGGATGCTTGTGGGTAGCCGTAATCACCATAACATCGGCTTTGGCGGCATCTCCAGCCAAGATGCCGGGAATAGCGTCCTCAAAGACCAGGCAATCTGGGGCATCAACGCCCAACTTGCGCGCACCCAACAGATAGCAATCCGGATTCGGCTTGCCGATCTTGACATCTTCGGCTGTCACAAGCGTACGCGGCACAGGAATACCCGCCGCCGCAAGGCGTCGTTTCGCCAACTCAAGCGGCGAGGACGTCACGATGGCCCATTTTTCAGGTGGCAAGCTTTCAAGAAAGGCCGCCGCTCCCCGAAGCGCCATCACCCCTTCTACGTCGTTTATTTCATCTTCCGTTATCTTGGCAGCCTCAACCTCAGGATCAACGCCAGGCAAGCCTAAACGACGGATGGTATCAATTGCCCGGACACCATGCATGGTGGGCATGAATGCCGCTACATCAAGCCCATGAGATTCGGCCCATTTACTCCATACGCGCTCTGCCGCCACGGTGGAATTGAGAATGGTACCATCCATGTCAAAGAGGAAGGCTGCATAGCTTTTATCGAAGGCGGAGGCTGTGGACACGAAAATCTCTCTCTAGCAGATTGTTTCGCCTCTTATGTCAGATGAACCGGATGCAGCAAAGACTGGTATCAATTTTTTGACGAGCCACATCGTGCGCCCTCAAATACCGGCATACCACTCATAACCTCGATCTTCCCAGAACCCGCCTTTGCCGGAGCCGATATTCTTGAAACTGTCTACAAGCTCAATCCGCATAAGATATTTTGCATGTTTGTACCCCAGTTGGCGCTCGACACGCATCCGCAAGGGCGCACCATGAGCAATCTCAAGATCTTTGCCGTTCATGCTGTAGGAAAGGATCGTTTGTGGATGCCACGCATCCACCAGATCGATACTTTCATAATAGAGGCCGCTGCCGTCGAGTGATTGCTCATAATCATCCGCACAATAGAACACCGCATAACGCGCTCCTGGCGCGAGACCGACCTGCTCCAAAACCAGCCCAAGCGGAACGCCGGTCCATTTGCCAATCGCGCTCCAACCCTCGACGCAATCATGGCGGGTAATTTGTGTGCGCGCTGGCATGGCTTTCAACTCTGCCATTGAAAAGCTCTTGGCCGTCTTGACCATGCCACCGACCTCAAGTCGCCAATTGGCAAAATTATTGTCGATAAGTTGCTTATAGATATCTGTTTCAGGCAGCTGCGTTCCATTGGCCTTGAACACCGGTGATAAATCTGCCTCGCTATATTCACGGGCCAATTGCTGACCACCCAAAAGCAGACGTTGAGCATTCATCGAAAGCCACTCGCCCTTTTCAAGAACAGAATTGACGGTTGGGCTTCGTACCAGCGCATCACAGCCTGTCAAAATGCCTGTCGCCGCAATGCCTGAACCAATCAGGAAACGGCGTCGTGTCAGATCGACGCTCATTTGGTTGTCTCCTTATCTGCTTCGGGCTTCAAAGCGTAATAGCCGGTTATCATTGAGCGCATATTGTTCCAGACGCCGGATAAGAGAACCATGGCGATGTGTACAAGTACAAAGACAACGACCAGCGTGGCCGCGATGAAGTGAATTGTTCGGGCCGACTGGCGACCACTAAACACATCCAGCAGCCAAGGAAAGATTGCATTGAAGCCAGGAGACATGGTGAGACCCGTCAGCACCATCAAAGGAAGTAAAATAAACCCCACCCCGATATAGGCAAGTTTCTGCAATGAATTATAACGTCGGGCCTTTTCCCCCTTTGGGAAGCGCAGACGTGCATGATCAGCAATCTCGTGAGCGAGATGCTTCGGTGTCAACTCCGCTTTTGTAGGCAGGAGATCGCGACGGAAATGCCGCGAGACAAGTCCGTAAATCATATAGACGAAGCCATTGATCACGAAGAACCAGGCAAAAAAGAAATGCCAACGCCTTCCGGTAGCAAGGTCTTGATAGCTCGGGATTGTCGCCCATGCCGGAAAAGCACGTGGTGTCAATTCTCCATTCACCTTCGACGCGCCCAGCACTCCCGTGGTCGTAAATTGAAATGGTCCAATGCTCGTAACGCCTTTCATGCTGTCTCCATCAGCATAGGCCTCAATGGAGACAAATGCCGGATCAGGCAAAGCATCGGCGCCATATTGCCCCCAATAGAGATGCGGGTGGGCGTTGAATATTTGCAAGCCACTCATCAAAAGAAAGCTGAGACACAAAACGTTCAGCCAATGGGTAACACGCACCGCCAAAGAATGGCGATATACCAAGACTTTCCCCGTTTTTTTGTTCAGCGCTGTGCCGGAAGTGACGCTCGTCATTCAAGTCTCCACGGGCTGTTATTCCAGTGTTTCTTTACTGTGCGACTGCGCCCCTCCCCCAACAGGGGAGAGGACAGGTAGAACTAGTCTATATCAGTTTGCAGCTGGAGCCATTGCGTCGGGCTTTTTCGGTTTCATGGCGTCGCCCTTCATAGCGTCGCCTTTCATCGCATCACCCTTCATCGCATCGGTTTTCATTGCGTCGCCTTTCATCGGGTCAGCCTTCATTGCATCGGGCTGCATTGCATCATGCTTCATCGCATCCTGCTTTTTCACAGGTTCTGCCTTCATGGCATCTTCGGCAGCAGCCAAGTTCACACTGGCAAAACCAGCGGCAAGTGCGAAAGCCGAAAGAGCTATACTACGCGTGAAAACATTCATGGTCATTCTCCTTGGTTTATTCATATACGATAAACGTGCCCGTAAGTTTCGGGATGTGTTTGACACTCACCAATTCCGGCGCTTTGTTGCCAGTCACATCAACCAATACGAACCGGGTGGGTAATTGGTTACAAGGATCACGGATTGGTGATTGGCAGTCGCAAATTTATGCTGGTCTCATTGACGTCCCGCTATCTTGCGTGATGCTGTAACCTTTCTGCCACCCGTGCGAATAAGGAATCAAACCGGAGTGCATTCTGTCGAAACGCAACTGAAAGAATTGATGCTTGCAAGTCTTGCAGGAGATGCGCGCAGCTACGCCATTCTTTTGAATGATGTAGCAAAGCATTTGCGTTTTTATTTTTTGCGGCGACTTTCCGAGGCACATAAGGGTGACGCTGACGATCTTGTGCAGGAGACATTGATGGCACTGCATATCAAACGGGCAACTTATGAGACAGATCGCCCGTTTACCGCCTGGTTGCACGCTATCGCACGATACAAATTGATAGACCATTTCCGCCGTAATAAAATTCGCGCAACGGTGCCTTTGGATACTGCTGAAGACTTGATACCAGCAGATTATTCCGATGCAGCAGCAGACCGGATGGACGTGGAAAGCCTTTTGCAGTCGGTACCGGAGAAATCACGGGAGTTGATTTACCGTACAAAAATTGAGGGGCAATCCATAGCAGAGGTCGCGACAAGCACCGGCCTTTCGGAATCGGCGGTGAAGGTCGGCATACACAGAGGCATCAAGGCGATTGCCGCAAAACTGAAAGGACGTGCACATGGCAACGGATGACTTGATCGCACGTCTCGCGCGCGATCTGAAACCTGTACCCCGCACGAGTGTAGCCAAGCGGCTTGCCGTGGGTCTTGGCCTAGGCTTTGCGGCATCTTGGCTTCTGATGGTATGGTGGCTGGGCATGCGGCCGGATCTTGCGGAAGCCTCTGCCACAATGCCCTTTTGGGGAAAACTCGCCTATACACTTCTTCTCGCAGTTATCGGGGCGTGGGCTGTCAAGCGCATCGCCTATCCGCTTGGCAGCATTGTCATCAATTTGGTTTTGATGGCAGTCGCCCTGTTTGCATTCGGAATATTGGCGGCGGGGATATTCGCTATGGCACCGCCAGAAGCTCAACCGGGCATGCTGACCGGCAGATCGGTCGCAGTGTGCACATTCAATATTGTAGTGCTATCCATGCCGCTGCTGATCGGTGCATTCTGGGTTTTGCGCGGTCTCGCGCCCACCCGCCTGACCATGGCGGGTGCTGCCGCTGGTATCGCGGCTGGTGCAATCGGTTCAGTGATATACTCTTTTCACTGCACGGAAAGTGCCATGCCATTTGTCGCTGTCTGGTATACGCTAGGCGTTTTGATACCCGGCCTCATCGGCGCTGTGGCCGGGCGCTTCTTTCTCAGATGGTAACAGACACTATCTGACATCCACCCAACGTTGATCCTTGAACGAGCGTGCCATGGCATGAACGGTACGCTCGATCTCCAGCCCGTCTGCAAACTCGATCAAATGCGCTGGCTGGCCTTCTATCCGCTTGATCAGTTCATGGCATTCAATGATCTTCAGATCGTTGAAGCCAAGGCCATGGCCCGGGGCAGGAATAAACCGGCCATAGGGCTCGTGATGCGGCGCTGTAAGGATCGTGCGATAGCCCTGCTCCGTTGGACGGTCCGATGTCACGTAAAGCTGAAATTCATTCGCGCGCTCCTGATCGAAGAGGATGGACCCCTTCGACCCGAATATCTGCAATGCGATGCGGCCCTTGCGCCCCCATGCGGAGCGATTCACCTGCAAAGTACCGGCGACCCCGTTTTCCATGTGCATCAGAACACTCGCACTGTCATAGGTTTCGACAGCACGGCTGGTGCCATCTTGTGTCTTGCGGCTTGCATAGGGTTTTGCCATGTCACACATCACACGCGACACACGCCCGAACAGTGTAAACAGCAATGACAAAGGATGTACGGCGAAATCATCAAGCGCTCCATAGCCGGATGATGCTTCGTGCTTCCAGTAGAACAACGCATCGGGATCGGCCATGAAATCCTCATCCATCTCAATGCGCAGATGATTGACCTCACCGATAATCTTTTCATCCAGAAGCTTGCGGATATGGCGGATCGCGGGGCCTTGCGTGTAGTTATAGCCTAGCGCCGCCACTTTTCCTGATTGAGCGGCAGTGGCCGCCATGGCTTCCGCCTCGGCAAAAGCCGGTGCCATCGGCTTCTCGCACCAGACATGCTTGCCAGCCTTAAGGGCTGCAATTGCCATTTCCGGGTGAAACTGGTTTGGCGTAGTGATCGAAACAACATCAACTTGCGGATCATTGATGACTTCGCGCCAATCACCCGATGCGCGACGAAAGCCGAATGGGCTTGCGCGCTCTACGGCAAGATTTTCATTGGCCTCACCAAGATGAACCAAGGATATGTCGGGGCCGTCACCAAAGACAGCGCGCACCGAATTCCACGCCAGAGCGTGGCACTTGCCCATAAAACCCGTTCCAATCAGTCCAATACCCAGCATTGACTCGTCTCCACCGCTTGCGAATAGCGAATGAAATAATCTATAACAAACAAAAATGGAATAACTGATCCACTTTGATATAAATATTTTGCTTTGTAAGATGTGGCCATTAGAGAATGATTCGGATGGGTACTATGGACAATGGAGCGGAGTTGCCGCGGGACTTCGATGCATTGCGTAGCCTGATCCTCGAAAGGCGGGACATACTGCCTAAACGCTTGGCGCAAATTGCCGCCTATGCCCTGAGCAATCCGGACGAGATTGCCTTTGGCACCGCTGCAAGCATCGCCAATACGGCGGGCGTGCAACCTTCAACCCTTATCCGGTTTGCCCAGCATCTGGGATTCGATGGCTTTACCAGCCTGCAGTCTGTCTTTCGCGAACGTCTGCGCGAACGGCAGATTTCTTATGAGGAGCGGCTTTCCGCACTGCATGGCAATACGGATGGCCTCTCGAAAAATCGTGCGATTCTCAACGGCTTTCTTACAGCAGCCAGCCAGTCGATAGAGACAATTTCGCGGCAGCTCGAAGATGATGTATTGGACCGGGCAGTGGATATCCTGGCAGGTGCTGAGACGATTTATCTTCTGGCCCGTCGACGGTCCTATCCGATTACTGCCTATATGGCCTACGCCTTTGGCAAACTCAAAATCCGCAATCAGTTGATTGAATCCACAGCGGGGATTGATCCGGAAATCCTGTCTTTCGCCCGTCCGGCTGATGCCGCCATAGCAATCAGCTTTTCTCCCTACGCGTCAGCAACAATAGAGCATGCCGCCACGCTCGCTGCCCGCAACGTATCCGTCATCGCAATCACTGACAGCGCATTTTCGCCCCTCGCCCAATCGGCAAAAGTCTGGTTCGAAGCAGCAGAGGGTGATTTCTCCGGCTTCCGGTCCCTGTCCGGTACAATGGCACTTGCGATGGCTTTAACTGTCAGCGTTGCGGAGCGGCGGCGCAATCTCTGAGCCTTCAGAATATCAAAAAGAATATACATTCCATATTGACGACTTGATAGAATTATTATTTCATATAGGAGATTACCGACCGTCGCGGCACGGGACATACGATCAGAATATCGGGAGGACGACATGGATAGAACTGAAAGCGCCAAGCCCCTTGGCAAGCCGCTTGATGTCATCACTATCGGGCGTTCATCCGTTGATCTTTATGGCCAGCAAATCGGCTCACGGCTTGAGGATATTACCTCATTTGCCAAATCCGTCGGCGGCTGCCCTGCAAACATTGCCATCGGCACCGCGCGGCTTGGTTTGCGCTCGGCTCTACTCTCGCGTGTCGGCGATGAGCAGATGGGGCGTTTCATCCGTGAGCAAATGATCCGCGAAGGCGTCGCCACGCAGGGTATCATTACGGATCCGCAGCGTCTTTCCGCCCTGGTTATTCTGTCTGTTGAGAACGATAAAAGCTTTCCGCTGATTTTCTACCGTGAAGACTGCGCGGACATGGCGCTGGAAGAAAGCGACATCGACCCTGCATTCATCGCTTCAGCCCGCGCTATCGTCGTTACCGGCACGCATTTCTCCAAGCCGAAACCTGATGCCGCCCAGCGCAAGGCCATTCGCCTGATGAAAGAAGCAGGCGGCAAAGTTGTGTTCGATATCGACTATCGTCCTAATCTTTGGGGTCTCGCCGGTCACGGCGATGGCGACAGCCGCTATATCGCATCCGACGCGGTTTCAAACCACCTTAAAACCGTACTGCCTGATTGCGACCTGATCGTTGGTACTGAAGAAGAAGTGCTGATAGCCTCCGGGGAAGATGATCTCTTAAGCGCCCTCAAGACCATTCGTGCCCTGTCGAAAGGAACAATTGTCCTGAAACGCGGACCAATGGGTTGCATTGTTTACGAGGGATCTATTTCCGACAACCTTGAGGACGGCATTGTCGGCAAGGGCTTTCCCATCGAAGTGTTCAACGTTCTTGGAGCAGGCGACGCCTTCATGTCCGGCTTGTTGCGTGGATGGCTGGGCGGCGAGTCTCTTGCAACCGCCGCGACATGGGCAAATGCCTGCGGCGCATTCGCCGTTTCGCGCCTGCTGTGCTCGCCGGAAATACCCACTTTTGCGGAGCTGCAATACTTCCTTGAGCATGGCAGCAAACATCATGCTCTGCGCAAGGATGAGGCCATCAACCATATCCATTGGGCGACAACGCGCCGGCGCGATATTCCCTCAATGATGACCTTTGCCATTGATCATCGTGTTCAGCTCGAAGATCTTTGCCAAAAACTCGGTACAGACATATCGAAGGTCGGGGAATTCAAGCAGCTGGCGGTCAAGGCCGCGGCAAAAGTTGCCGATGGTCGCGGTGGCTATGGCATGTTGCTGGACGAGAAGTTCGGTCGCGAAGCCATGTTCGAGTTTGCGCGCCATAATTTTGACTGGCTTGGGCGCCCGGTAGAACTTCCAGGATCGCGCCCGTTACGCTTTGAGTTCTCTCAGGATATTGGTTCCCAACTTGCCGAATGGCCAGTGGATCATTGCATCAAATGCCTGTGTTTTTATCACCCGGATGATCCTGCCGATCTCAAGCTTGAACAGCAGCAAAAATTGCGCACGCTCTTTGAGGCAGCCCGCAAGGTTGGCCGGGAATTGCTGATCGAGATCATCGCCGGAAAACACGGCCCTCTTGATGACAATACTATTCCCCGCGCGCTAGAAGAGCTCTATGCACTCGGCATCAAACCCGACTGGTGGAAGCTTGAACCGCAAGCATCGGCAGCAGCATGGAAGAATATTGAACAGGTCGTTGAAAAGAACGATCCTTGGTGTCGCGGTGTTGTTCTCCTCGGCTTGGAAGCCCCGCATGATGAGCTGAAAGCCGCATTCAGCGCAACCGCCCATGCGCCCATCGTGAAAGGTTTTGCCGTTGGCCGGACCCTCTTCATGGATGCGGCAGAAGGCTGGCTGTCAGGCAACCTGACCGACGAGGCCGCGATTCATGATATGGCTGATCGCTTCGAAAAATTGACCAAGGCATGGCTTGCCAGCCGCAATGCAAAAGCGGCATAGCAAGTGCAATTCCAGAAATAGCGGGACCGGTTTCCATCCGTCATTGCGGAAAATTGAATCGGGAGGAGATTGATATGAGCAATATTGTACGCCTGGCAATGGCGCAGGCACTGACACGCTTCCTTGCCGCGCAAATGACCATAATGGATGGCAAAGAAGTACCTATATTTGCCGGTGTCTGGGCAATCTTTGGCCATGGAAACGTGGCTGGCATTGGCGAAGCGCTTTATCATATCCGCGATGAACTGCCGACCTATCGCGCCCATAATGAGCAGGCTATGGCGCATGCAGCCATCGCTTATGCAAAGGCAAGCTTCCGCCAGCGTATGATGGCCGTGACGAGTTCCGTTGGTCCGGGCGCGACCAATATGGTGACAGCTGCCGCCCTTGCCCATGTTAATCGCCTGCCTCTGCTTCTGCTTCCCGGCGATGTTTTTGCAAACCGCATTCCGGACCCGGTTCTGCAGCAAGTCGAATCCTTTGCCGATGGCACTGTTTCCGCCAATGATTGCTTCAAGCCTGTATCCCGATATTTTGATCGGATAACCCGACCTGAACAGATCATCCCCGCCCTCGCCCGCGCCATGACAGTGCTGACCGATCCGGCAGAATGTGGCCCGGTTACATTGGCCCTTTGCCAGGATGTTCAGGCAGAGGCCTATGATTATCCGGAAAGCTTTTTCGAAAAACGCGTTTGGTCACAGCGGCGCACGAGACCAGATCGCAACGAGCTTGCCGCCGCTGTTGCTGCATTGAAATCGGCCAAGAAACCTTTGGTCATCGCCGGTGGCGGCGTCATCTTTTCGCAAGCCTCAAAAGAACTGGCAGATTTCGTCGAAGCGGCCGGTATTCCTGTCTGCGAAACGCAAGGCGGCAAGTCTTCGCTGCCAGACACACACCCACTCAATATGGCAGCTGTTGGGGTAACTGGCACTTCAGCGGCCAACCGGCTGGCGCAAGAGGCTGACGTAATCATTGCTGTCGGTACACGCCTGCAAGACTTTACGACGGGTTCGTGGTCACTCTTTCAGAATTCTGCCAAGTCTTTCATCGGCATTAACGTCCAAATCTTTGATGCTGCGAAACATCGCGCTCTGCCATTGGTTGCGGATGCGAAAGAAGGATTGCTCGAACTCACTGCCGCTTTGCAGGAATACAAGGCACCCGCAAGCTGGACAGAGAATGCGAAGTCCGGAAAAGCCGAATGGCAAAAAGCCGCTGCAAAAGTTACCGGACCGACCAACGCAGCACTGCCCTCGGATGCACAAGTCATTGGCGCCGTGCAACGTACATTTGGCGCTGAGGCAACGGTCCTCCACGCCGCTGGCGGATTGCCGGGCGAAATGCACAAATTATGGCAGGCAGGTGCTCCCGGCTCCTATCATGCGGAATATGGTTTCTCTTGCATGGGCTATGAAATTGCCGGCGGGCTGGGTGCCAAGATGGCTAAGCCGGATGATGAAGTCGTTGTCATGATCGGCGATGGTTCCTACCTGATGCTGAATTCAGAACTCGCCACTTCAGTCATGCTCGGTCAGCGTATCACCGTCGTACTTCTCGATAATCGTGGCTATGGCTGCATCAACCGGCTGCAAATGGGCACAGGCGGGGCAAACTTTAATAATCTTCTGAAAGATTCGAAGCACGAAGTCTTGCCCGACATTGATTTTGCTGCCCATGCCCGTAGCCTCGGCGCGATCTCGGAGAAAGTCTCTTCAATTGCTGACCTCGAAACTGCCCTCACAAGGGCTAAAGATAACGACCGCTCCACAGTTATTGTCATCGACACCGATCCGCTTATCTCGACAGAAGACGGCGGCACATGGTGGGATGTCGCAGTACCTGAGGTAAGCCAGCGCAGCCAGGTAAATGCTGCACGCAAGGAATATGAACAAAAGTTGAAGTTACAGCACGTCGGCAATTGAACTGTTTACTGCTAACCAAAGGAACTGAAGAATGATCCGTATCGGGGCGAACCCTATCGGCTGGTCGAATGACGACATGCTGGAGATTGGTGGCGATATTCCACTGGAAACCTGCCTTGAACAGGCAAAAGCTGCCGGATTCACCGGCATGGAGCTTGGCAATAAATTTCCGCGCACCGCTGAAAAATTGCGTCCTATCCTCGACGCTTATGGCCACAGCCTTGTCAGCGGTTGGTACTCAACTGAGTTGTTGGTCCGCGATGTGGATGCAGAGTTGGAAGCTGTTAAAGGTCATGCCACGCTGTTGAAAGATATGGGCTGCACTGTTTTTATTGCAGCTGAAACGTCGAACGCCATCCATTCCAACAAGGACCTACCACTTTCGGCCAGACCAGTATTGCTGAAATCTGCCTGGAAAGTCTTCGGCGAGCGCTATACCCGATTTGCGCAAGCCATCAAGCAGACCTATGGCCTGCAAATCGTCTATCATCACCATATGGGAACTGTCGTTCAGACGGAATCCGAGATTGACCGCTTCATGGAGGTCACCGGAGATGCAGTGAATCTCCTGCTCGACACAGGACACGCCACTTGGGGTGGCGGCGATCCAGCGCGTCTGGCACGGCACTACAAGGCCCGTATCGGCCATGTCCATTGCAAGGATATCCGCGAAGATGTCATGTGGACCTCGAACCGCGAAGACTGGTCGTTCCTTGATAGCGTTCTTGCAGGCGTTTACACTGTTCCCGGTGACGGTATGATCGACTATGTTCGGGTTCTCAAGGAACTCAAATTCTATAGCGGCTGGGTCGTTGTCGAAGCTGAGCAGGATCCGAAGAAAGCTGATCCGGCAACATACTCCAAGCTTGGGCACGCCAATCTCAGCCGCTTCATAAAGGAAGCAGGGCTTGCGTGACTAAAGACTCCAACCATCCATTTTTCCGCCCCTTATGGCGCAGAATTGCCGTCGTGGCATTCTGCGTCGCCTGGGCGATTTTCGAGTTTGTCACCGGAACGCCGTTCTGGGGCATTATTGCATTGGGCTTCGCAGGCTATGGCGTCTGGCAATTCTTCATCATCTACGACGCGTCGGAACCGGTTCCGCCAGCGGACATTAATGTCGAGAAGGAGTGAGCCATGTCAAAACTCTTGATCAAGGCCGTGGATGGTACAGGCCATGTAGCCAATGTAACGCCTGAAAGCGCGGGATGGAGTTATGTAGGCTTTGACCTGCACCGGCTGGAAGCCGGGCAATCGCTGAGCGGAAGAACAGGGGACAAGGAAGTCTGTCTTGTCTTTGTGACCGGCAAAGGTAAGGTAACTGCCAATGGTGAAGATCTTGGCCTTCTTGGCGAGCGCATGTCACCATTCGATGGCAAGCCGTGGTCGGTTTACCTGCCTGAAGGTTCAGATTGGTCCATCTCAGCCGAGACTGGCGTCGAACTTGCCGTCTGCTCCGCACCGAGCCTCAATGGCGGGCTGCCCGTGCGCGTCATATCGCCGGATGATCTTGGTCAGGAAACGCGCGGCAAAGGCACCAACACCCGCTACGTCACCAATATTCTTCCTGAGAACGAGCCTGCGGATTCTCTTCTCGTGGTCGAGGTGATCACGCCCGGCGGACATACTTCCAGCTATCCTCCGCATAAGCATGATCAGGATAACCTTCCAGCTGAATCCTATCTGGAAGAAACCTATTACCATCGCTTCAACCCACCCCAGGGTTTTGGATTCCAGCGTGTCTATACGGATGATCGCTCTCTCGATGAAGCCATGGCGATTGAGGATGGCGATGTGGTCATGGTGCCTAAAGGATATCATCCTTGCGCGGCCTGCCATGGCTATGACCTCTATTACCTCAATGTAATGGCCGGCCCAAAGCGTACATGGAAGTTCCACAATGCTGCCGAGCATGAATGGTTGACGAAGCTATAGCTTCATCAACTGCAGCTTCACCGGAGACGGTGAAGCTGCAGTTCGAAAATTACATCGTAATCGTCTTGCCTTCTTTTACCGACCGCAGGGCGGCGTCGGCGAGTGCCAGCGCGATCAGTCCATCTTCGCCGCTGGGAGTCGCTTGTGCACCAGAAGCAATGCCTTCAATAAAAGCCGCGATTTCGTTGGCATAGGCTTCCGTATAACGCGTCATGAAGAAGTCGTGCAGTGGCGGGCGCGTATAGCCATTGCCATTGGCGACTTCAATTGAAACTGCACGCTGATTTTCCGCGGCGACCATTCCCTTGGAGCCATGCACCTCAATGCGCTGGTCATAGCCATATGTCGCTCTGCGCGAGTTTGAAATGACACACTGCTTGCCCGAAGCCGTTGAAAGAATGACACTGACACTGTCATAATCGCCAAGCTCGCCTATCTTCTTATCTACCAGAACAGAAGCATGCGCAGTCACCGCGACAGGCTCTTCGCCAAGCAGGAAACGCGCCATGTCAAAGTCATGAATGGTCATATCGCGGAAGATGCCACCAGAGCGTGTGATATATTCCGCGGGCGGTGCACCGGGATCACGCGAGGTGATTGTAACCATTTCCACGTCGCCAATTGCGCCATCATCAATTGCCTTGCGCACAGCTGCGAAATGCGGGTCGAACCGGCGATTAAAGCCTACCATCAATGTTGCCTTGGTGTGCCTTACCACTGCAAGGCACTCTTCAACCCGCTTTACATCAAGGTCGATTGGCTTTTCGCAGAATATGGCCTTTCCAGCGCGCGCAAAACGCTCGATGAGATCCGCATGTGTGTCCGTCGGCGTACAGATGATGACAGCATCTATATCGCCGGCAGTTTCAATCTCATCAATAGTGCGTACTTCACAGCCATAGGCAGCAGACAGGTCTGTGGCGGCCTGTTCGAATGCGTCGGCAACCGCAACAAGCTCTGCTCGTGGATTGGAGCCTATTGCCTTGGCGTGAACCTTGCCGATGCGGCCCGCACCCAGCAGACCAAAACGTACAGTCATTTCATTACCTCATGGAAAGAATGCTCGGGATGATTCCCGGGCGATACAAATCTCAAACTTTTCTCTTTTTCTGGCGATACACATCGATCACCACCGCAGAAACGATAATAATGCCCTTGATGATCTCCTGATAATAGGCATCCACCCGCAGGAAGGTGAAACCGGAAATCATGACACCTAAAATGATTGCGCCGATAACCGTGCCGGTGATGCGACCGACACCACCAGCCAGCGATGTTCCGCCAATGACAGCCGCGGCGATTGCATCCAGCTCGTAGGTCATGCCCATGCCCGATTGCGCTGTCTGTGCCCGAGCGGCCGTGACAATACCCGCAAGTCCCGCCAGCAAACCGGCAATAGCATAGACCTTGATCAAATGCCGTTCGATATTGATGCCAGAGACCCGCGCCGCCTGCACATTGGCACCAATGGCGTAGGTGAATTTTCCATAGCGTGTATATCGCAACGCGATGTGAAAAATCAGGGCTACAAGCAGAAACACGATCACCGGCCATATGCCGCTTCCGATAAAATTGAACTCCTCAGTAAGTCCGGAGATCGGCGAACCCTTTGTGTACCATTTTGCAACGCCCCGAGCCGAAACCATCATGCCCAACGTTGCGATAAATGGCGGGATTTTGGTGTGAGCGATCAGCCAGCCATTGATGATCCCGGCAAGAAGCCCGACTCCAAGCCCGATGATGATAGGAAGGATGAACGGCAGATCGGTCAGAGCGGGATAGACTGGCCGTGCCCAGGTGGAGGACTGCGCAAAGCTCGCAGCAATCATCGCTGTCATGCCTACAACCGAACCCGAGGAGAGATCAACGCCGCCGGTAATAATGACCTGTGTGACGCCAACTGCTATGATGCCAATGACCGAAACTTGCAGGATGATAATCCGCAGGCGCTGCGTATTCATCAGGAAGCTCTGACCGGCAAGTATCCAGCCAAGAATTTCGAAAACCAGGGCAATGCCGATCAGCACCAGAAGAATATTGACTTCAGGCGGCAGCCGTCGACTCCGGCGGGACGTGACCATTGCAGTTGCTTGTTCGCTCGTCATTATAATTTTCTCCCATAACCCAGTAGCGCCGTCTGACCTTGAAACTTGGCCAGATTATTTGGACGCAAGTTCCATCACCTTGACCTGCGTCGCTTCGGCTCTGTCCAAAAAGCCTGTCGCCCGTCCTTCATGCATCACCATCACGCGGTCACTCATACCAAGCACCTCTGGCATCTCCGATGAGATCATGATGACCGCCACACCCTGCCGCGCAAGCTCCGTGACCAGGCGATGGATTTCCGCTTTGGCGCCCACATCAATACCTCGGGTCGGCTCATCCAGTATGAGAATTTTCGGATTGGTAAGCAGCCATCTGCCGATCAGAACCTTTTGCTGATTCCCGCCAGAGAGATTCTCGATCTTCTCTTCCAGGCTAGGTGTTTTGACACGCAAGGTTTGGCTCATCTTTTCGCAAACCGCCGTAATCTGTTTTTCCTGCACAAAGCCAAACTTGGTAAAGCGATCCTGCAGCACCGCGACTTGCATATTTTCAAGAATATCGAGAATGAGCAGACAACCGGTGTCCTTGCGATCTTCGGTCAGAAAAGCCATGCCCATATTGATCGCCTGATTGGGTGTATTGACCTTTACCTCTTTGCCATTAATGGCGATTGTCCCTGTCGTCGCCGGCGTAACCCCAAAAATCGTTTCTGCCACATTCGAGCGGCCAGAGCCGACAAGTCCGGCAATCCCGAGGATTTCACCCGCCCGAACGTCAAAAGAAATGTCATGAAACACATTTTTCAGCGACAAATCCTTCACCGAAAGCACCACGTCGCCAATAGGCACTGTTTCCTTCGGGAACATCTGAGTGATCTCACGCCCAACCATCATTTTGATGATGTCATCGCGGGTTACATCGGTTGAGGCATGCGTACCGATATAACGCCCGTCCCGAAATACCGAAAACTCATCGGCAATCTCGAACAGTTCGTTCATTTTGTGGGTAATGTAGACAATACCGATCCCTTGCGAACGCAGGTCGCGAATAATTGCAAAAAGATGCTCTACCTCACGCTCCGTCAGCGCCGAGGTTGGCTCATCCATGATCAGCACATCGGATTCGTATGAAACTGCCTTGGCGATCTCCACCATCTGCCGGTTGGCAACCGAAAGGTCCCGCACCTGGCTTTCAGGATCGAGCCTGATGTTCAGCCGCTGGAAAAGTTCCGCCGTCATGTCATACATTTTGCCATGATCGACAAAGCCAAAAACATTCTTCGGTTCGCGGCGAATCCATATATTCTCGGCCACAGTCATGAAAGGCATCAGGTTCAATTCCTGATGGATCATCGCAATACCATTCTCGAGCGCGTCGAGCGGTGACTTCAGTCGAATAGGCAAGCCCTTGAGATAAACCTCACCCTGATCTGGAATATATATTCCAGCAAGAATCTTCATCAGAGTGGATTTACCGGCGCCATTTTCGCCCATCAATGCATGGACAGTCCCGCGCTTCAGCCGGAACTGCACATCATCCAGCGCCAGAACGCCGGGAAATTCCTTGCGAATATTTTCAACATTCAAAAGATACTCTGCCTGCGGGACCGCCCCGCTGGCACGCACTGCCGCCATGGTTGAAGGGCTGAGTGTCATGCTCTTCTCCTCCCAGAGAGATTGGCCGCTTGAAATGCCAATGCCGTCTCTCCCCATTTCGGGGAGAGACCAGCAACGATGTTATTGCTTAGTTTTTTGATTGATACTTCGAAAGATTCTCGGGCGTCACGAGTTCGAAAGGAATATAGACTTTACTTTCGATTTTCTCGCCCTTGGAGATCTTGAGCGCCGCGTCCACAGCACCCTTGCCCTGCCCTGCCGCATCCTGGAATACGGTGACATCAAGATCACCGGCAGTCATTGCGGCCAAAGCATCCTGAGTGGCATCCACACCGGCAACCACAACACTGTCCGAAGCGCGGCCCGCAGCCTTGAGCGCCTGAATAGCCCCAATTGCCATTTCATCATTATTGGAGATCACGGCATCGAATTCCAAGCCGGCTGAAAGCCAGTTTGTCATCAAATCTGCACCCTGTGTACGCGACCAGTTTGCGGTCTGCTCTTCAACAATCGAGATTCCCTTGCATGCATCTGTTGCAATTACATCATGCACGGCCTTTGTGCGCGCACGCGCACCCTGATTGGACAATTCGCCCATCATGACAACGACTTTGCCCTGGCCCTTAAGCAGTCGGCAGACTTCGGTTGTTTCAAGTGTACCGGCTTCGGTTTCATTGGATGCCACAAAAGCCTGCTTTTCGGGCAGTTCATCCACATTTGCAGGTTGGCGATTGACGTAAACCAATGGAATTCCGGCTTCGGCGGCAATCTTCGACATGGCAGCAGTTGCATCGGTATCAACCGCATTCACGATGATCGCGTCTACCTTGGAGGCGATGAAGTTCTGAATCTGGCTCTGCTGTTTCGCCACATCATTCTGGGCATCTTCGACCTGCAAAGTCACGCCATCGAGTGTCTTGGCATAGTCTTCCATCCCCGTACGCAAGACGGTGAGAAAGTTGTCATCAAACTGCGCCATCGACACGCCAATATTGGCGGCCAGCGCCGAACTGCTCATCAATGCGGAAACAGCTACTCCCAATAGAAATTTTTTCATTTAATTCTCCTCCACAACGGTGCCCGGCAACACCTTCTATCCGGAACCTCTCCTCATCTCGTTTTCGCAGCCATACCTTACCCCTGACTAGCGAATACCAAGATATGAAAGGCGCACGATGCCTCGCGCAGCTTCGACCCTGGATTGCAATTTCGGAATGTACAGACCATTGCAACCAGTTTCTGAAATATTTATTCCATTTTAACGTGCCAGCGTCAAGCCTGATTCAGCTTCCAAGGACAGACGAGGAAGATGATTCTTTGCACAGCTGAGCAAAAATACTGACCGACTTGTCAATATGAAAACGGGTCCGGCAAAGCAGCCGGACCCGTTTATTATGTTAGATTGGTATAGTGCTTTATGACTTGTTGACGCTTTCAACCGCGATATTGGTGAGCTTATTGTTCGCTGCTTTCTCTTGATCGAGAATTTCGCTGAGCAGCTTATGTGCTTCGTCATGGCCGAGTGTTTTAGCCCATTCCCGCAATGAACCGTAGCGCGCTATCTCGTAATGTTCGACGGCTTGTGCAGCGGCAAGCAAGCCAACGTTCAGGGCAGTCCCGGATGCTTCTTCAATGAGGTCATCTGTCTCTTTGATTAAACCCTCGATTGCGTCACATTTCTCGGCTTTTGGTTTAAGACCTAGCGATTTAAAAACCTGATCAAGGGTGCTGACATGCCCCTTGGTTTCTTCAAGATGTTCTTCTACTGCCTTTTTTAGCTTGGCATCGTTTGAGGCTTTTGCGACTTTTGGCAAGGCTTTAACCAGTGCATTCTCCGCATAATAAATATCATGCAGCGTATGCTCGAAAATTTCGGCCAGTGTCTTCATTCCGGTTTTCCTCCTGTCGATTGGAATACAGGAACCTCGGACAGGCGATAATGTTCCACCGCAATAGGAAAGCTTGGAATACAAGTCGCCAAAGCAGAGCAGCGATCAGCCTAATCTGGTTTTAATCAACGCCATGCTGGCCGAAATGGCGCTCGCAGGATCAGCCAATTGCTGAACTTGTTCCGCAAAAGGCTCAAATGAAAACAGTCCTTTATAGCCTAGTTCCAGGAGCGCGCGGATCTGATCGACATTGCCAAGACGATCATGATCATCGACCAGAACCCTATGCGGATCACGCATATCACCAATAGCGACCTTAGAATCTGTCACCCCGGAAATATGTACGAGCCCGGTCACATCCGGAAAAAGCTCTGGCTCTCCGGCCAGATGGTGGTGGAATGTGTCATGGACCAGTTTGAAACGCGCCTGCCCCCCGACAGCCTCAATGGCCTGCGCTGCCTCGCGCTTGGACCGAAGCGAACAGATCTCGAAGCCTAGCGGCTCGACAAACCCCAACAGTCCCCGGCTCTCAAGAATAGGCTTGAGCGCTGTCAGCGCCTCTCGCAAATTGCCCTGTCGCTCGCCATCCACCTGACCGGTGCCGTCATTGACGGGAACCAGAACAAGCGCCGCCGCGCCAACGGCTTGCACGTAGTCTGCAAGCTCAACCGCTTCCCGTTCACGCTCCGGGGTCCATTCGTTAAAGCGTTGCAAAGCATTGATGGTGGCGATGCGCACGCCAGCCGCCTCTGCCATATCCCGAATTTCAGTCGCGGGTGTCCCATCGAGGAGCGCATTGCCATCCAAATCATTGCGGATTTCAACATCACGCAAGCCAAGCTTCTTCGCCAGCTGAAAGAATGCAGCAGGACGAAGAGTGGGGGCGGCGATGTGATTGATTGCAAACACTGGCGTGATCATCTGGTATTCTCCGGGAACTTTGGCTTGCTTTCCAAGGGATGGGTCGCAACTTTCGGGCGCCACAATCTGTCGGCCCAGCATTTGCGTCAATCACCCTGAGAAAATTATTTCCCTGCCATCTATCCAGACTTGAGAGCTTATCCGTGACCATTCCAAAGCGTGGTCACGCTTCCACTTCGACATTGCTCAGCGGCTTGGAACAACAAGCCAAAATGTAGCCTTCATCGATTTCCTCGTCGAGAATCCCGCCATTGTGGTTCATATCGACACTGCCGGAAACCTTCATGATCTTGCAGGTGCCGCACAATCCGGATTCACAGGCCGCAGCAATTCGAATTCCCGCCCCTCGCGCAGCCTTCAGGATTGTATCGCCAGCCACGCAGGGTACATCTTTGCCAGACATGGAGAACGTCACGATGGCAGCGGTTTCAGCCACCTCCGTCGAAATTTCATCCATTAACGGCAGAACAGGTTCGGCAGCCGAACCAAAGCTTTCCTGATGATAATTTGCCATGTCGAAGCCGGACTCTTCCAGCATGGCCCGGACATCGCGCATAAAACCATCAGGGCCGCAGCAGAATATCGTCCGTTCCTTGAAATCAGGCGACAGCAGTGAAAGCTTGGGCGCTTCGAGCCTGCCTCTGATACCCGTCCAAAGCTGGCCCATCTCATGTTCCTTGATCAGAAAGGACAGCTTGAGATTGGGCATGCAACTGGTCAGATATTCGAGCTCCTTGCGAAAGATGATGTCGCTGGGGCGGCGGGCGCAACTGACAAAACTAATATCGCTTTGTGGTGCACAGTCCTGCATCCAACGCGTCATAGACATCATGGGTGTGATGCCCGACCCGGCGGAAATGAACAGATATTTATCGCCGGGATGTTTTGAGATTGAGAAGTCACCAAGCGGCCCAAATGCTTTCAGCCGCGCGCCCGGTGTGAGGTGGTCCAGCATCCAGCGCGTGCCAACGCTGCCATCCTGCGCTTTGACCGTGATGGCAATTGTAAATGGCCGCGAGGGGCTGGAAGAGAGCGTATAGGTACGCAGAACCGCATCCGGTTGCGTGCCCAATTCAAACGTCATGAACTGGCCCGGCTCATAGCGGAACCAGTTCTGATTATCCGAGCGGAATGTGAATGTCTTCACATTGGGCGCTTCCTCAATGACAGACAGGCATTCCAGCAGATGCAGCCGGTCGTTCCATGGCTGCATCTGATCAAGATGCGGGTATTTCTGAGGAATGCCCATATTCACTACGCTACCTTGCTCAATCGCTTGTCGCCGGAGAGGCGTGTTTCCATTGTGGTGGAGTACCATTCGAGGAACTGCAAAACGCCGCCTTCATGTTCCACTGAATAGGGACCCGGCTCATAGGCTGGCGAGCGGATGCCGAAAGCATTTTCTTCAACGATCTGACGGTCCTGATCGTTGGTTTCCAGCCAGACATGCGTCAACTCTTCGATGGTGTAATCGACACCTTCAACAGCATCCTTATGCACCAGCCACTTGGTCGTGACCTGGGTCTCGGTGGCGCTAAGCGGGAGAACGCGGAAAGAAATCGCATGATCGCCCAGAATGTGATTCCACGTTGTCGGGTAATGATAAAGCAACAGCGAACCGATCTGCCGCGTGCTCACATCGTCGCTGAGCTGCCGCGCCACAGCGCGCTTGCCCGAAAGGGTGTAGCTTTCAGATTCGTGGAGCAGCGGCACGCGTGTCGCACGGTACTGGCCATTTTCATCGATACGGAACACGCTTGGAAGACCCGCCGCTTCGCACTTGTCCCAATGCGCAACAATCTCCGGGTCATCCTTCGAGCCTTGTATGCCGGCTACGCTTGGTGCTTCCGGAAATGTCTTGCAGAGTTCCGGGTGATTGGCGGCACAGTGGTAACATTCGCGGTTGTTTTCCCAGACCAGCTTCCAATTGCCCTTTTCAACAATCGAACTTTGGAAAGCGACTTTGGTTTCGCCAAGACGGTGCGGTGCAAGATAAGGGTCGATCAAAGCGCGCGTCGCAGCAAAATCGGGCGCGATTGGCGCAAGGCAAATGAAAATATATCCGCCAATGCTTTCGCAATGCACTGTCTTCAGGCTGTGCTGGCTGGCGTCGAAATCATCGCCCATCTGGCGCGCGAATAAAAGCCTGCCGTCCAGCTCATAAGTCCACTGGTGATAGGGGCAAACGAGCTTCGCCGAGGTGCCCCGTTCAGAAGCGCAAACACGCGAACCGCGGTGGCGGCAGGAATTGTGAAAGGCACGGACTTTCTTTTCGCGATCCCGTACGATAACCACTGGGTAGTCGCCGATCTGCACCGTGAAATAATTACCCGGCCGCGCCACTTCGCAATCGTGACCGATGAACAGCCAGTCGCGATAGAAGATATTTTCCATATCCAACCGGAAATACTCCGGATCATTGTAAAAGGCCTGCTCGAGGCCATAGCCCGGTTTCCGGTGTTTCAGGTTCCGGAGCAGTTCACTATGTGCGTCCATGTCGTGTCCTCGCCATCTCATTTGCGAAAGAACTGACTGGTGGTGACGGAGAAGACCGTCCGTATGGTTGCCCATACAAAACAATGCTCCTTGATCGCCCACCGCGATCAGTCGATGTTATCGCTTGCGGCTGGTTTCCGGGCTCTGGAGTTGCCTTGCAGGCTTCACGGCGCCTTCCCGGAACAATGCTCCAGTGGCTATTTTGCCGCGTTTCACTCCACTACCGTTGCGGGGGCAGCGCCGGGATTAAACCGGCTTCCCAATTCTCCACCTTCCCTAGAAAGCGGCACCTCAAGTAGCCTGATAAAAGCACTCGGATGATAAAAAGAATAGGTGCGGAAACGACATCGCATTTACACAAGACGACACGGCTGAAAAAATAGAAAATGTCTTTATCTGACACGTCCGAATGGAGCTTGCTTTTGACAGACAGCCCTCTCCTACATCAGAAATGAACCACCGCCTGAAATGGCGATGATTCATTTTCTGAATTGAGGGATACTTAAAGACTATGATGCAGATATTGCTTGATTGATTCCGGCCTCATCTCAATTGAAAAACCCGGCAGTGAGGGCGGCATATAGGCCGCATTCTGGATGTTGCAGGGATCTATGAAATGCTCATGCAGATGGTCGACATATTCAATAACCCTGCCCTCTTTGGTGCCGGAAACGGCAATATAGTCGATCATCGATAGATGCTGCACATATTCGCATAGACCCACGCCGCCCGCATGCGGCCAGACGGGCAGCTCGTACTTTGCCGCAATGAGCAGGACTGCCAGGACTTCGTTCAACCCGCCCATGCGGCAACTGTCGATCTGCACAACGTCAATTGCGCCTTCAGCGATGAACTGCTTGAACATGATGCGGTTCTGGCACATCTCGCCCGTTGCAACCTTGACCGGATGGATCGCCTGACGAATTTTGCGATGCCCCGCAACATCGTCCGGGCTCGTTGGCTCTTCAATGAAGAATGGTTTGACGAAGGCCAGTTTGTTTACCCAGTCAATTGCTTCATTGACTTCCCACACCTGATTGGCGTCGATCATAAGAATGCGATCCGGACCAATCACTTCGCGCGCAATCGTGAGGCGTCGGATATCGTCTTCGAGATCGCGGCCGACCTTCATCTTGATATGGTTGAAGCCTGCATCCACCGCTTCCTGACAAAGACGCCGCAGCTTTTCATCGGAATAGCCGAGCCAGCCTGCGGAAGTCGTATAGCAGGGGTACCCCTCAGCTTTCAGCGTCTCGACACGCTCTTTCTTGCCCACTTCTGCCTTGCGCAGAATTTCAAGCGCCTCGTCACGCGTCAATACGTCCGTAAGATAGCGGAAGTCGACGATGTTGACGATTTCTTCCGGCGTCATTTCACCGACGAGTTGCCAGACCGGCTTCTTTGCTTCCTTTGCCAGCAAATCCCACACAGCATTCACAACCGCACCGGTGGCCAGATGCATCGCACCCTTGTCGGGGCCGATCCAACGCAACTGGCTGTCACCGGTAATAAAACGCCAGAACCGGCCAGGGTTGTCCTTTACCCAATCGAGTTCAAGTCCGATAACAAGATGTTTCATGGCCTCGATGGCCAAGCAGCAAATCTCGTTACCACGCCCGATCGTAAAGGTAAGGCCGTGGCCGGAAAGCCCTGCATCCGTATCCAGAACCACATAGGCCGCGGAATAGTCAGGATCAGGATTCATTGCATCTGACCCATCCAGACTTTGCGATGTCGGAAAACGAATATCGAAGACGCGAAGATCAGTAATGCGGGTCATTGTCGGTCCTAAACTGTCCAGCCGCCATCGATATTGTAAGCTTGGCCCGTGGTGTATGTCGCGCCAGCAAGATAGACGGCAAGGTCGGCGATTTCTTCCGGCAGGCCCAATCGTCCCATGGGCTGGCGGGCGATGAATGTTGCACGTGTAGCTTCGTAATCGCCACCAGCGCGCATGCGTTGTTCAAGCGAAGGGCTTTCCACGGTTCCTGGGCAGATCGCATTGCAGCGAATGCCCTGCGTAATATAATCAGCAGCAACTGACTTGGTTATTCCCAATACCGCTGCCTTCGTCACACCATAGGCGAAACGGTTTGGCACACCCTTCACGCTGCTGGCGACGGAAGACATATTGACGATAGCGCCGAACTGGCGCTCAATCATTCCGGGCAGAACGGCTCTGATCGTGCGGATCATGGCGCGAACATTGAGATCAAGCGCAAAATCCAGATCAGCGTCCGGCATATCGAGAATTGAACCGCCATGGACAAAACCGGCGCAATTGAACAACACATCAATTGCACCGATTTCGCCAATCACCTGCGCCACTTCTTCTGCCTTGAGCACATCAAGCTTGCGCGGCTTGATGTTTGCTTCCTTCGGCAAGGCATCGAGCAGTTGCTGGTTAATATCTGTCGCATGCACGATCGCACCTTCACGCGCAAAAGCCAGCACCGAAGCCCGGCCAATCCCCTGTCCGGCGGCTGTGATAAGAACGCGTTTGCCTTCAAGCTTGCCTGTCATTTCAAATCTCCGTTCGGCATTTTGTAATGCCAGTCATGCACTTCAGCCCTGAATTGGGCAACAATATCTGATTAGGCTGTAATAACCATCAAACGCGAATTTCGGTCGTGAACTCTTCCATGCTGCGCGCCTTGACCGCATCCCAGTCCCAGTCAATGCCGATTCCAGGCTCCGCCGGTGCCAAAGCATAACCATTCTCGATCCGCATCTGAGTTTTGGTAAGGTCATCAAGTTGGGGAATATACTCGACATATTTTCCGTTCTGAACCGCGCATGTCAGGCTGACATGCAGTTCCATCAAGAAGTGCGGGCAGACGGGAATGTTGAAGGCTTCCGCCGCATGAGCCACTTTCAGCCAAGGTGTGATGCCGCCAATACGCCCTACATCGACCTGAACGATGGAGCAGGCACCCTTTTGCATATATTCGCGGAAATGCCGGATCGAATAGAGCGATTCGCCAACCGCCACTGGCGTTTGCGTAGAAGCGGACAGGCGCACATGGCCATCAATATCATCCGCCGGCAGCGGCTCTTCCAGCCAGGCCAGATCAATATCGCGCAGCACATGCGAACGGCGAATGGCTTCGTCGAGAGAAAAGCCCTGATTTGCATCCGTCATGATCTCAAATCCGGAACCGACAGCATCACGCACGGCTGACAGGCGATCAAGATCTTCAGACCCATGCGGACGGCCGATCTTGACCTTGGCGCCCTTGAAACCCTTCGCCTTGGCTTGCAGCGCGTCATCGACAAGCGCCTGCTTTTCAATATGCAGCCAGCCGCCTTCGGTTGTGTAAAGAGGGCAACGATCCTTTGCCCCGCCAGCCAGCTTCCATAGTGGCAGGTTCTGCTTTTTGGCCCGCAAATCCCACAGAGCTATGTCAATAGCTGCGAGTGCAATCGCGGTGATTGCACCGATGGTGGTCGCATGTGTCGCAAATTCAAGGTCATGCCAGATCGCCTCGATCTGATCCGCATCCTTGCCCAGCAGTCGGGGTGCCAGATGGTCGGAAAGCAGCCGCATGACTGATGAGCCACCCGTCCCGATCGTGTAGCTATAACCCGTACCCACAGCGCCATCGCTATCGGTAATCGTAACGATTGGGGTTTCCTGACTGACAAAACTTTGGATTGCATCCGTCCGCAGCACTTTTGGCGGCAGATCAACCATCCGCAGTTCCACGCGCTGGATTTTTGCCAAGTTATCCTCCCTCGGGCTTTGTATATCTACCCTTATACTTTATATACCCATATATGGGAACTTCATTCATATACAAACATTTGCACGGTGCATCGTCAAGCGATGAAAGCACTTCCATCCTCTCATCTTCTTCGTATAAGCCTAGACAACAGGAATTCCAGGAAAAGTGGGAACTGTTTTTCCGTTTGGAATTGCGTAAGAATAAATAGCCAGAGCGCAAGGCCGTTCACCGAAAAGCAGAAGCGCTCCAAGGGGTATTCGCATATGACTGAAGATGAAGACAGTGACCGCTATCGCGCGCCCGCACTCGACAAAGGTCTCGATATACTTGAACTGCTTGCGGGCATTGATGGCGGCGTAACACAGGCCGAGATAGCCAAACGCCTTGGCCGCAGCCCCAACGAGTTTTATCGTATGCTCGATCGGTTGGTCCGCCGCGGCTACGTAACCCGGCTCGAAGGCGATCGCTATTCGCTGACACTCAAGCTTTTCGGTCTTGCACAGTTACACGCGCCTGTTCGCCGGCTCGCGGCCTATGCAACACCTTTGATGCGCGACCTTGCCGTTCAGTCCAAGCAAGCAAATCATCTATGTGTGTTTGATCGCGGTGCAGTGGTGGTGGTGGCCCAGCAGGAAGCACCGGAATATTGGGGCATCTCGATCCGCGTTGGTTCGCATATGAGCCTGCTCAATACCGGCTCCGGCCACGTGCTGATGGCATTCCGCTCGCCGGAAGAGCGTAGCCTGATGATCGCAGAATATGAACGCCATGTGGATGATAATTCGCAACCCGATGATTATCGTGACCGGTTGAACATGATACGCGAGCGCGGCTATGAGATCATGCCCAGCGCCCAGACGGGCGGAGTCTTCAACGTCTCAGCTCCAGTGCTCGGACCGGATGGCCGCGCGATTGCCGCGATCACCTGCCCCTATATTCAAGTCCTCAATGTTCCTGAAGCGCCCGATGTTGATCAGGTCTGTCAGATGGTCGTGACTACAGCAAGAAAGCTGTCGGAACTGTCAGGCGCCGACGTAGGGCAAGCCTGATTGGAGAAATCAATGACGACCAGTGAATTGATCGACACCCATTTGCATCTCATTGACCAGTCCGCCTTGTCCTACCCTTGGCTATCCAGCGTACAAGCGCTGAACCGTGATTTTCTCTACGAAGAATATGCGCAGCAGGCACTTCGCGGCGGCATTACCCGGGCACTGCATATGGAAGTCGATGTTGCAGTCTCTGATATTGAGAGCGAAACGAGCAACGTCGCCAAATTATCAACGCGCGAAGGAAACTTGATTGCGGGAGTGATCTCTTCTTGTCGCCCGGAAGATGAGGGCTTTGCTGCCTTTCTTGATCGGCAATTGGCTAATCCGTTGGTCAAGGGATTCCGCCGTGTTCTCCACGTCATGCCCGACGAACTTTCTGAACAGCCGCTGTTTCGCGAGAATATAAAGCTGCTTGGGGGTACTGGTCTGTCATTCGACCTATGCGTTCTGCCCAGACAGATCGATAAAGCCATTGCCCTTGCCGACCTTGCTCCTGATGTTCAGTTCATTCTTGATCATTGCGGCGTTCCCGATATCAAGGGGGAAGCCTTCAAGCCATGGCAGGCCGGAATTACCGAGATCGCAAAGCGCGCCAATGTCACCGCGAAGATATCGGGCGTGGTCGCCTATGCCGATTCTGAAACATGGACTGTTGCGACGCTTGCCCCTTACGTCAACCACATCATAGCCAGCTTTGGTTTTGATCGTTTGGTTTGGGGAAGTGACTGGCCGGTTTGCACATTGGGTGGCGGACTTGCCACATGGATCGCTGCCACACATGCGCTCGTGTCTGGCTGTAGCGAGAATGAAAAAGCAAAGCTGTTCTCACAAAACGCCAAGCGTATCTGGAGCCTGTAGCATTCACTTTTTTGTAGGTCAGAACCTCATTGTTTTGGCTTGCCTGCCGGGCACCGCCGCTTTACCTGTAAAAATCAGAAGAGTCGTGTGCAGGAGAGACGATGGCAGTCGAAGCAAGTGGCCCAGATTTATTAAGTGTTGTCGTTCTGCTCGGTGCAGGCGTGGTCGCTGTTCCCCTGTTCAAACGGCTCGGATTAGGGTCGGTTCTTGGCTATCTTGCCGCCGGTCTGGTTATTGGCCCGTTCGGCCTGGGTTTCTTTTCCGACCCGGAAACCATTCTGCATGTGGCAGAACTTGGCGTTGTTATGTTCCTGTTCATTATCGGACTGGAAATGCAACCGACCAAGCTTTGGGGTATGCGTAACGAGATCTTTGGTCTGGGTGCATTACAGGTCATCGTCTGCGCGCTTCTTCTTACTGGCGTTGGCATTGCAACCGGCTTTCCCGTTGCCGTCTCTTTCGTTTCGGGCGCAGGTTTCGTTCTGACCTCGACGGCTATCGTCATGCAGTTGCTGGAAGAACGCGGCGATATCGCATCTGCCAAAGGTCAGCGAATGGTGTCGATCCTGCTATTTGAGGATCTGGCGATCGTACCGCTGCTGGCACTGGTTGCCTTCCTTGCGCCGATCAGCACCACAGAGGCTGGTGGATTGCGTTGGCTCGATATTGGCATTGGGATCGGTGCAGTCGCAGGCCTTATCATTGCGGGGCGTTACCTGCTCAATCCGCTGTTTGGTCTGCTCGCCATGACGAGAGCCCGCGAAGTCATGACTGCTGCGGCACTGCTTGTCGTGCTGGGCGCGGCTCTGGTGATGCAGGTCAGCGGGCTTTCAATGGCCATGGGGGCTTTCCTTGCAGGGGTACTCCTGTCCGAATCGACATTCCGGCATCAGTTGGAAGCAGATGTCGAACCGTTCCGTGGCATTTTGCTCGGCCTTTTCTTTCTTGCTGTCGGCATGTCACTCAATCTGGCAGTGGTTGCTGCCAATTGGCAAATGGTCATCTTCTACGTTGCAGCCTTCATGATCGTCAAAGCAATCGCGATCTATGTCGTCGCTCGCATGCTCAAATCGTCCCATCGTGAATCGCTGGAACGCGCTATTGTCATGGCTCAGGGTGGTGAATTTGCCTTTGTGCTTTATGCGACAGCGACTGCGGTCGGTATTCTCGATGGCGAGTCCAATGCGATTCTGACGGCGATTATCATTATCTCCATGGTCCTGACACCGCTCGCGATTATCGGTATGCGCTACATCTTGCCCGCCGAGAAACAGGGGTTGGAAGACGTTGACATGGCGGAAGGACTGAAAGGCAGGGTCTTGGTTATCGGCTTTGGCCGTTTCGGTCAGATTTCCAGCCAGCCGCTCCTGCTTCGCGATGTCGACGTATCGATCATCGATAATGACATCGAAATGATCCGGGCTGCGGCACAGTTCGGCTTCAAGGTTTATTACGGCGATGGCACACGCCTGGATATCCTCCACGCAGCGGGTGCTGGGCGCGCACAGGCTGTGCTGATCTGTGTCGACAAGGCAGAAACGATCCTGTCGATTGCTCATCTCATCAAGGCCGAGTTTCCCCTGGTGCAGATATATGCTCGGTCATTCGATCGCGGCAATGCAATCGAACTGATTAAAGTGGGTGTTGAATATCAAATCCGCGAGACCTTTGAGTCAGCGCTTCTGTTTGGGCAAACAACCTTGGTCGGTCTAGGCGTCGATCCTGAAGAGGCAGCAGAGATCATCCGCGATATTCGCCAACGTGATGATGAGCGCCTCGACCTTCAGCTCGCTGGCGGTATACACGCAGGCAATGACCTTATGAAGGGCAATGCGCCGGTTCCCGGCCCATTGATCAAACCGCGTCAGTCCGGACGGGCATTGAGCGAGGAAACCGCGAGCGTCCTTCCCGTTGCCGCATCGGTGGACGCAAACTGAGCAGGCCAAGGGAGTAGATCCATGTCGCAATCACAAGTGTCGAAAATTACTGAAGTCACTGATTTTTGGCGCGAGGCGGGGCCTGAAAAATGGTTTGAGAAAGACGAGGCCTTTGATGCTCTTTTCCACAAGAGCTTTCTTGAAGAACATTTTGCCGCGGCAAGGCGGGAATATGAAGCATGGGTGGAAACTGCTGAAGGTGCGCTGGCGCTTATGATCCTGCTTGATCAGTTTCCACGCAATTGTTTCCGCAATACCGGTCATATGTACGCGACCGACGAGCTTGCGCGCTATTATGCAAATCGGGCGCTGGAACAAGGTCATGACATTTCCGTTGCGCCGGAATTGCGCGCATTTTTCTATCTGCCTTTCATGCACTCGGAGGATGTGGACGACCAACGCCGTTGCGTAGAGCTTTGCAGTCACGGTTCTCCGGCAAATGTTGAATATGCCAATGATCACTATGACATTATTCAACGTTTCGGACGCTTTCCCCATCGCAACGTCATATTGGGCCGCGATACCACCGAGGAAGAACGCGCGTTTCTTGATGCGGGCGGATTTGCCGGTTGAATATCTGCCGCTGTATTTGGCTTTGTTGCCGCACGCCACTTGAACCAAACGTGCGGGACTGCCATTATATGCCTATCTGGCACCGACACATTCACAATTTTAGCCAGTGAAACAGGGACTGACCGCGCGCATCAATGCCGGACGATCAATCTGAAGAGCCGGACTTGCGAAGCAGGCTGACCCTGCACGCGCAGCGTCAGCACCGAAAACCCGCCAACCTCCCTTATTTTGAATTTGCCAGCGCCGCCGGTGGATTTCTGCTGTTTTTGACAGCCGGTCTGCTCGCCGCGCCACGCTCTCATTTTATCCGCTAACAGGACCCGACTTCCCGATGGATCTCACATTACAATGGATTGCCGACCCCAATGCCTGGATCGGTCTCGCGACGCTCGTCGTGCTGGAGATCGTGCTTGGTATCGACAATCTTGTTTTTATTGCCATTCTTGCGGACAAGCTTCCACCGCATCAGCGCAACAGGGCGCGTCTTGTTGGCTTGTCGCTGGCGCTTATCATGCGGCTAGCATTGCTCGCTTCTATCTCTTGGGTCGTCACCCTCACAGAACCACTATTCAATCTTGCAGGATTTGCATTCTCCGGCCGCGATATCATTTTGATCGTTGGCGGCGTGTTCCTTCTGTTTAAGGGAACGATGGAGTTGCACGAGCGGCTGGAGGGAAGTCTTGCGGCTAAGGAAAGCAATGCTGTCCACGCTGTATTTTGGCAGGTCATCGCGCAGATCGTCGTTCTGGATGCCGTGTTTTCGCTCGATAGCGTGATTACCGCCGTTGGTATGGTCAAGCATCTCGAAGTCATGATGATCGCAGTCATCATCGCGGTCGGCGTGATGATGCTCGCTGCAAAACCATTGATGAACTTCGTCAATCGCCATCCGACAGTGGTTATTTTGTGCCTTGGCTTCCTGATGATGATCGGTTTCAGTCTCATCATTGAAGGTTTCGGCTTTCATATTCCAAAGGGCTACCTCTACGCGGCCATTGGCTTTTCGGTTCTTGTGGAGGCTGCAAACCAATTTGGTCGCCACAATCGCGAAAAACGCATCACCACGATGGACCTGCGCGATCGCACCGCTGGTGCTGTTCTGCGACTTCTCGGCGGCGGTCGTGGCAGTGATGCGCCTCACTCAGACACGCTCGATGTCATAGCTGAACATTCTGCTGCGTCAGATGTCTTCCATCCGGAGGAAAAGGAGATGATCCGCGGCGTCCTTGATCTTGTCGAGCGACCGGTGCGCTCAATCATGTCGCCACGCAATGAAGTGGAGTGGCTGGATCTCGATGAAACCAATGAGGAGTTGCTCGCCGAAATCCGCACTCTGGCACACAGCCGCGTTGTGCTTGCCCGTGGACGCGTGGATGATTTTGTTGGCGTCGCTCTCACCAAGGATTTGCTGTTCGCAATTCTGGATGGCGGCAAGATCGATTGGGAAAAAGTTACACGTCAACCACTCATCCTGCATGAGAATGCCAATGTTCTGCGCGTCATGGAACAGCTTCGTGGTTCAACGGTTCAGATGGGCGTTGTCCTTGATGAGCACGGGTCGTTTGAAGGCGTGGTGACACCAACTGATATTCTGGAAGCAATTGCAGGTGATTTTCCGGAAGAGGGTGAAGAAAGCCCAATTCTCGAGCGATCCGAAGATGGCAGCATGGTTGTGGATGCCTATATCGACATCCGCCGCTTAGGTAGCCTCATTGATCGTGATCTGGTCGATGACGGCGACCGCTACACCACGCTCGCCGGCTATATTCTTTGGAACCTCGGACATATCCCAACGACAGGCGAAAAACTGACCGTCGATGATTACGAATATGAAATCGTCGAGATGGATGGCCGCAATATTGGCAAAGTGCGGATCAGCTCAACTTCGGCCTCGGCTCTTTTTATTTAGAGGCTTTTTCGCAATCGCAAGTCATAGCCTCTTCCGAGCACTGATGTCCTTCCCCCGAAAGGGAAGGACTATCGCAATTGAATCTTTTGGTTTGAGCAGGCTTCGCCTGCTGATCTGAGACATCAAAATTCATAAGTTTTGACGCCAGATTCTGCAGATTCCCCAAGCGCAATCTCACTTGCCGGACCTCAGGAAGCCTGCCTCATCCAGCTTGGGAAAGGGTCCAGCAACCCTTCCCATTCATGCGGCGTGAACTCATCTGTATCAAGCAGACAGGCATCGAGTCGCGCGCGGATTTCAGCTTCATCCATGGGATCAACACCGATGAACACCAGTTCCTGACGACGATCACCCCAAACCGGATGAAGATAAGGCTTCATGGCGTTCATCCACTCCGGACTGTCCGGCCAACGGCTTTTCGGTACTGATGACCACCAAAGCCCGCGCTTTTCCGATCTGACCAACGCACCTGCCTGGCTAAGCTCCCCGACATGATCCGGCCGTGTCGCAAGCCAGAAAAAGCCTTTGGCGCGAATGACGCCAGTCCAGTTTGAGTTGATGAAATCCTGAAACTTTTGCGGATCAAACGGGCGGCGTTCGCGATAGACAAACGAGCGAACGCCATACTCTTCCGTTTCGGGTATGTGATCGGCGAAATTGTTTAATTCCTTATACCAAAGTGGATTTTCTTGCGCCTTGTCGAAATCAAAAAGACCGGTGTTCAGAACCTCTGCAAGATCAACCTTGGCAAAATCCGTTTCAATTACCTTGGCATCCGGATTTAGAGCCCGAATGATTTTCCGCGCAATATCACGGTCATACATGGAGGCAGACGATATTTTGTTCAAAATGATAACATCGGCAAATTCGATCTGATCTACGAGTAGATCCACCAGCGTCCGATTATCCTCATCACCCAACGATTCACCGCGATCCTTGAGGAAATCGCTGGACGCATAATCTTTCAGAAGGTTGGCCGCATCAACGACAGTTACCATCGTGTCGAGGCGTGAGATATCTGACAGGCTCATGCCGTTTTCATCACGGAAATCAAAGGTCGATGCCACCGGCAATGGCTCGGATATACCCGTTGATTCGATCAGCAGATGGTCAAATCTGCCCTGGCTTGCCAGTTGCCGCACTTCCGCGAGAAGATCATCACGCAGGGTGCAGCAAATGCAGCCATTGGTCATTTCAACCAATTGCTCTTCCGTCCGCGACAGGTTTGCACCGCCATCCCGGATGAGCGCGGCATCAATATTCACCTCGCTCATATCGTTGACGATAACCGCGACGCGGCGACCATCACGATTATTAAGAATATGATTGAGAAGTGTGGTCTTGCCTGCTCCGAGAAATCCCGAAAGCACCGTCACGGGCAAGCGATTGGCTGTTGCTGTGTTTTGCATGGCTTTAGCCTTTCCAAAAAGAAGCCCACGCGCTGTTCAGGCACGCGGGCGTAAGATTTATTCGTGAACTTCGCCCGACCCGCCTATGGCCACGACATTGTAAGGAGTGCCTTCAACGGGCATGTCGCGAGACTTTTCCAAACGTGCAGCATCGACAACCTGCAACCGGCTTTTCAGTGGGTCGCTGACGATGATATCGTCACCCGCGACAGCGATGCGTGGCCGTGGCAGATTCCAATGCCCATCCATGCTGTAGGGCTCTGTCAGTTGCAGCGATTTTTCAATCTTGCCCGCAATGACATCCAATTGGTGCAGTTGCCCATCTTCGGTAAAGACATAGGCAAAGCGCGGACGCACGGAATCGACAGCAAAATGCACGCGCCGGGCGGGGAGCTCTATCAGGCGGAATGCATCTTCAGCGGTTGGATCGATCAGAACCACTGCCTGTGGCCCGTAATTGCCAAGAAAGTATTGCAATCCTCTGCCACCAACGAGCGTAGAGGATTTCCCCTCCGGCAATGATTTCGAATAGTCGAGATGCTCAATTTCCGGGCCGTCATTTCCGGATCGTACGAGAAACAAACCAGATTTGCAGGCTATGGCAACAATACTGCCTGATGCCGCTTCGCCGTGAAGATCCGGGCAATTGTACAGCTCTCCCGACACTGCATTATCCGCTCCGGCGATGCGCACACCGACGGGCAATTCCTTGACCGACTCCGTCGGATGCGGTTCGGATACGAGAACCTTGTCTTTGAAGGCAACCGCAACCCCATGATGTGGCGAGGCCACCTTTACTTCCCGAGTATCGGCTTTCTCGCCCAAAACCTCAGATTCTTTAACAATCTTGACCACCCCGTCACCATCAAAGAACAAGGCGATCTGCCCATGATGATCGACAAAGTGCGATGGTTTCTTTCCGGCAAAGCTCAAATCAAGTAGCGAAGGCTGTTCTATTTTCAGATCGCCATGGTCCCCATGGTCATCAATGGAAATACCGGTTGAGATGACCGAAAATTGCCCGGCATCACGCTCATTCGCAAAGACCAGACGACCACTTTCGCTCCTCGAAAGGCTGGCTGGTGCTTTCATCTTGAATGTGTCCAGAACGTCGCCAGTCTTGGCATCCAGAGCGCGTACAATAGGATCGGCCTGATCGGCGACGAACAATCGCCATGCCGTTTTTCCCTCGGCCGAGGCAGGGACCGTCAGCAAACCGGCTGCGATAGCCAGAGACGAAAACACAAGTAAGTGCCGTGTCATGAGCTTTCTCCAATGTAATAACATAACATTCCAGGGCAAAAGAAAAGCGGAGTTCCGCTCCGCTTTTCTCGCCTCTCTATTAGCTGCCGAGAATGGCTTTCTTGAATGTAGCGATATTGTGCTGCATCAATTCGATATAGGTGCCGGCGCCATCCTCAGGCTTGGACAATGCATCCGAGAACAACGAACCGCCTACTTCGAGTTTCGTTTCGCTGGCAATCTGTTCGATCAAACGCGGATTGGTGATATTTTCGACAAAGATTGCCGAGGCCTTGTCTTCCTTGATCTGTTTGATCAGGGCAACGATATCAGCCGCAGAGGCTTCCGAATCCGTGGAGATGCCTTCCGGCGCCAGGAATTTAAGGCCATATTCGTGTTCAAAATAGCCGAATGCATCGTGCGAGGTGATAACGAGGCGCTTGTTTTCCGGAATTGAGGCAATTGCAGCCTTCACTTCCGTCTCTGTCGCGTCAAGCTTCTTGGTGTAGTCGGCAGCGTTCGCCTTATACGTATCGCAATGGGCAGCATCAGCCGTGCAGAAAGCATCGGCAATATTCTTCACGTAAATCTTTGCGTTGCTGATCGATTGAAAAGCATGCGGATCATAAGCACCGTGGTCGTGTCCTTCATGGCTATGCGCTTCACCCTCATGGCTATGCTCTTCACCTTCGTGCTTGTGCTCTTCGCCGCTCGCATGATCATGCTCTTCTTCACTGCTTTTCAGTGGGTCAATGCCCTTGGTCAGCTCGACAATCGGTGCCTTGGTTGCACTTGCTTCGACAAGACGCGGCAAGAATCCTTCAAAGTTCAAGCCATTGACAAGCACCACATCGGCCTTGGCCACGGCCGCAGCGTCGGATGGCTTCGGCTCATAGACATGCGCATCACCATCTGGACCGACCAGCGTCGTCAGATCGATCTTGTCGCCGCCGACATTCTTGGCAAAGTCGGAAATAATGGAGAAACTGGCAACCACTTTGATATTTTCCGCAGAAGCTGAGCTATAGGCCGCGCTCAGTAATAGTATAACATTCAAAGCGCCGGCAAGTTTAAGAGTTTTCATCATGGTCTTCTTTCCTTGGTTTTAAGCGGTTCTGTGACGATGTGGGCGCAGGCGGCTTTGTAGAACACCGCTTGATCCCAATATGATGGAGCAAAGATAAACTGTACCCGCAGAGAGGATAATGGCCGGTCCGGATGGTACCGAAAAATGATAGGAGACCAAAAGACCGCCAACGCATGAAGCAAAGCCAATAGCAATTGCGACGGCGCACATCGGCCCCACGCGAGCAGTCCAGAAGCGGGCAGCTGCGGCCGGAAGCATCATCAGACCCACTGCAAGCAAGGTGCCCAGAGCCTGAAAGCCACCAACGAGATTTATCACCACCAAGCCGAGAAATATAAAATGTACGGGCGTGCCAATGCGGCTGACCGAGCGTAGAAAAAGCGGATCAAGACACTCCGCCACCAGTCCTCGCCAGAAGATGGCCAGCGTCACAATACTGATTGCACAGATAAGGCCAATCAGACCAAGCGCATCATTGTTGAGCGCGAGTACCGTACCGAACAGGACATGCATCAGGTCGACATTTGACCCGCGCAGCGAGACGATCAAAACGCCCAGCGCCAGCGATATAAGATAGAAGGCTGCCATCGAGGCATCTTCTTTCTGAATCGTAAAGCGCGAAACTGCGCCCGCCCCCAAAGCGACGATGGCGCCGGCAACCAACCCGCCAATTGTCATCGGCACGATCTGCAACCCAAAGAGCAGGAACCCGACCGCTGCACCGGGCAGGATCGCATGCGCCATCGCATCACCGGTCAGACTCATACGTCGCAACATCAAGAAAACACCGACAGGGCACGAGCCAAGCGCCAAAGCCAGCGAACCCAGCAATGCGCGCTGCATGAAACTATAGTCCACAAAGGGAGCGATCAAAAAATCATACACGCTATGCCGCCCCCTTTTTTATGTGGTCATGGGGCTCGCCGTGATTATGGTTATGACGATTCAACTGATCCTCGTCGCACCATGCGGCACCTTCTTCCCATGCTTCGTGGAATTGACGTGCATGGAGGAGATTTTCCGGTCGCAACGTGTCGCGGGAAGAGCCCCAAGCGATTGGCTTTCGAGCCAGAAGCAGAGTTTCCGGGAAATGCTCCTTCACCAGTTCCAGATCATGCACGACAACCATGATGGTGCGATTTTCGCCATGCCAGCGCTTGATGAGGCCGATCAGATCAGCAACAGTTTTCGCATCAATTGCATTGAATGGCTCGTCCAGCAGAATGATATCGGCGTCCTGAACCAGAACACGCGCAAACAAAGCGCGCTGCAATTGCCCGCCGGACAAAGTGTCAATCCCGCGCTTTTCAAAACCACCAAGCCCCACCGCCATCAGCGCCTTTGAAACGCTTGCCCGGTCCTCTTTGCTAAACCGGCCCAGCAATCCGCGCTTTGGCCATAGACCAAGCGACACAAGGTCAACCACACGTGCGGGGAACGATCGGTCAAGTTCCGACTGCTGCGGCAGGTAAGCAATCCGCATGCCTTTCTCAACTGTGCAGGAGCCGGACATGGGTTTCAATACACCTACAATGCCCTTCATCAGCGTGGACTTGCCAGAGCCATTCGATCCGACAACGGCTGTCAAAGACCCTCGCGCGACAACTCCGCTCAGGTGATGCACTGCCGGATGGCTGTGGTAACCCAGTGTAAGGTCACGGAATATCAGACTTGGTTCAGTCATGAAGGCAAAACTCATTGAAAAGCCGGATTTACTGAAAGCCTTCTCGGCAAATTCTTGACGTCTTCGTATGTGATGTTATTACATTAGTCAACAATGGCAAATTTGAGAACAGTGGAAATAGAGCGGAGAACATTCAAATGGAACCAGTTCTGTTTGAATGTTCTCCGCTCTAAATGACGCACTGGCGGTTCATCAAAAAATTTCCTATCTAGTACGAAGATAAAAGGAACAAGCGAATATGCCGGCTACCCAGGAATTAACCAAGAACCAGTCACTGGTTTTCGACGCGTTGACACGCGCCGACGGGCCGCTGAGCGCTTACACTATTCTTGACCAATTGCGGGACAACGGTTTCCGCGCGCCGCTGCAGGTCTATCGTGCGCTGGATAAACTCCTCGATTATGGAATGATCCACCGGCTGGAAAGCATCAATGCTTTCGTGGCCTGCTCCCATCCCCACGATCACAGCCATAGCCATGGCATGACAGCATTCGCGATTTGTGAGAAATGCGGTCAGGTTTCCGAATTTTCAGACGATATGATCACCGCCCGTGTCCGTGAGTGGACGAACGGCAATGGTTTCAAGCCTTCCAAAACAACGATTGAGATTCGCGGCGTCTGCGCCAGTTGCGGCACCGCCTGAGCATTTCAGCGCTTGCCATAGGCTCTCAGAAACACATCAACACCCGCAGTAACTGTCTTGTTGATCTGTTCTTCGGTCGGCGCCTCTGCCATGCAGCCAAACAGACGGCGCTTGAACAGACCCGTCATCATCAGATCCGACAATTGGTAGGTGGCAAGGTCAGTATCCTCAATCTCCAGATCGCCCGCGGCAACGTGCTTTTCCAGAAATGCTTTCAACATTGCCTGCCCTTTCTTCGGGCCCTGCTCGTAAAAGCTCTGGCTCATTGAGGGCATGCGCTCGGCGACGCCGATAACGACGCGCTGTGCACGGATCACCACATCGGATGTTACCTTGACAGAAAGCGCCTTGCCAAACGCGATGAGCGCATCACGCAGCTCATGATCGCCCTCCAGCGCTGAATAAATACCGCTGAACAGCTTGTCGCGATAACCGATGCAAAGCTCCAGGAAGAGTTCCTCTTTGCTATCGAAATAGACATAGATTGTCCCCTTCGATACGCCTGCCTCGCGGGTAATGTCATTCATGCTGGCTGCATCAAAGCCCATCGTGGAGAATACCCGGTCGGCACCCTCCAATATTTGCTGACGCTTGGCCGGATCTTGCCCGGCAGCCAAACGGCCTTGCCTTTCATCGCCTGATAGCACTGCTTCGATCGCGATGGCGGTGGCGGTGGCGGTGGACAATGGCGTCGGACAGGCCTTCGTGGATGACATTCTTGTTTTGTTTCCTCTTAATTGTTCTTTTTTCGAACCAATCGGTTCGATCCCCTTGATATGCGCTTTCAATTGCGCTATGTCAACGATCGAACCGATTGGTTCAATCAGTTTATGGCTGAATATCCGTAGAAAGAACCCCCAATGCCTGCGTCCAAAGCAATGAATGAAGCTGACATCCGTCAGTTCCCGGCTCCAGTTTCAAAAACAGAAATGCCAGCGACTGCGGAAGCACCGCAACGTGACGCTGGCACAGAGTTAAAGACATCAGAACCTCCCAAGCGCTCCCGCAAGCGACTGATATTGACTAGTCTACTGGTCGCAGCACTCGCTGGCGGCGCCTATTTCGGTTATGAATATTGGACGACGGGCCGCTTCATGGTTTCCACGGATGACGCCTATATCCAAGGCGATATTACTGCAATCGCTCCCAAAGTAACCGGCTATATTGATACAATCAATGTCGTCGCCAACCAACGCGTCAAGGCCGGTGATCCGTTGATTACGCTTGATAATGGCGACTACACACTGGCTGAAGAACAAGCCGAGGCGCAGATCGCCACACAGAAGCTTTCACTTGACCGCATCAAAGCACAGACCGAGGCAGCAAAAGCCTCGCTTGCCGAGGCACAAGCCGGAAAATTGAGTGCTCAGGCGGTGCTGACCAATGCGCAGGCCGCATCTTTACGGGCCAATCAGTTGCACGCAACGCGGTTTGCCTCGCAGTCGACGCTTGATGATGCAACCGCCGCATTGGATCAGGCAAAGGCCAATCTCGCATCAGCCGATGCAAAGATTGCCAGCGCCGTCGCCAATGTCGGCGTTCTCGAGGCGCAGTATAAGGAAGCTGAAGGCACTATTGCCTCGCTCGAACTCGCGAAAGACAAGGCAGCGCGCGACCTCAGTTTTACCGTCATCCGCGCGCCGGTCGATGGTGTCATTGGCAATCTTGCTGCCAAGAAGGGCGATCTTGTCAGCCCTGGCCAGCGTTTGGCTGCGCTCGTTCCTGTCAGATCGCTCTACATCGATGCAAATTACAAGGAAACGCAGCTTCGTGACATAGCCGTGGGTGAAAAGGTTCACATTCGGGTTGATGCGCTTGATGGCGATATATTTGAAGGCACGGTCGCTTCGATTGCACCTGCATCCGGCGCCGTCTTCTCCCTTCTTCCTCCGGAAAATGCCACGGGTAATTTCACCAAGGTCGTGCAGCGTGTCCCTGTGCGCATTGCCTTGCCGGAAGACATCTTGGCAAGCGGTAAATTGCAGGCAGGCCTTAGCGTGGTTGTCGACATCGATACACGGACGGCTCCAGCCAAGTAAATCCGGTTTCGGAATCGGAAAGGGCGACGATTATGGCAAATGCAACGACAGCGGCCGGCGGTCCGGGCGCTCCAGCCATTTCGGAAGATAAGATTGATCCGAAGAAAGCAGTCGCCTTTCTGGCGATGGTCTTCGGAATGTTCATGGCAATTCTCGATATTCAGATCGTCTCGGCATCCCTAGCCGAAATTCAGGCTGGCCTTAGCGCCAGCGCTGACGAAATTTCATGGGTCCAGACCTCTTATCTGATTGCCGAAGTCATCATGATCCCCCTGTCCGGCTTTCTGGGGCGGCTGGTTTCGACACGCATTCTGTTCTCGGTATCTGCGGCAGGTTTTACCGCCGCCAGCGTGCTTTGCGCCACAGCGACAAATATTGACCAGATGATCGTTTATCGTGCCATCCAGGGCTTTATCGGCGGTGGCATGATCCCCAGTGTATTTGCAGCGGCCTTTACAATTTTTCCACCATCCAAACGCTCCATTGTCTCGCCCATGATCGGCCTTGTGGCGACTTTGGCCCCAACAATCGGGCCGACAGTCGGAGGTTATCTGAGCCATGCTTTCTCATGGCACTGGCTGTTTCTCGTCAATGTTATCCCCGGCATCGCCGTTGCCATTGCTGCATGGAATCTGATCGACTTCGACAAGGGAGACCGTTCCCTGTTGAGCAAGTTTGACTGGTGGGGCCTCGCCGGTATGGCAGCCTTTCTCGGATCGCTGGAATATGTGCTGGAAGAAGGCCCGCGCAATGATTGGCTGCAGGATCATGCTGTCTATTATTGCAGCATCGTCATGGTCATTGGTGCTATCATATTCTTCTATCGTGTCTTTACCGCCGAACAACCAATCGTCGACCTTTTTGCTTTCAAAAATCTGAACTTTGCTTTTGGGTCAGCCTTCTCCTTCGTCCTTGGAATTGGCCTCTATGGCCTCACCTATATCTACCCGGTCTATCTGGGACAGATCCGGGGCTATGACGCCTTGATGATCGGTGAAGCACTGTTCGTCAGCGGCCTCGCCATGTTCATGACCGCACCCATAGCCGGTTTCCTGTCCGGTCGGATGGATCCGCGCATCATGATCATGATCGGCTTTATCGGTTTTGGTGCGGGCACCTGGACCATGACACATCTTACGGCAGACTGGGACTTTTACGAATTACTTGTGCCACAAATTCTACGTGGCTGTTCGCTCATGCTGTGCATGGTGCCGATCAACAATCTTGCCCTCGGCACTTTGCCGCCCGCTCGTCTGAAGAATGCCTCCGGCCTGTTTAATCTGATGCGTAATCTAGGCGGCGCGGTCGGACTGGCTGTGATCAACCAGATCCTCGCTGATCGCGGTGCGCTGCACTATGCCCAGCTTTCCGAGAATGTGCGTTGGGGGAATCCTGAAGCGGAGGATTTGATGAACTCCATGTCGAAGAACTTCGCCTCGCATGGACTGGATGGGCCAACGGCCGCCCTGAGCAAGATTTCAGGCATGGTTCATCAACAGGCCTCGTTGTTGTCATTCATGGACGTCTTCTACATCCTGACATTGCTCTTTATATCACTGGCAATTTTCGCCATGCTGATGCGCAAACCCGGCGCGCCCGCACCTGGAGGTGGCGGACACTAGGCTCCGGACCTAGAGCAAGTTTTGTTTATATAGAGTCATTCTGCCGGAGGGAATTCGCGGACAAGATCGAGGGATTTAGCGAGGCCGATGTTTATCCATCGGACGAGACTGAAGCCCGATGGAATTGGTCCGAATTCACCCGGCCTTTTAGGTTTCCGGCTGACGGCCAACCACTTTGTCAGGCAGCTTCGTCCGATGGAACCACATCGACCTCGCACCCTTCCGCGTGGATTGTCTCGTCATCGGAGAAACAGAATTGGCTCTATATAGACAAAATTTGCTCTAGTTCTGCCCGCCCCGCATCTTTGCTCCGGCAAGGGGCAAATTAACTTAGTCTCCTAACTTGTTTTGCCTGCTGCATTGCCTGGTACTCAAGCTCTGGCTGTCATAATTTTACCAATTCGCCCCTTATCAAGCCAGAATTGGCGTCCCAAACAGTATTTTTGTCGTTATTGAAGTAATTTTGAAATGATTGAGAATACTCAGGAAATTTAGGCTTTCGCTGAATTGCTAAGCCGCCGAAAAAGTGGTTCACTTATCCCCACTGCTCAGGGAAAGTCTGTTCACCGGCACGTTTCACAGGTCTGTCATCCAACTGACATGAGAGGTCTGTATCGGGTGCCGGATCGTCGGACAAAGAGCCAATGACGTATCGCTCAAAAAAGGGGTCTAAAATGGTAGGTTACACAAAACGCTTGGTGGCGCTGTCGACTGCTGTGCTTTTCGCCAGCACGGCAATTTCCTTGGCCGAAGCTCCGGCTGAACTGGTTGCGGCTGCAAAGAAGGAAGGCACGCTCACCACAATCGCCTTGCCGCATGACTGGTGCGCCTATGGCGATGTAATAGCTGGTTTCAAGGCAAAGTATGGCATTGAGGTCAATGAACTGAACCCGGATGCGGGCTCGGGTGACGAAATCGAAGCCATCAAAGCCAACAAAGATAATAAGGGCCCGCAGGCTCCTGACGTCATCGACGTCGGCTTTGCTTTTGGCCCATCGGCAAAGAAAGACGGCCTGACACAACCTTACAAAGTATCGACCTGGGACTCCATTCCTGACAATGTCAAGGATGCCGAAGGTCATTGGTACGGCGACTATTACGGCGTTCTTTCCTTTCAGGTAAACACCGACATCGTCAAGGAAATCCCGAAAGACTGGGCTGATCTGCTCAAGCCTGAATATGCCAACTCCGTTGCTCTGGCTGGTGACCCGCGCGCTTCCAATCAGGCAATCCTCGCTGTCGGTGCCGCTGGTGTTTCAACCGGAGCAGCTTATGGAACGGCAGCTGGTGAAGCAGGTCTGAAATTCTTTTCCGACCTCAACAAGGCTGGCAACTTCGTTCCGGTTATCGGCAAGACCGGCACATTGGCGCAGGGTGCGACACCGATCATCATCAACTGGGATTATAACGCGCTTTCCGGCCGTGACACACTCAAGGACAATCCGCCTGTAGAAGTCGTTGTTCCAGCCTCCGGTGTTGTTGCCGGTGTCTATGTTCAGGCCATCAGCGCTTATGCACCGCATCCAAATGCTGCAAAGCTCTGGATGGAGTATCTTTATTCTGACGAAGGTCAGCTGACATGGCTTAAGGGCTATTGCCACCCGATCCGGTTCAATGATCTTGTAAAGAACAACAAGGTGCCAAAGGAATTGCTCGACAAGCTGCCTCCCGCAGCTTCCTATGAAAAGGCAATCTTCCCGACTCTCGATGAACAGGCAGCTGCCAAGGACGTCATCACTACGGGATGGGACAAGACCGTAGGCGCCAACGTCAAATAATACAGGATAGAAATCCCCGCGGGTCACCGCGGGGATTTTTCCATCATGATTAGGGTCCGGACCCTAAGGCAGTCTTGCTGCGTTGCCTTTGCATTACTTTGGCAAGCGCTGAACATTACTTTATCGAACGGTTTCGAATACTCATGAGTGCAGTTACAAAACAAGACATTTCACCACCACTGCCGCCGACGGCGCCAATCCCGCCAATGGTGAATGAGCGCAAACGTGTGTCGCTCGACTGGCTTGGCGTTATGCCATTCATCATTTTTGCGGTCTTGTTTTTGATATGGCCAACGATCTATCTGGTTGCCGGAGCCTTTCAGGATAGTCAGGGCAATCTGACACTCACGAACATTATAAACCTGTTCCAGCCGTCCATCATGGATGCTTACTGGATATCCATCAAGATTTCTCTTGCTTCGGCAATTCTCGGTGCAGCCATAGGCTTTTGCGTCGCCGCGGCGGTCACACTGGGAGGGCTTCCCGCGTGGATACGCTCACCGCTCATGACATTCTCCGGCGTTGCTTCCAATTTTGCCGGCGTTCCTCTGGCCTTTGCCTTTTTGGCGACGCTGGGACGAACCGGTCTTGTCACGACATTCCTCTATAATGTTTTCGGGTTTAATCTGTATGCCAATGGCTTCAATTTGCTCAGCTTCTGGGGTCTGACAATCACTTATCTCTACTTCCAGATTCCACTGATGATCCTTATTATTACGCCGGCATTGGATGGCCTGAAAAAGGAGTGGAAGGAAGCAGCGCTCATTCTTGGCGCAACGGGCCCGCAATATTGGCGCATGGTCGCTTTTCCGATTCTCTGGCCGGCACTGCTGGGCACCATGCTTCTGCTGTTTGCCAATTCGTTCGGTGCTATTGCGACTGCCTATGCACTGACTGGCTCATCCCTGAGCATCGTGCCGATCGTGCTCTTCGCCCAGATCCGCGGTGACGTCTTGCAAGACCCTCATTTAGGCTATGCGCTGGCGTTCGGCATGATTGTTATTACCGGCGTTTCCAATGGCATTTACATCTGGATGCGCGCACGCAGCGAACGGTGGCTTAAATGAAAACCAATCGTTTCTGGTCATGGATCGCGCTTGCTTTTGGCATCATCTATTTCGTAGTGCCACTTATCGGCACCTTGGAATTTTCACTGCGCATGCGTCGCGGCGTATACTCGCTCGACGCCTATTGGGTTATCCTCAGCGATCCGCGCTTTCAGGCCACCTTCGCCTATTCCATCGTCATGGCGCTGGTCACCATCGTCGTTGGTATTGTGCTGGTTGTTCCCACAGCCTATTGGGTACGCCTGCGGCTCCCCGGCTGGCGTCCGTTCCTTGAATTCATCACGCTGCTGCCGCTTGTTATTCCGGCGATTGTCGTCGTGTTCGGCTATATCCGCCTTTATAACACCTCGTCATTCCTGCCTTTGACCGGCTCTGCCATGGGCACGAATATATTGCTGGTCTTCGGTTATACGATGCTGGCGCTCCCCTATATGTACCGTGCCGTCGATACGGGTCTCGGCGCCATCGACATCCGCACCATGACGGAAGCCGCAGAGAGCCTTGGTGCAAGCCGGATAAAGATCATGTGGAGCGTCATCCTTCCCAATGTTCTGGTTGCCGTGCTTTCCGGCGCCTTTCTCACCTTCGCCATCGTTATTGGCGAATTCACCATGGCTGCGCTGCTCAATCGTCCTGCGTTTGGACCCTTCCTGCAGCTTATCGGTGCAAACCGCGCCTATGAGCCCGCTGCGTTGGCTGTCATTTCCTTTGCAATCACTTGGGTTTGTATGGGTCTCATTCAGGTCGTCACCCGCCTCAATAAATCCCTCGCCGCCACCAAGCGCTAAGACCGGATAGAAACAATGTCATTTCTCACAATCAGCCATTTAAAAAAGAATTTCGGAGCGACTACAGTCGTCCATGACTTTAATCTGGATATAGAGCAGGGCGAGTTTGTTTCCTTCCTCGGCCCAAGCGGTTGCGGCAAGACCACAGTGCTACGCATGGTAGCCGGCTTCGAAACGCCGACATCGGGCACGATCAGTATCGGCGGTCAGGACGTGGTGAACCTCAAACCGAACCAGCGCAATATCGGCATGGTGTTTCAGGCCTATGCATTATTTCCCAACATGACAGTGGCACAGAACGTCGCTTTCGGGTTGAAGGTTGCCAAGAAACCGCAAGCGGAAATTAATGCCACCGTGCATGAAATGCTCTCATTGATCAAACTCGATCATCTGGCGGACCGCTATCCTTACCAGCTTTCAGGCGGCCAACAGCAGCGTGTCGCGCTTGCCCGCGCGCTGGCTACAAAGCCACAGGTGCTCTTGCTGGACGAACCCCTGTCCGCGCTTGACGCCAAGATTCGCGTTTCACTACGCGAGGAAATCCGCGCCATTCAACGCGAGCTTGGTATCACCACCATCTTCGTAACACATGATCAGGAAGAAGCGCTGTCCATCTCAGACCGTATTGTCGTCATGTATGAAGGCAAGGCCGAACAGGTCGGCGCGCCATTCGAGATTTACAACCATCCATCATCGCGTTTCGTCGCTTCGTTCGTTGGCACCTTGAATACGCTTGACGCCACTGTTCGCGATGCTGCAGCCGGAATTATTGCAATTGATGGCAAGGATGTGATGATTGGCCAGAAGATTGCCAATCACAAGGTCGGTGACAAAATTTCTCTAGCCGTGCGCCCTGAAGCTGTCAGCCTTGGCGAAGCAACCGACAAGCGCGAAACCACCCTGGACGGCAAGATCAACAGCGTGCATTTCCTTGGCTCGGTCATCCGCATCCGCGCGTCCCTCGGCGAAAACACCGTCTCCTTCGACACGTTCAACAATCCGAGCGCGCCTCCCCCGTCACCCGGCGAAAGCGTGAAAGTCAGCCTTGCCGCAAAGGACATGCTGCTCTTGGGGCAATAGGAACTGCCTGTATCCAAGAATGGTTTCTATGATGAGGTCTCGTCCTTATGTCCAGTTACCTACTTTCGTCGTAAATAACTGAACAGCGACATCATTATAAAAAAGACCGCAAACTGTACACCGAACGTCCATAGCGATTCTTCAACAGGTTGATCGGCTTGCCACAGAACAATTGTGAGCCAAGCCGACAGCATAAGGCTTTCGATAAGCCAGAATGTCAAAACGTCAAGGAATGGCTTTGTGAGAAACAGCGACAGATCAGGTGTTTCTCTGCACAAACCTACAGCCCACACGATCCAGATCAGGGAAACAAGGGCCTTTATCAGGATGATATTATCGGGCTCGCCTGCGTAGTAAAACCAGCTTGCTACGACCATAGGAAAACCTACGCAAACTGCAAACTGTATCCACCTTGGCAAAGTCTTGTCAGCCTCATACATGAGCGCCCTCTGGCTCCACTTTAAAACAACTGCTGTAACATTTGCTTTGTCACAAAAATATACGACTTTCGTCGAGGCATTAGAGCCTTTCTTGCTTAAATAGAAGCAGTTCTGTTTCTATTTAAGCAAGAAAGGCTCTAAGTATCCGAATGCAAAAAGGGCGCCGTTTCCAGCGCCCTTTTAATTTGACTCTCAAGACTCGCTTTTGGGCTATCCCTTGATTGCCTCGTCCAGCAGCTTGAGCGCTGCTTGTTTGGTCAGTTCGACAGGGTTGCCTCCCGCCGTTGGATCGACAATTGCCATATCGGCAATCAATTCCTTGCGCGCATCATCCATGTCCAGATCCTTGATCAGACCCGGCAAGGTATGCGGAACTTTCAGCTGGGTGCGCAAGTCCAAAATCGCCTTGGCAAAACCGTCAAACCCGCCCTTGATACCGATATAATTGGCGAGCCGTACGATGCGCTCTTCGATAGCGCCGCGATTAAAGGCGAGCACATAAGGCATGAATACAGCATTGGTCATACCGTGATGCGTGTCATAGAGCGCGCCAATTGGATGCGACAGCGAATGGATTGCGCCGAGCCCCTTCTGGAAGGCAGCTGCGCCCATGGCTGCCGCGCTCATCATATGCGCACGCGCCGTCAAATCGCTGCCATTGACATAGGCATTAGGCAGATTCTCGAAGACGAGCCGAATACCCTCAACGGCAATGCCATCGGCCATGGGGTGATAGCCCGGTGCGCAATAGGCTTCGAGACAATGGGCCAAGGCATCCATGCCTGTACCCGCAGTAACAAAGGCAGGCATACCCACAGATAGCTCAGGATCAGCGATAACAATTGCCGGCAGAAGCTTGGGGTGAAAAATCACCTTCTTGGTGTGCGTCGCTTCATTGGTTACAACGCCCGCGCGGCCAACTTCCGAGCCGGTTCCAGCAGTCGTTGGCACGGCAATAATCGGCGCGATCACATCGCTATTGGCGCGGGTCCACCAATCACCAATATCCTCGAAATCCCAGATTGGACGCGTCTGCCCTGCCTGAAAGGCGATCAGCTTGCCAAGGTCCAGCGCCGAGCCGCCACCAAATGCGATGACGCCATCATGTTTGCCCTCTTTGAACACTGCGATACCCGCCGTCAGATTGGATTCAACAGGATTGGGCTTCACATCCGAAAAGACGCCATAGGGAATTTTGGCATCGTCCAGAATTTTCAACGTGCTTGCCACGACCGGCAGTTTGGCCAGCCCCGGATCGGTAACGAAAAGCGGATTTTTGATCCCGGTCGCTTCGAGAACTTCCGGCAATTCCTTGATGCGCCCTGCGCCAAAACGCACTGTGGTGGGATAGTTCCATTTGGAAATAAGCTGGCTCATATTATGTCTCTACGGTTGGCATATTGATCTTTCGGGCTCGACAAGCTCACCATAAGGATGGTGGATAGCTTGCAAAGATTGGCAACTCCGCCTTCTTCTATTGTAGCCCACTCACAACCCTCATGGTGAGCTTGTCGAACCACGCACAATTCCAATGCTTGTTAAATCTCTTCGCGCAGGTGGTAAGATTTTGGTCTCGTCAGATTGCCATATCCAATGGCTGACATGGCCGCCCCTTTGCCCGTGTCTTTAACGCCGGTCCATACCAGCGCCGGATCGATATAATCGCAGCGATTCATGAACACAGTACCGGTTTCAATCCGGTCCCCGATCAAAGCCGCGTGATCCGTATCGGTCGTCCATAGCGAGGCCGTCAGGCCATAAGGGCTATCATTCATCAAGGCAACAGCCTCTTCGTCATTGCGCACTTTCATGATGCCAACAATTGGCCCGAAGCTCTCCTCGCGCATAACGCTCATCTGATGATCGACATTGGTCAGCACTTCCGGAGCAAGATAGGGCGAACCCGCCTTGTCGTTTGCGACAGTCATATTGACATGGGCCTTCGCCCCCTTGCGAAGCGCCTCTGCCTTCTGTTCACGGATGAGTTCGGCAAAGCGCGTCTGCGCCATTGGCCCCATTGTCGTCGCTTGATCCAGCGGATTGCCCACTACATACTGCTTGGTCAGATCAACAAAGCCGTCAACAAATTGGTCATAGACTTTTTCATGCACATAGATGCGCTCGATCCCGCAGCAACATTGACCGGAGTTGAAAAACGCACCGTCAACAAGATTGGCAACCGCATGATCCAGATTAACGTCCGGCAGCACATAGGCCGGGTCTTTGCCACCAAGCTCCAGCCCTAATGTCATGAACGTGCCTGCTGCCGCCTTTTCGATGGCGCGACCACCTCCAACTGATCCGGTGAAATTCACATGATCAATACGGCCGGAAGCCAATAATTTTTCCGTCTGTGCATGGCCAAGCACGATGTTCTGAAACACACCTTTTGGCAGTCCGGCCTTCTCAAATGCTTGCGCGAATCTTTCGCCGACCAGCAAGGTTTGCGCCGCATGTTTCAGGATCACGCTATTGCCTGCCATCAGTGCAGGAATGATCGTATTGACCGCTGTGAGATAGGGATAATTCCACGGCGCAATGACCATGACGACGCCAAGCGGCACATGCTTGATGTAGCGGCGGAAGCCCGGCCTATCATTTTCGACGATAGGCGCAAGCGCCTGCTCGGCAATCTTGACCATATAGCGCGTGCGTTCTTCAACGCCGCCTTTTTCACCACCGTAACGAACGGGGCGGCCCATCTGCCAGGCAATTTCCGGCACGATTTCGTCATTCATGGCCAGCAATGCATCGAGTGCTGCAAGACAAAGCCGCCCGCGCTCGGCAATGCTGGTCTGGGCCCATTGGCCTTGAGCCTGTTTGGCAGATTCAACAGCCGCATCAATCGCCTTGTCGCTGGCGATCGGGCGCTCGGCATAAACAGTGCCATCAATGGGCGTAATCAGCTTGACCGTTTCGGCCATATCAAAACCTCGTACTTTCGTTTTTTAGAGCCCCTCCCCGTCGCTTTGGTAAGACGTTGAGCCTGTCGTCCCTGTAATCGTCAAGTTTGGAAATTCTCAAACTTGGCTCCAACGTCCCTCCCCCTTGTGGGGAGGGAAGCTGCGTAGCAGCAGGGAGGGGCCTTCTCTATTTTCAGTTCTTCAATACCGTTCGAAGCCGCGATGCAACTCCCAATCTGTCACGCGGCGATCATATTCAAACTGTTCCCATTTTGCCGTGTGGACATAGTGCTCGACGACGTCCTCACCCAACGCTTCCTTGAGCATTTTTGAACGCGCCAGCGTATCGGTTGCCTCGCGCAATGTCTTCGGAATTTCGCGCAGTTTTGCCCCGCCATAGGCATCACCCTGAAATGGCTTGCCCAGTTCCAGCTTCTCATCAATACCAGCGAGGCCAGATGCAATCAGCCCCGCGAAAGCGAGATATGGATTAAGGTCAGCCCCGCCGATCCGGCACTCGATGCGAATGGCTTTTGAACCCTCCCCACACAGTCGAAAGCCCGCCGTGCGATTATCAAGGCTCCAGACGCTCTTTGTTGGCGCGAATGTACCGGCCTGAAAGCGCTTGTAGGAATTGATGTAGGGCGCGAGAAAATAGGTGAAATCATCGGCATATTTCAGCTGCCCGGCCACCCACTGCCGCATCAAAGGCGACATGGTATATTCCGCGTTCTTGTCATAGAAAAGCGGCGTCTTGCCGTCTGCGCTCCACAATGAGTTGTGGACATGGCTCGAACTGCCAGCAAGTGCATAATCATACTTCGCCATGAAGGTGATCGCCTTGCCCATCTGGGTGGCGATTTCCTTGCAGCCATTTTTCATGACCACATGGCGGTCGGCCATTTCCAGCGCTTCGGCATAGCGCACATTGATTTCTTCCTGACCCGGCCCCCATTCTCCCTTGGAGTTTTCAACTGGAATACCCGCATCAAACAAACCATTGCGGATGGCGCGCATCACCGCATCTTCCTTGGTCGTCATCTGGATCACGTAATCTTGGATATAGGGCGAAGCTGTTGCCATGCCCTTCCAGTTTTTTGCTCGCGCGGTCTCATAGGTCTCGTCGAAAAGATAGAACTCAAGCTCTGAAGCAAAATAGGCCAGATAACCGCGATCCTTCAGCCGCGCGAGCTGCCGTTTGAGAATGGCGCGCGGCGAATGCGAAAGGTCTTCATGATGGTGATGATCGAGAATATCGCATAGCACCAGAGCACATTTTTCCAACCACGGAATATGACGAATAGTCGTAAGATCAGGCTTGATGACAAAATCGCCATAACCCTGTTTCCAGCTTGCCGCCTTATAGCCCGGCACCGGCTCCATATCGATATCATTGGCGAGCAGATAGTTGCAGCCATGCGTTTCGTCATGTGCGGATTCAACAAAGAAGCTGCCGTGAAAGCGCTTGCCGATCAATCGGCCCTGCATATCGACGAAACAGGCCAGAATTGTATCGATTTCACCGCTGCTTACGCGGCTTTTCAGTTCGTCAAAGGTCCAATGTCCGGGCATTTTTTCCTCGATAGAGCAAGTGGAGCGATGATGCTGCGTCCGGCCTGTTCCGGGCGCAGCTTTATTTATAGCCTGTCAGGCCGTTTCGACATGTTCGAGCGCGAACTCTTCTTCCGGTGACAGGATGAGTTTGTGCCGTCCGATAAAGGCGAAGTAAGCGATGAACACTGCGAACCAGACAGCGACACCCAAAATACCCTGTCGGTAGACCGGATCGGTTAACTGGAAGTAGAGCGTCACAATCGCGATGATGATCGTGAGCACGGCACCCGTAATACCGAACGGGTTACGGAATGGCCGTTCGATATGCGGATAGTTTTTGCGCAGCAGGATGAAGGATACAGCCTGCATGATGTAGCTAAGCATCGCTCCAAAGACAGCCATGTTCAGCAGCGTGAAACCAATGGCAGCACCGCCACGCTCGGAACCGAGCAGGAACCAGAGGCTGAGGATCACCAGCAAGCCCAGAGCAGCACCGGCTATCATGGCAACATGCGGTGTCTTGCGTGTGCCATGCGTGACCGACAGAACCGTAGGAAAATAACCGGCACGGCTTAGCGAAAATATTTGGCGCCCCTGTGCAAAGATGATGGTGTGGAATGATGCGATCAGCCCGAGCACAGCCACAAGAGCAAGGCCTTTGGCGATGCCTTCGCCATAGATGGCCTTAAAGCCGTCCAGCAATGGTTCACCCGATGAGCCGAGTGCAAAAGCCCCGATCCCGACCACAGAAGGATTGAAAGTCAGGATTGCGAAAGCGGAAACGACCAGCGTCAGAACGCCGAAAATGATCCCTTTGGGCATATCGCGCTTTGGATCAATGGATTCTTCCGCAGCAAGTGGCAACTGCTCGATCGCAAGAAACAGCCAGACAGCAAATGGCAGAGCTGCAAGTGCGCCCGTAATGCCGTTGGGAAGAAACGGTCCGTTTCCTTCCGGAAGCTCGACACCGCCAGGTCCGATATTCATCGCCCAGCGGGAGAAGTCCATATGTCCGATAGCCGATATCCAGAAGACCACCAGACACGCAAGCGCAAGGATGGTCACAATCAGCGTCACACGGAATGACAGGGCAACACCCCATATGTTGAGAGCCAGAAAAACAATATAGGCCGCAACCCACCAGACGGGCTGAAACTCCGCTGACGTGCCGAATATCCCAGTCAGGTAAGAGCCGATGAAGAACACAATCACCGCTGGTGTCAGAACATATTCAACATTCTCCGCCAGACCGGTCAGAAACCCGCCCCAAGGCCCCATCGAGGTCCGTGCGAACGAATAGGCTGCGCCCGTGTGAGGCAGGGCGGGAGACATTTCCGCAATAGCGAAGGTCAAACCAAGATACATGATGGCAATGATGATCGTGGCGATGAACATACCGCCCCATCCGCCCTGAAGCAGGCCCCCATTCCAGCCCGAAAAATGACCTGAAATGACGGCGCCTACCCCGAGGGCCCAAAGGTGCCATACATTCGCATGTCGAATGAGCTGGCGCTTCTCGAAATATTGCTTGTCGCGCGTTTGGTACGCGACACTCCCAACTACCTTTTTATTGTCTGCACTTGCCATGATTATCCCCTTTAATTGATGTTCAATTGACTGTGAGTGCATGCCCGACCGCCGCATAATGGCGGACTATTCAATTCTTCCCCAAGGTTTCCTGTAAGATCAGAGCAAGTTTTTCGCCCCAGTGTTTTTCCTCATGCGCATTGGTGATCAGGTCATTGCGTAGTTCGACCATCACACATAGATAGCCTGCCGCCCGGGCGTGACGCTCGAGCGTGTAATAAACGCGGTCGGCAGGAGAGTAGGGTTCGTTGTCCCCTATGCTCAAAGTTTCATCACGCTTCAATACGGTGATAAGGGGTGCAGAAAGCCTCTCATCGGCATCGTGGATGATTCCGATATGCCAGGGACGCGTCACACCGCGATAGACCGGCGTATAGCTGTGGACCGCCACGAAAACGGGATCTGGCAGCCCCGCCTGCTTGCGTTCGCGCACCAAACGCTCAATCGCCGCGTGGTAAGGTCTGTGCGAGAGTTCGATACGCTCCTGCCGCGCCGCTTCGCTGAGATTCTCGTTGGCCGGAATAATCGTCGATTCGCTCAGCGATGGCACCAGGTCTGGCGCATCCAGCGGGCGATTGCAGTCAATGATCAGGCGAGATACGCAGCATTCGACAAGCGGCGCATCAAGCAGTCTGCTCATGGCGGCACTGACACCAAGCGCACCTGGATCCCAGGCAATATGTTTTCGAAGATCGCTATCCTGCAATCCGAGAGTGCCGAAACCGTCCGGCACATAATTGGACGCGTGGTCGCAAAGAATGATGCATGGGCCCGCGCCATCCGGATTCGTTACCCGAACGGGAGCCCACTCTTTCGTCACTGCCTGCGGCGCACCGCTCGCTATGGTCCGGCCCATTTTTGCCCTTTTCGGCAAACTGTACTTTACGTTACATTTTATGTTTTTATTTCCACTCTCGTATGATTTGATACATAACAATCAAAATTGTCAAATCGGAAATTTACGTTTCAAAATTCGGACCGGGGAAACAGACATGAGCACCAGCATTTCCGAGCTGATCGCAGAAAAGATTGACGCGATGCCAGCCTCGGAGCGCAGGGCGGCGCAAACGCTTATTGCCAATTATCCGCTCATTGGCTTGAGAACTGTTGCTGAGTTTTCAGGTCAGGCTGGTGTATCCTCGCCAACCATCCTGCGTTTCGTCTCACGGCTTGGCTTTCACAGCTATCCGGAGTTCCAGAGCGCCCTGCAAGAGGAACTAGCAGCACAGGTGCAATCGCCGTGGAATCGCACAGCCACCATCCAGCGACCAAAGGGTGATGTAACGTTTCCACTCATGGAAGCGGCAATTGAGAACATCCGCGAAACATTCCAGCATCTTTCAGCGCAGCAGCTTGATGACGTGACGGATGCACTGAGCCGCAATCGCGCCCGCCTCTACCTCCTCGGCGGACGCTTCACTGATCCCATCGCCACCTATATGGCAGCGCATCTCAAGATCGTCCGGCCCGGGGTCACGCATCTAACGGGGCAGGAAAGCCACTGGCGCGATCAATTAATCGATATGGGCAAGAAAGATGTGCTGCTCATTTTCGATATCCGCCGCTATCAGGATAGTCTGTTGCAGTTTGCCGAAAAGGCGCAGGCGCGCGGCGTGGAGATCGTGCTCGTCACCGACCAATGGCTCTCTCCGATCGCGCGTTTCGCCCGCCATGTCATCGCTGGTCGGACCGCTGTGCCCTCCCCTTGGGATTCGTCCGCCGCACTCTTTCTCATCGCAGAAACTTTGATTGCGGAAGTCACGCGTAAGCTTGAGCAAAGCAGTGCAAATCGCATCCGCGATCTGGAGCAATTGCGCGATAGTTAGATTTTCTCGAGGACAAACCATTGCCGCCGACGCTCATTGATATACTAATGCTGTCCCGGACTCGAAAAAGGCACCTGTGCCGTTCATCCGGATGAAATTATCGCACTATGCCCTATTGAATGTGTAAGGACCAAAATCATGCAGCAAGCTGACATCGGATTGATCGGCCTCGGCGTCATGGGTGCCAATCTGGCGCTGAATATCGCCGAGAACGGTTATCGCGTTGCGGTTTTCAACAGAACCGTTGCCAAAACAAACGAGTTTTATACCGAAGCAGGCGAGCTACAGGACAAGATCATCGCGTGCGAAACGCTTGAGGATCTGGCCAAAAACATCCGCGCGCCGCGTCCTATCATTCTCATGGTCAAGGCTGGCGAGGCCGTTGACGAGCAGATTGCCGCGCTCAAACCCTTCCTTGCCAAGGAAGATATTATTATTGATGCAGGCAATGCAAACTTCCATGACACGGTACGCCGTCTGGCGGAACTGGGTGCGAACGATCCGACATTTGTCGGCATGGGCGTTTCCGGCGGTGAAGAAGGTGCGCGTCATGGCCCGTCGATCATGGTTGGTGGCACGCCTGAATCCTATGCCCGCATTGAGCCGGTTTTAACGGCAATTTCTGCAAAATACGAAGGCGAATCCTGTTCAGCCCTGCTCGGCCCCGATGGGGCCGGTCATTTCGTCAAGACGATCCATAACGGCATTGAATATGCCGACATGCAGATGATTGCTGAAGTCTATGGCGTGTTGCGCGATGGCCTTGGTCTTTCATCCGAGGCTATTGGCAGGATTTTCCACAAATGGAATGAAGGCCCGCTGAACTCCTATCTCATCGAAATCACCGCCAAGGTTCTGCTCGCCACTGACAAGAAGACCGGCAAGCCTGCCGTCGATGTCATTCTCGATAGCGCCGGTCAAAAAGGCACTGGCCGCTGGGCGGCTATTGAAGCGCAGATGCTGGGCATTCCGGCCACCGGCATTGAAGCTGCGGTTGCCGCCCGTTCGATCTCGTCCATGGTCGAGCAGCGGGGCGAAGCCGCAAAGGCCTATGGCGATCTTGGCATGACCAAACTCTCCGATGGCAGCCAGGCATTTATCGATTCACTGGAACAGGGCTTGCTTGCTGGCAAGATTGCGGCCTATGCGCAAGGCTTCGATGTCATGGCAGGCGCATCAAAGGAACGCGGCTGGGACATCCCCCTTGCAACCACTGCCCGCATCTGGCGCGCAGGCTGCATCATCCGCTCGCAATTCCTCGATCAGATTGCAGCCGCTTTCGAAGGCAGTGAAGGCACCAATCTTCTGCTGGTCCCGGCCTTTGTCGAGCGCATGCAGTCAGGCTCCAAATCCTTACGCAAGATCGTTGCCGAGGCCTCGCTCGCTGGTCTGCCCGTTCCGGCACTTTCCGCTGCCCTCAACTATTTCGATGGGTTCCGGCAGGCACGCGGCACAGCCAATCTCATTCAGGCGCAGCGTGATTTCTTCGGTGCGCATGGCTTCAAACGCCTTGGGGAAGAAGGCGATTTCCATGGTCCTTGGTCCGATGCTTAATCAGTTTCTATAATATTGTTCGACACGTTCATGAGCTAGCAATGAACGGGCTTGCAATATTATCAGTGCGTGGTTCGACGGTGCTCACCATGAGGAATGTTGTTGACTGCAAAATATACTCATCTTGGCCGAATACAGTTCTTGCAATCAAACCACCTCCCTCATGGTGAGCTTGTCGAACCACGCACAGCACCCATGCAGCAGAATAGATAACCTCAATAGAAATGGGGATTGCCGTTCGCATCACGGCAATCTTGCACTACTGGGCGGAGCAGCATGAATCCGCCCCCATGCCCGGCGCAATTGCCTTGCCGACGCAAACCCGGTGCGATCTGCCACCCCTTCCATATCCAGCCGCGTATTGCTCAATATCTCCCGCGCCAAAGCGACTCGCAGGCGGTTGAGATATTCGGGAATACTCATTCCTGTGTGTTCGTTGAAAAGGCGTGAGAGGTGCCGTGGACTTGTTGCCGCGATGTCAGAAAGCGACTGCAACGTCCAATTCTGTGCCGGATCAGCCGCAAGCTTGTCCTGAACGCGGTGAATCGCGGGATGAATGTGATTGCGCCCGTCAAGCCAGGGCGACCATTGCGGATCAGAGCCGCTGCGCCGCAGATAAACCACCAGATAGCGTGCAACGGCGACGGCGCAGGCAGGCCCGGCAATTTGCCCGACAAGATGCAGCATCAGATCAATCCCTGCCGTGATACCGGCGCTTGAATAACGATTGCCGTCTTCGACATAAAGCCGGTTGTCAAAAACCCGTGCCGTGGGCACCTTTTCACGCAGTTCATCGACTAAGCCGAAATGAGTGGTGCAAGCATATCCATCGAGAAGACCCGCGCGTCCTGCAAGCAAGGCACCTGAACAGATCGTCACCAGTTTTTGCGTGCCGACGAAGTGTGCCTGCAGCCAGTCAATAATATCTTTATCCCCTTGGCCCTGCACTTCCGCATGGGCAGTCGCCGGAGTGTCCAGCAGCGTCGTCGTATCACCTGCAAGCACAATCATGGCATCGGCCGGAACATTCTCCGGTAATGGCTCTATCCCGCTTATAGTCAGCCCGATGGATGTAGTGACATGAGCGAGCGGGCCGACATAACGCACATTGAAGCGCACCGAATCCTGATCGAAATTCGCCTTGCGCAACACTTCCACTGGCCCAGCAATGTCCAGGAGCAGTGCCCTTGCGGGCACCACCACCAGAACATCGATATTTCTTGGTTCAATTATACTCATGCGGCCATCGCGCGTTCTGCTCCGCTCAAGGCCTCGTCAACCGTAACAATCTGCGCAAAGCGACCGGCAAGAACCAGTTCGGTACGAGCCTTGATTTCATCAGCGCTGAATATGCGGCCATCGGGATGTGTCATGGCAAAGGTCAGCGTTGCTTCGGAGACAAACTCCACCTCATAACCCAAATCTGATGCATGGCGCGTCGTCGTCTCACAGCACTGCTCCGTGCGGATACCGGCTATCAACACTTTGCGGATGCCGTTTTCGATCAACCACACGTCAAGCCCGCTCCCGACAAGGGCGCTATGGCGGGATTTGTTGAACACGGCATCGGCATTAAATGAGACGGGTGCCAGTGGCTTGATAAAGCCGGAATCCAGCGCAAATGGACCATCGCCATCAACGTGAAAAATCCGCACTACAGGCAGGCCCTTTGCCTTTGCCCCATCAATCAAACGCTGAATATTGGCGATAAAAGGCTGGGCTTCTGCCTCGTTCCAATAATCGCGGTGGCGGAATGATTCTTGCACGTCAATAACGATTAGCGCTGTGTTGGCGGACATTTTCGGATTCTCCTGTCTGTTGATACTATAAGAATAAAGCTTGATATGACAGGCCGATACGCATGAACCGGACGAAAAGCGGACAGAAAACGCCAACATATGGCAGATCCGGTACACTGTCTTCATCTGGTAGACAATCCATCCAATAGTCAGAGCTTCTTTTCGTTGGCCCAGTACCCATATTGGGGCAATAAAGTCATCAAACGAACCGGATACAAGCAGACCGGACGGAAAGGTCATCCATGTCAGTCAATAGCTATCAGAATCGCACTCATCTTGCCGAACACCCGGGCCAGCCCTTGCTGTTTGTCTTTCATGGCACAGGAGGCGACGAAAACCAGTTCTTCGACTTCGGAAGGCAATTGCTGCCGGATGCTGGCATTATCGCGCCGCGCGGAGACGTATCAGAACATGGCGCATTTCGCTTTTTCCGACGGACTGGCGAAGGCGTTTATGACATGGACGATCTTGCTATGCGCACTGATGCGATGGCGGATTTCATTCGTGCCCGCAAGATCGAGGCACGGCCATCCAGGGTTATCGGCCTTGGCTATTCCAATGGTGCAAACATTCTTGCCTCGATCATGCTGAAACATCCGGGCCTGTTCAATGACGCTGTGCTGATGCATCCGCTAATCCCATGGCAGCCTGGCCCCCAACAGGGTCTTGCGGGCAAGCGTGTGCTGATCACCGCCGGACAGCGTGACCCTATCTGCCCACCTTCATTGACGCAGGACTTTGCCGATTATCTGATTGCACAGGGTGTGGAGACTGAGCTTGCCTGGCACCCCGGCGGCCATGAAATCCAGCAGAGTGAGATCGCCGCGATCCGAAGTTTTATAAAATCGTAAATCCCACTGGCACGACCATTGTGCGTGGTTCGCCCTTCGACAAGCTCAGGAGGGCTCACCATGAGGAAAGTAATTGATTGCAGGGAGCCATATTCTTTGGCGTTGATGACTATTTTGCAGCCAGCCACCTTCCTCATGGTGAGCCCCGTCGAACCACGCAGGAGCTTGCTGCAAATGTAAAAAATCCCGCTTATTTCACCGAGTGACAATAAGCGGGATTAGTGTTTACCTCGAAAAGCGCATTGCCACCGGCAATATTCTGATAGCAGAAGAGCGCTTGCCCTTGGCAGTCAACAGGCCATGCGCACCGTCAAGATGTCCGGCTTTCAGTTCCAGCGCCAGAAAGCGATGGCGCTCAACAGGCCCCGGCATCGCAAGACCGGCCGTCTTCGTGCCGTCAAATCCGAAACGCACGTAATATTCCGGATCACCCACGAGCAGAACCGCACCATGACCGAGGCGCGCGGCTTCTGCAGTTGCGTGGCGCATGAGTGCAGCACCGATTCCGTGGCCCTTGAGCGTTGGTTCGACAGCCAATGGTCCGAGCAGCAAGGCGCGCACGGGTTTGCCTGATGCATTATGTCCCGCCTGAATGTCCCAAAGCCGGACAGTGCCCAGCAAAGCGCCATCATTGCCATGCGCAACAAAAGTCAACCCTTGCGCAGGCAAGCGTCCGCGCCGGAGCTTTTCAGAAGATTTCCGGCGGCGTCCCTCGCCCATCGCACGGTCGAGCAGAGCCTCGCGGGCTTTTTCGTCCTGCGCGGTTTCATTGCGGATAGTGAAAGCCTGCAATCCATCAGGGTGCAGATTTTGTTCGATATATTCTGCGGCGTTCATTGTCTTGACCAATCAATCATAAGGATGCGTCATCACGCTATGCGGGGACGAGAGACCTTTTGAGAGTTCTGCCTGATGAGGGAGCTGGTGCGGTTTTCGAGAACCGGAGCGCAGTGGACTTTCTTGTCCATGAGCACCGGAAGCGGAGAAAATCACATCAGATACCCATCAGGGTGAACTTATCAAAGGTCGCTTAAATTACGTATGATCGGAGTGGCTCGAAGCCATTGAACGCAACAGCCGAGTAGGTCGTGGTGTAAGCGCCAGTTCCCTCGATCAGCACTTCGTCGCCAATAGTCAGCGAGATCGGCAGCGGATAGGGGTTCTTTTCGTACATCACATCGGCACTGTCGCAGGTCGGGCCAGCAAGAACGCATGGCTCGGAAACATCGCCATCGCGCGGCGTGGTGATCTGATAGCGGATTGCCTCATCCATCGTCTCGGCCAGACCGCCGAACTTGCCGATATCGAGATAGACCCAGCGCACATTGTCATTGGCGGCCTTCTTCGACACGAGCACGACCTCGGCCTTGATGACACCGGCATTACCAACCATGCCACGGCCCGGCTCGATGATTGTCTCTGGCAGGCGGTTGCCGAAATGCTTGCTCAGTGCTTGGAAAATGGCCTGGCCATAGGCCTGTGCAGTTGGCACATCCTTGAGGTAACGGGTTGGGAAACCACCGCCCATATTGACCATTTTCAGCGTAATGCCTTCCTTGGCAAGCGCATCGAATACTTCCTTGGCATCGCCGAGCGCACGATCCCATGCAGCAAGATCTGTCTGCTGCGAACCGACATGGAAGGAAACGCCATAGCTTTCGAGGCCAAGCTGCTGGGCGGAACGAAGTACATCGACGGCCATTGCAGGCACGCAGCCGAACTTGCGCGACAGCGGCCATTCGGCGCCGGCACCATCGGTAAGAACGCGGCAGAACACGCGCGCGCCGGGAGCAGCACGGGCTACTTTTTCGACTTCCTCGACGCAATCAACAGCAAAGAGGCGAATACCAAGTTCGAAGGCGCGGGCAATATCGCGCTCTTTCTTGATCGTGTTGCCAAAGGAAATACGATCTGCAGTGGCACCGGCATCAAGCGCCATTTCGACTTCGGCAACCGATGCCGTGTCGAAACTGGAACCGAGATTGCTGAGCAGACGCAGAATTTCCGGCGCAGGGTTTGCCTTCACCGCATAAAAAATCTTCGACTCTGGCAAGGCCATTTCGAAATTGTGGAAATTTTCGCGCACGACATCGAGATCGAGCACCATGCAGGGGCCGTTCGGGCGTCGGGTATTGATGAAGTCGATAATGCGCTGCGTAGCCATGTTATGCTCCAATTCCATAGCGGCTGGTATGGCCGCTCAAGCAGGTGCAATTTCCCGGGACTCGCCCGTCGAAACTGCTGAGGACAAAGTGCATGAATCCATCCCCCGCGAAGCCAGCCTTTGGAGATGCTGAAAACACGGACGAGTTCATGCGGCGGTGGATCTGCGCCAATCGGCATCGATCCGCTTTGTCTGCCTTGGTTTGGATGTTCCCATCCGCACTACCGGCAATGAAGGTGTGCCTCTTCAGTAATTCTCGGCTTTTGGACAGCCGAAAGAGACCGACTAGGCCCGCACCGTCGTTGCTTCAGATGTCCTCAGCTTTGGCAGTTGGCTGCTAAGCTGACTGGAGGGGTTAGTTCCAGGTACCATACCGTTTCCTCACCATAATGAAGATCGGCGGACACCCATGGGCACGTGCGACTTTGGGCAAGGGCGATATAAGGCGGAATATGTGTCCAATCAATGACAAATATCGATTGTGACAAAGTTTTTTATTCATTGAACAAACAGAGGGAAATCACGTAGAATCTTTGAACGATGACCATATCAAAGCCCCTGAACGCCCTTTTGGATTTACCGCCCGTCAGCCTTTCTTCGGGCAATGGCCCCTTGAGCGGTGAAACTTTGGCGGTCAAAGACATATTTGACGTTGCCGGTTTACCTACTGGCTGCGGAAACACGCAAAAACAAACCGAATCACCACGCGCCGACACCACCGCCCCCGCCGTCCAAAAGCTGTTGGATGCTGGCGCGGTGTTCATTGGCAAGGCCCAAACCGACGAACTGGCCTTCTCGCTCATGGGGCAAAATGCTCATTATCCTCACCCGGTAAATCCCAAAGCACCCGATCGCGTCACTGGCGGCTCTTCGTCGGGTTCAGCTTCAGCAGTTGCGGGCGGATTGGCCAGCATAGCCACCGGCACCGATACGGGCGGCTCCATTCGCGCTCCCGCCAGCTTTTGCGGTCTGATCGGTCTGCGCACCAGCCATGGACGCATTTCGCTTGAAGGCACGATGCCGTTGGCACCTACCCTTGATACATTTGGCTGGTTTTCCCGTGACATTGAGCTTTATGAAAAAGTCGGCAATGTCCTGCTCGGGCCTGACGAAAGTGACTTCAAGCTGAACCGCCCACTTTTCATCCCGCTATTGGAGCATCTTCTGGTCGGCGAGGCAGAAGATGCCGCCTACCGGCAAATGTACAGACTGGTCGCAGACAATCTTGGTCATGCCCGCTCTGCCCGTCAGTCAACCGCATCCATGGACGACCTTTATCTTTGCTTCCGGCAGATTCAGGGTTTTGAGGCTTGGGCCGCCCATGGAGCATGGCTATCTGAAAAGGATCGCAATCTGGGGCCTGAGGTCAAAGAGCGCTTTGAATATGCTGCGGCCATTGATCTTGAAACCTATCAGGCTCAAGCCAGGCGCCGGGCTCTTTTCACCAGCGAGCTTGGTGATCTGTTGCAGGACGATGGCGTATTGATCATGCCGACCGTACCCGGTGCAGCACCCCTGGCAGCAATGCCCTTTGAGGAACTTCAGGCGTATCGCGAACAGGCCCTGCGCTTGTTGATGCTTTCCGGCCTGTCAGGCTTTCCGCAGATCACTTTGCCGATCGGGCAGGTTCACGGCGCGCCATTTGGCATTTCCTTGCTTGGGCCGAAGGGCAGCGACATGGCGCTCATCCGCCTTGGCCGCACGATTCTCCAATCGGCAAGGGCAAGCTGATGGACACCCTCACCCGCATGCGCGCCTATGTCGATGTCGTGGAGGCAGAGGGGTTTTCAGCAGCGGCGCGCAAAATCGGACGTTCCAAGGCACTTCTGTCCAAATATGTACGTGAACTGGAAGATGAGCTTGGTGCCTTGCTTCTCAATCGCACCACGCGGCAATTTTCGCTGACGGAAGCCGGTCACACCTATTACCAGCGCGCCAGTGAAATTCTGCGTGATGTCGAAAACCTGAAGGAAACGGTTCGCGACACCAGCAGCGACATCAAGGGTCGGATCAAGATTTCAGCGCCGCGCACATTCGCCGATGCGGATATTGGCCAGTGCCTTATCGATTTTTGCGCCGAACAACCGGATATAACGCTGGATGTTCGGCTCGATGACCGCTTTGTCGATCTGGTGGAGGAAGGCTTCGACCTCGCCATCCGCATCACCCGCATGCAGGATTCATCGCTGATCGCCAAGCGCATTGCCCCGTTTCGGGTCACTGCCTGCGCCTCGCCCGCTTTGATTGAACAGACTGGCGTTCCTCAGCGTCCGGAACAGCTTGGCTCATTGCCCTGCATCGTTGATACCAATAATCGCTCGCGCAATAGCTGGCAGTTTCACAATGAAAGCGGACCGATGCTTTCCGTTCAGGTGTCCGGACCAATCGAGATCAACAGTCCGCTCGCCGCGCGTCGTGCCGCTCTTGCGGGACTTGGCTTTGCCATGCTGCCGGATTTTATCGCTGCGCCGGATATTGCCAGCGGCAAGCTGGTAGCCGTGCTTGAAGAATTCGCCATGCGGGACGCGGGTATTTATGCGGTCTACCCGCACCGGCGCTACCTGCCTGCCAAGGTCCGCGTGCTTGTCGATTACCTGGCAAAATGGTTCAAGGACAACCGTAAGGTGTAAAACACAGGGCTTAATGTTATATCGTCCCAATTTCGCCAAGTTCGGGATGTCCTGTGCCACAATAACAAAGGTCGATTCATGCAGCAAAAACGCGCGGTCTTCATGGCAACCCTGGCTTTGGGCATGACCCTTGCCACGCCTGCCTATGTCCATCCGCATGTCTTTGCCGAAGCGCGGCTCGACATTACAATCAAACCTGACGGAACCGTTGAGAAGCTCGGCCATGTCTGGCGCTTTGACGATATTTTTTCCAGCACCGTCCTGGTGGAATTCGACAAGAATGGCGACCTCAAGCTGGACGAAGCAGAATTGGCGTCACTGGCAGAAACCATCAACGCCTCGATTTCCGAATTCGACTATTTTCAGTCCGTCCAGCTCAATGACAAGAAGGTTGTCATGGAAGCGCCAAAGCATCTGATCGCGGATTTCCAGAACAACCAGTTACTGATCATCTTTGAGAGTGCCCCCAAACAACCGCTCAAGCTTGGCGCAAAAACCAGCTTTGGCGTCTATGATCCGACATTTTATACGGCCATCGACTATGTCAACGACTCGGATGTGCATGTCACGGGACTGCCCCCGACTTGCAAGCAGAAAGTGGTCCGCCCAAATCCGGATGAAGCCATTGCGCAAAATCAGGGCACATTGACAGACGCTTTTTTTAACGACCCCACCGGCACCGATATGACGAAAATTTTTGCCACAAGGCTTGAAATTGAATGCCCCTCCCAAGGGTAAAAGGATAAATGATGCGGAAATCGATCTGGCTTTGTGCGCTTCTTGCGCTCACGCTCTTGGGCGGACATGCTCTGGCGCAAACCTCTTCGCTTGGCATCGGTATGAATGAAGTTGCGATGAAGCCGACAGGCCCGTTTGCCGAACTCATTTTCTGGGTCAATACACAGCAGCGCGCCTTTTATCTGGCCATGACAAAGGCTCTCAAAGCCATGCGTGAAGACCCGTGGCAAGCTTCAGTTCTCGTTGGCCTGTCCTTTCTCTACGGCATATTGCACGCTGTTGGCCCCGGTCATGGCAAGGCTGTCATTTCATCCTATATGGTTGCCAATGAAACGACCTTGAAGCGCGGGGTCTTTCTGTCCTTCGCCTCGTCCATGTTGCAGGCTCTCACAGCCATCTTCATTATCGGTCTGACGTTTCTTGTGCTCCGCGGCACCACTGTGTCCATGGACGATGCAACACATGTCATGGAAGTGGCGAGTTTCGCGCTGATAGTGGCCTTTGGTCTGACCTTGCTCTGGCGCAAGGTGCCACGGCTTTTTGCTGCCAATGCCCCACATGCACATGCACATGCCCACGCCGGGCACGCGCACCATGACCACGCCCATCACGGTCACGCCCATCACAATCACCATGCGCACCGCCATGACCATTCCCATGCGGCGGGCCACGTCTGTGAAACCTGTGGTCACAGCCATGCACCCGATCCAGCCATGATTTCCGGTGATTTCAACTGGAAAACCGCTTGGGCAGCAATTATTGCCGTTGGCCTGCGCCCTTGTTCCGGCGCGCTGATTGTTCTGACTTTCTCGCTATTGAACGGTCTGGTCCTGGGCGGAATTCTATCGGTTTTCGCTATGGCCTTTGGCACATTCATAACGGTGGCAATACTGGCAACTTTGGCCGTCACCGCCAAGAATGTCGCCTTGCGCATATCCGGCGAAACGGCGCTTTCGGGCCGGGTTCAGAATGTTATCGAAATTGGTGGCGCACTGTTCATCGTGCTGATTGGCTTGCTGCTTCTGACGGCTTCGCTGTCCTATTGATTATTATTGCGGCGCTGGCTTCTGGCGCGCAGCCAGAACACGACGAAAAAACCGAAAACGAAAATGAGGGCGAAAATACCGGCAGCCAGCGGTGACTTGTCGCCAATTGCCAGCATCATGTTCGGCATAAGATAAGCGACAATGCCAAAACCAAGCATGATACAGGCTGCCGCTATAGCCGCATTTCGGGTTTTCGGGTCCATCAACATCACCACTCAGTTCGATATAAGTGGCGTTGTAGCCCTATCCGGTCGCAAAGCAAGTATTCCGGCAAATCTTTATATGCGTGGTTCGCCCTTCGACAAGCTCAGGAGGACTCACCATGAGGAAGGCAGCGGGCTGCAGAAATTGCTGAGGCCCTTGCAACCCACCATCTCCCTCATGGTGAGCTTGTCGAACCACGCACGCTTATCTTGCAGCAAGCCGAAGCTCTTCCAGCCGCTTGATCTGCTGTCCCTCGGCATCAAAATTGTCAGGCGAAAGCCAGGCCTGATAGGCGGCTTTCAGTGTCGGCCATTCCTTGTCCGTCACTGAATACCAGGCTGTGTCCCGGTTCTGGCCTTTCTGCACCATATGCTGGCGAAAAATACCCTCGAATGTGAAGCCAAACCGTTCCGCAGCGCGCTTTGAAGGTTCATTACTATTATTGCACTTCCATTCGTAGCGCCGGTAGCCAAGCACGTCGAAAGCATATTCCATGAACAGATATTGCGCTTCCGTGGCCGCAGGCTTGCGTGCAATTAACGGGCCCCAGTAAATATTACCGATCTCGATACTGCCATGCGCCGGATCGATTCGCATCAAGGCTTGCCGTCCTGCAACTTTGCCGCTGGCCTTGTCGATAACCGTATAGAACAGCGGATCCTTGCTCGCCTCGACCTTTTCCAGCCATGGCGTCATCGCCTCCCGGCTCTCCGGTACATCTTCGAAAAGATAGCGGAACCGGCTTTCCGCATCAGCAACCGTCGAGGCCTTGTAAAGCCCATCGCCATGTTTTGCCGCATTGATGGGCTCAAGGCGCACATAACGCCCCTCAAGCGGCGTGGGAGCAGGAAGAGGTCGCGGGGTCCAGTCTTTCAGATCGGTCATGTAAATCAGGCCCTATTTCAAAAAGCACGTTTGACTTGTTACGATACTCCCCGCACAAAGCAGAAGTTGCAAATTGTATGTGAGACAAGAAAATGCTGCGTACCATTTCGGGCTTCGACCGTATAGGCGAAGAAAATGCCTTTGCTGTCCTCGCTCGCGCCACGGCCCTCAGCGCTCAGGGCAAAGACATCATCAATCTCGGCATCGGCCAGCCGGACTTCAAGACACCGGCCCATATTGTCGAGGCTGCCATCAAGGCACTCAAAGACGGTCATCATGGCTACACGCCCGCCAATGGCCTGCTGGCAACGCGCGAAGCCGTCGCACGGCGCACGCTAACTATGACAGGCGTTGAAGTCTCGCCGGAAAACATCATCATCGTGCCAGGCGGCAAGGTGACGATGTTTGCCGCGATCCTGATCTTCGGCGAACCCGGTGCGGAAATCCTTTATCCCGATCCCGGCTTTCCCATTTACCGCTCGATGATCGAGTTCACAGGCGCCAAGCCGGTTCCTGTGCCTATCCGCGAGGAAAACGGATTTGCTTTCTCCGCCGAGGAAACGCTGTCTCTGATTACGCCGAACACGCGGCTTCTGATCCTCAATTCACCTGCGAACCCGACTGGCGGTGTAACGCCAAAGTCGGAAATCGAGAAACTGGTGAAAGGTCTGGAAGCCCATCCGCATGTCGCAATCATGTCCGACGAGATTTACGATGTCATGACCTATGATGGCGAAGAACATTGCTCGCTCCTGTCCTTTCCGGAAATCCGTGACCGTCTGATCGTGCTCAATGGCTGGTCGAAGACATGGGCGATGACAGGCTGGCGCATGGGCTGGTCCATCTGGCCCGATCAGCTCTATGACAAGGTGCGCAAGCTGGCGGTCAATTGCTGGTCTTGCGTCAATGCACCAAGCCAGTTTGCTGGCATTGCCGCGATTGATGGCCCGCAGGACGATGTCGAAAAAATGTGCAAGGCATTCGACAATCGCCGTAAAATCGTTGTCGATGGTCTGAACAGCCTGCCGGGGATCAGTTGCACCACGCCAAAGGGCGCGTTCTACGCCTTCCCCAATGTCAAGGAAACCGGCTGGCCCGCCAAAAAGCTGGCAGCGGCACTGTTGGATGATGCAGGCGTTGCTTTGATCGGCGGCCCGGATTTCGGCATTCTCGGCGAAGGCTATATCCGCCTCTCCTATGCCAACTCGGAAGAAAACATCATCCGCGCCATCGAGCGCATTGAGAAGTTTCTGACAAAATAAGCGGGCGTATCCGCCCGCTTCAATATGGTGCGTGGTTCGCCCTTCGACTGGCTCACCATGAGGGAAGTTGGACTAGCAAGAGAGTCAAAGCTTTGCAGCGATGACGACTCTTATGCAGCCTGCTTCTTCCCTCATCCTGAGCTTGTCGAAGGACGCATTACATAAATGCCACAACTCAATTAGGCGTAGCAACTTTCGCCTGACTTACCGTTGCCTCAATATGGTCAATCAGGCTGTCCGGCAGCTTGAGACGACCGGCCAACAGATCGAGATAACCGCGCTCGCCGCGTGTCTTTGGATCAATGGCGAGACGGGAAGCCGTATAAAGCTCGACCTTCTGCTCGTCCGTAACGGCGGCTGCAACCAGCGCATCCACATCAACGGGAGCGCTGAGTTCGGCGTTCAAAAATGCCTGCGTGTCGCTGTTCATGCCGGAGAGCGAGAGCTTTTCGAGAATTCGCGCGCGCTCTGCTTCATCGACCATGCCATCGGAACGGGCGGCGGCGATCATCGCACGCACCAGAACCAGCGCAAACTCATGCTCTCCTTGTGGTGCTGTCTGCGGATCAAAACCTGAATTGCTCGGCGGTGGAAGCAATTCGCCTTCCATGGGAGCCTGTGCGGTTTCTGCCGGAGCCTTGCCCGATTGATAGTTCTGATAAGCCTTGTAAGCCAGTCCTGCCACTGCGGCGAGACCACCGAGCTTCAATGCACCACCGGCAACTTCGCGGCCCGTACCCGTACCAAGCAAAATCGCTGCCAGCGCACCTGCTGCGAGAGGATTGTCCTTGGCCATTTGCGTCGCCTTTCCGGCTGTGTCGCGCACCGAGGTTCCTACGCCGGGGATATTGCTTCCCAGGAAATCGTTCAAAATCTTTTTCGGGTCAAGCATGCATATCTCCCTCTTGGTCGCATGAATTGGCTGGTCTTAGTTAGGAACAGCTTCATGGCATTGCAATGACAGGGGAGGATTTGTGGCTCGCAATCACGACGTGCGCGGTTCGCCCTTCGACAAGTTCAGGACCCGATATGCTCTTTCAATCCGCGTTCCCGCGCCAAACGCACCTGTTTTTGCCGTTCCGCAAAGCGGGCGCGATCTTCATCCGTGCGTTCATGATAGCAGTTGGGGCAGGAAATGCCTTCCGCAAACAGCGGCGACAGCTTGTCTTCCGGCGCGATGGGATTGCGGCAGGCGTGGCAAAGTTCCGCCTCGCCTTCGATCAAACCGTGGCCTACAGACACGCGCTCGTCGAAGACAAAGCACTCGCCTTCCCAGCGGCTTTCGTCAGCGGGCACGTCTTCCAGATATTTGAGAATGCCACCCTTGAGATGAAACACATCTTCAAAGCCGAGGCCTTTTACAAAAGCGGTGGCTTTTTCGCAGCGGATACCGCCGGTACAGAACATGGCAATCTTTTTGCCTTCCAGCTCTTCGCGGTGGTTTTCCACCCATTGCGGGAATTCGCGAAATGTTTTTGTCTGCGGATCAAGTGCGCCGGTGAAGGTTCCGATAGCCGCCTCGTAATCATTGCGCGTGTCGATGATCACGGTATCCGGGTCCGAAATCAGTGCATTCCAGTCTTTTGCAGGCACATAGGTTCCGACACTTTGCAGCGGATCGATATCCTCGACACCCATGGTGACGATTTCCTTTTTCAGGCGCACTTTCATGCGCTTGAAAGGCATTTCGCTGGCATGGGAATATTTCAGCTCCATCCCCGCTATTGCCGGTTCTCTTTCAAGAAAATCCACAAGCACCTTGATCGCGGCAGCCGATCCCGCAACTGTACCGTTAATGCCTTCCGCCGCCAGAAGCAGTGTGCCTTTTATACCTTGCGCGCAGCACAGTTTCGCCAGCGGTTCCTGTAGCGACTGGTAATGATCCAGCCGCGCAAACCGGTATAGTGCAGCCACAGTAAAGGGCAGATTGGAAGAATGATCTGTCATGATGGCATTCAACTACTGTGCCACAACGTCAATTTCAAGATATTTGCGTAAAGCGGTGGTTCCGCCATACTTCCTGAACTGATCTGGACTTGAATCATTGGACAAAAAGGTTCAGCACCACTAAATCGATTAGAGCTGAAAAAGACGGAGACTGTCATGACCCAGAAGACCGATTTACTGTTACCTGTCCTCAAGGGCCAACCGGTCATTCCGGTCCTTCTCATACAAAATGTTGCCGATGCGGTGCCATTGGCACGTGCGCTTGCAGCAGGTGGCCTGCCCGCCATCGAGATTACATTGCGCACAGCAGCGGCGCTCGACGCCATTCGCGCAGTGGCCAATGAAGTTCCCGAAGCGATTGTCGGCGCTGGCACCATACTCAACGCGCGTCAGTATGAAGAAGCTGCCAATGCGGGCTCGCGCTTCATCGTCAGCCCCGGCGTGACACCACAATTGCTTGATGCTGCCCGCTCCAGCAAGGTGCCATTGCTTCCCGGCGCAATCACGCCCGGCGAAATCATGGCATTGCGCGAGGAAGGCTATACAATGCTGAAATTCTTCCCCGCCGAACAGGCTGGTGGCGCGGCCTTCCTCAAGTCTCTTTCCTCGCCCCTCGCCGGAACCCTGTTCTGCCCGACCGGCGGTATCGGCATTGCCAATGCCAAAACCTATCTTTCCCTGCCAAATGTTGTCTGCGTTGGCGGCTCGTGGGTCGCTCCGGAAAATCTGGTCAAGGAAGGCAAATGGGACGAAATCACCAAGCTGGCGGCCGAGGCTGTCAAGCTGGCGGCTTGATAGGTCGAACACCTTGTAAATAACAAAATGGCGGCTCTGCATCAGAGCCGCCATTTTCATTCAGAGATTAAAACCTACGAACCGTGGCTCGGATTGAATTTTGCGATCTGCAAGAAAGTGACAGCCTTGCCAGTAAACTTGTTGGCGTCGGCAACCGGCAGCTTCTGCTGGAAACCGGCAACATAGACTGTTGTCGGAGCCATGCGCATGGTCTCGTTGCGCAGCACTGCCGGTATAACTGCCGGAGCTGTTTCGGCGACCTGTTCGTTCGAAAGCGCCCGTTCCGGCACATCGGAAGCAACCTGCATTGCCTTCGGCGCTTCCGGTGCTTCCTGGCGGCGTGGCTTGGACGCCTTGGCTGTAGTCACAACACCGCTGTCGAGTATGGCGACCGGATCGCCGCCCTTGGCTTCAAGCATGGTCTTGCGCAGCGAAGGTTGTGGAGCAGCAGATGCGACCTGGGCAGCATCATTGCCGGTAACCCTCTTCACACGTCCACCTGTCTTGCCAGCAACGGTTGGCAGTTCCGGCGAAGGATCGGACGCAGCGACAACAGTGCCAGGTTCGGGATCTGACTGTTTGATGATCGCTTCCAGGTCATCGTTCGGAACCGGAATGACGTCATCATGAGCCGCCTGAACCGAAGCCGGTATATTCGCCGGACGCTGTGTCGGAACGATGGATGCCACCATCATGTCATTTTGCTTGGGTGCTGTGCGCGGCTTTTCAAATGGCACAGGCACAAGTGCATTGACCATCTGCGGTTGAGCCACTTCAGTCGGCGCTGGTTCCGGTGCCGGATTGGCTGCGATCATCTGGGCGATGGCCGCCGCGCTATCCTGCGGGCGCGGTTCAGGCAGTGCGGCAACGAGCGTGGAATTATCCGCTGCAAGTGCATTGAGCGTCGAAGGCTCCGGGGTCGTTGCCGCTGGCGCATAATCCGGACGGCGTAGCGGCACAGGTACCGCAAAGGCCAGAGCCTGATTGTCTTCCGGCGTCAGCTCAACCGGCGCATCAGGGCGCGGTGCGGCGACCGGCGCAGGCGCATCGCGGGTCGGCAACGCCGGTGCGGAATCCTCATCAGACTGAGCTGCTACAGCAGCTTTTCGTGTCGTACTGCGTGCCGGTTTCGGTGCCGAAGCAACCGCCACTGCGCTTTCGCCAGAATCCTCCTCTTCATCCGCGCCACCGCCAAACAGGACGCCAAACAAAGTCTTGCCACCGCGACGTGAGGAGCTGGAGCTGGCTATCTGGATCGAGCCGCCACTGCGCTTGCGCGATTCATAGGCCGCGACGGCCTGTTCATAACCGGGTAATGGCTTGCCATCTGTCGGAACGTGCATTGTCTTGCCGTCGGGGAACACGGCCAGCAATTCCTTGCGGCTCATACGCGGCCAATGGCGAACATTACCAACGTCCGTGTGAATGAAGGGCGAACCGGAACGCGGATAATAGCCAACGCCGCCAGCTTCGAATCTAAGCGCTGCATTGCGCAAGGTCGCAAGTCTCACACCGGGCAAATACCAGTCCATTGCCTTGCCAAGCATATGCTGGCTTGTCTTTGCCACACCACGTGAACGGGAGCGCAGCATCGAGTTGGTAGCGGGGGAACGATAAGCCGAAACCACATGGATATAGTCTCTGCCGCCAACCTTCTGATAAGTCGACCATACAAGATCGAAAAGACGTGGGTCCATTTTAGTCGGCTCATTGCGGCGCCAGTCGCGCAAGAACTTATTCAACTTGTTCAGACCGTCCTGCTGATAACGTCCATTCTTCTTGAACGTAATTTCAGCGCGTTCTTTCGTGTGAATGAAATAAAGTTTGAGAGTTCTTGTCTCGGCTTGAGCCTGAGCGGATGCAAAAAGCATCGACGCGAAGACCATGAGAAACGCAAACCAACCGGCACGCATATTAAAACCTGCCGTCAATTTACCGCTCTGTGCGTGAACCATGTTTGACAATGTCGTCCCAACCTTGATCGTTTTCTCAAGTCCCCGAATAGCTGGATTATCCAATTTAATGGTTAATGGTCACTTATTGAACATCAAATACGTTGAGAGCATGGCAAAAACTTGAATGGAATCCACTGTTATGTGACATGGTCAACAGGTGGTTAACGACAGGAATAAGACGTTTTGACGAAAGAATCCACCCCAGACACGCCTAAAACGCGCACCAATTATGAATGGCAGAAACGGAAAACTCTTTGGAACCGGCAACATTCCGATTTCCTCAGGTGTTTGATTGTCGAGATTTGTTCCACGCAACCATTAATTTTTCGGCCAGCGATCCATACGCATAGAAGAAAAACCAAAGCGTTATCGCGCATATGAGCAAAGCAAAAAATGCAATAATCGCCAAATTTGATGGGTCCGCGAATAGCTTGCTAAGTTGTGTCTGGCCGTATCTCGCCACAATTACCACTCTATAAAGGGCGAAATCCTGCAAGCCAAAATAGTAGAGAAGTAGGAAGGCCTCCAACACAATAAAAATGATCAATGGAATCAGGAGCGATAGACCAAAGCTCACCCAAGCCAGGCGCCTACGCTCTTTGCTTGTCGGAACCCGTTTCTCATTTGCAAGGAACCGCTGCACAACAAAGATGGCTGCAGCCAGCATTAGTCCTATGCTCAGCCCCGAAGAACCCCCCTGAGCCACAGGACCTATTGTCTGCTCGTAATAAAAAATACCAACTGAGGCCAATATCCCCAGAAGACCGAACATCCATGAGAAGTGCCAATAATAACGCCCAAGCGCAACGCTCTCATCCACGTTTATGTCTCCCAGTTTATGTCTAAAATAATTATAACAACACAATATGCACTAGCAGATGACCATTCCTATATACAGAGCGAAAGTCAGCCTCTTGGAGGCGCTTTTGAATAGGCTGGTGACAAACGGGGCTAGATGGATTTTCCATCACCTCCTAACATCATTTGTCTGAGCAAATTGCGATTCGGTCGTCATAGACTGCATTCGGTTTAACGGTAGGGTATGAAATGCGTTTCAGAACTTTGGATTTCACGACGAATATCGTCATGGCAGCCCCAACATCCGGCGTTGCCGCCGTAAAGGAAGAACAAGCTGTGCTTGGCTTATTGCCGGAATGGAGCCTCGCCGATCTTTATCCCTCTACCGAAAGCAGCGAGCTCAAGAGGGACCTGCAAAAGGCCAGCGAGCTTTCAGTCGCCTTCGAAGAGCGGTGGAAAGGTAATCTGGCTGCTGAAGTCGCCAAGCCGCAGGGTGGCGATTTTGTACAGTCCATCAAGGAATATGAAGCGCTGGATGATCTTATGGGTAAAATCGGCTCCTATGCCGGGCTTGTCTATGCCAGCGATACGTCCGATCCGAAAAATGCCAAGCTTTACGGCGATATTCAGCAAAAGCTCACCGATGCCAGCACGCATCTGATCTTCTACGGCCTTGAATTGAATCGCATTGACGATGCGCTCATTGAAAAGGCCATGGATGACAATCCTGCCATTGGCCATTACCGGCCATGGCTGGTTGATCTGCGCAAGGACAAACCGTACCAGCTCGATGACAAGCTTGAACAACTCTTCCATGAAAAATCCATCACGGGACGCGGTGCATGGAACCGGCTTTTCGATGAAACAATGACATCGCTGCGTTTCGAGGTGAATGGCGAAAAATTACCCATTGAGCCGACCCTCAACCTTCTGCAGGATTCGAACGGCGAAGTGCGCAAGGCCGCTTCAGATGCGCTGGCCGAGACTTTCAGGGAAAATCTGCGGACCTTCACACTCATCACCAATACATTAGCGAAGGATAAGGAAATTTCCGATCGCTGGCGCGGCTTTGAGGATATTGCCGACAGCCGCCATTTGGCCAATCGTGTTGAACGCGAAGTGGTTGATGCCCTCGCCGAAGCCGTGCAGGCGGCCTATCCGCGCTTGTCACATCGTTACTACAAGTTGAAGGCCAAATGGCTCGGCCTTGATTATCTCAACAGCTGGGATCGCAACGCGCCTCTTCCGGAAACACCGCAGGCCGTCATTCCGTGGATGGAAGCACGCGAGACAGTGCTTTCCGCCTATAATGGCTTTGCGCCGGAGATGGCTGAAATTGCCAAGCGCTTCTTCGACCGCAACTGGATTGATGCGCCGACACGTCCGGGCAAATCCCCCGGCGCTTTTGCCCATCCGACCGTTCCGTCCGTTCATCCTTATGTATTGCTCAATTATATGGGCAAGCCGCGCGATGTCATGACGCTCGCACATGAGCTTGGCCATGGCGTGCATCAAGTGCTTGCCGGAGATCAAGGGCCATTGATGGCCTCAACGCCCTTGACCCTGGCCGAAACCGCTTCGGTTTTCGGTGAAATGCTTACATTCCGATCATTGCTGGAAAAGACCAAAGACAAGCGCGAACGCAAAGCCATGCTGGCGCAAAAAGCCGAAGACATGATCAACACTGTTGTCCGGCAGATTGCATTCTATCAGTTTGAGCGCCGCGTTCACACGGAACGCTCCAATGGCGAACTGACATCAGACCGGATCGGCGAGATCTGGCTGGATATTCAGAAAGAAAGTCTTGGTGATGCGGTTCGCTTCGGGCCGGGCTATGAGACTTTCTGGACCTATATTCCGCATTTCATTCACTCGCCCTTCTATGTCTACGCCTATGCCTTCGGCGATTGTCTGGTGAACTCGCTCTACGCGGTTTACCAGAATGCAGGATCGGGCTTTCAGCAGAAATACTTCGATATGCTGAAGGCCGGTGGCACCAAGCATCATTCGGAGCTGCTTGCTCCTTTCGGTCTCGATGCTACCGATCCGGCCTTCTGGCAAAAAGGCCTGTCGGTCATTGAAGGCATCATCGACGAGCTGGAGGCCATGGATCAGGATTAAGGTCCGTATCCTTTAAAGGCACGCTCATTCCGGCGATGAGCGTGCCGATATCCCGGGAGACCCGCGTCAGGGGATATTCTTTTCACAATTCGTATTCATCTGGATCCGGTAAATGCATTGAAGAAACACCCGCAGTCCCGTGTCGTCGCAGAAGCATTTTGCCGCCAGCGTGAAGCGCTTAATCCTGCGCAAGCAAATTATAAAGGTATTATGACAATTCGCGAGCGGCTCATTGCCACTAAAACGTCGGTAATCCTGTTTTAATTAACATTACAGCAAAAATTCACCTGAAAGCAGCCAAGGGTTGTTTGCTCTTGGGCACGACTATGCTCTATGATTTCTTTTGAAGCGGTATATCAACCCGCTGCCCTCAATGATGGAGATCAAAATTAGGAGCAACGAAAAAATGGCGAAGGCTAAATGGCCTATACATGGAGAAATTACTGGCCCGATCGTGATGATCGGCTTCGGCTCCATCGGACGGGGTACCCTGCCCCTCATCGAACGCCACTTCAAATATGACAAGTCCCGCCTGATTGTTATCGATCCGAGCGATGCAAACAAGAAATTGCTGGACGAGCGCGGCATTCGCTATATTCAGGAAGCAGTCACCCAGGAAAATTACAAGACGCTGCTCAAGCCACTTCTCACCGAAGGCGGTGGGCAGGGATTTTGTGTCAATCTTTCGGTAGACACGTCATCCGTAGATATCATGCACCTGTGCCGCAAGCTCGGCGCGCTCTATATCGATACCGTCATCGAGCCATGGGCAGGCTTCTACTATGCAAGCGGCATCGACAATGCCGAGCGCACCAATTATGCGCTGCGCCAGACGCTGCTTGCCGAGAAGAAGAAGAACCCCGGCGGGCCGACCGCGGTTTCATGCTGCGGGGCAAATCCCGGCATGGTGTCGTGGTTCGTCAAACGCGCTTTGCTTGATCTGGCCAAAGACCTCAATATTGAACATACCGAACCTGAACGCTCAGATCGTCATGGTTGGGCCAAGCTGATGAAACAGGTCGGCGTCAAAGGCATCCACATTGCCGAGCGCGATACGCAGCGCGCCGTTGACCCCAAGCCTTTTGGCGTGTTCTGGAACACTTGGTCGGTTGAAGGTTTCATTTCTGAAGGCTTGCAACCTGCTGAGCTTGGCTGGGGTACCCATGAAAAATGGATGCCAAAGAATGCCCGCAAGCAGAAGAAGGGCAACAAGGCGGCCATCTTCCTTGAACAGCCCGGCGCTGACACCCGCATTCGCACATGGTGCCCCACTGAAGGTGCGCAGTTCGGCCTTTTGGTCACGCATAATGAGTCGATCTCGATTGCCGATTTCTTCACGGTTTTCGACAAGAAGGGCAAGGCAACCTACCGGCCGACATGCCATTACGCCTATCACCCGGCGAATGTGGCCACCCTGTCGCTCGATGAAATGTTTGGCGCTGCGGGCCAGCCACAGACAAAGCTGCATGTGCTTGATGAGTCCGAGATTGTCGACGGTGCTGATGAGCTTGGCGTGCTGCTCTATGGTCACGACAAGAACGCCTATTGGTATGGCTCGCAACTGACGATTGAGGAGGCCCGCAAGCTTGCTCCCTATCAGAATGCGACCGGCCTTCAGGTTTCTTCCGCTGTTCTGGCAGGCATGGTTTGGGCACTTGAAAACCCGCAGGCAGGCATTGTTGAAACGGATGAAATTGATTTCCGTCGCTGCCTCGAAGTTCAAACGCCATATCTCGGCCCACTCAAAGGCCATTACACCGATTGGACACCGCTGGAAAACCGGCCTGGCCTGTTCAAGGAAGACATTGATAAAAGCGATCCTTGGCAATTCCGCAATATTCTCGTCCATTAATATTCGCTCTGGACGATGCTGAAATAGCAAACGGCACCCAGGAGGTGCCGTTTGCTTGTCAAAGCACCGTTATACTGCCTATCCGCCTGCTACCCCTCGACCTTCGCGTCATAACAAACGAAGGCCAGTTTGTTGCCATCCGGATCACGCACATAGGCGGCATAGAATCCCGGCCCGTATTGCGGGCGCAAACCCGGCTCACCTTCGCTGCTGCCGCCATTTTTCATCGCCAGACTATAGAGTTGGTCGACAAGAGCGGCTTCTTCGCTTCGAAATGCCGTCATGGTGCCATTGCCGACGCTTGCCGCTTCACCGTCAAAAGGCAGGCCCACCATGAAGCGGGGAAGGGTTTCATCTGTCTTACTGCCCCAAGAACACATCATTTCGTCACTATAGCAGCGTTCAAGTCCGAGCTTGGTCATAAGCGGTTCGTAGAATGCCTCTGCCCTGCCCAGATCAGCTGTGCCGACCATCGTATATCCTATCAAAACTGACCTCTTTGTTTGGGAATCCAAGATTCCCGCACATTATCATTAAACTTAAGTCTTGTTATTGCTTAATTTTAGCGTCATTTATGGGCCAAACCCATTGGGAGATTGTTTGGATGAAACGTTTATCACTTGGCCTCGGTTCAGCCGCATTGACCATTGCTCTTGCCGGCTGCATGAACGGCCCGCAATCAGATGGCGGACCTGTTCAGAGAATGCGCCCGATCGACGCCGTTCAGGGCCAATGGTTCGATACATCAGGTGTTGCCTTCTCGAATTTCAACGGCGGCGTTTTCGAAACGCGCGCCAATGATACCAGGGAAAAAGTTGCGGAGGGTAGCTATCGATTCGTTTCATCAAACCTAGTTGAAATAGATTTGCGATCCTTGGTGAAGGGTACGACGCAGAAGGTCAATTGCGCACTTGTCAGTGGCGGCCAGTTGAACTGCACATCCTCATCGGGCCAGCAGTTTTCTTTGACGCGCCGCTCTGCTTAAAACAGCGGTCAAGGTCAGCCTGATCAAATCGGAACTTATGCTCATCAAATGGATGATGGACTTCATCCTTGCGCTTCAGCTTGGCATTTTTGCCAAGCTTTTCGTTTAAGCCCTTTATGGACGCCTGCTGCAGCGTCAAATGACGCTGCTTCCGATATGCCCTAGCGCCCCAATACTCTGAATTTCCTTATATAATGAACATGCATAGACGCAGGTTTCCCCTCTTGCATCGTCCGCAAAGTGATGAAACCATGCTTTGTCACAAGCACGTCAAGGTACTCTGTCTACCTTGCTGTCATTACCATAAGTCATTTGAAACGGAGCAGGTCATGTCCAGAATTTTCGGCAAGCTTTTTCTAGCTGCCTCAGCCCTCGGCATCAGCGCAGGAAGTGCTATGGCCGACTACACGCTTAATATTCTGCACATTAATGACCTGCATTCGCGGATGGAGGCAATCAACAAATATGATTCCACCTGTTCGCCCGAAGAGACAGCCAAGAATGAGTGCTTCGGCGGCATCGCGCGCGTAAAAGCCAAGATCGATGAGCGCCGTGCTGCGCTTTCCAAGGACGGCGGCAATGTCATTGTGCTCAATGCCGGTGATGAATTCCAGGGCTCGTTGTTCTACACGACCTACAAGGGCGACGACACTGCCGAGTTTCTCAATGCCATTGGCTATGACGTCATGGCGCTCGGCAACCATGAATTCGATGACGGTCCGTCAGTCTTGGGTAAATTCCTCGACAAGGTCAACGTCCCGATCATTTCCAGCAATACGCAGGCCGATTCTGATCCGCTCATCGCTGGCAAGTTCAAACCTTACCTCATCAAGGAAATCGGCGACCAGAAAATCGGCATCATTTCCGCGCTGGCAACCGACACGGCGGAAACCTCCACGCCTGGCCCCACTGTCAAGTTCGCCAACGAGATCGAGAGCCTGTCAAAGCTTGTTGACACATTGAAGGCTGAGGGGATCAACAAGATCATCGCGCTCAACCATATCGGTTATTTTCAAGACAAAGAGATCGCGGCCAAGGTCGATGGTATTGATGTGATTGTCGGTGGCCACAGTCACACACTGCTTTCCAATACCGACCCCGATGCTGGCGGGCCGTACCCTACCCTCATCAAAAACCCTTCCGGCCGTGATGTACCTATCGTTCAGGCAGGAGCCTATTCGAAATATCTTGGCGAGTTCAAAGTCACCTTTGATGATGACGGCAATGTCACGGCAAGCTCCGGCGCACCCATCTTGCTCGACTCTTCGGTCACACCGGATGCCGCCATTGCTGCCCGCGTCGCCGAACTTGCCAAGCCGATTGAGGAACTGAAGACCCGTAAAATTGCCGAGACCGCTGGCGAGATTGACGGCTCGCGTGAAGTTTGCCGCATTGGCGAATGCACCATGGGCAATCTGGTTACCGATGCCATGCTCGATCGCGTCAAGGCGCAAGGTGTCACCATTGCCATCATGAATGGCGGTGGTTTGCGTGCATCAATTGATGCGGGTGAAGTGACCATGGGAGAAGTCCTGACAGTCCTTCCCTTCCAGAATACCCTTGCAACGTTCCAGTTACGCGGTTCGGATGTTGTCGCGGCGCTGGAGAATGGCGCGAGCCAGATCGAAAAAATCGCTGGTCGCTTCTCACAGGTTGCCGGTCTGAAATATACATTCGATATTGCCAAGCCTGTCGGCAGCCGCATTTCCGATGTTCAGGTCATGCAGGGCGAAAGCTGGCAGCCGATCGACCCTGCTGCCACCTATGGCGTCGTGTCCAACAATTACATGCGCGCCGGTGGCGATGGCTACAAGGTCTTCGCCACCAATGGCATCAACGCCTATGATTATGGCCCGGGTCTGGAAGAAGTGCTCGCCGACTATCTGGTAAAGAACAATCCTTACAAGCCGGTAATGGACGGACGCATCACATCAGCAAGCCCAATTGCAGTGCCGGTTCCTTCCGAAACAACAACACCTGCTCCAACGGCTGCTCCTGCAACAGACACTGCCAAACCGGTTGATGCCGCCGCTGCACCCGCGTCAACTCCCGCTTCCTACACGATCAAGGCTGGCGACAATTTCTGGGATATTGCCGAACAGCTCTACGGCGATGGCTTTTCCTGGAAAAAGCTATCTGAAGCCAATCCCGATATGAAGTTTATGAAATTGCCAATAGGCGCCGAGATGAAAGTGCCTGCTAAATAGCGCAACAGAGATTATGTGTTGCGTTCGCGAAATGGTGCGACCGCTCTATCTCCCCCCTTGTGGGGGAGAACGTGATTTCAGCATCTTAGCTCTTGCTAAGTGCTAGAAATCACAAGAGAGGGGATAGTGTTTGATGTATAGATAACCCCCTCTCTTGGATTTTCTAAGAATTTAGCAAAAGAGGCTAAATCCAAGAAAATCCTTTCTCTCCCACAAGGGGAGAGATAATCGGCATGTGCCGATTGGCAATTTCAGGCTTTCGCCCCCATAGCCACCGCAGCAACCCGCACATTGCGCATCAGCAGATAGTGCACACCGCCGCCCACAACTGCTCCCAGCAGCCAGCCCCAATCACCGCCATTGCGGATATATTGCGTCGCACCGAGCACCGACAATCCAATGGACATAAAACTGGCGATCGCCAGCGCCAGCAATGCCCGGCTGTTCCATCCCCGCTCGAAATAGAGCGATCCTTCCGGCGACATTGTATAGAGGTCCTCAAGTACAACATTCTGCTTCTTCACCAGATAATAATCGGCAATCATGATGCCGAATATCGGGCCAAGAACTGCACCAAATATGCTGACAAAGATGGTGATGGCCTGCGGGCTCGATACAAAAAGCCAAGGGCAGACGAGCACCGAAAGGATGGATGTGATCAGTCCGCCCATGCGGAAATTGATCTTCTCAGGGAAGAGATTGGCGATATCATAGGCCGGGGAAACAAAGTTTGCGACGATATTGATACCCATGGTTGCGACGATGAAAGTAATCGAACCAAGCACGACAACCCAAGGATTGTTGATACGCTCGACAATGGCAACCGGGTCAAGAATGGCTTCGCCGAAAACCTGTACAGTACCAGCAGTCACGATGACCACGATGATGGCAAATACGATGAAATTGACCGGCAAGCCGAGAAAATTCCCGATCTTCATGGATTTTTCATCGCGCGAGAAACGCGAGAAGTCACCAAAATTAAGCAGAAGTGCTGCAAAATAGGCAACAATCAGCATTGAGGCATTGGCCATATGCGACAGCGAAGAACCTTCCACAGGCGGGGCAAGCTGGAGTGACAGGCTGGAAAAACCGGTTTGCGACACTATCCAGATGGCCAGCGCAAACATCACCACATAGACCACAGGCCCACAGAAATCGATGAACTTGCGGATGGATTCCATGCCACGCAAGAAGATCAGCAGCTGAAATATCCACATGAAAAGGAAGCTGAGCCAACCCAGCGTCGACAGCCCGAATATATCATTCCGGGTTAGTTCGACAGTGCTCGGTACAAGCGTTATCGCCAACGCCTGAACTGCCTTGGAGGCGAAATAGGTCTGCACACCATACCAGACAATACCGACAATGCCGCGCAGAACTGCCGCGAGATTTGCCCCCATAACGCCGAATGACATACGCGCCACCACCGGAAACGGCACGCCATATTTTAATGACGGTTTGCCGATCAGGTTCATCAGGAAATAGACTGCTGTAATACCGACGATCATCGAAATCAGAACTTCCCAGCCCGTTAGGCCGAGAAAGAAGAGACTCGCGGCAAAAGTATAGCCACCGACCGAATGGACATCGGACATCCACATGGCGAAAAGACTGAATGCGCCCCAGGTTCGTCCCTCAGGGGCGGTAGGCGCTAAATCGGCATTGTAGAGCTGTGGGTGTGCACCAGGTACGGCGAGCACAGGAGGCGTTGCATGCTGGTGGCTGGACATGACAGTCATTTCCTTTGAATGATGAACGCAGACACCCGATTAAACGCAAGTTCCATGCCAAATGGAAGTTTTGCTGAGTGCTGCGCTGGGTTTTGCACAAGCCATACTGTAATAAATCCCGAAATTTACTGAACCGACTTACCTGATCCATGTATTCGACATGCGGCCTTTGGTGCCCTTGCAATAATGTTGCCGGGCACTAGTTTCTGGCGTCAGAAGCGGAGTACAATTATGAAAATTCCTGATGAGGCCTTGGCGACGGTTAAAAAACCTCAAGATCATCCGCGCATTGATACGTCGAAAATCGGCGTTCTGCTCGTCAATCTGGGCACCCCGGACGGCACTGACAAAACCTCGATGCGCCGTTATCTCAAGGAGTTTCTTTCTGACAAGCGCGTCATTGAATGGCCGCGCGCCATCTGGCTTCCTGTGCTTTACGGCATTGTGCTCAATACGCGTCCGAAAAAGTCTGGCGCGCTTTACGATAAAATCTGGAACCGCGAACGCAACGAGTCTCCCCTGCGCACCTATACACGCGCTCAGGGCGAAAAACTTGGGCTAGCTCTGGCGGAACATCCGGAAGTCATCGTTGATTGGGGCATGCGTTATGGCCAGCCCTCTATCGAGCAGGCGCTGGAACGACTGGACAAGGCAGGCTGCAAGCGCATTCTCATGTTCCCGCTCTATCCGCAATATTCGGCAACGACGACCGCCACGGTCAACGACAAGTTTTTCGAAGCGCTGATCAAGATGCGTTTCATGCCGGCGACCCGCATCGTCCCCTCCTATCAGGACGAAGCTGTCTATATTGATGCGCTGGCAACCTCGATCGAGAAGCACTATGCGACGCTGGATTTTGAACCGGAACTATTGATCGCCTCTTATCACGGCATCCCGCAGAGCTATTTCAAGCGCGGTGATCCCTATCCCTGTCATTGCTGGAAAACCACCCGGCTGTTGCGTGAAAGACTGGGCTGGTCGGAGGATAAGCTGATTACCTGCTTCCAGTCGCGTTTCGGCCCGGAGGAATGGATGCAGCCCTATACGGACAAGACACTGGAAAAACTTGCCAAAGACGGCGTGAAATCCGTTGCCGTTTTCAATCCCGGCTTTGTTTCCGATTGCCTTGAAACGCTTGAGGAAATCGCTGGCGAAGGCGAGGAAATCTTCCACGAGCATGGCGGTGTGAATTTCACCCATGTTCCCTGCCTCAATGACAGCGATGAAGGCATGCAGGTCATCGAACAGATCGTCCGCCGTGAATTGCAGGGCTGGCTGTAGAATCCCTGCTTTTTGACACTCCCGCTATGGTTTATCGTGCACGGACCCGCTAAACGAGATAGTGTGAGTGTCTAGGCTTCAGGGCCGACCAGGGGGAAATACAATGAGCGGTTTTGATTTCACGATACCAGTGCTGGTCATTCTGGTACTGGCAATTCTGTTTGCGGGCGTGAAGACCGTGCCCCAAGGTTATAATTATACGATTGAGCGTTTCGGCAAATATACCCGCACCCTGTCGCCGGGCTTGAGCCTCATTGTCCCGTTCTTCGACCGTATTGGTGCCAAGCTTAACATGATGGAACAGGTGCTTGCCGTTCCAACGCAGGAAGTCATCACCAAGGACAATGCCAATATTGCCGTAGATGGCATTGCCTTCTACCAGATCCTCAACGCACCGCAGGCGGCCTATCAGGTCAGTGGACTGCAAAACGCCATTTTGAACCTCACCATGACCAATATCCGTACTGTCATGGGCTCGATGGTTCTCGACGAGCTTCTTTCCAACCGCGATACAATCAATGATCGGCTGTTGCGCGTTGTCGACGAAGCGGCGCATTCATGGGGCATCAAGATGACCCGCGTAGAGATCAAGGATATCAATCCACCAAAGGACCTGCTCGATTCCATGGGCCGCCAGATGAAAGCCGAGCGTGACAAGCGCGCCGTCGTGCTGGAAGCCGAAGGCACACGGCAGGCGCAAATTTTGCGGGCCGAGGGTCTGAAACAGTCGCAAATCCTTGAAGCGGAAGGCAAGCGTGAAGCCTCCTATCGTGAGGCCGAAGGCCGTGAACGGCTTGCCGAAGCCGAAGCCAAGGCAACAGAAATGGTGTCTGCCGCCATTACCAGCGGCAATGTGCAGGCGCTCAACTATTTCGTTGCACAGAAATACACGGAAGCCTTCGGCAAGTTTGCTTCGAGTCCCAACCAGAAGATCATCCTGATGCCAATGGAAGCTTCGGCTCTTGTCGGTTCACTTGGCGGCATCGGCGCAATTGCGCGCGAAGTCTTCGGCGACAATGCGCCCGCAACTCCGCCCGCAGCCCCTGCTCGCGGACGCACTGTTCCGGGCAGTGGCAGTACAAATTCATAACGCGGGATAGGGCGGCTCTGACATGCTGGAAAGTCTCTTTGCGGAACTCGGCCCCTGGAATTGGATCGTGCTCGGCCTCGTGCTGATGATTTTGGAAGTAGCAGCGCCGGGTATATTCTTCCTCTGGTTCGGCATTGCCGCGCTCATTGTCGGCAGCCTTGCCATCCTGCTTGGCGATGCATTTGCTTTCGGCTGGCAGGTGCAAGTCATCCTGTTTCTGGTGCTTTCACTGATTGCTGTTTTCATCGGTCGCAAGCTTATCGGCGCGACCGATGCGGAGTCAGACGAGCCTTTACTCAACCGGCGCGGCGAGCAGCTCATTGGTCAGATTGTTACACTTGAAGAAGCGACTGTGAATGGCCGTGGCCGCGCACGCATTGGCGATAGCCTTTGGCGTGTCACAGGTCCGGATCTTGCGGCCGGAACGCCCGTGAAAATCATTGGTATCGATCAGGGAACATTGCAGGTCGAAGCGGTCTAAGAAAACAGAACCAGCTTGTTAGGAATCTATGAAGATTTTCGGCAGAATGAGCCGAAAATGCTGGTTTTCGAGTACCGGAGCGCAGTGAACTTTTGGTTCATGAGCACCGGCACGCAGAAAAGCGTCATTTGCAGGCCAGTCTGACGTAAATCAATGATCTTTATGCAGCGCCGATGCGCAACAGATCATGAAAATGCACGATCCCGACCGGATAATTATCTTCAGTCACAATCAGCGCGCCGATGTTGTGATCATTGAGCAGCGCCAATGCTGCACTTGCCAGCATGGTTGGCGGCACGGTTTTCGGGTTGCGTGTCATGATCTCTTCAACAGTCATCGCCACCAGATTGCGATGCAGATTACGCGAAAGATCGCCGTCCGTGATAATGCCCGCCAGCGTGCCATCGGCATTGCCGACAGCAATGCAACCAAACCGTTTGTCAGACAGAACCTTCATCGCATCGGGGATCAGCGTGCCAAGCGGCACGAGCGGAATTTGATCGTCGCGGTGCATGATCTCGCGCACATGCGTCAGGCTGGCGCCAAGCGAACCACCCGGATGGAATGTCTTGAAGTCCCCCGGCGTGAAGCCCCGCGCCTCAAGCAACGCCACGGCAATGGCATCGCCCATCGCCAGTTGCATGAGCGTCGACGTCGTCGGCGCCAGACCGTGCGGACAAGCTTCCGCCACACGTGGCATCAGGACCACCACATCGGCAGCTGTCGCCAGCGCTGATTTTTCACCCGCTGTCACCGCTATCAATGGAATGCGGAACCGGCGCGAATAGCTGACTATCCCTTTCAGCTCTGCCGTATCGCCAGACCATGACAGCGCCAGAATGGCATCATCGGTGGCGATCATGCCAAGGTCGCCATGATTGGCTTCCGAAGGATGCACGAAAAAGGCTGGTGTGCCCGTCGAGGCAAATGTCGCTGCAATCTTGGCACCGACATGGCCGCTTTTGCCAACGCCGGTGACAATGATGCGACCTTTGATTGCGGCAATCTTTTCAATCGCCCGGCAGAACGCATCCGCCAACGGGCCTTCCAGCGCTGCGCCTAGCGCAACCAACCCATCTTGTTCGGTTGTAATTGTCCGTTTGGCGGAATCGACCACCGCGGACCTGTCCAGTTTTGTGTCATTTATAGCTTGCATGGACAAACCGTTAGCGCTTCGTCTCGCATCTGTCCAATTTTTGTTGGTCAGCCCCCTCAAATCGGGCTCAGCCATGCTCAGAAGCAACGGTCTTATCAAGTCATTAACCATGCTTCTTTACCATCGCTGAAGGTTCGAACCCTTTGGCAAATCTATTGACTCATTCGCCCAAACCACGCGCAAAAGCGAGCTATCGCTTCAAAGCTTCAAGCAATCTTTGCGTCATCGCAATCTTGCTTGGTAGCACTGCGTCTATGGTTTGCGGCCCTGCTTTGGCCCAACAAACTGTCCTGCCGGACAACTCTCAGTTGCGTGGCCCTATCGAGCAAGACACGCCACAAGCGCAAAATCCGCGAGGCGCTGATTCGCGATCCACGCAGGCCGACCAGCCACCTTTTGCCAACTCTGGCATCCCGTCACGCCCCTATGAACCTGTCAGTCCCGGCGCTGTGCCCGCCGACGACGATAGTTCCAATCTGGGATTGCTGGGCGTCCCCTTGGAGAATGGCAGTCCCCCGAGCGGGCCAGCGGATGATAGCGGCGGCTTGAACCCGCCTCCGTCTCCGCAAGATTTGGTGACACCTGTCCCGGCACAGCGACCGGCAGCGCAAAGCCGCGTAACCATAGCCCGCGATGAGGAAAATGCTGATCAAGCCTATGCTGCTGGCGCAATCGAACAAAGTCAGGAAGCCAATCCTGCAGAAAAGCGTGTCGAAAAGGACAATATGCCCGTTTCGGCAATCGAGCGCCGCACACCGCGCCTTGATCCTGAACCTTTTGCACCGCTTGGCATCCGCGCTGGAACCGTCACCTTGCGCCCCTCGCTCAGTCAAGGCCTGCGCGCAACCACCAATGCCGACAACAGTTCTGATGGCAAATCTGCTGTGCTTTCCGAAACCCGGCTTCGCGTCCGTGCGGCGACGGACTGGTCGCGGCATTCCGCCTGGCTGGATTTTGACGGCACTTATGACAAGACCATTTCCGGCGAAGACTATTCCGCGCCCAATATCGGGCTGCGTGCGGGCTTTCAGTTGGACCTTGGCGCACGCACAACTGTAACCGGCGAGGCTGGCTATCGGTATCGGCAGGAAGATCCGAGCGCACCGACAACGCTTCAGGGCACATCAAACCGTCCTGGCGTGCAGGAGCTGGATGGCGCCCTTGGTGTGCGGCATGAGTTCGGAAAATTCTTCGGCGATCTCAAGGGCAAGATTAATCGCACCACCTATGGCAATGCGGAATTTGGCAACAATACTGTCAGTCAGAAAGATCGCGACAATACATTTGCCAGCATCGCCCTGCGCGGCGGCTTTGAAATGTCTCCCGCCATCAAGCCCTTCGTGGAAGTCGAGATCGGCAAGCTGCTTTACGATGAGAAAGTGGATTTCGACGGCTATCGTCGCTCCGGCATCCGCACCGGCCTTCGCGGCGGCGTGGAGATTGATTTTGGCGAGAAAATGTCAGGCGAGTTTGCCTTAGGCTATCTGCGGCAAGCCATTGATGATGACCGGCTGCAAGCTGTCGAAGGTCTGAGCGCTGATGCCGCAATCAAATGGTCGCCGCAACGCGGAACCGATGTCGATATCGGTCTCTTGACCCGCGTGGAAGGTGCTACTGCGCCCGGCGAAAGCGGCTCAATCTATTATGAAGGAACGGTTGGCATCAAACGTCAGGTCAGGGCTAATCTGGACTTCAACGCAAAACTCATCGCTTCCCTGCGCGACAACAAAGATGACACCGGATTGGATAAGGGCTTTGGCGCGGAGGTGGGTGTAACCTATTGGTTCAACCGTATGGTCGGGCTGGATATCAGTGCCCGCCACCAGCTCGTCCGCAGCGATGTTGATTCACGCAATACGGATGAAACCAGTGTCTATGTTGGTGTGACATTGCAGCGGTAATGTGTCCCTCAACGTCATCCTCGGGCTTGACCCGAGGACCCACGGATACAAGAGGTAGATTTAGTGAAACGTCACCTATCCGCCGCGCCGCAAGCACAATGGATCCTCGGGTCGAGCCCGAGGATGACGGTCAAGGTGCATTACAGTGTAATTACTGCCCCTTCGGCTTGATCGTCTTCAGCATATTGCCGATATTGTCGAACACGCCATTCCGGATATCCTCACGCCAAAGCGCGAAGGCCACATTGGCTTCGACAAATCCTTCCTTGGAACCGGTATCATAGGTGCGGCCCTTGAAATGGTAGCCAAAGAAATCCTGTTCCTTGGTCAGCTTGAGCATGGCATCGGTCAGCTGGATTTCATTGCCCGCACCGCGCTCCTGATTTTCCAGAATGCTGAAAATCTCCGGCTGCAAAATATAGCGGCCATTGATGTAAAGGTTTGATGGCGCTGTGCCCTTGGCAGGCTTCTCCACCATTTCCGTCAGCTCAAAGCCATTGCCGACCGGCTTACCCTGTCCGACAATGCCATATTTGTGCGTTTCTGCCGGATCGCATTCCTGCACCGCAACAATATTGCCGCCGGACTGGTTATAAAGCTCCACCATGTCGGCCAGACAGCCATTTTTTTCCGGCTGCATGATCATGTCCGGCAAAAGAAGCGCAAAGGGCTCGTTGCCCACAATATCGCGCGCGCACCAGACAGCATGGCCCAGACCCATTGGCACCTGCTGGCGTGTGAAGCTTGTGGTACCCGGGCGCGGCTGGATGCTCTGCAATTCTTCCAGCAGGGCGGTTTTCCCGCGCTCGGTCAGCGAGGAATACAACTCGTACTGCGCATCGAAATAATCCTCGATGACAGCCTTGTTGCGGCCCGTAACGAAAATGAAGTGTTCAATTCCGGCTTCTCGTGCTTCATCAACCACATATTGAATGACTGGCTTGTCAACGACCGTCAGCATTTCCTTGGGAATGGACTTTGTGGCTGGAAGAACGCGGGTTCCAAAACCCGCAACGGGAAAGACGGCCTTGCGAATTTTCTTCAGTGTCGTCATCAGTACCTCGTTAATGTTGCATGCGATTTCTTCGTTACTGCATCTATTGTCGTCTTGAACTCACAAAAGCCGCAGTAACAATTCAAATTTCGATATAATTTCCAAATACCGATTCTGGTTATTGGCAGGATATTAAACAATCTGGCCTCAAAGAACGAAAATGCACAGACCTGTAAAATAAATATTCTTTGCCGTTGTTAATAGGCTTGCTGAACTTAGGGTCAGGCCCTAGCCGCCCGACGCGCTAAAGAATAATTTTCCCGCTGGAAAAGGCATGGTAAACTAAATCCTAACTTTGACATGCACATATTATCGTTTGAACCTGTGGCGACACATTTCGAGGATATAACATGATTAAAGCTTCGTCGGCATTGTCCAAACGTCTATGCATGATTGCAGCAGCAGCGGGCCTGGTCCTGTCACTGAACGTTAATAATGCCTCCGCCGATGCAAAGTTCCAGGCTTGGATCTCGGATTTCAGGGCAACTGCCATGGCCAGCGGCATTTCTGCGGCGACCTATAAGCGAGCCTTTGCTGGCGTCACGCAGATTGACCCGGAAGTCCTGGAGAAGGCAAAGTTCCAGCCGGAATTCACTGCGCCTGTCTGGAACTATATCGATAACCGCGTCAACGAAAATTCGGTTGCAACCGGTCGTGAGATGGCCAGGAAGTATAGCCGCTGGCTGAGCGCCATTGAAAAATCCTTTGGCGTTGACCGCCACATCCTTCTCGCAATCTGGTCAATGGAAACCAATTACGGCGAGATCATGAAGCGCGATGATGTGATGCGCGATGCTGTGCGTTCGCTTGCCACCCTTGCCTATGCTGATCCGCGCCGGAGCAAGTTCGGGCGCACGCAATTGATTGCCGCCATGAAAATTCTTCAGACCGGCGATATTGATCGCAGTCACCTCACCGGATCATGGGCAGGCGCCCTCGGCCACACGCAATTTATTCCGACCAGCTATATCGCCTATGCCGTGGATATGGATGGCAATGGCAAACGTGACATCTGGAATTCCATACCGGATGCGCTTGCGACCGCCGCCAATCTTCTTCGCAAGAATGGCTGGCAGTCGGGGCAGACCTGGGGCTACGAGGTTGTTCTGCCTGCCGGACGCAAATTCCCCGCTGGCTCACTGACGATTGCCGAATGGCAAAAACTCGGAATCGTTCGTGCCAATGGCAAAGCATTTCCAAATAGCCGGATGAAGGCCACCTTGAAAGTGCCGGATGGTCGCCAGGGCCCATCATTCCTCATGACCAAGAACTTCTTCGTGCTGAAAAACTACAATAATGCTGATAAATATGCGTTGGGCGTAGGCCTTTTGGCCGATCAGATCGCCGGATGGCCCGGTCTGCGTCAGGACTGGAACCGCCCCTTTACGCCGATCACAATGAAAGAGCGCGAGGAACTTCAACATCATTTGCTCGAACTCGGCTATTATGATGGTAAGATAGACGGCAAGATCGGCAGTGGCTCGCGCAATGCCATTCAGGCATTCCAGAGCCGCATGGGCTTGGACCCTGATGGTCACCCAAGCAAGGAAGTGCTGACGATCCTGCGCAAGAAGTAAATCAATTTGCTTGTCGAACCCGTGTGCGTGGTTCGACAAGCTCACCATGAGGGCGTAGCGTTTTGCAACGGGTTATCACGACAAACCTCGAGGACGATTCATTCAACCTGCCGCCCTCCTGCAGCCCACCACCTTCCCTCATGGTGAGCTTGTCGAACCACGCACGACTCATTGGCAAGACTTTCTTCTGTCGGCGTATCCTGCGCCTTTGCCTGCTTCTCACGCTTCCTGCCATTTTGGTTTTTACCGAAACCGCATCTGCCCGAACCCTGCTTGATATGCTGATGGGGCGGCGCGAAATTTATCGCGAAGATACGGATCGTCTCATTGATGATGGCAGAAGAATCCGTCCGAGGCCCAAGAATCGCGCAACCAAACCCGCTCGCCGCAAAGTAGCTCCCGCTGGTGTACAATCGGGACCCGCGCCAGCAGCAACGGTCGAACCGGCTATTCCTGCCAAGCTACCTGATGCCAAGACAGTTCTTGTCGTTGGTGATTTCATGGCAAGTGGTCTGGCGGAGGGCCTTGACGCAGCTTTCATCGATAGCCCCGGTGTGCGTATTATCGACAAGGCAGATGGCTCATCCGGGTTCGTTCGTGACGACCATCTCAATTGGCCTGCAACCGTTAGCCGGTTGATTGAAACAGAAAACCCTTCAGTCGTCGTTGTTATGGCGGGGGCCAATGACCGACAGCAATTTACAGGTGTTCAATCCGAGGCAAAGGGCCAGTCGGTCCTGAGTGAGGAATGGTCGAAGGAATATCAGGCCCGGCTCGGCGCATTTCTTGAGGCCGTCAAGAAAACCGGCCAACCGGTCGTCTGGGTTGGGCAACCAGCCTTCAAAACCAAGAGCATGACCAATGATTTGCTGGCCTTCAACGAACTCTATCGCAATGCCGCTGAAAAAGCCGAAGGTACTTTTGTTGATGTATGGGACGGCTTTGTTGATCAGAGTGGTTCGTTCACACTTACCGGCTTCGATATGTCCGGACAAACTGCCCGCCTGCGCAACAATGACGGTATTGGCCTGACCGTTGCCGGTAAGCGCAAGCTCGCTTTCTATGTGGAGAAGCCGCTGCGTCAGTTGCTTGGCACTGCCACCGCGCCGGATGTCGCCGCGATCAAACCGGGGGCCCCGGTTCAGGCACTACCGGAAACACCGTCAGGCCCGGTCAAAGTCGACCGGCTTGCGCCGATCAGCCTGAATGATCCTGAATTGGATGGCGGCACCGATCTGCTTGGTGCGCCCACGCGTGCCATTCCTGCTACGGAAAAATCGGCCCGTGATCTGCTCGTCAAACAAGGTGTTACACCGGCAAGTCAGCCGGGAAGGACAAATGATTTTTCCTGGCCAAAACCAGCGAAATAGAACTGGCGTCGGCTCGCACGCTCTACGTGTCTAAGGTTGTTATCGCGGCATCGAAGCCAACATTCCGGTAACCTACGAATTCAAGTCACAATTTACAAAACCGACGCGAAAATGAAGCAAATTTCTCGGAGTTGACTGAGAAATCGCCGATTTTTGCGGAAAATTTGTAACTACCGCGTTCAATTTGGTTGCGCGCGGTAGAAATACCTATCGGGGCAGCACCGAGCTTCCCATCAAGGCAGTATCGATAGCGACTGCAGCCTGGCGCCCTTCACGGATAGCCCAAACCACGAGAGACTGGCCGCGCCTGACATCGCCAGCCGTGAAAAGCTTATCGACACTGGTGCGATAATCGACATCGTCCGCTACAACCGAGCGGTTACCACGACGATCAGCCTTCATCTCTAAAGAACCGGAGAGTTCCTTGATGATCCCGTCTTCGAACGGACCAGAAAAGCCGATTGCGATGAAAGCAAGATCGGCCTTGATGAAGAATTCCGTTCCAGCGATAGGCTTGCGTGCCTCATCCACTTCGCAGCATTTTACATGTGTCAGCTCGCCATTTTCTCCAATGAATTCAAGCGTCGCCACCTGAAATTCACGGGTGGCACCCTCGGCCTGCGATGAAGATGTGCGCATTTTTGTTGCCCAGTAAGGCCACACGCTCAGCTTGTCTTCCTTCTCCGGAGGCTGCGGACGGATGTCGAGCTGGGTCACTTTTACCGCGCCTTGCCGGAATGCCGTGCCTACGCAGTCAGACGCGGTATCACCACCGCCAACAACCACAACGTGTTTTCCGGACGCGACAATGGAGTCGCTTTTCCATGCCACGGATTCAATATTCTCACGGCCAACGCGGCGATTCTGCTGAACCAGATAGTGCATGGCATCATGGACACCCTCAAATTCCGCGCCGGGAATGCCTGCTGGGCGCGGTGTTTCGGCACCGCCGCAATATAAAACGGCATCGTAACTATCGATAAGCTCTTGAATTGGCTTGTCAATTCCCACATTGACGCCACAATAGAATGTGACACCCTCGCCTTCCATCTGGGCGATCCGACGGTCGATGAAATGTTTCTCCATCTTGAAGTCAGGAATACCGTATCGCAACAGCCCGCCTGGCTTGCTTTCGCGTTCATAGACATGAACTTCATGACCAGCGCGGCCAAGTTGCTGCGCTGCCGCCATGCCTGCCGGCCCCGAGCCAATGATCGCAACATTTTTGCCGGTTTTGGATGCGGCCGGCTGAGGAATGATAAATCCAGTCTCATAGGCCTTGTCTGCGATAGCCTGCTCGACCGTTTTGATCGAAACCGGCACGTCTTCAAGGTTCAGCGTGCAGGCCTCTTCACAAGGTGCAGGGCAGATTCGTCCTGTAAATTCAGGGAAATTATTGGTGGAATGCAGGTTGCGGATCGCCTCATCCCAATTGTCATTATAGACAAGATCATTCCAGTCCGGGATTTGATTGTGAATCGGGCAGCCTGTTGGTCCGTGACAAAATGGAATGCCGCAATCCATGCAGCGTGCCGCCTGCTTTTTGACCTCGCCATCCGTCATGGGAATGGTAAATTCCCTAAAATGGCGTATGCGATCTGACGCGGGCTGATACTTGCCAACCTGTCTGTCTATTTCAAGAAAACCTGTAACCTTACCCATAAACTGCTCCCCTCGCCTCTCGGAGGACCACCCATATCGATTTAAATCGACGGGCAGCATTGGACCTTTGCCGAGCATCGCAACAGCGACGCTCGAAGCTAAGGCGTTGAAACTATTCGGCTGCGACACCCATCCGCATACGCTCCATGTCTTCGAGCGCGCGTCGGTATTCCACCGGCATGACTTTCACGAATTTTGGCCTGAAACTTTCCCAATTATCGAGAATTTCTTTCGCACGGCCGGAACCCGTATAGTGCATATGGTTCGAAATCAGCTGAACAAGACGCTCTTCATCATGCCTTGTCATATTTGCCGAGACATCAACACGTCCTTTGTGGGCCAGATCACCGCCATGATGATGCAGCCTCTCAAGGATGTCATCTTCTTCCGGAACCGGCTCAAGTTCAACCATGGCCATGTTGCAGCGTTGAGCAAAATCACCAGCCTCATCAAGGACATAGGCAACACCACCGGACATGCCAGCTGCAAAGTTTCGTCCAGTCTGACCTATAACCACGACAACGCCGCCGGTCATATATTCGCAACCATGATCGCCGGTGCCTTCGACAACGGCAATTGCTCCGGAATTGCGAACGGCAAAACGTTCACCTGCAACACCTCGGAAGTAGGCCTCGCCTTCAATTGCTCCGTAAAGTACGGTATTGCCAACGATAATTGAATTTTCCGGCACGATCTTCGTATTCTCAGGCGGGCGAATGACAATACGCCCACCACAAAGTCCCTTGCCTACATAATCATTGCCGTCACCGATCAATTCGAAGGAAATGCCTCGCGCCAGAAATGCACCAAAGGACTGTCCGGCCGTACCTGTAAACTTGACCGAGATCGTATCTTCTTTCAATCCCTTGTGCCGATAGCGCTTGGCAACTTCGCCAGAAAGCATTGCACCAACGGAACGATCGACATTCTTGATGCCCATTTCGATCTTGACCGGCTGTTTGCTTTCGAGCGCGGGCAGTGCCTGCTCAATAAGCTTGCGGTCGAGAATATCGATGATTGGATGGTTCTGCCGCTCGGTCCAACGCGTCTTTTCTTCAGGCGCTTCCGGCTTGTGGAATATGCGAGAGAAATCAAGCCCTTTGGCTTTCCAATGATCAATCGCCTCGCGCTTTTCAAGAAGTTCGGCTTTGCCAACAATCTCTTCAAAACGCGTGTAACCCATTTCAGCCAGGAACTGACGAACCTCTTCCGCCATATAGAAGAAGAAGTTGATTACATGCTCAGGCGTGCCCTTGAAGCGCTTGCGCAAGACTGGATCCTGCGTCGCAACGCCAACGGGGCAAGTGTTCAGGTGACACTTGCGCATCATGATGCAGCCTGCCGCTATCAATGGAGCTGTAGAGAAGCCAAACTCATCAGCTCCCAAAAGCGCACCGACAATCACGTCGCGACCGGTTCGCAGACCACCATCAACCTGCAAAGCGATGCGCGAGCGAAGCCCGTTGAGCACCAGCGTCTGCTGCGTTTCCGCCAGACCCATTTCCCACGGGCTGCCCGCATGCTTGAGCGAGGTCAGCGGCGATGCACCCGTGCCGCCATCGTATCCGGAAATGGTGATGTGGTCGGCGCGTGCCTTGGCAACGCCAGCAGCAACCGTGCCTACACCAACTTCCGAAACAAGCTTGACGGAAACATCCGCTTCCGGATTGACGTTCTTCAAATCGTAGATCAGCTGCGCCAGATCTTCGATGGAATAGATGTCATGATGTGGCGGAGGCGAAATAAGACCGACACCCGGTGTCGAGTGACGGGTTTTGGCAACTGTTGCATCGACCTTATGTCCCGGAAGCTGACCGCCTTCGCCGGGCTTTGCGCCCTGAGCGACCTTGATCTGCATCATGTCAGAATTGACAAGATATTCAGTCGTTACACCGAAGCGACCGGAAGCGATCTGCTTGATTGCCGAGCGTTCAGGGTTCGGCTTTCCATCGGGCAGTGGATAGAAGCGGTCAGGCTCCTCACCACCTTCGCCCGTATTCGACTTTCCACCAATGCGGTTCATCGCAACGGCCAGCGTTGTATGGGCTTCACGGCTGATCGAACCGAATGACATAGCACCCGTGGAAAACCGCTTGACGATTTCCTTGGCAGGTTCAACATCATCAATTGAAACTGGTCTGCGCCCGGTATCAGCAGCCATTTTGATATTGAACAGGCCGCGAATGGTCTTGGCCTGCGCCGATTGGCTGTTCACCATATCGGAGTACTCTTTAAACGTGCTGGGCGAGTCCGTCCGTACGGCATGCTGAAGCTTTGCTACAGCGTCCGGTGACCATAGATGGGCCTCACCGCGCATGCGATAGGCATATTCACCACCCACCTCAAGTGTGTTCAAAAGTACGGGATCATTGCCAAAGGCATCCCGATGACGGCGAACTGTTTCTTCGGCGATTTCTTCCAGACCAACGCCCTCGATCATCGTCGCAGTGCCAAAGAAGAAGCGGTCAACAAACTCCGACTTCAATCCAACCGCGTCAAAAATCTGGGCGCCACAATAGGACTGATAGGTCGAAATACCCATCTTCGACATGACCTTGAGGATGCCCTTGCCGATGGACTTGATATAACGCGATACGACTTCCTTCGAGTCCACTTCCGGCGGGAATTCACCCCGTTTGTGCATGTCGAGCAATGTATCAAAGGCTAGATACGGGTTAATTGCTTCCGCGCCATAACCGGCAAGGCAGCAGAAATGATGCACTTCGCGCGGCTCACCCGATTCAACCACCAGACCAACCGAAGTGCGCAAGCCCTTGCGGATCAGATGATGGTGAACGGCAGCGGTTGCGAGCAGCGCCGGGATCGGAATTCGATCCGGACCGACCTGACGGTCGGAAAGAATGATGATGTTGTAGCCACCGTGAACCGCCGCTTCTGCGCGATCACAGAGCCGCTCCACAGCACCAGCCATTCCAGCCGCGCCTTCTTCAACATTATAGGCCGTATCAAGCGTCTTCGTATCGAAACGATCTTCCGTATGACCAATGGAGCGAATTTTCTCCAGATCGCCATTGGTTAGAATGGGTTGGCGCACTTCGAGCCGCTTGCGGCGCGATGTTCCGACCAGATCGAAAAGGTTTGGGCGTGGACCGATGAACGAAACAAGGCTCATTACCAATTCTTCGCGGATAGGGTCAATCGGCGGATTGGTGACCTGCGCGAAGTTTTGTTTGAAATAGGTGTAAAGCATCTTCGACTTATCAGACATCGCCGAGATCGGCGTATCCGTACCCATCGAACCAATAGCTTCCTGGCCTGTTGTCGCCATTGGCGACATCAGGATTCTTGTATCTTCCTGTGTATAGCCAAATGCCTGCTGGCGATCGAGAAGACTGACATCCTTGCGTAAGGCGCGCGGTTCTACAGGACTCAACTCCTCCAGGATTAATTGGGTGTTCTTGAGCCACTGCTTGTAGGGATGGCGATTTGCAATTTCGGACTTGATCGTATCATCAGATACAATCTCACCCTTTTCCATATCGATCAGCAGCATGCGGCCAGGCTGCAACCGCCACTTCTTGACGATCTTTTCTTCCGGTACTGGAAGCACGCCTGCCTCCGAGGCCATGACCACAAAGTCGTCATCCGTCACGAGATACCGCGCCGGACGCAGACCGTTACGATCCAGCGTAGCGCCGATTTGGCGGCCATCCGTGAACGCAACAGCAGCTGGCCCATCCCAGGGCTCCATCAGCGCCGCGTGATACTCATAAAATGCCTTGCGATCATCGGCGATCAACTTGTTACCAGACCACGCCTCAGGGATCAGCATCATCATGGCATGAGCAAGCGAATATCCGCCTTGGAAAAGGAACTCCAAAGCATTATCAAAGCACGCCGTATCCGATTGGCCCTCATAAGAAATCGGCCATAGCTTGGAAATGTCGTTACCAAAAAACTCTGAATCGACTGAGGCCTGTCTCGCAGCCATCCAGTTGACGTTACCACGCAATGTGTTGATTTCGCCGTTATGCGCAACCATGCGGTATGGATGCGCCAACTTCCAGGACGGAAAAGTATTGGTTGAGAACCGCTGGTGCACAAGCGCGACAGCACTAACAAAGCGCGGATCCTTCAAATCCTTGTAATAAGCGCCGACCTGATAGGCAAGAAACATGCCCTTATAAACAATCGTCCGGGCGGACATGGAGACCACATAAAAGTCACCTTCCTTGCCGCCATTCTCCTGATAGATACGGTTTGAAATCACCTTGCGCAGGACAAACAAACGACCTTCGAAATCCTCGTCGGATTCGATGCTCGGGTTGCGCCCGATGAAGACCTGCCGATGAAACGGCTCGGTCGCCGCGATATGCGGAGCCTTTGACAGGGAGGAATTGTCGACCGGCACGTCACGGAACCCGATGAGCGTCTGGCCTTCCGAAGCAATAACTTCAGCGACGACCTGCTCTATGTGAGCGCGTTCTTCCGGGTCCTGTGGCATGAAGAAATAGCCAACCGCATATTGATTGACTGCAGGAAGCTCGACACCTTTTTCTGCCCACTCAGCACGGAAAAAAGCATCCGGTATCTGGACGAGCATACCAGCGCCATCGCCCATCAATGGGTCTGCACCCACGGCACCGCGATGCGTCAGGTTTTCGAGCATGAAAAGCCCGTCTTCGATGATCTTGCGAGACTTTACGCCCTTCATATGCGCAACAAAGCCTACACCACAGGCATCATGTTCGTTGCGAGGGTTGTAAAGGCCTTGGGCTTTAGGGAAACCCGACAATTTATTGGTTTTGACCGCACGACTCTGTACGGCCTGAGCGAGTTCAGTCGTTACAGATGGCGTCAAATCCGACATCGTCAATTCCTCCATTGAAGCCCTCACAGGGCGGTCTTGGTCATATGGGACGGAATAGCACAATTCCTGCCCCGCTTCATGCGGCATATCTTCCGATTGCGGATTGCGGGCACCTCAAGAAGGACGAAAGCACTTGGCTCACCGTCCTCAATTATCGTCCCCCACAAATAGGACAGCAATGCTGTCGTATCAGCATATGCCAGAATTATTCCAAACAAACAAGATGGAAAAGCAAAAAATAACATCATTCGGCGAAAGAAGATTGCGTCAAAATGTCAAATTGGTCTCATTAATTACAGTTACTGGATTTTCCGCTAAATTCGAAAGAGAACTAGTTACATCATCCAATAATGACAGGTTCTGCTGCTTTCCACCATTCTTCTAAAGGCGTAAACCACTGCTGCACCATCGTGAACAGAGGTAAGCTTTATGCATTTTGCGTCCGATAATTGGGCCGGCGCCCATCCTAAAATTGCCGAAAATCTCAATCGTCATGCAGGTGGCTTCGCCTCAGCCTATGGCACCAGCAAACTCGACAGCTTAATTGAAGAAACATTCAACACGATCTTCGAGCGGGAAGTAGCCGTATTCTTTGTCGGAACGGGCACTGCGGCTAACTCACTCGCTCAGGCCGCTATCAGCAGACCCGGCGGCGTCACTTTCGCTCATCGCGAAGCTCATCTGATTGACGACGAGGGTGGAGCTCCCAGCTTTCTCTCGGCCGGAGGCCGGTTTCAGCCGGTCGATGGGCCGACTGGGTGTATCGATATCAATAATCTTAAAGCAGCTATTGAAGGGTTCGCTCCCGGCAATGTTCATGCCGGGCAGCCAATGAGCGTTTCAATCACACAATCGACCGAGATCGGCACCCTTTATCAACTGACCGAAATCGCAGCCATTGGCGCACTCTGCAAAGACAATGGCTTGCCACTCCACATGGATGGCGCGCGCTTTGCCAATGCCCTTGTTGCGCTGGGCTGCAGCCCCGCGGACATGACCTGGAAGCAGGGCGTCGATATTCTCTCCTTCGGGGGAACCAAAAACGGGTGCTGGTGTGCGGAAGCCTTAATATTCATGAACCCCGAACAGGCAAGGGATTTGCCCTTTATCCGGAAAAGATCTGCCCAGCTTTTCTCAAAGTCCCGTTTCGTAGCAGCTCAGTTCGAGGCTTACTTCGCTGATGGCTTATGGCTGGAACTTGCAGGCCATTCTAACAATATGGCAAGCGAGCTGGCCCAGCGTATTATGGCCTCATCAAAACTGAAACTCGCTTGGCAGCCACGCGCAAACGAAGTCTTTGCAATCGCCTCTCAGGATATTGTGCAGAGTTTGCAGGCAAGCGGAGCAATCTTCTATGAATGGAAGCCACCTCACAATGAAGCAACTATGGTGGCCGAAAACGAAACATTGATTCGGCTTGTGACAAGCTTTGCTACGACGCAGGAAGAAGTCCGTCGATTTGGCGATCTGATCGCATAAAAAAGCGGCGCATTTCTGCGCCGCTCGACTTGTTGCAGCGACTGCTTAGTTCGTGGCTTTTGCTTCTATTTGCTTGGCTTCATTGTCAGACAAAGCCGTAACTGCAATCTTGCGTGGTTTCATCTCTTCCGGAATTTCGCGCTTGAGATCAATGTGCAACAAGCCATTTTTCAGGCTGGCACCATTGACCTCGACGAAATCGGCAAGATGAAAACGGCGCTCAAATGCGCGAGACGCAATACCGCGATACAGCGTTTCGGACCCTTCCGACTTTTCAGCAGCTTTTTCGCCTGTCACTTTGAGCTGGTTGCGATGGGCTTCAATCTGGATTTCATCCTCAGAGAATCCGGCAACGGCCATCGTGATGCGATAAGTACTCTCGCCTGTCCGCTCAATATTATAGGGCGGATATGTCTGGGCGCCTTCCGGCTGAGCCAAACTGTCGAGAATTGTGAAAAGCCGGTCGAAACCGACAGTTGAACGGTAGAGTGGTGAAAAATCAACGTGACGCATGGGTAAGCCCTCCTTTAGAGCGACAATGTTTGCGTTTTCTGATTCGCTGCAGGATTCCCGATGTGGCAAATCCCGTTGAACCAGCAGCCCCGATTTGGCGGCTGCAAATCTTATTTGGTAAGCGCAATTCACGGTTTCAAGTCCATTTAGCATCAATCCGCACCGTTCAATGAACGCAAAATGAACATCATCTTCGGAATACGTTCAGCCCGATGATTTTATAACTGCACTCACAGTCGGACACAGCCCGGCAAACAAAGGACAGGACAATGAAGAGACCCCTTATCGCGCTTACCGCAGCAGCCGTTTTGATCACGGGCTTCGCCTCCTCGGCGTTTGCTCAGGAACGCTACTATCGCGATAATGCGCCTGCAATCTATCTGGAGCAGGACGAACCGGGTGGCTACTACATTCAGGATCGCGGCCGTTATGATCGTGATCGGCGTGACTGGCGTGAAGACCGCCGCGAACGTTTTAGCCGTCGTGATGTTGCCCGTATGCTGGAACGTCGCGGTTACAGGGTCCGCGATGTCGATTTTGAACGTGGCCGCTATTTCGTAAGGGCCTCCCGTCGCGGCAATCCGGTGATTGTCGTCGTATCCCGCAGAGGCGAGATTCTTGAAACTCGCCGCGTGGGGCGTGACCGTGATCGTCGCTCTGGTTTCAGCATCGAGATCAATCCGGCCTACTGATAAAAAAGCCGAAATCATTGCAGATGTAACGTCCCTTCCATCTGCAATGTACTGACCGGAAGCTCTCAGGCAGAGTTTCCGGTCGATCTTTATTCCGAATACTCAAAAATTTGCTGTTCAAGCATGATTTGACCTTCTGTTGGCGCAGCTTTATCACGGAGGCAACTTGCTCTTTAAGGCATCCGAACGCACATGATCCGATCACTTGTCGAAACGGCGTCAAATCCTATTCCTGCCGGTACGCGCGTTGATAGTTTTGATCTGCCAGACGGCAAACAACTGCGCTATGCAATCATTCCCGCCAGCACACATCAAGTTCGTGGAACTGTCATCATTCTGCATGGTCGTAGCGAGTGTATCGAAAAATACTTCGAGACCGCCAAGGACATTGCGGCGCGCGGCTTCGCGATAGCCACCTTTGACTGGCGCGGACAGGGTGCCTCAAGCCGCATCCTGCGGGATGCGGCACGGGGCCATATAAAAAGCTTTGAACATTATGTTGCTGATTTCGAGTGCTTTTTCGAGACCGTACTCCTTCCCGATTGCAAAGGCCCATTTTACGTTCTTGCTCACTCCACCGGTGCGCTCATAGCGCTGCTTGCAGCACCCTCCATGTCCAACCGTATTCACCGTATGGTCCTGACATCGCCATTGCTTGATATTCCCATGACGCGCCTGCAAGGACTGACAGCGAGGATCGTTGCCAATTCCCTGCGTTCTATCGGGCTTGGCAGAACTTACATGCTCAGCGGGCCGTACAAGGCCAAGCCTTTTGAAAACAACCCTGTGACATCGGATGCGACGCGCTACAAGCGCCAATCCGACGTACTTGAACAAGCGCCGGAACTGGCTCTTGGTGGCCCGACGGCAAGTTGGATTGTTGCTGCCGCAAAAGCGATCAACAAAGTCAATCGCCCGGAATTCATCGAAAAAATCCGTATTCCAATGTTGATCATTGCCGCCGGGGCGGACAGCATTGTCTCGACACCGGCGATCGAGCGCTATGCCATGCAATTGCGCAACACCACGCTTCTCACAATTGATAGCGCAAAACATGAGATTCTGCAGGAGGCGGATTTCTATCGCGAGCAGTTTTTTGCTGCATTTGACGCCTTCGTTCCAGGAACCGGCCACGAACCTACACAATTGTCGGACGAGACAAAGCTTATTGATTGAGCAACGCAAGCGCTTTGGCGTGCAGTTCCGGAGTGGCCGCCGCAACAATATCGCCTGCCTGCTCTGCCGCACCACCATCCCATGTTGTGATAACACCGCCGGCTTTTTCAATGATCGGAATTAACGCGACGATATCATAGGGGTGCAGCCCGGTTTCGATCACCAGATCGACAAATCCTGATGCCAGCATTGCATAGGCATAGCAATCTGTACCGTAGCGAGCGAGCCGCGCTGCCGACTCAACCCTGTCATAGGCCTCGCGCTGCACACCTTTGAACAGCGCTGGCGTAGTGGTAAACAACGTTGCCTCGGCCAGCTCAGTAGTGTTGCGCGTGTGCAAACGGCGAACCCCATCTGGTCCTTCGTACCACGAGGCTTTGCCATCACACATGAAAAGCTCCCGAGTGAACGGCTGGGACATCATCCCTGCCACCGCATCGCCATTGATTGTCAATCCGGCAAGTGTCCCCCACACCGGCAAGCCGGAAATGAAAGCGCGTGTTCCATCGATAGGATCAATGACCCATATATTCGGCTGGTCAAGATTCTCTCCGCCAAACTCCTCGCCCAAAATTCCATGTTCCGGGAAAGTAGCATTTATCAAGCCACGAATCGCACGCTCCGCTTCCCTGTCAGCTTCCGTAACCGGGTCAAAACCAGTCTGATATTTATTATCAACCAGCGATACTGTGCGAAAGCGGGGCAGAGTCTGCGCGGCTGCGACCTCGGCAATTTGCTTCAAAAAGGTAATATTGATGACCAAAACAGCTCCTGATGACTTAATTATTCTCTTTCATGACCAAAACACGCAATTTATGCTTATTTTTTAGGCAAACGCGACGAGTGCTTAAAAAATCACTCGCCTGCCTTGACATTTGTGCGATGCAGCATAGACTGAGAAATGGATGGGGTGACCTGTCTATGCCCTCCTTGGGCGTTTCCTCCCTAGACTTAGGCCGCGCTCACGCGCGGTCTTTTTTATTGGGATGTGGTGATAATTCCTACTCTGCCGCTAAAGGTGTATCGAGAAAATAAAAGTCCGGCAGGGACACCAGATCTGCAAGGAACAGTCCTATATCCCGCTGGAGCTGCTCAAAACCTGGTTTTTTTTCGTAGGTATTTTCATTCAGATAAAGGCCACGATTGACCTCAATCTGCAGTGCATGCATGTGCTTCAGGGGACGCCCATAATGTTCAGTGATGTAGCCGCCAGCATAGGGCTTGTTGTGCGCAACAACATAACCCATTGCGCGTAATAGCTGTATGGCAGCACTTGCCAATTCGGAGGCGCAACTCGTGCCAAACCGATCCCCTATGATGAAATCTGGACGCATTCCACTTTCCGGAAAACGAATGCTGGCAGGCATTGAGTGACAATCAACCAGCACGCCATAACCAAAGCGGGCATATGTAGCCGCAAGGATGTTTCCCAAAATTGAATGATACGGCTTATAGATACTGTCAATACGCCCGAGCGCTTCGGAAATATGGAGTTTTTGGGCGTAGATTTCCTGCCCTTCCCCCACGAGACGGGGAACAGTGCCAAGACCGCCAGCCACCCTTGCAGAATGTCCATTTGCAAAGGAAGGCAAAGGCTCCAAAAACATTTTGGCATCGAGTTCATAGGGCTCGCGATTGACGTCAAGATAGGCGCGCGGGAAATGTGCCAGCAGCAGTGGTGCCCCCAACATTACTGCTGATGAGAAGAGCTGATCCACAAAGCAATCTTCCGAGCGGCGGATCGCATGAGCATCAAGCTGCGATTGCAGGATGAAATTCGGCGGATAGAAGCGACCACTATGGGGTGAGTTGAAAACAAATGGAATACGTTGATCGGACGGCTGCCGCAATTCATATGGAGGGTGATCTGGGAAATCGCGGCTGACCGTCATCATTCACTTCAAGCGTTTACTGAAATTGCGGATAATGTTTAACCTACTCTAGAGCAAGTTCACGCGTAATGGAATTGATCGCGCACGCAACATTCGCCGATCTTTGTTAAGATGGTCTATCCGTACCGGACCACCTCGACATTTTGTACATTCAGTCTTATTTCTAGCAAATCATTCACGCGATCTTTACCAAAAAAGCGCTTTGTAGATTTGACAGAACGCTGGTCTGGGGATGATCGGCGCTAGATAGTTCGGACGGACCGATGAAAAGAATACTTCTTGCAGAAGATGACAATGATATGCGGCGCTTCCTGGTGAAGGCGCTGGAGAAAGCTGGTTATCACGTCACGCATTTCGACAACGGAGCCAGCGCCTATGATCGTCTCCGTGAAGAGCCCTTCTCCTTATTGCTGACGGACATTGTCATGCCGGAAATGGATGGGATCGAGTTGGCCCGCCGGGCATCCGAGATCGATCCAGATCTGAAGATCATGTTTATCACTGGTTTTGCTGCCGTGGCTTTAAATGCCGATTCGCAGGCACCTAAAGATGCCAAAGTGCTGTCCAAGCCATTTCATTTGCGCGATCTCGTCAATGAAATCGAAAAAATGCTCGTCGCTGCCTAGAGCTGATCTGACATTCCTGCAAGAAAGCGCGATAAGTTCCATCAACAGCTATTGACGGACACAATTCAATATGGTGTATGCGCCCGGCAGATGGGCGTGTAGCTCAGCGGGAGAGCACTACGTTGACATCGTAGGGGTCACAGGTTCAATCCCTGTCACGCCCACCATCTGACCCAGTTTCAATTGTTGATATTTCAAGCGAGAGCAGTAAATGCATCGCGCTTGATCCGCCTAAGCCTCTCCACACATATCGAACTGTTTTTAACTCATTGCTCTCAGTGGGGGAGAACAGCTGCGTATTTACTTTAAGTTCTGAAATACGCAAACGCTCTTGCGTTTGATTATCGCAGCGGTGAGTATCGCCCCCGCGCACAACTTTTAGTTGATACAGCCGGTTTATAATCGAGTGCCAGGACAATGATGATAACGACCACAGATGACATAGATTATGCGTTCCGTTTGATTTTAGGTCGAACAATGAACGAAGTTGAAAAATCTCACTACACTTATGTTGGCCAGCCGCTTGAGAACATTGTCCGCATGTACATCAACTCGCTTGAGTTCCAGAGCCGCCGTCTGCTTGGTCCGGCATCCGATCGGCAGATCGAAAAGGTCTTTCTGAACAATGCATGGATCTATGCGGATCAGAACGACCCGGATGTTGGAATCAATGTTATCGGAGGCGCCTATGAACCGAACGTGACGAAGATATTCCAACAATACGTTAAACCCGGAATGCATGTCATCGATATCGGGGCAAATATTGGATACTTCACCATGCTGAGTGCAGGGCTGGTTGGGAGTCGGGGACGCGTTCTTGCAGTGGAACCGAATGTCGAAAACGGACGCTTGCTCGTGGCAAGCCGTGATGCGAATTCCTTCAGCCACGTTAATGTTCTTTTGAGCGCAGTCGGCGATAAAACCGATGTCCTTGCTCTAAACGGATCTGGATCCAATGGCGTCACGGCAACACTTCAATCAGGGCAATCTCTCGAAATCAAACGCTTGATCCCATGTGTACGGCTCGATGACGTCTTGCAAGACTGGAGTAAGGTCGATTTCGTCAAGATCGACATTGAGGGCGCCGAGTACAGAGCATTCACCGGTATGATAAACACATTGAGGAAATTCCGCCCCATTATTGTCAGCGAGTTCAGCCCAAATCTTATTGGCTGGATATCCAGCGTTACGCCCGAGACTTATTTGAAGTTCCTTATGGATCTTGGCTATCAAATTTCCATCATCACAGCGGAAGGCACATTGGTTGATCGCGGGCAAGATATTCCGGCGATCATGAACGATGTGCACACGGCGGACAGCGACCACATCGATATCGTTGCACTGCCGGTTTAATTGAAGCCTGCAAACTGCCACGGAGCCAATGACCAATTTATCTTTAAATCGCCGGAGTCTTCTGGCCGCTGGCATAACTGGTATTCTTATGCCTCAAATAGCGGGGGCGAGAGAACAACCCCGGGAAGATGGGCCCATTTGGCCCGTATTCGGCAATCCAAAAGGCAGCGTGACAATTGTCGAGTTCTTCGAATATCAATGCCCCAACTGTAAACGGCTGCATCCTCAACTGGAGAAATTGCTTAAAGACCATGGGTCGATACGACTGATTATGAGAGATTGGCCTATATTCGGCGACACTTCAGTCTATGCTTCAAGAATGGCTTTGGCTGCGGGTTATAGCGGAGAATATGAGCGAGCGTTCCACGCTTTAATGAAAGTATCGGGCAGGCTCACACTGAAACGGGTGGACGATACCTTGAAAGCGGCGCGGATCAACACCAATCGGGTCAGGGACGCATTGGAACAGCATTTCGATACGATACAAGGCCGATTGGATCAAAGCGCTGCGCAAGCAAAGAAACTACGGCTAGCTGGAACGCCAGCATTCGTCGTCGATGGCAAGCTCTATCCCCAAGTGCCGGACATTGACACGCTTCGCACAGCCGTTGATAAATCAGGAAGCGAATAGCGCTCCAAACACAGCCATCCGACCGGCAATGTGTTCCTCAAGGATATTTTCAACTTTCCCGGAGATTAAAAATGCAACTCGGTATGATTGGATTGGGCCGTATGGGTAACAACATGACCCAACGCCTGATGCAGCACGGACACGAATGCGTTGTTTATGACGCGCGTACCGAAAGTATGGCTGCATTGGAAGCGCTTGGGGCTTTGGCAAGCGCCTCCTTGCAAGATTTCGTATCCAAGCTGACCAAACCGCGGGTTGTCTGGCTCATGCTTCCTGCAGCTGTTGTCGATAAGGTTCTGGATCAACTGGTGCCCCTGCTTGAGAAAGACGACATCCTGATCGACGGTGGTAACTCCTACTATCATGACGATATTCGTCGCAGCGGAGCGTTGCGGTCAAAAGGTCTGCATTATGTTGATGTGGGAACCAGCGGCGGCGTTTTCGGTCTTGAGCGCGGCTATTGCCTGATGATCGGCGGTGAGAAAGCGACCGTCGAGCACCTTTCACCAATTTTTGCCGCTCTTGCACCGGGTAAGGGCGAAGTGCCTGTCACTGAAAGCCGCCCGAAGGGCCTGGCCAGTACTGCCGATCAGGGCTTCCTGCACTGCGGGCCGCATGGCGCCGGACACTTTGTTAAAATGGTCCATAACGGCATTGAGTATGGTTTGATGGCAGCCTATGCTGAGGGTCTGAATATTCTGCGAAATGCCGATATCGGCATGCGTCAACACGACGTTGACGCTGAAACCACACCGTTGCAACACCCGGAACATTATCAATATAAGCTTGATCTGCCAGAGATCGCTGAAGTATGGCGTCGTGGCAGTGTTATCAGTTCATGGCTGCTCGATTTGACTGCCGATGCCCTTTATGGTGATCCCGCTTTAGAGAGTTACGAAGGCCATGTTTCCGATTCCGGCGAAGGACGCTGGACAGTGATGGCCGCCATTGATGAGGCAGTGCCGACACCTGTCCTCAGCGCAGCTTTGCAGGAGCGGTTCTCATCGCGTGGCAATGCTGATTTCGCGAATAAGATTCTTTCAGCCATGCGCAGTGAGTTCGGCGGACATAAGGAAAAGCCAAAGGGATAAGCTCCTTAGTCACCCATCTCTCAATGCGGCAAGCTTATGCCTGCCGCATTTATAAATATCTGACCTTCCTCAAAGACCATCCAAATAGCTCTCTTGCATAGCGCGCATTGGTATGCGATGACGCGCCTCCCAAATCGAAAGCGCATTTCGCGCGCGTAAACTAGCAAAATTTAACAGCACAAGGAGCGCGGCCATGGCTCAGGCGCTGGGTTTTGACTTTGGCACGACCAATACCGTTATGGCATTGGCAGATGGAGCTTCCACCCGCTCCATGACATTCACCAGCCGGGCTGGGGAAACCGACAGCATGCGGACAGCATTGTCGTTCATGAAAGATCCTCTTGCGGGCGCTGCATCATTAAAAGTTGAGGCGGGACACGCCGCGATACGGCAATTCATCGATCATCCCGGCGACTGCCGTTTTCTTCAATCCATAAAAACATTTGCAGCAAGCGCGCTCTTCCAGGGCACATTGATTTTTGCAAAACGACAGACTTTTGAAGACCTCATGGAGATTTTCATAAAGCGGCTGCGAACATATGCAGATGATAACTGGCCTTCGGATGTCAGCCGTATCGTGACTGGCCGACCCGTTCATTTCGCAGGAGCCAACCCTAATCCCGACCTGGCTATGGAACGCTACAACGAGGCGCTCACGCGTTTTGGTTTTCCTGAGATGCACTTCGTTTATGAGCCCGTCGCTGCAGCCTTCTACTTCGCCCAACATTTGAAGTCTGACGCTACCGTACTGGTCGCTGATTTCGGTGGCGGTACAACTGACTATTCAATCATTCGCTTTGAGCGTTTCGCTGGCAAGTTGAAAGCGACACCAGTCGGCCATTCTGGTGTTGGCATCGCAGGCGATCATTTCGACTATCGCATGATTGACCAGATCGTCGCGCCACAGATTGGCAAAGGAACCTACTTCAAGAGCTTTGACAAGAAACTCGAAGTTCCTTCCTCATGGTACGCCAATTTCGGTCGCTGGAACCAGCTTTCCATCTTTAAAACCTCGCGCGAATTCGTTGAGTTGAAAAAGCTCGTTCGCAGTAGCCTGGATCCGGAAAAACTCGAGACTTTTGTGGATCTGGTCGAACATGACGAAGGATATCCGCTCTATCAGGCAGTGTCCGCAACGAAGATGGCATTGTCATCGGCAGAAGAAGCGGAATTCAACTTTGCTCCTCTTGGACACGGTGGAAAGAAGACCATCAAACGCACAGATTTTGAAAGTTGGATAACAGAAGATCTGGAAAGAATTGAAGGCGCGCTTGATGAGGTGCTGGCCAAAACCAACACCTCCCCGGATGCGATCGATAAAGTGTTCTTGACGGGTGGAACGTCCTTCGTACCTGCTGTCCGCAATATTTTCACGAAACGCTTCGATGAGAGCCGGATCGAAAGTGGCGGTGAACTCCTTTCCATAGCGCACGGATTGGCACTTATTGGGGAACGCGACGATATCGCCCAATGGACCGTGCAGGGATGACAATCAGCCCGGAACCGACTATCGAAATAGAACACATCCTACATACGCGCTTGGAAAGTCGATATCATGAAAGAAGCGATAACGCTCAAACAACTGAAAGAAGCGGTTGGAACTGAAATCGGTTGCTCCGAGTGGCGTACTGTCACGCAGGATATGATCAATCTGTTTGCCGACGCGACTGATGATCACCAATTTATTCATGTCGATCCGGAGCGCGCTGCAAAGGAAACACCCTTTGGAGGCACCATCGCCCATGGCTTCCTGACGATTTCATTGCTTTCAACGCTGGCCTATGAAGCGCTGCCGATGATTGAAGGTGCAACAATGGGCATTAATTACGGCTTTGACAAAGTGCGCTTCATGTCTCCGGTCAACACTGGGAGGCGCGTTCGTGCCCGCTTCAAGCTCGTCGATGCTGATATCCGACCTTCAGGTCGTGTCCTCAACAATTACGAAGTCACTTTGGAGGTTGAAAACCTCCTCAAGCCTGCACTCGTAGCAAACTGGCTGACAATTGCAGTGCTGGAACACCCGCCAGAAATGGACTGAAAGGCTCTTAGCCAATCCTGCCTTCTTTATCGAGTGGCGCCGGTTCGCCATCATATTCGGTCATCAGTTCAGCAAACATGAAGGGCCCTTGCACAAACATGCCCATATCGTAGGTGTTGCGTATCTGAGCCCCTTTGAGAAACAACAGGTGCATCTTGAAAAAGTTCTTCTTTGCCCGCGCATAACGTGCTGGCTTGTGAACATTCTTGAATCTTATTCGACGGATGATGGGCATGACCGTCTGTTTAATCCCCAACGCACTGGCCGGATTTGACTTATAAAAATGTATAATGTCGGAAATGGCTTGAAATTCTACCCAAAGCACTGGCGTTTCCTGCATCACAACCCGGACATCTTCCTTTAAGCTTGTCGCTTGGGGATGCAATGCGATCATCAGGAGGCAAGACCCCGCTGCAACCAGCGATACCGGTCTGTTTTTCAATAACTCCGGTTGCGAGCGCCAGACATCGGCGATCGCTTCCACGGCTGGCACAGTCCCAAGGCTATGGGAAATTATAATGACTTCATCCGCGTCGCTTGCTGCCAGCTTCCGAACAAGGTGATCAGCAAAATCGCGGCGCCGCAGAATCAATCTGCTATTGCGCCCATGAATCCGGTCAGATGCAGCGGCCCAATCATCAAGTAGATAGGAAAAGAATACTTTGTCGCCCGGCCATCGGATAAGAATGCGGCAAGCAACCAATGCAAGTGGAACACTCCATAGCATATGCCAGGGATTAAAATCTGCCCACATGGGTGACAAGCCAACCCCAAGCAGCACCAGCGCGATCACGCAGGCAAGCGCAAAGGGCCACATGAAGAAGAGGCAAAATCGCCAGCTGGTCCGCATGTATCGATAGAAGGTGCCCGATAGAAGAACATCAAGAAAGGCCATCAAGCCTGTTGCGAAACGGGTAATAACGTTTCGGGCAGAATAGGCATCGAAAATATCGGCAGTGCCATACTGGCAGAATTCCGTTTCTGTGCTCCAATTCGCACCAGTGGTTTCGATGCGCATGGAAGCGACGCCCGGCCCATCGCCTACCATTGGCCCTGCATTGGTTTTTGCACTCCACAGCCTGTTGAAGTCACCTGAACTATTCAGATAACGCCCACGTACCGCATCAGGATGCAAACCTTCATAACCGGTAAAATTGATAACCAGACGCTTCTTGACCGCCATATGCTTCTCTATGCAAGCAGACCACGCGAATCGGCGGTCATCCGAATCTCTTCATAAAAAACGACGGCGTAATTGTGTTTGCCGACGCTGTCAGCGTCTGTTTACATCATATCTGGAAAATTGCATCAGCATTGCTGATGTTTGCGAGAACGGCCCTCGCCCTTATATCGCCATGTTAAAAGATGCTGGAATTAGCAAGGAATAAGCTCCTCGTTGAGTACTTATCCATTACACTGCGGCATCCCGAGCAGATTCTTGAAGGAAAGCATAGGCATAGTTCGAAAATGACCGCCAGCATTCCACGCGGAACTCGTTTTCAGCAAGACGCCAGAGAACAATCTCGATCTTGCCGAGCACTGTCCTCGAAGCAGCTCCAACCGGAAATGCTGTCAGCGAAAGATCCTGTGGACACCCACCATTGACCACGGCATCGGCACCTTTACCAGACACCAGAATGCCGACATTGCGATGCGAAACATCAACCGCCGAATGCAATACTGTGACTTTGGCAAGGGCCGTCATGATGCTGCTCTCAGCGCTGTCGATGATCAGCCATTCATCGGGACCGATCCACAGAGCCGACCGATCGCCCTTCGACGCGGTCGTTTTCGGTCGCATCGGCAATGTCAGACCCAGCACCTTGGAAAGCGCTGGCACAGCATCTTCTCTGGCGCGAAGCGATACGCGAGTGGCGTTGTCAGCCAGCATTACTGATACCGACACAATGTCGGATTGACCGGCGTGCAGCGGATGCAGGCGAGTCGCGCGGATAACCTCAACCATTGAGCCGTTCTCCTTTTTCATCGAAGAAGACCATTCCGGTTACTTCAACCTCAATCACACCATTTGGCATTGGCACATAAAGTCTCTCACCCAGTCGTTTAGCTCCATCAATTACCAGTGCCAGTGCAATGGAGCGCCCGCAATTTTCTGACCAGTAAGATGACGTAACATGGCCAATCATGGTCATGGGCACAGGCTGGCTTGGATTGGCGACGATTTGCGCGCCCTCCTCCAGCACAATTTTCGGATCAACCGTCTTCAATCCGACGAGTTGTTTGCGCCCGTCGGAAACAAGATCGCGGCGCAGAAGTCCTCGAATGCCAACATAATCGGTTTTATTCTTGCCTATGGCCCATGTCAGGCCGGCATCCTGCGGGGTGACAGTTCCATCAGTATCCTGACCAACGATAATATAACCCTTTTCAGCGCGTAGCACATGCATTGTCTCTGTGCCGTAAGGCGTAAGGCCATAAGGTTTACCCTGTTCATAGACCGCTTCCCAAACGGCTTTGCCGTAGTCCGCTGGTACGTTGATTTCGTAACCAGCTTCACCGGTAAACGACATGCGGAACAAGCGGGTGGGAACACCACAAATTTTACCCTCCCGCACACTCATATGCGGCATGGCTTCGTTCGAGAGATCAATACCTTCAACCAGCGGCGCAATGATATCACGGGCTTTTGGGCCTTGGACCGCGATGACAGCCCATTGTTCCGTCGTTGAGGTCAGCCAGACATTCAGATGCGGGAACTCAGTCTGAAGATAATCTTCCATATGATGCATCACGCGCGGAGCACCGCCCGTTGTCGTTGTCACATGGAAGCGATCCTCTGCCAGGCGACCGACAACACCATCATCATAAATAAAGCCATCTTCGCGCAGCATGATACCATAACGGCAACGCCCCACTCCGAGCTTTTCCCAAGGATTTGTATAGAGCAATTCCAAGAACTTGGCGGCATCAGGCCCGACAATTTCGATCTTCCCGAGTGTAGAGGCGTCGAAAATGCCCGCCTGATTGCGCACAGCGACACATTCGCGATTAACTGCTGCATGCATGTCCTCGCCCGTCTGCGGGTAATACCATGCACGTTTCCACTGCCCCACATCTTCGAACGGCGCGCCCTGAGCCTCATGCCAATCATGCATGGGAGTGCGGCGAGTGGGATCGAACAAATTATGCCGGGCATGGTTGACGATCGCACCGAAGGTGACAGGCGTGAATGGCGCCCGGAACGTTGTGAGACCCACCGAAGGAATTGGCTTGTCCAAAGCCTCCGCAGCAATGGCCAGACCATGCAGATTGGAAGTTTTGCCTTGATCCGTTGCCATACCATTGGTGGTGAACCGCTTGATATGCTCGATGGAATGCATGCCTTCCCGAACCGCCAGTCGAACGTCTTTCGCCGTCACGTCATTCTGGAAATCCACGAAGGCTTTAACGGTCGTGTCAGCACCTGCTCCCGGTGCGGAGCCGATCATACCGGCGATCCAGTTCGTACCGCCACTGGCAACAATTGCGCTGGCTTGTCCGCCGCCAGCCGTAAGGGCCTCATCTATGGCAGCTTGCAAATTGTCGGTGCCGTTACAGGCACCAACAGAAACGCAATCTTGAGCATAGGTTCCCGGCAGGAAGCGCTCATTGGCAGAATCCCAAGCTACCTTGCCGCGAGATTGTGAGAATAGGTGAACTGAAGGCGTCCAACCAGCGGACATGATCAATGCATCAACCGCAATTTTTCGCTCATTGCCGCCATTGTTGCGCTTAACGGAAATGGAGGAGACACGGCGCTTGCCGCCAGCGCTATAAACCGCATGACCAGTCAACACTTCAACGCCGAGCGAACGTGCTTCATCGATAACGGCAGATACCGGGTCATCGCGTGTATCGACAATGACTGGCACATCAACACCAGCACGCTTCAGGTCGATCGCTGCTGCGTAAGCTGAGTCGTTGGCGGTGTAGACACCCACCTTGCGGCCAACTGCAACCCCATATTGGTTGAGGAACAAGCGTGCGGCAGATGCGAGCATGATGCCAGGGCGATCATTATTGGCAAAAACCATATGCCGTTCGATCGCACCTGTTGCCAGAACAACCTTTTTCGCACGCACCTGCCAAAGGCGCTCACGCGGCATGTCAGCAGCAGGGCGGCTCAAATGATCGCTGATGCGTTCGACCAGCCCTACGAAATTCTGCGCATAGTAACCGAACGCTGTCGTACGCGTCAGAACTTGAACATTATCCATCCCACGCAGTTTGGCGTAAGTGGCAGTTGCCCATTCGTAACCGGTAATGCCATCAATCTTGACATCGCTTTCATAGCGAAGCGCCCCGCCCACTTCTGGCTGCTCATCACAAAGAATAACTTGCAAGCCAGTGGACGCGGCACTTAAAGCTGCCGCCAGACCAGCGGCCCCAGCGCCTACAATCAGTACGTCACAATGGGCAAAGCGATTGGAATAGCGGTCCGTATCGGGCTCGTCCGGCACAACGCCAAGTCCGGCAGCTGCGCGAATTTTCGGCTCATAGATCGTTTTCCATGCAAACTTCGGCCACATGAAGGTCTTGTAGTAAAAACCAGCCGGCAGCATTGGCGAAAAAACATCGTTGACCGCGCCAATATCGAACGTCAGCGACGGCCAGCGATTTTGTGACTTCGCCTTCAAGCCATCGTAGATTTCTTGAACTGTCGCGCGCACATTTGGCTGCTTGCGTGACTTGTCCCGTTCAATATCGACCAGAGCATTTGGCTCTTCGCTACCAGCGGAAAGAATACCCCTTGGCCGGTGATATTTAAACGACCGGCCGACCAGGTGAATACCATTGGCGAGCAGAGCCGAGGCAAGCGTATCGCCTTCCAACCCTGTGAGGTTTTGACCATCAAACGTAAACCGTACGGTTTTGGCGGGGGTGAGGCGACCAGCGCCTGCAATGCGATTGCTTCCGGAATGAGTGGAATGAACCATCTGATCAAAGCTCCGCTTTCTTTGTGCGGGGCGCACGTTTTTTTACTGGTGCTGTTTCCTGTGACGCATTCCCAGACAGAAGTGCATCCACATCAGGCTTTGGCTCACCTGCCTTGTAAACAGCTAAAAATTTGTCTGACACGGAATCGCGAACGGCATTGAAGAACCGACCGCAGCCATGAATGTGGCGCCAGCGTTCAAACTGCAAACCTTTGGGATTCTGCCTGAAATAAAGGTAGGAGGCGAAGTCTTCGTCCGACTGTTCGATGATCGAAGAATTGCGCACAAGATGCGCTTCGCCAGCGTTGCGGAACTCCAGTTCCGGACGCTCTTCTTCGCAATAGGGGCATTTGATGAGAAGCATAATACGTGTCTCTCTTGAAATCAGTGTGCAACGGCAGCGGCGGCAGCTTCGTCAATCAGGCGTCCGGTGGTAAACCGCTCAAGCGTGAACGGCGCATTGATCCTGTGCGGTTCGTCACGAGCAATTGTATGGGCAAAAACATTGCCAGATCCCGGCGTGGCTTTGAAGCCGCCCGTACCCCAGCCGCAATTGACGTAGAGTCCTGGAACCGGCGTCTTTGCCAAAATGGGAGATCGATCCGGCGTCACATCAACAATACCACCCCAAGACCGAAGCATTTTTAGGCGTGTCAGAACGGGGAACATCTCGCAAATGGCATCGAGCGTATGATTGATGATGTGCAGTCCGCCAGTCTGTGAATAGGAGGTGTACTGATCGGTGCCTGCACCAATGACCATCTCGCCCTTATCCGACTGCGAAATATAAGCATGGACGGTGTTCGACATGATTACACAGGGAATGAGCGGCTTGACCGGCTCTGAAACCAACGCCTGAAGCGGGTAGCTTTCAAGCGGCATACGAACGCCCGCCATGTTCATCAGAACAGAGGTGTGTCCTGCCGCTACGACGCCAACCTTCTTGGCGTTGATCGGTCCACGATTGGTGTCTACACCGAGAACCGCTCCGTTGGGTGCGCGGCGAACACCCGTGACCTCGCAGTTTTGAATAATGTGGACGCCGCGGTCTGCGGCAGCGCGGGCATAGCCCCACGCAACTGCGTCATGTCGAGCCGTGCCGCCACGCCGCTGCAATGCAGCGCCAATGACCGGATAGCGGGCATTAGATGAAAGGTTGATCGGCGGACAAAATTCCTTGACCTGCTCGGGCGTCAACCACTCATTGTCGATGCCGTTCAGTCGGTTCGCATGGATATGCCGTTTGAAAACCTGAACGTCATGAATATTATGCGCGAGCATCATCACGCCGCGAGCTGAATACATCACATTGTAATTGAGATCCTGGCTCAGCCCTTCCCAAAGCTTCACCGCATGCTCGTAAATGCCTGCCGATTCGTCGTAGAGATAGTTCGATCGAATAATCGTCGTATTGCGGCCGGTATTGCCGCCACCCAGCCAACCCTTCTCAAGAACAGCGACATTGGTGATGCCATGCTCTTTTGCCAGGTAATATGCCGTTGCCAGCCCATGACCGCCAGCACCAACAATAATAACGTCATATTCTGACTTGGGTTCCGGGGACGACCATTGCTGATCCCACCCCTTATGGGCGCGCAACGCCTCCCGGGCCAAAGCAAATACCGAATATTTCCGCATCGTCCATTCCTAGCAATTGGGCCCTGGCAAAATAGCCATTGCAAAGCGATTATTAATGGGTGGTGCCGCTTGATCCTGTTCAAATATCGACATCGTCTTTAACGGCCAGAACCACGCTTTTATGCATCAGTACCGTATCCGATCATAGCTCTTTTGCCATTTTGCGACGGAGATTGGCGCTCCGCGTCAGATAATCCCAAATTACATAATTGATGGTGCGTTGAAACAAATACTCGCCGGTCTTTACAACTCTGCCATGGACATCGATAAAAGTTTCTGCTAATGGCCACCCCAGTTTGCGATAGATGACTGTCGCGAAGTTTGGTTTTTGTTCCCTACTCAATGGATAGGCGTCAAAAATCAGGCTCAACGAAATTCTAAGAGATACAGGAAAAACCGTGCAGGTACTCGTACGCGAAAATAATGTTGATCAGGCCCTCCGCGTCCTCAAGAAGAAGATGCAGCGTGAAGGCATGTTCCGCGAAATGAAGATGCATGATCATTACGAAAAGCCGTCGATCAAGCGTGCCCGCCAGAAGGCAGAGGCAATCAGCCGCGCCCGCAAGCTGGCTCGCAAGCAGGCTCAGCGTGAAGGCCTCTTGCCAATGCCTGTCAAGAAAGTACCGGCCCGCGCTTCTGCGGCTCGTTAATAGACAATTATCGACGCCTTGACTCGACAAGGGGTGGAGTGGCTTGTGTCACACCGCCCTTTTTTCGTTTGTCGGAATAGGAACATTTTCGCTTGCAAAGGCTTTGGTTGAACAGGACAATTGGAACATGACACATTCAATGGAAATGGCTTCATACCGCAAACCTGCATCGATCAAGGGATCGACTAGAATCGCTGGCATCCTGTTGGCTTCCGTAATGGCTTTCACACTTGCAGGGTGCAACACAACTGCAACGGACATGACCGGGATCGATAAAGCTCAGGGCTCTGCCGAGAATATCAGCTCGCTCAACGACGTTATCCGTAACAACCCCAAAGATCCTGAAGCCTACAATGTGCGCGGATCAGCATTCGGACGCGCCGGTCGTAGCAATGACGCAATCAAGGACTTCAATACGGCCCTTCAGTTAAACCCAAACTTCTACCAGGCCTATGCGAATCGAGCGCTCGTTTACCGGAACATGGGCAATACAGCTCAAGCGGCGGCCGATTACAGCAGAGCCATCCAGATTAACCCGCAATATGATACGGCCTATATTGGTCGCGGTAATCTATACCGTCAGGCGGGACGCCTGGACCAGGCTTTGAATGATTTCCAACAGGCCATTCAGCTCAACACCACCGACGCGCGTGCTTATCACAATCGTGGCCTGATCTATCAGGCTCGTAACCAGCACAAACAGGCTATCGAAGATTTTTCGACCGCTATATCGCTGCAACCCGATGCCGCAGAGCCTTACAACGGACGGGGCATTTCCTATGTCGCGCTCGGCGATGACGACAATGCGTTCGATGATTTCAACACGGCCATCAAGCTTGACGGCGACATTGCCGAAGGTTGGGCAAATCAGGCGCTCATCTATGAACATCGCGGTGAGAAAGCCCGCGCAGCCAAATCCTATGCCAAGGCGGTGCAGCTTGATCCCAACTATAAGCCAGCCAAGGATGGCCTTGCCCGTACTCGGGGCGCTTGATACTGCAAATTACATTATCGGCCATACAAAAAACCCGCCGGAATGGCGGGTTTTTCATGTCCGGATATATGTGAATCTAATGGTCCAGCGCTTTGACGATGTTCTCGACCATCTTCTTTGCATCGGCAAAAAGCATCATCGTGTTGTCGCGGAAGAACAACTCGTTCTCCACACCGGCATAGCCGGAACCCATGCCGCGTTTGATGAACAAAACTGTGCCAGCCTTATCAACATCCAGAATCGGCATGCCGAAGATCGGTGACTTCGGATCGGTCTTTGCCGCCGGATTGGTCACGTCGTTCGCCCCGATAACAAAGGCCACGTCAGCCTGTGCAAACTCGGAATTGATGTCTTCAAGCTCAAACACTTCATCATAGGGAACATTGGCTTCTGCCAACAGCACATTCATATGACCCGGCATACGACCAGCAACCGGATGGATGGCATATTTGATCTCAACACCCTCAGCCTTGAGCTTATCCGCCATTTCACGCAGTGCATGCTGCGCCTGAGCAACCGCCATGCCATAGCCTGGCACGATGATGACCTTGGAAGCATTTTTCATGATGAAAGCAGCATCGTCGGCAGAACCCTGCTTGACGGGACGCTGTTCAACTTCGCCAGTCGCCGCACCGCCAGTCTCTCCACCAAAACCACCAAGAATGACCGAGATGAATGAACGGTTCATACCCTTACACATGATGTAAGAAAGAATTGCACCGGAGGAACCGACCAGAGCGCCGGTGATGATCAATGCAAGATTGCCGAGCGTAAAACCAATACCTGCCGCTGCCCAACCCGAATAGGAATTGAGCATCGACACCACGACCGGCATATCAGCACCGCCGATTGGAACAATGATCAGTCCACCCAAAATGAGCGACAGGATAACGATGAGCCAGAACACCACATGGCTTTCCGTCAAGACCAACGCAATGACGAGAACGACAATAGCGATCAACAGACCGGCATTAATGAAATGGCGTCCGGGCAGCATGATCGGCTTGCCCGACATACGTCCGTCCAGCTTGAGAAACGCAATGATCGAGCCCGTAAAGGTGATTGCACCGATGGCGACACCAATGGACATTTCAACCAGCGCCTGAGCATGGATTGACCCGATTTCACCAATCCCGAATGACTCTGGAGAGTAAACAGCCGCCGCTGCCACCATGACGGCTGCAAAGCCGACGAGAGAGTGGAAAGCTGCCACGAGCTGCGGCATAGCCGTCATGGCAATACGCTTGGCGATATAAGCGCCGACACCACCACCAATGGCAAGACCAAGAACAATCAAGCCAAGGCCGCCGAAGCTCGGTTCAGCCAGTGTTAGGGTTGTAATGATTGATATTCCCATACCAATCATGCCGTAGAAATTACCCTGACGGCTGGTGGTTGGATGTGACAGGCCGCGCAGCGCCAGAATGAACAGGACACCGGAGACGAGATAAAGAAAAGCTGCGAAATTAACGCTCATTGCTCAAATCTCACTTTTCTTTTTTCTTGTACATGGCAAGCATGCGATGAGTGACGAGGAAGCCGCCAAATATATTGACGCTTGCAAGAACGAGTGCGATGAACCCGAACCCTGTGGCCGCGCCACTTGCTGACAGACCCACAGCAAGCAGTGCTCCCACAACAATGACGGACGAAATAGCATTGGTTACAGCCATCAGCGGCGTATGCAGTGCGGGTGTCACCGACCAGACCACATAATAGCCAACGAAAATTGACAGAACGAAAATTGCCAGCCGGAAGACGAATGGGTCGACGGCGCCACCGGTGATTGCGTGAGCAGCAGCGCCAGCTGCGTCGGGCATGGTTTCGGCAGCCTGCCGCACCATTTCAGTGGCCTGATTGAGCGTTTCGAGCGCTTTGTCTAGCGTTGCATCAGCCATCATGCCTCTCCTTCAGATGTTTTGGGGGCAACAATCTTCGTCGCGACTTTCTTCGGTGCGGCCGCTTTTTTGGGAGCTGCCTTCTTGACGGGCGCTTTTGCAACACTCGCCTTTGCTGGTGTGGTCTTCTTTGCAGCAGCCGGCGTTGCCGCTGAAGCAGCATTGCCTGCAAAGCTCGGATGCACCACCTTGCCCTCATGCGTCAAGACAGTCGCTTTGACCAACTCATCGTCGAAGTTAATCTTGATCGTCTTGGTTTCTTTGTCGACCAGCGTTTCAACGAAGGCGACGAGGTTCTTGGCGTAAAGCTGTGAAGCTGTAGCGGCGATACGTCCGGCAACATTGAGGTGCCCGACAATCTTGACGCCATCGACTTCAACGATCTTTCCAGCAACAGCGCCCTCTACGTTTCCACCGCGTTCCACTGCCAGATCAATGATGACGGAACCGGGACGCATGCGTGAATACATCTCACGCGTTACAAGTCTTGGTGCTGGCCTTCCGGGAATGAGTGCCGTCGTGATAATGATATCTTGCTTGGCGATATGCTCAGCAACCAGCGCAGCCTGCTTCGCCTGATATTCTTTGGACATCTCCTTGGCGTAACCACCGGCTGTTTCCGCCGCTTTGAACTCTTCGTCTTCGACCGCCAGGAACTTTGCACCAAGCGAAGCGACCTGTTCTTTAACGGCCGGGCGGACGTCCGTCGCCGTGACAACGGCTCCAAGACGGCGCGCAGTTGCGATCGCCTGTAGACCAGCAACGCCGACACCCATAATGAAAACCTTTGCCGCTGGAACAGTACCAGCAGCCGTCATCATCATCGGCAAGGCGCGATCATACTCTTCTGCGGCGTCAACCACCGCCTGATAGCCTGCAAGATTTGCCTGACTGGAAAGGACATCCATGACTTGAGCACGCGTGATGCGCGGCATGAACTCCATGGTAAAGGCAGTAACGCCCGCATCCGCGAGTTCCTTCACCGCAGTCTCATTGCCATAGGGGTCGAGCATAGCGATGACGACCACACCCTTTTTATAAGATTTGAGCTCGGACGAGTTTGGTCGACGCACTTTCAAAACAACGTCGGCATTTTTCGCATCAGCAGCCTTGCCAATCGACGCTCCGGCCGACTCGAATTCGCGATCCGGAATTCGGGACAAAACACCCGCGCCGCCTTCAACGATGACTGAAAAACCAAGACTTACAAGCTTTTTGACCGTTTCCGCCGAGCCGCCAACACGCGGCTCACCGGCATCAGCCTCTTTCGGTATGAATAGTGTCTGAGCCAAGCTCTCACCCCCTAAGCAAGTTAACTCCATACAGGCTCCGGCAAGATCGCCTGGAGCCTGTCCGACTTTACCGGGCCATACCCTTACGGTGAAAACAGTCAGTTAACTGGTTTGCAAGGGGCACCCACCCGAGTAATTAATGAAAAGGCAAACAGGCTAAACCAAAAACCAGGCAGCCACACATATAACGATGAATAAGATGGTAGCGGAGAAAAACCCGCCAGCGAAAAAGCCGAAAGCCATCGCGGCTAACAGCGCAACACAGAAAATCACGCCCCATTTTGAAAGAGTAAGGAACAGATTGTAGGTGTTCTCGTGTTCTTTGTAGTCCATGGGAGCGCCCAGTTCCGCAGGGGCGGTATCGTGATGTTCAGCCATCTTCAAACCTCTTCGTATCGACGTCTTAATGGCAATAGCGAAAACGACGCATCAGCGCAATGCGCAGATGGTCGCTCGCTGCTGTTCAATCGAGATAAATCCAATCCAGCGATTGACGATTATTTAATTGAGAAGATTGGGAAACAGGCCAAGCACGCCAATGATAATCAGATAAAGCGCGACGACGTAATTCAAGAGGCGCGGAGCAATGAGTATGAGAATACCCGCGATAAGTGCAACCAATGGGGCGATGGCGATCTGTGTAATCATGCTTGTAACATCCTTTGAATTATATGCCTGGATGCCCAGAGCAATCCAAATCACACAAGAATGCAATCCACTTCCCGTCTTTTGCTCATTGAATCAGTAGATATAGCGACATTTCAGCTCTCAGGGCACGCTGCCAATACAGCGTTTTTGTCCGGATTGGCATCATAAAATGGCCCCACAACAAGGGGTTTGTCAGGCATGACAGACTGATCAACATCAGAGATCATCTTGCGCTCTATAGTCTGTAAGAGCTGACCCTTGCCATCCATCACACGCATGCTGACCTTGTACTCCCGATTGGCCTTAACACATTTTACCGGAGGGCTTTCCACTGTTACCTTGGCCATTTTCGGCCAGATTTTTTGCCGCACGATGAAAGGATCTCCTCCCGTCGGATTCTCAAAAGTCGTTTCCAATAACGAATCGTCTGGTAACGGCCTGATCTTGTTAAGCGTCAAAAGATACGTCGCCTGCGCGATGCGATAATTAAATACGAAGATTTTTCCGGAAACGTTGAGATAATCACCCTGTCCCGGATCGCGGCATGCACCAAGCGCGAGAACAACCGTCATAGTCATCAGCACAATGGCGTTTCGGGCTCTATAAGCCATGCTCCCTGCCCTTACGATCATAGTGTCTTTTTGCCTTTGCGCGATTGCCGCACACGGTCATGTCGCACCAGCGCCGACTGCGATTACGACTTTCATCCAGATAAAGCCAATGGCAATTCGGACATATTTTGATTCTTGATAACCGCGACGTGTGGAGCAGGCTCAGTCCAGACAACACGGCTCCAGCAGATAGTGAAAGCGCGCGGTGCCGGGCAAATGGCGGCAAGGTGAAACCCTGCTCATTCTGGCTTTCACCGATGATGGTAGAAGAAAGCCGAAAAAAACCTGACAAATACTGGGCTTTGAAGCCTTCCTCCAGTACCGCCGTTCGGAACAAGCTGTTTATTGATTCACGTATTTCTATCAGTTTCAAATGCTCTGGCAGTGATTGCGGCGCAATAAAGTTAACACTGCCCCACTCCGCAGCGCGAAAATTCGCAGCAGCGGATGCAAATCTTGCAACTTCGAGACTGTTTGAAAAACGGTCTTGCGCGCGTTCGGGAGCCTGGCGGAAAATAACAGTATTCGCCAAATCGAACGCCAGCACGCCTCCGCTAAACCTGTGAGCATTCCAATCGATCCACATGGCGCAATTCTAACTGGTAAAATGGGTTTTACAAGTTAGAATGAAAGGCAATCGGATTGTTCTTTATGTCATACTTTCTGCAGCTATTGTTGAACGGTATCCATAACGCAGCGCTCTATGCACTGCTCGCATATGGATACGTCCTCATTCACGGCTTGACGCATCGAACAGATTTGTCACTCGGCGCAATCTTTGCGTTTTCCGGTCAGACATTTATCCTTGCAGCAGCTTTTGGTTTTTCCGTCCTTTGGATGACAATGCCAGCCGCTTTGGGGTTTGGGGTTGTGATTTCGGCTCTTTATGTCATCGCGGGCGGGTATATCGTCGCCAAGCTCATTTATACACCGCTGGATGCTGGCAATCGCAATACGGTCCTCGTCGCCACGTTAGGGTTGAGCATTTTTCTGATGGAATTGGCGCGGATCGCTGCCGACACAAGAGATTACTGGCTGCCACCTATGCTCGCCTCGCCGGTCTTTATGTTCGGACCAGCCGTGGACATAAGTCTCACCAAGTTGCAGCTTTTGAACATTGGACTTGCACTGGCGGTTGTTCTTCTCGCTGAGATGACAATGAACACCACGCTCGCTGGCCGCATCTGGCGTGCGGTCAGCGACGACGCAATTGCCTCTGCATTATGCGGTATCAATCCGGGAACCGTCCGAACAAAGGCAATACTGGTCGCCTATGCAATTTGTGCACTCGCCGGCTTTCTTGCAGCACTTTACTACGGAAATGTGAGCTTCAATACAGGCATCATCTTTGGCCTGAAAATCCTGTTTATAACCGCCGCTGGAAGCTTTTCGCGCCCGCTCCATGCTGCATTCGGAGCGGCAATCGTCGGCATGGTGGAGTCCGTCTGGAGCGGATATTTCCCAGTGCTCTGGCGCGATGCGGCTGTATTTTCGCTGCTTGTCCTGGTGTTGGCGATACGCACTAACGTCGATGAATGGGAACGTGTCTAGCCTTGCAGGCTATGGCCACCATCAACGGTGATAACGGTTCCCGTAATATAGCTGCTTGCATCGGAAGCGAGCAATAACACCGCACCATCAATATCTTCCGGCTCTCCCAAACGGCGCATTGGATTTTTGCCTTTAAGAAAACCTTTTGCCGGGCCATCCATGATGGTTTCATTGAGTTTAGTTGGGAACCAGCCAGGTGCAATGGCATTGACGCGGATACCATGCGGCGCCCATTCAAGCGCGAGTGATCGCGTCATTTGTGCGACAGCCGCTTTCGACATCGCGTAACCGGCGGAACCCTTTATCGGCGCGTCGGCCAGTATGCTCGAGAGATTAACTATTGAACCGCCGATCTTTTGGGCGATCATACGCTTGGCCGCTTCCTGAGCAATAAAGAATGCCCCTTCGACATTGACCTCGAATATATGACGCAATTGCTCGCGCGTGGTCGTCAATGCCCGTTCGATAGCAGCCACGCCAGCATTGTTGAAGACAACTGAAACTGGTCCGAACAGCCGTTCTGTTTCGTCAAATGCCCGTTCAATGTCGGCGGCAATCGTAATATCAGCGATGATGTTCACTACATTGGAATGAACGATGCTTTCAGGTGTGGGTGTCCGCGAGATCGAGACCACATTGGCTCCGTGCGCAGCAAGAATCTGGATCATCCTTAGACCAAGACCCGATGAGCCGCCCGTTACAGCAATGTTTTTTCCTGCAACCGAAATAGATGGATCGATATTCATTGATTAAGTACCGCTGGCATCCCAATTGTGGTGTCACTGATAGACGGCCCGGCATGGTATGACAACTAAAGAAGCAGAATGAAACGGGGACCCCGGCTCAAAGAACCGAGGTCCAACGTCGAGATAGCGGCTTTTATAGTTTACCGTTGCGTTGTTGCACCATCATGAAAGTGTCAAATGTGTACTCGGCAACTTGAGAATACAGGAAATGTTCATTGCGGAATGCTTTGATCGAATCCCATATCTTTTTGAAGGAAGCGTTACTGGCCTCCAGTTCTGCATAAACAGTGTTGGCAGCCACGAAACACGCGCTCAGAATTTCAGGGCTGAACGGCCGTAATTGTGCACCACCTGCAACGAGCCGCTTGATAGCGCCGGGGTTGAGGTAATCGTACTTCTGCAACATGTTTGCGTCCGTAGCCTGTGCGGCAGTACGGAACAATGACTGGTACGCAGGTGGAAGCTCGTCCCATTTCGACTTGTTGACCATAAAGCTGACGGTCGGGCCGCCTTCCCACCAACCCGGGTAATAATAGTAAGGCGCAACTTTCTGGAAACCGAGCTTCTCATCGTCGAAAGGCCCAACCCATTCTGCCGCATCGATCGTGCCCTTTTCCAGAGCCGGATAAATGTCGCCACCGGGTAATTGCTGGGGTACAACGCCAAGCGTTTCAAGCACCTTGCCGGCAAATCCGCCAACACGCATCTTCAGACCTTTGAGGTCTTCGATAGTCTTGATTTCCTTACGGAACCAACCGCCCATCTGCACGCCCGTATTGCCACCTGGATAGACTTGCAGCCCTTGGGCGTTGAAGAACTCGTTCATCAAATCAATGCCGCCGCCATGATACTGCCAGGCGTTCATGCCGCGCGCATTGAGTGCAAACGGCACCGCCGCTCCAAGCGCCCAGGTGGGGTCTTTCCCCCAGTAATAATATGCTACCGTATGGCAGAGTTCGACAGTGCCCGCCGCAGTGGCATCCGCAGCTTGGAGGCCCGGAACAATTTCACCAGCCGCAAATGGCTGGATATTGAAGTTGCCATCGGTTGCCTCTCGCAAATACTTCGACAGGTCCACTGCCCCACCGTAAATCGTCTCCAGCGATTTTGGAAACGATGATGCACATCGCCAGGTAATCTTGGGCAATGTTTGTGCAATTGCTGGTGCTGCCAATGTGGTCGCAGCTGTCGCTGCCCCAACGCCTGCAAACCCCGCCTTCGTCATGAAAGAACGACGATCCATTAATTCTCCTCCAAAACGTTGAACCCCAGAACTATTCTTGGTCCAGATCAACAGACATTTCAGCCTTGTCCTCCCGATCCTGCGCTAACCATACACACTCATCCGTTCTAGTCTAGCGGACGGTACGACAGATAGGCCGAATTCTGGTTTACTCATCGCGGTGGCTATTGTGTAGGCTCGGCAAATGGTTAGATGAGAACCATTGGAAATGGTTTCAAACTAAACTACATTCAGCTTGGAAAGCTTTTGGAGTAAAGTCATGCGGCAACCTCTCGTCGCCATATCATCAGACGTGCGAACTTTCGAAAATTACACGTGGCATGCAGCGCCGGATCAATATCTCATGGCTGCGTATCAAGCGGCAGATGTCATTCCGCTGATTATACCCTCATTTGGCGATGGTCTGGATATTGACGCAATTCTCGATGGTGTAGATGGGGTCTTAATTACGGGCTCGAAGTCTAATGTTCATCCGTCACTTTATGACGTTCAACCCACTGAAGCACACGAGCCATTCGATTCGGCCCGCGATGCGACCTCGCTTCCGCTTATACGCCGCGCGATCGAACGTGGCGTACCGCTTCTAGCTATTTGTCGCGGCATTCAGGAGTTGAATGTTGCACTCGGCGGAACGCTTGCCACTGAAATCCAGCAATTGGACGGACGGATGGATCACCGGGCTCCGGCGTCCGAACATCAGGCAGAACGATTTGCGATTCGCCATCCTGTACATATCAAGCCAGGATCATGCTTAGCGAATGTCATGAGCAGTGATTCAATCCAGGTAAACTCGGTGCATCGTCAAGCAATCGATAAGCCTGCTCCTCAACTGGAAATCGAGGCAGTGGCAGATGATGGGACTATCGAGGCTGTATCCGTCAAGAACGCGCGCGCTTTTGCAGTCGGTGTACAATGGCACCCGGAATACTGGGTAAAAACCGATAGTCCTTCCCGGAAGATTTTTGCTGCATTTGGCGACGCAGTGCGCGCGCACAAGGTTAGCCGGGAGCGATTACAGACCGCCGAATAGCTACACTTTAATGAAGGTCAGCGCTCCTTGGGTTTAGACGTCGACTGCCGTATCCGTAATTCAGGTTTTATAAGTTCCTGACGAGCATGGGTGTCAGCTCCATTCAACTGGTCAAGTAAAGCACGCGCCGCACGTTGCCCGACTTCCCGCTGACCGTTCCAAACCGTGGTTAAGGCAGGAGTCGCAATGGCGGCCTCTTCAAGATCGTCGTAACCTGTGACCGAAATATCGACACCCGCAACGAGACCGGCGCGAGCAATGCCATTCATCATGCCAATTGCGCAAAGGTCATTCCAACAGACAGCTGCTGTAGGATGATCCTTTAGCGCAAGAAATTGCGGGGCAGCATCGAAACCAGCCTGTTTGGTGCGTGGCCCAGGGATTCGCCACTCAGGTTTCGCATCAAGCCCTGCTTTCTGCATCGCATGCAGATAACCCTCATATCTGTCTCGCCCTGTCGATGTTTGGTCAGTACCGCCAACCATTGCGATTCGCGTATGCCCAAGCGAGATCAGATGATTGGTCGCCAGACCAATGCCATATGCATCGTCTCCACGGAAAACCGGGACATTCGCGTCCTGCACTGTACGTGCAATCAGCACAACCGGAAGACCATTGTCTTCGGCCATGCGAATATCTGCTGCAGGCGTGCCGATAGCGGGAGACATGATGACACCATCACCACCCAACTGAAGAACCGTTTCAATAAATGTTCGTTGCTTCTCCACCTGATCATAATGGTTCGATAAAATGAATGTTTGGCCGGAACGATCCAATTCGCCCTCAATAGCCCGCAAAATTTCGGCAAAAAACGGATTCATGATGTCATGAACAACTACGCCAACAATCCCTGACCTTGAAGTGCGCAAGCTTGCAGCACGCCGGTTATAGATGTAACCGATTGCCCTCGCATGCTCCTTGATCTTGTCGCGGGTCTGGTCAGCAACAAGCGGGCTATCCCTTAGGGCAAGTGACACTGTCGCGGTGGACACTTTCAAGGCGTCGGCAATTGTCGATAGCTTAATTTTTTGCGCCAAAAGTACTCTCTCCCCGCGATTCCATTCATTGAACAGAATATCATTGTTGGCGTTATGCCATCGCGGATCAATAAATCAAAGTTCTTTCCACTCCAAAACTGACGCGGCAAGATCCAAATTATCTTGTGAGCTCCTAAAGGACGCTCGCAAACCTTCCAGCCGCCAGCTTGTGATTTATGATGAGAACATCCCACAGTTTATGTGCCTGACAAACAGGCGCTCTTAATCATTCATCGTCGTTGTCGTCATCACCATGATCCTCTGAGCCCGTCTGACGCAAAAGATCCGCAGCCGAAAGATTCATTTCAAGCCGTGTCAGCATTTTGACAAAAGCTTTACGTTCCTTTTTGTCAAAACCTTTCATTGCATCTTTTTCGGTTTTGCGAATGGATTTTTCGATCGATTTGATGGCCTCGTTTCCTGTGTCTGTCAGGAAAATATGGGCTTGGCGCTGATCAGTCGATGATCCCTCTTTCTTCACAAACCCCTGAGTTTGCAGACGAGAGATCGTTTTTGTGATTGTCGGAGGACGTACACCAAGTCTCTTGGCAAGGACACTGGGTGATAACCCATCCTCATGCGCAAGTTGGAGCATAACGGCGTCTTGTCCGGCATAAAAACCGTGGCCCAGCAGCCTTATTGCCAAAGCGGTACGTGTCAATCTCGCAGTCGACTGCAAGCGGTGAAGAATAAGAGGTTTACGATCCTTGACCATTCCAATTCCTCTTCTTGCGTATAAACCGTTTACGATAGTGAGACGGCTAGCACAATTGCGTCAAAACTCATTAACAGACAAATCTACGATAGGAAAATGCCTCGTCTCTATGAGATTATTGACCGGTTTCCAAACAATGGCTGCATTTAAACTACTGTCTGAGTGCCGCGTTACAATTCTTATGTGACAAACTGATGAAATTTGCCGACGAATTGCTCATGACGCAAAAATAAGGCTGTGAATGCGTTATACGAGGGCATAGTTTCAAAGACTACAGACGTGCTTTCACAACGATGATGCAAAGTGACCAAATATGTCGAGCTCTTCACCCAATACAATCGCATTACTGCCGCTTGGTGCGCACGAACAGCATGGACCACACCTCCCACTTGAGACGGACACGTTGATTGTTACGGGATTGATCAACCGCCTCAAGCCCCTGCTGCCGTCCACATTGGACATAGTTTTTCTCCCCACCGAGCCTATTGGCTATTCTATCGAGCACATGGATATCGTTGGCACGAAATCGCTACGTTTTGATGAGGCTGTATATCGTTGGATTGGAATTGGCGAAGATCTGGCGCAACGCGGAGTATCCAAGCTGATCATGCTCAATGCGCATGGCGGCAATTCACCGCTTATGACAATTGTCGCCACTGAGCTGCGCGTGCGCTTTAATATGCTCGCCGTCGCGACCAGCTGGACACGCTTTGGACTACCGGCCGGATTGATATCACCTGAAGAAAAGGCCATCGATATCCACGGCGGCTTTATCGAAACCTCTGTGATGCTGTCTCTATATCCCGAACTTGTTAAGATGAGTGAGGCGGGAAACTTCACCTCAAACCAGAATCGGTTTGCCTCTGAGTACAAGCATTTACGAGCCTATGGGCCACACGCATTTGGGTGGAAAATGTCTGATCTGAACAAACAAGGCGTTGCTGGCAACGCGTCATTAGCCACTGCGCAAGCCGGCGAGGCAATAATTGCACATAGCCTAAAGGGTATCGTTGAGCTAATTGACGATGTTGCGAAGTTTGATAGTTCTGCCTTCAAAGCCTAGCCTTTGGCATGTTCAATCGAATTGACACATCCTTTTCTGCATTTGAGCGCTACACATATGGCAAAAGCTGAGTCAATCACCTATATCGTGGGTCTATTCATTATAAGAGGCACACCATGAGTGAAGCTCAGACCATTTCAGCTGACACCGCCAAGACTGCTCAAATTCCGGTTACAGTGTTGACCGGATATCTTGGCGCAGGCAAGACAACGTTGCTCAATCGCATTCTGAGCGAGAACCACGGCAAGCGTTATGCAGTCATCGTCAATGAATTTGGTGAAATCGGAATTGATAACGATCTGATCGTCGAATCCGATGAAGAAATCTACGAAATGAACAATGGCTGTATTTGTTGTACAGTCCGGGGCGATTTGATCCGCGTTGTTGAAGGTCTTATGCGACGCCCCGGTAGATTCGATGCAATTATCGTTGAGACGACGGGCTTGGCCGATCCGGTTCCGGTTGCTCAGACATTCTTCATGGATGAGGATGTGCGCAACAAAACCGCGCTTGATGCTGTTGTTGCCCTCGTTGACGCCAAGCATCTTCCACTGCGTCTGAAAGACAGTCGGGAAGCCGAAGACCAGATAGCATTTGCCGATGTCGTTTTGCTAAATAAGACGGATTTGGTAACCTCGGAAGAGCTGGCAACAGTTGAAGCCACCATACGCGCCATAAACCCGCATGCAATCGTTCATCGCACGGAACGCGCCGATATTGATCTTGCAAAAGTTTTGGATCGTGGGGCATTTGACCTGACGCGTGCATTGGAAAGCGATCCGCATTTTCTCGACCATGACCATCCCGACCATGCTTGTGGCCCGGACTGTGATCACGATCATACACATCATCATCACGACCACGACCACACGCATCATCACCATCATGATCATGCCTCGCCCATCCATGATGTTACCGTGCAGTCAGTTTCTCTGCGCACAGGGGAGTTGGTTGCCGACAAGTTCTTCCCTTGGATCCAAAAGATAACCCAGGAGCAAGGCCCGAATATTTTGCGCCTGAAAGGCATTTTGGCGTTCAAGGACGATCACGAACGCTATGTTATCCAAGGCGTTCACATGATTATCGAGGGCGATCATCAGCGTGCCTGGAAAGATGGTGAAAAACACGACAGCCGTCTCGTCTTCATTGGGCGCGAACTCGACCAAGCCGCGCTAAAATCCGGCCTTGAAGGCTGCCTTGCCTGATGCCAACCATAGCTCCACTGGATTTGGTCGGGCATTGTATTGACGCGCGTTTCATTCAAGAAATTCCCTTCTTTGCTTTGGCAGATGGAACCATCCATCGTCTCGACAATGGCCATAAAGTAGCAGAAGCCCATGATGGGCTTTTATGTGCAATTCCATCCAGCGATGGTAAGGCTCTACTTACGGGCGGTGAAGATGGTCGAGTCTGTTTAACCGGCTTAAACGGCGTATCGAAAGAATTGAGCAATCTGCCCCGCAAATGGTTGACAGCTCTTGCTGCCGCGCCTGGTGGTGCAATCGCTTTTGCATCTGGCCGCAGCGCATGGGTTCGATCTGCTGATGGCACTCTCAAAGAGTTGCCGCATGAACGCAGTGTCGAAGGTTTAGCCTTTGCTCCAAAGGGCCTTCGCTTGGCGGTTGCACGTTATAATGGTGTGACCTTGCATTGGCCTGCTACCAACAGTACACCTACAGAGCTGGAGTGGAAGGGTGCGCACGTGATGGTGATGTTCTCACCGGATAATCGCTTTCTTGTTACCTCCATGCAGGAGAACGCATTGCACGGCTGGCGCCTTGATGACAATCGCCATATGCGTATGACGGGCTATCCGAACAAGGTGAAAAGCTGGTCATGGAGCCCGAAGGGCAAATGGTTGGCGACATCCGGTGCACCAGCAGCAATTGTCTGGCCATTTTCGGGCAAGGATGGTCCCATGGGCAAGGGACCACTGGAACTTGGTACACGCGGTGACAGTCTTGTCACTTCCGTTGCATGCCATCCTGTGGAGGAAATTGTCGCGATCGGTTATTCTGACGGCATGATCCTTGTTGGCCGCTTTGGTGATCAGAAAGAAGTACTTCTGCGACGCCAAGGCAACGGCGCCATTTCAGCTATGAGTTGGGACGCCCTTGGGCATCGGCTGGTTTTTGGGAGCGAGGCGGGCGACTGTGGTGTGATAGATATCACTGGATAACCAGTGGCAGCTTGGCCCGAAACAAAAGCAAGGATTGATTTGTTCCTTGTTTGTTCTATTGTTGCCGAATGCAGTATGTTTTCGATTTCGGAACTCCGAGTCCTCTCGTTGTCATCCATGATCGCTTGAAGGCGCATTATGGCACTCCAGCCCTTGGGCCAAGGTTCACACCTGTCAGTATGCTGGTCATGGCAATGCTGGGGAGCCGGACACGCGACAACGTGTCATTAGAAGCTTTTCAGAATCTTCGTACCAGATTTAAAAAATGGGAAGCTGTCGCTGCGGCCTCACCCGAACAGGTCAACGATTGCATTTATCGGATCACCTTTTCAAAAACTTATCGCATTTTTATTCCAGAAGCCTTGCAAGCAATTATCTTGCGATATGGAGAACTCAGTCTCGACAAGCTTTTCTATATGCCGGTCGAGCAGGCTTTACGCTCGCTGCAACAGCTTCGTGGCGTCGGCCCCAAGATAAGCGCCTGTACTGTCAATTTCAGTACACTGCAGATGCGTGCACTGGTGATTGATACGCATTATCTTCGTTTTGCCGTGCGCTTTCAGCTGATCCGACATCGTCTCCACTATGATGGCGCGATACGAGCCATTCAACGGCTTGTTCCCGATTCCTGGTCGGCATTGGATTCAGAAGAACATCATGTCCTTGTAAAGCGATTGGCACAGGAATTTTGTGTGGCGGGAACACCACGCTGTTCTAGATGCCCTCTGCGAGAAATTTGTGTATATGGTCAATACTTGGACCAATTGAGCTCGACAGATTGGTCTAGCCGTCCATCAACGGGGATGAACCTGCGTCCGATCCTGCCCTGATTATTACGTCATTGCTTTCTGGTGTTTCCATGAAAGCCAGTCTTTTTCGGTTATTCTGCTTGTTATGGGTAATCTTTTTTGGTTGCGGGGAAGCGCAACACTCGGCCCCTGCGAAACGGAGCCCAAAATGCGAAAACCTCCGCAGCCGAAGCTTTGGAGGTTTCGCAGGAATCGGTGGTTGCGGGGGCACGCAACACCCGATTCCTGCGATTGGTTGAGAGACCTATTCCAAGGTTAGCAGCTTAGCTTTTCCCAGTGGAAACTAAGATCATCGACTTTGTCCCGTCAGCCGCTTTGTTCAATCCCGTCATGGCGGCTTATAGACAGCACCTCATCGAAGGACCAGCACGGCGCGTCTTCGCCAAGAGTTCGATGAGGTATCTGCCATCGAGCGGAAACTCGGCAGGTCCGGTCGTAAATGCGTAGGCTGAGGCAATAATCTGCACTTTGGCCAGGAGGCAGAACAAATCGATCTGGCGTCCCGTGTACACGAAGGGGAGTCAGCGGGTCTTCATATCCCTTCCCTCCGCTGTTAGAGCCAGATCAGCTTGGGCTTCGGGTAGACCGTCATCGTGTCAGCCTTGCTGCACGTCTTGCCCCTATAGGTCGTGCCCTCTGATACCGGCTTGCCTGCGTCAGTTAGGCAAACAGCGCTCAGATCATAGGCGGATGAACGAACGGTGCTTGCCGTTGTCCTGCTATCGGCTGTGGTGCAGCCTGACGCGGTAAGAACGGCGGCGGCCACAATAGCGTAAGATTTCATTCGTGGAGACCTTAATATAGCTGTTGGAATGATCGATACTTAGCAAATTGCCGCGCAAAACATCAACCGCCTAACTCGCCCTTCCAACTTGGCGAAGGCGGGAATAACTGCAAACTAGGCTGGCGTTCGCTATATTGCGGCTTCTTGGCGTACGCAGCAAAGCGGAATAGCACGTTTGACAGCGTGAGCATCATTGCAGCGCCTCCCCGATTCCAGATGCCGCGATGGACGTGCCTGCACCACACCTCGCATGACCAGAAAGGCGTTTGCCAATCAAAGTGAGGTATTGAAACAGAATCCGATTGTGTCGGCGCGCCAAGCCCACTGACGCAATGGCCATTAGCCTCGTTAGATGATCATCTTGCTAGTCATCGTTGCGGTTTCAGCATCTGACCTTTCGCTTTGCGAAATCCCTTGTCGGTCGCCATGAAGCGCTGAAGCATCGGCGCGATCAGCTTGACGGGCTCGGGTGCGTCATGCCCGCCTTCATGCCCGATTGCGTCGGCATAGGCCTGTAAGTCCTTGAACACGGGAGACGGCAGCTCAACAGTGAGCTTGACCGGCTTGTCGTCGGGGACGGCAGATAGCTTGAGCTTGGTCATGAGCGCTCCTTGGCAGCCCCGTAGGGCTGCATCACCAAATCCCGGTTCACGATGATCCGGACCGGGAAGCCTGGCCGAATCGTCAATGTCGGCTGGATGTTGAGCTGGCGACGCACAATCTGCTGTCCAACGTCGGAAGCGGTGTCCTGGGCGCTCTCGCGGATCGCCTTGGCGATCTCGCTCTCATTATCGCTCGAGCCAATCTCGGTGCCGACGCCGAGCAGCGTCGAAAGCAGAGCCGCCTTGAATATCTGGCCCCAATGGTAGTCGACACCGTCCTCCAGGCCGGAATAACCTTGGGTGTCGGCGCCCTGGAGCCGCTCCAGGACGATGGAGGAACCGTCGGGCATGATGATGCGGTTCCAGACGAGCAACACGCGCGACTGCCCGAAGGCGACCTGGCTGTCGTACTGGCCGATCAGACGTGCGCCCTGTGGGATGAGCAGATGGGAGCCTGTCGGTGAATCGTAGACATGCTCCGTGACCTGGGCAGTGATCTGGCCCGGGAGATCGGACTTGATGCCGGTGATGAGCGCGGCGGCAATGACCGTGCCGGCCTGCACGACATAGGGCGACGCCTTTTCTTGCACGCGATCCGAGCTAACGGTACGGCGATCGGTGGCGGCATTGACGAAGGCGAGCTTACGATCCTGCATGTTCTGCGCCGAACCGGGATCAAGCGGCGGGGGCTCGGCCGGCAGCGTCAGACCGGTCGCCGGATCGATCGTGCCGGGCCTCACGGGCTGGGCATCGGGCGTCCGCTCGCCGCGACTGCTGGTGAACAATGCCGCGACGCGGGCCGCCTCGATCTCGGCAAGTCGGCGCTGCTCTTCCGGATCGGCGCGCGGCGCCTGGATGTTCGGGGCGACGACGGGCCTGCCTTCCTCCTGCGCTCTGAGGATCGGCCGGCCGAGATCTCCCGGCAGCGCGGGACCGAGTTTCGGGATGCCGGTATAGTCCTTCGGCAGGCTGGCAAGCCCATCGGCGGGAGTGCGGTTGTCGGTGCTATAGAGCTCGGTCGAAGGCTGGTTGCCGCGACGATTCGCGTCGAGCGCCCAGACAAGCGCGCCGAGGATGGCGACGGCGCTGACGCCGCTTAAGCCCATCAGCACCTTGCGCGACAGCCGCGTGACCTTCGGTGCTTCGGGCCGCAGGCGAAGCTCGGCCTTGATGTCCGGCCCCCCAGTCATCGAAACAGCCCCGCACTGCGCGTCGGCCGGCCGTCGGTCCGGACGATGCGGACCCGCTTCGCGGAATTCTTGTCGCCGAGGCGCAGCTCGGCGGCGGCGAAGAGGCGATCGACGACATAGTAGTTCTGGCGGGCGCGGTAGTTGACGAGCTCGGAATCGCCAGCGGAGCCGATGACGAAGAGCGGTGGCATCTCGCCCTGGCCGATGCCGGAGGGGAACTCGATATAAACCTTGGAACCGTCGTCGAAGGCGCGTAGCGGTCGCCAGGGCGCGCTGTCGCCCTCGATGCGATAGCGGAAGTTCAACTTCGAGATGTCGACGCCTGTGGCGACCGGCTCGATCTCGGCGGCTCTCGCGTTCTGACGGCGCAGCGCGATCAACTGATCCTGCGGATACTGCCAGGAGACCGAGGCCATATAGGTCTTCTCGGTCGATCGCAGCTCCATGTGATAGGTGCGCAGGTTAGTGTTGATGACGAGGTTGGTCTGAAGGTCGGGTCGCGTCGGCTTGACTAGGATATGGACCTGCTTGCGGTCGCCGGCGCCGCTCTCGGTGTCGCCGACGATCCAGCGCACGGTGTCGCCAGCGGCGACCGGGCCGGAGCCGACTAGCTGCTCGCCGGGTTGGAGCGCGATGTCGGTGACCTGTCCCGGCGCGGCGTAGACCTGATAGAGCGCACCGGCCGAGAACGGGTAGACCTGCACGGCGTTGATGAAGCCGTTGCGAACGGGCTGTATGCGGGCGGCCTCGTTGGCCTGCGCGATGCGGGCCTTCGGATCGGCGGGCTCGGGCTTGGTCTTGCTGCCGTCGACGGGCTTCAACTGGCCGGGCAGCGGCAGGGGCTTGGGGAGTTCGACCACCTTCACGGGACCGACCGGATCGGCGGTCAGGACCGCAGGAGCGGCATCGTCATAGTCGATCTCGGGCGGCGTGTATTTTCCGGCGCAGCCCGCGAGCGCGGTGGCCGACAGCATGATGACGATCAACGCGGACGAGCAATGCCCGTGCCGCCATGCCCAGTTGTTCTTCATTGCCCCCTTCATGACCCCAACTCCTTCGACCAGTTGATTGCGTTGACGTAGACACCGAGCGGATTGGCCCGGAGCTTCTCGGGCGTTCGCGGCGGCTGGATCACCACGGTCAGGATCGCGGTCCAGCGCTCGGTGCCGGCGATCTGGCCGTTCTCGTAGCGGCGCTCGGTCCAGGCAATGCGGAACGAGTCCGGCGAAGCGCGGATCACGCTGGATATCTCGACAGCGGCTTGGCTCTTACCGACCTTGGTGAAGGGGTCGTTCGACCTCGCGTAATCGTTGAGGGCGATGGCACCGCGATCGGTGGTGTATTCGTAGGCGCGCAGCCAGTTCTGCCGCACGATGACCGGATCGGCGGGGATGCTCCTGACCTGCTCGACGAATCTGGCGAGGTGCCAGGCAATCTGCGGATCGGTGGGCCGATAGTCGGCGACGGCCGAGGCCACGGCCTGCGCCTCGCCGAAGCGGTCGATCTGGACCACCCAGGGCACAACTGTGCCTTGGGTCGATTGCCAGACGAGCGCGGTGGCGAAGCCGCCGGCGAGCGCCAGCGACCCGAAGGCCATCAGCCGCCAGTTCTTCGCCTGCACCCGGGCCGAGCCGATGCGCTCGTCCCAGGTCTGCGCAGCCTTCTGGTATGGGGTTTCCGGTTCGGGCGTGCGCGCATAGCGCACGGAAGGACGTTTGAAGAGATTCATCTGCGATCATCCTGATTGAGAGAAACGGACATGGAGCCGCCGCCGTGGTCGCCTGAGCGGATGGCGTGAGCGGCCGCCGTCATGCCGTGGCTGACGGCTTGGCCCCGCTTCATGCGGCTGGCCCAGGCCGGCGGTGCGGAAGATGAGGAAGCGACACTGGACGCCGCTGCGCTGCCGCCAGCAGTGTCGGCGTGGGCGGGACTGACCTCGTTCTTGCCACCGGTCGCCTTCCATGCGGCGGCCTGTCCGGCGCGGTAGCTGGAGTGGAGAGACTGGGAGGCGCGGGAGGAGACCTCCTTGCCCTTGTTGACGGCAAGGCCGGCGCCGGCCTGGGCTATAGCCGCGAAGCCGGCCGCGGCCCCACCGGTCCCGGTCGACCCCACGGAAGCGTCGCCGAGACCGTAGGCCGTGCGGACACCGCCTGCGAGCGCAGCTCCGCCGCGCACTGAGCCGCCGGCAGCGCTTGCCGCCGCGCCCAGTCCAGCCTTTGCGCCCATGTAACCGGCAGCGCTCAAGCCGGCGACGCCAAGGCCGGTACCGACGGCAGCGCCCGCGCCGAGCTGCGGCGCACCGGAGACGAGGCCGGTCGCGATGCCGGGGCCGAAGATCGACAACCCCATCAACGACAATGCACCGAGAACGAGAGCGAGCGCATCGGTGATGGTTGGCGTCGCAGAGAAGCTGTTCTTGAACTCGTCGAAGAGGCCGGAGCCGATGCCGACGATGACGGCGAGCACCAGGATCTTGACGCCGGAGGCGACGATGTTGCCGAGCACTTTTTCGGCGAGGAAGGCTGTCTTGTTGAACAGGGCGAAGGGAATGAGGATGAAGCCGGCGAGCGTCGTCAGCTTGAACTCGATTAGCGTGACGAAGATTTGCACCGCGAGGATGAAGAAGGCGACGAGAACGATCAGCCAGGCGATCATGAGCACCATGATCTGCACGAAGTTCTCGAAGAAGGAGATGTAGCCCATCAGCTCGCCGGCGGCCTTGAGGATTGGATCACCGGCGTCGATGCCGACCTGGGCGACGCGGCCGGGCTGAAGCAGCTCGGAGGCCGAGAGCGACGAACCTCCCGCCTTCAGGCCGAGCCCGCTGAAGGACTTGAAGACGATGCCGGCGAGATTGTTGAAGTTGCCGATAATGAAGGCGAAGAAGCCGATATAGAGGGTCTTCTTCACCAGGCGATGCAGCACGTCCTCGTCGGCGCCCCAGGCCCAGAACAGGCCGGCGAGCGTGATGTCGATGACGATCAGGGTCGAGGTGAGGAAGGCGACCTCGCCGCCGAGCAGGCCGAATCCGGAATCGATGTAGGAGGTGAAGGTCGCCAGGAAGCGATCGATGACGCCCGTGTTATTCACCGTCCGGCTCCTCATCAATGGCCGCCTCGGAACCGGCGCCGGCTTCCGGTGGAAGTCGGCGTGCATCCGGTTCACCCGGAGGGGTGTGGTCATCGCTGGCTGGAACCGGATCGGCCGGCCGCGCCTTGCCAAACCGTTCCGGCTTTGGCGCAGGCGGCCGCTCCGGCCTTTCGCCGCCGAAGAATCGGCGCCGGTTCTCGGCCCATGCCTTGCGGCAGGCGGCATCCTGGGCGGCGGACAGGCCGAGATCGCGGCAGCGGGCGAGTTCGCCGCGGCCAAGCGGGGCATTGGCAGGCTCGCCGCCCGGATGATGGAGGCTTTGGGCGGGGGCATCCTCCGTACCATTCTCTGGTCCGTCTCCGCGCAACGCCATGACGGCGGCAGTCATGGCGGCGCCAACAGCGAGAACGGCAACCATCCGGGCGGCGATCTTCAAGTCCATGATCGGTCGCCTCAGTCGTTAAACATCTTGACGGTGGACGGGCTGTAGCCGGTGCCGGTCATGAAGCGGCTGAACTGCTCGCGGGCCTGCTCCTGCGCGGCAGCCCGGCGCGACTGCTCCAGCGCCTCGGCGCGGCCCTGCGCGGCCAGCATGGCCGTGAGGTCGGCCATCTGCCGTGCCTGCACCGCGAGAAGCTCGTTGCCGGCTTGGGTCGCCTGCAGCACGCCGACGGCCGATTTCGAGGCGCCGACCAGCGAACTCGCTTGCGAGCGTGTGCCTTCGATGTTGGTGACGGCGGTGGCGCCGGCCTTCAGCGAATGCTCATAGGCCGAGAGTGATTGCTGCCAGCGCTGGCGGGCTCCCTCGACGAGCTGCGCGCCGGTCTTGTCGCCGGCAAAATCCTGATAAGTCGAGGCGAACTGCTGCTCGATGTCCTGGACGCTGTAGGCGAGCTTCTGGGCCTCGCTCATCAGGCTCTTCATCTCGGAGAAGTTGCCCTCGATCTCAGACAGCATCGAGGTCGGCAGGCTGGCCAGGTTCTTTGCTTGGTTGATCAGCATCTGCGCCTCGTTGGCGAGCGAGGTAATCTGGTGGTTGATCTGCTCCAGCGTGCGTGCGGCGGTGAGGACGTTCTGGATGTAGTTGGTCGGGTCGTAGACGATGCGCCACGCCGAGGCTGGCGCGGACGACAGTGCAACGCCGATCGCTATGGTGCTGGCGATGAGCACGTCGCGCAGGCGGGCATGCGGAATTTTGCGGTTCATGACGAAACCTCCTCTTCGGGTGACGGGTCTGTGATGCCGGAGACCTCCGCAGCTGCTGGCGCGGACTGGTCGATGACATTGGCGAGGTCGGGAATGAGGTCGGCGGCCCAGGCGAGGTCGTTGGCGTGCAGCCAGGCCTCAAGGAAGTAGGGTCGCCCGCCCTCGCGGATGAGCTCGTCGATCAGCGCATGCGCAGCCTTGTCGGAGGCCGCGCAGAACGCGAGCGCGACATGGCCCATGCCGAGCTCAAACAGCCGGTTGCCGCGCCGGGACTGGCAGTAATAGTCGCGCTTGGGCGTCGCCCGCGCGACGATCTCGATCTGGCGATCGTTGAGCCCGAACTGGCGATAGACGGCAGCTATCTGCGGCTCAATCGCACGCTCATTGGCGAGGAAGATGCGAGTCGGGCAGCTTTCGACCAGCACGGGCGCAATCGACGAGGCCTCGATGTCGGCAAGCGACTGCGAGGAAAAGACGACGCTGACATTCTTCTTGCGCAGCGTCTTCAGCCATTCCTTGATCTTGCCGGCGAAGTCGCCGTCATCGAGCGCGCGCCAGCCCTCATCGATGATGAGCAGCGTGGGGCGGCCGTCGAAGCGGGCCTCGATGCGGTGGAAGAGATAGGCGAGCACGGCGGGAGCCGCTTTGGTGCCGACCAGTCCCTCGGTCTCGAAGGCTTGCACGGACGCTTCGCCGAGCCGCTCGGCCTCGGCATCGAGGAGCCGGCCATGCGCGCCGCCGATGCAGTAAGGGCGCAGCGCCTGCTTCAGGGCCGAGGATTGCAGCAGCACCGTCAGGCCGGTGATGGTGCGCTCCTCGACCGGAGCGGAGGCGAGCGAGGTCAGCGCCGACCAGATATGCTCCTTCACCTCCGGCGTGATGGCAATGCCCTCGCGGGTCAGCAGGTCGACCAGCCAGTCGGCCGCCCACGCCCGTTCGGGCGTGTGGTGGATGCCGGCGAGCGGTTGGAGAGAGACGGAAGCATCCTCGGAGAGCGTACCGCCGAGATCCTGCCAGTCGCCGCCCATCGCCAGGGTGGAGGCGCGGATCGAGCCGCCGAAGTCGAAGACGAAGACCTGGGAGTTGGGATAGCGGCGGAACTGCAGCGCCATCAGCGCCAGCAGGACGCTCTTGCCGGCGCCGGTCGGGCCGACCAGCATGAGATGGCCGACATCGCCGACATGCAGCGCGAAGCGGAACGGCGTCGCTCCTTCGGTCTTGGCATAGAAGAGCGGCGGCGCATCGAAATGCTCGTCCTGCGCCGGCCCAGCCCAAACGGCCGAGAGCGGGATCATATGCGCCAGGTTGAGCGTGCTGATGGGAGGCTGACGAACATTGGCGTAGACCTGCCCGGGAATGCTGCCGAGCCAGGCTTCGATCGCGTTGACGCCCTCGACGATGCAGGTAAAGTCGCGTGACTGGATGACCTTCTCGACCAGCCGCAATTTCTCGTCGGCGATGGAAGGATCGGCGTCCCAGACGGTCACGGTCGCGGTGACATAGGTTTCGCCGACCTGATCGGAGCCGAGATCCTGAAGTGCGGCGTCCGCATCGGCCGCCTTGTTGGCGGCATCCGAATCCACGAGCACGGATTGCTCGTTGGTGAGCACTTCCTTGAGGATCGCGGCGATCGACTTGCGCTTGGCGAACCATTGCCGTCTGATCTTGGTGACCAAGCGCGTCGCGTCGGTTTTGTCGAGCATGATCGCCCTGGTCGACCAGCGATACAAAAACGCCAGGTGATTGAGATCGTCGAGGACCCCAGGGAACGTCGTCGTCGGGAAGCCGATGACGGTGAGCGTGCGCAGATGGAAGTCGCCAAGGCGCGGTTCAAGGCCGCCGGCGAGCGGCTGGTCGGCGAGCAGCGCGTCCAGATGCATCGGTGTTTCCGGCACGCGCACCCGATGACGCGACACCGAAATCGTTGAATGCAGGTAGGTCAGCGTCTCGGCATCGTCGAGCCAGTCGGCCTCGGGCACGAAGCCTTCGACCAGGTTGAGGACGCGGTCAGTGCGGTCGACGAAACCCTTCAGCAGTTCCCAGGCATCAACGCCGGTTCTGTCACGTCCCTCGTAGAGCCAGCTCTCCATGCGTGAGGCTTCCTCGGCCGGCGGCAGCCAGACGAAGGTGAGGAAGTAGCTCGACTCGAAGAGGACTCCGCTATCCTCGAACTGCTCGCGGCGCTCGATGTCGAGCAGCGCGGAGGCCGAGTCCGGAAAGCGGCTTTCGGGATAGTCGGTGGCGGGATTGCGCTGCGCCTCGACGAAGATCGCCCAGCCGGAGCCGAGACGGCGCAACGCATTGTTGAGCCGGCCGGTGGTGCCAACCAACTCGGCCGGCGTCGCGCTGTCGAGATCGGGACCGCGGAAGCGCGCGGTGCGCTGGAACGAACCGTCCTTGTTGAGCACCACACCGGGTGCGACGAGCGCCGCCCAGGGCAGGAAGTCGGCGAGGCCGGAGGAGCGCTTGCGATATTCTGAGAGGTTCAGCATGGAGACCTCACACGCCCATATGCGCGGGATAGCGCAGGTGCCGGCGCACCACGTCGACGAACTGCGCATCACGTTTGGCTGCCCAGACGGAAGCGAAATGTCCGATCGCCCAGATGGCGAGGCCGGCAATCCAGAGACGCAGGCCGAGGCCGACTGCACCGGCCAGCGTCCCGTTGAGGATGGCGACCGAGCGTGGCGCGCCGCCAAGCAGGATCGGCTCGGTCAGCGCGCGATGCACCGGTGTGAAGAAGCCGCGGACCTCATCCTCCATCAGACAAGCGCCCCGCCGCCGAAAGAGAAGAAGGACAGGAAGAAGGAGCTGGCCGCGAACGCTATCGACAGGCCGAACACGATCTGGATCAGCTTGCGAAAGCCGCCGCTCGTGTCCCCGAAAGCGAGCGCCAGGCCGGTGGCTATGATGATGATCACAGCGACGATCTTGGCGACCGGTCCCTCGATGGATTCGAGGATCTTCTGAAGCGGCTCTTCCCAGGGCATGGAAGAGCCCGAGGCATGGGCGGGCGTAGCCACCAGCATGGCGACGGTCGCGAGAGCGGTCGCATGGACAAGGCCATCGCGGGCGTGGCGGACGGCGAACAGAACAGACGGCTTCATTGCTGATCTCCTTTCGAGAGAGGCTGCTGTTGGGATGGGAGAGATGCGTTGAGGGTGTGGTAGTCGCCGGTAGCGTTATCGAGCCCGTCGACGAGGGCGATCTCGGCGAGACGGCGCGCGGAGCCACGACCGGAGAGCACGGCGATCAGATCAATGGTGTCGGCGATGAGAGCGCGTGGGACCGTCACGACGGCTTCCTGCACGAGCTGCTCGAGGCGGCGCAGCGCGCCAATCGCCGTGTTGCCGTGGATGGTGCCGATGCCGCCGGGGTGGCCGGTTCCCCAGGCTTTCAGGAGGTCGAGGGCCTCGGCGCCGCGCACCTCGCCGACCGGGATGCGGTCGGGTCGCAGGCGCAGCGACGACTTCACGAGGTCGGAGAGCGAGGCGACGCCGTCCTTGGTGCGCAGCGCCACGAGATTGGGCGCGGCGCATCGCAGCTCGCGCGTATCCTCGATCAACACGACGCGATCCGAGGTTTTCGCGACCTCGGCGAGCAATGCGTTGGTGAGCGTGGTCTTGCCGGTCGAGGTGCCGCCGGCGACAAGGATGTTCTTCCGTTTCTCGACCGCAAGGCGCAGCACGTCGGCTTGGGGCTCAGTCATGATGCCGGCGGCGACATAGTCGGCGAGCGTGAACACGGCGACGGCCGGCTTGCGGATAGCGAAGGTGGCGGCCATGACGACGGGCGGCAACAGGCCCTCGAAGCGTTCACCCGTCTCCGGCAGCTCGGCCGAGACGCGGGGACTGCCTGGGTGCACCTCGGCACCGACATGATGGGCGACGAGCCTGACGATGCGTTCGCCGTCGGCCGGGATCAGGATATTGTCGGTGGCGACCAGGCCTTCACGCAGGCGGTCGACCCAGAGCCGGCCATCCGGGTTCAGCATCACCTCGACGATCGAAGGGTCTTCGAGGTAAGCCGCGATCGCAGGGCCAAGCGCCGTGCGCAACATCCTCGCGCCACGCGATACCGCTTCCCTGTTCCGATTTTGAGCTTCCACGAAGACCCCCGATCTGCCATCCGCGAGACGGATGGATGGCAACGGGACAATCAAGAAAGGCACAAATTACGTTGCCGCAACACTATTCTTCAGCGTTTCGTAGCCGCTCGTAGACGAGCGAAAAAATACTTGCGGCTCGCGGCGGGGCGTTTGTCGGATAGTCAGTGGTGATCGTCAGTGGACCCGAATCGATGTGATGCGGATGCGAGCAAGGGCTGTCGGTTATCCTGCCGCGGCTTCTTGCGTTGTCGTTGTTCTAAACAGCCTGTAGGCTGATTCTTGCGCATCGTATATCAGGCTATAGGCTTATTTTTTGGGTTCTATTTCATGCTATAAACTGATATTTAGCGGCTTAAAATCAGACTATGAGCTGATTCCGAGAGGCAGGATAATATGAAAAGCGAAGCGCGCAAGAGAGCCCGCACAAGGCTCGACGAAAGGCTCGACGGGCTGCGGCCGACCGAGCGCCTTAAGGCCCCGCCGAAAGGGTGGGTGCGGGCGCTGCGCGATGCGCTCGGCATGACCAGGGCGCAGCTCGGTGCCAGAATGGGCATTCGTTCGCAGACCGTCGAGACGATCGAGAAGTCGGAGGCGGCAGGCACGATCCAGTTGAATACGCTGCGTCGCGCGGCGGAAGCGCTCGACTGCACACTCGTCTATGCGCTCGTCCCCAACACATCGCTCGAGGCGATGGTCAATGCCCGCGCGCGCAAGATTGCGATGCGCGAGCTGCAGCGCGTCGCGCATACAATGCGGCTGGAAGCACAAGGCACGGACGATGCCGATCTCGAGGCCCGCATCCAGGCCTATATCCGCGACAGGCTCTCCGAGCGCGATCTCTGGAACGAGACATGACCGATCTCTTCCAGGAGCCGGAGGATGCGACGCCGCTCGAGCCACAGGAGCGTGAGGGCCTGCTGCAGAGCTGGATCACGCACAGGAAAGACCTCAACGAGGCCGAGCAGGAAAACATCGTTGAAGGAGCCGCCTGGGCGCGCAGGCTCAGGCGACTGCCGCTCGACAGGCTGCTCAGCGTCGACTTCACGCAGACCTTGCACAAGCGGATGTTTGGGGATGTCTGGCAATGGGCCGGCACGTTCCGGACGACGGAGCGCAATATCGGCATTCAGGCCTATCGCATTGCGATGGAGCTTGCGGCGCTGCTGGGCGATGTCCGGTTCTGGATCGAGCATGAGACCTACCCGCGCGACGAAATCGCGATCCGGTTTCATCACCGCCTCGTCGCGACTCATCCTTTCCCTAACGGCAATGGACGCCATGCGCGCCTGGCGGCCGATCTGCTCGTCGAGCAGCTCGGCGGCGAGCCTTTCTCTTGGGGCGGCGGTAGCCTGGCCGATGTCGGAGAATTGCGGGCGCGCTATGTCGCTGCATTAAAAGCCGCGGACGATCACGATATCGGCCTGCTACTCGAATTTGCGCGAAGCTGAGACCAACCCGCGATCACCTTCGCGGCCTAAGCGCGTCGATGAAAGACCTGCGGGCGGGGTTGGTATTGTCCGGGCGCCAACAGGCGATATAGCCAAGCCGTGTCGCGCCGTTACCGTTGTGGACCGGACGGAAGACTACGCCAAGACTGGTGAGGCCCACAGCGGATTCACACTGGAGCGCGACACCCTGGCCGGCGGCGACCTCGGCCAGAATGCTCTCGCGGCTCAGATGGCGGGTATCGATGTCGGGATGGTCGGAAGGCGCGGCCAGATTGTGCAGCAGGATATTGCGGATATCCAGCCCGGGCTCGTGACGGCTGATCAGGAAGCGCTCGCCCTTCAACTCCGGCCAGTAGATGAACGGCCTGTCGGCCAGCCGATGAGTTTCGGGAAGCGCGACGACGAGATGTTCTGACCAAAGCGCAACCGAATCCAGTACCTCGCATTTGCCGGCATCGCCGAGAATGATGGCGACGTCGATCGCTCCAGACAGCACGGCGGCGGTCAGTTCGATAAAAGGCGTCTCGATCAATTCCACCTCGATGTCCGGATAACGTTCACGGAAATAGGCAAGGGCGGCGCGGAAGCCACCTGCGGAAAGTGATTTGTAGAAGCCGACCACGACACGCCCCAGCTTGCCGGCGCCGCGCGCCTTCGCCCGTTCGGTGAGGCGATGGACATCCTCGATGATGCGACGTGCGCCGATGGCGAATTCCTCGCCGGCCGGCGTCAGCCGCGCACCGGCTGTGGTGCGGTCGAACAATTGGATGCCGAGCTCCTGCTCGACCTGCTTGATGCGCTTGCTGACGATCGGCTGGCGAACGTTGAACTCATGCGCGGCCGCGCTGAAGCTGCCGTTGCGGGCGCTGGCGACGATAAAGCGGAGATGGCGCAGGTCCAATTGTTCCTTCCTTTCCGCGCCGGCTCTTTCACGGTCGGCTGGGTGCCGGGTTCGATGATATCGTTTCGCGGGCTCCCTGGTCCTTGATCGAGACGGGTGTGCGGCCGGTTGCTATTTCGCGAGCTCGGTGCTCCTGTCCATGGCGGCGGTAAATCCGTTGAGCGAGACCTTGAAGGTCGGCACTTCGGAGCCGCCTGCGACGTTCGTCGCTGTTATGATCAGGCTGGTGCCCTTCTTCATCGCGTCGGTGGCAATGGTCGGGAACGAGACGGGAACGATGCAGCCCTGCGGATAGCAGGTGGAGAAGCGCACACCCTGACCGAGATTCTGCTCGTCGATCTTCAGCTTCACGCCGTCGTCGAGCTTGAGACCGAACGGCATCAGAAGGATGCCGTCGGTCTTGCCATCCTTCGGGCTTTGCAATTCGACGGCGAACAGACGCTGGCCGGTCTGCTTGTCGCCCTGCGCCTGGCTCATCACGCAGATCTTGCGGCCATCAGCGATCGAGCAAGCGACGGACCAATCGCCATAGGTCTCGTTGATCGAGTTTGCACCGTTCGGAAGCGAGACGGTCGCCGCGGCGCGATCTCCCTTCGCGGCGGGCTTGTCCTGTGCAGAGGCCGGCATCGCGCCCAATACGAGGACTGCTGCGAGCGGTAGAAGAATGCTTGGGATATTTGAGGAAACTTCAAGGGACATAAGATGTTGCTTTCGTTGGAGATTAATCAGGGCTTGAAGGGGATGACGGCTTCCGCCGACCCAGCGGCCCGGTCATGCGTGACAGGATGCCGTCCCGGAACATCATCCTATGGACGAAGACCATAACGATGTGACCGGCCATGAACGCAGCGAGCGTCCAGGCGAAGATGCCGTGGCTAGCGTTGCCGAGGGCCACCATCCACTCGATACGTTTGCCCGTCGCCGGGATGACCGGAAAGCCCCAAGGGCTCCAGCCGTGGCCGTCCCCATAGATGCGCAAGAGCCCGACTGTAGGAACCGTGAACATCGTGAGGTAGAGCGCCACATGACCGGCAGCGGCGACGCGACCGGGCCAGCCGCGAGCATGGGATGGGCGCCGACGCCGGTTGGCGAACGTCCAGAGCGTTCTCGCCACGACAAGCAGGAATGTCAGGAGGCCGACTGTGCCATGGTTGGGTCCATACCAGGTGATGGTCTTGATGATCTCCAGGGGGCCGAAGACCCGGTAGGACAGGATCACGCCGAACTGCCATAGCAGCAAATAGGCCATGCCCCAATGCAGGATGCGGGTGATCAGCCCGAAGCGCGTAGTGCTGTCGAACCAGATTCGTGTCGCAGGCTCATTGGGCTTGGTTCCCATAGTCTCACCGCACGCTGAACCGGACTGGAGCGATGACCGTCTTATTCACGCCTGGCGGCGGCTGCGGCACCGGAGACGCCCGTCGCACGAGAGCGATGACCTCAGCGTCGAGTTCCGGGAAGCCGGAGGAACGCGCCAGCGAGGCCGAGAGCACGTTGCCGGCATCGTCGATGCGGAACCGCACATAGGCGACGCCGGTCTCCCCGCGCGAGCGCGCGCCGGAGGGGTACTTCTTGCGCCGCTCCAGATGCGACATCAGCCGGGACTGCCATTTGGCTGGCGACATCGACGAACCGCTGCCGCTCGACGACGCGCTTGCGGCATTGCGGCTGCTTTCCCTGACCTGGGCCTGCGCCTGGTCGGCCTGCCGCGACACCGGCGCCGGCTTCTTGCGCTTCGGCCTTTCGGCCTTCTTGCGCGGCTTTTCCTTCTCGACCTCCTTCTTTTCAGGCGGCTTCGGCCGGAACACCGGGACCGGGACCTCGACCTTGTCGAGCTGGGCGAGGATCTGCTCCTCGACCGGATCGGCATCCTCGACCTTTTCGTCAGGTTTGACCTCGGCCGTTTCCTCCGGCTTCTCGATCTCTTCCGGCGTCTCTTCCTCCGCCGTCTCCGTCGGCTCGGGCGTGACCTCCGGCGTGGGGTCCTTCACCGGCTCGACGGTCTGGCTCTGCACATTCTCCGAGACGGTCTGGTCGGGCGCGACATTGGTGTCTTCCGTCTCGACAGCTTCCGGCGTCGGCGCGAGCTCGATCATGATCGCCGGAGGCGGCGAGTCCGCCATGACGGTCGGCGGCTCCTGCAGCGCCCAGGCCACCGCGCCGACATGGGCGCAGATTGCGACCAGGCTGGCGCCGGTCCAGAGCGCGATCTCGCCGATGCGCCAGCGGCCGCGCAACTCGTGCTCGATCACGCTCATGGCGCACTGCCAGGATCGGACGTGACCGGCTTCACGCCGGCATCGTCAGTTCCGACGATGGGCTGCGGCAGGGTTTCCAGGCCGACCAGCGCGATCTTGAGATAGCCGGCGTCGCGTAGCAGGTTCATGACATTCATGAACTCGCCGTAGTCGACGCCCTTGTCGGCGCGCAGGAAGCTGCGCGTGTCCTTGTTGGCTTCGCTGCGCCGATCGAGCTCGGCCGCAAGCGCCTCGCGCGCGACCGGATCGTTGCCGAGGCTGAGCGTCAGGTCGGTCTTCAGCGTGAGATAGAGCGGCTTGTCGGGCTTCTCCTGCGGCTTTGCTGTCGAGGCCGGCAGATCGACATTGATGTCGACGGTCGCCAAGGGAGCGGCCACCATGAAGATGATCAGCAGCACCAGCATCACGTCGATGAAGGGCGTAACGTTGATCTCGTGGTTCTCCTCGAGATCGTCGCCGCCTGCACGCTCGCGTATTCCTCCGGCCATGCTGCTTACTCCGCCGCCAGCGCCGGCGCAGGCGATGAGGCCGTATTGCCGGGCACTTTGCGGAAGTCGAGATCGCGGCTGACCAGCCGTTCGACGCCGACGGCAGCATCGGCAAGCAATTGCCGATAGCCGGTAATGGAACGGGCGAAGACGTTGTAGATCACGACGGCCGGGATCGCGGCAACGAGGCCCAGCGCCGTCGCCAGCAGCGCCTCGGCGATGCCCGGCGCCACGACGGCGAGATTGGTGGTCTGCGCTTCCGAGATGCCGATGAAGGAATTCATGATGCCCCAGACCGTGCCGAACAGGCCGACGAAAGGCGCGGTTGAGCCGATCGTGGCGAGCACGCCGGTGCCCTTCGACATGCGCCTTCCGGCATAGGCCTCGATCCGGCCGAGTGCCGCCGAGACGCGCTCCTTCACGCCCGCGCCACCGGCATGGTCGATGGCGGAATCGGACAGATCGACCTCTTCCTTCGCCGCCTTGAGCATCAGGGATGCCGGCCCGCCGCGGCCGTTGACCCGCTGCACGGCCTCGTGGAGCGTCTTCGAGGCGCGGATCGCGGCGAGTGTGCGATTGGCCCGCGCGCGGGCGCCCATGAGCTCCAGCGACTTCGCCAGCCACACCGTCCAGGTGACAAGCGAAGCGAAGGCGAGGCCGATCATCACCGCCTTCACGACGAGGTCGGCCGCCATGAACATGCCCCAGGGCGACAGGTCGTGAGGCACGTCGGCTCGCCGCTCCCCCGGCGTCAACATGTGCGAAATTGCTCCTGCGGGATCGTCCAGCAGAGATGGCGTATCAACTGGCAGCGTCGCGTCAGGGAGTTGTTTCGCACCGGTCTCCGGCAAGACGTCATTTTGACGGTTTCCAACTGAACCGGCGTCGCCGTTCCCCTCGGCAGGCTCGCCGCTTAACTGCTGGTCTGGTATCATCCGGTCGGCGGGCACAAGCTGTGTCGAGGTAACGCCTTTGATCGAGGTTTCGGCCTGACCCGCGCCGATCGGCGGCGTGCCGGCGGCGGCTGTAGCCCGGTCCTCGACTTCCATATCGGTGTCCGTGACAACGCCTGTCTCTGGAGCCGTATTCCGGGTCTCTCCCAATGCCCCGTTCGGCCGCAGTTCGCCGGCATGGCTGGTGGAGGAGGGATCGCCTGTTGCGGCGACCTCAGCATCCGTCAGCTCAGTTGAACCGGCTTTGCTCTGAGCGAGTGACGCCGCACGAGCGCTGAATTCTGCCCCCGGTTTGGGATCATGGGCTTGCGCAGGCAAGCATAGCCAAGCCGCAGCAGCCACCAAGATGCTCAAGATAGTCATCAGGCGAAAGCGGTAAGTGAATGTCCAATTCGCCTGATCTAGTGCATTCATACCAAAGGCCCTCTCTGTTCAGAGTTGGGGCCTGCCTACATGGTGCATGCTTCGGGCCCCTGAAACTTGACGTTTCAGGGAAAGCAATCTCGCAAAAGGCATGCTCTCAGCGCAGGATGATAATGCCACCAGGAAGTTGGGTCATATTCGCTTTAGCGGCCGCGGCGAGTGAACGAATGGCCCCCTCCGGGTCGTCGAGACGATAGTTGCCGCTGACAATCGTCTGCCCAATTTGCGCATCAGCAAGTATTATATGACCTCGATAGTATCGCTGCAGTCTCGCGATTACTTGGGAGAAGGGCTGATCATAAAAGCTCATTCGACCTTGCAGCCAGGCGAATTCCGTTGCGGTATCGACACTCGTTACGCGAGAAAGCCGGTGTTCGGTCGCGGTCACGATCTGCCCCGGTTCGAGATCCACCGAGTCACGGCTATCCGATAGAAGCGTCACTCCAACACGTCCATGCTCAAGCACGACCAATTCCGATGAACTCTCCATCCGCACCGAAAACGCGGTTCCTTTCGCCTCAACACGTGTAAACGCCGAGGTAACCTGAAACGGATGGTCAGGGTCGCGGATCACATTGAAGTACGCCTCACCTTGAAGCAACGTGACGTTCCGCCGGCTGCCGTCGAAATCGATCGACGCGGCAGAGTCGGTATTGAGGATCATTGTGGAGCCGTCGGGCAGCGTAACAGTTGTCTGCTTTCCGGTTTCAGAAATATAATCGGCTCGCCACTGCAACATAAGCATGGGCAGTTGGTGAACGAAAATCAACACGATGAGCATGGCCGCCAACCCAGCGACACCAACCGTCCAGCGCCCCTGGAAAGACTGCTTTTCCCCTCGCGAGAGGATGGAACCCCCAGGTCTCTTCAGTTGGCGACCGACTCTCTTCGCTGCTCCTTCGAGTTCGCTCGAACCCCAGATAGCCTGGAGCTTCCGGAATTCAACAGAATGACGGGGATCGGCTGCAAGCCAAGCCTCGAATTCTCCAACGACCGCGGGATCCCTCCCGCCGGTCTGCAATCGCGCAAACCATTCGAGGGCCTCGTCGGCTATTGGATCGGGATGCGTATAGATATCTTGTGGTGCATCCTCATCGGATGATTTTCGTCCCACTCAGGCCATCCAATCTGTTCGGCTTCGAGCCCTATAATACTTGGGACGTTTCAACGGCTGCAATCTCGCATAGGTTCAGCGCCGCCTGGAACGAAAAATCGTCCTGACGGCGCATTAGAATGTGTCTTCCTTGGGAATTTACATAGATCGCCCGAGATCAGCAACCGTCGGGACTCACGTCTGGTTGGGCTCGTCGACGGCCTCCCGGAGGTGTCCCATCGCGAGTTTCAGATCAGTGAAGACGGTACGTGGAGAAATCTGAAGCTCTTCTGCAATTCGGGGGTATGGCCACCCCTCTATCCGGCTGAGCACAAAGACCTTCCGCGTCCGCTCGGGCAAGGCCGCAAGCGCCTTTTCGAAACGCTCCATGCTGTCCTTCGCGATTACCGTGGCCTCTGCGGAAGGTATATCTGCGGGAACGCCTTCGATCTCATTTTCAGTGAGATCCTGTCGTTCTACTCTTTCGCGTGTCTTGCGCCGGCGCATGTGATCAAATGCGAGGTTGCGAACGGTGCAGTTCAAAAATGCCTCGATCTGTTCGATGGCGCCCTTTTCGATCGTTTTTCGGGCCCGAAGATATGCCTCTTGCGCCAGGTCCTCGGCAGTATTCGGATCGCGGACGATACGCATTACGCTCCAAATCATCGACCGCCGATGCTTGAGAAAAACGCCGTTCAAACTCGCCACTGACATCAGCCTGTCCCATTCGACCTCGCGCCTCTTGGTCTCGCTCGCCACTACGCCGTGGGTCCGTCAAAACCTTGGCTGGCTACATACGCTGTGGCTTGCTGTGGCAGACTGGCTTGGCGATCGTTCACCGAGACGCGAGTTGATATCCATTTTCGCCACCGCCGCGCCCGGCGAGGACGCCGTTTCGATAGACAAGATCGAAATCGCCTGCAATGACAATGATTTAGAACTACTCTAAGAACGTATCCCTCCAGGTAAGGGTCCTGGAGAAATGATGAGTAGAAAGGTCATGTTTAGTGCTTGATTTTGTTGACGCGTGGAGAAGGTGTCCGGTCGCGGCTGCACCGACACGCTGCTCCATTCGCGGCTGCATTTTTTTAAGTTGTGTTGCGCATTAGAAACACATTGCGCCGATCAGCCGTCATTTCGTGCAAATCTTGATAGTGGCACGCAGTTGATTAAACCGGAATCTGGAACGCGCCGTTTTCGACCAGCGCAGCTTTCATTTCGGAGATCAAGGGCCGGCAGGCTTCCGGCACCGGGGTTCGATGGCCTCGCGGACGCCGAAGCGGCAAAACCTCTCCGCACAAAAACAACGCACTGCCCTTGAAAATCCAGTGTTCGTTTCGTCTCCCCAAAGAGAACGATACGGGTCGGGAGACTATGGATGGCTCGCTGCAGATGGCTGCCGTGTCCAGCAGAAGACAGCACATCGCACGAGTCGCGCTTGGCATCTCGCGTTGCGAGTCGCAGGGCATCTTTCGTGCCCTTCACCAGTATAGCAGCCATCGGATGGCTCATCGACTGCGCCCTCTATCTTTGGTTGACGCTGGAAGCCCATCTACCACCGTTTACGGCAAATCTCGTCAGTTCTGCGATAGCCTCCGCGCTTGTATTCAGTGCAGCCCGTCAAGCTCTTTTCCAAAAGGCCCCTCGATGGGGGGGAACACGCCTCCTCGCCTATGTGGCGTACACTCTTCTCGTGATCGTCGCCGCCTCGGTATTGATCCAAGCGCTCAGTCCCCGGCTATCCACTCTCCTATCGTCGTTCCTGTCTTCGACGAACGACGGCGCAGCAATTCTGCTGTCAAAGATCTTCGTGACGCCACCCCAACTACTGCTAAATTTCTTTGTCGCGCGAAAACTTAGCGAAGCCACTCTTTCCGTGGGGCGATCAGCCAATGACTGATCGGATCCTGCTCTTCATTCCTTGCTTCAACTGCGAAAAACAAGTCGTAAGGGTTGTTCGCCAGGCAGCTCTGGAGCATTGCCCGGGGTTGGCGGAAATCCTCGTCGTCGACAATCAGGTCGCAAGACCGCACTCCTTACCATGCGTTGGAAGCACTGTCGGACATCCAGAACGTGCCTTGGGTGGTATGCCGGAACAGAGCGAACTACGGCCTCGGCGGGTCTCACAAAATCGCGTTCCGCTATGCCGCAAGTAATTCCTTTAGTCACGTCATCGTCCTTCATGGCGACGATCAGGCGCTGTTGACGGATCTGACAAAGCCGCTGGAGCAGGGCTTACATCGCGCGAATGCCAGTCTCCAATGAAAGAACACAAGGGGCAAAACACCTCCGTTGGTGGGCTTTTCCTCGGGTTCGGTTGGTTTTTGACCGGCATTCGCGCCGGATCGGCAAACTTTCTCTTTCCGCCGGGCAGACCGCGTTTGGCTGTCCTTCGGTTCTTGAACCAGTCTCCAATGCGTGACCCTGAAACCTGCGTCACGGTGCCGAGCTGATATGCCCGTTCCATGAGCTGGATATCCGGTCCCCAGCCCTTGAGCAGGCGTTTGTAGGCACCGATGTCGTCTTCCATTTGGCGGCAATATCCAGTCTTGCCGAATGCCAATCGGATCCGAGCGAGGCGATATCTGTAAATGTTGGCGGCACCGCCAACGTGCTCGAGATGGCCAGGCGATGCGGTGTCAGAAGAGTCGTGTTTGCGAGCACTTCGGCCGTGTATGAAAATAATACGCGCTTTCCGTGCAAAGAATCAGATCCCGTTGCACCGAGTCTGATCTATCCTATGTCCAAGCATCAGGCAGAGTTATTGTGCCACTCGTACAAAGAGAATTATGATCTCGATGTAGTCATCACGAGATACTACAATGTCTATGGTCCGCACCAGAACATGGTGAGAAAATCGCCGCCATTCGTCGGCTACGTCATCCGAGAACTCATGGCCGGTCGCCCTCCGCTGTTGCATGCAAACGGGACACAGCAGCGAGACTACGTCTATCTCGATGATGTTATTGCGATCAATCTCGCATGCCTTGAGCGACCCGAAGCGTCCGGCGAGATCTTCAACGTGGCCTCGGGACGGGCCTCCTCGGTAAACGAGATGTATCGGCTTATCACCGACTTGCTCGATGCACGCATCGTCGCGGAGTTTCGGCCGTCATCCTCATTCTGGGATGCCTACCCTAGCCTCTTTGCAGGTCCCTACCCGCTAAAGCGCGAGATGGTCGAGGCCGAGGTGGAGAAATTCACTCTTGGGAGCACCGAGCATGCTGCCAGTCGCCTCGGGTGGTCGGCAGAGATTGACCTGCGCGAAGGGCTTGCAGCCACGATCGACTATGTGAAGCAAATCGTGGAGCCGCAATCATGAAGGCGGCTCCGGAGATCGGCGGCGCGTTGGTGGACTTGACGGCATGGAATCCGAGCCGAAACCCAGTCGATCCGCACCCGTCGCTCGCGCTGGTTATGCCGATGGCGGGAAAAGGCAGCCGTTTTCGCGCCGATCCTACGATCCGTGTCCCGAAGCCACTCGTGACCGTTGCCGGTCGGCCGTTGTTCTGGTGGGCAACAGAAAGCGTACGTCGGGCGATATCCGTCGGGAAACGGTCTTTGTCGTGTTGAAGGAGCATGTGATTGACTACGCTATCGATCGCGAGATCATTCGGTATTATCCTGAAGCAATAATCGTAGAGCTAGACCAGACTACCTCCGGTGCAGCCGAAACGGCTGCGCTGGGTGTCGCAGCTCTCGCATCCCTTGGGCCCTTTGCAGTCAACGACTGTGACCACGCATTCTCCTGCAACGGTCTGATGGCCGCCGTCGCGCGCCTCGCCGACGGTGCGGACGGAGCACTCCTGACTTTTCGGTCGAGCAATCCTGCATTTTCATACCTGCGCCTGTCCGCTGACGGAGAAGTGGTCGGAACGATAGAGAAGCAGGTCGAGAGCGCGAATGCGATCGGCGGGTGTTACATATTCGCCAACGCGTCCGAACTTTGGAGCCTCTGGTCCCGGCGGTTGCAATCGCTATCTGGCTCCTTCTCCCCGCGCTGACGCCAGTGCACGTCGAGGGCTTTTCGGCTCAGATCGCGTCTATCGCGCTCTATGCTCAAGGCGAAGGCGTCGAAGCGCATGACCCCTTCCTCCCCCTGATTACCGAATTCATCTATCTAACCCGCGCCGGCGTCGTTCATATCCTGGCGACGATATACGAGACGACGGGCATGGCGGGCGATTGGGCCTTTTCCATCCTGACGCTTACGAGTCTTGCGACGATCCTTGTCGCATCAGTCATCTTTGCGCGTAAGTGGAATCCCTGCCCCCCGTCGCAGCAATTGCCGCGATGTTGCTCACACCCGGAATTCCCGAGACGGGTTTCTTCTTTAACGACAACATCGTCTCCGCAGCGTTTTCATCCGTTGCCCTCGCGGTAATCGGGCCACAGGCGAAGCCGCGATCATACGTGCTCTCCGGGGCGTTGATGGCCGTTGCAACGATGTGTCGCCTCGATGCAGTTTTGCTTGCGCCGCTGCTTCTGCTGCTGGTCTTCTCGACGCCGGTTTCAACGTCAGAACGCGCCATGCGCGTGCTCGCCCTTGTGACGGGCGGAATCGTAGCCCTCGCCGCGATGGAAGCCTTCACCAAATATTCGATCTGGGCCTCGTTTCGGATTGCTCGTGAATTCAAGGCAATCGTGGAGGGGTGGTACTCGCTCGATGATGCAGCCCTTACCTTCCTGTATTTTTGGGGGCCGATCATGCTCTTCGTGTGCCTGATCGGTGCCTTCATCATCGGCCGCAAAGCCCTTCAAGAGAAGAAATGGATCATCGCCGCCGCCCTCATCGGATACCCACTCCTGCTGGCAATTTATGCTCTCATGACGTCGAGAGAGGTCCGGTACATCTACCCATTGCTCACTCCGATCGTGGCGACAATCGGAGGACGTGGACTTCAATGGGTTGCGACCGCCGTAACGAGTTGCAGCAAATATGAGAAGGCTGCGGCACTTGTCATCGTGATGCTCGGAGCAGTGTCCTTCGTAACACCTCCCACGCTCCTATGGGTAAGTTCGGTCAGCGACGGGCCGCGGATGTTTCTCGGCCGGCTATGGTCTCCGCTCCTCTGGGAGCGGTGGCAGGGTGCCGTTGGAACGTCGATGAATCGGATCGCGCAACTTGTCGAACAGATCGGCCATCACAACAGCGCGGTGGTGATCAGCACACACCACAATGACGTGTTCTACCTCAGACTTCGCCTGTTCGAGGCGGGTTTCAAGCCGGCTCTGCCGGCGACGCTGTCAGTCTCATGTCGTGGTGTGAGCACCTACCATCGCGGCGCCCAGGTCGTCTTCCATATCAGGACCGAGCCGCAATATACCCTCGGGGGCTTCTCGTACGACGAAGCGACCGCTTTGCAGATATCGCATGCCTTCAAGTGCGATGAGGTCGCCGGCTCTGGCGCGGTATTTCTCACCATTTTCGGAGGCGATGCAGGCCGCCTGGACCAGGCAATTTATCCAATTTCAGTTGCTCTGTTCTCTGGGCCGCTCGAGGTTAGTTTTGCCCCGGACCTGTGGCGCTCCCTCAATCCGGTGCCGGGCACGCAAGCACAAACCTACGGCTTATTCGACTTCGTTCCCTTGACGCCTCCTCAAGTCACGGCCATTCGGAGCATGACAGAGGCTTATCTCACAGGCTCTCGCCGGGTTGCAGAATCTGGAGGTGGAGAAGAGAGCTTCGGAAAATTTCATAGCTCGTTCGCTCCACGATATTTGCGGTCATAGTCAACGGGCTTGCCCAAGATGCCTAGTTTGGAACTGCGTTACGGCACAGGTCCGAAAAGCTCACATTGATGAGGCTGTTGCGGCGAGGACAATGCGCTATTTTGCGGATCGCGACGCGCACTGCGAGAGAGAAACGACATTGCGACGCAGATCGGGTTTCAGGATTCGCAGGGCGACAGCTTTGCTTATTGCTTCGCCACGGCTTTCGGCGTGAAGCTTTTTCATGGCCTGGCCGATATGCTTGTCGACCGTCCGGATGGACGTGCCTATGAGATGGGCGATCTGCTTCGACTTGTAACCCATCATCGCATAGTGGAGGGTCTCGGCCTCTCGTTCGGTAAGATCGTCGCTGAGCTCGTAGCAAGCCTTATCGTCAGGCAATCCCAGCGTTATGTCGTCGAGCAAATTATGGGTAATCATTGCCATGAATCTGAGCGTCAAGCGGTCGCGTTCGGCCAGTTTCCGCCCATCAATGGAATAGGAGACACCACTTATCCGCATGCAAGGTCCATGGATTGGAACCGTCAGACCATCGATCAGACCGGCGCGTCTTCTATCGTCGACAACCCTTCGCTCGTCGGGGGTTAGCAATCGCGTCGCATAGAGTTCGCTCCAGACATATGGCGCATCTGCCACGCGAAGATGTTTGGCGACGGGATCAATATGCACATATCCAAGGCGATCATATCGGCTCATCAAATCCTCATTCCAGGTTTGGAGGCGGATAAGTGGACCGAGGCGCTCGCGTCGGGTCGGGAGGTCTGCAACAAGAATTCCTGTAACGCCGAGCGGCCTGGCGATTCGAAGCACCGCATCCGTTACTTCATCCGCGGTTTCTGCCGTTTCAAGGGCAGAGAGATACTCCTCTAAGATCGTCATTGGTGCTAAAATACCTCCCCTGCTTAATCGCTATTCATTCAAAATGCTCCGTTTTCGCGGATGGGAATTCGTTGCCACTGTCGGACCGGGCGGCGCCGGGCGTGTATATGTTCTACCAAGGTGCCGCCATGTCTGCAGTTTGCAGCGCTCCTGACATGGCAGAGTAGAAACAACCGGCGCCTTGGTGCTCCCGATATCGAAACCGTTCAGCCCCATCGCGAGGTCCGCCAGAGTGAAGTCATCGAATGTGTCCAGGAACGAGTCGCAGGCTGCGAGGAGGACACGATCAAATGCGAGCCACGGAACAGATGAGTTGGGTCGTGCCGATGGCCGGCGGCCAACGCCAGGACGCCGGCCGTCTTGCGTCAATCGAAGGACGGCGCCGAGCCGGATTTCTGCGGCAGGATGGGCGAGAGCTACACCTCCACCGCGCCCGCGCTTGCTTCGAAGGAATCCGCCTCTGACAAGAAGAGCTACTGCTTGTGCAGCAAAGAACTTGGTCGTACCGGTCTGCCTGGCCAGTTCCGCGGTCTGGGCGATCTCATGTCTCTTGAGCGCACATGCGTTAAGAATGCCGATGGCAATTTCGGATTGTCGTGATAGGCGCATGTCATCCTCCCGTTCCTTTATCGGCTAGGTCGCGATGGCGACAATTCGCTGTGTTGACGGCTGGCGCATGATTTCCATGCGGAGTCCGTAAATCGCCTCGAGCCGACTCGGGGTCATCACCTCCTCGGGCGTTCCTCGCGCGATTATTCGACCAGAGTGCAGTGCTATCAGTTCGTCGCAGAACCGTGCTGCCAGGTTGACGTCGTGCAGGACGACGACGACGCCCAGACCTTTTGAATGGCTGAGCTTCTGCACCAGAGACAGGACTTCGATCTGATGGGCGATGTCGAGCGCGGAGATCGGCTCGTCGAGCAGCAGGCATTCAGCGTCTTGGGCCACCAGCATCGCGAGCCAGACGCGCTGCCGCTCGCCACCGGAGAGCGTGTCGACGAGGCGGTCCGCCAGTCCCGTCACATCCGTGAGGGACATTGCCTCGTCGACCTTCTCCCGGTCGCCCTTTCCGAAGCGGCCGAGCGCGCCATGCCAGGGATAACGGCCGAGCGCGACCAATTCCTTGACCAGCATGCCGGAAGCCGCCGGGGTATGCTGTGGTAGATAAGCGAGCTTGCGGGCGAAGGGCCGGTCGCCCCAGTCGGATAGCGCCCGGCCCTCGAAGCGTACGGTTCCACCACTCGCCGGCTGCTGGCGCGCGAGGATCTTCAGCAGCGTCGACTTGCCGGAGCCGTTATGGCCGATCAGGCCGACGATGCGCCGCGCCGGCAAATTCAGGGTCAGCGGCTCCAGCAGCGCGCGACCGGACACTGAGAACGACACCTCGTCCAGCACAAACAAAGGCGAGGTCTCTTCCATGCTGCGCCGCTCGCTGGTTGCGACGGCGACGGTGTTCGCCTGCGCGGTTTGCTCGCGGCTCAGGCCGGTATCGTTCGCGGCCAGTGCGGTCGCAACTGTTCCGGACGGGTGATAGGCATTTATCTGCGTGACATTGCTCATGCTATTACTCCCTCGCGAGCGCGGTGACGGGCTCGAGGCGCGCGGCGCGCAGCGCCGGCATGAAGCCGAACACGAGACCTGTGAGAATGGCGGTTGCGACCGCGCCGACCAGGGCGAGACCGGTGAAGATGACGGGTATGCCGAAGCCAAAGGCCGCGATGGCGCCGACCATGATGCCAATCACGGCCCCGACAATGCCGCCGACGCCGGCGACCACAATTGCCTCGGAGAGGAACTGGCGCAGGATGTCGGCGGTGCGTGCGCCCGTCGCCATGCGGATGCCGATCTCGCGGGTGCGCTCGCTGACCGTCATCAGCATCACGTTCATGACGCCGATGCCGCCGACCAACAGCGAGATCGCTGCCGTCGAGCCGAGCAGCAACGTCATCGTGTCCTGCGATTTCGAGCGCGCCTCGATACTGGCGGCCTGGTTGAAGATGCGGAAGTCGCGGACGCCGTGAGCGCGTTCGAGCGCGCGGATAATATCGGCCTCGGTCTCGTCGGCCTGGTCGAGATCGTCAATCAGCACCGAAATCCAAGAGAGATCCTGCTTGCCGAAGACACGGGCGGCACCCGTCGGATAGGGAAACACAATCGTGTCATCGTCATCGCCGCCCTGGCCGTCCGCGCCCTTCGGCGCCAGCACACCGATGACCTGGAACGGCACGCCGTCGACCAGAATCGAACGGCGAATCGGGTCGGAGCCATCCGGGAACATCCGGGCTGCGAGCTTGGTACCGATCACGGCGACCGTCGCGAGCTTCAGTTCGTCGTCCTCGGTGAAGAAGACACCGCGCTCCAATGGCCAGTTCAGGATGCGCGGGAAGTCGGTTGTGATCGCGGCACCTTGCGTTGGGTAATCCACATTGCCTGCACGCACCGTGACTTTACCCTGGAGATATGGCATCGCCGCCGCGACATTGGGGACCGAGCGCACATAGAGCACATCGGCGGGCAGCAGACGCCCGCCCGGGCCGCGACTGCTCTCGCCTCCGGGGATCAGATACATGCGGTTGGTGCCGAAGGTCGCCATGCGGGTAATAACGTCCTGGCGCGCGCCTTCGCCAATCGCCATCAGCGCAACGACCGAGGCGACGCCGATGACGATGCCGAGAAGGGTGAGGCCGGTCCTGAACGGATTGGACCCGAGTGCGCGCACGCCGGAGCGCATCGCCTCGCGCATGTTAGCGAGTAGCGGCGCGCCGGCCGACGCCTTCGGAAGAGAGAAGGATTCTACTGCGCTCTCATCGGAACGTTGATTTGGCAGTTGGGGAACGGCACTCGTCGCGGCGGCAGCGACAGGGCCTTGGCCAGTCGTTGTCGATGCGGCGTCCGAGACGATCCGGCCATCCTTTATCTCGACGATGCGCCGCGCAGCGGCAGCGACCTCATGATTGTGTGTGATCAGGATGATGGTGTGCCCGTCATCGGCAAGCCGCTTCAAGAGCGCCATCACCTCTTCGCCCGTGACGCTGTCGAGCGCGCCGGTCGGCTCGTCGGCGAGAATGATGCGCCCGCCATTCATAAGGGCGCGCGCGACCGAAACGCGCTGCTGCTGGCCGCCGGACAACTGCCCCGGACGGTGATTGAGCCGCTCGCTGAGGCCGAGTTGGCCGAGCAGTTCAGCGGCGCGGTGCCGGCGCTCCCTCGGTGCGAGTCCGGCATATGCGGCCGGCACCTCGACATTCTCGCAAGCGGTTATCGAGGGAATGAGATTGTATTGCTGGAAGACGAAACCGAAGGCCTCACGCCTGAGCGACGCCTGCTCGTCACGGTCGAGGCCAGCGACGTCGCGTCCTGTGAGCCGGTAGCTGCCGCCGGTCGCCCGGTCAAGAAGGCCGAGGATGTTCATCAGCGTGGATTTGCCGGAGCCCGACTGGCCGACGATAGCAACGAATTCGCCGGCATGGATGCTGATCGACAGGCCGCGCAGTACCTCGACTGCCACGCTGTCGCTGGTCATGAAGACCTTGCGCAAATCGCGGAGCTCAATCAGCGGCGTGCAGGCGGGTGCGTGAGACATCGGAGCCGACACCGTCATAGGCGGAACCTGACGAGTGATTGCGCGTCCTTGCTCGTGCGCATTCCGGTTACCACTCGCTCGCCTGGTTTCAGCCCGGACAGGACTTGAACCTCAAAACGGTTTCTGAGACCGACCATTATGCCTCGATCGATCCGCTGCCCGTCAGGTTCCAGCACGTCCACGTGAGCGTGGCCGTTGGGCAGTGGCTTGGAACGCAGGGCCGCCATCGGCGCGATGACCGCGTCTTCCTTCTGCGCCACCACGAACGAGACCTGCGCGGTCATTTCCGGTCGGAGCTCGTTAGCTGCGTTGGTCACATCGAACAGCGCAGTATACAGCACGACATTGTTTGTGGAGCTGGACGACACCCCAGCGCTGTCTGCCTGATTGGCCGCTTTTTCCGGCTTCTGTGGGGCCGGCAATATCTGTTTCAGGTGTGCCGTCCAGCGCTGGTCGCCATGCCCGAGCGTTGTGAACCAAACCTCCATTCCTGCACGGAGCCGGGTAACGTCGGCCTCCGAGACCTGCGTCCAGACAGTCATCGTCCCCAATTCTGCGATGCGCATCACGACCGGCGTGGAATAAGCAGCGTTAAGAGTTTGTCCCTCGCGTACGTCGATGGACACAACGGTGCCCGACATAGGCGCGTAGATCTTCGTGAAGCCGAGTAGCGCCTCGTCCGACTGTAGCGTTGACTGCATTTTCTCGATCTCGGCTCGGATCGCCTCGACCTTGGCTGTGGCTATCTTCGCATCGCGCTTTGCCTCATCGAATGCGGATTGCGAAATCGCATTCGTTGGTGCGAGTTGCGCGTTGCGCCTCGATCGCGCGTCGGCGAAGGCGGCCTCCGCTTCCTGGGCGGCCAGGTTTGCCTCAAGCTGATGCAGTTCGGCCCTGTCGGCATTGACCTTTGCGGCTTGGACCTGAGGATCGATCTCCGCCAGAAGATCGCCGGCCTTGACTTGATCGCCGATCGCGACATGGATGATGTCGAGCCGCCCGGAAGCCTGGGCGCCAACATCGACATAGGCACGTGGCAGTATATTGCCGGTAGTGGTCACGACGTCCTCGATGAGGCCACGCGCCACCTCTTCAGAGACGATATCCTTGTTCGGAGGCAATGCCGCGCCGACAGCCCAATAGAATCCGCTACCGGCAGTGCATAACATGGCGCACGCCACCAGCGCGCCACGCCGCCACCGTGCGTGACGGCGCAAAGATTGGATCGGGCGAGCGGCTGAATGGGATGCAACCATGGCTCAACCTCCTCCTGTCTCGTTGGGAGATGGAGAAGCTGGCGGTCTTTTTTCTGCACGGCCCCTGACCGGGATTCCCCAGGTTTCGTCAGGACGATCGATCGCCTCAACGATCCTTCCCTTCTCGAGACGGATCAGTCGGTCGGCCGCACCGAAATAGCGATCATCGTGGGAGATGACGATTAGCGATTTACCCTGTCGCTTCAGATCAGGGAGCATCTCAGTATAGAACAGTCGCCGGAACGTGGGATCCTGCTCGGCCGCCCATTCGTCGAAGACGATTAGAGGTCTGCCATCAAGCCAGACCTGAATAAGCGCGAGTCGTTTGCGCTGCCCCGCTGACAAGTCGGTGGTAGAGAAGCGTCCACCTTTGACGGCAACCTTGTCGGCGATCTCCAGCTTCTTAAGCCAGTCGGTGATCGCGTCCGGCAATATTCCATCGGGAGCGACAAGGTCGTCGAAGAGGAAATAGTCGAAAAAGATAGTCGAGAAAAGCTGGCGGTAATCGTCGAGTTTCTCCGACGTGACAGGTTCGCCGTTGAGCAACAGTTTTCCTTCCTGCGGCTCGTATAGTCCGAGGATCAGCTTGATTAGTGTGGTCTTGCCGCAGCCGTTCTCTCCCACGATGAAGAGGGTCTCCCCACCCTTGATCGTCAGGTCGACCGGCCCGAGGGTGAAGGGTTCCACGCCATTGGTCGCCGGGAAGGTGTATTTGGTGCCGCGTAGTTCGATCGTCTCAATTGTGGATGCTAGCGCGGCCCGGTCCTCAGATTTCTGAGGATCAAACAAATGTGCTTCCGGATTCGCAAAGTCCGCTGAAAGTTGCGCAATACGTTTGAAGGAGACCTGTGCATTCACGAAGCTTGAGTAGGCGCCGAGGGCCTGATTTAACGGCCCCTTCGCATAGAGCAGCACCAGTACGAAGCCCGAGACGACGGTTCGATCAACGGCGAACCAGCCCTGCCAGCCGACTATGATGCCGATCATGGCGAAGAACAGCGCGCTGTCGGCGGCATTGGCCGACATGAAGATGCGGAACGCCTTCACTTTCATGTCCCGGATACGGTCGATCGCGCCGTTCAGTTGCTCTCGATGGACGCGGCGGCGGCGGTCTCGATTTATGCGGAGTTCCTTTGCGCCTTCGGTGATCGCGCGGTAGTGCTTGTAGACCTCGTCCTGCTCCGAGCGTGCCTGGTCGTACCAGACCGCGCCGCGCTGCCGGGCATATCGGTTGATCCCGACACCAGCGCCGATTGCGATCGCAACGATCACAAAAAGGGACGGCGACAGGAAGATCAGATAGATGGCGCAGCCGGTTGTGACCGCCAGCGCGATGGCCAGCGAGGAAAAGTTGTAGGAAAATCCGGATACAGTATCGACATCCTGGCCGAGTACCGACAGGAGCCGATGGGTCTTGTAACGCTCAAGCTGATCGATCGGCGCCGCGACCACCTTCGCGACCAGCCCCTTTCTCAACGATGAAATGACCTGCTGGCCGATGAAGCTGTTGCCAAAGTCGGATATGATTTCGCCTGCTAGAGTCAGCACGACCAGCCCGGCGAAGGTCCACATGATCGCCGCCGTAATATCGCCCTCGCCATAAAGCGCATGATTTATGGTCGCGAGAAGCCAGGCCGTCGCGAGGCCGCTCAGTGTTCCCATGCCTGTTGCGAACAGCGCAATCGGCCAGAACGGTCTCAGAAGGCGGACGCTCTCGCCGATCAGTGTTGTCTTCGCCTCGCTCATGTCACGACCTCCTTCAGACATGCTTTTCCGGCTTTCGCGACCACCTCGCTCGGGCAGATGCTGCAAAAATCGTCGTTGGGGAGTAGGTATCGAAGGCAGCAGACCCGCTTCTCGCGGCGCGGGCCTTTCGGGCTATCGACATACCGGACTGGCTCGAACAACGGATTGCGCCAGCCGTCAGGCCAATGGCTCTCGATCAGTATCCGATTGAAGTCGGCGATGTGTTCTGCTTGCATTTCTGGCAGCGCGGCAATGTCGCGAAGCGTCCAGTCGAGACCGTTACCGACGATGCCCCAAAGCACCTTGGGCGAGATCCGCGCCCAAGCCGAGATGGACCTGATCAGCGGATCGAGGTGCTCCCGCACCAGCGCGTGCAGGCGGGTGAACACATCGCCTTCGATTGGAGCGCCGCCATGAGGAATGCAGATCGCGGCGACGTGGCGGCCGTCGTCGGACAGCGTCAGGCCCGCCTCAGTGAAGCCGACTGGCAAACGTCGACCGCCGACAAGCGCGGCGCCGACCACAGGACCGGGAAACCGGTTGAAATAGATCGTGCTCCACAGCGAGGCGACGCCGCGACGGTCGGTTCCGGCCGGGAAGCCGGCAAGATAGCGCTCAAGCAAGGCGTGCAGGCCACCGTCCAGAATCGCCTCGCCGGGCAGCTCGGCGTCCATGGCTTGCGTGATGACGAACTGACGTTCGATCTGCACATCAATCGCGGTGAGGAATTCCTTGATAGTCGCGGCCATGGCTCATCTCCCCCTGTACAATCGCCAAAGTAGAAAGGGACCACCGATCAGCGAGGCGACGAGGCCAGCGGGAAGCTGATCCGGGAAGAGGATAGTGCGGCCGAGCCAGTCGGCGGCGAGCATGATTAGGGCCCCGAGAACGGCGGCGGCGATGATCTGGGGCATGGCGCGCTGGAAGCCCAGCATGCGGGCGATGTGCGGCGCCATCAGCCCGACGAAGGTCATTGGCCCGATGACTAGCGTCGCGGCCGCCGTGATGATCGCGATGACGAGCAGCAGGCTCAGCCGGCTCAGGGCGAGGCCGACGCCGACGGCGCGCGGCATGGTCTCGCCGAGCGGCAGGATGTCGAGCCAGCGCTGGGCGAAGGGTACGACGGCAAGGGAAGCGACGGCGATGACGACAGTGACGCCGGCGGCGGTGGCTTCGAGCCGGTAGGTCGAGCCGGCCATCCAGGTCAGCAGGATGCCCATGCGCGGATCGCCGGAAGCCATCAGCACCGCCATGATGGTGGAGACCACGGTGCCGAGCGCGATACCAGCGAGGAGCATGCGCTCAGGCGAGAAGGACGTCTTGCAGCTGATCAGAAGCATGATTGTTAGCACAGCGAAGGCGCCTCCGCCTCCGGCGAGAACCTGTCCCAGGCGATCCGGCATGACGCCGGAGACGAGCATGGCGAGGATGACGCCGAGCATAGCGCCGGAGGTGACGCCGAGGACCTCCGGCGAGGCCATCGGATTGCCGGTGAGGCGCTGCATCAGCGTGCCGGCAATGGCGAGCATCACGCCTCCGGCGATCGACCCGATCATACGGGGAGCCCGAAGGTCGATGACGTAGGCTAGATCGGCAGCGGTGCTCCAATGCCAGCCGGAGAGTCCACGGCCGAGATGCAGCGCGACGTAGGCGGCCAGCGCGACCAGAACGAGCCCGCCGACGATCACCAGTCGAGGCCGCCGCAGTCGTGCGACTGCATCGCCGGAGTGGGCCGTCGGCGACATGATCGCCCCTCGAAGGCGCGGAAGCAGCCAGAGCAACATCGGTGCGCCGAGCAGCGATGCGGCGATGCCTGTGGGGATCAGCTCGCGGTCCCCAGCAGCGAACCATTGCACGGCTTGGTCGGTAAGCCAGAGCAGAGAGCCGCCCAGCAGTGGCGCCCAGACGAGTTGGTCGCGGAAACGGCGAGCTCCCATCAAACGGGCGATCGCCGGGCATGCCAGACCGACGAAGCCGATCATGCCGACCGCACTGACGACGAAAGCAGAGAGCGCCACCGCGAGCGCGAGACCGATGAGCCGGACATGCTTCATCGACAGGCCGAGATTGCGCGCGCCTTCCTCCTCCAGGCCAAGCAGTGTCATTGGCCGGATCAGGAAGAACGTCACCGCCCATACCAAAGCGAGGCGAGGGAGTAGGAAGCTCACCGCGCTCCAGTCGTTCTGCTGCAGCGAGCCCGTGCCCCAGATCAGCAGGCTTTGCAGATACTCGCGATAGAAGAGGGTGACAGCGGCGGCGATCGAGCCGGACAGGAAGTTGACGACAAGGCCGGCCAGGATCAACGACAAAGGCGACAGGGCGCGGCCCCACGATACACCGAACACGAACAGGATGGCGATGGCGGCTCCCGCGAGCGCGACCGTCTCGCGGCCGAAGGCGAGCAGGCTTGGCGCCCAGAGCGTCGCCACGGTCAGCGCCAGCGAGGCGCCGGCCGAGACGCCGAGCGTGGTCGGCTCGGCGATGGGGTTGCGCAGCACTTGCTGGAAGACTACGCCGGCGAGCGCCAGCGCTGCTCCGCACAGGATAGCGGTCAGCACGCGCGGCAGGAGGCTGTAGTGGACGATCATCTCTCGGATGTTGTCAGGATCCGGGGAAACCATGACCCACGACAGATGGCGCAGCTCGATCCAGTGTTCAATCCGTAGCAGTGTCAGAATGAGCGCCGCAACGGCTGCTGCTGCCACTGCCAAAAGTGGGGTCCGTTGCGTAGTCAAGACGCGGGCAGGCGAGGTCATTTCAACCATGTCCCGTCTCCAAGTGTTCCAATGCCGGCACAAGATGGCGGGCGAAGCGCTCGGCGACAGGGAGTCCACCGACGGTCCACATCGGCGGCAGCGACACGACGCGGCGTTCCCGAACCGGTCGCAGAGCCTGCCACAATGGGCTCGCCATTATATCGGAGGCGCTGCCACTGCCTCCGATCACGACAATGTTCGAATCCTCGAGAGGAGCGATCTGATCCAAGCCGACAAGCGACATGCCGAGCGGCATCGCGACGCCTTGCCAGGCGTTCACCAGCCCGAGACGGTCGAGAACTCCCTGGAAGATGCTGTTGCGCACCAGAACGTAGGTGTGCCGCCGGTCGACGCCCCAAAGCACAAGAACCGGACGGCCCGCGATTGGCTTCACACGGACGCTAAAATCCTCTATTAGCCTTGTGATTTTACTCTGGAAGTATTCGCCTTCGCGAACACGACCAAGCGCTTCGCAGGTCAGTTGGTGCTCATGGCCTGCTGTAATGAACGGTTCCTCACCCAGAACCGAGAATCCGCGAGACGGAACAGCCAACGGGGCGATGGTCGAAAGTACTGATCCAGAGGATGCGCTGATCGATTGATTTAGAAGGATGAGATCGGGCTTCAAATACCTGAGCAACTCCAGCGACGGCTCTGTGACGTTGCCACCTATGTCGACCACGCCATTTGGCAATGTGGGTTCAACAGCAAACCGGCGGTAGCGCGACGGTTGGGAGATACCGATCGGGGCAACACCAACGGACAAGGCAATCTGCGTCAAGCTAATGTCAAGCGAGACGATACGCGGAACAATCGTAGTTTGCGCTCGCGCGAAGGGCGTAGCACCAAGATGGGCCGCAACCAAAGCAATCCCTCGTAGGACCTGCCTTCGAGAGATTGCCTGCTGTAGATTGGTGCTTTTGCCGCCGTGTACGCCTTGCGCTACCAGCCGTCGACCGGCGGAACGGCTCCGAGATACTCCTACCACCGGTACGTCAAAGCTCCTGTTATCGTTCGACCGCTGCCATAGTTGCAAATAGTGTTGCTGTAGCAAGTCGTGATATACTCTTTATTGAAGAGGTTCGTGGCGTTGACAGAGAGGTGGAGCCCATCCAAATCACGGAATTTCTTCCCGAAGTCGTAACGGAGCGCTGCATCAAAAAGTGTGGTAGCAGGAGCGTAGAAGGTGTTCATCTGGTCGCCAGGAGAAGAGCCGATGTAGCGAACGCCCCCTCCGAGGCCGAGTCCCTCAAGCGGTCCAGACGAGAATGTGTAGTCGAGCCACGCCGATGCTTGATGTGCAGGCACCGCGTACTGCGATTTCCCGACAGTTGAGACGCCCGCAAAATTCGGATTCGCCTTCGTCACTTCGTTATCGACGTAACTATACGATGCGATGAAACGCAGATCATCTGTGACATTTGCCGCGCCACTCAGTTCGATACCGCGAGATGCTATTTCACCTGTCTGCACACTAAAAGATGTATTGTCAGGATCGGTCGTTACAACGTTCTGCTTACGCAAGTCGTAGAGAGCTACCGTAAAGAAGCCGTCGAAGAAGGAGGGCTGATATTTAATGCCAACTTCGTACTGTCGGCCTGTCGTTGGTTCGAAAGGCTGACTTCCACGAGCAGGTGAGCTAGTGCCGCTCTGCGGCTCGAAGGATTCCGCATAGCTGAAGTAAGGTGCAATGCCGTTTGAGAACTCGTAAACAACGCCGACACGCCCGGTGAATGCATGCTGGTCCATCTCGTTCGTGAGCTTATGATTGTCGAAGACGTTGTATGTCTTCGATTCTGCCCAGTCGTATCGTCCACCCGCAATAAGCGTCCACGAGCCCCATTTGATCTGATCCTGAGCGTAGATACCCGTCTGCCAGCTGTCCTGATCTGTACCTTCGGTGAAGGCAGGCGCCGGTCCTGAAAACAGGTCATACCGTGGGTTGGTTATGTCGATGGGCGGAACACCGGCGGAACTCCACCCACTTTTTGAAAGGCTCGCGATCTGACGATAATCGATTCCGAAAAGAGCCGTGTGATCGAACGGACCAGTGGAGAACTCCGCCTCAGCATTAGTGTCTACAGCGAATTGCCTGGTGCGTTCATAGATATGTTGGGCGCTACGGTTCCATATTGTTGTCGTGGGGGAATTGCCAGCATTCAAGTACTGCCGGTTGAGCTCGCTCTGCTCGTATCGAAGGTTCTGACGAACCGTCCAGATATCATTAAATCTGTGCTCAAACGCATAACCGATCTGAAATTGGCGGCGATACGATCCCGCGTCGTAAGATGGGTCGCTTCCGTAGAAGTTGTTCGGAATGCGAAAGCCGTCAGGTCTACGGAAAATTGTTCCTACTGCAGGAACTGAAGGTGCCGTTAGAATGTGCGGATCGTATTGATACTTGGCAAAAATCGTCAGTTGTGTATCGTCATTCGGACGCCACGTGACCGCTGGTGCGATATAGACACGCTGATATTCGCTCCCATTGTCGTATTCGGTTCCGAGGTTCTTTCCCAAGCCTGTAAGTCGATAGAGGAATTTGCCATCCTCATCGACCTTGCCCCCGACGTCAAAGAAGCCTTGAATCCCGCCGTACTCACTTGTGAGAACTCCGACCTCGCGAATTGGCGTATCCGTTGGACGCTTGCTGACGACGGAAAGTAGCCCTCCTGGATTAGACTGGCCATAGAGAACTGATGCTGGTCCTCGAATAACCTCAATGCGTTCTGTACCATACGGCTCGACCCAGCCGTTACTGTAGAGACCGTCGAGATAATTGCTTGATGAGAAGAAAGGAAACCCGCGGAGGATGTAACTGTCCGTGCCGGCCTGCACGGCTCCGTTTAGATCTGCCTTAACTCCCGGTGTGTAGCCTATAGCTTGGCCCACGGTCTGGACCCCTCGATCCTCCATCTGCTGTCGGCCGACGACGGAAATCGATTGGGGCGTTTCAATCAATGGCGTGTCGGTCTTCGTGCCTGTAGCACTTTGCTTTGCTACGTATCCCTGGACTGGACCCCAAGCATTATCGCCCTGGCCCTGCACAACGATTGTTTCCAGTACTGTTGTGCCTGCCTCAGCGACAGGCGATGCACTCGCGCCGCTAACCGTATTATCAACGAGTGCAGCGGTTGAAGGCCCTGTGATTTTCGCGCTCACCCCCGTGCCATCGACTAGCTTGGCAAGTGCAGCAGCCGGAGTCATTTCTCCGATGACAGCCCGAGACGTTTTTCCGGTCACAGATAAGGAAGAATATCCCACCTGCCAACCTGTCATACGAATGAACGCGTCGATCGCCGAGCGCATTGATTGAGCCGGGATGGAAAAGTGCCTGAGGTTGCGTTGGGCATCGATCGTAGGAGAGGTCTGAGCGACAGCTATCGAAGAATAGGAAACGCTGGCGCACGCAAGTAACGATACGACTACCGCCGTGGTATGAAGCGGACGTATCCCGCCTCCTGATACTGTGCTCCCCGTTCCGAAATGCGTCTTCCGCGATGCTGTCGCCACTTAATAACCCCCTGATCGTATGTACCGAGGGCTTTCACACGGCCTTAGCAGGATCCCTCTCTTTGGTAGACGTCCCTCGAGACCGAATCTTGCAAAAAAAAGATGACTATTCCTGACATGATTTTGGGCCGGTTTTTTCCGGCTCAACCAAGGCGAGGCTATCGCTCGTCGAGCCTTATTGGTTCTCGGTTCGCACCATGAAACCTACGCGGAAGTGACTGCCAAATCTAACGCTGCAACGTGAGCAAACACGTCACCAAAACTATTTAGAAAATCGCGATTGGTAACAATTCCCAAGTGAGTATCGTCTATCACAGGCGCGTCAAACATCTCTCCGCGAGTAAAGGGAGACCAGTCGTGTGTCCAAGAGGGGCGTTTGCTCAAAGCAAGTGTTTTCCAGCAATGAATGTTTGCGCCGACGGTTCCCGCGGTAAATTCTCTTCCTTCGAAGAGCGCTATATGACGGTCAACGATATCCGCAATGATAATTGGTAAATCGCTTGGTGGTATGCCCATATCGGCTAGCAGTGATGCGTAACGGTCAAGTTGGGCAAGACGGTGCGCCTTTTCATCCGGACTGTAATCTGAATGGTCAGACTTACTCAGCACCGGGGTATCGATCAGTCCAAGAAACAAGACTTGAGCGCTCCGTGCCTCAAGTTCATGCGCCACTTGTACCGCAAGCCACCCTCCCAAGGACCATCCCGCCAAGCAATATGGCCCGACAGCATCGATCGACTGAACATGATCAGCGTACAACTTTGCCAAGCCATTAAGATCCATAGCGATAGTAGATATGCCGGGAAGAAACGGTGAATTGACCCCGAAAACCGACGCCCTGCCATCCAATGCACGTGCAAGCTCACGATATGCGATTGCAATTCCGTAATCTGGATGTAGGCAAAACAAGCGTATGCGAGAACGCGACCGATTGAGCAGATGTATGAAAGGGGGCACTACCTTATCAGCGGCGCTGCTCTTTTTTGAAAGACCGTTGATCGTAGGATACGTTAGCAGATCGATTAATGAGATCCGCTGATCGCTCGATTGCTCCAGCAGGGAAATCACTTTTAGAGCTGAGAGCGATGTCCCCCCGAGCATGAAGAAGTTGTCGGTGACGCCGATGTCGTCGCGCTTCAGCACCGCCTTCCACACCGCCAGGAGACGTGCCTCCGTCTCGTTGCGCGGCGCCACGATCGTCCGTTCCGACTGCCCGTCCGGTTCCGGCAACGCCTTCCTGTCGATCTTGCCGTTCGGCATCAGCGGCAGAGCATCCAGCACCATGACGGAGGCCGGCACCATGTAGCCGGGAAGCGCCTGCTCGAGACGTGAGCGCAGATCGTCGGCGTCCGCCTCTCCGGCGGCATAGGCGAGAATGTGCCTGTGCTCGCCCTCGCCGGCGATGACGGCAACCGCGTCACGCACGCCGGGAGCGGCACGCAGCGCCGCTTCGATCTCGCCGAGCTCGATGCGGAAGCCCCTCAGCTTGATCTGGTTGTCGAGACGGCCGAGGAAGTCGACGACACCGTCGGGCCGCTGGCGCACCAGATCACCGCTGCGGTAGAGCCTGCCGCCCGGTCGCGTCGGATCGGGCACGAAGCGCTCCGCCGTCAAGCCCGGCTTGCCGACATAACCCCGCGCCAGCGTCTCGCCGCCGATGCAAAGTTCGCCCAGACCACCCACCGGCGCCTCGTTGCCGTCCCGGTCTATCACGAACGCACTGCGCGACGGATAGGGGACGCCGATATTGACGGTGACGTCGTCGCCGTCGGATGCCTCCGTCCGGCGATAAAGGCAGGCGATGGTGGTCTCGGTGGGACCGTAGAGATTGTCGAGATGGATGTGGCTGAGCGGCCCCTCCTGCCACCGCTTCAGCGCATCGCCGGGCAGGCCCTCGCCGCCCACCGTCACCTGACGCAACGCCGGCATCTCCTCGGGAAGGTCGTGCAGCCATTGTTGCCAATAGGCCGTGGGGATGCGGGAGAAGGTCACCTTCTCTTCCGCCAGCTTGCGGGTGAGCGTGGCAAGATCCCATAGCTGCGGTCCCCGCATGAGCACCTGTCCGCCCTGGGTCAGTGCCGGCAGCAGCTCGTGCAGGGCGACGTCGAAGTTGATGGTGGAAGACTGGAGAACCTTGTCCTCAGGCCCGATCCGATAGGTATCGAGGAAGTCGTCGAGATGGAGGCTGAGGGCATGATGGCTGATCGCCACCCCCTTGGGCATGCCGGTCGAGCCGGAGGTGTAGATGACATAGGCGAGCTGGTCGGGATGAACGGGTTCCTCCCAGCGGCGCTCGGCGCTCTCGCCGTCGACATCGGTGACCAGCACCACGTCGAGGCCGGACAGAAGATCACCAAGGGTCCCGGCGGTGGCCGGATCGCAGATGATCTTGCGCACACCGGCATCCTCGATCATGTGGCGCAGGCGATCGGCCGGATAGGTCGGATCGAGCGGCACGAAGGCGCCGCCGGCCTTCAGCGTGCCGAGCAGGCTGGCGACAAGACCGATCGAGCGCTCAACGGCAAGACCGACACGCTCTTCCGGCATAATGCCGAGCTTCTTCAGACGCCGCCCGATCCGGTTCGACCAACCGTCAAGTTCGCCATAAGAGATACGCTCGCCCTCGCACGAAACAGCCTCCGCTTCCGGATGAGCAGCCGACTGCGACGCAATGCGGGGCCCAATGGAGCGGAAGGTATGAGGAACCAGTGGCTGATGAGGTGTGGCAGGCGAAGTGTTAGAGATGATGGCGGCATCGCCATCTGACGCTCCCACCTTGTGTAGGATGCCGCGTAGGTCTCGCTGAGTATCTCAATGATGTCAGGTTCAAACAGGTCGAGCGCATAATCGAAAGCGAGCCGGAGATTGAGGCCATCGTCAACAATATCCAAAGTGAGGTCGAATTGAGCTATCTGCGTGCGGCTGGATGAAGATCGCCCTTTGGTCGATTGCGGTGAGGCCTTCCCAGAAGCCCTTTTTTGATCGAAGCTGCACATGACCTGGAAGAGCGGTGTCTGGCCGAGGACACGCTCGGGCTGGAGAGCCTCGACGAGCTTTGCGAACGGCAGGTCCTGATTGGCCTGCGCTTCGAGGACACGGTCGCGGACCTGATCGAGCAGATCCCCGAAGGTCATGTCGCCGCGCACGTCGGAGCGGATGACGAGCGTGTTGACGAAGAAGCCGATCAGGCCCTCGGTCTCGACACGCTGGCGGCCGGCCACCGGCACCCCGACCCGGATGTCGCTCTCGTTGCAATAACGATAGAGCAGCACGTCGAAGGCGGCCAGCAGCGTCATGAACAGCGTGGCGCCATGCTCGCGCGACAGCTTGCGCAGCCGGTCGGCGACATCGGCGGGGATCTCGCAGGTTACCCGGCCGCCTTTGTTCGAGCGTGGCCCCTTGGGCTTGCCGGTGACCGGCAGCTGGAGAACGGGATGTTCGTCGCCGAGGCGGTTCTTCCAGTAGTCGAGCTGGCCCTTCAGCGCCTCGTCGTCGAGCCATTCACGCTGCCACAGCGCATAGTCGGCATACTGGATCGGCAGTTCCGGCAGGTCGGGCTGGCGGCCATCGAGGGCGGCCTCGTAGAAGGCGGAGAACTCGCGCACCAGGATGTCGATCGACCAGCCGTCGGAGACGATGTGGTGCATGGCGAAATGGAGGACGTGCTCCTGCTCGCCGAGATGGAACAACTCGATCCGCAGCAGCGGTCCCTGCTCCAAGTCGAAGGGTGTCTGGGCGGCGCGGTCGAGGCCTTCCCTCAGCGCCGCCTCGCGGGCCTGATGATCGGTGATGGCGGCAAGATCGTGCTCGGTCCAGCCGAAGACGGGTTCCGGCTCGATGACCTGCCAGGCCGTGCCGTCGACATCCTCGAAGCGGGTGCGCAGGCTCTCGTGCCGCCGCACCAGGCCGGTCACCGCAGTGCGCAGCGCCGGCACGTTCAAAATACCATCGAGACGGACCGCTCCGACGATGTTGTAGGCGGGGCTGTCCGGCTCCAGACGCCACAGGAACCACAACCGCTCCTGCGCATGCGAGAGTGGAACGCAATTGTCACCAGCAGCGCGCTTGAGGACCGGGAGGTCTGACGTGAGATAACCCTCTACTCGTAATTTTGACCTAATTCGTGTGCGAACGCCCTCAGGAAGTTTTCCATATTCTTTCAGTAGATCTCCAATCTCGTTGGTTCTCATTGGTTTGCCTCGCCTGCAGATGCGCGTTCAATCAGACTTGCCAGCGCTGACGCGATCCCTTCACGCCTATTGAAGATATGACTCGAAAAGGTCGAAATCTGCGGATTTCGGAGAACTTGCTCCACGGACACTGTCGTTGCAAATTCGAGCGAAATCGCAAATGCGACCCGAAGAGCTAGCAGCGAATCGCCGCCGAGCATGAAGAAGTTATCGGTGACGCCGATATCGTCGCGCTTCAGCACCGCCTTCCACACCGCCAGCAGACGTGCCTCCGTCTCGTTGCGCGGCGCGACCCGCTCGGTGATCAGCGCGGTCTCCGGCTCGGGCAGTGCCCTGCGGTCGAGCTTGCCATTGACGGTGAGCGGCATGGCGTCGAGGAAGACGACCGCGGAAGGCACCATGTAGGCCGGCAGGCGGTCGGCGAGATGCTCGCGCAGATCCTCGGCCGAGGGCTCCTGCTCTTCCGATCCGGCGGCCACGACATAGGCGGCCAGACGCTTGCCACCGTCGTGATCGTCGATGGCCAGCACCGCCGCTTCGCGCACGTCCGGATGGGCGAGCAGCGCCGCCTGGATCTCGCCGAGCTCGATGCGGTGGCCACGGATCTTCACCTGGAAGTCGTTGCGGCCGATATATTCCAGCTCGCCGTCGGGCAACCGGCGGGCAAGGTCGCCGGAGCGGTAGAGCCTGCCGCCGGGAACCGACGGGTCCGGGATGAAGCGTTCGGCGGTGAGGCCGGGTCTTCCGAGATAGCCGCGGGCAAGGCCGGCGCCGCCGACATGCAGTTCGCCGGTCGCACCGAGCGGCACGACGTTGAGATCGGCATCAAGCACGGCAAGCGACAGGTCGGGGATGGGTTCGCCGATCAGCGAACGGGCCTCATCTGCGGTGTCGTCGAGAGAGACAGGCCGATAGGTGACATGCACGGTCGTCTCGGTGATGCCATACATGTTGATGAGGCGCGGCGCAGCCTTGCCGCGCTTCTCCAGCCACGTCCTGAGTGCCGCAGGCTCAAGCTTCTCGCCTGCGAAGATGATCACTTTGACGGTAGTGAATGGCGCTTCCGCACGCAGATCCTCTTGCATCAGCGGCAGGAAGGCGGATGGGGTCTGGTTGAGGACTGTGACCTTCTCCTCGCGCAGCAGGCGGTGGAAGGCGGGCGTATCCCGGGATGTCCAGAAGGGCACGACGACCAATCTGCCGCCGGTCGCCAGGCAATGGAACAGCTCCCAGACCGACACGTCGAAGGCATAGGAGTGGAACAGAGGCCACACGTCCTCGGGCCCGAAGCGGAACCACCGGGCCGTGGCATCGAGCAGGCGGGCGATATTGGCATGCGTGACGCCGACGCCCTTGGGCGTTCCCGTGGATCCGGAGGTGTAGATGACATAGGCGAGCTGGTCGGCATGGACCGGCTCGTCCCAGCCCGCGCTGCTCTCGGCATCAAGGTCCGAGACGATAACGATGTCGAGACCCGACAGCAGATCACCCAATACCTCGGCGCTCGCCGCGTCGGCCACCACCTTGGTGAGGCCCGAATCCTCGATCATGTGGCGCAGGCGGTCGGCGGGATAGGACGGGTCGAGCGGCACATAGGCCCCGCCCGCCTTCAGGATCCCGAGCACACCTGCCATCAGGCCGGTCGACCGCTCAACGGCTAGGCCGACCCGCTCTTCCGGCCGAACGCCGAGGGCCTTCAGACGACGGCCGATCCGGTTCGACCAGCCGTCGAGTTCGCCGTAGCTGATCCGCTCGCCCTCGCAGGTGAGCGCCTCAGCGTCTGGACGAAGTGCCGCCTGCTCCGTGATGCGGTCGATCACCGCCCGGAACGGATGATCGGCGAGCGGCGCATATGGCGCCTCCACCTTTGGCCGGACCGTGCGGAGCGGCTCGCCGGCATCCAATGCGCCAGCGAGGGAGGTCAGGATCTCGGCGTAATCCGTGCCGATCTGCCCGACTGTATCGGCGTCGAGGCGTTGGCCGTCCCAGGACCATTTGATCTCGACGGCGCCGCCAGGAACGACGGTGACGGTGAGCGGATAGTGTGTCTTCTCGGCTGTGTCGGCCGCGGTGGTGGCGAGACCGGTGTCGGCCTTGCGCAGCTCCTGATCGACGGGATAGTTCTCGAAGACGACGAGGGTGTCGAACAGGGCATCGCCGGTGCGCCCGGTCCATTGCTGGAGATCGGCGAGCGGCGTGTGCTCATAGGCCCGGAGCTCGGTGTTGCGGGCCTGCAGGTCGCGCAGCCACGGGCCGACGCTGGCATCGCCGGGCACGTCGACGAAGATCGGCAGCGAGTTGATGAACAGCCCGAGCATGCGCTCGACGCCGGGCAGCTCGGCAGGCCTTCCCGAGACCGTGGCCCCGAAGGCCACCTGCGGCCGGTTGCCGTAGCGCGACAGCAGGATCGCCCATGCTCCCTGCATCAGCGTGTTCAGTGTCACCTGATGGGTCTGGGCCGCCTGACGCAGCCGCTCGGCCAGATCGGCGTCGATGACGGTGCGCCGGTGATGCACGCCGGGTTCGGGGTGGCGCGGCCGCCCCAGGCTCTGGGTCAGCGTCGCCGGCTCGTCGAGCCGCTCGATCTGCGCCCGCCACCACGCTTCTTCGGGCGACGGCTGGCGGCGCAGCCAGGCCAGATAGTCGCGATAGGGGACCGGAGCCGGCAGGTCGGCGGTGCGGCCCTCGCGTCTTGCGCCGTAGTCCTGGATGATCTCGCCCATCAGCTGGGCGGTGCCCCAGCCGTCGGTGAGCACATGGTGATTGGTCCAGACCAGGTCGTGGCCGCCGTCGGGACGGGCGAACAGGTTGACCCGCATCAGCGGCGCCTCGGCAAGGTCGAAGCCGCGCGCGAGGTCGTCGGCACGCCATGCCGCGAGCTTCTCCTCGTAGCTGGCCGCCGTCTCGGCCGACCAGTCGTGCTCGGCATAGGGCAGCGGCACGGATCGATGCACCACCTGCAGCGCCTCGCCGCCATGGCGCCATTCGAAGTGGGTGCGCAGGATGTCGTGACGGGCGATCGCCGAAGCCCAGGCATTGCGCAACGCATCCCGGTCCAGATCCCCCGACAGGCCGAGGCGGAGCTGATAGATGTAGACGCCCTCCCCCTGCAGCATCGAGTGGAAGATCAGGCCCTGCTGCACCGGGGTTGCCGGGTAGATGTCCTGCACATCGTCGAGCGGCAGGTTCAGAAGTTCAAGCTGCGACTGGCTCAGGCCCGCAAGCGGGAAGTCGGAGGCGGTGCGGGTCGGCCTGGCCGTGCTGCAATGGTCGATCAGCGCGGCGAGGTTCTGCTCGAAGGCCGCGGCCAGATCGCGGACGGTCTCCTCGGCGATGACGCCGGGGCTGAAGCGCCAGGACAGCGACAGCTTGCCGTCGGCAACGAGGCCGTTGAGATCGAGAACATGGCTCATCGCCGAGGCGGGATCGACGGATGCGCCGGCGCTCTCGGTGGCGAAGCCGAAGCGGCCGCCCTTGTCGATCGCCTGATCGAACTGGCCGAGATAGTTGAAGCCGATCTTCGGCACGGGCAGCGCCGCGACGTCGGCACGGATGCGATCGTCGGCAAGGTGGCGCAGAAGCCCGAAGCGGAAGCCCTTGTCGGGGATCGACCGCAGCCGTTCCTTGGCGGCAATGAGCGCCTCTCTCGGATCGGCATGCGCCTCCAGCCAGACCGGGAACTGGGTGGTGAACCAGCCGACCGTGCGGCTGAGGTCGACCTCGTCGATGACGTGCTCGCGGCCATGGCCCTCGAGCTCGATCAGGACGCCATCCTTGCCGGACCATTCCGAGATGGTGCGGGCCAGCGCTGCGAGAAGAACCTCGTCGGCCTGGGTGCCATAGGCGCGCGGCGCCTCCTGCAACAGCTGGCGGGTGCGCTTGCGGTCGAGGCCGATGCCGACGACGCTGCTGGCAGCGATCGTGCGGTCGGCGTCTTCCGGCTCATCAATCGGCAGCTCCGCTATCGCGCCGTCAAGCTGGCCGCGCCACCAGCCGAGCTCGGCGGTGACCTCGGGGCTTGCCGCATAGGCGCCGAGCTTCGTCGCCCACACGCTCCACGGCGTCGTCCGCGACGGCAGGGTGATGACCTCGCCGGCCTCGGCCCGGCCATAGGCCTCCTGAAGGTCCTCCAGGATGATGCGCCAGGAGACGCCGTCGACGGCGAGATGGTGGATGGCCAGCAGCAGCCGGCCGTCGCCGTCGGGCAGCGTGAAGTAGCCCGCCCGCATCAGCGGCCCGGTGCTCAGGTCGAGACTGCGCTGGATGCGCTCGCCCTCTTCCTTCAGCCGTTCCTTCCAGTCGCGCTCGCCGGCAAGGTCGATGATCTCCAGCACGGAGGCTTCCTCGCCGTCGTCCCTGAACAGCCACTGGTGCCATTGCTGGTCGCAGGCGCCCATGAAGCGCAGCCGCAGCGCGTCGTGGCGCCGCACGATCGCGTCGATCGCCGCCGACAATGCCGTTGCGTCGAGACCGCCCTTCGCCTTGAGCAGCACCGACTGGTTCCAGTGCGACGGCGGCACGGCATGGCGTTCGAAGAACCAGGCCTCGATCGGCGTCAGCGGCAGTTCGCCCTCGACCTCCTTCTGCAGCGCCGGGTCGAAGCCGGACGGCTCGGCCAGTGTGGCCAGCAGGTCGATGCGTGGTGCCTCGAAGACCTGCTTCGGGGTGAGCCTGAGGCCGGCGGCCCTGGCGCGGGCGATGATCTGCAGCGACAGGATCGAATCGCCGCCGAGCATGAAGAAGTTGTCGGTGACGCCGATGTCGTCGCGCTTCAGCACCGCCTTCCACACCGCCAGGAGACGTGCCTCCGTCTCGTTGCGCGGCGCCACGATCGTCCGTTCCGACTGCCCGTCCGGTTCCGGCAACGCCTTCCTGTCGATCTTGCCGTTCGGCATCAGCGGCAGAGCATCCAGCACCATGACGGAGGCCGGCACCATGTAGCCGGGAAGCGCCTGCTCGAGACGTGAGCGCAGATCGTCGGCGTCCGCCTCTCCGGCGGCATAGGCGAGAATGTGCCTGTGCTCGCCCTCGCCGGCGATGACGGCAACCGCGTCACGCACGCCGGGAGCGGCACGCAGCGCCGCTTCGATCTCGCCGAGCTCGATGCGGAAGCCCCTCAGCTTGATCTGGTTGTCGAGACGGCCGAGGAAGTCGACGACACCGTCGGGCCGCTGGCGCACCAGATCACCGCTGCGGTAGAGCCTGCCGCCCGGTCGCGTCGGATCGGGCACGAAGCGCTCCGCCGTCAAGCCCGGCTTGCCGACATAACCCCGCGCCAGCGTCTCGCCGCCGATGCAAAGTTCGCCCAGACCACCCACCGGCGCCTCGTTGCCGTCCCGGTCTATCACGAACGCACTGCGCGACGGATAGGGGACGCCGATATTGACGGTGACGTCGTCGCCGTCGGATGCCTCCGTCCGGCGATAAAGGCAGGCGATGGTGGTCTCGGTGGGACCGTAGAGATTGTCGAGATGGATGTGGCTGAGCGGCCCCTCCTGCCACCGCTTCAGCGCATCGCCGGGCAGGCCCTCGCCGCCCACCGTCACCTGACGCAACGCCGGCATCTCCTCGGGAAGGTCGTGCAGCCATTGTTGCCAATAGGCCGTGGGGATGCGGGAGAAGGTCACCTTCTCTTCCGCCAGCTTGCGGGTGAGCGTGGCAAGATCCCATAGCTGCGGTCCCCGCATGAGCACCTGTCCGCCCTGGGTCAGTGCCGGCAGCAGCTCGTGCAGGGCGACGTCGAAGTTGATGGTGGAAGACTGGAGAACCTTGTCCTCAGGCCCGATCCGATAGGTATCGAGGAAGTCGTCGAGATGGAGGCTGAGGGCATGATGGCTGATCGCCACCCCCTTGGGCATGCCGGTCGAGCCGGAGGTGTAGATGACATAGGCGAGCTGGTCGGGATGAACGGGTTCCTCCCAGCCTTCGGCGCTCTCGCCGTCGACATCGGTGACCAGCACCACGTCGAGGCCGGACAGAAGATCACCAAGGGTCCCGGCGGTGGCCGGATCGCAGATGATCTTGCGCACACCGGCATCCTCGATCATGTGGCGCAGGCGATCGGCCGGATAGGTCGGATCGAGCGGCACGAAGGCGCCGCCGGCCTTCAGCGTGCCGAGCAGGCTGGCGACAAGACCGATCGAGCGCTCAACGGCAAGACCGACACGCTCTTCCGGCATAATGCCGAGCTTCTTCAGACGCCGCCCGATCCGGTTCGACCAACCGTCAAGTTCGCCATAAGAGATACGCTCGCCCTCGCACGAAACAGCCTCCGCTTCCGGATGAGCAGCCGACTGCGACGCAATGCGGGGCCCAATGGAGCGGAAGGTATGAGGAACCAGTGGCTGATGAGGTGTGGCAGGCGAAGTGTTAGAGATGATGGCGGCATCGCCATCTGACGCTCCCACCTTGTGTAGGATGCCGGCGTAGGTCTCGCTGAGTATCTCAATGATGTCAGGTTCAAACAGGTCGAGCGCATAATCGAAAGCGAGCCGGAGATTGAGGCCATCGTCAACAATATCCAAAGTGAGGTCGAATTGAGCTATCTGCGTGCGGCTGGATGAAGATCGCCCTTTGGTCGATTGCGGTGAGGCCTTCCCAGAAGCCCTTTTTTGATCGAAGCTGCACATGACCTGGAAGAGCGGTGTCTGGCCGAGGACACGCTCGGGCTGGAGAGCCTCGACGAGCTTTGCGAACGGCAGGTCCTGATTGGCCTGCGCTTCGAGGACACGGTCGCGGACCTGATCGAGCAGATCCCCGAAGGTCATGTCGCCGCGCACGTCGGAGCGGATGACGAGCGTGTTGACGAAGAAGCCGATCAGGCCCTCGGTCTCGACACGCTGGCGGCCGGCCACCGGCACCCCGACCCGGATGTCGCTCTCGTTGCAATAACGATAGAGCAGCACGTCGAAGGCGGCCAGCAGCGTCATGAACAGCGTGGCGCCATGCTCGCGCGACAGCTTGCGCAGCCGGTCGGCGACATCGGCGGGGATCTCGCAGGTTACCCGGCCGCCTTTGTTCGAGCGTGGCCCCTTGGGCTTGCCGGTGACCGGCAGCTGGAGAACGGGATGTTCGTCGCCGAGGCGGTTCTTCCAGTAGTCGAGCTGGCCCTTCAGCGCCTCGTCGTCGAGCCATTCACGCTGCCACAGCGCATAGTCGGCATACTGGATCGGCAGTTCCGGCAGGTCGGGCTGGCGGCCATCGAGGGCGGCCTCGTAGAAGGCGGAGAACTCGCGCACCAGGATGTCGATCGACCAGCCGTCGGAGACGATGTGGTGCATGGCGAAATGGAGGACGTGCTCCTGCTCGCCGAGATGGAACAACTCGATCCGCAGCAGCGGTCCCTGCTCCAAGTCGAAGGGTGTCTGGGCGGCGCGGTCGAGGCCTTCCCTCAGCGCCGCCTCGCGGGCCTGATGATCGGTGATGGCGGCAAGATCGTGCTCGGTCCAGCCGAAGACGGGTTCCGGCTCGATGACCTGCCAGGCGGTGCCGTCGACATCCTCGAAGCGGGTGCGCAGGCTCTCGTGCCGCCGCACCAGGCCGGTCACCGCAGTGCGCAGCGCCGGCACGTTCAAAATACCATCGAGACGGACCGCTCCGACGATGTTGTAGGCGGGGCTGTCCGGCTCCAGACGCCACAGGAACCACAACCGCTCCTGCGCATGCGAGAGCGCGACACGGTTCTGGCCCGCCGACCGTGGCAGGATGGCGATCTCGGCGTCGACGCCGGGAAGCTTCTCCAACTCGGCGGCCAGATCGCGCAAGACCGGCGTTTCGAAGATGAGGCGGAGCGGGATGTCGCGATGCAGGTCCTGTCGGATGCGCCACAGGACGCGAACGGCAATAAGCGAGTGACCCCCGCGTTCGAAGAAGTTGTCGAGGGCACCGACGGCGTCGATCCGCAGCACGTCGTGCCAGATGCGGGCAAGGCGCTTCTCCATCGCCGTCGCCGGAGCGACATAGATCCGGCTGGAGCTTGTCTCGGGTGCCGGCAGCGCCTTGCGGTCGAGCTTGCCGTTGACGGTGAGCGGCATGGCGTCGAGGAACACAAAGGCCGCAGGCATCATGTAGGTGGGCAGGCGATCGGCGAGATGCCGGCGCAGGTCTTCCTCTAAGGAGCCCGGCCCTTCTGTGGCTAGAACGACATAGGCCGCAAGGCGCTTGCCGCCATCGTGATCGTCGAGGGCGATAACCGCAGCCTCCCGCACTTGCGGGTGGGCAATGAGCGCGGCCTGAACCTCACCGAGTTCGATGCGATAGCCGCGGATCTTCACCTGATCGTCCGCCCGGCCGAGATATTCGAGCGAACCGTCGGGAAGCCTGCGGGCAATGTCGCCTGAGCGATAGAGGCGCTCGCCGTTTCCGAAAGGATCGGGCACGAAGCGCTCGGCGGTGAGGCCGGGGCGGCTGAGATAGCCGCGCGCCAGTCCTGCTCCGCCGATGCAGATCTCGCCGACCGCGCCGAGCGGAGACAGGTGTCCTTCATGGTCGAGCACGAGGATGCGGGTGTTGGCGATCGGCCGTCCGATCAGAACGTCGCCGGTCTGACTATCGCTCTCTGTGACGGTATGAACGATGCAGCCGACCACCGTCTCGGTCGGGCCATATTCGTTGATCAGCCGTGTCGCCGGGGCATGGTTGCGCCACGAGGCAACGGTGCTTGCACGAAGCGCCTCGCCGCCAATGACCAAAGCGTGCGCCTGACCGGCGAGCTTCCCCGACGGGATCAGATGTGCGAGCGCATCGAGATGCGCAGGCGTGAGCTTCACCAGACTGAAGTCGTGGTCGCCCTGGAGGAGCTCTGCGAGGGCTTCGATCTCGTTGTCTTCACCAACGAGCCACAGGCATTTGCCGGCAAGCAGCGGCAACAGGATGCTGGTGACGGTGGCGTCGAAGCTGAGCGGGGTGTTGACCGGGGCGCCGCTTCCGGAGCCTGGAGCATAAGCAGCCTCGCCATAGCTCACATAGTTGTGCAGGCCGGCATGGGTGATCATCACGCCCTTGGGCATGCCGGTCGAACCGGAGGTGTAGATGACGTAGGCGAGCTGGTCAGGGTGCTGCGTGACAGGCAGCAGTCCAGAGCCTATCGGACCGAGCTGATCGACATCGATGCGGACGATGTCCGCGGCAAGGAGCCCGGCATGGCGCGCACTCGACACGACAATGGCCGCGCCAGCATCCTCGACCATGTAGGCGATCCGCTCCTGCGGAAGACGAGGATCGAGAGGCAGATAGGCTGCACCGGTCTTGAGGATGGCGAGCAGCCCCACGATCATGTCGATGGAACGCTCCAGGCCAAGCCCGACGATCGTGTCGGGCTTGGCACCATGCTCTTGCAGCGTGCTGGCGAGCCGGATAGCCCGCTCCTCGAGTTCCCGGTAAGTGAGGTGCTCACCGCCGTGTCGGATGGCGACGTCATCGGGCGTCCGCTCGGCCTGAGCGGCGATGCGCTCATGGACGTAACGGACTGGGCCGAATGACGTAACGGTGTCGTTCCAGTCAGCGACGAGGCTGCGCTCCTCCTCACGGCCGAGCATTGCGAGCTGGTCGATGGACCCGCGGTCAGCTGTTGTGAGCGCGGCAAGCAGATTCCGGTAATGCTCCTCCAGTTGCCCGATGGCATCGTCATCGAAGCGTTGGCCGTCCCAGGACCATTTGATCTCGACGGCGCCGCCAGGAACGACGGTGACGGTGAGCGGATAGTGTGTCTTCTCGGCTGTGTCGGCCGCGGTGGTGGCGAGGCCGGTGTCTGCCTTGCGCAGCTCCTGATCGACGGGATAGTTCTCGAAGACGACGAGGGTGTCGAACAGGGCATCGCCGGTGCGCCCGGTCCATTGCTGGAGATCGGCGAGCGGCGTGTGCTCATAGGCCCGGAGCTCGGTGTTGCGGGCCTGCAGGTCGCGCAGCCATGGGCCGACGCTGGCCGCGCCGGGCACGTCGACGAAGACCGGCAGCGAGTTGATGAGCAGCCCGAGCATGCGCTCGACGCCGGGCAGTTCGGCAGGCCGTCCCGAGACCGTGGCCCCGAAGGCCACCTGCGGCCGGTTGCCGTAGCGCGACAGCAGGATCGCCCATGCTCCCTGCATCAGCGTGTTCAGCGTCACCTGATGGGTCTGGGCCGCCTGACGCAGCCGCTCGGCCAGATCGGCGTCGATGACGGTGCGCCGGTGATGCACGCCGGGTTCGGGGTGGCGCGGCCGCCCCAGGCTCTGGGTCAGTGTCGCCGGCTCGTCGAGCCGCTCGATCTGCGCCCGCCACCACGCTTCGGGCGACGGCTGGCGGCGCAGCCAGGCCAGATAGTCGCGATAGGGCGCCGGTGACGGCAGGTCGGCGGTGCGGCCCTCGCGTCTTGCGCCGTAGTCCTGGATGATCTCGCCCATCAGCTGGGCGGTGCCCCAGCCGTCGGTGAGCACATGGTGATTGGTCCAGATCAGGTCGTGGCCGCCGTCGGGACGGGCGAACAGGTTGACCCGCATCAGCGGCGCCTCGGCAAGGTCGAAGCCGCGCGCGAGGTCGTCGGCACGCCATGCCGCGAGCTTCTCCTCGTAGCTGGCCGCCGTCTCGGCCGACCAGTCGTGCTCGGCATAGGGCAGCGGCACGGATCGATGCACCACCTGCAGCGCCTCGCCGCCATGGCGCCATTCGAAGTGGGTGCGCAGGATGTCGTGACGGGCGATCGCCGAAGCCCAGGCATTGCGCAACGCATCCCGGTCCAGATCCCCCGACAGGCCGAGGCGGAGCTGATAGATGTAGACGCCCTCGCCCTGCAGCATCGAGTGGAAGATCAGGCCCTGCTGCACCGGGGTTGCCGGATAGATGTCCTGCACATCGTCGAGCGGCAGGTTCAGAAGCTCAAGTTGCGGCTGGCTCAGACCCGCAAGCGGGAAGCGAGTGCCTTCGGCCTGTTCCTCAGGCGTATAAAGCTGGATCGGATCGAAGGCTTCTTCCGCGACCGTCGCCAGCAGGTCGATGCGGGGCGCCTCGAACACCTGCTTCGGGGTGAGCTTGAGACCGGCGGCTCTCGCCCGGGCGATGATCTGCAGCGACAGGATCGAATCGCCGCCGAGCATGAAGAAGTTGTCGGTGACACCGATATCGTCGCGCTTCAGCACCGCCTTCCACACCGCCAGCAGACGTGCCTCCGTCTCGTTGCGCGGCGCCACGATCGTCCGTTCCGACTGCCCGTCCGGTTCCGGCAGCGCCTTCCTGTCGATCTTGCCGTTCGGCATCAGCGGCAGAGCATCCAGCACCATGACGGAGGCCGGCACCATGTAGCCGGGAAGCGCCTGCTCGAGACGTGAGCGCAGATCGTCGGCGTCCGCCTCTCCGGCGGCATAGGCGAGAATGTGCCTGTGCTCGCCCTCGCCGGCGATGACGGCAACCGCGTCACGCACGCCGGGAGCGGCACGCAGCGCCGCTTCGATCTCGCCGAGCTCGATGCGGAAGCCCCTCAGCTTGATCTGGTTGTCGAGACGGCCGAGGAAATCGACGACACCGTCGGGCCGCTGGCGCACCAGATCACCGCTGCGGTAGAGCCTGCCGCCCGGTCGCGTCGGATCGGGCACGAAGCGCTCCGCCGTCAAGCCCGGCTTGCCGACATAACCCCGCGCCAGCGTCTCGCCGCCGATGCACAGCTCGCCCAGACCACCGACCGGCGCCTCGTTGCCGTCACGGTCCATCACGAACGCACTGCGCGACGGATAGGGGACGCCGATGTTGACGGTCACGTCGTCGCCGTCGGATGCCTCCGTCCGGCGATAAAGGCAGGCGATGGTGGTCTCGGTGGGACCGTAGAGATTGTCGAAATGGATGTGGCTGAGCGGTCCTTCCTGCCAGCGCTTCAGCGCATCGCCGGGCAGGCCTTCGCCGCCCACCGTCACCTGACGCAACGCCGGCATCTCCTCGGGAAGGTCGTGCAGCCATTGTTGCCAATAGGCCGTGGGGAGAAATACAAAGGAGACAGGCTCGGTGCGCAGAAGTACATTCAAAGAACTCGTATCAATTCCATGCGCCGGGACCAAACCAAGCCTGCCTCCCACGCACAATGCCGGCACAATTTGTTCGATGGCAATGTCAAAGCTGATGGTCGAGAACTGCAGGACGCAGTCATCCACGGCCAACCCGAATCGATCAATGCAATCGTTCACGTGCAGGCTAAGGGCATGATGGCTGACGCCGACACCCTTGGGTGTTCCGGTCGAACCGGAGGTGTAGATGACATAGGCCAGCTGGTCGGGATGGACCGGTTCGTCCCAGCCCTCGGCGCTCTCGCCGTCGACATTGGTGACCAGCACCACGTCGAGACCGGACAGCAGATCGGAGAGTGCCTCCGCTGTCGCCGCGTCAGTGACCACCTTGGTGATGCCGCTATCATCGATCATCTGACGCAGGCGCTCTGACGGATAGGACGGGTCGAGCGGCACGAAGGCGCCGCGGGCCTTCAGCGTGCCAAGCAGACCGGCGACAAGACCGATCGACCGCTCCATCGCCAGCCCGATCCGTTCCTCCGGCTCAATGCCCAGCCGCTTCAGTCGTCGCCCGATGCGGTTCGACCAAGCATCGAGTTCGCTGTAGCTGATCCGTTCGCCCTCGCGCGACACCGCCTCCGCTTCAGCACGGAGAGCGGCTTGCTCCACGATACGGCTGATCACCGGCCGGGACGGGTGCGCTTGGAGCGTCACATGGTCGGATGCGATCGCCGGAACACAGCTGGCGATCCGGAGCGGCTGATCGTTCTCGACCGTGAGGCCGTTCAAACTCTCGACGTAATGCTCAATGATGCGCCGGGCAGTATCAGCATCGAACAGATCGGCGGCATAGTCGATCCCGATCTGAAGTTTTGCACTATCATCGATGGCATTGAGTGTAAGATCGAACTGTGCCGTCATTACTTCGCTGGATGCCGAGCTGGCGGTGATCGTGGACAGGTCGGTGCTGCTGTCGGATCCTTGATGGGCGCCGAAGCTGCACATGACTTGGAAGAGCGGTGTCTGGCCGAGGACACGCTCGGGCTGGAGAGCCTCGACGAGCTTTGCGAACGGCAGGTCCTGATTGGCCTGCGCTTCGAGGACACGGTCGCGGACCTGATCGAGCAGATCCCCGAAGGTCATGTCGCCGCGCACGTCGGAGCGGATGACGAGCGTGTTGACGAAGAAGCCGATCAGGCCCTCGGTCTCGACACGCTGGCGGCCGGCCACCGGCACCCCGACCCGGATGTCGCTCTCGTTGCAATAACGATAGAGCAGCACGTCGAAGGCGGCCAGCAGCGTCATGAACAGCGTGGCGCCATGCTCGCGCGACAGCTTGCGCAGCCGGTCGGCGACATCGGCGGGGATCTCGCAGGTTACCCGGCCGCCTTTGTTCGAGCGTGGCCCCTTGGGCTTGCCGGTGACCGGCAGCTGGAGAACGGGATGTTCGTCGCCGAGGCGGTTCTTCCAGTAGTCGAGCTGGCCCTTCAGCGCCTCGTCGTCGAGCCATTCACGCTGCCACAGCGCATAGTCGGCATACTGGATCGGCAGTTCCGGCAGGTCGGGCTGGCGGCCATCGAGGGCGGCCTCGTAGAAGGCGGAGAACTCGCGCACCAGGATGTCGATCGACCAGCGTCGGAGACGATGTGGTGCATGGCGAAATGGAGGACGTGCTCCTGCTCGCCGAGATGGAACAACTCGATCCGCAGCAGCGGTCCCTGCTCCAAGTCGAAGGGTGTCTGGGCGGCGCGGTCGAGGCCTTCCCTCAGCGCCGCCTCGCGGGCCTGATGATCGGTGATGGCGGCAAGATCGTGCTCGGTCCAGCCGAAGACGGGTTCCGGCTCGATGACCTGCCAGGCCGTGCCGTCGACATCCTCGAAGCGGGTGCGCAGGCTCTCGTGCCGCCGCACCAGGCCGGTCACCGCAGTGCGCAGCGCCGGCACGTTCAAAATACCATCGAGACGGACCGCTCCGACGATGTTGTAGGCGGGGCTGTCCGGCTCCAGACGCCACAGGAACCACAACCGCTCCTGCGCATGCGAGAGTGGAACGCGATCCGTTCGATCACTCAGGCGGACAATCGGAAGTGAGCGAGGTAAAATGTTTTCGCGCGTAAGAAACTTACGAAATTCTACCCGATGGGTAGGCGACAACGATGCAAATCGATGAGATAATGCCAGGCGCCGATCGATCTCATTCATTCCCTTCTTCCTCCCCTGCCTCTGCTTGCGTTTCGTGCGCACTCAGCCAGTTTTCCATTAAGTTGGTTTCCGACGAAGGCTTCAGCAGGTTGGCTTGCAGTGCGCTGGCAAGCTCCGCGACGGTGGCCGATTGAAAAATCGTTTGGAGCTCGATCGGTGTTGAGAATTGGTGCTCGACGTGGAATCTCAAACGAACAGCACCGATCGAATCGCCGCCGAGCATGAAGAAGTTATCGGTGACGCCGATATCGTCGCGCTTCAGCACCGCCTTCCACACCGCCAGCAGACGTGCCTCCGTCTCGTTGCGCGGCGCGACCCGCTCGGTGATGAGCGCGGTCTCCGGCTCGGGCAGTGCCCTGCGGTCGAGCTTGCCATTGACGGTGAGCGGCATGGCGTCGAGGAAGGCGACCGCGGAAGGCACCATGTAGGCCGGCAGGCGGTCGGCGAGATGCTCGCGCAGATCCTCGGCCGAGGGCTCCTGCTCTTCCGATCCGGCAGCCACGACATAGGCGGCCAGACGCTTGCCGCCGTCATGATCGTCGATGGCCAGCACCGCCGCTTCGCGGACGTCCGGATGGGCCAGCAGCGCCGCCTGGATCTCGCCGAGCTCGATGCGGTGGCCGCGGATCTTCACCTGGAAGTCGTTGCGGCCGATATATTCCAGCTCGTCGTCGGGCAGTCTGCGGGCAAGGTCGCCGGAGCGATAGAGCCTGCCGCCGGGAACCGACGGGTCCGGGATGAAGCGCTCGGCGGTGAGGCCGGGTCTTCCGAGATAGCCACGGGCAAGGCCGGCGCCGCCGACATGCAGCTCGCCGGTCGCGCCGAGCGGCACGACGTTGAGATCGGCATCGAGCACGGCAAGCGACAGGTCGGGGATCGGCTCGCCGATCAGCGAGCGGGCCTCGCCCCCGGTGTCGTCAAGGGTGACGGGTCGATAGGTGACATGCACGGTGGTCTCGGTGATGCCGTACATGTTGATGAGGCGCGGCGCAGCCTTGCCGCGCTTCTCCAGCCACGTCCTGAGTGCCGCAGGCTCAAGCTTCTCGCCTGCGAAGATGATCACTTTGACGGTAGTGAATGGCGCTTCCGCACGCAGATCCTCTTGCATCAGCGGCAGGAAGGCGGATGGGGTCTGGTTGAGGACTGTGACCTTCTCCTCGCGCAGCAGGCGGTGGAAGGCGGGCGTATCCCGGGATGTCCAGAAGGGCACGACGACCAATCTGCCGCCGGTCGCCAGGCAATGGAACAGCTCCCAGACCGACACGTCGAAGGCATAGGAGTGGAACAGAGGCCACACGTCCTCGGGCCCGAAGCGGAACCACCGGGCCGTGGCATCGAGCAGGCGGGCGATATTGGCATGCGTGACGCCGACGCCCTTGGGCGTTCCCGTGGATCCGGAGGTGTAGATGACATAGGCGAGCTGGTCGGCATGGACCGGCTCGTCCCAGCCCGCGCTGCTCTCGGCATCAAGGTCCGAGACGATAACGATGTCGAGACCCGACAGCAGATCACCCAATACCTCGGCGCTCGCCGCGTCGGCCACCACCTTGGTGAGGCCCGAATCCTCGATCATGTGGCGCAGGCGGTCGGCGGGATAGGACGGGTCGAGCGGCACATAGGCCCCGCCCGCCTTCAGGATCCCGAGCACACCTGCCATCAGGCCGGTCGACCGCTCAACGGCTAGGCCGACCCGCTCTTCCGGCCGAACGCCGAGGGCCTTCAGACGACGGCCGATCCGGTTCGACCAGCCGTCGAGTTCGCCGTAGCTGATCCGCTCGCCCTCGCAGGTGAGCGCCTCAGCGTCTGGACGAAGTGCCGCCTGTTCGGCGATGCGGTCGATCACCGCCCGGAACGGATGGTCGGCGAGCGGTGCTTGCGGTGCCTCCACCTTTGGCCGCACGGTGCGCAGCGGCTGACCAACATCCAGTGCCTCAGCGAGGGAGGTCAAGATCTCGGCATAATCCGTGCCGATCTGCCCGATGGCATCGTCATCGAAGCGTTGGCCGTCCCAGGACCATTTGATCTCGACGGCGCCGCCAGGAACGACGGTGACGGTGAGCGGATAGTGTGTCTTCTCGGCTGTGTCGGCCGCGGTGGTGGCGAGACCGGTGTCGGCCTTGCGCAGCTCCTGATCGACGGGATAGTTCTCGAAGACGACGAGGGTGTCGAACAGGGCATCGCCGGTGCGCCCGGTCCATTGCTGGAGATCGGCGAGCGGCGTGTGCTCATAGGCCCGGAGCTCGGTGTTGCGGGCCTGCAGGTCGCGCAGCCACGGGCCGACGCTGGCATCGCCGGGCACGTCGACGAAGATCGGCAGCGAGTTGATGAACAGCCCGAGCATGCGCTCGACGCCGGGCAGCTCGGCAGGCCTTCCCGAGACCGTGGCCCCGAAGGCCACCTGCGGCCGGTTGCCGTAGCGCGACAGCAGGATCGCCCATGCTCCCTGCATCAGCGTGTTCAGTGTCACCTGATGGGTCTGGGCCGCCTGACGCAGCCGCTCGGCCAGATCGGCGTCGATGACGGTGCGCCGGTGATGCACGCCGGGTTCGGGGTGGCGCGGCCGCCCCAGGCTCTGGGTCAGCGTCGCCGGCTCGTCGAGCCGCTCGATCTGCGCCCGCCACCACGCTTCGGGCGACGGCTGGCGGCGCAGCCAGGCCAGATAGTCGCGATAGGGGACCGGAGCCGGCAGGTCGGCGGTGCGGCCCTCGCGTCTTGCGCCGTAGTCCTGGATGATCTCGCCCATCAGCTGGGCGGTGCCCCAGCCGTCGGTGAGCACATGGTGATTGGTCCAGACCAGGTCGTGGCCGCCGTCGGGACGGGCGAACAGGTTGACCCGCATCAGCGGCGCCTCGGCAAGGTCGAAGCCGCGCGCGAGGTCGTCGGCACGCCATGCCGCGAGCTTCTCCTCGTAGCTGGCCGCCGTCTCGGCCGACCAGTCGTGCTCGGCATAGGGCAGCGGCACGGATCGATGCACCACCTGCAGCGCCTCGCCGCCATGGCGCCATTCGAAGTGGGTGCGCAGGATGTCGTGACGGGCGATCGCCGAAGCCCAGGCATTGCGCAACGCATCCCGGTCCAGATCCCCCGACAGGCCGAGGCGGAGCTGATAGATGTAGACGCCCTCCCCCTGCAGCATCGAGTGGAAGATCAGGCCCTGCTGCACCGGGGTTGCCGGGTAGATGTCCTGCACATCGTCGAGCGGCAGGTTCAGAAGTTCAAGCTGCGACTGGCTCAGGCCCGCAAGCGGGAAGTCGGAGGCGGTGCGGGTCGGCCTGGCCGTGCTGCAATGGTCGATCAGCGCGGCGAGGTTCTGCTCGAAGGCCGCGGCCAGATCGCGGACGGTCTCCTCGGCGATGACGCCGGGGCTGAAGCGCCAGGACAGCGACAGCTTGCCGTCGGCAACGAGGCCGTTGAGATCGAGAACATGGCTCATCGCCGAGGCGGGATCGACGGATGCGCCGGCGCTCTCGGTGGCGAAGCCGAAGCGGCCGCCCTTGTCGATCGCCTGATCGAACTGGCCGAGATAGTTGAAGCCGATCTTCGGCACGGGCAGCGCCGCGACGTCGGCACGGATGCGATCGTCGGCAAGGTGGCGCAGAAGCCCGAAGCGGAAGCCCTTGTCGGGGATCGACCGCAGCCGTTCCTTGGCGGCAATGAGCGCCTCTCTCGGATCGGCATGCGCCTCCAGCCAGACCGGGAACTGGGTGGTGAACCAGCCGACCGTGCGGCTGAGGTCGACCTCGTCGATGACGTGCTCGCGGCCATGGCCCTCGAGCTCGATCAGGACGCCATCCTTGCCGGACCATTCCGAGATGGTGCGGGCCAGCGCTGCGAGAAGAACCTCGTCGGCCTGGGTGCCATAGGCGCGCGGCGCCTCCTGCAACAGCTGGCGGGTGCGCTTGCGGTCGAGGCCGATGCCGACGACGCTGCTGGCAGCGATCGTGCGGTCGGCGTCTTCCGGCTCATCAATCGGCAGCTCCGCTATCGCGCCGTCAAGCTGGCCGCGCCACCAGCCGAGCTCGGCGGTGACCTCGGGGCTTGCCGCATAGGCGCCGAGCTTCGTCGCCCACACGCTCCACGGCGTCGTCCGCGACGGCAGGGTGATGACCTCGCCGGCCTCGGCCCGGCCATAGGCCTCCTGAAGGTCCTCCAGGATGATGCGCCAGGAGACGCCGTCGACGGCGAGATGGTGGATGGCCAGCAGCAGCCGGCCGTCGCCGTCGGGCAGCGTGAAGTAGCCCGCCCGCATCAGCGGCCCGGTGCTCAGGTCGAGACTGCGCTGGATGCGCTCGCCCTCTTCCTTCAGCCGTTCCTTCCAGTCGCGCTCGCCGGCAAGGTCGATGATCTCCAGCACGGAGGCTTCCTCGCCGTCGTCCCTGAACAGCCACTGGTGCCATTGCTGGTCGCAGGCGCCCATGAAGCGCAGCCGCAGCGCGTCGTGGCGCCGCACGCACGATCGCGTCGATCGCCGCCGACAATGCCGTTGCGTCGAGACCGCCCTTCGCCTTGAGCAGCACCGACTGGTTCCAGTGCGACGGCGGCACGGCATGGCGTTCGAAGAACCAGGCCTCGATCGGCGTCAGCGGCAGTTCGCCCTCGACCTCCTTCTGCAGCGCCGGGTCGAAGCCGGACGGCTCGGCCAGTGTGGCCAGCAGGTCGATGCGTGGTGCCTCGAAGACCTGCTTCGGGGTGAGCCTGAGGCCGGCGGCCCTGGCGCGGGCGATGATCTGCAGCGACAGGATCGAATCGCCGCCGAGCATGAAGAAGTTGTCGGTGACGCCGATGTCGTCGCGCTTCAGCACCGCCTTCCACACCGCCAGGAGACGTGCCTCCGTCTCGTTGCGCGGCGCCACGATCGTCCGTTCCGACTGCCCGTCCGGTTCCGGCAACGCCTTCCTGTCGATCTTGCCGTTCGGCATCAGCGGCAGAGCATCCAGCACCATGACGGAGGCCGGCACCATGTAGCCGGGAAGCGCCTGCTCGAGACGTGAGCGCAGATCGTCGGCGTCCGCCTCTCCGGCGGCATAGGCGAGAATGTGCCTGTGCTCGCCCTCGCCGGCGATGACGGCAACCGCGTCACGCACGCCGGGAGCGGCACGCAGCGCCGCTTCGATCTCGCCGAGCTCGATGCGGAAGCCCCTCAGCTTGATCTGGTTGTCGAGACGGCCGAGGAAGTCGACGACACCGTCGGGCCGCTGGCGCACCAGATCACCGCTGCGGTAGAGCCTGCCGCCCGGTCGCGTCGGATCGGGCACGAAGCGCTCCGCCGTCAAGCCCGGCTTGCCGACATAACCCCGCGCCAGCGTCTCGCCGCCGATGCAAAGTTCGCCCAGACCACCCACCGGCGCCTCGTTGCCGTCCCGGTCCATCACGAACGCACTGCGCGACGGATAGGGAACGCCGATCGGAACGATCGCCTCGCCGGCATCCTCTGTCACGGTCTCGCGCTGGAGCGCCGTTATCGTCGTCTCCGTCGGGCCGTAGAAGTTATAGAGCGGCACCTTCGAGAGAGAGCCTTCCTGCCAGCGCTTCAGGGCATCGCCGGCGAGCGCCTCGCCGCCGGGCGCGACCAGGCGCAAGGCGGGAAGATCGTCCGGAAGGGCATCGAGCCATTCACGCCAATAGGCGGTCGGCGGGTTCATGATGGTGACGCGATGCTCGGCAAGTCGCTCGTTGAGGGTCGGCATGTCCCAGATCTGCGGCCCGCGCATCAGGACCCGGCCGCCGACGCTGAGGATCGGCAACAGCTGTTCGGTGGCCACATCGAAGTTGATGGTGGCGAACTGCAGCACGGTATCGGCATCAGTATAGCCGAAGGTGGCGATATAATCGTCGATGTGCAGGCTCACCGCCCGATGGCTGACGCCGACGCCCTTGGGCGTTCCCGTCGATCCGGAGGTGTAGATGACATAGGCGAGCTGGTCGGCATGGACCGCCTCGTCCCAGCTTTCGCTGCTCTCCCCTTCGACATCGGTGACCAGCACCACATCGAGGCCGTGAAGCAGATCGCCGAGTGCGACAACCGCCGCTGCGTCGGCCACCACCTTGGTGAGGCCACTATCCTCGATCATGTGGCGCAGGCGGTCAGCCGGATACGACGGGTCGAGCGGCACATAGGCCCCGCCCGCCTTCAGGATCCCGAGCACACCTGCCACCAGGCCGATCGACCGCTCAACGGCTAGGCCGACCCGCTCTTCCGGCCGAACGCCGAGGGCCTTCAGACGACGGCCGATCCGGTTCGACCAGCCGTCGAGTTCGCCGCAGCTGATCCGCTGACCCTCGCACAACACTGCCTCCGCTTCCGGATGTGCTGCAGCCTGCTCCGCGATCCGCGGCACGAACGCCCGGAACGGAGGGCCGGCAATAGGTGCATGAAAAACCTCGGCAGAGAAGGCGGCCCATTCTGCGACCCGCAAACGTGCGCCCGTGGTCTCGTTGACTAAGGTAATCAGAATTGTGCGATAGTGTTCTCCAAAACGCCGAGCGGTTTCATCATCGAAGCTATCAGTAGCAAAGCTGAGCGCAATCTGCAGCGTTTCGCCATTGTCCACAGCGCTCAACATGAAATCGAACTGTGCCGAAGCGAGCTCACTGCTTATTGATCGGGCGTTAGTCGCCGATAAGATCTGCTCGTTCTCATCTGTTGCCCCGTGAAAATTGAACGAAACCTGGAAGAGCGGGGTCTGGCCGAGGACACGCTCGGGTTGGAGAGCCTCGACGAGCTTTGCGAACGGCAGGTCCTGATTGGCCTGCGCTTCGAGGACTCGGTCGCGGACCTGGTCGAGCAGCTCCCCGAAGGTCATGTCGCCGCGCACGTCGGAGCGGATGACGAGCGTGTTGACGAAGAAGCCGATCAGCCCCTCGGTCTCGACACGCTGGCGGCCGGCGACGGGAACCCCGACCCGGATATCGCTCTCGTTGCAGTAGCGATAGAGCAGCACGTCGAAGGCGGCCAGCAGCGTCATGAACAGCGTGGCGCCATGCTCGCGCGACAGCTTGCGCAGCCGGTCGGCGACATCGGCGGGGATCTCGCAGGTTACCCGGCCGCCTTTGTTCGAGCGTGGCCCCTTGGGCTTGCCGGTGACCGGCAGCTGGAGGACGGGATGTTCATCGCCGAGGCGGTTCTTCCAGTAGTCGAGCTGGCCCTTCAGCGCCTCGTCGTCGAGCCACTCGCGCTGCCACAGCGCATAGTCGGCATACTGGATCGGCAGTTCCGGCAGGTCGGGCTGGCGGCCATCGAGGGCGGCCTCGTAGAAGGCGGAGAACTCGCGCACCAGGATGTCGATCGACCAGCCGTCGGAGACGATGTGGTGCATGGCGAAATGGAGGACGTGCTCCTGCTCGCCGAGATGGAACAGCTCGATCCGCAGCAGCGGTCCCTGCTCCAAGTCGAAGGGTGTCTGGGCGGCGCGGTCGAGACCTTCCCTCAGCGCCGCCTCGCGGGCCTCATGATCGGCGATGGCGGCAAGGTCGTGCTCGGTCCAGCCGAAGACGGGTTCCGGCTCGATGACCTGCCAGGCCACACCGTCGATGTCCTCGAACCGCGTGCGCAGGCTCTCGTGTCGCCGCACCAGGCCGGTCACCGCCTCACGCAAGGCACCAACGTTCAGCGTGCCTTCCAAACGGACGCTGCGCGACATCACATAGGTCGCCGCAAGGGGCTCCAACCGCCATAGGAACCACAACCGCTCCTGTGCATAGGACATCGGAGCCGGCTGCATCTTATCGTGCCAACGTACGATGGGAAGGTCCGTCTCAGCCGTATATGCTTGACGTACCTTTCGGCGGAACGCAGCCCGCGCCGGCCCACTCAACGCTATATATCGGTGAGCCAGGTCGAGTTCGGCCTTATTGCCGAGAGCAGACGCAAGTACCATAGCCCACCTCTACTTCAAATCGTCGAGGAGAGCGCTCATCTCCTCCAGTTTGCGCCTGCTTGCACCTTCGCCTGAAAATCCCTCGGCCAGCGCCCGCACCGTTCGTTTCTCGAACAGTGAGTTTGGAGTAACGGGCAGACCGGCCTTCTTCGCGCGCGCAACGATCTTCAGACCCCGGATTGAATCGCCGCCAAGATCGAAAAAGTCGGACAACACGCCGAAATCCCCGCGTCCAAGCACCTCTTGCCAAATATCAAGAAGGATTTTTTCCGCTTCGCTCGCTGGTGCAGCACTCTGCACATCAGGTGGATGACCGGGAATAGGCAGCTTCTTTCGATCAACCTTTCCGTTCAGGGTCACCGGAATCCGGTCGATCACCTGAATCGTCGATGGAATCATTTGAGGCGGTAAAACTACCGACAGCGTATGGCGAAGCTCGCCACCATCGAGTGCCTTACCTACCGCATATCCGTGCAACTCGGCGTTACCGTCCTCCGCTATGCGGGCGACTACGATGGCATCGATCACATTTGGGAGGTTCCGAAGGTGATGCGCAATTTCACCTGGCTCGACGCGATAGCCTCGGATCTTGACCTGGTCGTCGAACCGACCTCTGAAGGCGATCTCTCCGTCATCCAGCAGGTGGCCACGATCGCCTGTTCGGTACATTCGAGATCCAGGAGGCCCGAACGATGCCGGAACGAAGCGCTCGGCGGTCGCGCTCGGCAAGCGGAAGTACCCTCGTGCAAGAGCGCTTCCCGAGACGCAAACTTCCCCGTCTGCACCATAGGGGATTACGTTTCCGTCGCGATCGCGCACATCCACATGTACGTGCGCAAGGGCGCGTCCAATCGGCAGGATTGGGTCTGTCGTGTCGCCCCCTGCTCTGGTCAACACACCGACGGTGGTTTCGGTAGGCCCGTAATGATTTATCAGGCGGCATGTGGGCCGAAGATGCGCGATGCGGTCGGCTAGACTCTTGGAGGCGGCTTCGCCACCCAATACGATGCACGTTGAAGGGAGAGCGCCGGCAGGTGCTGATGCTTCTAGCAATCCTGTCAGGTGGCTCGGAACGATCTTCAGCAGATCAATCTCGTTGGCCTGCATGAATTCAGAGAATCCATCTGGATCGACGATCAGGCGATCCGGCACCAGATGGAGGACCCAACCGTAATAGAGAGCACCGAACAGTATCGTGTGACCTAAGTCCGCAGCAGGTGTCGACGTGTACGCTGCCGATCGAATTTCAGATGGCAAAATCGATGCTAGGGCCGAGATGTAATCCGCCAGCGCCCGATGACTGATCGTCACTCCCTTTGGTGCTCCGGTGGAGCCGGACGTAAAGATGATGTAAGCAGCCTGATCGGGTAGCATTTCAAAATCGTCTATGGTGCCACTTCCCCGCTCTTCCGGGGTGATCCACGCGAGAGATGTCGTCTGCCCTGGCAGGGGCTCATTACTGATGACGACCTCGATGCCCGCGCTGCCCAGCTGTTTGACTATGCGTTCAGCGGGCGCGGAAGAATCAAGAGGAACGTAGATTCCCCCGGTCCGCCAGATCGCGAGCAACGTGACCACAAGCTCGATAGAGCGGGGTAATTGGACGGCGACCGGAACTTCCGTTGAGATCCCCGCGTCGACAAGGCGCGATGCGAGACCACCTGACTGCTTCCACAATGCTTCCCACGTTATCGATCGGTCGTCCTCCACGATTGCAATACTGGACCCGCGTTCCCTGCAATTGCGGGCGATCCGCGCAAGGATCAGTGGCTCGGCAGTTGCACTTGGTTGGCTCGCCTCAACGGGGATCTTGAAATCAAGACCGCCGATGCGGGTCGAGCGCTCTGAGGCAAGCTGCTGCACCAGCAATTGGTAGTTTTCGCAGAATGCCTCCATGACAAACGGAGCAAACTTCTCGATGTCGTATGAGAAGCGGCATTCGATCGTCGTGGGCGTTTCCGTCACGTCGAGCGAGATATCGAAATGGGCTTCGCTGTCCGACAGTGGCAACGCACTGCAACGAAGTTCAGCAATTGAACTTTCTGTTGGACGTTCGTCCCGCAGCAGGAACTTGACACGCGTCAATGGAGACTCATGTGAGTTCCGGTCCGGTTGCAGCTCGGCGACGAGACGATCGAACGGCAGATCCTGATTGGCCTGCGCTTCGAGGACACGGTCGCGGACCTGATCGAGCAGCTCCCCGAAGGTCATGTCGCCGCGCACGTCGGAGCGGATGACGAGCGTGTTGACGAAGAAGCCGATCAGGCCCTCGGTCTCGACACGCTGGCGGCCGGCCACCGGCACCCCGACCCGGATGTCGCTCTCGTTGCAATAACGATAGAGCAGCACGTCGAAGGCGGCCAGCAGCGTCATGAACAGCGTGGCGCCATGCTCGCGCGACAGCTTGCGCAGCCGGTCGGCGACATCGGCGGGGATCTCGCAGGTTACCCGGCCGCCTTTGTTCGAGCGTGGCCCCTTGGGCTTGCCGGTGACCGGCAGCTGGAGAACGGGATGTTCGTCGCCGAGGCGGTTCTTCCAGTAGTCGAGCTGGCCCTTCAGCGCCTCGTCGTCGAGCCATTCGCGCTGCCACAGCGCATAGTCGGCATACTGGATCGGCAGTTCCGGCAGGTCGGGCTGGCGGCCATCGAGGGCGGCCTCGTAGAAGGCGGAGAACTCGCGCACCAGGATGTCGATCGACCAGCCGTCGGAGACGATGTGGTGCATGGCGAAATGGAGGACGTGCTCCTGCTCGCCGAGATGGAACAACTCGATCCGCAGCAGCGGTCCCTGCTCCAAGTCGAAGGGTGTCTGGGCGGCGCGGTCGAGGCCTTCCCTCAGCGCCGCCTCGCGGGCCTGATGATCGGTGATGGCGGCAAGATCGTGCTCGGTCCAGCCGAAGACGGGTTCCGGCTCGATGACCTGCCAGGCCGTGCCGTCGACATCCTCGAAGCGGGTGCGCAGGCTCTCGTGCCGCCGCACCAGGCCGGTCACCGCAGTGCGCAGCGCCGGCACGTTCAAAATACCATCGAGACGGACCGCTCCGACGATGTTGTAGGCGGGGCTGTCCGGCTCCAGACGCCACAGGAACCACAACCGCTCCTGCGCATGCGAGAGTGGAACGCGATCCGTTCGATCACTCAGGCGAACGATCGGAAAGACAGAAGTGTCTGGCTGCGAAGACTGGATTTTTGTACGGAACGCGTTACGGCGATCGCGGTCCAGTCGCGCATACTTATTGGAAATGTCGAGTAGCGGATCTGCGATGCTGTGTTCCATAACGGTATCCGATCTATGCGTTGTCGAGCTCTTCAAGGAGCGTGGTCATCTCCTGGAGCGTTTCATCGGTGACGAATTGTCCGGACTGGCCAATATTGGTGACCAGGTCAGCGACCGTGGGGGTGAGAAAGATCTGCCGGACTGGAAGGAGAATGCGCTGACTGCGGGCGCGGGCGGCGACTTGCAGGCAAAGCAGCGAATCCCCGCCGAGCATGAAGAAGTTGTCGGTGACGCCGATATCGTCGCGCTTCAGTACCGCCTTCCATACCGCAAGCAGCCGTGCCTCCGTCTCGTTGCGCGGCGCCACGATCGTCCGTTCCGACTGCCCGTCCGGTTCCGGCAACGCCTTCCTGTCGATCTTGCCGTTCGGCATCAGCGGCAGAGCATCCAGCACCATGACGGAGGCCGGCACCATGTAGCCGGGAAGCGCCTGTTCCAGACGTGAGCGCAGATCGTCGGCATCCGCCTCTCCGGCGGCATAGGCGAGGATGTGCCTGTGCTCGCCCTCGCCGGCGATGACGGCAACCGCGTCACGCACGCCGGGAGCGGCACGCAGCGCCGCTTCGATCTCGCCGAGCTCGATGCGGAAGCCCCTCAGCTTGATCTGGTTGTCGAGACGGCCGAGGAAGTCGACGACACCGTCGGGCCGCTGGCGCACCAGATCACCGCTGCGGTAGAGCCTGCCGCCCGGTCGCGTCGGATCGGGCACGAAGCGCTCCGCCGTCAAGCCCGGCTTGCCGACATAACCCCGCGCCAGCGTCTCGCCGCCGATGCAAAGTTCGCCCAGACCACCCACCGGCGCCTCGTTGCCGTCCCGGTCCATCACGAACGCACTGCGCGACGGATAGGGAACGCCGATCGGAACGATCGCCTCGCCGGCATCCTCTGTCACGGTCTCGCGCTGGAGCGCCGTTATCGTCGTCTCCGTCGGGCCGTAGAAGTTATAGAGCGGCACCTTCGAGAGAGAGCCTTCCTGCCAGCGCTTCAGGGCATCGCCGGCGAGCGCCTCGCCGCCGGGCGCGACCAGGCGCAAGGCGGGAAGATCGTCCGGAAGGGCATCGAGCCATTCACGCCAATAGGCGGTCGGCGGGTTCATGATGGTGACGCGATGTTCGGCAAGCTGCTCGTTGAGGGTCGGCATGTCCCAGATCTGCGGCCCGCGCATCAGGACCCGGCCGCCGACGCTGAGGACCGGCAACAGCTGTTCGGTGGCCACATCGAAGTTGATGGTGGCGAACTGCAGCACGGTATCGGCATCACTGTAGCCGAAGGTCTCGATGTAATCGTCGATGTGCAGGCTCACCGCCCGATGGCTGACGCCGACGCCCTTGGGCGTTCCCGTCGATCCGGAGGTGTAGATGACATAGGCAAGCTGGTCGGCATGGACCGCCTCGTCCCAGCCCGCGCTGCTCTCGTCGTCAACGTCCGTGACGATGACGATGTCGAGACCGGACAGCAGATCGCTGAGCGCGGTAGCCGAGGCTGCATCGGTGACCACCTTGGTCAGGCCACTATCCTCGATCATGTGGCGCAGGCGGTCGGCCGGATAGGACGGGTCGAGCGGCACATAGGTCCCACCCGCCTTCAGGATCCCGAGCACACCCGCCACCAGACCGACGGAGCGCTCCACCGCAAGGCCGACACGCTCTTCCGGCGCAATGCCGAGGCTCTTCAGGCAACGGCCGATCCGGTTGGACCATGCATCAAGTTCGCCATAGCTGATCCGCTCGCCCTCGCAGGTGACCGCCTCCGCTTCCGGGCGAAGCGCCGCCTGCTCGGCAATCCGCAGCATGACAGCCCGGAACGGATGGTCGGAAACTGGCTGGTGCCGTATGCCAAGCGTATTCGCCAGCTGACCTAATTTCGTGGTGGCATCTGCGGTTGCCAGCCTGGATAGAAGCCAGACGTAGTCGCGAGTGACGCTCGCAAGGGTCGCAGCGTCAATGTGCTCAGATCTGGCTGACCACCTTAACTTGATCTCATCCGACGGGACGACAGATACGGCGAGCGGATAATGCGTACGTTCTACTGACGCGACAGCTTCGATCGTTACGTCACCCTTGGTATCGGACAGCGCCTCATCCAGAGGATAATTCTCGAAGACAAAAAGGGTATCGAAAAGCGAGCTAGCCGGTCGCCGCAGCCACGCCTGCAAATCGGTAAGCGCCGTGTGCTCGTATTGTCTCAGCTCGACACTATCCGCCTGGAAAGTCGCGAGCCATTCGGCCAAACCTACGCTGCCATTCACATTGATGAGGAATGGAAGGCTATTGATAAACAAGCCGACCATTTCTTCGACGCCATGCAGTTCCGGTGGGCGCCCGGAAACGGTAACGCCGAAAGATACCGCCGAATCACCGGAGTAGCGGGCGAGCAGGATAGCCCACGCTCCCTGCATCAAGGTACTGAGTGTCACCTCGTGGTTTCGCGCAGCTGTCCGAAGTGCGTCACTCAGATCACGCGGCAAAACAAGACTGCGGAGTTCGTTCCCGATCTGGACGCGTAGCGGACGTCGGAGGCCCAAAGACGTGCCCAGGGAATCGCGGACTATCGAAAAACGATGTGTCCACCACTCCTCACCGGACGGCCGGGTCTGCAGCCAACTCACATAATCGCGGAACTGTGCAGTATCTCCAATTTCGAAGCGGTCGGAGTTGTAAGCCGTCATCACCTCCGTGAGAATTCTCGCTGTGCTCCATCCATCCAAAAGGGAATGGTGGCATGTCCATACAAGGTCGTATTCTCCGCCTGCGCGCGCAAAAAGATTGACGCGCATGAGTGGCGCTTCCGCCGGGTCAAATCCTTGCGCGAGATCTCGTGCGAGCCATTGCGAAAGGCGATCCTCATAGTCGCCGTCATCTGTTCCCCATAGATGTTCGGCATAAGGAAGTGGGACTGTGCGATGCACGACCTGCAGCGCCTCGCCGCCATGACGCCATTCGAAGTGGGTGCGCAGGATGTCGTGGCGGGCAATGACCATCTGCCACGCACGGCGCAATGAGCTGCGGCGAAGCGGCCCTGCAAGCGTTATGCGTAGCTGCGTGATATATAGTCCCTCTCCACGCGCTGCTGTTTCATGGAAGATCAGGCCCTGCTGCACCGGGGTTGCCGGATAGATGTCCTGCACATCGTCGAGCGGCAGGTTCAGAAGCTCAAGTTGCGACTGGCTCAGGCCCGCAAGCGGGAAGTCGGAGGCGGTGCGGGTCGGCCTGGCCGTGCTGCAATGGTCGATCAGCGCGGCGAGGTTCTGCTCGAAGGCCGCGGCCAGATCGCGGACGGTCTCCTCGGCGATGACGCCGGGGCTGAAGCGCCAGGACAGCGACAGCTTGCCGTCGGCAACGAGGCCGTTGAGATCGAGAACATGGCTCATCGCCGAGGCGGGATCGACGGATGCGCCGGCGCTCTCGGTGGCGAAGCCGAAGCGGCCGCCCTTGTCGATCGCCTGATCGAACTGGCCGAGATAGTTGAAGCCGATCTTCGGCACGGGCAGCGCCGCGACCTCGGCACGGATGCGATCGTCGGCAAGGTGGCGCAGAAGCCCGAAGCGGAAGCCCTTGTCGGGGATCGACCGCAGCCGTTCCTTGGCGGCAATGAGCGCCTCTCTCGGATCGGCATGCGCCTCCAGCCAGACCGGGAACTGGGTGGTGAACCAGCCGACCGTGCGGCTGAGGTCGACCTCGTCGATGACGTGCTCGCGGCCATGGCCCTCGAGCTCGATCAGGACGCCATCCTTGCCGGACCATTCCGAGATGGTGCGGGCCAGCGCTGCGAGAAGAACCTCGTCGGCCTGGGTGCCATAGGCGCGCGGCGCCTCCTGCAACAGCTGGCGGGTGCGCTTGCGGTCGAGGCCGATGCCGACGACGCGGCTGGCAGCGATCGAACGGTCGGCGTCTTCCGGCTCATCAATCGGCAGGTCCGCTGTGGCGCCGTCAAGCTGGCCGCGCCACCAGCCGAGTTCGGCGGTGGCCTGTGGCGTTGCCGCATAGGCGCCGAGCTTCGTCGCCCACACGCTCCACGGCGTCGTCCGCGACGGCAGGGTGATGACCTCGCCTGCCTCGGCCCGGCCATAGGCCTCCTGAAGGTCCTCCAGAATGATGCGCCAGGAGACGCCGTCGACGGCGAGATGGTGGATGGCCAGCAGCAGCCGGCCGTCGCCGTCGGGCAGCGTGAAGTAGCCCGCCCGCATCAGCGGCCCGGTGCTCAGGTCGAGACTGCGCTGGATGCGCTCGCCCTCTTCCTTCAGCCGTTCCTTCCAGTCGCGCTCGCCGGCAAGGTCGATGATCTCCAGCACGGAGGCTTCCTCGCCGTCGTCCCTGAACAGCCACTGGTGCCATTGCTGGTCGCAGGCGCCCATGAAGCGCAGCCGCAGCGCGTCGTGGCGCCGCACGATCGCGTCGATTGCCGCCGACAATGCCGTTGCGTCGAGACCGCCCTTCGCCTTGAGCAGCACCGACTGGTTCCAGTGCGACGGCGGCACGGCATGGCGTTCGAAGAACCAGGCCTCGATCGGCGTCAGCGGCAGTTCGCCCTCGACCTCCTTCTGCAGCGCCGGGTCGAAGCCGGCCGGCTCGGCCAGTGTGGCCAGCAGGTCGATGCGGGGCGCCTCGAACACCTGCTTCGGGGTGAGCCTGAGGCCGGCGGCCCTGGCGCGGGCGATGATCTGCAGCGACAGGATCGAATCGCCGCCGAGCATGAAGAAGTTGTCGGTGACACCGATATCGTCGCGCTTCAGCACCGCCTTCCACACCGCCAGCAGACGTGCCTCCGTCTCGTTGCGCGGCGCCACCCGTTCGGTGATCAGCGCGGTCTCCGGCTCGGGCAGTGCCCTGCGGTCGAGCTTGCCATTGACGGTGAGCGGCATGGCGTCGAGGAAGACGACCGCGGAAGGCACCATATAGGCCGGCAGGCGATCGGCGAGATGCGCGCGCAGATCCTCGGCCGAGGGCTCCTGCTCTTCCGATCCGGCGGCCACGACATAGGCGGCCAGACGCTTGCCACCGTCGTGATCGTCGATGGCCAGCACCGCCGCTTCGCGCACGTCCGGATGGGCGAGCAGCGCCGCCTGGATCTCGCCGAGCTCGATGCGGTGGCCACGGATCTTCACCTGGAAGTCGTTGCGGCCGATATATTCCAGCTCGCCGTCGGGCAACCGGCGGGCAAGGTCGCCGGAGCGGTAGAGCCTGCCGCCGGGAACCGACGGGTCCGGGATGAAGCGTTCGGCGGTGAGGCCGGGTCTTCCGAGATAGCCGCGGGCAAGGCCGGCGCCGCCGACATGCAGTTCGCCGGTCGCACCGAGCGGCACGACGTTGAGATCGGCATCAAGCACGGCAAGCGACAGGTCGGGGATGGGTTCGCCGATCAGCGAACGGGCCTCATCTGCGGTGTCGTCGAGAGAGACAGGCCGATAGGTGACATGCACGGTCGTCTCGGTGATGCCATACATGTTGATGAGGCGCGGCGCAGCCGTGCCGCGCTTCTCCAGCCATGTCCTGAGCGCCGCAGGCTCCAGCTTCTCACCGCCGAAGACGACGGTATGCAGATCGATGAGCGGTCGCTCGGCCCTGGCGTCGACATCGATCAGAGGCAGGAAAGCGGACGGGGTCTGGTTGAGGACGGTGACCTTCTCCTCGCGCAGCAGCTGATGGAAGGCTTCCGCATCGCGGGCAACCCAATGGGGGACGACGACCAATCTGCCGCCGTGGCAAAGCGCGCCGAACAACTCCCAGACCGAGAAGTCGAAGGCATAGGAGTGGAACAGGGTCCACACATCCTCGGCCCGAAGCGGAACCATCGGGCCGTGGCATCGAGCAGGCGGGCGATATTGGCATGCGTGACGCCGACGCCCTTGGGCGTTCCCGTGGATCCGGAGGTGTAGATGACATAGGCGAGCTGGTCGGGATGAACGGGTTCCTCCCAGCCTTCGGCGCTCTCGCCGTCGACATCGGTGACCAGCACCACGTCGAGGCCGGACAGAAGATCACCAAGGGTCCCGGCGGTGGCCGGATCGCAGATGATCTTGCGCACACCGGCATCCTCGATCATGTGGCGCAGGCGGTCTGCCGGATAGGACGGGTCGAGCGGCACATAGGCCCCGCCCGCCTTCAGGATCCCGAGCACGCCTGCCACCAGGCCGGTCGACCGCTCAACGGCAAGCCCGACCCGCTCTTCCGACGCGGTGCCGAGCGCCTTCAGACGTCGGCCGATCCGGTTCGACCAACCGTCAAGCGTCGCGTAATCGATGCGGTCGTCACCGTCAGAGACGGCGATGTTCAGCGGGCGATGATCGGCCTGTTCCCGGAACCGTTCCGTCACGCCATGGAATGCAAATGCATCGCGCGGCGCAGTAATGCCGGCGACCTCTGGATCGACGTGCAATTCGGCGACCCGGATGTTGTTGTCATGAATGACCTGGCGCAGCAGGTCCTGATAAGATTGTCCGACCTGCGTGACGGTTCCTTCATCAATGACCGCCGCATGATAGTCGAGCATGCAGCGGAATGACTCACCGTCATCGATGACTTGGAAGGTGAGATCAAACTGTGCCGTCTTGCCAGCGACGGACTCGCGCCGCGAGTCGATGCCGGTAAGTGAAAACGAATCTCTCCGATCCCTATTCACGAAGCTGAACATGACCTGGAAAAGCGGTGTCTGGCCGAGGACACGCTCGGGCTGGAGAGCCTCGACGAGCTTTGCGAACGGCAGGTCCTGATTGGCCTGCGCTTCGAGGACACGGTCGCGGACCTGATCGAGCAGCTCCCCGAAGGTCATGTCGCCGCGCACGTCGGAGCGGATGACGAGCGTGTTGACGAAGAAGCCGATCAGGCCCTCGGTCTCGACACGCTGGCGGCCGGCGACGGGAACCCCGACCCGGATATCGCTCTCGTTGCAGTAGCGATAGAGCAGCACGTCGAAGGCGGCCAGCAGGAATGGGAACAGTGCGACTTGCCGCTCAGCTGAGGCCTGCCGCAGAGCGGTTACCGTCTCAGGATCCAACACCAACTCCTTCGTTCCACCCTGACGGATCTCCGGGCTTGATTGTGCGCCGGCGGACCTCGTTGGCAGTTGGAGGACGGGATGTTCATCGCCGAGGCGGTTCTTCCAGTAGTCGAGCTGGCCCTTCAGCGCCTCGTCGTCGAGCCATTCACGCTGCCACAGCGCATAGTCGGCATACTGGATCGGCAGTTCCGGCAGGTCGGGCTGGCGGCCATCGAGGGCGGCCTCGTAGAAGGCGGAGAACTCGCGCACCAGGATGTCGATCGACCAGCCGTCGGAGACGATGTGGTGCATGGCGAAATGGAGGACGTGCTCCTGCTCGCCGAGATGGAACAGCTCGATCCGCAGCAGCGGTCCCTGCTCCAAGTCGAAGGGTGTCTGGGCGGCGCGGTCGAGGCCTTCCCTCATCGCCGCCTCACGGGCCTCATGATCGGTGATGGCGGCAAGGTCGTGCTCGGTCCAGCCGAAGACGGGTTCCGGCTCGATGACCTGCCAGGCGGTGCCGTCGATGTCCTCGAAGCGGGTGCGCAGGCTCTCGTGACGCCGCACCAGGCCGGTCACCGCAGTGCGCAGCGCCGGCACGTTCAAAATACCATCGAGACGGACCGCTCCGACGATGTTGTAGGCGGGGCTGTCCGGCTCCAGACGCCACAGGAACCACAACCGCTCCTGCGCATGCGAGAGCGCGACACGGTTCTGGCCCGCCGACCGTGGCAGGATGGCGATCTCGGCGTCGACGCCGGGAAGCTTCTCCAACTCGGCGGCCAGATCGCGCAAGACCGGCGTTTCGAAGATGAGGCGGAGCGGGATGTCGCGATGCAGGTCCTGTCGGATGCGCCACAGGACGCGAACGGCAATAAGCGAGTGACCCCCGCGTTCGAAGAAGTTGTCGAGGGCACCGACGGCGTCGATCCGCAGCACGTCGTGCCAGATGCGGGCAAGGCGCTTCTCCATCGCCGTCGCCGGAGCGACATAGATCCGGCTGGAGCTTGTCTCGGGTGCCGGCAGCGCCTTGCGGTCGAGCTTGCCGTTGACGGTGAGCGGCATGGCGTCGAGGAACACAAAGGCCGCAGGCATCATGTAGGTGGGCAGGCGATCGGCGAGATGCCGGCGCAGGTCTTCCTCTAAGGAGCCCGGCCCTTCTGTGGCTAGAACGACATAGGCCGCAAGGCGCTTGCCGCCATCGTGATCGTCGAGGGCGATAACCGCAGCCTCCCGCACTTGCGGGTGGGCAATGAGCGCGGCCTGAACCTCACCGAGTTCGATGCGATAGCCGCGGATCTTCACCTGATCGTCCGCCCGGCCGAGATATTCGAGCGAACCGTCGGGAAGCCTGCGGGCAATGTCGCCTGAGCGATAGAGGCGCTCGCCGTTTCCGAAAGGATCGGGCACGAAGCGCTCGGCGGTGAGGCCGGGGCGGCTGAGATAGCCGCGCGCCAGTCCTGCTCCGCCGATGCAGATCTCGCCGACCGCGCCGAGCGGAGACAGGTGTCCTTCATGGTCGAGCACGAGGATGCGGGTGTTGGCGATCGGCCGTCCGATCAGAACGTCGCCGGTCTGACTATCGCTCTCTGTGACGGTATGAACGATGCAGCCGACCACCGTCTCGGTCGGGCCATATTCGTTGATCAGCCGTGTCGCCGGGGCATGGTTGCGCCACGAGGCAACGGTGCTTGCACGAAGCGCCTCGCCGCCAATGACCAAAGCGTGCGCCTGACCGGCGAGCTTCCCCGACGGGATCAGATGTGCGAGCGCATCGAGATGCGCAGGCGTGAGCTTCACCAGACTGAAGTCGTGGTCGCCCTGGAGGAGCTCTGCGAGGGCTTCGATCTCGTTGTCTTCACCAACGAGCCACAGGCATTTGCCGGCAAGCAGCGGCAACAGGATGCTGGTGACGGTGGCGTCGAAGCTGAGCGGGGTGTTGACCGGGGCGCCGCTTCCGGAGCCTGGAGCATAAGCAGCCTCGCCATAGCTCACATAGTTGTGCAGGCCGGCATGGGTGATCATCACGCCCTTGGGCATGCCGGTCGAACCGGAGGTGTAGATGACGTAGGCGAGCTGGTCAGGGTGCTGCGTGACAGGCAGCAGTCCAGAGCCTATCGGACCGAGCTGATCGACATCGATGCGGACGATGTCCGCGGCAAGGAGCCCGGCATGGCGCGCACTCGACACGACAATGGCCGCGCCAGCATCCTCGACCATGTAGGCGATCCGCTCCTGCGGAAGACGAGGATCGAGAGGCAGATAGGCTGCACCGGTCTTGAGGATGGCGAGCAGCCCCCACGATCATGTCGATGGAACGCTCCAGGCCAAGCCCGACGATCGTGTCGGGCTTGGCACCATGCTCTTGCAGCGTGCTGGCGAGCCGGATAGCCCGCTCCTCGAGTTCCCGGTAAGTGAGGTGCTCACCGCCGTGTCGGATGGCGACGTCATCGGGCGTCCGCTCGGCCTGAGCGGCGATGCGCTCATGGACGTAACGGACTGGGCCGAATGACGTAACGGTGTCGTTCCAGTCAGCGACGAGGCTGCGCTCCTCCTCACGGCCGAGCATTGCGAGCTGGTCGATGGACCCGCGGTCAGCTGTTGTGAGCGCGGCAAGCAGATTCCGGTAATGCTCCTCCAGTTGCCCGATGGCATCGTCATCGAAGCGTTGGCCGTCCCAGGACCATTTGATCTCGACGGCGCCGCCAGGAACGACGGTGACGGTGAGCGGATAGTGTGTCTTCTCGGCTGTGTCGGCCGCGGTGGTGGCGAGGCCGGTGTCTGCCTTGCGCAGCTCCTGATCGACGGGATAGTTCTCGAAGACGACGAGGGTGTCGAACAGGGCATCGCCGGTGCGCCCGGTCCATTGCTGGAGATCGGCGAGCGGCGTGTGCTCATAGGCCCGGAGCTCGGTGTTGCGGGCCTGCAGGTCGCGCAGCCATGGGCCGACGCTGGCCGCGCCGGGCACGTCGACGAAGACCGGCAGCGAGTTGATGAACAGCCCGAGCATGCGCTCGACGCCGGGCAGTTCGGCAGGCCGTCCCGAGACCGTGGCCCCGAAGGCCACCTGCGGCCGGTTGCCGTAGCGCGACAGCAGGATCGCCCATGCTCCCTGCATCAGCGTGTTCAGCGTCACCTGATGGGTCTGGGCCGCCTGACGCAGCCGCTCGGCCAGATCGGCGTCGATGACGGTGCGCCGGTGATGCACGCCGGGTTCGGGGTGGCGCGGCCGCCCCAGGCTCTGGGTCAGTGTCGCCGGCTCGTCGAGCCGCTCGATCTGCGCCCGCCACCACGCTTCGGGCGACGGCTGGCGGCGCAGCCAGGCCAGATAGTCGCGATAGGGCGCCGGTGACGGCAGGTCGGCGGTGCGGCCCTCGCGTCTTGCGCCGTAGTCCTGGATGATCTCGCCCATCAGCTGGGCGGTGCCCCAGCCGTCGGTGAGCACATGGTGATTGGTCCAGATCAGGTCGTGGCCGCCGTCGGGACGGGCGAACAGGTTGACCCGCATCAGCGGCGCCTCGGCAAGGTCGAAGCCGCGCGCGAGGTCGTCGGCACGCCATGCCGCGAGCTTCTCCTCGTAGCTGGCCGCCGTCTCGGCCGACCAGTCGTGCTCGGCATAGGGCAGCGGCACGGATCGATGCACCACCTGCAGCGCCTCGCCGCCATGGCGCCATTCGAAGTGGGTGCGCAGGATGTCGTGACGGGCGATCGCCGAAGCCCAGGCATTGCGCAACGCATCCCGGTCCAGATCCCCCGACAGGCCGAGGCGGAGCTGATAGATGTAGACGCCCTCGCCCTGCAGCATCGAGTGGAAGATCAGGCCCTGCTGCACCGGGGTTGCCGGATAGATGTCCTGCACATCGTCGAGCGGCAGGTTCAGAAGCTCAAGTTGCGGCTGGCTCAGACCCGCAAGCGGGAAGTCGGAGGCGGTGCGGGTCGGCCTGGCCGTGCTGCAATGGTCGATCAGCGCGGCGAGGTTCTGCTCGAAGGCCGCGGCCAGATCGCGGACGGTCTCCTCGGCGATGACGCCGGGGCTGAAGCGCCAGGACAGCGACAGCTTGCCGTCGGCAACGAGGCCGTTGAGATCGAGAACATGGCTCATCGCCGAGGCGGGATCGACGGATGCGCCGGCGCTCTCGGTGGCGAAGCCGAAGCGGCCGCCCTTGTCGATCGCCTGATCGAACTGGCCGAGATAGTTGAAGCCGATCTTCGGCACGGGCAGCGCCGCGACCTCGGCACGGATGCGATCGTCGGCAAGGTGGCGCAGAAGCCCGAAGCGGAAGCCCTTGTCGGGGATCGACCGCAGCCGTTCCTTGGCGGCAATGAGCGCCTCTCTCGGATCGGCATGCGCCTCCAGCCAGACCGGGAACTGGGTGGTGAACCAGCCGACCGTGCGGCTGAGGTCGACCTCGTCGATGACGTGCTCGCGGCCATGGCCCTCGAGCTCGATCAGGACGCCATCCTTGCCGGACCATTCCGAGATGGTGCGGGCCAGCGCTGCGAGAAGAACCTCGTCGGCCTGGGTGCCATAGGCGCGCGGCGCCTCCTGCAACAGCTGGCGGGTGCGCTTGCGGTCGAGGCCGATGCCGACGACGCTGCTGGCAGCGATCGTGCGGTCGGCGTCTTCCGGCTCATCAATCGGCAGCTCCGCTATCGCGCCGTCAAGCTGGCCGCGCCACCAGCCGAGCTCGGCGGTGACCTCGGGGCTTGCCGCATAGGCGCCGAGCTTCGTCGCCCACACGCTCCACGGCGTCGTCCGCGACGGCAGGGTGATGACCTCGCCGGCCTCGGCCCGGCCATAGGCCTCCTGAAGGTCCTCCAGGATGATGCGCCAGGAGACGCCGTCGACGGCGAGATGGTGGATGGCCAGCAGCAGCCGGCCGTCGCCGTCGGGCAGCGTGAAGTAGCCCGCCCGCATCAGCGGCCCGGTGCTCAGGTCGAGACTGCGCTGGATGCGCTCGCCCTCTTCCTTCAGCCGTTCCTTCCAGTCGCGCTCGCCGGCAAGGTCGATGATCTCCAGCACGGAGGCTTCCTCGCCGTCGTCCCTGAACAGCCACTGGTGCCATTGCTGGTCGCAGGCGCCCATGAAGCGCAGCCGCAGCGCGTCGTGGCGCCGCACGATCGCGTCGATCGCCGCCGACAATGCCGTTGCGTCGAGACCGCCCTTCGCCTTGAGCAGCACCGACTGGTTCCAGTGCGACGGCGGCACGGCATGGCGTTCGAAGAACCAGGCCTCGATCGGCGTCAGCGGCAGTTCGCCCTCGACCTCCTTCTGCAGCGCCGGGTCGAAGCCGGACGGCTCGGCCAGTGTGGCCAGCAGGTCGATGCGGGGCGCCTCGAACACCTGCTTCGGGGTGAGCCTGAGGCCGGCGGCCCTGGCGCGGGCGATGATCTGCAGCGACAGGATCGAATCGCCGCCGAGCATGAAGAAGTTGTCGGTGACACCGATATCGTCGCGCTTCAGCACCGCCTTCCACACCGCCAGCAGACGTGCCTCCGTCTCGTTGCGCGGCGCGACCCGTTCGGTGATCAGCGCGGTCTCCGGCTCGGGCAGTGCCCTGCGGTCCAGCTTGCCGTTGACGGTGAGCGGCATGGCGTCGAGGAAGACGACCGCGGAAGGCACCATATAGGCCGGCAGGCGATCGGCGAGATGCGCGCGCAGATCCTCGGCCGAGGGCTCCTGCTCTTCCGATCCGGCGGCCACGACATAGGCGGCCAGACGCTTGCCACCGTCGTGATCGTCGATGGCCAGCACCGCCGCTTCGCGCACGTCCGGATGGGCGAGCAGCGCCGCCTGGATCTCGCCGAGCTCGATGCGGTGGCCACGGATCTTCACCTGGAAGTCGTTGCGGCCGATATATTCCAGCTCGCCGTCGGGCAACCGGCGGGCAAGGTCGCCGGAGCGGTAGAGCCTGCCGCCGGGAACCGACGGGTCCGGGATGAAGCGTTCGGCGGTGAGGCCCGGACGGCCGAGATAGCCGCGGGCAAGGCCGGCGCCGCCGACATGCAGTTCGCCGGTCGCACCGAGCGGCACGACGTTGAGATCGGCATCAAGCACGGCAAGCGACAGGTCGGGGATGGGTTCGCCGATCAGCGAACGGGCCTCATCTGCGGTGTCGTCGAGAGAGACAGGCCGATAGGTGACATGCACGGTCGTCTCGGTGATGCCATACATGTTGATGAGGCGCGGCGCAGCCGTGCCGCGCTTCTCCAGCCATGTCCTGAGCGCCGCAGGCTCCAGCTTCTCACCGCCGAAGACGACGGTATGCAGATCGATGAGCGGTCGCTCGGCCCTGGCGTCGACATCGATCAGAGGCAGGAAAGCGGACGGGGTCTGGTTGAGGACGGTGACCTTCTCCTCGCGCAGCAGCTGATGGAAGGCTTCCGCATCGCGGGCAACCCAATGGGGGACGACGACCAATCTGCCGCCGTGGCAAAGCGCGCCGAATAACTCCCAGACCGAGAAGTCGAAGGCATAGGAGTGGAACAGGGTCCACACATCCTCGGGCCCGAAGCGGAACCATCGGGCCGTGGCATCGAGCAGGCGGGCGATATTGGCATGCGTGACGCCGACGCCCTTGGGCGTTCCCGTGGATCCGGAGGTGTAGATGACATAGGCGAGCTGGTCGGCATGGACCGGTTCATCCCAGCCCGCGCTGCTCTCGGTATCCACGTCGGTGACCAGCACCACGTCGAGACCGGTCAACAGATCACCCAATACCTCGGCGCTCGCCGCATCGGCGACCACCTTGGTAAGCCCGCTATCCACGATCATGTGGCGCAGGCGGTCTGCCGGATAGGACGGGTCGAGCGGCACATAGGCCCCGCCCGCCTTCAGGATCCCGAGCACGCCTGCCACCAGGCCGGTCGACCGCTCAACGGCAAGCCCGACCCGCTCTTCCGACGCGGTGCCGAGCGCCTTCAGACGTCGACCGATCCGGTTCGACCAGCCGTCGAGTTCGCCGTAGCTGATCCGCTCGCCCTCGCAGGTGAGCGCCTCGGCTTGCGGACGAAGCGCAGCCTGCTCCGTGATGCGGTCGATCACCGCCCGGAACGGATGATCGGCGAGCGGCGCATATGGCGCCTCCACCTTTGGCCGGACCGTGCGGAGCGGCTCGCCGGCATCCAATGCGCCAGCGAGGGAGGTCAGGATCTCGGCGTAATCCGTGCCGATCTGCCCGACTGTATCGGCGTCGAGGCGTTGGCCGTCCCAGGACCATTTGATCTCGACGGCGCCGCCAGGAACGACGGTGACGGTGAGCGGATAGTGTGTCTTCTCGGCTGTGTCGGCGGGCGGTGGTGGCGAGACCGGTGTCGGCCTTGCGCAGCTCCTGATCGACGGGATAGTTCTCGAAGACGACGAGGGTGTCGAACAGGGCATCGCCGGTGCGCCCGGTCCATTGCTGGAGATCGGCGAGCGGCGTGTGCTCATAGGCCCGGAGCTCGGTGTTGCGGGCCTGCAGGTCGCGCAGCCACGGGCCGACGCTGGCATCGCCGGGCACGTCGACGAAGATCGGCAGCGAGTTGATGAACAGCCCGAGCATGCGCTCGACGCCGGGCAGCTCGGCAGGCCTTCCCGAGACCGTGGCCCCGAAGGCCACCTGCGGCCGGTTGCCGTAGCGCGACAGCAGGATCGCCCATGCTCCCTGCATCAGCGTGTTCAGTGTCACCTGATGGGTCTGGGCCGCCTGACGCAGCCGCTCGGCCAGATCGGCGTCGATGACGGTGCGCCGGTGATGCACGCCGGGTTCGGGGTGGCGCGGCCGCCCCAGGCTCTGGGTCAGCGTCGCCGGCTCGTCGAGCCGCTCGATCTGCGCCCGCCACCACGCTTCGGGCGACGGCTGGCGGCGCAGCCAGGCCAGATAGTCGCGATAGGGGACCGGAGCCGGCAGGTCGGCGGTGCGGCCCTCGCGTCTTGCGCCGTAGTCCTGGATGATCTCGCCCATCAGCTGGGCGGTGCCCCAGCCGTCGGTGAGCACATGGTGATTGGTCCAGACCAGGTCGTGGCCGCCGTCGGGACGGGCGAACAGGTTGACCCGCATCAGCGGCGCCTCGGCAAGGTCGAAGCCGCGCGCGAGGTCGTCGGCACGCCATGCCGCGAGCTTCTCCTCGTAGCTGGCCGCCGTCTCGGCCGACCAGTCGTGCTCGGCATAGGGCAGCGGCACGGATCGATGCACCACCTGCAGCGCCTCGCCGCCATGGCGCCATTCGAAGTGGGTGCGCAGGATGTCGTGACGGGCGATCGCCGAAGCCCAGGCATTGCGCAACGCATCCCGGTCCAGATCCCCCGACAGGCCGAGGCGGAGCTGATAGATGTAGACGCCCTCCCCCTGCAGCATCGAGTGGAAGATCAGGCCCTGCTGCACCGGGGTTGCCGGGTAGATGTCCTGCACATCGTCGAGCGGCAGGTTCAGAAGCTCAAGTTGCGGCTGGCTCAGACCCGCAAGCGGGAAGCGAGTGCCTTCGGCCTGTTCCTCAGGCGTATAAAGCTGGATCGGATCGAAGGCTTCTTCCGCGACCGTCGCCAGCAGGTCGATGCGGGGCGCCTCGAACACCTGCTTCGGGGTGAGCTTGAGACCGGCGGCTCTCGCCCGGGCGATGATCTGCAGCGACAGGATCGAATCGCCGCCGAGCATGAAGAAGTTGTCGGTGACACCGATATCGTCGCGCTTCAGCACCGCCTTCCACACCGCCAGCAGACGTGCCTCCGTCTCGTTGCGCGGCGCCACGATCGTCCGTTCCGACTGCCCGTCCGGTTCCGGCAGCGCCTTCCTGTCGATCTTGCCGTTCGGCATCAGCGGCAACGCGTCGAGCACCATGACGGAAGACGGCACCATGTAGCCGGGAAGCGCCTGTTCCAGACGTGAGCGCAGATCGTCGGCGTCCGCCTCTCCGGCGGCATAGGCGAGAATGTGCCTGTGCTCGCCCTCGCCGGCGATGACGGCAACCGCGTCACGCACGCCGGGAGCGGCACGCAGCGCCGCTTCGATCTCGCCGAGCTCGATGCGGAAGCCCCTCAGCTTGATCTGGTTGTCGAGACGGCCGAGGAAGTCGACGACACCGTCGGGCCGCTGGCGCACCAGATCACCGCTGCGGTAGAGCCTGCCGCCCGGTCGCGTCGGATCGGGCACGAAGCGCTCCGCCGTCAAGCCCGGCTTGCCGACATAACCCCGCGCCAGCGTCTCGCCGCCGATGCACAGCTCGCCCAGACCACCGACCGGCGCCTCGTTGCCGTCACGGTCCATCACGAACGCACTGCGCGACGGATAGGGGACGCCGATGTTGACGGTCACGTCGTCGCCGTCGGATGCCTCCGTCCGGCGATAAAGGCAGGCGATGGTGGTCTCGGTGGGACCGTAGAGATTGTCGAGATGGATGTGGCTGAGCGGTCCTTCCTGCCAGCGCTTCAGCGCATCGCCGGGCAGGCCCTCGCCGCCCACCGTCACCTGACGCAACGCCGGCATCTCCTCGGGAAGGTCGTGCAGCCATTGTTGCCAATAGGCCGTGGGGATGCGGGAGAAGGTCACCTTCTCTTCCGCCAGCTTGCGGGTGAGCGTGGCAAGATCCCACAGTTGCGGCCCGCGCATGAGCACCTGTCCGCCCTGGGTCAGTGCCGGCAGCAGCTCGTGCAGGGCGACGTCGAAGTTGATGGTGGAGGACTGGAGAACCTTGTCCTCTGGCCCGATCCGATAGGTATCGAGGAAGTCGTCGAGATGGAGGCTGAGGGCATGATGGCTGATCGCCACCCCCTTGGGCATGCCGGTCGAGCCGGAGGTGTAGATGACATAGGCGAGCTGGTCGGGATGAACGGGTTCCTCCCAGCCTTCGGCGCTCTCGGCATCCACCTCGGAGACCAGCACCACGTCGAGGCCGGACAGAAGATCACCAAGGGTCCCGGCGGTGGCCGGATCGCAGATGATCTTGCTGACACCGGCATCCACGATCATGTGGCGCAGGCGATCGGCCGGATAGGTGGGATCGAGCGACACGAAGGCGCCGCCGGCCTTCAGCGTGCCGAGCAGGCCGGCGACCAGGCCGATCGAACGCTCAACGGCAAGACCGACACGCTCTTCCGGCATAATGCCGAGCTTCTTCAGACGCCGCCCGATCCGGTTCGACCAACCGTCAAGTTCGCCATAAGAGATACGCTCGCCCTCGCACGAAACAGCCTCCGCTTCCGGATGAGCGTCAGCCTGCGATCCAATGCGGGGAATGAGTGCCTGGAATTCCCGTGTACGGAACTCGCGGTCAGCGAGAGGCGGCTCCTGAAGAGTAGCTATTTGAAAGTCCGCGTCGTCCGGCCTGCTCAATTCACGCAGAACCGATCTGAACTCGGCATCGATTCGCTCTATGACGTCTCCCCCAATTTTCTCACCGTCCCATGACCACTCGATTTCCATTTCGGGGTCCGGCAGGATGCGCAATGCAAGGGGGTAGTGGGTGTGCTCGACGAGATCCTTTACTGCAAAGGCACCGTCCCCACGCACAAGGTGTTGATCGACGGGATAGTTCTCGAAGACGACGAGGGTGTCGAACAGGGCATCGCCGGTGCGCCCGGTCCATTGCTGCAGATCGGCGAGCGGGGTGTGCTCATAGGCCCGAAGCTCGGTGTTGCGGGCCTGCAGGTCGCGCAGCCATGGGCCGACGCTGGCCGCGCCGGGCACGTCGACGAAGACCGGCAGCGAGTTGATGAACAGCCCGAGCATGCGCTCGACGCCGGGCAGTTCGGCAGGCCGTCCCGAGACCGTGGCCCCGAAGGCCACCTGCGGCCGGTTGCCGTAGCGCGACAGCAGGATCGCCCATGCTCCCTGCATCAGCGTGTTCAGCGTCACCTGATGGGTCTGGGCCGCCTGACGCAGCCGCTCGGCCAGATCGGCGTCGATGACGGTGCGCCGGTGATGCACGCCGGGTTCGGGGTGGCGCGGCCGCCCCAGGCTCTGGGTCAGTGTCGCCGGCTCGTCGAGCCGCTCGATCTGCGCCCGCCACCACGCTTCGGGCGACGGCTGGCGGCGCAGCCAGGCCAGATAGTCGCGATAGGGCGCCGGTGACGGCAGGTCGGCGGTGCGGCCCTCGCGTCTTGCGCCGTAGTCCTGGATGATCTCGCCCATCAGCTGGGCGGTGCCCCAGCCGTCGGTGAGCACATGGTGATTGGTCCAGATCAGGTCGTGGCCGCCGTCGGGACGGGCGAACAGGTTGACCCGCATCAGCGGCGCCTCGGCAAGGTCGAAGCCGCGCGCGAGGTCGTCGGCACGCCATGCCGCGAGCTTCTCCTCGTAGCTGGCCGCCGTCTCGGCCGACCAGTCGTGCTCGGCATAGGGCAGCGGCACGGATCGATGCACCACCTGCAGCGCCTCGCCGCCATGGCGCCATTCGAAGTGGGTGCGCAGGATGTCGTGACGGGCGATCGCCGAAGCCCAGGCATTGCGCAACGCATCCCGGTCCAGATCCCCCGACAGGCCGAGGCGGAGCTGATAGATGTAGACGCCCTCGCCCTGCAGCATCGAGTGGAAGATCAGGCCCTGCTGCACCGGGGTTGCCGGATAGATGTCCTGCACATCGTCGAGCGGCAGGTTCAGAAGCTCAAGTTGCGGCTGGCTCAGACCCGCAAGCGGGAAGCGAGTGCCTTCGGCCTGTTCCTCAGGCGTATAAAGCTGGATCGGATCGAAGGCTTCTTCCGCGACCGTCGCCAGCAGGTCGATGCGGGGCGCCTCGAACACCTGCTTCGGGGTGAGCTTGAGACCGGCGGCTCTCGCCCGGGCGATGATCTGCAGCGACAGGATCGAATCGCCGCCGAGCATGAAGAAGTTGTCGGTGACACCGATATCGTCGCGCTTCAGCACCGCCTTCCACACCGCCAGCAGACGTGCCTCCGTCTCGTTGCGCGGCGCCACCCGTTCGGTGATCAGCGCGGTCTCCGGCTCGGGCAGTGCCCTGCGGTCCAGCTTGCCGTTGACGGTGAGCGGCATGGCGTCGAGGAAGACGACCGCGGAAGGCACCATATAGGCCGGCAGGCGATCGGCGAGATGCGCGCGCAGATCCTCGGCCGAGGGCTCCTGCTCTTCCGATCCGGCGGCCACGACATAGGCGGCCAGACGCTTGCCACCGTCGTGATCGTCGATGGCCAGCACCGCCGCTTCGCGCACGTCCGGATGGGCGAGCAGCGCCGCCTGGATCTCGCCGAGCTCGATGCGGTGGCCACGGATCTTCACCTGGAAGTCGTTGCGGCCGATATATTCCAGCTCGCCGTCGGGCAACCGGCGGGCAAGGTCGCCGGAGCGGTAGAGCCTGCCGCCGGGAACCGGGAACCGACGGGTCCGGGATGAAGCGTTCGGCGGTGAGGCCCGGACGGCCGAGATAGCCGCGGGCAAGGCCGGCGCCGCCGACATGCAGTTCGCCGGTCGCACCGAGCGGCACGACGTTGAGATCGGCATCAAGCACGGCAAGCGACAGGTCGGGGATGGGTTCGCCGATCAGCGAACGGGCCTCATCTGCGGTGTCGTCGAGAGAGACAGGCCGATAGGTGACATGCACGGTCGTCTCGGTGATGCCATACATGTTGATGAGGCGCGGCGCAGCCGTGCCGCGCTTCTCCAGCCATGTCCTGAGCGCCGCAGGCTCCAGCTTCTCACCGCCGAAGACGACGGTATGCAGATCGATGAGCGGTCGCTCGGCCCTGGCGTCGACATCGATCAGAGGCAGGAAAGCGGACGGGGTCTGGTTGAGGACGGTGACCTTCTCCTCGCGCAGCAGCTGATGGAAGGCTTCCGCATCGCGGGCAACCCAATGGGGGACGACGACCAATCTGCCGCCGTGGCAAAGCGCGCCGAACAACTCCCAGACCGAGAAGTCGAAGGCATAGGAGTGGAACAGGGTCCACACATCCTCGGGCCCGAAGCGGAACCATCGGGCCGTGGCATCGAGCAGGCGGGCGATATTGGCATGCGTGACGCCGACGCCCTTGGGCGTTCCCGTGGATCCGGAGGTGTAGATGACATAGGCGAGCTGGTCGGGATGAACGGGTTCCTCCCAGCCTTCGGCGCTCTCGCCGTCGACATCGGTGACCAGCACCACGTCGAGGCCGGACAGAAGATCACCAAGGGTCCCGGCGGTGGCCGGATCGCAGATGATCTTGCGCACACCGGCATCCTCGATCATGTGGCGCAGGCGGTCTGCCGGATAGGACGGGTCGAGCGGCACATAGGCCCCGCCCGCCTTCAGGATCCCGAGCACGCCTGCCACCAGGCCGGTCGACCGCTCAACGGCAAGCCCGACCCGCTCTTCCGACGCGGTGCCGAGCGCCTTCAGACGTCGGCCGATCCGGTTCGACCAACCGTCAAGCGTCGCGTAATCGATGCGGTCGTCACCGTCAGAGACGGCGATGTTCAGCGGGCGATGATCGGCCTGTTCCCGGAACCGTTCCGTCACGCCATGGAATGCAAATGCATCGCGCGGCGCAGTGATGCCGACGGTGCCGAGCTGAAGATTGGCGAGAAGGACATCATCCTCCACGATGGCGCCGAGGATCGCCTCATAGGCTGCGGCGAGGCTTTCAATCACCTCCCTGTCGAAAAGGTCCGTTCGATACGACCACGACACCGACAATCCGTCGCCATCCTCAACATCAACCATCAAATCAAAGGCGACGGGTTGATGCTGAAACCGAATTTCTTCCACGGCGATGTCAGCAAAATGCAGCGTCTGGTTGGGATTTGAATGGCGCAGATTGAACGTCACGTTGAAGAGCGGATTGTCTCCATCACCACGCTCGGCGCCCAACGCCTCAACCAGGGCGGTTAGTGGCACATCCTGATTATGTCGGCCACTGACGAGACCCTGATGAGCCTCTCGCAGCAACTCGCGGAACGATACCTGTCCTTTCATCTTCGAACGAATGACCAGCAAGCGGACGAAATCGCCGATCACGGCTCGTGTCACCGAAACTTCACGGCCACTCACCGGAACTCCGACACAAATGTCATCCTGGCCACTGAAGCGATGCAGGAGGCATTGGAACGCCGCGAGCATAACAGCGAATGTGGTTGTTCCAGCCCTGGCCGCCAATATACGCGCCTTTGCCGACGTCTGTGGATCGAACTGGTGTCGATAGCAAAGACCCTGTCCGTTCCACTCATCGCCCCGTCGTCGCAGATCCCCCAGTTCAATCAGCGGTCCGGTATTCTCCAGATAGTTGACCCAATATGCCAGCTGCGATTGATCGGGCTCGGCAGACATACCTCGTTGCCATAATGCAAAGTCGCCGAAGCCGATACGAGGCGAAACCGATAGAGGTTCCGCGCCGCGGACCTCTTCCTCGTATAGGGCGCTCACATCGGCCAACAAAACATCCGCGGATGTTGCGTCGGCGACGATGTGATGCGTGATGAACTGAACCGATCCGGCATGTTCTCCCAAGCGGATCCATTGCACGCGAAGGAGAGGATCGGCTGCAAGGTCGAACGGTCTCGCCAATGCGGCAAGGTGCAATTCGATCTGTTGTGCTTCCCGTTCCTCGGGCGAAAAAGAGGATAGGTCTTGCTCCGTCCATTCGAAATCAGCGGTAGGCAGAAAACTCTGGTGAGCGACGCCGTCGTGCTCTGAGAATCGTGCGCGAAGCGCCTCATGGCGTTCAACCACCCTTTCCACGGCTCGACGCAACACGTCCAGTCGGACGTTGCCTGTGATCTGGAACGTCCTGGCGACATTGTAGGCAATACTCGAGGGGTCGAGCCGCCAAAGAAACCAAAGTGCCTCCTGCTCTCTCGTGAGTGGCACCGACGCACCCAGGTCCTGTCGGCCGACAATGGCTTGGGTCCCGGGAAGCGTTACGGTTCCGTCCGCGAGCGCCTTGGCCTGCTCTCCGACAGTCGTGGTCTTCAAGGCAAAGGCAGTGGGAATTTCAATTCCCATCACATCCGCCAGCTTACTCGACAGCTGAGCGGCGAGAAGAGACTGCCCTCCAAGCGCGAGAAAATCATCGTGAAGACCGATCGGCCGTATCCCGAGAATCTCTTCCCAGGCGGCGGCTACGAGCCGCTCCAACGGGGTTTCCGGCGCTGCGTAGGGTGGGCGTCCGGTCCCTTGGTCAACCTGATCATGAAAGATGGCGAGTGGCAGCAGCGCACCGCTTAGCCAAGAAGGCAAACATGCGGACCGCCGTAATTTGCCACTCGATGTTCTTGGCAAATCACCCGGCTTGAGCAGCAGGACAAGCGAGGGAGCCTCATTGTGCAAGCGCGCGGCAGCCGACCGAACCGCACGAATAATTCGGTCGGCTCCCAATTTTTTCAGCGCAGTGAGCGAGACCTCCGCTGCAATTCCGAGTTTATCAGATCCGCTTCTGTCGATAGGGAAAGCAGCGATCCGCCCCTTCCGCAGGCCGTCTACGGTCAATCCAACAGTAAACTCGACATCCTGCGGGTATACATTCTGGCCTCGGATAATGATGAGATCCTTCAGCCGGCCACTGATGAAGAGCTTGCCCTCGTGCAAGAAACCCAGATCGCCGGTGCGCAGTTCGGTCTCTCTATCGCGATCAGTCGACTTGACGAACGTCTCACGACTTGCGCGCCTGTTATTCCAATATCCCAGCGCAATGCTCGGACCAGAAAGCCATACCTCACCAATCTCACCTTCCGGCAGTTCCCTATGTGTCTCAGGATCAACGATGCGTACCCTGTGGCCCTGTTGCTCAGCGCCGCAGTCGATGATTCCGATCCCAACCGAGGCCGGAATTGCTCGCCGCTGCGCGATAGCCGCAGGATCGAAGCAGGCGGCATTCGCTCCGGTGAGCGGTCGGCTCCCCGTCGCCATCAGGGTGCCCTCCGCGAGTCCGTAGCAAGGATAGAGGGCCTCCCGACGCAACCCCGAAGGCGCGAACCGTTCGGCGAAGGCGTCCATTGTCTGTTGGCGGATTGGTTCGGCGCCGCAATATGCGACGCGCCAACTGCTGAGATCCAGATCAGCCAACTGCGTATCTCTAATCCTGTCGAGGCAGAGTTGATACGCAAAGTCCGGGCCGCCGCTGACCGTTCCTCTATGGTTCGCGATTGCCTTCAGCCACCGCGACGGACGTTCGAGAAACGCCTGAGGGCTAAGGAGCACCACCGGAAAGCCATAGTAAATTGGGCCGAGCAGCCCGCCTACCAGCCCCATGTCGTGATAGAGCGGAGCCCAACTCACCATTACGTCGCTCGCGACGAACTCCATGGCTCGCCCTATGAGGCGTTCGTTGGCCGCGAGGTTACCATGAGAGATCATTACGCCCTTCGGCGTCGAAGTCGATCCAGAGGTATATTGAAGAAATGCGATTGCCTCTTGGCCGACCGGCGAGGTCCAGGACGTTGAAGTATCCAAGTCGGTACGGCGGACGACAAGCACCTCGGCGCTGCTTACATCCTCATCGTCGACGAATGACGTGGCGACGTTCAAGCCCGCTTCATCAGTCAATAGCAGCGCTGGTGAGCAGTCGTTACAAATCGATCGGAGACGATCGTAAGCCTGCTCGGCCTGCTCCGAGGGAGGAAATGCTGGTACGGCAATCACCCCGGCATGGAAACAACCGAATAGAGCCACGACATATTCCAGCCCAGTCGGAAGCATCAGAACCGCACGATCGCCGGGCTGCGTGCGTTCTTTCAAGATGGCCGCGAACGCTCTCGCCTCTCGATCCAGTTCTGAATACGAAAGCTCGGTCGCTCCAGTCTCGCCGTCGATTAAAAAACGAACGGCGACGTCCGCCTGTTTATTTGCAGCGTGGAAGGTCAGTCGATTGACGATCGTGTCGTCACTCGTTGTCGCCACATTCTCGTGGAGTGGGACATTAAGTGCCCGCGCCGCCTTCTCCGCGGCGAGTTCCTGGTCTTTCTTGCGAGCAAGAAACGGACACGCGCCTCTATTCGGTTCATCGTCGTCCGAAAGGAAGTACTGCTTCCACTCACGGTTATCCGGGTCGCCATAGACGCCCAGGTCAGGGTGATGGGCAACGCCATCCCATGCGATCAAACGTTTGCGGACCTGGTCGCGTGCCTGGGGGCCGATAGCTCGCTGCGTGATGGCGTCAATGAAGACGCTTCGGGGCTGGAACAGCATGATCATGCCAGGCCCCAAATTCCGGCTTCTCCGACGCTGATACGAAGGAGTGCAGGCGACGACGAACATTTGCATTCCGGCGAATTCGAATTCCCAGTCCGGATGGCTGGGATCGAGAACCTCGGTATCCGCCGTTATGGTGTGATCGTGGTCATGTAGATATTGAAGTACGCCCCAGAAACGCTTTCGATATCCGTCGTGATCGAGCGGCGTCTCGTCAGGCTCGAAGAAGAGTGCAAAATTGTTCTTTTCGTTTGCCCTGTCCTGAGACAGCTCCGCGAACTTCATCATCGTCCGGGGCAAGTGAGTGAGATCGGCCTCGGAGACAAAGGAATAGAACATCTCTCCTCTGCGCTCGGCCTGGGTTCCGAAGAAGCAGGGGAATTCTGGATGGAGGACGTCTTCGCTGAATCGGCGATAAGCGTCCCCCAGCCATTCGGGAATCTGGATATTGCCGACCCGCTCACCCAGCACGATACGTTCCCGCCATGGAGATATGGCGGCCTTGGCGGCTTTTGATGATGTGTCGGATTCCAGCATGATGATGCCCGTGACGTTGGTTATTCGGGAGTTGTGCGCTACTCGGCGGCGCGACGCTGATGCAGCTCGTTCACCAACGGCTCAATCCACTCGGGGGGAATGATGGGTTGATGATAGGTGCATTCGTCCGACTCGATCGAAGAACCATGCAAGCGGCCCTTCGGGACGAACACCATCTCGCCCGGCTTCATGCGGAGCGTCATCCCCAGATTGGCCCAGAACACCATGTCGCCCGACTCGATCACCACGAGCCTGTGGTCATTGTGGACGTGGGTCGTGGAGCACATCTCCCGAGGTTCGACGAAGGTTTCTCGATCGATGTCGGGCCGTTCAGCTTCTATCCGCTTGCTGATTGCCTGAGCAATATCCCGATATTGATCCACCGAAGCAATCCAACGGACCTGGTCGTTGAGATCGTCCCAGGCACAAGCCGCCAAACGCTTGGCTGCCATAAATCCTTGAGCAACTTCCGCAACGCCTCGCGCCCCAAAATGCTGCTCCACCGCCGTAAGGACGCGACGGAATCGCGCGGTAATGTCATCGATGGCGGAGGAGACTTCGAGCCCGATCTCGCGGCCCCCAACGAGACCGAGGCGACCCAGACCTTGTCCTACCAGGCATCCGAAGGCGATCAGCTCAGCCTCCGCCGCAAACGCGGCTCCGTAAAGTGACAGCGCCCTGTCTGGACGATCTGCAAACGCATGGAGGAGATTGCCGCTTGCGAGGCTCGTCGACAGGTAGAACTGCCAATAGGAGTGCTCGCGTTTGGTCACGCCGACTTTCTCGGCAAGCTTTCGAATGAGTTCGTCGTCGAAGCCTTGGATCGTGAGGCGCGGCCGGTCATCCGTCGCGATAGGATCAAAGAAGCCCGCTGCGAGGGCCCGGCTCAGAGCTGATCGCTTGGATGGCAGCAGGCTCCAGCGCTGGATGAGGACAAACCGAACTCCTTCCTCCACATAGTCCCGATACTGCAACAGGCCGAACAGCTCGGCCCATCCAGCAGCTTCCGCCTGGAGGAACTCTTTCAGATCGTTGACGCAGGCGTCGATGGAGCCAAGTTCGAACGGCTCAGCAAGATGGCTGAAGACGTAGTTCTCCAAAAAGGGTCTCACACGGGCTGCAAGTACGCGGCCTTCGCCTCCGTAGAAGCGATGAAATTCTTCGAAACTCTTATCGGACCCGTCACGCGGCAGCCTTGCCACGTTCAGCTCATTAATGCAGAGGAGCATACGCTGCGCAGCGAGCGAGGGCAGCAGGCTGATGCGGTCAGGCGTAACCGCGCGTTTGAACTTGATGTACGGCAGGTCCTCTGGGCGCAGCGGGCGCCGATAAAAGTCTTCGTCGAGCTCGAGTTCTTCCACGACTGCGCTTCGAAACGCCTCGTGATCCGCGAACTCTTTCACCAATTCGCGGTACCCCTCGAGCCTGGAGAGGTACGGCGTGAAATCGAAAAGCGCAGACATGAACATAACTCCTCTTCGGATAAATCAGCGGGTTGCCTTGAACGGCGGTCAGGATGGAAAAGTCTCGGCCATGGCGACGAGCACGCGTCGCTTGCCCTTGAACGGCGCTCGGCCGTGGGTCACCAGCATGTTGTCGAGCATGAGCACGTCGCCCTCTTCCCACGGGAACGCGAAGAGGCCATCGAGATAAACCGTCCGGATTTCGTCGAGCAGCTCGTCGTCGATGGGTGTGCCGTCGCCGAAATAGACATTGCGAGGCAAGTCCTCTTCCTCAACGATCTCGAGGAGCGATTCTCGGACGTCCTTTGCCAACCCCGATACATGGAACAGATGCGCTTGGTTGAACCAGAGATTCTCGCCCGTCAGCGGATGAGTTGTTACAGCCTGGCAAAGTTGCCGGGTCCGCAAGCGGCCGTCGTCCAACCATTCCCATTGAATATCCTGCGCGTGGCAGAAAGCTTCTACCTCTTCGCGTCGCTCCGTTTGAAATACCTGGTGCCACGGCAAGTCGAGGCCGTTGCCATAATTCCGCACATACATCAGCTTTTTGCGCGCGAATAAGTCGCGTAACTCTGGCCGAAGTTTCCGGAATACACTCCGGCTATCGACCACGGGCGTTTCCCCACCCTCCTCCGCTGGCGTGTCGCAGTAAAACCATATCTTCAATGGCCAGCGCAGCGTGTAAGCTTGTTCGTTGTGCTGCGGGATCCATTGATCCGCGGGATACTCTGTCGACGAATAAACGCCGCTTTCGATTTTGCTCCGCGGCGTCGAGGCGAACTCATAGGAAGCCAGTTCATGTCCGAAGCTGCGGGCAAACGCATTGAAATCACCGACCGATCCCTTTGCGAACCCACGAAAGAGAATGGCTCCCTCCCTCGTCAGGTGATCGCGGGCGAACTGGTGCGCGACGTCGTGATGGTCGGAGAGCGCTTCCCCGTTGTGGGCGCGTATCACGACGACGCTCGTCCCCTGTTTGCTCCATGTATCGAGCGAGAACGGCCCCAACGTATCCTGCATTGAATCGAGAATAGTCACAGAGAGACTCTCCTTTGTTGTGAGCGCGCTACGCATGATTGTTCAGTCGCGCCCGCCGGACCCGATTGAAGCCGGCGATCTACGAGAAACTGGACCTTGGTGGGTATGAAGCTGGTCGCCAGTGTGGCCACGAACGGCTCAGGGACAGGCAATGGAGTGAGCGACCACTCACCGGCTTCGCCAAGACTGAGCAGGTCTGATGGTGTGCCGTTTGGCCCAAGGACTGATGTCAAGTTCATCGAGTCGTGGAGCCCCTTGCCAATACCCTTGAACACGGCCTCTTTACGCGTCCAGATATCAAAAAACGGACGCGGGTCCTGCGCCTCTGAGAGGTAAGCCAGCTCCGACGCATGATAGGCGATCACGGCCGGCCCCGCCCAATCAAAGCCCGGATCCATGCGCTCGATATCGATACCGACCGGACCGCTCGAGCTGATCGCAAACAGCCAGAACGTGTCAGTGTGGCTCCAATTGACATGCAGGCCGTGGCGAGGATTGAGCATCGGCTTGCCATACTCGCCGGTGCTGATGCTTATCGACGATGGCGGTCTTCCAATATAACTGCCGATGATCCTGCGAACGGTTCCGCGACCGACGGCGAAGGCTTCTCTGTTATGGCGCCGGTCGAAATGCGATGCTCTCCGCATTTCCTCCTCAGACAGGGTGGCCATGCATCGTAAGAGATGACGCTCAGCCTTGCTGGCAACATCGAACGCCCAGACATGCGCGGTTCTTGGTGCCAGGCAAGGCCTTCCACCGAATTCAGCCAAGCCGGCCACTGGGTTCGAGGCAAATGCTCCAGAACTAGCGCCGACACGACTGACCCGAGGGGTGCTTTCGCAGCTCGCAGCGGGATCCTTCCTTGCGTATTTCCGTGGGGCCTCAAGCATACAAGGCACCTCGCGTCGCGGAGGCATGGGCGAGCGAATGAGCAAGCTTGACCAGCACCTCATCGCGACGGCTATCGATGAAGAAATGTCCGTCGTCGATCATGTGGACAGAGCACGGCCCTTTCGTTTCCAGAGCCCACGCGCTCAAATTCTCGCTCGGGTCGGAGACATCGGTGTCTCGAGTGCCCCCCAACACCAGGATTGGGCAGTCGAGCGCGGCGCGATCGGCGCGCGAATAGCTGCCGCACAGATGAAAATCATTGCGCAGTGTTGGCAAAACAAGATCGAGAAGTTCCCGGTGTTGCAGCAGCTCGGGCGGTGTCCCGCCAAGTTTCTGGAGCTCAGCCACCAGTTCAGCTTCGGGGCAGACCAGCCATTTCATCTCCCGTTGTCTTCGCGACGGGGCTGTGCAACCGGATGCGCCAAACCAGACTGGTCCCGGACGTCCGGCTCGCCGAAGAGCATGTGCCAGTTCGAAACCGACGAGCGCACCCATACTATGCCCGAAGACTGCAAATGGTGATCGCAGCCAGCGAAGCTCGGACAATAGCCAGTCGAGTAGCGGCTCCCACTCCGAAAGGCTTGCTTCCCCGGTGCGCACGCCATGGCCCGGCAGATCAACAGCCCGAACCTTGATCCACGACGGTAGCCGACCTTCCCAGTCGCGGAAAACCGCGGAGGAACCACCGGCGTAAGGAAGGCAGAGTAGGGTGAGAGGCCGCATGTCGATACGCCTCAGTTGGCGTTCTGAGTGCTGGCCTCGCGCTCAGCAAGCGCTTTGCGCAAGCTGAGTGGACGCATGTCAGTCCAGACCTCGTCGATATGTGCGAGGCAGTCGGCCTTTTTGCCGGTCTTTCCCTCAGCACGCCACCCATCGGGTATCGGCTTGTAGCTCGGCCAAATGGAATATTGCTCCTCGTGATTGATAACGACAATGAAATCCGTGTTCTCATCACCCCAACTCATGTCAGCGACCGTCCCTTGTTCGTGTGATTCGGCGTGGTTCACTCGGGAAGCGACGAGGTCGTTTCGCTCTCAGAAGCAGAGCCTCGTCTCCCAACACACATGAACGACGATTCAACGGAGATTTTTTCTAGGGGGGAGTTCAAGAAAGTGACGCAACCCACACCGGCGCGGCGTTCCGCCACCGTCGCCGGGATGCATTCAGGCGCACTACCGACTGGCGGCACCTTGAAAATCGGGCAATCGATTCGTCTAGGTCACAAACGAATGTTGCATCGGAGCTCTGCCGAACGATTTAGCCGGAGCGAGAGCAAGGGTTCCGCTATGGCTTACGCAAGACTCACTCGGCAGCTTCGGTCTTCACTTCTGGTGGCCGCCATCCTCCCGTATTCGACGGCGGCGCTGTGCGAATCCATATCGAGGCCGCCCACGTACGACGATCTCCCACGGACAATAGACGTAGAAATCACACGAACCCGCTTCCACATCCCGCATATCAAGGCGAATGATTTCCGAAGTCTCGGCTTTGGAGTCGGGTATGCGTACGCAGAGGATAATATCTGTCTACTTGCGGAAACGTTGCTGACGGTGCGGGGTGAACGATCCAAATATTTCGGCCCAGATGCTGTATCCGCGGGATCGGGTGTCAGCAATATCGACAGCGACACCTTCTACCGAGCCTACCTGAACCGCGAGACGATCAATCCGATTTATGCCGGTATCTCGAATGACGCTCGTGACCTCATTCGCGGCTATGCCGATGGCTATAATCGATACATCCGGGTTACATCACCAACCGCGCTCCCCGTTGCATGCAGGGGCTCAGAGTGGGTCACAAGCGCATCAGAGGCAGACATTCATCGCCTGATGGCCGACAAAATGATCTTGGCGAGCGCAGGTGGGATGATTCCGTTGGTGGTACGCGCATCACCACCGTCCGACAGTGCGGAACCGATCCCGCACATGGACAGGCAAAAAGAGGAGGTTCCTGGCAGCAACGGCTATGCCATCGGGAAAGACCTCTCGAATGATCGATCAGGAATACTCATCGCCAATCCGCATTTTCCTTGGGAAGGATCCAACCGGTTTTACGAAATGCACCTTACGGTGCCGGGAAAACTGGACGTAATGGGCGCCACGATCTTGCCGTTCCCAATGGTGGTGATCGGATTCAACCGCGACGTGGCGTGGACACATACAGTGTCTACGGGGCAGCGTAGCACCCTCTATGAGCTTGAGCTCGTCCCGGGAAATCCGCTCCGCTACGTCTATGACGGACAGGAGGAGCCGATTGTCGAGCGGCGCGTCACGGTGGATGCTCGATTTCCCGATGGCTCACATCGACGCCTCGATCGCTCGATCTACATGACGCGCTTCGGCCCCATTGTGATGAATCCGGAGCGCGGTCTAGCCTGGTCGAAGACGCATGCTTACGCCGTGCGCGATGCCATGCTTCCCAACGCAAGAGCGCTGGACCAGTGGCTGGACCTCAGCCAGGCAAAAGATGTCAAAGCTGTCGCGCAATCGTTGACCGCCATCCACGGTACGCCTTGGGTCAACACAATTGCCGCCGACCGCGCTGGCAATACGCTTTATGCCGACCTCTCAATTGTGCCGAACGTTCCGGATGAGATGCTCAAGCGATGCAGACCGCGGACAATTGATCAGGCTGGCTCGGCTCAGACAGGTGAAATCGTGTTAGATGGATCCAGAAGCCAATGCGCCTGGGTGATGTCACCGGGAACGCGCCAAGATGGGGTGTTGCCAGCCTCAAGCATGCCGCTAGTCATGCGGAGGGACTATGTCTTTAACAGCAACGACTCGTTTTGGCTCGCCAATCCTGATCAGCCGCTCACAGGCTATCCGGCAGTTGTAGGCGAGGTCGGAGTTGAACAGGGCTTCCGAACGCGCATGGGTTATAAGCAACTCCGCGAACTTATCGAGCAGAAGAAAGGGAAGATCACGGCCGACGATCTGCGCCTGATGATCATGAGTGATCGAAATTTCGCAGCGGAGCTTATTCTCGATTCCGTGCTGGAAATCTGCGAAACTGCTAATGCGCAGGAAGCGTCAACCGGACAGGATGCATGCGCGGCGCTCAAGGTTTGGGACCGGCGCGATGATGCGACAAGCCGCGGTGCCGCTCTGTTTCGGGAGGTTTTGCGGCAGCTGAACCACAGGACTGATCTGTGGTTGCACCCTTTCGACCCAGCTGATCCGCTTCGGACGCCGACAGGCCTCGCCGTGGAACGCTCTTCCGTGAGAGACGCCGTTCTCGCCGCGATCGCGAAGGCCGGCAAGCAGTTCGATGCTCTCGGCATACAGCTCGACGCAAGCCTCGGATATCTTCAAACCCGACCTAGCACAGTCGGATCTATCCCATTGAACGGCGGGCTCGGTGATGCCGGCGTGCTCAACCTCATGCACCTTGGCCCATTGCAACGCGGCGGTTACGCCAATCGCACCATTGGCGGTTCGAGCTACATGCAAGCCGTCACCTGGGATGAGAACGGTCCCGTTGTCCAAGCCCTCCTCGCTTACGGACAATCGTCGGACCCTGCCTCTCCGCACTTTGCCGATCAAACGCTGCTTTTCCTCATCAAGGAGTGGCCCCGCCGTCCATTCTCCCCTGACGAAATCGCACGAGAGCGAGCAGCCTATCTCCACCTAAAGCAATAGGCGAACACAAACGGCGGCAATGCGCTGGGAAGTCAATCAGCGATGAACATATTGCGGGCGCGGGGAGCCGCAGGGAGAGGTTCGTCGATCCGCACTAGCCGCGATCAACTCAGAATCCTGTCGTCTCCGACGGAGGAAGGGGAGCGTATGTGTGTCAAGGAAATGAAACAGAACTAAGCATCAGCGTGGCCCAGCGACAAAGACACGATCGCTAGAGCGCAGCAGCTACTCTTCCTCCGTCCGACCTGGCTTTCGATCCACTACGATACCGGCATTCACCAGATCCCCTAACATGGGAGCGAGCCTCTCAACGTCGCCGAGCTTGCGACAGATCCCCGCTCGCCCGGGAGCGGCGCCAAGCCAAGCTTCGAATTCCTGCAACAGCACTTCATCGTCAGGGCGTTCGCGCAGCTTGTCAAGCCACGTCAAAGCGTCGTTCCAGTCACGATCCCTAAGGGCGTCAGTCATTCCTGCCATACATAGTCTTAAACAAGGGGTGGGTGGACTGGTTTCTTCCAACATTTATGCCATAGGGATGTGGCGGCGAAAAGGCAATATGACTAATCAATCGGAAAGCTTATTGTTCGATTGTGTCAGATCAGGAAGTTGCTGAGCCAGATGCCGCATAGCGTTTCGCACGAGCTGATCCACTCGTGCGACTGAAATATCCAAAATATCGGCGATTTCTCTCAGGCGAAGACCTTGCACCTTGTGCATAGTAAATGCTGCCCGGGTACGGGGTGGGAGTTCTTTCAATGCTTGTGCGATGAGATCCAGCTGCTGCCGTTCCATCGCGGCTTGCTCTGGCGAAACGCCGCCTGGCTGTAGATCAAGCTGCTCCACGGGCGCGTAGCGCTGACGCTCAAGTGAGCGGCTGCGAATGCGGTCGATCGCAAGATTGCGCACGACGCCGAAGATATAAGCATGAAGATCACGTATCTCTCCTCGAGGACCGGTCGTCCAACGCGGATCATCCAGCCTGATGGTAGAGATGCGGATGAAGGCATCCTGCACGACCTCTTCCGCGAGATCCGAGCCCACGCGGCTCGCGGCATAGTCGAGGAGATCGGCGCGGCGGCTCAGGAAGGTACCTATAGCTCTGCGATCCTGATCCATCTATCCCATCCCGCACAAACGCCGCATTGCGAGCACCCTGCCCGAAAGAGTACGGTGGCGGTCGGAGGGTACAAAACATGAGTGGAAGTGACAACTTCAGTAAATACTATCTTGACGGGTACTATTTAGAATAGAAATAAAGCGGCCCATGGACGGAGACCGTGCATTGCTCTTTCATCGGCTGTTGAGCGTTATACAATAGCCCCTGTCACGGTGAGACAAGACGACGTTCCGTCTGGGAGGTCTTTCCGAACGCCCTCAATTTTAAGCTTCGATCAGGAAGATGCGGTGTTGGGGCCAGGAGCCCAGTAAGTGACAATCCGCTCCATGTCGGGACGGCGTCGATCCGATGGTGTCGTTGTCGGCGTCCCTATATGGAGAATTCCGGCAATCTTCTCTCCCACCTGAGCGCCCAGCACATGCGATGCGGCGGGACTATAGGCAGCCCAACCCGTCAGCCAGATTGCGCCGAATCCGCTCGCGCGCGCGGCAAGAAGCAGGTTCATACAGACCGCTCCGGCGGACAGCACTTGCTCCCATTCCGGTATCCTTGAAGCTGGGTCCGGGCGACTGACTACAACAACGATAAGGGGCGACTTCTCCAGCGTCTCACTGATTGAACTGCAAGCCTTTTCAATTTGCGCAGAGTCACCGGATGCATTTTCTGCGGCGTAGCTCTTGGACAGGCGTCTGGCGAGATCAGACTTGGCCCGGTCTTCGACAACAATGAAACGCCAAGGTTCCAAAGCTCCGTGATCCGGCACTCGTGCCGCAATACTCAGGATTCTCTCGACCTCCGCCCGCGTCGGAGCAGGCTGGGTCAGCCAGGGTAAGGGCACTGAGCGTCGCTCTTCCAAAGCTGAGAGCATGCAGTCGAGTGGGACAGCTTCCTTGGTCGCTCCATTATCGGTTGCACTCATTTGATCTAATCCTCACCACTCGTCTTTTGGGTACTGTTGCGGGTTGGATGCTATTGTGCCGCTTGCATAGCATCCTTGGGCCGTCCGGCGCCGGGCAGCGTATGCGCCTCAAGCCAATCGACGACGTGCTCGCACCCGGTCTGACTGAGAAACCGCTCCGACATGGCAGCCATATTCTGTCGGATAGTGTCGCCTTGGGCGGCTTGAACCAGCTCGGCAATGTCATCACTCGTGACCGTCGAAATATCACCACGCAGACCAAGCCGGTGAAAAACAACTCGGGCGGCAGTCCCCGGCTGATCGAGCCAGCAGGGGAAGATGACCATCGGCACCCCCAGAATCGTAGCCTCCCTCACCGAGCTGAAGCCGCCATGCGTGATGAATAAAGCTGCACGGCGCAAGAGAGCAATCTGAGGCGTGGCCTTCGCAAGCACGATGTGGCCAGGTACAGGCCCGAGCTCGTCTTCCGTCACTGCATCTCCGATTTGCACGACGAGCTGCCAATCTGTCCGATCTTTGAATGCCTCGACCACAGCGCCGAAAAGTCTTTTGGCATTCGGATAGGCTTTACTATAGGTCCCCAGCGAGCAATACAGCAGAGGTTTGTCATCGTTGATCTGCGACCAGTCGAACTCAATGTCCTGCCGATCCAGATCCACGCAACTGCCCGCGTAAATGCGCCCGTTCGTTCGTGACGCGCCGGGGAAATCAAACTCGTCCGGGGCGAGCACAACTTCCGGGGCGATCAACCGTGGCCCATACTCGCCGATGGCGAGGCGACCGCCATTTTGTGCCACAATCGACCTTGCTCGATATCGAGACGCGCGCCGCGGCCCCATGATGGCAACGCGGTTAACGTCCTCACGTATTTGAGACCACGACTCTCTGAGGAGAATTGGTATCCAGGCCGTCACGTTCCTAAGCCGCTGAAACAGTCGCGAGCCGTCATTTGGTAACATATCCGAAAAGACCGGAGGCAAATCGAGATTGAACCTCCATGCAAGCGTCGTGTTTAGACCAACTACAGGAACACGATTCGCCAAGAGAGGGCCGGCATACCGCCACATGAGGGGATCAAGGAGCGCAATGGCCTTGATCTGTTCGTCGGCAGAGGAGAGAATATCGCGGAACGCTCGGTAGCCTGCCTTAAATCGCGAGCGCTTTTCGCGCCACTTTCGAAACAACCGGAATCGCAAGACCTCCTTCGGTGACTCGGGGGGACTTACGATCAGATATTCGAGGCCTTGGGCGATGACATGCTCAGAATGGTCCTTCGGTCCCAGATAAGCGACCCGATATCCTCTCGCCCGCAACTCCTTCGCCAGAACAAAGCTGGCGTTGAACGCACCACGTTCGGGCAGCAGCACAAACAAGACCGTCCCTTTATCCAGTTCCATTCTCACTGCCTTCAACAGCCCGGTGCTGCCGCTCTGTCTAGCCTCAAGTCGCAATCTGAAGACGAACCAGGCTCGGAATTTTCAAGGGGGTGGCAAGAACTTTGACCGTGCCGGATCATACGGTGCTCATCCACTGCTACGGGCGTTCTGTAACAGCGGGCTTCGAGACCGTTCGGCATACGCATCCGAGTAAATAGCGTCTTGGTTGTGTAACATGTCGGCCTTATAGCCGGATCGTATTTTCCTATGCCGGACCTGGGTCAGAAACGTCCAAACGCATCTCTTCCGGCATTTCCTGCCTGAGCCGCGGCCCCTTGGCGAGACGCCGGCCGAGCACTTCGAGGAACTTGTCGTAGCGCTCGCTGCCCTTGGCGCGGGTTGCGGCGGCCTGGGCGGTTTCGGGAAGCGATGCGGTCGAGGTGAGCCAGGAGCGCATGAAGATGGCGAAGGCTTCGTTGGCGATGCCGATGTCGCGTTCGAGGCGCTGGACGTTGCGATCGATGCGGTCAAGGCGCTTGGCGATGGCTGCTTCCTGCCGCTCGTCGGCATCTGGCGAGAGGAAGGAGGCGATGGCCGCCTCGGCAATCAGTGAGCGCGACTGCTCGCGCCGGTCTGCGAAGTCAGCGAGCAGGCGCATGAGTTCCGGATCGAGATAGACGGACAGCCGCTTCTTCTTGTCAGGGCGCAGGTCGTGGCGGTGCGGCATTGCTCAAATCTCCATGCCGTCGCCGGGGTCCATCGCGATCCGCCGCGCCATCTGGCGCATGTTGCGGGCGAGATCGCGATTGGTCGCGGCATCGTCCTGCGGTTGGTCCTGATCGGGATCGAACTCGTTGGCTGGCTGTTTGCTCGGCTCCGGTGCGATGTCCTTGTGCTCCTCGAGGCCGGGCTCACGGCGCAGCCCGGCATTGGCCGGATCATCGTCCTGCTTCGCGGCAGCTGCCTTTGCAGAGCCGGTGGCCGTCGGCGCGACCGGGGAACCGGCGGATGCATTAGTTGCCGCGGCGGCCGCTGCGATCGGCTTCAGCGGCGACCAGTCGTCGGGCTTGGGCGGGAAGCCGGCATTCGGATTGTCCGGCACCGGCAGCAGACGTTCTTTGAAGCGTGCGTCTTCGTAGTAGCGCGCCTTCTTCGCCCGGACCGGCGGGATGCCGGCGACCATGACGATCTCGTCGTCGGGTGGGAGCTGCATGACTTCGCCGGGGGTGAGCAGCGGCCGCGCCGTCTCCGAGCGAGAGACCATGAGATGGGAGAGCCATGGCGCCAGCCGGTGGCCGGCATAGTTCTGCATGGCGCGCATTTCCGTCGCGGTGCCAAGCGAATCCGAAACACGCTTGGCCGTGCGTTCGTCATTGGTCGCGAAACTGACGCGGACATGGCAATTGTCAAGGACGCTGTTGTTGGCGCCGTAGGCCTTCTCGATCTGGTTGAGCGACTGCGCGATCAGGAATGCCTTGATGCCGTAGCCGGCCATGAAGGCGAGCGCCGACTCGAAGAAGTCGAGCCGGCCGAGCGCCGGGAACTCGTCGAGCATCATCAGGACTCGGTGGTTGCGATCCTTGGCGTGCAGATCCTCTGTCAGCCGGCGGCCGATCTGGTTGAGCACCAGGCGCACGAGAGGCTTGGTGCGGGAGATGTCGGAGGGCGGCACGACCAGGTACAGCGTGGTCGGCTTCTGCTCGGCGACGATGTCCGCGATGCGCCAATCGCAGCGGCTGGTGACGGCGGCGACCACCGGATCACGATAGAGGCCGAGGAAGCTCATCGCCGTGGAGAGCACGCCCGACCTTTCGTTGTCGGATTTGTTGAGCAGCTCGCGGGCCGCGCTGGCAATGACGGGATGCGGTCCCTTCTCACCGAGATGCGGCGTGGTCATCATGGCGGACAGCGTCGACTCGATCGGCCTTCGCGGATCGGAGAGGAAGGCGGCGACGCCGGCGAGCGTCTTGTCCTTTTCGGCGTAGAGGACATGGAGGATAGCGCCAACCAGCAACGAATGGGATGTCTTCTCCCAGTGGTTCCGCTTTTCCAGCGAGCCCTCGGGATCGACCAGCACGTCGGCGACATTCTGGACGTCGCGTACCTCCCATTCGCCGCGCCGCACTTCGAGCAGCGGATTGTAGGCGGCCGACTTCGTGTTGGTCGGGTCGAACAGCAGCACCCGGCCGAAGCGGGAGCGCAGGCCGGCAGTCAGTTCCCAGTTCTCGCCCTTGATGTCGTGGACGATGGCCGAGCTTGGCCAGGTGAGCAGGGTCGGCACAACAAGACCGACGCCCTTGCCGGAACGTGTCGGCGCAAAGCACAGCACATGCTCGGCGCCGTCATGGCGGAGGTAGTCATCCTCGTAACGGCCGAGAACCACGCCGTCGTCACCGAGCAGATGTCCTGTCTCGATCTCGTTGCGCTCGGCCCAGCGGGCGGAGCCGAAGGTGCGCACGTCCTTGGCCTCGCGCGCCCGGTAGATCGACATCATTATGGCGACCGCAATGGCAATCAGGCCGCCGGAAGCCGCGATCGCGCCGCCCTCCATGAAGACATGCGGCGCATAGGCGTCGAAGAAGTACCACCACCAGAAAAACGCCGGCGGATAGTAGACCGGCAACCCGGCGACCTCGAACCAGGGGGAGCCGAGCTGCGTCTGGAAGCCGAGCCGCCAGGCCGTCCACTGCGTCGCGCCCCAGACCGCGACGAGCACGATCGTGAACACGACGATGATCTGGCCCCAGAGGACGCGGGTGGCGGACACGGCTGCGCTGACCTCGCTGCGACGACTGAAAATGTCGAAGAAGGGCCAGGAATCCGCAGGATTCAACCCAATTTGGCGGCCGATCGCAGTGCAGCGAAGGCGTCGCGGAAAATACTTGCCCGTCGCGGCGGCCTGACCTCAGGCGGCGCCTGCCCGCACTCCGATCCGAATCGTCGGCAACCTGAGCTACGGCAGGAATGGGACGATCTCGACGACCTCGCGCGAGGCGGCGATGCTCGACGGCCCTTTGTTGAGCAGTGCGAGCAGCCGTTCGGCGGTGAGCGGAGCGATTTCGATCTTCTCGATCGACCAGGGCGCAGGAACGCTCTCGCACTCGTCCCAGGTCTTCAACAGGTCGCGCCTCAGCTCGTGTACAGCCTCGCGCGCGGCCTCCTGTGTGGTGAAGAGCTCCGGTCCCTCAATTCCGAACTCCACGGCGTAGTAGCTTGTTGGGAACGTCTCGGCCATCTCAGCTCCTTTTGTGTCACTACGCGGAGAATGATGGCCAATGCTCTGCCGCGCACCTGTAGAATTCTACAGTTGGCGGGGCGTGGGTGGTGGCGAAAACCAGGGGAATGGGGCGGTCACAGCCCCAACCCGCGCTTTCGTCCGAAGGACCAGTCCACGCCGCCATCGCCGCGAGCGACGCCGGAGATGTGCTGGCCGATGTGCTTGTCGATCGACGGCGTCCAGGGCACGAGCTTGAAGCCGAGCCCGTCATCGATCATGGCGAAGCGGCCTGAGGAGAGCGCGAAGCGCTGGCGGTAGGTGCCGGCGACATACTCGCCGGCGGCGGATTGCTGGAACGGCATGTTCGTCTCGCTGGCGAGTTTTTGGCCGAGCGCATCCAGCTCCCGCTGCCGAAGCGTGGCGAGCAGGTTACGGGCGAAGACGACGCGCTGACCCTCGCGCCGCGCCAGCCCTTCCTCGATCAGGTGCTCGGTGCGGGCCTCCATCGCCTGCTTCACCTCCAGGCCGAAGCCACCGCCAAGATCGACCGGATCTCGGACGATGAGCTGACGGTCGAGCCAGGTGGCGCCTTCCGCCGTGGCCTGTGTCTCGATCGAGAGGTCCGAGCGGACGGCGAGCGCGACACGTCGCTCGCCCTTCGCATCGTCAAAGCTACGCAGTTCAACGATGGAGCCGGGCGCAGAATCTCCTGCCGCCTCGATATTCGGCAAATGGATGTGATGCATGCGGCCGTCGATGCCGTCGACCACCGCCCAGGCGGTGCCGCGCAGTTCGTCGTCGAGGCCGCGCTCCACGAGGCGGCCGATGACCGGCTGACCATGTGTCTCTCCCGACAGGACATAGTCGGCCGGGCCGCGGTCAATACCCTGTTCCGACAAAGCGCGGTGCATGCGCTTGATGATGTCCCCGCGTTGGCCGAGCTCGCGCAGGGTCGCCTCAGCCTCGTCGGCGATGATCCATTGGCCGGGGCCGATGGTCTCGGCCAGGCCGAGGCGTTCGAGGTGCCGGAGTCGACTGACCTTCTGCGTCAGGTAGTCGTCGGGCTGGCGATCAGGAGATGGCGCAACATCGATGACACCATGCTCGTTCCTGTCACGGACAAGTTGGCGGTCGAGCTGCGTCCAGCGCTCGGCCTCGATCTGCCGATCCAGCGAGCGGCTGATGTCGAGATCGGTCCGTTGTCCCAGTTCCTGCGTGACCAGATCCTGCGCCCGGTCGCGCATACCGCTCTTGATGTAGTCGCGGTCGATAACGAGGTCCTGGCCGTCGTCGGTGCGGCCACGCAGGATGACATGGACATGCGGATTGTCGGTGTTCCAGTGATCGACGGCGACCCAGTCGAGTTTCGTGCCCAGATCCTTCTCTGCCTGCGCCATCAACTCGCGGGCGAAGCGCTTCAGGTCCTCCAGGTCGGTGGCGTCTTCGGGCGAGACGATGAAGCGGAAGTGGTGGCGGTCGTCCTTGCAGCGCTCGGTAAAATCCTTCGCGTCGGCGTCGTCGGTGTCCGGACCGAACATCCTCGCGCGTTCGCCATCACGGGTGACGCCATCGCGGCGGAGGTAATTGAGATGCCGGGTAAGCGGGCCGCGTTCGCCCCTGTTGCGGACGACGAGCGCCTTGACGGTGCAGAAGCGCGTGCGGCTGGTGATGAGACGATTGGCGCGTATGCAAGCCACCCGGCCGCGCGCGAAACTCGACCCCCGACCACGGCCGGAGGCGATCTTTCCGGATCGCGAGACGCGCCCGCCGGCTTTCTGCGCGGCGGCGAGCGCCTGGGCGACGAAGGGCTTTGCCCGCTGCGCCTTCGAGGTGCGGATGCGGCCTGGCCGGACGCGGAAATCGTCGTCGTGGCTCATGGCGCAAAAAACGGCGATGTGCGATCTGCTCTGAAATCGCTGAACAAATAAATGGAGCGCACCTCGCGCTCATGATCCGCGATGTGCGGAAAATTCAAAAAAGGCGAATCAAACCAACCGACCGTCCGAGCCGCGATGTGCGGTTTTTTATCTTGCCTTACTTTACGGTCGGTTCCGGCTACCCCGCAGCGTCCCGCAATGCCTGCGATTGCACACCCAACTATGCGAAAAAGCTCGATATTCAATGCTGGTCTCCTTCCGCTTCCGGCCGGAGCACGAACAGATCATTCGAGGATGGCACTAGTGCTGAGAGATCGATGATCGCTTGACCGTTTGGAGGGCGACCGGAAGGAAGATCGGTGGCCGCCGGATCGTCTCCGGTGCGGACTGTCGAACGCGCAACGAAGAGCGGCGCACGGGACCATGCCCGTCGTGATGAACTGCCGACGGAAGGCGCGATGGCGACCGTTCCGTCGATCATCGGCGTAATCTTGGCGATGTAATCGATCGTCTCGGCCGGCAGCGCGCGGCCGGACGCGAGATGCGTATCGAAGCGCGCCGGGCCGGCATTGTAGGCGGCCAGCATCGCGGCAACCGAGCCGTAGCGGTCGTGCATCTCGCGCAGATAGGCCGCGCCCGCGAGGATGTTGTCGCGCGGCTGCCACGGGTCGTTTCCGAGACCATGCCTGGCTCGCAGTTCGGCCCATGTCGCAGGCATTACCTGCATCAGGCCGATCGCGCCCTTGGGCGAGAGCGCGGCCGGATCGTTGACGCTTTCAACGGCCATGACCGAGCGTATCCAGCGCTCGGGAATGGCGAAGCGCTTCGCGGCTTCCGCGATATGCGCAGCCCATGTATCGGACGATGATGCGCGGTCAGGCGGGCTGCCTCGCGTCGATGCGGTGGCCGTTGCCGGGTCGCCGGGAGATTGTTCGGCCGACGCGGGAGCCGCCATCACGGTGATCATCGCACATGCGATCAGCATCGTCATGATCGACGGGACGGCAGCACTGGCACCGCCGTCCCGAACCGCCATCAGCCTGCCATCGTACTCGCTGCGGCCAAGGGCAAGGCTGCGCTGGCGGCCCACATTTTCCGGACGGGCATCGTGGGAAGATGTGTCCGAAAGCCGGAAAACAGACCGCCGCCCTTGACCTTCGCTGCGCGCGATGGCCGCCCGATGGCGATCGGGTCGAGGGGATTGACCGGCACTCGATCGATCAAGGGGATTGAGCCTGAAGATTGGCGAGAACGATGGCCGCGCATGACTTGTCATGCCTCGCCGTCGTTCTTCTTCCTGCGCGTCCAGTGCAGGTGCCACGTATTCTTTTTGGTGTCAGACTCGAACAAGCGAGCGCGGATCGGCTCGACGAAGGATGGATCGTCGATCGTCACCGATAGATAGGCGCCGGCCTTGTCGCCGGTGCGATTCCAGGCTGCGCCAACCTCCATCCCGTCCATGAAGACACGATGCTCGGGGGCATTTTCCGCGTCCGATCCTTCGGTAGGAAGAACGGTCATTTCGACATCAAGAGTGAGCGTGCGGACGCGGCCGAAGAAGCCGTCGTCGTTGCGGGTGAATGTACCAATCTGGGCCACGATGTTTTTCCTTTTGCGGTTGGAGAAGCGAGCCGTCACGGCTCGTCGGAGACCGGCTCGCGGAAGCTCTCCGCGGCCGGATCGGGATCGTCGGTCGTCCAGACGGGGATGGCGCGGCCGACGACGGTTGAGAGAGGAAGTGGCCCGAAATAGCGGCTGTCGAAGCTGTCGGGACTGTCCCAGTTCATGAAGAAGGCTTCGCCGTTCCGCAGCGTCCGGCAGCCTTGCCAGGCGGGCAGCGGGCGGCCACGCGTGTCGCGATCATGGGCCTCGCCATAGGTCGTGCCGTAGGCGAGGATCTCCGCGCCCGATCGGCAGACGGTGGTGCCGGAGAGCGCCAGCACGCGCTTGATGAGCGGCAAGCCGCGCGGCAGGTAGCCACGCGCGCCGAGGAAGGCCGCGAGCTTGCCGGGCGGCATGACGACGGCGAGATCGGTGACCTCGATGCGCGTTACCGGGACGATGCGGTAGAGACCAATGGGAACGCTGGCCGAAGCATTCCAGATGAAGCGGATATCGGGCCGGCTCCAGACGGGCGCTGTGATCAGCGCCGCGCCGGTGAGCATGGTGAGAAGCGTCAGGCGGCGCGGGGTCATGACAGCACCTCGCGGCGGCGCAGCCATGCGCGGTGCTGTGTGAGCGTGTAGGTCCGGAACGGTTCATGGACGGCGATGCGATTGGCGATGTGTCGCCAATGGTCCGGCGCGACGTCCGCGGGATCGATGCCGAGCGCTTCGATCGCATCGATCGCCTGCAGCACCATCTCGACCTTCGGCCAGCCGGTGAGCCTAAGCAGGATCTCGCCGCCAGGTCTCACGAAAGGCAGCGTCTGGAACGGCACGCCGGAGACAACGGCGCGCACGATATCGATGCGCGAGATGATCGTTCCGTATTCGTTTCCGGCCCACCGCACGAAGGCGAAGATGCTCCCCGGCTGCAAGCTGACGATGCGTCGATGACGATCGAGGCGCTGCTCTTCAGCTATCCGACCGAAGCGAATCCAATGTTCGATCCGCTTCTCACGCCATGTCAGTTCGACCGACGTGAGATCGGAATTATGATCCGATTGCATGTGCGCCGTCATGGCCGCGCCCCTTCCGGAAAGGGTGGCGTGGTCCTGCCTGGCAAAGCGGCGGTGGCGAAGCGTGTCGTTGAATGGCGTAGGAAATCGTAGTGTAACTGTGGTCCTTGCAATCTGTTCGATTGCTCGACGGCAGACGCGCAAACAAACAATCCACAGGACGCGCAATCATGCGTTTGCGTTAGCAAGAATCCGAAGGATTCTATGTTAGATAAGTTAGCAGCGCGAATTTCTCTTCTGCGCCAATAGGCTATACCCTGTTTGGGTTCCCGGAATGACGTGCGGCGGGTTACCGGAATGACGTCTCCGCGGGTTACCGAAATGACGACATGATTCACAGGTTTTCCCCCGCGTTTGTGCGTCGCGTCCGTGGGACGTTCGCCTTGAAGGAAAGCAATGGCTCGCCGTTACGATCCTGCCCGAGCGAAAGCCGATAGCCGGGCAAGGGCTGGCGGCGCACGATGTCGCGGATGTCGAAGGCGAAACGCTTGTAGGGCGAGAGGCAGCCGGACTTCAGGTAGAGGTGGCGCAGGTGGAACGACCAGCCATGCGCCTGCTGCCCGCCATGCTTTCGCACCAGCCGATAGAGCCAGCGCTCGATGCCACCCATCAGGTCGAAATAAGACCGGTCGATCGTCAGCACGAAGGCGTCGGTCATGACGCCTGCGTAGAACCAATCCGGCAGCACCATCTCGATACCGAGCGGACGGCCTTTCGCGTCGGCGCGTTCCTTCCACTCGTTGATCCAGGAGAAGCGGTGCATGCGCCGCTCATTGGTCTGGCGGATGGTGGTTGCAACCGTCGTCGACTGGAGGCGATCGAAAGCGGATTTGAGGAGGTGATATTCGCGCGCCGATGTTCCGCGACCGATGAAGGCCAGGATCTCGTGCGGGGTCGCGATCATATGGCGTGAGGTGAGCAGGCCGTGATCGCGCGCATCGACGATCTGGCTGGCGGCCCAGATCAGGATGTCGGCGTCCCAGATGGTCGCCATGCCGTGCTCGGCGGTCGCCTCGACGCGGATCGCTGTCTGCCCCATCCGGAAATCGATCGGCTTGATCCGACGGGCCTTGGCGAGCGAAAAGAACGGCCAGGACATCAGGTCCTGCGTGTCGCGCGCCGCAATGTCGCCGGAGCGGGCGTAGAACAGCTCCAGTTGCTGGCTTTGATGTGGGCGGCGCGCGGACATGGAGACGGACACCACGACGATCAGCGTGCCGCAGCGGCGACATGAGGTGTCGTCGGGGCTTCAGGCGTGCGGTTACCAGGGGCGGCTTGCGAGGTGGACTGGCGGGCGCAGGCGTCGACCCAGGCATGCAGGTCGGCGACGGCATAGACGACGCGGCCGCCGAGCTTGTGGAAGATCGGCCCGGTGCCGTCGCAGCGATGCTTCTCGAGAGTGCGCGGAGAAAGATCGAGAAGGCGCGCGGCCTCGGGCGTGCGTACGAAGCGCGGCCAGTTGCTGTCGGTTTTGTTATCCATGATCGAGCTCCGTCGCATGAGCCGGCAAAGCGGCGTGTCGATTGCGACGATGGCGGAAAATCCGCGGCCCGGCGGAGTGACAAAAATCGAGCCCTCTAAGGAAAGTGTCTCCCCTCGCGATGGGAGGTGGATCGGCTCGCACACGCTGGAGACGGGGCGATTTCGAAGGGGCTAGCCTTAGACAGAACCAGCCGGCCAAGGCAGAACAGCGACCGCCGGCCGAACCACCATTTCGCCCTCTTATTCGTTATGTAATGTTATAATATTGCATTTCTGGCGCATTCCGGTATTTGGGTAAGGGATCGGAGATATCCCAATGATGCATATGCGATTTTCCGCCGGGGCGATGATCGCCCTTCTTGCTTTCACGCCCTCAATGGCGTCGGCCTATGGTCTGTGGACCGCACGGCGGGCCGGCGAGACCGTTATCGTCTATGGCAAGGGGCCTGCGGACAGATCCTATGATCCGTCTGTCATCCGCTCCGTGGTCGCTCTCGATGCCGATGGCGAGACCGTGTCGACGACGATCGAGCCGCATGAGAAGCGCGTCACGGTCGATGCGGGAAGTGACGCGGCCATCTTCCTCGTCCACGGCGACATGGGGATCTTCAGTCAGGATGCCGAAGGCTACTGGCGCAAAGGCGCAAAGGCCAATGTCGCCGGCTCGAAGGTCACGCAGCGGTTTCTCAAATACGGCGTCTCCGTCACGCACCTTCATGGTGACCTTCCGAAGTTGCCGGCACAGACCCTGCAAATCCTGCCGGTAACGTCCTGCCACCGATCACGGGAACACAATATGAGGCCGGCATCCGGCAGGAGCTGTTCGATGGACGGCTGATGGTTTCAGCCGCCGCGTTCCACATCCTGCGTGAGAACGTGGCGATTTCACAGCGAACCGAAGACGGTCGTCGCTATTCCATCGCAGCCGGCGAGACACGCTCGCGTGGTTTCGAGCTCGAAGCGGTCGGCAAGATCACGGACTCGTGGAAGCTCTATGCCGGCTATGCCTTTACCGACGCGCGCATCCTCAAGGCAAGCATCAACGAAGGCAACGTCATCGCTAACACGCCCCGACACAAGTTCAATCTATGGACCAGTTACGCCTTTCGGGGTGGCATGCTCGAAGGATTGGAAATCGGAGGCGGCGTGACGGTCTCGAGCAAGTTCTACGACAACGCCAATGTGATCGAGGCTCCGTCCTTCGTCACGGTCGATCTCGGGGCGAGCTACAAGGTGAATGACAATTTCGGCGTGTCGGTGAAGGTCAACAACCTCTTCGACGAAAAATATTATAGCAGCGTCGGCACGACCTCTCAGGACAACTACTACGGGGAGCCAAGAAACGTGCTGGTGCAGGCGAAAGCGACATTTTAGAGGTATGCCGGGACGCGAATATAAAGCGTCAAGAATCCTACATGGGCCTGCGAGGGGATAGCCAGCGCAAATAGCCGCCCTCGATGGTCTCGCGGGCGACTTTCAGGATGCGGGCAAGGCGACGGCGTTCCGGTGCATTCTTCCAGTCGAGCGCGCGCATCGAGGTGACATCCGGATTGAGCAGGATGCTAGCGACGTGTCGCCGCGATGCTCCCGATTCCACACCATCCCAGGCGCGCAGCATGAGGGTTGCGCGATGTAGCTGGAACCGGGAGAGACGTTGATCGCGGGGCCACCGGCCGGACGGCTTGCCGTCGAGGTGGCGGTGGAGGCGGATCACATTGCGGATGCGCCAGAAAAAATGCTCGTCGCGCGGAATGACGAACGCTTCATTCACAGGCCGGTCTCCTTCCGGAAACCAGATGCGATGATCGCCAGCGTCATCCGCGGCCACAGCGTGCAGCCCGTCGGCGGTCAGTTCCTCGATGGAGGGCCGTGCGAGCGGGTCAGAAAGCGAGGAGGCAGCAAAGCCGTTCGGGGCTTCCCTGACAATCACGATGGCAGGAAAGAGCTGCGGGCGCCACAAGGGAGCGACTGCGAGGGCGGAGGCAGTGGGATCGGCAGGGAAACTCCAACCCCCAGCGGCGGGACAGACGGGCGATCGCCTCGTCCTTCCTCGCCTTGCCGGAAATGATCTCTTCAAGGGTCGTCTTGTAGTCCGTGCGGTATTCGCGGTTACGGCGCAGGAACTCGAAGGAGACGCCGCCGCGATCGAGGCTGCTCAATTGGTGTTCGAAGTGCGGCGACTGCCAATCCTGCAAGGGCTCCATCTCGAAATCCTCCCCAACCCGGTTGTTGCCTTCGGGATGATTCGAGTATTGGCGGAGTGGCACACTGCCAAGCCAGATAATTGGAATGCGGGGAAGCCGGCAACGCACTAATCGGAAGTTGCGCTTAGCTATTGCATTCGCGTGTCGAGGAGATGGCGGTATCCAGTCTCGGTCATCCATCGGGCGCGAGCCAGGTGAGTGTCGTGAATGCGCCTGGCGCGCTCCAGATCGGCGTCGGGATCGAGGCCGAACACGATGCGCACTACTTCGCGCCAGTCGGCGCCTTCCTCGGCCGCGTCGAGCAGCCTCAGATAGGTCGCGAAATGGGCCTCGTCATAAGCGTTGACACGGTCGGTCAGCGGCGGGCTGTCCTCGAATACTGTGTCGGTCATCAACAGGTCCTCAAAGTCTTCATCTTCGCAGTGCAACAACACCGAACACGACCGGGGTGCAATACTTTGGTCGCAGGTGGCATGTGACATTCGAGGAATGTCATCATGCCCAAAACGGCACGAGTGATTCTATATTCGCAGGCTTTTATGTCGATCATGCGTTGCTGCGGCCGTCGTGGAGGTCGATGTCTTGTGGAAAATCGAACCAGTACGCTTTTGACGCGCCGGTTCGCGGATTGAGATGCGGCGAAATGAAGATGATGATTTGTTTGCACAGCTACTTCCTGCTCATCCTGTAGAGAATACTCCGTGGTAAAATACTCTACAAGGCCGTGCACTCACTTGCATGGACATACGGGAAGTTTTTGCGTCGAATCTGAAGAGGTTGCGGCTGGCTCAAGGGCTATCGCAGGAGGAACTCGCCCATCGTGCGGACATCGACCGCACCTATGTGAGCGCGCTGGAGCGCAGCGTCTATGCGGCCGGCATCGATGTGGTCGACAGGATCGCGAAGGTGCTTGGCGTGGAAGCGTCGGAGATGTTGAAGCGGCCGGCGCCGGCCGGCGACAAGCGGAAGGGATGATGCGGGCGCAGCGCCGGACATGGCCGGCCTGCTGCCTTCGCCCTTATCGGGCGAAGGCAATGACGTCGAAGGGATCAAGCTCCGCGACGATCTCGTCGTCGTCGCCGTCGAATTCCGGCGCAGGGACCACCGAGTGGGAGCCGTCGCCGGCGCGGAAGATGACGATCGAGACCATCAGGGTGGCGGCGAGGCTGAGGGCGAAGGCTTGCGCATCTGGGAAGGACATCGTTTCGGCTCCTGTTCTTGAGGCGGGAGGACTTCCCGCTCGACAGGCGCCGATGTGTTTCGGCCACGGCCGCGGTCACCGCTGAGGCTCGTCCTCAGCGGCGGCATGCTTTGCATAGACCGACCCTTCAGGGTTGACCGTGGAAGGCCGTGATTGAAACCAAGGTCAGCCTCAAAGAGCGGGTGTGCTTCCGACAAACCTGAGCCGGACATGCCCTGGATGCGTTGCCGGAACGCCCTGGGCTGCAACCGGGATGGTCTTGATCGGCGGCTTCCGCGCTCAACGGGGTATTCTGTGGGATGCTCCGGACTGCTGCGACAGATGCCCCCATTGATGGTCTATCGCCTCGTAAGCACAAAAAATCGGGCGATGTGCGTGGTCAAGGCGTTTTCAGGGCTACCAATTTCCGCCGTTTCGCTGTCAAACGGAAAGAAAGAACAACCAGACAAGGAGAGGATTGCTCAATGACGACAGCAAACGAGATCGCCGACAAGATCGCGGGCGACCAGGGGATCCCCAAGGCACAAGCCAAAACTATAGTCGACAGCGTCTTCAGGCTAATCACCGATGCGGCGGTCAGTGGCGCCGAAACGAGTATCCCCTCCTTCGGCAAGTTCAAGCTGAAGGAAACGCCGGAACGCGAGGGTCGCAATCCCTCGACTGGAGCGACGATCAAGATCGCCGCTTCAAAGAAGCTGACCTTCGCGCCGGCCAAGGCGGTCAAGGATGCCCTGAACGGCTGAGCCATTGCGCCGCGAGCATGAAAAGAGCCCGGCGGCTTGCGCCGCCGGGCTTCAATTCGAACCGCTCAAAACGGTATCTCGTCATCGTAGTCGCGCTGGTTGCCACCCTGGCTGTCGGCCTCCTTCGCCTTGCTGAGGAAGTCCACCGTCTCGGCGATGATCTCCGTCGAGTAGCGCTCGACGCCTTCGCGATCGGTCCACTTCGTGTAGTGGATGCGGCCTCGCACCAGCACCTTCATTCCCTTTTCGCAATACTGCTGGACCGTCTTGCCGAGGCCGTTGAAGCAGGTGATGCGGTGCCATTCGGTATCCTGCACCCGGTAGCCGTCCTTGTCCCGAAGGACCTTGCCTTCGGCGTAGCGGGGGCGCGAGGTGGCCAGCGTGAAGCGGGTGATGCGGGTTTCGCTGGAGGTAGTGACGGTTTCGGGGTCCTGGCCGATGTTGCCGGCGAGAATGACGATGTTCTGCATTTGAGGTCTCCGTTGCTTCTGTCCGAGGGACCATCCCTCCGACGAGACCCGGCCAAGCCCGCCGGAGGCCGGTTGCAACCGAAGGCTCGCCGCCAAGTTCCGGTGTGGGGCGGGCAGTCGCTTCAGCGACAACACGGCCGGAATCTTGGTGGTTGCTGCCGGCAGCCGCTCGGGATTAGGGGATCAGTCAGTCGGAGGGATTTGTCCTGCGGCGAAGCTCCTCGGAGACCAGAGCAGCCCCATCGTCCTTGCCGGCAACATCGGGCATGGCGCCGAAATCCCACCGTTCAATGCGATCCGCTCGCTGACGCGCCAGGTCGCCCGATCTTCTGTTATCGGCGAATGGTTCGGGACAGCGAAGGCCACCGATGACAGGTCAGGACTCAAGACGCCCACTGGAATTCAAGGGCTCAATGCGCGGTTCTGCATGCGGGAAGAATGAAGGTGCTGGCTAGCGCGGCTGGACGCTGCTGGGTGGAGCATATCCGACGATATCGAAGCTCTACTCAACCAAGATCGGCGGCGGCGATGAACTCATCTTCAGTGGGGAGGAGACGGGAGCGCAAGGGTCTTGCGACGATCCGACCATACCTCTGAAATGAGCTGCGCGGATCGAAGACTCGGTGGCGGATGTGCGGTGGGCATTTCGGGCACAGCAGGTGCTTATGATCGATCGTTCCTTTTCGGTCCACGTTTCTTGGCACGCGCGCCGGCCCGTCGTCCGGCAACGTCCACGAGGCGTCTGAAGGTCGGGCATTCCATGTGAGGAGGCGCACGGCAATGCGCAACATGGCGCAAGGTGTCGCGCAAGGCAGTGAGCTCGCGAATCTGCCTGTCCAGTTCGTCAGCTTTCGCGTGCAACACCGCCCGCGGCAGCTCCGGTGTGCCGTTCCTGCCGAACATTCCGGAAATCTCTTCGAGCGAGAAGCCAGCCGTTTTGCCCATCGCGATCAGCTTGAGCTGCAGGAGCACTTCGGGCGGAAACTGGCGGCGCAGCCCGTTGCGGGAGACTGAGGAAATCAACCCGACCTCCTCGTAATAGCGTAGCGCGGAGGGACGTACGCCGGTCCTTGCCGATACTTCGCCTATGTCGAGAAATTTCATGCTTGACCTCAAGTCGACTTGAATTCGTAGCCTGCCTGCTCACAGCGTTTTCGGCAAGAGAGGAACAGAGGTATGGAGCAAACAGGATCGACCGCACTGAAGGGAACAGATCGCCGTGTCATGGCGACCCTGGCGCTCTCGATGCTGTTGGCGTCTCTCGGCACCAGCATCGGCAATATTGCGCTGCCGACGCTGGCGGAGGCGTTTTCCGCACCATTCCACCATGTCCAATGGGTGGTCATCGCCTATCTCGCGGCCATGACGGTTTCGGTCGTCTTCGTCGGGCGGCTTGGCGACAGGTACGGGCTGAGGCGCATGCACATTGCGGGCCTCGTTCTGTTCTGCATAACTTCGCTGCTCTGCGGCCTTGCATCGAGCCTTTGGCTTTTGGTCGGGACGAGAGCGCTTCAGGGCATTGGCGCCGCCTTCCTGATGACATTGACCATTGCGCTGGCGCGCGAAACCGCGAGCGAAGAGCGCATGGGGCGGGCGATGGGCCTGCTGGGCACGGTGTCGGCGCTCGGAACGGCTCTCGGTCCTTCGCTCGGCGGCGTTCTGCTGTCAGCGACCGGCTGGCCGGGTATCTTCCATGTGCAGGTTCCGATCGCGCTGCTTGCCCTGATCCTCGCCTTGAGTTCGCTGCCGCCCGACGTGGGTTCGACGATGCAGCAATCGGCCGGACCTCGCGCAGTTCGGAAGCGGATAACGGGACTGCTGCCCAATCTTTCTGTGAACATTCTCGTCGCCGCCGTCATGATGACCACGCTTGTGGTCGGCCCGTTCTATCTTGGCTTCGGTCTGGGCCTGACGGAGATGCGGGTCGGAATTGTCATGTCGATCGGGCCTTTGATCTCTATATTCAGCGGCGTTCCGTCCGGACATGCCGTCGACACATGGGGCGCACGGCGCGTCCTTACGGTCGGGCTGATCATGCTCGCTGTCGGAGCGTTCCTTCTGTCATTCCTGCCGGCATTGTTTGGTACGGTGGGATATGTCTTGGCCATCACGGTTCTGACGCCGGGCTATCAGCTCTTTCAGGCCGGCAACAACACCGCCGTTATGGCGGACGTTCCCAAGGACCGGCGCGGCTTGGTCTCGGGGCTGCTCAACCTGTCGCGAAACATCGGCCTCATCCTGGGCGCGTCCGTCATGGGTGGCATCTTCGCGCTTGGTGTCGGGACAAGCGACGTCGAGCAAGCATTGCCCGCGGCCATCACCAGCGGAATGCGGCTGGTGTTCATTCTAGCCGGCGGGATGATGCTCGCGGCAATCTGGATTGCTCTCCGGCGGTCAAACGGCACACCATGATCGCTACTGTGCGCCGCCGACCTCATCAAGACCTGTCCGAGAGTGGGAGGATGCGCCTGCTTGCTGCTACAAGTAGTTATGACAGGTGTGGTGCCTACTGGATGGTCGTGGCGGAAACAGGTCCGTCCATCGCGGCCTGCATCGCTCCAGCTATGACGATTGCCGGGCTTGCCTCCCCATCCATGGCGGCTTGTTCAACGATCAGTCCTCGATCAACAAGCGAGGCGATCGTGTCGGAGATAGGCACAGTCGAATCACCCAAGTAATCGCGCAGAACCTGAAGCGTGACCGGCTTCCCATCTTCCTGCAGCCTGGAAACAATGTCCAGCAGGCCGATCTGGCGGAGACGATCGGAGGAAGTCTCGCCATCGCGAGGATAATCCATGATCGCTTGAACAAACAGTGTGGAGTGATTTGTATTGCTGTAATGCGTTCTCATGGTCTGTGTCTCCTGCAACGGCTGCCTCGGGTGTCAGATTCAGCATAGAATCCCTGTGCTGATCCTAACGTTGTCAGAACGATGTTTGGAAGGCGCAAAACGAAGTCAGCCAAGTAACTCCGCAGGGCTTGATCTTGTAGCTTGTCCAGACCGGCGGCGTTCGATCGGGAGCGTCCGCACAAGGGCAGATCAGCGAGACAGAAGGGCGGCGCTGAAGGCGCTGATGTTCGTCATCGCTGCAATGCCGACGATGAGGCCACTGGTCCCGCAGAGGAGCCGAAGCGCGATCACGGAGTCGACGGCATTGTGCGCTACGCCGTAGATCAGGGCGTAGCCCGCAACGGCGGCGGGCGCGGCGAATATCCCGAGGATGACGATGCGCAGGGCGGAGTTTGCCGTCATCGCGAGCAAGGCGACGACGAGCGTGACGGTCAGGAAGGCCGCGCCGAGCGCGGCGATACCGGACATCATGAAGCTGGCGTCCATGGTATGGACGTAGCGGAACGCCGCCAGCGCGACCATGCATGGGAGTGCGCACATCGCGAAGCGAAAGGCGATGAGCGCGAGCATGATCGTGAACGAGATGGCGAGAAAGATAAGCGTCATAACCGAGGCTCCTGTAGGAAGATGGAGGGAGAAGGCAGCGCTCACGCGCTGCCGTTGAACTTCATGACCGGGATGCCGAGCTTCTTCGCCTTGTCGGTGAGGTTTTCCTGGATGCCGGTTCCGGGGAAAACGAGGACGCCGACCGGCAGGGTCTCCAGCATCGCGTCGTTGCGCTTGAAGGGGGCGGCGCGGCCATGCTTGTCCCAGTCGGGCTTGAAGGCGATGTGCGCCACCTTGCGGCTATCGGCCCATTTGGCGGCGATCAGCTCGGCGCCCTTGGGCGAGCCGCCGTGCAGCAGCACCATGTCGGGATGCCTGGCGCGGACCTGATCGAGCCTCGCCCAGACCAGGCGGTGGTCGTCGAAGTCGAGACCGCCGGTGAAGGCGACCTTGGGACCGGCGGGCAGCATCACCTCGGCCTCGGTCCGGCGCTTCGCGGCGAGGAAATCTCGGCTGTCGATCATCGCCGAGGTCAGGTGGCGATGATTGACCATCGAGCCGGAGCGTGGCCGCCAGGGTGTGCCGGTGTGGCGTTCGAAGTGCTCGGCCGCCTGGTCGCGCATCAGTTCGAAGGCGTCGCGCCGCTCGATGAGGGTCTGGCCTTCCGCCGTGAGGCGCTCCAGTTCGACGCTCTTGACCTCGGTGCCGTCCTGTTCGCGCTGGAGGCGACGTTGCGCCTGCTCGTTGTCGTCGAGCTCGCGCTCGATCCGGCTGACGGCGCGGTGGAAGAGGTTGACGGCTCCCCAGAGCAACTCTTCGAGGTCGGGTTCGAGCCGGGTGTCACCGAGGGTGGCGATGAGGGCGTCGAAAATGTCGGCGACAGCTCCGGCGACATGACCGCCTTCGGGCAGCGGCCTCGGATCGGGCTCGTCCTGGAAGGGACGCCAGCCATAGAGCTGGAGTTCGGTGATGAGGTGATCGGTCGGGGATAAGGCGTGGTCGGGCTCGAAACCGTCCTCGTGTTCGTTTCTCATTTGTGTGGTCTCCTTCGTCGTCTGACCGCGACCGCCGCGGCCTTCATGGCGCCGAAAGCCCACGGGCGGGCCGGACTGGCACCCTCGCTCGCGAGGGCCTTGATGGCCGGGCACGGCTATTTTGCTTCGCGCTGCAAAGGCGGGGCACGCGCCGCCGGCGGAAAATGGCCAGGGCGCGGCCATTGCCTTTCCGGGCCGTTTGTGGGCTCGATCGCCCTCTGAAGAAGGCCGGGTCGTGGTCTCTGCGACGATTGCCGGAGCCACGCCGAAACGAACTGGACGGCTGCGCCGCCGCCCCATTCATTCGTGACCAGCCTATGCCGCCAGCGCCATGAAGCGATTGACGTCCTCCGGGACGAGATGCGGCACGATTACCGCCCGAAGCGGGCCGATGCCGTGGAGCCGCAGATCCTCGTTGAAGTCCTCCAGCCTCGGCGACAGCACGATCGCCTCGATTCCTGCGCTCGCTGCCCGCTCGACCAGCCGGTCTCTTGCACCGTCGCCGGCCGGGTCGCGGTCACGCAGGATGTAGAGCCGCCGCAGCGTTGCCGGGAACAGAATGGCCGCGAGATGTGCGGCGGACGTGCCCGCCAGCATCGACATCTCGGGCAGGACCGAGCGCGCCGAGAGCACCGTCTCGATGCCTTCGCCTGCCGCCAGCACATCGGATGCCGCACCGAAGCGAATGCCGTGTCCGAGCAGATCGCCCATCGCACGCCTTGGCGTCTCGATCGGCGCCTTGCCGAGACGTGCCTCGGAATAGCCGGCCGGGTCCAGCCAGGTGCGATGCGCGCCGGTCACATGGCCGTCGAGATCGGTCACGGCGGCGATCATTGCCGGCCAGATTTCGGTGGGGGAATGCTCGTCCGGCCGATGATAGCAGCGCGGATGGAAGCGCAGGCTCGCCGTGCCAGAGAGGTTCGTGATGCCACGGCCGCGCAGATAGGAGGCAACCAACGTGCCGTGGATCGATCGCGACATGGCCAGCAGCCGCCGTGCCGCTTCGGGCGAGCCGGGAGATGCTGGCGAACGTCGAGCGTTCTCGTGTTCCTGTTGCGGGAGACTGAGAAAGCTCCGCGCTTCCTCTGCGACGTCCTTGAAGTCGACGAGGCCGAGCGTTTCGCGGATGACGTCGAGCAGGTCGCCGTGCTCACCGGTCGCTGCGTCGGTCCAGCGCCCGCAAGCGCCTCGGCCGCTCTCCGGGCCGACGAGGCGCACGAACATCGAGCGCCCTTTGGTGTTGCGGACGTCGCCCACCAGCCAGTAGCGGCCGCACCGGCGGCCGTTGGGGAGATAATGGCGGCACACCGCCTCGGCCCTGCGACCGAGACGGATCGCCAGTTCGGAGACATCGTAGCGAGGCATCACGCAGCCTCGCGCTCGCCGATGCGCTGGACCGGCCAGCGTTCGAGGATTTTTGTGAGAACCTCCGGCCCCTTGGCGTCCGTGGGCACGAACATGCGCAGCTTCCACGAGATGATCTCGTGGAAGAGGCCGTAGGCTGTCAGGCGCTCGCGCATCGTGTCGGTGAAGCCGCTGAGCTCGATGCGGTTCGCACCCATGACGCGGCTGCGTCGGAGCTGGAGTCCCTCGGTGAGGTCGAGGATCGTCCGACCTTCCGTCAGCGCCATGAAGGCGTCATCCGGCGTCAGCGACGACGTACCCGTCGCGGTGGCTTCGGCCACCCAGGCGGGCGAGACGCGCCGACCGATGATGCGCTCGCCATCGTCGGTCTGGAGCCGGTAAACACGCGTCGACTCGCGCGGCAGGCGCTTCCAGATCGGCAGCAGCAGCCCCGAAACCATGTGCAGCGTGGAATCGGAGAACTCCGGCACTTGCGCCAGTTCGGCACTCCATGCCTCTGCGAAGCTCTTGCGGTCGGTGTCGAGCCAATGGCTGCCTGCCATCGCCTCGACGGGAATGGTGTGGGTCTCCATCGGTCGGATCAGACGAACGCGATACTGGACATCGCCATCGTCGGTCATCACGGACGGCGCACGGACCTGCACGGCAGCGCGTCCCGAACGCTCGTTGACGAGGAGTTCCGCACGCGGATCGTCGAGTTCGGCAAGTGCGTCGTCGAGCGTGATGGGGCGGTTACGCCGGCGCTGGGTGATGGTCAGCAGCCGGGTCTCCGCGCCGGTGCCGGGATGGGCGTAGATCACCTGCCGATCGGTGACGGCAAAACTCTCAGCCGTCAGGGTCTCCAAGCCCATGTCGTAGGTGCCGGAGGCAATTGCGCCTTCGATCCGCGCATTGAGCAACTGCTCGAAGGCGGTGAAGATGATGCCCTGAAGCTCGATGGTGAGCGCGAGCAGCCGGTTGAGGAAGGTGGTGATCGGCGGCAGATCGTCCTTGAGGCCGGTCGAATCCATCAGCTTGAGGCCGGTGGCGGACTCGAAACGATCGAGCGAGCAGCCCTCGACCTTGCCGCGCACCAGCAGGAGATAGAGCTGGCGTAGTGCATCGCGAGCATAGTGCGATTCCAGATTGTCCTCGGGCCGGAACAGGCCCTGTCCACCGGTCTGGCGCTGGCCGCGCGTGATCGCGCCCAGCGTGTCGAGGCGACGGGCGATGGTCGAGAGGAACCGCTTCTCGGCCTTCACAGTGGTGGCGATCGGCCGGAACAGCGGCGGCTGCGCCTGATTGGTGCGGTGCGTGCGGCCGAGCCCCTGGATGGCGGCGTCGGCCTTCCAGCCGGGCTCCAGCAGGTAGTGGACGCGCAGCCGCGTGTTCTTGGCCGACAGCTCGGCATGATAGCTGCGCCCAGTGCCGCCGGCATCGCTGAACACGAGAACCCGCTTCTGATCGTCCATGAAGGCGGCGGTTTCGGCCAGATTGGCCGAGCCGGCACGGTTCTCGACCATGAGCCGGTCGATGCCGCCGGGACTGGTGGTGCGCACGATCCGCCGGGACCGGCCGGTGACCTCGGCCACCATGTCGGTGCCAAAATGCTGGACGATCTGGTCGAGCGCGCCGGGGACCGGCGGCAGGCTGGCGAGTTTTGCGATCAGCGCGTCTCGGCGGGCAACCGCTTCGCGGCTTTCAACCGGCTGGCCGTCGCGCGTGACAGGCCGCGACGACAGGTTGCCCTCCGAGTCGGTGAAGGGCTCGTAGAGCTGCACCGGGAAGGAATGCTGCAAGTACGACAATACGTACTCACGGGGAGAGAGATCGATCCTCAGATCGTTCCACTCCTCGGTGGGGATCTCGGCGAGGCGGCGTTCGGTGAGCGCTTCGCCGGTCGAGACGATCTGCACGACGGCGGCATGGCCCGCCTCCAGATCGGTCGTGATCGACCGCAGCAAGGTGGGCGTCTTCATGGTGGTCAGCAGATGGCCGAAGAAGCGCTGCTTGGTGCTCTCGAAGGCAGAACGCGCCGCGGATTTCGCCTGGCGGTTCAGCGTGCCGGCGCTGCCGGTAATGTTGGCCGCCTCCATCGCGGCGTCGAGATTGTTATGGATGATGGCGAAGGCCCCGGCATAGGCATCGTAGATGCGGGTCTGCTCGGGCGTCAGCGCGTGCTCGACCAGTTCGTATTCGACACCGTCGAAGGAAAGCGAGCGGGCCGTGTAAAGACCCAGCGCGCGCAGATCGCGTGCCAGCACCTCCATCGCTGCCACACCGCCGGCCTCGATCGCCTCGACGAACTCGGCGCGTGTCGTGAACGGGAAATCCTCGCCGCCCCAGAGGCCGAGCCGCTGGGCATAGGCGAGATTGTGAACATTGGTGGCACCAGTCGCCGAGACGTAGACGACACGCGCGTCCGGCAGTGCGTGTTGAAGGCGCAGCCCGGCGCGGCCCTGCTGCGAGGGCGCGGTATCGCCGCGCTCGCCCTTTCCGCCGACCGCGTTCTGAAGCGAATGGCATTCGTCGAAGATGATGACGCCGTCGAAGGCACTTGCATTCCCTGTCGCGGCTTCGCCGCTCCCCGCCTCTTGTGCGAGCCAGTCGACGATCTGCTGGACGCGGGACGCTTTCCCGCCACGCTCGTCGGTCCTGAGTGTGGCGTAGGTGGTGAACAGGATACCCTCGGACAACGTGATCGGTTTGCCTTGCGTGAACCGCGACTGCGGCGTGATCAGCAGGCGCTCCATGCCGAGCGCCGACCAGTCCCGCTGCGCGTCTTCGAGCAGTTTGTCGGACTTGGAGATCCAGACGGCCTTCCTTCGTCCCTGCATCCAGTTGTCGAGGATGATCGCCGCCGATTCACGGCCCTTGCCGACCCCGGTGCCGTCGCCGATCATGAAGCCGCGGCGGAAGCGCACGGTGTTCTTCGCGTCGTCGCGTGCGGCGGTCACGACGTCGAAAGTCTCGTCGACCGTCCACGATCCGGCGAGATGATCGGAATGGGCCTCGCCGGCGAGGATCAGGGTTTCGAGCTGGGCGTCGGACAGCAGGCCGCCCGTGACGAGACCTGCCGGCAGGCGCGGCCGATAGCTCGGCTTCGGCGGCGCGACGGAAGCCATTGCCGCCGACTGCACCAGTTTTGTCGGATGAGGCTGCGCATCGGGAATGCGGATCGACTGGAGCCGGTATTCCTCATAGATGGCGTCGGTGATGCGGCCGACATCCGACTCCTGCCGCTCGATGGCCTCGTAGGCGAGATCGACGGCCTCCGGCTCGGCAAGGAGCTTTCTCGGCGCGGCCTTCGCCGCACGAGCGATGTAGCCGCGCACGCTGCGCGGTGCGGGCGTCGCTGCGACCGGAACCGCAATGGCGGGATCGACCGGCAGGCGAACCGGCACATGTTCGGCTATCCAGCCCATCAGCGTCACAGCGTCGGGTGCAACCCCGAGCGCGGCCGGAAACACGGCCGGATCGTCGGCGGGCAGCTTGTCGATCACGGTGAGCCGCGTCGGGAATGTCGTGCCGTGCTTCGCGTAGACCGAACCGTCGATCGCGGCCGAGAACACGACGCGGCCGCGCTCCTGCAGCCGGGCATAGGCGGATATCCAGGCCGGCGCGTCGGGCGCGAAGTTCGCGCCGGTGATGGTGACGAGACGGCCGCCCGGAGCAAGGCGCGCAAGCGCCGAGGCGACATGGCGCAACGTGGCGTCGGCCATTCGTCCCTCGACATTGGCCATGACGGAAAATGGCGGATTCATCAGTACGACGCTCGGCACAGTGGCCGGATCGAGATGATCGTCGATCTGGGCGGCGTCGAAGCGGGTGACGGAAACTGCTGGAAAGAGGGAGGCGAGCAGGCCCGCGCGCGTTTCGGCCAACTCGTTGAGAGCCAGCGTGCCGCCGGCGATCTCGGCGAGAATGGCGAGAAGGCCGGTGCCGGCCGAAGGCTCAAGCACGCGGTCGGCCGAGGTGATGGCGGCGGCAGTCGTGGCCACCAGGCCGAGCGGGATCGGGGTCGAGAACTGCTGGAAGGACTGCGCCTCCTCGGATCGGCGCGTGTGAGTCGGCAGAAGTGCTGCGACCCTAGCCAGCATGGGAAGCGCGGCAGCAGGCGAGCCTGCCTTGCGCAAGAGCGTCCTGCCGAACTTGCGCAGGAACAGCACGGTTGCCGCCTCGCAGGCCTCGTAGGCGGTCTTCCAGGTCCAGGTGCCGGTCGCATCGGAGCCGCCAAAGGCGGCCTCCATGGCGTGGCGGAGCATCGGAGCGTCGATGCGCTGACCGCGTTCGAGATGAGGAAGGAGGAGCCGCGCGACCGAAAGGATGGCGGTGGCGGAATCGGCTTCGGAGGCGAGCGGGATCGGCGCGGCCGCCTCAGTGGCCACGGTTGCAGACATCATGTTCATGCGAGGAACCTCGGGAGAGCGGGACAGGATCGAGCCCGCGCAGCGCTCTCTCTCCACCGCACCGGCTCGAATCCATCCCGGGCCTTCCTCTGGCTCTCAGGCCGCGGCCATCAATCCACGCCATCAGGCGATGCGCTGGTCGCGGCTTGTAATGGCCAGACGGCGAAGAAGATCGCCGCTCGGCGGACAAGAACGTTACCCCACGACAGCGGTCGCCACATGGCTCAGGTGGCTGGATTGGCGGCGTCGGGCGAAAGAGGCTCGCTCGAGCCTCCTTCATGGTTTCCATAGCAATGCGAGAATGAAGTCAGCCCTCGGGCTTGCAAGTGGCAGGAAGGATCAGTCAGACGCGCGCTTCCCTCACCGCTTTGATCTCGCGAGAGCCTATCCCCCGGCTCACGTAGCATCTCACGGTCAGTTATTGTCGAAATCGGTCAACCAGGTGAACAACGCACTACGCAGTTTCGCGATAGTTTTCTTCGGCAGATGAGTATTCTCCAAGCGATCGGTAATGATCCTCCGGCAGGAATTCAAGTTACATGCGGAATTTCCATGTCGTGCTCCATAGATGTGTTCTAACATCCTATCGCCCCGCCACGGATTGATACTACTGTAGAATTTTACAGTAGCGACACCGCCGCATCGGCGGAAATCAGGCTAAGCGGCGGCCGCATGCGACTGGATCGAATGGGGTAAAACAAAGATTCTTGTGGTAACGTCACGCTGCCCTGAGCAGGGCGGCCCGAGCCATCTGACGCCAGTCGGAGTGAACCAGGCGGCCCTCGAGCACACTGGCACGGAATCGGAGGCGGCGGGCGGTGTCGTGATTGTCCCAACCGGCCTCGATAGAGGCTTCGCCGGCAGTTTGCTCGCCTTTTCAACGACAAGACGGGCTTCGCCATCGGAGGCGACCGGATCGCACCACCTGACGCCGCGTTGCCAAGGCTCTCCCGCGAGAACCAGGCACTGCTCGTCGTCAAGAACCACGAACAGCCGTGGCTCGAAATCGAGGGCATTGTCTTCACCGGTGTCGATACGCTCAAGTCTGGCGATCCCCTCGACGCAGGCGATAGCCTGATCCAGGGAATAGCATTGATCCAGCTCGACGGTATGAACCACCGTATAGGAGCCGAAGGTTGGTTCATCTTCGAGATAACGGATCTCGCCGAGGCAGGTGATCCGCAGCGGAAATTTGCGGGCGACCGCCTGCGTGGCGACCGCATACGAGCGTGGGACGGCAGGCGCTACAAATCCGATGTTGTTCATTACGATGTCTCCGTGACGGGCGGCGGAAGCCTCTCTCCCGCTCAACATCCCGTCGCGGCCAAACCGACAGCCCTCTCCCTCTCATCGCTCGCGAATGAAGACCGTGTCTGGCATGAAAAAAGCGCCCCACCGATCGATAGGGCGCTGATTGTCGTTCAGTCGATGGCCTGGAATATCTCCGACGCCTCCGGATGGCCGCTCGAATAGGCGTGAAGGCGATCGTAGCCTTCCGCCAGAAGGTCGGATTCGAACCGGAAGGAGAGATGCGAGAAGGTGAACAGCGTGGCTATGATGCCGGCAGCTTCCGCCGAGATCTCGCCGCGATACTCCGTGATGTCGCTCTCGATCCGGAAACGCGGGCGGCGGGCCGGCGCGAGGAACAAAGGTTGGCCGGCGCGCTCATAGAAATTCCAGAAGCCGCCGCCATAGTCCCGTGGACTGAGCCGTTCCATGAACGTATAGACGGCGTTCTCGGCGACGATCAGCAGCGGAAGCCCGAACAGTGTCGGCAAGAACATCTCGCGGCGATCGTCCTGAACTGGAGTTGCAAGGTGGGGCATGGTGAGTTGGGTCGTCATGGCCAGTTTCTCCGGAGAGCTTGAAAGGACAGGTCCGTACGACGCTCTCTCGTCCCGCCCGGACCTGTTCCCGCTCCACAGCCCTCTTGCTCTCAGACCCTCCAAAGGCCATCCGAAATCTCGCGCGCGATAAGTGCGCGAGCCTTCATCATGACGTCGTCGCCACGGGTTTCCGGATGCTCGAAGAAGCGGGCGCCGGGGCCGTTTTCGGGCCAGTCCGCGTAATAGCAGTAGGTTTTCTCCGTCAACCGGAAGGCGCGCATGTCGGCAGCCCAATGCGGCTTCGGCTCGACGACCACGGTGATGCTGCCGCGTGTTTCCTCCCACGGCAGCGAGCGAGCTGCGGGGGCGTTTTCTCGATCATTTGCGAAAATGGCATCTATGCCGATCATCCCGCGCCTCCGCCGTCGGGTTTCCGGAGGAAGCCCGTCGGATCCTCGGGGTTCGGCGGCAGATAGGCGTCGTAGGGGTTCTGGTCGGCGAGATGGCCGAACGGCGTGAATATGTAGTCGTCACCATCGCGGCCGACAGCAGCGATGACATAACGTTTCTCGCCTGTGAGCGCATCGGCGCATTCCATCAGCGCGAGATTGCCGTCGCCGGCCGCCCTAAGCAGCGTATCGAAGTTGGTGCGGGCGTGATCGGGAATAGCCATTGTTTGGGCCTCCTGAAACGAAATGGCCCGGCGCTCTCGTGGCGGCCGGGCCGGGTTGTGAATCGGGTCGTGGTCCTGGACGTCACGCTGCCGCGCGGCCCTCGACGACGTCGGCGCCGATCTCGTCGGCGGTGACTTCTTCCAGTCTGGCGGAGCTGTATCCCGCCTTCGCCAGCCAGAGCTCGGCGGCCTCGCGGTTCTCCGCGAGATGCAGCAGTTCCACGTTGTCGCCGAGCTGTTGCAGGACGCGGACCTGACCGATCCGCGGGCGCTCGACGATCTCAAAGGAGAGATCGCTGTCGAGCGAATGCGTACGCATGACGGTGACGAGGATCACGCCGCCGCTGGCGAAATTCCCCTCATGCAGGGTGAAGCATGGCGGGCTCGAATAGGTCGGCCGCTCGCGCGCCGGTTCCTTGCGCACGAGGCGCCCGACGCCGTTATGCCGCTCCCAGGCCGCCAGCTTCTTGGTGTAGCGGGCGGGTGGTTTCGGGGCGTGATCAGTGTAACGGATGAGCGAGCCGAGCGGCGCATTCGCGTGGACAATGTGAGCTGACATGGAAATCGTCTCCTGAAACGAAAATGGCCCGGCGGAATGCCGGGCCATGAGGTGGAAGGGGGAATGAACGGGGCGACCGAAGCCGCTCCGCAGCAGGTTATTCGGCGGCGATCATGTTGATCGGCTCACCGATGGCCTCGGCATCCGGTGATGCTTCGGCGTCGTTCGCGAGGAATGCCGGCAGTTCCTCGTCACCGGTGTCGCCATCCATGCCGACGGCATGCTCCGGCTCGGCATCGAGCAGACGCAGCGGCTCGGGCAGCCAGCCCGTATCCGCCAGGAGACGCTCGGCCTCCCTGGCCATGTCACCCTTCTTCAGATGCTCGATCAGCGAGGCTGCACGCTCGCCAGCACCTTCGCGCACGGCTTCGAGGATGCGGGGCTTGGTGACGCGGCCGAGATAGTTTTCGACCGTCGGCCGCCATCCGGCGCCCTCCACCATGTCGAGACCCGTGGCGCGCGCCAGCCGGTCGGCGTGGGACATGCGCTTTTCCAGCCCATGCGGCGAGACGCCGTGGCCGCCGTAGGGGTTGGGCTTCTCGTAGAGGGCGTTGACGCCATAGGCGACGCAATGGGCGAGCAGCGCCATGCGGCTGGCGTCGTCGAGGCCGGCGATCCAGTCCCAGAGAGCGTCGTCGTCGGTCGGAAGATCCGCCTTCCAGTCCTCGTAGCGGGCAGTGATGGCCTTGGCGGACGGGCTGTCCTTCAGGTCCGTTCCCTGCGCCGAGAAGAAGTGATGGCGCACGGTGACTTCGAGGCACCCGCTCGGAGCGGAATAGTGATAGCGCTCCATCACCAGCCGGTGCAGCAGCGCCGTCATGGCGACGTGGGGATGGTTCGCCAGCGCATCATGCAGTGCCAGCGTCCGATGCGCCGTCAGTTCCGAGACCAGCCGCTCGGGCAACGGCTTGATGACGTCTTCCTCATCGTCCTCCTGCGGCTCGGCCGGCTGGCCGCCGATGGTGATGACCGCACGCTGGATATGCGGCGCCTGCGGATCGCTGCCATCCTGACCGGAGCCTTCAGCCTCGGGCGCACCGCCGTCGACGGCTGCTGCCGGCTCGTCCTCGGGCCGGATATAGCCGCGATCGACGATCAGATCGCCATCGGAATCGACGCTGATGAACACGCCGGCAATGGCAACCTCGGCCGGGTCGTAGATGGCCGGCCGGCGCTCGAAGGCGTTGAGCGCGCTTTCGATCTCACTGAGCCGCTGGTCGACCTCATCTGGCAGCTCGTCGTAGTCAGCGTACTCGGCCTCGAGACGCTCCTGGTCCTTGCGCAGCTTTTCGCGCTCCCGGCGTTCCTTGCTGCTCAATTCGGCGGCCGTGCCGGTGAGCGCCCGCAGGTCGTAGTCGTAGCCATACGGGAGTTCGAGGCTGACGATGATCCACTTCCAGCCTTCGGCTGCAACCTCGTCGGCGACCGACTTGAGCTTGTCGGAGACGAGTTGGTCGAGCAGCGCAACGTTTTCCAGCCAGCCCTCGTCCTCGTCGTCGAACAGGTAGCGCGGCAGCACCGGGCCACCGGCCGCGACGTAAGCGTCAAGGCCGATGAATCCGGCACGCTTGTCGGAAGCCGGAACCGTGGTCTCGGTCAGCATGTTGCGGATGCGCCAGGGCTCGCGATAGTGCGACTGCCTGACAGCGTCCCACACCTGCTCCTGACGGGCGTGATCTGGATGGGCGGTGAACGCCTCCAGTACCGCCAGCGTCATGCCGTTCTCGGCATAGATTTCAAGCAGCTTCGGTGACACCGAGGCAAGGCGCAGGCGCTGTTCGACATAGCGCTGCGTGGTGAAATAGGCGGCGGCGACTTCCTCCGTCGACATGCCGCCCTCGACCATGCGGTTGAAGGCGCGATACTGGTCGAGCGGATGGAGGGCGAGGCGATGCGTGTTCTCGGCCAGCGAGTCATCGACCGCCGTGGTCTTCGCATCCGCCTTCTTGACAATGCAGGGGATGAGGCCGTCCTCCGGGAAGCGGCCTGCTTTCACGAGCCGGGCGATCGAGCGATAGCGGCGACCGCCGGCCGGCGTCTCGAAATCGCCGGTCTCGTTGCCGTCGTCGTCAAGGATAGCGCGGACATTAAGGCCCTGCACGAGATCCTCGCGGCGCTCGATGTCGAAGGTGAGTTCGTCGAGGCCAGCCTCGACGTCGGTCTCGCGAACGTTGCTGTCGGACAGCCTGATGCGGTTGAACGGAATATCGCGCGACCGCGAAAAGACGATCATCGGGACAGCGGACTTCTTCTTGGCAGCTTTCCTGGCCATGGTGGTTTCTCCGTGACGGGCGCCGAGAGCCTCTCTCTCCGCTTCAAACCCGTCACAAAAACCCCATCTCCTCTCTTACTCTCTGCGGGCGATCATGCCGCCGTTCTGTCAGGCAGGGGCATGGTATCGGCAGTTGGCTGCTCGTCCAACGGCAGAAAGGAGAGTATCCAGTCCGCCGCCTTGCTTGCTTGCGAGGCGGCGCGGAAGATGACGCGGTTGTCGGCCCGCATCGTGTCGATCCATGCGCCAATGTAATCGCTGTGCCTCACAGTTGGCGCGATCCCGAGCGCCGCGCAGGTGTAGGCTGCCGAAATCTCGGCCACGCATTCCTCGAAAAAATAGCGCTTCGAGCCGAATAAGCCACCGAGATCGCGGCTAAGACGGGAATCATGGCCGCTTGCATGACTGACCTCATGCAAGGCCGTCCGGCTCCAGTTTATCGGCTCGAAGAAGGCTTGCGGCGGAGGGACTCGGACATAATTATTCAGGACATTGAAGTAGGCGCGATCGCCGCCGATGCGGAAGTCGATGCCAGTCGCCTTGATGAGAGCATCGACCCTCGGTTCGATCAGGCAGGGCGGTGGAGGTGGCGCCGTTGCCTCGATTTCCTCGGGGAGGTTTTCGCACTGCACTGTGTTGAACACTGTGAAGCGCTTGAGAAAAGGTATCGCGTACGCTTCCTCACCGGTCTCGCAGGCGCGCTTCTTCTCATCCTCGGGTGTGAAGCGGTCGGCATTGACGACGGTCGTGCCGCGCTCGCCCTTGCGAACGTTTCCTCCAAGCGACAAGGCCTGGCGAAACGTCAGCCAGCCCTGACCGGGAAAGCCATGCTCGATGACCGCGCCCCAGAGAATGAGTACATTGATCCCGGAATAATTCCGGTTCGTCGACGCGTTCCTCGGCAGGCCGAGCGGCGCCTTGGCGGCAGATGTGCCCCAGGGCAGGACCCAGGGCACACGGCCTTCCTCCAGTTCGGCGATGATCTTATTGGTGACGTCGTCGTAAAGGCTCGTACGGTCCGAGCCGGCGCGAGCATTGCGGTCTTGTCTGGCCATCGGGATTGTCTCCGCAACGGGCGCCGGAGGCCCTTCCTCCAGTCCTCAACCCGTCACAGGAAACCCGACCGAGCTCTTCCTCTCAGGGGGCGTTGCGGGGCGCTCCCCGCTCGAAGGGTGTGCCGGCGACCGCGACGCCGGCCAAGGGGAAGGCATGCCCCCGAGTATGACATCCCCGGCGTCGTGGAAAACCGGTCCATAAGGATGCCCAGAGCGAGCCCACCCTCGACATCATCAGAGGACCCCAGTGAGTTTTGTCGTCCACCGGAACGGCGATTCCGGTAAAGAAAAAGGACTGGCTTTGCGAACTACGGTATGCTATTGTCCTACGACGCTTAGAAGGAAGACCGTTATGGCAAATCTCGCTCCTGTGAGCGTCAGGGTCTCGCCGAAAGAGCGCGAATTGCTCGAGGCAGCGGCCGAACAATCCCGCACCAACCTGAGCGACTTCATCCGCCGCAAGGCGGTGGAAGCCGCCGAACTTGAACTCATCCATCAAAACCGTGTGGTTATTCCCGCGATTGATTGGGAGAAATTCGAGGCATGGGTCGATAACCCGCCGAAGGATGTCCCCGCTCTGCGTGATCTTGCAAAGACCCGTCCGGCATGGCGCGACTGACTCCGCCCCGCCAGCTTCGCGAGGATGATGACAGGGAGAGTTTTGATTGCGGCCGCGAGACGATGAACCAATGGTTCCGGCGGCACGCCTGGCGCAATCAGCAACTCGACATTTCCCGAACCACGGTGATGTGCGATGCGGCGACCGGCGACATTGCTGGATATGTGACCTTGGCCACCGGCTATATCGAAAGGGAGTATCTGCCGAAGCAATCGCAACGAAACAGACCGGAACACATTCCAGTTTTCCTGCTCGGCCAACTCGCCGTTGACCGGCGGTATCAGGGAATGGGACTTGCGCGCTCCCTGCTGTTCTACGCTCTGGCGACATCGGTACGCATTGCCCGGACAATCGGATGCGTCGGAATCCTGACACACCCGCTCGATGACGAGGTTCGCAGATTCTATCAACGGTTCGGGTTCGAGGACCTGCCTTACGATCCGCGGCGCAGCATGATCTTTAGGATTAAGGACCTCAAGCAGAACGGCTTCGATGACGAATGATGGTCTGGAGAAATACGCAGAAGAAAGCGGAACCAACAGGATGAAACCTTGTAGAATTCCAGTATTTTTACGATGGAGTTCGTTCCTTCCGTCGCAAGATGTACGAGGAACTGCGAAACGGCGCGAAGGGGAGCGGCGCTCTACGCTGAAGGTCGCTGATATGCGCGCGAATTCGCATTCAAATCCGCCGGTTTCCGGCCCAGACTTTGCCGGGAGCGGAATGGTCCGCTCGACGGCGAGGATCGCGTTGTGGCAAGGCCGAGACGAACGACAGCGGAAAGGGTGCGGCTGGTCCTCGAACCGTCGCCGCGCGCTGCCGTCCATGATCCGGCGAAGCCCGATCCTCGCCTCATCGAACTCGTCCGCGTGCTTGCACGGCAGGCCGCAAAGGATTTTGTCGAAGCCGAAGGGAAGCGTGAAGCCGGCGATCGCCTCCCCGAATAGGGAGGCCGTCTCATGAAGGTCGCGCTCTACGCCCGTTATTCTTCCGATAATCAGCGCGACGCCTCCATTGAAGATCAGCTTCGCATCTGCCGCGCCCGCGCTGAGCGCGAAGGCTGGCAGATCGTCGACAGCTATACAGACCGCGCGATTTCAGGCGCGTCCCTGATCCGGCCCGGCATCCAGGAGCTGATCGCCGATGGCCTCAAGCGCCGGTTCGACGTGATCCTCACGGAGTCGCTCGACCGCCTCTCGCGCGATCAGGAGGATATCGCCGGCTTCTACAAGCGGATGCGCTTCGCCGGCATCGCCATCGTTACACTGTCGGAAGGCGAAGTGAGCGAATTGCATATCGGCCTCAAGGGGACGATGGGCGCGCTTTACCTGAAAGACCTTGCCGACAAGACGCGCCGCGGCCTGCGTGGCCGTGTCGAGGAAGGTAAGTCCGGTGGCGGATTGTGCTTCGGCTACGACGTCGTCAAGCAGTTCGACGGCAACGGCGAGGCGATCCGCGGCGAACGGAAGATCAACGAGGCGGAGGCGGCCCTGGTGCGCCGCATCTTCGCGGACTATCTCGCCGGACAGTCGTCCCGTACGATCGCCATGGCCCTGAACCGTGAGGGGATCCCCGGCCCGCAGGGCAAGGAATGGGGACCGACGACGATCCACGGCAATCCCAAGCGCGGCGCCGGCATCCTCAACAATGAGCTCTATGTCGGCAAGCTGGTCTGGAACCGGCTGCGCTACCTGAAGGACCCTGATACGGGCAAGCGCGTCTCGCGCCTCAACCCCGAAAACGATTGGGTCATCCAGGACGTGCCCGAGCTGCGGATCGTGGATCAGGAGGTGTGGGACGCGGTAAAGGCCCACCAGAAAATCCTCGCCTATGAACCGCCCGCCGAGGCAGGCGAGAATACACTGAACGACCGTCGCCGGCCGAAGCACCTATTCACCGGCCTCGTCAAATGTGGTTGCTGCGGAAGCGGCTACACTATGATCTCCAAGGACCTGCTCGGCTGCTTCGGCGCCCGCAACAAGGGCATCTGCGAGAACCGGGTCAACATCCGGCGCGATGCGCTCGAGAAGTCCGTCCTGCAGGGCCTCCATACGCATTTGATGGAGCCGGGGCTGTTCAAGGAGTTCTGCGCCGAGTTCACCCGTGAGGTGAACCGCCGGCGCATCGAGCGCAGCACCGGCTTGGACTCCGCGCGGCGCCAGTTGGAAAAGACGGAGAAGCAAATCCGGGGAATCATCGAGGCCATCAAGGAAGGCATGTTCCAGCCGTCGATGAAGAGCGAGATGGACGCTCTTGAGGCACGTAAGGCCGAATTGGAACAGATTCTGGCGAATGCCGACGTGCCGCCGCCCCTATTGCATCCGAATATGGCGGAGATCTACCATCAGCGGATTTCGACGCTCTACGGCGATCTCCAGAACGAGGAAACGACGGCACAGGCGGCGCTGACCTTCCGTTCCCTCGTCGACCGGATCGAACTATTCCCCGACGGCAACGACCTTCAGATCGTGCTGCGTGGCGATCTGGCTGCGATCCTGCGGTTTGCGGCGGCAAAGAAAAACCCCGACGTCCTTTCGGAAGTCGGGGTTTTGGATGACCTGCTATCGCAGGGATCGGTGGTTGCGGGGACAGGATTTGAACCTGTGACCTTCAGGTTATGAGCCTGACGAGCTACCGGGCTGCTCCACCCCGCGCCACCAAGAACGGCAGATTTGCCGCAGCAGCCCGGATTTTTCCGTTTGTCCGGCCTCAAAAGCGAAGGAGCTTTTTCGGTTCCGGACGGGGTGCTGCTCCACCCCGCGTTATCAAGAACGGCAGATTTGCCGCAGCAGCCCGGATTGTTCCGTTTGTCCGGCCTCAAAAGCGAAGGAGCTTTTTCGGTTCCGGACGGGGTGCTGCTCCACCCCGCGTTATCAAGAACGGCAGATTTGCCGCAGCAGCCCGGATTTTTCCGTTTGTCCGGCCTCAAAAGCGAAGGAGCTTTTTCGGTTCCGGACGGGGTGCTGCTCCACCCCGCGTTATCAAGAACGGCAAGTTTGCCGCAGCAGCCCGGATTGTTCCGTTTGTCCGGCCTTTAAAAGCGAGGTGCTTTTTGGCTTTGGACGGGGTGCTGTCTGCCCTTTTTGCAGCGTTGCCGCTGTATTGAGTTTTGGTTGTTTATCCAGAATTTATTCTGAATGTATTCCAAAAGCAAAAGGCCGCGACCTGAACATGTTCTGGCGCGGCCTGATTGGTCTGTTGTGTATGCGGTGTGTTTTGAGAAGGATTTGTTGCGTTTGGCAGACCTGGCAGCGACCTACTCTCCCGCGTCTTGAGACGAAGTACCATTGGCGCAGGGGCGTTTCACGGCCGAGTTCGGAATGGGATCGGGTGCAGCCACCCCGCTGTAACCACCAGGTCAGCAAAGCGCAACAAAATTGAGAAGCTGGTTTTGTTTGATTTATATCGCTCACGCACGAGTTCCCATACAGCACGCTCGTGCGTCCGAAGGCGTCCGCGCAGCACAGGTCCAAAGGACCGTACGTGCGTGAGCGCAACACGCATGCCTCGTTTACGAGGTATGATGGATATGAGTAATGAGAATGATCAAGCCAATCGAGCTATTAGTACCGGTAAGCTTCATGCGTTGCCGCACTTCCACACCCGGCCTATCAACGTGGTGGTCTTCCACGGCTCTGATAGGGAATACTCGTTTTCAGGTGGGTTTCCCGCTTAGATGCCTTCAGCGGTTATCCCGTCCGTATATAGCTACCCTGCTATGCGGCTGGCGCCACAACAGGTCCACCAGAGATACGTCCATCCCGGTCCTCTCGTACTAGGGACAGATCCTGTCAATATTCCTACACCCACGGCAGATAGGGACCGAACTGTCTCACGACGTTCTGAACCCAACTCACGTACCGCTTTAAATGGCGAACAGCCATACCCTTGGGACCTGCTCCAGCCCCAGGATGCGATGAGTCGACATCGAGGTGCCAAACAACCCCGTCGATATGGACTCTTGGGGGTCATCAGCCTGTTATCCCCGGCGTACCTTTTATCCGTTGAGCGATGGCCCTTCCACGCGGGACCACCGGATCACTATGACCGACTTTCGTCTCTGCTCGACTTGTCAGTCTCGCAGTCAGGCGGGCTTATGCCATTGCACTCGACGACCGATTTCCGACCGGTCTGAGCCCACCATCGCGCGCCTCCGTTACTCTTTAGGAGGCGACCGCCCCAGTCAAACTACCCACCATACACTGTCCCGGATCCGGATAACGGACCGCGGTTAGACATCCATATAGGTAAGGGTGGTATTTCAAGGATGACTCCACGAAGGCTGGCGCCCCCGCTTCAAAGTCTACCACCTATCCTACACATGCCGACACGAATGCCAGTGTAAAGCTATAGTAAAGGTGCACGGGGTCTTTCCGTCTAACCGCAGGAACCCCGCATCTTCACGGGGAATTCAATTTCACTGAGTCTGCGTTGGAGACAGCGGGGAAGTCGTTACGCCATTCGTGCAGGTCGGAACTTACCCGACAAGGAATTTCGCTACCTTAGGACCGTTATAGTTACGGCCGCCGTTTACTGGGGCTTCAATTCAAAGCTTGCACCTCTCCTCTTAACCTTCCAGCACCGGGCAGGCGTCAGACCCTATACGTCGTCTTGCGACTTCGCAGAGCCCTGTGTTTTTGGTAAACAGTCGCTACCCCCTGGTCTGTGCCACCCTCCTCTACTTGCGTAAAAAAGGGTCACGCTTCTTCCGAAGTTACGCGTGCAATTTGCCGAGTTCCTTCAACGCAGTTCTCTCAAGCGCCTTGGTATTCTCTACCAGTCCACCAGTGTCGGTTTAGGGTACGGTCTATACGCGGGAGCTATTTCCTGGAACCGCCCCGAAGCCCCTCCAATCCAATAAGGAGGAACAACATACGCGATCCGTCACTACCCGCAGGCCCACGAATATTAACGTGGTTCCCATCGACTACGCCTTTCGGCCTCGCCTTAGGGGCCGGCTAACCCTGCTCAGATTAACTTTAAGCAGGAACCCTTGGACTTTCGGCGAGGGAGTCTCTCACTCCCTTTATCGTTACTCATGTCAGCATTCTCACTTCTGATACCTCCAAAGGCCCTCACGGGTCCCTCTTCAACGGCTTACAGAACGCTCCGCTACCACTTGCATTTACATGCAAATCCACAGCTTCGGTGTATGGCTTTAGCCCCGGTACATTTTCGGCGCAAAGACCCTTATTTAGACCAGTGAGCTGTTACGCTTTCTTTAAATGATGGCTGCTTCTAAGCCAACATCCTGGTTGTTTTGGGATCCTCACATCCTTTCCCACTTAGCCATAACTTAGGGACCTTAGATGGTGGTCAGGGTTGTTGCCCTCTTCACGACGGACGTTAGCACCCGCCGTGTGTCTGCCGATTAGTACTCTTCGGTATTCGGAGTTTGGTTAGGTTTGGTAAATCGGTGAGATCCCCTAGCCCATCCAGTGCTCTACCCCCGAAGGTATTCGATCGACGCTCTACCTAAATAGATTTCGCGGAGAACCAGCTATCTCCAAGTTTGATTGGCCTTTCACCCCTAGCCACAAGTCATCCCAATCTATTGCAACAGATGCGGGTTCGGTCCTCCAGTAAGTGTTACCTTACCTTCAACCTGCTCATGGCTAGATCACTTGGTTTCGGGTCTAATCCAACGAACTGAACGCCCTGTTCAGACTCGCTTTCGCTGCGCCTACACCTACCGGTTTAAGCTTGCTCGTCAGACTAAGTCGCTGACCCATTATACAAAAGGTACGCTGTCACCCAGAACAAATCTTGGGCTCCAACTGTTTGTAGGCATTCGGTTTCAGGATCTCTTTCACTCCCCTTGTCGGGGTGCTTTTCACCTTTCCCTCACGGTACTGGTTCGCTATCGGTCATGCACGAGTACTTAGGCTTGGAGAGTGGTCTCCCCATGTTCAGACAGGATTTCACGTGTCCCGCCCTACTCAAGGACTTTTGTTCGCATTACGTGTACGGGGCTATCACCCATTCTAGCCACCCTTTCCAGAGTGTTCCACTTGTCTCACAAAAGCCACTGGCCTGGTCCGCGTTCGCTCGCCACTACTTACGGAGTCTCGTTTGATGTCCTTTCCTCCGGGTACTTAGATGTTTCAGTTCCCCGGGTTCGCTTCTAACCCCTATGTATTCGAAAGTTAGATACCTTATTATGATATCTAGAAATTATTTGGGTTCTCAGTTTTCGCTCACGCGCCGCATCGTCCCTGCCGGGACGGGCGCTGCGCTAGCGCGGCCAAAAAATGGCCGACGACCTAGCGGTCTGTATGGGCGCTTACCCGCTTTTGTCACCAAAAGGAGCCATCCATACAAAGCCCGTAAGCTCATCATCCAACCAAAATAATTTTCTAGATATCTAAGGTGGGTTTCCCCATTCGGAAATCGTCGGATCAAAGGGTATTCGCACCTCCCCGACGCTTATCGCAGCGTATCACGTCCTTCATCGCCTGTGCATGCCAAGGCATCCACCAAATGCCCTTAAGACACTTGATCATTCTCATTGCCAATATCCATCCTTGCCTTAACGGGCATCATGCCTCCGTGGGGGATACCAACGGACAACAAAACACCCAGCAACAATCGATTTGACAAAAAAGACCAGCTTCTCGAGATAAATCCGATGGCTCTGCGGTTAAGCGGCCAATCATAAGTCAGAGGCTTTTGATGAGCACCCCTGACGACATTATTCAGAGTTCACGGCCCCAAAGGGCCTGCACTCGGCGCGCAGCAAGCTGCGACGACCTAGCGGTCTGTATTTTTGGTACAGACCTTTGAACATCCGGAATAATCCGAACTTATCTTCTCTTCACAATGTCATACAGAACAGGCAACCAGCAGGCATAAACCCGACAAGCTGCAAACTTGATTCTTCCCTCACATGATATTTGCTTTCGCATCGTCCATCTCCAAAACCTTTGGTGGAGGCGGACGGGATCGAACCGACGACCCCCTGCTTGCAAAGCAGGTGCTCTCCCAGCTGAGCTACGCCCCCGTAAGGTATGGTAAAACTCATCCGTCAATCAACACTCCGAAGCAAGGCTTCGCAAGGCCGACTGGCCGTCGCGGCTTACGCCGCGTGCCCGCGCAGCACAGGTCCAAAGGACCGTACGTGCGTAAGCGATGAATATGGTGGGCCTGGGAGGACTTGAACCTCCGACCTCACGCTTATCAAGCGCGCGCTCTAACCAACTGAGCTACAAGCCCGAAAGCCATACCGGCTTTAAGCGCCAGTACAGCGCGCTAGCGCGTCGCGGCTTGTGCCGCGCCCCCGCGGAGCGCCAGCCCATAAAGGGCGGTACGGCGCGCGAGCGCGTATCATGTGGAAGAAAGAGAAACGTAGGCGGCAGTCCGCGCATTGTATGCGCGATTGTCAGGCTGACTGGCCTGCAATCTTTGTTCTAATAGACAGGTAAAAGACCAGCCATGGACAAGTCCATGCTGTTGACTGTTTACGCGTCTCCTTAGAAAGGAGGTGATCCAGCCGCAGGTTCCCCTACGGCTACCTTGTTACGACTTCACCCCAGTCGCTGACCCTACCGTGGTTGCCTGCCTCCTTGCGGTTAGCACAGCACCTTCGGGTAAAACCAACTCCCATGGTGTGACGGGCGGTGTGTACAAGGCCCGGGAACGTATTCACCGTGGCATTCTGATCCACGATTACTAGCGATTCCAACTTCATGCACTCGAGTTGCAGAGTGCAATCCGAACTGAGATGGCTTTTGGAGATTAGCTCGACCTCGCGGTCTCGCTGCCCACTGTCACCACCATTGTAGCACGTGTGTAGCCCAGCCCGTAAGGGCCATGAGGACTTGACGTCATCCCCACCTTCCTCTCGGCTTATCACCGGCAGTCCCCTTAGAGTGCCCAACTGAATGATGGCAACTAAGGGCGAGGGTTGCGCTCGTTGCGGGACTTAACCCAACATCTCACGACACGAGCTGACGACAGCCATGCAGCACCTGTCACCGATCCAGCCTAACTGAAGGAAACCATCTCTGGTAACCGCGATCGGGATGTCAAGGGCTGGTAAGGTTCTGCGCGTTGCTTCGAATTAAACCACATGCTCCACCGCTTGTGCGGGCCCCCGTCAATTCCTTTGAGTTTTAATCTTGCGACCGTACTCCCCAGGCGGAGAGCTTAATGCGTTTGCTGCGCCACCGAACAGTATACTGCCCGACGGCTAGCTCTCATAGTTTACGGCGTGGACTACCAGGGTATCTAATCCTGTTTGCTCCCCACGCTTTCGCACCTCAGCGTCAGTATCGAGCCAGTGAGCCGCCTTCGCCACTGGTGTTCCTGCGAATATCTACGAATTTCACCTCTACACTCGCAATTCCACTCACCTCTCTCGAACTCAAGACTTCCAGTATCAAAGGCAGTTCCGGGGTTGAGCCCCGGGATTTCACCCCTGACTTAAAAGTCCGCCTACGTGCGCTTTACGCCCAGTAAATCCGAACAACGCTAGCCCCCTTCGTATTACCGCGGCTGCTGGCACGAAGTTAGCCGGGGCTTCTTCTCCGGTTACCGTCATTATCTTCACCGGTGAAAGAGCTTTACAATCCTAAGACCTTCATCACTCACGCGGCATGGCTGGATCAGGCTTGCGCCCATTGTCCAATATTCCCCACTGCTGCCTCCCGTAGGAGTCTGGGCCGTGTCTCAGTCCCAGTGTGGCTGATCATCCTCTCAGACCAGCTATGGATCGTCGCCTTGGTAGGCCTTTACCCCACCAACTAGCTAATCCAACGCGGGCTCATCCAATTCCGATAAATCTTTCCCCCGAAGGGCTCATTCGGTATTAGCACACGTTTCCATGTGTTGTTCCGAAGAATTGGGTAGATTCCCACGCGTTACTCACCCGTCTGCCACTCCCCTTGCGGGGCGTTCGACTTGCATGTGTTAAGCCTGCCGCCAGCGTTCGTTCTGAGCCAGGATCAAACTCTCAAGTTGAAAATTTGATATTGGCTATGTTAGTCACGTTATGAATCGACGAGAACATATATACACCTTACATCTAACCTTGCAGTCAAATGCATGTAACATCTTCTCTCGAAACGTGTCCGCCAAAGTATCTGTTGAACTCCTTGCGAAGTTCCGCACGACCCTGCCGCCCACGTTTCTCTTTCTTCTGTATGCAATTGTCAAAGAACCGGCCATGATCACAATCACCGCCCAAATATCAATCCAGCAAAAGCCAGACCAGGTAAACCAACAATCAGGACAAACCCAACCGTCAAAAAACCAAAACAAACCAGGCAATAAAGCCCAATCCGCCAAAGAGAAACTCAATCACTTCTCTCTAATTCCGTCAACGATCGCAGCTCTAAAGCCGCCTAGCTTATGGGCGCATTCGGCAACCGCCAGCGGCGCCCCGCCCTCGTTGTGTCGGTATATAGACCCCACATAACAAAACTGTCAACACAACTTTTCCAAAAAAATACCCAAAATCCAACTTTTATAAATTCATACCCAATCCCTGGGGATAACCTCAGACTAGCGGTGAAAAAATAAGGGGCGCTGCCAATGCAACGCCCCTTATTTTGTGTCTATGACGAGGATCAGGCCAGCGTATAAGCAGTTTTAACGACAGTATAAAACTCTGCTGCGTATTTGCCTTGCTCACGCGGGCCGTAGCTTGATCCCTTGCGCCCGCCGAAAGGCACGTGAAAATCGACACCGGCAGTGGGCAGGTTAACCATGACCATCCCGGCCTCAGCATTGCGCTTGAAATGAGTCGCATGTTTCAGGCTTGTGGTTGCAATGCCAGATGAGAGGCCAAAGGGCGTATCATTCGCCGTATGCAGCGCCTCCTCGTAATCCTTGACCCGGATAACACTGGCGACTGGACCAAATATCTCTTCGCGAGAAATACGCATTTGATTCGTCGCTTCCGTGAACAAAGCCGGCTGCAGATAGAAACCGGGATTATCGCGTGTCAGTCGTTCACCGCCGAAAGCAAGCTTTGCGCCTTCTTTCTGACCGATAGCAATATAATCTTCATCCTGTCTAAGTTGGCTCGCATCGACAACCGGGCCAATATGGGTTCCCGCCTTCAAAGCATCATCAACTATAATGGTTTTCAATTTTTCAGAAACGGCTGCAACGAAGCGGTCGTGAATACCTTCGGTAACGATGATACGCGAAGACGCCGTGCAACGCTGCCCGGTGGAGAAAAACGCACTGTTTACGGCGGCGTCAACCGCGACGTTCAGCTCCGCGTCATCCAGCACGACAAATGGATTTTTGCCGCCCATCTCCAGCTGAAATTTGCGCATATGTTCAATTGACGCTGCTGCAACGCGCTTTCCTGTACCGACAGATCCAGTAAAAGTAATCGCGTTAACATCAGGGCTATCGAGAATTGTCTGCCCTACAACTGAACCCTTGCCCATGACAAGATTGAGCACGCCCTTTGGCAAGCCCGAGCGATGGAGAATATCGACGATTGCCCAAGAGCAACCCGGGACAAGATCCGCAGGCTTAAATACAACGGTGTTTCCATAAGCCAGCGCGGGTGCAATCTTCCACGCCGGGATAGCAATCGGGAAGTTCCACGGCGTAATAATGCCGACAACACCGACGGGTTCACGCGTGATCTCGACGCCGATATTCGGACGGGCGCTTGGGAGAACTTCGCCAGCAAGCCGTAACACTTCTCCCGCGAAAAAATCGAATATCTGTGCTGCGCGCAAAGTTTCGCCAATTCCTTCAGCGAGTGTCTTGCCTTCTTCTCTGGATAATAAACGGCCGATCTCATCCTTGCGGGCAGTAATCTCATCTGCGGTCTTGCGTAAAATTGCATGGCGTTCAAGAATGCCAGAACGCGACCATGCCGGGAAAGCCGCCTTTGCCGCCGCAATAGCCCTTAATGTATCTTCAGCCGTTGCTCGCGCATATTCCCCAACCACATCATTGGTGTTGGATGGATTGATATTGGCAATGGCGTCGCCACCGGCCCATTCGCCGTCGATCAGATTTTGGTGCAATGTCATGATTGTGTTCTTTCGTTCTGTTCAGTGGAATTAGTACCATAGGAGACGTGTGTTTCAACGTTAAATCCGGCATACTTGCTTTATCTATAAACAGAAGCTTCATCAGATGATAGAACGCAGGCCAAAGCACTGCTATTGAAGCATGTCTATTTCGTCCGCAGCAATCGCACTTGCGAGAATCATATCAAGGAATGCCGTTCATGCCTCACTCATTGTTCAGCCTGGAAGGACGTTTGGCACTCGTTACCGGATCCAGTCAAGGTATCGGTTTTGCGCTGGCAAAAGGCCTTGCAGAAAACGGTGCGACGGTCGTGCTTAACGGTCGTGATAAAGAGAAGCTGGCAGTTGCACTCGATGAACTCAGAAACAACGGCTATAAAGCATATGCATCGCATTTCGATGTAACTGATATTATTGCGGTCAAAGCAGGCATTGATCAAATCGAGGCTGCAATTGGTGCGATTGATATCCTCGTCAATAATGCGGGTATGCAGTTTCGCGCGCCCTTGGAGGATTTTCCGGATGATAAATGGCAACAATTACTGCAAACAAATATATCAAGCGTCTTCTACGCGGGCCAAAGTGCTGCCAAACATATGATCAAACGAGGGCACGGCAAGATCATCAACATTGCGTCAGTGCAGAGCGAACTTGCCCGGCCTTCAATCGCTCCCTACACGGCAACCAAAGGAGCGGTTCGCAATCTCACTCGAGGCATGTGTACTGACTGGGCAAAATATGGTCTGCAAATCAACGCTATTGCACCTGGCTACTTTAAAACACCTCTCAATCAGGCATTGATCGAAAATCCGGATTTTTCTGCTTGGCTAGAGAAACGTACACCTGCAGGACGTTGGGGTAACGTCGAGGAACTGGTCGGTGCTGCGGTTTTCCTAGCAAGCGACGCATCATCCTTTGTTAATGGGCAAGTTATTCACATCGATGGTGGGATCACGGCTTCAGTATGATGCGCATTATAGTTATGGGCGTTAGCGGCTCGGGAAAAACCTCCGTCGGTGTTGCAATCGCGGAAACCTTGAGCCTCCCTTTTCTGGAGGGCGACACACTTCATCCTGCAAGCAACGTCGAGAAAATGTCTTCAGGGATTCCGTTGACCGATGAAGACCGCTGGCCTTGGCTCGACAAAATTGGCGCCGAACTGGCAAAAGCCGAAAGTGGCCTCGTAGTATCTTGCTCTGCTTTGAAAATGAGCTATCGCGAACGCTTGCGGGAGAAGGCCAACGGCGCGCTTGCTTTCATCTTTCTGGATGGTAGTGCCGAAGTTCTGCGCTCCCACATGAATCAGCGAACGGGGCATTTTATGCCTGTTTCGATGCTGGATAGTCAGCTTTCAACGTTGGAGTCACCTGTTGGTGAGACTTTGGTTTTCCGTCAGGATGTTTCACAAAGCGTTGATGAGATTGTTGCTGCGAGTGTTGAGTGGCTGCGGCGGTTGCCTGTTTAGGTAATTACGCATGTGTCAACGCAGGTCTATGCTTTGACTATAAGGCCGTGGCACAGTGATTTAAAGTCGACTAGCAAATTCTACTGGACTAATTGCCCAGCTTTTCCGTTTGTCCTCTCACTCTTCAGGTGGTGAAGATCTTGCGGATGGAGAGGTTCCACCGGGAGGGATAGCGGGTTATTTTTGTGCGAAGAGTTTGATTTTGAGATTTGTTTTGGTTGCGGGGACAGGATTTGAACCTGTGACCTTCAGGTTATGAGCCTGACGAGCTACCGGGCTGCTCCACCCCGCGCCACCAAGAACGGCAGATTTGCCGCAGCAGCCCGGATTTTTCCGTTTGTCCGGCCTCAAAAGCGAAGGAGCTTTTTCGGTTCCGGACGGGGTGCTGCTCCACCCCGCGTTATCAAGAACGGCAGATTTGCCGCAGCAGCCCGGATTTTTCCGTTTGTCCGGCCTCAAAAGCGAAGGAGCTTTTTCGGTTCCGGACGGGGTGCTGCTCCACCCCGCGTTATCAAGAACGGCAGATTTGCCGCAGCAGCCCGGATTTTTCCGTTTGTCCGGCCTCAAAAGCGAAGGAGCTTTTTCGGTTCCGGACGGGGTGCTGCTCCACCCCGCGTTATCAAGAACGGCAAGTTTGCCGCAGCAGCCCGGATTGTTCCGTTTGTCCGGCCTTTAAAAGCGAGGTGCTTTTTGGCTTTGGACGGGGTGCTGTCTGCCCTTTTTGCAGCGTTGCCGCTGTATTGAGTTTTGGTTGTTTATCCAGAATTTATTCTGAATGTATTCCAAAAGCAAAAGGCCGCGACCTGAACATGTTCTGGCGCGGCCTGATTGGTCTGTTGTGTATGCGGTGTGTTTTGAGAAGGATTTGTTGCGTTTGGCAGACCTGGCAGCGACCTACTCTCCCGCGTCTTGAGACGAAGTACCATTGGCGCAGGGGCGTTTCACGGCCGAGTTCGGAATGGGATCGGGTGCAGCCACCCCGCTGTAACCACCAGGTCAGCAAAGCGCAACAAAATTGAGAAGCTGGTTTTGTTTGATTTATATCGCTCACGCACGAGTTCCCATACAGCACGCTCGTGCGTCCGAAGGCGTCCGCGCAGCACAGGTCCAAAGGACCGTACGTGCGTGAGCGCAACACGCATGCCTCGTTTACGAGGTATGATGGATATGAGTAATGAGAATGATCAAGCCAATCGAGCTATTAGTACCGGTAAGCTTCATGCGTTGCCGCACTTCCACACCCGGCCTATCAACGTGGTGGTCTTCCACGGCTCTGATAGGGAATACTCGTTTTCAGGTGGGTTTCCCGCTTAGATGCCTTCAGCGGTTATCCCGTCCGTATATAGCTACCCTGCTATGCGGCTGGCGCCACAACAGGTCCACCAGAGATACGTCCATCCCGGTCCTCTCGTACTAGGGACAGATCCTGTCAATATTCCTACACCCACGGCAGATAGGGACCGAACTGTCTCACGACGTTCTGAACCCAACTCACGTACCGCTTTAAATGGCGAACAGCCATACCCTTGGGACCTGCTCCAGCCCCAGGATGCGATGAGTCGACATCGAGGTGCCAAACAACCCCGTCGATATGGACTCTTGGGGGTCATCAGCCTGTTATCCCCGGCGTACCTTTTATCCGTTGAGCGATGGCCCTTCCACGCGGGACCACCGGATCACTATGACCGACTTTCGTCTCTGCTCGACTTGTCAGTCTCGCAGTCAGGCGGGCTTATGCCATTGCACTCGACGACCGATTTCCGACCGGTCTGAGCCCACCATCGCGCGCCTCCGTTACTCTTTAGGAGGCGACCGCCCCAGTCAAACTACCCACCATACACTGTCCCGGATCCGGATAACGGACCGCGGTTAGACATCCATATAGGTAAGGGTGGTATTTCAAGGATGACTCCACGAAGGCTGGCGCCCCCGCTTCAAAGTCTACCACCTATCCTACACATGCCGACACGAATGCCAGTGTAAAGCTATAGTAAAGGTGCACGGGGTCTTTCCGTCTAACCGCAGGAACCCCGCATCTTCACGGGGAATTCAATTTCACTGAGTCTGCGTTGGAGACAGCGGGGAAGTCGTTACGCCATTCGTGCAGGTCGGAACTTACCCGACAAGGAATTTCGCTACCTTAGGACCGTTATAGTTACGGCCGCCGTTTACTGGGGCTTCAATTCAAAGCTTGCACCTCTCCTCTTAACCTTCCAGCACCGGGCAGGCGTCAGACCCTATACGTCGTCTTGCGACTTCGCAGAGCCCTGTGTTTTTGGTAAACAGTCGCTACCCCCTGGTCTGTGCCACCCTCCTCTACTTGCGTAAAAAAGGGTCACGCTTCTTCCGAAGTTACGCGTGCAATTTGCCGAGTTCCTTCAACGCAGTTCTCTCAAGCGCCTTGGTATTCTCTACCAGTCCACCAGTGTCGGTTTAGGGTACGGTCTATACGCGGGAGCTATTTCCTGGAACCGCCCCGAAGCCCCTCCAATCCAATAAGGAGGAACAACATACGCGATCCGTCACTACCCGCAGGCCCACGAATATTAACGTGGTTCCCATCGACTACGCCTTTCGGCCTCGCCTTAGGGGCCGGCTAACCCTGCTCAGATTAACTTTAAGCAGGAACCCTTGGACTTTCGGCGAGGGAGTCTCTCACTCCCTTTATTATCGTTACTCATGTCAGCATTCTCACTTCTGATACCTCCAAAGGCCCTCACGGGTCCCTCTTCAACGGCTTACAGAACGCTCCGCTACCACTTGCATTTACATGCAAATCCACAGCTTCGGTGTATGGCTTTAGCCCCGGTACATTTTCGGCGCAAAGACCCTTATTTAGACCAGTGAGCTGTTACGCTTTCTTTAAATGATGGCTGCTTCTAAGCCAACATCCTGGTTGTTTTGGGATCCTCACATCCTTTCCCACTTAGCCATAACTTAGGGACCTTAGATGGTGGTCAGGGTTGTTGCCCTCTTCACGACGGACGTTAGCACCCGCCGTGTGTCTGCCGATTAGTACTCTTCGGTATTCGGAGTTTGGTTAGGTTTGGTAAATCGGTGAGATCCCCTAGCCCATCCAGTGCTCTACCCCCGAAGGTATTCGATCGACGCTCTACCTAAATAGATTTCGCGGAGAACCAGCTATCTCCAAGTTTGATTGGCCTTTCACCCCTAGCCACAAGTCATCCCAATCTATTGCAACAGATGCGGGTTCGGTCCTCCAGTAAGTGTTACCTTACCTTCAACCTGCTCATGGCTAGATCACTTGGTTTCGGGTCTAATCCAACGAACTGAACGCCCTGTTCAGACTCGCTTTCGCTGCGCCTACACCTACCGGTTTAAGCTTGCTCGTCAGACTAAGTCGCTGACCCATTATACAAAAGGTACGCTGTCACCCAGAACAAATCTTGGGCTCCAACTGTTTGTAGGCATTCGGTTTCAGGATCTCTTTCACTCCCCTTGTCGGGGTGCTTTTCACCTTTCCCTCACGGTACTGGTTCGCTATCGGTCATGCACGAGTACTTAGGCTTGGAGAGTGGTCTCCCCATGTTCAGACAGGATTTCACGTGTCCCGCCCTACTCAAGGACTTTTGTTCGCATTACGTGTACGGGGCTATCACCCATTCTAGCCACCCTTTCCAGAGTGTTCCACTTGTCTCACAAAAGCCACTGCCTGGTCCGCGTTCGCTCGCCACTACTTACGGAGTCTCGTTTGATGTCCTTTCCTCCGGGTACTTAGATGTTTCAGTTCCCCGGGTTCGCTTCTAACCCCTATGTATTCGAAAGTTAGATACCTTATTATGATATCTAGAAATTATTTGGGTTCTCAGTTTTCGCTCACGCGCCGCATCGTCCCTGCCGGGACGGGCGCTGCGCTAGCGCGGCCAAAAAATGGCCGACGACCTAGCGGTCTGTATGGGCGCTTACCCGCTTTTGTCACCAAAAGGAGCCATCCATACAAAGCCCGTAAGCTCATCATCCAACCAAAATAATTTTCTAGATATCTAAGGTGGGTTTCCCCATTCGGAAATCGTCGGATCAAAGGGTATTCGCACCTCCCCGACGCTTATCGCAGCGTATCACGTCCTTCATCGCCTGTGCATGCCAAGGCATCCACCAAATGCCCTTAAGACACTTGATCATTCTCATTGCCAATATCCATCCTTGCCTTAACGGGCATCATGCCTCCGTGGGGGATACCAACGGACAACAAAACACCCAGCAACAATCGATTTGACAAAAAAGACCAGCTTCTCGAGATAAATCCGATGGCTCTGCGGTTAAGCGGCCAATCATAAGTCAGAGGCTTTTGATGAGCACCCCTGACGACATTATTCAGAGTTCACGGCCCCAAAGGGCCTGCACTCGGCGCGCAGCAAGCTGCGACGACCTAGCGGTCTGTATTTTTGGTACAGACCTTTGAACATCCGGAATAATCCGAACTTATCTTCTCTTCACAATGTCATACAGAACAGGCAACCAGCAGGCATAAACCCGACAAGCTGCAAACTTGATTCTTCCCTCACATGATATTTGCTTTCGCATCGTCCATCTCCAAAACCTTTGGTGGAGGCGGACGGGATCGAACCGACGACCCCCTGCTTGCAAAGCAGGTGCTCTCCCAGCTGAGCTACGCCCCCGTAAGGTATGGTAAAACTCATCCGTCAATCAACACTCCGAAGCAAGGCTTCGCAAGGCCGACTGGCCGTCGCGGCTTACGCCGCGTGCCCGCGCAGCACAGGTCCAAAGGACCGTACGTGCGTAAGCGATGAATATGGTGGGCCTGGGAGGACTTGAACCTCCGACCTCACGCTTATCAAGCGCGCGCTCTAACCAACTGAGCTACAAGCCCGAAAGCCATACCGGCTTTAAGCGCCAGTACAGCGCGCTAGCGCGTCGCGGCTTGTGCCGCGCCCCCGCGGAGCGCCAGCCCATAAAGGGCGGTACGGCGCGCGAGCGCGTATCATGTGGAAGAAAGAGAAACGTAGGCGGCAGTCCGCGCATTGTATGCGCGATTGTCAGGCTGACTGGCCTGCAATCTTTGTTCTAATAGACAGGTAAAAGACCAGCCATGGACAAGTCCATGCTGTTGACTGTTTACGCGTCTCCTTAGAAAGGAGGTGATCCAGCCGCAGGTTCCCCTACGGCTACCTTGTTACGACTTCACCCCAGTCGCTGACCCTACCGTGGTTGCCTGCCTCCTTGCGGTTAGCACAGCACCTTCGGGTAAAACCAACTCCCATGGTGTGACGGGCGGTGTGTACAAGGCCCGGGAACGTATTCACCGTGGCATTCTGATCCACGATTACTAGCGATTCCAACTTCATGCACTCGAGTTGCAGAGTGCAATCCGAACTGAGATGGCTTTTGGAGATTAGCTCGACCTCGCGGTCTCGCTGCCCACTGTCACCACCATTGTAGCACGTGTGTAGCCCAGCCCGTAAGGGCCATGAGGACTTGACGTCATCCCCACCTTCCTCTCGGCTTATCACCGGCAGTCCCCTTAGAGTGCCCAACTGAATGATGGCAACTAAGGGCGAGGGTTGCGCTCGTTGCGGGACTTAACCCAACATCTCACGACACGAGCTGACGACAGCCATGCAGCACCTGTCACCGATCCAGCCTAACTGAAGGAAACCATCTCTGGTAACCGCGATCGGGATGTCAAGGGCTGGTAAGGTTCTGCGCGTTGCTTCGAATTAAACCACATGCTCCACCGCTTGTGCGGGCCCCCGTCAATTCCTTTGAGTTTTAATCTTGCGACCGTACTCCCCAGGCGGAGAGCTTAATGCGTTTGCTGCGCCACCGAACAGTATACTGCCCGACGGCTAGCTCTCATAGTTTACGGCGTGGACTACCAGGGTATCTAATCCTGTTTGCTCCCCACGCTTTCGCACCTCAGCGTCAGTATCGAGCCAGTGAGCCGCCTTCGCCACTGGTGTTCCTGCGAATATCTACGAATTTCACCTCTACACTCGCAATTCCACTCACCTCTCTCGAACTCAAGACTTCCAGTATCAAAGGCAGTTCCGGGGTTGAGCCCCGGGATTTCACCCCTGACTTAAAAGTCCGCCTACGTGCGCTTTACGCCCAGTAAATCCGAACAACGCTAGCCCCCTTCGTATTACCGCGGCTGCTGGCACGAAGTTAGCCGGGGCTTCTTCTCCGGTTACCGTCATTATCTTCACCGGTGAAAGAGCTTTACAATCCTAAGACCTTCATCACTCACGCGGCATGGCTGGATCAGGCTTGCGCCCATTGTCCAATATTCCCCACTGCTGCCTCCCGTAGGAGTCTGGGCCGTGTCTCAGTCCCAGTGTGGCTGATCATCCTCTCAGACCAGCTATGGATCGTCGCCTTGGTAGGCCTTTACCCCACCAACTAGCTAATCCAACGCGGGCTCATCCAATTCCGATAAATCTTTCCCCCGAAGGGCTCATTCGGTATTAGCACACGTTTCCATGTGTTGTTCCGAAGAATTGGGTAGATTCCCACGCGTTACTCACCCGTCTGCCACTCCCCTTGCGGGGCGTTCGACTTGCATGTGTTAAGCCTGCCGCCAGCGTTCGTTCTGAGCCAGGATCAAACTCTCAAGTTGAAAATTTGATATTGGCTATGTTAGTCACGTTATGAATCGACGAGAACATATATACACCTTACATCTAACCTGCAGTCAAATGCATGTAACATCTTCTCTCGAAACGTGTCCGCCAAAGTATCTGTTGAACTCCTTGCGAAGTTCCGCACGACCCTGCCGCCCACGTTTCTCTTTCTTCTGTATGCAATTGTCAAAGAACCGGCCATGATCACAATCACCGCCCAAATATCAATCCAGCAAAAGCCAGACCAGGTAAACCAACAATCAGGACAAACCCAACCGTCAAAAAACCAAAACAAACCAGGCAATAAAGCCCAATCCGCCAAAGAGAAACTCAATCACTTCTCTCTAATTCCGTCAACGATCGCAGCTCTAAAGCCGCCTAGCTTATGGGCGCATTCGGCAACCGCCAGCGGCGCCCCGCCCTCGTTGTGTCGGTATATAGACCCCACATAACAAAACTGTCAACACCGATTTTGAAGTTATTATGAAAAATATGACAAAGCCTATGAATCTGGCTTCGGCACACATTATAGGCCAGGAGTACGTCTGACCTTGTGGATAAACACCAAGGTCACAAACATGCCCGATTTGCCCCATAGCGCTCCTTCACGGCATGGCAGTGATCCATACAATGGGAGTTAAGGACGCATTGCGTTGACACAGCGATCTTACGGGGGCAAAACTGCGACCGAATGAAAATACCAGGCAAGGCCAGATGGCCAATACGCTGATCTTCTCGCAAAGCCTTTAATCTTCTAAATGACGACAGGTTCGACACGTAATCGTATGAATGAGTATGAGGGGCATTCTCTAATCGATCCGGGCAATGAGCCTCCGCTGATTACAGACGGTCGCCGGGGGCCGCCGGATAGGCGTGAGGTTTCAGCTCGTTGGCTTGCGGGCACGTTTTTAACCGGCATCACATCAAGTATGCTTATCGGTGTTGCACTTTTTGCTGCCCTTGACGGACGGGAACAGCTGGCCACACCCCCAGAGCTTATGGCGCGCAACGCAATGCCGAGTGCCAATAATAGCGATGTGGTGAAGGGTGCCCGCGTGGCAGCAACCACGCCTGTGCAGAAAAACCGAGACCGCAGGCGCCTTGATATATCGACCATGTTTAAAGAGGGTGAACGCGATGTTATCCGCACAATGCCCTTTGAACTCGTTCATATAGCGCTCGCAGATGTTCATAATACCAATCGCAGATACCCTTCATTCAACCCGTTGAACGTGTTTGCCGAAGCGAATGCCAACACTGATCCCATTCCGCGAACCGGTTTGATCTATGGTGCCAAAGTTGAGAGCGAAGTCAGCCTGCGAACCCTGGACTTTCCGTTAGCCACCGCCCAATACGATCCCTCTGACGATCTGAGCGTCGATGAGGTTGAAGAGGTTGTCCGAAATACCGGCGCACTACTTTCCGATGGCGCCATTCAGGTTGCCTCACTTCATTATGTGGATCCATTGCGCTTTGGCTCGGACGAGGACCCCTACAATCTGCGCAGCCCGCTCGCGGTCAAGATTATTCAAGAAAATGTCAGTGTATCGCCTCGAATGGCCGAGGACGCTGTGAGCGCTGGATATTCGGAGGAGCTCATTCCATTCCGGCGAGATAATGACGTACTCACTGCACTCAGCGATGCTGGCTATGAAGGCAGCGACGCGGCAGGCATGGCCGGCGCGATCTCAAAGCTGCTTAATTCCACGCGGTTGAAAGCGGGAAGCGTATTGCGGCTCGGTATTGAATCTGAAAATAACACCGACCGGATCATTCGTGCCAGCGTCTATAATCGTTCGACCCACATTCTCACGATCGCTCTCAATGATCGTGAGCAATATGTTCCTGCAGACGAACCGGAAATGACACCTGGGCTTCAAGTCGCATTTGACGATAGCCCTCCCCTTATGCGCCGCGCGGAAGATCTGCCAACGGTCTATGATGGCATATATAGAGCAGGGCTGGCATACGGTATGACCGACACGATGATCCAGCAGCTCATTAGAATGCTGGCCTCCGACGTTGATTTTCAGGCTCAGCTATCGCCAACCGACCAGTTGGAAGCATTATTCTCTTTGCCTACAGGGTCCGAGAAAGCCGACGAGCAGTCTGAAATTCTTTATGTAGCGGCTAATTTTGGCGGTGATCTGAAAAAGTTTTATCGGTTCCATAATGATGATGGCACCACCGATTACTACGACGAGAATGGCAAGAGCTCTAAACAGTTCCTGCTACGCAAACCTGTTCCCAACGGTGTTTTCCGGTCGCCTTTTGGGATGCGACGTCATCCGATTTTGGGTTATTCGCGCATGCATACCGGCGTTGACTGGTCGGCGCCGCGCGGTACTGCAATTATTGCATCAGGCAATGGCGTTGTGGAGCGGGCTGGATGGACTAACGGCTACGGCAATCAGACCTTGATTCGTCATTCCAATGGTTATGAAAGCAGCTATTCCCATCAAAACGCCATAGCGAATGGTGTGACACCTGGCGCCAAAGTCCGGCAAGGACAGGTCATCGGCTATGTCGGTTCAACCGGGCTCTCGACCGGTCCGCATCTGCATTATGAAGTAATCGTGAATGGGTCGAAAGTCGATCCAATGCGTATACGCCTCCCAAGTGGCGGTGAGCTTCGCGGGGATGATCTTGTGGCGTTCAAACGTGAACGCGAGCGAATCGATCAACTCATCCAGGACGATGGAACACCCCCGACCAAGGTTGCGGCCAGCGGCTGATCCTATTCTTGAAACTCCACTGTCACGCCTTTTTGCACGAGCTTTGACAGTTCGGTTGCGTCCCAATTGGTAAGACGCACGCAACCATGGCTGTTTGTCTTGCCGATTTTGGAAGGCTCCGGCGTTCCATGGATGCCATAAGTCGGCTTTGATAGCGCGATCCAAACCGTTCCCACGGGGCCATTAGGGCCCGGCGGAATCGTCAGCACCTTGTCATTTTCGCCCTGCTTGAAGTTCAGCTTTGGATTATACGTATAGTTGGGATTGAGTGCGATGCGCTCAACTTGAACGATACCAGAGGGCGAAGGCGTGTCTGTTGATCCGATTGTTGCTGGATAAGCCACAACCAGCTTGCCCTCAGCATTATAGCCGCGCACCTGTTTGCGCCCCTTGTCGGCAATGATCTTGGTTACGGCTCCACCAGCACTCTGTCCCGTATTGGCAACCTGAATTATTACCCCAGGCGTATTGAAATCAATTCCGGGATTAATCTCTTTCAGATAGTTCTCATCCATATGGAATCGTTCTGCCAGCAATTCCGTCACGGACGTAAACGCCATACGCTCAAGCTGTGCCTTGTGAGCATAGTCTTCGGGAATGGAAGCCACATAAGGATAGGCCGCATCCTCCGACGAGATCGTATAGGATGTGAAAGCGGGACCGCCGGTTTGTTCCAGCGAAGCATTGATTCCCTCTTCATTCAAAGGATCAAACTGCTGTCCTGTCATTTCTTCAAACGCAGAGACGGCTTTATCCACATTACCGCCCTTATGGCCATCGATGACACCGGGTGAAACGCCGATCCGGTCAAGCAGGACCTGAATTGCCGCAATCTTCGCCTTGGCGCCCTGCCCCTTTGGCAACTCTACAGTCGGAGCGGGATTGGGATGAGCCGGTATTTGCTCCAGAGGTGCATTGCTCAGCCCATCTGACGGGAAATCGGGATCGAACAGATTGGGGTCGGATGGTTGCAAACCCGGCTCGCTGTTGGCGGGCGGCAAAGGCTCACGGGAAACACTTCCATAATCCCGCTCGGAGGGACCAGATGATGGCCCTCCATAGAGATCATTGGGAATTGCGCCGGTATCGTAAGGATCTTGTGGGGCTTCGGGAAAATAGTCCGGGCTCTGACCATATTGATCGTTCTGCGGCTCCTCCACGGATACAATCCGGCCACGGCGATCTACGGTAACCCGGCGACCATATTCATCAAAGTAGGAGCGGAATGCTTCGCGGCGTGGACGGCGCTCTTGAGGCTCGAACAATTGAGCGACTTCAAAGGATTTCTGATTGCCCGCATGCGCGGAAGGTCCAGCAGCAGCTATTCCCACGCCCAATGCGCTCGCTGATGCAGCGAGCAATATCTTCACCAACGAACCGCGATAGAACGTCATTCCTGAGTTTCCGATTTCTCTAATAACCTGTCATTAATCATAAAATGACGCGTTTTCATGTCTTTATGGTTAATGCCATTAATAATCGTCGCATTTATCGGATGAACGAGACATGAAAATGGCCGCCATGTGGCGGCCATTTTGTTGTCGTGCTCAAGCTGGCTATGCGGCTTCATTGCCCTCAATAACCGGGTTCCCTTTCGAAGCCTTGAAATTGAGCCGGTCCGATCCGGACGTAATCTTGACTGTCGAACCATCCAGTATTTCGCCGAGGAGAATTTTCTCCGCCAGCGGGTCCTGTACCTGCTTTTGGATGACGCGCTTCAACGGACGCGCACCATAAGCAGGATCGTAACCCTTGTCGGCGAGCCAGTTCGTGGCTTCATCGTCGATTTTCAGAACAATCTTCCGATCCGCAAGAAGGGACTGCAAACGTTGGAGCTGGATCGCAACGATGGTTCCCATTTCCATGCGCTTCAGACGGTGGAACAGAATCACCTCATCCACGCGGTTGAGGAATTCCGGTCTGAACGAGGCTTTGACCACATTCATCACATCCTCGCGCACTTCTTCAACATCCTGATCTTCACCCAGCGAAACAAGGTATTCCGCACCAAGATTGGACGTCATAATGATCAGCGTGTTGCGGAAATCGACTGTGCGGCCCTGTCCATCGGTCAGACGACCATCATCGAGAACCTGAAGCAGTACGTTGAACACATCAGGATGCGCTTTTTCGATCTCATCGAAAAGAATGACCTGATAGGGACGACGGCGAACTGCCTCGGTCAAAGCCCCACCTTCTTCATAACCAACATAACCGGGGGGCGCTCCGATCAAACGAGCCACCGAGTGCTTTTCCATATATTCCGACATGTCGAGACGAACCATTGCCGTTTCATCGGAAAACAGGAAAGAAGCCAGCGATTTTGTCAGTTCTGTTTTACCGACACCTGTCGGTCCGAGGAAAATGAACGAGCCAATAGGCCTGTTCGGATCCTGCAAACCTGCACGAGCACGACGCACCGCTCTGGATACAGCTTGCACCGCCTCGCCCTGTCCGACTACCCGCTTGGCGAGTTCATCTTCCATGCGAAGCAGTTTGTCGCGCTCGCCCTCCAGCATCCGGTCAACCGGAATGCCCGTCCAGCGGGAAACAACCTGTGCAATATGATCCGGCGTGACGATCTCCTCGACCATAGAGGTCGAACCATCATTCTTCTCCGACTCCGCCAGTTGTTTTTCCAACTGCGGAATCGTGCCATAGGCAAGCTCACCGGCCTTCTGGAATTCGCCATTGCGCTGTGCCGATGCCAATGCATTGCGTGCATCATCGAGCTGACGTTTAAGATCGGCTGCCAGACCAAGCTTCTGCTTTTCTGCCTGCCACGTATTGGTTATTCCGGTCGATTGCTCTTCCAGATCGACAAGCTCTTTTTCCAATCTTTCAAGACGGTCGCGAGAGGCATTGTCGGTTTCAACCTTCAAAGCTTCGCGTTCAATCTTCAATTGCATAATGCGCCTGTCGATTTCATCCAGCTCTTCAGGCTTGGAATCCACCTGCATGCGAAGACGCGCAGCGCCCTCGTCAATGAGATCGATGGCCTTGTCCGGCAAGAACCGGTCCGTGATATAGCGATTTGAAAGCGTGGCAGCTGCGACAAGTGCCGAATCAGAAATCCGCACCTTATGATGCTGCTCGTATTTTTCCTTCAAGCCGCGAAGAATCGAGATCGTATCTTCGACAGTTGGCTCATCCACGAAGACGGGCTGGAAGCGCCGGGCAAGGGCCGGATCTTTTTCCACATGCTTACGGTACTCATCAAGCGTGGTGGCGCCAACGCAATGGAGTTCACCGCGGGCAAGAGCTGGCTTTAGCAGGTTCGATGCATCCATCGCACCTTCGCTTTTACCGGCGCCAACAAGCGTGTGCATCTCATCGATAAACAGGATGATATCGCCATTTGCGGACGTGACTTCGGATAGAACACCCTTCAGGCGCTCTTCGAATTCACCGCGATATTTTGCACCCGCGATCAGTGAACCCATATCAAGGGCCATCAACTGCTTGTCCTTGAGAGATTCAGGTACATCACCATTGATGATACGCAGCGCCAGTCCCTCGGCGATAGCTGTTTTACCAACGCCAGGTTCACCGATAAGCACCGGATTGTTCTTGGTACGGCGCGACAAAACCTGAATTGTCCGGCGAATTTCATCATCGCGGCCAATAACAGGGTCGAGTTTGCCTGCCCGCGCATCCGCGGTCAGATCGCGCGCATATTTCTTCAAGGCGTCATAGCTGTTTTCCGCTGAAGCCGAGTCTGCGGTTCGACCTTTGCGGATATCATTGATAACCGCATTGAGGCCCGCAGCCGTAACGCCAGCACGGCTCAATATTTCAGAGGTCTTGGACGACTTTTCGATCGCCATGGCCGTCAGCAGCCGCTCAACGGTCACGAAGCTGTCGCCCGCTTTCTGCGCCACTTCTTCGGCTGTAGCAAAAACTTTAGCCAGCGGCTGGGCAAGGTAGAGCTGGCCATTGCCGCCAGTTACTTTGGGCAAAGCGTCCAGTGCCGCCTGCAATCCGAGGCGCACATCTGCAATTCGTCCGCCTGCCCTTTCAATCAAGGATGCAGCAAGACCCTCTTCGTCATCGACCAGAACTTTCAACAGATGCTCTGGCGTGAATTGCTGGTTGTTGGACGATAGGGCAAAAGTTTGCGCGGACTGAATGAAGCCGCGAACCCGTTCGGTATATTTTTCAATGTTCATTCTTGTCTCCTTTTACCGAGCAACCCGATTTCGGCATTGCCTGGCGTGTTGGTGACGGATCCCCTGCAACGAGGCAGATCCATTCGCTCGATGCTGATATGGGAATATTATCCCCGGCGTACAAGGCCGGATTTTCTGCTTTTCTGACGCCTCAAATCTAGCATGTATGCCTCTCCCTTGCCACGCCCGCTTTCGCGTCTGGCTATTGAGGTGGTGGGAAAGACGGGCGGTCATCGAAGCGCATCTTTGTAGTAAATCAAGCGATCCGAAGACCGCCCGTCCGGCGATTTTGCATTCTGCCCGTTCCGCTTGGGAGGCCTCGGTGCCGGGGAATGCCATTTGCGACACGCCATGCGTCACCTACTCGCCCCTTAAAGTGCTCGTCCAGCACGCGCCGTTCCTAGTAACGGCAGGGGAACCCTTGGACAGAACGTCCCCGGATGGCGGGTCCGTAACCCGCCATCGGAGGCGCCCATCCTTCCCCAAACTTCGAACGGCTCCGGAAGCTGTTTCCCGCGGGAAGGACAGGAGCAGAATAATTCAGCTGCAAAGCTGTTGGATAAGTTTTTGGAAGATTATTTTTGGAAGCCTGATTTGCACGAACCAAATGCGCCCTTCGACAAGCTCAGGATGAGGGAGGTGGGTTGATTGCAGGGAGCCATATTCTGGAGCGCCGAAGGTTACCTGTGCAGTTTGCCAATCTTCCTCATGGTGAGCTTGTCGAACCACGCATTACATCAAATGCAGTCAACAAACCCTCTCAGAATGAGCATCCTGAGCTAGTCGAAGGGCGAACCATCCACCAGCCCAACCGCCGCTCAATAAAAAACGCCACCCGCAGATTTCCCTGCGGGTGGCGCATCATTCAATTCAATCAGATCAAACGTCAGATTCGACCGCAGCGCGACGCTTTTTGACTTCAGCCACAATACTGGCTGGAGAAAGATCGGACGCCGCTTCTGGTGCGCTTGCCGCAGCAGCATTGTCTTCAGTTACACGTGGACGAGCAGGTCTGCGACCACGCGGTGAACGGCGGGTGGCTGGCTTTGCCTCTGTAGCTTCTTCCGGAGCAGTAGCAACGGCTTCAACTTCCTGGCTTTGAGCAGGTTGCGCCTGTGGCTGACGCTGGCTGACAGTGTCATCATCATAAGCGACCTCGGCAGGTGTACCCTCGATCACCGGTTGAGGACCACTGCCATTGATCGGCTGATGCATCACGCGCTCAGGGCGTTCACGGCGTTCCGGGCGCTCCTGCCTTTCATGGCGCGGCTGGCGCTCCTGACGGTCTTGACGCTCTGGTCGTTCTTGACGCTCGGCGCGATCCTGACGTTCAGGGCGTTCCTGCAATTCCTGCTCGTTATTGCCGGTATTGTTGCCGTCGTCTTCATAATTATTTTCGTCATCCTGTTCCTGATCATCGCGATCGTCGCGCTGATACTGAACGGGTGCCGCAGCCTGTGCAGCCATGATGATTCGATTGTAGTGTTCTGCATGCTGAAGATAATTTTCAGCCATAACGCGATCACCCGCGCTTTGTGCATCACGTGCAAGAGTCGTGTATTTTTCTGCTACGTGTTGAGCATTTCCCCGAATTTTTACGTCAGGACCGTTGCTCTCATAGTTACGGGAAAGTGGGTTAGGACCTTTGCTGCGGTTATTGTTGTTACCGCGTCCGCGCATGCGCCTATTCTGCTGTACTGGCCTCATACTTATCTCTTTTCAGAAAATCAGGGGGCGCTCATTTGCTCAACATTTCGAGTCAAAAAGCTTCGCTTCTCAAGTGCCGATCTGAAGCGCGCCCCGCGCTTCAATCGCATCCAAAGTTCATAAAACTTTTGTGCTACCCCAAGAACCATTTCTCCAAAACAAAAGTATGGAGAAATCAAACCCCCGGAAATTTGCGTATCAATTATCTTGATAGGCAGAACCAGAGTTGTTCGGTTTCGAGCGGTAACTGGAAACTAGCGGGCTTCGCCGCAAATTCCAAGCCTTTTTTCATTATTTTTCGATTGTTGTGAACAAGAGGGCCCGTTCATGCCCCCCGAAATCCTGCTTCACACCCTTCAGAATGAAATTTTTGATGCGGAAAATGGCCTCGATTTCGTCTCGCTGCCCCGCCCCGATTTCGACAGCGACAGCGCCCCCCGGACGCAGATAGCCGCGGGCATCGGCAGCGATGATCCGGTAGGGTTCCAGCCCATCCGCGCCCCCATCAAGCGCCCGGACAGGATCATGGAGAACAACTTCCCTTTGCAACTGCGCAATATCACCTGTACGGATATAGGGCGGATTGGAAATAATCATGTCATATGAACCGGTTAGCTCGGAAAACCAGTTGGATAACAGCGCGGCAAAGCGCGAAGAAGTTCCGCAAAGCACCGCATTGTCGCGCGCAGTGGCGAGTGCATCGACCGATATATCGACGCCCACAGCACGCAATTGCTGCAACTGATCGAGCAGCGAAAGGGCAATCGCTCCGGTTCCTGTCCCAAGGTCAACAAGGTCAACGACGCTTTGGGCAGAGATGCGTTCTTGCAGGAAGGGTAAAGCCAGTTCCACCAGCGCTTCCGTGTCAGGACGTGGTTCGAGCGTTTCTGTGGAAAGGCTTAACTCAATACCGAAGAATGCCCGCTTGCCGATAATGCGATGCACGGATTCACCATTGATTCGGCGGGCAAGAACGGCACTGAGAGCTTCATATTCCCGCTGGCTGAGCTTGCGATTCGGGTTGCGGATCACTTCCAGCCTGTCACAACCGGTAATCCATTCAAGCAAAAGCCGCGCATCAAGCTCCGCGGATTCGATTCCAGCTTCAGCGAGAGAGGCACGTGCGCCCCGCAGAACGTTCATCAAATGATGGCTGTGATCAGAAGCCGTCATTCATCTGTGCCAGCAAAGCCGTTTGGTAATCGGAAATCAGCGCACCGATCAACTCATCCAGATCGCCTTCCATGATGCGGTCCAGCTTATAAAGCGTCAGGTTGATCCGATGATCCGTGACCCGCCCTTGCGGGAAATTATAGGTGCGGATGCGCTCGGAACGGTCGCCGGAACCGACCTGGCTGCGCCGCGCTTCCGAGCGCTCACTGTCCGCCTTCTGCCGTTGCATGTCGAACAGGCGCGACCGCAGCACCTGCATGGCGCGGGCACGATTCTGGTGCTGTGACTTTTCCGCCTGCACGACGACAATTCCGGATGGGATATGGGTAATGCGCACGGCCGAGTCAGTTGTATTGACGTGCTGTCCACCCGAACCCGATGCACGCATCGTATCGATCCGGATATCGTCGGGGCGGATATCGATATCGATCTCCTCGGCCTCCGGCAATACGGCGACCGTTGCCGCTGACGTATGGATACGTCCGCTGGCTTCAGTATCCGGAACACGCTGAACACGGTGGACACCGGATTCGAATTTCAGCTTGGCGAACACGCCCTTGCCAGAAACCATGGCGATAACTTCTTTGTAACCGCCAGCTTCACCCTCGCTGGCCGAGATCAGCTCCACCCGCCAGCCATTGGCGGATGCATAACGTTCATACATGCGGAAGAGATCGCCGCCAAAGAGCGCTGCTTCCGAACCGCCGGTGCCCGCACGAATTTCAAGGATGGCGTTGCGCTCATCGGCAACATCCCTGGGCAAAAGCAGAACCTGAATATCTTTCTCAAGCTCTTCAATGCGCGCTTCGATTTCCGGCAATTCCGCTTCCGCAAGCTCGCGCATGTCGCGGTCGGTCGACGCATCGTCCAGCATTGCCTGTAAATCGGCCGCTTCGCTGCGGGCGGCAAGAAAATCGCGGATTTTGAAGACGACCGGCTCAAGCTCGGAATATTCCGAAGCGAGCTTCACATAGGTTTCGGAATCGGGATTGCTCGCCATCTGCGTTTCCATCATCGAAAAACGCTTCAGCAGCTGATCCATGCGATCCTGCGGAATAGACATCAGATTAGCCTCACAGTGATATGCCTGCCCGCTCTGCAAATTTGGTCAGGACGTGGCGCAGCGAGCCGGTATCGCCATGATTGTTCATTGCATCCGTCAGTTGTGTCTCAAGCTCGCTGACATCAAGCGAACCGAGCATTGCCTTGATCGGCCCGATGGAAGCGGGCGACATCGAAATCGAGCGGAACCCAAGGCCGAGAAGCGCGAGCGCTGAAATCGGCTTGCCAGCCATTTCGCCGCAAAGCGTGACGTCCGTATTGTTGCGAATGCCTGCTTCGACGATCTGACGAAGCACGCGCAGGAACGGTACGGAAAGATTATCGAAACGGTTGGTGATGATCGAATTGCCCCGATCAACTGCCATGACGAACTGGAACAGATCGTTGGAGCCGACAGAAACAAAATCGACAACTGTCATCAGCTCGTCAAGCTGCCACAGCAAGGAAGGCACTTCCACCATGGCGCCGATCTTGACCCGCGTCGGCAAATTATGGGCAAAGCGGGAAAGATGCTGCACCTCACGATTGATCAACTCACTCGCTTTGCGCACTTCTGCGATTTCAGTGACCATGGGCAGCATGAGGCGCAGTTCACGCCCGCCAGCCGCTTTCAACAAGGCGCGAACCTGTGTGCGCAGCAGGCCCGGACGGTCAAGCGTCAGGCGGATGGCTCGCCAGCCCAGCGCCGGATTTTCCTCTTTGGTTTCGCTGCGGAAATAGGGCAGCACCTTGTCGCCGCCAATATCAAGCGTACGGAAAGTCACCGGCTTGTCGCCCGCTGCCTCAAGCACAGAGCGATAGAGACGCTCCTGCTGCTCGGCGCGCGGGAAAGTCGATGCAACCATGAATTGCAATTCGGTCCGGAACAGGCCAATTCCGGCAGCGCCTGCCTCAACCAGTTGTGGCAGATCCACGAGCAGACCGGCATTCATCAGCAATGTGATCGGCACGCCGTCCTTGGTTACCGACGGGCGGTCACGCAGTTCGCGATAAAGCGCCTGACGCTTGGCGCGGAATTTCACCTTTTCGGAATAGGCCGCTTCCACATCGGACTGTGGCCGCAAATGCACTTTGCCGTCATCGCCGTCTACAATGATCGCATCATTGTTTTCGGCCATGGACACCACGCCCTTGACCTGTCCGGCAACGGGAATACCCATGGCACGGGCAACGATCACCACATGGCTCGTCGCCGCACCATCTTCCAGAACGAGACCCCGCAGGCGTTCGCGCGGATAATCCAAGAGCTCGGCAGCGCCCATGGAGCGCGCAACGATAATCGCATCTTTGGCCAGCGATCCCGCCATGGTCTTCACATCGCGGCCCATCAATTGGCGCAGCAGCCGATTGGCGAGGTCATCAAAATCGCTCAGCCGCTCACGCATATAGGGGTCGGTCAGATGCATCATGCGCGCACGAGTGTCGCTCTGGACTTTTTCGACTGCCGCTTCTGCGGTCAATCCATTGCGAATCGCTTCTTCCAGACGCCGCACCCAGCCATTATCATGGGCAAACATGCGGTAAGCTTCCAGCACCTCGCGGTGCTCGCCTTCAAATGCCACATCGCGGCGTGACAGCATGTCATCAATGGATACACGCAATGACCCCAGCGAGCTTTCAAGCCGGTCTATCTCCGTGTCGATATCTTCATTGAACAGGTTGGTCACGACGATACGTGGCTCATGCAGCACAACATGGCCAAGACCAACGCCATCATTAAACGCACTGCCGGCAAAGCTCATCGGCTTGCCCATGTCGAGTTCAACACCCGGACGCGCCAACCGTGTAAGACTTCCCGCTGCGACCATCTCGGCCAGCACCATGGCCGTGGTTTCCAGCGCCTCTATCTCATCCTCGCGGTAGACCCGCTTCGTCCTGTTCTGGACGACGAGAACGCCGAGCGTGCGCCCTGCCCGCAGGATCGGTACACCGAGGAATGAGTTGTAAATCTCTTCGCCTGTTTCCGGCAGATAGGCGAATGCCGGATGGGTCTGCGCATCGGTAAGGTTCAAAGGACGCGCGCTCGCAGCAATCGTACCGACAAGACCTTGCCCGAGACGCAATTGCGCCAGATGAACAGCAGAAGGATTCAGGCCTTCTGTTGCATAGAGTTCCAGCACGCCGTCGGAGCGCAGCACGTAAAACGAGCACACTTCCGCAACCATGTTCTGCGCGATATCGCGAACAATGCGGTCAAGCCTCTCTTGTGGCTCAAGAGCCTCCGCCATCAATTCGCGGAGCCGCTTCAGCATGACACGAGGGCCGGTTGTCTGCTCGCGCGTGGGCACCATTTGCTCCATAGCATTTATTGGCAAAGCCGGAATGACTTTGCCAATGTGAACTTTAGATCATCTTAGTCGGCAGAAATACCGGCAAACAGAATCTCTTCTGTCAATGCTTATCCAGACCGTAGACAGAATGCAAAGTGCGTACTGCAAGTTCTGCGTATGGGCCGTCAATTAGAATGGAAATCTTGATTTCCGATGTGGTGATAGCACGGATGTTGATGCCCTTGTCAGCAAGCGCACGGAAGGCCGTTGCCGCAACACCCGCATGGCTGCGCATGCCGATGCCGATAACCGACACTTTGACCATACCGGCTTCCGACTGGATAATATCACAGCCGATTTCGGCTTTGACCTTCTCCAGTACCGCCAGCGCCTTATCAAGATCACCCGATGGAACGGTGAACGTCATATCCGTCTTGGTGCCATCTTCCGATACGTTCTGAACGATCATATCCACATTGATGTGGGCCTCAGCAAGCGGGCCGAAAATACCTGCCGAAATACCTGGACGATCCGCAACGCGGCGAAGCGATATCTGTGCTTCATCCTTGGCATAGGCAATTCCTGTGACAACCTGCTGTTCCACGATTTCTTCCTCGTCGCAAATAAGAGTACCGGGCGGATTGATCAGATCACCCATGCCCGGTGCATCGGGGTCTTCAAAACTGGACCTGACAAATGTGCGCACTTTATGCACCATGGCAAGCTCAACGGACCTGACCTGTAGAACTTTCGCACCGAGTGAAGCCATTTCCAACATTTCTTCAAATGAAATGCGCGAAAGGCGGCGCGCCTTGGGTTCAACCCGCGGGTCAGTGGTATAAACGCCATCGACATCCGTATAGATATCGCACCGATCTGCTTTGACTGCCGCCGCAATGGCAACAGCACTCGTGTCCGAGCCGCCGCGTCCAAGCGTCGATATCCGATTGTCGGGGCCGATGCCCTGAAACCCGGCAATCACCGCGACCTGACCTTCTTTGAAGCGCTCGATCAGGAAAGAACCGTCAATATCGGTGATGCGGGCAGCGCCATGCGCATTGTCTGTCCTGATCGGTATCTGCCAACCCTGCCAGGAACGCGCATGAACACCCATTGCCTGCAAGGCGATTGCCAGAAGACCGGCGGTCACCTGCTCGCCTGAAGCAACAATCGCATCATATTCGCGCGCATCGTGCATGGGCGAAGCTTGACGGGTCCAAGCGACGAGTTCGTTGGTTTTTCCTGCCATGGCCGAGACGACGACTGCGACTTCGTGACCGGCATCGACTTCACGTTTGACATGCCGGGCCACATTACGGATGCGGTCGATATCGGCCACCGAAGTGCCACCGAATTTCATCACAATGCGAGCCATGGGAATTACCGTTCTAGAAAGGCCTGAAATTAATTTGGAAGAGAACCCGTCAAATGAACAGGTTCCACGCCAGTTGAATGGGGCCTCCCATAACCAAATTATGACATAACTGCAAGAACGCGGGACGATTTGCGCCTTGACATTTTTTGCATGAACAGGCCACTCGACAGGAAGAGCAAAGGATAAGGCTATGGCCCAGGCAGAACGCAGTACAATTGATGCCGCAGAAGTCGAGCGCTTTTCGCGCATGGCTGCTGAATGGTGGAACCCTCAAGGCAAGTTCCGCCCGTTGCACAAATTCAATCCGACGCGTCTTGCTTATATCAAGGAAAAAGTCTGCGCCCACTATAATCTCGACCCGAACAGCCCCCTGCCGTTCAAAGGTCTGCGCTTTCTCGATATTGGCTGCGGTGGCGGACTGCTCTGCGAACCTATGGCGCGGCTTGGCGCGACAGTCGTGGGCGCCGATGCTGGCGAGACCAATATTGAAGTTGCCAAAATTCATGCCGCCCAAAGTGGCCTCGATATTGATTACCGGGCGACCACAGCAGAAGCGCTGGCTGAAGCCGGAGAAAAATTCGATGTTGTTCTCAACATGGAGGTTGTCGAGCACGTGGCGGACGTAGATCTCTACATGTCCGCCTGTTCGCAAATGGTCAAACCGGGCGGCATGACCTTCGTCGCCACGATCAACCGGACATTGAAAGCCCTTGGCCTTGCCATTTTCGGTGCCGAATATGTCTTGCGCTGGTTGCCGCGCGGAACCCATCAATATGAAAAGCTCGTGCGTCCGGAAGAGCTGGAAACTGCTCTGGTGGCTGCTGGGCTAACTGTTACCGAGAAAGTCGGCGTGAGCTATAATCCCTTTGCCGATAGCTGGAACCGCTCAACTGATACCGATGTGAATTACATGGTGCTGGCTGTTCGGGAGTAATGACAGTTAAACGATGTCGTCTAACGACACGTTGAGTATCTCCGCGATATGCTTCATTACCGACAAGCTGCCATCTTTTTTACCAGTTTCGATTTCCGACAGATAGGCAGCGCTTATCCCTGCTTCAGCGGCCAGTTTCCGGGCTGACATTTTTCTGTATTGCCGCCAGACACGAAGCGGGTTTTCGCCATCAAGAATCCTGTTGGCAAACTCCGCGGGAACACGCTCTTCATCACCAGATGCAAGCTGAGCCTTGAAGCGATCAAAAGCAGCCACATCGTGAACCATTTCGCTGACTGTCATTCTAACCCGCCTTCGCTGCCATCAGTTGCGCCTTTGTCGTCATGGCAACGCCAACGGTAATAACAGCAGCGCCAAGCCATGTGCTCAGCCCATATGTTTCCCCCAGAAACAGCGTTCCCGCCAACAAGGCCACTGCTGCCCCGACATACCCTATCTGGCTGAGGTAAACCGGGCCACCCACCGCTTGCAGCCGGAAATAGAGTGCGAACATGCAGGTGGAGGCAAGAATCTGCGCCAATACCAGCCATGGCACTTCGGCCAGAGGCGCAACCGGGAAACCGCCGGTCATGAGCAGAATAGCGGGAACAAGCATGATCGCCGTCACAATATGGCTTCCTGCCGCCAGTTCCGTCGGATCAGCACCTTTGGGCCAATCAATGGTGCGATAAACATTTCCCAAGGCCAGAAGAACCGGAATCAACAGGCCGATTATGACCCAAAATGGTTCGGCGGGCTGCCCCACCTGACCGCGTGTAAAACCAACGATGACGGCACCGATAAAGCCCACCAATATGCCGAAAAGCCCCAGCATGCTCGGCCGCTTCAACTTGAACAGGATGGAAAGCATCAGCGTGAAAACAGGCGAGAGCGTGTACATAATGCCCGTATAGCCTGATCCGAGATGCGGTATGGCCGAAAGTGTCATGACATTGGGCACTGCGTAGGAGATGAATGCGGCGATCAGATAGTAGCGCACCATATGGGCGTCCAACCGTGGGCGTTTTCCCATGAGCAGAAAGGCGATCAGCAGCACTGTTCCTGCGCCGGTTGAGATCACAAAGGCCCACAAGGCTGGGTTTATACCAGCGGCGAATGCCAGTTTACCGAAAGGCAGCGTCAGCCCGAGAAAACCCCCTGTTAAAAGCAGCAACAGGGGTGCGGAATTCAAAAATTGCATGGAAATTCACCCGGACGGTCAGAATCGACCTCCGCACAATAGTCCTTAGTCAAATCAGATCAATTGCGATCTTCAGGAAACACGGGAAGCGGCATGACATCCACTCCATCTTCCAGCAAGGCTTCTACATCTTCAGGAGTTGCCTCGCCATAAATGCCGCGCGCCTCGGCCTCGCCAAAATGAATTTTGCGTGCCTGTTCGGCAAACTCTGTGCCAACATAATCCGCATTCTCGCGGACCTTTTTGACCATTTCTTTCATTTCCTTGGCCATCTCGCTCATGGCAATGGCAATCTTTTCTTTTTGCCTGCCGGTCGAGACCGAAGGCGCCATCAAAGCTTTACCAACCTTGTGCGAGCCGCATGACGGGCAGGTTACAAAACCTTTATCGACTTGAGAATCGAAGTCGTCATTGCTGCGGAACCAGCCTTCGAAGTCGTGGTCTTGGTCGCAATGAAGAGAAAAACGGATCATGACGCGTCTGCCAGTCTCTCGCTCTGGCCGTCATTTTCAACAAGCACGCCGAACGGGCGAGCATTCTTCAGGTTCGGTACCTTGGCACGGGCAGCGGAACTCAATGCCGGATCAATATCAGCAACGATGACAGCTGGATCGGCATGTGCGGCTTCGGCCAGGACCTCACCCCAAGGCGCGACAATAATCGAATGGCCAAATGTCTCACGGCCATCTTCATGCACGCCGCCTTGCGCGGCGGAAATCATGAAAGCACCATTTTCGATGGCGCGTGCGCGTTGAAGGACATTCCAGTGGGCTTCGCCGGTCTGGCGTGTAAACGCAGCGGGTGCCGTTAAGACCGACGCTCCAGCCAATGCCTGTGCACGGAACAGTTGCGGGAACCTCACATCATAGCAGATTGCGAGACCCAACTTGGCGAATGGCAAATCAAGAACCACCGTATCACTGCCGGGCGAATAGACGGCGGATTCGCGCCAGCTTTCGCCATTATCCAGATCGACATCGAACATGTGGATTTTATCGTAGCGGGTGAGGATATTTCCGTCCGGCCCGAAGAAGAAGGCACGATTGGCAATCTTGCCATCCTCAAGCGCAATGGCAGTGGACCCTATATGAAGGTGAATCTTGTGCTGTGCTGCCAGCTCGGAGGCGGTACGTACGATGATGTCATCGCTTTCGGCCTTCAATACACTGGTTAGTGCTTTGCGGTCCCGTTGCAATGCGCCCGTCATCTCAGGAGTTTGCACATAGACCGCGCCCTTGCCAACAGCATCGGCAACGTAGCCAACGAGATCGGCAGCATTGCGCTGCGGATCGACACCCGAGCGCATCTGGATAGCAGCAGCACGAAATACACTCATTCCACTGTCCTTAAACGAGTTCACCGGTTTTCAGGAGTCCGTCGAGACGGCCTTGCCTTTCCAGCGCGTACAGATCATCACAACCACCCACATGGGTCTTGCCGATGAAAACCTGCGGAAATGTCGTGCGCCCATTGGCGCGGGCCAGCATTTCCTGCCGTGCATTTGGCTCAACAGTGGCGTTGTGCTCGACAAAGGCTACACCCTTTTCCTTAAGCAAGCCAACAGCCGCTGTGCAAAAGCCACAGCCATTACGCGTATAGATTGTCACATCGACCATCATGATACTCCAATTTTTTCCTTATATAGTCGTGAAACCCTGACGGGAAAAGGCCCGTTCATTGCGTGAAAGCCAGATTAATGGGTCCTGACCCTAGACAGACAATTCGTCTCCCATAACCCTGCCAAAGGTCAATACATCTACACTCTTCGCCCCGCCACGCATGAGCGTGCGTGATGCGGCCTTAACCGTCGCGCCTGTTGTGTAGACATCATCAATCAGAAGGACATTGCGCCCTCGAACCTTTATCTCCTGCGCCGCTGGCACTTTAAAGGCGCCGCGAACATTCGTCATGCGCTCGTTTGGACCGAGCCCCACCTGTTGTCTTGTTTTCCTGATGCGTTTGAGGGCGTCGGGCTCAAAGGGCTTGTTGCTGATGCCCGCCAGATGGCGGGCGAGCTCTGCCGACTGGTTGAAACGGCGCAACCAGAAACGCCGCGCATGCAGTGGTACCGGCACGATAACGTCACAATCATCAATCAGCTCGCGCCCTGCCCGCGCCATCCACCCGGCCATCCAGCGACTCAAATCGGTGCGATCATTATACTTGAGCCGATGCACCATATCGCGAATGACGCCATCATAGATTGCAACCGCACGGGCACGGGCGAAGGGCGGCATATCCGCAATCGCTTCCGCCGAAAGAATTTCCGAACCCAGATCATGGCTGAAAGGCGTCCCAAGCACCGGGCAATAGGGTTTTTCGATAAATCTGACTTTGGACCAGCATGTTCCGCACAGGGAGCCAGGCTCAGCAACATGCCTGTCACATCCGGCGCAGACAGGCGGGAAAAGCACATCAAACAATTCACGGGCGGCGGACCGCGTGAACACGCCAAGGCTGGTGCGTATATTTTTCCCGATAGTTTTCATTGCAATTCATGTCCAGGCAACGCATCTACCGGGCAACTATACATTCATCAGAGAAATTCGGAATGGATCGGCATCAGGTCTTCGATCGAACTTTAGTCCTACAAAGAAGATTGCGTGCGCTCAAGCAGCACGGGAATTCTGCCGACTTTCTGCTCATGCGCGCCGCTGACGACCTCGAAGAGCGTCTATCGGCTGTCGAGCGCCAGTTCGATGTTGCGGTTGACATTGCCAGCCATACAGATCTTGCAGCAGAGGCGCTGCAACGCTCAGGCAAGGCTTCGACTATTATACGCATTGAAGAGGCCGCGCCGTTCCTGACAACCGCGTTTCCTGCGATCATTGCCGATCAGGAAATATTGCCACTGAAAGCCGCAAGCATTGATCTTGCCGTTTCCTTACTGTCTCTACATCTGACGAATGATACGCCGGGAACTTTGCTGCAGATACGACGTGCATTAAAACCGGATGGGCTGTTTCTCGGCGCCATGGCCGGTGAGAACACCTTGACCGAACTGCGCGAATGTCTGATCGCCACCGAGAGCGAAATCAGCGGGGGCGTATCACCGCGGGTAGCCCCCTTTGCCGATGTGCGTGATGTCGGCGGGCTGTTGCAACGGGCCGGGTTCACATTGCCCGTCACGGACATTGAAACCTATACGGTGCGATATGATAATCTTTTCGCTCTGATGCGTGATCTGCGCGCCATGGGCGTTCAAAACAGCCTTTTCGGGCGCTCCCGCAAGCCATTGACACGAAAATTCTTCATGCGGGCAGCGGAAATCTATGCCGAGCGCTTCAGTGATCCTGATGGGCGCATCCGCGCGACATTTTCGTTCATATGGATGTCTGGCTGGGCGGCACATGAATCGCAGCAGAAGCCGCTCAAACCAGGCTCCGCGAAAGCTTCGCTGGCAGATTTCCTCAAAGAAGCTGAAAAAGATTAACAGTCGCCTGTTTTCGTACCATCGCTCTTGAGAATGCAAACCGAATTTGGCGTGCTTTGCAGCACGCTGCGGCGAACCGTATAGGTCGATGGGTCAGCTTTCCTGATTGATCCAGTCTGGATTTCGTCCAGCGAGCGGCCTGCCGAATAATCCACAACAGCCTGACTGCCTCGATTGGCAAGCGGGGCTATTATCAGCGCCAGCGCAACGGCAGCAGAGCCAAACAGCAATGTAATCCGCAGGATTCCCCCAGCCGCACCGGACAAACCACCGGCTCGCATCGTCAGATCATCATCGATGTAATCGTTTTTGCGCGCCATAAACCACCTGAAAAATGCGCCTCAAGAATGTTTAAAAGTCGCTTATTCAGGTGAAGGATCGATTAACCGTTAGAGTTAACGGGCAAGAATACATCTTAAAATTGTATAAAATTACAGAAGATCGATCAAAAACGGGATAAGCGGAATATCGGCGGGCGGCATGGGGTAGTCGCGCATGTCTTTGGGACGCACCCATTTGAGTGCCTGCCCCTCCATTGACCGCGGTATGCCCTCGTAACGGCGGCAGATGAACAGCGGCATGAGAAGATGGAATTTCTCATAAGTATGGCTGGCGAATGTCAGAGGCGCGAGACATGAAGGCTTAACCGTAATCCCGAGCTCTTCGTGCAATTCTCTGATTAGGCTGGCTTCCGGCGTCTCGTTCGGCTCAACCTTGCCTCCGGGAAACTCCCATAGGCCGGCCAGCGACTTTCCTTCCGGACGCTGCGTCAGCAATACCCTGCCATCGCTATCAACCAAAGCGCATGCAGTCACCAGCAGAATCGGGAGCATTTTGTCAGTCATGTTCTGCCCGCCAATAAGCGTATCGGTAAGTTTCTTTGAATCCCATGGATTGGTAAAGGGCGATAGCGCCTGCATTACTGGCTTCGACCTGAAGCCATGTCTTGCGGGCACCTTGGAGAACAGCCCACTTCAGCGCCGTTTTTACAATGGCCCGGCCATGTCCGCGGCGACGCTGGTTCTTGACAGTTTCAATACCAAAGAGCCCAGCCATGGCTCCATCGCATACGCAAATTGCGGTTGAAACAGGCACATCGGCATCTTCAACGACAAACAGACCCTTTACGGGTCTAATCGCGCTCACCACATCAATCAGCCCCTGCCTCAGTTTGTTTGCCTCGCCTTGCACCTGCAAGGACGCGTCGACAAACCGAACGATATCGGCCAGAGGGTCCAGATCAATAGCGTCAGAAAGATCGACCTCTGCCAAATCAGCAATCATCACCAGCGATTCGTCGAATCGTGTCCATCCGGATTGTTCCAGATATGATTCAAGTTTTTGCGGGGCCAATGGAGAAAGCCTGAATATAAGCTCCCGACCGGAGGCCCGAAACCGCTCTGCTGCTGCGGCTATACGTTGTTCAATATTGTCCGTATCACCCGGATCAAGCGGGTTGACCGAGTTTAGCCGTTTTGCAGGATGAGTTGCCGTTATGCGGATGCTCCAGCTTCCGTCGTAATGTACGGATGAAGCTGGCCACGCCCGGAAACCCAGCGCCTCAAGCTGTCTGACTTGCGTTAAAGCGATTGGCATCAGCTGCGATAATCACCGTTGATCGCCACATATTCCTTCGTCAGATCGCAAGTCCAGACTGTGGCTTTGCCTTTGCCAAGACCGATATCGACACGAATTTGGATATCTTCGTTCTTCATATAGGCCGAAGTTGCTGCTTCCGAATAATCGGGATCGCGCTCGCCTTCACGGGCAACGCGGATGTCGCCGAACCAGATTGCCAAAAGATCGCGGTCCGCAGGTTCACCAGCCTTACCCACAGCCATGACAATGCGGCCCCAATTGGCGTCCTCGCCAGCGGCGGCTGTCTTGACCAGCGGCGAATTTGCGATGGACAAAGCTATCCGCTTCGCCGATTTGTCTGATTTTGCTCCGGTAACTGTAATTTCCAGCATCTTGCGGGCACCCTCGCCATCCCGCACAACCTGCAAAGCCAGATTTTTGAGGATACGCTCCAAAGCCTTTTCAAAGGGCTTGAGGCGCTTGTCTTTCAGCTTGGTGACGGGCGCGGCACCGCGCTCGGCAGCCGAACCGGTCGCGAAAAGCAGCAAAGTGTCCGACGTTGATGTATCACTGTCGACAGTTACTGAATTGAAGCTCTTGCCAACCGCCTTGGAAAGAAGTTCCTGCAAAACATCAGAAGCGATGGGGGCATCTGTCGCAACAAATGACAACATGGTTGCCATGTCCGGCGCGATCATGCCTGCGCCTTTGGCGATACCGTTGATCGTGACCGGAACACCACCAAGCAGAACGGTTTCCGTGGCGACTTTCGGGAATGTATCCGTTGTCATGATCGCACTGGCGGCATCCTGCCAGCAATCCGGCATTGCCTGCTTTGACATATCACCAAGCAAGTGGCTGAATTTCCCGGCATCAAGCGGCTCACCGATGACGCCGGTGGACGCAAGGAATATTTCACCAGGCTTGCAACCAACAGCTTTAGCGGCAGCAGCGGCAGTGATCTTGGTTGATTCCTTACCCTTTTTGCCAGTGAATGCGTTGGCATTGCCCGAATTGACAATAACGGCGCGCGCATAACCGCCCTTCAAGCTGGATCGGCAGAAATCCACCGCCGCAGAGGGACATTTCGAGCGGGTGAAAACACCGGCAACAGCCGCAGGCTTGTCGAAAACCATCATCACAACGTCGGTTCGGCCTTTATATTTTATGCCTGCCTCAGCCGTCGCAATCCTGACCCCCTGAATCTCAGGCATTGCAGGGAAATGTTTGGGAGCAAGGGGCGAAACCGCTGTGGACATCTACAACCTCGAAGATGGGAAAGAAGGATCGAAGGGAGTGAAGGCCCGCCTTTTTATGTAAGCGGGCCTTCGAAATTTTACTGCTGACCTTCGGTCGCTGCCTTGAAGGCTTTTTCGACTTCGGGATCGGCATAGACAATCTTCAGTGATGTCCGTTCCTTCTTGATCAGGTCCGTATAACGGTCGCGAATCAGCATCGACTTGACCTGATCTTTCACCTGATCGAATGCAGGTGGCTGCTTGGCCCGCTTGTCCTCAAGCTTGATCACATGGAAGCCGAACTGGGTCTGCACCGGAGTCTTGGAATATTTGCCAATCTCCAGCTCATTTGCTGCCTTTTCGAACTCTGGAACCATTTGTCCCTGTCCGAAATAGCCAAGGTCACCACCCTGGGCTGCGGAACCGTCTGTCGACTTTTCCTTGGCAATGTCCTCGAAGGAAGCACCGCCATCCAGCTGCTTGATGATTGCTTCCGCTTCCTCCTTCGTCTTCACCAATATATGACGGGCGCGCACTTCATTTGTCGCTGGCATTGCAGCGATTTCCTTGTCATAGCGTGCGCGAACATCCGCATCCGTAATCTTGTCTATCACCTGCTGCTTGAAGTATTCGTTGTGCATGGCGCGTTCTTTGAGAAAAGTCATGCGCGACTTGAATTCGGGTGTCTGATCGAGCTTTTCGGCTTCGGCCTTCGCAGCAAATGCCTTGATGTCGATGATTGCTGCCAGCGCGGCCACACGGCGCTGCTCCTCAGGCAACTGAGAAATTTGAGGATCGAGATCTGCGGATGCCTGATCCAGATCTTTCTGCGTAATGTCGGTGCCATTTACAGTGGCAATGACCGTGTTCGGATCCAAAGGCGCGGCTTTTGCAGCCTCGGCCGCCGGTGCGGGTTTTGCATCCTGTGCCAACGCGCTGTTCTGGACCATTGCCACAGTGGAAACACCCGCTAAAAACGTGGCTACAGTCATTAATGAAATCGTCTTACGCAATAGGTTCATTTTCAATTTTCTCCTTGGGAGGACCGGTACGGGCTATGAATATGGCAGAATTTGGCCGTAGCGAAGCAACGCTTCAACATTGACATCATTCAAGGCCCCTCTTATCTGTCCAACGGCTTTGCGTCCAGATAGCTTGGCAGAAGATGCTTTATACCTTTGACTTGTTCGTTCAGATATATGGCAGCTTTATAGTTCCGGACATCAGACGCTTCAAATGCCGGACTTACCGGCAGAACGTATTTAAAGAGAGGACCAGGGATGGTCAGTTTCGGCGGCTTGGCTCGCAAGCTTTTTGGCTCTTCAAACGAGCGTCGCGTAAAAGGATTCAAGTCTCGCGTTGATGCAATCAATGCACTTGAGCCGGAAATTTCGGCCTTAACGGACGAACAACTCCAGGGCAAGACTGCGGAGTTCCGAGCGCAGCTGGCAAATGGTACCAAGCTGGATGACCTGCTGATACCTGCATTTGCTGTTGCGCGCGAGGCAGCCAAACGCGTCCTGGGCATGCGTCCATTCGACGTCCAGCTTATCGGCGGCATGGTGCTTCATCAGGGCGGCATTTCGGAAATGCGTACCGGTGAAGGCAAAACACTCGTCGCTACCTTGCCGGTCTATCTGAATGCGCTCGAAGGCAAGGGCGTTCATGTCGTTACCGTCAATGACTATCTGGCCAGCCGCGATGCGCACTGGATGGGCCAGATCTATAATTTTCTTGGTCTAAGCTACGGTATCATCGTTCACGGACTTGACGATGACGAACGCGCCAAAGCCTACAATGCCGACATTACCTACGCGACCAACAACGAGCTCGGCTTCGATTATCTGCGCGACAATATGAAGTATGAGCGCGCACAGATGGTTCAGCGCCCGCACAATTACGCCATCGTCGACGAAGTGGATTCTATCCTTGTCGATGAGGCGCGCACGCCGCTGATCATTTCCGGTCCGCTGGATGACCGTTCTGATTTCTACAATCTTATCGACACATTCATCCTGCCCTTGCAGCCGGAAGACTATGAAATCGATGAGAAACAGAAAACGGCGATTTTCACGGAAGACGGTACGGAGAAGCTGGAAAACCTGCTTCGCGATGCCGGCCATCTGAAAGGCGATGGTCTTTACGACATCGAAAACGTTGCTGTCGTTCACCACGTCAACAATGCGTTGCGCGCCCACAAGCTTTTCCAGAAGGACAAGGATTACATCGTCCGCAATGACGAAATCGTCATCATCGATGAATTCACCGGCCGTATGATGCCAGGCCGGCGCTTCTCGGAAGGCTTGCATCAGGCGCTTGAAGCCAAGGAGCATGTGACAATCCAGCCGGAAAACCAGACGCTGGCTTCAATCACCTTCCAGAATTATTTCCGCATGTACAAGAAGCTTGCCGGTATGACCGGTACGGCCTCGACGGAAGCGGAAGAGTTTGGCAATATTTACGGCCTTGAGGTCACGGAAATTCCGACGAATAACCCGGTCAAGCGTCTCGATGAAGACGACGAAGTTTACCGGACCGTCGAAGAAAAATATAAAGCCATTGTTCGCGACATCCGCGAAGCAGCGGCAAAGGGTCAGCCTGTTCTCGTAGGCACGACGTCAATCGAGAAATCCGAGCAACTCGCCGACCGGTTGCGCAAAGAGGGTTTCAAGGACTTCCAGGTTCTAAACGCCCGATATCATGAGCAGGAAGCCTATATTGTTGCGCAGGCCGGCGTGCCGGGAGCTATAACAATCGCTACCAACATGGCTGGTCGCGGCACCGACATTCAGCTGGGCGGCAATCTCGAAATGCGTATTGCGCGTGAGCTTGACGACATGCCTGCGGGCGAAGAGCGCAAGGCGAAGGAAGACGCCATTCGTGCCGATATCGCTGTCCTGAAGGAGAAGGCACTGGCTGCCGGCGGCCTTTATGTTTTGGCGACGGAGCGGCATGAAAGCCGCCGTATCGACAACCAGCTTCGCGGTCGTTCCGGTCGTCAGGGTGATCCGGGTCGCTCGAAATTCTTCTTGTCCTTGCAGGACGATCTGATGCGCATTTTCGGTTCGGAGCGCATGGATGGAATGCTTCAAAGGCTCGGCCTCAAGGAAGACGAAGCTATCGTCCATCCCTGGATCAACAAGGCGCTTGAAAAAGCGCAAAAGAAAGTCGAAGCGCGCAACTTCGACATCCGCAAAAACCTTCTGAAATATGACGATGTGATGAATGATCAGCGCAAGGTGATCTTTGAGCAGCGCATCGAGATCATGGATGGCACTGATCTGAGCCAGACGACCAAGGAAATGCGCGAGGACGTGGTTGAGGACCTGACCAACCGCCATACGCCGGACGGTGCTTATGCCGAGCAGTGGAACATCAAGCAGCTCGACGAGGACGTTCGAAATATCCTGAATCTCGACCTTCCGGTGACGGATTGGGCCGTTGAAGATGGCATAACGCCAGATGACATTCGCGAACGCCTGTTTGATGCGGTTGAAAAGGCTGCGGCAGACCGTGCCGAGCGCTTCGGGCCGGAAATCATGGCCTATGTTGAAAAATCAATCATACTTCAGAGCCTCGATGCGCTTTGGCGTGAGCATCTGGTCAATCTGGATCACTTGCGTTCAGTTGTTGGTTTCCGTGGATACGCCCAGCGTGACCCGCTCAACGAATACAAGACCGAAGGGTTCGAGTTGTTCCAGACAATGCTGGTCAATCTGCGCCAGAACGTAACGTCGCAATTGATGCGCGTCGAGCTGGTTCGAGACGCTGCCGCTGCACAGGAGCCGGATTTACCTCCAATGGAAGGTCATCATATCGATGGCACAACCGGCGAGGATGATTTTGGCGAAGGTAGCATTCTTGCGGTACAGGAAGACCTGCGTCTTGTGGACCCGGCGGATCGCGACCCCAATAATCCGCAGACCTGGGGCAAGATTGGCCGCAACGAAGCCTGCCCCTGCGGCTCCGGCAAGAAGTACAAGCACTGCCACGGCTCTTTTGCCTGACGATCAAAGGGCCGCGCTAATGCGGCCTTTTATTTCTGAGCAGGCGCATCGGCTTTTCGAACCGTTTCTAAAGGTTTACTGAGTAAAGCTCCCTCATTGGCCATAAATGGAGCTGCCCATTGCGATTCTCTGCGGTACAGACTGCAGACCGGTTTCTGCCGGAGAAACTGACCCGCCAGCTCCATCCATGGCTTCTTGGTCTGGATGCCTTGCTTGACGGGACCAATCAGCATGCCGTTGCACAGCGCGTCTCGCTGATCGCTTTCGGCATTCGAATCATAAGCGCCGCCATAGCCCTTCTTTCACAGGTCATATTCGCCCGATGGATGGGGCAGTTCGAATATGGGATCTTTGTTCTCGTATGGGTTACGGTCGTCATTCTTGGCAATCTTTCGTGCCTCGGCTTCCAGACCAGTATTATTCGGTATGTGCCCCAATATCTTGAGCGCAACCAGCTGAATCGCCTGCGGGGCATCCTGTTTACCAGCAAAATATTCGCAATCTCGATGACGACCTGTCTGGCACTTGTCGGAGCCGCGGGCATTTATCACTTCCGTGATGTGCTGGAATCCTACTATGTCACCCCCTTCCTGCTTGGATTCATTTGCCTTCCGATGATTGCACTGGGCGATACGCTCGATGGGACGGCGCGCTCCCGCTCATGGGTTTTGATCGCCCTCACCCCGACCTACATCGTAAGGCCGATCCTGACCCTCATCGTCATGAGTATTGCGCATGCAGCCGGCTTTCCGCCGACTGCCATTATTGCCGTGACCTGCTCAATAATCGCAACCTATATGACAACGCTGGCTCAACTGCTCGTCGTCAACAAGCGCTTCAAGACCCTCGTACCTCCCGGAAACAGGTCAATCCGTTTCGGCGAATGGTTCACCGTCTCACTCCCGATTTTCCTGGTTGAGGGCTTTTTCTTTCTCCTGACCAATGCGGATGTGCTCATGGTCGGGTGGTTCATGGAGCCGGATAAGGTCGCCACCTATTTTGCCACGGTGAAACTGCTGGCGCTTGTGCACTTTGTCTATTTCTCGGTAAAAGCAGGCGCCGCGCAGCGATATTCCGAGCTGATCCATACAACCGATCACACCCAGCTGTCCGCATTTGCCAGAGACACGGCACGCTGGACATTCTGGCCGTCGCTCGCCATGGCGCTGGTGCTGCTTTTAATGGGCAAACCACTGCTCTATCTGTTCGGGGACGAATTCACGCAGGGCTATCCCCTTCTTTTCATCATGGTTGTCGGCGTCGTTGCACGGGCATCGGTTGGTCCGGCTGAAAGCCTGTTGAACATGGCCGGCAAGCAAAAAATCTGTGCTGCGGTCTATGCTCTCACACTGATTGTTAATATCTGTCTCAGCATTGTGCTTATCCCGGCCTATGGTTTGACCGGAGCCGCATGCGCCACTGCTTTTTCAATGATATTCGAAGCGGTGACCTTGACGCTGACTGTTTACAAACGTTTGAACATTACGATGTTCGTTTTTGCTGGCAGGGTGACTGACACACCTGCCAAGGAAGAAATCTGATGGCAGCGATTCCGCTTCTCGAAGAACTGGCCGGTGGTCCTTCTGCACAAATCATCGCACAACTGTCAGGAATGGATTCGTCACGCGATGCGGTAAAGCAGATCGAGGAAACACTCGGAAGCCGCACCATTCCACGCAAGCTTTCCATCTATTCGGCTTCCGCCGGTTTTGAACTTCTTGATGAGCTCGAACATCTCACCTACCGGACGATCGAGCCGAACATATTCTTCAATCCGCGGTTTCTTGCGCCTGCCATGCCACGCCTTGATGACAGGCAAGTGCGGTTCATGGTCATGCGCGATGAGAACGACATCAAAAGCCGCCTGCGCTTCCTGATGCCCTACACGATAGAGCGGCCGGGGTTTGCCTTTTCAGGCTCCATCCTCCGGGCCTGGGCGACTCCCTTTGGACCACAGGGGACGCCTTTGATTGATCGCGATGATCCCGTTGGCGTTCTGAATGATCTCTTCGACATGCTGGGCCGCAAGCATCTGAAGCTACCCGAAATTCTTGTTCTTCCGGATATGTTGCTCGACCGCCCGGTGGCACAGCTTGTTCGCTCAATCGCCATGGATCGAAATCTGCCTTTGGTCACCACGCATCAGATTGAGCGTCCCTCAATTGAAAGTGCCAAAGAGGGGGACGAATATTTGCGCGAAGCCATTGGCGCAAAGCACGCTAAAGAATATCGTCGGCTCTGGCGCCGCTTGTCGGACAAAGGCGCCCTCACTCATGTCGTCAGCCGCAGCGAGGAGGATATCAGACGCAAACTCGAAGATTTTCTCGCACTGGAAGCCAGCGGCTGGAAGGGTCAGCGCGGCTCGGCCATGGCCGTGGACCGGTTCCGCGCGGCCTTTGCGCGCGAAGCGGTCAATAATCTTGCTGCCCGGGACCTTGCCCGCATACACACACTCGAACTGGACGGTAAAGTCATTGCTGTGCTTATCGTGTTTGTCGAAGCGGGCGAGGCATGGACCTGGAAAACTGCCTATGATGAAAGTCTGGCAGCTTACTCACCGGGCGTTCTCTTGATGATCGAAGTCCTCAAGAATCATCTGGAAGACCCTAATATAGACAGGACGGATTCCTGCGCCGTACCGGACCATCCGGTTGCATCGCGCCTTTTTCAAGAGCGGGAAAAGATCGGGACACTGGTTATCGGCCTTACCCCGAAAGCGGACCGCGCAACAAGGCAGGCCGCTTCACAAATCCACCTTTACCGCCGCACCCAGAACATTGCACGCCTTGTGCGCGAGCGTTTGCGCGAATTGACAGGTCGGGCCTAGTCTAGAGATAACCGAGATTAATCAGATGGCGCTTGGCGTCATCTGGAATATCATCATCCGAAAATTGATCATGATAGGCTCCGGTATGTTTGAAGGGGTTTTTGGATACGTGATCTCCAGTATTCTCGGCATCCGAACCCAACAGAACATAAGCAGCATGCCCGGCGCTCTGGAGGGTAAACCCACAATAGTTGGCAATGTCCTCGGCAACCCTCTCGGGATGCTGCAACAGATCTTCCTGTCTTATTGCCAGATGATCAACCCGATCCTTCCATGAAAGCCAGGCGTCAATGGAATTCACCCACCGTTTGAAACCTGGGCCTGTGTCTTTCTCTATGGTCTTGCGCAACATGCTTGCAACAACATCGCGCCCATCCCGATAGATGTAGATGATCTTGGCGTCAGGAAAATGGGCTTTAACTGCGTCAATGTGGAAAACATAATCTGACCACTTGTCCCCCCAACGCCACGCATCACGCTTTCCATAGATCGAGTGCAGGGCTGCTGGAAAACCGAGCTCAGCTTCAGAACCTGTGAGCTCAATTTCATAATTCCAGTATTGCAACCAGAGATTCTTCTGAACAACAGCACGTTTGTTTTCCAGCCACTGGGCCAGCGAAAACTGATCTTGCCATGCCGGCCAGGCAAACAACGCCCATTCATTTGAAATCATCATGCCATTATCGTTCAAGATCCGAACGATGGCCGTCGTACCACTTCGTTGACACCCACAGACGATTATCGGGCTGCTTTCAGCATTTACATTCATTAATCTTCCCCAATTTGAATTTATTTTCTAGAGAAATGGAAGCTCTCACAATACAGATCACGACAAAATAGCCGCCAACATATTGATTTAATATTATATCTCGTTGAGGATTTGATTGAGCTACATCTGACGGAACGGCACCGGCGTCAAAACCTATCTCGAGGTGAATCCGTTTCACACGCTGCACATCGGCGCTAAACAGACGGCACCATTGATCAATTGGATAAAGCATATGACTGATACAGTTACTGACCGTTTTCTTCGCTACGTTGTGATTGACACCCAGTCAGATGCCAGTTCCTCGACGCAGCCCACGACCCAGAAGCAGCTTAATCTGGGGCGCGTTCTGGTGGCCGAACTTCTCGAAATTGGCTTAACCGACGCACATCTGGACGAATCTGGTTATGTCTATGCGACCATCCCGTCCAATGTCGACAAGAATGTACCCGTCATTTGTTTCTGTTCGCACATGGATACGGCACCCGACTTCACAGGGACAAATGTAAAACCCCAACATGTGCTGAACTATCAGGGCGGGGACATACAACTGACCGGAGACACGCAGCAAATCATTCGCGTGAAAGATCATCCTGTCCTGCTTGATCAGATCGGCAATGACATCATCACGACAGACGGTACGACATTGCTTGGTGCCGATGACAAAGCGGGTATCGCCGAGATTATGACTGCGGCGCAAATCCTCGTGGATAATCCCGATATCAAACACGGTACTATTCGCATCCTGTTCACGCCGGATGAGGAGGTAGGGCGCGGCGCCGACAAGGTTGATCTCAAAAAGCTCGGTGCGCATTTCGCCTATACTGTTGACGGTGAAACCGCCGGACACATTGAAGATGAAACATTCTCCGCAGATGGCGTCGAGATCACCATCCAAGGCGTTGCAATCCATCCAGGCTTTGCCAAAGGCAAAATGGAAAACGCCATCAAGATCGCCAGCGCAATTATTGCCGCTTTGCCCAAAGAAATTGCTCCCGAGACAACTGAAGGCCGCGAGGGTTTTATCCATCCGGTCGGTGTCACCGGCTCAATGGAAAAGGCGACGCTCGCTTTTATTATCCGGGACTTCAACGATGAGGGTCTGACGGTCAAAGAAGCCATGCTGGAAGAACTGGTCAAGAGGGTGATCTCTGACTATCCCGGCTCATCCTACAAATTCATTGTCAAACAACAATATCGCAACATGAAAGCGATCCTCGACCGGAATCCCGAGATTGTCGAAAACGCAATTGAGGCAATCCGGCGGGCGGGCATGGAACCCGTGCGCGGCAGTATAAGAGGCGGGACGGATGGCTCAAGGCTGTCCTATATGGGCCTGCCTTGCGCCAATCTCTTTGCTGGCGGCCATGCCTTTCACTCTCCACTGGAATGGGTCAGCAGACAGGACATGGAAAGGGCGGTAAAGACGATCGTGGAGCTGGCCAGGATATGGGAGGAGCGCGCGTGAGGGTAGTGCATGCAGCAGAGGTTGTTTGAGATCGGGAATTGTAACTTATGCGCTGCGGGCATTATCGCTTCAAAAGTCATGCCGCTCATGGTAGGTTTCTGTAAAGCGGAAACGAGCGAACCGCCTGTTCCGCTTGCCGGTCAACATAAAACTATTATGTACGGGGTATTGACAAATATCCGTGCTGCATCACATTAGGATGTGAAAAGTCGCCCTGCCTAGCCGAATTGTCACCGGATGGTGTGCGTGCTTGACGTTCGTCAAGATAGGCTGGCAGAGCGCACCTTACCCAAAATTCCAAACATCTTCGATCTTTTTGCTAATCGCTTGGCGCCATTTTTGGGCATCTGCTCGATCATCACGATATGATCTTGCAATAGCCCCGGTGCACATATCTGCCAGTTGGATAAGGCGATCGTTCCTGGAATCCGAAAATCTGACAGCTTTTACTGCACCCTCACCTGTGTTGCGCCGAAGGTACGTGGCAAGTTCTGTTTTAAACGCCTTATCACCCGATCCATCGATAATCACCTTGGCGTTCCTCAATAGTCCGTTATCAAACTTGAGCATCGATTTGACAAAGAAACTGTAGAAGCTTGTCTTATCCTCTCGGAGTTTAGAACTGTACAATTTGGCCTTTTGGATCACTATTGCCCGGACACAGAAATCATATGGCTGAACAACCTCAAAAAATGCATCTCTAATTTCAGGTCGAGATTTGCTGAACTTGAACTCAGTAGGCATGCGAAGGTTTTTTGAAACTCCGTCGATTGCTTTGCTCGCCAAAATAGCTTGCTCAGCATCCCTGAATGCCACAAGAGCAACGACAAATACCGGCGAAGAGCCCTTTGCGAGTTTGAAACCAGGATCCCCCGACTCATCGATGAAAACAAGCATAATAACCACATGATGCATGGAAAGCTTGTTGATCAAGTCGTTTCCAAAAACCAGTCCCGTAGAGCGATGTGTTTTTAACGGGCAGATAAGAAGATAGCGTCTATGCTTTAAACAATTGAAAGATATTTACATATTTTTGAAAAATGGTGCCCCTTGCCGGAATCGAACCAGCACTCCTTGCGGAACCTGATTTTGAGAGACCGGACATACGCTATCCTTTGTGTATCCGGCAGTATCCGTTTTCCCGATAACCGATTGTAAGCACTAGCTTTTTTCGGTTTTCAGTTCACACATACCTAGCCGGACGTACGCTACGGTTGGCTTTCTAGGTGCACCTATGTTGCACCTGAAATCCGACCTCAACGGAGGTTAGGAATGCCCAAAATCAAGCTCACAAAGACCGCTGTCGACGCCGCAACCCCGCAGGAGCGCGATTACGAGCTTCGGGATACGACGATACCCGGGTTCCTTGTCAAGATCACGCCGGCCGGCCGCAAGATTTTCATGGTCGCCTATGTCGCCCATAACGGACAGCGCCGAAAGCCCGCCATCGGCCGCTACGGTGAGATCACGGTCGAGCAGGCCCGCGGGATCGCCCAGGACTGGCTGGCCGAAGTTCGCCGCGGCGTCGATCCCAGCGCAGAGCGGGCCACAGCCCGGCAGGCGCCTACGGTCAAGGAACTGTTCGACCGCTTCATCACCGACTACTCGGAGACCCGCAATAAGCCCTCCACCGTCGAGTCGAACCGCGGCTACGGCAAGCGCTACATCATCCCGGTGCTCGGCCATTTGAAGGTGCCCGACGTCACCCGCGCCGATATCTCAAACCTGATGAAGAAGATGGCGAAGAAGCCAACGAATGCGAACCGCGTCCTGGCGGCCGTGCGGAAGATGTTCAATATGGCCGAAGTCTGGGGCATGCGCCCTGACGGGTCGAACCCGTGCCGCCACGTCCCGAAGTTCCCTGAACGGGGAAAAACCCGGCTGATCACCGACAGCGAGATGAAGAAGCTCTTTGCCTACCTCGCGCGTGCCGAGGCAGAGGGCCTTGAGCATCCCTTCATCCTCCTTGCGATCCGGCTCCAGTTCGAATTCGCCGCGCGCATGTCCGAGATCCTCCAGCTCGAATGGTCATGGATCGATTACGACAACCGCCGGGTGGTTTGGCCGGACAGCAAGACCGGTGGCATGTCCAAGCCCATGAGCGCCGAAGCCCAACGGCTCTTCGAGACCGCTCCGCGCCTCGAGGAATCGCCGTTCGTCTGCCCGTCCGTCTTCGATCCCAACCTGCCAATGTCGAAGCACACCTATTACCAGGGCTGGCGGCGCATTCTTGAGCGCGCCGGGCTGCCGCATATCGGAACGCATGGCATCCGACATCGCTCGGCGACCGACATCGCCAACTCCGGCGTGCCGGTGAAGGTCGGCATGGCGCTCACCGCCCACAAGACGGTGACCATGTTCATGAAGTACGTGCACACCGAGGACGATCCCGTGCGAGCTGCGGCAGAAGCGGTCAACCAGCGGCGGCAAGCGTTGCTTGGTGGTCACCCGGCGAGCCCGCCTCCCATCCCGACGCCGGCGCCGATTGTGGACGTGCCTTCGGTGGCGCCTGAAGTCGAGGCGATCGAGCCGGTGCTGACGGCGGCCGGCAAGCCCCTCGGCTACGAGGACGGCCAGTATGCCTCGCGCACCAAGCTCGGAAACTATCGGCCGTTCCGTCATCGCTCCGGGGAAAACCGCGCCGTTCCCTCCGGCACCAAACGCGACGTGACAAAGGAGGCGACCCATGCGTGAGGACGCCAACCAACAGCGCCGATGGCCTACGGCGGACATCCTGCGTCGCGCCAGGTTCGTTGATGACGCTGGGCCGATCCGCTTCGTCGATACCGAGGCGGCCGCTCGCTACCTCGCTTTGGAAGCGCACACCCTGGAATGCTACCGCTCACTCGGCGGCGGACCCATTTTCCATAAGTTCGGGAAATGGGTCCGCTACGCGGTCGATGATCTCGATGCATGGGCCGAGAGTTGCCGTCGTGCGACCACCGCATCCCCGGCCGCTCCGCGCGTCCTTCCCATTGACCGAACATAGCCCGGAGGCTATATGAAGTGGGAAGTCCAAATCCACCCGGCCTTCGAGGGCGAGGTTCTGGCCTTTGAGCGCGATGTCCGCGAGGCATTGCTCGCGGTCGCCAAGCTGCTGTCGGATTACGGCCCGCAGCTTGGCCGGCCACATGCCGATACGCTCAAGGGGTCGAGCCACGCCAATATGAAGGAGTTGCGGTTCGAAGCGGCCGACGGCGAATGGCGCGCAGCCTTCGCCTTCGATTCAGAACGAAAAGCTATCTTGCTGGTAGCCGGAGACAAGTCGGGTGGAAGCCAGAAGCGCTTCTATAGGAAGCTGATCGCAAAAGCGGATTTCCGGTTTTCCGAACATCTGGAAAGCCTGAAAGCCGCAAAGAAGGGAAAGTGAGATGGGCCGGAACCTGAACGACTTCATTGCGACGCTGCCTCCGGAAGAGCAGGCCGCGATCGATGTGCGCTATCAGGAGCTCAAGCAGGAGGTCGAAGGCCTGCGCGAGTTGCGCCAGATTGCCGGAAAGGCACAGGCGGACATCGCCTCCGCGCTTAACATCAAGCAGCCTTCGGTCTCCAAGATTGAGAAGCAGACCGACATGTATCTCTCGACGCTTCGTAGCTATGTGGAAGCCGTGGGAGGTAAGCTCGAATTGACCGTCACACTGCCGCAGCGTCCTGCTCTGCGAATTCACCATCTCGGCGATGACAGCGCCGCGCCGCAGAAATCGGCTCGTCGACCGCGCGGTCGCGTGCAGATCGGCGGTGCCCGTGGGCGCTAGTTACCCGACGAGAATAATCTTGCCCTTTCGGAGCGGCGGTGTCTGCGCTTTGCCGAAGTGCGGCAAGCATCTCGACGCGAAATGGGCGAGGACAGCTACTTCGGCGAAGCTGCCCATATCAAGATCGAGGATCCTTGTGAGTAAGTTGGCATAAGAAAAGAGCTTTGACTGACGATGTGCGTCAGCGACCGGGGGGAAGAATGCGCATCGTCTATCTAGAGATCCAGAACTTCCGCGGAATCAAATCTTTGGCGTGGGCACCCGCGGCGGGCATGAACTGCTTGATCGGCCCCGGCGATGCAACAAAAACGACCATCCTCGATGCCATCGAGCTGTGTCTAAATCCCCGATCCTACAGCTTCGCCGATGATTGTGACTTCTTCGACCTCGATATCGAGAAGCCGCTGCAGATCACTGTTACGCTGGCCGGGCTACCAGGCGACTTCAAGGCCGAGGACCGATACGGATTACACCTTCGCGGCTGGAACCAAGCAGCTACCAAAATCGAGGACGAGTCCGGCGCGGGTTTGGAAGACGCGCTATCCATCACCGTAGTTATCGATCAGTCGCTAGAGGCTCGATGGTCGATCCACAATGATCGTATTGATGCCATCGATAAGGACCCACCGGCGGTACGTTACAAAGACACCAAGCGGATGGGCACCAATCGCTTGGGGCCATATGCCGAACGACATCTCGGTTGGGGCCGAACCTCCGTCCTGACACGCATCGGCGAGGCTGGTGAGGGATACAGTCTTCAACTGGCGGAAGCCAGCCGGGCGGCCCGCACGGCCTTCAAGGCCGGCGATCAAGGTATCTTCAAAAAAGCCGTCGACCGGGCAGAGGAGCTGAGCAAGCTATTCGCCGTGCCCGTCCGAGGGAAATTCACAGCCGAACTGGACGTTCAAGGCGTCAGCATCACCTCTGGCGGAATTGCATTGCATGACGGCAACCTTCCACTCCGTCGGCTTGGAACTGGGTCGTCTCGCCTTCTCGTGTCGGCGCTTCAGCACGACGCCGGTCCGCCTCATATCGCTATCGTCGACGAAATCGAGCATGGTCTGGAACCGCATCGCGTCGCCCGGCTGCTCAAATATCTGAAAACGCCCAAGGGCGGCGAAGGCGCCGTCCAGCCGCAGATGTTCGTGACGACACACTCGCCAGTGGTCATCCGCGAGCTAACCGCCTCGGATATTTTTGCTGTTCGATCGTCGGCTGGCGTGACGACGGTGGCGTCAGTTTCGGGACTGGCCAGAGACCTCGACACGGCTCAGCGTCACCTTCGCGGAACGCCTGAGGCCTTCCTCGCACGCAAGGTGCTTGTTGGCGAGGGGCGAACGGAACAGGGCCTTATGCGCGGCTTGGATGGATGGTGGCATAATGGGGGCCGAGATTCATTCGCCTTGCAAGGAGCAGTCCCGATCGACGGCGGGGGGAAGGATAAGGCCCCACTTATCGCCGAGCACCTTCGCGACCTTGGATACGAGGTTTGGCTTCTTCTGGACTCCGACAAGCCGCCAAACGCGGAGGCCTTGCGACGAGCGACCGACAAAGGCGCGGCTCTCTGGCAATGGCCTGACAATTGCTCGACCGAGCAACGGCTTTTTCTCGACCTTCCCTGGGTCGGAGTACGCGCGCTGATCGCGCTCGCAATCGAGCGCGTCGGACAGGATAGTGTTATCGCCGTCCTCGACAATGCTTTGAGCGTCGCCCAGCTTCCAACCGTTTCCGCCGCCAAGCTGGGACCGGAGCGCGACACCGTGGATTTGCGTCGGCTGATTGGTAAGGTCGCGAACGACAAGAGCTGGTTCAAGGACATTTCACGCGGCGAAGGGTTGGCATCAGTTGTCGGCCCCCATTTGGCCAATGTGGCTGGGACTCCACTCGCCCAAGGGCTCGATGCCATGCGGACATGGATCGATGGCTCCTGAGGCAGACACAGATATTGCGCGATTGGCGGCGGGCATTCGACGCGGGAGCATCATTGCCGCCGCTGGTTGCGGGAAAACCGAGCAAATTGCCCGTGCGGTGGTTGTGTCCGAACATCGCCGACTCATTCTTACGCACACGCACGCTGGCGTCGATGCGCTCACGCGACGCCTCAAGAAGCTTCAAATTCCTAGCGGCAAGTATCGCATCGACACGATCGCGGGCTGGTGCCTCCGGTTTGCGGCTTCCTTTCCTCGGCGCTCCGGGATCCTATCGACTGTACCAAGCTCCACGGCGGAGTGGGACGCCGTTTATGCCGCCGCAGCCTGCCTACTTGATAGTGGCGCCGTGGATGGGGTGATTAATTCTTCATATGGTGGCTGCTTCGTTGACGAGTACCAAGACTGCACCTTGCAGCAGCACGAGGTGATCAAACGGCTCGCCAACCATTTGCCGACGTGCGTTTTTGGCGACCCGCTTCAGGCTATCTTCGACTTTCGGGGCCAAACGCCGGTTAGTTGGGAGAAGGATGTCTTTCCAAGCTTTGGACAAGCAGCCGAGCTGGCAACTCCGTGGCGATGGAGGAACGCCGGGAATGATTCTCTCGCCGAATGGCTCCGAGCCGTGCGGCTGGCGCTTCAGAAGGGCGAAATTCTTGATCTCAGCAGTCGTCCAAATTGCGTAACCTGGACCGCCTTGCCCGCCGATCCGCGTCATCAGCAGGCTACAGTAGTCCGGCAATGCCTCGAATCGATGCGCGATGAGCTGCTTGGAAACCTCATCGTCATCGGCGACAGCACCAGCGAAGACCGCCGATCGGCGCTGGCGCAGAAGCTGGCACAGCAAGGGTTCGTGAATATCGAAGCGGTCGGCTGTAAGACGCTTTTCGCAGCGGCCAGGGCCATTGATGGTTCAGTCGGACAAGCACGTTTCAAGGCGCTCCTAGCTTTCGCCGCCAAATGTATGATCGGGGCTGACAAGGCAGAGCTCCAGCGGGCCGTCGACGCTCGCCAACAGGGCCGCCGCATGGGCCAAGCTAAGTTCGGCGATCTTTTGCAACTAACCGATGCGGTCATCCAAGACGGTAGCGATGCCTCGATGCTCGCCTTCCTTCAGGGGCTGCGAGATCGCCCAGACGTCCGCATCTACCGCCGCGAAATGTACTTTGCGATGCAATCGGCCCTCAAGACCACGACGAAGATCCAACCCCCGAGCCTCCACGCATCAATCTGGGAGGTTCAAAATCGAAGTCGTCACGCAGGTCGTCGATTGGGAAGCCGCAGCATTGGAAGCACGCTCTTGGTGAAAGGTTTGGAGTTCGACCGAGCCATCGTGACATCAACCGACGCAATGAGCGGCAAGGATTGGTACGTAGCGCTCACGCGAGCGACGAAAACTATAAGAATCATATCGCCGAGCGCCCGCTTCACGCCGGCCTGACCAGCAGGCCGTCAGGCGGAGCGAGAGCGCGAGATTCTTGTACTTCGTCCATTTCAGATCGTGCTCGATATCGTCCGCCGCGACAGGCACACCCAAATAGGCGGCCGTCCCGCACGAACCGGCGTGCGGTCCGATCAATGCGCCTTCGATCGCAGCCGTGAAATGCTCGGGAAGGCTCGGCGCAGCCAGTGGGTGAAGCAAACCAGCCCTATCGACAGCCATGACCGAACACAGCACTTCGGGCAGCATTTCCTCGATCCATACGCAAAGCTGGCGCATCGTCTCCTGAATGGGCTCGCCCTTAGCGATCAGTCGCAGAATTTGATTTTCAAACCGAAGCAAACTCGGACCCGCCCACCCAGGATGTATTTCGCCAGCGAGGGGAAAGCCTTCCCCTGCGGGAGATCCCCAGGCTGTGCTAAAACGTCAGCCGTCGGCTGCAGCGCCGGCCAAGTGAAGCCGAAGCGCCTCGCGTCAGTTCGGCGTAATAACCTTCGTTCCGAATGTTGTTCGCGGTGTGTAGGATGTTAAAAGGCCAAGATCGACGCGCTGCCACCGCCTTTACCGCCCCGCAGAACTATCCAAGGCCTATACGGTATGCCTGAAAAACACAGGCATCGTCCGACACAACCAACGGAGTTCGATATGTACAGAACAAACGGTAACTTCGAGGCGTTTGCCCGCCCCCTCAAGCCGGAAGGGATCGACGGTCGCCGCGCCTATTTCGTTGGTGCGGGCCTCGCCTCGCTGTCCGGCGCCGCCTTCCTGATCCGGGACGCGCAGATGCCAGGTTCCGCCATCACGATCTTCGAGGAACTCGCTTTGCCGGGCGGCAGTATGGACGGCATACTCGATGAACATAAAGGCTTCATCATCCGCGGCGGGCGCGAAATGGAGGCGCATTTCGAGACGCTATGGGACCTGTTCCGTTCGATCCCCTCGCTCCGGACGCCAGACGCTTCCGTTCTGGACGAGATGTACTGGCTGCACAAGACGGACCCCGCCACCAACCCGCGCCGCGCTATCCACAAGCGGGGTGAGCCCATCGAGCAGATGCCGGACCTTACGCTGACGCCAAAAGCGGTCGAGGAGCTTGTCGCGCTTGCTTTGATGAGAGAGCAGGATCTCGACGACAAGCGTATCGACGAGGTCTTTACCGAGGAGTTCTTTGCTTCCAACTTCTGGCTCTACTGGGCAACGATGTTCGCATTTGAGCCTTGGGCTAGCGCACTTGAAATGCGGCGCTATATCCTGCGCTTCGTGCATCATGTGTCGACTCTCGCCGACCTCAGTTCGCTGCGCTTCACCTATTATAACCAGTATGAATCGCTTATCCGGCCGCTCGTCAGTTATCTTGAGGGACACGGCGTAACATTCCAGTACGACACACAAGTCGATGATATCCTGGTCACCGACGCCGCAGGAGAGAAGGTGGCGACCACCATCAATCTCACGGTAAACGGACAAGCCCGCCAAATCGACGTAGCGCCTAAAGACCTGGTGTTCGTCACCAACGGCTCGATCACCGAAAGCTCGACCTACGGTGACAATGATACGCCAGCACCGATCGTCACAGACCGCGGCGGCGCCTGGTCGCTGTGGAAGAACATGGCGGCGCGCGACCGCTCGTTCGGCCGCCCCGAAAAGTTCTGCGAGAACATCCCAGAGGCGAATTGGACGATCTCGGCGACTGTCACTCTGACCGACGACCGCGTCGCCCCTTACATCGAGCGGATTACCGGCCGCGATCCGCGCTCGGGGAGGATCGTAACCGGAGGGCCGTGCAGCATTAAGGATTCGAGCTGGCTATACGGTTTTTCGATGAGCCGGCAGCCCCATTTCGCCGCGCAGGACCCGCAGAAGGATCTCGTCGTTTGGCTCTATGGCCTGTTTTCAGACAAGCCGGGCGATTACGTCAAAAAACCGATCCGCGAATGCACCGGTGCCGAACTATGTGCTGAGTGGCTTTATCATCTGGGCGTGCCTGAGGAGGAAATCGACGATTTCGCGCATAATTCGGCGCGCACGATCCCCTGCAACATGCCATATATTTCTTCCTATTTCATGCCGCGCGCCGCCGGCGATCGGCCGTTGGTCGTGCCAGAGGGCTCGAAGAACCTGGCCTTTATCGGTAACTTCGCCGAGACCGAGCGGGATACGGTGTTCACCACCGAATATTCGGTCCGTACCGCGATGGAGGCGGTTTATACTCTGACCGGCGTCGATCGCGGCGTGCCGGAGGTTTTTGCATCCTCATTCGACATCCGGGTGCTGCTGAGTGCACTCTATCACCTCAACGATCGCAAGCCTCTGCACGAGGTGGAGATGCCCATTGTCACTCGGTTGATCGGAAAAGCGGCACTATCCAAGGTTAAGGGCACCTATATCGAAGAGCTTCTGGCCGAAGCAAAGCTGATATGAACCCTCGCCCGCCCCTCCGTTGCCTCTTGTCCGGGCTGTTTCAAATCATCTGAAGCCGAAGAGCGGCCAATGGAAATGCGTCCTGTCGTCTACGACTGCACGGTTTCGATTACGATCTCGCGGCCTGCGCATCGTATGACCGCAGAAACCTGATGAAAGCCGTCAATTGCGGTGGAGGACTACGGCGGCCAGGATAATAGAGCATGTAGCCCTCTTCCTCGGCGGTCCATTCCGGGAACAAGTCGACGAGCTGGCCGGCGGCGAGCCGCGCCTCGACCATGTCTCTGAGGACATAGGCAATGCCGAGCCCGCCTAGCGCGGCTTCAACCATGAGGACCATCCGGTCGAGCGTGAGCTGCCCAGGCACATCCACTTCGAGCTCATCGTCGCCGCGCGAGAACTCCCACATGTACCGGCGTCCGTCGGGCGTCCGGATGCGGATGCAGCGGTGAGTCATGAGATCGGTCGGATGCTCGGGGCGGCCGCGTTGCTCGATGTAGGCGGGCGACGCTACGGCGATCCAGCGGAGGGGCTTGCCGAACCGCACGCCGATCATGTCGCCTGAGACAGTCTTGCTCAACCGGATGCCGGCATCGCATCCCTGCGCGACGACATCGATGAGGCGTTCTTCATGATGAAGTTCGAGCTCGACCAGCGGATGGCGCAGTCCGAACGCCGGGATGATCTCTGGCAGAAGGTAGAGCGCTGCTGATAAGGGCGCGTTGATTCGGAGGACTCCACGAACGTGGTCGTCTCCGCGGATCGGTGCTGCAAGCGCCTCTCCCAGCCCGGACACGAACGGCTCGATCTTCGCCAGAAAGGCAGCCCCTTCGGGCGTCACTGCAACGCTTCTGGTCGTCCGATTGAAGAGGCGAAATCCAAGACCTTTCTCGAGCGACGTCATTGCGTGGCTGAGGGTCGATGGTGCGAGATCGAGCCGTTTGGCCGCCTCGCGGAAGCTGCCGGTCTGGGCAATGCAGAGGGCGATGCGGAGGTCTTTGAGGTCAGGTTCGGGCATAGGTGGTCATTTTCGAACAGGGTGTGCACGATTGATGGGATTTTTCTTTCAATGGCACAAGTCTATTTGTCCGTGGCGGTCCCCAATCGCGGGGGCCCTCGGCAAGAAGGAGCAGATCATGCCAGTCGGTAACGAGCCCAATCTAAGAGCAGATGATCCCACCCTGTCGCAGCGTGCACGCGAGCTTATTCGGATCGGCGAGATCGGAATCGCGCGCGAGAATGCGGCCGAGATGAGCAAATTCTTCCACCCCGATTTCCGGTTCTACGGTCCCGATGGCGGCGCGTTGACCCGCGAAGAGCTTTGGGACTTCTTCGCGGCCTGCCGGGCAGCATTCGATGATTTTGCAGTCACACGGCAGCAGATCTTCGAAGATCGACAATATCTCGGCGCTCGCACGACCTTTTCGGGCATCTTCGCTAGGCCATTCACGGCTTCGCCCATTGGAACGATCCAGCCCAGCGGTAAGCCGATGTTCTTCAACATCAACAACGTCTTCGGCTACGCACCCGACGGGACTCTGATCGAGGAATGGGCGCAATACGACAGTCGCCTATTTCTGGAGCGGCTTGGCGTCCGGCTGATTCCGACCTCGTCCTAACCCTATCCGGAGGCCTTTCCGAAGATGGAACGCGGCGGCCATCACCTCGAGCCGGCGAGCAATCTGCCGGCTCGAGCGAATGGTGGCTGACACCGCCTATGACAGCGACGCCTTGCGGCAGGTGATCGCCGACAAAGGCGCAGCAGCCGTCATCCCCAACAATCGGTCACGCAAGCATCCGCTCGACAAACACCTCTACGCCCAGCGACACCTCGTCGAATGCTGCTTCTCAAAGCTCAAGCAGTTTCGCCGCGTCGCCACCCGCTTCGAGAAAGCCGCCCGCAACTACCGCGCGATCATCACACTTGCCGCCATCGTCCTGTGGCTTAGATAACTGTCCACACCGCCTAGAGTGAGAGTGCGGACCGGCTTTGCCGTGACGGGTTGAGGGCTGGGAGAGAGGCTTCCGGCGCCCGTCGCGGAGATCCGCGATGTCCAGAAAGACCGCATCTGCTCGCCCCGGCCAAGACCGGACGAGCCTGTATGACGAAATCACCGGTAAGATCATCACCGAACTGGAGGCCGGCCTCGTCCCCTGGGTCCAGCCTTGGGGAACGGCGGCGGCGAAAGCGCCCCTCGCCATGCCGAGGAACGCCGCCACCGGCCGGCATTATTCCGGAATTAACGTGCTGATCCTGTGGGGAGCCGTCATCGAGCACGGCTTCCCCGGCCAGAGCTGGCTGACCTTCCGCCAGGCGCTGGCGCTCGGCGGTAATGTCCGCAAGGGCGAACGCGGCACCACCGTCGTCTATGCGGACCGCTTCGTGCCCGACGACGAGAAGCGCCGTGCGCGCGAGACAGGCGACGAAGCCCTGGCGATCCCGTTCCTGAAGCGCTTTACGGTGTTCAACGCCGCGCAGTGCGAAAACCTGCCGGACGACATGGCGACCGTCACGCCACCTCCGCCGCCGGGCCTGATCGAACCCCGGGTCGAGGCCCTGATCCGCGCCACTGGCATCGACTTCCGGATCGGCGGCAACCGGGCTTTCTACGTCCCGGCGCTCGACTACGTGCAGGTCCCCCCGCCCCAGGCCTATTTCGAGCCGATCAACTGGCACCGCACGGCGCTCCACGAACTCGGCCACGCCACAAGCCATCCATCCCGTCTGGGCCGCGATATTACCGGCGGCTTCGGCACCAAGAAATACGCTTTCGAGGAGCTGGTCGCTGAGATGAACGCGGCCTTCTGCTGCGCTTCGCTCGGCATCGTGCCAACCGTCCGGCACGCCGACTATATCGGCTCCTGGCTGGAGGTCCTGCGCGACGACAATCGGGCGATCGTCCGCGCCGCGTCCCAGGCGAGCAAGGCGGCGGACTGGCTGCTCGGCTTCGTCCCCGCCGACGGGGCCGAACTCTCGGCCGGTCCCTCAATCGACAGGAGGGCTGCATGATCCTCCTGACGCCAGAGCTGCGCAAGCGTCTGCTTGCCCACGGCCGCGATCGCTGCGCCGACCATGTGCCCCTCGTCAGATTCTTCAACCCGCTTGGTGAAGGCCTCTGGCTCGCGACCGAACTCGACGAGGACGGCGACACCCTGTTCGGCTTGGCCGATCTCGGCGTGCCGGAGCTGGGCTCGTTCAGCCTCGCGGAGATGGCCTCGGTGAGGCTGCCCCTCGGCCTCGGAATCGAGCGCGACATCCTGTTCGACGGGATGTTTCCGATCTCCGTGTGGGCTGACACCGCGCGCCGCACCGGCAGCCTCCGCGAGGCCGAGCGCCTGCTTCATGGCGTCGAGGATGCAATGCGAAGAGCCAGGTGACGCGTTCGCCCCGCTGGCCTCGGCCGAGCGCCTATCGAGAGACGCCGCGCTAAGCGGCGTCCCTTCAACGGAAAGCCGCAAATCCGTCGAGCCGGGTTTACGCCTTTACGGGTCGGCGACGACCGGCCCGGTCGATACGGGGATTTCCTTAATGGCGCCAGCCCGCACGCAGATGCCGAAGAAGAGAGTGAGAGGGAGGACGGGATTTTCGTGACGGGTTGTAGGTCGAGAGAGAGTCTTTCGGCCGCCCGTCGCGGAGTAAATCCCGATGGCTACTGCTGTTCAGAAGATCATCCTGTCGTCCTCGCGCGACATCCCCTTCAACAAGCTGGTGCTCAGCCAGTCCAACGTCCGGCGTGTGAAGGCCGGCGTCTCGATCGAGGACCTTGCGGCCTCGATCGCCCGACGCGGCCTGATCCAGAGCCTCAGCGTTTTCCCTGTGGTCGACGCCGAGGGCGTTGAGACCGGCATGTTCGAAGTGCCCGCCGGCGGTCGTCGCTTCAGCGCGCTGGAAATTCTGGTGAAGCAGAAGCGCCTCGCCAAGGTCGCACCCGTGCCCTGCGTTGTTCGCGAGCGCGACGGCGCGATCCTCCCCGAAGAGGTGTCGTTGGCCGAGAATATCGAGCGCACGCCGCTGCATCCGCTCGACCAGTTTCGCGCCTTCCACGATATGCTGATCAAGGGCATGACCGAGGAAGAAATCGCGGCCGCCTTCTTCGTGCCGGTCCAGGTCGTGAAGCAACGGCTTCGCCTGGCTTCCGCATCGCCGGCACTGCTGGAGGTTTATGCCGACGATGGCATGACGCTGGAGCAGTTGATGGCCTTCACGGTGTCGCCCGATCATGCCCGTCAGGAACAGGTCTGGGATGCGATCAAGGATGCCTGGTCGAAGGAGCCCTATCAGATCCGGCGCATGCTCACCGAGACTACGGTGCGCGCCTCCGACAAGCGGGCCGTCTTCGTCGGCGTCGAGGCCTACGAGGCCGCCGGCGGCGTCACCATGCGCGATCTCTTCCAGTCCGACGATGGCGGCTGGCTGCAGGACCCGGCGCTCCTCGACCGCCTTGTCGCTGAGAAGCTGAAGGCCACGGCCGAAGAGGTCGCCGCCGAAGGCTGGAAGTGGATCGAGGTCGCGGTCAGCTTCCCCTATGACGTGACGCGCGGTCTGCGCGAGCTGCAGGGCGAAGCACTCGACCTCTCGGCTGACGAGCAAGCCACGATCGACGCGCTCAACGCCGAGTACCAGAAGCTCGAGGCCGAGTACGAGGGCGCCGACGAGCTGCCGGACGAGGTCGACCAGCGGCTCGGCGAGATCGAGACGGCACTGGCCGCCTTCGAAGCGCGACCGGTCGGCTACGAGGCTGACGATATCGGCCGCGGGGGCGTGTTCATCAGCATCGCCCACGACGGCAGCCTCGACATCGATCGGGGCTATGTCCGGGCCGAGGACGAAACGCCGATCACCCCCGAGGGCGAGACTGGCGTGGAATCTGGCGGTGATCCGGCCGAACCGGTCGTGCAGCGGGCCGTCATCACGATCGGCGGCCAGCCTTCCGAGCCGGAGGACGACGAGGACGATGCGATCAAGCCGCTGCCCGATCGCCTCATCACCGAGTTGACGGCCCATCGCACCCTGGCGTTACGCAATGCGCTGGCCGACAACCCGCATGTCGCGATGACCGCGCTCCTGCACAAGTTGGTCTCCGACGCCTTCCAGCACCGCATGTACAAGGGCGCGATGGAGGCTTCCGTCAGTCACGTCTTCTTCCCGGTGCAGGATGATGCGTTGAAGGACAGCCCGTCGGCTCGCGCAGTGCATGAGCGCCACGAAGGCTGGGCCGGCGACATTCCCGCCGAGGACGAGGCGCTGTGGGACTGGCTGGCGGCGCTCGATGACGCCAGCCGCATGGCCCTCCTGGCGCATTGCGTGAGCTACGGCGTCAACGCGCTCTACGAGAAGCCGAACCCCTATGGCGGCAACGGCGTCTCCCAGCACGGCCTCGACATGCGGCTCGGCCAAGCCGACCGACTGGCCCGCGCCACCGGGCTCGACATGGTGGACGTCGGCTGGCGTCCGACCGTCGGCAACTATCTCGGCCGCGTCACCAAGCCCCGCATCCTTCAGGCCGTCCGCGAGGGCGCCGGCGAGCAGGCGGCGCAGCTCATCGACCACCTGAAGAAGGGCGACATGGCCATGGAAGCCGAACGCCTGCTGGCTGACACCGGCTGGCTGCCGGAACCGTTGCGACTGGTCGCTGAGGCCGAGGCGGCCGCCCCGGACACCGACGCGAGCGGCGAGGATGACGGCGCGCTGCCAGACTTCCTCGCGGGCGACGATGAGGAAGCTTCCGCTGAAGACGAGGAACGCCACCTCGTTGCGGCCGAGTAAGCGCACCCGCGGAGCGGCTTCGGCCGCTCCGCCCATTCCTCTAACGCAAGGAGCTGCGCCATGTCGCAATCCAACCTAAAGCCCCGCCGCGTCGTCTTCCAGTTCCTCGTTCCTGTGCATGTCGGGGTCGAGGATGACCTGGTCGGCCGCGTGACGATCATCGACGAAACACCTGTCCGCGACCCCGTCGTCGTCGAGGGCGACCCCGCCTATCTCGATGACGCCGTGCGCGCTGCCGCCGACGGCCAGTCCTGGCCGTCCTGGCAGTTCGGCTACTAGCCGCCGCCATCCCATTCCCACCCCGAGCCCGGCTGAGCGCCGGGCTTTTTTCGTTTCAGGAGCCCGCCATGACCGATTTTCTCACTCGCTTCTCATGCCTGCTCGACGTCGGCACCGCCGCCAACGCCGCGCGGGCCTTCGACATATACGCCGCGCTTATGGCCGAGAACGACCGCGAAGACCCGCCGCCTCTGGCTTCGCGATCCTGGCAGCGCCGATCCGCAGCTCCTGCTCACCTTCGTCGCGCGATGCGCCGAAGCCTTCGCGCTCAGCGGACGCTGGGGATTTCAATGGGCCGGCATCGCCTCGAATCCTGTCGTCGATGGGTTCTCCGGCGGCGCCCATGTGCTCGATCTCGCGACGGGGCAGACCATCGAATGGATGAGCAGCGGGCGGTGGCTCGCCGAACGTCTCGCTGAGGGAGGCACGCGATGAGCATTCCCGATCACGCGCGCGCCAATTTCCAGACGCTGTTGCGTGCCGCCGAGAGCGGCGATCTGGCGCTGATGGAATGCACCGACGTCGCGACGGGTGAACCTCGCTATGTCATCTGCGCCGCAGGTCGTGACGACGGCAACTATGTCTTCACTCCGTTCGGACATCTTGCCGATGGCGATCCGTTCGTGATCTATCGCCCGCCGGAATCCGCGACATAGGTCGCGGGCACCGCTGTCACTACCAGACCGCGACCTCCCACTGACCGTTGACGCGCGCAAAGCCGATCGGCCGGTTCTGTGGTGTCGCGTTCGGCTTCGTCGAATCCATCACGAGCTGCGTCATGCAGGTCACGCCCGGGCCGACCCCACCTGGCGAACAATCGCCGAGCTTCAGCGTGGCGTTGGTGAGCGATGTTCCCGTGAACAGGCGATGACGCCGGACCGCCGCAGTCGCCTCGTCCTCGGTCGGCTGCGCGACTCCGGTCACGACAGCCGGCGACGGGGACACCGGCGCAATCACAGGCCGGAGGACAAACCCCGCGCCAAACCCGACCACCAGGCAACCCGCCGCAATAATGCCGATCGCGCTTCCCTTCATCTCGCCTGCCTCTTTCCTACTGGCACGGCGAACTCCAGAGATCTGACGCGCCGCGGCTTCTCTTCCCAGGAAAGTTTAGCGTCAGATCTCCGCCGCCGGAAGCCGGAGCGATGGGACGGGCGCCGACCGCGCCAGAGTGAGAGGTCGGCCGGGACGGGTTTGAGCCCGTCCGGTCGAGAGAGAGCGCAGGACCGGCTCGTCCGTCTTCCGCTCTTTCGAGGTATCCTCCATGCTTCACACCCCGATCCCGGGAGCCGCTCCGGCGGCCTCGCTTCCGCTCGCGCCCAACGCGCCTCCGGCCGCCGCCATTCTCGCCGCCGCCGGCCATCTCCTTCCTCATCTCGAACAGGGCCGTGCGATCGACGCCGCGATCCTGCGCTCCGCCATGGAACAGGCATTCGGCGCGTCCGACGCCAGCGGCGCCTGGGACTGGAAGACGGCCTACGACGCCTGCGAGGCGGCGACCGTCCTGTTCCTGCGCAAATACGGAAAACCCCTTTACCGCAAAGCCGCTTCCCCGGCTGCACGCCTTTCCGCGCTCATCAAGATCGTCCGCCTTCTGCCGACGCACACGCGTCGCTCAGAAGAAGCGCAGGCCTTTCAGCAATTCTCCACCCCGGTGCCACTCGGTCTCGCCGCCCTGACCGCGGCATCGCTGATCCCGACCGACCGGGTGCTGGAGCCTTCGGCCGGCACCGGCCTGCTTGCGATCCTCGCTGAGATCGCCGGTTCCGCGCTCATCCTCAACGAGCTTGCAGAGACGCGTGCCGATCTCCTCGCCTCGCTCTTTCCGGCCATCCCGGTCACGCGCTTCGACGCCGCGCAGATCGACGATCATTTCGATCGGACGGCCGTTCCCAGCGTCATCATCATGAACCCGCCGTTTTCGGTGATGGCGAACGTCACCGGACGGGTGGCGGACGCCGCCTATCGTCATGTCGCCTCGGCCCTTGCGCGTCTTGCCGATGGCGGCCGCCTCGTCACCATTACCGGCGCGAACTTCTCACCCGAAGCCCCTGCCTGGCGCGAAGCCTTCATCCGGCTGCAGGAACGCGGGCGTGTCGTGTTCACGGCCGCCGTCGCAGGCTCGGTCTATGCCAAGCATGGCACGACCATCGAGACGCGCCTGACCGTCATCGACAAGGCGCCGGCCGAGGACCCAGCACGTTTTCCGGGCTCCGCCGGCCTCGCACCCGATGTCGCGACGCTGCTCGCGTGGATCGACCAGCAGGTTCCGATCCGGCTGCCGGTGTCGCTCCCGACAACGATCGCCGACACGCCCGGCGCGCCGCGCACCGTGCGCGGCTATCTTGCCCGGGCCGCGTCCGCGGCGCCTGCGCGCCGCACGGCCCGGCCCGACGGCATGCCTCTCGACTATGAGACGATCGACTGGACGCCGCCGGAGGGCGGTCGCCTGTCGGACTCGATCTACGAGACCTATACGCTCCAGTCGATCCGCATCCCCGACGCGCAGCCGCATCCCACCAAGCTGGTGCAGTCTGCCGCCATGGCGTCGGTCGCACCGCCGAAGCCCAGCTATCGGCCGCTGCTCCCCGCCCACATCGTCAGCGATGGCGTACTGTCCGACGCCCAGCTCGAGACGGTGATCTATGCGGGCGAGGCTCATGGCGACTATATTGCCGGCGCCTGGACCGTGGACGAGACGTGCGATCTCGTCTCGGCTGCGTCCGACGATGCGCAAAATGCCGTCCGCTTCCGCAAGGGCTTCATGCTCGGCGATGGCACCGGCTCCGGCAAAGGCCGCCAGTCGGCCGGGATCATCCTCGACAACTGGCTCCAGGGCCGGCGCAAGGCGGTCTGGATCTCCAAGTCCGACAAGCTGCTCGAGGACGCCCAGCGCGACTGGTCTGCGCTCGGCATGGAGCGACTGCTCGTCACGCCGCTGTCGCGTTTCCCGCAGGGCACGGCGATCCGTCTCGCGGAAGGCGTCCTTTTCACCACCTATGCCACGCTACGGTCCGACGACCGCGGCGAGAAGCTTTCGCGGGTCAAGCAGATCGTCGAATGGGTGGGCTCCAACTTCGACGGAGTGATCATTTTCGACGAGTCCCACGCGATGCAGAACGCCGGCGGCGGCAAGGGAGAACGGGGCGACGTGGCTCCGTCGCAGCAAGGCCGTGCGGGGCTTCGGCTCCAGCACGCGCTTCCCAACGCTCGCGTGGTCTATGTCTCGGCGACCGGCGCGACGACGGTCCACAATCTCGCCTATGCCCAGCGGCTCGGCCTGTGGGGCGGCGAGGACTTCCCGTTCGCCAACCGCGCCGAGTTCATCGAGGCAGTCGAGAACGGCGGCGTCGCCGCGATGGAGGTGCTCGCCCGCGATCTGCGCGCGCTCGGCCTCTACACCGCGCGCTCGCTCTCCTATGACGGCGTCGAATACGAGTTGGTCGAGCACCAGCTCACGCCCGAGCAGACCCGCATCTACGATGCCTATGCCGGCGCCTTCGCCATCATTCACAATCACCTCGACGCGGCGATGCAGGCCGCCAACATCATCGGCGACAGCGGCACGCTGAACCGGCAGGCGAAATCGGCCGCACGCTCGGCCTTCGAGAGCGCCAAGCAGCGCTTCTTCGGCCATCTCCTGACCAGCATGAAGACGCCGACGCTGATCCGCTCTATCGAGCAGGACCTGGCCGAAGGCCATTCCGCGGTCATCCAGATCGTCTCGACCGGCGAAGCCCTGATGGAACGACGCCTCGCCGAGATCCCCCCCGAGGAATGGACCGACGTCCGGGTGGACATCACCCCCAGGGAGTATGTCCTAGATTATCTCGCCCATTCCTTCCCAGTGCAGCTCTACGAGCCGTTCACCGACAGCGAGGGCAATCTCTCCTCGCGCCCGGTCTACCGGGACGGTCAGCCCGTCGAGAGCCGGGAAGCCGTCGCCCGTCGCGACGAGCTGATTGAGCGGCTGGCATCACTGCCCCCCGTCCCCGGGGCCCTCGACCAGATCGTCCAGCGCTTCGGCACCGATGTCGTGGCCGAGGTGACGGGCCGCTCGCGCCGCGTGGTGCGCAAGGGCGACCGCCTTGCCGTCGAGAACCGCGCCGCGTCCGCCAATCTCGCCGAAGCCGCCGCCTTCATGGACGACCAGAAGCGGGTACTCGTGTTCTCTGACGCCGGAGGAACCGGCCGCAGCTACCACGCCGATCTCGCGGCGCGGAACCAGCGCCTGCGCGTCCATTATCTGCTCGAACCGGGCTGGAAGGCGGACGCCGCCATCCAAGGCCTTGGCCGCACCAACCGGACGAACCAGGCGCAGCCGCCGCTCTTCCGGCCGATCGCCACCGACGTGAAGGCCGAGAAGCGCTTCCTCTCGACCATCGCGCGCCGGCTCGACACGCTCGGCGCCATCACACGCGGCCAGCGCCAGACCGGCGGACAGGGCCTGTTCCGGCCCGAGGATAATCTGGAATCGCACTATGCGCGCGATGCGCTCCGGCAGCTCTATCTCCTGCTGGTGCGTGGCAAGGTCGAAGGCTGCTCGCTCGACCGTTTCGAGTCGGCCACCGGGCTGAAGCTGATGGACGACAACGGCATCAAGGACGAGTTACCGCCGATCACCACCTTCCTGAACAGGCTCCTGGCGCTGACCATCGATCTGCAGGGCGTGCTCTTTACGGCGTTCGAGCAGCTCCTCGCCGGCAAGATCGAGGGCGCGATGCGTAGCGGCGTCTATGATGTCGGATTGGAGACGCTGCAGGCCGAGAGCTTCATCGTCAGCGACAGCCAGGTGATCCACACGCATCCGGGCACCGGCGCCGAGACGCGGCTGCTCACCATCACGCGGCGCGAGCGCAATCGCCCGACCACGCTCGACATTGCGATCGACCATCTCGCCGATCCCCGGGCGCGACTGCTCGTCAATGGCCGATCCGGCCGCGCCGCCGTGCAAATCCCAGCGCCGTCCATGATGCTCGACGACGGCGAGATCGAACGGCGCGTGTGCCTGATCCGGCCGATGGAACAGCACTATGCGCCGCTGCGCATGATGGACGAGAGCCATTGGGAGCAAGTCGGCCGCGACAGCTTTGCGACCGCCTGGGCCGCTGAGCTGGCCGAGGTGCCGGAGTTCTCCGACAGCACCATCCACATCGTCGCCGGCCTGCTACTGCCGATCTGGAAGCGGCTGCCCAACGAGTCGACGCGGGTTTACCGACTCCAGACCGACGCGGGCGAGCGCATCATCGGTCGCCGCGTCTCGCCCGCCTGGGCCGCAAACGCTGGCGTCATGGACGCCAGCACCCTGACGCCGGATGCCGCCTTCACTGCGCTGATCGACGGCGCCACCATCCTCGATCTCACTGAGGGCATGCAGCTGCGCCGCGCCCGGGTGATGGGGACCAACCGCATTGAGCTGTCGGGCTTCACCGATGCGATGCGCGATCGACTGCGGGCCTATGGCCTGTTCAGCGAGATCATCTCGTGGAAGCTGCGCTTCTTCGTGCCTGTCGATGCATCAGGCCCCACGATCCTCGGCAAGCTGCTCGAGACCTTCCCCGTCACGCGCATCTCCGAGCGGGAGGCGGCGTGATGGCCCGGCACGACGCCTCCGATCTCGCGCACAGTCTCGGCCGGCAGGCAGAGGCGGTGTGCCGCCACTACCTATCGAGCGGACGTCGCGAGGGCCGCTACTGGCTGGTGGGCGATGTGCGCAACACGCCCGGCCGCTCGATGTATGTCCGGCTCAAGGACACGCCGAAAGGTGTCGCGGGCAAATGGACCGACGCCGCCACCGGCGAGCATGGCGATCTCCTCGACGTCATCCGGGAAAGCTGCGGCCTGATCGACTTCAAGGACGTGGCCGACGAGGCACGCACCTTCCTCAGCATGCCACCACCCGAGCCCGAGCCGCGAATTCAGGAGCGCCAACGCCCGGCGCCAAGCGGCTCGCCGGAAGCAGCGCGGCGTCTCATCGGCATGTCGCAGCCACTAACGGGCACAATCGTGCAAGCGTATTTACGGGAACGCGGCATTACGGATTTGCGCGGAACCGGAAACCTTCACTTCCATCCACACTGCTATTATCGGCCCGACGAGCACGGCCCGACCGAGACCTGGCCGGCGATGACCGCCGCCGTCACCGATCTCAACGGCAAGATTACGGGCGCGCACAGAACCTGGCTCGATCCCCAATCACGCGACAAGGCGCCGATCGACACGCCGAGGCGGGCCATGGGCGACCTGCTCGGCAACGCGGTGCGTTTCGGCGGCGGCGGCGAGGTTATGGCGGCCGGGGAGGGCATCGAGACCGTGCTGTCGCTCCGGCAGGTCCTTCCCGACATGCCGATGCTGGCGGCGCTCTCTGCGGCGCATCTCGCCGCTATCCTGTTCCCCGATACGCTGCGACGGCTCTACATCGTGCGCGACAATGATCCGGCCGGTGACGGTGCGCGTGACAGCCTGATCGAGCGGGCGAACACGGTCGGGATCGAGGCGATCGTCATCTCGCCGGCGCTCGGCGATTTTAATGAGGATCTCCGCGCCCTGGGCATCGAGCATCTCCGGCAGCAGTCGCGGATGCAGATCGCACCTCAGGACGTAGCAAGGTTCATGGCGCTGGCGGCATAGCCCGGCATGCGAGAGCGGCGATGGCGGTGCGTCGTCATGCTCGCGCGGATGCACCAACCCTCGGAGGGGGACCGCGCCTCGGCCTTCGAGAGGGCGATCGGCCAGCAAACGGGCCCGCCCGACAATGGCTGCGACCGACGATTTTCCGGCGGCGCGTGCCGCGCCTTTCCATCGCGAAGCAAAATCGCCGGCCTCCGCCATCCTCCGCTGACACTCCGGCCCTGCGCTGCGCTCCGGGTGCAGGGCTGGCCCGTCCGCCGGCTTTCGTCGCCATGAAGGCCGCGACGGTCGCGGTCCAACCGACGGAGCATCCCATGAGCGAGCATGACGACTTCGAACCGCACCACGCCTCATCACCGACCGACCATGTCCTCACCGAGCTTCAGCTCCACGGCTACCGTCCTTTCGAGGATGAACCCGACCAGCGGCTCCTGCCAGATGGCAATGCGGTCGCAGGCGCAATCGCCGACATCTTCGACGCCCTGATCGGAACACTGGAGGACACTCGCCTCGAACCCGACCTCGATGATCTCCTCTGGTCGACGGTCAACGTCTTTCATCGCGCCACCGACCGGATCGCACGCGAACTCGACGACAACGAGCAGGCGCAACGCCGCGGACAGCGTGAACAGGACGGCAGCGAGGTGAAGGCGGTCGAACTCGAGCGCCACATCGCCGAAGGCCGGACCCTCATCGAACGCCAAAACGCCTTCGAGCTGATGCGCGACCAGGCGGCCGAACACTACGAACGCCACGTCGGCAAGATCTGGCTTCCGCGTAGCGGGTCAAAGGTCAACCACCGCAATCTCACCTCGGCGATGATCGACAGCCGCGACTTCCTGGCAGCGAAGCGGCGCGCAGAGCAAACGATCCTTCTTCCCCCAGGGCCGAAGATCCTTGTCACCGGCGGGCTCGACTTCAACGACCACCGGCTGATCTGGGCCAAGCTCGACCAGGTGCACGAAAAGCACCCGGACATGGTGCTGATGCACGGCAAGTCGCCGAAGGGCGCCGAGAAGATCGCATCCCTTTGGGCCACCAACCGCAATGTGCCGCAGATCGGCTTTGCACCCGACTGGACGAAGCACGGCCGCGCAGCGCCCTTCAAGCGCAACGACGAGATGCTGGAAGTTCTGCCCAAGGGCGTGATGCACTTCCCCGGCACCGGCATCAACGACAACCTCGCCGACAAGGCCAAGAAGCTCGGCATCCCGGTCTGGAAGTTCGGCGGCGCGTGAGCGCCGCCACGCATCCGTCACCGTTCCGCTATCGCTAGATCGGCCATGGCTGCGCACTCTTCAATTACCTCGACATAACCCAACTCCGTTCGGATTCTGGTGGTGTCCGTGACAAGATGCTGGCGGTAATCAAAGGCTGGTGGCACGGGCGTGTCGCCCGATCGGGCAGGCAACCGCGCAAGTCTTTCCCCCATGCTTGGCGTGTTCGCCTCGCCAACATTGAATATAGCAGTGCTTGCTGCCGCATGACGTGCTGCGAGCGCGATTGCCGAAGCGACGTTCTCGACATGACCGTGCGTCCATCGCCACTGTGGCACTCCGGCGAAGCCGTAAATGGTGGCAAGGTCGGCATTGTCTCCAGGTCCGTAAACCTTCGGCAAGCGAAGGATCGTCCAGTCGATAGTCGAGGCTTGCGAGACTGCCCGCTCAGCTAAGATTTTCTCGTAATCGCGTGCCCACCCGCCAAGCTCGTTCTCCATTGCCCGATGGGGGTAATACACCGAGCGGAGTGGCGCATCCTCGCTGAGTGGGATCGGGTCTGGCGATCCTGGCTCCGCCTTCGTCAAACGGCCATATGCTCGATAAACATCGCAGCTTGAGACGAGGACAAGCCGCCCCACGCGTCCGGAGAATGCCTGCACGGCAGCTCCAGCGTCAGCTTCGCCCATCGCAACCATGTGCACCACGACGTCCCAATCTCGACGGATAATCTCCGGGAAGGCGGTGATCGGGTACTCTGCGGCAGCGTCGCGCACATGTTCGACACTCGGAAGTATGGCGTTGTCGCTCGTGCCGCGGTGGAAGACCGTGATGGCGTCACCGGCATCGTGCATCTGCCTGACGACGTGCGCCCCGATAAAGCGCGTTCCCCCGATCACAAGTACCTTCAATTCTGCCTCTCTACGCCATTCAGGACACTCTGCTACGGATTCGGTCACCCTTGGGACAGCTTACCCCGCTCCGATGACCTTCGCACCTCACCCGCTTTTCTGCGCTGATCCTTGGTCGGACTGATCGCTTGACGCCATCAACCCGTGAAGGGTCGGCTATGCGAGCATGCCGCCGCTTCGGCCTGCGCCTGCGCGGTGATTGCAGCGCTCAGCCCGACACTTCGGGCGCCTGTCAGCGGGGGATGGTCCTCCGCTCAAACAGGAGCCGGATCGATGTCCCTCAACGACGCACACGCCTTCGCCTTCAGCCTCGCCACCACCCTGATGGCCGCCATCATCATCTTTCAGGCCGGCGACGGCACCCTCTCGGTGACGCCCGCCAGCGAGTACGACGGCGACATGGCCGCGATCGTCCATGAGATCGATCCCTTCGCCCCATAATCGGGCGAACCGGCGCCGCCCCGCGGAAGTCGCACGCGATTTCCGCTCCCGGCGCAGTCGATTTTCCGCTATAGTTCGAGCGCGCCATGGTGGTGGTGGAGGCGCGACCGTCAGACCTTTTCTCACGGAGGCCACCACCATGATCATCCTCGCAATACTCGCATCCTTCGCAGCCATCGGCCTGCTTTGCTGGCTGCTGTTCACGCTGGCCGTCTTCGCGCTTCCAGCGTTCGTCGGCGTGACTGCAGGAACCTGGGCCCACGGCACCGGCGCCGGCATCCCCGGAGCGGTCCTGGTCGGGGCCGTCGCCGCCACGCTCACGCTAGCGACCGGCCATCTGCTGATCACCTACGTCCGGCCAATGTGGCTGAAGCTTCTCGTAGCCATCGCCTTTGTCTCGCCGGCGGCAATTGCTGGATTCCACGCCACACATGGCATCGTGAAGCACCTCATGCCTTCCGAGGGATGGCAGATCGCCTTCTCCGTCATTGGTGCGACCGCGGTCGGCATCACCGCCTTCATGCGGGTCGCAGGAATGGCAGCGCCCCCAGGGCCGTCCGGCCAGGACCTCGCGCGAGCCTGATCGACATTGTCGACGTTGGGAGGGCAAGACCAGCGATGAGCTGCGACCGCCCATGCCGTCTCAGGCCGTTGCGACTGATGCATGGAGCGCGAATCGACGCTGGGCCAGGAAAGCGGCTGTCGTTGGAGCTGTGGCCCTGTCAGGACCATCTCTTAGCGGCACACCGAAAATCCGGCGTGGCGAACTCTCCATTGGCGGTAGTTGGTCAGTATGCAGCGCCAATGCCCTGCCGGGAGGGGGAGACGAAGCCGGTGGGGTATTGCCCCAACGCCCGTTTGCCGGTGCGGGATGGCTGCCATCTCCGTTCTCTGACCGTGCCTCGACCGCTCCAAACGGCCTCTTCATGGCCTGATCTGGCCGAAGGCCGGCTGCGCCTCGATCGCCTATGACGCAACAGCCGCGTCAAACTTTCTTCCTCTGCCGGCTGCGCCGCCATTCCTCGCGAGACAAGAAAGCCCTCCTAAGCTGTCAGGCCCCTTCGGGGTGCGCCGTCGATCGCCTCCGGCCAACCGATCGCCATCGAGGCCGCAATGGTGCGGGCTCGGGAACGGAAAACGGAGACTTACAATGGCGACCATCGGAACCTTCAAGAAGACCGGCTCGAACGAGTTTACCGGCGAAATCATCACCCTCAGCGTCCAGGCCAAGAACGTTCGCATCGTCCCCGACCAGCGCGCCACCGGCGAGAACGCCCCCAGCCACCGGGTCCTGGTCGGCCGCGCCGAGATCGGCGCCGCCTGGTCCAAGCGCTCGAACGAGGGCCGCGACTATCTGGGCCTCAAGCTCGACGATCCGAGCTTCAACGCCCCGATCTACGCCAACCTCTTCGACGACGAGGAAGGCGAGACCTTCTCGCTGATCTGGTCCCGCCCCAACGGGCGGCGCGGCGACTGAGGCCCGCGCGAGGCCCCGGCCGGAAGGCCGGGGCCTTCGGATTTGCGGCGACCGAATCAGTTGCGGCTTCTGACGGTCCGAGAGAGCGTACGGAGGGACTTCTGGCTGGAAGATCGTACCAAGAACGACTATTATAGTCGTAGTTTTGGCGTACGCGTAGGTCCGTGTGGGAGGTGATCATGCATGATCACCGCCCGACAATCTCGGGCCGCACGCGCGTTGCTGGGTTGGACACAGGAGACGCTCGCTGACAAGGCCCGGGTCTCATTGACTGCGCTCAAGCGCCTCGAGTCCACCAGTGGCCTTGAGGTCTATGAGAGCACGCGCGATGAGGTCAGAAGGGCTTTCGAACGCGCAGGCATCGTCTTCCTGAACTCCGATCAGGGCAAAGGAGTGCTGCTCGTTGATGCAAAGAAGGAAGGCTGACGTTCGACCTGTCGCGGCGTTGCCACATCTTCCCGCGTCAGAGCCTTGCGTCATCATTCCGACCGCATCACGGTTAACAATCTCCACCAGTTTGGATACATCTCGCGATCGGGGGATGTTGTGACCAGGGACGATTTTCTCGATCAGCCGCCGGCCGGGGCGGCATTGACCGCCTATGACGAGGCGCATGTGAAGCTGTATGCCCGACTGCTCGACGCAGATGCGGCCAGCGCCGACTGGCGCGAAGTCGTTGAAGTCCTCTTCGGCCTCGATGCCAAGGCTGAACCGGAGCGGGCCCTGCGCATCTACACCAGCCATCTCAACCGCGCGAAATGGATGACCACCAGCGGCTTCTGCCAGTTGCTGCAGGGCCGCCTGCACTGAGGTGATGCGCAATTCGCATCACGTTGCGGCCACTTCGTTCTTCCCGCGCTCCATTCAACCCGGAATCGTGTTCACTGCATACTCGCGTTGCACAACATTGCGCGGAGGCGGTGGCGGATGTCCGAGGATGAGAGTTGGCGGTCTGAAGCCGCCTATGATTATATCGACAAGTTGACCCCCGGCGACCTTGCCTGGGAATTCTTGCGTCGCAATCCCGAATACAGGAAGACCTATCAGGAACTCGTGGCCGAGGGGCGGCTGACCGAGGACGTCGCCCGAGAGTTCGCCGAACAATGGGGGTTGCGATTTCGCAGCCGACCCATGCAATTCGGCGCTCATCCAGCCGATCTTCTGGACCCCGCAAACCGATCCGGCGACGCTCCCGTTCACCGCCGGACCGAGCCCGACGGGAGATATCCTCCTCCGCGCTGAGGATCTCCACGCCCACACCATCATTGAGCGTGATCCCAGTGTGATCCGCCTTGCGCTGCGGGGCGAGCCCTACGACGTCGCCCTGGCCGACGTCGGTGATGCCCGTCCCCTTGGTGCATTCGTCATGTTCGACGAACTGACGCCGGACCGGCTGACCGCGGTCGAGCGTCTCTGGCACGCCATGTTCGGAAATCGCGTCCCGCCCGATCCGCGCATGACGCCGCAAAGGCGCCAGCGTGCGCGCCTAATGCTCCGCGCCGTTGATGCGCGAGACACCGGCGCCATCTACCGCGTCGTCGCCGAGCATCTCTTCCCGCAGCACAAAATCGACGCAGCGTCCTGGGTCGGCGATCCGATCCGAGAAATCACTATCCGTCTCGCCCGCGATGGTATGAAGCTCGTTCGCGGCGGCTACCGGACATTGCTGCGCCGCCCACGCCGAGATCGCTGATACCCGCTCGGGTGTCGTTTTTAGCCTGCTTACTTCGACATCGTCCAAGGCGCCGTCTTCGCGCCACCGTGCTCGCAACCCGCCGCTCGTTCGCAGCGGCCGCCCGCGAGACCACGGAGGTTCGATCATGGCCGAAAAAGCCGCCAATCTACCGCCACGCTATCTGAGGACGCAGGAAGCGGCGCGCTTCCTCGGCCTCTCCGAGCGCACCCTTGAGAAGCACCGGACCTACGGAACCGGTCCGACCTATCGCAAGCTCGGCGGCCGCGTCGTCTATTCCGTCGAGGACCTGCAGAGCTGGGCTGATCGAGGTCTGGTTACTTCGACCTCCGACCCGCGCGGGGGGACCGTTCTGCCAGCCAAGCGTCAGTCGCCCGCACCCGCCACTGCCGGCGGCCGCTTCGCTCGCTGAGGTCGCCCGCCGTGTCGTCCCGCCACACCCATCACGATGAGCGCGCTCAGCTCGATCTGTTCCGGGCGCTGCCCGGCGATCTCGCGCCGCGGGACGCGCAGGATCTCATGGCCTACCCGTTCTTCTCGCTCGCCAAGTCGAAGCGCCTGGCGCCGATCGACTTCAAGGCCGGCTCGGTAAAGATCCGCGTCGAAGCCGTGCCCGAGCACGGCATGGCGACGATCTGGGACGCCGACGTCCTGATCTGGGCCGCCTCGCAGATCGTCGAAGCGCGCGACGTCGGGTTGCGCCCGTCACGCCTGATGGCGACCACGCCCTACGAAATCCTGAACTTCATCGGCCGGGGCGTCAGCTTACGCGACTACGACCGCCTGAAGGCAGCGCTCGACAGGCTTCAGTCGACCACGGTCGCGACCTCGATCCGCCAGCCGACCGAGCGCCGGATGCACCGCTTCTCATGGATCAACGAATGGAAGGAGCGCGCCGATCACCGCGGCCGTCCGCTTGGTCTCGAGCTGATCGTGCCCGACTGGTTTTACGGCGCCGTTCTCGACGATGCGCTCGTGCTGACGATCGACCGCAATTACTTCGATCTTACCGGCGGGCTGGAGCGCTGGCTTTACCGCCTGGTGCGCAAGCACGGTGGCAAGCAGGAATTCGGCTGGAGCTTCGACTTCCCGCATCTCCATTCGAAGTCCGGCAGCCTCTCGCCGCTCAAGCACTTCGCCTACGACCTGCGCGACATCGTTCGGCGCCAGCCGTTGCCGGGTTACCGGCTCACCATCGAGCAGTGCCTCGGCGGGCCCGAAGTCCTGTCCTTCGCACCCACCGATCCCGACACGCTCGGCATTCCGCGCCGCCGTCGCCGCTCGACATCGCGCCCTGGGGATAAGCTGTGAATCATCTCGTGCTATCAGGGACCGGCACTATCGTGCCATCGGGGACCGGACTCTCGTGCTATCGGGGACCGGAATCGCCGATTCCTTTTGCTGAATCAGCAGCTTGCGAGCCCCGTAACTTATCTAACCTAGATTCCTTCGGAATCTTTCTAACGGAGACCGCTTTTTCGCGCTGTGTGGACGAGTCCCCGATAGCCGGGAGACCGTCATGATCGTCGCGCTCCTCAACCAGAAGGGCGGCGTCGGGAAGACGACGCTGGCGCTACATCTCGCCGGCGAATGGGCTCGGCATGGGCAGCGCGTCACGTTGATCGACGCCGATCCCCAGGGTTCGGCGCTAGACTGGTCGCAGCAACGCAGCCGGGAGGGGCTGGAACGGCTCTTCGGGGTCATTGGCCTGGCGCGCGACACGCTGCATCGCGAGGCGCCGGAGGTGGCGCGTGACGCCGACCATGTCGTCATTGACGGACCGCCACGCGTCGCCAGCCTCATGCGCTCGGCGCTGCTCGCTGCCGACCTCGTGCTGATTCCGGTGCAACCGTCGCCCCTCGACGGCTGGGCATCGGCCGAAATGCTCGCGCTGCTCAACGAAGCCCGCATTTACCGGCCGCAGCTTGCCGCTCGCTTCGTGCTGAACCGCTGCGCGGCGCGCACGGTGCTCGCCCGCGAAACCGCCGAGACGCTCGCCGATCACGACCCGCCATTGCTCGCGACCACCATCGGTCAGCGCATCGTCTTCGCCGACGTCGTGCAGACCGGCCGGATCGCCGCCGAGCAGGACGAGGATTGTCCGGGCGCGCGCGAGATCGCCGCGCTCGCGGCCGAAGTCGCGAGGATCGGCGCATGAGCGAGCGATCCCCCAAACGCAGCTTCGCATCCCGGCCCGGTGATCCTGAGAGCTGGATTAAGGCGCCCGACCGCCAAACCCAACGCGCTCAGGCCGCCGATGACTTCTCGGCCAGGCTGACCATCGATGTCACCGCCGACATGCGTGGCCGGATCAAGATCGCGGCCTTCCAGCGCGGCCAGACGGTCGCCGACATGCTGCGCGCGCTGTTCGAGCGCGAATTCCCACCAGCCCAAGGAGACGCCCAATGACCGGCCTTGTGGCCGCATCCGCGCGCGCTGGCCGCGCCACCGGATTGACGCTCGACGATCTCACCCAGATCGAACTCGTCTGGATCGAGAAGCAGATCGAGCACTGGATCCGCTTCGGCCGCGAGGTCCGCGAACAGGTCCTCGACCGCCGCCGCCGCATCCTCTTCTTTCCTCCCGGCACGACCTTCGCGCTGGTGCGCTGGGCCGCGAACGAGCACGGCACCGTGCTCTCTCGCCTCGACATTCTGCGTGCCGTGGGTCCCGGTGAGGCCTGCCAAACAATCCCGACCGTGACGCCCGGCGGTGACATCCTGTTGCGCGTCGATGGCTGGCCGAAGGTGGAGCGCGTGCTCCAGCTCATCGACGCGATCGAGGCCAGCGATATCGATCCGGCCGAGGTGTCGCCCGATCACTGGCGGCACGTTCACAACCGCCTTGCCGCCGGCGAGGCGCCGCGCGCCTACACGCTGCAGCGCCACCGCGCCTTCCTCTTGGCGCGGAGGATCGGCGCATGACCCGGCTCGGCTACGCCATCACCACGACGGGCGCGGTGTCATTGCTCGGAATCCTGTCGCTCGTTTCCTTCGCACCGAAGTTGATCTGGAACGCGTCCGCCAGCACGCCGATCGGCCTCTACACCGTCCAGCCCGACCGGTCCCCGGAGGTCACCGATCTCGTCGCCGTGCGCGCGCCCGAACCGCTGGCGAGCTTCCTTGCCGAAGGCGGTTATCTGCCGCGCGGCGTGCCGCTGATGAAGCGGGTCGTGGCGCTTCCTGGCCAACGGGTTTGCAGGACCGGCCTCGCGATCACCGTCGACGCCGTTCCGATGGGCGATGCGCTGGACCGCGATCGTCGCGGCAATCCGCTGCCCGTCTGGCAAGGCTGCCGCGTCGTCGCCGAGGGCGAACTGTTCCTGATGAACTGGCAAGTGCGCGACAGCCTCGACGGCCGCTACTTCGGCCCGCTGCCCGCCTCCGCCGTGATCGGCCGGGCCATCCCTCTCTACACCGACGAGGACGGCGATGGCCGCTTCGTCTGGCGCGCGCCGACGCGGTGACAGCGTGCCCAATCCCAACCTCACCGCACATCCACGGAGGCAATCATGTCCCTGATAGGTCAATTCACCCGCGACGATGGCGGCTTCATCGGCCACTTGGAAACACTCCTGCTGCATCAGGACATCATCATCATTCCCGCCGAGCCGTCCGACGCTGAGAATGCGCCGGATTTCCGCGTGCACGTCTTCGACGGCGTGAACAACGAACCCGGCGCCGAACTCGGCGCGGGTTGGAAGCGCACCGGTGAGAAGGCCGGAGATTACGTCGCGCTGCAGCTTGATGATCCATGCTTTCCGCAGCCGATCCGCGCCAACCTGTTCCAGTCGGCCGACGACAAGTCCGCCTGGGGTTTGCACTGGAATCGCCCGCCCAAGCGCGGCGAGCGGGACTGAGCGATGCCGGCCCGCCGCCATCGGGCTGTCGTCGGACGGTTTCCCACCGTCCGGCGCACAGCCTTCCTCCTCCTTTCCGGCCTGCTCATCGGCCTGCCGCCGGCAATTCCCGCCGTCGCACAGGACGCGCCGGCGGAGCGGCCATCACCCGCTGATCCCTATGCCGGCCACATCGCCGAGGCCGCGCGCCGGTTCGGCATTCCGGAGGCGTGGATTCGCGCCGTCATGCGTGTCGAGAGTCGCGGCGACGTGCGCGCGATCTCGTCTGCCGGTGCGATGGGCCTGATGCAGGTCATGCCCGCGACCTGGGCGGAGCTGCGCGCGCGATATGGTCTCGGTAACGATCCCTACGCCCCGCGCGACAACATTCTCGCCGGAGCGGCGTATCTGCGCGAGATGCACGATCGCTACGGCTCGCCGGGCTTTCTGGCCGCCTACAATGCCGGTCCCGGCCGCTACGAGGAATATCGCGCGAATGGCCGCCCGTTGCCGGCCGAGACGCGCGCCTATGTTGCCGTTCTTGCGCCGATCATCGGTGGCGGCGACCTTGCTGTCCCCGTCACGGTGGCGACCGCCGATCCGCTCGCATGGACCCGTGCGCCGCTCTTCATCGTGCACACGGGCAGCGGCGCCGGCGCAGTTCAACGGCAGCACGACGGCGATCCGGCTGCACCATCCGAGCCGGAGTCCTCGCGCGATCCCGCACCCGCTGCACCGCAATCCGACGGGCTCTTCGTGGCGCGAACCGATAGTGCGAGGCCGCAATGAGAAGGTTCGCACCAACTGTGGCGTTATCGCGCTCTGGCGTAAAATTGGCGTCAGAAGTGGGAAGAGCAGGCACCACAACCGCACGATTGCCGCTGTATTCGGGCGGGACTTGGCGGCCGTTGAAATGACGGCACCTTGCGATCTGGTGGGCATCGGCGCGACCCTTCCGTTGGTCAAACGGAAGCGCAGGAGTCGTGTCATGGAGTTCTTTGCCGGACTGGATGTTTCGATCGAGGAGACCGCAATCTGCGTGGTCGGCGATGACGGGAAAGTGGTGCTTGAGACGGCGGTTGCGACCGAGCCGGCGCTGATCGCCGAAGCGCTTGCGCCGTACGCGGGACGCCTCCGCCGTGCGGGTCACGAAGCGGGCTCACTGTCGCCCTGGCTGCATGCGGGGCTGCTGCAAATCGGTGTCCCGGCGGTGTGCCTGGAGACCCGCCACGTGCGAGCGGCACTGTCGGCTCAGCGCAACAAAACGGATGCGACCGACGCGCTGGGGATTGCCCACATCATGCGCACCGGCTGGTTCCGCCAAGCACATATCAAGACCGAGAGCTGCTATCGGATCCGGCTGCTGCTGGTCCAGCGCCGCAACCTGAAGCGCAAGTTCCTCGATCTCGAGAACGCGATCCGGCACTCGCTCAAGGTGTTCGGTATCCGTCTCGGCAAGGTCGGTCGCGGCAGCATGGAGAAGGCGGTTCGCGATGCTGTTGCAGGCGATCCGATGACCGCGGGGCTGATGGACTGCATGCTTCGCGCTCGCGCAGCGCTGTGGGCCGAATATCTCGTGCTCAACAAGCTGGCGGTGCAGATGGCGATGCGCGACGAACTGTGTCGTCGCTTCATGGCGATCCCGGGCGTCGGACCCGTGACCGCGCTCAGCTTCAGCAGCGCGATCGACGATCCGACGCGCTTCCGGCGCTCGCGCGATGTCGCTGCCTACTTTGGCTTGACGTCGAAGCGATGGCAGTCCGGCACGTCGATCGACATCAAGGGCCGGATCAGCAAGGCGGGCGATCCGGACGTCCGCCGTGCGCTCTATGAAGCCGCGTCGGCGATGCTGACCCGGTTCAAGGGCAGCGACACGATCAAGAGCTGGGGCCTCAAGCTCGCGAAGACCAAATGCCATGCCAAGGCGCGCGTGGCGGTCGCTCGAAAGCTTGCCGTCACGATGCACGCGATGTGGCGCGACGGGACCTTTTACGTCGGCGATCCCGATGCGGGCGAGCATGAAACCAGCGACTGGCAAGCGGCGAAAGTCGCGCGGCTGAGCCTCGCCAGATCATGAACATCAGCAACATCAACGTCGTCAGATGACGGCCTGACAAGCATGAGGAGGTCCGCGCGAGCGGCAGAGTGATGGTACAGTCCGAGGAAACGGGAAGCACGATATCTCGCCTGTGGCCGGTCAATCCGGACCACGCACGAATGCCTGTGATGCTGCCCCGTAAATCCGATAGCGACATGCGCCGCGATGGCTCGAACGCTGCTTGCGAGCAGCCGGACCAGGCCATCGATGAGCGCGGAAGAGTGCGCGGCGTACCTGATCTCGAACACTTCGCAGGACTTCGCACCATGGCGTCGAGACGTGTGGCTTTTACTGTTATGGAGGAGGAATGGCGATGGCGAAGACTTGCAGGAAGAAGGGCCCAAATAAGAGGGCGAGATAAAAGCGCGCGATGTGCTGCTTGGTGCGGTCGTGTGTTTTCAGGGGCTTATGGCGCGTCTGCGCGAGGTGCGCCTGATCGGCGCAGCCTGCGCATTCGCCATTTCGCCAAGGATTTCCGCGCGATTGCCCGATGTGCGGGGCCGCGGCGATGAGCGGCGAGGACGATTTCCGCATTCGGCCAGGCCGCATCCGCTCCACCCGGGCTCAGCAGGCGCGGCCCTTTATAGCCCAGGCGCTCGCGGCCGCTCAACGTGCCGGCGGCAGGGTCTCGCGCTCCGGCCAAATCAGCCCGGGCAACCGCTCGCGGTTCGGGCGCGGGCAGCGCGCGACCGTACAGGCCAATCGCCTGCTCACCAGCCGATCGCGCAACGTCGTCATCAAGACGCGTGTCGTCCGGCATACCGCTAGGGCCGCGCCGCTCAGCGCCCACCTTAGCTATCTCCGGCGCGAGGGCGTGACCCGGGATGGGGAGAAGGCGCGGCTGTTCGGTCCCGAGACCGAAGACGCCGATCCCAAGGCCTTCAGCGAGCGGACCCAGGAAGACCGGCATCATTTCCGGTTCATCGTCTCGCCGGAGGACGCCGTCGAGATGTCCGACCTCAAGACCTATGCCCGCGACCTGATGGGGCAGATGGAGAAAGACCTCGGCACCAAGCTCGATTGGGTCGGCGTCGATCACTGGAACACCGACAATCCGCACGTCCACATCATCCTGCGCGGGCGCACCGACGACGGCCAGGACCTCGTCATTTCCCGTGACTACATCAAGGAAGGAATGCGCGCCCGCGCGCAGGATCTCGTCACCCAGGAGCTGGGGCCGCGCACCGACCACGAGATTCGCCGCAATCTGGAACGGCAGATCGGGGCGGAACGCTGGACCAATCTCGACCGCCAGCTTGCCCGCGACAGTTATCGCAGCGGCGTCGTCGACCTTGCCCCGCACCCAGACCGACAGCCCGACGCGTTCCATGCGATGAAGGTCGGTCGGCTGCGCAAGCTTGAGACCCTCGGCCTCGCAGATCAGGTCGGCCCCGGCCAATGGGTCGTTTCGGAGAACGCCGAGAGGACCCTGCGCGAGCTGGGCGAGCGCGGCGACATCATCAAGCGCATTCATCGTGGCCTCACCGAACGCGGCATCGAGCGTGGCGCAGCCAGCTACGTGCTCGCCGGAGAAAGCGTGGACGATCCCATCATCGGTCGGCTGGTCGATCGCGGTCTCGACGATGAGCTGAAAGGTACGGCCTATGCCGTGGTCGACGGCACCGACGGGCGCACCCACCACATCAAGCTGCCCGACCTCGACGCAGCCGGCGACAGCGCGCCAGGCTCGATCGTCGAGCTGCGCAAGTTCGACGACGCGCAGGGCCGCCGACGGGTGGCGCTCGCCGTCCGTTCCGATCTCGACATTGAGCGGCAGGTCCAAGCGACCGGCGCCACCTGGCTTGACCGCCAGGCAATCGCCCGCGAGCCGGTCGCACTCGGCGGCGGCGGCTTCGGCGCGGAGGTGCGCCAGGCCCTGGACCGGCGGGCCGAGCATCTGATCAACCAAGGGCTCGCCGAACGGCAAACCCGCGGTGTCAGCTTCTCGCCGGGTCTGATCGACAAGCTGCGTCAACGCGAGGTCGAAGCGCTTGGCGAGAAGCTCGCGGCCGAGACCGGCCGCCAATTCTCGAAGGCCGGAACGGGCGAGTATGTGGCAGGCACCTATCGCCAGCGCTTCGCGCTCGCGTCCGGCCGCTTCGCCATGATCGACGACGGCCTCGGCTTCCAGCTCGTGCCCTGGTCGCCCTCCCTCGAACGTCAGCTCGGCCAGCACGTCTCCGGCGTCTCGCGCGGAGCCGGCGGCGTCGACTGGAGCTTCGGCCGCAATCGCGGCCTCGGCATGTAGCCCAGCCAAGAAAGGAGTGCCCCGCCATGTCGGCGACGAAAATCCTCTGGGGCCAGATCCTCACCGTCTTTCTGATCGTGCTGATGACGACCTGGGGCGCGACCCAATGGACGGCTTATCGCCTCGGGTTCCAACCTCAGCTTGGGCAGCCCTGGTTCGAGATCGCCGGATGGCCGATCTACTATCCGCCGGCCTTCTTCTGGTGGTGGTATTTCTACGATGCCTATGCCCCGCCGATCTTTGTCGAGGGCGCCTACATCGCCGCATCCGGCGGCTTCATATCAATCGCCGTCGCAATCGGCATGTCGGTGTGGCGGGCACGCGAAGCGAAGAACGTCGAGACCTATGGCTCCGCCCGCTGGGCACGGCCGGACGAGGTGAAGGCCGCGGGTCTGCTCGGCCCGGATGGCGTCGTACTCGGCAAGCATGAGCGCGACTATCTCCGCCATGACGGTCCGGAGCATGTGCTGTGCTTCGCGCCAACCCGATCCGGCAAGGGCGTGGGCCTGGTCGTGCCGTCGCTGCTGACCTGGCCGGGATCCGCCATCGTCCACGACATCAAGGGTGAGAACTGGACGCTCACCGCCGGCTATCGCGCCCGCCATGGCCGCGTGCTGCTGTTCGATCCGACCAATACGAAGTCGGCAGCCTATAATCCGCTGCTCGAGGTGCGGCGCGGCGAATGGGAAGTCCGCGACGTGCAGAACATCGCCGACATCCTTGTTGACCCGGAGGGCTCGCTCGAGAAGCGGAACCACTGGGAGAAGACATCGCACGCGCTTTTGGTCGGCGCGATACTGCATGTCCTCTACGCCGAGGCCGACAAGACCTTGGCAGGCGTTGCCGCCTTCCTGTCAGATCCGAAGCGCCCGATCGAGTCGACCCTCGCGGCGATGATGAAGACCGCCCATCTCGGAGAGGCCGGCCCGCATCCCGTCATCGCCAGCGCGGCCAGGGAGTTGCTCAACAAATCCGATAACGAGCGGTCCGGCGTGCTGTCGACCGCGATGTCGTTCCTGGGCCTGTATCGCGATCCCGTCGTGGCCGAGGTCACCCGCCGCTGCGACTGGCGCATCGCCGACATGGTCGGCGGCAAGCATCCGACCACGCTCTACCTCGTCGTGCCGCCATCCGACATCAACCGGACCAAGCCGCTGATCCGATTGATCCTGAATCAGGTCGGGCGCCGGTTGACCGAGGAATTGCAGGCGAAGGGCAACCGTCACCGCCTGCTGCTGATGCTCGACGAGTTTCCCGCGCTCGGGCGTCTGGACTTCTTCGAGAGCGCGCTTGCCTTCATGGCGGGCTACGGCCTGAAGGCGTTCCTGATTGCCCAGTCGCTGAACCAGATCGAGAAGGCCTACGGCCCGAACAACTCGATCCTCGACAACTGCCATGTCCGGGTCAGCTTCGCGACCAATGACGAGCGCACGGCCAAACGCGTTTCGGATGCGCTCGGCACCGCCACCGAGATGAAGGCGATGAAGAACTATGCCGGCCACCGGCTGTCGCCCTGGCTCGGCCACATGATGGTGTCGCGCTCGGAGACCGCACGGCAACTGCTCACGCCGGGCGAGATCATGCAGCTCCCGCCGTCCGACGAGATCGTCATGGTCGCCGGCATCCCACCGATCCGCGCGAAGAAGGCCCGCTACTACGAGGATCGTCGGTTTCAGGAGCGCATCCTCACGCCGCCCACGCTCACCAAGCCGACGAGCGCACGGATGGACGATTGGAGCGCGCTCGCTATACCGGAACGCCCCATGCTGAACACGCCCGTCGCGGTCGATGAAGTGGCCGATGACGATCCGACAGACTCCGAGCGCCGTCATCAACCCGAACTGAGCCGCACCAAGACCGTCGAGCGAAAGCAGGTCATCGAGAACGAATTCGAGATCGATCCCCGCGAAGACGTCGACGAGGATGCCGCCCGCCTCAGCCGCATGACGCAGACCATGCGCCAGGTCGCTCGCCAAGCCTCGCTCGATCCGGGCGATGGCATCGAACTGTAGGAGGCGGCTGTGACGAAACCTCCCAAGAAACAGCGGCTGTCGGTCTATCTCGATCCCGATGTGATGAAGGCGCTTGCGGCTCACGCAGCGCGGCGCGACCTGTCCCTGTCGCTGGTCGCCGAGGCCGGCATCGCATCGTTCCTCTCGCCCGACGCCGCCGAGCGGCAGGAGGCGGCGACCACGAAGCGGCTCGATCAGCTCGACCGCCGTATGGCGCGCATGGAACGCGATCTCGGCATATCGGTCGAGACGCTCGCGGTGTTCATCCGCTTCTGGCTGACCTCCAATCCACCCTTGCCGGAGCCGGCACAGGTCGCGGCACGCGCCAAGGCGGCTGAGCGCTACGAAGCCTTCGTGACCGCGCTCGGCCGGCGACTCGCACAGGGACCGAAGCTCAGGCAGGAGATTTCGGAAGACATTCCGCCCGCGCGCGACGCGGAATAATCACTACTCCTCGCATCACAAGTATTCGGGCGTTCCGCCGTTTCCCTGTCTTTGTACGCCACAGTACGACCGCCTCATGATGGTTGTTGTCAGGCCATGATTTCTGCCTCTTCTACTCATCCCCGATCCAGGGCCGCGCATCGCGGACCCGCAAGAGAACGGGGACGACGTGGCGGCAACTCACCAGAAATCGGAGGCGATCCTTCGCGGTGCGCGGATGCTGCGCACGGCCCTCGGGCCTGCGATCGCCACGTTTCTGGAAGATCCCGCGATCGTCGAGGTGATGCTCAACCCCGATGGGCGGCTCTGGGTCGACCGGCTGTCGGAGGGCCTCTCCGACACCGGTGAACGACTGTCGCCGGCCGACGGCGAGCGCATCATTCGCCTGGTTGCGCACCATGTCGGCGCCGAGGTTCATCCCGGTGCGCCGCGTGTCTCGGCCGAGCTACCCGAAACGGGTGAGCGGTTCGAGGGGCTGTTGCCCCCCGTCGTGTCCGCGCCGGCCTTCGCGATCCGCAAGCCCGCCGTCGCGGTGTTCACGCTCGACGACTACGTCGCCGCCGGCATCATGCAAGCGCGCCAGGCGGAGGCGCTGCGCGTTGCGGTCGGCGAACGTCGCAACATCCTCGTCGCCGGCGGGACCTCAACCGGCAAGACCACGCTCACCAACGCGCTTCTCGCCGAGATCGCGAAGACATCCGACCGGGTCATCGTCATTGAGGACACGCGCGAGCTGCAATGCACCGCGCCGAACCTTGTCGCCATGCGGACCAAGGACGGCGTCATCACCCTCTCAGAGCTGGTCCGCTCTTCGCTGCGCTTTCGACCGGACCGCATCCCGATCGGCGAGGTTCGCGGCGCCGAGGCGCTCGACCTGCTGAAGGCGTGGGGGACCGGGCATCCCGGCGGCATTGGGACCATCCATGCCGGCACCGCGACCGGCGCCCTTCGCCGTCTCGAACAGCTCATCCAGGAAGCCGTCGTCACCGTCCCGCGCGCGCTGATCGCCGAGACGATCGATCTCGTCGCCGTACTTTCCGGGCGAGGCTCCTCGCGCCGCCTCGCCGAACTTGCCCGTGTCGAGGGCCTCGGACCTGACGGCGACTACCGCGTCACCCCTGCAAGCCAGCCCCTCACAGGAGACCCGTCATGATCAAGCATGCCCTGCGCATCCGCCGCCACATCGCCACGGCGGTGTCCGTCCCCTTCCTCACCCTCGCGCTAGCGCCGGCCGCCCATGCGTCGGGTTCGTCGATGCCGTGGGAAGCGCCTCTGCAATCGATCCTTGAATCGATCGAGGGGCCGGTCGCCAAGATCATCGCGGTGATGATCATCATCATCACCGGCCTGACGCTCGCCTTTGGCGACACGTCGGGCGGCGCACGGCGCCTGATCCAGATCGTGTTCGGCCTGTCCATCGCATTCGCGGCGTCGAGTTTCTTCCTGTCGTTCTTCTCCTTCGGTGGCGGAGCGCTCATCTGATGGCCGACGGTGCGGATCATGGCGGCGAGGTGCCGGGCTTCTCCGTACCCGTCCACCGGGCGTTGACCGAGCACATCCTGCTCGGCGGAGCGCCGCGCTCGCTCGCCATCCTCAACGGCACTCTGGCGGCCGCGCTCGGCCTCGGCCTTCGCCTCTGGCTGGTCGGCCTGGGGCTGTGGGCCGTGGGGCACTTTGCCGCCGTCTGGGCGGCCAAGCGGGACCCCCAGTTCGTCGATGTCGTGCGCAAGCATCTGCGCATCCCCGGCCACCTGTCGGTCTGAGGAGCGGCGCGATGATGAACCTTGCCGAGTATCGCAACCGAAACACGCGGCTCGCCGACTTCCTGCCCTGGGCCGCTCTCGCCGGCGAGGGCGTCGTTCTCAACAAGGATGGGAGCTTGCAGCGCACCGCGCGCTTCCGTGGCCCGGACCTCGACAGCGCCGTACCGGCCGAGCTGGTCGCCGTCGCTGGCCGCCTCAACAACGCCTTCCGGCGTCTCGGCTCCGGCTGGGCCATCTTCGTCGAGGCGCAGCGCCACGGCGCAGCGACCTATCCCGGCAGCACGTTCGCCGACAGCGCTTCCGCCCTGGTCGACGCCGAACGCAAGGCGGACTTCGAGGAAGCCGGCGCGCATTTCGAGTCCAGCTACTTCCTCACCTTCCTCTATCTCCCGCCAGCTGAGGACGCGGCGCGCGCAGAAACTTGGCTCTACGAGGGACGCGACCACGCCGGCGTCGACGCGCACGAGATTCTGCGCGGCTTCATCGATCGCACCGACCGCATTCTCAACCTCATCGACGCCTTCATGCCGGAGTGCGCCTGGCTCGATGACGCCGAGACGCTCACCTACCTGCATTCGACCATCTCGACGAACCGCCATCGTGTCCGCGTTCCCGAGACGCCGATGTATCTCGACGCGCTGCTCGCCGATCAGCCGCTCACCGGCGGACTCGAACCGCGCCTGGGCGACACCAACCTACGCATCCTCACCATCGTCGGCTTCCCGTCCGCGACGACGCCCGGCATCCTCGACGAGCTGAACCGGCTCCCATTTCCATATCGCTGGTCGACGCGGGCCATCCTGCTCGACAAAACCGACGCGACCAAGCTCCTGACCAAGATCCGGCGGCAGTGGTTTGCTAAGCGCAAGTCCATTGCCGCCATCCTCAAGGAAATCATGACCAACGAGGCCTCGGCGCTCGTCGATACCGACGCGGCCAACAAGGCGGCCGATGCCGACATGGCGCTTCAGGAGCTGGGTGCCGACTACGCCGGTCAAGCCTATGTGACCGCCACGATCACCGTTTGGGATGATGACCCTCGCATTGCAGCCGAGAAGCTCCGGCTGGTCGAGAAGGTCATCCAGGGCCGCGACTTCACCGCGATGGCCGAGACCATCAATGCCGTGGACGCCTGGCTGGGCTCGCTGCCCGGCCACGTTTACGCCAATGTCCGCCAGCCGCCCATCAGCACATTGAATCTCGCCCACATGATCCCGCTGTCGGCGGTGTGGGCGGGACCGGAACGGGACGAGCACTTCGATGCACCCCCACTGCTTTACGGCAGAACGGAGGGCTCGACCCCGTTCCGGCTTTCCATCCATGTCGGCGACGTCGGTCATACGATGATCGTTGGGCCGACCGGCGCCGGCAAATCAGTGCTGCTCGCACTGATGGCGCTTCAGTTCCGGCGCTATCCGCGATCCCAGGTCTTCGCCTTCGACTTCGGCGGATCAATCCGCGCCGCGGCGCTCGCCATGCGGGGCGACTGGCATGACCTCGGCGGTGGCCTCACCAGCGGCGCCGACGACAGCGTGTCACTCCAACCGCTCGCCCGCATCGACCACGTCGCCGAGCGCGCCTGGGCCTCCGACTGGCTGATCGCGATCCTGGGTCGCGAGAGCGTGCCGGTCACGCCCGAGGTCAAGGAGCACCTCTGGTCGGCGCTATCCTCACTGGCGTCGGCGCCGGTCGCGGAGCGCACGCTGACGGGCCTGTCCGTCCTACTCCAGTCCAACGACCTGAAACAGGCGCTGCGACCCTATTGCGTCGGCGGCCCCTATGGCCGGCTCTTGGACGCCGAGTCCGAACATCTCGGCGAGGCGCATGTCCAAGCTTTTGAGACCGAGGGACTCATCGGGACCGGCGCAGCCGCCGCCGTGCTCGCCTATCTCTTCCATCGCATCGAGGACCGCCTCGACGGCCGGCCGACGCTGCTGATCATCGATGAAGGCTGGCTCGCCCTCGACGACGAAGGGTTTGCTGGGCAACTCCGCGAATGGCTGAAAACGCTGCGCAAGAAGAACGCCAGCGTCATCTTCGCCACCCAATCCCTCTCCGACGTCGATGGGTCTGCGATTGCGCCAGCGATCATCGAGAGCTGCCAGACGCGCATTCTCCTGCCGAACGAGCGCGCGATCGAGCCGCAGATCACTGCCATCTACCGCCGCTTCGGTCTCAACGATCGCCAGATCGAGATCTTGGCGCGGGCGATACCCAAACGCGACTATTACTGCCAGTCACGGCGGGGCAATCGCCTGTTCGAGCTGGGCCTGTCGGATGTGGCCCTGGCGCTGTGCGCGGCCTCATCCAAGCAGCACCAGGCGATGATCGCCGACGTTCACGCCCGCAGCGGCACGGACGGGTTCCTGTCGGAGTGGCTCGCGGCGAACCGGCTCGACTGGGCCGCCGACCTCATCGCCGACCTCACCAACGTCATCCCCGAAAACGACCAGGAGGCACGACCATGACTCGTTCAATCCGCACCCGCACGCCCAACCTGCGCATGACGGCCGCAATCCTTGCGGCCCCGCTGACACTATCACCCATCCTCGCGTCGCCGGCCGCCGCGCAGTGGATCGTCTATGACCCGACCAACTATGCGCAGAACGTGCTGACGGCGGCGCGCACGCTCCAGCAGGTCAATCAGCAGATCACCCAGCTTCAGAACGAAGCGCAGATGCTGATCAACCAGGCGCGGAATCTCGCGAACCTGCCTCACTCGTCACTTCAGCAGCTTCAACAGTCGGTCCAGCGGACGCAACAGCTCCTCAGCCAAGCGCAGGGCATCGCCCTCAACGTCCAGCAGATCGACCGTGCGTTCCAGACCACCTACGGCAACGCCTCGATGTCCGCCTCCGATCAGGCGCTCGTCGCACAGGCACGCGAGCGCTGGCAGAACACCGTCGGCGGCTTGCAGGACGCCATGCGCGTGCAGGCCGGTGTCGTCGGCAATATCGACACCAACCGCAATGAAATGTCTGCGCTGATCGGCCAAAGCCAGGGCGCGACCGGCGCGCTGCAAGCAACGCAGGCCGGCAATCAGCTCCTAGCCCTTCAAGCCCAGCAGCTCGCCGACCTCACCGCCGTCGTCGCTGCCAACGGGCGCGCGCAGAGCCTCTCCGAGGCCGAGCGCGCTGCTGCGGCCGACCAAGGGCGCGAGCAGCGTCGCCGATTCCTCACACCGGGAAGCGGCTACCAGCCGGGCAACGCCCGCATGTTCCCGAACGGCAATTGAGGGCCTCGCGATGGACGGCAAGGTACTCGCCCGGGTCGGCGCTGTGGTGTTCGTCGCCGTCGCGATCACGGCGACGGCGATCGAGATGACCCGGAAAGAGGAAGCGCCCGAGCGGTGGCCGTCCGGCCGTGCGATCGAGGCGCCGACCGATCCCCTGCGCGACGCGCTGATCCGCTGCCAGGCGCTCGGCGAAGAGGGTCCGCGCGACCCGGAATGCCGCCGTGCCTGGGCGGAGAACCGCCACCGCTTCCTCGCGCCCGGCGCCCCTCCCGCCGAGCGGTTGCCGGACATGCCGCCCGCACCGCGCGATGGCCTCACCCCTCAGTCACAAAGGACGAACGCACCGACCCCGATGCCCGCCGCGCCAAGCGCACCGCAGCTCGACGAGGCGCGATAGCATCATGGGCGGCACCGGCGTCATCGACCATTTCCTCGAGGTCTTCACCCGCTACATCGATAGCGGGTTTGGCCTGCTCAGCGGCGAAGTCGCCTTTATCGCAACGACGCTCATCGTCATCGACGTGACGCTGGCGGCGCTGTTCTGGTCGTGGGGCGCCGACGACGACATCATGGCGCGGCTGGTGAAGAAAACGCTGTTCGTCGGCGTCTTCGCCTACATCATCGGGAACTGGAATAACCTCGCCCGAATCGTCTTCGAGAGCTTCGCCGGTCTTGGTCTGAAGGCGAGCGGCACCGGGTTCTCGACCGCAGACCTCATGCGCCCCGGACGGGTCGCACAGACCGGCCTCGATGCCGGCCGTCCACTGCTCGATTCCATCTCCAGCCTGATGGGTTACTGGTCCTTCTTCGAAAACTTCATCCAGATCGCCTGCATGTTCCTCGCTTGGGCGCTGGTGCTGCTGGCTTTCTTCATCCTCGCGATTCAGCTTTTCGTCACGCTCATCGAGTTCAAGCTCACGACGCTCGCCGGGTTCGTGCTGATCCCCTTCGGGCTTTTCGGCAAGTCCGCCTTCATGGCGGAGCGTGTGCTCGGCAACGTCATCTCGTCCGGCATCAAGGTTCTCGTGCTCGCCGTCATCATCGGCATCGGTTCGACGCTCTTTTCCGAGTTCACGTCCGGCTTTGGCGGTGCGACGCCCTCAATCGATGAAGCGATGGCGATCGTGCTCGCCGCCTTGTCTCTCCTCGGCCTCGGCATCTTCGGTCCTGGCATCGCCAGCGGCATCGTCTCGGGTGGTCCCCAGCTCAGCGCAGGCGCGGCGGTCGGGACAGGTCTCGCCGCGGGCGGCATGGTCGCGCTCGGCGCTGGCGCCGTTGGCGCTGCCGCCTCCGGTGGCGCTGCGCTGGCAGGAGGCGCAGCCGCCGCCGCTCGCGGTGGCGCCGCGATCGCGGGTGGCGCATCGACTGCCTACAGTCTCGGCGCAGCGGGACAGTCCGGCGCGGCCGGCGTCGCTTCCGGTCTCGGCGGCGTTGCTCGTGCGGGCGGCAATGCCGCCGTCTCACCTCTACGCCGCGCCGCGTCGCGTGCGGCCGACAGCATGAAGTCCAGCTTCAATGCCGGCGGTAAGGCGGCATTCGAAGCCACGGGCGGAATGTCCACCACGGGCTCCATCGGCGGTGACGCCGGCGACGGCGCAGCGCCTGCGAGCGCCGGCGGCCCGCCTGCCTGGGCACAGCGGATGCGGCGTTCTCAACGCATGACCCACGCCGTCCAAGCTACGGCCCACGCTGTCCGCTCCGGCGACGCCCATGGCGGCGGCTCTTCCGTCAACCTGTCCGAAGGCGATCGCTGATGTTCAAACGACCCTCCACCCACTACGGCAAAGCTCCCGAACCAGAAACGCCCTACCAGCGTGCCGGTCAGGCCTGGGACGAGCGCATCGGTGCCTCGCGCGTCCAGGCGAGGAACTGGCGGACCATGGCGTTCGGCTCGCTGATCCTGTCGGCCGGCTTCGCCGCCGCTCTGGTCTGGCAGTCGGCTCGCGGGACGATCGTGCCGTGGGTGGTGCAGGTCGATCGGCTCGGTCAAGCCCAAGCCGTTGCGTCGGCCGAGGCGGACTATCGTCCGACCGATCCTCAGATCGCCTTCCACCTCGCGCGCTTCATTGAGCAAGTCCGCAGCATTCCGGCGGATGCGATCATCGTCCGCCAGAACTGGCTGCGCGCCTACGACTTCACGACCGATCGCGGCGCCATGGCGCTCAATGATTACGCCCGGTCGAACGACCCGTTCACCCGGGTCGGGCGCCAACAGGTCGCCGTCGACGTCTCTAGCGTCATTCGAGCGTCGCCTGACAGCTTCCGCGTCGCCTGGGTCGAGCGGCGCTACGAGAATGGCCAGCTCGCCGAGACCACACGCTGGACCGCGATCCTGACGATCGTTGTCCAGACCCCACGCAACGCCGAGCGGCTCAGGGCGAACCCGCTCGGCATCTACGTCAACGCCATCAACTGGTCACGGGAGCTTGGGCAATGAGGCCGTCTTTCCGTAAAGCCGGAAATCCGGCTTCACACATACACGCACGCGCGGCTCTCCGGAGAGCCACGTTCCCCTTGATCCTGTTGGCGACGACGGCGATCGCCGGCTGCGCGACCACTACCCCGCCGCCGGAAATCTCCTACGACAATGCGGCTCCTGCGGTGCAGACGGTCGACCCGCCAGCGCCGGTCACCGTGGTCGAGCTGCCGCGGCCGCTTCCTCTGCCCGGCCAGTTGCAGCGTGTCGAACCGTCGCGGCGCACACCAGAGCCCTCCGATCCGACGGCACGCGTCAACCAGGCTAACGCCGCCGCGCGCATCCAGCCCGTCCGCGACGGTTTCATCAACTCGATGCAGGTCTATCCCTTCACGCAAGGGGCGCTTTATCAGGTCTATACCGCCGTCGGTCAGATCACCGACATCGCCTTACAGCCCGGCGAACAGCTCGTCGGCTCAGGCCCCGTCGCCGCCGGCGACACCGTGCGCTGGATCATCGGCGACACCGAGAGTGGATCAGGCGCGACGCGCCAGATCCACATCCTCGTGAAACCCACCCGCACCGACCTCATGACGAACCTCGTCATCAACACCAACTTGCGCACCTACCATATGGAGCTTCGCTCCACCGAGCGGACCTACATGGCCTCGGTCTCCTGGCAGTATCCGCAGGACCAGCTTATCGCGCTGCGTCGCCAGAACGCCGAAGCCCAAGCGGCGCAGCCGGTGGCGAATGGCGTCGACCTCGCGAACGTCAACTTCCGCTACGCCATCGAGGGAGACCGCGCCCCGTGGCGGCCGCTGCGGGCCTTTGATGACGGCCGCCAGGTCTTCATTGAATTCCCGCGCGGCATCGGTCAGGGCGAGATGCCGCCGCTCTTCGTCGTCGGCCCGGAGGGCAATACCTCGGAACTGGTGAACTACCGTGTGCGCGGCCATCACATGATCGTCGACCGTCTCTTCGCCGCGGCGGAGTTGCGCTTTGGTGCCGGCGACCGCCAGCGGCGCGTCCGCATCACCCGTACAGACGGGAGGCCGACCTCGTGAGCGAGAACCCGTCCCGGAATGAGGAAGTGCCGGACGACGATGCCCAACCGCTGATCGGCGAGCCGGCAAGCGCCGCGCCGATGCGGCTGCGCGCAGAACCGCCACGCGTGACCCGGCTGTCGCGCAAGGTTCTAGCGGGCGTGGGTCTGGTAGCCAGCGTCGGGCTCGGGAGCGCCCTAATCTACGCCCTTCAGACCCGTGATGGAGGCCGGCCCAACGAAGAACTTTACTCGACCGAGAACCGCTCCACCGCGGACGGTCTGGCTGGCTTGCCGCGTGATTACAGCGGCGCACCGCGCCTTGGTCCACCGCTGCCGGGCGATCTCGGTCGGCCTATCGTCGGCGCCCAAGAACGTGGACAGCCTGTACCGACCCCAAATGTCACCACTCCGAATCCCGGAATCAGTCCGGAGGAACAGCGTCGCCTTCAGGAAATCGAGACCGCACGGACCAGTCGGCTGTTCTCTGGAACCGAGACCCGCGCCGGTGCGACCGCGACGACCCGGAACATCGCGCCGCCGTCAGCGCCGGACTTGGCCAGCCTCGGCCTTGCGCCACCTCCATCGACACCTTCGGCGCAGGACCGCCAGAACGTCTTTCTCAACGCGGCGGCCGATCGCAGGACGGTTGCGCCCGATAGGGTCGCCGCACCAGCCTCACCGAACATCCTTCAGGCGGGAGCCGTGATTTCCGCCGCACTGATCACCGGCATCCGGTCCGATCTGCCAGGTCAGATTACGGCGCAAGTGACTGAGAACATCTACGACAGTCCAACTGGCCGCATCCTGCTTGTGCCGCAAGGCACGCGCGTCATCGGCCAGTACGACAACAACGTTCAGTTTGGTCAGAGCCGCGTGCTGCTGGTCTGGAACCGGCTGATCTTCCCGAATGGAAGCTCTATCGTACTCGAACGTCAGCCAGGTGCTGACGCCGACGGCTATGCGGGCTTGCAGGACGGCGTCGACTATCACTGGTGGGATCTCGCCAAGGCGGCCGGTCTATCCACGCTGCTCAGCGTAGGCGCCGAACTTGCAGTCGACAATGACGATCGCCTCATTCAAGCGATCCGCAATGGGGGGCAAGATACGATCAATGACGCCGGTCAGCAGATCGTCCGCCGTCAGCTCAACATCGCCCCGACGCTGACAATCCGGCCAGGCTTCCCCGTCCGCGTTATTGTCACCCGCGATCTCGTTCTGGAACCCTACGGAGGCTCATGATGCCCAAGCTCAAGCTGGGACCTCTGATTGACGAAAAGCCTGTCAAGATCACAGTAGACTTGCCGGCATCATTGCATCGGGACATGGTCGCCTATGGAGAGGCGCTGGGCCGCGAGCATGGACAGGCATCTATCGAGCCTGGAAAACTCGTAGTTCCCATGTTGGAGCGGTTCATCGCGACGGATCGCGGCTTCACGAAGCTCCGCCGGGCTCACGAGTGAAGTTCCCCGCGATGTCGTAGGCGCTCTGTCAGATGTTTCAGCGCCGGGTTGACGTATCGGGCCGACCAAACCGCGCTCCATCGCAGTTGATCTGCGGACAGGAGTGGCAAGGTACGTACACCGGTGGTGTTGACGCCGATCATGGACTTCGTTGCCAGAGTCAGGCCGAAGCCTTCTCGGACAAGGTATATGAGATTGTCCCTGCCGACTCGCTGCAGAGATAGTCGCGGCTTGTTGCCAAGGCGTCCCAGATGCTGGCCCATCATATCCGCGACCTTGACGCCGAAAGCGTCCGAGCTGACGAGGATGGTCTCGTCGGTAAGATCGCTCCACCCGACCGCCGGTAACCGTGCAAGAGGATGGTCGACCGCTGTAACGATGACGAGTGGCTCCTCCCAGACAGGCAACGCCTCACATCCGTCGACCTGCGGCTCTCCGATGACAAAGGCAACATCGAGCCGACCACGCGACACACCCGCGAGGGTATCATCGAAGGATGCTTCCTCGACTCGAATCTTCACCTGGGGGTACTTTCGCCGATAAGTTCTCAGTATCTCCGGCAAGGGCCCTTGAGTAAGCGTTCCCATCAGACCGATCCGCAAGTGTCCGTGGTGCCCAGCGTGGGATGACGCCAGCTCTTTGACCGCCCTGTGGAGATGCTCGGCTCCAATCCGGGCTTCCTGAAGGAACTGACCGCCAACGGGAGTCAGGACGACTCCACTGCGGCGGCGCTCGAACAGAGCGACGCCAAGTCGCCGCTCAAGAAGCTGGACTCGGCGCGTGAGCGTGGACTGGTTGATGCCGATTGATAGTGCCGCGCGACGGAACGATCCGTACTCCGCAGCAAGATGGGCATACCGAAGGTATCGCAGATCAAGCGAGAGGTCGGGCACTGTCGGCCCTCCTCTCCGAATGCGATGCAATGCCGGACGAACGCTGATTGATTTGGCTCACCCCTCTGCCTGCATCGGACCGATCCAGCGCTCATCGATGATGAAAGTGCCGGGCTGATCTTCCACCGCGTGAGACTCGGAGTCGATGCAGCCCGCATCATGCCGAGACGGCGTCACTGCCTTGGTGAGGAAGGCCGTCGTCTCGGCCTCTCTGCCCGGCTTCGCCTTCGCTTCCCAGAGCACGACAGTCAGGGTGCTCTCAGGCATGTGGCTTCTCCTGCCTCGATCCTTCCTCCCACTCGTTGACGTTACGAAAACCGCCCGCCTTCGCAGCGTGCTCGACAAACAGACCGTCAGGATCTCGGGTGGCGCGGATCTCGGTGTAACGCGCAAACGCGTCGTCGGTCAGACACTTGACCGCGCGTTCCTCCTGATCAGAGTCGCCCCAATACTGACCGACGGTGAACGGTTCGAGGTCGACCATCACCGAACGTAGCCACTGCGCGAGGCGTGCGTCGTCTTCTTCGCTTTCGTAGATTTGATAGGTGCCGATCATGCACTCAGTCGCAAGCGTCAGCGCCATGTCGGGCGCTGTCAGCGGCAACGTGAACTGCAGGAACGTATGCCCTTTATCGCCTGTCTGTCGGCCCGCCACGATTTGGCGGCTGGCTTCGGCCACCTCCTTGTATTTTCCGGTCACCCACGCCGAGTCGACCCTGTACCGCAGGCCTGCGGGGTGGACGCTGTCAGTGAACGCGACCTGTTCCTCAAGTGTGGTCGGCTGGTTCCGAGTGACCAGCAGAGCGTCATCGATGAAAGGATTTTCGTTCAGCGGTGCGAGCGCGGCCGCGGCCTCTTCCGGCGTATCGGTAAAGGCCAGCCCCATGATGTAGTAAACCAGACCGCCCTTGTGGTTGGGCACCTCCATTGGCGGGGTCATTGATCCCGACATCAGGTGGACCGAGCGTCCGATCTTCTGCTGGTTTTCGAACAGCCACGGGATGATGTTGGTGAAGGCTTCGATCGGATACATCTGCATCGTGATCGTCAGCGCCTTCGGGATCGGTCGGGTTCGCAGGTGGAAACGTGTGATCGCACCGGGATAGCCGGGCCCGACGCCGCGGGCCGCCCACCATAAGTCCGCATTCTCATCCGCACTGGCGTGAACGAGTTCGCCATCCGCAGTGACGACATCGATTGCGACGATGCCGTTGGCGGCATAGCCCCAGCCACGGAAGTTCCACCCCAATCCGCCATGCAACAGGAAGCCGCCGAGGCCGATCGACGGACACGCGCCGCCGTTGAAGAAGCGGTCAAACGGCTTGAGGTACGGGTTGAGTTCATCGCCGCTGTGGATCGTCGGCGTGACGGTCGCGATCTCGGTCGCGGGATCGTAGGACATCTCCCGAAAGTCGTGTAAATCGATCAGCAAGCCGTCGTCGCGTAGGCTCCAGACCGGAAAGCTGTGTCCGCCGGCGCGAATGGCGACTTTCCACCCGCGGCGCTTGGCGAGACGGACGCCTTCGACGACGTCCTGCTCTGTCTGTGCTTGCAGAACCGCCGCAGGGTAGCGCGAAGGAATGCGTGCGTTGAAAAGATGCCCAACCCTCGCTGCTTCGTAATCGGCGTCGCCGCGCATGCTGAGTCTGCCCGTAAACGGCAGTGCAGCCGAGGGATCTCCCGTTGAAGTCATCGATCAACTCCTTCTGTCACGCTGCGCGGCTCAGCCGGCAATTTTGGTCATCGAGAGATCTGAAGCGGCAAGCTCGAGAAGCCTGGTCATGAAGGCGACCGACTCTGGTGCGATTGCGTGAGCATCAACCGCCGCCCGGTCACGCCAGCCCTCGAACACCATCAGGTAATCGGGATCCTCGGTGTCGAACCCGCCGCTGTAAGTCAGACAGCCATCGTGCTCACGGACCTTGGCGGCATACTCGGCGAACAGTGCCGAGACTTCCTGCCGCTTGTCAGACGGAATTCGCATCCGCGCACGCTGGACGATCGGCACCGAGCCCGCGCTCGAGAGGTCACTTCCCGGCGCAAGGCTAGCCTCGGCCATTGCAATCAGCCGGGCCTGTGTGTTGGGTACGGCGGAGATGAGGAAACTCTCCTGCCGCAAGCCATGGAGCAGGCAATCGGCCGCACTTTCCACGGTTTGAAGCTCGCCCGACGGTAGAAGCATCGGAACAAGATCCGGGTGCAGGCCGAGGAAACGGCCGCTCTTGCCAAAACCGGTAGCGGTCATGTCCGGGCAGTAGACCGACACGCCGATACCGCGGTTTTTCAGGTAGCTGGCTAGTGCGCGGCTATAAGCGATGATGGCTGCTTTGGAGGCGATGTAAGGCGCTGCGACCGGGGCATCCTGGAAGAGACCTAAGCCGGAGGAGGTATTGACGATCCAGCCTGCGCCCTGATCCGTCATGCGTTGGATAAAGGCGTGCATGACGCGCCCCAAGCCGACGATGTTGAGGTTGGCCATCCACTGCCAGTCCGCAGGTGTTACCTGCTCCAGCATTCCGCCCAGCGCCACGCCGGCATGGTTTACCAGGATGTCGACGCCGCCCAACGAGGCGAAGGCGTGATCCGCAAAAGCGGCAACCGATGCATCGTCCGACAGGTCGCAGACCATGAAGTCCGCGCGACCGCCCTTCTCAACAATCTGCGCAATCAGCGCGCGTCCGGCTTCTTCGGCGACGTCACCGACGAGTAGTGCTGCACCTTCGCTTGCGAATGCGAGTGACAGCGCTGCGCCGATGCCGCCGGCGCCGCCGACAATCGCTACGCGCTTGTTCTTGAAGTCCATGGCCGCCCGTCCTTTCAGGCGACGAACCGCTCAAACCAGTCGAGCATCGGCTTGGGGTTCTCGGGTAGGTAGTTGTAGCCGTCGAAGCGCCGGTTCGTGCCGTCGATCCAGATCAGGTCCTTCTGGTTGGTGGGCATGGCGTCGAACATCGCCTGCACGTCGGCAGGCGTCGTCAGCGTGTCGTCGCGGACCTGCAGGAGCAGCGTGGGGACATCCACCGCGGCCGCGTACTGCGGCATATCCATGTCCTTCAGCTCCATGCTGGTTGCGCGGCGCAGCGCGTCGGCGACCTCGGGCAGCGCATCCGGGATGCCCATGTGAGAGAGGATCGTGCGATAGAAGGAACTGAGCGAGATCGGCTGCGGCGCGACGATCGCGCGGACATCGTCGAACTCGTCGCGGTGCTTGGACATGGCGACCATGGTCGCGTTCATGCCGCAGCAGCGGCTGAGCAAACCAAGCTTCAGATTCTTGAGGTCAGACCGCGAGCGGACGTAGCGCAGCGAGCCGATCACATCGCGATATTCGCGGATGCCGTTGCCGATCACGCCGCCGCTGCCGGCGCCGCTCTGGCCGAAGTTGCGCAGGTCATAGGCGAGGATGTTGTAGCCGGCTTCGTGCAGGTGCTTGTAGTCCGGCATGAAGTTCACTTCGATGTTGTTGCCGCTCGCCTCCCAGGCGTCGCTGTAGGGCTTCAGATGGCCGGGGAAGCCGTAGCGGTTGGCCCAGATCGGGTGATTGGCGACGATCAGCTTGTCGCTGTCGCCGGGGATGAACCAGCCCTCGATCGTCACGCCGTCAGCGGCGGGGAAATAGATGTCTTCGAAAGCGATGCCGTCGTCCGCCGGCGAGCGCAGGATCGGCGAGCGGGCGGGATCCTTCATCCCGGAGACAAGCCCGGCGATGAGTTCGGCGCGGGACGGTTGGGCTGCGGGAGCTTCAGTTGCCTGAGTCATGTTACTGTCCTTTCAGAGCTCAGCCTGTTCGGACGGTGGCTGATGACCTTCGAGATGCCGCCAGCGCCGTCCACCACTATCACCGTCCGTTGCTGTGGCATGTCCTCTCCTTGTGGATTGCAGCCGTCGGCGCGCGAACGGGCTGCCGCGCGACGTGGTCCGGCAACTCACCAAAGCTGAACCCGCGTTATCTCCGTCTGCGCTCAGCAGACGCCATCCTTGAAAGTTGACCGTCGGACACCGCAGGGCACAGCGCGAGGCGATCACGTCTTGCCTGTCACAGCGAACATAAGGACAGCTCTCCGTCCACTCGTTCGAACTGAGACAGTGTGTTGTCGAAGTATCAAGCGCTCAACGCTGTGATTTATTAGCTATGTTAATCGAGAATTGAAGAGCTAGATCTTGCGACGCCGCGTTGCAGATGTTGCAACCAACAACGCTTCAGTCTCGGGAGGGAGCTCGCAACGTGAGACAGCTGTGGTAATCGAGAGATGCGAAGCGCTGGAGCTCAGGACAAGGAGAGCATTTGACACGCTTTCCGACGAAACGACTGATGCCGCTTTCAGCAGGACGCTCGCGCTCATTCGCGAAGAAACGATTCTGGCTTGGCTGAACACCGGTGTCGAGCGCGTTCAGGGCTTCGGTCGTCCACCCTGGCGTCAAAGTCCAGCTAGGAAGCTTGGACGTCTGCGACGCGGTCGGTGTCGTCATGGAGAAAAGGCGCGACGACATCCGGTGACACGCGCACCGGTCTGCCGCTCTGACGATCGACAAGCGCCCATTGGGATCGCGCTGCAACAATAATCCTGCCATTCGCATCGGCGAAATCAACGCGCCGCGTATAGCGCGCGCCACGGGGCCGTCCGTCGACCCAGGTGACGGCGGCAACCTCGTCTTCGGCTGCAATATTTGCGCGATAGTCAATCTCGTGGCGCAGGACCACAGCCACGAAGCCACTGGCGTCGCCAGGCCGTCCAGCGGCGAACCAGTGCGCGACCGATATGTCCTGGATCCACACCATCCAGATCGCATTGTTGACGTGGCCAAGCTCGTCGATATCGGCGGGCTCAGCCCGGAAGCGCGTGTGGAAGCGGCGTTCCTCGTCGATCTGCCCCGTCAAGGGCGCGCCGAGCTCATCGCAACCGATCCGCCGGCGCACGATCACGCCAAGACCCGCGGCGCTGACAGCGTTGATCCATTGGTGCACGCCGCCTTAGAGAACTGCTCGATCATCAGCTCGATAAACACTCGAATCTTTCGTGCTGGATTGAGACCCGGGGGACGGACGACATACATATCAACTTCCGCCAGCGGGTGATGCGGCAAGACCTCGACCAGAGCGCCTGACTCGAGTTGTTCCTCGATAACGAAATTGGGCAGCACGGCGAGGCCAAGCCCCGCGGCAGCGGCCTTCGCAACCGCAATCCCGTTGTCTACCTTGAAGCGTCCCTGCGGCCGGATCGCTATGTTACCGTCGTCTCCTAAAAAACGCCAAGATTCAGCCTTTTGCATAACAGCTTCATGCTTCGCGATATCTTCCAAGCACTTAGGTGCGCCATGCTTGGCGATATAGTCGGGGCTGGCCACTAGGGTTCCGCGCACCGGCCCGATCCGGCGGCCTATGAGATTCGAGTCCGGAAGAACGCCGATGCGAACTGCGCAATCAAATCCCTCCGCGACAAGATCGACGGTGTAGTCGCTAAAGCTTACGGCGATCTCCAGATGCGGATGTTGAAGCGCGAGCCTGCTGAGCACGGGCGTAAGGTGCGTCACACCGAATGAAATGGGCGCAGAGATTCTGAGGCGTCCCCTGAGATCGCCAGTTGGCGACACGATCTCGAGCGCAGCATCCATCTCGGATATGATGCGAGCAGCGTGCTCTTTGAAAGCGATGCCAGGTTCAGTGAGCGCGATGCCGCGAGGGGTGCGCGCGAGAAGCTGCACACGGAGCTCAGCCTCCAGCTTGGAAATTCGTCGACTGACAAGCGACTTCGACACGCCTAGTCGGCGCGCCGCCACCGATAGCCCTCCGGCATCCGCCACTTCTATAAAGGTTCGCAATTCTTCGAAGCCGAGCGTCATTGTTCTCTTTTTCAGAACGTCAGGTACTGGATTGCATAGCTATCACGCACTTTTGCGCAACACCAGTAACCAAAACCCACGTCGTCTGGAGACTTTGGCGTCATCGCAAGTGTCCCTAATTCTGCGACACCGGGGCGCGATCAGCCTTGCTCGCGGCAGGTGCGGGCTTCGAGCCAGATTTCCTCCACCAACGAGCAGCGTTGAGTCTGCTGCATCGCGAGGAGAGAGATCACTCCCACTTCTTGCGTGCGGTTTCCGCAGAACTTTCAATGGGCAGGCGAGAGGCGGCAATAATAAAGAGGGAACAGCGATGCTTCCGAAACGTCAGGAGCACTAAGACCAAACAGGCGGCCGAAGTACGACTGAGCCAATACCGAAGTAGCCGACGCGCAAGTCGCTCCGGGGCAGTACTGCCAATCGGCTCCAGGTTAGACGCGTGATTCCGAGCCTCTCTCGGGATGCTGCAACACGAGCATCCCAGCCTTCCGGTCCGCGACGCCACGGGCGTAATATCCGGGAGACGTGCCGAACTGGCGCTTGAAAGCAGTACCAAACGCGCTCTCTGACCGATAGCCAAGGTCTTTAGCCAGGCTGGCCACAGGTGGAGCGCGCGTTTCGAGCGCGGCGCGAGCGATCTGCATGCGCCACCAGGTTAGGTAGCTGAGAGGCGGCATGCCAACCTTCTCGCGGAAGCGCGTTGCCAGACGCGACCGCGACATACCAATCTCGCGGGCTAGTCCCTCGAGCGAGAAGTGGTCGCTTGGCCGCGCGTGCATGAGCGCGAGCGCCCGGCTCACCTGAGGATCGGTGAGCCCGCCAAGCCAGCCCGGCAGAGAGGCGTCGGCGCCCCCCATGATCGCGCGGACCGTTTCCATGAGCAGCGTCTTGCAAAGCTGCTCGACCATCATCGCCTTGCCCAATCGTGAATGGCGTAATTCACCGAGGAGAAGTTCCACTGAACGCTGCAGTTCGACGGACGCTGGATCACTCTTCGGCACGACAAAGACCCGCGGCAAAACCCGGAGCAGCAGATCAAGGTTCTCATTGTCGAGCTCGTAGTGGACGCCGCACAGGACGGTGTCGGAGCCACCCAGGCTGACGACCGGCTGATCCGGATCGGCGAAGAGCGGCATACCATCCGCCGCCGCAACGCCGTCGTCGCTGGCGACAACGTAGCTCTTCGCATGAAGCAGCATCAGCATGTCGCCCTCGGAGAGGCTGAGCAGCGGGCCATTGTCAGCTCGGATATAGCACTGCCCCTGCTTGATGCTGATGAACTTGAGCAGGGCCGTCGCCGGGAAAGCGAGCGCCCAGTCACCGCCCGCTTTGAGTTCCGACCAGGCTGCCTTCTGCACCGAAAGTAGCGAGATGATCTGCGATAAGGGATCCGTGGTCACACGCGCCTCCATTCCTTCCCATAATGATCAACTTGGTACCGACGCGACGAAATCCGGTACGATCGCGAATTGGTTTGGCTCGAACCTCTTCCTAGATTTTCGACATGGAGAACATCACAAACAAAGTCATTGTCGTCACCGGCGCCGGTAGCGGGATCGGCCGCGCCATCGCACTGGAACTTGCTACCCACGGCGCCAGGCTTGTGCTGAGCGGGCGCACCGCGCCGCCACTCGAAGAACTGGCCGCAGAGATCACAGGTTCGGGCGGCGACGCCATCGTCGCCGTCGCAGACGTAAGCCGCCGTGACGACGTTGTCGCCGTCGTGCAGGCGGCGCTCGATCGCCACGGCCGCCTTGACGCGATCGTCAGCAATGCCGGGGTCGCCCCCATTTCGCCGCTCGCCGAGCTCAAGCTCGAAGACTGGGACGCGATGGTAGATGTCAACGTCAAAGGCGCGCTGAACGCCGTAGCGGCCGCGCTGCCAGTCTTCCTGCGCCAGCAGCGTGGCCACTTTATCTTCACCGTCTCGACCGCCGGCCTGGTCGTGAGCCCGACGATGGCAGTCTATGCCGCGACGAAAAACTTCGTCCGCACACTTGCCGAAGGCCTGCGGGTCGAATCCGAAGGTCGATATCGGGTCACCGGCATCTCCCCGGGCTTCGTGGCGACCAACCTGGTCCAGTCGATGACCGACCAGAAGGTGCGCGAGGCCATCAAGGCGCAGATGGACGAGATCGCGCTCGATCCCGCCGATGTCGCGCGCGCGGTCGGCTTCGCGATCGCTCAGCCCGATCATGTCGATATCGGCGACATCACGATCCGACCGGCGGTGCAGAACTAGCCGAGCCCCGGTTTCGGCTTGGACTCCGAACGCCGATAAAGGACCAGCCTCATCAAAGACGGCAATGGCGATAGCATGCTGCTTTATCAGTTTCGCAAGGGCACCAACCCGCGCCGCGTGATCATCTATTTGTCCGAAAAGGGCATCGACGTTCCGCGCTACGAGCTCGATTATGAGAACAAGGAGCATCGCTCGGCCGAGTATATAGCCATCAATCCGTCCGGCCGGGCACCGACACTGGTGACCGATGCCGGCGTCGCGATCACGGACTCGGCGGCGATCGTCGAGTATCTTGAGGAGCTTCACCCCGATCGCCCGATGATCGGCACGGACGCGGCCTCTCGCGCCCGTGTCCGCTCGCTTGAACGTCTTGCGGCCGATCTCGTGGCGCGCGGCCAGCTGTGGCTGTGGAACCGTACCGACGCCTTCCCGGCGAAAGAGCCTGTGGCATCGCGCGACGCAGCGGACCGGATCTTCCGCTACATCACCGAGCTGTTGGACGTGCTGGAAAAGGAAATCGGCGAGCACGCGTTCCTCGCCGGCAACACACCCACGATCGCCGACTTTACCGCCTTCCCGATCTTCCAGACGGCGCGCGAGCGGTTCGACCTCGCCTTCGGCAACAAGCATCCCGGGCTGGACGACTGGTACAGGCGCTTTCGTGGCCGACCCAGCGCGGACTACTGAATGGGCGCTGCTATGTTGCGTCGCTACCGAACGGGCCGACTGTCTTTCTGCGCCATGGTATTCGCCGCGGTGTACCCGTTGGTGACCGGACTTTCGTATCTGATGCAGGCGGTCACGCCGGACTGGGACCTGTGGCAACGCCACCTGATCATCGTTCCAATAGTTGTCGCCGCGATGGTGTTCGCCATCATACCCGGCATCAACCGGCTGCGGCGCCTGAGCGCGTTGGCTGACGAGTAAACGCATCATGCTAGCTCTATGACTAAGTGTACGTGGACGACCTCCTTGGCGACGGCTGGGGGGCCCCGCGCCGCGGAGCCCCTCGACTTGGATATGCGCCGCCCGTCCTTCAGGCGACGAACCGCTCGAACCAGTCGAGCATCGGCTTGGGGTTTTCGGGCAGGTAGTTGTAGCCGTCGAAGCGCCGGTTCGTACCCTCGATCCAGATGAGGTCCTTCTGATCTGTCGGCATGGCGTCGAACATCGTCTGCACGTCAGCGGGCGTCGTCAACGTGTCGTCGCGGACCTGCAGGAGCAGCGTGGGGACATCCACCGCAGATGCGTACTGCGGCATATCCATGTCCTTCAGCTCCATGCTGGTTGCGCGGCGCAGCGCGTCGGCAACCTCGGGCAGCGCGTCCGGTATGCCCATGTGGGCGAGGATCGTGCGATAGAAGGAGCTGAGCGAGATAGGCTGCGGCGCGACGATCGCGCGAACATCGTCGAACTCCTCACGATGCTTCGACATGGCGACCATCGTTGCGTTCATGCCGCAGCAGCGGCTGAGCAGGCCGAGCTTCAGATTCTTGAGGTCGGACCGCGACCGGACGTAGCGCAGCGAGCCGATGACGTCGCGATATTCGCGGATGCCGTTGCCGATCACGCCGCCGCTGCCGGCCGCGCTCTGGCCGAAGTTGCGCAGGTCATAGGCGAGAATGTTGTAGCCGGCCTCGTGCAGGTGCTTGTAGTCCGGCATGAAGTTGACTTCGATGTTGTTGCCGCTCGCCTCCCAGGCATCACTGTAGGGCTTCAGATGGCCGGGAAAGCCGTAGCGGTTGGCCCAGATCGGGTGATTAGCGACGATCAGCTTGTCGCTGTCGCCGGGGATGAACCAGCCCTCGATCGTCACGCCGTCGGCGGCGGGAAAGTAGATGTCTTCGAAATCGATGCCGTCGTCCGCCGGAGAGCGTAGGATCGGCGAGCGCGCGGGGTTCTGCATGCCGGAGACCAGCCCGGCGACGAGCTCGGCGCGGGTCGGTTGTGCTGCTGCTTCAGTTGCTTGGGTCATGTTACTGTCCTTTTAAAATTCAGCCGATTTGGAAGGTGGCTGATGACCTTAGGTAGCCCTTGCCGGTCAGAGAAAATGCGACCGGCGAATTGGCCGGGCGCCTCCATCCGGATGCTTACAAGTCAACCGCGATAGATCGGCGTCGCACCCGACGCGCGCCGGCGGTCTCCAAGCCCCTCCAGCTTCTCGCGCAGCAATTCGATGTTGCGCTCGCCTGTCACCAGGCCTTCGGCTGTGGCGTGGACCGAGTAGTAGCCGAGGTGAAGGTCATGAGGGTGGGGGATCGCCGAACCCAGCACGAAGGTCGCGCCATCAGATCCGCCCTCCAGTTCCACAACGTCCTCTCCTTCGGCGAGGACGAGCATCTCGCCCGCTGAACCGGCAATCGCTCCGACCAGGCTGCCGTGCGAGAGCGCGAGCCAACCGACGGTGTGACCGGCAGGAGGCGTGTAGGTCCAGCGCTCGCCGGGCGCGAGCGTCACCAGCAGGTATGTCGTCCCAGCGGGCGCATTGACGGGGCTCGTGACGCCCTCGTGCGTGCCGATGATGACGTGCGCGGGGCCGACATGGTGCATCGCCGCCGCCTCGATATACTGGCTTTCGACCGGAGACAGCTCGAGCTTGGCGGGAAGCGCGAGCCAGAGCTGAAAGCCCCTGACACGCTCTGACCTGCCGGAGGACAGCTCCTTGCCGTGCCAGACACCGCCGCCGGCCCGCATCCACTCGACGCCGCCATACGCGATATGGCCCTGACCCGCGTCGGGATCGTCATAGTGAACATCGCCCTCGGTAATGACGGTGACCGTCGCGATCCCCGAGTGAGGATGCACGACGCCCGCTGCCGTCATCTGGCTCATGTTCGCATCGAAGATGTCCAGAAACACGAACGGCTTAAGCTGCTCGCCTAGATCGCTGGGGCTCATCAAGCGGGTGATCGGGCCGTGGCCGCGGCCGCGCGTTCGGTGAATGACAGGGCGGCCAGCAGCGACGATGCTCACCGCTTCGACAGCGGTGTCGGACAGAGTGGTAGCGACGGAAGCCATATTCTTTCTCCTCGGGTTGCAGCAGATTTCTAGCTGCTCGGTTGATGGAGAGAATTTGGCTCGCAGGCGGTCGTGTCGCTAGCCGGCCATATCGCGCCGCGGTGTCGCAGAATTAGCGACACCTGGCATCTTCAGGACCTCTTGCTGTCCCGCAGCCTTGCAACATCGCGGGTGGGCGATGCGCCGAACATCCGCTTGTATTCTCGACTGAACTGCGATGCGCTTTCATAACCGACTGCGAACGCTGCGCTTGCCGCATCAGCGTCGGCGATCAATAGTCGCTTCGCTTCTTGCAGGCGGAGGGCCTTGTGATACTGCAGTGGGCTCATGGCGGTGGCAGACCGGAAGTGGCGATGGAACGTTGCCGGGCTCATCCCGGCAATTCCCACCAGCTCTTCAATCCTGACAGCGCGATCCAAGTTCGTGCGCAGATGAGCGATAGCATCCCGAACTTGTGCGATCCGGCTACCAGCTCGAGCCGCCTGGCGAAGCAGCGCTCCTTGCGGCCCCTGCAAGATACGAAAGAGAATTTCGCGCTCGATTAGAGGTGCCAGCGTGTCGATTTCGTTCGGCGCATCGAGCAGACGCAACATCCGTGACCAAGCATCAAGCAGTTCGGGCGTCATCGCGCCCACAGCAAAAGCCATGGTGTCGCCTTCGGATTTGCAAGGTATGCCAACAACTAGATCCGAAAGAATATCCTGGTCGATTGCGAGCCGTACCGCGACGTAAGGTGCCTCGAGCAGATCCTCGATGGTGACACGCGATGCGGGCACGTCGATCGAAGCGATGAGAAAATGATTGCTATCGTAGCGCAGCGTGCGGTTTCCGATGACCACCCGCTTGGCGCCGCGCAACACGAAGCCAAACATGGGCTGATATAAGACCGGAACCGGCCAGCCCTCCGCCTGCGCGACATGGAGGCTCACTCGCGGGATCGACGCATCTCCCGATTGCTTGGCGTGGCGATAGGCTAGATCGGCGAGAGTTTCGTGCATCAAATCTATATCGATTTTACCGAACGTGAAGGCAAGCTTCCGCCCGGCCGGAAGGGCGAGTGATCGGATTAGGCAAAAGATTGCGACAATCCGGCGCGGAGAAGCTGCGGGCAGGCGTTATGAAAGGGGTGTCCGCCAGCCCGTTTCGTTTCGATCAGGAGAGCCCCATGCGCTATAACACCCTAGGCCGCACCGGCCTGTTCGTTTCTGAACTCTGCCTAGGCACCATGACCTTCGGTGGCGGCGGCGGAATATATAGCAGCATGGGCGGTCTACAGCAGGAAGAAGCTGACGTTCTGATCAGGACCGCGATCGATGCCGGCATCAACTTCATCGATACCGCCAACGTTTATTCGCAGGGCCTTTCCGAACAGATCGTCGGTCAGGCGTTGCTCAACCTCGGTATCGCGCGGGAAGATGTGATCATCGCCACCAAATTCTTCGGACCGACGGGGGACGGGCCCAACGCGCGCGGCACGTCCCGCTCGCATATGCTCTACGCACTGGATGGCAGCCTCAAGCGCCTTCAGGTCGACCATATCGATGTTTACCAAATCCATGGCTTCGACCAGATCACGCCGATCGAAGAGACGCTGCGCGCGCTCGATACGGCCGTCCAACAGGGTAAGGTCCGCTACATCGGCGTTTCCAATTGGGCCGCTTGGCAAATCGCAAGGGCGGTCGGTATCTCCAACCAGTTCAACCTCGCCCGCTTCGCGTCGCTTCAGGCCTATTACACAATTGCCGGACGCGACCTGGAGCGCGAGCTGGTGCCGCTGATCGAATCAGAAGGCATCGGACTGATGGTGTGGAGTCCTCTGGCAGGCGGTTTTCTAACAGGCAAATATGGCCGCGACGGTAAGGAAGGCGCCAGCCGTCGCGATACGTTCGATTTCCCGCCGGTCGATAAGGAACGGGGCTACAAGGTCATCGACGCGATGAAGCCGATCGCGGAAGCCAAGGGCGTCTCGATCGCGCAAATCGCACTCGCCTGGCTGCTGCACCAAAAGGCCGTCACCACCGTGATCATCGGCGCGAAGAAGCCCGAGCAACTCAACGAGAATATTGCCGCGACCAAGGTGGTGCTGACCCACGCAGAACTGGAGGCACTGGACGAAATCAGCAAGCTGCCGGCGGAATATCCAGGCTGGGTATTCGACTTCCAGAGCAAGGTCCGCGCTGACCAGCTCCAGCAGGAACCGCGCGGGGCATGAGAGCGCCCGCTTCCCCCGATCTCCAGTGCTTCTCGGGATGCACATCATGCCCAGCAGCCGGTTGGCGATAGTGTTAAGCCTTCGATCTGCCAGAAGATGAAGCCTTCACCTCTCAGTCGAACTTGACGAGATCATGGGCACTCAGCGGGCCGCCTGGCCCTTGGAACTGGCGGCTGCCATGTTCGACGTCGCCAAGGTCGATACCGAAGAAGCCAAGCTGTTCGATCAGTCCCGCCACCACAGCCTTCGCGGCCGCGTCGTCGCCCGCGTAGAAGAGAACGCGGCGACCGCCTTCGGCCTCCGGATCCTTCTCGATAATACCGTAGAAGTGATGGTTGAAGGCTTTCACGATGCGCGCACCGGGCGCCCACTCCGCTACAATTGAGGTCGACGCGCGCTCGCCGATGTCGATGGGCGGTAGCGGCGCGCGCTGCATGGGATTGTTGGTGTCGATGAGGATGCGGCCGTTCCAGTCCGGCAGATCCGCAAGAGCGTTCTGCAACCTCGGCCAGATGATCGACACGAAGACGACGTCCTTCGAGGCCACCTCCACGCGCGTGCCGGCTTTGATTGACGGGCCAGCTTCGGCGATCAGGGCCGACAGCGTCTCGGGACCACGGCTGTTGGCGATCGTTGCTGCTATGCCCTTGGCGCCGAGCCGCTTGGCGATGGCGCTGCCCAAGAGGCCGGCGCCGAGGATACCGATGGAAGTCATTTCGAATCTCCGGGGAGAGCGAGTCGCGTGCGCGCCGCGGGCTATCCGCGGTCGCGCAGCGCGGTCGCGTTGCATCTTCTAGTTTGCCCGCGCCGCCATCGTGGCCTTCGCCCACCAGGTGAGTTCGTCGAGCGCAGCGGCGGCCGACGGCAACAGGTTCTGCTCGATCGTCTCAATCGGCTGATTGCCGCCCATCGGAAAGACGGTGAAGAAATCGCTCCCGCCGATGTGCACGGCGGCATGGGTCGAGACCATGTGCAGTTCCACTCCGATCAGGCGCAGATGCTCGATCGCGCGCGCCGCGCCGACGCCACCATAGCCGATGGCGGTGAAGGGCTTGCGGTTCCACTCTTTGTAAGCCTGATCGAGCGCGTTCTTGAGCGCGGCGGTGATCGAGTGGTTGTATTCGGCGACGACGAAGATGAAGCCGTCGAAGCGGGCGATCGTCTCTTGCCAGCTGACGGCTTCCGGGCTCTGGCTCGGCACGAAGGCGCTGGAAGCGACCTCATCGAAGAACGGTAGTTCGAAGTCACGCAAATCGATGAGCTCGACGTCGAGATCCTCGCGCGCCTGCGCCTGTCGCAGCATCCACTGCGCGGGCACGTCGGCAAAGCGCGCGGCGCGGGTCGAGCCCACGATCAGGGCGATCTTCGGTTTGGAATGAGCGGTGGACATGGGTCTTCCTTCTCTGTGACTGGACCCGTAGGCCCCTGGATGATGAGGGGAAGGTGGCCCGGCAGGACCGCCGCGACTAGTCGGCGAGAGTGCGCCGCGGGGTTGCGGAAACAGGAACACTCCGCCCTGTTGTGAACACAACAAAGCCGGGCACGCAGGTGATGCGTGCCCGGCTTGGAAGAAGCGCGGAGGATAGCGGATCAACTCGCGGTAGCGAGACCACCCGCGGCGATGCGCCGATTGGCCGAACGATTGTCGAGGCTGAGGGCTCCGGCACCGAACGCGACGATCTGCAGCAGGCCGCCAGTCATCATGATGTTCTTGAAGAAGTGCACGAAGTTGTTCTGGTCAGCGAGGTCGCTGTGAAAAAAGACGGCGGTCGCGATCGAAAACACCGCCATCGCCGCGGCGACCGGCCGGACCTTGTAGCCTGCGACCAGCAGGGCGCCTCCGACGACCTCGAGCACGACGGCGCCGATGAACGCGAGCGGCGGCAGCGGCAGGCCGACGGCCTCGATGGTGGCAACGGTCGCGGCATAGCTCGTGGCCTTGCCAAGCCCAAAAAGGATGAAAGGCAGGCCGATCAAGAGCCTGCCGGCTAACGGAAGAAAACGGGTGCTGTTCATGGTTCATCTCCAGTTGAAGCAGGATGATCAATCATCCGCGGCAATGAAGATGCGCGACGGCGCTACTCGCCACTAGACAGCAAAGATGCTACTCAGTGGTCCCAGACGCGGAACACTTCGCGTGATTGTACGGCGGGGGCGACGTTGGAGATCGAGGACCTTAGAGCATTCGTCGAGATTGCCGACGCTGGCGGTATCAACGCCGCGGCGCGACGCCTCGGACTCGCCAAGTCCATCGTCAGCCGCCGGCTGCTACGATTGGAGCAGGAACTCGGCGCGGAGCTGCTGTCGCGCACCACGCGCGGTGCAGTTCTTACCGAGGCGGGGCTGCTGTTCCGGGATCAGGCGGCCGAGATCTGCGCCCGGATCGACGCCGCGCGCGAGGACATCTCGCCAAATGGCGAGCTTCGCGGCCTCCTCCGCATCGCCGGCCCTTCATCGTTCGGAATGCAATTCGCGCCGACGCTCACCGAGCTCGCTCGCCGCCATCCTTCCCTGCACGTCCATACGCGGTTCTCAGACCGCTACGTCGACTTAGCTGCAGAAGGTTTCGATTGCGGTATTCGCGTGGGTTACCTGCCCGACTCGAACCTGATCGCGCGCAAGATCGGATCGCTTCCCATTCGCCTCTACGCCAGCCCGGACTATATCCGAGACTACGGCGCACCGGACTCGCCCGCCGACGTCGGCAACCATGCCGCGATCACGCCCGGGGTAAACAGCTGGACGTTCAGCGACGGCGACCAGAGCTTCACCGTCCATCCGCGCGGTCGCTTCAAAGCCGACAATGCCTACATGCTCGCAGAGGCGGCGGCGGCCGGACTTGGGATCGTCGCAATGGCCGAGCTTATCGCGGACCGTTATCTTGAGGCAGGAACGCTGGTGCCGATCATGCCGGGCTATACGCTGCCGGATATCGGCATCTACCTCGTGCGCCCGCCGAGCCAATATACGCCGCGTAAGGTGAAGGTCTTGACCGATCTACTCGTTGAGAAGTTCGCCCCTGCCGATTACGCGCAACCCTCTACATCCTGGGTCTTCCTCGCGCGCGACGACGCTCATCAGCCATAAGGCAGCTAGGCGTGAGCTGCCAGCGAGCGCGCTCCCTACTGAGCCACGGTCGAGAGCACCAACTCGATGGTCGGGGCGGACACGCTCGGCCGAAATCTCGTCGACCAGCTCGTGCAGCGGCGCCAGCGTGCCTGCTGACTCGCGACCCCAGCAAGGTCGACTTTCCTCCCGACGTCGATATCTCTGCAGCCCGCTCAACATCTAGTCGTCGCGTCACGCCCTGGGGGTGTGCGGACGCCGTTCCTGCGGAATGCGGTGACCGCGACGAGTTCACCCGAGGATCGTTCCCTGAACAGAGCCCGCCACACCTGGGCTAAGGGGGTCGACTATCTCCCGGTGTGCGACGCCGACCATGCCGTAGATCCACGGCGGTCAGAGGACTGATCGACTCTCCAGCCGGAGCGCGCAACTTGGAAGGACGCGCATGCGCCCTCTGCGAAGCATCACTTCTGGATCAAGAGTGGCGTCGTCCAGTGGTGCAAGGACAGCGGAAGGCGCAACTGAATGGCAACAGCTCAGTCTGCGCTCTCTGAAGCGCACTTTTCTCAGCTCTTGCGAAGGATTTTTCCTCCATAGGGCTCTCTACAATACGAAGCACTAGTTCGAGCTAGGTAGACGATGTACCTGAACGCAAGCGAGGCGAAAGAGCAGAGGCGCCTGCTGGCGCGATGGATTGCGACAGGTATCCTGCCGCATGAACCGCAGGTGCGTCTATGGTTGCGCCGGTACCGGCTTCCGCCAGAGGACATCGACGAGCTTATTCAAGATGCATACTGCGCGATTGCCCGGCTTGACTCGTTTGCTCACATCGAAAGGCCGGACGCCTATTTCTTCGCGATCGTTCGCAACCTTATGCTCCGTCGCATACGCCGCCAGCGGATTGTGCAAATCGACATCGTTGCGGAGATTGAGGCCTATATCGACGAGGAAAGGCCCTCCCCAGAGAGAGAGGTCGGAGCGAAGCTAGACTGCGCGCGCGCCTTAAGCTTGATAGCGCAATTGCCTGAGCGATGTCGTCAAGCAGTGTACCTACGCAAAATCGAGGGCTGGTCTCAGCGCAAGATCGCCGAACACATGAACATCTCGGAGAAAGCAGTCGAGAAACAAATATGGGTTGGTGTTAAAGCTCTGCGTACCGCGTGGGATGCGGCCATGGTCGCAGGGGAAGCAGAAGTGGGCGCGCCCCCCATGGAGCACCGCCGATGATGCGCGACATGCCAAATGCCGAACTTGATACGGCCGCACATTGGGTCTCCCGCATGGACGCTGACAACTGGTCGGCTGAGGACGAGGCCGAGTTGCAGACCTGGCTTGATGGCGACCCGACGCGGCGGGGTGAGCTCGCGCGCATTCAGGCAATCTGGTTCGCGCTGGAGCCTCTCCAGGACGAGCCCGTCCATGGTCACGAAGTTGAAAAGCCAATTTTCCGAAGGCGCACTTTCTTGGCGGCTATGGGCGGCGCCATTGCAGCGTCAGTTGTCGGTGGTTTGTACGTGTTTCAAGCGCGTTCTTATGAGACGGAGCTAGGCGAAATTCGCCGGGTGGCACTGACGGACGGATCTGTAGCGACCATCAATACCGTCAGCCGGATCACCGTCCAGATGAGAAAGTCGGTGCGACATATCCGCGTCGATAGAGGCGAGGCGTGGTTCCAGGTTGCGAAAGGCCCCAATCGACCGTTTGTGGTTGAGGCCGGAGATTTGAACGTGAGGGCCGTCGGAACCGCTTTCTCGGTTCGACGCCTCGATCATGGCGCCGAGGTGATGGTCACTGAGGGGGCCGTGGAGACCTGGTCCGGCGACACGGCTGACCAACGCGTCTATCTAGACGCGGGGAATCGCGCCTTCATCTCCGAAGACGGAACGATCCACCGACAAGTTGCCATGGCCGCGTCGATCGACCGCTCGCTTGCGTGGCGTACCGGAAAGATAATCCTGCTCGGTGACTCGCTCGGGTCCGCCATAGCTGAATTCAACCGCTACAATCGGCGCAAGCTCGTTCTGCTCAATCCGCGGCTCGGCAATGAGCAACTCGACGGTGTCTTCCGGATCGATGACCTGGATGGTTTTGCCCGCACGGTCGGCGAGATCCTGGCCGTGCCGATCGACACGAGGGACAACGACACGGTGCGGATCGGTTGATGCAGTTTCTTTGATCTTACGGAAGGATTTCCTGCGGCCGCGGCTCTTACCTCTGTGAGGGCAAAAAAAAGCCCGAACCAGGGGGAGGTATGCTCGTAAGGGGAGGCGTTTCTGCGACTGCTGTGGTCCTCGGTACGTTCTTGGGCGTTCCGGCGGCCGCGCAACGCATGGCCTTCGAAATCCCGGCGCAGCGCCTTGAAACTGCGATCACCGCGTTCGGCAGGCAAACGAACGTCCAGATTATCGCGTCGCGTAGGGTAACGAAGGGAAAGCGATCGAGCCCTGTCCGTGGCTACATGACGCCTCGCGAAGCCTTGGTGCGGCTGCTGGACGGTACAGGTCTCATTGCGAGGCCAACCGGTAGCCAGACCTTTGCGATCCTCTACCCATCCCGCCCAATTACCTCGTTACCGCTGGCTCTGCAGACTATGCGAGGCTCTCCCCACCACGGGAGCAGTGGCGCTGGCTCGCCCCGATCGCCTTCTGCCGAGGCCCCGCTTCTCGCCGAAGACGAGGACATCGTGGTGACTGGTATACGGGAGAGTCTGGAATCTTCTGCTCGAGCAAAGCGCGAAGCCGAACTGACCCTCGATAGCATCTCTGCAGAGGAAGTCGGCAAGTTCCCGGACAGCAACATCGCAGAGTCTCTCCAGCGCATCACCGGTGTCGCGATCGATCGCTCCGGAGGCGAGGGTCAGTTTATCACTGTCCGGGGTTTAGGTCCGGAGTTCAACACCGTGCTCGTGAACGGGCGCGTGATGGCGACGGATAATGCCGGCCGGGAATTCTCCTTCGACGTGCTCTCGTCGGCCATGATCCAGCGCGCCGATGTCTACAAGTCTAGCATCGCGCCGCTGCAGGAGGGCGGAATCGGGGCAACCGTGAACATCGCGACCGCACGTCCGATGGATGGTAAAGTCGGATTTCACGTCGCTGCTGCGGCCGGCGGCATTTACGACGACCTCCGCAAGACAACCACCCCTGACGTCTCCGCCGTGGCATCCTTGATGAACGAGGCGAAGACCATCGGTTTCGTGATCTCCGGATCCTACACAGACCGGCGCAGCCAGAGCGATGCCGTCCAGGTGGACGGATGGCTGTTCAGTCAGCAGAGCGTACTGCACGGCACGGGGCAGAGTGCTGGTCTAACAGCTGACGCCCTCGACCGGACTGCGACATCAGTACACGTTCCACAAAACCTCAACTTCGCTCGGGAGAATAGCCGGCGCCGACGCATCAACGCCTCCGCGACGGTGGAAGCGCAGCTGACGGATCGACTGACACTCAGTCTCGACGGCATCTACTCCAAATTCGACGCTTCTTCCGACCGCTCGATCTTCGCGAGCTTTTATTCATCCCCCTATATCGCTCTCACCGTCGATGAGAACGGCACGGCAACGGCATTCGAACGTCCGGGCCAGCTTTTCCAGGTCAGCAACCCAGCCCTCGCGAACCGCATCTCGTTGTCCCAGAACGACAACATCGTCCAGACGGGCAACAGGCTTACTCAGTCGTACCAGATCGGAGGCAATCTCAAGTGGAGGCCGTTCGACGACGTCGAGGTAAGGTTCGACGCATCCAAGACCAAGGCGACCCAGCGCAGTCCTGGTTCATATGTCGTGCTGGGTTCTTTCGCGCAGACTAGTCCGCGCTTCGATCTCAACAAGGGCGGCGACCTCCCTATTGGATCCAACTTCGGCAACCTCACCGATCCGTCCCTGGTCCGCGCGCATTACACGCGCGTGGACGAAGGGCGGGTTCGCGACCTTGGATCAGAATATCGCCTGGATACAGAGTACAAGCTTCAGTCGAGCGCGCTCAAGTCGATCAGCTTCGGCGTTTCTTACTCTGAACGATCAAAGTTTCGCCAATATTTTGAGAACAGCGATGCGGCCTGCGCCTATTGCGGCTATGAAATTCCGGTCGAACCATCGCTGCTGCGTACCTACCACCTTGGTGGCTTTCTGCCGAAAGCATCAGGCAGCGAATATGTTCCTCACGATTTCTTCACCTTCGACCCGCGCGCGGTAATCGCCTTCCTTTCAGATCCTGGCAACTTGGCGCGACCGCGCCAAGGCCGGGACGCTGCGGAGCAGAGGGTCGAGGGCGCACGTCTTCTCGCACTGCAGGACGGACCGTTCGGCAGTCGTGAAAGCCTCAGCGGCTACTCGAACGTGCGCGAGGCGGTATTGGGCGGCTACGTGTGGCTGCAGTTCGGCGGGTCTGCATGGAGTGGGAATGCGGGTATCCGGGCTGTTCGCACCGAAACACGTTCGAGCGGTTACGTTACTCCCGTTCTGGGCGTCACGGTCACACCCGGAGATGATACCCTGCAGTTCGGATACGGACCTTCCACAGGGATCGTCATCCGCAATAGCTACGTAAACGCACTCCCTTCGCTCAATATCAAGTTGAACTTAACCCCCGAGATCGTCGCACGGGCTGCATTTTCCCAGACGATCACCCGGCCGACACTCACCGATTTAGGCGTCAGCGACAGTCTTAGTGGACGTGTCTCGGCACCGCTCTCCAGTGGCGGGAACCCGAACCTGACTCCATTCAGATCGATAAACTACGACGCGTCTCTGGAGTGGTACCTGTCGCGGATCAGTTATTTGAGTGTCGGCGTGTTCTATAAGGACCTCAGAGACTTTCTGGAGCTACAGACCCTTTCGCTCGAGAGGTTCGGGCGAACCTTCCTCGATACTCGCACCAGGAATGGCCAGTCCGGGTACATTCGCGGAGTTGAATTCGGCGGTCAGTACCTGTTCGATTGGCTTCCGGGAGCGGCTTCGGGTCTCGGCATCACGGGCAATTACACCTATGTCGAAAGCGAGGCCAGGCGCGACCTGACCCTTGCCGATTATGATTGCGGCTACAACGGGCTATCCCCGCACTCGGCAAACGGCAGCATCTTCTACGAGAAGTTGGGCCTATCGGCGAGAGTCTCTTACAATTGGCGATCTGATTATCTGCGTTCGTGCCGCTCCGAGCAGTCGCGACCTCGTAACAGATCATCCTATGGCCAGCTAGACGTCAGCCTGAGCTTCGACATTGCGAGAGATGTGCAGATTTATGCTCAAGGCATAAATATCACGAATGCTCACATCAAAGAATGGTCAGCAATAGAGGACAGATTTCTTCTGATGCAAAGTACAGGGTCGCGGTACAACTTTGGGGTACGTATAACATATTAAGAACCACACACAGCACATCCGAACTGGTGTGTGAAAGACGAAGTCGGATTCGGGAACAATCTCGAACGGCTGAATTACAAGAGGGAGGTTGTCATGATTGTTCGATCGAAATACGCGCTACTGTTCACCGCTGCGGTTGTTGCTCCTCCGGCTGTTGCGCAGGTACACACAGATCCAGCCACCAACACGCCGACCATGCCTCAAACTCCGGACACGATGGACGCCGATACCGCACTCGAAAGCGGTCAGGACATCGTGGTCACGGGCATAAGGGCGTCGCTTCAGGCGTCCCAAGACATAAAACGCGGAGCGGACGGAGTCGTCGATGCGGTGTCAGCGGAGGATGTTGGCAAGTTCCCTGACTCCAATGTGGCCGAGGCGCTGCAGCGGATCACAGGTGTGGCGATCGATCGAAGTGGCGGCGAAGGGCGCTCGATTACCGTCCGTGGCCTGGGCCCGGAGTACAACACGGTGCTGCTCAACGGACGCACCGTCGCGACCGACAATGCGGGCCGCGAGTTCTCGTTCGACATCCTCGCCGCCGACATCATTCAGACAGCTGAAGTATACAAGACGATCGATCCGAAGACGCAGTCGGGCGGGATCGGGTCCGTGGTGAACATCAAGACCTTCAGGCCGCTCGACCGCCCGAAAGGGTTTAGCGGCTCCGTCGCTCTCTCCGGACAGGAGGACGTGCTGCGCGAGAAGCTGGGCTTCGAGGCGGGCGGGACGGGGTCATGGTCGAACGGTGGCTCGTTCGGCATCGCCCTGGGGGCGACCTATTCCGAACGTCACTCAGCCATCGATTCCTTCTCGACTTCGGGGTACGCGCTCCGTGACGGCGTAAATCCCGCCGTCGTTGGCGACACCGGTAATCCGGGCGACCTTATGGTCGCCGCTCCGGTTACATCATCGGGCCTCACCGCGGCCAGTCTCGTGGCCATTCCCCCGGGCTCCAGGGTGCAACAGGAGGCAGTGTTCAACCGGGGCAATGAGACCCGCAAGAGGCTCGCGCTGAACGGCGCTGTCGAGGCGCTTGTGGGAGACCGACTCAAGTTTACACTGGACGGTCTGTTCGCGCGTTTCGAAGTGGACAACGTCAATGCGCGTCAGTCCAATTTCTTCAGTCCTCCTTACATCGACCCCAAGTTCGACGAGAATGGGACCGCCATCTCCTTCAGCCGTCCGGGAGCCGACTTCGTCAGCCGGAATCCTGCTCTCGCGAGCGCGGTTGGACTTTCTCAGAACGACAATGTCAACAATGGAAGCAGTTCCATCGCCAAGACCTACGCCACAGGCCTGAACATCGCGTACGACCTGACCGACACGTTCAAAATCTCTCTGGACGGCTCCTGGTCCAAGTCCACCAGCGAAGGAGACGACTTCTTCTTGGTGCTCGGTGAGCATGCGCCGGAATCACCGTTCGTTCAGGCGCCGACAGTTAACGGCATCTCTACCGTCACCAATCTGGCCGGGCTGACTGATAAATCGCTACAGCGGCTGCATTATGCGGGTTCAGGGAAATACAAGCGTTCGGACGAAATCAAGGAATTTCGCTTTGACGCGGCGTGGCAGGTCGAAAAAGGTCCGCTGCGGACGATAAGCGCCGGTGCGCTCCGTTCCGATCGCGAGAAGTCATTCTTCGGCTTTCGCCAAAAGGATTTCTCCCAATATGGTCTGAGCTATTCGTCGATCGGCTGCCTCTACTGCGGCTACACCGTGCCCTTCGACACATCCATCCAAAGCGAATACTCGTTTAACGGTTATTTGAAGGGGGTCGAGGGTGCGGACAAGGCGCCACCGGCGATGCTCGTCGCATCTGCTGCAAACATCTTCCGCGAGTTAAACAATCCGGCAAATCTCGCGAATTCCAACTATGGCCGCGGCGATCCTGCAGGCTTGGCTGCACTCCTTGCCAATCTGGGTGGTGCGGGGCTCGATCCCGTTCGGGGCCTGTGGACGCAGTTCCGTTATCCGGAAGGTGACTCAGCGGTCAGGGAAAAAATTTTCGAGGCATATTTTAACACGAAGTGGGGCGGCGATTTCGGAGGCGAGATGCCGTGGAGCGCCAATGCCGGATTCCGGATCGCATTCACAGATGCGACGTCCAGCGGCTTCGTCGTTCCCGTGTTGCAGATCCGGGAGTCGCCGGGCGATACGGGGCTCATCGTGATCGAAGGTCCGTCGGAGTTCACAACCGTATCGAACGACTATGTGAACTTCTTGCCTGCCTTCAATCTGAAGCTCGAGCCGGCCAAGGACATGGTTCTGCGCTTCGCCTACTCGAAGTCGGTCACCCGACCGACGCTGACCGCGCTAGGACTCAACCAGAGCTACGGCGGACGCTCGAACGCGCCCACCAGTGGCGGCGGGAATCCTCTGCTGCAGGCATATGAAGCAGACAATTTCGACGTGGCGTATGAATGGTATTATGACAGGTTCAGCTTTCTTGCCCTGACGGCGTTCTACAAAAAACTGGGCAACTTCATCGAGACCTCCACCCTGCCGGTCACGCGCCCCATTGTCTTCCCCGCGGGAAACGGGGGGCGCCCCGAGGACGAGGTGATCAACGTCACCTTCCAGGATACTCGCCAGCGCAACGGACTATCCGGCAACCTCGTCGGCATAGAGGCGGCGCTTCAAAAGACAATCAACACCGGGGCGCTCAAGGGAGTCGGCGGCATCATCAACTATACTTACGTCCACAGCAAGCGAGACAACTCACCTCCTGGAGACTTGGGCTTCAACGGCTTCACGCCGCACACGGCGAACGCGACGCTGTTCTACGAGAACGGCCCAATCTCGGCGCGTATCGCGTATAACTATCGGTCCGAGTTTCTTGTCGTCGCCCAGGGCGCATATAGCGAGCCCCAGCAACGGCAAGCGTTCGGCCAGACCGACTTCACGCTCGGATACAATATAGGCCGTGAGCTGCAGGTATTCGCGGAAGGTGTGAACATCTTTAGTGAGGACACGAGAGACTTCTCTCGATTCAAGAACCGCATCCTCTATTATGAGGCCACTCCGCCCCGCTACTCAGTAGGTATCAGGGGTAAGTTCTAAGTTGAGGGCGCCGGCCCGGAAACCGGAACGATGGAGTGCATCGTTCCGGCTTCCAGGCCCTCTCATATCGATCCGCCGGGCTCCGGTTCGAAGCACGCACCAATCTGGGAGACAGAATTTGAAACAGGCCGACACCTGTGGACGACGCGGCAGCGCGGGATGGCTTGTCACGCGCCATTTCATCTGGCCGCTGTTGTTCCTCGCGGAATTCATTGCCGTCCCACCGGTGCAGGCGCAGGTTGCCCCGGCCGCTGCCGCCCAGCGGACGATTAGCGTGCAAGGCATCCCCCTATCGATAGTGGGCGACCTGAACGGGTTCGACCTCGACATTCAAGTCCGTACCTATCGTCCAGGCCTCGACGGCGTTGTACTGACGCTGTCACGCTCGACCCCCGCTCCGCCTCCGAAACTCGCTCTTCGCTGGTCGACGCCTTCGATCGATATGGCGGGCATGTGGACGCCGGACGCCGGCTTGGGCCACACCATCCTGCCCGACTTCGTCAACGTCCGCCTCCGTTCAACGCTCACCGCGCACGCGCCCGTGCTCACCTTGTACGGCCGCGGTGAGCAGAATCGGATGACCGTGGCGCTCAGCGACGCTTTAAACCCGATAACGCTCTCTGCCCGGCTGCGAGAGGAAGACGTACGGGTCTACCAGTCGATCGAGCTCTTTACCGAACAACATGAGCCTTTGACGCGCTATCGCGTCGAGCTTCGGCTAGACAGCCGTGCCCTGCCGTTTTCGACCGTCCTTCGCGACGTTGCGCAATGGTGGGCGGAGCAACCGGGCTATGCTCCGTCTCCCGCACCGCAGGCCGCATTCGAGCCGCTCGACTCCACCTGGTACAGCTATCACCAGAACGTGCCCGATGACATTGTCTTGAACGAAGCGCGTGCCGCTGCAAGGCGCGGGTTCAAAGTCCTGATCGTGGACGATGGCTGGCAGACCAACGACAACAGCCGCGGTTATGCGTTCGCCGGCGATTGGAAGCCGGAGCGGCTTCGCCGGATGCGCGCCGTCACCGATGCACTTCATGCGTCGGGTATGAAGGGAATGCTCTGGTTCTCGGTGCCGTTCGTTGGGGACCAATCGGAGGCTTTCCGCCGCTTTCGTGGGAAGACGCTGCGGCGGTGGGACGAGCAGTCTACGAACGTGCTGGATCCCCGTTATCCAGAGGTGCGGTCATACCTGATTGATACCTTTCGTCGCGCAATCGTCGATTGGGGTTGGGATGGATTGAAGCTCGATTTCATCGACTCCTTCAGATCGGACGAAAGCACCGTCCTGAAGGCAGGCGACGGGCGGGACTATGCCTCCGTGTACGAAGCGGTCGACCGACTGATGACTGACATCATGGCAACGCTGCGCCAGGCCAAACCCGACGTCCTTATCGAGTTTCGTCCGGCCTATACCGGACCGCTTATACGCAAGTACGGCAATATGCTTCGGGCATCGGACGCGCCGAACAGTTCTATTCTCAATCGGCAGCGTATCGTCGATCTGCGCCTGTTGGCCGGCTCGACCCCCGTTCATGCGGATCCGATCCTCTGGAATGACGAGGAGCCCGTCGAAAAAGCCGCACTGCAGCTCTGGGACACGCTCTTTGCCGTACCCCAGATCTCCATGAAGCTGGATGCGCTGAAGCCCAGTCACTCCGCGATGCTCGAGCGATATCTCTCTTACTGGCGCGCGAACCGTGACGTTCTGCTTGGTGGTGATTTCAGGCCCGAGGGCATAGGCGCGAGCTACTCACTTGTCCGTGCCGCCTCGGCCCAAAAACAGATTATCGGTCTCTACAGCGATCAGGTCGTCAGAATTGACAGTATCGCCGCTGCCCTGGACGTTGTGAATGCGACTTCATCACAAAACATAGTTCTAGATCTTGCGGAAGACGTCGGGAGTTTTCACCTGACAACGCGCGACGCGCAGGGCCGGATAGTCGAAGAGTCCGTCAAACGCCTAGTCGGAGGGCTTCATCTTATCCAGGTCCCTTCAGCTGGTATCGTCGAGCTGGTGCGATTATGACGAGCGAGGTGCGGCTATTAACCTAGCCAGGCCTCGCCCTTGTCCGGCCACATTAGCGAGCGAGCCAAAAGGTTTAGGATGGCAGCAAAAGCCATTGAGCAGCCCGGGCTCAGTGAACTACATCCGGGACAGCGGCGCGCGCCAGCCGGCTTATGCGGATCCATCGAGGTGTACGGGAACGTGATACTCGGGCGAGGGTCGGGTTCATGATATGCCCGGTTCGCTCGTCCACCAACGTCTCCTCGCTGAGCGCAAGCCCAGCACCATGATGATCCCACCGCGGAACTGGAGGGCGCCTGAGGCCGCAGTCTTCGCATCGTCGAAGATGCTCACGAGGCGCTCCCGCAAGCTGTACCGCGACCGATGTGGCGACTACCTCCGCCAGACCGACCTTGAAGGCATTCGAGGCTCCGGCGGCGGGCCCAGCGGGGTGCTCGGCTCCGCCACCGGCACATCACCTCAACTGGCCGATGACCTGCTCGGTCGTCTTCACGTTCGCGAAGCTGACCGCCATGCCCGACAGCGCAGCGTTCTGCGCCGCATCGTCAGCGGCGGCCGTCGCATCGGCGACGAAGGCCACCTCGTAGTCCAGCATCGACGCGTTCCTGCTGGTGCTCTCGCAGCACACGTTGGAGATCGCGCCCGCTATGACGACCGTGTCGATCCCTGCGGCCCGGAAGTCGCGGTCGAGGGAGCTCGAGTTCGGAAGGATGGCGCAGAAGCGATACTTGTCGACGACCCAGTCGTCAGGACCGACGTCTATTCCGGGGAAGAGGTCATGGGTCGGCAGGCCGGGGCGGAGCGTGTCCCAGATGGGCCTGAACTCCTCGCTACGCAGCTGCCAAGCGGGTGGCGCCCTGGGAGGATCGTCCACGATCGTGTGCCGCGTGAACACGACCCTCGCGCCCGCGGTCCGGAAGGCTTGCGTCAGCAGGTTCACGTTGCGGACGATGTCGAGGATGCCGGGGACGTATCCCGGATGGCTCTCGTCCATGAAGCCCAGCTGCAGGTCGATCACCATGAGCGCGGTGCGGTTTGGGTCGATGCCCTCAGCAAGCGGACCACGCCAAGTCTCAAGCATCCCGGGTTCGAGGTCGATGCTATGCATGACTGGTCCCGCTAGACGCGATAGTCAGGCTGTCGGCTGGAAGAATACGGTACCTTCCCGAGGCGTGGCGGCGGCCGTCGACAGTCACAGGCTGCGTCCCGGGCTGATGCCGCTCGCCTTGTAGACCGCCTGGACCGAATCGTATTCGGGGAACTCCTCCTCGTAGCTCAGCGGCATGGGCAGCAGCGCCCACTTCTGCGCCGAGCGCGTGTAGAGCTGCGCCACGGGCTTGAACCACGAGTGGTCATCGAGCGACGACGGGCGCACGATCATCATCTCGGTCGAGCTGGTGGTCTGCGTGTGCGTCCAGGTCGCGCACTCAGGGCAGACGAAGCGGGTAGAAATCGCGCCGTTGTCGGCGGTCTTCCTGTGTCCTTCCGGCTGGGTCTCGCTCGTTATGCTGAAGCTGTCGGTCGCGATGATGGCGCACAGCGAGAACGCCGAGGCCGTCATCTCCTGGCAGTCGGTGCAATGGCACATCAGCGTCCACAGGGGCGCCGCCGTCACGCAGTAGCGGAGCTTCCCGCAGAAACATCCGCCCTCGAGGTTCAGTCTCTTTTCGCTCATATCCTACTCCGTCAATGCTACAAACGTGTCGTCTCGGGGCTGGGTCGCGGCGACCCGCGGACGCCCGATCCGGCGCCACGCGCCGCATCGAGCCCGACACCCGGATGCGCGAGCCGCACGGGATGGTAGGCCCGCGGATCGGGGGCCGCCATTCGGCCGCGTCCAGAATACCTTCGCGCCCGTCCATATCCGGCGATGCCCCGCCACCACCTCGGCCATCCGCGCATTTTCGAGAGGCCGGGCCGGCGTCACGACACCGCCGCGGCGACCGAAAACATCAGATGGAAGGGCAACGATGGACATCTCTCTCAAGGACAAGGTGGCGGTGGTGACCGGCGGCAGCCGGGGCATCGGCGAGGAGATCGCGAGGACGCTAGTCGCGTGCGGCGCGCGGGTCGTGATCACGGGAAGGAAGAAAGACACGATCGAGGCCGCGGCCGCGCAGATCGGCCCTGAATGCGTCGGCATCGTCGCAGACGTCTCCAAGCTATGCGACGTCGAGGCGCTCTACCGCTCGGTCGAGGAGCGCTTCGGCCGCCTCGACATCGTGGTTGCGAACGCCGCGGTCGGCGCCAACGCGCCGCTCGGCGAGATCACGGAGGAGAAATTCGAGACCGTGATCGGGACAAACCTCAGGGGCGTCCTGTGGACCGTGCAGGGTGCGCTTCGGCTGCTCGGGCCCGGCGCCTCGGTCGTGATCGTCGGTTCCACCGCGTCATACGAGACGCCGCCGTCGATGAGTCTCTACGGCGCGGCGAAGGCCGGCCTGCGCGCCGCCACCAAGGCCTGGATCAAGGACGTCCGCGGCCGGGCGATCCGCATCAATGTCCTGAGCCCAGGGGCCGTTGATACCGAGTCCCTCCGGATCGCGCTTGACGCCGACTCCGACGACAGCAAAATCAAGGCACTCGAGGGGCAGAGCCCGCTTGGACGCATAGGCAAACCTGAGGAGATCGCCAACGTCGTCGCATTCCTCGCCAGCGACTTGGCCAGCTACATTCACGGCGAGGAGATTTTCGTCGATGGCGGCCTGAAGGTCTGAAGTCACCGTGGGCACCTGGTGTTTGCCTGTAGGTAGAATGGATGACCTTCGACATTCGCCTACTCCGATACGCTGTCGCAGCGGCCGATTACGGAGTTTCTATAAGGCAGCGCGTGCGATGGGCGTCGAGCAGTCGACGCTCAGCCGCAACATTCTGAAGCACGTATCGCCGGTTGGCTTCTTAAGTCTCGGCTCGATTCTGAAGGAAGGTGCGGGTGGTCGGAATCGAACCGACGCTCCTTTCGGAACCGGATTCTGAACCCCGGACATGCCCAAGGTCGACTCCGCTGACATGGCCAGGACGGGTCATCATCTCCCGACGTAGGCCGCGAGTTCGTCCGGTGTCCCCTTCGGAAAAGCCTCCTTCAGGTGATCCAGGAACGCCGATACACGAGCACTCAGCAAACGGCGCGTGGGATAAAGAGTCCATAGCGCGATCTCTGGTCCTTCCATAGCACCCCAACGCACCATCGTACCGGTGGCGAGGTCGTGACTTACGAGGGACACCGGAAGGCGCGCGGCGCCCACCCCCATTCGCACGGCATCTCTGACCATGACGAGCGACGAAAGACTCAGCACCGGATTGACTGCGATCTTTGTCTTTCCCGTCGGTGTCACCATGCTCCACGCGTCGCCCTGGCTGGCCGGTCCACGCACCACGACCGGAATAGCGGAGCCGTCTTCCGGCGGCGTCAGGTCCGGGCTCGCTACGACGACCAGACGATCGTGCAGGAAGATGCGTCCGACCAGGCTTTCATCCGGCGCCGGATTGACCCGGATTACGAGGTCGTAGGCTTCCTCGATCATGTCGACGGACCGGTCCTCGGTCGTGACCTCGAGCCGGACCTCCGGATATTTCAGTGCAAAGCTGGCGGCTACTTTCCCCATCGCTGTTTGCGAAAAGAGCAAAGGCGCGCTGATCCGCAACCTGCCCCGGGGACTATGTCCGCCCGAGGCGATTGCGGTGGCGGTCTCTTCCAGTTCGGTGAGCAATTGTCCCGTCCGCTCGAACAGCGCCCGCCCTTCCTCAGTCAGCTTGAGCGCGCGCGCCCCCCGCTCGAACAGCCGCAGGTCGAGGCTGGCTTCCAGCTCCGCGACGCGGCGGGACAACGTCGCCTTCGGGCGCCCGGCCGCGCGCGAGGCTTTCCCGAACCCGCCGTGACGAGCGACCAGGTTGAAATCGGCGAGGGCGAGAAGGTCCATGGCGTTCCAGCAGTGAGACGGTGTGTCTAGATATAGCGGCTACCGGCATGAATGTGGATCGCTAATTTGAGGGCAAGCAAGCGGTTCAACCCAAGGATTAAGACCATGACCATTCTCGTAACCGGCGCGACCGGCAATGTCGGCAGCAACGTCGTCGAACAGCTCGTCAACCGCGGCGCCGACGTCAGCGCCCTGGTCCGCGACCCGTCGAAGGCAAGTTTCCCCGCGAGCGTCGATGTCGTCCAGGGCGACCTACTCGACGTGGAATCACTGCGTAGCGCCATGTCCGGCGTCTCGACCCTGTTCCTGCTGAACGCCGTCGTCCCCGACGAATTCACCCAGGCGTTGATCGCGCTCAACGTCGCCCGTGCAGCCGGGATCGAGCGGATCGTCTATCTCTCGGTCCTCCACAGCGACATCTACGTCGACGTGCCGCACTTCGCGGGCAAGTTCGGCGTCGAGCGGATGATCGAGCAGATGGGGATGAACGCCACCATCCTGCGCCCGGCCTATTACATGGACAACGAAATCACGATTAAGGACGTGGTCACCGGCCATGGCATCTATCCGATGCCGATCGGCGACAAGGGCCTCGCGATGATCGACGCCCGCGATATCGGCGAGATCGCCGCAATCGAACTGGTCCGCCGCGAACAGTCGCCCACGCCGCTCCCGCTGACCCGTATCAACCTGGTCGGCCCGGATACGCTGACCGGCGCGAGCGCCGCCGCCATCTGGAGCGACCTTCTCGGCCGAAACATCACCTATCGGGGCGACGACACCGACGGGTTCGAGCAGAACATGCGCCAGTTCATGCCGGGCTGGATGGCCTTCGACATGCGCCTGATGGCCGAGCGCTTCCTGTCCGACGGCATGCTCCCTGAGACCGGCGACCGCGACCGGCTCACCGCGCTGCTCGGCCGCCCGCTGCGCTCCTACCGCGATTACGTCGCGCAGATCGCCGGCTGATCGCCTCAACCCTCCCGAACAAGGACCACCGACATGATCTATTCGACCGCCACCGTTCCGGTAAATCCACAAGGCGAAACCAGGCTCACCCGTGATCAGGTCTGGAAGGGCCTCGAGCTAAAGGCTCGTGACGCCCGGCTGTTCCTTCCGCCCGGCCTCTGCACCAGGTGCGACGTCACCGAGGAGAGCGCGACGCACTTCGTCCGCGAAGCCACGATCGCGGGCGCGGACCTGCGCGAGATCATCACGCTCGAGCCGCAGCGCAAGGTCACCTTCTTCCAGGCTACCGGCCCGCGCGAAGGCGCGATCATCAACGAACTGTTCGAGGATGAGACGGGCGAGCTTCAGCTCAAATTCTACTGCTATCTCGGGCTGCGCGACAGGCAACCGAACGGCCCCGAGGAACAGGCTGAGCAGGCGCAGTTCGACAGCGACAAGGGCTACAAGGCCGCCCTGCTGTCCACGCTGAAGCGCACCCGAGAGATGCTCGCCGAAGGCAAGCTCTGATCCTCACGGCCCACCTCATCCAGTAACTCAGGAGAACTCCCATGACCGAAGTCTGGTCCGCAATTAAGCTCGGCAACCTGCAACTGCCGCATCGCCTCGCCATGGCACCGATGACCCGCAGCCGCGCCAAGCCCGATGGCACGCCCAGCGACCTGGCGCCCGAATATTATGCACAGCGCGCGACGATGGGCCTGCTGATCACCGAAGGGACCCAGCCGTCCGAGGACGGGCAGGGCTATCCGAACACGCCCGGAATTTACACCGACGATCATGTGACGGGGTGGCGCAAGGTGACAGATGCCGTGCATGAGGCGGGTGGCCGGCTCTTCGTCCAGCTCATGCATGTCGGCCGCAGATCCCATCCGGAAAACACGGCACATCATCGCCAGCCGGTCGCGCCTTCAGCGATCGCCCCGGGTGAAAACATGTTCACCAGCAAGGGCATGTTGCCGGTTCCGGAGCCGCGCGCACTCACCACCGCCGAGGTTCGGCAGACCGTCGCCGACTACGCGTACGGCGCCGCTCGCGCGATCGAAGCGGGCGCGGATGGCGTCGAAGTCCACGGCGCGAACGGCTATCTGGTGCACCAATTCCTGGCCCCGAATGCCAATGAGCGCACTGACGAATATGGCGGTTCGCTCGAGAACCGTGCGCGGTTCGCCATCGAGGTCGTGCAGGCCATCGTCGCTGCGATCGGGCCTGCGAAGACGGCGATCCGCCTGTCCCCCGGACTGCCGACGGGCGGTATCGTGGAAGGGAACGCCAACGACGATCTGTACCGCTATCTGGCGGCGGAGTTCGACAAGATCGGCATCGCCTATCTGCACGTCCTGCACATCGGTAACGAAGCGCTCGTCGCCGACATCCGCAAGGCTTTCGGCGGCGTGCTGATCGTCAATCGGCCGGGCCGCACGCGCGAGCAGGTCGGGGCCGACGTCACGACAGGCGTAGCCGACATGGAAGCTCTGGGCACCATGGCGCTGGCCAACCCGGACCTCGTCACCCGCCTCAAGGAGGACGCGCCGCTCAACGAACCGCGGGTTCCCCTGTTCTACGCCGGCGGCGGCGCCGAAGGCTACACCGACTACCCCGCTCTCGAGCGCGCCTGACCGGGACGCATCAACGGCGGCTGGCACGAGCCTAGCTCGTCCAGCCGCCAATCTGAAAGGAAGTTTCCCATGAAGACGACAGGTAACACCATCCTCATCACCGGCGGTGGCACGGGGATCGGCGAGGCGCTCGCGCACCGCTTCCACGACCTCGGCAATAATGTAATCATCGCAGGCCGGCGGATGGAGGCCTTGGAGAAGGCGATCGGAGATCGGCCGAATATCCACGCGCTGACGCTCGACATGGACGATGCGGCCAGCGTCGCGGCTTTTGCCGAAAAGCTCGTCACCGATTTTCCCACCGTCAACGTGCTGTTCAACAGCGCCGGCATCATGCGCATGGAAGGGCCGCTCGATACATTCCGCGATCTGGGCGGTGCGGAGGCCTCGGTCACCAGCAATCTACTCGGCCCCATCCGGCTGACCAATGCGCTCATCGAACATCTCGGTCGCCAGCCCGACGCGGTCATCGTCAATGTCAGCTCGGGCCTCGCCTTCGTGCCGCTGGTGATCGCCCCGACCTATTCGGCGATCAAGGCTGCGATCCACAACTACACGGAATCGCTCCGTGCGGTCCTGAAGGGCAAGATCGAGGTCATCGAGCTGGTGCCGCCCGCGGTGCAGACGACCCTGACCCCCGGCCAGCAGGACAATGAACGCTTCATGCCGCTCGACGCGTTCGCCGATCAGGTCATGGCGCTTTTCCAGCAGACGCCCACGCCGCGCGAGATCATGGTGGAAGGCGTCGATTTCATGCGCAACGCCGAGGCCGAGGGCCGTTTCGACGATACGCTGGCGGCGATCAATCCGTTTCTCAAGTAGCCGGCGACGCTATACGCTCCTAGGCCTTGGCAGATCGGAGACACTGCGTCCCCTGCCGAGGCCCTGACTCCGGCGAGCCCAATCGGACTCGAACTCGATACTGAATGAACTGTTGAAGAAGGTGGTGCGGGTGGTCGGAATCGAACCGACACTCCTTTCGGAACCGGATTTTGAATCCGGCGCGTCTACCAGTTCCACCACACCCGCACATTTGCCGCCGATTCTAGCCGACGCTCTCTGCACCTATACTGCACCTAGAGCGAAAACTGAATATCGCCAGCCTCTTTTCCTTCCTTCCCAACCCTCTGAAAACACGCCGTTTTCAACTCGTCGTGTTTTCCTGTGGATTGGTAGACAAACCACTTTTTGAGTCAGGCGCGTCTACCAATTCCGCCAAAGGGGCCGCCAAAAAGCGTCGGAGATGAGCGAACTCAAACCCGTGACAGCCAAATACATGCACAGGGCACCCTAGGTCAACACCAATATAAGCTTTTTAGCGGATAACGCACTCGTGTGTTGCCCGTGTTAACGGCGGCAACTAGAGGGGATGCAAAGATACCTGCCAGCGAGGTTGCGAAAATTGATCGTCCCGATTCCATTTGACGAATGTTTGCTCTAAGAGACCTTGCATATTGACTCGAGGCGGGAACCGATAATGCTGCGCAGACTGTATGATTGGACAATGTCACTGGCCGCGCGCAAGTCGGCTGAAGCATGGCTTGCCGTCATTGCCTTTGTCGAGAGTTCTGTCTTCCTCGTTCCCGCCGATGTCCTTTATCTGCCGATGGCCCTTGCCCGCCCTGAACGGGCCTATCGCTATGCGCTGGTTGCCACTATCGCTTCTGTGCTTGGCGGAATAGCCGGCTGGATGCTCGGCTTCTACGCCTATGAGACGCTCGCCAAGCCAGTTCTTGAAATCTATGGCAAACTTGATGCTTTCGAGGCTCTGCGAGGCTCTGCGAGCGCCGATGCTATCCTGCTGCTGCTTGTTACCTCCGGCCTTTCTCATCTGCCTCCTATCAAGGTGGTCACCATTCTTTCGGGCGCGGCAGGCATCAACATCTGGCTGTTCATCGTCTCGGCGATCATTGCGCGTGGTGCGCGCTTCTTCTTTTTGGCATGGCTTTTGCGCCGCTATGGCGAACCGATCCGCGACTTTATCGAAAAGCGCCTTGGACTTATCGCCGGTGCAGTGGCGCTCATCCTGATTCTGCTTTACGCCGTGTTCCATTATCTCCATTTGTAATTGCGTAACCAAGGACCAGTATCTGTCATGACCCATACGAAACCCCATTTGAAGACCGCGCTTTTTCTGTTGCTGGCCATGATTGTCACAGTCGGTTCGGCATTGGGTTTTCAACATATTGGCGGATATTTACCCTGCAAATTGTGCCTCGAACAGCGCTATCCCTATTATGCGGGAATTCCTTTGATGGCGCTGGCAGTCGCTTCATCATCCTTGAAATGGCCAGCTGGTCTGACACGGTTGCTTCTGGCGCTTGGTGGCCTGCTCATGCTCATTGGCCTTGGCCTTGCAATATTTCATGCGGGCGTGGAGTGGAAGTTCTGGGCGGGCCCAACCGATTGCACGGCGGTCGCAATGTCGATCACAACCGACGCAGGTAACCTTCTAAGCGATATGAACTCGGTTCGCCCACCGGCATGCGACACGGCTGCGCTGCGCGTTCTTGGCCTATCATTTGCCGGCTGGAATGCCATTGCAAGCGTCATTTTGATGATCATTGCGTTTCGCGGCGCAGCGAAGACGACTTAAGTTTCCAACTCTCCCATCCGTCATCCTCGGGCTTGACCCGAGGATCCACTCAGCATCACATTCCCTGCTTTGCCATTTGACCATGGGTCCTCGGGTCAAGCCCGAGGATGACGGAGAGGTAAGTATCCAGGCGAAACGCGTTACGGCTCCAGCTCGACATCCCAGTACAGATAATCCATCCAGCTTTCATGCAGATGGTTTGGCGGGAACATGCGGCCATTATTGTGCAAATCATGAACCGTCGGCGGATAGGGCTTTTGCCGTGGCCACATCTTGGCGCGATCCGGCATAAGCCCGCCTTTGCGTAAATTGCACGGTGAGCAGGCCGCGACAACATTTTCCCACACGGTTTCGCCACCAGCGCAACGCGGAATGACGTGATCGAATGTCAGATCTTCTTCCGAGCCGCAATATTGGCATTCAAAGCGATCACGCAGGAAAACATTGAACCGCGTAAAGGCCGGGTTACGCGACGGTTTGATATAGCTTTTCAGCGAAACGACACTTGGTAACCGCATGGCGAAGGAAGGGGACGAGACTTCATGCTCGTATTCCGCCACGATATTCACACGGTCAAGGAAAACCGCCTTGATCGCGTCCTGCCAGGACCAGAGCGACAAGGGATAATAACTGAGCGGACGGTAGTCCGCATTGAGTACCAGAGCCGGCAGTCCGTCCGGCGAGACGGCTATTGTCAAGGAATCAACTCCAATCCAACCATCAGGCCCCGATATTGTAAGCTTGACGTTACAGGAATGTGAAGCGAATTGCTGCGAGGCGGCAGAAAAAGCACCACTATTTCAACTTCATGCGATGGGTGTAGCATCGCGGCCACGGGTTGCGGCATAGTAAGCCCAGAAAAGTCGGGCGGCCACACCCCGCCAAGGCGACCAACGCTCGGCAAAAACCTTCAATGCTTTCGAATCTGGCCGCACTGATTCACCATAGGCATGCGCATAGGCATGTTGAAGCGCCACATCGCCTGCGGGGAAAACATCCGCATGACCTGCTGAAAACAGCAGATAGACTTCGGCAGTCCATGGGCCGACCCCTTTGACGCTGGTCATCACCTGCATCGCTTCTTCAATGGGCCGGGCACAAAGGTCAAACAGGTCCAGTTCGCTGGCGATGATCGACTGGCTTATCCGAGCCAGCGTTGCTTGCTTGGCGCGCGAAAGTCCGGCAATTCGCCATGCTTCCTCACCGCCCGCCAGATAGTTTTCCGGCGTCAGCGGATTAATGATTGTAACGAGGCGGTTCCACATCGAGTCAGCACTTGCTCTGGACACCTGTTGGGAAACGATCACGGAGGCAAGGCTTTCAAAACCCGGCGCAGAGCGGCGCAAAGGCAGCGGTCCTGCTTTTTGCGCAATCGCCTCCAGTTCGGGATGGATTCGCAGCAATTCTGCCAGGCCTTCGGCAATATCATCCAGCGTATCAATTCTGCGCATAAGTCTTCATCCTTGCATGATCCGGCAAACACCGTATCAATGAGTGCGAACAACGCCAAGAATGTCCAACAGCATGACAGTTCCGGTTTTCCGATTCGCACCCAGTCCCAATGGCCTTCTTCATCTCGGCCATGCCTATTCTGCCCTTCTCAATCAACAGATGGCACAGGATATGGATGGCAGATTGCTGCTTCGTATGGAGGATATAGACCGGGAACGCTGCACGCCTGAACTTGAACGTTCAATGCTGGACGATCTTTTATGGATTGGCCTTAACTGGGAGCGGCCTGTTCGCCGTCAGTCAGAACACTTTCCGATCTATCAGGAGGCCCTTGATCGCCTCATTAAAATGGAACTCGTCTATCCGGCATTCCTCAGCCGCAGCGGTATCAAACGGGAAATCGAACGTTCTCATGTTGACGACTGGCCGCGCGATCCGGATGGTGCACTGCTCTATCCGCCGACTGAGCGAGAGCTATCAAAACGCGAACAACAAGAACGTATCGCGGCTGGGCATCCTTATGCGTGGCGGCTGAATATGGACCACGCGCTTGATACCGCAGGAAGGGAACTGGTCTGGCAGGAGTTTGGTTCGCACGAGAACAAGGTCAATGCCCGGCCGCAGGGCTGGGGTGACGTCATCATCGCCCGCCGGGATATACCCACCAGCTATCACCTATCCGTTGTCCTTGATGACGCTTTGCAAGGCATCACCCATGTGGTTCGTGGCAAGGATCTATACCATGCCACCAGCGTTCACCGCCTGCTTCAATGTCTTTTCGGCATTGACCCACCGCTTTACCATCACCACCGTCTCATTCTGGATGACGACGGCAATAAGCTCTCGAAAAGCCGCAAAGACACTTCGCTACGTTCCTTGCGTGAGCAAGGCGTAACGCGTCAGGAGATCTGTGATTTGATCGGTTTACGACCTATCGGATAAGACCGTTCAGGTATAAGCCAGTTATCTGTCTCAATGATCTGGCTTCACTCCCATGTCCGTACGCTTCTTTCCAGCCCTGTTCGTGCTCCTGTGGGCCACCGGTTTCATCGGCGCGCGCTACGCAATGCCCTATATGGAACCCTTCCTGTTTCTGGCGGCACGCTTTGCCATTGCAGGCGCGATCCTTGGAATATGGGTCGTGCTCGCAGGAAATAACTGGCCCGGAAAACGCGGAGCAATACACGCAATAATAGCAGGCTGCCTCATCCACGGCGCCTATCTCGGGGCCGTGTTCTGGGCCATCCATCAAGGCCTGCCTGCCGGCATGTCTGCATTGGTCGTCGGCCTGCAACCCTTGATAACCGCGCTGATCGCCGGTGTAACGCTTGGCGAAAAAATACAGCCACGGCACTGGGCAGGACTGACAGTCGGCTTCATCGGCGTTGCCATGGTCCTTTGGCCGAAACTGTCTATTTCTGCCGATGGCATCACTCCAGCGACAGTCACCGCCTCGGTTTTTTCCGTCATTGCCATCAGCATTGGCACTGTTTGGCAGAAACGCTTTGTTGGCCAGATTGATTTAAAGGCAGGGACAACCTTGCAATATCTGGGTGCGATGGTCGTCATGATCATCATGACATTGCTGTTCGAAACTCATGAAATCATATGGTCCGGCTCGCTTGTATTTGCCATGTTCTGGCTGGTCTTCGTCCTTTCGATCGGCGCTGTGTTGCTGCTGATGATCCTGATCAAACAGGGAGCCGTCTCGAAAGTCGCATCGCTGTTTTATCTTGTTCCCGGCGTGACAGCCTTGATGGCTTATGTCCTGTTCGGGGAAACATTGACGCTGTTCCAGCTCGTCGGCATGGCAATCGCAACATTGGGCGTTGCCCTCTCGACAGGCGGTCAGAAGCGCCTTGCCACCCTGCCCTCGCGATAGATAATGATCGCGGCGTTCACTTCCGCGCCGATAATGAAGATGGCTGCGATTATATAAAGGAAGACGATGGCGGCCATAATGGAAGCAAGGCCCGCATAGGTCGAGATATAGGAGGCAAAAGTTTCCAGATAGCTGGCAAAGATTGTAGCCCCGATCGTCCAGGCAACCAGCGTCAGCAATATGCCCGGCAGAATGTCGATGAAACGCCTGTGTCCCGCAGGAAGCCAGAGATGCACAACAAGCAACCCCACGATGAGCACGGCAGACGCGATAACATAGCGCCAGAAACTGATCGTTCCCGATAGAAGATAGATTTCAGGATACCATTTCGAAGCGATCCGCATGGCTAGCGGGGCAAGCACCAGCAAAAAGCTGATCGCCATAATGCCGATGGTTGCGATGATCACATAGCCCAGACTTTGCAGGCGGCAGTAGATGATCGAGCGTGTGTCCACCACACGGTAGGCCCTGTTGAGCGCAACCCGCAATGCCTCGATGCCGTTAGAGGCAAAGTAGGCTGCCGCGATCACGCTGATTGTCAGCAGTCCGCCGCGCTGCACATTGAGCACATTGCTCACTTCCTGCTTGATCGGGTTGGCAATCACTTCCGGCCAGGTGTCGAAAACAACATGGAGTGCGGTCTCGGTAAATGCGCTTGCCCCAAGAAAACTTGCCAGTGCAGTGGCAAAAATCAGAAACGGAAAGAGTGCCATAATTCCCGATAGCGCCACATGGCTTGCCAGTGCCCACCCATCATCCGTGCTGAAATGCCCCAGAGCATCGCCAACAATACGCCGAAGAAAGCCATATACTTTACGCATCAATGCAGGTTCGCCCCTTTGATCATGTACGCGAGATTGCAAGGCCCAAGCGAATATGTGAAGTGTTTTTTGTGCAACCTATTGAATTGAACCCATGCCCCGTTCCAGAACGATTTTGATTACCGGATGTTCCAGTGGCATGGGTGCCTATTGCGCACGCGCCCTGAAGGCGGATGGCTGGACCGTTTTTACCACTGCCCGCAAACCCTCTGACATAGATGACCTCAGAACGGAAGGGTTTTCCGCTCATTACCTTGACTATAGCCAGACGCAATCTATTCGCGATACGGTCAAAGCTGTGCTTGAACAGACCGGCGGCACACTCGATGCGCTCTATAATAATGGCGCTTACGCCGTGCCCGGTGCGGTCGAAGATTTGCCGACAGCAGCATTGCGCGAGCAATTTGAAGCGGCGTTTTTCGGCTGGCATGAACTGACGCAACTCATTGTTCCAGTCATGCGCAGACAAGGCCATGGTCGGATCGTCCATTGCTCGTCGATTCTTGGGCTGGTTCCGATGAAACTACGCGGTGCCTATGTCGCATCAAAATTCGCGCTCGAAGGCTTGATGACGACCCAGCGCATGGAGCTGGAAGGTTCCGGTATTTATGTGTCGCTGCTTGAGCCGGGTTCAATTGAATCAAGTTTCAGGGCCAATGCTGCGGCACAGGTCAGCAAATATATCGACATTGAAACATCGGTGCATCGCGCGCAATACAACAGCGAAATGATGCGTTTCTCACAAGCAAAACCGATGCGATTCGCACTTGGCCCCGATGCCATTTACAAGGTTTTGAAACATGCATTGGAAAGTGAGCGCCCAAAACCCCATTATGTGGTGACGGTTCCAGCCAAGCTGGCAAGTTTTGCCAAGAGAATTCTATCGGCACGCGCGCTATACCGCATGCTTGCGAGCCAATCATGACAAGACCAGAGTGGAACTCTGCTGATAAGGAATAGACCATGGATATCATCTTCAAATTTCTGGCAGTGATTGCCATTGCGGCGGTCGCCATCGCGCTTCTCGTGGGCCTGCGCAATATGATGAAGGGGGGCGATGCCAATTTCTCCAACAAGATGATGCAGCTACGCATCCTGTTGCAACTCGTTGCCATCATCCTGATCGTCGGCGCCATCTATTTCCACCGCGCGGCGGGTTAGGCGGGTATAATGGTCAAGCTCAACAAGATTTATACACGTACCGGCGACGATGGCACTACAGGTCTCAGCACCGGAGCGCGGCGATTCAAGCATGATCTACGCGTTGAAGCTTACGGTACTGTGGATGAGGCAAACTCCTTTGTTGGCCTCGCCCGATTGCACACGGAGCAGAATTATCCCGAACTCGACGCCATGCTTGTTCGCATCCAGAATGATCTTTTTGATCTCGGTGCCGATCTGGCCACTCCCGATACGGGCGAGACACTTGCCTATGAGCCATTGCGGATTCTTGATAGCCAGGTTTTGCACGTTGAAGCCGACATTGACCTGCTGAACAAAAATCTGGCCCCTTTACGCTCTTTCGTTTTGCCCGGTGGCTCTCCCGCATCCGCAGCGCTGCACCTGGCGCGTACCGTTTCGCGGCGGGCAGAACGGCAGATGGTTGAGTTATCACAAAGAGTCGATGAAACAGTCACACCGGCTGCGTTGAAATACATCAACCGCGTTTCCGATTTCCTCTTCGTTGCCGCACGTGTCGTCAATGACAATGGCGCAAAAGACGTGTTATGGATTCCCGGCAAAAACCGCTGATGTATTGAGACAGGAACCAGGCGCCGATGTTTATTCCACTGCATGACGCCAACAGCCTTAAATATATCAAGCTGCAATATGTGACGCTTTCCCTGATAGCGCTGAATGTCTTCATTTTTGCGCTGACCAGCATTGGCGGCGACTATGCGGAGGCCACCATAATCGGACTTGGCTACATACCGGCCATTGTCCACGATCTGGCGGCATTGCCTGCCGCCTATGAAATTGTGCCTTCAAATTTCACCTACATCACCTACGCGTTCCTCCATGCCGATATTTTCCATCTCGGTGGCAACATGCTGTTTCTTTGGGTGTTTGGCGACAATATTGAAGACGCGCTTGGGCACGTAAAATTTCTGATCTTCTATCTCTTATGTGCCGCCGCGGGGGCTTTTCTTCACGGCGTTATTCTGCCGGATTCAGAAGCGCCGCTGATCGGCGCCTCCGGCGCGATAGCAGGTATTGTTGCAGCTTATCTTATTCTCCATCCGCGCGTGAAAGTCTGGGTTCTGGCCTTTGGGCGAATTCCGCTGCGTATCCCGGCCATCTACCCGCTTATCCTTTGGGTTGCCATGCAATTCGGCATGCTTTTGTGGAGTGGAGATGAGATGATCTCGTGGCCGGCTCATGTGGGCGGGATCATTGCGGGAGCACTGCTTATTGTCGTTTTGAAACGTCGCGACGTACCACTTTTTGATCGCGCCATTGTTTCTCCAGGCGCTGTCGTGGTCGAAAAAGCACCCGCTATCGCCACGCCGGAAACCGAACCCGTGAAATGGGGCAGATAGGTCCACATCATTCAATCGGTTCAAGTACAGATTGTCGCACACCGCGCATTGACCTTTACGTTACTCATATTTACGGTCCCGCGCTGTTCAGACACAAACGTGTCGCTTTTTTCACCTCAATGTCGGCATCCGGCAAGCAGGTACTATGATAGGACAGTTAAAGCTGTCATTTGATTGTTGAAGAGGGAGTCCCCATGAAAGTCCTCGTACCGGTAAAGCGGGTAGTCGATTACAACGTCAAGATTCGCGTCAAGGGTGACGGTTCGGGCGTTGAGCTTGCAAATGTGAAGATGTCGATGAATCCGTTCGACGAAATCGCGGTCGAGGAAGCGCTTCGCCTGAAAGAGGCCGGCAAGGTCGAGGAAGTTGTCGTCGTATCGATTGGCCCGGCACAGGCGCAGGAAACCTTGCGCACGGCGCTTGCCATGGGTGCGGACCGCGCCATTCTGGTCAAGGTCGACGATATTGTCGAGCCGCTGGCCGTCGCCAAGATTTTGAAGGGCGTTGTCGAAGCTGAACAGCCGCAGATGGTCATTCTCGGCAAGCAGGCCATTGATGACGATGCCAACCAGACCGGCCAGATGCTCTCGGCGCTGCTCGGCTGGAGTCAGGCCACCTTCGCCTCCAAGGTTGAACTTGGCGACAAGTCGGCCAAGGTCACACGCGAAGTTGATGGCGGTCTGCAAACCATTGAGGTCACTTTGCCGGCCATTATCACCACTGATCTGCGTTTGAACCAGCCGCGCTATGCTTCACTGCCCAACATCATGAAGGCCAAGAAGAAGCCGCTTGATGAGAAATCTGCCGCTGATTACGGCGTTGACACTGCCCCGCGCCTCAAGGTTTTGAAGACCGAAGAGCCGGGCGGACGCAAGGCTGGTGTCAAGGTCAAGGACGTTGCGGAGCTTGTCTCCAAGCTGAAGAACGAAGCTGGCGTTCTTTAAGGAAAAGGATAAGGAAATCACAATGGCTATTCTTCTTTTTGCCGAACACGATAACGAAACCCTTTCCGACCAGACCGCCAAGGCCTTGACCGCAGCGCTTGCCATCGGTTCGGATGTGCATGTGCTGGTTGCCGGCAAAGGCGCCAAGGGCGTTGCCGATCAGGCAGCCAAGCTTGCTGGTGTCACGAAGGTTCTGCTGGCCGACAGCGATGATCTGACCAACCGCCTTGCCGAAGCAACCGCAGCGCTGATTGTCTCGATTGCCGATGGCTACGACACGATCATCGCCGCTGCCACCACCAACGGCAAGAACATCCTGCCGCGCGTTGCAGCGCTGCTTGATGTCATGCAGGTGTCAGACATTATCGAAGTCATCTCGGCCGATACATTCAAGCGTCCGATCTATGCGGGCAATGCCCTGCAAACAGTTCAGGCGACCGACGCCAAGAAGGTTATCACTGTGCGCACGGCAACCTTTGCTGCAGCGGGTGAAGGTGGCTCTGCTCCCGTCGAGACTGTTGCGGCTGCTGCTAATCCTGGCCTTTCGACCTTTGTTGAAGCCAAGCTTTCCGGCGGCGATCGTCCGGAGCTTACCTCGGCCAAGATCATCATTTCCGGCGGACGTGCTCTTGGCTCCAGCGAGAAATTCACCGAAGTGATTCTTCCGGTTGCTGACAAGCTCGGCGCCGCTGTCGGTGCTTCGCGCGCGGCTGTCGATGCCGGCTATGCGCCGAATGACTGGCAGGTTGGGCAGACAGGCAAGGTTGTAGCGCCTGATCTTTATATTGCTGTCGGCATTTCCGGAGCGATCCAACATCTGGCAGGCATGAAGGATTCCAAGGTCATCGTCGCCATCAACAAGGACGAAGAAGCACCGATCTTCCAGGTTGCTGATTATGGTCTCGTCGGCGATCTCTTCACCATCCTGCCGGAACTTGAAAAAGCGCTTTAAAGAAATATAACCGCAACTTTGAAATGATTTGCTGGCCGGGGTAGACGAACGCTACCCCGGCCATTTACTTTATGTGCTGGAAGTTTGCGCTCGAACAAACAAATGGATGGAAATATGGCTGGAACGATCAAGACTGTAGGCATTATCGGGGCAGGTCAAATGGGCAGCGGCATTGCTCATGTATGTGCCGTCGCCGGCTATGATGTTTTGATCCATGACCAGTCTGCCGAACAGCTGGAAAAAGCAATCGCCACGGTTAATGGAAACATGGCGCGGCAAGTTTCACACGGCAAGCTTGATGAGACAGCGCGCGAAAAGGCCATGGCGCATATCCGCCCAGCTTTGCGCATCGAAGATCTTTCCAGTGTCGATCTTGCCATTGAAGCGGCGACCGAGGATGAAACCGTCAAGCGCAAGATTTTTGCGCAGCTGTGTCCAAACCTCAATCCGGAAGCGATCCTCGCCACCAATACGTCATCAATTTCCATCACACGGCTCGCCGCAACAACCGATCGTCCGGAGCGGTTTATCGGCATTCACTTCATGAATCCGGTGCCTGTGATGAAGCTGGTTGAACTCATTCGCGGTATTGCGACCGAGAATACCACGTTCGAAAGCGCGCGCGACTTCGTTACCAGCCTCGACAAGACTTTGACTGTCTCCGAAGATTTCCCAGCTTTCATCGTCAACCGCATTTTGCTACCTATGATCAATGAGGCCATCTATGTGCTTTACGAGGGTGTGGGCTCTGTCGATGCAATCGATACGGCAATGAAGCTGGGCGCCAATCATCCGATGGGCCCACTGCAACTGGCTGATTTCATCGGCCTCGATACATGCCTTTCGATCATGCAGGTCTTGTATGATGGTCTGGCGGATTCGAAGTATCGGCCCTGCCCGCTTTTGGTCAAATATGTCGAGGCCGGTTGGCTCGGCCGTAAGACCGGTCGCGGCTTTTACGATTATCGCGGGGAAAACCCCGTCCCGACACGTTGATCATGACTCCATGAACTTATCCCATGGATAGCGAGCATGAAGCGGAATATTCCGCCGGAACGAAGCGCCTATCCACGGTGCTTGTTGAGCTTGGGAATATGCCGGCGACAAGAATTTCCTTTGACGACATTCTTGTCGCGCTGTCAGAGCGCAGCTTTGGCGCGCTTTTTATCCTGTTCTCAGCATTGAACCTACTCCCTCTGCCGCCCGGTTCATCGACCATATTCGGCATTCCACTCGTTCTTCTCTCGGTCCAGATGCTGATCGGCCTCGAAAATCCGTGGTTTCCAGCATTCCTGCGCCGCAAATCCATGCGTATCGAAACCTATCGTTCCGGCATAGCCAGACTGGAAGGCATTCTGGCACGCTTTGAACGGCTTGCCCGCCCACGTTATTGGCTCTTACCGCAAATCATTATTGAACGCATCGTCAGTGTCGCTGTGCTTTCCATGTCACTGATCGTTATTTTGCCTATTCCCCTTATCAACCAGATACCGGCGCTCAGCATCATTCTTCTGGCCATTGGTCTTGGCGAACAGGATGGGGTATGGCTGGGAACAGGATTTCTTGTCGCGGCCCTTGCTGTTGGAATTGCCATCGGGCTTGGCGCATCGGTAGGTTTGGCCGCCTTGCATATTTTTGGTTGAGAATGACAGAACAGAAAAACATATCCATCTATGTGGATGCAGACGCCTGCCCGGTAAAAGCTGAAATCTACCGCGTTGCCGAACGATATGGCGTGAAAGTTTTTGTCGTGTCCAATTCCATGATGGCGATTCCGCGCGATCCGATGATTGAGCGGGTCATTGTCAGTGACGGCTTTGACGCTGCCGATGATTGGATTGCGGAGCGGGTCTCCCGGGGCGATGTGGTTGTGACTGCCGATATTCCGCTTGCCAGCCGCTGCGTAAAAGCCGGTGCCGATGCGATTTCCCCAACGGGCCGGGCCTTTACCGAAGCATCAATCGGCAACACGCTGGCGACACGCAACCTCATGGACGAACTGCGCTCCGCGGGTCAGATTACCGGCGGACCGCGACCATTTTCACCAAAAGACCGTTCCTCCTTTCTTTCTGCGCTTGACCTCGCTATTGTACGGTTGAAACGTGCGGGCTTCACCTCCTGAAGGGTAAGTGGATGGGAGCTATGCGTTTCGTGGCATTGACGGAACGCATCGCAGGCTCTACGAGAGCGCAACAAAGCTATATGCGTGCCGCTCGTGCTCCATTGACGCCGAGCTACAAATACGCCCAGAACCAGCACTGAAAGTTCATTTATGACCATTTTCGATTCTATCGCTCCGGCGCTATCCGGCGCTTTGAAAGCCCGTGGCTACGAGACCCTGACACCTGTCCAGACAGCCGTTCTCGCGCCCGAAGCTGAGGGAGCAGACCTTCTCGTCTCCGCCCAGACAGGCTCAGGCAAGACTGTCGCCTTTGGTATCGCCATCGCGCCAACGCTCCTGGAAGATGCGGATCGCTTCACTTCCATCGGCGCGCCCTATGCGCTGGTGATTGCACCCACACGCGAACTGGCATTGCAGGTTCGCCGCGAGCTGGAGTGGCTTTACGAGCCAACCGGCGCGCGTATCGCCTCCTGCGTTGGCGGTATGGACATGACCAAGGAACGCCGGGCGCTTTCGCAAGGCGCGCATATCGTTGTTGGCACGCCGGGCCGCCTTCGTGACCATATCAGCCGTGGCTCGCTCGACATGAAGGAACTGCGCGCCGTGGTTCTGGATGAAGCCGATGAGATGCTCGATCTCGGTTTCCGCGAAGATCTCGAATTTATCCTAGGTGAAGCACCGGAAGATCGTCGCACACTGATGTTCTCGGCAACGGTGCCAAAGCCTATCGCACTGCTGGCAAAGCAATTCCAGAAGGATGCGCTGCGTATTTCCGCCACCAATGACCGCGAGCAGCATGCCGATATTGAATATCACATCATGCCGGTTGCACCGCGTGAGCGTGAAAACGCCATCATCAATTCGCTGCTGTTCTACGATGCACAGAACACCATCATTTTTGGTTCAACCCGTGAAGCGGTCAAACATTTGACCAGCCGCCTGTCGAACCGCGGTTTCTCCGTGGTTTCGCTGTCGGGTGAACTCAGCCAGGCAGAGCGCACCAATGCATTGCAGGCCATGCGTGATGGCCGTGCGCGCGTTTGTGTTGCCACCGACGTTGCCGCACGCGGTATTGATCTGCCCAACCTTGATCTGGTCATCCATGCCGATCTGCCAAACAATTCCGAAACGCTTCTGCACCGCAGTGGCCGTACAGGACGCGCTGGCCGTAAAGGCATCTGCGTTCTGATCGTACCGGCCTCGCGCCGCCGCACTGCCGAGCGTCTTTTGCAGGGTGCGAAACTAACGACAACGATGGTGCCTCCGCCGGATGCCGACGCAATCAACAAGCGCAACAATGACCGCATCCTCAATGATCCTTCCCTGTCTGAAGTGATAACCGAGGACGAGGCCGATTTCGTACGTGAACTGCTCGCCCTTCATTCGGCTGAACAGATTGCCGCCGCTTATCTGCGCCAGCAGATGGCTGCCCGCCCTGCGCCGGAAGAGCTTTCCAACACGCCGTCCCATGTTCTCGAACCGATCCGTAAGGGAAGCTTCGATGATCGTCCGGGTCGCGGTGAGCGCCCATCGCGCTCCGATCGCTTTACCGATTTTGAGAGCGGCGCATGGTTTAGCGTCAGTGTTGGCCGCAAGCAGCGCGCAGAACCACGCTGGCTTTTGCCGCTCATCTGCAAGGCCGGCGATATTACCAAGACCGATGTCGGCTCGATCAAGATTCTGGAAACAGAAACGCGCTTTGAGATTACTGCAAGCAAGGCCGATGCTTTCCTCGCACGTATCAAACAATTTGGTACCGGCGAAAAAGGCGTGAACATTGCCCGCAGCGAAGGCCCAGGCGGCTCCGCTCCACGCAGCGATTTCAAGCCAAAGAAAAACTTCGGCGAGAAGCGCGATTTCGATAACCGCAAGCCACGCGGCAATGACGCCAATCCACGTACTGAGTGGGCAGCGAAGCCTGCAAAGGCAAAGCCGGAAGGCTGGACAACCGAGAAGCCGAAAAAGCTTCCAAAGGAACGCAAGCCCGGCGAATTGCAAGGTTTCGACAAGTACAAAGCGAAAAAAGCCCGCAAGGCCGCAACAGGCGAGTGAGTAACTGCCTTGCTTATCTCCCCCTTTGTGGGGGAGATAAGAGTTCTCTGGCAATTTCTGTTATGCGTGCTTCGACAAGCTCAGCATGAGGAGACGGGTTTGATTGCAGTGAGCCTGATTCTGAGACGTTGCAGGCTGGGCTTTGCAGTCAAATTACCTCCCTCATGCTGAGCTTCCTGAGCTTGTCGAAGGGCGAAGCACGCATAACGCCAACGCAATGTCATAGGCGCGGTTTCGATTCCATCAAAACGTAAAGCCCTCTAAAGACCTAAGGCCGCATCCACAAATCGTAGAGCATCATCGCTGGACCAGTCAGCCGGACCGTTCATGGCAGCGATCTGACAGCCGTCCTTGTCAACCAGCATTGTCACGGGAAGACCAAAGGCAAGCCCCTTCCGCTTAAGCTCGTTGAACACGCCCATTGAAGGATCGCGGTAAAGATCGAGCGACTTGACGCCGATCTCGCTCAGGAATGCTTTGGGCTTTGCATCGTCACCCGTATCAATGTTGATCGTGACAACCTCAAATTTGTCACTGCCCTTTTTCGTCTCCAGCGCATCAAGTGCTGGCATTTCCTCGCGGCAGGGCGCGCACCAGGTTGCCCATAGATTAACCAGCAATGTCTTGCCTTTGAAATCGCTGATACGCACTGGCTTGCCATCCGGTCCTGTGAAAGTCAGGCCTGACATGGATTGCGGCTTGTCGGCACCGCGCATGGCTGCAACAGCGCCAACAGCGGCGGCATCAATAGCCTTTGCTCCCTCCCCCTTCATCAAGCATTGATCAGCCGTATTAGTGGCGACGGCAATATTGCCAGATGGCCGCTCCATCACGTATACCGCAACCGCACCGGCGGCGATGCCGGCGAGCGCGGCAAGGGCGATGATCTTTTTGTTGCTGTTGCGTGGCGTTTGTCGTGTGCCGTCTGTCATTTCTACTCTTTCCGCTTCTCACTCAAGGCGCTTTCCATGTCCGACAAGAAGAACAGCAATGAAATGTGGGGCGGTCGTTTCGCCTCGGGTCCCGCCGCGATCATGGAAGAAATCAACGCTTCCATCGGCTTTGACCAGAAGCTTTACGCCCAGGACATTCAAGGTTCGCTTGCTCATGCAGCCATGCTTGCCAAAACCGGCATAATTGCGAGCGACGATTACGACAAGATCACAAGCGGCCTGAACACGATATTGTCAGAGATCGAGAGCGGAAAGTTCACTTTCTCACGCAAACTTGAAGACATTCACATGAATGTCGAGTCACGCCTTGCCGAATTGATCGGTGCATCGGCAGGTCGGCTGCACACTGCACGCTCCCGCAATGATCAGGTCGCATTGGATTTCCGCCTCTGGGTAAAAGCCGAACTTGAAAAGACCGCCGTCCTTCTCAAGAAACTGATCGAAGTCTTTCTGAAGCGCGCTGAAGAACATTCGGCTACCCTGATGCCGGGCTTTACACATCTCCAGACAGCGCAGCCGGTTACCTTTGGTCATCATTGCATGGCCTATGTCGAGATGTTTGGCCGCGATCTGAGCCGCGTCAAGGACGCTATCGAGCGGATGAATGAATCGCCGCTTGGTGCCGCCGCCCTTGCCGGAACAGGCTTTCCGATTGACCGGCATATGACCGCAAAAGCGCTGGGTTTCCGCGAACCGACCCGCAATTCGCTTGATAGTGTTTCCGACCGCGATTACGCGCTGGAATTTCTCTCAACAGCGGCAATCACTGCAACGCATCTTTCCCGGTTGGCGGAAGAAATCGTCATCTGGTCCACTTCCCAGTTCGGCTTTGTTCGACTGTCCGATAGTTTTTCGACCGGCTCGTCAATCATGCCGCAGAAGAAAAATCCTGATGCCGCCGAATTGGTCCGCGCCAAGACCGGACGCATTACCGGCTCGCTCGTTGCCCTGCTGACGGTTATGAAGGGCCTGCCGCTGACCTATTCAAAGGACATGCAGGAAGACAAGGAAGCTGTATTCGACGCCGCGGAAACACTGGAGCTGGCGCTTGCCGCCATGACCGGCATGGTTGGGGACATGACCATCAATGCGGCCGCAATGAAAAAGGCTGCGGGTTCCGGCTATTCAACAGCCACTGATCTGGCCGATTGGCTTGTGCGTGAGCTTGGCCTGCCATTCCGTGAAGCGCATCACGTTACCGGACGGGCAGTTGCGCTTGCCGAGCAGAAAAAAGTCGATCTCGGCAAATTATCACTGGAGGATTTGCAACAGATTCATCCAGGGATTACCGCCGCCATCTTTGGATTTTTGACAGTGGACAAATCCGTGCGCAGTCGCAAATCCTATGGCGGAACCGCTCCGGAGCAGGTGCGCAGGCAGATCAAATTCTGGCAGAAGCGCATTGCTAAACTGTAAAACAACATTGACTGGCCATGGGGGTGCAAAGCGCGCATTCTTAGGCTAGACATGGCAGACCCATTTCGGACGACAGGATCAACAATGACAAGCCGTTCCCTCTTATCGACAATTCTTATGTCGATCGTGATTGTAAGCGCCATATCGGCCTGTGGCCGCAAAGGGCCGCTGGAGCCACCGCCCGCTTCCGTTACGTCCATGCCCGGTGAGCCGAAAACCGAAACTCCGCCTGTCAAGGACAAGCGCTTTATTCTCGACCCACTTATCTAGGCTGGATTTTCGGTGAATCATTTTGATTATAAAGACGGCGTTCTTCATGCCGAGGGCGTCAGCGTTCCTGAAATCGCCAAGGCGGTCGGCACGCCATTCTATTGCTATTCAACGGCAACGATTGAGCGTCATTTCAAAGTGTTCTTGGCGGCCTTTGCCGATATGGACACACTTGTCTGCTACGCACTCAAGGCAAATTCCAACCAGGCTGTTCTGAAAACACTGGCGCGGCTTGGCTCCGGCGCCGATGTGGTCTCTGAGGGCGAGTTGCGTCGCGCGCTTGCGGCAGGCATTCCGGCTGACAAGATCGTGTTCTCCGGTGTCGGCAAGAAACCCAGCGAAATGGATCTTGCGTTAAGCGTTGGCATTCATTGCTTCAATGTTGAGTCCGAGCCAGAGCTTGCCATTCTGTCCAGCCGCGCTGTTGCCGCCGGGAAGACTGCACCGGTTTCGCTGCGCATCAATCCCGATGTCGATGCAAAAACCCATCAGAAGATTTCGACCGGAAAATCCGAAAACAAGTTCGGTATTCCGCTTGCCAAGGCAAGCTCGATCTACGCGCAGGCGGCCAAGCTGCCGGGCTTGAAGGTCGTTGGCGTGGATATGCATATTGGCAGCCAGATCACCGATCTTGAGCCTTTCGATGACGCCTTCCGTCTGCTGGCGGAGTTGGTCGCGCAGTTGAAAGCAGATGGCCATGATATCAAGCATGTCGATCTTGGCGGCGGCCTCGGTATTCCATATCATTTTGACAACAACCCGCCGCCTCTGCCCGATGCCTATGCACAGATCGTTCAAAAGCATATCAAGCCGTTGGGTTTAAAGACCATTTTCGAACCGGGCCGCCTGATCGTTGGCAATGCTGGCATCCTTGTCACCGAGGTGATCTTCGTCAAGGAAGGCGATGCACGCAACTTCATCATCGTTGACGCAGCCATGAATGACCTCATTCGTCCAACGCTTTACGATGCGTTCCACATCATCCGCCCGGTCAAGGAGCCGACAGCCAACCATCCACGCATTCGTGGCGATGTTGTTGGCCCCGTTTGCGAAACGGGTGACTATCTGGGTCTCGATCGCGATCTGCCGCGCCCCGCACCGGGCGATCTGATCGCAATTGGAACAGCGGGCGCCTATGGCGCAGTGCAGGCTGGTACCTATAATACACGGCTTCTCGTGCCTGAAGTTCTGGTCAATGGCGATCAGTTTCATGTGATACGTCCGCGTAAAACATATGACGAATTGATCGGTCTCGATTCCATTCCCGACTGGCTGTAATTTTCACGCGCTACACAGAAGTATGATTGCGTTTTACCGGGTAAGGCCTCGCCATTGCCATGATGAGTGGTATTATTAGCTTGTCTGGTGGTATCGATACCAGAAAGATGGAGCGAGAATGGCCGATCATAGCCCGCAGGAACGGGAAGCGACCAGCAAATTCGATATTTTGAAAAATATCGATCGTCTCCGTTTGTCCGCATGGTTGATGATCGCGTTTGAGCGCCTTTGGCCGCTTTTGTTGCCGCTTTTGCTTGTTATTTCAGTGTTTCTGAGTATCGCGTGGTTCGGCTTGTTTCGCCTTATGCCGGATTTGGCAAGGCAAGCGCTGCTTGCACTGTTCCTGCTGAGCATACCCGTTTGCGTCTATTTGCTGCTGAAGTTCCGCTTGCCCCACCCGTCGGATGTCACGCGCAGGCTTGAAAATGTCAATGAACTGGCGCACCAACCCATTACGGTGCAGACCGAGGAGCTTGCAACCAACAGCACTGATCCATTTGCTCAGGCATTGTGGAGTGAACACCGCAAGCGTATGGCGGCACGCATTGCCAATCTGCAAAGCGGGTTACCGCAGACACGCATTGCCGAGCGCGATCCCTGGGCTTTACGCGGTGTTGTTGCGCTGCTGCTCTTCATTGCCTTTGCCTTTTCCAGCGGACCACTGGGCGGACGTATCAGCGATGCATTTCTCAGCCACGCCGCGAGCAATGCCATACCGCCCCGCATTGACGCCTGGGTTACACCGCCGCGTTATACAGGCCGCGCCCCGTTATTTTTAACCACTGCGAACAATTCAGCCGACACGCAATTTTCCGTGCCGGAGAATAGCACGCTTGTTGTTCGCATTATCGGCGGCAGCGGATCAGAAGCCCTCACCCAGAAGCTGCCTGACGGAAAATCTGTAGAGATCGCCGCCAGAGACACGCCAAAGACCGAAGACACGGCAACCGCCAAAGCAGCACCACGAAATTTTGAACTCACGCTTGATCAAAACAGCTCTATCAATCTGATGGACGGACGCTCCGCGCTCTCCGGTTGGGGCTTTAAAATCATTCCGGACCAGCCACCAGCAATCCGTTTTACCCAAGAGCCTTCCAGTGCGGTAAATGGCACAATGGACGTCTTTTATGAGATCAAAGATGATTATGGCGCGATAGCAGCACAGGCGAAAATCGAACAGGCTCTGCCTGCTGAGAAGGATGCACGTTCGCTTTATGCAGCGCCGGAATTGCCATTGTCGCTGCCTCGCCGCGGTGAACAGACCAAGGAGAGCAAAACCACCAAGGACCTGACGCAGCATCCATGGTCGGGTTCGGAAATCCATATGACTCTCATTGCATCCGACGATGCCAAGCAGGAGGCCCGAAGCGAAACCAAGACTTTGGTCATGCCGGAGCGGCCATTTGCCAATCCGCTTGCGCGCGTCGTGGTTGAACAGCGCCGCAATCTCGCGCTGAATGCCAACGCCAAGCCAAATGTGCTGGAAATGCTGGACGCAATCACATTGTGGCCGGAAGAGACGATCAAAAATGCAACGCATTATCTTGCGTTGCGCAGCGTTCGCTCCCGCCTTGATCTTGCAAAAAGCGACGATCAACTGCGTGAGGTTGTGGCCTATATGTGGGAGGTCGCTCGCGGTATTGAGGATGGCGCACTGTCCGATGCGGAACGCCGCTTGCGGCAAGCGCAGGAGGCATTAAAGTCTGCCCTCGAAAAGGGAGCCAGCCAGGAAGAAATTGAAAAACGCATGGCCGAGCTGCGGAACGCGATGAATGAATATTTGCGTGAATTCGCGCAAAAGGCTCAGAAGAATCCGAACATGGCGCAGATGCCAGATCCGAATGCCAGACTATTGCGGCAGGAGGATATTGATAAAATGCTGAACCAGATCGAGGAGCTTGCCAGGCAGGGCTCGAAAGATCAGGCACAGCAATTATTGTCCGAACTCGAAAATATGATGAACAACCTGCAGATGGGCCAGCAGCAACAGGCTCAACAAGGGCAGCAGGGACAGATGACGGAGCAAATGAATAAGCTTGGCGAGCTGATGCGCCGTCAACAGGATATGATGAACCAGACCCATCGGCTGGAGCAGCAGCGACAGCAGGGCATGCAGCAGGATTTTGGCGAGGGCGAACAGGGCAAACAAGAGCAGATGTCCGAAGAGGAGATCGCCAAGGCCCTGCGCGATCTTCAGCAAGGTCAAAGCGATCTCCAATCCCAACTCGACCAGTTGATGAAAGATCTGGAAGGCATGGGCATCAAGCCCGGCGAAGGGTTTGGTCAGGCCGGCAAATCAATGGGCGATGCCGGCAAGTCGCTCGGTCAGGCGGATGGAGGTCAGGCACTCGGCCAGCAAAGCGATGCGCTGGATGCGCTGCGTCGCGGTGGTCAGGACATGATGAAACAGATGCAGGAGGCAATGGGACAGGAGGGGCAAACCGGACCGGGTGGTCGCCAGCAAAGTGGTGGACGTGATCCTCTTGGACGCCCGCAACCCGGAGGAGGCGATTATAATGAGCGCGGCGGCAATAAGGTCCCCGGAGAGATCGATATCCAACGGGCGCGCGAAATTCTCGATGCCATCCGCAAGCGCCTCGGCAATTCGCTGAGCCCGCAAATGGAAAAGGACTACCTTGAGCGCCTGCTCAACTTCAACTGATCAGAGATCAAGCTAACCCCTCCCTGCTGCTCCGCAGCCTCCCTCCCCACAAGGGGGAGGGTAGAGGCCGAGTTTGTTTCCTGAGAACGCGATTATCTCAGGATTAAATACCAATTACCCTCCCCCTTGTGGGGAGGGCGAGCGAAGCGACGGGAGGGGGTTTCTTAATCTCTGACCACGCCGACATAAGGCAGTTGGCGGAATGAATGACCAACGTCCATGCCGTAACCGACAACGAAATAGTCCGGGCATTCAAAGCCTTTGAAGTCGGCCTCTATCTCGGTCTTGCGTTTGACGCTCTTGTCCAGCAACACGGCGATATAGACATTGCGCGCACCGCGTTCCAGCATAAGCTGCCGCGTGAATTTCAGTGTACGTCCTGATTCAAGAATGTCGTCGATCAGAAGCACATCACGGCCATGCACATCGCTGTCAATATCGCGCAAAAGTCGCACTTCCGTGCTTTCTGTACCCTTACCATAACTGGAAACAGTGATGAACTCGACATCCGGTTCTGCACCGGCATCATGCATGGCGCGGATCAAATCAGCAGCAAAAATGAACGAGCCCTTGAGGATCGATATAACCAGCAGGTTCTCAAAATTGCTTGCTACGATTGCATTGGCAAGCTCGAGATTGCGCGCAGCAATTGTTTCGGCACTGAAAAGAACATCGATATTTTTAGTCCCGACTTTTGGCATGCAAGCTTCCTGTAGTGCGTTTTCAGACCGAATTCTTCTTTGCACCTATAGCCCGATCACCAGCCAAAATGCAAAAACCTGCGCCGCCGCATAAAATTCATGTTTCCAGTCATGCTGGTTCACGTTTGTTGGGGTGGTCAAATCGCCTTGCGCAAAATAGAACACATTGCAGATAAGATCGGAAAGCACACTTGATTCGTTTTGAGAATGTCGGATTGCGGTACGGGATGGGCCCGGAGGTCTTGCGCGATGTCAGCCTCCACATATCGCCGCGATCATTTCAGTTCCTAACCGGACCTTCCGGCGCGGGTAAAACGTCATTGCTGCGCCTTTTGTTCATGACCCTCAAGCCAACGCGCGGTTCCATCACCGTCTTTGGCAAGGACATCGCGACTATCTCATCCAGCGAAATGCCAATGCTGCGTCGGCGTATCGGCGTGGTGTTTCAGGATTTTCGACTGCTCGATCATATGACCACCTATCAAAACGTTGCTCTGCCCTTACGGGTACGCGGCAAGGAAGAAGCCACGTATCGCGCAGAAGTCGAAGAGCTTTTGCATTGGGTGGGCCTTGGCGAGCGTATGCATGTGCTGCCGCCTGTGCTGTCCGGCGGTGAAAAACAGCGTGCGGCCATCGCCCGTGCACTGATAGATCAGCCGGAAATCCTGCTTGCCGACGAGCCAACAGGCAATGTCGATCCGCCCTTGGCACGGCGTCTCCTGCGCCTTTTCGGCGAGTTGAACCGTTCCGGAACAGCCGTTGTTATAGCAACTCACGATCTCACTCTGATGGATCAGATCAATGCACGGCGTATGATTCTCGATCAGGGGAGGCTCGATGTTTATGATTGATGCCGCAATCCTCAAGGATCGAGCCACGCAATTGGCTGACAGGCTTTGGGTCCGCATTCGCAAAGGCAGCGGACAGGCACCGATCGTTCCTGCGGGCAATGTGGTCGGGCATGCGCTGATGATCGTCATAGCCATCATGACTTTTCTCGCCTGTCTCACCGTCGGCGCCGTCAGCCTTGTTCAAACAACAGCTGCGACCTGGCAAAGCCAGATTTCCACCGAAGCCACAATCCAGATCAGACCTGTGGAAGGTCAGGACATGGAGGCAATGCTGGCTGAGGCGAGCAGGATTGCCCAAGGGTTTGCAGGCGTCAAATCCACACGGATCATTGACCGGGATGCGACGGCACGTCTTCTCGAACCTTGGCTTGGAACCGGGCTCGATATTGACGAGTTGCCTGTTCCCCGGCTGGTGGTTGTTACACTGGACGAAGCCTCGCCTCCGGATTTCGCAGCTCTGCGCAGCATGCTTGTCGGGCAAATACCGGCAGCCAGTTTCGACGACCATCGCACATGGGTCGACCGGCTGGTTTCCATGGCGCGCTCGACAGTTCTTATCGGTACCGGCGTGCTTTCTCTTGTCGTTGCAGCAACCATCCTCACCGTAATTTTTGCCACGCGGGGAGCCATGGCCGGCAACGGCCATATTATCGAAGTGCTCCATTTTATCGGCGCCGAACAAAAATTTGTAGCCCGCCAATTCGAGCGCCACTTTTTCTGGACAGCACTCAAAGGTGCGGCCTTTGGCGGCGCCCTTGCCATATTTATTTTTCTGATGGTCGGATGGTGGTCATCGCGTAATCTTGCGACACCCGAGGCCGATCAGGCAACAGCCCTCTTCGGCAATTTCTCCATTGGATCGGGCGGATATACGGGCGTAATCTTCATCATACTGGCGGTTAGCCTTCTGACCATGATTACAACACGAATGACCGTCATAGCGCATTTAAGGCAGGTTGATGGACGCACGGGCGAAAATCGCGATACCTAGAGCAAGTTTTGTCTATGGACGCGCTGCTTGTTCCAGCGGCAGACAACACAGAGCACTCTCAAGCAAGGCATTTACGGCATAAGATGGACGGCCTTAACGACAGCAGCAGCAAACCTCCCGATGCGGGCGCAGCCCCGGCTCGCCGATTGTTTGCGATCGTGGGCCGATATTTCGTGCGGTTTCTGTTGCTGCTGGCTATCCTCGCTGTAGGCTTGTTCATCGGGGGATTCATTGTCTTCAGCGATCGTGTCACTACACTCAGTATCCCCGATATTACCGAGCCTGCTGACGGTATTGTGGTCCTGACAGGTGGCTATTCGCGTATCGAGGGGGCATTGAAATTGCTTAAGAACAAACGCGGCGAACGTTTGTTCATCAGCGGCGTGCATCCCTCAACAAAGCGCAGCGAATTGCAACGTGTCACTGGTGGCGATGCAACATTATTCGAATGCTGCGTGGATATTGACCGATCCGCCCTCGATACGGTCGGCAATGCCGTGGAAAGTATCAAATGGGCAAGCGCCAACCACTACAAGCGGGTGATCGTTGTTACCAACAATTACCACATACCGCGCACCATGCTCGAACTTAACCGTGCTTCGCAGGAAATAGAGTTCATTGCCTACCCTATCACCAACACAAATCCGAGGGAGGGAGACTGGATAACGCGAGGACAGGTGGTCCGTGTTCTGTTGATGGAGTATGTCAAATATCTTGGGGCCGCTGTCCGCGCCCGATTACCGGACAGTCTTTCAAATGCAACGAGTAAACTATTTCACCAGATTAAGGGCTAACCAAACCCCGGCGAACCACGCATTACAAGCCTGCAACCCCAACGAGACCCCCATGACAATTATCCGGTCGATCATCTTCAATGTGCTGTTCTACCTGAATCTGATCGTCCAGATGATCATTTTCACGCCCTATTACTTTCTAAGCCCACGCAAACAGGCCTGGGCCATTCCGAAGAATTGGGCAAGGTCAAATCTCTGGTTGCAGAAGGTTTTCGCCGGAACGGATATGGAAATTGAGGGGCTGGAGAATATTCCGGATGGCCCCTATATCTGCGCGCCGAAACATCAATCATTCTGGGATGCCTACGCATTTCTGCCCTATATTGCGGACCCGGTTTACATTCTCAAGCGCGAGCTGATGTGGATTCCACTTTTCGGCTGGTACATCCAGAAAATGAAAATGGTGCCTATTGATCGTGGCAAACGCTCTGCGGCAATGAAAACTGCCGTCAAAGGCGCCCATAAAGCCGTATCGGGTGGCAGGCAATTGATGATCTATCCCGAAGGCACACGGACCAGCCCCGGTGCCCCGCCCGCTTACAAGTACGGCGTTGCCCATATCTATGGAGAACTCGGTGTACCGGTCCTGCCCATTGCTCACAATGCAGGTCTCTATTGGCCCCGCCGCAGGTTCCTGCGTTATCCCGGCGTCATTCGCTGCCGTATCCTGCCGCCCATCCAACCGGGCTTGGACAATGATGCCTTTCTGAAGAAGCTCCAGGAGGTCACAGAGGCAGCCTGTGACGAATTGCTGGTCGAAGCAGCAACATCTGCCAACCCGCCGCCAATGCCTCCCAGCGCCGTCAGGCGGCTGAAAGAACTGGGTGTTACGATTTAAAGTCTAAGGCTTATCGTGATCCACAGCAGCAGCCACCGCTTCCATCCAGTGGTCGCGAATATTCATCTTGCGCATATGGTCAAGCGTGTTGTGCACATAGTCCTCATTGCGGCCCGATACGCCGACCGATCCGCAAACGGCCTCCGCAGCTTCGCCAACTGAGAGCGATCCTGCGTACTGCACGTGATTGCGATCGACGATGTAGGTCAATGCTTCGACCCTCCGGCCATCGGGAAGCCGCACGCCGAGACGGCGCTCCAGATAAACATGGGTGACAAGCTCGCGCTCGCGCAGATAGGCAATCACCTCATCTTCAAGCTCGCCGGGCACGCGAAATGCCATGCCAAGGCATGAGCCACCCCGATCCAGCCCAAGCACAAGCCCCGGCCGTTCCGGCGTTCCACGATGCACATAGGAGCGCACGCACAGCGCCCTGCGATAGCCATGAAGACGAGCATGATGCGTCTCTACATGTGCAAAGCCGGGCTTCCACATGAGTGAACCATAGCCAAAGACCCAAAAATCGCCCATATCCATCCTGATAGCTGAATTTGAATCACATCATCTTCTGACCGATAGCGAGAGCCGCACCATGCCGTCAAGCAGCACCACCGAAACCCGCAAGTCGGGCAAGCTTCTCAAATACCTGGCGGGCTTCATCATCTTGCTCGGAATCATCTACACAGGCGGCTGGTTTTATCTGGCCAATCAGCTTGAATCGCGTGTCGCCACCAACCTTGCGGCCTTCAAGGAAAAAGGCATTGATGTAACCTGCGATAATGCAGGGGCCGACGGCTATCCCCTCAGACTTGGCCTTGACTGCACAAAAGTCGGTTGGGCCGATAAGGCAAAAAACCTATCCGTCGTGGCGGGCAGTTTCAATGCCACCGCTCAGATTTACGATCCAATGCGTATCGTCAGCCGTATCGAAGGGCCAGCCTCGGTCGATGCGCCCGGCATGATACCTTTGGATATCAGCTGGAAGAATCTTGGCTCCAATGTCCGCCTCGACAAGCCGCTGCCCAAACAGCTTTCGGTTGAGGGCAATGATATTGTCGTCAACCAGCGCAATACGCCAGCAGGGACAGCCCCCATCGCCATTATGCAGGGGGGCCGGTTGAGCTTTTCAACCGCAGAGCCAAAGATGAGCATTGCATGGTCTTTCGAGAAGCTTAAAATTGCGGACAATATTGTCTATGAGCATCCCTTGCCTGAACTGACTGGCGCTGCCGATATCGAGCTGGAGAATGGCTTTGCGCTTCTCGCCAAGTCGGAACGCGATGCGAGCATATTGCGCGGCCAATCGGGCCTGTTGAACAATGTTGATCTGGGCTTTGCCGATGGCAGCGGCATCGCGATTTCCGGCCCGTTCTCGGTCGATGAGGAAGGCCGGATCAGCGGCGACTTCAACGTGACCATGCGCAATCCGGAAGGTGTGGCTCAGGCAATGCGGAGCATTCTGCCTGACGAAGAAAGCACAATCTCATCCGTGCTTCAGGCGATGGCATTCGTCCCCAAAGACGCAAGCGGCGCACCGACACTCCCTATCACCGTGAAAAAGGGGAAAATGTCAGTGGGTTTCATCCGCATCGGACGCCTGCCATCCCTGTGATTATGGTGTCGCCTTCTGGCGTCCAAAATCAGGTGCATCGATTTCCTGTCCGGCATCGATAATACCGCGCCGTACCGCACGCGTGCGGGTAAAAAGATCGAACAGCGCATCGCCATCGCCCCAGCGCACAGAACGCTGCAATGATGCAAGATCTTCGGAAAACCGTGCCAGCATTTCAAGGATCGCATCCTTGTTGTGCAGGCACACGTCGCGCCACATGGTCGGGTCGGATGCCGCAAGACGGGTAAAGTCGCGGAAACCCGAAGCGGAATATTTGATAACTTCCGAGTTGGTGACTTCTTCAAGATCGCTGGCTGTACCGACAATATTATAGGCAATCAAATGCGGCAGATGCGAAACAATGGCCAGAACCCGGTCATGATGCGCCGGGTCCATTGTGTCGAGCCGCGAGCCGCAGGCTTCCCAGAATGTCTTCAGCTTTTCGACGGCCTCCACGTCAGTGCCCTCAAGCGGCGTTAGAATGCACCAGCGATTGATAAACAGGTCCGCAAAACCGGCATCTGGTCCGGAATATTCCGTTCCTGCCAGCGGATGCCCCGGAATGAAATGCACATTTGCAGGCAGTTCCGGCTGCATCTGCGCGATGACAGAGCTTTTGGTTGACCCCACATCGGTAATGATTGCGCCCGGTTTCAAAGAGGCCGCAATCTGTTTTGCAACAGCGCCGGACGAGCCGACAGGGACGGAAACCACGACGAGATCGGCATTTTCGACGGCTTGCGCGCTATCAAGCGTGTAAGCATCCCCAAGGCCAAGCTCTTTCGCCCGTGCCAATGTGCTTTCGCTGCGGGTGGAAATGATAACATGATCGGCCAGACCTTGGCGTTTGATCACGCGTGCCAATGACGAGCCGATCAGGCCGATGCCGATCAGTGCGATTGTATTGAAATGAGTTTTGGACATTTTTTACTTCAGGAATTCGGAGAGTGCAGCGACTACGCCGCGATTGGCTTCTTCGGATCCAATGGTAAGGCGCAACGCGTTGGGAAATCCGTATCCCGCAACGCGGCGCAAAATATAGCCCTTGCTCGTCAAATAGGTATCAGCCGCTTCCGCCGATTTGGTCGCATCATCGGGGAAATGCACAAGAAGAAAATTTCCGACCGATGGCGTTACCCGCAGTCCAAGCGCTGTCAGCTGCTCGGTCAGCCATGGGAGCCATTTTTCATTGAATGCAATCGCCTGATCGACATGCGCCCGATCACGGATCGCCGCAGCACCGGCCAGAATGGCTGCCGAGTTCAAATTGAATGGCCCGCGAATCCGGTTAACCGCATCGACGACGTGACCCGGTGCGAACATCCAGCCGATGCGCAAAGCGGCAAGTCCATGAATTTTTGAGAATGTGCGTGTCATCACCACGTTTTCAGACGATGAAACGAGTTCTACACCAGACTCATAATCGTTCCGGCGAACATATTCCGCATAGGCCGCATCGAGCACCAGCAGCACATTCTTCGGCAATCCCGCATGCAGGCGGCGGACTTCCTCGAAAGGAAGGTAAGTGCCTGTCGGATTGTTCGGATTGGCAAGAAACACGATCTTGGTGCGGGAGGTAACCGCACTCAGAATCGCGTCAACTTCGGCCTGCTCGTTCTTTTCCTTGGCAATAACCGGCGTGCCACCGGCGGCCATGATGTAAATCTTATACACCATGAAGCCATGCTCGGTATAAATGGCCTCGTCACCAGGTGCCAGATAGGTCTGGCACAGCAGGCCAAGCAACTCATCAGACCCATTGCCGCAAAGAATGTTTCCGGCATTCAGGCCATGCACTTCGGCAATGGCCTGCTTCAAGGCAGTCGCCTGACCGTCCGGATATATTTCGAGATTTTTGGCAGCGGCACTGAATGCTTCAATCGCAAGCTTGCTCGCGCCCAGTGGAGATTCGTTTGATGACAGCTTATAGACCTTGGCCACACCATGCACATGTTCCTTGCCGGGCACATAGGCCGCGATATCAAGCAAACCGGTTTTTGGTGTTGGACGTAGGTCTTGCAGTGTCGTTGACATGATTGTTCACCCGTGTAGCGGCAAAAAACTCCGTCGCGGACATAACTGTCTGGAGACGAGATGTCGAGAACAACTTGACTTTGGCCCATGCGCGACCGTAGCTACGCCCCAATCTGTTTCAGCAGGAACTCTACGCAAATCAGCACCAATATGACCAAAACCACCCGCCCCACCGCTTACAAAGCATCGAAAAGTCACGAAGCGACGAACCCCCACAGTCCGGTGGTTGAGTTTGGCGCAGACAAGCCTTTGAACCTCGATAGCGGTGTATCGCTTTCGCCTTTCCGGATCGCCTATCAGTCCTACGGTACGCTGAATGAGGATAAATCCAATGCGATCCTGATTTGTCATGCTCTGACAGGTGACCAGCACGTGGCAAATGTACACCCTGTGACCGGCAAGTCCGGCTGGTGGGAACTGCTCGTGGGTCCCGGCAAACCGATAGATACGGATCGCTATTTCGTTCTTTGCTCGAACGTGCTCGGCGGTTGTCTCGGCTCGACCGGTCCAGCCTCGATCAATCCGGCGACGGGCAAGCCCTATGCGCTTGATCTTCCTATCATTACCATTGCCGACATGGTGCGTGCACAGGCAATGCTGGTCGAGCATTTCGGCATCAAGCAGCTCTTCGCCGTTGTTGGCGGCTCCATGGGCGGCATGCAGGTTCTGGAATGGGCCTCCAGCCATTCCGACAAGGTTTTTGCAGCGGTAGCGCTGGCTACCGGCGCGCGCCATTCCTCGCAGAACATTGCGTTTCACGAGGTCGGGCGTCAGGCCGTGATGGCTGATCCTGAATGGAAAGATGGCCTCTATCTGGAGGCTGGCACAGTACCGCGCAAGGGGCTTTCGGTTGCCCGCATGGCGGCCCACATCACCTATCTGTCGGAAACTGCCCTGCACAACAAGTTCGGGCGCAATCTGCAAGATCGGCAGAATGTGACATTCGGCTTTGATGCAGATTTTCAGATCGAGAGTTATCTGCGCCATCAAGGCAGCACATTTGTTGAGCGTTTCGATGCCAACTCATATCTCTATATGACACGTGCCATGGATTATTTTGATCTGGCAGCCGAACACGAGGGGCGGCTTGCCGATGCCTTTGCCGGATCAAAGACCCGCTTCTGTATTGTCTCCTTCACAAGTGACTGGCTGTTCCCGACCAGTGAAAGCCGCACTGTTGCCCATGCCCTGAATGCAGCTGGCGCTTCGGTTTCATTTGTTGAGATTGAATCGGATCGCGGCCATGATTCATTTTTGCTGGACGAGCCGGAGATGTTTTCAGCCGTCAATGGCTTCCTGCGTTCGGCAGCGCGCGCCAAGGGGCTTCTTCCATCATGAGTATCAATAGTCATCCCCGCGTTGATTTTGCCGTTATCGCTTCACTGATCGAGCCCGGTTCGCGTGTGCTGGATGTCGGTTGCGGCGACGGCGAATTGCTGGATCTGTTGCAGACAACAAAAAATGTTGACGGTCGCGGCGTCGAGCTTTCGCAAAAGGGCGTCAACGAATCTGTTGCCCGCGGTCTTTCCGTCATTCAGGGCGATGCGGACAGCGATTTGAAATATTATCCCGATGGCGGCTTTGACTACGTGATCCTCAGCCAGACATTGCAGGCGACCCGCAACCCGAAATATGTTCTCACCGAGCTGTTGCGTATTGGCGAAAAGGCCATCGTCTCATTTCCCAATTTCGGCCACTGGCGCATGCGCGCCTCGCTAGCCATCAATGGCCGTATGCCCGTCACCAAAGAGCTGCCCTATAGCTGGTATGACACGCCAAACATTCATTTCTGCACCATTAACGATTTTGTCGACATGACAAAAGAAGTTGGCGCGCATGTGGAATCTGCCGTCGCGCTGAACGCCTTGGGTCAGCGCCTTGGCTTTAACATGCCTTGGGGCTTCTGGAACCTTTTCGGCCAACAGGCGGTATTTCTGCTGCGGCGCTAATCTTCTTCAGGACCATCGCGCCGCATGGCCGTACCTTGCGGAGAAAGCACAGGCACAAAGACGCGGCGTGACGTGCGTTTTGCCACTGGCAGGCCCTGATAGACACGCTTTTGCGCCTCCACAATAAGCACACCGGAGAACATCGGCCAGAATCGCCTGCCCATTCGCTCAAACAGCGCTGACAGGCGCATCATCCAGCGTCGAGAAGACGGCGGAAAGAACAGCGCCTCGCCCCATGGCCCGGGAGTAAAATTCGTCTCCCGCAACAGGCTAATGAGCTGGCTGCGGCTATAGGGCCTGCCGCTCCCGAAAGGCGTATGCTCGAAGCGTGCCCACAGACCGCGCCGGTTGGGCACGACAATAACAAGACGACCATTGGGAGCCAACACCCGCCACATTTCTTTCAATGTTTCGCGCGGGTCTTCGGCATGTTCCAGCGCATGCATAAGCAATATTCTGTCCACTGCCGAATCTGGCAGAGGCAGTTCTTCCTCGAAAATCAGCGCCGTTGATGAAGGCTCCATCGAGGGCCAACTCGCCGCACCCTGCCCTGCTGGCATGAAGGCAAAGGTCCGCTCCGTATCAGCACGAAACCTGTCGAGATAGGGAGCAGCATAACCCAGACCGACAAGGCGCTCGCCGGGGAGCTTCGGCCACATGGAGGCAAGCGCCATTGTGATCGAACGCTCCGTCATATGACCGAGGGTCGACGCGTAAAAAGTCCGAAGATCGATGATATCGAGATGCATGGCGGGCAAACTACCACGCTATTGGCTAAACTCAAGAAAATGCCCGCGCAATGGCTTGCGCATCCATGACGGCGGCCTATCTTGGTTATGACAGAATGAAGAGAAGCTAGATGACCAACTTGCAGATCGAACAGTTTTCCGCCCGAAGCGATAATTTCGGCGTCCTCATCCATGATCCGGAAACAAATCTCACCGCATCCATTGATGCGCCGGAAGAGCAGCCCATTCTCGATGCGCTCAAGCGCCGCGGGTGGACACTGACGCATATTCTCACCACCCATCACCATCAGGATCACGTCGAGGCAAATCTCGCTCTGAAGAAACGCTTTGGCGTTGAAATTGTTGGTCCCGAAGATGAGAAATCGCAAATTCCCGGTATTGATCGCACGCTGAGCCATGGCGATCATTTTCAGTTTGGCAGTTTTGACATCGAGGTGATTTCTACCCCCGGACACACAAACGGTGAGATCTCGTTCTTCATTCCTGCCGCAAAAGTGCTTTTTGCTGGTGATACCTTATTTTCCCTTGGCTGCGGCCGACTGCTGGAAGGCACACCTGCTACAATGTTCAAGTCCCTGCAAAAACTCGTCGCCTTGCCCGGCGATACGCAGGTCTATTGCGGGCATGAATATAGCGAAAGCAATGCACGCTTCGCCTTGTCAATCGACCCTGATAATTCGGCCTTGAAAGAGCGTGCCAGGGAAATCACAGTGCTTCGCACTGCAGGACAGCCCACTTTACCCACCACCATACTACGCGAGATGGCAACCAATCCCTTCCTGCGCTGGCACGATCCTGCCATTCGCAGAAATCTTAAAATGGACAATTCCAGCGACGAGGCTGTCTTTGCTGAGATTCGTAAACGGAAGGATCATTTCTGATGGAATTGACCGCAAAACAGATCAAGGAAATTCTCGGGCTTGAACCCCATCCGGAAGGTGGCGCCTATATCGAAACCTTCCGCGACAACAAGGCGGAACCGCAAGTCTGCAAGCGCGGATACTCCACTGCAATCTATTTTCTGCTCGAAAAAGGTGAAGTATCTGCATGGCATCGCGTAAAGGATGCGTCCGAGGTCTGGCACTATTATGGCGGCGCGCCATTGGAGCTTTCCATAGCATCCGACAAAGAACCTGTGACGACACAAACACTTGGTATGGGTATCGCCAATGGCCAGCGGCCACAGGCTGTTGTTCCCGCAGGGCACTGGCAGATGGCGAAAAGTCTTGGTGACTGGACTCTGGTCGGCTGCACGGTCGCCCCGGGCTTCAACTTTGCTCAGTTCGAAATGGCCGAACCCGGCTGGGAACCCTGATTCTTTTTCAGCAGCATATCCTTGGCAGCAAGCACCGCACCGAGCGTAATCAAGGCGCATGCAAGCAACACGCGTGTTGTTGGCTCAGTCACACCAGCGATAATCAATACAAGCGTCGATAGCAGCGGCGCGGCATAGCTGGATGCGCCCAGCACCTGAATATTACCGCGCTTGACGCCGTAATCCCATACATAGAATGCTGCACCGACCGGAAACAGCCCGAGTCCGAGCACAGCCAGCCACTGAACCAGTCCTTCCGGCCATATGGTCTGCTCAAGCAGCAGATGCGAAATCAGCGAGAGTATCGAGGTTGCGATGCAAAAACCTGTTACCGCGTCCGTTGGCACCTCGACGAAGCGGCGTGACAGCAGCGAGTAGCCCGCCCATGTGAGCGCGCAAAGGCCCGCCATCGCGTAGCCGAAACTATATTGCGGGTCGAAACCAAGCCCGCCGCCCTTGGTGATGATCAGCGCGGTGCCAGACAGACCAAGCAGCGTCCCGACAATATGAAACCAGCGCAGACGTTCACCCGGCATCAGCGCAGACCCCACAACAATGAGCAATGGCCACAAATAGGCGATCAGGCTTGCATCGACTGCGGGGGCGTTACGCAACGCCGTGAAGTAAAGAAAATGATAGCCGAAGAGGCCGATAACGCCGAGCATCCAGACCTTGAGTGGCTGTCGCAAATGTCTCGCAGCGCCGGGTCGCCATATCCATGATATCAGCCCAAGGCTCGCGCCAATGGCGAATGTCATTGCGGTCAGCTGGAATGGCGGCACCTTGCCCGACACATCAGTAAAGAGGGCGAGCATCGCCCACATAATAACTGCGAGAAACCCAACAAAAGTAGCCACGCTGCCCCCAAATCAACAGGCGGCGCGCAGCCGCTTACTGTGTCTTTTCGAAACGGGTCGCGTAAACAGTCACCGTGCCGATCTGCGTGCCGATCTTCGCCTGCACCGGCGAATAGATACCGGACTTGTCGAGTGATGCAAAGGTCATACTGATCTTGCTGGAGTTTTTCAGATATTCGATGGCTTTTCGCCCCGACTGATATCCAGAAATCGGTACAAATTTGGCTGTACAGGTAATTGCATCGCCCTTGAAGCCTTTCGTTGCGAATGGCTGAGGTCTGCCGTCTGGCGAGAGTTTAAGGTCAATACGGGTTTGACCGTCATACATAGGCAGGGTCTTTGTGCAGACCTGATCCAGATTATCCGCAGCGACCATCACACCGGAAATAGGATCAGCAACGGATTTCAGATCATCAGGTTTCAGCTCCACCCAGTTTTTCTTCTTCTTGATTGGCGGCACATTGACCGTTTCGGTCACATTGCCGTTGGTGAAAGCAATCGATGTCGTCTTGTTGCGCTTGCCATGTTTGTACTTCACCACATAGGAACCTGGCACCGGACCGGCTTTGCCATATTGCCCCCTCGCATCCAGCGTGCCGCTCGTATCGTCAAAAAGGCTGCCAAGTCCCGAACTCATCAGTTCGCCGCTGACTTCATAGGTTTGGCTGTCCGAGACATTTGTCGAAAAACTGGCTTTCGCAATGGTCAGCCCATAGAGCGAAACCCTGTATTCGGACTTAAAGGCTTGTGCGGCATTTGCAGCACTCGTCGCCATGCCAGCGGATGCGGCAAGGCAGATTGCCGCCAATGCTCGACTGGAGGAATGCCATTTGGCTCTCATTTGTCGTTTCTCATCTAACATGGTCCCTCACGCAACTGCTCGGTTATAAAGCAGGCAAAGTTGTGTTAAACACTGTATGATCCTGACGAAATGCACAGAGCATGGGCCAAACAGCGTAGATATGCACTTGACGCGTAAGGCTCATATCACTATAGAAACGCAACTTCCCAATAGGCCGCCTTTCCGAAAGCTGAGCCGCTGCGTGGCAACATGCGATGGCAATAGACAAAATCTGGATCGGCGGGAATGAAATTTAAAGGTGAGACCCAATGTCCCGCACATGTGAATTGACCGCCAAGTCGGTCCAGTACGGCAACAATGTGAGCCACGCGAACAATCGTACGCGCCGCCGCTTTTTGCCGAATCTTTGCCAGGTAACACTGATCTCCGAAGCTATGGGTCAGAGCTATCGTCTGCGCGTTACAGCTCATGCGCTTCGCAGCGTTGAGCATCGCGGTGGTCTGGATGCATTTTTGGTCAAGGCTGACGAGAAGGAGCTGTCGCAGCGCGCCCGTCTCCTGAAGCGTCAGATTGCCAAGAAGCTTCTCGAAGCTCCGGTTGCTGCTGCTTAATCAGCGCTTCTTCATTGCTTGATCATCAGGGCCAGCATATGCTGGCCTTATTGTTGCTGGTTCCATTACCCAGGATAAAAAAATGCCGCTCAGCCGCGCTTATTCCCTGTCTGATTTTGTTTTGCCCGTTCTGGCCATGTGCGCAGTCGTGGCTGCGTCCAATTTCCTCGTGCAATATCCGTTCAATCATTTCGGAATGGGTGAGATCCTCACCTATGGCGCGTTCACTTATCCAATAGCTTTTCTGGTAAACGATCTTTCGAACCGAAGATTCGGCCCCCACTTTGCCCGGCGCGTTGTCTATGCGGGTTTTGCTATTGCCGTTGTCCTGTCCATCTGGCTGGCAACACCGCGCATCGCCATTGCATCTGGCACTGCTTTTCTTACAGCCCAGCTTCTCGATATAATCGTCTTCAACAAATTGCGCCAAATGACCTGGTGGAAAGCCCCCTTTGCATCGGCAATCTTCGGGTCTTTGCTGGACACGTTGCTGTTCTTTTCCATCGCGTTTGCTGCGCGGTTTGCATGGATTGACGCGATGACAGGCCAGCCCGATTCGTCGCTTGCCATGCCTGTATCATTCCTCGGCACGCAAATCCCGCTATGGGCATCACTGGGTTTCGGCGACCTCTTCGTCAAAATCATCATGGCAGTGGTCATGCTGGTGCCCTATGGCGCAATCCTCGCCATCTTCGCCCCTGCCATTTATTCGGCCAGCCGGAATTCCAGGTAGAGATTTCGTTGGACGACTGAGAAATTGTCGTCCGAGATCATTGAGACGCGCGTGGAACCATCCGCGGCCCTCCAGACGTCCAGCCCTTCCATATTGTCGATCTGATAGCTCAGATCGGCATTAAGAAGTATCGGCCCGTCGACCGTTGCATTGGGCTTGATTGCATCGCCTGGGATAAGCCGAAGGCGTATGCTGACGCCAGTGATGAAGCTGTACTTGCGCTCTAGCAGCAGAAGATCACCACCGGGCAGAAAGTCTCCATCGCTAATATCAAAGCCATCCTTGCGCTGGACATGGAATATTCCTTTGCGCGGCCCCTCAAGAACAGCTGCAAAAATATCGCCAGCCTTGTTCAGGCTCATCTCTGTCACGGCAACGCGTGCACCGCTCAGTGGACTATTTGCAGGCGCATAGGCGATGGTTTCAATGCCGCGATTGATTCTCAGCTCTTCTCTTGGAATAGGCAGTGGCAGGATTTTCGGCCGCGAGGCAAAACTCTCCGGATCAAGCTCATATTCGGCAATCCGGTGATTACGTTCAAAAGACACCGTGACCTTCTGACCCGAGACATTCATGCCCTCGGCATCTGAATCCCGCTTGCCATCGAGCGGCAAACCGTCTGCATCCAGAATAGGGGCCAACAGATAATCTTTGACCGATGCTGGCCTGCCCTGAGCATCGCGTAAAATTTTCCCCGCATACCAGGAGCCCGTATCGATAACACCAAGAAAGCGATGTCCTGAATCGAGAAAATGAAAGACGGACATGCCGCCAAATCGGGCATTTGTGGATGACATGTCCAAACCGCCAACAAATTCAAGCGGACCGAAACGGGTTTCGGCAGAGCCGAGTTGAAAGTTGGAGATGGTCCGGGATTTGATCTGTATAGGCAAAACGCCTGGTTCTTGCGCCAACGCCATGGAAGCGGCCACGGCAAAGGCCAATGTCAACCAGACGCGCCAGCAAAGCAGCGCAGCTGATTTCATCCTATCGGCGCCCGGCTTTTTTGGCCGTCGCACGTCCCTGTTCCTCAAACAGAGAGGCCAATTGCTCGGTCATCGCGCCCGCCAGTTCTTCCGCATCGACAATCGTCACCGCACGGCGGTAATAACGCGTGACATCATGGCCGATACCGATAGCGATAAGCTCGACAGGCGATTTGGTTTCGATCTCTTCGATAACCGCCCGCAAATGCCGCTCAAGATAATTACCCGGATTAACCGATAAAGTGCTGTCATCGACGGGCGCACCATCTGAAATCATCATCAGAATGCGGCGCTGCTCAGGACGCGCCAGCAGACGTTGATGCGCCCAGATCAGCGCTTCACCGTCGATGTTCTCCTTGAGCAACCCCTCACGCATCATCAGGCCGAGGTTGCGCCGGGAGCGCCGCCATGGCGCATCAGCGCGTTTGTAGACGATATGGCGCAGATCATTCAGGCGGCCCGGATTGGCTTGCTTGCCACGCTCCAGCCACGCCTCACGCGCTTGCCCGCCCTTCCACGCCTTCGTGGTGAAGCCGAGGATTTCAACCTTTACGCCGCAACGCTCCAGCGTGCGTGCAAGAATATCGGCACAGGTCGCGGCAACTGTGATAGGCCGACCACGCATCGAACCGGAATTATCGATGAGCAGTGTAACCACGGTATCGCGGAAATCCGTATCGCGCTCCATTTTATAAGAAAGCGGCTGTGTCGGGTCGATAACGACACGGACAAGCCGGGCGCTATCGAGGTAGCCCTCTTCCAGATCGAAATCCCAGGAACGGTTCTGCTGCGCCATCAGGCGGCGCTGCAACCTGTTGGCCAGACGACCGACCACGCCGGAAAGATTGGCAAGCTGCTTGTCGAGAAACGCGCGCAGGCGCTCCAATTCAGCCTCGTCGCACAGCTCTTCCGCATCGGTCGTCTCGTCAAACTCCTGCGTATAGATCTTGTAACCACTTTCCGCGCCGAGATTGGAAAACGGTTGATTTGGCCGCCTTGATTCGCCGGGAATCTCCGCATCAGCGTCCGAATCCTCATCCATATCGTCAGATGAAGCGTCAGCGGCTTCTGTCTCGCCTGCCTGACTGTCATCGCTGGACGTATCGGAATCATCACTTTCAGACGAATCGCTGCCCTGATCCTCTTCCGAACCGCCTTCATTGTTTTCTTCTGGCTCGGGCTGGTCTTCTTCATTGTTCTGGCTGTCGTCATCCTGGCTTTCCTGCGCCAGTTCTTCCGCCATTTCCATCGAAGCCAGCATTTCGCGCACAACACGCGCAAATGCGTTCTGGTCGTTGATCTTTTCAGACAGATGATCGAGATCGGTCGCGGCTTTCTCTTCGATCCAGTCGCGCCAAAGATCGAGTACATTTCCCGCTGATTCCGGCGCTTTGCGCCCCGTCAGCTTCTCGCGCACAAGCAGGGCCACTGCTTCTTCAAGCGGTGCTTCTGCCTGGTCCGTAATCGCAGGAAAATTGGCGCGGGCATATTTGTCCGCCAGCATAGAATTCAGGTTTTCCGCCACGCCTTCCATGCGCAAAGAGCCGATTGCCTCAACGCGCGCCTGTTCCACCGCATCGAAGATCGCCCTCGCCTGCTTGCCTTCCGGCGCAAGTGTCGCGTGAATACGGTCATTGTGACATGCCTGACGCAGCGCCATCGAATCACCGATGCCGCGCGTGACCGCTATATCATTGGCAGTCGGGCGCTTGGGCAGATCAGGCAGGCGCGCGCGGTGGCCGGTCAGTGCAGGCTTGTCATTGCCAAAGCCGACCTCAAGCTCATGATCGCCGGCAATCGCACGCATACAAGCCGTGACAGCGCGCTTGAAGGGCTCGCTGTCAACCGGACCTTTGGATACCGCACGTGAATTGTCTCCCGGACCTGCCATTTTCTGCTGTGCTCTTAGCCCATAACCACATTGGCTGTGGATTCAGGCAGTTCCTTGCCGAAAGCACGCTGATAGAACTCAGCCACGATGGGGCGTTCCAGTTCGTCGCACTTGTTGAGGAAGGTCAGGCGGAAGGCAAAACCCACATCCTTGAAGATATCGGCATTCTCAGCCCAGGTAATGACCGTACGCGGGCTCATGACAGTCGACAGATCGCCATTGACGAATGCTGCCCGCGTCATATCGGCCACGCGAACCATCTTGGAGACAATCTCCATGCCTTCCTTGTTCTGATAATGCTTGGCCTTGGCAGCAACGATTGCCACCTCATTGTCATGCGGCAGGTAGTTGAGCGTCGTCACGATCGACCAGCGATCCATTTGCGCCTGATTGATCTGCTGCGTGCCATGGTAAAGACCAGTTGTATCGCCGAGACCGACCGTATTGGCGGTCGCAAAAAGGCGGAAGGCAGGGTGCGGGCGGATAACGCGGCTTTGATCCAGAAGCGTCAAGCGGCCTGATGATTCAAGCACGCGCTGGATAACGAACATAACATCGGGCCGACCGGCATCATATTCGTCGAAAACAAGAGCAACATTGTGCTGATAGGCCCAAGGCAGAATGCCGTCACGGAATTCCGTAACCTGCATGCCCTCTTTCACCACGATCGCATCCTTGCCAACCAGATCGATACGGCTGACGTGACTGTCGAGATTGACGCGAACGCAGGGCCAGTTGAGGCGCGCAGCGACCTGTTCAATATGCGTGGATTTACCCGTACCGTGATAGCCGGAAACCATAACGCGACGGTTGAAGGCAAAACCTGCCAGAATGGCCAGCGTCGTTGCCTTGTCGAACAGATAGTCCGGGTCGATCTCGGGAACATAGGCATCGCCAGCCTTATAGGCCGGGACCATCATGTCGGACTGGAATCCGAACAGCTTTTCTACAGAAACCGTTGTATCCGGCAAATTCGCAATATCGCGATCAACCTTATTCATCATGCCTCCAGCGCGACTGCACGCGCAGACGCATAAAAATAGCGAACCTCGTTCCGAGATCCTGAATTCAGCCCATGAGTGGTTAGCAGAAACCAGCTGTCTTGAGCAATTGATAGGCCTGGATTACGTCACGGAAACGATCCTCGGAAGCCCGATCACCGCCGTTTGCATCGGGGTGGTGGCGCTTCACCAGTTCTTTATAGCGCGACTTTATGTCTTCGCCAGTGGCTTTTGCGCCCAATCCGAGCGTATCCAGCGCTTTTGACTCCAGCGGCTTCAATTTGCGTACATGCACGCGCGCATTATTGAAGACACTATTGGGGTCACGGAACCTGTTTTGATAGGCAGCACGCCCCGACCGGAGTTTGGAAAAGTCCGGCGATGTTTTGGCGCTGGCGCTTGCCTGTGCACGGGTGCTGGCGCTTGGCCCTGCCCCACTGCCCGGCAGACCTGCAACGGTCCATGTCGGGCGGTCGCCTGTCAGCGCTTCCTTCTGGTAGCGCGCAACCTCTGCATCAGACAGGCCGGAGAAATAATTATAGCCCTTATTGTACTCGCGCACATGGTCAATGCAGAAATGGAAGAACTCGCCTTCCTTTTCGCGGCCGACGGGAGCACGGTGTGGACCAGGTTTTCCGCAGCCGTCCCATTGGCATACGGGCGTGCGCGATTTCTCCTCGTCCGCTTTTTTCGGGCGGATACGGATGCTGTCGAAATATTTAGAACTTGTGGTCATCGAATAAGGTTATCTTGGCTTGGCGTGAATTGACATTCGCACATGGTTTATGACCTAACGCCTGAAATGGCGGTAAATTTATGAACATGTTCGGATTTGCCAAATGAAACTACCATATGGGCGCAGGAGAATGAAATGTCCACTCAGTCAGCAATCGAAAACAAACTGACACAGGCTTTCCATCCCGTTTCATTGGCTGTCACCAATGAAAGTCACCTCCACGCCGGTCACCATCATTCTGACAGTGACCATCATGGCACATTTGACGGTTCAGGCGAAACGCATTTTCGCGTGCGGATTGTCGCGGAGGCTTTTTCCGGCATGTCGCGTGTCGAACGCCACCGCGCAATCAATGAAGTTCTTGAGGCAGAATTGAAGGGCAGCGTGCATGCCTTGGCGCTTGAACCATCCGCCCCCGGCGAGGCAACACGGCGTTAGAGCGGTTTTGCCAATATTCAATACTGCATGTCTATGGTGCGCCCTTCGACAAGCTCAGGATGAGGGAGGGGATTGGGTTGCATAAAGCACGACTCCGCAAGGGCTGTGTTTGTCCTTGCAGCCCACATGCTTCCCCTCATGGTGAGCCCCGTCGAACCACGCACTAGATAATTGCAGCTAAAACCCTATCCATTAAACTTTTGGCTAATTGCGGTATTTGTTTCGTTGCAGATAATTTCTCAATGGCTATTTTAATCCGCTTACTAAGGTATTTGGCAACTTTTCTGCAACGCTTAACACTAATGGCGGGTCGGGATGAGACAGCTAATATCGCTAAAATCATCGGGCATTTGAATGATCGTGAAGATTTGCACTTGGCAAAGCGGGAGATCCGGGCTGTCCGCGGTGGCACATCTAACATGACATCTCTCAGTGACGTCATGAAGCGTTATGGGATTGAAGGCTAAATTCTCTTTTATCTTGGAACAGCGTTGGGCTATCAGTCCTGCACCAACTGCCGTTTCAATCGCGCGATCATGCCAGCCTGCAATTCGCTGGGTTCACCATAGGCTGATGCGGTCTGATGCAGCATGTCGATCAATTGCAGCCGTTCATTTCTCGTCAGTCGCTCGCGCAGCATCGGTGCCATTTCATCGGCCATGGGCGAGAAAAATCCGCGATGTTTGGTATAAGTCCAGGCCTTTTGAAACATTGCATCCGGGTCTTCGATCTGAAGCGGGTCGCTGATCAGTTCCAGAATCTTCATTTTTTCGTCTGCGGTCACCGGGGCACCCGTCCGCACAAGCTGAATCATCAAGATCACCGCAGCCAGACGCGGGTCTTTTATACGGCTATAGGTCGAGCCGATCAGATTCTGAATGCCGAATTTTGCCTTCCGTTGCAGACCTTTCGTGTCACGATCAAGATCACGCACAGCTCTGACAGTCGAATGGGCTCGCAGGATCCAGAATAGAACAACAGCCGCCACACCAATAATCGCAATGAGAATATGCATTGTTAACCCGGTTAATATGAACCTGAATACCTCTAATTATCGCGTCTTCGGCTTGTCTTCATCCTCGATTGGCCGAATCCGCAATTTTGTTATCCTGTTCTTCTCGCGCTTGATGATCGTGAAACGCTTGCCATGAAATGTATAAGCCTGCTTTTCCTTTGGAATACTCTGCGTCTCGTGAATAACAAGCCCCGCAATGGTCGTGGCCTCGGCATCCGGCAGATTCCAGTCCAGCGCGCGGTTGAGATCGCGTATCGGTACAGAGCCATCAACAAGAATTGATCCGTCAGGCTGCGGGCGCACGCCCTGCACGTCGATATCGTGCTCATCGGCAATATCACCGACAATCTCCTCCAGAATATCCTCAAGCGTGATCAGTCCCTGCACATCGCCATATTCATCGACGACAATCGCAATATGAGCCTTGCGCCGCAAAAATGCATTGAGCTGGTCCTGAAGCGTGGTCGTGTCGGGCACAAACCATGGCTTGGTTGCAACTTTCATGATGTTGATCTTGGAGAAATCACGATCAGCATCCCTGATTGCCCGAACAAGATCCTTGACGTGGACGACCCCGACAAAATTGTCGTTCGTATCTTTCCAAACGGGAATGCGTGTATGGTGGCTGGCAAGAATTTCGGTGATAATCGTCTCGATCGGATCATCGGCATTGACCGAATCCATATTGGTGCGATGGATCATCACATCATAGACTTCAAGCTCGCGCAGATTGAGCAACCCGCCGATCTGGTCTCTGTCGCCCTTCACCACGGACCCTTCCTTGTGCAGAAGGTCAACGGCGCCGCGAAGTTCTTCCTGCGCTGAAAGCATCAATGCTCCAGCGGCGAGATTAATTCCGAAAATCGCGAGTATCTTGCGTACGAGCCAGTTCACCAAATCGGAAAGGGGCCCGAATATCCAAACTGCAATCTGCGCAAATCGCACCAGCGAAAGCGAATTGCGTTCAGGATTTGATATCGCCCAGGACTTTGGCAAAACTTCCGCAAAGATCACCAGTAGAACGGTCATGATGGCTGTCGCATAGGCAACACCGGCCTGGCCAAACAGATCAAGCAACATGCTGGTCATCAGCGATGATGCAAGAATGTTGATAAGGTTGTTTCCGATCAGCATGACGCCGATCAGCTTGTCGCGCTTCTCGATGAGTTTTTCGACAATGGAAGCACGCCCATCACCGCGGTTGGCGAGCCGATGCATGCGGGCCCGTGATACCGCAGTCAATGCCGTTTCAGACCCTGAAAAAAGAGCGGACATCAAGATCAGACCCAGAATAACGCCGCAGAAGATCCAGAGTTCCAAGGTCATGTTGGATGTTTCTCCTTCAAGAAGCTCAAGACCGCCGATGGGGGTACATCCTTGGCGATGAACGACTGACCGATACCGCGTGTCAGGATAAAGGTCAGCGTGCCACGCGTCACCTTTTTATCCTGCGCAATATATTCCATCAGTTTTTCCGCAGGCAGAAGTTGACCCTTTATCGCGTCGATGGAAACCGGCAAGCCAACAGCACGCAAGTGTTTTTCCACCCGCAAGGCATCATCCGGGCTCGCCAGATTCATTTTTGCCGAAAACTGATGTGCCAGAACCATGCCTATGGAAACGCCTTCGCCATGAACAAGACGCGCAGAATCATATTTGGTCGCTGTCTCCAATGCATGGCCGAATGTATGGCCAAGATTGAGCAGCGCCCTGTCCCCCATCTCGAACTCGTCGCGCTCAACCACATCGGCTTTTGACTGGCAGGCTATGGCAATCGCCTGTGCCCTTTCCGGCCCACCGTCGAAAATCCCGCGCCAGTTTGCCTCCAGCCAGGCGAAAAAATCAGGACGGTCTATCAGGCCATATTTGGCAACTTCCGCGTAGCCGGCACGAAATTCGCGCAGGGAAAGCGTGTTCAACACATCCGTATCGGCCAGCACCAGCTGCGGTTGATAGAATACGCCAACAAGGTTTTTGCCATGCGCCGTATTGATTCCGGTCTTGCCGCCGACGGAGCTGTCCACCTGCGCCAGCAACGAGGTTGGTATCTGCACAAATCCCATGCCGCGCCGGGCAATACCAGCGGCAAAACCGGCAAGATCGCCGATCACACCGCCACCAAACGCGATAACAATGTCGCCCCGCTCAAGCCGCGCGGCTAAAATGGCATTGGTTACGGTTTCCAGCGTTGCAAAACATTTTGACTGTTCACCCGGAGCCACCACCACGGGCGTCGCTTCGATACCGGCAGCCAAAAGGCCCGCCTGCAACCGTTCGAGATGAAGCCCGGCCACCGTCTCGTCGCTGACAATTGCGGCCCGCATTGTTTTGCCCGCCCGCGAGACGATCTCATGGCCCGCGCGTTCAACCAATCCAGCACCGATCAGGATATCATAAGACCGATCACCCAGTTTGACCGGGACAATTGTGCTTGCCGCTTGATCCGTCATGATCCGGCTTCCTCATCCGTTTTTGTCTCATTTGAATGGGCTTGCCCGCCCAGATGTGCTGCGATGGCCTGCATCGTCTCCAAGGCGATGATCTCTTTCTTTTCTTCACGTGAATTGATCGTGAGATCGGCAAGAGCATAGACCGGATAACGCTCGCCCATCAGCCGCTCCATTACACCGCGTGGATCGCTGTTTTTCAGCAGAGGCCGGTTCTGCTTGCGCACAACACGCGACATCAAGACATCAAGCTCGGCTTTCAACCATACGCAGACACCCGCGGATGCAATTGACTCCCGCGTCTGCTCGTTCATATAGGCACCGCCCCCTGTTGCCAGAACAATCGGCCCTTCTTCCAGCATACGTGCAATGACCCGCCGTTCAAGGTCGCGGAATTCCGCCTCGCCATAGGCGTCGAAAAGCTCGGGGATCGTCATCGTCGAGACTTTTTCAATCTCGTGATCCGCATCGAAAAACGGCAGTTCGACCATTGATGCGAGTTTTTTTCCAACTGTCGATTTGCCTGCACCCATGAGGCCAACAAGCACGATTGAACGCGTGCCAAGGTGCTCGCGGATGGATTTTGCCAGCTCAGCTGTTTCGTCTGGCACAGGTGCTTCTTCCGTCGTGTTCATGATTGCGTTTCGACAGGAAAACCTTGGTCCAGTCAAGCAGACTATGGTTGAGCGACAGGCAATTTTGCTTTTTGCATCGAGCTTATGCGCCGATGCAGCAAATTCAGCCACCCACCAAATTGTTAAGAGTTTCAGCCCAAGATTATGGAACCTACCAATCAGTCTGTTCGATCAGGAAAATGCCGACACTCACGCGACTTATCATCACCCTCGCCGTCCTTGCGGGACTTGTCTATGCCGGGATGGTTGCGCTCGTGACCTTTGTTCATCCGACACAGACCGAAATGACCATTCGCGTGCCGAGCGAAAAGCTCAATCCGAAACCCCAGCAACCAAAGTAAAATCATGCGCGCTTCAGCAGCCATCGAGAATTTTCTTGAAATGATGAGCGCCGAAAGGGGAGCAGCGCAAAACACGCTCGACTCCTATAGACGCGACCTTGAGGACGCTGCATCCTTTAGCGCTGGCGCTGGCATACAGCTGCCTTTGGCGGAGCCCGTCACCATTCGCACCTATCTCGACGATATTGCCAATCGCGGCTTTGCCGCCACCTCGCAAGCGCGCAGGCTGTCGGCGCTTCGTCAGTTTTTCCGTTTCCTTTATATGGAAAATATTCGTGCCGATGATCCTACGAGCACATTTGATGCTCCCAAAAAAGATCGCTCCTTGCCGAAAATCATGAGCGAAGCCGATGTCGAAAAGCTGCTTGCCCGCGCGGAAGAGGAAACACTTGATGCAAAAGCCTCCAACGCCGTGCACTTCCAGGCCTTGCGCCTCCATGCACTGCTCGAAATTCTTTATGCAACCGGCTTGCGTGTCTCCGAACTTGTCGGCCTGCCTGTCACGGTTGCGCGCTCCGACAATCGATTTTTGATGGTGAGGGGCAAGGGATCGAAGGACCGCATGGTTCCGCTTTCCGGCAAAGCACGCACCGCCATGATGAAATATCTTGAACTGCGTGACGCCCTGCCCGGTTTGAGCGGAAGCCCGTGGCTTTTTCCGGCAGTCTCGGAAAGCGGCTTTCTGGCGCGTCAGGTGTTTGGGCGCGACCTCAAAGGGCTTGCAGCCCGTGCGGGGCTGAAAACATCCGCGATTTCACCCCATGTTCTGCGTCACGCTTTTGCCAGTCACCTGCTCCAGAACGGCGCTGATCTGCGCGCGGTACAGCAATTGCTTGGCCATTCGGATATTTCCACCACCCAAATATACACACATGTGATGGAAGAGCGCCTGCACCGGCTTGTCACCGAGCACCATCCATTGGCGGATTAAACACCACACCTTTGCCGGAATTCACCGTATAAGTTGCGCAGCTTTTGCCTCATCTGAGGCATGGTTCCTTGACATGCGCGCTCGCAACAGCCAGTTAGGCTTTGAAAAATCCACCTTTTTGCAGGCAGATATTCAATCCATGTACAACTATCTTGATTTTGAAAAGCCGGTTGCCGATCTCGATGGCAAGATTCTCGAGCTGAAAAAGCTTGCAGAAGAGGGCGGCGCACTCGACACCAATGACGAGATTGCGCGGCTGGAAAAGCGTTCCGGCGAAGCATTGCGCGATCTTTATCGTAAATTGACGCCCTGGCAGAAGGCGCAGATCGCCCGTCATCCGGACCGGCCCCATTGCGTGGATTACATTGCAAAGCTCTTCACCGATTTCACACCGCTGGCCGGTGATCGTAACTATGCCGACGACGATGCGGTTCAGGCTGGTCTGGCCCGTTTTAACGGTCAGGCCGTTGCGGTCATCGGACAGGAAAAAGGCAGCGATACCAAAACACGCTTGAAGCATAATTTCGGCATGGCCATGCCCGAAGGCTATCGCAAGGCCGTGCGTATCATGGAACTGGCCGACCGGTTCAACTTGCCTGTGCTGACGCTTGTCGATACTGCAGGCGCGTTTCCGGGCATTGCCGCCGAGGAACGCGGCCAGGCCGAGGCCATTGCCCGTTCAACGGCCGCCTGCCTCAATGTGAAAGTGCCAATCGTCTCCGTCATCATCGGCGAAGGTGGCTCAGGCGGCGCGATAGCCATCGCCACGGCCAACCGCGTTTATATGCTCGAACATTCCATCTATTCGGTTATTTCACCGGAAGGCGCCGCGTCGATTCTCTGGCATGATTCGACAAGGGCCAAGGATGCGGCCACATCAATGCGCATCACCGCGCAGGATCTTTATGAATTGAAGATCATTGACGGCATTATTCCAGAGCCTCTCGGCGGCGCCCACCGTGGCAGGGATGCAGCCATCGAAGCGACTGGAAATATCATCAATGTTGCGCTGAAATCCATGAGCAATATGGACCGCGATACATTGCGTCAGGACCGCCGCGAGAAGTATCTGGCCATCGGCCGCAATCTTTAGGAATAAATAGTTGCGGTTTTTTTGGAAACCGGCTTGCATTTACGCAGCCAACCAATTAGGAACCGCCCTGCGCAGACCAACGCGCATTTGTGGCACGCGCCCGTAGCTCAGCTGGATAGAGCACCAGACTACGAATCTGGGGGTCAGAGGTTCGAATCCTTTCGGGCGCGCCATTTTTTTCAACGCTTGTTGTCAAATGCCACGCTAAATTGCCTTAAGAGTCCTGCGGCGGCTGATTTCGTATAACCGCAAGTTTTGACACCAATCTGGCAACTGATTGCCCAATATCCTGCGTCGTAGTGTCGATAACGAAGGGGCGTTGTCCCCAATCGTCGTAATGTCGGGAGACGATTTCTTCCCAGCTAGGCTTTTTCAAGCCCTGAACATCCGTTGCCCGCGTTTCCGCCCGTCGCCGATGTTCATCCTTGTCGGAACAGACAATTTCTATTTCAATGGCTGGCACTGCCGAACGCTCCGCAACCGCCAGCCAGGCATCCCGGGTTACCTTCAAGCAATTTACAGAATCGGCAATGACCGTGTTGCCGAGCGTCAGATTGTCTTCAGCGATCCCGTAAGAGACCATGTATCCTGCGGGGCCAATCTCAGATTCTAATATGGCAGAAGCTCGTATATTTTGCTCGACTGTATCAACGCGAACATGGACCGCCCCCAACTCCATCGCCAAGGCACGAGCAATCGTCGTTTTTCCAGTGCCTGGCAAGCCGCCCAAAATAATGAGCATTAATAGCGACCTTTCATATTTTCTTATCCATCGAATCTACAGCGAGGATTCCCGCTTCCATGATGCCATCATAGCGAATTTCGCTGTATCGGCAGTGACCGCAATTGGCGCAAATGTGGCCTTAGTTCGCGTTCAGAGATCGTTGGCGATCTTCTCAGCCACCCCCACAGGCTCTTGCATGGCGCGCTTTAGAGCCTCCCTAGCAACATGGAGCCTCAGACTGGATTGCTGATCTTCGCAGTCCTCGTGACCAAGCAGCGCAAGTGCAGCCTGAAGGCGCTCCGAAACATGGTCTTTGGTCAACTTCGTCATGCCGACATCCTCGTATTTGACTGAAAACAAGTATGACTCCGTGTGGCCGAGGTTCACAGCATAACTCGCACAAGGAGAAGCTTTTCCCCGATGTTCTGGCAAGCCTGTGACTAAACGTTTCGAAACTATGGCCGGAATGCTGTGCTTCATTATCGGCTCTTGCCGCGAATCACGTAACTGGCTAGCTTTCTGCGCAGGCTCGACCCAAGCCTCCCCCCTCCTTTCGGGAAAGCATCGCACATGTAGGGTAACACTTGTTCATCGAACCATCTGTTCGAGCATCGCATGAGGAGGGGTTGCGGTTCAGCTCGCAATGGAGGTTGTGATGAGGCTTTCTGCACCAATATTTCAGCTCAAACGTCGGGCCAAGCTGATGGCACGAAACAAAAATGTTCCCCTCAATGAGGCATTAGACCAAATCGCACGAGACGAGGGATTCACCAAATGGAGCCTTCTTTCAGCAAGCATGTCTTCGGTGGCTGCTTACGAGCCGATCCTGTCGCGTCTTGAAGATGGAGATCTGCTGCTGCTCGCAGGGCGGCCCGGACAAGGGAAGACCAAGCTCGGCCTTCGACTTCTACTCAATGCCGCTCGCGATAACCGTAAGGCCTCGATGTTTACGCTGGAATATACCGAACAACAGGCGCGCAAGCACCTCAAATCGCTAGAGGCGGATGGAGGCAACATCGCTGACGGCATTCAGATTTTCACATCTGATCAAATCAGCGCCGACTATATCATCCGGCACATGTCGGGACTGGAACCGGGGACAGTCGCAGTCATTGATTATCTTCAACTGCTCGACCAGCAGCGAACGAAGCCATTGCTTTCCGAACAACTCCAGACCCTGAGCGAGTTTGCACAAACGACCGGCGTCATATTCGGGTTCATTTCACAGATAGACAGGTCCTTCGATGCGAAGGACAAATGCCTTCCTGACATTGGTGACGTTCGCTTACCAAATTTTGTCGATCTCGGCCTCTTTAGCAAGGCGTGCTTCCTCCACAATGGAGAGGTACGGCTACAAAACATCATTTAATCGCCAGCCGCGGCCAATCAAGGTCGCGGACCTCCTGCTGCTCAACGTCAGGTTGGCCCTGAGCTGCCGTGATCTCGAGAGCGAACGGCGCCTCAGCCACGCATTTGCAATGGCAGTCTAGTCCGTTGTAAATATCGCACCTGCTCGATTTTCTAAGGAGGGCGCAAATGGATCGATTTACGGGCGGTTGCAGCTGCGGCAATGTCCGCGTCGTCGCGTCGGGCCAACCTTACCGCGTCGGCATTTGCCATTGTCTCGATTGCCGCAAGCATCATGGTGCACTTTTTCACGCTTCGGCCATATTTCCTGAAGCTGCGGTGACGATCACCGGAGAAACCGGGGAATATGCCGGGCGTCATTTTTGTCCACGCTGCGGGTCGTCCGTTTTCGCGCGCACTGGAGATGAAATCGAAGTGAATATCGGCTCTCTGGACGATATTGACCAACTGACACCGACTTACGAAAGCTGGATCATCCGTCGCGAATCCTGGCTGCCGCCCTTCCCGACGAAGAATAAATATGAGCGTGATCGTGATGAGACGACCCGCTTTGAGGATTAGAGCCAGCGCAACGGGAATTACATTTCATGCGCTGGCACAACCGCCCGGTAAAGATGCCAAGTGGCATGTCCGAGCACGGGAATGAAGACCGCAAGCCCAACAAACAATGTTGCAAAGCCCAACAGCAGCAGCGCGGCGACAATCAGTCCCCAGACGATCATCGGCAAGGGGTTTTTTGCCACCGCACGCGCCGATGTTGCTATGGCCGCATAAGCGCCGCCATCCCGGTCGAGGAGGAATGGGAAGGCGATGACCGTCGTGCAAAGCACGAAGGCAGCAAAGACAAAGCCGATTGCATTGCCAACTATGATCATTCGCCAGCCTTCGGGCGTGTTGAAAACCTGATCGATGAAAGCTGCGATCGAAGCGGGAGGTGTTTCACCGAACAGGCTGACATATAGCGCCTGGGCAATCAGCAGCCACGCAACGAAGATTGCCACCAGCATGGCTCCTATCGCGAGAATGGCTGGAATGGCGGGTGAATAGACAACCTGCCTTGCATGCCACCAGGATGTGTCCATGCCCCGCTCTCGTCGGCGGCTGATTTCATAAAGCCCGATAGCGGCAAGAGGGCCGATCAGCGCGAAACCTGACATGAGCGGGAAAATCAGCGGCAGGGTGTTGGCACCCGATGACCACCGTATCAGCACCAGACCGGCAATGGGATAGATCAGGCACAGAAACACATAATGCGAGGGTTTTTCCCAAAAATCATCAAGGCCTTTGCGCAGCGCAGTGAAGACATCTCTGATGCTGATCTTGCGCACATCGGGATGGGCAATGCCTGAATCAGCACCGGCAATCACATGGAAATTCGCCATCTCAAATCCTCCCATAAGTTCAGGGCGGAAAAGGCGCATAGCGACCATGCATGGGTCACTACGGACCTCAACCTGCGTGGCTCAGCATACCCTCCTTCATTTTTTTTGACCACCCCTTTCGCGGAACCAACAGCCTCACTCGAAGGTTATTGAGGGCCGAGCATACTGCCGGCAAATATATGTGAGGTCTCGTATGTTTGATCAGTTCTTCACCAAGATTGCCAATAATGTGGCTCTGGCAGCGGGCAAACCCGTAACCTTCATCCTGTGTCTGGCGGTTGTGGTCATATGGGCGGTTTCCGGCCCGATATTCGGGTTCACCGATACCTGGCAGCTCATCATCAATACCGGCACAACAATCATCACCTTCCTCATGGTGTTCCTCATTCAGAACACGCAGAATCGCGATGGCGTTGCCATCCAGGCAAAACTGGATGAACTTGTGCGCGTCAGCAACGGAAAGAATGCCTTTATCGGCATCGAGCATCTGACAGAGGAAGAGGTCGAGAAATTCCGCAAGCAATGCGAAGCAGCAGCCAGGAAAGCCGACAGGGAGCTTAAAAAACGCATGGATGAGCGAAAAAACACCAAATCTGCATCGCGCCGCCCGGCCAGAAAGCCAGCCACCGCAAAAGCGCGGGCCTGAAGCAGCTTTCGCCGTTAACGAATATGGCCAACTTGGGCAGTTTCGCAGCCGAATCCGCCACTTTCCTCAAATTTTAGACTGATAGTGACAAATTAAAGGCGGAAACCTTTCATTTCAGGGGTTTAAAGGCCCATTTTCCTGCAAACCAGCTATGCAAACTTGTGACTCCAAGTCTCTGATGCACTGCACTATATCCAGCTCACCGATCGAAAACGATCCAACAAACAAAAGAACTTAGGTGAGTGAAATGAACTTGATCCGCTCGTACAATAACTGGCGCCGTTATCGTGACACTGTCACGGAATTGAACCGCCTGTCCGCACGTGAACTGAACGACCTCGGCATCTCCCGCGGTGACATCGCTTTCGTTGCGAAGAAGGCCGCTTCGGCATTCTAATTAATAGAACCTCCCACGTCCGTGGCACTCCTCCTCCCAGTCACGGACGCTTAAAGAACAGCGTTCCTCCCAGAGCCGTTCTTTACAAGTAACACCCATCGCTCCTCCCAGCGGTGGGTGTTCTTTTTTGCGCTGTCTTCTGCGATTGCGCGTTTCCTGCTTTCCCCCTATCAAGCAGCTTGCAAAAAGAGGACGCGAACATGGCAGGCGGCATTCACCACATTACATTGATCACCCGCAAGGTGCAGGCGAATGTCGATTTCTACGTCGGGTTTCTGGGCCTTCGGCTGGTCAAGCGCACCGGCGGCTATGAAGATGCAACACAGCTCCATTTGCTTTATGGCGACGCCACTGGCACTCCCGGCTCTCTGATCACATTTCTCGTCTGGGAAGACGGCTCGCTTGGCCGCGTCGGTTATGGCCAGCCAAGCGAAGTCTCCTTCGCCATTCCACCGGAAAGCATTGGTTTCTGGCTCACCCGCGCGTTGCAATTCAACATCGCGGTCGCAGGTCCAGCACAGGAATTCGGCGAGACGGTGCTGCGCCTACACGACCCTGACGGCGCGATCATCAAACTGGTGGGCACCGATAGCGTCACCGCGGGCGACGCCTGGCAAGGCGACGGCATTCCGGCAGCGGATGCAATCCGGCGCATACGCGGCGCAACCATCCTGACCGAAAAACCCGCAGAGACTGCGGCCTTCCTAAGCAAGCACTTTTCGTATGAAAGCACGGACCAAAGCGAAACAATAACGCGCATGGCTTCCGCATCGGGCGATTGCATTGACGTGCGCGACGCAACCGGCTTCTGGAGTTCCGCGCCAGGCACTGGCACAGTGGATCATATTGCTTTTCGCGCTGCCGATATTCCCGAAGTGAACGCGACCTATGGGCGCCTGATTGCCGAGGGCGCGGATGCAACTGCCATGCACGACCGCAAATATTTCCATTCCATCTATGTGCGCGAGCCGGGCGGCACTCTGCTCGAAATGGCGACGGACGGTCCCGGCATGCTGATCGACGAACCGTTGGAAACGCTGGGAACAGAATTGTTCGTCCCACCGCATTTTGCCGATGAAACCGAGAATGTAAAAATCATCCTCCCGCAATTCGGTCTGCCGAAGGAACCGCGTTTCATTTATCGCGACCTGCCTTTCGTCCATCGCGTTTATACGCCGGAACCCGCAACCGGCCCGGCATTCATCCTTCTCCATGGCTCCGATGGCAGTGAAACAAGCCTTATGCCCTTGGCGGCCAGCATCGCGCCTGATGCAGTGCTGTTCGGTGTGCGTGGCCGCAGCACAGAAGAAGGCACTGCGCGCTGGTTCCGCCGCTTTGGCCCCTTGAGCTTCGATCAGAAAGACATCCGTTCTGAAGCCGAAGCCTTCGCCGCCTTCATCGAAGGCGCGGTCGAAGCCTATGGCCTTGATCTGAACTCAACGATATTCATGGGATATTCCAACGGCGCAAATCTTCTGGCCGCCATGATGCAGCTGCATCCGGGACTGGTGCGCAATGCCATTTTGCTGCGCGCCACCAAGGTGCTTGAAGAAACACCCGATGCTGATCTGGGCGGCACCAGAATCCTCAGCCTGACTGGCGATCATGACCTCTTTGGTGCGCATGCTCCAGCGCTTGAGAATGAGTTGCGGCAGGCTGGCGCCGATCTTATCGCCCAGAGCGTTCCGGCTGGGCATGAGACCAACCAGCACGACATTGACGCGGCCAGAAAATGGCTTGCAGAAATGAAAACAGGCCGGGGTTGATCCGGCCTGTTTCCTGCTTTTTCATCATCAGACGAGTGGCTTTAGTCCGGCTTCGATCGCGGCACGCTTGCTTTCAAGAAATGGCGGCAATGAAAGCTCTTCCCCCAGCGATTCCAATGGCTCATCCACGGTAAAGCCCGGACCATCTGTCGCGATCTCAAACAGAATGCCGTTCGGCTCGCGGAAATAGAGCGAACGGAAATAGTAACGCTCGACTTCGCCGCTTGATGGCATGCGGAAGCTCTTCAAACGCTCTGTCCATTCGTGCAAGGCATTTACGTCCGGCGCGCGGAAGGCCACGTGATGCACTGCACCCGCGCCCTGCCGTGCGGCAGGAAGATCCGGCTGTACGGTCACATGTAGTTCCGCGGCGGGACCGCCCTCGCCCATGGCAAAGACATGCACATGCCCTACACCATCGGGATCGGCATAATCACGAACCTTTTTCATGTTCATCACATGCAGCAGAATTGCTTCCGTGTTGGTAATGTCCGGCACGCTGATGGTGATGGGACCCAGACCGCGAATCTGATGCTCGGCAGGCACAGGACTTTTATCCCATGGGTGGGAATCGCCAGCACCACCATCATCAATCAGGCGAAAGCGTTGGCCTTCGCCATCCTCAAAATCAAGCGAGGCATGACCACCTACCTCTGTGAGCTCACCGGACTTGACGCCAAGTTCGTTAAAGCGAGCCTTCCACCAGTCGAGACTCGTCTTGCTGCCAACCCGCAAACCAGTGCGCGAAATACTGTGGGTGCCGCGACGTTCGGGAGCAGCGGGCCAGTCGAAAAAGGTCAGGTCCGTGCCGGGCGTTGCTTCACCATCAGCATAGAACAGATGGTAAGCGCTCGTATCGTCCTGATTGACGGTCTTCTTGACCAGTCGCAAGCCGAGCGTCTGCGTGTAGAAACGCACATTCTCCGGCGCATTGGCCGTGATTGCCGTCAAATGGTGGATACCTGTCAGTTGCAAGCTCATGAAAGCCTCCTGCATGATTGATTGGCAAAATCGCCGTTGGGCCGAATATCTGCGCTATGGCTCTCGCAATAAAGCTCATAAAGATGCAACTCACGTTCGATAAAACAGAACCATAGAGATAAAATTTCCTATCAACAGAAATTTTGTCCGGTATAAACAAACCATGAAGTGGCGTTTCGAAGATTTATTGACATTTCTGGACGTAATCGAAACCGGCAGCATCACAGCGACGGCCGCACGACTTAACCTGTCCAAATCCGTTGTAAGCAAGCGCATCTCCGATCTGGAGGGCGGCCTTGGCATTGAATTGTTTCAGCGAACGCCGCGCAAACTGCTGGCATCGGCGAATGCGCTGGATTTTGTTGAGCGTATTCGCCCGCTGGTTCGCGACATCATGGAGGCCGCCGATACGGCAGCGACACGCAACAGCGCCATTCGTGGCACATTGCGTATCGCCGCGCCCATGACTTTCGGCACCATGTATCTGGGGCGCATGATTGCTGACTTTGCCCGGCAATATCCCGATCTCGAAATCGCTGTGGAGTTTGAAGATCGCATGATCGACTTGGTGCGTGGTGGTTACGATGTCGGGATACGCATTGGTATATTGAAGGATTCCAGCCTGATCGCGCGTAAACTGTGCACGGATGCCCGCGTCATTTGTTGCAGTCCGGATTTCGCCAATACGCATGGCTTGCCGGAAACGTTGGACGCGTTGAGCCGCTTTTCCTGCATTGATTATTCCAACGTCAATACCAGCCAGCTTTGGCAATTTGAAAATCCGGAAAAGGATGGCGAACCTATCGCCGTGCCTATGCATGGCCGTATCGTCGCCAATAATGGTGAGGCAATGCGCGATATGGCGATTGCCGGTCTTGGGCTGGTGCTCCTGCCCATGTTCATCGCGTCCGAACCGCTGCGGACAGGCAGGCTCATCCCTGTTTTGCCGCAAGCAAAACCGCTGCCCTACAATATCTATGCCGTCTACCCTCCCACGCGGCACGTTTCAGCCAAGGTGCGGGCCTTTGTCGACCATATTATAAGACACATTGGCAGCCCGCCCATTTGGCAAATGAACGAAGCTTTTCGCCCCTTTGATAGCTGAATAAAGGCACGGGCAAGCCGAATCACTTCACGCGATTTGCGGGCCAACCGGCATGTTCATCCGGCAAATCATGGCTCAATTTGCAAAAAACCCCGTAAACACTGGGTATAAACGTGCATTTTGCCTGTAGTTCCTGATGACAGAGTGCGTAACGCGTGCCATACAGACCGCTCCGATCAACGAATATATTGAGGAAACCGCCAAATGAATACGTCCGATCTCATTGATAAGCTCGTCGCTGATCAGGGTCTTACAAAGGTTCAGTCCAAGGCGATTGTTGATAGCATTCTTAAAGGCATCACCGATTCAGTCGTCGCTGGCGATGAAGTTTCGCTGCCAGGCTTCGGCAAATTCAAGGTTCAGGCTCGCGCCGCTCGCGAAGGCCGCAACCCTGCAACCGGCGCAACAATCAAGATCGCAGCTTCCAAGAAAGTTGCTTTCCAGCCTGCAAAGGCTCTGAAGGACGCTCTTAACGGCTGATTTCCTTTGGACTAGACCTAGAAAAGGCGGTGCATTAGCGCCGCCTTTTTTGTTTTGCGGCACTCCAATGGCATTTATTTGCAAGATTTATGGCTGCTTTGCCATAAATCTGCCGTCAGTGCATGGAAGGTGACATCTGCGTGATCGGGGCAATTTATGCGGTTGCGTCAAGACTTTATCAACTATACCGGTGCATCTATAGTGTTGCGAATGTTATATTCGCGGCGAACCCGGCCCGGCAAACACACTTGATGAACTGGCAACTGTTGCTGCAATGAAGATAAAGACACAGATCCTTGCGCCTTTGATGCTCACGCTTTTCCTTGCCGGATGTCAGGGAGGGACAGTCAACGATCTCGTTCCCAATGGTGCCAACACGCAACTGCCTGCCAAACTTGTCCAGAGCATGAAGACGAAGGGCATGACGACCACTTCGCCCATCATGTTCCGCATTTTCAAGGAAGAAAACGTCCTTGAGGTCTGGAAGCGTAAGGACAATGGCCGTTACGATATTGTTACCAGTTACCAGATCTGCAAATGGTCCGGGAAACTCGGCCCTAAATTCGTCGAGGGTGATCGTCAGGCGCCGGAAGGCTATTATGCTGTCCGCCCTGCGCACATGAATCCGAAATCCAGTTACTACCTGTCATTCAACACAGGCTTTCCCAATGCGCTTGATCGTGCGCTTGGCCGTACGGGCGCTAACCTGATGGTTCACGGTGCCTGCTCGTCATCGGGCTGCTACTCGATGACCGATGGGCAGGTTGCGCAGATTTATGCTTTCGCCCGCGACGCCTTCAAAGGCGGGCAGGAATCCATTCAGCTTCAAGCCTACCCGTTCCGCATGACTGCCGCCAATATGGCGCGCTACAAGGATGATCCCAATTATGCCTTCTGGAAAAACCTGAAGGAAGGCTATGACCATTTCGAAATCACCAAGGTGCCGCCGAAGGTCGATGTCTGCGAGAAGAAATATGTCTTCAACCACACAACCGATCCGAACGCCCCTATCGCCGCGACCAGCACTTGCCCGCCTTCCGATCAGCCGGAATCGCTGAAAATGGCCTATCAGTCCTACCAGACCAATTATGAGAGCGCCTTCTCATCCATGGTCGGCAAGGGCAAGATTCAAGCGCCTGCCCGTTCGATCCAGGGCCTGACCGAAGCGAAGATCATTGCTGAATGGAGCCAGCGCCGTGCGCGCGGCGAACGTGTGACGCAAGAGCCGCCATCCCTGTCCCCGCAGGATGCAGGCGCTGCGGGTAAGCCACAGGTCATGGTACGCCTGGCATCTGCCGTTGCAGCCGACAAGGCAAAGGAAGAGCGCGACGCCTCCAAGCGCTCGCGCATGCACACGCCTGCCATTGCTGCCACGCCTGTGCCGCAACAAACGCCGGCACCATCTCCGATGACCACGGCAGGTATTCCTGCGCCCCAAGCTCCAGCTGCTGCACCGGCGCCCACCAAGAAGGCCTGGTGGAAAATCGATAACTAGAACTGAAAATGGAAGCCGAAGTCTACGATCTTCGCGGTCTGAATTGCCCGCTTCCTGTGCTGAAAACCCGCAAGAAGCTCGCACAAGCGGCGGCTGGAACACGGTTGTGGGTAGAGACCACCGATCCACTGGCTGTTATCGACATGCCAAACTTCTGCGTCACTGATGGCCATCGGCTCATTGAAACAATCAGCGTCGAGGGCGGCCACCGCTTTCACATCGAGCGCGGGTAAGGCGACTGTTCTAAAGTCGCGACCAATGCGCCACGCACTTATCCTTTGTCTTTTCACTAACTCCACCTTTCCGTCATCCTCGGGGCACCCCTGCGGCCTTTTTCCACCAACCCTCTATCCGTCATCCTCGGGCTTGACCCGAGGATCCACAAATCACGGGTACAATGGATCCTCGGGTCAAGCCCGAGGATGACGGATAGGTGGTAGCATAATCCACGCATGTGAACCGTCGAACCACGCACAACTGCCCTGTACCAGAACTTAAACCCGCTTCACGCCCGGAATGGCGAGCGGATTATCAAACAAGGCTGCCCTGTCAGGCATGTCGATTTGCGGCCTGTTGAGGAATGCATTGAAAAGTCCCTGCACATAATCCTCGGGCAAATCCTTGACGATCATGACCAATCTTGTCTCGCGCATACCCTCCGGCCATGCAGCAAGGCGCACGGGCGGGTGGAAAATCTGCTGAACGCCGTGAATAACCAGCGGTCGCTCGGGATCGTCCTCCAGCAAAACAATGCCTTTGACACGCAGCAGCTTTTCCCCATGGGCCGAGCGTAGCAAGTCGATAAACATATCGAAGCTCGATAGGGGCACAGGCTTGTCGTGCGTCAGCGAGAATGACCGAATTCCGGCGTCATGGCGGTTCACATCATGATGATGATGGTGGTCATGTCCCTCATGGTCGTGATGATGGTGGTGACCGTGGTGCTCAAGATCGTGACGCTCATGCTCACGATCCCTGAAGGCCTCGCTTTTCAGCCAGCGCTGCACATCGACTGTCTTGGTTTCCGGATTGTAGACTCCGCATTCAAACAGCGCTGCAAAGCCAGTCCGCTCATCGCTTACATCAATAATATCCGCGCCGGGATTAAGCGCTTTCAAGCGCTCCCGGAGCGGATCGACAAGCCCCACCGACTGGCGCAGATCAGTCTTGGTGATAACAATACGGTCGGCCACAGCCGCTTGCTTCACAGCCTCTTCATGGGCGTCCAGCGTCGCCATACCATTCACCGCATCGACGGTGGTGATCACGCCATCCACCCGAAATGCTTGCAGCAATACCGGATGCCCCATAATTGCATGCAGGACCGGCGCGGGATCGGCAAGACCAGTGGTTTCGATGATGACCCGCTTAAGCCGTTGCAATTTGCCGGTCTGCAAGCGATCAATCAGATCGGCTAGCGTATCGACGAGCTCGCCGCGGACGGTGCAGCACAGGCAGCCATCGGAAAGCTCGATAACGCCCTCGCTCGCCTTTTCCACCAGCAGATGGTCGATGCCCACATCACCAAACTCATTGATGATGACAGCCGTATCTGCGAGCGCCGGGTCCTTCAGCAGGCGATTAAGCAGCGTCGTCTTGCCGGAGCCGAGAAAGCCCGTCAGGACGGAAACAGGAATGGGAGCAGCAGCCATCAATTTATCGCTTTCGCAGCACCGCTGGCATCGCTCAGCGACGGACGGTCAGGACGCGGCTTCGGCACCGGCAGGCGATAAAGTTCCATACCGAGTGAGTTGAGCTTTGACGGCAGCAAGGCAACCTTCTCGGCCACCGGTTCGCGGTCCATGCGGTTCATATAAGGCGATCCGGCAATGATATGACCTTCAAGATCTTTGCCGTCCCATGTATCGGAGCCTGATGTCTTGGAGCAGACTTCCGGACGCATATTCACGGCAATATCAAGTTGCGGCGCGCCGTCGGATTTCAGATTGTCAATCGTGGTGCCGTTGCCGCGCGTTTCAAAACCCTTGGCCAGAAGCTCAGCAGCTTTAGTGGCGCGGGTCGAAAGTTTGAGTTCGCCAAGAACGACTGTAACCACTGTCCGGCCATTGCGTGTCGCAGATCCGATCAGATTGTAGCCTGAGGGGCAGACAAAGCCGGTCTTCATGCCGTCAGCACCGGGAAAGCGCCCGATCAGGGCATTCAGATTAGGCTGCACTTTCTTGCCACCATAATCGATGGCCTCAATGTCGAAGAAATGCGCAAACTGCGGAAAATCGTGGCGCAGCCGCAAGGTCAGCACCGCCATATCACGCGCCGTCGTATAGTGATTGTCCGAGTGCAGTCCGTTCGGGTTGACGAAATGCGAACTATTCATGCCAATGCGTTTGGCTTCCTCGTTCATCAGCATCGCGAACTGGTCTGCAGAGCCGCCAAGCGTCTCGCCAATGGCCATGGCGACATCATTGGCTGACTTGACCATAATGATCTTCAGCGCATCGCTAAGCGTGAGTTCCGAGCCGGTCTTGTAACCCATCTTGCTCGGTGGCTGCTTGGCTGAAAGGGCGGTGATTCGAACCGGCGTATCAAGTGTCACCTGCTTTGATTCGATCATGCGGAAAGCGACATAAACGGTCATGAGCTTGGTCAGCGACGCTGGATACCAGCGCTGGAACGCGTCTTTTTGCGAAAGAATCTCGCCGGTTCCAGCATCAAGCGTAATATTGGCGTCGGCACGGGCCGTGGAATCGAAGCCAGCCATCGCAATGGTTGACATCGCGCTACCGACTAGAAAAAGTGCTACAGTTTTCCGCATTCCTGAAATCCAGCCTGTCTGTATAAAAACCTTGGGAAGGCAAAAGGCATTAAGCCGCGCTTCACGTGGAGCGGCAATGGCCTTATCTATCTTATGTGGCATCCAAAAGGCAAAGGGCCTTTCTTGTCACAGGTAAATTGGAGTTGATGTAAAAATGCCCGTGCTCAATCGCGCTGTCGAAATGCAGGAAGAAGTATCCCTATGGCGCCGCCATTTGCACCAGAATCCTGAATTGATGTTCGATGTGCACCAGACTGCAAAATTTGTTGAAGAGAAATTACGCAGCTTCGGTTGCGATGACATTGTGACCGGCATTGGCCAAACCGGGGTTGTCGGCATCATCCGCGGCCGCCACGGGGAAGGCGCAACAATCGGCCTGCGTTCTGACATGGATGCCCTTCCCCTGACAGAAATCACCGGAAAGCCCTGGGCATCGACCAATGCCGGCAAAATGCATGCATGCGGTCATGACGGACATATCTCCATGCTGCTTGGCGCCGCGCAATATCTGGCCGAAACCCGCAATTTCAAAGGCTCGGTCGCCGTTATTTTCCAACCGGCGGAAGAAGGCGGCGGCGGCGGGCGCGAAATGGTCAAGGATGGCATGATGGAGCGCTTCTCCATTTCCGAAGTCTACGGCCTGCATAATATTCCAGGGCTTCCCATTGGCGAGTTTGCCATTCGCAAAGGCCCGATCATGGCGGCAACGGACGAGTTCACCATCACAATTGAAGGGCGCGGCGGCCATGCTGCACAACCGCACACAACCATTGATCCGGTTGTCATTGGCGCCCAACTCGTGAATGCCCTACAGACAATCGTCTCGCGCGGAACTGACCCCCTTGATTCGGTTGTTATCTCGGTGACCAAATTTCACGCGGGCGACGCGCACAATATCATCCCGCAGCAGGCGGAACTGGCAGGAACAGTGCGCACACTTCGCAAGGAAATGCGGGACTACGCGCAAAAGCGGCTTACTGAAATTGTTGAGGGCATTGCAGGCGCCTTGGGCGCGACAGCCACAATCGACTATGCGCGTAACTATCCGGTGACATTCAACCATGACCGCGAAACCGATTTCGCCGCCAATGTCGCCCGTAAGGTCGCTGGAAATGGCGCTGTGAATGAAGACGTTGCGCCAATGATGGCGGGTGAAGACTTCTCTTATATGCTGGAAGCACGCCCTGGCGCATTCATCTTCATGGGCAATGGCGCAAGCGCATCGCTGCACAATCCAGCCTATGATTTTAACGATGATGCAATTCCCCATGGCATCAGCTATTGGGTTAATATTGCAGAAAGCGCGCTACCGCCCTCCAGTTGATTGCGCTTGGGTGAAATTCTACCAAAGTTGAGACTTGGCGGCGGCATAGAAAAACGTTAGAGCCTTTCTTGCTTAAATAGAATCGTTCTGCCGGAGTGAATTTGTGGACAAGGTCGAGGGGTTTAGCGAGACCGATGTTTATCCATCGGGCGAAGCCGAAACCCGATGGATTTGGCCCAAATTCACCCGGCCCTTTGGGTTTCCGGCTGGCGGCCAACCACTTTGTCAGGCGGCTTCGGACGATGGATAAACATCGACCTCGCCACCTTCCGCGTCGATTGTCTCGCCATCCGAGAAACAGAACTGCTTCTATTTAAACAAGAAAGGCTCTAGTCTCGGCGGATCGCCCATATGCGCGATCCGTTTGGATGGTCCCGTAGCTCAGTAGGATAGAGCGACAGATTCCTAATCTGTAGGCCACTGGTTCGAATCCAGTCGGGATCACCAATAATTTCAATTACTTATGCGCATATCAAGTCAGTTATCTTGTTGCATCATGTTGCAACTGACTACCGTTGATTTACAACGGTTTTCTTAGAAGCACGGCAAATCCATGCGACATGGATGCAACATGGATTGACGGCTTATCCGATGTCACGGCAACCTTTAGCGAATTGGACTTGAACGCTAGGACGGACATGCCCCAAGATAATGAATGACGGGCCGCTCTGGTTACACAGAGCGACCCGCCAGGCGAGATGGGTTATTGCTATGTGCCTCAGCGAAACGGTGCTGTATTGACAGCGGCCTTAGCGGTGGTTGGCCGCTGGCCTGTCCGTTCTCCGCAGGGCAAATCCCACTATCCTTAGCGTGCTTGGAAGCGCGAACGCAATGCCGGTTTTCTTTGCCCATCTTTTACGTTTCAAGAGGCCACCACAATTGTTCTTATCCCGCCTATACGCAGGCGGCAGCAACTCATGCAGTGACTACGCCTCGCTCGCCGCCGCTCCCGAGATCGACGCTGTTCTAATCCGAGCGTACACCCCACCTTTGACTAGTAATGCCCAGATTATTCGGGCGAGCTTGTTTGCCACCGCCACTGCAGCAACCTTGAACGGGCGTCTAGCTCTCAACCTCTTTGACCAGCGCACCATCCCACTGTCATCTTTGACGGTGCTGAGAACCGTTGCACCCGCGAAATATAGCAACGAGCGAAGTTCACGGTTGCCCATCTTCGAGATATGCCCCAGGAGCACCTTGCCGCCGCTTGAATGTGACTTCGGCGTCAGACCAATCCAAGCTGCGAAGTGACGCGCGGATTTGAATCCAGAGGGGTCTGGAGCGATTGCCTTCACTGCCGCAGCGATTCGGGCTCCCACACCCGGTATCGTCATCAAGCGTCGCATATCCTCGTCGCTCTTTGCCCGCGCATCGATCTCTTGGTCGAGTTTTTTTATGCGTTCTGACAAGCGTTCGATTTGCAAAACGATTTCCTCAAGGGCATCTCTGGCTATCGTTGGAAGGTCTATCCCATCTATGCCACGAACAGCCCCCGCTAGCGATTTAAAGCTCGCAAGTCCCGTATTCGCAGTAAATCCAAGCTCCGCTAGTTGAGCGCGTAGCGCATTCGTAGCCTGCGCTCTTTGGCGAACGAAAAGATTCCGGGCGCGGAAAACCATAGTGGCCGCCTGTTGGTCAACCGACTTAATCGGAACAAACCGCATGGTCTTTCGTGTTGCCGCCTCGGCGATTGCCTGCGCATCCAAGGCGTCGCTCTTTCCGCGTTTAACGAAGGGTTTCACATACGTTGTGTGTACTAGGCGCACCTCATGGCCCAGTTCCGAGATGCAGCGCGCCCAGTAATGTGCAGTTCCACAAGCTTCCAGGGCGACCATACATTGTGGCAGCCGCTTGAAAAAGCCCAACATCTCCGCGCGGCGAAGCTTGAGATCGAACAACGGTGCGCCCTCCTTATCCGCGCCGTGAACTTGAAAGACATTCTTGGCAATGTCTAATCCAATAGTTGCGACTTTCTCCATGACCGGTCCTCCTAAATCGAGTGGCAGAAATCCGCCATTTTAACACGGGGACCGCCGCACCGCACGCTATGAAGGCAGGCAGAAACCGGTCAATGAGTTCGTAGATAATTGACTGTCAGACAACCTTGCCCTAGCGAAGCTCGATCTGAATAACGGCACGGTGTACTTATGAGCGATAATCCCAACGACCTTGGCCTAATGACGCTGAAAGAAGCTTGCGAAAAGATATTTCGTGGGCAATTGACGCCTTCCGCCTTGCGGACCGAAGCTTCAAAAGGGAACCTTGAAATTATCCAGATCGCACGAAAGGATTTCGTTACCCGGGAAGCCATTCGAGCGATGGTGGAAAAGTGCCGGAGGAAGCCCATAGAGCCCACGCCAGCCATCGACACGCGCTCTCCGCCGGCATTCAACGGCAAAGCCGCCCAAGCCGCTCTATTACATCGACTGAACCAGAAAATGAAAAGCTGATGACCGAAAAACTCAATTGGACCAGGGCTCAGATCCGTTCCGCGGCGATCATGGCCAAAGAGCAGAACGTCGCTATCAGGTTGAATGCCGATGGTTCGCTGCAAGTTTCGCCTTATGAACCGAAGGATGCGCCTGCGGCGGTCGAGCCGACCAAGACGAAAGTGATACGGATGTGACGGGCCGCCTCCGTCCAGATGCTATTGCCTATCCTCCACGCGGTATGCCCCGCGAAGTTGCTGCCCGATATATCGGTGTGGGAACCACGAAGTTCGATCAATTGGTGAATGATGGACGAATGCCAAAACCCAAGCGGATTGATGGACGCGTGGTCTGGGACAGATTTGCGCTGGATGCAGCTTTCAGTGATCTGCCGAATGAGCCCGAGAATATCATCGACGCGATCTTGGCGGGCAGACGCTAGATCAGGCGAGTCAAACCTCGTGACAATCCTCGCTTTCCACAGGCGTCCACAAGGCGTGCCCAACGCGCATCCAGTTGACAGTTCAAACTGTTTCGCATCATCTATCGCGATGCGCCTGAGAGGGTCGGCGTGGTAAGGGGGCGCGTTGAAAAAGGCCGACAGCGAAAGTCAGTTTAGATATTTGTGTAAGCAGTGGGCGTCTGAAACGGGCATTCCTATGGATGGCTCCGTAGATCCATCCTATCCAGAATTTATTTCTTGGATCCACTCAAAACATTACAGCTCCGTTTTGAATTTTCAGGCGAGAGGCGGACCTGATGGTTATCTGAGTCGGTGGTTTGATGAAGAATTCAGGCAAACGTGGAAGAACTGACCCACTTCTCTATTAATGTGGAGAATTCTCGTTGGTAGAAGAGCAGAATATTTGGAACACGAAAGAAATCATCCTGGCTGTTGTCGCAACCGGCATCATTTCAGCAGTCTTTTCGGCGTTAGTTGAATTCCTCAAAGCCTATTTCAAGAGACGTGGGGATGCGAGATACGGAGCAATGCGTGCTGCTGTTGCACTTGAAAAGTTTGCAGTTGATTGTTGGGATGCACTCAACACGGCGGACGGAGAGGCTCGGGAAAACCTAGAGACATCAGTAATAAATTTGCCGAAAGCGCCCCTGCTGCCTGATGACATCGATTGGCGATCCCTCGATCTTGGTATAGCTGACGAAATTATGTCGTTCGTGAACCAGAATGGTATGGCGGCGTCGTTAGCGCAGTACGCCCGCGTATTTGAACGCAACCCATATGACTTCCACGAAGCGGTCAAAGAACGTGGGCTAGCCGCCCTAAGCCTCGCCAAGCGCGTTAGACAGAGTGTCAAGATCAAAGGCAGGAACGACTTCGATAGGATATGGAACGATCTTACGAAATAACACTCATGGCCAGCAACTGATCGAGGCACTAAGATATCCCATTTGCATGCGCATATTTGACAATTCGCAATGGTGTTTCATCGGAGTCATAAATACCTGCAGCAATGAGCTCGAATATCTCCGGAGCAAAATCTTCCCTTGTTAGATAATAGTTTTTATCGACAAGTTTGCCGATGCGGGTGGATTGCGAACATTCTGCCATGCGATAGAGCATATAGCTTGGATGTTTAATGAACGGATGGTCGCCAACGTTTAGAACGCAGGTGTTATCGTGGAATTTGTTTGCCTTGATTGATGTAACGGTAATCCTCAGACATTCACCGACCGCACAAGCATCGTTCATGATCACTGTGAGGTGATGTATCTCATTGATTGGCGCTAAGAGGGCCGCAGTGCGGTATGGGACATACGCCATAGCTAGGCTGCAACTTGCGCTGCAATCGTCCGGCGCTCATCCTGTAGATCTTCTGCAAGCGCAACTGGATCCTCTTTATTGAGTGAAGCGAATATAGTCGCCAAGTCGATCGGAATGGAACTGCCATTGGGATCTTTCCATTCGGGGCAATATTTATGAGTCCACTCTGCGAGCTCAAACCTGTCAATATCTTTAAACTCAGCCCAAGTTTCTTCAAGAATACGAAGATCAGATCTACTTAATTCATCCAAATCTTCTTCGATTGTCACTTCGCGAGAAAGAGGGATATCGTTTTTATTCCTCGGTGAGATAAACTCAAGCCACTGATCTTGTCGGACGGCAGCAGCTCCGTCGATGTAGCTATAGGTATAGGAGTTCACAGGTCCAAACGGCATCGACGCATAATTGTCATTTGTGATCGGGTGATCCCGTTGATCAATGCTTCTACGGTCAGCCAAATAAACGAGTTTCGTTGCTCGAAGAATATTGATTTTCCCGCCCGCCCTCACAGCAAAAAAAGCGACCACTTGGGCCGCTTTGCGCGTTTGAAACCAATCAGGGATCGCCGGGACATAAACCATGATGACAAATATAGTCTAGATTCGACAAAATGGATAGTATAGCTGGCATTAGGGCATGTACACCGTAGCCAAAATACCACTCAACTACTATTTAGCCCTGATTTGTTCGATACAGGTCCATGGAGCGCGTTTTCTATCTCACAAGCCATTGCCACTGGATTTTGTCCTCTCGCGTGTGGTGGCTTGATACGGGCCATTCTGACGGCTTCTGCATGGCCATCAATGATTGAGCCTAGCCGGTAGCAACCCTTGCGCGCCGTTTGCTGAATGTAGCCCTCGCGAACCAGTGCCCGGAAGGTGTACGGATCGACGTGAATGATCTGGGGTGCGTCTCTGGTGGTGACGATCCAGTCACGCACGCAGCGCTTGATGTGGCGATAGGTCGGCATGAAACATTGTTCCTCCTCGTCTTGATCGCAGCAGCCGTCGCAGTAATATCACAGATTGACTGGGGGACATCATGAACATGCTGCGATGGTTTTATGCCGCTTGCTTTGCGATGGCGGTGCTCGTGTACGCGTTTACAGACAATTGGCTTATAGATCTGGTGCACATCGCAAATTTAAAGACAGAGAAGTGGTGGGTTAATTGGATTGGAGCACTCAGCGGGTGGGCAGCTTTCGTCGGCGCCTTGATCGCCCTGCCTCATCTTGCCTCTCAAGCTAGGGAAGCACAAAAACAAACGGCATTCGTACTGGGTGATTCAAACCCGGAATTTATTGTGACTCGAGATCGCCAAAAGCGACGAATGATAATGACAGTCCGAAATTGGAACCGCCGCTTGATCATGGTGGATAAATTAACAGTCAAAAATAACGTCGACATAACAGTTTATGATGTATCAGATTATGACGACCCCAGCGTTCCAACATGGCAAATGCAGCGCCAGTTTGGGGAGACCGGGGCCTTTCGCGTATTCGGATGGGTCGACAGAACTCAACCGCCTCCAGCACGACGCTTGAAAATTCTGCTCGCACGCAATGGAGAATACAGCGATGATCTCGCCGTACTTGCGTCGGGGCTGTCCTTGAAAGTCTCTTATCGCATTGTAGGCCAACAGCATGAAAGAGGTGCTGCCGATATTACCACGCTTGAAATTGCGGACGAGTAATTACTTGGTGCGTTGAATTGCCAATCTCATGCACAACCTGGCTGTTGCCTCTGATATCCCTGCTTCGCTTTTGATCCATGGCCCGAAATGACCCCGTGGGAGCGATTTCTTGACCTGTAGGAGGTATTTGCCGATCTCGGCCTTCTCCTCGTCTGTGCGGTGGATGCGAGGCCGGAAAGCTACTGTGCGAGGTGGCGGGCCGGTTCTGGGAAGTGGATCGATGTTCGCTGGTGATGTGAGGTCCAAGTAGGCCCGCTGAGCGTCCTTCTGCTTCTCCAGTGGCAAAGCGCGGAACTCTTGGTAGGTGAGCCCCAGACCCACTGCCAGTGGTGCTATGTGCCGGTTTGGACCACGCACGCGTTGAATCCGTTTCCACTGCCACATGTTTGGCAGGCGATAAATGCCAACGTCTTCAATTTCAATCTCTGTCAGCATGAAAGCACCTGATTGCAGGATGCCTCCTCTTACCATTGTTCACTGTATCATCGCAAGAATTGGTTCAAAGTATTCATAAATATGAACAGTGCAAACGCATATGTGGATAGATTCTCCCCTTCCACTCCTGAACTGATCGACTCTGCTATCGAAGAGCGTATGGTTTACCGCTCAAGGGGGACAAAAGAATGCCAGCGATAAAGGCAGTAGGCGTCGGGAAAATGGTGCTCACGAACAACCATTTTGTGGGATTGGACACTGGCGTGCAGCAACTGATACAGAGATTGTAGCGAGCGGAAATACTTTCCACGACGTTCGTCAACCATTTGACGTAACTGGCAAGGGTCAAATCTCAGGTACGCGAATATCGAACTCCAAAAAAGTGAAGGCTGGACGAAACAAGTCCAAAACGGGCTGGACCAGACCGAACGGCCCGCCATTGCCTGCATTTTGCGACAAGTGCGGAACTGTGTTTCCATCTCGGGCGTACAATTTAGGCGGCACTATTTTCAACCTTTCTGTCAACGAGGAACCATGCCCCGAATGCGGTAACGAACATGCGCTACTCAGCGAAGGCATTTTCAATCTTACAACCGATATCGCTGAGATAGTGAGCGCTCCGGCGTTCACCTATGAAATGTTCGTGAAAATACGCGACGTAACCTCTGCAATAATCGACGATAAAATTGATCACTCTGATGCTCTCCGAGAGATAGAATCTGTAAGCCCGGATCTGACGAAAGTAATAGAGAGAAGCTCTCTATCCTTCAAAGTGGTGGGATACCTTATCGCTACGGTGATTGCAGCAGCGGGCGTCTATGCGGCACTCGAGGCGAATTCCATCGCTAGAGAGGGCAACACGCTCACTCGAGAACAGACTGAAATTATGAGGGCAGAACACAAAATCAATCGGGAACGCTGGGATGCTGAGAGGGCAAAATCCATTAACACTGACAGACTCGTTGCAACAACCCTAGACACCATCTCCAACTGGCTCCTAACCTCTGATGGACAGTGCAAGGAAGATCAATCCAGTGCTGAAGCTGGTGCCCAAAAGGAATCCAAGGCACAAACCACAGCTAAAAGCGGTGCGTCTAAACTCAAGAAGCAGAGCAAGCTTAAGAGTCGCGATAAACGACGGCAGACCGACAAGGAAAGACGGCAATCTTTTGGTGGATCTCGACATAGGTAGCTCTCCTTGCCGCTTAAGCCAGCGTCCACGTGCCAGATGAGGACTTGGCAACCCAGTTAACCTCGTCAACAGCCACCAGCTCTACAGACGTGCCAACTGTTGCCGGACTGTCAGCATAACCGGCTGCCGTCGATGGTGTGCCGTTTATACGAATGACGTCACCCGCACCGGCCCTGATTCTGAGGCCATCTGCATCCATGTTGATGAACTTGAAGCATAGACCTGCCGCTGCTGCTGGCAGTGTGAACTGTACCCGCGTTGTTGCGCCTTGGTTAGTATACAGAGATCCACTGTCATCAATGATGATGGTGGAATTTGCAGCAGCATTGATGATCTTGTCCGGAATTACCGGCACGACCCGCTCCTCCAATCCGTATCTTGTATAGCGACGGGAGCTGCCCACTTTGGCATAGGTCAGTGTATGCGCATAGTTAAAGGTTGAGTTCCATATCTGGCCGACAGGTATGTTCCGATATACTTCATCTTCGAAGACGCTCGGATTACCACCAGCAGCCTCAACATAGACCCGATTGAGGCCGCTGTAGATATTGTCGGAGAAATAGTGCTCGCCCTGAGTATACACCGTTTCTTCCGGTTGGCCGGGGAACAGCGTCAAGTTATCGAATGAGATGGCCCGCTGATCGTCAAGCACCCAGTTAATGCGGGTGAAGTGATTGCCGCTGACCTGCAACCGGCTTGCGCCCCGGATAGTCAGAGCATTTGCGTTTGCACCAACGGAGGCGTCTGTATCAATGGTTCTGCCCCAGTCCTTGACATAGTTGTTCTTGAAATACCCCTTTGTAGTGGCACGGAACTGCGCTGCATTCGCTGTAATCCGGTCAAAGTGCACTCCCTCGACTTCCAGTGTGCGCCCTGGTCCTGTTGGATACACCTCTGGGGCTCCGAAGCCAGCCGTGCAAAGCTTCACGCTGCCACCTGTCACTTTGAGAAGAGTCAGTTCGCGTTTGCCTTGAGCTGCACTCTGGCACAGCTCGAAATCAGTGTTGATAATCTCGCAAGCGTAGCCATCACCAACTGTACCTAGAGAATTGTCACCTGTTGCATAGATCGCATTGTCACCCCACCCACGGTAGAAACTGTTGCTGATCCGAGTGTAGATGTTCGCCGTCGGTGTATGACCGCTATCAGAGTGACCGTTTGCCGGTAAGACACCGCCATGCGCGTAGGTGCCGTCCTCATAAACTTGTTCAAAATACTGGGTATTAAGAGCAGTGCACGCTTGGCCCGGACCGGTCGTTAACCCCTCAGACGCATCGTAACGCATGTTATGCAACCGAAGAATTCTGCTGGTTACAGTACCCGCAGTGCTGGATGCGCGAATATCAAGAATTGGCACGGTCAAACCTGTGGCAGCCTTTAGTACGCCTCCGCCCAAATTCGACAATGTGATATCTGAGGTGACAATGTTCGGAAGTATCCGATCACCAACGAGGTATTCCTCGTTTCCGTCTATGATAAGTTCGCCACCGCCAACCTCGTTGAGGTAGTTTATCGCGTCCATGAAATTTTGGTGGCTGGACACGCTGGCGGATGGAAACGCCCCAAACTGTGAAGCCCGTACCGTCCGCTTGGTGATAGCAAAATGCTGGCCGTCCGCATCGGTGACATAGCCAGTATGATCAGGGATAGATCCAACTTTTATATAAAGGGCATCACCCTCATCACCAGGAACATCCATGCCCGCAGTCCGGACGAACTGTGCGGCTGGGTTAACCTCAGCAACCTCGACATCGTCACGGGTCGCGAAGTCTTTGATGACGACAGTCGCCGCTGCAGCAATAGCCGCCGCTGCCGCCGCTTCTGCCGCAGCTTGAATAGCTGATGCATCGCCATACGAAAGCAAGCGAAACGAGGTTCCATCATCAACGCATATAACTGCCATGCCGGGAGTGAAATATTCCGCTGGGATCGGATCACCAACATTGGTCACTACCGGCTTGGCAGTGGTTCCATTCACCGAAACAGTGACAGGCCCCGTATTCGCTGCCGTGATATTCAGGACATACAGCGCGCCATAGGCTGCGGAGGGCAGGCCAATAGCCGTAGTGACCTGAATTGAGTCTGGCGTACCAAGATTGGCATTATTCAAATTGATGATGTTGTAAGGCAGAGGCCCGCGCTTGGTCCAAGAACCGACACCGGAAGCGCCAACCTTCTGATATACGCCATCGTCAACAGCCGGATTGCCTTCGCCGGGTGCCGTAATGACCCAAGCCATGACGTTGTTGGTGGGCGATAAGTCACCGTCTAAAGCAGCCTTCGCTGCGCGCACGATAGCGCCCGAGTTCGCCCCGGTCAGAAGACTGAACAGATTGTTGAAGGTGTCGCGCAAATCTCTCTTTTCAGGCTTGAATAGGCCTGACGATGGAACACCGTCAGTCACAAAGTCGCGGAATGCCGTATTGAATGGACGGACGGTCATTTCTTGGTCTCCTGACTGGATTCTGTAGGGCGCAAGTAATCGGCAGCTAGCCGCTCAAAAACATTGGCAATTACATCGTGGGCAGCAATTGTTCCGGTCTCTTCACCATCGGACCGGGTGTCGTCGGCGGTCCGAACGGCCACGGCAGCGACATCACCGGCGGTAAGCACCTTCAACTCAACCAGCTTCCGGCAGAGGTTTTCTACGAAGTACATGACTGCCGTTGTACCGATTTGTTCAGGCCTCATTTGCCATCTCCATTGAGTTCGGTGGTTGGCAACTTTCCGTCAATAAAAATGCCGACGTCATCCATGGGTTGAGTGTGGGTTGAACCGAATTTAACTAACGATAGCAGTGGGATAGCCCTAGTTTGCGATGGGAGGTTTTTCGGTCGTTTTGACGTATTCGGCTGAAATTTCGCTATAACCGAAAAAAAATGTCTCCGTGCGGAACACACGGGTGCGGCCAAAACGGTTTTCTGGGATATTTGATGCTCCCCCCCGGTCATGACAGGAACACCCTCTGCTGATCTTCGCGCTGCTTCTGGCTGTCGTGCCATTCTTTCGAAACCGCCTGAAGGTTTGATGGATCGAAGAACAAGGTCTCATCGCCACCATGGGAGATGATATGATCTACTACCGGTGAGTTAGGCTCTCTCGCTGCGCCTACAAGTAGAACACCTGTCTTCTGGCAAGTGTAGCAGTCGCGGATGAGTATCTGCTTGCGGAGCTTCTGCCACCGTGCACCGTGATACCACTTGCGCCAGTGCTGGGTTTTCTCCCTGTACCGGTCGCGAGCCTTACTGTCACCGGGCGTATATCCCAGCCTTGGTGCCAGCGTCTTAACCATTGGTTTGATCATCTTGATCATTTGGTCCATGCCTCCTGCCAAGCGTGGTGATCGAAGTGGCGGGGCTCGATAGCCATGGGCAGCACAACGCTCTCATGTGCTACTATCTGACCTTCAGCATCGAACGTCTCGACCATCACGGTACGGTTGTCCTCGCAGAGGAACGCTTCTACTTCATGGGCCTGATTGCTCATTTGGCGTCTCTCCCTGCCTTTACGGCCAAGGTCCAAGCCTTTGACTTTCCCGGCTGCTCTTTGGTGGATTCGTTGGCGTGCCACATGCTGCCGTCATAGGTGACTAATGCGCCGCGGCTGTATGAGGAGGCTGCCTGCCAGACACCGTGATATCGGACGCCACCAGCTTCCAGTTCATCGATACGCTTGACCAGCTTCTCGATCGTGGCGTCTCTCTGTTTGAATGCTCGCTGGATTGCTTCTTTGTGGCCAGCGGTGTGAACCATCAGATACCGCAACGAAGGTGCACGCTTGAGCTGCTCCTCGGTAAAGCCGATATTGTCCAATTCTTCCTTGACCCGTTTCTCAACAGCGAGAAGCCAATCCTTGTGTTCAAGCTCCTCGGCAGTTTTGAACCTCTGCCCCTTCGTGAGATCGGTCGAAATATCAATTGTCGCGGGTATTGCTGCGGGTGGCGGTGGAGGAGTCCCCACCAAGGCAGTCCAACCCTTGCCGGTGAGCGGATTGCCGAAGGGAAAGTCTTTCGTTGCCTGCCAGATCACACCGGAATGGACTACGATGTCGCCTTTGCGAAGGGTTTCATCCGGATCGAAAGATGGAAGGGCATTTTGCCCTGCTACCAACCTGGCCTGTATGTTTCGCAACACAGAAACATCATCACGGAGCAACTTGGCTGCGTCTGTATGAGCCGATGAATCCCAATGATGATGCTCAAGCCGTTCGACTTCAGCTTCAATACGTTTGATCTCGGCAGCTACCACTTGATCTGTCAGACCGGCGGGATAATGTTTGGTGAGGAAATCCTGCAAACTCACGGCAGATCCTCCAGAACGGCGTGGATCAATCCATGATGCAAGCACCACGGTAGTGAGGAAGGATTTTCGTTACTGGCTTCTTGTGCGATATCGGCAACAGATGCGCCGGACCGCTCAGCTATGAGGATGGCAATGTCTTGATCAATGGCACGGAGATTATCGAGCTCTTCAGCAAGCTGAGAAGCTGTCCAACTGCCTGTTTCTGAAAAATGGAAACTGGACGGGTGCAGAAGGAAGGTGGAGTTGGGATGGGCAAACCGACAATCTGCAGCCATTGCGATCAACATTGCACTGCTCTGACATGCACCTATGACATGGGCGACTTTCCGCTCGGCTGCATGTAGACGGATCAGACTATGGATAAGTACCGCGGCGTAGCAATCACCCCCAGTAGAATCGATAAAGAGGGCAATTTCTCGAGCGGCTCGAGCGCCGCTTAGCTTCGACAGCACCTCAGCTGCCATTTCATCGGTCACCGGACCTTTTATGGTGATTTCTAAACGTCCTGCAAACTCGCCCTTGGAGCGCAGCTGATCAGCGCGTCGACGGGTGCTGGCTACCTCTTCCGCGTTCGGATCGAGCGTTTTTCCATCATATCCCAATCTTGCAAGGAACATCAGCGCCACCCTGCAATCACCTTCAGCATCGGAGCCAGGTAGGCGTTCTGCATCTGAGGTACGGATTTTAGGGATGTGCTGTTGAGTGTGATCTGGGCTCGGTTGACTTGATTGATCAGTGAGGCGCCAATCGCGGCCAGTTCTTCCATCTCTGCAGCTTTTTGGGCAACGTGGTGCAGATATTCACTGATTGGCTCGCCAAGAGCCGATCGTGACGTCTCCGCGTATTCCTGGTGCAGAATATCCAGCGCTGCGCGTGCGGCTTTCTCAGCCTCAATAAGTGGCTGTAGATCCGCCTCAAGAATGGCAATCTGTTCTGGCGTAACTGTGGACCGACGCTTCAGGCTGCCGTCGACGCTGGCCCGCACCCGGGCATCTTCCAATCGCTTTGCAGCGGATGAACGGGCATCGGTCGCATCCCGTAGGGTTTGCTCAACCGCGATATGCTCTGCACTTCGTTCCGGAAGGTGGAGGACGGCCCTGAAATGAGCCGCCTTATCTGGTTTTTGGACCTTTGCCAGCATCTGCCGAATCCCGATTTGTTTCATGATCGGAATTTAGCAAATCGGATTCCGTGAATTGGTCACGCGTGACAGTTGGTAAAAGGCTAAGGATTAAGCGCTCCAGCGCCCGCTCAGCTTCTTGTCGATCATTATCGTTCCACTCTTCGAGCTTCCCCATTTCGACCAAGCCATCGACGACTAAATAACGTGGAAGCTTCAACTTGAATATGTCTTCGCCGGCGCGCTCGCGGGTTCTCTGATCACGTTTCCGCTGTGCTGCTGTTTTCGCCGGGCGTGTTTCATCAAGCTTGCGTGACGACATGATCGCCTCGCAGAAAATGATTTTTCTTACGGTTTATGACACGGTCACTTGGACGCCGGTACGGGGAGGCAACGACAAAAAGGATCATGCCGCCCCCCCAGGTTGTTGCTGGTAGGAAAGCCGCTTGAGTTCCTTTTCAACAGCACCAAAGAAAGCGCAGAGCATCTCTTCCCGCTGGTCCATTGGAACACCCATCCGGTCAAGCTGGGCAAACAGACCGCCACTGACCTGTGAGAGATAGTTTGCGGCACCTTTTTCGCTGCCTTTGGCAAGAAAGTTGGTGGCGACCTCCCTTACGCGTCCTACACGACGATTGAGAGGGAACACCACGATCTGGCAAGGAGGGCTCCACTCAAGCAAATCCATCTGTCGCATTACGCAGCCCTCCGCTTCATGTTTTTCAGATCGCGCTGGCAAAGGTTGAACGACATCAGTTTGTGAAGAGCAGTTTCTATACGACTTGGATCGACACCCTGCTGCGTAAGCCAATCACGGGCAACTTCAACGTCGTCGGGAGGATCAATCGGATTGTCATCAGAAGAGGACAGAGCCAAGTTCTGATCTGTCGAAGCTGTCTTAGGTGTCCCTAATGTTTCTAAGTAAGTATCTACTTTACGGTGACCGTAAACATTGTTGTTATCAGTCACCGTAAACGAGTTGTTATCAGTCACCGTAATTTTTGAACGTTGGCTGCGGAGGCGACCAGCCTTCAAAGCGGCGCTTTCAACACCCTTGGCATAGGCGGGATTTCGGATGATTTCACCGACCTCAAATGCCCACATAAAGTCGAGTTTAAAGAATAGGCCACGCTCTCCCTTTTTAGGAGCGATATGGTCAGGGACGTCATTACGGTGGATCTTCTTAAGGGCGCCTCCTTTTCGCAATTTGCTGATGGCAGTGCTGACCTTTTCGTCGGTATAGTTTAGTTCGGCTGCCAGCCGTGAAAGTGACGGAAACGCATACCCGAGTTCCGGGTTGTAGAAATCGGCAATTTTCACCGCCACCCGACCTACAACTGTCTCCCGTTTCCATTCTGTCACGGCATTGACTGCATCCCGCCAGTCGAACTTATTGAGTTCGGTCAGTTCCTTCTGGAACCACATTTTTCGAGATGATGGCGCCGTCATAGCGCCCTCACATTGATTAGACGTGCCAACGCCAGGGCTTCACAAGCCTCCAGCGGGGTCAGGTTGAAATGTTCTCTCAGGATAATGACACCGGACCGGTTCGGATCGCGTGGCTGCGTTGCGTACCAGCGAGCGGCGACTTCCACCGCTTCACTGTGTGAGTGCTCGGGAGGGGTGAGATCAGCCATGATCACGCTCCCTTTCTGCGCGGCCGAGTAGGCTTCTGGCACACCGTTCGAAGAACCGCGAGCAACGAAGCGAGGCCAGCGCCAAGCGGTAGTAATACAGGCGGATAAAGCTGCGGATCAGGCGCATGATTGCACCTGCAACTGTTCTATTGTGGGCATGCTGGCGACGATGGATTGGCCCGCCAGCATCGCTTCTTCGGGTTCGCCATGGCTCCAAAGCTCATCGCTCATTATGATGTAGAACCGCAGGGCTCTTTCGTCTTTAGTCGTCGGAGTGCGGTTTCTAACTTCTTTTACAATCTCATCTTTTTCAGCCATCACACGCTCAGCCAGATGCGCGAGAAGATCGCCGGCCTGATTGTATCCTTTGGTTCGATCATAGTTGCACCGCGGCTGATTGGTGAAGCCGCACAGTGTATCGTCAACGGCCCTCAAGGCGTCGAATGTCGTTGCAAGTTCCTTGAATGTGAGCGGCTTGAAATTAAATCCGAGCAGGTTTTCAGGTGAGGTCATTACACAGCCCTCCCTTCGAGAATTGCGACTGCCTTGACGGTCATCGCTTTCGCATGCTCGGCGATAGTCTGCATCGCTGCGCACTCGTCATGATCAAGAGCGGCCGCTGCCATGAAAATGACCTCAATGAGCTGCTTGGCCTCGTTGATGGCGTCGATCGCATCGATGTTGCGTGACATTGGAGTTGCCTGACTATCGGCAACCATGGTATTCACTGACTTGTTCATAGCTTTTCCTCGCGAGGGATTGGTGAGAACCGGCTCGGCAGTTGCTCTAACAACTGGCCGGGCTTTTTCATGTGTTGGAGTCATGCTGCGCTCTCCATGAAGAATGCGATCAGCTTGGAACGTTCAGCCACCCAGCGGCCACCCACCTTTTTTGCTGGTAGCTGCCCTGTGGAAAGCAGATGAAAAGTCTGCCGTTCAGATCGACCTATAAGTTTTGCAATTTCAGAGACCTCCCAAAGAAGGTCGATCGGTTGTGTTGCAGCTGTCATTTGTTGGTCCTCCGTTAAGGTTAATGACACCATATTAGTGTCGCACCATTCCGGTGTCAAGACATGGTGTCATTTTGGTGTTATAACCGGCATATTGATTTGATGAGGATGCAAATGCCTACCCAGGACGAAGAAGTTAGAATTACACTGCGTCTGCCAGTTTCAATGCGAGACCGTCTAACTGAGAGCGCTGCCGCGACCTCTCGGTCGATGAACGGTGAAATACTGGCTCGAATAGAGGCAGCAGAAGGCGTTCGGAGACTGCTCGATGATTTCGAGTTGTTAAAAGCCCAATACGTTGCACAGCAGGAGCGTGAGAAGGCACTTAAAGAGCAGGTGACGAACATGCACAGAATCACTACTGGTGCCCAAGGCATCAATCGCCAACTGATCGAGTTGCTCATGCGACGCCTCAACGTAAGCGAAGAGGAAATTACCGCTATCACCAGATCGAAGAGCGGCGACTAAACATGTCTATCCGTAAACGTGTATGGACCAATGCCAAAGGCGAAGAAAAAACCGCATGGGTAGTCGATTATCCCGATACTAAGGGCAAGCGCCGGCTGAAAACCTTTGCCAAGAAGAAAGATGCTGACCAGTTTGCAGCAACGGCAAAGGTCGAGGTTCGCGAAGGCGTACACGTTGCCGACAGTGCCAGCGCAACGGTAAAAGAAGCCGGAGAATTGTGGATAAAGCGCGGCGAGCAGAATGGTCTTGAGCGCGGCACTATCGTCCAATATCGCCAGCATCTAGATTTGCACATAATTCCTTTCCTAGGCTCAACTTTACTCTCGCGCCTCACAGTGCCAGCGGTTCGCAACTTCGAAGACGAAATGATTGATGCGGGCCGCTCGCCTTCGATGGTGCGCAAGGTACTCGTCAGTCTTGGCTCGCTGCTGGCCGATGCACAAGAACGCGGGTTGGTCATCAGAAATCCTGTAAGAGAGAAGAGCCATGCCCGACAGAAGGGTAAAGACAAGCGTCAAGAACGGCGCCAGAAGGGCAAACTCAAGATCGGGATAGACATTCCCTCCCGCGAAGAGATCAAGGCGATTGTGGACGCTCTGGAGGGCAAATGGCGTCCCTTGCTGTTGACTGCGATATTTACTGGCCTACGCGCTTCGGAGATACGCGGGCTGCGATGGTCAGATGTCAATATCGAAGGGCGAGAAGTCCGGGTTCACCAGAGGGCCGATCGCTTCAATCAAATTGGCAGACCTAAATCCGAAGCAGGAGAACGGACTGTCCCAATTCCACCGCTTGTCGCAAATGCGTTGAAGGCTTGGCGTCTGGAATGTCCTCGCCCCCGAACCGGACAAAAGGATGCGGACGGAAAGCACCTCACCGAGGAGATAAAGCCGGAACAATTGGTATTCCCAAATAGTCTCGGGAACGTCGAATCTCTGTCAAAAATAATGCAGCGCGGATTCCAACCATCACAGATACGAGCTGGCGTGTCCGTCCAGACCGGTGAGACAGACAAAGAAGGCAATCCAATATCGAAAGCGAAATATACCGGCTTCCATTCGCTGCGGCATTTCTATGCATCATGGTGTATCAACAGACGGGAAGACGGCGGGCTTAGCCTGCCCCCAAAAATGGTGCAAGAGCGCCTAGGGCATTCATCGATTACCCTGACAATGGATACCTATGGGCATCTCTTCCCACGCAATGACGATGCCGAAGAATTGGCCGCTGCAGAGCTCGCTCTTTTGAGGTGACTGCGACACAGATGCGACATGGACTTGCAAGCCATTGATATTACTATTGTAATATAAGTTTCCTAATCTGTAGGCCACTGGTTCGAATCCAGTCGGGATCACCATGACTTGGGCCAAATGCCCTTGCATCCAGAGTTTGGCTAGGCCGCAGTTGTTGCTGGTCGGAAGGCCTCGCGGATCATCCTTGCCATTCCATCAATTGCGGCGCTTCTTCTAAGCGGGTTCTTCTTGAGAACGACATTGGATGAATCGATCGGCGGGAAACCATCTTCCTCGGTCAATGCCCTGCATCCTGCTGGAATATTGCTGCTGGCGAGCGGCGCAATTGCCAGTCCCGAAACCACAGCAATTTTAAGCCCCCCGCTCGTATCGCAGCTGTAAGCTACGCGATAGTTGATCCGGCTTGTTTCAAGAGATCCCATGGCGAATTTCTTGCACCAGCTCGAACTATCGTAGATTGCGATGGGCACGACGTCATTTTCATGAACGCAATGCGTATCTGATGTGACCCATACAGTCGGATCAACGAAAAGCACTTCACCCACAGGCGGTTGCTGCTGGTCAAATATGACAGCAAGATCCAGCTCGTCCGATTCCAATGCTGCGATCTGTGCTGAAGAATACCCGCACTTGACCGTCACTTCGACATTGGGGTGCCGATTGGCGAATGCAGCCAGCGCACGCGGCAAGACCGTATAACCATATTCCTCCGGTATGCCGATCCGCACCGGCCCGTCCAACGGTTTTGCCCGTATAACAGCCGCTGTCTCATCCAGCAGACTGATGATTCGGTTGGCATTGGTGAGAAGCGTTCTTCCCTGGCTGGTCAGTGTCACTCCCCGCGAACCGCGGTCGAACAGGCTTTCTCCCAGAACTTCTTCCAGGCGTTTGATCTGTATACTCACTGCGGACTGTGTACGCCCTACCTGATCAGCCGCACGCGTAACATTGCCGTGTTGCGCAACAGCAATGAAAACCCGCAGCAATTCACTGTCCAAGGGAAGCTTCACAATTCTCTTTCAATAAAAATTCCGAATGACAGCAATAGTCGCCATTCCACTTGAAAATGTCAAATAGACGCCAGAGGCGGTTGCACTGGTCGGCTCATCGAAGGCAATTGAAAGTCGCCTGCTCCGCAATGAAAATACTGAATGGCAGGCATGATTTCTATTCGTTTGTTAAATGCCGTGATTGCAATGATTATGGTGCCGAAGCCAAGGAGGCACTATGTCAAACCTGCCACCACCTGGATTGTTTCTGACTGCCTGGTGCCAGGCCTACCAGCAACGGCAGTCTCTTCTGGACCTTCTCGGCAAGCCGGATGATCGTCTGCTGCGTGATGCCGGACTGACCAGAGAAGACGCCTTGCGAATCGTCAGCTGCAATCTCACAATGATTGCCTGGACCGTCTCTCAGGCAAGGCGTAGCAGGGCTATGAGCCCGAAACTGATTGCGACAAGCGATGCGAGCGAGAGGATCGCCACGGCCATCACCCGCCCACCAGCGTGAGCAACGGAGCGAATATCGACCGATAGTCCAAGCGCCGCCATGGCAATGATCGTGAGGACGTTGGAAAGTTGCGCCATGGGCGCAATTGCAGCCTCGGGTATCAGCCCGATTGAGCGCAGGATCATCATCACGCCAAACCCGCCAATGAACCAGGGCACCAGCGACACTTCCCGGCGCACAGCCGGTGCCTCATGGCGCAAATCAGCTTTCATGATCGCGCCAAGCACGAGCAGTACAGGGCCAAGCATCAGCACGCGCACCAGCTTCACCAAGGTTCCGGTTTGCACGCCCAGCAGCCCGGCAGGGGCCGTCGCAGCGATAACCTGCGGCACGGCATAGACTGTCAGACCTGCCAGCACACCATATTGCGGCACGCTCATCATGGTGTGAAAATAAAGCAGCGGCAACAGGAATACGGCAGCGATGCCCAGCACCGCCGTAAAGGTCAGTGCGGCGGCAATCTCCTTGCGGTCTGCCTCTATCACCGGCGCAACCGCAACTATGGCCGAGTTTCCGCAGATGGAATTTCCACAGGCAATCAAAGTCGCAAGCTTTGGCGGCAATCCGAACAGCCTGCCAATGCCATAGCCGATGCTGATTGACAGAACGACCACACCAGCTATTCCGGCGACCAACGCCAGACCTGCTCCCTTCATCGCCGTCAGACTTATCGATGCGCCAAGCAGTACGATTGCCAATTCCAGAAGGAATTTCGCACTGAAATCGATTCCGGCCATCAGTGATTGGTTCGGCTGACGGAGCGAGCGGATCGCAATGCCAATCGCAATCGCCAGTACGAGACTTTCCACCCACCTGACGTCGAACATTGCAACCTCAACCCGCTCACCAAGAACCGCTGCAAAAGCAACAGCGCAACAAAGGGCGAGGCCCGGGAGAATAGAGAACACACGTTGATGGAGAGACATGAGCTTGCCGTTTCAAACTTTGGTTATAGGCAGCTTATCTCATGTTAAATTATCGACATCTATCGAATGTTATGTCATGTTTCATTCGATATAATCGAACGGTTTAAAATGACATTTGAACAACTCGCCATCTTTGTTGCTGTTGCGGAGCGGGAGCATCTCACTCAAGCGGCGGTGGCCATTCACCTCACGCCTTCGGCTGTCAGCAGCGCCATCAAAAATCTTGAGGCATTTTACGGCGTCGAGCTGTTTCACCGCGTCGGGCGGCGTATCGAACTGACCCAGACGGGCCGCGTTTTTCTCGTCGAAGCCAAGGCAACTCTGGCGCGGGTACGCTCATCCGAGCTGATGCTGTCAGAGCTTGGCGGATTGCGGCGCGGCAAGCTTAGCCTTTACGCCAGTCAGACAATTGCCAGCTATTGGCTGCCGCCATTCCTGATGCGCTTCAAGCAGGACTATCCGGGCATAGAGATCGACCTGACCATTGGCAACACGCGGACAGTCGCCGAAGCGGTCACGCAAGGCGAGGCAGAACTCGGCTTTGTTGAAGGGGAGATTGACGCGCCGCTTCTCAACTCGAAAGTCGTGGCAGACGATGCGCTGGTTGTTGTGGTCGCGCCGTGTCATCCCTGGGCAGATAAACGCCCCTTGAAGGCCGGGGATATCATCGGCGGCTCCTCATGGGTCATGCGCGAACAGGGTTCCGGCACGCGCTCGGAGTTTGAGCACGCCATCGATAATCTCCAACTCTCCCATAGTGATCTGAAGATCGCCCTGGTCCTTCCCTCGAATGAGGCTGTTTTGTCTGCTGTCTGTGCCGGGAATTGCGCGACCGTGATTTCCAGCGCCGCCGCCCGCGCCTATTTGCGTGAGGGGCTAGTGGTTGAGGCGGCTTTCAAGCTGCCGGTCCGCCGTTTTCGCATGCTGCGCCACAAGCAGCGACATAGCAGCAAGGCATCGGAAATATTGGAGGGTCTGTGTGAAGGTGCGCTGGTTATCTCCCCCCTTGTGGGGGAGAAAGCGATTTCAGCATCTTAGCTTTTTGGCTAAGTGCTAGAAATCGCCAGAGAGGGGATTTGCTTCCCTAACCACCCCCTCTCTTGGATTTTCTAAGGATTTAGCAAAGCGGCTAAATCCAAGAAAACCCTTTCTCTCCCACAAAGGGAGAGATAGCGCCGCACCTGCTTCTAACTCACCCGCACATATCGGCTCAGGCTGGAATATCGCTTCTGCGGGCCGCGAACACGCCAGCCCTCCACCCACCTATCCCTGCTCTCAAACAAAAACCGCCCTTGATAGAAGTCACTGCCACACAGATGTGACACGCGCTGCGAGGCGTCATATCCCAAAGTGACAAATTCATTCCCGCTTGGGTAGAGCACCCGCACTGCGGCATCTGCAAAAACAAGCCGATAGATTCTGGCGGCCTGAAGCACATTCCTGCCGACGGACATGTCACCGCGCTCTTCAAAAAGCTCAGGGGTTATGGTGGCCCGCCCCGCAAAACCGTATATCGCTCCGGCGCGATGATCGATCACTTTGCGCGTCACCTGCCATGTGCCGCAGAGCATGACGGCAACAGACCGTTCAATCGCCTGGCCGGACCGATCAGACATGAAAATCAATCCACCTGTTCTTCCCAGGCGCAGGCAGCAGTATAAATTGCCGCCAATCGTTCCACCCCTGCCTGATCATCGCTGTCGAAACGTGAAGGTGTCGGACTATCGAGATCAAGCACGCCGAAAACGCGCCCCTCGTGAATCAAGGGTACGACAAGCTCCGAACGGGACGCGGCGTCACAGGCAATATGCCCCGGAAAAGCATGGACATCCTCTACTAAAATTGATGCTGCACGTTCGACAGCGCTGCCACAAACGCCACGGCCAACGGGGATGCGCACGCAGGCCGGTTTGCCCTGAAACGGCCCGACCACGAGTTCACTTTGCGAACGCATAAAGTAGAACCCGGCCCAGTTGATGTCCGGCAGCATCTGGAAGATCAGTGCCGATGTGTTGGCCGCATTGGCCGTCGGATCATTCTCGCCCGCGAGCAGCGCCTCCAGTTGATCGCCCAGCTCCTTGTAGAACTGCGGCTTGTCGCCTTGTGTGATCGCTTTTGCTGCAAACATGAAATTACCTTTCCCTGACGGCCTTGCTCCAGATGCGGCCACATTTCTGCCGATGCACCTGCCTTGTCAAGCAAACGAAAGCTGACAGGTCATGTACATAGGCTTATGCCTTGCTATAGATAGGAATCCATTTCCACAGGTGCAATTACAATGAGTTCAAACGCCAAAGGCGATCTGCAAACTTACGTGCGCATCGACTTTCCTAACAGGGAGCGGCTGGGCCCGGGCAAGATGCAGCTGCTTGAACATATCCGGGAAACAGGATCCATTTCCGCGGCGGGCCGTGCCATGGATATGTCCTATCGCCGCGCCTGGCTGCTGGTCAGCGCCATGAACACCATGTTCGCAACGCCGGTTGTCGATTCGCAGCGCGGCGGCAAGCAGGGCGGCGGCGCCATAGTAACGGAATTTGGCGAAGAGCTTCTGCGCCGCTATCGAAGCATGCAGACGAAAGTCGATGCTGCGCTTGAGTCCGATTTCGAGTGGATCAACCGCAACCGCAGCCGCTAAATTGATGCAGAGTCATTCGCCCGCTCCAGCCAGCGCATGACCGGTGTGACAACAATCCCATGCATCACCACGGATATGAGCACGACCAACGAAACCGTTACCCATAATGTATCGGGTTTCGAGAATGGCGCGTGGCCAAGTGCATAAGCCACATAATAGAACGATCCGAGGCCGCGAATACCGAAAAAGGCGATAACAGCTTTTTCTCTTGTTTGTATGGGAGCGCCCAATAAACCAATCCATCCGGCAATGGGACGAACGAAAAACAGGATAACAAGCGACGCCCCCACGACCCGCCAGTCAAGGGCACGAAAAACGCTGCCTTCTGCTATGGCTGCCCCAAAGCAGACAAGCACGACCATCATCATCAACCGTTCAATCTGTTCGGCAAAATTATGCAGGTTTTCGTGATAGCCGCTGTTACGCTCCGTATGGCGAAGCGTCAGGGCCGTCACAAACACGCCGATAAAACCATAACCATGCGCCAGCTCGATCAGCCCATAACTAAGGCAGGTAATGCCAAGCACCACGAAGCCGTCACCTGTGTGGGCGAGTCCTGCTCTGTTGGGCAGCCGGAACGTCAGATAGCCAAGCACCTTGCCGGTAAGCCAGCCCAGCCCTGCCCCGGCAGCAAGCCTCCAAATAACATCGGTGGAAAGCCAGTCGAAAAACCACGGCGCACCCGTGGTCGTCGATGCTGCAATGGCAATGGCCAGATGCACGAAAGGAAAACTCAAGCCATCATTCAGGCCCGCCTCGGAGGTCAGTGCAAAGCGTACCTCGCTCTTCTCGCCTGATTGCGGCGGCCCCACCTGAACATCGCTGGCAAGCACGGGATCGGTGGGGGCCAGTGCTGACCCGAGCAGCAGCGCCGAGGCAACTCCAAGCCCGAGAAAACTCCAGCCAAGTAGTGCGATTGCCCCGATGGTCAGTGGCATGGAAATGGCCAGCAGCCGCCAGGTTGTCATCCAGCTTCGCCAGCCCAATATCCGGTCGATCTTCAGTCCGGCGCCCATAAGGGCAATGATGACGACAAACTCGGTTATCTTTTCGGTGAGATAGCGGCTGTCGAGCGGATTATCGCCAATCATGAATGACAGCGGTGTCCAGACGAACAGCGTGCCAAAAGCAATGCAGACTATGGGCAGAGAGAGTGGAAACCCCTTCAAAAGCATGGGGAGCCAGGAGGTCATCAGAACGACCAGCCCGAACAAAGCGATCAGAACGAGATAGCTGTCTGTTCCCATACTTGTCTCAAACCATCCGCACACGCTTTGGTTCCGTGAGCGTGAAGTTCCCTTCATCGTAAACGTCAATCATTCGAATTTGCACTATAGCGGGTTTCGTTTAGACACATCGCAAACACCGGAACGCATTCATGACTGCCCAGAGCGTACAGACCGCCAACGCCAATCGATTAGCTCTTGCTGCGCTGCTGCTTGGCGGCATTGCCATTGGCGGCTCACCGATCTTCGTGCGCCTGTCGGAAGTCGGCCCCATGACGACTGCCTTCTGGCGTGTCGCACTGGCTTTCCTTCCGCTTCTGGTCTGGTCAAAAGCAATGCCAGACGTCAAACGCGACGCCCGCCCGGAAAGCCTCGCCGATTATTTCTGGCTGTCCATGCCCGGCATCTTTCTGGCGGCTGATCTTGCTGCATGGCACCTCGCGCTACATATGACCTCGGTCGCCAATGCCACCCTTTTGGCCAATCTTGCGCCAATCTTTGTGACACTTGGCAGTTGGGCAATTTTCCGCGCCCGTGTCAGCAGGATTTTTCTCATCGGCCTTGCGACGGCGCTCATCGGCGTTGTCGTGCTGAAGGGTGGGCCAGCGGCGCTGGGTGATGGAAAGCTTGCAGGGGACGCAACCGCCGCTGTCGCCGCTATTTTCTATGCGGGCTATATCCTCGTCATCGGGCGTCTTCGCGTGCGATTTTCCACCCGCACCATCATGATCTGGAGCACAGCCTCCGCTGCAATCTGCATGCTGCCTGTATCGCTTATCTTTGAAACAAACCTCATACCATTGACGCTGTTTGGCTGGGCGATGCTGGCGGGGCTCGCTTTTATTTCTCATGCGGCGGGCCAAGGCATGATCACCTATGCGCTCGCCTTTTTGCCTCCCGCCTTCTCATCGCTGACCCTACTGTTGCAGCCGGTCGTCGCCGCAGCATTGGCCTGGGTCCTGCTCAGCGAACCCATCGGCCTCATGCAGGCCATAGGCGGCGTTATCGTGATCTTTGGCATTCTCATCGCACGGCGCGGTTAGAGCTCCTCAATCAGACGGGCTTCCAGCTGCGCCTCACCAAACCAGTTCAGCCGGTTGACACAGACATAGCCACAATCGATCAGATCATTATCGTCACCCTCTTCGCTGGTATGGGCGCGGCCACGTGGCACAATGAGCGTCGTCAATTCGCCCTCCTTGCTCACCACATCGGCGTTAAGCGCGATCTTGTCACGGCCTATGCGCGGCTGGCGAATTTCCGCTGGCAATAAAGTCGGCAGGTTGACGCTCAGCCAATGGCCTTCCAGCACCCATTCATCACGCTCGTTCCACAATGTGCGAACAAAATCGGCAAGCCATTTGACATCGCTCTCCATCTGCTCCGGCTTCTTCACCCGCGAAAAGCCGATTGCGGCAATCCCCCAGAATGTGGCTTCGCGCGCTATGCCAAGCGTGCCGGAATAGGCCAGATCCTCGGCAACATTGCGCCCGTCATTGATACCGGAGAGCACCAGATCGGGCCGCTCCTCATCCTTGAACAGCCAACTCATTGCCGTCACGACGCAATCGGCAGGCGTGCCAGAACAGGAATAGCGCTTGGGCGCAAATTCCCGCATCGTCAATGGCCTGCCAACAGTGATGGAGGCCCCCGCGGCCGTGCGCTTGCCATCCGGCGCGACAACCCAGACATCATCGGTGATCAGCCTTGCCGCCTCTACCAGCACAGCCAATCCCGGCGCATCGATTCCGTCATCATTGCAAACCAGAATTCTCATCGTATTCGCCTTCTATATTTCAATATGGTCGCCCGTAACCGCCGTATCGTTCAGTGCAGGCAGATATTGTTTCAGCGCGCTTAGCGAATCCAGCGAGCATGAGTGCCCCAGCGTTGCTGAACGCCCCGCCTTTTCCCAGATTGCTACGTTACCCTGCCGCGTTGGATGGGTCGGCAGCCTAATCCACTCCGCCCGCTTTGCTTCAAACAATTCCGAAGCTGGCGTGTTGGGCGGAATGTGACCTGTCAGCAGGATCGGATATCCTTGATCCGCCGCGCGCTTGATTGCCGCCACCGATGGCCCGGCGCTTCCCATCCCGTCGAAACTCATGAGCGGGCAGTCCGGCAAAGCATCGGACTCTGACCAGTCCAGAGCCTTGGCCAGCCGCTCCGTCAGCATCGCCTCAACGCCAGGGTGGAAGGCACCCCTTGCAGCAATTTGCGCCGCCACCGGCTCGCGCATGCTCGCATGAATGGCAAAGCGCTCAGGCAGGATAGCCATCAGTTCCAGCGGTTTGCCGGAAAGCGGCACAGGCAGTAGGCAACCGTCTGGCTGCGCACCCACCCATTGCCGGATCGCAGAGACGCGCTCATCGCTTGAAATAGCATCATCGCCATACGAAGCATCAAGGATCAGCAGATCACAGCGCGGGATCGGGTCCATGGCAAAAACTGCACTATCCGGCACCACATCAGCCGTATAGACAGCAGACTTCGCGCCATCGCTGGCGGCAAACCACACGCCTCCCGCCACATGGCCGGAACGTCCGGTCGAAATTCTCAGGCCCCCAAGGTCGATTGTTTCACCCGCTGCAAACAATTCAGCGGACTGTGCAGCCATCTCGAAGGCCCGCATATGTTCCCGCTCGCCATATTGCCGGAGCATATCAGACGCTTCCAAAGATGTTTCCGCAGTCATGAAGATGCGGCCGCGAAACCCGTGTGAAAGCAGCCAGGCCAGCCCGCCAATATGATCCTCATGCGCGTGCGAAACAAAGACTGCATCGAGCGCGGCAATCGCTGCATCATTAATTGCCGGGTAATAATCCCGACCCGTCGCGCCCACCTTTATGCCAACGTCCAGAAGGATGCTCTTGCCGCCGACCGAAATGCCAACGCTGGTCCGGCCCTTCTCGCCAAAGCCGCCGTGAAGATCAATCCGCATCAGACATTCGCCCCCGGGATGACCCAGCCGGAGGCAATGGTGATGTGCGCTGTCTCGCCCTCAGCAAGCCGCTTCGGGTCCGCGAGATCGAAATGCAGTTCCTGCGCCTGATCGCCCGCCACCGCCTCGATCCGCGAGCCTCCACCCCGATAGATGCTGCGCTTTACGGAAACCTCAATCCCGCCACTTGCCGCCGGGATGATATCGGCAGCGCGAATGCACACCTTTGCATCACCTGTCACGGCTTGTCCGGTTCGGCAGCGGAAAACAGCCTCCTGTCCAAGCACTTCCACCTTGCATTGCCCGTCCACTTCTGCCGCCAGAACCTTGGCTGGCAGCACCATGCCCTGCGCGATAAAAGATGCCACCATAGGCGTCGCCGGTTGTTCATAAAGTTCGCGCGGCGTCGCAAACTGCACCAAATGGCCCTTATCCATCACGGCAATACGATCCGCCAGCGCCATGGCTTCGGCCTGATCGTGCGTGATGTAAATTATCGTCGTGCCGGTGCGCTTGTGGAATGAGGCAAACTCATCTTCCATGGAGGCACGCAAATGCACGTCGAGATTGGCAAGCGGTTCATCGAACAGGACCAGAGATGGCGTGGATACGAGACATCGCGCCAAAGCCACGCGCTGTCTCTGCCCACCGGAAAGATTGGCCGGACGGCGGTCGCCATATCCTTGCAGATCGACCAGTTCCAGCGCTTCCGAGATGCGCCGCTCGCGTTCGGCTTTATCGACTTTCGCCACTTTCAGGCTGTAACCAACATTTTCCGAAACGCTCATATGCGGCCAAAGCGCATAATTCTGGAAAACAATACCAACACGCCTTTGCTCTGGCGGAACGTTCAGTTTCGGGTCGGACATCACCTTTCCGCCGACAGTGATCGTCCCTTGATTGACCTGTTCAAAACCCGCGACAAGGCGCAACAGTGTGGTCTTGCCACAGCCGGATGGCCCAAGCACGGCCACGAACTCGCCATTGCCAACATCCAGCGAAACATTCGACAAAGCGTCGAAATCGCCAAATGTCTTGGTTACATTTTCAATTTTCAATCCCGCCATGGCAGAACTCCGTTTGGAAGGCTGCGTGCGAACAGATTGGTCAACAGCATCAGCGCAAAAATCACGACAATCGTCAGGGTTGATATGGCGGCGGCGTAGTTGGAATCGCCGCCCTGCTCAAAAGAAAAGATCACCACGCCGATCGTTTCCGAACCGGAAGCCCATAGCAGCGCTGAAACTGTCAATTCGCTGAACGCAGTCATGAAAATCAGCACGCCACCGGCAAGTGTCGCAGGCGCGACAAGCGGAAACACAATGGTTCTCATGCGCCTTATGAGACCGGCTCCGGCTACCTGCGCCGCTTCTTCAAGCGAGCGATCGATCTGGTGCAAGCCGCTGATCGTGGGTCGCAATGCCAATACGAGAAACCGGGCGAGATAGGCGTAAAGGATGATCCAGATCGTATTGTAAATCTGCAAGCCAATAATCGGCAGCGGCTTCAGGAACAGGAGCAGCGAGGCAATCGCCAAAACCACGCCGGGCAAGGCATAGGGCAGTTCGGCGGAGAGATTCAGGAACCTCGTCCACCAGCGTTTGCGCCAAGTGATCAGATAGCCAAGCGGCACCGCGACAAGCACCGCAAAAGCCGCCGCAGCAAGGGAAAGGCCGAAGCTGTTGAAGAATGCCCGTTTCGCCGCCGCATGGTCGAATAGCACGAAGGCGTAATTGGCGAGCGTCACAGTCTTCATGCTCAGCGGAACGCCATAAGCAGCGACAAGCGAGGTCAAAAACAAACCGACAATCGGCAGAACCAGCACAATGACAATCAGCAGCCACATGGCGATTTCCGCCAAGGGGCGCCAGCGCCCAAGCTCAAATGGCGCGGCAGGTAGAGAGGTCGAAGCAATACGATAGTCGCGGCGACGGGAGGTATAGTCCTGCGCCAGTATTCCGGCCATGGCGATCAAGCCGATCAGCATGGAAAGCACCGCAACTTCGGAAAGCACGGCGGGGCCACCACCAGCCAGTCGCTGGTAGATCAATGTTGGCAGGACGAGATAGCCCGCCGGTATGCCGAGAAAAGCGGGGATGCCGAAATTGCCGACGCAGGAAACAAAGGCCAATGCCGTGGCACCAATAATTGATGGCGTCATCAACGGCAGAATGATGGTGCGAAGGACCGTTAGCCGGCTGGCACCGCTGCTCAATGCCGCTTCCACCAGTTCACGCGGCAGTTTGCGCAATCCGGCCCTTACCATCAGGAAAACCAGGGGGCCATATTGCACGCCAAGCAGCACGATGATGCCGGTCGTTGAATAGAGCGGATTTTTGCTGCCCAGCGCTGGTGCCATGCCAATCAACTTGAGAAACGGGCTTGCAGGTCCGAACAATTGCAGCCAGGCCAGTGCCGTAACCTGCGGTGCAATAAGCAGCGGCACCACATAAAGCAAAACGAAAGTGCTGCGTCCGCGCACATTGGTGAGGCTTACCAGAAGGGCGACGGCAGTGCCAAGAATGACCGCCAGCACTGTGCCGCCTATGCCCACCTGCAAGGAATGCAAAGTGGCTGTCCATGTTGCCGAGCCGGAAAGCGCTGCCCGCAGCGGCGCCGCAGAAAGACTGCCTTGCGGCATGACGATCTCAAAAGCAAGACGCAGCATCGGTACGATGGAAAGCATCGCAACAATGATCGCCACCCCTGCAATCAGAGCAGTATCAGCCCCCTGACGCTTTTCAACGGAAACAGTCATTTATAGTCCCAAGCATTCCAATATGCTAAACTTTATTGCATTATCGCTGTGCGTGGTTCGACAAGCTCACCATGAGGGATGTAGTGGTTTGCAAAGAGCCTTGGTCTGAGCCGTTGCAGACGGTTTTTACAACCTTCCACATCCCTCATGGTGAGCTTGTCGAACCACGCACAGCGCAATTGCCAAACTGAAAACGGCAAGAGAATTCAATTGCATTCTCTCGCCAGAACAGCCATTAGCCGCCAAACATCTCAGAAAATTTGGCCTTGTCAGCGTCGGTCGCTTCCAGAACTTTCAGTGTTTCAATCGGCATGACCTTGACCTCGACACCTTCTGGCAACCAGGAAGGACGACCAATGGACGGCTTTGCTGGCAAATAGCCCTGTTCAAGCGCCAGCTTTTGGCCCTCATCCGAAAGAATGAAGTCAACAAACTTCTGTGCGGCTGGCAGATTCTTCGTCTCGGACATGATCGCGACTGGCTCGGTCACGGCAGGAACACCTTCCGGCGGGAACACGAATTCAATCGGAGAGCCCTTGGCCTTTGCGTTCAACGCCATGAAATCCACCAGAATGCCGTAAGGCTTCTCGCCACTGGCAACGGATTTCAGCACAGCGCCATTGCCGCGGACAGCCACTGTTTCATTGGCCTTGAGTTTGTCGAAATAATCCCAGCCAAGTTCTGAATTTCCAACAAATCCGCTCAAAAGATAAGCAGCCGCACCGGAGTAAAGCGGGCTTGGCATAACGATCATGCCCTTATATTCCGGCTTGGTCAGGTCTGCCCAATGCTCAGGCTTTGCCGTTGCCGCTGAATTATAGGCGATGCCTGTGGTGATCAGCTTGCTGCCGAAATAGGTCTTGTCTTTGTCATAGGCATCCTTGTCAAAGCCTTCGACATTCGCCTTTTCATAGGCCTGCAACTTGCCCTGCTTCTTCAGCCCTTCCATGCTCACCGCATCGGCGATCAACAACACGTCTGCCTGCGTGGAACCTGCAGAAAATTCCGCAGCAAGCTTGCTCAAAATATCGCTGGTGCCAGACCGGTAGACCTGCACTTCGATATCCGGATTGACCTTGCGGAAAGCCTCGACGGTTTTTGCCGCATCCGCATCGGGCTGCGATGTATAAAGGCTGAGCGTTTCAGCGTTGGCCGCACCAAAGGCCAGCGACACAGCAAAAAAGGCTGGCACGCCAAGTGTCATTTTCAGAAGCTTGTTCATTTTTTTCTCCTCCCAAGGGGGATTCGGTTTGATCGAGGGGACATATGCCCACGAAAAATCCTCCTCCATGCGTTCCAGGTTCTCACGACCCATCACGCAGGAAGAGTGTTCATGTTCATTTGTCTTTTGTCAAATACATTTGAACAATGAAACTTATATGACAAACACAGCTGCTGAAGAAAAATTCACATTGAGCGAAAGTTGAGAAGTGCGTGCGCCTACAGAACGCCTCGGCTGCGCAAAAAATCCATCAGGCCAACATGGGTAATGGCTTCGAATTCAGCAGCGGCAGCGGCGAACTTTTTGCGTTGATTGATCAGCATGCCGAAGACCTGCTTCATCTCTGACGATACGCCAAAGCGTTCCCAGCGCTCTGCCACATGCGGCGGCAAATCAAGATCGCGGCAGAAATCCGAAATAGTGGCATAACCGAGCAGCGCGAGATTTGTTTTTACTTCGTCAACCGGCATGCGCTCTTCAACGGCATGGTCATGCAGCCGCTGCGCAACCAGACGAAGGTCTGCCGGAGATGATCCTATGACGCGGTTGAGGATGGAACGGACCTCATTTGGGAACGACGACATGTGCAACTCCAGATTTCAAATCATATGCAACTCTATAATGATGGAGCCAGTGGGGCCAGTGGAATTTATGCGGGTAAACGATAGCTTTTGAAATAAAATGGCAAGCCAAAATCGGTTCGAACCAAATCAGCCCCGCCCATGAAGGTAAAACTGGCAACTTTGCGAAAGAATCCTCGATTCTTGCGGTAAAATTGCAATTAAAGGCTGTACTTTAGTTGCGGTCGGTTGAATGCTGCTACGCACGTCAGTGACAGGCGGGCAGTAACCGCCGCCTAAATTAACCCGCGCATCTTTAGCTCGTCCTTCAGATAGGCATAGTAAATCGGGGCAGCGACAAGTCCCGCAATGCCGTACCAAGCTTCTAAGACAATCATCGCAAGCAATAGTTCCCAAGCGGCAGCCTTAATACGCGAGCCGATAATCTTCGCGTTCATGAAGTACTCAAGCTTGTGAATAATGACCAGGAATGCGAGCGACCCAACTGCCGCTGTAAAGGAAACACTAAGGGCAACAATGACGATTACAGTGTTGGATATCAAATTTCCTATAACCGGAAGCAAGCCAACCAGAAATGTTACAGCAATCATCGTTTTTACCAATGGCAGATGAATGCCAAAAGCAGGCAATATAATTGCCAGGAAAATTCCGGTGAAAAAAGTATTTAACGCGGAAATCCGCAACTGTGAAAAAACGATATTGCGGAACGCATTACTTAACAATGCTGCACGCTCTGTCATGGCTTCGGCCAGAGGTCCCGGCTTTCTGATGGGCGAAACAGATGTTAGCGCAATCAATCCCCCGATGACCATGCCAAGAATTATCCGTATAAGCAGGACGCCAATATCACGACCTACGAGCTGCAATTGCCCGGCATGATTGCGCAACCACCCTGCCGCAAAGGTTTCCAGCTCTTCCAGGTTGGATGGGAAGTAGTCACGCGCCCAGGTTGGAAGGTGAAGCTGCGCCGTATCGATGATCTCCGCCATTTTCCGAAACAGCGAGACAATGCCTTCAGACCCGTCGGTCAGCAGCACCATGCCACGCATCACACCGATAACGAGGAGAAGTATAAAAATGAGAGCAAGTATCGCCAAGGCCAGTGTTCTTGTCAGACCATTGGAAACGCCCATTCTTCCAAGTAAAGGCGCTGCCATATGCACCAGGCTATAGACCAAAAGCCCGGCCAGGAGCGCTGAAAGCAATCCAAGTTGAACGGCACCGACAAGTGCGACAAGTGCCAATATATAGGAAGCTATTTGAGGCTTTGAGAGAGGCTGCAAGAGGTCACCAGACAAGGAGAAAATAGATAAAACGTTCCTAGACTTGAAACCTCTTGCTCCGCAAGGCCAATTACAAGAATCGATGACCGCAATGTGATCGGTCGATCCAATCTTTAAAGTTCAACGCGTTTCTCAAACATACCCGATCTGTGACTCTATGCTTCGATGGCTTCCGGATTACGGCGGCGATAAATAATCGACGAAACCAGCGAGAAAACAATCAGCGTTGCGCCAATGAGGCCTGTAATCACTTCCGGGATGTGGAACAGTGTTTGGCAGTACATGATGACTGCGAGAACAAGGATTGCATAGAAAGCGCCGTGTTCCAGGTACCGGTACTGGCCGAGAGTCTCCTTTTCCACCAGCATGATTGTGAGCGACCGCACATAGAATGCGCCGATACCCAGACCAATCGCGATGACGAACAGGTTCGTCGAAAGTGCAAAAGCACCAATGACACCGTCGAACGAAAAACTGGCATCCAGCACTTCGAGGTATAGGAAAGCACCCAATCCGCCTTTGTGGACAGTATCCATCTGTTCCTGCGTGGCATCAAGTAAGGCACCAATGCCTTCGACAACAAGAAATGTTAGAAGCCCGTAAATGGCCGATGTAAGAAACGTTACGGATTCTTCCCCGACGAGCTGGCGGGAAAAAAAGATAATGAGAATAAGAACAACGCCGACCTCAATGCCCTGAATTGAGGCAAAGCGGGATGCACGGCTCTCGATGAGCTTGATCCAATGGACGTCTTTTTCGTAATCGAAGAAGAATTTCAGCCCAACCATCAGGAGGAACGTGCCGCCAAAGGCAGCAATTCCGACATGGGCTTCTTTCATGATGCGCGCATATTCTTCAGGATTGGAGATGGCGAGTTTCATTGCGGAAATCGGGTCAATCCAGGCAGCAACCGCTACAATGGCAAGCGGAAAGACAATACGCATGCCGAAAACGGCTATGATGATACCCCATGTGAGGAAGCGATGCTGCCAGACCGGAGTCATGTCTTTAAGTATTTTGGCATTCACAATGGCATTATCGAACGACAGCGATATTTCCAATACACCAAGCACGGCGCAGATAAACAGCACAGACAGTGCACCCTGTATGTTTCCGGAATAGATGAAACCGATCCAGGCCCCGGCCGCCAACCCGAAAATTGTAAAAAAAACCGGCCAGATGAAATATTTATACGTTGCCATGCGCGTTTCCTGCTCCTGACTCCCTGATTGCCATCAGGACGGGATTTCAACCTCTTTTGATACGTTAAGAATATGAATTTCCACCCGAATGCAATCTCCCGCGCTCCCTTAGAAAGCATAATCCTGTCTTGATCCTGTCGCGAACCCCATTACGCCTGTTTGCGAACGGTATAAATAGTAACGGGCAACGCTGATCGCCAGCTATCAAAGCTTCCAAGCGGCTGTGCATGCGACACGCTGAGCTTGATAAGATCTCCGCCATGCATTTCCCGCCATTTGACCAGCGCCATCTCGCTTTGAATGGTCACAGCATTTGCGACGAGCCTGCCGCCCGGCTTTAAACCGAGCCAGCACGCATCCAGAACACCAGGATCAGTCACACCGCCGCCAATGAAAATAGCATCGGGAGAATTGAGTTTCGCAAGCACCGCTGGCGCTTGTCCACGCACAAGTTCGAGGTCCGGCACGCCGAGCGTTTTACTGTTCTGAGTAATCAGAGCCTGCCGCTTCTCATCGGCCTCGATTGCGATTGTCCTGCATTTAGGATGTGAGCGCATCCACTCAATGCCGATGGATCCACATCCAGCGCCAACATCCCAAAGTAATTCTCCCGGTAAGGGTGCCAGATGCGCCAGCGTTACCGCGCGCACGTCCCGCTTGGTCAATTGCCCGTCATGTTGGTAAGCCTCGTCCGGCAGTCCAGCCATAAGGGGGTATGACAGCGCAAATTGATCCGGCTCTCCGCAATCCACGGCAAGAACATTGAGGTCCGCACAATGCAATCTGTCCCAGCTTTTTGCGACACCATCAACGCGCTGTTGGTTCTCCCCTCCCAAATGTTCAAGCACAGTCAAGCGGGCCGTAGCAAAGCCGGACTCGATCAATAGTCGTGCGACATGAGCGGGCGTTTCACCATCATTGCTGAGAACAAGCAGCTTTGCGCGTGGCACAAAGGACTTTAACAATGTTTCAAGTGGCCGCCCGTGAACGCTGAGCAATTGCGTGTCCTGTATAGGCCATCCCATGATCGCGGCGGCAAGCGAAAACGATGATGGTGAAGGTAAGACCAGCATTTCCTCCGGGCTCACATAACGCGTCAGTGTTGCGCCCATGCCGTAATGCATCGGATCGCCGCTGGCCAGGACAACAACCGCATTGCCGCGCAAGGCAAGCAACATGGCGTAAGCATCGGAAAACGGTGTTGGCCATGCGATGCGCTTTGCGCCAAGTTCTTCGGGCAGGAAATCAAGATGGCGATTGCCGCCGAATATAGTGCCCGCAGCTTTCAGCGCTGCCCGTGCATTCTGTCCAAGCCCTTCATATCCGTCTTCACCAATCCCGACTATCGTAAGCCACTGCGTCATCATGAATCCCATTGAACAGTCAATGCCATTGCATGCCCGAAAGCGTGGGATGGGTCAACGAAACACGCGACGATGAGAATGGTTGGCACGCCCTGCGTCATCCTGTAAACCATCAAAGCCATGAGCCTGATAACAAAACACGCCCGCAAAACCTTACTCCATGATCGGCGCTCCGCCTGTCCGGGCCTGTTTCGCATGGCGCAGGCACGCGATGGTGGAATATGCCGGGTAAAGCTGACTTTTGGCAAACTTACTTCAGATCAGGCACGGGGTATTGCCAAAGCGGCTGACCAGTCCGGCAATGGCATCATCGACATTACCAACCGGGCAAATGTGCAAATTCGCGGCGTTCGCCCGGACAGTGAAGATGCGCTGGTTGATGGTTTGCTCGGGCTTGGGTTGGGACCTTTGACTGACAAGGGCGATGATGTGCGCAATGTCATGATCAGCCCGTTTGCAGGTCTGGATATCAGGTCATTTGCGATGCGTGTTTTGACAATATTGCAGACAAGCCCCAGCTATCAAACCCTCTCGCCGAAATTCTGTGTGCTCATTGATGGCGGCGAGAATATTGCCATGGTCAGCCACCCGCATGATCTTTGGCTCAGCCCGATCAACCCCGAATCTCATATATCGGACTACGCCTTTGGCGTTGCCGGAACTCCTCCTGTCCTGGCCGAGGATCAACCAGCGCTGGGAATGATCAGTTCTGAGCGCGCCTTCGACCTCGTTACTGCAATTCTTGATCTTTTCATCGAATGGAACGAGCGCAATCCTGATGCATCGCGTCTCCGTCATATGTTTGCGGACGTCGGAAAAGAAGAATTTGTTCATCTTTTGGAGCAGCGGCTCGACACTTCCGTTCAAGCACCAGATCTTCTTCAATGGCGTCGAACGCCACCGCAACCAAGTGGTCATCTTGGTATTGTAGAGCCCATGGGTGACAATCCACAAATGGTGGGTGCGATGCCACCACTTGGGCGCTTAAATCCCCATATGCTGCGCAGATTGGCTGCAATCGCCGACCAATATTGCACCGGAGCACTGCAGCTGACGCCTTGGCAAAGCGTGCTTTTACCGAACGTCGCAAGTGACGATGCAGAGGAGGCGCTGACTGCACTTCACGCAGTTGGGCTCATGGGTGACCCTCAGGAGCCAATCGCGACGATGATCAGTTGCTCGGGTTCGGCGGGCTGCAAATCAGCACTGGCAGCAACCCAGTCCGACGGCACACAGCTCGCCGCTCTACTTGCCGGCAAATCTGATATGCCGCAAATACATCTTACCGGCTGTAGCAAGTCCTGCGCTTCGCCCTTGGCAAAACCTGTAACGCTGGTCGCAACCTCCGCGGGTCGCTACGATATCTTTCTGCACGCGACCAATGGACCGTCGCGATTTGGCAAGCTATTGGCTAGCAACTGCACTATCGAGGAATCGGCCGAACTGATCGGCACCAATTTCGGCTCCGGGGGGCCATGACATGCTTGACTATATTCGCGATGGCCAAGCGATCTATGATCGCTCCTTCGTTATTATCCGCGCTGAGGCAGATCTTGGCCGTATTCCTGCTGATCTGGAAAAACTGGCTGTGCGCGTGGCCCATGCCTGCGGCATGGTGGACGTCATTCAGGATCTGGCATTTTCGGACGGCGCAGCGACGGCAGGACGAAATGCCTTGCTTGCTGGCGCGCCTATTCTTTGTGATGCGCGTATGGTTGCCGAGGGTGTCACACGTGCCCGCCTGCCCCGCAATAATGAGGTGATCTGCACATTGAATGACCCCTCGGTCGCTGCATTGGCAACGCAAATGGGCAATACACGTTCAGCGGCAGCTCTTGAACTCTGGCGTCCTCATCTGGAAGGCGCTGTTATTGCCTTTGGCAATGCTCCGACCGCTCTCTTTCGGCTTCTTGAAATGATTGAGGAAGGCGCTCCACGCCCCGCACTGGTGCTTGGCTTTCCGGTCGGATTTGTCGGCGCAATGGAATCGAAAGTTGCGCTTGCTGAAAATACCCATGGCATCCCCTTCGTCGTTGTCCATGGACGTCGTGGTGGCAGCGCCATGGCTGCGGCAGCTATCAATGCACTTGCGTCGGAGAAAGAATAATGTCGGTGCAGGGAAGACTTTTCGGACTGGGTGTAGGGCCCGGCGACCCGGAACTCATTACATTGAAGGCGTTGCGGCTACTTCAGTCCGCACCGGTCGTTGCCTATCATGCGGCCAAGGGCAAAAAGGGCAATGCTCTGACCATCGTTGAAAAATACCTCAATGACAGCCAATTGCTGGTGCCGCTTGTCTATCCTGTGACAACTGAGATTTTGCCTGCCCATATGAATTACGAGGAAATCGTCAGCGATTTCTACAGTGAAATTACCGGCGTCTTGCGGACCCATCTGGATGCGGGATCAGATGTCGCCGTCATCGCCGAAGGCGACCCATTCTTCTACGGTTCGTTCATGTATATTCATGATCGTCTCGCTGAAGACTATCAGACGGAGGTCGTACCCGGCGTCTGCTCGATACTGGGCGGTGCGGCTGTTCTTGGCGCACCTTTGGTCTATCGCAACCAAACTCTGACCGTTCTCTCCGGAGTGCTATCCGCTGAAGAATTGAAAATACGATTGGCCAGCACCGAAGCCGCTGCGATCATGAAACTCGGCAAAAACCTTGCGAAGGTACGCGATGTCATTACCGATCTCGGCTTGATGGATCGTGCGCTTTATGTTGAGCGGGCGACTATGGACGCACAACGGATTGTTCCGCTTGCTGAGGTTGATCCCGCATCTTCGCCCTATTTTTCGCTGATCTTGGTGCCGGGAGAGAAGTGGCAGGGCAACGGCGAATGACGGCCTCTCCTGCCATTCTGGTTCTCTCCGCCTTAGGTCTGCAAACGGCATTGCAGATCAAATCCGGGCTGGATGGTAGCATCATCCATGGCCTGACTACGCGCGTCGAAGGCCCTGATGAGAGCTTCGACAATTACGGCGACACGGTCCGTCGGCTTTATCAATCCGGTCACCCCATCATTGCGCTTTGCTCGGCAGGAATTACCATTCGCGCATTGGCTTCAATTCTGGAAAACAAGGGAGCAGAGCCGCCCGTACTCGCTGTTGCAGACGATGGCAGCACCGTCGTTCCCCTGCTTGGCGGAACGACCGGCGTCAATGTTCTGGCACGCCAGATTGCGGCTATTCTCAATGTGCCCGCGGCTATTACAACCTCCGGTGAACTTCGTTTCGGTACATGCCTGCTCAACCCACCGCCTCAATTCCAGTTGAAAAACCCTGACGATGCCAAGAAGTTCATTGCCGATATGCTTGCTGGTAAGACCGTGCGGATCGATGGGGATGCACCCTGGCTTGCCGATGCGCGTCTGCCATTGGATGACAATGGTGAACTCCTTATTCGGGTGACCGCCGATGATGTCGTTGCTGGCCAGAACGAACTGGTTTTTCAATCAATTGCGCACGCCGATGAGGCGCCACCGCGTGGAAAACTCAGCGTTATAGGGCTAGGGCCCGGCGATCCGGATTTCATGATTCCCGCAGTAAAGCGAACCCTGCAACAGGCGCAAGATATCCTCGGCTACGAGACCTATATTCGCATGGCAGGCTCCTTTCGATCAGACCAGACCATCCATGCGACTGACAATCGTGAGGAAATGCAGCGTGCCCGCCATGCCTTTGAACTTGCGGCGGCAGGCCGGTCCGTGGTGATGATTTCATCTGGTGATCCCGGCGTTTTCGCCATGGCTACAGCAGTCATCGAAGCACTGCATGACTCGGATAATGCCGCATGGCACGAGGTTGAACTGGAAATATTGCCGGGCGTTTCGGCTGCTCTTGCTGCTGCAAGCAAAAGCGGCGCGCCGCTGGGCCACGATTTTTGCATCATATCCCTGTCGGATAATCTGAAGCCATGGGAGATCATCGAAAAACGCATCTCTCTGGCGGCCGAAGCCGATTTCGCTTTTGCCTTCTATAATCCAATCTCCAAACCGCGCCCATGGCAATTGCCGCGCGCGATTGAACTGCTGCGCCAGCACCGCAGGCCGGAAACGCCTGTTGTTCTGGGCCGCGACATTGGCCGCCCGGCAGAAACGTTGCGGACAATCCGGCTGGAAGATTTGACACCAGAACAGGTCGATATGCGCACGGTCATCATTGTTGGCTCGTCTCTAACCCGCCGTTTTCCAAAAACCGGTGGCGGGGAATGGACTTACACACCCCGGTGGTATGGCATCAAGCCCAACACCTGACGTAAATGCATCGTCCGCATAACAAAAGATATCGCAGCTTTCAAAGATGCCGGAAAAAGGACTGAGCACTTCGTTTTTGTGTCGACGCATTTGAGCAGTGCCCCCTATGATCCCGCACAATTGCCATGATAATTGAATGACGACAGACGGAGTTCCCATGCCAGACCAGAATTATGTCCTGACGCTTACCTGCGAAGACCGCCCAGGAATTGTTGCCTCGGTAACGACCGAACTGGCAGGCATGGATGCCAACATTGCCGAAAGCAATCAGTTCTGGGATCGCCAGACCAATCGTTTTTTCATGCGCATTGCATTTACCGCTGCCGAGGGTACGTCCAAGGACGATGTAGAGCGCGCATTGAAACCAGCCGTTTCTCGCTTCGATATGAAGACCAGCCTCATCGACCAGTCGAAGAAGCCGCGAATTATTATCATGGTCTCGCGTTTTGACCATGCTTTGCTGCACCTGATTTACCAGATCAAAGTTGGTTGGCTGGATGCGGAGGTTGCGGCGATTGTCTCCAATCATGAGGACAGCCGACGCTTTGCCGAACACGAGGGCATCCCGTATCATGTGCTTCCTGTCTCAAAAGACAACAAGAAAGAGCAGGAAGATGCGCTACTTAAAATCGTCAAGGATACAGGCGCTGATCTTGTGATCCTTGCCCGTTATATGCAGGTTCTTTCCGACAATCTGTCAAAGCGTCTGTTTGGCAAGGTGATCAATATTCATCACTCCTTCCTGCCAAGCTTCAAAGGCGCAAAGCCTTATCACCAGGCCTTCGAGCGTGGTGTGAAGCTGATTGGTGCAACAGCGCATTACGTAACCCCGGACCTTGATGAAGGCCCCATTATTGAGCAAGAAACTGAACGCGTTACCCACGCTATGAGCGCCGAAGATTTCGTGGCCACTGGTCGCGATATCGAAAGCCGCGTTCTGGCACGCGCAGTCAAGAAACATCTTGAATCGCGCGTTATGCTCAATGGTCATAAGACCGTGGTCTTCGGCTAAAGTCGTTCCTCAAATGGAAGTGTTTCGCGGCTATTTGGCCGCGAAATAATCATCGAGATTGGAGACAACGCGATCAGCCATGGCCTTGCGTGTCTCTACTGTAGCGCTGCCCATATGCGGCTGCAGCACCACATTGTCCAAGGCGAACAACTCGGTAGGGACATTGGGCTCGTCAACAAAAACGTCAAGTCCGGCACGTCCGAGTTTCTTCGACTTCAACAATTCAACCAGCGCAACTTCATCGACGACTGTTCCGCGAGCAACATTGATGAACGTCCCTTGTGGCCCGAGTGCCTGCAAAACCTCACGGGAAATGACACCCTGTGTTGCATCACCGCCTGGCAGAATGGCAATCAATGCTGCACAGTCACCGGCCATCTCGACCAGATTGTCATAATGCTTGAATGAAACGCCAGGCTTCTTGTTGCGCGTGTGATAAACGACATCGCAGCCAAAAGCCAAAAGCTTGTCTGCGATAACACTCCCAATGCGTCCCAGCCCGACAAGTCCAACCTTCTTGCCTTCAATGCCGAGCGCCAATGGAGCAGATTCACCCTTTGCCCACCGGCCTTCCCGCACAAAACGGTCATTGGCAACAATATCTCTTGTAGAGGCCAGCAGAAGTGTGATCGCCATATTTGCGGTGTCTTCATTGAGGACATCTGGTGTATTGGCAATTTTTATGCCTTTCGTGTTGGCATAGGCTACATCGAGAGAGTCGGTGCCGACACCAAATGACGAAACAATTTTCACGGCAGTCAGAAGGTCGATCATATCCGCCTTCAGGCCTGTAAATGTGCTCGTCACGGCCGCTTCAAAACGCCCCGCATTTGCTTCCAGAAATCCAAGCGCATCCTTCTCCTCATACAGCTTTTCAATCTCATACTTTTTGCCTAACTGTTCAATGAGATAGGGCATAAGCGGTCCGAGAACGAGAAGGGGTTGTTTTGGCATGAGAGCGAGTCCTATGGATCATGTGTGAAGAGCAAACCGAACATAACGATGTTTCGAACGCAATGCCAAACCATTTACTCGTGAAGTGTCCGCTCGTATATGATTGCTACTGATAAGGCCTTGCCTCAACAGGTCATTCGTATGAAAACAGGCACAACAACCATAGCGGGAAGAATATGGCAAAAAATCTTGAAATAGCTGATCTGAAAAAAGTCGCGCAGCGCCGTGTTCCAAAGATGTTCTTTGACTATGCCGACTCCGGTGCCTGGACCGAAAGCACCTACCGCGCCAACGAGGAAGATTTTGCCAAGATTCAGTTGCGCCAGCGTGTTGCTGTCGACATGACTGAGCGGACCTTGGAGACCACAATGGTGGGCCAGACCGTTTCAATGCCTGTTGCATTGGCGCCGACAGGCCTGACCGGGATGCAACACGCGGATGGCGAAATGCTCGCAGCCCAGGCGGCAGAAGAATTCGGTGTGCCGTTTACTCTTTCCACCATGAGCATCTGTTCCATTGAGGATGTCGCGTCAGTCACCAAGAAACCTTTCTGGTTTCAGCTCTATGTCATGCGGGACCGGGAATTCATCTACAACTTGATCGAACGCGCCAAGGCCGCCAAATGTTCTGCTCTGGTTCTGACACTCGATCTTCAAATTCTTGGTCAGCGCCACAAGGACATACGCAATGGCCTGTCTGCGCCGCCCAAAATGACGCCGGCATTTCTTTGGCAGATGATGACGCGCCCGCAATGGTGCATGGGCATGCTGAAAACGAAACGCCGTGGTTTCGGCAACATTATCGGTCACGTCAAGGGCGTGGAGAATATGGCATCGCTCGGTGTGTGGACAGCCGAACAGTTTGACCCTCGCCTGTCTTGGAATGACGTGGCCTGGATTAAGGAACGGTGGGGTGGCAAGCTCATTATCAAGGGTATTCTTGACGTTGAAGATGCCAAAATCGCAGCGGCGACAGGGGCTGACGCAATCATCGTTTCCAATCATGGCGGGCGGCAATTGGATGGCGCCCCCTCGTCCATTTCCGTGCTTGCCGAAATCGTCGATGCTGTCGGCGACAAGATAGAGGTGCTGTTCGATGGCGGTATTCGTTCCGGTCAGGACGTCCTGAAGGCACTGGCCATTGGCGCCAAAGGCACTTTCATTGGCCGCGCTTTTCTCTATGGTCTGGGCGCAGGCGGCAAGGCTGGCGTGACGGAAGCATTGGAGATTATCCGCAAAGAGCTCGATATTACGATGGCCCTATGTGGCGAAAGGGACGTTAAGGTCCTTGATCGAAACAATCTCTACAAGAGTGGCCTTGAAACCAAGCCGCGTATGGCTCAGGTCAAGAAATAGAAATGACGCGTTCGCTTACAGGTCCGTTTAAACGGATTGTCATCGTTGGCAACGGACCTGTGGAGGCGGGTGTGGCTCACGCCATCGATAGTGCTGACGTCGTTATCCGCTTCAATGAAGCAATTATCGTTCCTGAACGAACCGGCAGCAAGACGGATATTCTGTTCCTGATGAATTCAGGTAAATCCATGCAGGCACGCTTGGAAACGCCCTCCTATTGGCTAGAGCCATTTGTGCAAGATGCATTGGAGATCATCCTTCCCTACCATCCATCAATCGTAAGGCAATATCATCCAAGGCCAAACTTTCTATCCCGCCTGAAGGGACGCAAGGCTGACTGGACGGCAGAAACATTGAAAAGAATTGAAGGGTTAGGAAAAAAGGCAACCATCCTGTCCCCCGAATTCTATTACGAGACCTGCCAGATTCTTGATATCTCTACAGACAGTCTCAGCAAGGTTTTTCCAAGCTCAGGCTTGTTGGCCATGCGTTATGCAATTGAAACTCTCAGGACAGATTCGACACAAGTTGAGTTTTGTGGCTTCAGCTGGCAAGGCTGGAAAAGGCATTCCTGGGGAAATGAGCAGCATTGGGTCGATGAGCAAGTCCAGCAAGGGCGTATTTCGCCGCTGATCTAAGAAACCACAACAAGACGGATGATTTGGTACGCCCAAGGGGAATCGAACCCCTGTCCGGATTTCACAGGGCCAACCGGTCGGTATCTGGCGGCAATTTCACGGGAGAGGCTAAGCCCGAAGAGTCATGCTCAATTCGGGTTTAGAGTAGTTTTAAGCAGCTTCCAACTCCATAACTTGCTTTGCAGCTTTTGCTAGAAAACCGGATCGCGTAAAACCGTGGGACTCCGCAAAACTATCAATCTGCTGCAAGACATCTTCAGGCAGCGTAACATTTACGCGCACGGCCTTTTTGGCTTCGGTTTTTACGGAAACCAAAATAGCTACGCCGTCACGGTTATTGGCGTCCGCCATTACTTCTTCTAACGATGCTGGTTCGGGAATAGCTTCGCCATCCTCAACCAACCCGTCTATATGAAATGAAAGCGCTTCTTCAGCCATACTACGAGCGTCGTCCAAGGAAATCCCCACTGTCACAACGCCAGGAAAATCCGGAAACGAAACGCCGTAATCGCTCTCTGCTTCTTTGTGAATGAGTCCAATATATTGACGCATCGCGCTACCTCAAATCCAACCCTGATTGTTTTTCTATGCTACGAAGAGTCCCTATAGGAATGTCACGTTTAGGGTGAGGTACGGTGACACGTCCCGGTTTTGTGGGGTGCTTAAACTGAATGTGGCTTCCTCTGGTCGCAACCTTGTACCAACCATCTTTTTCAAGCTTGCTGATTACATCACCACTCTTCATATGTGCGTTATACACATCGATGTGTATAATTTCAACTTAAAAGTGACGCGTCAACCAATTGTGATTTTTGGTCTTGGGAAGCAATTATTACAGGGGTGAATCGTACCAGCCTACCCGCATTTCCATAGACGTGAGGAATCTGATAATATGTTACGCGTACATAGGAATTTACAAGGATTTGCAGAGACTTCTTAGAACTGTGGACGCGGTACGATGTAATGCACATGAACTCAGCGCCGATTTCCGCAGCAATCCATGCTCGTCCACAGGGGTGATATTGGATGCTTATTTGATGAAGTTTTGCCAGATACTGCTAAGTTATTGATTCAGTTGGTACGCCCAAGGGGAATCGAACCCCTGTTTGCGCCGTGAGAGGGCGCCGTCCTAACCGCTAGACGATGGGCGCATCGCAGTCAATCTGGCGGGTATAATCAAGGCAGGTGAAAAGTGCAATGGTCATTTCACGCCATCGCACTCGATTGCCTAATTATCGGCTGCTTCGGCAATGCGGGCGACTACGCGCTTGGTTGCCACATCGTAAATCAGGATTTGCCGCGTACCATTGGCCAGTCTGGTTTCCAGCGAAAGCGTATTGTCAGCAAGGTTATGCGACAATATCCGGGCGCCGGGTTCCAGCGTTATCGACTCGCCTGCCAGTGCCTCCCCAATAGGCTGGCCCGGAGAAATAACACTCGGCGCGATCGCAACATCTGTCACCGGCTGGTTAATCTTGTAGACAATGGCTGCAAGCACCGCCATAAGACCAATGACCATAATGCCGATGGACACAGCCAATAGCCGGATCATCTTGCGGCGAACCCGCTCCATTGCCGGGTCGAGTGGCTGTTCGTCGCCATCCAGGTCTGGATTTATATTTGCCATGCAAGGCATCTCCGAAGTTAAAACGCGCTGCCACATCCTGCTATCAGCGGACGCGGCGCGGTAGGCCTGTGTAACGAAGGGACCAGATTTTTGAAAGCGCTAATTACCGATATCGACGCTACAGGCAAGCGTCTCGACGCTTGGTTGTCCGCTCAACTGGCGCCCGACCTTTCGCGAAATCGTATTCAGGCGCTGATAGTTAGCGGTCAGGTGACTATTGATGGCAAAGTCATCAGTGAGACCAAATACAAGCTTCGCGATGGAATGAGCATCGAGATCATCATTCCGGACGCGGAAGATGCAACGCCGCTCGGTGAAGATATCCCGCTGGACATTCTTTATGAAGATACCGACCTGATCGTCATCAACAAGCCGGCTGGTCTTGTGGTCCATCCCGGCAACGGAAACTGGACCGGCACACTCGTCAATGCGCTGATTCATCATTGCGGCGATACGCTGTCGGGTATTGGCGGCGTGAAACGACCTGGCATTGTTCACCGCCTCGACAAAGAAACCAGCGGCGTCATCGTTGTCGCGAAAAACGATCTTGCACACCGGCATTTGAGCGCGCAGTTCGCCGATCATGGTCGCACCGGAGACCTTGAACGCGCTTATCTGGCGATGGTCTGGGGTACGCCTGACAGAACGACAGGTACGATAGACGCGCATCTTGGCCGCTCACATCGTGATCGGACCAAACAGGCCATCGTTCATGAAGAGCGGGAGGATGCTCGGCATGCTGTCACGCATTTTGAAGTGCTTGAACGCTTTGGCGCTCGCGACGATTCAACTGCGCTTGCATCGCTGATCGAATGCCAGCTTGAGACCGGGAGAACCCATCAGATTCGCGTACATATGACCCATATCGGCCATCCTCTGGTCGGTGATATGGAATATGGCGGTGCGTATAAAACCAAGGCAAATAAGTTTGAGGAGCCACTGCAATCTATTGTCAAAGGTTTCAATCGTCAGGCATTGCATGCACGGCTTTTGGCATTTGAGCACCCTGTAACCGGCGACCTCATGCGCTTTGAAGCCCCGCTCCCGAGTGATATGGCCGAACTGCTTGAGGCGTTCCGGGGATACAGATTATAGGGAACCGTTCGCTCTTTGGCGCGTTTACAAAAAATATATGAACATGACACGATCGTTCACATTTATGTGACGCTTTGTTTCATGACGAAATGCACCGTGTTTTTGACAAAATGATACCTATATATGCATAGCATTAATCTGCTCGCGCCAATGTTTTTGGGCGGGTGGTTGCTGCGAACCTGCCGATAATGGAGGTTCATTTCAAAATGAGGAGGGGTGCTCTGTGGCCCAAAATCTTCCAAGTATTCTAGGCGGTGACGGCGGACTTACCCGTTACCTAGAAGAAATCCGCAAGTTTCCAATGCTTGAACCGCAGGAAGAGTACATGCTCGCCAAGCGGTATCTTGAGCATACTGATGCAAAAGCCGCCCATAAGCTGGTAACCAGCCATCTGCGCCTCGTTGCAAAAATTGCAATGGGTTATCGTGGCTATGGTCTGCCAATTGGCGAAGTCATCTCCGAGGGCAATGTTGGCCTGATGCAGGCAGTCAAACGCTTCGAACCGGAACGCGGCTTCCGACTGGCGACGTACGCCATGTGGTGGATTAAAGCTTCCATTCAGGAATATGTCCTGCGCTCCTGGAGCCTGGTCAAAATGGGAACGACCGCCAATCAAAAACGCCTGTTCTTCAACCTGCGCAAGGTAAAGAGCAAGATTCAGGCGCTGGATGATGGCGATCTGAACCCTGAACAGGTCAAGGAAATCGCAACCCGTCTGAGCGTATCTGAGGATGAGGTGATTTCGATGAATCGTCGCCTTTCCGGCGATGCGTCACTCAATGCGCCAATCCGGTCTTCGGATGGCGAAGCTGGTGGCGACTGGCAGGATTGGCTGGTGGATGATCACGACAGTGCTGAAACCATGCTCATCGAACAGGACGAGCTGGAAAACCGCCGCGAGATGCTCACCGGGGCAATGTCGTCTCTGAATGATCGCGAACGCCGCATTTTCGAAGCTCGTCGACTGTCAGATGATCCTATTACGCTTGAAGATTTGTCGACCGAGTTCGGTATTAGCCGCGAGCGTGTCCGGCAGATCGAAGTTCGCGCTTTCGAGAAAGTTCAGGATGCTGTTAAAGCTGCAGCTACCCGCCAGCAAAAGGCGCTGATTTCCAGTGGCGCTGACACGCACTGACAAGCATATACATTTGAAGAAAAGGCCGCGTGAAGCGGCCTTTTCTATGTGTATAGTAGAGCAAATTTTCCTCTAGCCGCCAACCTTTGTTGCCCACGATTTGAGCACTTCATCAAAGGCACGTTCGCCCGGCAATCCCTTTTCAAGGGTGATAAGAGCCCGGCGACCAGTCTTGTAAGCGATTGGAATATCGATCCAGGACATACGACGCATAAGCGAAGTATTCGTATCGACGGCCGTCTTTGCATCATTCATAGCGATAATGAAAAAATTATCGGCGATCTTGGCTGGAATGGCAACGAGCGGGCTGCCTGGCGCTTCTTCCCTGTCCTTGAACGTCATGCGCGAAACATTATCGATAGAACCACCGGCAAACCCCTCAGGCACCGTGAAAATCATCTCGATCAAATGACTGGCAGGCAAGGTCTTGTCACCATTGCGGCGGATAAGCATGCGCAGCTTGATTGCAAGTTCCGGAATCGTCACTTCAGCGCGAATTGCAGGTTCTGGCGGCAGGTCATTACCGGGAGATTCCTGCACCACGGACCAAACAACACCGCCCTCTTCGCGCCTTTGTGCATCCTGACCGGATCGTTCCTCGTAGAAGAACGCCTTCTGGCCGATTGGCAAAGCTGCCGGAGGTTGGGCCTGACCAGCCTGCTGGTCAGGCGTTTCAGATTGCGCCGTCGGATCAGAGGTAGACGTCGCTACAGACGTACCCTCCCCCACTGATGGAGTGTCATTGGCACGGCCCGGATCTATTTCCTGCCCATCGGGTAACAGCCTCTGGGTGAGTTTTGGTTCACCCTCCGGCTCAGTCGCATTGGGCGTTGCGGTCGGCTGCGCTGGTTTGGCAGGCTGCTGGGGCGCAGCTTGATTGGTTGCAGTCTCAGCCGGCTTCGTGGCTGTTTCGGGCTCACTGGTCACCAGGCTGGCAATGTAATCTTTAGCAGCACTTGCCTGCTTCGAGATATCGTCCCGCCAAGTGTAGCCCGCATAAGCTACCCCTGCGACGACAAGGAGCAAACCAATTATGCTCAAGAGCGGCATAAGAGATCGCTTCGGCTCGCGTTGCTTCAGCGGTCCTCGGGTATAGACCCCATAATCGTTACGCGAATCATCAGTAGCGCCGACGTCAAGTTCTTTATCGTCAATCTCATCGCCCGACAGGTTCGAATGCACCGGTGCGCCTGCTGAAAAATTCTCTTCTTCGAAATCGGCGTTCGGCTTATCCTTGTCATTGCCCAAGAGGAAATCTTCAAGAGCGTCGGGTTGCGATTCAATCGGCGTAAATGCCGGTGACGTGGCTACCGGCTCGCTTTTTGACCACGTGGCTGATGCGTGCTCTGTTTTTGCAATGGTTGGCGGTGCAACCACATTAGGAACAGGTGGGGGCGGGGCAACGGGCAGCGGCTCTGGAACGGTTACTACGTCTTCTGCCACCGGTACAAAACTGGCTTCCACCTCAGCAATGGCATCATCAAGTGCAGCGATCTGACGCTTGGACACGGCTTCAGGCGCATTCAATGTAACAAGTTTTTGCTCGATCGTTGCGCGAGCTTTTGCATATACACGTTGACGGAGCTCGGGATTTGGATCCGCAAGCCCGTCAATTGTCTTTCTCAATACTGCAACGAAATCTGCCATTCACCCAAACCCATGGTTTTGTTGTGAGATTAACCTCAAGTCACCCGGACGACTCTAATCATGAAACGGATCGGTAACAAGTATCGTATCGTCCCGTTCCGGGCTGGTTGACAAAAGTGCGATTGGCGCACCGATCAATTCTTCCACGTAGCGAACATATTTTATTGCCTGTGCAGGCAGTTCACTCCAACTGCGAGCACCCGCAGTGGTATCCTTCCAGCCTTCCAGTGTTTCATAGATTGGCTTGACGCGTGCCTGCTGGCCTTGGCCTGCTGGAAGATAGTCAAGAACCTCGCCATCAAGTTCATAACCAGTACAAACCTTGATCTCGTCGAGACCGTCGAGAACGTCGAGTTTGGTAAGTGCGATACCGGTGATACCATTATTTGCGACAGCCTGACGAACCAGAACCGCGTCGAACCATCCGCAACGCCGCTTGCGCCCTGTGACCACGCCGAATTCATGGCCGCGCTGACCGAGGAATTCGCCTACCTCATTTTGCTGCTCTGTCGGAAATGGCCCCTCACCTACACGAGTGGTGTAGGCCTTTGTGATTCCCAGCACATAATGCAGTGAACCGGGCCCGATGCCCGAACCAGCCGAAGCTTGGCCAGCAACGGTATTGGACGAAGTAACGAATGGATAAGTCCCATGATCAATATCAAGGAGCGTTCCCTGCGCACCTTCAAAAAGTATCCGTTCGCCCGCGCGCTTCTTTTGATCAAGCACGTACCAGACACGGTCCATGAATGGCAGAATATGCGGCGCGGCATCATTCAATTCGGCCAAAAGCTTTGCACCGTCAACTTCTTCAATACCAAGGCCACGGCGCAACGGGTTATGATGAGCCAGCAGGCGTTCGATCTTTGCAGGCAGCGTATCAGGGTCAGCGAGATCAAGGACGTGAATAGCCCGCCGCCCAACCTTATCCTCATAGGCCGGCCCAATGCCCCGTCCCGTTGTGCCGATCTTTGTCCCGGAATTGGATGCCTCACGTTGCCTGTCCAATTCACCATGAATGGAAAGGATCAGTGTTGTATTCTCGGCGATCTTCAGCGTCTCAGGTGTAATTTTAACACCCTGCGATTCAAGACGATTTTTCTCGGCGATGAAAGCATGGGGATCGAAAACGACGCCATTCCCGATAATGGAAAGCTTGCCCGAACGGACAACGCCGGAGGGCAGAAGAGAAAGCTTGTAGGTTACGCCATCGACGACGAGAGTATGACCGGCATTATGGCCACCCTGAAAGCGAACGATGACATCAGCCCGCTCTGAAAGCCAATCGACAATCTTGCCCTTGCCTTCGTCACCCCATTGCGAACCGATTACGACAACGTTTGCCATTCAAAACTCCTTGAGTCGAATCCTAACAACGCATTTTGCTTAAATGCGGTGCTTCTATACAGGTTGGTTTGAAAAAGCGCGACTATTCTTTACGTTTTGTGAGCGACTATTTGGCCTTTTGTGACGAATAAACCTAATGTCGCACTGAACGGTTGTAGCAATTGCGCAAACAGAAAAGCTGATCTCATGCATCGCACCGCCTATATCTATCTTTTAATCACCGCTTTCTTGTGGGGCGGCAATGCAGTTGCTGGGAAATTTGCCGTCGGACATATTTCTCCTATGCTTTTGACCGTGCTGCGCTGGCTTTTTGCTTTCCTGATTGTGGTCATGATTAGCAACCGCCAGTTGCGGCTTGATTGGCCTGTTTTGCGAAAACACTTACCTTTGCTGGCGGCACTGGGGGCTTTCGGGTTTACTTTCTTCAATATGGCTCTCTACAGCGCGCTGAACTACACCTCTGCAATCAACGTCACCATTGAACAGGCAGGCATCCCGATGGTGATCTTTGTTGCCAATCTTCTCTTGTTCGGAACACGTGTTCGCTCTGGCCAAGTGCTGGGCTTTAGCCTTTCACTCGTCGGTGTTGCGTTGACGGCTGGTCATGGCGACCTTGCAAGCTTATCAGGATTGGAGGTCAATCTGGGGGATGCCCTGATGTTGATCGCCATCCTTGTTTATAGCGGTTATACAGTGGCGCTACGTTTTCGCCCGGAACTAAACTGGCAAAGCCTGATGGCTGCAATGACCTTTTTTGCCTTCCTGACAGCAATTCCATTTGCAATCTGGGAATGGAGGACGGGGGCAGCTAGGGTTCCGGATATGACGGGCTGGATTGTGGTGATTTATACAGCTGTGCTGCCTTCCATCGTCGCACAGGTGCTTTTCATCAAGGGTGTCGAGTATATTGGTGCCAATCGCGCCGGTCTTTTTATAAATGCCGTGCCAATATTTGGCACGTTTCTGGCAGTATTCCTTCTCAGCGAAACATTCCAGCTATATCATGCGGTGGCTCTCATACTCGTTCTTGGCGGCATATGGATAGCGGAGCTTAGTGGCCGCAAACATGCGGGCGTCAGCGCAGACGCCGCATCATGAAACGCGCATCATCCGAGTAGGTCCGGAGCTTTTCTTCCAACTCAGGTCGATCATTTGGCTCGAAACCCTGCTTCTTCCAGAAACCGGTCGAGCCATTCACCGCAACAAGTGACATTGTTGATAAGCCTGACCCTTGGGCGTGATCCGCGAGAATGGATACGATCTCACGCGCGGCGCCGGTGCCTCGGGATTCAGGCATCAAAGCTATGTCGTGGAGATAATAAGTCATGGGATTGTTGGGTAATTGATCCAGCAGGCTGTTGAGCGCTGGCATTGTGTAGAGAAGCCATGGATGGGTGATTGCATAGCCGATCAAGCTCCCTTCACGATCCTGCAGGACATGACATCCATCTGGATAAAGCCGGAGACGCTCCTGATAAACAGCATCCGCCTCGAAGAAATCCGTATGGATAATATTTGCCATGGCGCTGACGGCGGCGAGATCACTCGCTTCCATCGGACGCCATCGCAATATTTGTAAACCAGCTACCATAAGTGGCTTCTACAATCAGGAAACGTCGAACTCCAGCGGCTTAGCCGAAACAATCGCTTTATTATCAATCAGCTCTTGCAAAACTGCATCTGGAATTCGTTCGTCAAGATAAAGCAAAGCGATCGCATTGCCGCCCGGATGATCACGACCAAGCGAAAAGTTCGCGATGTTGACTGCGTTCCTGCCGCAAATGGTTCCCAGCGTACCGATCATACCAGGCGTGTCATTGTTGGTTGTATAGAGCATGTGTTGACCAACTTCCGCGTCAAGGTTGATTCCCTTGATCTGGATAAACCTGGGCTTGCCGTCGGAGAAACAGGTTCCGGCAATCGAGCGTGTCAGCGAAGCGGTTTTAACCGTGAGCTTTATATAGCCATCGAAGACACCGGACTTGTCGCGGCGCACTTCAGACAACACAATGCCGCGCTCTTTCACCATAATCGGTGCCGAAACCATGTTCACATCGGCGACCTGTGGGCGAATCAAGCCCGCCAGAGCCGCGCTGATGAGCGCACGCGTGTTCATTGCAGCTGTTGAGCCATCGAAAAGAACTTCCACTTCTTCGATAGGCTCCTCTGTAACCTGGCCAACAAACGCGCCCAATACTTCCGCCAGTTTGACAAATGGCTTGAGTCGAGGTGCTTCTTCGGCAGTAATCGAAGGCATGTTTATCGCGTTCGATACTGCGCCCTTGACCAGATAGTCCGACATCTGTTCGGCAACCTGCAAAGCGACATTCTCCTGCGCTTCACTGGTGGATGCACCAAGATGCGGCGTGCAAACAACATTGGGAAGGTGGAATAGTTCATTTTCATTGGCGGGCTCGACTTCGAAAACGTCGATACCGGCACCGGCAACCTTGCCGGACTTCAATGCCGCAACAAGATCCTTCTCGACGATCAAGCCGCCACGCGCGCAATTGATAATGCGAACGCCATCTTTCATCTTGGCAATAGCATCGGCATTGATAATGCCGCGAGTCTTGTCTGTCATCGGCGTGTGCAGGCTGATGAAATCTGCACGAGCCAGAAGCTCATCCAACTCAACTTTCTCGACACCCAGTTCCTCGGCGCGGCCTTCCGAAAGAAACGGATCGAACGCCACGACATGCATTTTCAGACCAACGCCACGGGTGGCAACAATCGAACCGATATTACCGCAGCCAATAACACCAAGGGTCTTTCCGGTAATCTCGGTACCCATGAAGCGGTTCTTTTCCCACTTGCCCGCCCGTGTCGATGCATCGGCTTCCGGCAATTCGCGAGCAACAGCGAACATCAGCGCGACGGCATGTTCAGCTGTTGTAATCGAGTTACCGAACGGCGTATTCATGACGATGATACCGCGGCGCGATGCCGCCGGAATGTCCACATTGTCGACACCAATACCAGCGCGTCCAATGACCTTAAGGTTTGTTGCGGCAGCGATAAGCTTCTCCGTAACCTTTGTCGCGGAGCGAATGGCAAGTCCGTCATACTGGGCAATGACTTCAAGTAACTTGTCTTTGTCCTTGCCAAGATCAGGGAGGTAATCGACTTCGACGCCGCGATCCTTGAATATTTGCACGGCAGTTGGAGAAAGCTTGTCGGATACGAGTACGCGTGGTGCCATGATGGCCTCCATCTTAAAATCAATGATTGAATGAGAATGGCCGCATGGTCGCGGCCACCACTGAATGAATCAGGCTGCCTGCTTCAATGCGGCTTTTTGTGTCTGAAAGGCCCAATCGAGCCACAATGTCAAAGCTTGGAGATCCGAAGCTTCCACCGTCGCACCGGCCCATATGCGAAGACCGGAAGGCGCATCGCGATAAGCTCCAATATCGAAGGCAACGCCCTCTTTTTCCAGCGCAGTTACTAGATTTTTGGCAAAGGCTGCCTGAGCATCTGGGCCAAGAGCTGTAATCTCGGGATCGACAATCGTCAGGCAAACTGAAGTGTTGGAGCGTGTCGACGGAACAACGGCAAGATTGCCGAGCCAAGGCGACTTTTCAACGAAGGCATCAAGCACGGCAAAATTGGCGTCGGCGCGGGCAACCAGGCCATCAATCCCACCTATGGACTTTGCCCAGTTCAGCGCGTCGAGATAGTCCTCAACGCAGAGCATAGAAGGTGTATTGATCGTTTCGCCGACAAAAATTCCTTCGATCAGCTTGCCGCCAGATGTGAGACGGAAAATCTTTGGCAGAGGCCATCCTGGCTTGTAGGTTTCAAGACGCTCTACCGCACGGGGGCTCAAAATAAGCATGCCGTGTGCGCCCTCGCCGCCGAGCACTTTTTGCCACGAAAACGTCACGACATCGAGCTTGTCAAAGTCCAGACGCTGCGCAAAGGCAGCCGATGTTGCGTCACAAATTGTCAGGCCCTTGCGGTCGGCGGGAATGAAATCGCCATTTGGCACACGCACGCCGGAGGTCGTACCGTTCCAGGTGAAGACCACATCGCGATCAAAATCCACCTTAGAAAGATCGGGCAATTCGCCGTAACCTGCCTCGATAAGGCGGGTATCGGCGAGCTTCAACTGCTTCACAACATCTGTGACCCAGCCAGCACCAAAACTTTCCCAAGTTACCATGTCAACACCGCGCTCACCGAGCAGCGACCAAAGCGCCATCTCAACGGCACCGGTATCAGAAGCAGGAACGATGCCGATACGGTAGTCAGCAGGCACCTGCAGAATTTCGCGGGTAAGATCGATCGCCTGTTTCAGCTTGGTCTTGCCGACCTTCGCACGATGCGAGCGGCCAAGCGGCGCGCCAGCAAGCGCTTGTAGCGACCAGCCGGGACGTTTGGCACAGGGACCTGATGAAAAATTAGGGTTAGCCGGGCGCTGCACCGGCTTGGAAAGCGTCGTCATGTTTTCTCCTATCCTCTCAGATAGCTCGCCTCTCGTTGGGGAGAGGTGGCCCGCTGCGGGAATTAGGAGAAATGTCGCGTGCAGTCAAGAAATATGTTTGCGTGCGACACAAAAAGCCAAAGCGGCGAAACCAATGGCTCGCCGCTTTATTAGTTTCATCAGCGTATCAGAATGCGTAACGCACGCCGAGCTTGAAGTCATGCGAGGTAATATCCTTGAACTTCACGGACTCATTACGATGGGAACCGTTATCATTGTAGAACGTCCCTGTCTTGGCATCGCCAAGATCGACATAGCTGTAACCAAGGTCAATTGTCATACGATCCGTCGCCTTGATACCAACACCGGCATGCAGAGCCCAGGCAAGGTTCCATTCCGATTCGCTGCCAGCATAACCACCGCCACCAGTCACGTTATTTACATCTCTGAATCCGGAGATTGTGTTGCGCGATGCGCCGATACCGGCACCGAGATAGGGAGTTATACCCGCATAGGTTCCAAGATCCGCATAGGCGTTAGCCAGAAACAGCCATTCCGACTTCTTGGCACGGTAATCGTTCGTACCATTATCACCGCCGCCAGGAATACCATCTGTATCGTAATAATCCTGCGCATCGAACCTGGTTTTCCCACGATACTGCGCAGTCACATCCGCACGAAGCCAATCATTGAACTGATACCCGACGCCGAGCTGGCCAGTCATCCCGGCGTCAAACTCGCCATCATTGTTCCAACCGAAATCCTCAGGGCCAGAAAAAGCTGAGTAGCTAAGGCCTTTCAATCGCTGGTTGCTCATACCGAGATCGCCGCGCAGATACCAGCCACCGAATTGCTGTACCTCGACGACTGGCACTTCCTGAATGTCCGCGGCATGGGCCGGAGCGGCCCCCAGGCAAAAAAGTGCTGCGCTCAATGCAGCATATTTGTTAAAGGCGCTCATTTCCGTTTCCCTCATAGGCCAAAATTCATCGCAGCGGATGCCACCAGTAGTTGTGATCCCGAATATGAGCGGAAAAAGTTAAATCGCGCTTAACCGTGTTTGTTCACCATACTTATTAACGCTAACGAATGCTTACCTTCAGAGCAGACAATAAAAAAGGCCCGCAAAGGGGCCTTTTCAAGGTCGCTAAATCCGCATTCATGCAGCTGATGAAATGACCGAAATGATGTCGTTGACGACAGATTCTACCAGCTTCCGGTCGTCACCTTCCGCCATGACGCGGATTAATGGTTCTGTTCCGGAGGGCCGGATAACGAGACGACCCGATGTGCCCAAGCGTCCGCGTGCATCGTCGATCGCACTTTTCACCTGCTTGTTCTCAAGCGGCTTTGTGCCTGTTGTGCGAACATTCTTGAGAAGTTGCGGAACAGGATCAAACTTGCGGCAAACTTCGCTGACAGGTTTTTGCAATTGTTGAACGACTGCAAGGATTTGCAAAGCCGATACTAGGCCATCCCCCGTCGTCGAAAAATCTGACAAAACGATATGTCCCGATTGCTCGCCGCCAATATTGAAACCATGGTTTCGCATATGTTCGACGACGTAACGGTCACCGACCTGAGTGCGCGCCAGCGTCAGACCCCGATCGCCGAGAAACCGCTCAAAGCCGAGATTGGACATGATGGTGGCAACAACGCCTCCACCGACGAGGCGATCCGATTCCTGCCACGATTGAGCAATCACCGCCATCAGTTGATCACCATCAATGATCGCACCGTTCTCATCGACAATAAGCACGCGGTCGGCGTCGCCATCCAGCGCGATACCTATGTCGGCACGAACTTCGTGCACCTTTTTGATAAGGCCCAAAGGATGGGTCGAACCGCACTCTTCATTAATATTTGTGCCGTTGGGCTCGTTGTTAATAGTAACAACCTCGGCGCCCAGCTCCCATAATGCAGCCGGCGCCACCTTATATGCTGCGCCATTGGCACAATCGACGACAATGCGCAAACCTGACAGAGAGATATTCTTCGGCATGGTGCGTTTGGCAAATTCAATATAGCGATAAATGTCACCATCCACACGCTTGGCACGGCCAAGCGCTTCCGAAGCCGATAGACGATCTGCAAGATTCTCGTCCATCAATCGTTCAATTTCGAGCTCGATTGTATCTGAAAGCTTGAACCCGTCTGGCCCGAACAGTTTAATACCATTGTCCTGAAACGGATTATGTGAAGCCGATATCATGACGCCGATGTCAGCGCGCAATGATCGACACAGCATCGCCACTGCAGGCGTGGGAATTGGACCGAGAAGAAAAACATCCATTCCGGTTGAAGTGAAGCCAGCCACCAAAGCATTCTCGATCATATAGCCGGAAAGTCTGGTGTCTTTGCCAATCACCACGCGATTGCGATGTTCACCGCGCTTAAAGGCAAGTCCGACGGCCATGCCAACTTTCATGGCGATATCGGGAGTCATGGGGTAGGCATTTGCCTGTCCGCGAATGCCATCGGTGCCAAAATACTTACGAGCCATGTACGTTATCCAGTTGTTGCGATATGTAGGCCCGGAGCGGCTACATAATATGCTTGAGTTGGTCTTGCTTATTGCAGAAGAACATCTCTTTCGCAGTTCACAAATTATGTGACGATTATACTAAATTCCAAAGCATGAACAATTCGTGCAAAAGCGGCCGGTTTTCACCAGCCGCTTTTTTCATTTTGCTACAATTACGACTGCGGTTGAGGTTCAAGGCCCTTGTCGGGTTCATCCCCCTTGCGCGGTTTCTTGGCTCCGGCCTTTGGCACAGCCGATCCACGCGAAGGGGGCGTATCATCCCCAAGGTCGCGGGCAGGCTTGTTACCAGCCATCAATGCCTTGATCTCTTCGCCGGTCAGAGTTTCGTATTCCAGAAGACCTTCCGCAATCGCAATCCATTCCTTCTTCTTTTTGGTCAGAATGGCACGAGCGGCGCTATAGGCATCATCAATCAGCTTGCGCACTTCCGCATCGATCAGCTGTGCTGTTTCTTCAGAAACATTCTGCGTACGGGCAACCGAATGGCCAAGGAATACTTCTTCCTGATTCTCGCCATAAGCCACCTGCCCGAGCTTGTCGGAGAAACCCCAACGCGTAACCATTGCGCGGGCAAGCTTCGTTGCCTGTTCGATATCAGATGAGGCACCGGAGGTGATGTTTTCCTTGCCGAACTTAAGTTCCTCGGCAATGCGTCCGCCCATCATGATTGCGAGACGGGAAATCATCCATTTGTAACTCATGGAATAGCGATCCGCTTCCGGCAACTGCATGACCATTCCCAGTGCGCGACCGCGTGGAATGATCGTCGCCTTATGCAAAGGATCTGCCAGCGCCACGTTCAGCGCCACGATAGCGTGACCTGCTTCGTGATAGGCCGTCAGTTCTTTCTCTGCCTGCGTCATCGCCGTTGAGCGACGCTCGGCACCCATCATGATCTTGTCTTTGGCGTCTTCAAACTCCTGCATTGTCACAAGGCGTTTGTTACGCCGAGCCGCCATAAGAGCACCTTCATTGACAAGGTTCATCAGGTCGGCACCGGAAAAGCCCGGTGTACCGCGTGCCAACACTTTAAGATCAACGTTTGGCGCCAAAGGCACGTTGCGAACGTGAACCTTGAGAATTTTCTCACGACCGGCAACATCCGGATTTGGAACAACGACCTGACGGTCGAAGCGGCCCGGACGCAACAATGCGGGATCAAGCACATCCGGACGGTTGGTTGCTGCGATCAGGATAACGCCTTCATTCGCCTCAAAACCATCCATCTCCACCAGCAACTGGTTCAATGTCTGTTCGCGTTCATCATTGCCGCCACCAAGACCGGCACCGCGATGACGACCGACAGCATCGATTTCGTCAATAAAGATAATGCAAGGAGCGTTCTTCTTGGCCTGTTCAAACATGTCGCGAACGCGGGAAGCACCCACACCGACAAACATTTCCACGAAGTCCGACCCGGAAATGGTGAAAAAGGGCACATTTGCTTCGCCAGCAATAGCGCGTGCAAGCAAGGTTTTACCAGTGCCGGGAGGGCCGACGAGCAGAACACCGCGCGGGATACGTCCACCCAAGCGCTGGAATTTTTGTGCGTCACGCAGGAATTCAACGATTTCCTCAAGATCTTCCTTGGCTTCATCCACACCAGCAACATCCTGGAAGGTAACCCTTCCATGCGCTTCGGTCAGAAGCTTCGCCTTGGATTTCCCGAAACCCATGGCGCCACGCGAACCACCCTGCATCTGGCGCATGAAGAAAATCCACACTCCGAGAATGAGGATCATAGGCAGCCAGGAAATCAGCATACCAACGAGTGAAGTCGACCCATCGGATTCAGGGCGGGCAGCGATCTGAACATTTTTGCTTTCCAAACGTCCGACCAGCCCCGGATCGCCGGGTGAATAGGTCTGAAAGTTGGAATTATTGTCCGTATACGTACCAGTGATGCGATCACCGGTGATGGTCACCGACTTCACGCGTCCGCTATTAACATCGGTGATAAATTGCGAATACGGCACATCACTCGACGCTGAACGCGACGTAGGGCTTTGGAAAAGATTGAACAACGCAATCAGTAGTAGAGCTATTATCGCCCACAGCGCGAAGTTCCGGTAGTTAGGATTCATGTCAGGTCCCATCAATTGCACCCGCAAACGCGGAATTTGCATGTAACATAGGTTCGAAGCGTGTCCTTGCCAAGACTTCCGCTCAATTCTTGTTAATCTGGTTTACAGGAGAATGCTTGTAAGCCGGTATTTTAAGCATTGTAGCAACGCATTGCGCCAATAATTGGTCATATCCCACGAGAATATTGTCAAACAAGCCAACATGACGCTCGATTATCACTCCGTCGGGCAATTTACCGTGATCAAGCGCAAAATAGCTAACCTGTCCGTTGATATGAGCAGCGGGGCTTGAGGAGACAGATGGCCAATGAAACTCCTGAGGTCTCTCTTTTAGTCTTTCAACGCCCTCGCTGCCGCAAGCTTCAATGATAAGCGAGCGGATCCCCTTGTTGGTTACCCTATAGCGTCCATCCCAGATCAGAGACATTCCCGGCTCAACGGTCGTCGCGGGAATTGATCGCATTTCACGATAGAGGAAAATATTGTCCGTTCTTGTTTCGATGATACAGCGACCGAGGGCCAGCTTACTTTGCTTTCCGGCCTCTTCGATGAATTTCAGCGCTGTTTTACAAGACACTGCAGCAGGCAAAAAAGACTGCCCACCCATGACAGCAAGCAAAACGCCGATGGCCAATTGCCGAACCTCGGGTGTAAGTTGTTCCCATGTTTTACGGTCGATTTCCAGCTTGATGCCACTGAATACTGTGACGCAACTCGGTAACGCCATCGCGACCTGTGCATTGAGCTTGAGCCGCTTTGTGGCCTTCTCATTGATCTCATTTTGGAGTTGGCTCAAATCGTTTCCCTGGATTCTGTTCCGAATCCGGACACGTTCATATTTGAAGCTTTCGTTGGACGGATCGTCTTTCCACGTGATTCCAAGCATGCGCAAATAATCTCGCAGTTCTTCGCGGCGCGTGCTCAATAAAGGTCGCAACAGCCACACCTGTCGTTCCAGCAAAGTTGCAGGCGCCATGCCCGCCTGCCCGCGATCACTGCTATCCACACCGCTTCGGCCAGAGCGCATCAGGAATGTCTCAGCCTGATCGTCCAGCGTATGGCCTGTGAGGATTAACCCTGCACCAGCATCGCGCGCTGCATCGCACAGAAGCCTGTAGCGCACCTCCCGAGCCTTGGCGGACAGACCCGTATCGGGTTTGCGCCCGTGCCATGGCAATATCCGGTGGGCGATTCCTGCTTTTCGGCAGAGTTCACCAACATAGGTTGCTTCATCGCCGGATTCCGGTCGAAGCTCATGATCAATCGTTACAGCTATTATTTCGGGAAATGATAGCCGGGATTTACGATACTCCAGCAGCAGATAGAGCAATGCCAGAGAATCGCTGCCACCGGAAACCGCAACAACAATTGATTTGAAGCCATCAAAGGCAATTGCGGAGAAAATGCCGTTCAGATCGATCGCTGTTTCAGCACTTGTTGGCAGCACGCTCATTCTTCACGCGCTCTTTGATCGCTGCCGAGATGTTCGGATATCTGGACGTAACCGATGCAAATGTGGCGCAAGCCACAGCATGATCTTTCATTTTTGCCAGCGTCATGCCCAACTTGAGCAGATTCTCCGGGCTTTTCTTTGAATCTGGAAATTGCTTGTGATTGTCCAGAAAAACCGATGCCGCCTGTTGGTAACGGCCCTGCCCGAAAAGCGATTCTCCAAGCCAATAACGGGCATCAGGATCAGCCGGATCATTTGGAAAGCGCTCGACATGGCTGCGGAACGCGGCTTCTGCACTTCGGTAATCACCAGACAGGAAAAGCTGATAGGCCTGACTATACAGAGTTTTTGGATCATCGGTCTGCGGCAGAGCAGCGACAGTTGTATTATCCTGCTCGGGAACTTCGTTACGTGTTCCACCAATTACGTTGCCATTGGCATCAAATTGAATCTGTCCCAGCGTTTGCGGCGCTTCGCCAAACACTGAATTGTTGGAAGGATCAATCTGTGGATCAATAGCAGCGGAATCGGTGGAGGCATCTGTCGACGCCTCCGTGTTATGCGGCGCGCGGGAAGCTCCGGCGACCGTCCGGTCGCCCTTGCCGCCAGCGTCGGAACGCTTGCCTTTTTCCAGCTCCTGAAAGCGGAATTCATTGTCATCCTGAACTTTCCGCATCTGCTCTTGCATTTGCAGAAGCTGGAAGTTCAGTTCTTCAATTTTGCCGGTCAGTTGCCTGATTTGCTCTTCCAACTGGCTGACACGAGGATCACCCGCCTGTGCCATGAGAACAGGTGCATCCATAGCACCGACCGCCGCTTTGGGTGCTGGCGGAAAAAACCCACCCCCTCCACTCGCCGCATGACTTGCGCCGGTTGCCAGTAATGGCACCAGCATCGTCGCCATTACGAAACTCTTCAATCGTTTGTTCATTCCTTTACCGCCCCTGATATGGGAATTTAACACTGCAACCTTTTGCAGCAGCCCTATCTATCATGAGCAAGGCGACTTCGGCCAAATTTTGTTTCAACGTGTTATAAAACAAAAAAAGCGGCCCAAAAGCCGCTTTTTTTAGAATTTAGAGCGTTGTCTTAGCTGCCAGCGCCACCGAGAACGGTGATTGCCCGACGGTTCTGCGACCAGCACGATTCCGAATCGCAAACAGCGACAGGACGTTCATTGCCGTAGGAGAGCGTCTTGATCCGTTGTGCCGGCAAACCGCGCGATGCGAGGTAATTGCGCGTGGCAGCCGCACGGCGCTGACCAAGAGCCAGATTGTATTCACGAGTGCCGCGCTCATCAGCGTGACCTTCAACGGTGATTGCGTAGTTAGGATAACGCTGCAGCCATTGCGCCTGCTTTGACAGGGTCTGCTGAGCATCAGCACGAATAACAGACGAGTCAACGTCGAAGAAAATGCGGTCACCAACGTTAACTGTGAAGTCTTGCGTCGAACCGGGCGTTGCAGCGCCAGCACCGAGGCCAAGATCACCGGCACTGTTGACCGGCTTCTTTGCACAACCCGCAATGGCGAGCGACAGGAAGAGGGCGATGAAAACTGGACTGCGGGCGATCATTTCGAAGCGGCGCATGAGCCTGGACTCCTTGAGAATTGGATTTTTTCGGTGAACAAGCAGTAACCATATTGAGGTTAAGACCAATTCAAGAAACAGGGTTAATCCACTCTTAACATCAGGATTAACGGCGAACTAAATGCTTATGCCGCATCCTTAATGCAAGGAATGCGGCGGAAAAACGACATTCCCGGCGATGGTGGAAAACAACGCCGGGAATCGACCTAATTCATCAAGACAGGCCTTTTATTCCAGAAGCGGCGACCAGGCCGGATCAGAAGCCAGATTCGGTGTCTGGATTTGGCGCAGATTACGACCTGTCAGATCGACAGTCATCAGATGCGGGCTGTTTGAGCCTGGAGGCAGGCGGAAAAACATCAGCACGCGACCATTGGGGGCCCATGTAGGACCTTCATCATGATAGCCGCTTGTCAGAATACGTTCGCCGGAACCATCTGTTTTCATTACGCCGATAGCGAATTGCCCACCCGATTGTTTGGTAAAGGAGATCAGATCACCACGAGGGGACCAGACCGGGGTTGAGTAGGAACCATCGCCAAACGAAATACGCTGTGGATTGGAGCCGTCGGCACCCATCTTGTATATCTGTGGGCGCCCGCCACGGTCAGACTCAAACACGACCTGCGTTCCATCTGGCGAATAAGATGCGCCTGTATCGATTGCCGATGTGCTTGTCAGGCGTGTTGTGGTGCGGCTGCGCAAGTCCATTGCGTATACATTGGCGCTACCGTCTTCTTGCAAAAGACTCATAATGACCTTTTGCCCATCCGGTGAGAAGCGCGGCGCGATCGTCATGCCAGGGAAATTGCCGACAAGTTCGCGCTGGCCGGTTTCAAGCTGCAACAGATAAATCTGCGGCCTGCCACCCTCATAAGACATATAAGTGATTTCCTGCCGGCTTGGCGAAAAACGCGGCGTCAAGACAAGGTCTTTGCCATTGGTCAGATAGCGAACGTTTGCGCCATCCTGGTCCATGATTCCAAGACGCTTGATACGCTTTTCCTTGGTACCGGATTCGTCAACGAACACAATGCGCGTGTCAAAATAACCCTTTTCACCTGTCAGCTTTTCATAGATCGCATCAGCGATGATATGGGCGACACGTCGCCAGCTGTCAGGAGCCGTAAAGAATTGCTGCCCTTCGAGCTGTTGACCGGCAAATGTATCCCAAAGCCGGAATTCCGCTTTCAGCCTGCCATCACCCTGCTTGGTCACCCGACCAGTCACCAGCGCTTGTGCGTTGATGACTTTCCAGTCGTCAAAACGCGGTGCCGCATCTGGATTTGAAATCTTCTCGATGAAGGCTCCCTTGTCGACCGGAGCAAATAATCCTGAGCGCTCAAGATCGGCAGCGATAACGCCGGAGATTTGCGCGCCGAGCTGATCGCCGGATAGGAAATCAGTAATTGCGATGGGCATAGGCTCCACAACACCTCTGGTGATGTCGAGTTTAAGCTCAGCACGGGCTGGCAAAGTTGCAATTATGGACGTCGCCATAACCAGCGCAATTGCGGAGAGGAATAAACGGGATAATTTCAGCATTAGTTCAGGGCCCTCTTTGGCTGGCCTATTGTGATTTTCAGGTTGCACCCGGATAAAAGGTCAGTTCGACCGTCGACCAGGTATCATACTTGTCTTGCGGCAGGTTGAACGGAGCAGATCGCATAACGGCTCGCAATGCGCTGCTTTTGACTGCGCCCAAAAGTCCGGCATCAGCCCCAGTGCCGCTAACTACAGGACTTCCATCAATCTGACCGTCCTGAGTAAGGCGGAACCGCACGATAATCTTCATATCGGGCGACTCTTCTGCACCCACCGGCTTGTTCCAATTGCCTTCGATGATACTGCGCAACGCATCCATTTCGCTCTGGCTAAGAGAGTTTCCACCCGTTGTCTTGCTTGCACCCAGCGAAGCTTGGTCAGCTGAACGCTTTGCGCCACCAGCGGATGCCTTCTGCTTGTTAAGCAAATCCGCAACCTGGTCCGCAATACCGTCCTTTTCTTTTGATGGCGTCGAAGCGGTCTGCGTTTTCGGCTTCTCTGCTGTTTCCTTGCGATCAGGCGTCTTGGCGGTCTGGGCCGGAGGGGTTGGCTTGGCCTGTGGCATTGCCACCTTTTCAGGCAACTTGAATTCTTCCTCTGCAGGCTTTTCGGCTTGCGGAGCTGGCTCCGCCTTCGGTGTTTCCGCTGGTGCCGGTTCAGGTTTCATATCGTTGATGGCGGCAGCAACCGGGTCAGGCTTGACCTCCTGCTTAGGCTCCGGCTCCGGCTTCACTTCTGTAGCGGGTACAGGTGTCGGCTTCGGCTCGGGCTTTACTTCCGGTTTCGGTTCGGGCTGCGGGTCCGGTTTGGCGACCGGCATTTCCGAAGGCTTGGGTGCTTCTGCAGCTTCTACAGGCTTCGGTTTTGTCTCGGTTGCGGGCTTGGTTTCGACATCCGTCTCGCTGTCGCCGATATTTTGCGCGTCGGGAATCGTCTGCGGCTTTTGTGTAGGCTTTGGCGCTGGCTTTTCGTTCTTCTCGGCTTTCTTGTCGCCTTTTTGCAGCTGACTCACATCGGAAACGATGTCGATCGGCATGGATTCCGAGTTAGCCATATCCATCGGGGTTGGCGCAGAAAACGACAACAGGCCCCAGCCGAGCAAAGCGGCATGGATTATTGCTGAAGATGTGATGCTACCCCGCATAATGGATTAGTTACCTTCCGGCAGACTGACGAGGCCGATATTCTTGAAGCCCGAACCCGATATCTGCGCCATAACCTTCATAATCGTACCGTAGTCGGCGGCCTTGTCGCCCTTGACGAAAATGCGCTCCTGATAGCCGGTCTTGGCAATTGCCTGCAGCTTGGGCACGATCTCATCAAGAGGGATTTCGGTTTCCTGAAGATAGATCTGACCTTGCTGGTTGATCGTTACATAGATCGGATCGGCTTCGCTGTTCAGCGTCTGCGCCGAAGTTTCCGGCATGTCGATCGGCACGCCAACAGTCATCATCGGCGCAGTCACCATGAAAATGATCAACAGCACCAGCATGACGTCAACCAGAGGTGTAACGTTGATTTCGCTCATCACGCCTTTGCTGTAGCGTCCGCGACGTCGGCGGTTGCCGCCCGAACCATTACTTCCCATAGACATGCCCATAGCATCAATTCCCGCAATTGCTGTATCTGTTGCGCAGGCTCAAGTCCGCGGCAGTTTCTCATCGATTTGCCGCGATAGTATGGCAGAGAACTCGTCGGCAAAGCCTTCCATGCGTGCAGTCAGTTTACCCGCATCGCTTGACAGCTTGTTATAGGCGATGACCGCTGGAATAGCCGCGACCAAGCCGATAGCCGTTGCCAGAAGGGCTTCTGCAATACCCGGCGCGACTACCGCAAGACTGGTTGATTTTGCTCCGGCGATGCCCATGAACGATGTCATGATGCCAATAACCGTACCGAAGAGACCAATAAAAGGCCCCGCTGAACCGATGGTGGCAAGCGATGTCAGGCGAGCGGCCAGATAATCGCTTTCGCGAGCAAGCGCCACATCCATTGCCTTGTCGATACGCATTTGTAGCGCAATCGGTGACCGTGCCCCCTTCTCAAAAGATTTCTTCCATTCGCGCATCGCGGCGATGAAGATGGCACCCATTCCCGTCGTACGCTTGTCGCCGAGATTGCGATACAGCTCTTCCAGTGATTGACCAGACCAAAAAACCTGTTCGAAGCGATCAAAGGCACGTTTCGCTCTTCCAAACCCAAGGCTTTTGTCCAGAATGATCCCCCAGGTCCAGATGGATGCGCCCAGCAAGCCAATCATCACAAGCTTGACGATAAAACCTGCCTGCATGAATAATCCCCATAGGGAAACATCTGCATGTACGGCAACGGCTGTTAGATCTTCCATATTAATCCTCGAATCCGAAAACCCGGCTTGTTGACCGGGGCACAATCGTTTCAATCAGATGAGCCACGTGTAAAAACCGGATTTATTTCCAGTAACCTTAACGGGGCTTCTTTACGTTAATTTTGGTAAAACGAAGGCGTTAACGCTAAACGCCACGTTTCATAGCCCTATTCATGATTTGTTATGGTTAAGGATCGGTTATGATTCACATATCAGACCGATATAATTGGCATAAACTCATGCCCGTGGGTCAAAAAGCTTAACCCACTCTGCCGGAAACCTTCGCGGACGGCCTGCATTATTAACTATGGCTGCTTCAACAACAGCCGATATAAGCAGTTCGTCGCCGCGCCGGATGGTCTGATGCATGCTCACGCGCGCACCGGATATGGAGGCGGTACGCGTTTCAACGCTCAGTACATCATCAATACGCGCAGGTGATTTGAAATCAATCTCCATTCGTCGGACGATCCATACGATATTCTCACCAAGTTTCCCTTCGGCAAGTTCCGTATGGTGCACACCCAGCAAACGCAGATAGTCCGTGCGCCCGCGTTCCAGAAATTCCAGATACCGAGCGTGATAGACAACACCGGAAAAATCCGTATCGGCATAATAGACCCGGGCTTCAAGCTTATGCCCGTCATCTGTCAGCCTTCCCGCCAGCCCGCTCATCAATCATCATCCTGAAAAAGTGCAATCTGCTGCTGGACAATATCCGCAGGCGCAGTCAGTCCAAGATGTTTCCAGGCGTTGACGGTCAATACGCGCCCGCGCGGTGTGCGTTGAAGAAAGCCCTGCTGGATCATGTAGGGTTCGATAATGTCCTCAATCGCATCACGCGGCTCTGAAAGCCCCGCTGCTATTGTTTCAATTCCCACCGGCCCCCCCCCGAAATTATGGGCGATCATCGCAAGGTAGCGCCGGTCCAGCTGATCAAGACCAAGGCGGTCAACCTCAAGTCTCAGCAGAGCTGAGTCCGCAGTTTCGCGGTCAATCTTGTCTTTGCCATCGACAATGGCGAAATCCCGTACGCGCCGCAGCAAACGCCCGGCAATGCGCGGCGTCCCACGAGAACGACGGGCAACTTCCAACGCGCCGTCGTCGGTCATGCCAATGCCCATGATACGCGCACCGCGACGCACAATGTGCTCAAGCTCTTCGACTGTATAAAAGTTCAAACGTACCGGGATACCGAACCGATCACGCAACGGCGTTGTCAAAAGGCCAAGACGCGTGGTTGCGGCAACAAGGGTAAATTTTGCAAGGTCGATCTTTACCGACCGGGCAGCGGGGCCTTCACCAATAATCAAATCGAGTTGGTAATCCTCCATGGCAGGATAAAGGATTTCCTCAACGGCGGGATTCAGTCGGTGGATTTCATCGATGAAAAGAACGTCGTTCTCTTCCAGATTGGTCAAAAGGGCCGCAAGATCACCTGCTTTGGCAATGACCGGACCAGAGGTTGAGCGGAAATTGACACCAAGCTCCTTGGCCATGATCTGCGCCAATGTCGTTTTGCCCAGACCGGGCGGACCCACAAACAGCACATGGTCGAGGGCTTCTCCACGCGATTTGGCAGCTTCTATGAATACTTTGAGATTAGCGCGCGCCGCTGCCTGCCCCACAAAATCGGCAAGGGTTTGTGGACGTAGCGAGGTGTCGAGGTCTTCCCCACGCTTTTCCGGTGTTATCAGACGGCTTGCATCACTCATGCGCCTGTCCTCGCATAGACTGCCTTCCCAGACAATGCATCACCGCGACAGCTCTTTCAGGCCCAGCCGGATCAATTTGGCGGAATCCGCATCCTCGCCTGCATTTTTCAAAGCCGCAGCAATGGCATTGGCAGCTTGATCGCGCGAATAGCCAAGATTGGTGAGCGCTGAAACCGCATCCGTAACAGGCGCAGGCGCTACGCCCTCTCCCAATTCCTGCTTAAGTCCGATCGTTCCAACGGCTTCACCAGCAAATGCCGGAGCCTTGTTTTTCAACTCCGTCACGATGCGCTCGGCAACACGCTTGCCGACACCCGGCGCTCTTGAAACCATCGAAATATCACGCAGCGCGATAGCGTTGGCGAGATCAGATGGCGTCAGGGTACCCAACACACTCAAAGCGACCTTGGCACCAATGCCCTGAACACTCTGCAGCAGGCGAAACCACTCACGCTCAAGAGCAGTTCCGAAGCCGAAAAGGCGTATAAGGTCTTCGCGTACATAGGTTTCAATCAAGAGTACAACCGCCTCCCCAGCCGCAGGAAGATTGGATAGGGTGCGCATTGAGCAAAACACAACATAACCAACGCCATGCACATCGACGATCACATGATCTTCGCCGATTTCGTCAACGGTACCTTTGAGCTTGCCTATCATGCAGTTGCTGCCAGTTTCTGTTCGATCAAAAGACGCCCGATTGCGCTTTGCCTGTGGTGGGCATGACAAATGGCGACAGCGATAGCATCAGCCGCATCATCCGTATCGAACACTGCTTTCGGCATCAAAACCTTCACCATCATATGAATTTGCTTCTTGTCGCCGTGACCAACACCAATAACGGCTTTCTTCACGGCATTGGGAGCGTATTCTGCAACTTTCAGTCCCGCAAGCGCAGGAACGAGAAGAGCAATCCCGCGCGCCTGCCCGAGTTTCAGTGTCGCAGTCGCATCCTTATTCACAAAAGTATGCTCGACAGCCGACTCGTGCGGCATCTGGTCGTGGATGACACTAGCAAGCCCATCATGCAACTGGCAGAGCCGAGATGCGAGATCAAGCTTGGCATCTGAAAGGATCGTTCCGGAAGCGACGAAACGCAATGAGTTTCCCAGCGTTTCGATGATGCCCCAGCCTGTGCGGCGGAGACCGGGATCAATACCGATGATGCGAATCGCTTCTTTCATTGCCGAACCTTATCTGTCTGTCATTTAACATGACAGCACAAAGGTGAACAAAAGAGAAACAAACTTTGGAAAAATTATCGATGACCGAAAGCTGTCGCCAACAGGCTGATTTGATCTGACACGGGATTCGTTGACATGAAGCGATCATGCTCAATGCCTGCGCCGTCATTGTAGATTTCATCGTCCATCTGGCGCACACGAGCCTGCAATCTCAATGAGCGATGAACAATATCGCAATAGGAAAGTGGAATTTCGTCCCAGCCTTCAACTGTTTCAGGTGCAGAATCCGTATCAAGCCGTACTTTGGCTTTTTCCGACATGACCTGTTCAAGCGTCATCTCGCCACTGCGCGAAGCGCGTTGCAGCAACAGCCACGATGCGACCTGCATCAAGCGTGTCGTCAGGCGCATCGACTCGGCAGCGTAAAGCGTTGCCGCAGTCCTTGAAAGTAGGCGCGCGGCATCCCGGCCTTGGCCATCAAGATAAGCCGCCGCCTCCTCCACAAGGTTCATTCCTTCATCATATATGTGATTGAAGCTTCCGGAGCGAACCATACGATCTGCAAGTCGGATCGTGTTGTCTGCCTTGAATTCCTGTTCACCCATCATATGCCCTGTCATCTAAAATATGCGCTGCCGCAATCCGCAATTTTCGTCAAAGCAGTGGCTCCTTACTGAAGGAGGAGCCGGAACAGCACAACGGTCGGCGGGCAGTATTCCCCGCAACCTGCCCGTATGTGCACAGTGACGCAAGTTTATCCTTAATAAAGGGTTAACGGCATAATGATCGCAGGATATGAACAAAAAAAAGAGCCGCAAAACGAGGCGGCTCTCAGGAGTCTAACAGGGAGGCGTCAAACAAAGTGGCCAAACCACTTGGTAAGAATCCAGAAAACTGGATAACTTATTTATAGATTGTAATGCTTAACAGACAGTTAACTTGAACAAATCGAGATAAAACTGCCTAAAATACAATCATTCGCGAACAAAGCAGTAGGGTCCGGACCCTAAATATCAGTTGCCGATTTCCCGAGCCCTTTTGCGCAACTCGAACTTCTGGATTTTTCCGGTCGATGTCTTGGGTATTTCCTCAAACACCACGTGCCTCGGACATTTGAATGCTGCCAGCAATCCCCTGCAATGCGCAATCAATTCTTCCGTGGTGGCTGCATAACCCATCTTCATTTCCACAAAGGCCAAGGGTGTTTCACCCCATTTCTCATCAAGCCGGGCGACCACAGCGCACGCACCCACCCCCGGAAACTTATAAAGCGCGTCTTCGACTTCTATGGACGAGATATTCTCTCCGCCCGAAATGATAATATCCTTTGAGCGATCCTTGAGTTGAATATAGCCATCGGGATAGGTCACGCCCAAATCGCCCGAATGGAACCATCCGCCTGCAAAAGCCTCATCGCTTGCTTGCCGATTCTTGAGATAACCCTTCATGACAATATTGCCGCGAAACATAACCTCACCGATGGTTTCGCCATCTGCCGGAACCGGCGCCATCGTTTCAGGATCAAGAACCGCAAGCCCTTCCAGCGCCGTATAACGGACACCTTGCCGCGATTTCTTGGCAGCTTGTGATGATGGGGAAAGCGTGCTCCATTCATCCTGCCACTCATTAACCACCGCAGGACCATAGGTTTCTGTCAGCCCATAGAGATGCGTGACTTCAAACCCGGCGTCCGCCATGCCAGCCAGGATGGATTCAGGCGGCGAAGCGGCAGCCGTGTTGAACGAGACCGTCTGGGGGAATGTCCGTTTATCGCTCTCGGCGGCGTTGATTAAAGTCGACATAACGATGGGCGCGCCGCAAAGATGCGTGACGCCATGATCGGCAATTGCGTCGTAAATCGGCTTTGCCCTTACCCAGCGCAGACAGATATGGGTCCCGAATTGCAACGCCAAGGTCCACGGGAAACACCAGCCGTTGCAATGAAACATTGGCAACGTCCAGAGATAAACGGGATAGCGCCCCAGCCCGGACGCTATGATATTGCCATACCCCATCAGTGCCGCACCGCGATGATGGTAAACGACGCCCTTGGGATTACCCGTGGTACCGGATGTATAATTGAGCGCTATTGCGTCCCACTCATCATCCGGCATCGACCAGAGATAGTCCGGATCGCCACTTTGAAGGAAGGTTTCATAGTCGAGTTCGCTAATCCTTGGACCCTGCGTATGCGGCGCATCATCGGGATATTCTGCATCGACGAAATCAATGACAAGAGGCTTGACCCTTGCAAGCTTGAGCGCTTCGCTGAAGACCTTTGAAAACTCCGTATCGACAATCGCGATCTTCGTTTCTGCGTGGTCCAGTTGGAAAGCGATAATTGCCGCGTCCAGCCGCGTATTCAATGAGTGCAGCACCGCCTTCGTCATGGGCACGCCAAAATGCGCTTCAAGCATCGGCGGCGTGTTGGAAAGCATCACTGTAACGGTATCGCCTTTGCCAATGCCCTTTTGAGCCAGCGCGGAAGCCAGTTGGCGCGTCCTTCGATAAAAGGTGTCGTAGTCAGTCCGCTGTGAGCCATGGATGATGGCAGTTCTGCCAGGATAGACACGCGCCGCACGCTCCAGATAGGAAAGTGGCGTCAGCGGCTGATGGTTTGCCGGGTTGCGCTCCAGATCCTGCTCAAAAATACTGCCCATACACATCGCCTCCCACAACAATAAAGCCAGCTTAACTTAGCTTTATCGGCGAGGGCCAGCCGATTCTTTTACATAAAAAGAAAGTCCGCAGTAAACGAGACATGCGGACTATCTGATAAAGACGGAACCTAGGGTCAGGACCCTAGGACGGCACCGCTCGTGTTGCCGGTTTCAAAGCCGTACCGACCATGGTTTTACTGACGAGAACAGGCTTCGCGGATACAGGCTTTTGAGCAGGACGCCCGCCCCACCCAATGCGCGGCAACCACTCAAGATAATAAGCAAGGGCAAATTGCGCCATGATGCCACTGGCAACCAGCAATGTATCATCCAGCAGGCCGCCTGGATTAATGACCTTTACCACCTGCGCAATCATGGCAAGGATCGTACCCGCCACAAACACTGGCAATGAATGTTTCCCCAGAATCGCCAGCGGATGATCCCGTGACGTCCGCGCCAGATTGGACAGCGCAGGCACGGAGACGATGACATAAGCAAGAGCCAGAACATGGGCCAGACGTGTCAGCGACAGGAATGTCTTGTCGAAGCCTGTCAGCACCATTGGCAGGCCAAGCGACGTATCAACGCCCCAAAGTGGCCAGCGCACCCAGACCAGCGCCGTCAGAATATAAGCTACGGACAGACCGAACAAATATTTGTTGAAGGCGATGGTCCCGCCACGACGCACATGCATGACACCAGCAATACCGATGACGAACAGGAATTGCCATGACAGCGGATTGAGGAACCACACGCCGTCAGTCGGATAGTTTGGCGGCGCAATCTGATAGACACCTGAAACCAGCCACAACACACCCGAAACACCAATCATGGCGCTCAGGCTGATGCTGCCAATTGCCAGAAACACTGGCAGCATCAAAAGCAGCACGCCATACATGGAAAGAATATTATTATAACCAAGCTGATGCCCCATCGTTGCCAGCCCGATCAGGGCTTTTGCAGGCTGATCCATCAGAGGCCCAATGTTGATAAAGGACATAAATTCAGGACGCTTCAGATAAAGTCCTGCCGCACAGAAAATAGCAAGCGTCGCTATCGTCGTCAGGATATGCGTGCTGTAGAGCGTGGCCGCGCGTCGCCAAGCCTTCAATGTCATCAGCATGCGATTGCCCGGCTCGAACTTGGAGCCGTAAGCCAAACCAACTGCGATCCCCGAAATCAGCACGAATGCTTCTGCGGAATCGGAGAACCCCAGGTTTTTATGAGTTAAATGCTCGAATATCGTGCCCGGAATATGGTTGACGAAAATGGTCAGCAGCGCCAAAGCCCGGAAAACGTCAATGCGGGTGTCCCGCTGTTTTATCTGGGTCTGTGTCATGAAGTTCACCATTTCCTGTCAATACTTTGCAAGCATTGCGTTCCCGGCCTCGTTGGGAGCGACTTATTCTGGGCAGTTGCGATTTGATAATGCCTGCTTAAGGCAAAAGTTGCGGTAGCACCGATCAACTTTGGTTCAAGAATATAACAAAGCGACGATTCCGTCGTAGGTCAGCTTGAGTCCCATCAGCAGGATCATCCCATACATAAAGGGATAAAACACTTCCGGTCGCATGCGTTTGACGATCCACGCTCCCGCAAAAGTCGCCAGCGGCGCAAGGGGCATAAGAACCGCCGATGCCTCGAGATTTGTCGCATCGAATTGCCCAAGCGCGAAATAAGGAATGACTTTCACTGCATTCACGACCGCGAAGAATATCACGCTCGTACCATTATAGACTTTGGGGTCCTGACGAAGCGGGAGAGCGTAAACCTGATAGGGCGGCCCGCCTGCATGGGCGACAAAACTTGTGAACCCGGCTATGGCTGACCAGAAAGTCGCGGCGGCCGTATTGTGCGGCTGCGCCTTGGCGCGTCGCTCGGCGCTTGCAAAAACATATCGCGCGAAAAAGATGATCGCCACCAGCCCGACGATAAGTTTGACCATATTATCAGTCACTATAGAGGCCGTTAGCCAGCCGATCCCAATGCCGAGCAGACCTCCGGGCAGCATAAGCTTGAGCGTCTTTGCGTCGCTATGACCGCGCCACGACCAAAGGCTGGCGACATCCATCACGATCAAAATGGGCAGCATGATTGCCGCAGCCTGAACGGGCGGCATGACCAAGGCCATGAGCGGCACACCGACTTGACCCATCGCTCCGCCAAGGCCACCCTTTGAGAGGCCTATGAGAATCGTCGCAGGCACGGCAGCGGCATAGAACCAGGGGTTCAACAAAAGATCGGACATGGCAGGAATACTCGTAAGGAGGAGATTTTGTCTTAATCCTGAACGGAGATATTGAGAAATGCTTTCTCTGGAAAATCACCGAAAAAACTCAACCCGCCGTTTTCAGAAACTGCGGAGGGTCTGTTCAAAGCACACACCATCCTTTATGCCCGAATTCGATCATGATTTAACCGTTAAAGAAGAACGATAGTTAAGGGTAACAAATGAACAGCGAACCTACTCCAAAGCGTTGCCGTATCGTTCTGGTTGCACCCAATGCAGCCAACGTTGACGAACTTGTAGCAAAACTTGGCGCAGCGCTGAGTGGCGGCGACGTCGCTTCGGTGCTCTTGCCGCCCTATGAAATGGACGAAACTTCATTCCAGAATTTGGCCGAAGCTGCGGTTCCGTTGATACAGAATGCCGGTGTAGCCGCCATTATTGTTGGCAACACGCAGATTGCTGGACGGGTCAAAGCCGATGGGCTCCATTTTGAAGGGCCGGTTGCCGAACTTGCAGATAATGTTGCGCGGCTATCGCCCAAGATGATCGTGGGAACAGGCAATATCAAAAATCGGCACACAGCGCTCGAAATTGGGGAAGCTGCGCCGGATTATGTGCTTTTTGGGAAAATCGGTGCCGATAACAAGCCGGAAGCGCATCCACGAAATATCGATCTGGCAGATTGGTGGGCCTCGATGGTCGAAATCCCTTGCATCATCCAGGCGGGGAACACGCTGGAAAGCATCCCGGATGCAGTTGCCACTGGCGCCGAATTTATTGCCTTGGGCGCGGCCATATTCGATGGAGCGGACCCTGCTGCGGCAGTTAAAGAGGCCAACCGTCTGCTGGACGACCACGCACCGGCACTTGAAGACGGAAACTGATGAAAGCGAAGCAGGACTGATGGAATTGACGCGGGTTGCACTTCTACCTTTTTCGGTAGCTCTGACGGTGATGCTGGCAGCGCCCGGCTTCGCACAGCAAACGACTGACACACCGCCAGCAGCGACCAGCCCTGCACAAAAGCCAATTGACCCTGCGCCAGCACTGCTTGAATCACCTGATACAACCCCGAAACAGGACAAACCCAAGCCCTTGGGCGCTCCTGTTGCCGAACCGATCAACCCCACCCGTTTTGGTAAAGGCGCTGAGGATGAAGCTTTCGGCGCCTATCAGCGCGGCCTTTACAAGACCGCCTATAATCTCGCAATGCCTCGCGCCGAAGCTGGTGATGCAACAGCGCAGGTACTCGTTGCGGATATTCTCGCCCGAGGTCTGGGTGTTCCAGCCAGTCTTGCTGAATCGGCAAAATGGTATGCAAAGGCCGCCGAGCAGGGACAGCCGGAAGCGCAATTCCGCTATGCTGGTATTCTGCTTGAAGGGAAATATGCGGCCAAAGACCCAGCCAAAGCCAAGGAACTGACGAAAGCGGCAGCCAATGCAGGCAATGCCGCGGCGCAATTCAATCTTGGACAGATTCTCATGCAAGAGCATCCGGGCGAAACCGGGCTGGACAATGCATATCCCTGGTTTCTGCAGGCCGCAGAAAAAGGTCTTCCTGATGGCGAATATGCGGTCAGCCAGATTTTGGCCAATGGCACGCCCAAAGTTCAACGCGACGAACCCAAAGCGCGGCAATATCTCATAAAGGCCGCCATAAAGGGCTACGATACCGCGCAGATGGACCTTGGAACCTGGCTCGTTGAGGGCCGAGGCGGCAAGCGCGACTACAGGTCCGGTTTTGGCTGGATGCTTCGCGCTGCTGTGGGTGGCAATGTTGCGGCACAGGCACGGCTTGCAAAACTTTATCGCGATGGATTGGGCGTGGAAGGCGATAGCATCAAGGCAGCGGCTTGGTACATTGTGGCGCGACGCGCCGGTCTGAACGATCCTGATCTGAATTCTTTCCTCGATGGACTGGATGACGATCAGATGAAAGCGGCAATTACTGAGGCAAACAAGCTGCAATAGTAGCTGTTTTTGCGCTTTCACTTGCCTATTGCGCGAATTTGTGGTCTTGGAGCGCCATTATTGGACGCCGCTTTTCATGTTGGTGCCAACTCTCAACTTCAATCCGGATAGACAAATGAAAATCAACGGTAATGAAATCCGTCCTGGCAATGTGATTGAACATGATGGCGGACTTTGGGTCGCAGTCAGAACAAACCATGTCAAACCCGGCAAAGGCGGCGCTTATAATCAGGTAGAGCTGAAGAACCTCATCAATGGCACAAAGCTGAACGAGCGTTTCCGTTCTGCGGAAACAGTCGAAAAAGTCCGCCTTGAGCAGAAGGACTTCTCCTTCCTTTACGAGCAGGGCGATGCGCTGGTATTCATGGATACCGCGAGCTACGAACAACTGGAGCTGCAGAAAGACTTCGTCGGCGACCGCGCCGCGTTCCTGCAGGACGGGATGATGGTTACCGTCGAACTTTATGACGAGCGCCCAATCGGTATCTCGTTGCCGGATTACGTCACGCTTGAAATCACCGAGGCAGATCCTGTCGTCAAAGGACAGACCGCCGCATCATCTTATAAGCCTGCTGTGCTCGAAAACGGAATTCGCGTTCTTGTACCACCGTTCATTTCATCCGGCGAACGTATTATCGTCGATACCAATGAACTGACCTATGTTCGTCGGGCTGACTAAGACCGGGCATAAGCGGCAGCACGTTGAAAATGTGTTGCCGCACACATTCTACACTACGGAGAAATAAGTCGAATGGCGCGTTCAGCGATACTCAATGTGATGGTTCAGGCTGCAATGAAAGCAGGCCGGTCGCTCGCTCGTGATTTTGGCGAAGTTCAGAATTTGCAGGTCTCTCTTAAAGGTCCCGGCGATTATGTCAGTCAGGCCGACAAGAAAGCCGAAGAAATTATTTATGCCGAACTGAAACGTGCCCGCCCCGATTATAGCTTCCTGATGGAAGAATCCGGTGTGGTAGAAGGCACTGACGGGCAGCATCGCTGGCTGGTTGATCCATTGGACGGCACAACCAACTTCCTGCACGGCATCCCGATGTTCGCCGTCTCCATCGCGCTTGAACGTCAAGGCCAGATCGTTGCCGGTGTCATCTTCAATCCAGCCATGGACGAACTTTATACCGCCGAACGTGGCGGTGGCGCTTTCCTCAATGATCGCCGTCTGCGCGTTTCCGGGCGCACCAAACTTGTGGACTCCATCATCGGCACAGGTGTTCCGCATCTGGGCCGTGGCGACCACGGCAACTATTTGCTCCAATTGCGCAACATCATGGGCGAAGTGTCCGGTGTTCGCCGTATGGGTGCTGCTGCGCTTGATTTGGCTTACGTTGCCGCCGGACGCTTTGACGGCTTCTGGGAAGACGGTTTAAATCCTTGGGATATCGGCGCAGGCATCATCATGATCCGCGAAGCTGGCGGCTATGTCACCGACCTCAATGGCGGTCAGGATGTGGTTGAAAGCAAAGCCATCGTGGCTGGCAATGAAGCAATCCAGAAGGCACTGGTAAAGGCCCTCAAAAAGCCCGTTTGACCCGAGCCGCCACCTGTATCACTCGATTGGAATTTATTGTTCCATCGTTGCCTTATTGCGTCTTTCATTTGCAGCATATTTTCGGTTAGGGTTCGCACAGATCGATTTGGTGCGCGCCTGGAGCACGCAGCCAACCGAACCGCGGAGACGATACGATGACTGATTTCAGTTCGACCCGCCAAGGTCTGGACCACGATGATTACGATCCATACCGGCTTTCAAGCCCGAGGTTCGTTCTTTTGTCGATGGCGATTTTTCTGGTCATCGTCGCATTTCTGGCAGCTATCCTCTTTCGCCAGATATCCGGGTTCTTCGCCACGAATCCCGGCTTGAATGGCCTCATTATCGGCGTGCTGGCAGTGGGTATCCTTCTTGGTTTCGGCCAAGTCATCCGCTTATTTCCCGAGGTACGGTGGGTCAATTCATTTCGGCGGGGCAATGTTGATCCGGATGCAAGACCTGTGATGCTTGCTCCAATGCGTGCGTTGATTGGCAGACGTCAATCCATGGCTCTTTCAACAAGCGCCATGAGTTCGATGCTCGATTCCATTGCCGCCAGACTGGACGAAACGCGGGACATTTCGCGCTATCTCATCGGCCTTCTCGTGTTTCTCGGTCTGCTCGGCACATTTTGGGGCTTGCTGGAAACGATTGGTTCCATCGGACATACAATCCAGTCGCTTGATCCTCGTGCAGGCGATGCCAACAGCGTTCTGGATTCATTGAAGGCGGGCCTCGAGTCGCCTCTTCGCGGGATGGGTACGGCATTTTCTTCGTCCCTGTTCGGACTTTCCGGCTCGTTGATCCTCGGCTTTCTCGACCTACAGGCAGGACGTGCACAGAACCGTTTCTATACCGAGCTTGAAAACTGGCTTTCCAGCGTCACCGATCTCGGCTCCGACTTGCAAGCAATCGACGCTGTAAGCAGCGGGACATCCGATGAGCTCCGTGCTCTGTCGGAGCGCTTGCAGAATATTCAGGAGACAGGTGGATCAAGCCAGCGCACAACTGCGGCCTTGGCCAGTCTCGCCGAGGGCATTCAGGGCCTCGTCAAGAATATGCGGGCAGAACAGCAGATAATGCGCGACTGGGTTGAAAAACAGGCGGATGAGCAAAAGGCTATTCGCAAAACGCTCGACAAACTCGGCGACTCTATCGAACGCAACAAGGCAAACTGACCATGGGTCTTGGTCGCAAACGCCGCCCCATTCGTCACGTCGACTATTGGCCAGGCTTCGTCGACGCGCTGTCGACGCTGCTTTTGTCGATTATGTTCCTGTTATCAGTGTTTGTCCTTGCTCAGTTTCTCTTGAGTCAGGAAATTACCGGCAAAGACGCCGTCCTCAATCGACTTAATGCTCAGATCAATGAACTGACACAGCTCCTTTCGCTTGAGCAAAGCAACAAGCAGGATCTGGAAGACACCATCGCCAACTTGCAAGCGTCGCTCACCAATGCACAAAGTGAGCAATCGCGCTTGCAATCACTATTGTCCCAAGGCGCAGGCGCAGGCGCTGCGGCGGAAGGCAAGATCAACGAACTGTCCACCGGGCTGGAGAATGAAAAACAGATCAGCGCCCGGGCGCTGTCGCAGGTCGAGTTGCTCAACCAGCAAATTTCGGCCTTGCGTCGGCAGATCGGCGCGCTGGAACAGGCGCTGAACGCCTCTGAGTCCAGGGATAAAGAGTCTAACGCCAAGATTGCCGATCTCGGCAAAAGACTCAATGTGGCGCTCGCTCAACGTGTCCAGGAGTTGAACCGTTATCGGTCTGACTTCTTCGGGCGCTTGCGCGAAATTCTGTCAGACCGTGAGAATATCCGCATTGTCGGCGACCGTTTTGTTTTCCAATCTGAAGTGCTGTTCCCCTCAGGCGCGGCCATTTTGAACCCAGCCGGTTCGGAAGAAATGAAGAAACTGGCGCTGGCGCTGATCGACCTGCAAAAGGAAATTCCCGACGACATCAATTGGGTTTTACGCGTCGACGGTCACACGGATGACATTGCATTGTCCGGCACAGGCCAGTTCAAGGACAATTGGGAGCTTTCTTCGGCACGCGCCATCTCGGTCGTGAAGTTCCTGATCGCGAATGGCGTTCCGGCCAACAGGCTGGTTGCCGCGGGCTTCGGCGAATTCCAGCCTCTGGAACCCGGCGAGACGCCAGAAGTGCGGGCAAAAAACCGCCGCATCGAGCTGAAACTGACCGAGCGTTAGAGCAAGTAAATCGTTGCCAGCAATGCGAATATTGCCGGGACAGCCTGGACGTAAAGGATTTTCCGACCAACAGTCGCGGCACCAAACAGACCGGCAGCAATCACGCAGCCAAGAAAGAATATCTTGATTGCAAAACCGTCTTCGCCAAGCCATAGGCTCCAAACAAGGCCTGCGACGAGAAAGCCGTTGTAAAGCCCCTGATTCATCGCCAGCGCTTTGGAAGCGGTGGCGAACTCCTGATTAAGCCGGAATGTCTTCAAACCCAGCGGTTTATCCCAGACAACCATTTCCAGATACATGAAATAGGCGTGTAGCAGGGCCACCAGCGCAATAAGAATATTCGCAACCATCCCCTGATCCCCTGCTTCCCTGATCCTGACGCCTATTCAGCTGCGCCTTTGAATGCATCCGCACCCGCTTCAAATTGTAATTTTGCAAGATTGGCATAGATGCCGCTCTTTTTCACCAGTGCCTGATGTGTGCCCTCTTCGACAATGCGCCCTTCTTGCATGACCAGAATGCGATCAGCCTTCAGAACTGTTGCAAGTCTATGGGCGATGACCAGCGTCGTTCGGCCCTCCATCAAATGGTCGAGTGCCTTTTGCACCAGCATCTCGCTTTCCGCATCAAGCGCAGAGGTTGCTTCATCGAGCAGCAATATCGGTGCATTGCGCAAGATAGCACGAGCAATTGCAACGCGTTGGCGCTGTCCACCTGAAAGCGTAACGCCGCGTTCACCGACTTGAGTGGCATAACCGTGATCCAGCGCGCAAATGAAATCATGTGCCAGGGCTGCCTTGGCTGCGGCTTCAATGTCAGCCTCACTTGCGCCGGGGCGCCCGAACGCAATATTCTCGCCAACCGTGGCAGCAAAAATAGTCGTGTCTTGCGGAACAATGGCAATACGGGCGCGTAAAGCCGCGGGATCAACGTCTCGAATATCAATGCCATCAACTTCGACACGCCCTGAGAGAGGATCGTAATAGCGTAATAACAGGGAGAAAACGGTGCTTTTTCCAGCACCCGACGGCCCAACGATGGCCACTGTCTCGCCGGGCTGAATGGTAAAGTTGAGCCCCCTTAATGCTGGCGCATCAGGACGAGCCGGATAATTGAACTGCACCTGATTAAATGCCACTGAACCTAGAGACGGCTGCGGTAAGGCAACGGGCTTGACTGGCGCTGTAATAGCAGGCTGCTCATTGAGAATCTCCGTCAGCCGCTCGGCAGCACCAGACGCTTGCGATAACTCTCCCCAAACCTCGGACAGCGCGCCCAAGGCGCCTGCTGCAAAAACAGAATACAAAAGAAACTGCCCCAACGTACCAGGCGTTATCATCCCGGAAAGCACATCGCGTGAGCCAAACCAGAGTACAGCAACAACACTTGAAAAAATCATGAAAATTGCAAATGCTGTCAGCACAGCCCTCGCCTTGATTGAAGCCCGCGCTGCCAGAAATGCGTCCTCAACCGCAGCGCCAAAGCGGGTAGTCGCCAATGGCTCATTGGTAAATGCTTGTAGCGTTCGCACGGAAACAATGGATTCGCTGGCATAGGCCGTCGCACCGGCAAGCGTATCCTGTGCCCGGCGCGAGCGCCTGCGAACAGACCGGCCAAATGCGACCAATGGAATAATGATCACCGGAATCGCCGCGATGACGAGACCGGACAGCTTCAAGCTCGTCATCACCATCATGAAAATGGCGCCAAGGGCCAAAATAAGATTGCGCAAAGCGATGGAAGCCGTTGCCCCTACCGCAGATTTTATCTGCGTCGTGTCGGCCGTCAGACGGGAGACGATTTCGCCCGACTGCGTTCCATCGAAAAACGCGGGTGAAAGCTTGGTCAAATGTGTGAATACATCGCGGCGAAGATCGGAAATAATCCGCTCGCCCAATGTGATGACGAAATAATAGCGCCCAGCTGAGGCAAGTGCCAGCAAGGCAGCGAGCAGCACGAGCATTCCAAAATAATTGTCGATAAATGCGCCATTGGCACCGCTGAAACCATGATCAATCATGCGCCGGACTGCAAGTGGCAAGGTCAATGTCGTCACGGCTGCAAGGATCAGAGAGGCCAATGCTCCCGCCAACATGCCCTTGTAACGGGCCATATAGGGGAAGATGTGGCTCAGCGGCTTGAGCGTGCGGCGGTTTCTCTCTGTCTCTTCGAGGCGAGATTGAGCCGAATCTGCCATTAATCAATATCCTCACATCGCTTTGGCGACTTTGCAGCCAGATGGCCTTGTTATTGCTTGAAGGCTGATGTATAGGCTCGCCAACAGTTTTGGAAGCCCCAACCGTCTGCAGTCTCTGTGGCGTTTGGCTTCATCTTTAACAATCGGCTCCTGACCAGCACTGCCACAACGAAAGTGGTGCCGGTTTTGCGCCCTCCAGTTTAGGACACTACCGATGAAAGCCAACATTCATCCTGACTACCACAATATCAAAGTTGTCATGACCGATGGCACAGAATACATGACCCGCTCTACATGGGGCAAGGAAGGCGATACGATGAACCTCGATATCGATCCATCCACACACCCAGCCTGGACGGGCGGCAATGCGCAGCTGTCCGATCGCGGTGGTCGCGTTTCCAAGTTCAAGACACGCTTCGGCAATCTCGGCATATAATTCCATTTGCCTTTATGGCATTGCGAAACGGCTCTGCTTTGCAGGGCCGTTTTTGTTTGGCCCTTTTCTAAAAGAAATTGGCAAGATCGGAACCTGCACCTCCCACCTCGATAGAGAGCGCCAAAGCCCCGGTTCCAAAGGTCCAAGACCGTCCATCTGGCCAGGTTCGAAATTGGCGACACCGTTCGTGTCAGCAAGGCTGATGTTTGACAAGCCACTGTTTCGTCAATAGCTTTTCCCATGCATATCTGCGTGCATAGGGAGGGACCATGCAATGACTGACGTGACTTCCGGAGCCGGCACAGTACCTGGCGCGAAGATTGAACCAAGTCTGCACAGGGTGATGGGACCTTGGCTTCTCCTGCTTTTCATTGTCGGCGACATTCTTGGCACAGGCATTTATGCATTGACCGGACAGGTCGCTAAACAGGTCGGCGGTGTGGTTTGGCTTCCGTTTCTGATCGCGTTTGTTGTCGCCGTTGTCACGGCGTTCAGCTATCTGGAACTGGTAACGAAATATCCCAAGGCCGCTGGAGCAGCGCTCTACACGCATAAAGCTTTCGGTATTCACTTCATTACCTTCATCGTTGCCTTTACCGTCATGTGTTCCGGCATCACCTCGGCATCGACAGCCTCTCGTGCATTCGCTGCCAATCTGTCCGGGGCATTCCAACTCAATCTTGAGTCGGGGATAGGTATTTCTCTTGTGGGCCTCGGCTTTATGGCACTGGTTGCCATCGTTAATTTCCGTGGTGTCGGGGAAAGCGTGAAAGCCAATGTGGTTCTCACCATAGTTGAACTCACTGGTCTTTTGATCATCATTTTCATAGGATTGTGGGCCATCAGCGCCGGTCAGGGCGACGTGTCCCGCATCACCCAGTTTGCCAGCAGCCCTGACTCCAGTGTTTTCTGGTCGGTCATGGCAGCAACCACACTGGCATTCTTCGCAATGGTCGGCTTCGAAGATTCCGTGAATATGGCCGAGGAGTGCAAAAACCCTTCCGGCATTTTTCCAAAAGTTCTGCTCGCGGGACTCTTCATCACCGGCGTCATCTATGTTTTGGTCTCGATTTCAGCCATCACACTTGTTTCACCTGCCGATCTTGGTGAAGGCGAAACACCTTTGCTAAAGGTGGTACAGGCTGGCGCACCCAATTTCCCGCTTTGGATCTTTGGCTTCATAACAATGTTCGCGGTCGCCAACAGCGCCCTGATCAACATGCTCATGGCAAGCCGGCTGGTTTACGGCATGAGTCGCGAGCACGTCCTGCCGCCCATATTCGGCAAGGTGCACCCAACGCGCCGCACGCCCTATCTGGCAATCGCCTTCACAACATTGCTGGCCTTTGGGCTCATCCTGTTTGTTGGTGAAGTCCCTGCACTCGGTGGAACAACTGCGTTGCTGCTGTTGTTCGTATTCACAATCGTCAATATCGCAGTTCTGATCTTGCGCCGTGAGAAAGTCGAGCACGAGCATTTCCGCACACCAACGTTCCTGCCTGTGATTGGTGCCATTTCCTGCGCATTCTTTGCCGGTCCGTGGACGGGACGGGATCCCGTTCAATACAAGATCGCGGGCATTCTCGTCGCAATTGGGGTCGCCCTATGGGTCGTGACAACTCTGGTCAACCGTGCAACGGGTGTTACGGAAAAGTCAGACCTCCGTGGCTTGGGCAGCGATGGGCCCGTGAACTAAATCAAAAGAAAAAACCCTGCCAGACTTTTACCTGGCAGGGTTTTATTTTCACGCAATAATGGGTCAGGCGGCGCTGAGCTTGGCCAGAACTTCGTCGCTCACCTCGAAATTCGCATAAACGTTCTGGACGTCATCATCATCGTCTAGAGTTGCAAGCAGACGCAGGACAGACTGTGCTTTATCTTCATCAACTGGAGCCGTTGTCGCAGGCTTCCAAATCGCCTTGATCGATTCAGCTTCGCCTAATGCCGCTTCCAAGGCTTTGGATACATCACCAATGTCTTCAAAGGCGCAGATGATGACGTGGCCTTCTTCATCGCTTGTGACATCTTCAGCGCCAGCTTCAATAGCCGCTTCCATAACCTTGTCGGCATCGCCGACATCAACCTTGTAGGTGATTTCCCCTACGCGATTGAACATGAAGCCAACCGACCCGGTTTCGCCCAAAGCACCGCCAGCCTTTGTAAAGGCTGCACGCACATTGGAAGCCGTACGGTTCCGGTTGTCTGTCAGAGCTTCGACGATGACTGCAACGCCGCCGGGGCCGTAACCCTCATAACGTACTTCATCATAGTTCTCAGCGTCGCCGCCGGAGGCCTTCTTGATGGCGCGCTCGATGTTATCTTTTGGCATTGATTGCGCACGGGCATTTTGCACGGCCAGGCGCAGGCGCGGATTCATCAGCGGGTCAGGCAAACCCTGCTTGGCAGCGACAGTGATTTCACGCCCCAGCTTGGAAAAGATTTTTGACCGCACGGCGTCCTGGCGCCCTTTGCGGTGCATGATGTTCTTGAATTGTGAATGGCCTGCCATGGCACCCCTGCATGCTTGTCTGCGGTTTTGGAATGGGGGCTCTTATAAGTAAAAACAGCCGCGCCGTCCAGCGTCACCAAAATTCATTCAAGAATGTGCAGTTTTACATTGCTATAGCCGTGTGTAGATACGGACGTGCAAAGTTCGAACCATTCACAGCCGGAGCAAGCCGTACGCATCATTCCGCCAACAAAGCTCTGCCGCATATTTTCAAGTGTCTGGGGATCAATCTTTAAACGGTCGCCGACCTTTAATGTCCGCCCGAGCAGCCTGCCCACATCATGCAGTGCCTGCGCATCCCGTTCTACCACACTGGCATTATGGCAGTGTGACTCAGTCGTTTCGAGAAGGGGCTGACAAATCTCGTCCGGCCCCTGCCCGATTATTATTTCTTCGCCCGTTCCCAGCCTTGCAATCACCCCGTCGTAATTGTCAGTAAAGGCTTGACTATAGCCCTTGCCGACATAGGTCAGCATGCAAAGCAGATGGTGGGGACGAAGCCTTATTGTCAAGACAAGCGGATGCCCGAACGACGAAGGGCTTCAACCGTTGCCGCGGCCAGCGCTGATTTGAGCAGACCACCAAGGATGAATGGTGCAACACCCGAAGCCCAGGCCACATTAAATCCAAAAAGGCCGGCCAGCCACATCGCTCCAAGCGCGAGGCAGAGCGCATTGCCCAAAAGCATGACCAGTGCTGAACTGAAAGGGTTACGCGTGAAGCCACGCTCAGCCAGAAGACCGACAAATGCAGCAACAACAGGGAAAGCAAAAAGATAACCGGCCGTTGGTCCCGCAAAGGCTAGCTGGCCCGGCATTCCTCCCGCAAGAACCGGCAACCCGATGAATGACTGTAGAAGCCATGCGATCACGGTGATCCCGCCCAAACGCCAACCATATAGTGCACCCACCATGGTGACGGCAAAGGTCTGCATCGTTATCGGCACAGGAATCATCGGCACGGACACCCACGAGCTGACGGCCAGAAACATCGTTCCTATCAGAACCGCCAAAGCCTGAAGGGCGAGAGAACGATCGGCAAGCTTTAAAGGTACGAAAGCTTGGGCAGGATTAGTCTGTGTCATTTCACATTTCCCCAATATGGTTGAATAAAGTTCATTGCTTCTTGCGGCGGCGTGTAAGCATGTTGAGCGCCTCGACAAGGGCAGAGAAGCCCATGGCCGCATAAATATAGCCCTTCGGCACATGGAAGCCGAACCCATCGGCAATCAGCGTCATACCGATCATCAGCAGGAAGCCGAGCGCCAGCATGACAATGGTTGGATTGTTGGCGATAAACTTCGACAAAGGTTCTGCGGCAAAAAGCATGACAGTAACAGCAGCAATGACGGCAATAACCATAATGGCTATTTCGTCGGTCATGCCGACAGCCGTAATGATTGAATCGACAGAGAATACCAGATCAAGCAAAAGAATTTGCCCGATGGCGGCCCCCATGGTCAGCGTCACTTTTTTACCGATGATGTCATCCTTGGCATCTTCATGATCAACCGTATGGTGGATTTCCTTCGTTGCTTTCCAAACCAGGAAGAGACCACCCGCGATCAGGATAATATCCCGCCACGAGAAACCATGTCCGAATGCTTCGATTACCGGCTCTGTGAGCTGCACGATGATCGATATGGTGAACAACAGCGCAAGACGCAGAACCAATGCAGCACCAATGCCGAGGCGACGGGCTCGAGCCTGTTGCTCTTTCGGCAATTTGTTGGTGAGGATCGAGATAAAGATCAGGTTGTCGATGCCAAGTACGATTTCCATCACGACCAGCGTTACGAGCGCGATAAGACCGGCTGGTTGGTAAATGAAATCGAAATAAGAAAGAAAGGTTTCCATGGGGTCGTATGTCCCTTGTTAAATGACCGGATGGGCAAACTTCATGTATGACCTAGGAGTGTACGGAACCAAACGTCAACTTATTTCCAGAAGGCAGGAATTGTTTCTTCAAGTCTTGGGCCGACACGCAATGGAGCAATCTTTTCGGCAAGTCCTGTTCTGTCAGAAATTTCAACGCCAACACCACATATCGTAGCCTTGCCGCTCGCCGCTTCAAACCGTCCTTTTGGCACCTTGGAAAGGAACCGGTTCAGCGGCTCTTCCTTGTCCATGCCCAGAGACGAATCATAGTCACCGCACATGCCCGCATCAGACATATAGGCCGTGCCGCCATTCAATATCTGCGCATCGGCGGTCGGCACATGCGTATGCGTACCAACGACAAAGCTGGCGCGACCATCAACGAAATGACCGAAACATTGCTTCTCACTGGTGGCTTCCGCGTGAAAGTCGAAGACAACAGCATCCGCCTGCTCACCCAGAGGGCAGGCTTTGAGAATTTCTTCGGCGATTGTGAACGGATCATGCAAATCGGGATGCATGAAAACGCGCCCCATAATGTTGGAGACAAGAACACGCGCGCCATTTTTGGCAAGGAATACGCCAGAGCCTTTGCCTGCTGTGCCAAGCGGAAAATTGGCCGGGCGCAGAAAACGTTGCTCCCTGTCGGCAAATATCAATGCCTCGCGTTGATCCCACACATGATTTCCGGTGGTGACGACATCCGCGCCCGCATTGATCGTATCGTGGTATATTTCCTCGGTAATTCCGAAGCCACCGGCAGCGTTCTCACCATTGACGATGGTGAAGTCAAGCTTCAGATCGGAAATCAAACCGGGCAGTTGTTCGTAAACTGCTGTCCGCCCGGACCGGCCCACCATGTCACCAAGAAAAAGTAATCTCACGCATACATCCTGAATTTCGTTAATTGGCTTTATCGATACTGCCAAAGCTGCGCAACCCGCTTTCCGTCAAGATTGCTTCGAGCGGCACATCGTGCGGCTCGTCAGGCACCGTTTCGACTTTCTGACAATCAAATGCGACACCAAGCAGTCTGGGATTGGCACCAAGTGCCAGCAACCTTGCTATTGCCCTGTCATAATAGCCCGCACCATATCCGATGCGGTGTCCGCGCGTATCAAAAGCTGCCAATGGCACAAGCATAAAGGAGGGGTCGACAACGGGCGCATCTTCAGACGGCCCCGACGTTCCAAACCCTGTCCCGATCATGGGCATGTCTTTGACCAGTTCCCGGAATATGATCGTCTGCTTGTCGACAATGACGGGCAGACAAAGCCGGGCGCCCTTGTCCTGTAAAGCAAATAACAGTGGACGCAGATCAACTTCCGAACGTATCGGCCAGAATCCCGACACAATTTCTCCAGGCTGCAGCGAGATGTTCGACAGGCCATGCGCGGCAAGCTGCAATGATGCATTGCTCCGATAATCGGCTGGCAAAGCATCGCGGCGCGCCAAAGCTTCGAGGCGTAGTACTTTCTTCAGTTCTTTGATCGGGGATTGGGTTTGCAAGATGATAATTTCATAAGGCGCCGGAAACCGGCTCGGGATGAAACAGTGGCGTCCACACAACCGATGGAGAAGTCGATCCCGGGAACCTACAAAGTAGGTGGGTGCCGTGTGAAGAAGCCCACGGGCCTCTCCAGGGACAGCTCCCTAAGGGATCATTAAGGCCCCGGGGAATATGTCTCTCCTGTCGTGAGGCGCAGAGCGCCGATCTGAATATAGGATGCCTCTAGCAATAGCGCCAGTGGGACTGCATACGATTTTCCATTCCTGACACACATTGTCGGCAACCATGTTGTTGAAGGCGCCCCGTCGCGATAGCTTAGTGCGCATTGAGGGGGAGACTCGATATCATGACGATAACAATGTACCAGGCATCCGTTCCGGTTTTTCAGCGATTGCTGGAAAATTGCATAGCAATTCTCAAGAAGGCTGAGGCCCACGCTATTTCAAGCGGCGGAGATACACGGCAGGTAATCGAGGCGAAACTGGCCTCGGATATGTTTCCTTTGAAAGTTCAAATACAGATTTTGGCTGACGGTGCGCGCGGCTGCGTGGCGCGCCTTGCCGAACAGACGTTGCCTTCGCCTGATGCCGGGCAATTTGCGGTGTTCAACCGGGGCTATCATCAGGATTTTATTGAATCCCACCAGACCTTTACAACACTCATTGCCTATCTTCGCGACGCAATCGATTATCTGGATGCCATTCCTCCAGCTAAAATCGAAGGCAGCGAGAACATACCCATTGAAGTTACTTGGCGCGGCAGTACCCGTTATTTTCACGGGCTGCCATTTCTGCGCGATTATGCACTACCGAATTTCTACTTTCATTTGACAATCAGCTACGCAATCTTGCGTATTGCCGGAGTTCCTTTGGGAAAACAGGATTTCGAAGGTGCTCCCGTCTATTCCAACGGGCCAGCGGCCCCACATCAAACTTGGCAGCACTAGAACAAGGATGCATGATCATGAGCGTTCAAATACGCCCGTTGCAAAAATCGGATGAGGCAGAATGGCGCCGTCTTTGGACAGGTTATCTCGATTTCTACGAAACGAAAGTATCCGAGGACGTTTATCAAACCACTTTTGCGCGACTGACCTCCGGTGAGGATCATGAATATAGTGGCCTGATCGCTGAATTTGATGGCAAGCCGGTCGGCCTCACCCACTACCTGTTTCACCGGCATAATTGGAGCATTGAGAATGTCTGCTACTTGCAGGACCTTTATGCGGACCCCGACATGCGGGGCAAGGGTATTGGTCGCGGCTTGATCGAAGCTGTCCATGCACAGGCGCAAAAAGCCGGTGCCCATTCGGTCTATTGGCTCACCAATCAGAACAACGACACTGCTCGTCAGCTCTATGATCGCATCGCCAAAGTGACGCCCTTTATCAAATACGTTAAATCAGTCTGAGCTGAACTGCTTTCCAGTGATCCATTCTTTGGGCGATGATCGTCCACCCATTTCGCACCTTGACGCGAGTGAAGGGCAAGCATAATAGTCAAGTCATCTGATGACTTGAGGACTTGGAATGCAACCTGCCGCACGAACAAACCTTGCCGACAATGCGGTTAGCAATATCCGTGCCGAAATCACCGCGAAACGGTGGCAAGTAGGTGAGCGTATTCCCAATGAAGCAACATTGGCAGACATGCTGGGCGTCAGTCGCGGCACGGTGCGTGAAGCCGTGCGCGTTCTCGTTGCTCAAGGTTTTCTTGATACACGGCAGGGTTCTGGAACCTATGTGCAGTCGATTACCGGCTCGGAAGACAGCCTTCTGCGTATCCGACGTACGGGTCTGCGTGATCAGGTCGAAACCCGCTGCGCTCTAGAAGTTGAAGCGGCGCGGCTGGCTGCCATGCGCTTCACACCGGAGATAATCGCAAAGCTGCGTAGCATCCTTGCAGATCGCGGCGAATATAATCCCGCCAATCACAACCGTTATATTGAACGTGATCTTAAATTCCACAAAGCAGTCGTGGCCGCTTCGGGCAATCGGGCCCTCATGGAAGTCTATGATTTCTTTTCGCTATCGATCGGTGAGATCATCAAGGCGACCGTCACAGGCGAACTGCCGGAACCTGATATGGCGGCTCATGCCGCCATCATCGACGCCATCGAATCGGGAAACCCCGAAATGGCAGAAGCCACCACACGCGCCTTTATGGCACCTATCCTTACGGAACTTGATCGGCACCTCACATCATGAATCAACATATCCCTGCCAGGCACGACACCACCTCGATTGAACAGTTGATCGATGCCGAAATCGATTCAACGCCAACGCCGCGCGCGCCAGTTTTTGCAAGCAGAACTGTTGAGATTATAACTGGCTTGAGCCTCGTGCTGATCGCATTCAATCTGCGGCCTTTATTTTCAAGCGCCTCTGCGCTCCTGCCGGAGATCATTTCTCAAACCGGATTGTCATCATTCGGCGCGGGCGTACTGACAACACTTCCTGTCGTTTGCCTTGGCGTGTTTGCGCCTATAGCACCCAGACTTGCACAGCGTATCGGCGCAGAGCGTACCCTGCTCGGTGTTCTCCTGCTGCTGGCCTTGGGCACGGGCTTACGGGGCTTTTCTTCCCTGCCCCTGCTCTTCATTGGAACTGCACTCGCAGGTGCGTGCATAGCAGTGGGCAATGTGCTCCTTCCGGGTTTGGTGAAGCGTGACTTTGCCAGCCGTACCGGCATGATGACCGGGCTCTATACAATGGCGCTTTGCGCTGGCGCGGCAAGCGCCGCAGGCTTCACAGCACCATTGCAGCATACATTCAGCGGCTCATGGTCTTTGGCGCTGGGCGCTTGGGCAATCCCGCCACTCATCGTTGCCCTTATCTGGTTCCCGCATGCGTTTTTCCGCAGAGTTCGAATCAAACATGCAGGATTTCGTGTTGAGGGGCTTTGGCGTGATCGCCTTGCCTGGCAGGTCACCTTCTTCATGGGCCTGCAATCATCTCTCGCCTATTGCGTCTTTGGCTGGCTTTCGCCGATCCTGCGTGATCGGGGACTCGACGGCGTGACGGCAGGGGTGGTGGTCTCGGTTTCCATCATGGCTCAGGTGGTAACATGCCTTGGCGTTCCTTCGATCGCCGTTCGGTGCAGGGATCAACGACTTGTCAGCGTCAGCCTCGTCGCTTTCGCTCTGGTCGGACTATTGGGAATGCTCTTTGCGCCATTGGCAAGCGTATGGGTGTGGGCGGTCATTCAGGGCATCGGCCAAGGGGGTTTGATCGCACTGGCAATGACCATCATCGTTCTGCGCTCTCCGGATTCGCATATTGCTTCTCATCTGTCAGGCATGGCGCAATGTATTGGTTACACCCTTGCAGCGATAGGACCATTGCTGGTCGGCCTTATCCACAAATTGACAGATAGCTACAGCGCGACATCCGTACTGTTCGTGTTGCTGGGTCTGGCAACAGCCTTCTTCGGCTGGGGTGCGGGCCGTGCACTTCATGTTGGCGCACGCACAATCGATATGTCGGCAAAACCCACTCGATAGGCAGAACGTGGAACAAAAACCCCTTACCCGCATTCTTCCAAATGGTGTGTAAGGAGTTAAGCTTTGGCAGCGAGAGCAAATTGGAAGGGCTATTTGAAGGTCGGCGAGCTATCTTGCCCCGTTGCGCTTTATACGGCAGCTTCAACATCTGACCGTATTGCCTTTCACACGCTTAACCGCGCAACAGGCCATCGCGTCCATCGCCAATTTGTTGACAGCGACAGCGGCAAGCCTGTCGAGCGGGAAGACCAGGTAAAGGGCTACGAAGTCGGCGATGATGATTACATTGTACTTGAGCCCGAAGAAGTAGCTGCCGCCGTACCGGATAGCGACAAGACACTTTCAGTTGAAGTCTTTGTGGGAGTCGATGATCTTGATGACGTCTATTTCGACAAACCCTATTATCTCACTCCAAGCGACAAAAACGGCGAAGAAGCCTTTGCTCTCATCCGGGAGGGGTTAAAAGCAAAGAAAGTGGTCGCTCTCGCTCAAACGGTGATTTTTCGCCGTGCCCGAACACTGCTTATCCGCGCCGCTGGCCAAGGCTTAGTCGCAACAACATTGAATTTCGATTATGAGGTCCGCTCTGCCGAGGACGCTTTCAGCGATATTCCGGAAATGAAGATCAAGGGTGAAATGCTCGATCTTGCAAAACATATCATTGAGACCAAAAAAGGCGCCTTCGACCCGTCAAAATATGACGACCGTTACGAGGCAGCCCTAACGGAACTGGTAAAGGCGAAACTTGAAGGCAAGAAGATTCCAGCCAGAAAGCCAGTTCAGTCCGACAAGGTGGTGAACCTTATGGAAGCCTTGCGGGAAAGTGCCAAGGCGCTGGGCGGCAAGAAGTCGAAGACCACCAAGCAAACCAAAGCCGGAGCCAAGGCAGAACCAGCACGACGGAAGGCGGGCTGATCCATGGTTGCGCTTGAAACATACCGCAAGAAACGCGACTTCAAGACAACATCTGAGCCCAAAGGACGCAAAGCCCGAAAAGCCGGAAACAGCTTTGTCATTCAGAAACATGACGCCACGCGGCTGCATTACGATTTACGTCTGGAGATGGATGGCGTTCTGAAAAGCTGGGCGGTGACGCGCGGCCCAAGCCTTGTTCCAACAGAAAAACGACTGGCGGTACACGTCGAGGACCACCCGCTCGAATATGGCGCTTTCGAAGGCACCATTCCCAAAGGCGAATATGGTGGAGGCACTGTCATCGTCTGGGATCGCGGCACATGGGAACCCATCCATGACCCGGAACGCGGTTATTCCAAAGGCCATTTGGAATTCGAGTTGCATGGTGAAAAGCTGGGTGGACGCTGGCATCTTGTACGCATGCAGAAAAAGCCGCGCGAGAAGCGGGAAAACTGGCTGCTTATCAAGGGCGACGACGATGTTGCCCGCACTGCTAAAGACCCTGACATTTTGAAGGAGCAGCCGGATTCAGTGAAGACTGGTCGCAATCTTGCCGCTGTGGCTGGGGAAGAACCCGGCTGGTCATCCAAGACGGGCAAGATTGAAAAGAAGAAAATAGCAAAATCCAAGTCTGCGAAACCTGCAAAAGCAGAGCCAGCCGAAATCGATGTTCCAGATCCTTCCGGTGTCAAAGGCGCAAAAAGGGCACCGCTGCCAGATTTTGTGGAACCGACGCTCGCAACGCTGACCACAAAGCCGCCTGAGGGTGACCGCTGGATACATGAGATAAAATATGACGGTTATCGTCTCCAAGCGCGTATCGAAGCCGGACGTGTTAAACTGCTGACGCGCACCGGTCTCGATTGGACCAAGAAGTTCGGCAAAGAGGTCGTTGGTGCATTTCAGGATTTGCCGATTGGTACAGCGCTGATTGACGGCGAATTGGTGGTCGAAACCTCCGCTGGCGCATCGGACTTTTCCTCTTTGCAAAACGACTTGAGCGAAGGTCGGGCGGACCGCTTCATTTTCTATGTCTTCGATCTGCTCTATCTCGATGGTTATGATCTGCGGGCGCTCCGCCTTATTGAACGCAAAGCCATGCTGGAGAAGCTCGTAAGCGATATGGGCGATCCAATACGCTACAGCGGGCATTTTGACGAAGGCGGCGCTACGGTGCTGAGCCATGCTTGCCGTCTTAGTCTAGAAGGCATTGTCTCCAAGTTGAGTGATGGTCCCTACCGCTCCGGGCGCGGCAAAAGCTGGATGAAAGCAAAATGCTCGTCGCGGCAGGAGTTTGTCATCGCCGGTTACGTGCCTTCCTCAACCTCTCGCAGGGCCATCGGTTCCTTGGTCATGGGCGTCTATAATGGCAAGAATCTTGAGCATGTGGGGCGGGTTGGCACAGGATATAGCGCTGCAATGGCAGAAGAGCTGTTCACGCGTCTTGAACGGATTCGCACTCCCGAAAGCCCGTTTAGCGAACGCTTGAATGCAGATGCCGCAAGAAAGGTCCGGTATACCAAGCCGCTTCTTGTCGCTGAAGTTGAATTCCGCGCCTGGACCGGTGATGGCAATCTGCGCCATGCCGCTTTCCGTGGGCTGCGCGAAGACAAAAATCCCATGGACGTGGTGCGGGAAATACCAAAATCCGCTGCTTCATCAAAACTTCAACCAGAGAGGCGCACCGTGAAACTGACTCATCCGGATCGCATTTATTGGCCCGAAGAAGGTGTAACCAAGGAAGGGCTTGCCAATTATTATACCGATGTGTGGAAGTATATCGAGCCATTCATCACCAAGCGCCCTTTGGCATTGCTGCGCAGCCCTGAAGGTATCAATGGGCAGGCGTTCTTCCAGAAACATGCGTGGAAGGGGCTGAATCTCAAGATCACGCTGGTCAAGGATCCGAAGAACAAGGATGACGACCCCCTGATCAGTATCAATGATCTCGATGGTTTGATTGGTCTGGTCCAATCCGCTGTTCTTGAAATTCACCCGTGGGGCTCGACCGTGGCCGATTGGGAGCGCCCGGATATGATCATCATGGACCTCGATCCGGGCGACGGCGTTAATTGGGAAACCGTCATTGAGGGAGCTCATGAGACGCGGGATCGGTTACAGCAGGCTGGACTGTCTGCCTTCGTCAAGACATCCGGCGGGAAGGGTTTGCATGTCGTCTCTCCAATCAAACCCAAAGCAACCTGGCCCGATGTAAAGGCTTTCACCAAAGCTATTGCGGACAGTATGGCAGCAGATAGTCCGGATAAATATGTTTCGACTATCACCAAGTCGAAGCGCAAAGGAAAAATACTCATTGATTATTTGCGCAATCAGCGCGGCATGACAGCGGTCGCGCCCTATTCTACCCGCGCACGGCCCGGCGCAGCGGTATCAATGCCGCTGGAATGGGATGAACTGACACCCGGCATTGGTCCAGCCTATTTCACGGTGTTGAACGCACCGACCCGAATGGCTTCAATCAAACGCGACCCGTGGGCCGACTTCCGCAAAGCAGCAACACCAATCGAAAAGGCAACAACCACCCGAGGCACGAAGAAGGTTTAGCCCTTCTTCTTGCCTTCGCTGGCAATGCTCTTGCGCAGCGCATCCATAATATTGATGACATTGCTCGGCGTCTCTGCCTCGACCTTGGGCTTTGCCGGGCGCTTCTTGCCCTTCTTCTTTGCCGCAATGATCTCAAGCAATCGATCCTGTACGGGGTCGTCGACCATTTTCGGGTCCCAAGGTTTGGTACGCTCGTCGATCAATGTTTTGACCAGCGCCATCATCTTGCTATCAGGCTTGCTATTCTTGACACCGCCAAAGTACTCATCACGATCGCGCACTTCGTCACCATATCGCAATGTCCATAAAATAATGCCTTTGCCGCGTGGTTCCAGCATGACGGCGCGTTCACGCCGGTACATTACAAGCCTTGAAATGCCAACTCGCCCCGTTGCTTCCATGGCATCCCGGATCACTGAAAAAGCTTCCTCGCCGACAGGATCATCCGGCGTGAGGTAATGCGGCTTGTCATACCATATCCAATCAATGCTATCGCGCGGAACAAACATTTCAATATCAATGGTTCGGGTGCTCTCCAGACCGACAGCATCAATTTCGTCCTCTTCGAGCATGACATATTCATCTTCGCCGCGCTCGTAACCTTTTACCTCGTCATCCTCGTCGACAGCTTTGCCGGTAACACCATCCACATACTGGCTAACGACGCGGTTTCCCGTCTTGCGGTTCAATGTACGAAACTTGACCTTTTCATTATCAGTCGTAGCCGGAGCCATGGCGACAGGACACGTCACCAGAGAGAGCTTCAGATAACCTTTCCAGAATGAACGCGGGGCCATGCGTGCAAACCTTTCCCGTATGATTCACGCAACGAGTTCATCCTGCATTTTGTTCCAGCCATGGTTTTTCCTGGCTGGTGGAACAGCAGGGCAGGATCAGCGTTTCAGGACGGCGCAAAGGGATGAAAATATGCAGTTCGACCACGCATACTACGCGGAAAAATTGGGATTGAAGCTGGTCGACCCGGAAACTTTTACACTGAAACGCGAACCGACAAAAACCGGTGCCCGCTATATCCGCATAGATGGCCGCCCTGCAGCGAAAAAGCATGTTGAGCGCATTATCGCTCTGGCTATTCCCCCTGCCTGGACCAAAGTTTCATGCTGCGACGATGATTGTGGTCATATCCAGGCTGTGGGTCATGACAACCTTGGACGGCGCCAATATATCTATCATCCAGACTGGGAAGCTGTTCGCAATAGCACGAAGACGCATCGCTTACTGACTTTCGGCAAGGCACTGCCGCGCATTCGCAAACGGATTGCGCGCGACATCCAGCGTGCACCCACAGCAGGCAAATCGCTTGCCGCCCTTGCGGTCAAACTCATAGACAAGAAGGCCTTTCGGGCCGGACACGAAAAATATGCCCAGGATGGTGCACGCGGCATTGCCACGCTCAAGAGCAGTGATTTGAAGATCAATGCCAATGTTGCCAACTTTATTTTCGCCGGGAAATCAAAGAAAATAAACAAGATTTCCATAGCGGATCGCTCTGCCGTTAAGCGCTTGAAGGCATTGAAACGGCGTGGGCGATTGTTTCAATATAAGGACAAGAAACGATGGCGCAGCCTTCATGCCCAGGAACTCAATGATTATCTTCGTGAAGTTTCCGGCTCAAAAGTAAGTGCCAAGGATTTTCGGACTTTCCATGGATCGGCACGGGCACTGGCATTTCTCGCAGAAGTAAACGCTGAAACCGATACGCTGAAAAAACGCGCAGTCGCTGCTGCAATGCGCGATGTCAGTACCTTCCTGCGAAATACGCCAGCCGTTACCCGATCGAGCTACGTCCACCCTTTAGTAACAGACAGTTTCTTTGCCGGCGAATTGGACCGTTCCTTGCTGCGTGCACCACATCGCAAAGGACTGACCGGCCCCGAAACCGGCCTCATGCGACTGCTTGAGAAAGCTGCCGTCTGACCCCGAAAACTGACTATGCTAAATTTTCTGTTCGACCGCAAATTTTGCAATGCGGTAAGTACCGCACAGATAAAGCAAATTAGATGCAGTTTGCGGGGCGGGTGAAAATGCGCTTAGCTTTCTCAGATTGCCGAGCATAGGGACGCAACCCACGTCCACTCCACAATATGCTCGCGCCGAACAATGGAGGCGTGTGATGGCATTGTTAGATAGAGATAGACGCATATTTGCGACCAGTGACTGGGAGGTCATGCAACGAGCGCACGACAAAGCATCGCAAATGTTGGACCGTTGCCCGAAAACTCACTCCCGCAGCAACGAACTGGCCAAAACGGTTATGGCACTGTTTGAAAGCGGTATTCGTGATGTAGATGAGCTTGCGGCGATAGCAGCCAATCGGGAACTCGGCCATCTGGCCGTCCGAGGCCATTTTCAAAAGCCGTTTGCCTTTAAATCGTCACAGATTATGAGCGAACCTAGAATCCAGCACTGATAGCTCCCGTCATATTACGGGCAGCTGCCACAGCAAACCATTATCCGGGATCTAAAGAACCGAACGATGCCCGGTGGCTGCCCTGTTGAGATAACCACGCTTCTCCCGTTCCTTTGTGCCGTTTTCAGGCGCTTTTTGACCAAATTTATCGTTCTGCCCCAATATCATTGTCCGGAAAACTGGATTGAAATAAATTCTCTGCTACATGCAATTGTATGGCGGATTTGAATACAATCATTGGGGGTGATTACATGCCGACGCTTTACTCGATCAAACCGGCATTCCAGAACTTGCTTCGCCCCTTGGTTGGACGTCTCGTCGCAATTGGTGCGACTGCAAATCAGGTGACTGTTGCAGCGACACTCATCTCAATAGCAACAGGTGGTCTGATTGCTCTGTTCCCCGATAGCACAGGTCTGTTCTGGCTGCTGCCAGCCGTGCTTTTCGTTCGCATGGCCCTGAATGCCATCGATGGAATGATGGCGCGTGAATTTGGTCAGGCATCCAGGCTTGGTGCCTATCTGAATGAGGTGGGCGATATTGTTTCAGATGTGGCGCTTATACTGCCCTTTGCACTGGTGTCACCATTTACAACCGCCGGAGTGGTGGCATTCGCCATTACTGCGATCATTGCTGAGTATGCTGGCGTGCTCGGCGTGATGACAGGTGGTGGCAGGGGTTATGACGGCCCATTTGGGAAAAGTGATCGCGCGTTGGCGCTCGGTATTATCGCCGCCTTGATCGGCAGCGGTATTGTTTTACCTGCATGGTTTGGCTGGATATTCCCGGCGATGGCGCTTCTGTCTGTCGTTACCATCATCAATCGTATTCGCGCTGGTCTTCGCCGCGCCAATTCATGAAATCGCCTTTGCCGGAGCAAGCTCATGTTCGCTGAATCATCTTCCGACGCCGCAACAGGTGCAGTGGTCGAAACCACCTTTCGCACTCACGACGGAACAGAGCTTTTCTACCGCAAGTGGCTGGCAAAATCCGGAAAGCCAAAGGGTGCGATTATACTTCTGCATCGGGGGCATGAGCATAGTGGCCGTGTTTCTCATCTGGTTGAGGAACTTGGTCTTGGCGCCTTCACATTCTATGCATGGGACGCCCGTGGCCATGGCCATTCGCCCGGCGAACGCGGCTATTCGCCATCCTTTGCGGCTTCCGTCCGCGATCTCGACAGCTTCGTAAAACATATATGCGAAACCGGTAATTTTGCCATAGAGGATATCGCTGTCATTGCCCAATCGGTCGGCGCTGTGCTTGCTGCAACATGGGTCCATGACTATGCACCACCAATCCGCGCACTGGTGCTTGCTTCCCCGGCTTTCAGCGTGAAACTTTACGTGCCATTCGCACGCGAAGGCATATGGCTCTGGCAGAAATTGAAGGGGCAGTTCTTTGTAAACTCTTACGTTAAAGCCAAGTTTCTCACCCACGATCCGGCGCGTATCGCCTCCTTCGACAATGATCCGCTTGTCACCCGCGCCATTGCCTCCAACATCCTGCTGGACCTTTATACAAATGCCGAGCGTATTGTTGAGGACGCGCGCGCGATTATAGTGCCAACCCAACTGCTGATCTCCGGCAACGACTGGGTTGTAAGGCATGCCCCCCAGCACCGATTCTACGAGAACCTGGCTCACCCTCTGAAGGAACGTCACGTTCTTAAAGGCTTTTATCACGACACGCTTGGCGAGAAAGATCGCGCAATTGCCGGGGCGCATGCGCGCCGGTTCATCCTTGAACGCTTTGACTCAAAGCCAGAGCCGTTGGACGTCACAAAAGCTCATCAAACAGGTTTCACCCGCGACGAGCAGGACAGGCTTTCATCACCGCATGATCTGCTCTCCCTGAAAGGACTTTATTGGGCGATCTACCGTGCTTCGATCCGCTTCAGCGCGCTTTTTTCAAAGGGCTTGAAAACAGGCATCGAAACCGGTTTCGATTCCGGCTCCACACTCGACTATGTCTATGAAAATGAACCCCGCGGCATGGGCCCGGGCGGCAAGCTCATCGACAAACAGTTTCTGCAAGCCATTGGCTGGCGCGGTATTCGCCAGCGAAAAGTGCATCTGGAAGAGCTTATCGACATTGCTCTGGCAAAATTGCAGGATGTAGGCCGAAGCACAAATATTCTCGATATTGCCGCTGGTCATGGTCGCTATGTGCTTGACGCGATTGCCAAATCAAATGTCAAACCGACAAGTGTCCGGTTGCAGGATTACTCACCGATTAACGTCGATGCCGGGCGAAAATCCATTGCAGAGCGCAAGCTGGAAGAGATTGCAAGTTTCCATCAGGCCGATGCTTTCGATGGTGATAAGCTTGCCGCAATTCAGCCCGCGCCGGATCTAGCAATAGTCTCCGGTCTGTACGAGCTTTTTCCGGATAATGCCCTCATTGAGCGTTCGCTCGGTGGCCTTGCAAAATCTATGCAGGCTGGCAGTTTCCTGATCTACACCAACCAGCCATGGCATCCACAACTTGAAATGATCGCGCGAGCACTAACCTCGCATCGTGGCGGCGAAGCCTGGGTCATGCGTCGCCGTACGCAAGCAGAAATGGATCAATTGGTTGCTGCAGCTGGTTTCAAAAAGATTGACCAGCGTATCGATGAATGGGGCATTTTCACTGTTTCCATTGCCGAGCGCCTATGAGCGAAATGACCGCTTCACCCATCGGAGAATGGCGCTTCAATCAGGGCGTCGCCAAGCGGGCCTTGACCTGGCTCATCTGCCTCGCACCATTGTTTTATATAAGCTACGGCACCGCCAATTGGCTGGCGTCGCAGCGTGCAGACGTTGCCAACATCACTTTTGGTTGGGAACATGCCATTCCTTTCATCGCATGGACCATCTTCCCCTATTGGTCGATCAATCTGTTTTATGGTCTTTCGTTGTTCTTCAACGACACGACGTTTGAAGTCGATCGCTTGGCAAAACACTATCTGACAGCACAACTCATTGCCGTTGCCTGCTTCATCGCATTCCCGCTGACGGCAATTTTCCAAAAGCCACCCACCAGTGGCGCAGCGGGTTTCCTTTTCGATATGCTTGGCGGCTTTGACAAACCATTCAATCAAGCGCCCTCACTGCACATTGCTCTTTTGACGATTATCTGGTCGCATTGGCGCGTCCGCCTGTCCGGAATCATTCGCTGGGTCTGGCATATCTGGTGCACGTTGATTGGGCTTTCCGTCCTTACCACCTACCAGCATCATTTCATCGACATCCCGACGGGACTGCTTTTGGGCCTCTTTGCCCTGTGGCTCTTTCCAGCGAGGGCTCCCTCACCCGTCGCCGCGTTCCGCCTGACCAATGATTCCAAAGCACGGCGCATTGGGACTTACTATGCGGCGGCGAGCCTGGTGTTCCTGCTAGCCGCCATTTTTGGAACTGCTTCATCACCTGCATTCCTGTTTTCCCTGTGGCCGGCTCTGGCACTGGCAATCGTATCCCTTGGCTACTTCGGTGCCGGACCCGCTGTCTTTCAAAAGAGCTCTCAGGGTACGCTCTCCTTTGCCAGCAAATGGCTGCTGGCTCCCTACCGCCTCGGCGCCATCATCAACAGCCTGATCTGGACACGCAAGCTCCCGGCCTCTGTCGCCATTCATAGGGACATTCATCTTGGCCGCCTGCCACGTACAGACGAGCAGTCGGGATTTGCAACAATCATTGATCTCACAGCCGAATTGGCAAAGCCTTCCCGCACAAATATCGACTGGCAAGCATTCCCCATGCTGGATCTCGCTTCGCCGCCAGCCGCAGAACTGCGCAAAGCGGCCGATGCCATAGAGCTTGCCCGAAAAAAGGGGCCTGTTCTTGTCTGCTGCGCTCTCGGCTTCCAGCGTAGCGCTGCCGCAGCTGCCATGGGGGTGCCAAAAGTGCTGCTGATGGTATCCAGATGATCGAATCCAAAGGCAGGCCTATTCACCTGAGGGAAGACATGCTCGTTTCAACTCAAGCGAGAAATCTGCATGAATGAACGCGCTGCTGCATTTGCCTCCCGTCTCCAGCGCCAAGGCATAAGTTTTGGCGTCGTGACAGCATTCCTGTTGATGCTGATTTTGTTTGGCGACCGGCTTGGGTGGGAACATGTCTTGACTGGTACTACCGGCATCGTGGTCTTGTTTCTCGCCGCCTATATTCTTTTTGATGCTACCCTGTTCAGGCTTATAGCCTCAAAGCCAAGCGAAGCAAAGGGCTGCCGTGCTGTCGATATACTTCTCGCACGACTGCATTTGCGAAGGCTTCCGCAGACAACACCTATGCTGGACGCACGAATGGCGGGTACAAATCGCCTCTTGTTGAAGCTGCATCTTGCATTTGCAGTTTTTCTTGTTCTATTCGCTGGCGTTACAACCTATGGGTTGTGGGGGACCCTATGAATATAAAAACAATGATGAGACGAACCTGCGCAATGCTGCTGGCTGGATTGGCACGCGGCGTCACGGGCGTTCGTCCAATATGGCAAGGCTGCTCACCGTCAGACCGCCAACGCATATATTTCGCCAATCATTGCAGTCACGGTGACTTTATCCTGCTTTCTTCCAGCCTGCCGCCACGCGAACGCGAGCGCACGCGTGCTGTTGCCGGAGCCGATTATTGGAAGCGCAACAGGTTGCGGCACATTTTGGCAAAGGACCTGCTGAATACTGTACTGGTTGACCGCAATTGGGTCGAGCGTTCTGACGACCCCATGGTCATCATGCTCGACGCGCTTGCGCAAGGCAGCTCGCTCATTGTCTTTCCCGAAGGCACGCGCAACATGACGGAAGAACCGCTGCTTCGGTTCCGCTCAGGGCTTTACAATCTGGCTGTGGCGCGCCCCGATGTTGAACTCGTACCCTGCTGGATTGAAAACATGTCTCGCGTCTTGCCGAAAGGTGCATTTCTTCCAGTCCCACTGCTATGCCGCGTCGTCTTCGGCACACCCGTGGTGCTTCAGCCAAACGAAGACCGCAAGGACTTCCTCGTCAGAGCACGCCAATCATTGCTCGATCTTTCGCCGGAACAGCAGAAGGTGCTCAATCATGGCTGAAACGGTCTGGCTCTTTATCGGCCTGCTGGGCGTCCTTACGCTTGCCAGCGCTATTGCAACAATACTCACCTGGAAAAGCCGCCGCACAGCGGATGTTCTGCCTTCAACGCTGGTGAACCTTAATTCGCGCATCAAGGCGTGGTGGATCATGATTGGCGGAATTTCCATCGCCTTTCTGTTTGGCAAACATGGCGTTATCCTCCTGTTCGCCTTCGTCTCATTCGCTTCCTTGCGCGAATATGTGACCCTCACTCATACGCGGCGCGGCGATCATCGCATTCTCATCGGCATGTTTCTGGTTATCATTCCAGTCCAATACTATCTGCTCTGGATTGAATGGTACGGCCTCTATTCAATCTTCGTGCCGGTCTATTGCTTCCTTGCCATGCCTGCCCTTACCGCGATTTCCGGCGATACGGAACGCTTTCTTGAGCGTGTCAGCGAGCAGCAATGGGGTATCATGCTGTCTGTCTACTGCATCAGTCATGTGCCTGCGCTGCTGACATTGCCCATCCCCGGCTTCGAAGGCAAAGGCTTACTTCTCATCGCCTTCCTGATCGCAACTGTCCAAGGCAGTGACGTACTGCAATATGTTTTCGGCAAGCTGTTTGGAAAGCACAAGGTCGCGCCCAAAATCTCGCCCTCCAAAACGTGGGAAGGCTTGATCGGCGGCATTCTCAGCGCATCATTGCTGGGCGCATCATTGGCATGGCTCACGCCATTCACCGTGGTTCAAGCCGGGATGATGGCTGGACTTGCCTGCATCATGGGATTCTTTGGTGGCCTGGTTGCTTCGGCTATAAAACGTGACCGCGGCGTCAAGGACTGGGGGCATATGATCGAAGGCCATGGCGGCATGCTCGACCGGGCGGACAGCCTGATTTTCGCCGCCCCGGTCTTCTTTCACATCGTCCGCTATTTCTGGGTTCCCTAGAGCAAATTCGCTTTGGCGAGATCACGCAGCAAATGGCTGGTTCCATAAGTCCAGGCTGCGCATTCGGTCGAAAGCCGGACGCGGTTTGCCAATGTTCCCAGCGTTGGCGTGGAAATTGAAACCACATCATTCATCTTGTGGGTAAAGCCTTTGCCTGGACCATCGCGGTCTTTGACCGGTGCAAACATGGTGCCGAGATAGAGCACCAGACCGTCCGGATATTGATGATGCCTGCCAATAGTGGCTTCCACCAGCGATTCCGGTGTGCGTGAAATCTTGGCCATGTTCGATGCCCCGTCGAGAACAAAGCCATCCGTGCCTTCCACGCGCATGCTCAGTTCGGCATTCTTCACCGTCTCGATCGTAAAATCTCCATCGAAAAGGCGAATAAACGGCCCGACCGCACCCGACGCATTATTGTCCTTGGCCTTGCCAAGAAGCAGCGCCGAACGACCTTCGACGTCGCGCAAATTGACATCATTGCCAAGTGTCGCGCCGACAATTCGCCCAGCACTCGAAACCACCAGCACGATTTCCGGCTCCGGGTTATTCCAGCTCGAAATCGGGTGCAGGCCCACATCAGACCCGTAGCCAACGGTCGACATCGGCTGGCCCTTGGTAAAGATTTCCGCATCCGGTCCGATGCCCACTTCAAGATATTGGCTCCACACACCGCGTGCGATCAAGGCTTCCTTGACCTTCATGGCTGCTGGTGAACCAGGCACGATCTGCGACAGATCAGCTCCAATCAAGTTAAGGACATCCGTTCGCAGCGAATCCGCCTTGGCTTTATCGCCCTTGGCCTGCTCCTCAATGACACGTTCAAGCAGCGATGCCACAAATGTAACGCCGGAAGCTTTCACGGCCTGCAAATCGATGGGCGACACCAGCGATGGCACGGAGGAACTGCTCTTTTCCGACCAGCTGTTTTCCGCAATCATATTGATATTGCCGACTTCCACACCTTCAGCCTGCGCCACGTAAGCTGCGGGATTTTCCAGTTCAGCGATATCACGAACGGTTGGAGCCGATTGACTTGTGATGTCAAAGACTGTCCCTGCACGTACAGTGATGACCCGCGGATAGTTGCAACCCGGCAACTTGGCTCTACCCAGTAGAACACCTTTTTCAGGGATTATTGCATGGGACATGGCTTCGATTTCCTTCAGACTTGCAATAAAAATTCATTGGCGAAGATCAGCTGCGCGCATTTATGCGGCACAAGACTGCGCCAATCAAGGCTGCACCATAAACTGCGCGTGAAGCACACGTGCTGACACACCATGTCAGCAGGTGCGGGTTTTGCTCCTGCCGCTTCATTGCATGTCCACCCGAACGCGGCTCTACTGTCTAGAGCAAATTTTGTTTATATGAGCCAATTCTGTTTCTCGGATGACGAGACAATCCACGCGGAAGGTGGCGAGGTCGATGTTTATCCATCGGACGAAGCTGCCTGACAAAGTGGGTGGCCGTCAGCCGGAAACCCGAAAGGCCGGGTGCATTCGCGCCAATTCCATCGGGCTTCAGTCTCGTCCGATGGATAAACATCGGCCTCACTAAATCCCTTGATCTTGTCCACGAATTCCCTCCGGCAGAATGACTCTATATAGACAAAACTTGCTCTAGCTACCGAATGCAGGACAACCAGAATGATATCTCCCTACAGGCTCGGACTGATATTTGTCACGGCTTCCGCAATCGCCTGGAGCCTTGCTGGATTGTTCACCCGGATCATACCTTTGGACAGTTGGACCATACTGGCATGGCGCGGCGTGTTTGGCGCCCTTGGACTTGGCGCGGTGATCCTGATTACCGAGCGAGGCAGATTCTGGGCGAACATATTGCGTTTCGGCAAGCCGGGCTGGCTCTTTGTCGTTGTATCCGGCATCAGCATGGTGTTCTTTATCACGGCACTCAAGGAAACGACCGTAGCGCATGTCGCCGTGATTTACGCGACGGTGCCTTTTTGTGCGGCAACGCTGGGTTGGCTCGTTATGGGCGAGCGGCCGGAAATCCGCGCAGTATCAGCAAGTCTGGCTGCACTTGCCGGTGTAGCCATCATGGTCGGGCTGGATGTGGAAGGCACGCTTTTCGGCGATCTTCTTGCTTTTGGCATGACGCTGGGCATGGCAGTTCTCATGATTATCGTGCGCCGTCATCCTGATATCGCTGTCATGCCAGCCGTTTGCATATCCGCTCTTTTCACCTCGATGATCTGCTGGCCTTTCGGCGATCCACTCGCGGTGTCCAGCCAGAATCTTCTGCTGATTGCACTCTTTGGATTAATGGTGTCTGCGGTTGGCGTTGCCCTCTTCGCTCTCGGCGCCAAGCTTCTTCCCCCGATAGAAACAGCGCTTATCGGCTCGCTCGATGCGCCGCTCGCACCACTGTGGATATGGATCGCATTTGGAGAAACGCCCGGTCGCAGCACGTTGCTCGGTGGCAGCATTGTTTTTGGTGCTGTCGTTCTCCACATCATCTCCGGTGCATCAAAAAGCAAGCCAGCAGCCATCCCAACTTGACCATTACTGCTCTCGCCGGTTGACGATTGGCCGCTCTCCGGTCATTCCTGAAGCACATCCTACTTAGCGCCTGACCGGCGCCTCAGCATACTGGCAGACAATAAATGGCCGCGACCAACAGTTCCTTCGCCCGTTCTACTTTGATCATGCTCACTGCGGGGGTGCTGATCCTGCTTGGCATCGTCGCCTCGACCATATGGCTGGTCGCAGAAAGCCGCGAACGCTTCGATAATATTGTCGTTGCGCGTGGTATACGAACCGGGTCATCTGACCTTCTGTCGACGATGCAGGATGCCGAAACAGGTCAGCGGGGTTATCTTCTCTCTCAGGAGGACAGTTTTCTGGACCCGTATAAGACCGCATTGGCAACCCTTACAGCAAGGCAGGAGGCATTGGGGCGAAGTGTGGAAACCAGCCCGAAGTTTGCCGCCCGCCTGCCGGAATTGAACAGGCTTATCGCGCTAAAGACGGAGGAAATGAACCACACATTGGAACTAGCCAGCACCGGCAGGGTAACGGAAGCCATAGAGATTGTTCGGGCGGGCTCCGGGCAGCGATCAATGGACGGTATCCGTGAATTGTTAAGTGCGTTCATGGTCGATTCAGAGCTTGATCTCCAGCGCGGAATTGACGAGCAATCCGACGCTATCGCGGCATTGCAACGGTCGGCAATCATCGGCGCCGTAGCCATTGTTGCTGTACTCGGCGGCGCAATCTTCATTATTTTTCAGCATGTCCGCGACCTGTCGACCGCACGTAGCGAGGTTGAACTCCTCAACACCAATCTTGAGGAACGCGTCACCGAACGCACGGAAGATCTCATTCGCGCCAATCAGGAAATCCAGCGTTTCGCCTATATCGTGACCCACGATCTTCGAGCGCCGCTTGTCAATATTATGGGCTTTACCAGTGAACTTGAGACCTCTCTCAAAGCGATCCAGGGCTATGTTTTGACCGAGGGCGAGCCATTGACGGAAGAAGACGCCAAACTTGCACGGATCGCCGCCAGCGAAGATTTACCGGAGGCCATCTCTTTTATCCGGTCATCAACGAAGAAAATGGATGGATTGATCAATGCCATCCTCAAGATTTCCCGCGATGGCCGCCGTGAATTGAAACCGGAATCAATCGACCTGAAAGCTTTGCTGGAAGTAAGCGCGGACAGTATCAACCATCAGGTTGCAGAACTGGACGGCAAAGTAGAGATCGCTGAAAAAATGCCGAAAATCACAACGGACAGGCTATCCCTTGAGCAGATTTTTGGAAATCTATTCGATAATGCCGTAAAATATGCCAGCCCGGACAGACCGTTGGAATTGTCTGTTCGCGCCTATAAGGACGGATACAAATTCATACGTGTAGAAGTTTCCGATAATGGACGCGGCATTTCCGAAGACGACCTTGAACGTGTCTTCGAACTGTTCCGGCGCTCGGGCCAACAGGACAGGCCGGGAGAAGGGATCGGACTTGCCCATGTACGCTCTCTTAGCCGAAAACTTGGCGGCGATATCTCGGTAAAATCAACGTTTGGAAAAGGCAGCACCTTTGTGCTACGGCTTCCCTCGGATTTGACTAAAGTAGTAGGAGTTTAGCGGCGTGCAAGGTATCGGCAAAGAAGTCACCATCGTTATGATTGAGGATGATGAAGGTCACGCACGCCTTATCGAAAAGAATGTTCGACGGGCCGGCGTCAACAATCCCATTGTCCCTTTCGCTGACGGCAATTCTGCGCTGGATTTCATTTTGGGCAAAGAACGTACCGGCGAAGGCAACAAGAACAACTATCTTCTTATTCTGCTCGATCTCAATCTGCCGGATATGTCCGGCATTGATATTCTTGAGAAAATAAAGAGTAACCCGCATACCAAGCGGTTGCCCGTCGTTATTTTGACAACAACTGACGATGAAAGCGAGATTCAGCGCTGCTACGATCTCGGCGCAAATGTCTACATCACCAAACCCGTTGAATATGACAGTTTTGCCAACGCAATCCGGCAGTTGGGTCTGTTCTTCTCCGTCATGCAAATTCCTTGAACGATCCAAGCGTCATGTCGGGGAAAATTCTCTATGTTGATGATGATCCGGCGCTCGTTCGTCTGGCGCAAAAAGCGTTGGGCCGGTCGGGCTACGAGATTGTTCATGCGGATAATGTTATTGCCGGGCTGGAAATACTCGGCAAGGGAGACATCGACGTCATAGTCCTTGATCACTACTTGCAAACCACAACAGGCACCGAATTCCTGCAGACGCTAAAGGAGAACGGGGTGACCGTACCGGTCGTGTACGTTACCGGGTCGAGCGAAGCAAAGATCGCAGTTGATGCCCTGAAGGCGGGGGCTGCCGATTATGTCATAAAGACAGTCGGTGAGGAGTTTATGCCTCTGCTTGAAAGCGCCGTAGCGCAAGCCATCGCAACTGCAGAACTACGCCGTGACCGCGAGCGCGCCGACATGGAAATTCTGCGCGGCAAGGAGCGGGCCGAAATACTGCTCGCTGAGGTCAATCATCGTGTTGGCAACAGCCTTGCTCTCGTTGCGGCCCTGATAAGACTGCAAATTTCGAGCATCGATAATGAGGAAGTCAAACACGCTCTGACTGAAGCGCAGGCACGCATCACGGCTATTGGTGGGATGCATCGCAGTCTCTACAGTTCCGATGATGTGCGTCAGGTCGAGATGGACAAATACCTTGCCAGCCTCACCTCGGAACTTCGCAGTTCGTTGGAGCATACCGGCCATAAGCTGACGATTTCACTCGATGTAGAGCACATCCGGCTCTCGTCCGATCAGGCTGTATCTGTTGGGATGGTGGTAACCGAACTGGTCACGAATGCCTATAAATATGCCTATCCAGGCACCAATGACGGCGAGATAAGAATTTCACTCCTTCGCTCTGGCGACGACAAGGCTGTGCTGGCTGTCGAAGATGACGGCATCGGTTGGAAACAGGCCGACCAGCCAAAGGGCACTGGTCTTGGCACCCGTATCGTCAAAGGCATGGCCGCAAATCTGGGCACACAGATCGATTACATAGCGCGCGATACGGGAACCCGTGCTGAATTGATCGTCAATACAGCCGGCTGATCGAGGTGCTCAGGGATTCCGTCGTTGCATCGCGCGAATCCATGGGGTAACTCTGTAGCCCACGAAAGGCCCGCTGATATCCGCAAAGGGAACTGCGGGAGGGAATAAGCGCAGTTCGAGGATCTGCGTAGCTGGATGGGAGGGGCCTGAATGTCACCGTTGCTGACTGTCACCGGTTGGATCGACGAACTTAATCGTCGAGTAGCTATTATCGCGATTTACTTTGTGCTTCTTGCATCATTGGTCTGTGCCTTTAACGCCTTGTTACGCTACAGCATCGGCGGTTTGATCTGGATGGAAACTAATGTTGGCGGCGGTCTTTTCCGCGGGATTCTGGCCGTGTACGGGCGCAATTCCAATTCACTTTCCGAAGCGCAATGGTACCTTTTTGCTGGAATGGTCATGTTGGGCGGCGCATGGACGTTCAAGCTGAATGAACATGTCCGGGTCGATCTCATTTATGGTTCAGTAAGTGAACGAACCAGAACATGGATCGATCTGCTTGGCGGCATTTTCTTTTTGCTGCCAATTTGCGCCTTGATGATCTATTTCACCTGGCCCTGGTTCGTTCTTTCGTGGGTAACAAACGAAGCCTCTTCGAATTCCGGCGGTCTTCCTCTTTGGCCCGTCAAGTTAAGCCTTCCAGTGGGGTTTGCTCTCGTTGGCCTCCAAGGCATTGCAGAGTTGATCAAATGTTATCTAGCTCTCACGACTGATTATGTCCGTGAATTCGCCTACGAGAAGCCCGCCCAATGATGACATTTTTGAACGAAAATCTCGCCCCGTTGATGTTCTTCGGGCTGATCATCTTTATGGTGATCGGCTATCCGGCAGCCTTCTCGCTCGCAGCAGTCGGCCTGTTTTTCGGATTTATCGCCATTGAAACAGGCCATATCCCGCCGGACTTTCTAGGTAATCTCACCTATCAGATGTTTTCGGTGCTCTCCAATGAGTTGCTCCTCGCCATTCCATTCTTCACGTTCATGGGCCTGATACTTGAACGATGTGGTCTTGCCGAAGATTTGCTCGAGGGGTTTGGTCAGCTTTTTGGCGGCGTTCGTGGCGGGCTCTCCTATGCCGTCATTCTGGTGGGTGCGGTCATGGGTGCCATCACTGGTACGGTGGCAGCGTCGGTCATCGCCATGGGCCTTATTTCACTCCCGATCATGACGCGATATGGCTATAATACACGCCACGCAACAGGCATCATCGCGGCATCGGGCACGATTGCCCAGCTCATCCCTCCGTCCCTCGTTTTGATCGTTCTTTCCGACCAGCTTGGAAAATCGGCAGGCGATATGTATGTCGGTGCCACAGGCGCCAGCATTGTACAGGTATTGCTGTTTGCAATCTGGGTATTGATCGTGAGCATATTCCGGCCCCATTACGTGCCGGCTCTTCCCGCGGAAGCAAGAACCTTGCGTGGTTGGCCACTGATTGCACGTTGCGCGAAAGGCATGATTCCCTCACTGGCGCTGATCTTCATTGTACTCGGCACAATATTCATGGGCCTTGCGACACCAACAGAAGCAGGTGCAATGGGTGTCGTCGGCTCGATGCTGGTCGCCGCGTTCAACCGTCGTCTCACCTGGGATCTCGTTTACCAGGCGATGAACCGAACCATGCGTCTTACCGCGATGGTGGTTTTCATTCTGCTTGGATCACGCGTGTTCAGCCTCGTTTTTCAAGGTCTTGGCGGCGGTCATTGGATCGAAGATCTGCTGACATCGCTACCTGGCGGTGTGATCGGCTTCCTGATCTTTGTCAATATTTTCATTTTCGTACTGGCGTTCTTCCTCGATTTCTTTGAGATCGCATTTATTGTCGTGCCTTTGCTGGCTCCAGCCGCCACCGCCCTTGGCATTGATCTGGTCTGGTTTGGTGTCATGATCTGCGCCAATATTCAGACAAGTTTCATGCACCCGCCCTTCGGTTTCGCATTGTTCTACCTGCGAGGGATCGCGCCCAAATCAATCAAGACCACCGATATCTATATGGGCGCAATCCCGTTCCTTGTCCTGCAATTGATACTGGTTGGCCTTCTCATCGCCTTCCCGGGTTTGGTAACGTACTTCCTCGACTCGGCAGTGACCGTGGATATGGAAAATTTCCAGATCGAACTACCCAATGCACCGGCGAATGATCTTGGCAATGCTCCATCCTTTGATCTCGGCCAACCGCCATCATTCAATTGATCGCAACGAACCGGCGAAAGTCTCATTTCGCCGGTTCCAGAGCAAATCACAGGCAAAATTTGCTCTAGTATCCTGACCCTAGCTTTCCGCGAACTTTCTGCTGAGAAAGCGAGAGCCTTTCATACCGAACCGCCGGGGCGCATCGACTCCCTTTGTAATGCCGATGCGTGGTCCGATGCACATCTCGATCGGACCTGCGCCATGTTCAAGCGCAAAAGGCGCCTCCAGAATCGGCAAACCATCATGGAACTTGGCAATACCAAGCGCCTGCGCAAGCCTGCCCGGTCCAGAACACAATAGGCTTGCCTTGTCGGTCAACCGCCTCTCTCTCATTGTCTCTATGCCCTGCAACGGCTCCAGTGCTCTGATCAGAACAGCAGAGCCGGGCAAGCACACCACATTCAGACACCAATGAATCCCGTAGGACCGATAGACATAAGCGTGCCCGGCAGGCCCGAACATGGTCTTGTTCGAAAGGCCGGGACCTCTGAAACTATGTGATGCCGGGTCGTCTTGCGTATAGGCTTCGGTTTCAACAACTCGCCCTCCCACGCCATCAACACACAGCATCATGCCGATGAGGTCTTGCGAAACCTCCACTGCATGTCGTCGAAAGAACTCGGGCGTAATCATCGCACCCCTTTGATATAATCAGGCTTTACAATGAGCCCCTTTACTCCGCAGCAGATTCACAAAAATTTTGAGAGCAATTTTGTAGGAAAGTGCGCGGATGCTTCGTCCTTGAGGCAGTAAATCATACACACAAGGGACGGACAAAAATGGAAAATATAGCAAATACTGGCAGCATTTCAGGCAAGGCACTTTGGGGTGGACATATTCTCAGCGGCCTTTTCATTCTGTTCATGATCTTCGACGGCGGCATCAAGCTCGTGCCACTGGATATCGTTCTCCAGACCAGTGCTGATATCGGCCTTCCAACAACGGTCGCTTTTGCGCGTGGTCTTGGAATATTAGGCTTGGTCTGCACAGCGCTCTATGCCTGGCCACGCACCTCGATACTCGGTGCAATTCTGCTCACAGGCTATCTGGGTGGCGCAATCCTCACGCAACTGCGCATCGGCAACCCACTGTTTACGCATCTGTTTTTCGGCGTTTACCTTGGCCTGATCATGTGGGGTGGTCTTTACCTGCGTGACCGTCGCCTTCGGGCTCTTATCCCATTCAATTAGGAGTGGCGCAAACTTTAGATCGCGTCAGAAATCGAACTTCCCGGCCATTATCCAGCGAGAACATTCCGCCACGGCCGGGAACCACATCGATAATAAGCTCGGTATGCTTCCAGACATCATATTGCGACGCGCTGATATAAACCGGCGCACCGCCAATCTCACCAAGCTTCACATCATTATCGCCGATGATAAAATCGCCCTGCGCATAGCACATGGGCGACGAACCATCGCAACAGCCGCCGGACTGATGAAACAGGATTGGCCCATATTCTGATTGCAATGTCGCGATCAACTCAAGCGCCGCTGGCGTGGCACTCACCTTGTCTTCAACTCTCTCCTCCATATCTCCCGTACCTTCTCAATCCTTGGGTAAAAACCGGTTGGAAATTCAACCTGACGAGGCGAGACGCCCCGCCAGGCTGTATTCACATCGGTTTAGAAAAAGCCGAGCTTCTTGGGGCTATAGCTTACCAGCATATTCTTGGTTTGCTGATAGTGGTCGAGCATCTTCAGGTGGTTTTCACGGCCGATGCCGGATTGCTTGTATCCGCCAAAGGCTGCGTGGGCAGGATAGGCATGATAGCAATTGGTCCAGACGCGACCGGCCTGAATGGCGCGGCCAAAGCGGTAGCACCTGTTGGCGTCACGGCTCCAGATGCCTGCGCCAAGGCCATAAAGCGTGTCATTGGCGATAGACAAGGCCTCGTCATCATCTTTGAACGTCGTGACCGACACCACAGGGCCGAAGATTTCTTCCTGGAAAATGCGCATCCGGTTATGGCCTTTGAACACAGTTGGATGCACGTAATAACCGCCCGCAAGATCACCGGCCAGAACATTCCGTTCGCCGCCGATAAGAACCTCGGCACCCTCCTGCTTGCCAATATCCATGTAGGACAGGATTTTTTCCAGCTGCTCACTTGATGCCTGCGCGCCGATCATAGTCGCCGGATCAAGCGGATCGCCCTGCACAATGGCCTCCACCCGCTTCAGAGCACGTTCCATGAAACGATCATAGATTGACTCGTGGATGAGCGCGCGGCTCGGGCAGGTGCAAACTTCGCCCTGATTGAGCGCAAACATGACGAACCCTTCAATCGCCTTGTCGAAGAAATCATCGTCCTCAGCCACCACATCCTTGAAAAAGATGTTTGGTGATTTGCCACCCAGTTCCAGCGTAACCGGAATAAGGTTCTGACTGGCATATTGCATGATCAGTCGGCCCGTCGTCGTCTCGCCGGTAAAGGCAATTTTGGCGATGCGCGGGCTGGATGCCAGCGGCTTGCCTGCTTCCAGACCAAAACCATTGACAATGTTAAGGACGCCGGGCGGCAGGATATCGGCGATCAGTTCTGCCAGTACAAGAATGGATGCCGGGGTCTGCTCGGCGGGTTTAAGCACAACGCAATTGCCTGCGGCCAGTGCCGGGGCAAGTTTCCACACAGCCATCAGTATCGGGAAATTCCACGGAATGATCTGGCCAACCACACCCAAAGGCTCGTGGAAGTGATAGGCAACCGTGTCGTGGTCAATCTCCGATATTCCCCCTTCCTGTGCGCGGATGGCACCGGCAAAATAGCGGAAGTGATCGATTGCAAGCGGCATGTCCGCTGCTGTGGTTTCGCGGATTGGCTTGCCATTGTCCCAAGTTTCGGCCTGAGCCAACACGGCAAGATTGTCTTCCATTACCTGTGCGATCTTGTTGAGCATCACGCTGCGTTCTGCAGCGCTTGTCCGGCCCCAGGCATCCTTAGCAGCATGAGCCGCATCCAATGCGGCCTCCACATCGCTGGCATCGGAGCGGGCAATTTCGCACAAGACCTGCCCGTTGACCGGTGATGTATTTTCAAAGTAACGGCCTGCATTCGGCTCGACGAACTTCCCGCCGATGAAATTGCCGTAGCGTTTTTTAAAGTTAGGTTTGACGGTTCGGTTGAATTCTACCTTGTTCATTGAACTTCCTCCCTGAAGCCGGTGCGCCACGACAAATGGTCGAGCGCACCTGCACAATTTTCATACCGCCTCCTTGCGGCATAAGAAGACGATCGCGCTTTAGACGTGGTCTGTCATCCCCGGCAGTCGAAGCAGCAGCCGGATTTGTCGCAATATTGAGACAGATGAAAAGATCTCAGCTCAAGCCAAGTCGCTTAAGCTTGCGATGCAGCGTTGCCCTGCTCATGCCCATCATGTTCGCGGCAATGGAAATATTGCCATCCGCTTTGCGCAGGACCCGCTGTATTACGCTGCGTTCGGCAGCAGCAAACCCTCTTTCCGCATCGGTGTCCTGGCCCAGCAGATTTGCCGCCGGTAGCGGATTGCTCAGACTTTCATCCGTAAGCCCGAGAAGTGCGCGGGCCGAACGCGATGCGCCGACCACAAGATCGTCTTCGTCGACTGCAATCAATGCATTCAAGGCCCGCTCATGGCCACGATCACCGCCCTGCGCCACAACGATACGAGCTTTGGGAAAGGCCAGTCTGAAATTTTCCGCCTCCACGCGCCGGGCGGCGTCCATCACAGCCATGGCAATAAGTTTAACGAAACCTTCTGTCAGATCAGAGCGTGCCGACGACACGTCAATCGCTGCCATTAACCGACCACGATGATCGAAAATCGGAGCTACGGTACAGGAAAGCGCTGTATTGCGACTGCGGAAATGCTGATCGCGATGGATAGTCAGGGCACGTTGCTCAGCGAGCGCCGTACCGATGCCATTGGTACCCTCGCACTCCTCGCTCCAAACTGCGCCAGTCCAAAGCCCCGCCTTGCAAAAGGTAGCGTCATCACCTTCATAGCCCCGGCGATCAACTGGAACGCCATTCTTGTCCGCCAGCAGCACGCAACATCCCGCACCACCAACGGCTGAGTAAAGCCGGTCAAGCGTGGTTTCTGCGGTTTCTATGAGCGATCCCAGCTGTTCACGCGCTTCGCGCAACTCCTGATCTGTGAGCATGTTGGGCGGCGTGCCCTCATCAGGCTTCAAGCCGTAAAGGCGCATCGACCGCCCCCAGGATGCAACGACCGCTGACTGCGCGGCAGCATCACCTGTCACGGCAGATTCAATATATTCGGCATGCAAGCCATCATGCTGCGTTCTCATGGTCTCCTCCCGAAGTCCATGCACAGGGTGACGCCTGTTCCCGTCTACGTCAAGTCACCTATTGGAGTGGGTTGCCGGGCCTGTCATGCCAATGCGCTTTGAAGGCATGAGGCAACCGCTTCGGGTTATAATTGCGGCTATTCTTCAACCTCGTCATATGGCTTCTTCAGCAAATACGTATCCATGATCCAGCCTTTTTGCGCGCGTGCCACATTCCGCAGCCGCTCAATATCGTCAACCACTTCGCGCAGCTTGCCGGACATGAGTATCTCGTCCTCAGTGCCTATGTAGGCACCCCAATAAATATCGACATCCTCTTCGACGGCTTTGAAGGCGCCCTCGCCGTCGAGCATCACGATCACGCTTTCCGAATTGTTCGGAAAACCCTCCGCAAGCTTGCGCCCGGTGGTAATCGTGATCGACTCGCCGATGCGATTGAGCACGATCTTATGTCTCGCCGTCAGCGCCTGAATGCTGGTAATTCCTGGAATGACATCATAGTCCAGCTCAAAGCTTCCCTTGGCGTTCAGCCGGTCGAGAATGCGGATCGTGCTGTCATAAAGCGATGGATCGCCCCAGACGAGGAAAGCACCGCATTCATCATCGCCAAGCTCCTCCATCAGCAGATGCTCATAGGTCGCCTCCACCTTGTCATGCCAATCTGTCACGCTCGCACGGTATGTGGAGGAAGGTTTCTGACGTATCGGTGTTTCAAAATCCACCATCCGATAATCAGGATCGGTAATGAACCGCTCGCAGATTTCCCGGCGAATGCGGGATAGCTGCTCTTTCTCGGCTCCCTTATCGGGAATGAAGAACACATCCACCTGATTGAGCGCATTGACGGCCTGTATGGTCACATAGTCAGGATTGCCAGCGCCAATTCCGATGATCAGCACTTTGCGCTTCACTGGGACACACGCGAAACTTGCGAAGGCTGCAATCCCTGCATTTCTTCGATCAAGCCACAGAACAGCGCGTGGAGACGTTTCGCGCCCGCATGTTTGCCGGCACAGGCTTCAAGCCTGATGATTTCGTTCGACGCAGCGGCGATAAGATCTGCGCCGCGAGGCCGGGAAAGCAACCACGCAAGAAACACGTCTTCCGGTGCGCTTGACGCATTGACGGCTTGCGGATTGCTGCATTGATTTGTGTTGGCGCCGAGTGACATGCTTAACCCCGATTGTTAGGGGGCAAGGGGCAAGGGCGAAGATTGCAGATAGTCAGCCTGCGGCAAACCATTGCAAGCGACACACCGGGACACCCCGCCCGTGGACGTTCATCATGTTTCGGCAGGTCTCCTGGCTCACAGGTCAGTATTGCTGTCTGGCCTTCCCGGGAAATCCCAGTGACCTTTTGCCTGAACAGGTTCAGGCGACAGCAACTCGCTGTTTACAGTTGCGGGGGCAGCGCCGGCATTGGTGAAAATCATTTCACCGGCTTCCCTCTTAGCTCCCGGCCTTGCGGCACGGGAGAACCGGAACGTTCTCATAAGAGCGCAGCACACCTATCGAGGTCAACAGGCAGACCAAAATTAACCGGGGAAATAGACGGGCCAACCGATCGGATAGACCACGATCTGCACCGCCAAATAGAAAATGGCGCAAGCTGATGCCTGCGCCATTTCAAATCATTCAAACCAGATCAAGCGGCCAGAACTTCTTCCGCATCTTCCGGCACTTCAGAAATTGTCCGCAGGATTTGCGAAGCGATCTGGTATGGATCGCCCTGCGAATTCGGACGACGATCTTCCAGATAGCCGCGGTAGCCATTGTTTACAAAGCTGTGCGGAACACGGATCGATGCACCGCGATCAGCAATGCCATAGCTGAACTGATGGATTGACTGGGTTTCATGCTTGCCGGTGAGGCGCATGTGGTTGTCCGGTCCATAGACAGCGATGTGAGCAGCGCAATTTTGCTCAAATGCAGCCATGACCTTTTCGAAGTAATCCTTGCCGCCGACTTCACGCATATAGGTGGTGGAGAAGTTGGCATGCATGCCCGAACCGTTCCAATCAGTATCGCCGAGCGGCTTGCAATGATATTCGATATCGATGCCGTATTTTTCTGTCAGGCGCTGCAGGAGGTAACGCGCAATCCAGACTTCATCGGCGGCCTTCTTGGAGCCCTTGCCAAAAACCTGGAATTCCCACTGGCCCTTGGCCACTTCGGCATTGATGCCTTCATGGTTGATGCCGGCATTCAGGCAGATATCGAGATGTTCTTCGACGATCTTGCGGGCAATATCGCCAACATTGCTGTAGCCGACGCCTGTATAATATGGGCCCTGCGGAGCAGGAAAACCAGTTTCAGGGAAGCCGAGCGGACGGCCGTTCTTGTAGAAGAAATATTCCTGCTCGAAGCCGAACCAGGCGCCTTCATCATCGAGAATAGTTGCGCGGGTGTTGGAAGGATGCGGTGTCTTGCCATCGGGCATCATGACTTCACACATGACGAGGACGCCATTCTTGCGCTCGCTATCGAGATAGACGGAAACTGGCTTCAACACGCAATCGGAGCTTTTCCCCTCTGCCTGCATTGTCGAGCTTCCATCAAAGCCCCAAAGCGGCAATTGTTCCAGCGTCGGAAATGCATCAAATTCCTTGATCAGCGTCTTGCCACGAAGATTCGCAGGGGAATAACCGTCGAGCCAGATATATTCGAGTTTATATTTTGCCATTCCGTTTCTCTCATATTGTTTGTGCAAATCCGGTTGCGACCTGCACCCGAAGGCACCGTTCGCAGATAGGATTAACAATGCAAACAGCGTGCCAATTTGCATGAGCGGACTGCAATTATTTTAGAAACATATTAACCGGGGTATTTTGAAAGTGCTTTTCAACGTTGAAGCCCCATTTGCACGATCCAGCATCTCGGCTGACCGCCGCCGCTTCTGATGCATTTTTAGGCAGGAGCGAAAATTATGGGCAGACGAAGTGCAAATATCTGGCGCGGTTGGAACCAATAGCCCGCTTCCGGGTTCACTCAACTGGAATAAACGAAATGGAGAGTATTATGGAAAATGCCGGAATCGGGTGGATCGCAGCAATCATTATCGGTGGTGTTGCGGGCTGGCTTGCAGAAATGTTCATGAAGAGCAATATGGGTCTCATCATGAACATCGTCCTCGGGATCGTCGGCGCAATCGTCGCCAACGCAATCCTTTCCTTGGTCGGCGTCGGGCTTACAGGCTGGCTGGGTTATCTCATTGCGGGCTTTATCGGAGCCTGTATTCTGATCGCCATTGCACGCATGTTCAGGCGAGCTACTTAGAATAGCCCTGAAACGCTCTAATGCTCGACAGCGGCGAGTATTGCTTCGCTGCGGATTTCTTCGGTTAATTGAAGCCGCATCTGGGCAAATTCCGGTGCGGCTTTTACCGTATAATGGCGCGGATGTCCCAGTGGGACCGGGGTTATCGACTTGATACGGCCCGGTCGCGCTGACATCGTGACCACACGTGACGCCAGAAAAATCGCTTCCTCAATATCATGCGTGACGAAGATCACCGTCTTCTGTTCCCGCTCCCAAATGCTGAGCAACAGCTCCTGCATAAGCCCGCGCGTCTGGTTATCCAGTGCTCCGAAAGGTTCATCCAAAAGCAATATCTTCGGATCATTGGCCAGGGCACGGGCAATGGCTGTGCGCTGCTGCATACCGCCGGATAATTGCTTCGGCCAATGGTTCTCAAACCCTTTCAGCCCAACCTTGTCGATATAAGACGCAACGATTTCGGCTTTTTCCTTTGCACCGACACCGCGCTCTGTCAGGCCGAAGCCGATATTTTGTTCAATCGTCAGCCAGGGAAACAGCGTATAGGACTGGAACACGACACCGCGATCTGCGCCGGGACCCTTCACCTCCTTGCCGTCGAGCGTGACAGTGCCCGTCGTCGGCCGGTCGAGCCCCGCAACAATACGCAAAAGCGTGGATTTTCCGCAGCCGGATGGTCCCAGAATGGATACGAAATCATTATGCGGAACAGTCAGATCCGTCGATTGCAGCGCCTGCACCGGCTGGCCGCCGCGAACACCTGGAAATACGCGGCTGACACCTTTGATGACCAGCGTACTCATGCGAGCCTCCAGGCGAAAAGGCGGCGATTAACCGACTTGAACAGGAAGTCCGAGATCAAGCCGATAATACCGATAACGATAATGCCAAAAATGATCTGGCCGGTTGCAAGCAGTGCCTGACTATTGATAATCATATATCCAATGCCGGACGACGCGCCGATCATTTCAGCCACAATGACATAGGTCCATGCCCAGCCCAGAACCAGCCGCAATGTCTCCGCCACATCGGGCGCATTGGCAGGAATCAGCACCCGCTTGACCACACCCCGGTCATTGGCACCGAGCGTATAGGCCGCCTCGACCAGATCGCGTCTTGTATTGGCAACGGCCACGGCAACCATGAGAATGATCTGGAATACAGCACCGATGAAGATCACCAGCAGCTTTTGCAATTCGCCAATACCCGCCCACAAAATGAGAAGCGGGATGAAAGCCGAAGCCGGGAGATAACGGGCAAAAGACACAAATGGCTCAAGCAGCGCTTCGACCGGCTTGTAGGCCCCCATCGCAATGCCAAGCGGCACGGCGATCATGGCCGCGATGATGAAGCCGCCGACAACACGCCAGATCGTCATGCCGATATCATAGAGAAAGTTCTGCTCCGACAGTAAAATCCAGCCATCATTCACCATGGTCAGTGGGTCGGCAAGAAAGGTGCTTGATACAAAGCCACCAAATGTCGCTATAGACCAGCCACCGACAAAAAGAATGAAAAACAGGATACCCAGCAGTATCCGCGCTTGCGCCCCGATGGGCTGTAATGGCTTAAACATAAAGTCCCCTTGGCGATGATGGAGAGCGGACAATGCCCGCCCTCCACGCAAGCCTGATTATTGTATGAAGCTGGTGTCTACAATCGTTGTAAGATCGGGCTTCTTCTTGATAATGCCGATTTCAAGCAGCAAATCTGCGGCTTCCTCGGAGAAGGTCATGAACTCCTTGTCAAAGAAGACCTTGTTTGCCGCCTGATCCTGCCATTTCAGATATTGGGCAGATTCTGCGAATTTTTCACCAGACTGCTTTACATCTGCTCCCATGATTTCAAATGACTTCTCCTTGTCGGAAGCAATCAAAGCCAACGCATCAAAATAGCTTTTAGCCAGTGCTTTTGCAGCTTCAGGATTCTTCTCCAGAAACTCATTCGTGCAGCCGAAAGTATCCATCACAGCCGGATAATCCAGCGTGGTGGCTATGATCTTGCCCTTGTCGGGCGCAGCGCGAACTGTAGAAAGATAGGGCTCATAGGTCATGGCCGCATCGTTCTGGCCGGCCACGAAAGCCTGTGCCGCCGGTCCGGGTTCCATATTGACCACCTTGACGTCTTTGATCGAAAGGCCGTTCTTCTTCAGCATCCAAGCCAAGACGAAATAGGGGGATGTGCCGGGCGCTGAGGCCGCAACGGATTTGCCCTTCAGGTCGGCAATTGTGTTGACATCACCGCGCACCACCATGCCATCCGCGCCGAAGGATTTGTCCATCTGGAAAATCTGTTTCGTCGCCACACCATTGGCATTCCAGGAAATCCAGGTTTCCACTGTGGTCGCGGCACATTGAACATCGCCGGAAGCAAGTGCCAGATGACGGCTGGCCTGCGGGATTTTTGTCAGCGTTACGTCAAGACCGTTTTTTTCAAAGATTCCAGCCTGCTTTGCCAGCGTCAGCGGCGCGAAACCTGTCCAACCGGAAAGCCCGACCGAAACCGCGGTTTCCGCAAGTGCCGGTGTTGACGAGAGTGCAAAAGCGGCAGACGCGATTGCGAGATATTTTTTGAAATTCATGGCGGCAGAACCCCTTTGTTTATTTTTTTGGCAGGTGAATATCTGACCATATGATAGGCAGGCAGAGTTTCTTTTGTCTACACATATTCGAAGACAAAGACAGATTATCGCTTATGCCAGCCGTGGCGCGTAGCTTGCCGGATCGACCTCTGCTGGCCTGCCCGCAAGATCGAGCGTGCTGACCTTTGCCGGTGTTCTCGCAATCACCTTGCCGCCTTTGATAACCGCAAGGCGGCTTGCCTTCAGGCGAATGGCCTCAATCGTGTCGGCTGCCTGTAGCAATACCATGTCCGCTTTGCAGCCGACATCAAGCCCATAGCCTTCAAGATTCAAAATCTTGGCAGGTTCCGTCGTCACCGCAGCATAACACTGGCGCATGGCGTCGCGACTGGTCATCTGTGCGACATGCAGCCCCATACTGGCAACATCCAGCATATCGCCGTGCCCGAGCGAATACCAAGGGTCCATCACGCAATCATGGCCGAAGGCAACAGTGACGCCATGGGCCAGAAGTTCGGGAACTCGCGTCATTCCCCGGCGCTTGGGATAGGTGTCATGGCGGCCCTGAATGCCGATATTGATCAGCGGATTGGCGATTGCAGCGACACCAGCTTCGGCGATCAGAGGCAGGAGCTTGCTGACATAGTAATTGTCCATGGAATGCATGGAAGTCAGGTGCGATCCGGTCGAGCGACCGCCAAGACCAAGCCTTTGCGTTTCATAGGCCAGGGTTTCGATATGGCGCGACAGCGGATCGTCGGTTTCGTCGCAATGCAGATCAATCATCAACCCGCGTTCGGCAGCGATTTCGCACAATGCCCGAACGCTTGCCGCACCATCGCTCATTGTACGTTCGAAATGCGGAATTCCGCCAACAACATCGACACCCAAATCCAGAGCGCGATTCAGCAGATTAATGGCACCCGGATAGCGGTAATATCCATCTTGCGGAAAGGCCACCAGCTGCAAATCAATATAGGGAGCAACGCGCTTTTTCACCTCAAGTAGTGCTTCGACGCCGAGCAGACGCTCATCGCAAATATCGACATGGGTGCGAATGGCCAAAAGCCCCTGCGTGACCGCCAGATCGCAATAACGCATTGCGCGTTCAATCACAGCCTCATGGGTCAGAAGCGGCTTTAATTCACCCCAGATTTGAATGCCATCCAGCAATCGCCCGCTTTCATTCAAACGGGGCTGGCCAAGCGACAGAGTCGCATCCATGTGAAAATGGCAATCAATGAAGGGCGGCGAGACAAGAAGACCGCTAGCGTCAATCACCTCACCCGCTTCACCGCCCAGATTGGTTTCCACCGCCGCGATGCGCCCTGACTTTACGCCAATATCAATGCCTGTACGCCCGTCGGGCAGAGTTGCATTGGTTACTTTCATATCGAACATAGGGAAACCTTTATCTTTGGCCCTTGAACCAGGGTACCAGCAAAGAGCGGGGATAGTCAGCCTTGCGGGCGACCAGAACCAGCGCCAGAATGGAGAGAAGATAGGGCATCATCAAAAAGACCTGCCCCGGAACGAATGCACCGACCTCAGTTTGCAGCCTGATCTGAAACGCATCAAATGCGCCAAACAACAAGGCACCGAGCAGCGCTTTTCCCGGCTGCCAAGAAGCGAAAACGACAAGCGCAATACATATCCAGCCGCGTCCGTTGACCATGCCGAAGAAGAAGGCATCAAAGGCGGACATTGTAAGGAACGCGCCGCCCAGCGCCATCAAGGAAGACCCGGCAATTACCGCACCTATGCGCAAGCCGCGCACCGAAAGCCCCTGCGCTTCCACTGAGGATGGATTGTCGCCAACTGCCCGCAGCGCAAGGCCGAGCGGCGTGCGGTAAAGCAGCCACGCGACCACCCCGACCAGCACGAAAGCCAGGAGCGTCAAGGCTGTCTGTTGAAACAGCACCGGACCAATAAACGGGATATCGGAAAGAACCGGGATATCAAGCGGCTGAAACGGAACGATACGCGGCGGCGTCGAAACATTGGGCAATGCCGTGCGATAGGTGAAGTACCCCAGACTGGTCGCCAGCAGCGTTATGCCAATGCCGGAAACATGTTGCGACAGGCCTAGAACCACTGTCAGGATCGCATGCAGCAATCCAAAGATCGCTCCGGCCAGCGCTGCAACCAGAACGCCGGTCCATAGACCGCAGCCCATCCAGACCGCCATCCACCCGGCCATGGCACCCGCTGTAAAAATACCTTCAATGCCAAGATTGAGCACACCCGCACGCTCACAGAGCAGGGCTCCGAGCACACCGAAAATCAATGGTGTGGCGATGCGGATGGCTGCCGCCCAGAAATTCACAGTCAGCAGGATATCGAGAATGTCCATTCTATTCTCCAGCCTGCACAGGAGGCGCGCTCCGCTCGAACTTCAGGCGATAGCGCAGGAAAAATCCACCAACGAGAACACAAAGCAGCGACAGCGCGACAACCAGATCAGCAAGATAATTGGACACACCCGTCGCGCGGCTCATGGAATCCGCACCGACAAAGACCGCTGCCACAAACAGCGCCGCAAGCACAACGCCAAGGGGATGAAGCCCTGCAAGCATGGCAACGACAATGCCGGAATAGCCAAAACCGGGCGACAGGTCGGCTGATAGATAGCCTTTGACACCGGCCACCTCGCTCACCCCTGCCAGACCTGCAAGCCCACCGGAGATCAAAGCCACTTTCAGCACAGTCGCATTGACAGGCACTCCGGCAAAGCGCGCCGCTGGCTTGTTTTCACCGACAGCTCTGATTTCAAACCCGAGGACCATCCGGGAAACAATGATCCATAACAGGAGTGCTGCGACCAAGCCGATGATCAACCCACCATGGACGCGCATACGCGCAAAGAGCTTGGGAAAGGTCGCCGCATCGGCCAATGGCACCGATTGCGGCCAGCCAAGCGCAAGCGGGTCCTTGATCGGCCCTTCTATCAACATTTGAACAAAGAGAATAACGATGAAATTGAGCAGCAGTGTCACCACGACTTCATCGGCACCAAAGCGCAGTTTCAGCAATGCTGGAACAATCATCAGCAAGCCACCGGCGATGAACCCGGCGAGGATGACAGCAGGTATCAGCAATGGCCCCGGCAGTGACAAAAGCCCGCTGCCGACGCCAACTGCCGCCAGTGCACCAGCATAAAGTTGCCCCTCCGCACCAATATTCCAGAGCTTGGCACGGAACGCGATGGCAGCGGCAAGGCCGGTCAAAACGAGCGGCGTTGCCCGTGTCAGGGTCTCGGAAAATGCAAACATTGAGCCAAAGGAGCCCTTGAACATGAGCCAATAGGCTGTGAGCGGTGACACGCCCGCAAAACTCACCGGCACAGCCACCAGTGCAAATGCGGCAAGGGCAGCGATAACGGAAATGACGATGCGCGCATTGAGTGAAACAGCGTCACGAGGCTGCAACGATATCCTCATCACGGCGCCACCTGTACGGCATGTCCTGCCATCATCATTCCCACTGATCCGCGGTCCAGTCCATCGACGGGGCCTGCATCTGTTACCTCCCCCGTATGCATCACGAGCAGCCGGTCGGAAAGTGCGAATAACTCGTCGAGATCTTCCGAGATCAAAAGCACACCAGCACCGCGATCCCGCGCAGCAAGAATGCGTTGGTGAACTTCTGTTTGCGCGCCGATATCGAGGCCCCGCGTCGGCTGATTGGCGAGGATGACTTTGGGCGAGCGTTCCAGCACCCTGGCCAGAATGAGCTTCTGAATATTGCCGCCCGAAAGGAGCCGCGCCTGTGCATCCGGCCCCTGGCAACGTATGTCATAGGCTTTAATGGCATCGCCTGCCCTTTGGCGCATGGCCTTGTGGTTGATAAATCCGGCGGTTTGAAATTCTTTGCTGTGCAAATCCTCTATCGCGATATTCTCGGCCACGGACATGGACCCGACTACGCCATCATGCTGCCGGTCTTCCGGCATGCGGGCGACACCCGCCGCAACCAGAGCGCGCGGATCGTCGGTTTTCATTGGCTTGCCGTAGAGCCGCACCGCACCTTTATCGACTGTCTCCAGTCCTGAAACCAAAGCCGCGATTCCCGATTGGCCATTGCCCGACACACCTGCCAGACCGACAATCTCACCTGCCTTGATGGCAAAGGAAACCTCACTCAGCGATTGACGCACTGATCCGCGTTTCAGCGATACATGATCAAACTCAAGCACTGTTGCGCCAATCTGCGATGCTTTGCGCTGCAATGGCGGTACTGCGCGCCCGACCATCATATCGGCGATCGAACGTTTATCCGCCGAAGCCGTCATCAACTCTCCGGCCTTCTTGCCGCCCCGCAACACCGCGATCCGGTGCGAAACCGCCAGCACTTCACCAAGCTTGTGCGAGATGAAGATAACGCCGAGCCCGCTTGCAGCCAGCCGACGCAGAATAACAAAAAGCCCATCCGCTTCCTGCGGCGTCAAGACTGCTGTCGGCTCATCAAGGATCAAAACCCGCACATCGCGGTAAAGCGCTTTGAGTATTTCGATACGCTGCTTTTCACCAACACTCAGTTGCGCGGTTTTTACGTCAAGATCGACCGTGAGCCCGCTTTCCCGCATGATTGCCTCAATGCGTTTGCGTAAAGCACTCCGGCTGCGCCAGATCTGCCATAGCGATTCCGTACCGAGCACAATATTGTCGAAACCCGTCAGATTTTCAGCCAATGTAAAATGTTGGTGCACCATGCCGACACCGGCATCCAGAGCAGCGCTCGGAGAGCCTTTCGGCAACTCATGCAGAATGCCTGAATCGTCCGCGATATGTATCGCTCCCTCTTCCGGCACATAATGCCCGAAGAGAACATTCATCAATGTCGTTTTGCCAGCCCCGTTTTCGCCCAGAAGCGCAAGTATCTCGCCGCGTTTGAGGGAAAGACTCAGATCATCATTGGCGACCAGAGAACCGAAGCGCTTGGTGATATTGTCGAGAGAAAGAACGACAGAGCCATTCTCCGCAAGCTCTTTTGATTGCGTCATATCCATTTCCCACATTATCCTTGGCATACACATGATGCGTGGTTCGACAAGCTCACCATGAGGAAGGTGGTGTTTGGCAAGAAGCGATGATTTGCAACAGTCGCGATTATCCACGCAATCAACCCACCTCCCTCATGGTGCGCTATCCTGAGCCTGTCGAAGGGCGAACCACGCAGCACAAACTGTGCAATCAATCCACCTTCTTCAATGCGTTATAGTCTGCCTTGATTATCCTATTTCGTTGACTTTGGCTCTGCGTCGTTGATCTCGATCTTCAGCGTCCCCGCCTTGATCTCGGCTTCCTTTGCCTTTGCCGTCGCGACCGATTCCGGCGTTGCAAGCTTTTCGTCGACGACGATGCTGCCGCCACCCGCACCGAGGAATGAATATATTCCGAAATCAGCGGCTTTGAAGCTGCCCGCCTTTACATCCGCAATCGCCTTATCGGCCGTTGGCTCAAAATGCCAAAGTGCGCTGGCAAGAATCGTCCCGGGATAATCCTTGGATGTGTCGATCACATTGCCGATGGCCAGTACGCCGCGCTCCTTGGCTGCATCCGATACGCCGAAGCGTTCCGCATACATGATGTCTGCACCGGCATCGATCATCGCAAACGCCGCTTCTTTGGCTTTGGGCGGATCATACCAGGAATTGATGAAGGTCACGAGAAACTTGACGTCAGGATTGGCTTCCTTGGCGCCCTGAATAAAGGCATTCATCAGCCGGTTAACTTCCGGGATCGCATAGCCCCCGACAAGTCCGATGATATTGCTCTTGGTCTTTGCCCCGGCAATAAGACCGGTCAGATAGGCAGGCTCCTGAATGAAATTATCGAAAGTGGCGAAGTTCGGCTCTACAGGCGGCAGCGAAGAGCCCATGAGGAATTTGATATCCGGATACTCGGCTGCAACAGCGCGCGAAGGCTTTTCAACGCCGAACGCTTCTCCGACAATCAGGTTGGCACCCTGTTCGGCATATTCACGCATCACGCGCTCATAATCCGTATTGGAGACATTTTCTGAGTAGGAATAGTCAATGTCGCCACGTTCTTTGGCCGCATTCAGCGCCAGATGAATCCGGCTAACCCATTGCTGCTCGATCGGGACGGTGTAAATCCCGACCACTTTGATTTTATCCTGAGCTGCCGCCGGTCCGAAAGCGGCCATTGTCATGGCGGCGCCAGCTACCAGCCCGATAAAGGCCCTGCGGCCCAGTTTGAAAACTGTTTTCACATCATTCCCCTTATTGTTCATTTTTTGACCAAAACCCCATTGCTGCTACTTAATAGGCAATGGCAGCTTTTCGCAATGTGAAAGGGGATATGACGAGAGGATTATCAGGCTTCTACACAACTCAAATGCGCAGAACATTGCATCAAAGAAATTGGCGCCATGTCCAGGCAGGACAGACGCCATCTCATGTCGACACGTTCGAAATATGACTGTGGTTCTATTTCGGGCAGCAGATTGAACGCTCGGCAGCCCCCGGACGATAAAGCCAGTTTGTCGGCATTTTCAGAACATGAAATGCGCGCTCCTGTCTTTGGGGCGCTGGATTCACCGTTTTGCCGACGCGCGCCATTAATGTGCGAACTTCATCCGACTTGACACCATCACTCGCCATCATCTGACGGATGATTGGTTCAGCCAGCAATTCGTTCAGTGTTGGTTCAATCACTTCCAGCATGATTCTCTCCTCAAAGGATGACAGTGCCGGCAATTTGCCCATGCTCAATGTCGCTTGCATGTCGTCTTTATGGCGGTTGTAAGAATTGCTTCGGGCGATTTGGCTAATCCTGCCATAAAGTGGAAAAACGATGCTGGGAAGCATCGGCAGCGTCCTTGTTTAGCTGGCTTTTTCACACTTGAGGCTCATGCTGCTTCATTTGAACTTTTCTGCTAAACCGCTTAGCTTGACTGATCACCGTTCGAGCAACCCACAGACTGATCCATGCACCGTAAGTTCGCCTTACGCCGTCTCGGCGTCTTCTCCATCTTCATCGCCCCGAGCCGCTTGCGAGCCTTCGCGCGCAGCCACGAAATTGGCCTCGTACTGGCAGCGGTGATTGTCGGCATTGTTTCAGGTTTCGTCGTGACCGCGATGAGCCGCATCGCCCAATATCTGCACCTGGTAATTTTCGATCTGCAACCCGACGAACGTTTGTCGTCGTCAATGTCGGCAAGCAATCTGGCGCTCTTTGTCGCCCCGATTGCGGGCGGCATTATTCTTGGTGTCCTGCTTTTCCTTCTGGCACTATATCGCAAGAAACCAATCGTCGATCCGATTGAGGCCAATGCCTTGCATGGGGGACGCCTTTCGCTGAACGACAGCATCATTGTTACCGTTCAGAACCTTATTTCCAATGGCTTTGGCGCTTCTGTAGGGCTGGAGGCCGGTTATACGCAGCTTGCTTCCGGTCTTGCCTCGAAGATCGGGCTATCCTTGCGCCTGAGACGCTCGGATATGCGTATCCTTGTTGGCTGCGGCGCGGCCGGGGCTATTGCCGCTGCGTTCAATGCCCCACTGACCGGCGCATTTTACGCCTTCGAGTTGATCATTGGCTCTTATACCATATTGAGTCTGACACCCGTGGTTGCTGCTGCACTGGTTTCCAACCTCGTCGCACGCGCACTTGCGGGAGATAATTTCGTCATCGACATCGGCGATTTCGGCACGGTAGTGCCCGCCGACTATGTTCCAGCGCTTCTCCTCGGATTGATTTGCGCGGGCGCGGGCATCGCGCTCATGAAGGGCGTCGCTTTCGTCGAGGAACTCGCACGCAGAAGCTTCATCCCTTTCTGGCTGCGGCCTGCCCTTGGTGGCATCCTTGTCGGGGGGCTGGCCTTGATTTCACCGCAGGTGCTTTCCGGAGGTCATGGCGCACTGCATCTCAATCTCGATTATACGGGGCCAATAGCTGGCATAATCGGTATTATCCTGCTCAAGGCGTTGGCCTCCGCCATCTCCATCGGTTCGGGCTTTCGCGGCGGCCTGTTCTTTGGTTCCCTCTTCATGGGTGCGCTCCTCGGCAAACTCTTTGCCTTTTCCGTACCCTATGTCTTTGCCCATGCAACTTTAACGCCTGTGACCTACGCGGTTGTCGGCATGAGTGCTCTGGCAGTGTCAGTCATTGGCGGACCTTTGACGATGACCTTTCTAGCCCTGGAAATCACGGGCGACTTTCCGATAACGGTTCTCGTGCTTGCCGCCGTCATTGCTGCGTCGATCACAGTTCGCAACACGTTCGGCTACTCCTTTGCCACATGGCGCTTTCATCTGCGGGGTGAAAGCATCCGCAGCGCTCATGATGTCGGCTGGATCCGCAATCTGACGGTCGCCAAGTTGATGCGTACGGATGTGCGCACGGCTTCCGACAAAATGGTGATCAGCGAATTTCGTCACGAGTTTCCGCTGGGCTCGACGCAGCGGGTCATCATTGTCAATGATGAGAATAAATATGTGGGTATTGTCATCGTTGCCGAAGCGCATTCAGGCATCACCGAAACGACTGACGAGGCACAGCCTATCGGCCCTCTGATCAGATATCAGGGTGAATATCTGCAACCACAAATGAATGCACGACAGGCTGTTCGCCTATTCGACAATGCTGAAGCCGAAGCTCTTGCGGTGGTCAATGACATAGTGGAGCTGAAGGTTGTCGGACTTTTGGCCGAAAGCCACACTCTGCGGCGATATAGCGAGGAACTCGACCGCCAACGACGGCATGTGTCCGGCGAAATCTGATTGTTCTGAGGCGGGGGAACTCGTCATCTTGCAAGCTTTAACCCTATTTTAACCACGGTTTGTTGCAATACGTAACATTGTGTTACTATAATCGGGAATCGAACCGAGGCAATCCATTGCAACCAGACGTCGAAGCAACTGGGAAATCATCTCCCGCCAATAGAAACTCCACATTGTCATCAATGTGTAGCTTCTGGGGGCTGCTTAGGGCGTACTGGGTCTCTGACCGCTGGGTTGAAGCCTGGACGCTGACAATCGCCATTGCCCTATTGACCGCTGCTGCCAGCAAGGCCAGCGTCTGGATGGCGATGGCATCGGGCGAATTGATCAATTCGCTGGTCGATATTCATGACCCCTTTATTGTCAATCCGCTCAATGTGATCCTCGCAAATGCGGGTATTCTGGTTGCAATCGTTGCGGTCAAGGAAATTGGTTTCATCGGTATCCGTCACCTTTTGTCGACAACGTTGCATCGCAAATGGCGCGGTTGGCTGAATGGCCGTTTTGGCGAGGCTCTGCTTGATGACCAGCACACACATTACCATTTGCAGCAGGGAAATTCGGCAGCCGCAGAAAACCGGACTCCGGACAACATCGACCAGCGCATTCAAGAATCCATCAAGGGTATGACGGGCGGTGCCATCGGGCTGGCCATGGGCGTTCTCGGTGTCACCATGTCCATTCTTTTCGTGGGCCAGAAGCTTATTGAGCTTTCAACGCCAATTCCGGGCCTTGATTTTCTGGGCGAGTATGGCAGTGCCACACTGGCCTTTGCAGCGATCGCTCTCTATGTGCCTATCAGCACATGGATTGCGATGCGTATCGGCCGCGTGCTCGAAAAGCTCACCTTGGCCATGCAGCAATCTGAAGGCAGTTATCGAAGTGAGCTGACCACACTGTTGCGCCGCAGCTTTCAGGTTGCCGCAGCCAATGGTGAGGGTGTTCAAAAATCATTGAATGGCAAGCTCTACACAAGCGTCGATAACAACTGGGCGCGCTTCAATGTGTTCGATGCCTGCTACATGTCGTTTACGTCGATATACAATTTCTTCTCTGCCCGTGTCATCGCCTATATCCCCGGCCTTCTGCCCTATATGGGCAATACGATCAGCTTCAAGAATTATATTACCGGCTCTGAGCTTGTCGGTTCGATGATCAATGAATGCTCATGGTTTATCCAGGTCATGCCCGCAATTGCCAACTTGAAGGCAAATGCACGGCGCGTCACTGAGTTGGCGCAGGCTGTCGAGCGTGTTAGAGACCCATCGGAATATTATCGTTCTACTGGCATCAGCGCGTTCAAATTTGCAACACAGCACGAGGCCTTTGGCGTCTCCGTTCGCGGTCTTGAGCTGATGCATCGTGACAGCGAGGCCAAGCCTTTTCTCACCCTTGCGAATATGCGGTTACGCAAGGGCCAATGGGCCTATATCAAGGGCGATTCCGGTAGTGGCAAAACCTGTTTGCTGAAAGCGATGAACGGGCTTTGGGGTTATGGCCGAGGTGAAATCTTCTACCCGAAGGATGCTGCTACAATGTATGCGGCCCAGGAGGTCAAGCTTCCCGGTGTCTCGCTGAAACAGCTCGTATGCCTTCCCATGGATGAAAATCACTTCAACGATGCATCCGTTGCTGCTGCCTTGCATCGCGCCGGCATGGGCGATTTTATCGAAAATCTTCTCGATGAAAGCCGTGACGGCACCTCATGGGACCTGCTTTTGTCCGGAGGCCAGAAGCAGAAACTGGTGCTTGCCCGAATTCTCCTGCATAAGCCTGCAGTTCTGTTTTTGGACGAAGCAACCGGCGCGCTGGATCCGGATTCCAAGATCGCCTTCCATCAAGCCATCAAGGATCATTGCGCCGGGACGACCGTTATCAGTGTGATGCATGAGATCGAGGCGCCCCGCTCGGTTTCCGGCGAAAACTTCTACTCGCATATTCTCGAGATCAGCGACGGCGAAGCCACCCAGCGACCACTTCTCGAGACACTGGCCGAGCCAGCTCCGCTACCAGCAACAAGCTTCCCACTGGTTGCAGCCGAATAGGTCCTGATCCTATCCGAAGGAATAACCTGCGCCGCGCACAGTACGGATCGGATCAAGCGACCGGCCAATATTGATTGCCTTGCGCAGACGACCAACATGCACGTCTACCGTGCGGTCATCGACATAAATATCCGCACCCCAGACATTATCGAGAAGCTGACCGCGCGAGAATACCCGGCCCGGTGACTGCATCAGAAACTCCAGCAGGCGGAATTCGGTTGGCCCCAGCTTCAGTTCGCGCTCCTTGCGGAAAACGCGGTGCTGTTCGCGGTCAAGCTTCAGATCGCCAAAGCTCAACACATGCGACAGAAGACTTGGATTGACCCGGCGCAGCATCGACTTGATGCGTGCCAGCAATTCCGGTGTCGAGAAAGGCTTGACCATGTAATCATCCGCACCCGTCGAAAGTCCGCGAACACGCTCGCTTTCTTCGCCGCGCGCTGTCAGCATGATGATCGGCAGGATTTCCGTCTCGCGGCGGGCGCGAAGACGGCGGCAAAGTTCAATGCCCGAAAGCCCCGGTAGCATCCAGTCGAGGATTAGCAGATCAGGCACTTTTTCGCGCAAGGCTATTTCGGCTTCGTCACCACGGCTGATGGTTTCGACAATGTAACCCTCTGCTTCCAGATTGTAACGCAGGAGAACACTGAGGGCATCTTCATCTTCAACGACTGTGATTCTGGGAGCTATAGGCATGATCTGCTTCCGGCAATTATGGTGTTACTGGCTCATCAAGAATAACGGTATGTGACTGGTCTTCCTTCGGGCGTTCCGCCGGAAGCTGTGTACCTGTCACGATGTAATAGACCGTTTCGGCGATATTGGTCGCATGGTCGCCGATACGTTCGATATTCTTGGCGCAGAACAAAAGATGCGTGCAAGCGGATATGTTGCGCGGATCTTCCATCATGTAAGTCAGGAGTTCCCGGAACAGCGATGTGTAGAGCGCATCAATCTCGTCATCGCGTTCACGAACAATGTTCACCTGTGCTACCGAGCGTGTGGCATATGCATCGAGCACATCTTTAAGTTGTGTCAATGCCAGCTCTGCAATGGTCTGCAAGCCCCGATAGACTGAAAGCGTCTGCCGCGTATCATTGACAGCAACAACGCGCTTGGCGATGTTTTTGCCCAGATCGCCGATGCGTTCCAAATCAGACGAAATGCGGATCGTGCCGATCACTTCGCGCAGATCAATCGCCATTGGCTGACGCTTGCCGATAATGGTGATCGCCTTCTCATCAATCTCGCGCTGACCGGCATCGAGAATGAGATCGTCAGAGATTACGCGTTGCGCAAGCGCATTGTCTGAGTTGACCATGGCCGACACAGCCTGTTCGACCATGCGCTCCGCATGTCCGCCCATTTCTGCAATCTTGTGGGTCAGAAACTTCAATTCATCGTCATAGGAACGGACGGTGTGTTGTGCTGTGTCAGTCATTGTCTGAGCCTCTTCCCGTGAGATCAACCGAAACGTCCGGTAATATAGTCTTGCGTGCGCTTTTCGGTAGGGCTGGTGAACATCATTTCCGTGTCGCCGACTTCAACAATGTTGCCAAGATGGAACATTGCCGTGCGTTGCGAGACACGCGCCGCCTGCTGCATTGAGTGTGTGACGATGACAATCGTGTAGTTCTGGCGCAGTTCGTCGATCAGTTCTTCGACCTTCGCCGTGGCAATAGGATCAAGCGCCGAGCAAGGCTCGTCCATCAGGATCACTTCAGGGCTGACCGCAATGGCGCGGGCGATGCAAAGACGCTGCTGCTGGCCACCGGAAAGGCCAGTGCCGGATTCATGCAGACGGTCTTTCACTTCCGCGAAGAGACCGGCGCGTTGCAGGCTCTTTTCCACGATTTCGTCAAGATGACTCTTGTTTTTGACCAGACCGTGAATGCGCGGCCCATAGGCAACATTTTCGAAGATCGACTTCGGGAATGGATTCGGCTTCTGGAACACCATGCCGATCCGGGCGCGCAGCTGAACCACATCGATCTTCGGATCATAGATATCACGCTCGTCGAGGGTAATATTGCCAGTGATCTTGCAGGTCGAAATCGTGTCGTTCATGCGGTTCAGGCAACGCAGGAATGTTGACTTACCGCAACCTGACGGTCCGATCAGCGCCGTGACTTCCTTTTCCCTGATATCGAGATTGACACCGAAGAGCGCCTGTTTGGCTCCGTAAAATACAGAGACGTCTTCGCCCTTCATCTTTATCGCAGGCTGGTTCGAGGAATTGTGCAATTTCTTTTCCACATCGACTTCGGATAACATGTTCATGTCCTTGTACCTCATTACCAGCGACGTTCAAAACGTCGGCGCAGCATGATCGCCGCAGCATTCATCACGAATAGGAATACCAGCAACACCAGAATGGCTGCTGCGGTCTTTGCCTGGAAGGCGACTTCAGGAAGATCGGACCACAGATAAATCTGCACGGGAAGCACCGTCGAGGCGTCCGTTATGCCGCCAGGAATATCGACGATAAACGCAACCATGCCGATCATCAGCAAGGGAGCTGTTTCCCCCAGCGCATGCGCCATGCCGATAATTGTGCCGGTCATGATACCGGGCATGGCCAGAGGCAGCACATGGTGGAATATGGCCTGCTGATGCGATGCCCCGACGCCCAGCGCCGCCTCTTTGATTGAAGGCGGAACCGACCTGAGAGCGGCGCGTGATGCAATGATGATTGTCGGCATCACCAGCAGGGCGAGAACCAGACCACCGACCAGTGGCGCGGAACGCGGAAGATCAAAGAAGTTCAGGAACATTGCCAGTCCGAGCAGACCGAAGACAATCGATGGCACGGCAGCAAGATTGTTGATGTTGATTTCAATGATCTCTGTCACGCGGTTCTTGGGAGCAAACTCTTCAAGATATATGGCGGCACCAACACCCAGCGGCAGGCAGAGCAGCAACGTCACGGCAAGCGTCCAGAGCGTTCCGGTGAGGGCACCGCGGATACCTGCAAGTTCGGGCTCACGCGAGTCACCCGAAGTGAAGAAGCGGGTGGCGAAAGCGCGTTCCACCAAGCCATCGGACTTCATCTTTGTGAGCCAGACTGCAGCCTGGTCCTGCACGCGGCGGTTGGATTCCGGCGTGACAAGCGTCAGCATGGACCAGCTGCCGGGGGCAGCCGCTTCGGCGCTCTTGGGCGTTATAAGCTTGATACCATCAATACCTGCGGGGCTGATCTGGCTTGCTTTGATTGTTCCGCCATTGACGTTGACAAGCAGACTTGGCAGCCTTTCATCAAGTTCAATCGCGACATTGGCATCTGTGATACGTGCATTGAGTATCTGCGCCTCAGCCTTGATCGAATCGATCTGATTTTGCAGCCTGCCTGCCGCATCGGCATCAAGGCCCGGAATCAGTTTTTCAAGACGTGCTGATTCCGTCGTCAACCGCTCGAGCCGCCCGAACAGGAAGCCCTGTATTTCCTCAAATGCCTTGGAGAAGTCATCCCCCGTCGAGCGTAGCGAATAGGTCTCGCCGTCCAGGGTCTGGGAAAGCGTCCCCGCTCCCTCCAGAACGATTTCAGATGTCTGATACCCTTTGAGAAACTGGTCCGCATCATCCGAAAGCAGAACAGGCACGGTTACTTCCTGACCGATCAGCGAGGGGTTGCCGGAAATCATCCGCCGGAAATCATCCGATGCGCCCGAACTGAGCAAACCGTTCAGCGCGCGCCGTTCAGTGCGGGTCGAAACATCCGGAAACTGTGCAGCCAATGCATCGCGAATGATCTTGTCGTAATTGCCGGCAAGAAGCGTCACAGGATCACGGGTATTTTGCGGATCCAGCAGGGCCTGATCGGCGGTGACCTTCAGATCAACCCGATATTCTGAAAAGGCAGGCAGGCCCTTGAACAGAACATCGAGAAGAACGACCGAGAGAAACAGTGCCGTCAGGATAATTGCTGCGATCCCATAGAGCTTGAAGCGCCGCTCCGCGCGGTAACGCTTCTTGATCAATGCATCGCGTGGGTAGTCGGTAACGGGAATGCCGTTGGATATGGTGATGTCAGTCATATTGTTCCCGATATCTCTTGACGATCTGGAGCGCGATGAAGTTGAGGACGAGCGTGAAGAAGAAGAGCACGAAGCCGAGAGCGAAAGCCGAGAGCGTTTTGGCACTGTCGAATTCCTGATCGCCGACGAGGATCGTCTTGATCTGCACGGTAAAGGTTGTAACCGCCTCGAGTGGATTGAATGTGAGATTGGCCGCCAGTCCGGCCGCCATGACCACGATCATCGTCTCGCCGACCGCACGGGAAATTGCCAGCATGAATGCCGACACAATGCCCGGCAAAGCGGCGGGGAGGATGACCTTCTTGATGGTTTCAGACTTTGTTGCGCCCATGGCATAGGAACCATCGCGCAGGCTTTGAGGCACAGCATTGATCACATCGTCCGAAAGAGACGACACGAAGGGAATAATCATCATACCCATGACAAGCCCGGCAGCGAGCGCCGATTCCGACGAAACCGACAGGCCGAAGGTTTCACCCCATCCGCGAATGAAGGGCGCGACCGTCAAAGCCGCGAAGAAGCCGAGCACCACGGTCGGCACGCCTGCCAGAATTTCAAGAATAGGCTTTACAATGGCACGCGTGCGTGGGCTGGCATATTCAGCCATGTAGATCGCTGCAAACAGTCCCAGCGGACCAGCGACTGCAATCGCGATCACGGTAATGAGCAATGTACCCACGACCAGCGGCACGATACCAAAGGCACCGGATGAACCAACCTGATCGGCGCGCATGGCCGTTTGCGGTGACCAATGCAGACCGAACAGGAATTCGATCGGCGACACTTTGCTAAAAAACTGGAGGGTCTCGAAGACCACGGAAAAAACAATGCCGACTGTTGTCAGGACAGCGACGGCCGAACAGGCCAGCAGGACATATTTGATCAAACGTTCGACGCTGTTGCGTGCGCGGAACTCCGGCCCGATCAGGCGGAAGCCGACCATTGCGGCAGCCAGCGCAAAGACAACGCCGCCAATCAACAATACCCAGCCCGTAAGACTGACAGCGCTCGAATAGGCCGATGCGGCATTTGTCAATTCGGGAGAAGCAGCGCCCGCATAATTGCCGGCAAGAATTGAATGTATGTCGCGAAACACCGAGCTTCGGCCAAGATTATCGGCAACAGCCGCTGGGTCAATGCCTGCAAGTGCCCGCGCCTCGACATAGCGAGTGGCAAGCGGCGCTCCGACGATATAAACCAGAAGCATGGACAAGGCGATCAAAGCCGCAAGAAACATGCCGTGATAGGAAGGAAGCGAATGGAGGGTTGAAGGTTCCGCTCCGGCGATCGACGACGCCCTTTGGCGCCCAACCAGAAACAGCGAGACTGTCAATAGCGCGAGTATGAGGAAATATGCTGCGGTCATAAGGCCTACCGATCCAGATCCAAGGCTTGGCTTCAATGCTTTTGAATGGCAGCCGGGCAAATAGCCGGCCGCCATTCATCGTTTAAAAGCTTAGTTCAGCTCGTCGCCCTTGATAGGCTCCATGGCCAGAACAGCCTTTGCAGCTTCAGCATGGCGCTCGGCTGGCAGAGGTACAAGACCCTTCTCGGAAAGGTAACCCTCTTCGCCGCTTGCAGCATCAGATACGTATTCAGCTGCGAACTTGTCCAGACCTGGAATGACGCCGACATGGGCCTTTTTCACATAGACGTAGAGTTCACGTGAAGGCTTGTATGTACCGTCAGCAATTGTTTCGAAAGTCGGAACGACACCATCGATTGACACGCCGGCCAGCTTCGATGCATTTTCTTCAAGGAAGGAATAGCCGAACACACCAAATGCCTTTGGATTGGCTTCAAGCTTCTGAACGATCACATTGTCGTTCTCGCCTGCTTCAACATAGGCACCATCTTCACGAAGCGACTTCCAGACAATATCGAACGCCTTGGAGTCTTTGCCTTTCAATTCCTTCAGAGCAGGAATTTCAAGCGCACCAGCTTCCATGAAAAGCTCATGCATGGAATCGCGTGTACCGGATGTTGGAGGCGGGCCAAGAACCTCGATCTTCTCATTAGGCAATGAAGGATCAATTTCTGACCAGTTCTTGTAAGGGTTGGCAATGAGCTTGCCGTCATCACCGGGAACTTCCTTGGCAAGAGCGAGGAAGAAGTTCTTGCGCGAAAGCTTCAGAGGAGCGCCGGCCTTCGATTGAGCAACGGTCAGACCGTCATAGCCTACGAGAATTTCAACAATGTCCTTGACGCCATTCTTCTCGCAATCGGCAAATTCGCTCTTCTTGATTGCGCGGGATGCATTGGTTGCATCCGGGAAGTTTTCACCAACACCGCCACAAAAAAGCTTCATGCCGCCGCCCGTGCCGGTTGATTCGACAACTGGGGTCTTCATGCCGGATGTCTTGCCGAAGTTTTCTGCAACTGCAGTGGTAAATGGATAAACTGTTGAAGACCCGACAATGCGGATCTGATCGCGTGCTGCGGCTGTGCCGAAGGAAGCTGCAAGTGCGATGGCAGCGACTGCGGCCGTCGAATAAAGCTTGTTCATGGGTTTTACTCCTGTTGGAAAACTTTTGAAGTCACCGCTATCTACAGAAGGTTTATAACAGTCATGTGACACTAATATTACGGTTTCGTCACAATGCCAGCGCTCCAAAAGCGCCTCAACTAACACACTGTATTCGCTACATATTTTCAACCGCATCGATTCCCGTCATTGCAAATGCAACTTTGACGGAAAATTACGGCAGGGATGCATTATATCACGATGCTCAGGCCCGTCAGAAGCTTCTCGGTTGAACAGTGCAGTACTGTTCGCAGCGGCCTGACCAACCACGGTAACATGATCGATGTTCACCCGTCATCCGATGCCGCCATAGGCTCAGGACGTTCTATCTTTCCATCCACCAAGTGAATTCGCCGGTCCATACGCGCGGCCATGTCGATATCATGTGTTACCGCAATAACGGTCTTGCCGCGCTCCCGTACAAGGGCTTCCAGAATATGAAAAACTTGGTCGGAGCTTTTCGTGTCCAGGCTGCCGGTCGGCTCGTCCGCAAGAACGATGGGGGGATCATTGGCAAGCGAGCGCGCCACCGCAACCCGCTGACGCTGACCACCCGATAATTGCTCTGGTAACTTGTCAATATGACCTTCCAGGCCGAGCGAGAGAAGCAAGTCGGTGGCACGCTGGCGCATCTGGGTGCGGGATAGCTTTCCCAGCTTGCGCATGGGAATCTCGACATTCTCCCGAACCGTGAATTCCGGCAGAAGAAAGTGAAACTGGAAAACAAAACCAAGCATGGACAGGCGTGTTCTTGCCCTTTCCGCCTCATCCATCGGCGCTGTATCTTTCCCGCCAAGTTTCAAGCTTCCATGCGAGGGGTGGTCAAGCAGGCCAAGCAAATAGAGGAGTGAGGATTTGCCCGAACCCGAAGGACCGGTAACAGCAACAAATTCTTTCTCGCTTATGGACAAAGATATATCTTTAACCAGGGTGACGGGCACAGTTGCGGGCAGGATGCGTGTGAGATTTTCCGCTTCAATCAGCACGCTCATGTCGCCCCCCGGATAATGTCGACAGGATTGAGCTTTGCGGCGCGGCGTGCCGGCAGATAGCCTGCAACTGCGGCGGAAGCGAGCGCAAAACCTGCCGCCAAAAGATAGTGGAGCATGCTCCAGGCAATCGGCAATCTGGTCATCTCCTGCCCCGTTGCAGCAAGCTCGAAACGCACTTGCGACAATGCGTAAACAAGCACAAATCCCAAAACCCATCCAATAGCGGAACCGCCAGCCCCGATTGCAACGCCTTCGAGCAGAAACAGACGCCGCATATCCTGTTCAGGAAAGCCAAGCGATTTGAGAATGGCGATGTCGCGCGCCTTTTCGTGGGTAATGGTGGAAATAATGTTGAAAATACCAAATCCGGCAACGAGCATAATGGCAGCGACCACCGTATACATAATGATATTGCGTACGACGAGCGCCTCCAGAATGGATTCATTGGCTTCCTGCCAGGCAACCGCCTTGTAACCAAGTTCCGCCTCCGCGCGGTGGGCAACGGTTGGCGCCGTATTGGGATCAGCAAGCTTGATGCGAATCTGGTTGATGGCGTTTGGCCGCTCGCTCAGAATCTGTGCATTTTTGAGAAGTATATAGGCCTCACCCTCGTCGCGGGCTGTCGTTCCGGTATGAAACAGTCCGACAATCTTGAAATTGCGCGAAAGGCCCGTTGAAGAAACCGCCGTAATTGTATCGCCAAGGCCAGCGCCAAGACGCGTTGCCATCGTATCGCCAACCACGATATTGTTTCCGCCGCCTGCTAGCCCGGCAAAACTGCCCTGTCTGAAATCATTGACGATTGGGGATACGCCCTGCTCGACCTCCGGATCGACTCCAATGATCGAAGCACCGACATCGCGACTGGAATACCGAATGACTCCTTGGGTCTTCAGACTTTGCGCCATCCTTCCGGGCACCCATCCATTGAGCCAGCTCATTGCCGCTGTTGGATTGATAATACCCCGGCGATCCTCTCGCGGGCGAAGTCCCGAAATCGCGGTACTGTCGAAAACGTCATCCGCAGGCTGGCGCGGCGGCGCCCGGTGCTCATCGCTGATCTCAACATGCGGCATGGTATTGACCAGCTGTTCAACAAAATCGTCCTGGCCACCCTGCATCAGCGCCGCCATGGCGATCGAAAACCCAACACCCACTGCCACTCCAATAATCGCAACCAGCGTTTGCCGGCCACGCCCAGCGATATGTGTGAAGGCAAGATCGAGAATAAGCCGCACGTCTCCTACTCCTCTTTCAGCGTCACCCGCGTACCCTCGGCAATATCCTCCGGAAAGGGGGAGATAAGCTGCATATCTGCATCAAGGCCTGACTGGACTTCGACATCCTTCAAGCCTCTTATTCCCACGACAAGCTCACGCCGCACCGCCCTGCCGGCTTCGACCGCATAGGCCGTTGTGCCGCGCAGCGTGAGGGAGGGAACGGTCAGGACATTTTCCGAAACGCGCGTGACAATGTTGACGTCCGTCGACATGCCGATCATCAAAGGCGTATCGTCCGGCAATTTGAGGCGTACACGGTAGGTCTTGGTCACCGGATCGCCTTTGGGTGTGATGCTGTCGACCACTGCCTCAAGGCTCCTGTTCGGGAACGCATCCGACCGCAAAAGCGCACGTTGGCCAATATTGACGCGCGGGATATCTTCCTCATTGACATCGGCGATTACCAGAAGGGGCAATGGCTTGCCCACCCAGAACAATACGGTACCCGGCTCGGCGATCTCGCCGACTTCCCCGTCATGCCGCAGCACGGTCCCTGCTACTGGAGCCTTCAGGACATAGTTTTGAAGTTTTGCTTTCTGACCCGCGAGAACCGCTTCGAGCTGGGCCACTTCGCTGCTTGCCCGGTCGGCTGATTGCTGGCTGGTCACATTACGTTGCACCAACACCGCAAGGCGCCGGTGGTCGTCCCGCGCAAGGCGCAGACGGGCTTCAAGTTCAACCAGTGCGGCTTGCGCCTCGCTTGTGTCAAGACGAGCCAGGATATCGCCCTTTTCAACCTCTTTGCCTTCGCAGTTGCATTGCTCGACAATGCGTTCGCGCACGAGTGCGGTCACTTTTGCCCAGGTGCGTGGCTCCACAATCCCATTCGCATAAACAATCTCCGCCACGTCTGCGCGCTTCGGCATAATTGTCGTGACAGCCTGCGGCCGCAGTAAGTACCAACCGCCAATTGCCATGGCTGCCAGAACCATAAAGCTGATCGCCATGGATAATCGGGTTAATCGCATCGCTTCCTCCGATTTTCTGATCCGAGCTTCACACGAATTATAACTATAGACCGACCGTCGGTCTATAGTTATAATCTATACGGCAACAAATGGAGCAGGTAGTTGTTTTAATTGGCTGTGAGTGGCTATGGATTAACGATTATTGGAGCTTGCCTTGGTTCGCATTGTCAAAACACCTGAAATCCGGTTTGCGGAACTCCTGGACTGTGCGCAACGCCTGTTTTTCACGCGCGGCTACGACAATACGACCGTCAACGATATTATCCGCGAGGCCGGCCTCTCCAAGGGCGCATTCTATCATTATTTCGATTCGAAATCCGCGCTTCTGGAAGCCCTTGCGGTGCGGATGGCAAAGGAAAGCATGGCGGAACTTCAGCCCATTCTGGCTGATCCCAAACTTGATCCAGTCGAACGGCTCAATGCGCTCTTTGCCGGATCGCGCCGTTTGAAGATTGAGTATGCTCCCCATATCCGCAAAACGTTCGAAGTCATCTTCCGCCCCGAGAATATCGTCCTGTTCCACCGCATGGATCAAGCTGTAACGGCAATTGTCACCCCAATTGTTACAGAGATTCTGCGACAGGGCGTCGATCAAGGCGTTCTTGACGCCCCCGATCCCCTCGCCTTCGCTGAAATGCTGATGCAATTCCGGTTGAGCCTCGGCCCGGTAATGCATAACGCCCTACAGCAGTCAAAGGCAGGCGACATAGAAGCGGCAGCCGAAGCGCTGGATGAAAGATTGCGCCTGTATGGCCTGGCAATAGACCGCGTGCTGAAGCTACCCGATGGCACAATCAAGATGGCGGAAAAGGGATTTGCGCGGGCGTTGCTTGCCGGGGAGTAATGCAACCCGCCCGTCTTGAGGATGGCCATGCCAACGTGGTCCTCCATTGGTTATCAGCCCTTGACTTACATATAACTCGACAGTTATAGATCAATCCATAGCCATGGAGTTATATGTTTGATGCTGCAAAACCACGATGTGCTGTTCAAGATGCTCGCCGATCCCAGTCGGCGGGCTCTTTTTGAGCGCCTGTGCCGCGAAGGAGAACTGACAGTGGGCGCTTTGACGGCGCGCGCAGGAATATCGCAGCCGGCTGTCTCGAAGCATCTTGGGGTACTAAAACAGGCAGGACTGGTGAGCGATCACCGTAAAGGTCGTAAAATACACTACAGCGCCGAAGTAAGCGCGTTGGCTCCGCTGATCGACTGGACAAATCAAATGACCGGGTTCTGGCAAGATCGATTTGACGATCTTGAGGACCTTTTGAAAAGGATGGACTGATGACCGGACCAAAAGCCACAATACGCTCCGTCATTATCGAACGTGAAGTGACTTATCCGCCTGAAAAAGTCTGGCGTGCTTTAACCCAGCCGCACCTGATTGAGGAATGGCTGATGAAAAATGATTTCAAGCCTGTACTGGACCACCGTTTCAAGTTGAGCGCAGATTGGGGCTCTGTCGACTGCCAGATACTGACCATCGAACAGAACCGAACGCTGGCTTACACATGGGACGCTTACGGTCTTGAGAGTGTCGTCACCTGGACCCTCACCCCAACAGCCACCGGGACCAATTTGCGTATGGAGCAATCAGGATTCCGCCCGGATCAGGAACAGGCCTACCAAGGTGCAAAGCACGGGTGGCAGCGGTTCGCCGATGCGCTTGAAAAGCTATTGTCACGGATAGATTAGAGCTGGTTTCGATCCTATTGAACCGGCCAACAGATCAAGGAGACGTCATGAGCATAAGCGCTTGGATTCGGCAGGTGCACCGTTGGTTGTCTATCATCTTTACGATCACGGTGATTGCCAATTTCGCTGTCTTGAGCATGAATGAGCAGGACCGTCCCATGTGGATAATCTATTCGCCGCTTATCCCTCTTTTCTTGCTCATGTGCAGCGGACTTTACATGTTTGCACTACCCCATATCACCAAATGGCGCGGGAATGGGCACGCTGGCGTCCAGAAATAAATTAATGGGGAACAGCAACCCCTCCCGCTTAAAGCGGGTATTTGTTGCCTTGGCAGCGTACTGTCAGCTACGCTGCCAAGGAAGAGCTTGGCATGATTAGACCATGCCAAGGGCATTCATATAAAGTTCCAGGATCGCTTCTTCTTCCTTGCGTTCATTGGCATCCTTCTTGCGAAGGCGAACGATGGTGCGGATGATCTTCGTGTCGTAGCCGCGGCCCTTGGCTTCAGCCATCACTTCCTTGATGTCGTCTGAAAGCGTGGTCTTTTCTTCTTCGAGGCGCTCAATGCGCTCGATGAATTGACGCAATTCTGCTGCCGCTACACCTTCGACACCACCCTGTGCGCCCAAATCATCCATGCTCATACTTCACTCCGTAAAATGTAATTGGCGACTCGGGGATAAGCCGCGCGGAGCGTTCCGATGCCCGACGAAGGGCTAGAGAGTCAAGGGAATAGAGTCTGCGACCGCAGCCATCCTGATCACTTTCAGTGCTCGGGCTTGTTTACCTCGAATGCTGCCTTGGCCGCATCGCTGGCCTCACGCTGATACTTGGCCTGCCACTGCGCATAGGGCTCGCCATAGACGATTTCGCGCGATTCTTCCTTGCTGATCTCGATACCGGACGCTTCCGCCGCCTCACGATACCAGTTGGAAAGGCAGTTGCGGCAAAAGCCTGCCAGATTCATCAGATCAATGTTCTGCACATCGCTGCGCGCGCGCAAATGCTCCACCAGACGCCGGAAAGCTGCCGCTTCAAGTTCGGTTTGTTGTTCGCGGCTTAAGTTAGTCATGGACGATTCTCCTCAATTATCCCGGTTCTTGAACCATAATGCCGGACCTCATGCATATCGGGTACCGCATTCATGCCTTCAAGGATCGGCCCGAGACGTTCAGCCCAAAAGGTCGTTCCCGCATCATCGTCGATCAGGTCCTGGCGCACCTCAATCAGCGCATGGGCATAACCCGGCAGGATGCAATGTGTGTACATCGTGTCACCCTTGAGCGCGCCGTCATAGGGTTCATTGTCTCCAACAACAAGCAGGGGATCAGCCCGCAAACCGGCCAGTAAAGGCAGCACAGCGCGCGGGTCCCTGTCCCACAGAATACCGGCATGCCAAGGCCGCGGCGTCTCTTTCCAGAAAGCTGTGAAGGAGTGAATGGAAATGACCAAAGGCGCCCTGCCGCTTAGCTTGATGGTTTTGCTCAGCGCAGCCGCAACCGCATCATGATAGGGCCTGTAATAGTGCTCTATGCGCTTCTTCCGCTCATCTTCCGGCATAGGATTGTTGCGCGGAATGACTGCACCATCCGAAAGGCGCATAATCAGGGTCGGATCGTCGCGCCCGCGATTTGGATCAATAAGAAGCCGCGAAAACCCGCCAAGCACCGCAGGCACGCCAAGCATGGCGGCAAGCTTGCGCGTCAGCTGCTCGACACCGATATCATAGGCGATGTGCCGCTCGAACTGCGAAGCATCCAGCCCCAGTGAGCCATATTCTTCCGGCAGCACGCGGCTTGCATGATCAGCAAGCAGAACAAGGCCCTTGGCATAATCGCCATCAACCAGATGATAGGGAGAGAAAGACATAAGGACAGGCTCTTGCAACAGTGAATCTGACTGCTTTTGTCTTTCATGCCCTTGGCAGCATTGCAAGATGTGAATGCCAGCAAGGCAACTACACTCATAAATGCAGCAAAGCGGGCTGTCCTGAGATATAATGCTTCCATTGTGATGGGTTAGAAAGTAATAGCCGCAGATGTCCAGCCAATTATCGTCTCTAGAAAACGCCACCAAATATCTCACGCCTGCTGACAGAGATCAGTTCTTCAAAATCAAACGTGAGATGGAAAAATCCGGAGCCTCGAAGAAAAGTATCGAGGAGCGTTTGCACGCCTTCATGTGGGACATAATTGAGTCTGACGATGAAGACGAAGAGGATGAAGCGACCACGGACAAGGTGTCATAACAAATCGATTAGATCAAAGCTCTGAGCCAGATCGTCCCAAAAACACCACAGCCGATCACAATCTTGTCGCGGCACCCCTCTACGACTTATTCACGCGTTGACAATGCGCGCGAAACTACGGAAAAGGAACCTCGTCTACCTGCCCTGAAGCCATTGGCTTGATTTTAGCGCTGGCAGGACCCTAGAAGACCGGACGGAGGCAATATTGGGTATGAGCATAAAGCTAAGATGGGGAAGCTTCCTCGCGGCATTTCTGTTCATATTCGTTGGGGCAAGCGTTTTCACGCCGACCAAGGCCTATGCCGATTTCCGTGTTTGTAATGCCACACAAAACCTTGTCGGCGTTGCGCTTGGCTACCGCGCCAAGACCGGCTGGATCACCGAAGGCTGGTGGCATGTCAACGCATCTTCCTGCACCACCTTGGTTGTCGGACCGCTGACATCGCGCTATTATTATCTCTACGCCGAAGATGCTCAAAGCGGCGGACGCTGGGACGGCAAGATCAACATGTGCGTTGCCGAAAACCAGTTCAAGATAACCGGTATCAATGACTGTTTCGCACGCGGTTTCCAGCGCTCCGGATTCCAGGAATATGATACGGGCGAGCAGACAAGCTGGATGGTCCAGCTGACAGAAGAAAATCCTCCCTCATCTCCAATTGTAACGGATACCCCTCCTCAATGAGACGTCGCCGTAAGGTAAAAATTCTCGCCACGCTCGGACCCGCTTCTTCCGACGAAGGCATGATCCGCAAACTGTTCGAAGCCGGTGCTGATGTCTTCCGCATCAATATGAGCCATGCCAGCCACGATCTGATGCGCGAACTTGTACGCCGTCTGCGCAATGTGGAAAAAGAAGTCGGTCGGCCAATCGGCATTCTCGCCGATCTGCAGGGCCCGAAGCTGCGCGTGGGCAAATTTGCCGATGGCAAGGTTGAACTCGTTGCGGGGCAAACCTTCACGCTCGACAACAATGAAGCACTTGGTGATAATACTCGCGTTTACCTACCGCATCCGGAAATTCTCAAAGCTGTTGAGCCCGGTCATCGCCTCTTGATCGATGATGGCAAGCTGGCGCTTGTCGCTGAAGCTTCCGATGGCAAGCATATTCGCTGCCGGGTCGTGTCCGGAACGGGTATTTCCGACAAGAAGGGTGTCAGCCTGCCCGATACCACGCTTGATGTCGGCGCTCTGACCGAAAAGGACCGCCGCGATCTTGATGCCGTGCTGCAAGAGGAAGTCGACTGGGTTGCCCTGTCCTTTATCCAGCGGCCGGAGGATCTTGCCGAAGTCCGCAAGATCTCGCGCGGCCGCGTTGCTCTCCTTTCCAAGATTGAAAAGCCGCAGGCCGTTACCCGTCTTGATGAGATCATTGAGCTTTCCGACGCCCTCATGGTTGCGCGCGGCGATCTCGGCGTTGAGATGCCGCTGGAATCAGTACCCGGCATTCAGAAGCAAATCATCCGGGCATGCCGCCGGGCGGGCAAGCCTGTCGTTGTCGCCACCCAGATGCTGGAGTCAATGATCACCGCCGCCGTGCCGACCCGCGCAGAAGTGTCCGACGTCGCAACCGCCGTGTTCGAAGGTGCCGATGCGGTCATGCTTTCGGCAGAATCTGCAGCCGGCGATTATCCCGTAGAGGCCGTTGCAACAATGGCGCGTATTGCCGAAAAGGTCGAGCGCGATCCGAATTTCTCCGGCATTATCCATGCTCAGCGCCCTGAGCCGAATGCGACTGGCGCCGATGCGATTTCGCTCGCTGCCCGGCAGATCGCCGAAACGCTCAACCTGTCAGCCATCGTCACCTATACGGCCTCGGGCACCACTGCCTTGCGTGCAGCCCGTGAGCGGCCGCTTCTGCCGATCATCGCACTATCCCCTGTGGTTGAAACCGCTCGCAAGCTGGCCCTCGTCTGGGGCTTGCATTGCGTTGTAACCGACGAGGCCTATGACCTAGACGAGATGGTCGATCGTGCCTGCCACATTGCCTATCAGGAAGAGTTCGGTAATCCGGGTGACCGCATCATCATCTCGGCTGGTGTACCGCTGCGCACCCCAGGTTCAACCAATATGCTGCGCATCGCTTATATTGGCTCCGACGGTCTGACCAGCGTCTGACATCCAACGCTCCAAGTGAGCCTGCTATCCAAGATTCCGGCGTGCATCAAGCATCGCCGGAATTTGCAATTTTGCGAGACAAGAACTTACAATTTGCCAGAAAAACGGACAATCTGGCGGAAGAATTACAATCAATAGTAGTGATTTAAGTGCAATCGGTTGCAATCACCGAAATCAGGTGCGCTGACCGGTCAATTCATCTGCCAGTTCACCGACTTCCTTCTGCGCCTGACGCATCATCGGATAAACATTCAGGACCTGTTCGAAAGCGCCCAGCGCTGCCTCTTTGCGGCCCGTCTCCTTGAGAATGGCAGCCATCCCGGCCATGGCTCCAAAGTGCCGCGGCTCCAACGCCAGCGTCTTCTGGATATCCGCCATAGCGCGTCCATAATCATTCGTCACATAGTTCAGCGTGGCGCGACGATTCCAGCCTTCCGCATAGTCCGGCCGCATAACGATCACCTGATCAAGAAAATCCAGTGCAACGGAATATTTCTTGTTTTCCATAGCCTTAGCGGCCCAGTCCATCATCAGGTCGATGCTGGCGCTGCCGGAGTTCTGCCACTGAGTCTGGATTTGTGAGGCAATGCGCGATGCTTTCATCGCGTTGGTTTCCCGCTTCAACTGGCTGAAAAGCTCATCCAGCCGCGCGGCCCGCTTCTCGGCCAATGTTTTGCCGGGCAATGCCGCCTGTTGTGGAGTGGCAGCCTGTTCTTGCGCCTCAACTTTTTCTTGCGCCATTGAAATCATTGGCGAAAGAGCGATTGACGACCCAAGTAAAATAGCAAAGACGTTCCGCATGATACGAATGTTAGCCCGTATCAGCAAAACGTCAAATGCAAATAACCGTGAAACGGTAAAGATCAGCCCTGGCGTGCTTTAAAGCGCGGAGCAGTCTTGTTGATGATGTACATACGGCCCTTGCGACGGACCAGCTGATTGTCACGATGACGGGCTTTGAGAGCCTTAAGCGAATTCTTGATCTTCATTTCAGCACCGGTATCTTTCGCCCGAAACCGGGCACCAATAAAAAGCGCGCCTTTAAGCGCGCCGGAAACACGTTGCGGGGAAATAGCCAAGGAATGCCCACATTGTCAACTCCCATCCCGCGATTCATCTCATGATTCAGCGAGAAAACTTATCTTTTTCAGCAATCAAAGACGTTTCGTTATGCGAGTCACATGACCCATCTTGCGGCCGGGGCGTGCTTCGGCCTTGCCGTAAAGATGCACCACTGCTCCGGTTTCCTTCATCAGGTCCGGCACCCGCGCAATATCGTCACCAATGAGATTCTCCATCACACAGTCGGAATGCCGCCTTGTATCGCCCAGCGGCAACCCTGTGATAGCGCGTATATGCTGCTCGAACTGCGATACGGCACATGCCGCCTCTGTCCAGTGCCCCGAATTGTGTACACGCGGCGCAAATTCATTGGCAAGCAACGTTCCATTGGCAAGCGCAAAGAACTCCATGCCGAGAACACCGACATAGTTCAATCCTTCCAACAGCTTGCGGGCTGCATCCGCCGCCAGACCCGCAATTGTCGAAGACACGGAAACAGGCACCGTCGAGCTTGCGAGAATTCCGTCCTTGTGAACATTCTCGGCAATATCATAGATACAGATATTGCCGGCTTCGTCACGCGCTGCAATTACCGATATCTCGTGGGTAAAGTCCACCAGCGCTTCGAGAATGGAAGGAGCATTGCCAATAGCGGCAAACCCAGCCTTGGCCGTCTCGCCCGGCACACCGGAAAACTTCGCCTGTCCTTTTCCGTCATAACCAAAGCGCCGGGTCTTGAGGATGCCCTTGCCACCAAAGGCAAGCAAAGCGGCTTCCAGCTCCACCTCGTTTTCGACAACACGCCATTGTGCAGTCTGGATGCCGAGCTTGTTGAGGAATCGCTTCTCCGTGACACGATCCTGCGAGACTTTCAGTGCCTCTGCTGGCGGAAAAACCGACTTTAGTTCACTCAGGAGTTCCGCAGAATCGACAGGCACATTCTCAAATTCGTAGGTAATAACGTCGCTCAGCTCAGCCAATTGCTCCAGAGCATTGGGATCGTCATAGGCAGCAACGATAATTTCATTAGCGACCTGCGCGGCGGGACAATCTGCTTGCGGCTCCAGTATCACTGTCCTGTAACCAAGACGCGCCGCGGCCATAGCCAGCATGCGCCCGAGTTGTCCACCACCGATTATGCCAATCGTTGAACCTGCAGGAATCATTCTTACACCTCGTCGGAAGGCCGCATCGCAACCTTCTCGCTCTGTGCCTGCCGGAAAGCATCAAGTCGTTTTGCCAGTTCCGTGTCATGCAGAGCCAAAACCGCTGCCGCCAGCAATGCAGCGTTGACCGCGCCTGCCCGGCCGATTGCCAATGTTCCCACGGGAATACCCGCCGGCATTTGAACGATGGAAAGAAGCGAGTCTTGGCCAGAGAGAGCCTTGGATTCCACAGGAACACCGAAAACCGGCAAAGGCGTCATGGATGCGGCCATGCCAGGCAGATGCGCAGCACCACCGGCACCCGCAATAATGACCTTGAAACCGGATTCACGCGCACCCTTGGCGAATTCGACCAATCTGTCGGGCGTTCTGTGAGCCGAGACGATCCGGTCATCGTGAGAAATTCCAAGACTGTCCAGCGTTTCGGCCGCATGACGCATGGTCGACCAATCGGACTGGCTTCCCATAATGATTGCGACGTCAGCACGTGTATCAGCCATTGAGCATCCTCTAATAATGGAATGGGGGGATTAGTGCAAAAGCAGCGAGGCCGCAAGCATAAGTCACAGCACGGCAGATTGCTCTTTCATATCAGGCGATTATGTCGGGGATAATTTTATCTTCCAGCTCGATGAGCTTGTCTTTGATAACGAGTTTCTTCTTTTTCATGCGCTGGATACGCAGCTGGTCGCAACCAACCTGGATCATTGCTTGTATGGCTGCATCGAAGTCCAGATGCTCTTGCTTCAATCTTGCGACTGCCAATCGAATGTCAGCCTGATCTTGATCGGACATGCAGTGATTCCCGGTATTTTGCTGTAGACTTACCAATTGCGGTCCGGAGCAACGCTGTCACTTGCCGGTATGCCGCAATATCACATTTCATGTGACAATAAAATCCTGCGAAACATATTCGACAATTGCTTCAAGTAGTGGCAGAGTGTCACGGCTCTGTCATAATGTCACTTTGGCTGGCAGGGCATTACGAGCAAGGAAATTGAACCAAGGGAGAAGCCGCATGGCCATTGAGTCTCATCTTGAAACGCTTGAACGTAAGCATGGAGCACTTGAGAAAGAGATCTCCGATGCAATGCTAAGTCCAGCTACGGACGACCTTAAGATTAGCGACCTCAAGCGTCGCAAGCTTGTGCTGAAAGAGCAGATCGAAAAAATTCGTACGCTCGTTACTCACCACTGAATGACTCCGGGTCGCAAGGCAAACAAGACCCCGAATTCCGCCTGAGTATATCACGCGGTAGATCAGAAAACCCGGTACGTCTTTGTCAGACAGCCGGGTTTTCATGCCTCTTGAGACTATTCGTTCCAGAATTGGTCAAGCCACAGATTCAAATGAAAAAAACCGCTATCCTCAACCGCGTAAATACGGCGCGTACCCTCTGATTTTACCGAGACCAACTGTGCGTCGAGCAATGCTTTAAGATGTTGGGAAACCGCAGGACGCGATATGGGAAGGCCGGACGCCAGTTCATTCACGGTTTTTGGACCCCGCCTTAGTTCCTCAAGCAGGTATCGCCGGTTGGGATCAGAAATTGCAACGAATGCATCTGTTTCGACCATGTTGCAGTTTCGGTTTAAACTGTCAGCAATGTCAACGGATTTGTCGTTACTCAGGCAAAGTCTCCGCACGCGGATCAAGTCTTACGCCTTCCGGTGTTGCGCGTTCGGAATGCACTGTCTGAAAATTATCCCTGAGTTCCATCGGCACCGGGGCCCGCATCCGCGAGCGAATGATCGCATGACACATGATCGCCGCATGAGCCAGGGCCGTGATTGCAAACAATCCTTCCGCCCCGATAGTCTCCATCGCTCCAGCGCCCAGCACCGGGCCAATCATCGTGCCGAAACCATAAAGCAGTAACAGGCCACTCGTTACTTTGACAAAATTTTCGGAGTCCGAAAAGTCGTTGGCATGCGCAACTGCCACAGGATAGAGCGTGTAGGCTAAGCCACCATAGATTGCCGTCATGATGAGAATGACCGTGGCATGTCTCGGAGCGATGAAGAAAATCAACAGCCCAATCAATGCCGCAGCCCCACCGACAAAGGCCAACACATAGCGCCGATCAGTCCGATCCGACATGCGCCCGATCGGAATTTGCATGAGCGCACCGCCCAGAACCGAAGCGCTCATCATCAACGCGATTTCACCGACAGAAATCCCTGTCGCAGCACCATATACAGCACCCAATGTGCCGAAGGCACCATTGGCAACACCGATGAGTATACAGCCGAGAAAAGCCACCGGTGAGTTGCGGTAAAGAGCGCGCAGGTCAAGCTGCACTTCTGTCAATGGTTTTGGACTGCTGGCTGTTGAAATGGCTGTCGGGATCAAGGCGAGACAAAACAATATGCCTGACAGCATAAAGAACGTACCATTGTGCACGTCACCAAATCCAATCATCAGCTGGCCAACCGTTATTGAGCCGAAATTGACCACCATATAGAGACCGAAAATCTGGCCGCGATTGGTGTTCGTTGCCCGTTCATTGAGCCAACTCTCGATCACCATATAGGAACCGGCCATGGCAAATCCGGTAAGGGCACGCAGGACAATCCAAGCTGTGGAATTAACAAGAATTCCTGTCATCAATGCAACGATTGCCGCAATCGCAGCAAAGGCACTGAATGCACGAACATGCCCCACACGCCTGACCAGGCGCGGTGCAAGAACACAGGCTGTTATAAAACCACCTGCCCATGCCGTTCCCAGTAAACCGAGCGATGTCGTCGAAAACCCTTCGGCCCCACCACGCAGGGGCAGCAACAATCCGTGCAGGCCCGAAGCCATAACAAGAAAAGATGTGCCGCAAAGAAGCGCAAAGACCTGGATGAATGAACGAAACACAAGATATCCTTACGAGCGGGGAGAGAGACGACTCTCAATTGGAAGGGCAGTAACTTTGTCTCGGTTATCAATGCGGAAACTTGATGGCACCAGCAGCCATTTGAGGCCACTCAGCGAAAGAGCGCCTCCGCCGCAACCTTGCTATCGCCCTTGCGCGAACGCTCCTGTTCGAGCCGGTCATCAAGTTCTGCAACAGACAGCAGCGACAAGTCCTGCCCGATATCGTGAACGGTTTTGCGCCGTGGCTCTTCATCGAAAAGTGACATTCTTTCCTCCACTTGTCGGTCTAAGAGAATAGGATACATTTCAACTGCTTGGAATTGCAAATCATTCCAGCGAATCAATATCAGGGAAGTACACAATGGCCGAAGAGATTCCAACGGTGATGACGGCAATCGAGATCAGCTCGCCCGGTGGTCCAAGGGTGCTCAAAGCGGGTGAACGCGCCGTCCCTGCACCCAGATCCGGGGAGCTTCTCGTGCGTGTGCGATCTGCGGGCGTTAATCGTCCCGATGTTTTGCAACGACAGGGCCATTATCCACCACCGCAAGGCGCTTCAGATATTCCGGGGTTGGAAATTTCCGGCGACGTTGTTGCTACAGGTGAAGGCGTAACCCGTTTTCGGGTTGGTGAGCGCGTGACGGCACTGGTGGCGGGTGGGGGCTATGCCCAGTACTGTACGGTTCATGAGTCCAATGCACTGCCGATCCCGGCAGGCTACGGCTATAGCGAGGCAGCAGCAATTCCCGAAACCTTCTTCACTGTCTGGCACAATGTTTTTGAGCGGGGCGCTTTGCAAAACGGCGAGACCTTTCTCGTCCATGGCGGATCATCCGGCATCGGCACGACAGCAATACAGCTTGCCAAGGCATTCGGGGCGACCGTATTTACAACGGCAGGCTCTGACGACAAATGTGAGGCATGCGTCAAACTTGGGGCCGATCATGCAATTAATTATCGCAATGAGGATTTCGTCGAGGTCGTAAAGCGGCTTACCGATGGCAAGGGCGTCAACCTGATCCTCGATATGGTCGGTGGTGATTATATCGGCCGGAACTATGACGCGGCGGCAATGGACGGTCGTATCGTGCAGATTGCTTTTCTCAACGGTGCCAAGGCAACAACAGATATGACCAAACTGATGGTCAAACGTTTGCAGCACACAGGATCAACGCTGAGAGCCCGGACGGTCGATTTCAAAGCAGGAATTGCGCGCGAACTCGAGCTTAAAGTCTGGCCGCTCCTGGCAGAGCGTAAAGTCGCGCCGGTGATCGATATGATCTACCCGCTCCATGAAGCCTGGCGCGCGCATGAACGTATGGAAGACGGCCAGCACATCGGTAAGATCGTTCTGGATGTCAGCTAAATCCAGGTATAAAGGCCGCGCTTGTTCGCGGCCTCTATATCATTAACAGCTTGTGTCAGTGTGTAGCCTGAACTTTACCAATGCTGAAGAACAGGGTTTCACCCGATGAATCGTCGACGCCATCATTATCGGTGACGGCATAGCCATTGCCATCAACATCAATGGCAAAGCCTTCCAGCTTGTCCAGAATATAGCCATTGGTGCTCTTGAGATCGTCAATGAAATCATGGGTCAGCACTTTTTCAACGACCGGAAGCTTTTCGCCGATCTTGGCAGGTTTTAAGCCTTCAAGCGCCACACGATAGAGCCGCTTATTGACCGCTTTGCTGCCAATCTGATTGTCGCGTTCAATGATATAAAGCTGGCCATCATGAGCGGTGATTTCAGAAAGCCCGACCCAGCCTGCCTCGGTTTTGTCGAGCGGATAGGAGACAGCCGTCCATGATTTGTCCTTGATGTTGTAGTTCAACAGTTTGACGAAGCCCTTGTCATCATCCTTCCACTCGCGCTGGATCGCCATCCATAATGTGGCGTCATCACCCTCTCCGACACGCGTAATCCCTTCCAGACCGAAGCGAATCTGACTGGATAGAAGTTCTTCAGGAAGTGCGATTTCCTTTTTGATCTCGCCCTTCTCATTTACATTGATAATTGCATGGGGAATAAGCTTATCCTGATTACCTTCATTGGCCAGCCAAAAGCCACCATTGCCATCCGTGGTGATGCCTTCAAGGTCGAGTTTCTGCGCTGCCTGTCCGCCGCGTTTGACGATCAGCGCTTCGGTGATTTTTGCCGGGCTCTGTTTTGCGTCAATCGTGAAGATCGAAGGGGTGGCGGAATAGAAGGAGTCGGATACGGCATAGAGCTTGCCCGCTTCCTTCAAATCGGCAACCAGGCCTGACAAAGCACCCCAGCCAAGCGGCGTTCCATCATCATTCATCTTCGAAACGATCTGAGGATAGTTCGGCTTCTGATCCTTGAGTTCGTAGATCATGACATGCGACCGCGCTCCGCCATCTTCAACCAGATCAGCTTCATTGGCTGTTACCAACAGATTGCGGGACGGAATCGCCAGAACACCCTCAGGAGCAATCCCCGACGGCAGCAATTGAACAAATTCCGGGTCAGCGCCTGTATCCTTGTAGACACCAACGATCGACGCACGCTCACTGGCAACGAAGAGATAGTTCGTGTCGCCGAATTTGCCAACTTCCGCGCCTTCAAGCTCAACGCCCTTCTTGTTGCGCTTGTCAGGATAGTGTCCTGCTTCAGCTATCTTATGTTCCAGCGAGACGCCGGATTCGTAAGCAACCTTGCCGTCCTTGGTGAATATTGTGAAGCTGCGCGATCCGCCCTTGTAATCGCCTTCATTGGCAATGATCACGCGGTCATTATCGAGCCATTTGATTGTATCAGGCTCCCTCAACACACCTTTTGCGCTCCCATCGAACCGGAGCGCACCGTCTTTTTTCACGTCGATTTTATCCAGATCGACTGACCCAGCGGAAAAATGATTTGTAATTTTCGCCGTCGCTGCATCGACAATCGCGATGTGATTGTTTTCCTGCAGCGTTACCGCAATCTGGTTTTCTTGATTGATCGAAACAAACTCAGGTTCGGCATCTTCGGGAGCGATTTCCGACAGACCGGCAAGCTCGACCGTCTTGGCCGCTGCGCAATCCGGAACACCATCCTTCAACGAGAATATTTTGAGATTGCCGCTCGGAAGCTGCGGCATTTCCCCATCATTCAAGTCTTCATCGCGTTCATTTTCAATCGCTATGGCAGCAAAAGTCTTGTCCGGTGAGACCGCAACGGAATCGGGCTGGCCACCAAGATCGCATGTCGCAATCACTTTGCGGGAAACGAGATCGACAATATCGAGGCGGCCCGATGGATTCACTTTGTCCTTGGAGGTATTGACTGCTGCAAGGACATTTGCCCCTGCTACTGCGACCGATGTGGGTTCGCCGTCCAGCTTGAGCTGTCCAAGTGCCTGCGGTTTGGTCGCATCAGTGATATCGATAAAGCCGATCGCACCATTGGGGCTGTCGGAGTAAATCAATGTCTTGCCATCTTCTGACGCTGTGATGATCTCGGAAGAGGTCACTTTGGACGAGTCCGCATCCTTCGGGAGGTTGGAGACAACCGGAAAGCTCGCAATGCGGTTGAACACTGGTTCCGCCATTGCGGGCATTGCCGCGGATGCAGCCAGAATGGTCCAAAGACCAAGGGTGAGGGAACGATGCGACATTGGGACAATCTCCGATTGATTTGAAGAGACTGATCGCGTGCATGTGTTGCAGTGTCATGACGCTTACATGACAGTTTGATGAAACACCTGTTCAACACAATGTGCAGATATTTGGAACATGACACCGAATCCCCAAAGCGATTCTTGCTCATCGATTAAAATAACGCTATATAACGCCTCGAAATCCCGGAAATTGTGGTTGAACCCACGTCCCGCCCCTCCGGAGCGGACGAACAAGAGGACTATATCCATGGCCACCCAGCTTCTAATGCCAAAGGCAACGGCCGTCTGGCTTGTCGATAATACGGCCCTGTCTTTCGATCAGATCGCTGCTTTCTGCACGCTGCATCCGCTTGAAGTCAAAGCTATCGCGGACGGTGAGTCGGCTCAAGGCATCAAGGGTCTTGATCCATTGATCACCGGACAGCTGTCACGTGAAGAAATTGCCAAGGGCGAAAAAGACCCGAACCATAAGCTCAAGATTTCGGACCCCAAGGTCCGCGTTCCCGAGACCAAACGCAAGGGGCCCCGCTATACGCCTTTGTCCAAGCGTCAGGATCGTCCGAATGCTATTCTCTGGCTGGTTCGCAATCATCCAGAGCTCAAAGATGCGCAGATTTCGCGCCTGATCGGCACAACCAAGTCGACCATCGAACAGATCCGTAACCGCACCCATTGGAACTCCAACAATTTGCAGCCTATGGACCCGGTGACACTTGGTCTATCGTCGCAGATTGATCTGGATATTGAAGTCGAGCGTTCTTCGCGTGGACGTCCCGCACAGCCCGGCGAAGGTGGCGATACATTGTTGCCAGCTTCCGCTACGGAAAATCTGGACATTCAGCCAACGGTTCGTGAAGAAGACCAGGAGCTTGATGCGGACAAGGTTTTCGCCAAGCTTTCCTCTCTGAAGGGTCGTCAGGATGACGAAGACGAGGAACAATAATCGTCTCCACTTCTTTGGACTGATTATGTAACAGAAAGCCCCGTTCATGACGGGGCTTTCTGCTTTTAGGAGTTCGCTATGCTGCCAAGCTTTGAAACTGAGCGTTTGCTTTTACGGCCGCGGACCATGGATCATTTCGAAGACTGCATCGCCATGGATCGCGATCCTGCTGTGACAAAGTTTATTCCCGGCCCATGGAACGATGAGACCCGCCACAGACAGTTTCTGATGGACCGGATGACAACCGATTTCGGTCTCGGTCTCGGCTATTGGTCAGTTTTCGAGAAACGATATTCTGATCGGTTTCTTGGCTGGATGCTGTTGATTCCACATAATGGCGTTGGTCCCGATGTGGAAATTGGCTGGCGTCTCAATCGCCTTGCTTGGGGCAAAGGCATTGCAACGGAAGCGGGTAAGCCCGTTCTTGCACATGGCTTCAAGGTGACTGCTGCCGATCGCATTATCGCCGACATCGATCCTCGCAACAGCGCTTCAATTCGAGTCGCCGAAAAGCTCGGAATGGCCATAACGCGCGAAACTGAGGAGGATGGCTACCATTTCGTAACCTATGCTATATCGCGTGCAACTTTGTGACCGCCGCTAATCAACGGCGCAATTAAGACGCTTTATAAAGCTGCGTTTCTGTATTGGGCGTCTCGCTCAGTTCCACCCGACGGTAGAAATCGGCAAGTGTCCTGCCGCGCTCCTGCCGGAAAATACGGTCAGCCTTTTCGACCTTCGTAATCCGGTCAATCCGGAACGTCCGAAAATCATTGCGCAGTTCGCACCAACTGATCAATGTCCAGACCTTTCCCCAAAACCACAGACCGAGTGGCCTGATATCCCGGGTGCTGTCCTTGCCTTCAAGATCAGTATAGGTGATCGAAAGAACACGGCATTGTTCGGCTGCATTTTCTGCCAGATCAATCACGTCCCGTGCACTATCGCTGATATTTGTGCCCGATGCATGAATATGTGTATTGGTGATACGCGGGCGCTCGTCCTTCGGCAGCACGGCTCCGATCTTGATAATCGCCTCTTCAGCCGCGCGTGCCATGGAAGCGCCACCCCAGGCGGTTATCAGCCGTGCGCCGGCAACAAGCGCCACGACCTCATCCCGTGTGAACATTAATGGCGGGAGGTCAAAACCTTCCCGCAGAATATAGCCGACGCCTGCTTCGCCATCGATGGGAACACCCGTCGATTGCAAATCGGCAATGTCGCGATAAATTGTACGTTCTGACACTTCGAGTTTTTCCGCGAGTTGTCTTGCCGTCACAAGTCGCCCGCCCCGCAGCTTCTGCACAATCTGGAAAAGTCGGTCTGCTCTGCGCATCGCTAATCCCTCTCACTTCGGGAAGTAAATTCTCTTGCAATCATTTCGCGCATCTCGGCGACCTGAGGCGCTTGTTCGGGAAAGAGCGCTTCAAGAAACGCAATTGCAAATGTTCCAGGGGCCGTGCCCGCCGCGCTGACGACATGCCCATCGCGGACCGCATAAGGCACATCCTGATAAAGCTCAGACCCGGCATAAGTATCGAGACGCGATTCGATCCAACCGGCTCCATTGCTGGTGTGCTTGCGCCCTGAAAACAGACCGGCACGCGCCAGAGCAAGAGTACCGGCGCATATGCCACCGACAATTCCACCGCGCGCCAAAACGTCCTTCAACAAGGGCGCTATGTCAGGAGCATCGGGTCCAGACCATGTGTCGGACCCAATGACCGCTACCGCATCAAGATCAAGATTTTCTGATGATGCAACGCTGCGATCCGGGATCAGGCGAAAACCACCAATTGACTTCAGGGGGCCGGAAGAAGGGGAAAGGCAAACGGCTCGGCCACCAAACCACTCATTGACCGAGCCGGAAAGCATGCCAAACTCCCAGTCGGCAAAACCTTCAACGAAAACAAATCCAACTGTTCGTTTCTTCTCCATTGAAGTTCCCTTCCCAGTGGCATTCAGCACCCCATCTCTAAGGCGCTGGATTTACGGGTCTTTAAGGCCTCATACTGTTTCGGCCAGTCCAATTTCCGTGGCGCAATTTCGCCACGGGGGCTACGCTCGGCAATGTCTCCTTCATTCAAGGAATTGCGCTTTGCCAGTCGTTCGGCATAAACGTCCGGCCAGCCAATATCCTTCAAGAGATGTTCAGGAAGCGAGTTGAGATGCCGTTCCGCACGCAGTTCCTGTTGATGAATCGCAAACTCGGAAAACCAATGCTTTACGCTCTGCACGATATCAAAATCGAGGTAAGCCATATCCCTGTCTCCTTCTGACTACCGGAACATAATGGCATACCCCTCCTGACAACCTTCTGTCAGTAGCATGTCAACAGCATGAAAATCATACTTTGACCGGTACTGTATAATTCAACGGCAACCGACCGCCATCGGCATAGATCGTTTGACCTGTTATATAGCTTGCTTCGTCAGAGGCCAGGAATGCCGCAACAGCCGCTATTTCCGATGGCTCTCCCACCCGGCCCAGCGGCGTTCTGGACAATATACGGTGTTTTGCTGCCGCATCCGAATTGACCGTATCCAGCATCTGGGTTTTGATCGAGCCCGGCCCTACTGCATTCACGCGAATCCCGTAAGGTGCGAGCGAAAGAGCCATAACTTTGGTCAGCTGGCTGACACCGCCCTTAGAAACGGAATAGGCGAATTGATCCGGGAGCGCGACGACTGCGTTAATCGACGACATGTTGACTATGGAGCCAACACCACCTCCGTTTTTTATCTTTTTGACCATGTGACGCGCCACCGCCTGACCGCAAAGAAATGATCCCTTGAGATTGATTCGCAGAACGCGATCGAAATCATCCTCATTCAGATCCAGAAAGTCTGCCGTGTGAACAATGCCAGCATTGTTGACAAGGATATCGACATCGCCGAACGCCTCGACCGTTCCTGCTACCAGATTGTGTACATCCAATCTGCTGCTGACGTCCGTTGAAGAGAAGCGAACTTTCCCCAAAGCGGAAAGGTCTTTTACCGCCGCGGCTCCCTGGCTGTCATTGATGTCGGCAATCATGACGCTGGCCCCGTCTTGAAGAAAGCGCCTTGCAATGCCCAGCCCGATTCCCTGAGCACCGCCCGTTACAATTGCAATTTTGCCGTCCAAAGCCATTGTCACTCTCCGATCTGCTGCTGACCTTAACCTCGGACAGCAGATCGTCAACCATTGCCAGTGCCAATTCCTCGCGCATTAAGCACTGCTTTGATTTCATCGAGAATAGCGGGATCATCGATTGTTGCTGGCATGTTCCACGGCTCATGGTCTGCAATCTTCTGCATGGTTCCACGCAATATTTTACCAGAACGTGTTTTAGGCAGGCGCTTTGCTGTTATCGCCATTTTGAACGCGGCAACTGGCCCGATCTTGTCCCGCATAAGAGCAACACAGTCTTTCTCGATGTCGGCCTCGCCCCGCGTAACTCCGGATTTCAGCACGATGAATCCGCAAGGAACCTGACCTTTCACACTGTCAGCAATGCCGATAACAGCGCATTCGGCAACGTCCGGATGGCTGGAAAGAACCTCTTCCATCGCCCCGGTAGACAGGCGATGACCCGCAACATTGATGATGTCGTCGGTACGGCTCATAATATAAATATAGCCGTCATCGTCCATAATGCCTGCGTCTGCCGTCTTGTAGTATCCCGGAAACTCGCTGATGTAAGCCTCGCGAAACCTTTGATCGGCATTCCACAATGTCGGCAGGAATGCGGGTGGCAGAGGCAGCTTCACGACAATATTGCCAAGCTCGCCGCGCTTCAATGGATGGCCCGCATCATCAAGCACCTGCACGTCATAGCCGGGCATTGGAACTGTCGGCGAGCCATATTTTACAGGCAGCATTCCAAGCCCGGCAGGATTGGCCGCCATGGGCCAGCCACTCTCGGTCTGCCACCAATGATCAATGACGGGGACAGAAAGCTTCTCCTCGGCCCATCTGATCGTATCCGTATCGGCGCGCTCTCCTGCAAGAAAAAGATACTTCAATGAGGAAATATCGTAATCGCCGATAAGCTCGCCTTTGGGATCTTCTTTCTTGATCGCGCGAAAAGCCGTCGGCGCGGTAAAAAGTATCTTGACCTTGTGATCAGCGATGACGCGCCAGAATGTTCCAGCATCGGGCGTTCCAACCGGCTTGCCTTCATAAAGAATGCTCGTCGCACCGATGAATAGCGGTGCATAGGCGATGTAGGAGTGACCAACGGCCCAGCCTATGTCCGACGCGGCCCAGAATACGTCCCCCGGATAGGTGTCATAAACGGCGCCCATAGACCAAGCCAAAGCGACCAGATGACCGCCATTATCACGAACGACGCCCTTGGGTTGCCCCGTCGTGCCTGACGTATAGAGAATATAAAGCGGATCAGTCGCTTTAAGCGGCTCACAGGGAACCTTGCGCCCGGCGGCAGCAGCAACTGCCTGTGCATAGTCAATATCCCGCCCCGAGACCAGCTCATGTGACTGTTGCGGGCGCACGAGGATCAGACAGTTGTTCACTTTGTGATTGGCCTGTTCGATAGCCTTGTCGAGCATTGGTTTGTAAGCGACCACCCTGCCCGGCTCCAGCCCGCAGGACGTAGCGATAATCATAACCGGTTTGGCGTCGTCTATCCGCGTTGCAAGCTCGTTAGCCGCAAATCCCCCAAAGACAACGGAATGGACGGCTCCAATGCGCGCGCATGCAAGCATGGCGACAACAGCCTCGGGAACCATTGCCATATAAATAATGACACGATCACCTTTGCCGACTCCATTATCAACAAGCACAGCGGCCAGTGCTTCGATTTCAGCCTGTAATTCGCCATAGGTTATTTTACGGATTGTGCCGGTTATGGCGCTATCGTGGATCAGCGCATTCTGATCACCACGCCCCGCCAGAACATGCCTGTCTACCGCGTTGTAACAGGTGTTGCACTCAGCGCCTGCATACCACCGGCCATAGGGTCCGCTATCCGGATCAAAGACTTGATCCCATGGCTTTATCCAGTCGATTGCCACGGCAGCTTTGGCCCAGAATGCCAAAGGATCGGCCTGCCAGTCCTGATAGACCTGCGCATAATGTGATGTCATGAAATTCCTCCCGTATCGAACATCCTAAATACGGCGGGCGGAGTCAAAGGGCGAATTGACAAATCTCTGCGCTTGGCACACTGCTCAATTCAATCAACAGGATATTGCAGATAGATCATCCATGACCAAAATCCTGTCCTTTGTCTTCATCGTCATCATGGCACTGCATCTGTTTAAGCCGCTGGGCTTGCCCGGATTGAAAAAGCGCAAGGATTTCTGGAAGATCGCGGTTGGAGCTGTGCTGGCAATTTTGATCGTCGGTGTCTCCAGACACGCGGGATCGTGACCATTATTACGAAGCCGCCTCGCCCTCATCTGCATGAGGACGATTGAGGATATAAGGAACAAGATGTTTCGCCCATGCATCATAGCCCAGTGCCGAGGCGTGAAAGCCGTCTGTGGAAAAGCCTTCAACAGATTCAATTGGCAACCGCACCGCCGGTATCGCCATTCGCTCACGACATAGCCGTTCGCCAAGCTTGTTGATCGCACCCGCGCGGCCTTCCAGAATACGTCCGAGCAATGGCGGCATGGCCGGCACCTCGCGAAAATCGATCACCTGTGACCATACCACATGGGCCTCAGGCCATTTCGCTCTCAGTGCATAAAGAAGCCCACCAAACTCACGCTTGAAGCGCGGCAGCGAGTGAAAATTCTTTGTGTCATTCGTGCCGGTTGAAAGGACGATATGCGTCCACATTCCGCGTTCAAGATTTGGCACAACATGATCGCGCAATTGTCCCGATGTTGCCGAATTAAACCCCGCAGCACGCCAGATGACTTTACGGCCCGTCCGTCCCTGCAGATAGACTGCCAACCGTACACAAAGCCCCTGCCATGCATCAGGAACACCCACACCCGCGGCAGACGAGTCCCCCAGGACAAGCAGCCGGATAGCCGGATCTTTGCCCGCAATTTCCCCCACGGGCAGGCCAACAGGCGGAATCATTCGCTCTGTCTTCAATCGTACATTGATCCCCTGCCACGCATAGACAGGATAAAGAAACCAACTCAGCAAAGGATGGAATGGCGCAGGTTTCATTCGTGTATGGTCGTCCCCATGAAAAAGCCCGGGCTGATTCCAACCCGGGCTCTATGAGATACGCTTTTGGATAAAAAATGCTTAAGAGACCCTTAAGCAGCCTTTTCCAGATCTTTCTTCCAGCCGCCGGTGGCAGCAAGACCATTCATTTTCGCGCGATGCGCAAAGGCACGCTGACCCGCAGCAACATTTTCGGACTTGCCGTTCCAAGCGCTCAAAGCTGCTGCCTGCAAGGCGCGACCATAGGAGAAAGTCAGCTTCCAGGGCATGGTGAAGTTGGCATTCATTGCTGATAGATGCGCGGTCGCTTCCTCTTCGGTCTGGCCGCCGGACAGGAATGCGATTCCTGGAACAGCCGACGGAACAGTTGACTTCAACAAACGTACAGTCTGCTCGGCGACCTGCTCTACGGAAGCCTTCTGGGCCTTCTGACCTGCAACAACCATATTTGGCTTGAGGATCATGCCTTCCAGAACAACGCGTGCATCATACAGCTCATCGAATACGGTCTTTAGAACCCATTCACTGACTTCATAGCAGCGCTCGATCGAGTGGTCGCCCGGCGTACCATCCATCAGAACTTCTGGCTCGACGATCGGCACAATTCCAGCTTCCTGGCAAAGCGCGGCATAGCGTGCCAGAGCCTGCGCGTTCTGCTTCACGGCGCCCCATGTGGGCAGGCCATCGGAAATGGAAATAGCCGCGCGCCACTTGGAAAAACGGGCACCGAGTTTGTAATACTCAGCAAGCCGCTCGCGCAGGCCATCAAGACCTTCAGTGATGGTTTCACCGGGGTGACCTGCAAGCGGCTTTGCACCCGCATCAACCTTGATGCCCGGAATGCAGCCTGCATCCTGCATGATCTTGACGAGAGATGTTCCGTCCTTGGCGTTCTGACGAATGGTTTCATCATAAAGGATGACACCGGAAATGTAGTTTTTCATCGCATCATCGGAACGGAAGAGCATCTCGCGATAGTCGCGCCGGCTGTCAGCCGTGGATTCCAGCCCTATGCTGTCAAACCGCTTCTTGATCGTTCCAGAACTTTCATCAGCAGCAAGGAGACCCTTGCCATTGGCAACCATTGCAATCGCTATATCTTCCAGACGTTCGCTCATAGAATAATGTACTCCGTTTTCCCTTATCCGCCCCATAACAGAAGCCTAAGACAAACGAAACGGCACACCAAGTAATTGAAACGATTGAAATTTTTTCAACCGATTTAACCGGATAACATTTTCTTTTATTTGGTAATCAGGCCCGATTTCCGGGCCTGATTGTGGTGAAGATTTACTTCTTCAAGACGTCCACACCGGGCAATGGCTTGCCTTCCATCCATTCGAGGAAAGCGCCGCCCGCCGTCGATACATAGCTGAAATCATCGGCAACGCCGGCATGGTTGAGCGCTGACACAGTATCTCCGCCGCCAGCAACCGAAACCAGATGTCCGGTCTTGGTGCGTTCGGCAACATGGCGGGCCGCAGCAACTGTTGCCTTGTCGAATGGTGTCAATTCAAACGCGCCGAGCGGACCGTTCCAGACAAGAGTGGATGCATCATCAATTGCAGCCTTCACGCGCTCGATGGATTGCGGGCCAACATCAAGGATCATGCCATCATCAGGAATGGCATCGAGCCCGTAGGCGTGGAATGGCGCATTGGCCTCAAAATGCCAGGCCACGATAGCATCCACAGGCAGAATGATCGTGCAATTTGCAGCATTTGCTTTTGCCATGATCTCGCGTGCGGTTCCGGCCAGATCGTGCTCGCAGAGCGATTTGCCGACCTTGACGCCCTGTGCCGCAAGAAATGTATTTGCCATGCCGCCGCCAATGACCAGCGCATCGACCTTTTCCACCAGATTGCCGAGCAGATCCAGCTTGGATGAAACCTTCGCGCCACCGACAATGGCCACGACAGGCCGCTTGGGAGCGCCAAGACCCTTTTCCAACGCTTTAAGTTCCGCCTCCATCGTCCGTCCAGCATAGGCTGGCAGAACACGGGCAAGACCTTCGGTTGAAGCATGGGCGCGGTGCGCAGCGGAAAATGCGTCATTCACGTAAATGTCGCCATTTGCAGCAAGGGCTTTGACATATTCCGGGTCGTTCTTCTCTTCACCCTTGTGAAACCGCGTATTCTCCAAAAGCAGCACATCGCCGTTCTTCATCTTGCCGACGGCTTCGGCTGCTTTTTCACCAATACTATCGGCAGCAAAATGCACGCTATGGTCAATGACCTTTGTGACCGCATGGGCAATCGGCTCTAGCGAGAACTGTGGTTCCGGCCCATCCTTCGGGCGACCGAAATGGGCAAGCAGAATAACCTTTGCGCCCTTTTTCGACAGCTCCTGTATCGTTGGCGCTACGCGTTCTATCCGCGTTGCATCTGTCACGACGCCGTCGCTCACCGGAACATTCAGGTCAACGCGCACCAGAACGCGCTTTCCAGCAACATCAGCGTCATCAAGCGTTTTGAAATTTGTCATGAAACCACCTCATCTGCACACAGCCGCTTGGAAAAGCCCGTATAGCCGACTGTACAACCATCAAAAACAAAAATGGCGGGTGTGTCGACCCGCCATTTGAAAACAAATCAGTTCAAGCCGGTCAGATCAACTTGCCGAAAGCAACGGCAGTGTCGCTCATGCGGCTTGAGAAGCCCCATTCATTGTCATACCAAGAGAGAACGCGAACAAATGTACCGTCCATGACCTTGGTCTGGTCAAGGTGGAATATCGATGAATGCGGGTCATGATTGAAATCAATCGACACGTTCGGGGCATCGGTAAAGCCCAAAACCCCCTTCAGCTTGCCATTGGCCGCCGACTTGATCGCATCATTGATCTCCGCAACAGTCGTTGACCTTTTGGCAACGAATTTGAAGTCGACCACAGAGACATTCGGCGTTGGAACGCGGATAGAGCTGCCGTCAAGCTTGCCATTGAGTTCAGGCAATACCAGACCAACAGCCTTCGCGGCACCTGTTGAAGTCGGGATCATGGACAAGGCAGCGGCGCGACCGCGATAGAGATCCTTGTGCATGGTATCCAGCGTTGGCTGATCGCCCGTATAGCTGTGGATCGTCGTCATGAAACCATGGTCGATGCCGATGGCTTCATTGAGCACATAAGCAACCGGCGCAAGGCAGTTTGTCGTGCACGACGCGTTGGAAATGACCATATGGTCTTTGGTCAGCTTGTGATCGTTGACGCCATAGACAACAGTCAGATCGGCACCATCAGACGGAGCCGAAACGATAACGCGCTTTGCACCCGCTTCAAGATGCGCTGCGGCCTTGTCACGGGCTGTAAAGATGCCAGTGCATTCCAGCGCAATATCGACATTCAGCTCTTTCCACGGCAACTCGGCAGGATTGCGAACAGCGGTGACTTTGATCGGTCCGCGGCCCACATCGATTGTGTCGCCAGCCACCGTCACAGTGCCGGGAAAGCGTCCATGAACGCTGTCATAGCGCATAAGATGCGCATTGGTCTCGACAGGGCCTAGATCGTTGATGGCAACAACCTCAATATCAGTACGGCCGGATTCTACGATAGCGCGAAGAACGTTGCGGCCAATACGGCCAAATCCGTTAATTGCAACGCGAACTGTCATGTTTGTATTCTCCTTAGGGGTATTTGTGCCCTTGAGTGCATCATGAAGGAATGAGGTAGACTATTTCAACTTGGCTTCGGCAGCAGCGACAATATGTGACGCAGTGATGCCGAAATGCTCATAAAGTTCTTCAATCGGGCCACTCGCACCAAAGCCGTTCATGCCGATGAAAATCCCATCTGTGCCGATAAACCGGTCCCAACCCATGCGGATTGCCGCTTCAACCGCTACTTTGACCGGTGCATCGCCTATCAATGTGCGCTTGTAGTCTTCACTCTGGGCTTCGAAGAGCTCAAAGCAGGGAACAGAAATCACACGGGTCGGATGTCCGTTCTTCTCAAGCTGTGTTCTTGCTTTAAGTGCAATTTCGACTTCCGAACCCGTTGCAAAAATCGCGACCTCAGCCTTGCCACTTGCAGTGGCCAGTTCATAGGCACCATAAGCGCATTTGTTTTCATCGAAATGCACGTCACGAACTGTTGGCAGGTTTTGACGGGTCAAGGCGATTGTCGATGGCGTCGTGCGTGACTTGAGCGCAATTTCCCAACATTCAGCTGTTTCAACAACGTCAGCCGGACGGAAAACGTAGTTGTTTGGAATAGCGCGCAGGGCGGCCAGATGCTCAACCGGCTGATGTGTCGGACCATCTTCACCAAGACCGATGGAATCATGCGTCATGACATAGATAACGCGGATACCCATCAAGCTCGACAGACGCATGGCGCCGCGTGCGTAATCCGAGAAAGTCAGAAACGTACCGGAATACGGAATAACGCCGCCATGCAGCGCCATGCCGTTCATTGCTGCTGCCATGCCATGCTCGCGGATACCGTAGTGAACATAGCGCTGGCCGTAGTCGTCGGCGCTGATACCTTTGGTCTGGCTTGTTTTGGTATTGTTCGAGCCTGTCAAATCGGCAGAGCCCCCGATTGTTTCAGGAACCACACCATTGATGACCTCAAGCGCCATTTCGGAAGCCTTGCGGGTCGCAACCTTTGGCTTTTCTTCGGAAAGCTTCTTTTTATAGGCTGTAATGGCCGCTTCGAAGTTCCCCGGCAGATCACCGCGCATGCGCCGTTCAAATTCCGAGCGAAGATCAGCATCGACCGCCTTCAGACGCTCAGTCCATGCCTTGTGTTCCTTGGCAGAACGCAGGCCCGCAAGGCGCCACTCGTCGAGCGTTTCTGTGGGAACGACAAAAGGTTCCGAAGCCCAGCCAAGCGCCTTGCGCGCACCGGCGAGTTCTTCCGCGCCGAGCGGCGAGCCGTGAACCTTGTTCGTTCCAGCCTTTGTCGGAGCGCCGAAACCGATTGTGGTTTTGCAGGCAATCAGGGTTGGCTTGTCGGATTTCTTGGCGCGCTCGATAGCAGCGGCAATCGCATCCTGATCGTGACCGTCAACGCTGATCGAATTCCAGCCCGAAGCGGCAAAACGGGCGGGCTGATCGGTGTTGTCGGCCAATGTTACCGGACCATCAATCGAGATATTATTGTTATCCCAGAAAACGATGAGCTTGTTCAGCTTGAGATGACCCGCGAGTGAAATCGCTTCTTGGCTAATGCCTTCCATGAGGCAACCATCACCAGCGATAACATAGGTATGGTGATCAACCAGAGCATCGCCAAAATGCGCATTCATGATGCGTTCCGACAATGCCATGCCAACGGCATTGGCAAGCCCCTGACCCAGTGGACCAGTTGTCGTCTCAATACCAGCAGCATGGCCATATTCCGGATGCCCCGCAGTACGCGAACCGAGCTGGCGGAAATTCTTGATCTGGTCAATGTCGATATCTTCGTAGCCAGTCAGATAAAGCAGCGAATAAAGCAGCATCGAACCATGGCCTGCGGACAGGACAAAACGGTCGCGGTCTGGCCAATGCGGAGCCTTTGGATCGTACTTCAGAAACTTTGTATAAAGAACGGTCGCAATATCAGCTGCGCCCATGGGAAGTCCTGGATGGCCGGAATTGGCTTTTTCCACTGCATCCGCAGAAAGAAAGCGGATTGCGTTGGCCATTTGATTGGATTTTTCAGAATTGGTCATAGTCACCGTCTTTCGAAGTGGAAAAGAGATGCCGTTTCTGGATGCCGGTTAGACAATATCCAAAAGGCACGCGACAAATAGCAGGAGTCGAGAGGGAGTCAACAAAAGCTGGCCAAATTGGGACGCTATTGCAGGAAGACATTCATTGTAGCACATTATTATCGGTGCATGAGTGCCAACGCGCCGTTCGGATTGATTGACGCAGCATTAATGTAACCACTAGACTCTCTGTCATAAGTCGTTCTTCTTTTTGCGATTCGCTGAAAAGATTGAGACACAGGGGAAACGTCGAAAATGGCATCTGAAGCCACCCTCAAACAAGTACTGGAAAGATTGGCCAAATCCCTCTCCACTCTTGAGAATGCCGTTGACATGCGTCTTGAGCATGAGGGCGATTTTGCTGAAGCAGAAGAAGAGGTCCAGCGGATGAATATGGATCGTCGCAAGCTGGCACAGGAGCTTGACGCATCAGAAGGACGGGCTGAGCGTCTTGAGGCGGCGAACAAAGAAGTTTCTCGCCGTCTTGTCGCCGCGATGGAATCCATCCGCACGGTTCTTGATCGATAGAACAGAAAGAAACAACCATGGCTACCGTTACCGTAACGATTGATGGCAAAGCCTACAGAATGGCTTGTGACGAAGGCCAGGAACAACATCTGACCGGGTTGGCAGAACGTTTCGATCGTTACGTGACGCATCTGAAATCCTCGTTCGGCGAGATTGGCGATCTGCGTCTGACGGTCATGGCCGGAATCATGGTTACAGATGAGCTTCACGAATTGCAGTTGCGTCTGACGGGCCTCGAAAACGAGGCTGAAGCCTTACGAAAAAGCCGCGATGAGGCTTTGGCCAAGGCCGACAAGAATGACTCGGCGATTACCGGCGTTCTGTCCGAGGTTGCCGGACGCATAGAAACACTGGCAACCCGCCTCGCTCCGAAGACCAGTTGATTGTAAGCCGGTTTGTTCTCATAACATGCCGAACGGCCTCAGCCTTCGATTTCTTCACGCAGCATTTCGAGTTCCAGCCATTCATGCTCAAGGGCTTCATGGCTGGAGCGCTTTTTACCAATCTCCTCGACGGTCTTGTTGAAAAGGGCTGGATTCTTCGCAAACAGATCCGGATCGGCAAGCTTCTTTTCCAACGCCGTGATTTCAACGTGCAATGCTTCAATTTTGGCAGGAAGGGTCTCAAGCGCAAACTTCTGCTTGTAGGAAAGCTTGCGTTTGTCTTCTCGCACCACAGCTGTTTTCTCAGTCGGTGCAGCGGACGAGGTTTGTGGTTTGGCCGCCTTCAGTTCCTTGCGGGTCGCGATCGCAGTTTCCCTGCGCTGCGCCAGCATATCCGTGTAGCCGCCGGCATATTCCAGCCATTTTCCATTGCCTTCGGGCGCAATTACTGACGTTACGGTACGGTCAAGGAAATCGCGATCATGGCTAACGAGGAGCACTGTGCCCGCAAAGCCCGCAACCAGTTCCTGCAACAGATCCAGTGTTTCCATATCGAGATCATTTGTCGGCTCGTCGAGCACCAGCAGATTGGCAGGCCGTGCCAAAACGCGCGCCAACATCAGACGTGCCCGCTCACCACCCGATAGCTCGCGGATTGGCGTGCGCAACTGCTCCGGTTGAAACAGGAAGTCCTTCATATAAGAGGCAACGTGGCGCTGCTCACCATTGACGATGACATTCTCGCCGCGTCCATCGGTCAGATAATCCGACAAGGTTTGTTCCAGATTGAGACTGTCACGCCGCTGATCCAGCACCGCAATCTCAAGGTTGGTCCCGAGCTTGACGAAACCGCTATCCGGCTTGAGCAATCCTGTCAGCATGGACAGGAGTGTCGTCTTGCCCGCTCCATTCGGCCCCACAAATCCGACGCAATTTCCACGCTGGATACGGGTCGAAAAATCATCCACCAGAATGCGGCCGTCATAGCCCTTGGAAAGATGCTCCGCCTCGATAACCAGCTTGCCGGACTCCTTGGCATCGCTTGCTTTCAATACAGCCTTGCCCTGCGCGCCACGATGATTACGAAACTCGCTGCGCATGGACTGCAAGTCGCCCAACCGCCGCATATTACGTTTGCGTCGTGCCGTAACGCCATATCGTAACCAATGTTCTTCGCGTACGATCTGACGCCCGAGCTTATGCAGGTCTCGCTCTTCTTCTTCCAGAACCTTGTCGCGCCACTCTTCAAACGAGCCAAATCCCTGGTCCAGTCGTTTCGTAACGCCACGATCCAGCCAAATAGTCGAACGGCTGACATTCTCCAGAAACCGCCGGTCATGCGATATCACCACAATGGCCGAACGTATCTGACGCAATTCACCTTCCAGCCATTCAATGGTTGTGAGATCAAGATGGTTGGTCGGCTCGTCCAGCAGGAGGATGTCCGGCTGCGGAGCCAGAACCTTTGCCAAGGCCGCACGCCGCGTCTCCCCTCCCGAAAGATTTTCCGGCTTCTCCTCGCCGGTCAGTCCAAGGTGCTCAAGCAGATAGCTGACGCGGTAAAGATCATCTGCCGGTCCAAGCCCCGCTTCTACATAGGCCCGCACATTGGCAAATCCATCCATATCAGGTGCTTGAGCCAGATAGCGTACCGTAACGGCCGGATGTTTGAAGACTTCGCCATCCGTTGGCGTGACAAAGCCCGCGGCAATTTTGAGCAGCGTAGACTTGCCCGAACCATTGCGGCCGACAAGCGCGATGCGATCATTCTCGCTCACTGAAATGGCCGCATCGGTCAGGAGCGGCGTACCGCCAAAAGTCAGGGCAATTCTATCAAGGCGTAACAGTGGTGGGGCCATAAAACTTTATCATTCCGGAGGTTCGAGCAGGTTTTGTCTGGGCTTGTCGATGAGAATATCTGTTCTGTCAAACGAAACAGGCCGGAAATTCCGGCCTGTTTGCGCTAAATCGACACTCTGCGATCAGTAATTATCATCGCGGTAAGGATCGGAATACCTGCGACGCTGATATCCATCATCATCCGGATATCGGCCATTGCTATAGGCACCACCGCCATTGCCCTGACACGGAGCGTTATAAATTGATCCATCAGGCCGCTGATAGCGGCACAGATTCTCTTTTCCGCCACGTGGTGTGGTGGCTGTACCCACGGCTGCACCCAGCAAAGCACCACCGGCAGCGCCGATGACAGTGCTCTTCGTATCGCGCCCCAAAGCCTGTCCGGCCAAGGCGCCTGCACCAGCACCAATCAATGCACCCGTCCCGGCACGTTGATTTTGCTGGCTCGTCTCGCATCCGGCAATCGTAAATGCCAGAAGCGCAGTGGCTGCTATGGCAGCAAACCGAATTCCCATAATAACCTCTCCATTTAAATAAAGTGCGTGAAAACCCTGCTTCCTCAATACGGCAGAAGAAAGATTATCCGCATTACAGATAGCTTCGACAAAAAAACAGGCCGGAGAACCGACCTGTTTTTCACAAATTACTAACTGCTTACCGGCGGCAAGGCGCGCGATAGCGTTCGCCGTAGCGATTTTCGTACGTGCAATAACGGCGTCCATTGTCCGCTGTGGCTGCGCCAACCACGACACCCGATGCACCACCGATTGCCGCACCGGCCAAAGCACCACGGCCACCACCAATAGCACCACCGGCCAATGCACCAAGTGCTGCACCGCCAACGCCGTATCCGGCAGTCCGTTTCTCATTGGTTGTACAACCGGCAACCGAGAATGCCAGAAGTGCAGCGACTGCGACTGTAGATAAACTTTTCAACATGGAAGACCTCTCCCGTTTCTAAAACCAAACTTACCAGCTTGCGTCCCCAATGCTGTGTCGCACACATTACACTTTCCGCTTATATTGACAAGCGTCAGGTAACGGGCGGCGCCGCAATCAGGACTGCTTTGCCCGAATGGAGCGATACGTGGAGGTTTCCACATACGGCATTCGAAACAGTAAGCGATGAACCGAAAGAAAGTTCCATATTTTCAAGCGGCCAGCGTGCTCCCTTGATAAAAAGTCCGTGTAATTGCGAAAATGCAACAATGCTGAATTGTGTCTCATCAGCGAAATCAAAAGCATATTGACCGCTCACGAGTGGATGAGCTTCTTCACTCCCGCTTGAAAGGATGATCTTGCGCCCTTGCGCAGCATGGGCCGTTGCCATCGTCAAATGCAGAAGCGTGTGATCAGTGCGCGCGCCACCAAATGCACCGCAAAGTATAACCTCCGTCGCGCCAAGCCGATATGCCTCATTCAAGGCAAGTTCCCCATCGGTCATATCTTTTGCCGCTGGAAAAACCTTGCGCGGCACATGCGCATATTGTTTTTCCAGTTCGGGCGATGTCGAGTCGAAATCGCCGAGCCAGAGTTCAGGCTCCAAGCCCAGGGATGAAGCATGGGCGATACCGCCATCAGCAGCCAGAACTCTGGCCCCGGCGACCTGCTTCAAAAGGCGGTCAGTGACATGGACGGAACCGCCCAGAAGAAGAACGAATTTGCTCATGGCCCGCCATAGCATGCGTCAAACGCTTCCACCAGACAGCTTGGTGCCCACACTCAAACGCTTGCAAGCGCAATCGATATCCCTTGACCAACACCAATACACATTGTCGCCAAAGCCAGCTTGCCCCCGCGCAGTTGCAACTCAAGCGCCGCTGTCCCGGCAATGCGTGCACCTGTCATGCCCAGAGGATGACCGAGGGCAATAGCACCACCATTCGGATTGACATGTTGCGCATCATCCGCAATTCCGAGAGCGCGTAAGGTTGCAAGACCCTGCGAAGCAAAGGCCTCGTTAAGTTCGATCACATCAAAATCAGCTGGTGCCAGTCCGAGGCGTGCGCACAGCTTCTTCGTAGCGGGCACTGGCCCAAATCCCATGATACGGGGAGCAACGCCCGCCGTTGCGCCGCCCAGAATGCGCGCGACAGGATTGAGACCGTATTTCTTTGCGGCATCTTCGGATGCAATAATAAGGGCCGCAGCACCATCATTGACGCCCGAGGCATTTCCCGCTGTCACGGTTCCGCCAGCTCGAAATGGCGTCGGCAATTTGGCCAGTGCCTCGATTGTCGTTTGCGGGCGCGGATGCTCATCCTTGTCGATAACAAGAGGATCACCCTTTCTTTGCGCGATAGAAACCGGGGTTACTTCGCTTGCAAGCCGGCCATTGTCCTGCGCCCTGCCCGCGCGCTGCTGAGAACGCACGGCAAAAGCGTCCTGATCGGCGCGCGAGACATGAAACTCCTCGGCAACATTCTCGCCTGTCTCCGGCATGGAATCCACACCATATTGTTGTTTCATAAGCGGATTGATAAACCGCCAACCGATTGTCGTATCGTATATTTCAGCATTGCGGGAGAATGCGCTATCTGCCTTGGGCATAACGAAAGGCGCGCGCGACATGGATTCGACCCCGCCTGCAATGGCAATATCCATTTCCCCGGCGCGAATGGCACGCGCCGCAGTGATAATTGCATCCATGCCCGATCCGCACAAACGGTTCATCGTCGTGCCGGGTACTTCGGCAGGAAGGCCAGCAAGCAGCGCTGACATCCGGGCAACGTTGCGATTGTCTTCACCAGCCTGGTTGGCGCATCCGAAAATCACTTCCTCGATTGCTGCCCAATCGACAGATTTGTTACGCTCCATCAATGCCTTGATGGGAATGGCCCCCAGATCATCCGCCCGAACTCCGGCAAGCGATCCGCCAAAACGGCCAATGGGCGTCCGGATATAGTCGCAGATAAATACGTCACCCATAATGCTGCCTCATATGCTTTCTTTGTTTGTGCCTTGATGTCCCGCAGACTTGATAGCCCCGTTCCAATCGGAACGGGAGTTAAATCTCGTCCTTGCTTACGGGCCGTTAAACGGCAATAGCTGGGGTCATGCGCTGTTTGATGAATGCGAATCCTGAAGTTCATTCTACAGAACCGTATCATTTGTATGAAAGGGAGAGAAACGTGCAATTTGCCGATATAAATGGTGTGACACTGCATTATCAGCTGATTGGCGGACCAGCATCGAAACCTGTCATCGTATTTGCCAATTCATTGGGCACTGATTTCCGCATATGGCGCGACGTCATTATTCGGCTGGCGGGTGATTTTGCCATCGTTACTTATGACAAACGCGGCCATGGACTCTCAAGCGTCGGCACATCTCCCTATTCCATTGACGATCATATCGGCGACTTGGCGGGCCTTTTGGATTTTCTCAATGTCAAGGACGCAATCATCTGCGGGCTTTCGGTGGGTGGGATGATCGCTCAGGGGCTTTATGCTTCACGGCCCGACCTGGTTCGGGCACTGATCTTGTGCGACACCGCGCACAAGATTGGCGATACCGATCTTTGGAATGCTCGCATCACCGCACTAGAGACAAATGGTATTGAGGGCATTGCTGATGCTGTCCTTGAACGCTGGTTCACACCGCCGTTTCATCGCGAAAGCAGCGCGGCCTTGACCGGTTATCGAAACATGCTGATCCGTCAGCCATTGGCCGGATATGCGGGAACATGCGCAGCGCTTCGCGATGCTGACTTCACGCACGTTGCAAGCAGAATCTCAAAACCAACAATCTGTATAGTCGGAGATCAGGATGGCTCAACGCCTCCGGAGGTGGTGCTTTCTCTGGCCAAATTGATTCCGGACGCACGCTACGAAGTCATCAAGGATGCCGGGCATATACCCTGTGTGGAACAGCCTGAAATGCTCGTTGCAATTATTCGTGCCTTTATCGACGAGTTCAAACTTGAGGGCAATCATGTTGTGAGCAATTCAACCCTCAACTAGATCGGGGGTGGCTCACGATGAGAGGGTTCGCTGGCTGCATTTGATGGTGTGCGTGGTTCGCCCTTTCGACTAGCTCAGGATGCTCACTGTGAGGGAGGGCATTGGGTGAAAGAGTGCAAAAAGCACCCGCCTTTCCGCCATCCTCACACCACCTTGCCGTCATCCTCGGGCTCTTGACCCGAGGATCCTTTGCTTATGTGCTTGGCTCTAAAAGACATGATTTCTCGCGTTACTGAATTGTGGATCCTCGGGTCAAGAGCCCGAGGATGACGGAGAGGGGTGGGATGACGGTGAAGGTGGCGAAACAACGAAGAGGAAGAGTCTCATGGCTCCCTGCCATCAACCCACCTCCCTCATCCTGAGCTTGTCGAAGGGTGCACAGCGCCAATGCCAAACGACTTAATCCCCCCATCAAAAAACAATCTCACAAAACTTATCCAACAGCTTTGGCTCTGAATTATTCTGCTCCTGTCCTTCCCCGCGGGAAACAGCTTCCGGAGCCGTTCGAAGTTTGGGGAAGGATGGGCGCCTCCGATGGCGGGTTACGGACCCGCCATCCGGGGACGTTCTGTCCAAGGGTTCCCCTGCCGTTACTAGGAACGGCGCGTGCTGGACGAGCACTTTAAGGGGCGAGTAGGCGACGCATGGCATGCCGCAAATGGCATTCCCCGGCACCGAAGCCTCCCAAGCGGAACGGGCAGAATGCAAAATCGCCGGACGGGCGGTCTTCGGATCGCTTGAATTACTACAAAAGACGCGCTTCGATGACCGCCCGTCTTTCCCACCACAAGCAATAGCCAGACGCAAAAGCGGGCGTGGCAAGGAGGAAGGCGTAACAAAAACAACCGGCTAGGCCGCTTGCGCTGTGTGGCCACAATCTTTAATCTGGTGGCTGCTCTAACGGGGTGCCTGCATCAACAGGCTGAGAGGCTGGGACCAATCCAGTCAACCCGCGGAACCTGATCCGGTTTGCACCGGCGGAGGGATTAGATGCGGCTTTACAAGCCGGCGCACCTGTCCTTTTGAAATTCAAACTCTGGGAGGCGCCTATGCGACCACTTGATTTTATGAAGTTTGCCCTTGTTTCCAGCGCATTGGCATTTGGTATTTCCAGCCACGCAACTGCGGATGGCAAGTTGACGGTCTACACCTATGAGAGCTTTACAGCCGAGTGGGGACCAGGGCCTAAAGTCAAAGAAGCTTTCGAAAAACAATGTACATGCACAGTTGATTTCGTAGCCGTCGCAGATGGTGTTGCGCTGCTTAACCGCTTGAAGCTCGAAGGCGAATCGACAAAGGCCGATATTGTTCTCGGCCTTGATACGAACCTGACTTTCGAGGCTCAGCAAACCGGGCTTTTTGCACCGCACGCCATCGATACGAGTGCTATCGACATTCCCGGCGGTTTCAAGGACGATATTTTCGTTCCCTATGATTACGGCTATTTCGCTGTCATTTATGACACCGAGAAAGTTAAAGACGCTCCAGTGAGTTTGAAGGATCTGGTTGAGGGTGATCCGAAACAGAAGATCGTCATCGAAGATCCACGCACCTCTACGCCGGGCCTCGGTCTCGTATTGTGGATGAAATCGGTTTACGGCGACAAGGCCGGTGAAGCTTGGGCCAAATTGAAGGATCGCGTTTTGACAGTCACTCCCGGCTGGTCGGAAGCCTATGGCTTATTTACCAAAGGCGAAGCGCCTATGGTCCTCTCCTATACCACGTCGCCCGCCTATCATTTGATCGCAGACAAGACCGAGCGGTATAAGGCAGCGTCTTTCGAAGAAGGTCACTACCTGCAGGTTGAGGTTGCAGCGCAAACTGTAAATGGAACGAAAAATCCAAATGCAGCGCAGTTTTTGTCCTTTATGACCAGCCCGGCATTTCAGGATACCATCCCGGAAAACAACTGGATGTATCCGGCAGCGAAAACCTCAAACCCGCTCAATCCTGCGTTTGATACATTGGTCAAACCGGCAAAGACGCTAGCTTTCACATCCGAGGAAGTGGCGGCAAATCGCAAAGCCTGGATCGACGAGTGGCTTGAGGCCATGAGCAAGTAGCACAGATGGTCGCCCATTCGATGAAACCCTTGGCGGGAGGTCTCGCTCTCGCCTTTTTGGGCGTATTGGCGGGCGGCTCTCTTCTTAGCCTTGCAATAGAAGCTTTCCGTGGCAGCACAGAAGGCTTTGCTGCTTTTGACAGTTACCTATGGCGGATTACACGCTTTACGATCTTGCAAGCACTTCTCTCCATGGTGCTTTCCGTTGGATTTGCCATCCCGCTTGCTCGCGCACTGCATGCGCAGCAAAGCTTTCCCGGCCGCGCGATGCTCCTGCGGCTATTCGCTCTGCCGCTGGCACTGCCAGCGCTTGTCGCTGTGCTTGGCATCACCAGCATTTACGGGCGAAACGGCCTGCTCGCCGCTTTCTTCGAATGGTTCAGGCTGGATATGATTCCCGATATTTACGGGCTGACTGGCATTCTCCTTGCCCATGTTTTTTTCAATCTGCCATTGGCGACACGGCTCATTCTCTCGAGTCTCGATTCCATTCCCGAAGACTATTGGAAACTTTCCTCACAATTGGGAATGAGCAACTGGACTCAGTTCAAATTGATCGAATGGCCGGTCATTCTGCGCAATATTTCAGGCGTGGCCGGCCTGATCTTCATGCTGTGCATTACGTCATTCACGGTAGTGCTGACACTTGGTGGCGGGCCACGCGCAACAACCCTTGAGGTTGCAATCTACCAGTCGCTTCACTTCGATTTCGATATTGCCCGGGCAGTCTCTCTGACGCTTCTCCAGCTTTGCCTGACAGTCGCTGTCCTTGGCCTGTTATCACTTGCGGGACGCCCAACAGAAGAAGGTTTCAGCTTGCGCACCACGACCCGCCGCTTCGACACGCCTTCATGGCCGCACAGCATGTTGAATATGACTCTGATTATAATTGGCTTTCTATTCGTCACCTTGCCCATGGGGGGCACTGTTGTTTCCGGCCTGTCGGCGGATCTGGGCCGCCTCCTGTCCGAAACCACCGTCTGGCGCGCCATTGTCACCAGCCTTGTTCTTGGCGCAACCGCAGCTGCACTGTCATTGATCATTTCGCTCAGCCTTGTGATTGCTCGGGAGTCTTTGGCGGCACAGCGACGCTACGCCAAAGCTGGCATGTTCGAGCGCTCCCTTGACCTTGGCGCAAGCTTGATCATGGTGGTGCCCCCCATCATCATTGGTGCGGGATGGTTCATTCTTTCCCGCCATTTCGTCGATCCGTTCAGTCTCGCACCCTTCATGGTGGTATGTGTCAATGCGGCAATGGCCATCCCCTTTGCGTTCCGTATTCTGCGTCCGTCATGGGACACGGCAGCAAGCCGTCACAACAGGCTTTGCGAGCAATTGGGCATTGTTGGCTGGAATCGGCTTAAGATCATTGACTGGCCAATTTTAAAGCGTCCGCTCGGCATAGCTTTTGCATTTGCCATGGCTCTATCACTCGGGGACCTTGGGACCATTGCGCTGTTTGGCAACAACACCGTTTTAACCCTGCCCTATTTGCTGTTGCAACGTATGGGCAGCTATCGTACCGCCGACGCAGCAGGACTTGCACTTATCCTTGCTGCGCTGTGCCTGATTCTCATGATCATCGCCGATCGAGGCGCAACGCGATTAGCCAGAAGGGACGGCATTGAAAATGGCTGAGCCAGCGAACGCAAACGGTGTCTCCGTCCGTCTTGATGCCGTACGTTTTGACTATGGTGACATGGCGATGCGCTTCGACGTGTCGATTAAAGCCTCGACGATCACCGCCATTATCGGCCCAAGCGGGTCAGGAAAATCGACCCTGCTCAACCTCATAGCCGGATTTGAAGAACCCGTTGGAGGCTCAATACTGATCGATGATGTTGACGTTACCGATTTGCCACCATCGCGTCGGCCAGTCTCGATGGTGTTCCAGGACAACAATCTTTTTTCCCATCTTGATGTAACGTCCAATGTCGGACTGGGGCGCCGCTCGAATTTGAAGCTGGACCAAATCGATGAGGCAGAAATTCAGGCTGCAATCCAAAAGGTCGGGCTTGCAGGCAAGGAGGGGAGAAAACCTGAAGCTCTTTCCGGGGGCGAACGCCAACGCGTAGCAATTGCCCGGGCACTGGTACGCCACCGCCCTATCTTGCTTCTTGACGAAGCTTTCGCCTCACTTGGTCCCGCTTTACGCCACGAAATGCTGGATCTCATCGAGGAGCTTCATAGAGAAACAGGAATGACAGTTATCATGGTGACGCATCATCCGGACGATGCTTTGCGACTGGCATCAATGCTGCTGTTCCTCGACAATGGGCTCATTGCCGCTTCTGGACCGGCCAAGGATTTGCTGTCCGACGATGGTCCTGCGCTGTTGCGAAATTACCTCGGTAACAAAGAGTCTGATCTTTGACATATTTTCGACGCCTTGCCCCTTTCAGGAAAACAATGAAATTCTTGCTCCGGGCCGCACATCGGGCTAGCAAGAACAAAGGCATACGAGTCTCTTGGCACTTGATACAAAGAGGATATGATTCTGGATCCGCACACATCTCCCCTGAATAGAGGATGGGGTCAAGCAGCCAAGCGCGGCAAAAAGCCAGCGCAGGTCATGCTGATGCTCGCCTTTCTCTCGGGTTGCCAGGTACTGAATGTCACCAAGGAAGATGCAGGCCTTGGCCCATCATCGAACCCGGTCACTGTAGATAATGTCAATAAAAACAACCGGCTCGCCAAACTAAGTGCCGAACAGCATCCTCGCATTCTTGCAACCTATGGCGGCGAGTATAAAGATGCGAAGCTGGAACGCATGGTTGCAAAGGTCGTTGGCAATCTGACGACGGTTTCAGACAACCCGACCCATACCTACCGCATAACAATTCTCAATTCGCCCAATATCAATGCCTTTGCCCTGCCAGGCGGTTATCTTTATGTGACCCGCGGCCTTCTCGCCCTCGCCAACGACAGCGCCGAGCTGTCCGCCGTTATTGCCCACGAAATGGGGCACGTCATTGCCAATCACGGGATTGAACGCCAGCAGCGGGAACAGGAAGCGGTTATTGCCGGACGCGTCGTATCGGAAGTCCTGCAGGGCGATACTGCCGGACAGGAGGCCCTGATCCGCGGTAAGCTGCGGATGGCGCAGTTCTCGCGCAATCAGGAACTTCAAGCCGACGCGATCGGCATCAAGATGATCGGCGAAGCGGGCTATGACCCGTTTGCCGCACCGCGCTTCCTGCAATCGATGGCCTCCTATGCTGATTTCCGTAACGTGTCCGGCGCCACCGATGCCAGCCTTGACTTCCTGGCCAGCCATCCATCTGCACCGCAGCGAATTGAACTTGCCCGCGGCCATGCCCGCCGCATTGGCGCTCCAGGTGTTGGCACAACTGATCGCGAATCATTCCTGGAAGGGATAAACGGCATTCTGTATGGGGATACGCCGGAGGAAGGTTATGTGCGGGGTCGCAATTTCGTTCATCCGCTTCTGGGCGTGAGCTTCACAGTTCCTGAAGGCTTCACCATCGATAACAGCGCCGATGCTGTCATGGCGACAGGTCCGGGAGAAGTGGCAATCCGGTTTGACGGGACACAAATTTCCGGCAAACCGTCGATGACCGACTACATGCGCAGCGGCTGGGTTACAGGCCTCATCGACACCAGCGTCACTGCTACGACGTTTAATGGTATGCCTGCGGCTAGCGCCAAGGCAAAGGCCGACCGCTGGGAGTTCGATATTTTCGTGCTCAATGCTGGGAATCGCATCTATCGCTTCCTGACTGCAGCTCCAGCAGGAAGCTCTGCACTAATGCCCGCCTCGCAAACTGTTGTTCAAAGCTTTAAGCTTCTGACGCCCGAAGAGAAAGCCGCGATAAAACCTTTGCGTATACGCGTTGTGACAGTGAAGCCGGGCGACACTCTGTCATCACTTTCGAGTAAAATCTTGGGAACAGACCGCAAGCTCGATCTTTTCCGCCTGATCAACGCGATGCCGCCCGGCGGAACAGTATCTGTTGGCGACAAAGTGAAACTTATCAGCGAATAACAAAAAGCCCGGCATCTCTGCCGGGCTTTTGTTTGATAAGAAAGACGGCTCTTATGCGGCTTCTTCCTGCTCGTCTTCAGCAACTACATCTGCCTCAACTTCTGTCTCAGCATCATCAGCCTTAGCACCGCGCTTTGGTCCCTTTGCGAGATTTACCTCGATAAGACGGACAGCTTCGGTTTCTGACATTTTGTTGACGGCAGAGATTTCACGAGCCATACGGTCAAGCGCTGCCTCATAAAGCTGGCGCTCAGAATAGGATTGTTCCGGCTGGTTGTCGGCACGGAAAAGATCACGCACTACTTCGGAAATTGAAATCAAATCGCCTGAATTGATTTTCGCATCATATTCCTGCGCGCGACGCGACCACATGGTGCGCTTGATACGGGCACGCCCCTGCACGACCTTCAATGCGCGCTCTACATAATCAGTCTCAGAAAGTTTCCGCATGCCGATGGCAGTTGCTTTGGCAACTGGCACTTTCAGACGCATCTTGTCTTTCTGGAAATCAATAACAAATAGTTCAAGCTTGTGGCCCGCAACTTCCTGTTCTTCAATATTGACAATTTGACCAACGCCATGTGCCGGGTATACAATAAATTCGCCCGTCTTGAATCCAATACGCTGGGCGGCTTTTTTCTGCGGAACTACTGTCATGCGCTTCATTACTCCCTGCTGCGCCCGGCAAAACGCACCGGTTAAACCAACCACTGGAAACCGGAACCCGGTTTGTCGGTCGTCAATGGTGTCGCGCAAAAGCAATCCGGGCGGATCAGTCGGGCTGAATGACAAACAAGCATACCCTGAACTGTTGCGTCCGCAAAAAATCTAGCCAAGTGGTGATTTATACTCTAGCGCCACGAAATTGACGTCCAATGATCAACATATTTCAGCACCATAACATGAAAACCGCGTAGAATCAAATTTTTGCTGCAATTGCTCAAAAAACGACCGTCAAAGACTTGCTTATTGCAGCAAGTCTGGTTTAGCCAAGCCTGATTCCTCAGGCTATTAGTCGCCTTCGCCAGGCTCCGGAGAAAAGAACTTCTCGAATTTTCCCGTCACGCCGTCCATTTCCTTGGCATCTGAGGGGGCGTCGCCCTTCGTGGAAATGTTCGGCCATTTCTCAGAATATTCGGCGTTCAGCTGCAGCCAGGTGTCCAGACCCGGCTCGGTGTCCGGCTTAATGGCTTCCGCAGGGCACTCAGGTTCACAAACACCACAGTCGATACATTCATCCGGGTGAATGACGAGCATGTTCTCACCTTCGTAAAAACAATCGACCGGACAGACCTCAACGCAATCCATATATTTGCAGCGGATGCAATTGTCGGTCACAACATAAGTCATTTACGGGCTCCAGAAGACACCACAATCAGCGGGGTACAATCGTGAGGTAACGATTTGCTGCCAAGCTGACAAGAGGTAAGACCAAGACTGCGGCACCAGAACGCGGGTGTCGGTGTACCGGCAAGCTATCGATGGCATTGTTCGCATCTTCACTCTACGCGAACAAGCAATTCATTCCCTGTTAATGCCGTATTACCGGCATACTGTGCTTTAAAACAGACAAACCCAAGCAAATTTATTCCAGTTTCTCATTAACTGGTACTACTGGCTGGAATTATCGTTCTCGCCCTGCATCAGACGATCAACTTGTCTGCGTTCTTTTTTTGTAGGTCGGCCACTTCCGGCATCGCGCTTCGGCAAAGCATTCAAGTGGCTAATTTCTTTCGGCAGAGGCGGTGGAGATATGTCCTTATAGAGTTTCCTCGCCTCTTCTGCTGGCCCGCGCCTTTCCCCACCCGAGACAACTTCATAAACCAGAATACGGCGATCCAAGGAAATTGTCAGCACATCGCTGATTTTCACACTCTGCGATGGCTGATCAATTTTCACCTTATTGAGGCGAACATTTCCACTGGATACCAGCTTGGCCGCAAGGGAGCGGGATTTTACCACCCGCGCAAAAAACAGCCATTTATCGATGCGCTGCCCTTTTTTCCCTTCGTCTCCGGCCTCTGCCATCATCTTATTTTTTCATCTGTTCCTTCAAGGCGAGTAGCTTCGCGAAAGGCGAATCCATATCGATTTTGACTGGACGCTCTTCGCGCTCAGGACGCTTGGGCGGAGCCTTATGTTGTCCCTGTGGTTTTCCGCCATGTTTTGCGCCGTCATGTTTAAAGCGCTCATTGCCGCCCGGCTTGCCTTTGCCGCGGAAATGCTCCTTGCGTTCACCACGGTCGTTCTGCGGACCCGAAGGACGATTGGGTTGGGCAGTTCTCTGCTCAGCTTGGCCATTGCGGGCTTGTCCACTGCGCTGATGATCACGTTTATCGTGATTTCCACGATTATTGCGATTATCGAACCGGGCTTGACGCCACAAGAGAATTGGCTTGGGCGCTTCTTCCGGCGCTACTGGCGCAGCTTCGACAATAGCCTTGGGTGGCTTGACAACAGCTTCCACGACAGGTGCATTTGCGAACCCTGGACCTACTGGTTCTGCAGCAGGAACCGCAGTATCTTGCTTTGGTGTAGCGCTGGCAGCAGCTTCGAGTTCTGCCAATTTGGCAGCAACAATCGCAGGCTCAACTGCCTCCTGACGATAACCAAGGTTCTTGAGGATTTCCTCCATGTCATCGGCAGTTGCACCCAGGATGGACATCATGGCTGGAATCACCAGAAAGCGCGATCCGTCATAGGCGCCTTCGGGACGAGTACCTGTGCCGGGCTTCCAGGCCAACGCAGGACGAATGAGGTCCGCCAGACGCTCAAGAATATCGATCCGGACAGCTCTGCGACCGAGCAACCTGTATCCTGCCAGACGGTAGAAGGCCGGATCAAAGCTTGCATCAGTCACGACAGACGTTCTGCCTGCAGACAAGACCTGAACGACATCGCCATACCCCGGGCGATCCTTGGCATCTTCTTTAAGCGCCCAAAGGAGGGTCAGGAGACCAGCGGGAGCCGGTTTGAGCAAAGCCGGCAAGAATACATGATAGGCACCGAAGCGCACGCCGAGCCGGCGCAAGGCGGCACGCGAGTCCTGATCCAGACCACGAACTTCTTCAGCAACATCGCGGCGCTGTAAAACACCAAAGTTTTCGACCAGACGGAAGGCAAGGCCTTTCGTAATTCCAACCAATGCATCTGCATTGGCAAGATCGACAAGCGGCTTCAATACCGTATCTATGTGATGACTGAGAAAGCGGTCCACACGTGCGGCAACTTTGTCGCGGGCCGGGCCGGTAAGCTGCTCGTCTGCCAGCAATACGGCACGTGGCTTGAGAGCCTGCTCGCCGGCGACGACAGAAGCAATGGTCGCACCAATCCAGCGCAACGTCCCGTCTGACGCTAAGGCAAAGTCGCCATTGGCGGATGCTGAAAATCGCTCAGCGCGATTCTCAAACTCTGCCGCCAGAGCTTTCTGCGCTGCAGCCTTGATGGCTTTGGCGTCTGTTCCCTCATCTTGGGCATCCGCAGTAAAACGGAACCCGTCTAATCGTCCAACATGGTGCCCTTCGACAACAACGTCCCCGGCAGGGCTAATTTCGGCTTCTAGCATTGTATTCTCTCTCAGGCGCCTCATAAGCACGCTTGTCCTGCGGTCTACGAAGCGTTTCGTCAACCGTTCATGTAGCGCATCGGATAATCTGTCTTCAATTTCACGCGTCTTTTCTTGCCAATGTGCCTGATCTGCCAGCCAACCGGGCCGATGTGACACAAATGTCCACGTTCTGATCTGCGCAATACGCCGCGAAAGCGCGTCTATATCACCATCAGTGGAATCAGCGCGCCGAACCTCTTCTGCCATGTAATTTTCGTTCACATGACCTTTTTCAACCAGATCGCTATAAACGGACGCGATGATATCCGCATGCTGCGCTGGAGCAATCTTGCGATAGTCCGGCAGGGCACAGGCGTCCCATAAAAGCGCGACACGTTCCGGTGAATTAGCGAGCGGGGCAATATCTGGATCACGTGACAAAAACTCCAAAGCTTGTTGGTCAACCGCTGGCAACGCTCTTGTCAGCCCATCAATTGGGGCTGGAGTGTCTATAGAACGCTTCAGGGCATCAAGACTGGAATAGTCAAAGCGGGCACTTCGCCACTGCAAAATTTTCACTGCATCAAAAGCGTGGGATTCAACGCGCTGAATAAGCGCTTCCGAAAAACCCGATACATGGCCGGTGGTGCCAAATGTGCCGTCGCGTAAATGCCGACCCGCCCGACCGGCAATCTGGCCAATTTCCGCAGGTGAAAGGTCACGAAATTGATACCCGTCGAATTTGCGATCCTGGGCAAAAGCAACATGGTCAACATCGAGATTAAGGCCCATGCCAATCGCATCGGTGGCGACCAGATAATCCACATCACCCGACTGATAGAGTTCGACTTGCTTGTTTCGGGTTCGCGGGCTTAGCGTCCCCATGACCACGGCCGCGCCGCCATTTTGCCGTCGGATCAATTCCGCGATCGAATAAACTTCTTCTGCCGCAAAAGCCACGATGGCTGTGCGCGGCGGAAGACGAGTAATCTTCTTTGAACCGGCATAGGCGAGGTTTGACAATCTTGGCCGCGTAACAACAGATATGCCCGGCAAAAGCTTCTCAAGGATACCGCGCATTGTTGCAGCTCCCAGAAGGATCGTTTCCTGACGTCCGCGAAGGTGGAGGATACGATCCGTGAAAATGTGGCCACGTTCCAGATCGTTGGCGAGCTGCACTTCATCAATTGCAACGAAATCCACATCCGTCTGGCGCGGCATGGCTTCCACTGTGCAAACTGAATAGCGCGCACCAACCGGATTGATTTTTTCTTCGCCAGTAATAAGCGCTACATTGGCAATGCCTGCTCGCTCTACGACACGATTATAGACCTCCCGCGCCAAAAGCCGCAACGGCAGGCCAATCATGCCGGATCGGTGCGCGAGCAGGCGCTCAATAGCAAGATGAGTCTTGCCAGTGTTTGTAGGCCCCAAAACTGCCGTAACATCGCGGCCAGTCAGTGTGAGAGGCAGTTCGGTCTTGGGCATAAGGTTCATCAACTAAAATCCAGTACCGCCCAAATGAGCAAACCAAAGTTTGGCATTCATCCAAACAGCATTCTCAGCATCTACAGAAGGTATGTGGCTCGATCCAGATAAACAATCATTAATCGATTCACGGAATGTACCGTTAAGAAATAGAACGCGAGCAGAACGAATCAGCTACGAATCAGCTATGGCATCATATTCCTGATTTGTTCACGGCGATATGTAGACTTTTTCGCAATAACACCACCACATGCTGAATCGCTTGTCTCGTTAAAAGTCCATATTCTGTGCAAAATTAACTTTTGCGCGTTGATGGGGAGTCATCCATTTTTGTCGAAAGTCAAGCGCCAAACTCATAATGGCTTCCCAAATGGGGATGACGCTTGTTGTAAAAACCGATTCTAACTCAAATATTGCCCGCCATTGGCTGACAGAGTCGAACCGGTTATGAAGCCGGATTCGTCAGAGGCAAGGAAAACGACGCAACGGGCTACCTCTTCTGGCTCACCAAGACGGCCAACCGGAATTTGCGGAATGATCCGCTCGTTCAAAACCTTTTCGTCAATTGCCCGCACCATCTCCGTTCCAATGTAGCCGGGGCAGATTGCATTGACTGTTATGCCTGCACGGGCGCCTTCCTGTGCCAGTGCCTTTGTGAACCCGATATCGCCCGCTTTGGCAGCCGAGTAGTTGACCTGCCCTGCCTGCCCCTTTTGTCCGTTGATCGACGATATGTTGATGATGCGTCCAAATTTGCGATCTCTCATCCCCGTCCAGAGCGGATGGGTCATATTAAACAGACCATTGAGATTGGTATTGATTACTTCTGTCCACTGCCCCGGCGTGAGCTTGTGAAACATAGCGTCGCGCGTGATCCCTGCATTGTTGACGAGGACGGAAATCGGCCCGAGATCGGCCTCTACCCTGGCGATACCGGCGGTGCATTCCTCGTAACTCGACACATCCCATTTATAGGTTGCTATTCCGGTTTCATCACTGAACTTCTTTGCCGCTTCGTCATTGCCTGCATAACTTGCGGCAACTTTGTATCCCGCAGTTTTCAGAGCAATACTGATTGCAGCACCAATTCCGCGCGTGCCACCAGTCACGATTGCTGTTTTTGTCATGTTTCCCCTCCCTGAAATAATCTCTCATAAACACAGTCAATAAATCACACGTGCAAAGTGCGCGTCGCACCTGCAAAAAACCGGCTCTGCCAAACGCAAAGCCGGTAAGATTTAGCTTAATCCTTGATGCGCTCCACGCAGAGCGCTACGCCCATACCGCCACCGATACACAAAGTGGCCAGACCTTTCGTCCCGTTGCGACGCTTCAATTCGAAAAGCAATGTGTTCAGAACGCGGGCACCCGAGGCACCGATCGGATGACCGATCGCGATCGCTCCACCATTGACATTAACGATGTCAGGATCGAAGCCGAGATCTTTATTGACCGCACAGGCCTGCGCCGCAAAAGCTTCATTTGCTTCTACCAGATCAAGATCCTCTGCCTTCCAGCCAGCCTTTTCCAGCGCTTTGCGAGAGGCTGGAATGGGGCCGGTTCCCATAATGGCCGGATCAACACCCGCTGTCGCCCAGGAAACAATGCGCGCCAGTGGCTTGATGCCACGACGTTTTGCCTCTTCCTCGCTCATAAGCACGACGGCTGCTGCACCATCATTCAGCCCCGAGGCGTTACCTGCGGTGACCGTTCCCTCCTTATCAAAGGCAGGCCGCAACTTCGCGAGCGAGTCCAGTGTTGCACCGTGACGAATATACTCGTCATCAGCAACGACGACATCGCCCTTACGAGTCTTGATGGTGAACGGCACGATCTCGTCCTTGAACCGGCCAGCCTTTTGCGCTGCCTCTGCCTTGTTTTGGGAGGCCAAAGCAAAATTGTCCTGCTCTTCGCGTGTCAACTGCCATTTCCTGGCGATGTTTTCAGCTGTAATACCCATGTGATAGCCATGAAAAGCGTCCGTCAGCCCGTCTTTGATCATAGTGTCGATCATTTTGAAGTCGCCCATTTTGACACCACCGCGCAAATGAGCGCAATGAGGTGCCATCGACATGGATTCCTGTCCGCCAGCGACAATAATATTGGCATCGCCGGTGGCAATTTGCTGCATACCCAAAGCGACTGCGCGCAAGCCGGAACCACAAAGCTGGTTTAATCCCCAAGCTGTGGCTTCCTGCGGGATGCCAGCTTCCATCGCCGCCTGACGAGCCGGGTTTTGCCCCTCGCCCGCACCAAGAACCTGACCCATGATCACTTCATCAACATCTGCGCCCTCAATACCAGCGCGGCTGAGCACCTCCTTGATAACCGCAGCGCCCAGCTCATGAGCAGGCACATTGGCAAACGCTCCATTGAAAGAGCCCACAGGGGTACGCGCTGCGCTGGCGATAACGATTGATTGGGTCATAAACGTTTCCTCATTTTGTAATGCTCAATTCAAAAATACTGCTGATAGACAGAATTCCCTCCCTTCGGACATTTGACAAGGCCCCAATCCAGCTTGAGTTCGATTTATCCTTCCCGCAGTGCAGCATAACTTTACGGGTACCCGGTTGTATGCAGTGCACAAATCACTTTGAAATGAGGCGCTTTGCCCCTATCCTTTATTCCTACCGTCAAGCTGGCGCGTGAGTTCGGCAATGAGATATGCTTGGGGAGTTAAGTAATGGCAGCGAAGACCGGCGAAATCATCATCAAGAAATACGCTAATCGACGACTCTACAACACCGGCACAAGCACCTATGTGACTCTGGAAGACCTGGCTGGCATGGTTAAGCGTAATGAAGATTTCACGGTACAAGACGCCAAGACCGGCGAAGACATAACGCATTCAGTTCTGACGCAGATCATTTTCGAGCTGGAGAACAAGGATGGGCAGAACATGCTTCCCATACCTTTTCTTCGCCAACTGATCGCATATTACGGCGACCAGATGCAGGTCGTACTCCCAACATTCCTTGAACAGTCCATGTCTGCTTTTGCCAAAGAACAGGAACGCATGCGGGAACAGTTAACAACCGCCTTTGGCAAGTCGCCAATCGACATGATGAATGTCAGCACGCCGATCAAGCTGGTCGAAGAACAGGTTCGCCGGAACACAGAGATGCTTCAGCATGCGATGAAGATGTTTACTCCGTTCCCACTCAACAAGACGACGAGCGATGCTGAACCTGACGAGGGTTCTGCAACTGAGAAGCCGGCTGATACATCCGGGTTGAACGAGTTAAAAGAACAGATTGCAGCAATGCAGCGCAAACTGGATTCTCTCGACAAATAGTTGCAGGGAACGTTCGGGGGGAAGAATGGTCGGATCAGCTAAAGCAACCGTTTTCATCGACAATGACAAAGTGATTGTGACCGAATATCGGTTTGGCGTTGGAGATAATACCGGCTGGCATCGCCATGGCCATGATTACGTGGTGGTGCCATTGATGGACGGAAAAGTGAGGCTCCTCACCAAAGACGGAGAATCAATAGCCGAGATGAAGAAAGGCGTTCCTTATTTTCGGTCCGAGGGCGTGGAACACGATGTCGTAAACGCCAATGAAGGCGAATACGCTTTCATTGAAATAGAGCTAAAGTAGCGCTTTTAGCGAAAATTCACGTCACGGCCCGCTGAACGAAGAGAAACGGTGAAGCCGGCAAGAATATCAAAAAACGCCATCGCCATGAGAATGAAGAACAGTGAGTGCGAAGCGCTTGGCACGAGCAAGAACTCGACAAGAAACGCAACAAACACAAATGTAGAGAGTAGATGATCGACAACTGATGCATTGCTGGTGCGTGTTGACTTCATGATCTCGAAGAAGAGAAGGGCGAGCGACAGAACGATCATCAGGTCGCCGAGTGTCATGACCCACGTACCACCGGACAGCATCTGCATGGAGTAGAGTTGCGTAGCCCAGGGATCAGCACCACCTATTCCAGCCAATCCGGCAATGACCAGATTGAAGACAATGAGCGGCACAATCATCAACGGTATATTTGAAATCACGAAGCAATCTCCCACAAAAGCCGCTGGCCAAAAATAAAAAGACCGGCACATGGCCGGTCCTTTTAGCATGCTTTCGAAGGAAAGATCAGCCTTCTTTAGGCGTCAAAACCTGACGGCCACGATACATGCCGGTCTTCAGATCGACATGGTGTGGGCGGCGCAGTTCGCCTGAATTCTTGTCTTCGACATAAGTCGGTGCCTTCAACGCGTCAGCGGAACGGCGCATGCCGCGCTTCGACGGAGAAGTTTTTCGTTTAGGTACAGCCATTGTTCCAGCTCCAGTAATCAGTCAAAATCCGGCACTGGCCCAACTGAGCCTGTCACAATGGACAAAAATCCGGAAAGTTCGGCTGGGCTATACACCGCCTAAGAGCTTTTGACCAGCATGAGTCTTACATTTTTTGTCACGAAGCTATTAAACGAGACAATTGTGCTCCATTGGCGCCTAACCAATGCACCCGACATAAGCTCCTGCAGCACGCGCGCGGCGCTCATTGACCCTTGCCAGCATTTTCAAGCCACGGCCAGGTTTTGCCGGGTTTCGCATGATGGGGTTGGGAAGAGTGACTGCAAGATAGGCGGACTGGCGTGCAGATAATTTCGCGGCGCTGGTATTGAAATGGTGCTGCGCTGCAGCCTCAATACCGTAAATTCCAGGGCCCCATTCTGCAATATTCAGGTAGACCTCCATCAAACGCCGTTTAGGCAATATCATATCTGTCATAACAGCCAGCGGCACTTCGAGCCCTTTGCGGATAAACGAGCGGCTATTCCACAAGAACAGGTTTTTTGCTGTTTGCATTGGAATCGTCGAAGCACCTCGCGTTTGCTCTCCATCAATCGCATCGGAAACGACGGAATTCAATGCCTCCCAATCAATACCGGAATGCGAGCAGAACTTGGCATCCTCGGACATCATTACTGAATTGACGAGCGATGGCGATATATCATCCATGGAAACCCACTGACGATCATAACCGGAGAGCGTCACGAGGTCCTTGGCCATCAAAGTGGAAATCGGATGGACAAAGGGCAACCTGTAAAGACACAGCAGAATTAAAGGCAGCATTACCAGTATAATGCCCGTCAGAACCAAATAGCGCACGATGCGCCCTAAAGGCGAACGTCCGGGATCGACAAGATACCCCCTGCCCCGCTTGTTTCTGACCAAAACCCTTGCCACGTAGACCTTCCGCTTTAATTGCCATCCCGGACATAGAGCATCGAGAAGAAGAAGGGAATTCTTTCTGCAAAATTCTAGGGTCAGGACCCACTAATATGATCGAAATGGCGCCTGAAACGGCAAGAAGATGCGAGGAGAAGCGCGAAGGGCGGGGCCTTTCCCCGGCCAAGCGGTTCGACACTGCAGCTTGCAGCCGTTTCGGCGTCCGCAGGATATGGTCTTTTCGCCCGCCTACTTTGTCGCAAAGTCTTGAAAATGAACCACATTGCCATCGCCTTTGCTCCTAGTATCCAAACGAAAAGCCTCATACCATTTCGACCAGATTAATGGGTCCTGACCCTACGTGACATTTGCAAGTTGAGCAGAAAATTTATCTCATACTTGACCCAAAGACCTTTTATTGATCATTGGGCAAATATGCACGACGATGATTTCTCACTTTTCCAGTTAAGTTTGCAGCAAAGGGCGGCATCTGTAGAGATATTGCTGTCAGAGCTTTTATCCGACCGGCCGCGGAGTGGTGAGATCACACGCCCTCCAAGACTGCTTGCGGCAATGAGGCATGGGGTTCTTAACGGCGGGAAACGGCTTCGCCCTTTTCTGGTCATGGAAAGCGCAGCATTGTTCGATGCCGATAGTTCGGCTGCTTTACGTGTCGCAGCGGCTATTGAATGCATCCATAGTTATTCTCTCGTTCACGATGATCTGCCTGCTATGGACAATGACGATTTACGCCGGGGGCAGCCAACGGTGCATCGCAAGTTCGATGAAGCCGCCGCAATCCTTGCAGGTGACAGCCTTCTGACTTACGCCTTCGAACTGATCGCCAGCGAAGAAACTGAAGTTACCGCGCAAGCGCGCCTCTTGCTCATAACCGAGCTTGCCCGTGCTGCCGGAATTGGCGGCATGACCGGCGGCCAGGCACTCGATCTGGAGGCTGAAAAAGTGAAACCCGATGAACAGGGCATTATTCAGCTTCAAGCAATGAAGACTGGTGCTATTATCCGGTTTGCATGTGAATCAGGCGCCATCATGGGCAATGCCGATCAGCGAGAGCGCGAGCGCCTTGCTGAATATGGCTCCGCTATCGGTCTGGCTTTTCAACTTGCCGACGATCTTCTGGACGTGACTTCCGATGCTGGAAACATGGGGAAAGCGACAGGAAAGGATGCGGCCGCCGGGAAAGCAACACTGGTCTCAATTCACGGGATTGAGTGGACGAAACGCCAGCTTTCCGGTCTCGTCGAGCAGGCACAGCTTCTGCTTGAGCCTTTCGGTGAGAAAGCTGAGCTTTTGAAGGAAGCAGCACGCTTTATTGTGGAGCGTAAGAGCTGATCTTATTCCGCTGCCTGACTGCCCTGTCCAAAACGGTTTTCAATATAATCTGCAACCATTTTTTGAAATTCTTGAGCGATGCCGACCCCACGCAATGTCGCGACTTTCTTACCATCGACAAACACCGGTGCGGATGGGGTTTCACCGGTTCCGGGTAGCGATATTCCAATGTCAGCCATTTTGGATTCGCCTGGTCCGTTGACGATACAGCCCATGACGGCCACGTTCAGAGCTTCAACGCCGGGATATTTCTCACGCCAGATCGGCATATTCCTTCGGATATCATTCTGAATAGCCTGCGCTAACTCCTGAAACACCGTTGATGTTGTACGCCCGCAGCCGGGGCAAGCAGCAACGATAGGGATGAATTGCCTAAAGCCCATGGTCTGAAGCAATTCCTGTGCGACCTGGACTTCGCGCGTGCGATCTCCGCCGGGCTCCGGGGTCAGTGAAATACGTATCGTGTCGCCGATCCCCTGCTGCAAAAGAATGCCCATAGCGGCTGATGAAGCCACTATGCCCTTTGTCCCCATGCCGGCTTCAGTCAGCCCCAAATGCAATGCGTGATCGCACCGGCGTGCCAGTTCAGCATAGACAGCAATCAAGTCCTGAACCTGGCTCACCTTGGCCGAAAGAATGATCTTTGAGCGCGGCAAACCGATTTCTTCTGCCAATTGCGATGAAATTAAAGCAGATTGGACAATCGCTTCACGGACGACCGCCTCGGCTGTCAGCGGCGAACCTGCTTCACTGTTTTTATCCATCAGGACTGTAAGCAGTTCCTGATCGAGCGATCCCCAGTTAACACCAATGCGCACAGGCTTGTCATAGCGGACTGCCATTTCGATAATGGCGCCGAACTGCGCATCCTTCTTGTCTTTAAATCCCACATTCCCGGGATTGATCCGGTATTTTGCCAATGCTTCGGCACAGGCCGGATGATCAGCCAGCAATTTATGCCCGATATAATGAAAATCCCCGACAAGCGGCACGCTGAGACCAAGACGATCGAGTCTTTCTCGAATACGCGGAACAGCCGCAGCGGATTCGTCGCGGTCAACAGTAATGCGAACGATCTGCGAACCAGCACGCGATAACGCTGCAACCTGGGCGACGGTTCCATCCACATCCGCTGTATCGGTATTGGTCATGGACTGAACCACAACCGGCGCACCGCCACCAACCATAACGCCGCCCACATCGACACCAATCGATGAGCGTCGGGCAAAAGGTTGCGAAATATAGTCGGACATCATCAAGCTCCAGAGATGCTGTTCAGGTGGCGCAGACACAGCCATTTGTCAACACCAGCCACTCTAACCCACAGCCCCAACAGCTGGCAAAACCCATATGACAAAGTGTTCATCATCCAAACCTAGCAATTTTGCTGCAATGCAATATATTCCTCAGACACGTTGCAGAAATCTATTGCAGTTCAGGAAGCTTAAATCATGGCCAAAAAGACAGCTATTATTACTGGTTCAAATTCAGGTATTGGCCTTGGCGCAGCACATGCGCTTGCAGCCGCTGGTTATAATGTCGTGATAAACTCGTTTACCGACCGGCCGGAAGATCATGCGCTCGCCCAGGAACTTGCAGAAAAATACTCGACAGGCGTTGTTTATATCAAGGCAGACATGTCGAAAGGAGCCGACTGCCGTGCTCTCGTTGAAAAATCTGCTGAGAAATTCGGGACTGTCGATGTACTGGTGAATAATGCTGGCATTCAGTTTGTTGCCCCGGTCGATGAATTCCCCACCGAGAAGTGGGATGCAATCATCGCGATCAATTTGACTTCTGCCTTCCACACCACAGCCGCTGCCCTTCCGCACATGAAGAAGGTGGGTTGGGGTCGTATCATCAATATCGCTTCTGCCCACGGCTTACGGGCATCGCCTTTCAAGTCCGCCTATGTTGCAGCCAAACATGGTGTCATCGGATTTACCAACACCGTAGCGCTGGAAGTTGCTGAGAAACATATTACCAGCAATGCCATCTGCCCCGGCTATGTTCTTACACCTCTGGTTGAAGCACAGATCCCGGATCAAATGAAAGCCCATAACATGGACCGCGAAACTGTCATTCGCGACGTCATGCTTGAGAAGCAGGCAACCAAAGAGTTTGCGACGGTGGACCAGATCGGTGCTACAGTCGTCTTTCTGGCCAGTGATGCTGCCGCCCAGATTACAGGGACATCCATATCTGTCGATGGCGGCTGGACTGCTGCATAATGGCAAAGTCCAAAACCATTAATGTGGCCCTGCAGGGCGGCGGCTCTCATGGTGCTTTCAGTTGGGGCGTTCTTGACCGCATTCTTGAAGATGGCCGCCTGACTATTGAAGGTATTTCCGGCACCAGCGCAGGCGCCATGAACGCTGTAGCACTTGCAGATGGGTGGTCACAAAACGGCGCAGAAGGTGCGCGGGCCAAGCTTTACGAGTTCTGGCGTGCTGTTGGCCGCAGTGGGCGTTTCAGTCCGGTACAGCGCACACCGTGGGATGTTTTCTTTGGCAATTGGTCTGTCGAGAACGGTATTGGCTACAATATTTTCGAGAGTATCACCCGGGTGTTCTCACCTTACGAATACAATCCGCTCAATCTCAACCCGCTTCGCGATCTGGTCGAGAAAGAAATAGACTTCGAAAGGGTGAAAGCCTGTTCGGCACTCAAGCTTTTCATTTCCGCGACGAATGTTGAAAGCGGAAGATTGCGGGTTTTCTCCCAGAGCGAGCTCAATGCCGATGTCATCATGGCATCTGCATGTCTCCCCTATATTTTTCAGGCGGTGGAAATCGATGGCCAGCCCTATTGGGACGGTGGCTATGGCGGTAACCCCGCCCTGTTTCCCTTTTTCTATTCCAGCGCCAGCGAGGATGTGCTGCTTATCCAGATCAATCCTATCGAGCGCAGAGGCACGCCGAAAACCGCCCGTGAGATTACTGACCGCATCGACGAGATTACGTTCAATGCCGCGCTTTTGCGAGAATTTCGCTCAATTGCCTTCGTCAACTCGCTGATCAAAGCAGGCAGAATCGAGCATGGGGAATATCGCAACATCCGCATGCACAGGATTGATGCGGACGAAGCATTGGCAGGCCTTTCCGCATCATCAAAAATCAATGCGGAATGGGCATTTCTCGAATATCTGCGTGATCTTGGTCGGGCCGCGGCTGAAGATTGGCTGGAAGAGCATTTCGACGCAATCGGCGAACATGAAACGCTTGATCTTTCAGACGAGCTTGCACCGGAAATGAACATTGGTCTCAGTAAGAAGAAGCCGGGCAAACGTGTTACCGACTTCCTTATCCAACGCAAGAAACCAGCCGCCTAGCGCTTTCTTGCTTGGACTCTAGTTCTTGACGCGATCAGCAGTTGCCGCAAGGTTGGCCATCAGGAAAACAACGATCAACAACGCGGCCAGCACCATGTAGACAGGACCGAAACCTGTACTTCCACCGACGAATCCGATCGCCGAGGGCGCAACCAATATCCCTGAATAGCCCATCAGCGTCACCATGCTAAGCGCAATACCGGAGGATGTACCCGGCTGGTTGCCAGCGGCGGAAAATGCAATCGGCACCATATTTGCGATTCCAAGGCCCGAGAACGCAAAGGCGAGAATTGCAATCCATGGCGTCGGGGCAAGGCTTGCCACCAGCAATCCGGACGCGCCGACGAGAGCAGAAATGCGCAAGGTTTTCACGGCCCCGAAGCGGTTACGCACGTTATCTCCCAGAAAGCGCATAATCGACATCGTGCCGGAAAATGCAGCAAATGCGAACCCGGCGGTTGCAATGTCTGCCCCTCGTTCCTGCTTCAAATAAAGGGCAGCCCAGTCGAGCACTGCCCCTTCAGGCACCATTGAAAATAGCGCCATCAAACCGATCAGATAAATCAGCGGATTGGTCGGGAAGGACAGTTTCTGCTTTTCATGCACGATCGGCGCATCTTCCGTGATCATAAATCTGAATGATGCCAGTCCCAGAACAATTGCGATTGCCGTTGCGACAACTGCGTGCGTCAAATGTCCGTGTGCTTCAATAAGGATGCCGCCGAGAGCACCTCCGGCAAAACCACCCAGGCTCCAGAAGCCATGCGAAGATGACATGACGGCACGGGATAGTTGTTTTTCCACCTCAACTGCGTTGGCATTCATCGCAACATCCATACCACCAATGACCGCGCCAAACAGGAAAAGCGCCGGCGCTGCGGTGACAAGATTGGGGGCAAGGGCAACCAGAAGAAGTGAAAATGAACAAAAGAACGCGAAGCTGTTTACGACAGTACGTGATCCAAATCTGCCTATCAGATAGCCGCACCACGGCATGGCAGCGAGTGCGCCAATACCAAAAACCAGAATCATCAAACCTAGAGTGAACTCGCTAATACCCAAACGCGTCATGAACACTGGAATTTGCGGTGCCCAACTGCCCACAAGGAAGCCATTGAAGAAGAAAGCGCAGGCGACGGCCCAACGGCCATACACGGCGCGCTTGCGATAAACAGAAGCATCCATTGATTTTCACTGCCATACGAAATTGCGGGTCCAACAAGCTTTTAAATCGATTTAAAATCCTGTCAAATCACTCTTTCTGATCATTTATGAATAAAATTGACATCAGTTTTTGTGAAATCCCCTCATTCATAGACAATCATGAGATCCTTGGCATCGATTTGATCACCTGAACGAACAAGCACTTCTGCGATCACTCCGTCACGTTCTGCTCGCAATGCAGTCTCCATCTTCATCGCTTCGATCGATAGAAGAACATCGCCCGCATTGACTTTCTGGCCCGCCGAGATGCCGACAGTTGAGACGATGCCCGGCATTGGCGCACCAACATGCTTATCATTGGTAAGCTCCGCCTTACGCCTCACACCAGCGCCACTCGCACCATGTGTTCTGTCCGGCACTTTGACGCGTCGCGGTTGACCATTCATCTCGAAGAACACCGTGCGCATACCCTTTTCATCCGTCTCACCCACGGCCTGATTGCGCACAACCAGTGTCTTCCCACGCTCAATGGTCAGGAAGACTTCCTCTTCCTGCCCCAGACCATAGAAGTAGACATGCGTCGGCAGGACACTCGTCGGACCATAAGTATTATGCGTCACTGCAAAGTCGGTGAACACTTTTGGATACATCAGATAAGATGAGAATTCCTGATCGCTGATTGTGCGCTCCAGCTTCTCCTCGATTTCCTTGCGCTCTGCAGCAAGATCGGCAGCTGCCAGCAAGGCACCTGGACGTTCGGTGAAAGGCTTCTCGTCTTTCAGCACCTTCTTCTGGATATCTTTTGGCCAACCCTTCGGCGGTTGACCAAGATCGCCACGCATCATCGATACAACAGAGTCCGGGAAGGCAATATCCTTCTCCGGATTCTTCACATCGTCAACCGACAGATCCTGGCTCACCATCATAAGGGCCATATCACCAACAACCTTCGATGATGGCGTTACTTTGACGATATCGCCAAACATCTGGTTCACATCGGCATAGGCTTGTGCAACCTCATGCCAGCGCGTCTCCAAGCCGAGCGAGCGCGCCTGTTCCTTAAGGTTCGTAAACTGGCCGCCTGGCATCTCATGGAGATAAACCTCCGAGGCTGGGCCCTTCAAATCGCTCTCAAATGCGGCATACTGCGTACGGACAGCCTCCCAATAGAAGGAAATGCGGCGGATCCATTCAGGATCAAGCCCCGGATCGCGTTCCGTGCCTTTCAGCGCTTCAACGATGGAGCCGAGGCAAGGCTGCGACGTGTTGCCAGATAGCGCATCCATAGCCGCATCGACCACATCGACCCCTGCATCCACAGCGGCAAGAACAGTCGCAGCAGAAATACCCGACGTATCATGTGTGTGGAAATGCAGCGGCAAATCCGTGGCCTCACGCAGCGCCTTGAAAAGAACCTTGGCAGCCCCGGGCTTCAAAAGCCCGGCCATGTCCTTGACCGCTATAATATGCGCTCCGGCCTTCTCAACCTGCTGTGCCAGATCAACATAATATTTCAGGTCATATTTCGGCCGGGCAGAATTGAGAATATCGCCTGTATAGCAGATCGCTGCCTCGCAAAGCTTGTTCTCTTCCAACACCGCATCCATGCTGACCCGCATGTTTTCGACCCAGTTCAGACTATCGAAAACGCGGAACACATCGATCCCGCCACGGGCTGCCTGTTGGACAAAATACTTTACGACATTATCCGGGTAACTCTTATAGCCCACGCCATTGGCGCCGCGCAGCAACATTTGAAGCAGGATGTTCGGAGCCTGCTCACGAATTTCCGCCAAGCGCTCCCAAGGGTCTTCCGTCAAAAACCGCATGGCGACATCAAAGGTCGCGCCGCCCCAGCACTCTAGCGAGAAAAGTTGCGGCAAAGCGCGTGCATAAGTCCCGGCAACCCGCGCGATATCATAAGTCCGCATACGTGTAGCAAGCAGCGACTGGTGGCCGTCGCGCATGGTGGTATCCGTGAAGAGAGCACGCTTTTCATTGCGCATCCATTCCGCAAATTTTTTCGGCCCTAATTGATCGAGAAGCTGCTTTGTCCCATCTGGAATGGGTGTTTCAATAAATGGTACCCGCGGCAACGCTGCCTCAGCGGAAGGAACGGCTCGTCCTTTTGTTTCCGGATGGCCGTTCACTGTCACATCAGCAAGATAAGTCAGAAGCTTGGTCGCACGGTCCTGGCGCTTAACCTGTTCAAACAGCTCTGGTGTCGTGTCAATAAACTTCGTTGTGTACGAATTATCCGTGAACTTCGGATGCGTTATGATTGCTTCAAGGAAGGTCAGATTTGTCGCGACACCACGAATGCGGAATTCACGCAGGGCGCGGTGCATGCGGTGTATGGTTTCCTCAGCAGTTGGAGACCAGGCGGTGATCTTCTCAAGCAAGGGATCATAAAAACGCGTAATTACAGCGCCCGAATAGGCGGTGCCGCCGTCAAGCCGTATGCCAAAGCCGGTTGCGCCACGATAGGCCGTGATCCGGCCATAGTCTGGTATGAAATTCTGCTCTGGATCTTCTGTCGTGATCCGGCACTGCAAGGCATGACCATTTAGCCGGATATCGTTTTGAGCCGGAACGCCCGATTCTGGTGTACCGATTGTTGCGCCTTCAAGAATACGTATCTGCGCTTTGACAATATCAATGCCGGTTACTTCTTCTGTAACTGTGTGCTCAACCTGAATACGCGGGTTAACTTCAATGAAATAGAATTCATTGGTATCTGCATCCATCAGGAATTCGATTGTACCAGCACCAATATAGGCCGTTTCTTTGGCGATTTTCAGTCCGTAATCGGCAATCTCTTTGCGCTGGGCCTCAGTAAGGTAAGGAGCAGGTGCACGTTCAACGACCTTCTGATTACGCCTTTGAATCGAGCAGTCGCGCTCGAACAGATGAACCGCATTGCCATGGGTATCACCCAAAATCTGCACTTCAACATGTCTGGCGCGCTGAACCAGCTTTTCAAGATAAACTTCATCCTTGCCAAAAGCCGCCTTGGCCTCGCGCTTTCCTTCGGTAACTTCGCGGGCAATATCCTCTGGTTTGAAGATGGCTCGCATACCGCGTCCGCCACCACCCCAGGAGGCCTTAAGCATTACCGGATAACCGATCTTCTCGGCCATCTCCTTGATCATATCCATATCGTCCGGCAAAGGCTCTGTGGCGGGAACAACAGGAACACCGATTTCGATTGCCAGATTTCGAGCAGCAACCTTATTGCCAAGCCGGCGCATCGTTTCCGGCTTCGGACCGATAAAAATGATACCCGCTTCCGCGCATGCATCGGCAAATTCGGGGCTTTCCGACAAGAGTCCGTAACCTGGATGGATCGCATCGGCACCAGACAGCCGCGCCACGCGAATGATCTCTTCAATCGAGAGATAGCTTTCGATTGGCCCCATATCCTTTGCCAGATGCGGACCACGCCCAACCTGATAGGATTCGTCAGCCTTGAACCTGTGCAGGGCAAGCTTGTCCTCTTCCGCCCATATCGCCACGGTTTTCATGCCCAGCTCATTGGCAGCACGGAAAACGCGGATAGCAATTTCTGATCGATTGGCGACGAGGATTTTCTTTATAGGCAAAATGAAAACTCCGGACGAGATGCAAATCAAAATTGATTTGATGCTTTTAAGACGGCTGAAAGATTGCTGCAGTGCAAACAGTACATATTGACCACAGGAGCAGGAAATTTCCAATAGCAAAATGCCCGGTACAGGACCGGGCATTTTCTAGCATCTTAAGCAGGGTGATTACTGCTGTGTATAGCTGTACTTACCGTCTTCGCCCTTCTTCCATTCGTACATAACGTAGCCTGGAAGCTTGGGGTCACCCTTTTCATCGAACGCGATATCACCGAGCACAGTCTTGAATGGACCATTTTCCTTCATCGCCTTCGCAACAGTCTCCGGATCATTGGACTTGGCAGCTGTAGCTGCCGCTGCAATAATCTGCATTGCTGCATAGGAATACAGTGTATAAGCCTCGGGCTCGAAGCCTTCGGCACGGAACTTCTCGACAAGTTCCTTGTTTGCCGGGTTCTTGCTCGGATCTGGACCGAATGTGTTCAGGGTGCCGGCAACAGCATCACCAGCAATCGACGCCAATTCGTTTGACACAATACCGTCACCGGAAATGAATGTAACTTTCAGGCCCTGATCGGCGAGCTGACGAATGATCAGACCAGCTTCCGTGTGCAAACCGCCCCAATAAAGAACAGTTACGCCAGCCTGCTTTGCCTTGGCGATCAGCGCAGAGAAATCCTTGTCGCCGACATTGACACCTTCATAGAGCACTTCTGTCATGCCCTTGGCATTCAGTGTTTTCTTGGTTTCGTCAGCAAGGCCCTGCCCGTAAGGTGTCTTGTCATGGATGACAGCAACCTTGGCATCCTTGAACTTCTCAGCAATGTAACCACCGGCAACAACGCCCTGCTGGTCATCGCGACCGCATGTGCGGAATGTGTTCCACAGGCCGCGTTCAGTGAACACAGGATTCGTCGAAGCTGGCGTAACCTGTAGAATGCCATTTTCGGCATAGACGTCAGAAGCCGGAATTGACACGCCGGAGTTAAAGTGACCGACGACGAACTTTACTCCATCAGCAACAAACTTGTTGGCAACTGAAATACCCTGCTTTGGATCAGCAACGTCATCACCGAGCGACAACTTGACCTGTTCGCCATTAATACCGCCAGCAGCATTGATTTCAGCAACGGCAGCTTCTGCACCCTTCTGCAGCTGTGCGCCGAATGCAGCATTCGGGCCTGTCATAGGACCGCCAACACCGATCAGAAGATCAGCATAGGCATGGCCGCTCAGAGCGAGCATTGCAGCAAATGCAACACCTGAGAATAGTGACTTCTTCATTTGAAAACTCCCATTTTTCTAAGTACTTACCAAACCCCTCGCGATGTTATTTTTACATCGCTTAAGACTACATTTGCCGATTTTCCGGCAGTTGTCACGCTGATTCATTTCGCATCAGCGAGATAGATCAAGCTCCTGTTCTTTCCTTCCAACTGAAAGGAGAAACTTTTTGGTAGAGCCAGTGATATTGCCTCACCATCTGGTTTGTTCTTGTGTACCGGTACCCAAGTGTTCCGATGATGACGAGGACAATGGTGTCAACCGCATAGAAGTGCAACGTGAACATCGTGCCGCCGAAAAGGGCAAAGTGGATGAAGCGAACACCCAGGCCAAGCAGCAGCATGTAGAAGATGAGAGTAGCGACTGGTCGCCATGTCTGGGCGCAGGCCCGCCCCGTCATCCATGCGGCCCAGCCACCCATCATGCAGGTGACCAGAATGAATAGCCAGATGGATGGTTCTTCGTATAATATGCCCTGCATGGCGAAGTTCTCCTTGCGGCGTTTAAGAGCCGTCTTGTCGTGTCAGTGACGCCCGCCTTCAAGATAGGCAGCCCGCACTTCGGGATTGGCCAGAAGATCCTTGCTTGCGCCGCTCATCGTCACAATGCCGTTGACCATCACATAGCCGCGATCGGCTAGCTTCAATGCACCAAAGGCATTCTGCTCAACCAGAAACACGGTCAGACCCATTGTCTTGTTAAGCTCCTTGATCGCCTCGAAAATATGTTTGATGATCAAAGGTGCAAGACCGAGCGAAGGTTCATCCAACAGAAGCAGGCGCGGCCGCGCCATGAGCGCACGGCCAATGGCGAGCATCTGTTGTTCGCCGCCCGAAAGGGTCCCGCCGCGTTGATTGATGCGTTCCTTGAGCCGCGGGAACAGGTCGAAGACCTTGCGCACGTCCTCATCAAAATATTCGAGCTGGTCGAGGCTGGCACCCATTTGCAGATTTTCCTGCACAGTCATGCGTGGAAAAATGCGCCTGCCTTCGGGAGATTGTGCAATGCGCAGCCTTGCGATCTCATGGGTCGGTAATTGAGTTATGTCTTTACCGTCGAACATGATACGGCCCGAGCGCGCGCGCGGCATACCGAAAATCGTCATCATCAGCGTTGATTTGCCCGCACCATTGGCACCGATCAGTGTGACAATCTCACCCGCATCCGCATGCACGGTGACCCCGCTCAACGCGCGGATGTTGCCATAATAGGTCTCGACATTCTCAATGCTGAGAAGAGCTTTGTTCTCCGCCATTACTTAGCTCCTCCGCTCTTCTTGGAAGTCGGTTTCTTCTGGCTTTCCTTGACCATTGCCTTGGCTTGACCAATCCAGTCTTCGCGGGCTATGCGCCCGTCAAAAGCCAGATAAGCTTCGGCTGCGATAACATCGGCTTTCTTCCAGGACGCGATCTGGTCGAAGTGGAATATTCCATGCTCGTTGAGCTTGCGTTCGTTAACCGGGCCGATGCCCTTGATGTCGATCAGCCTGTCGGCTTTGCCGCCACGTGGTGCAGGCAGCGCATTGGCTGTTGCGCCTGCTTTAATGTGTGACGTTGCGGGTGCAGCTTTCGCTGCTGCTGGTGATGATGCAGTTTTCGCTGGCGCCTTCTTCGCTACCGGCTTGGCTTTTGAAGTTTCCGTCGTCTTGGCTGCTGTTGCCCGAACTGGTTTGGCTGCTGACTGCTTTTTCGCGGCTTTCGGCTTTGCCGGATGTACCGGTTCGGTTGCAGCGAGGCTGGAAGCAGGAGCATTCGGATGTGTTTCTTCGAACTCATGAATGGCTTCCGTCGACAGGAGATCGACCGCTGCAGTGATATCATCAGCACCGGCAGCTTCCGCATGTTCGAGCATTTCGACAATTTCTTCGTCTTCAACACCGAGATAAGCGGCAATGACTTTCGGATCATTCTTGACGCTATCCGGTGTGCCGTCAGAGATCTTGGTGCCATATTCCAGCACGACCACATGATCGGAAATTTCCATCACAACCGACATATCATGCTCGATCAAAAGAATCGAAGTCCCTGTTTCGTCGCGAATGTCGAGCAGGAGTTTATTAAGCTCGGCTGATTCACGCGCATTAAGGCCCGCTGCCGGCTCGTCAAGGCAAAGCAGTTCCGGCTCGGTGCACATGGCTCGTGCAATTTCCAGACGGCGTTGCGCGCCATAAGGAAGGTCCCCGGCCGGATCATCGGCACGATCCACGAGATTGATCTTCTCAAGCCAGAATCTGGCCTTCTCGATCGCATCCGCAGCCGCCTTCTTGTAGGTGGGAAAGCCGAGCAGCCCAAGGATCGTGTAGCCCGATGACAACATCAAAGGATTGTGCTGGGCCACAAGAAGGTTCTCAAGAACGGTCAGACCAGAGAACAGCCGGATGTTCTGGAATGTACGCGCCACCTTCGCCTTCTTGGTGATGACAAAATCCGCCATACGTTCAAGCAGATATTCCTCGCCATTCTGGCGGGTCATCGTCAGCATGCCTTCGGTTGGTTTGTAAAATCCCGTGATACAATTGAAGACCGTTGTTTTGCCCGCACCATTGGGGCCGATCAATGCCGTGATAGCACCACGCTTTGCCTCGAAGTTCAGATTGTTGATGGCGATCAGGCCACCAAACTTCATTGACAGGCGCTCTACGCGCAGAATTGCACTATTATCTTTTTGCACTTCCGAAACCATCAGCCGTGCCCTTCCTTGGTGAACTCACTCGATACCAGCTTTCGCTTGTGCAGGAATGCACTCGGTTCTCGGTTACCCACGAAACCTCGCGGCTTCCAAACCATGACCACGATCATGGCCAGACCGAACAACAGCATACGATAGAGTTCTGGAGTGAAATCATTGCCGAAAATACGCTTCAGGAACTCAAGTTCACGCAACAGCTCTGTACCGCCAATCATGACAGCAGCAGCAATTGCAATGCCAACCAGCGAACCCATGCCACCAAGAACCACAATTGCCAGGATAATTGCCGATTCGAGGAAGATGAAGCTTTCAGGACTGACAAAGCCCTGGCGAGCAGCAAAGAACGATCCGGCAAAGCCGCCAAACATCGCGCCTGTCGCAAAGGCAGTCAGCTTGGTTGTTGTGGTGTTGATGCCAAGCGAGCGGCAGGCGATTTCATCCTCACGCAATGCTTCCCATGCACGGCCGATCGGCATGCGGCGCAAGCGGATGGTCACCCATGCGGTCAACAGTGCCAGAAGCAGGATAAGGTAATAGAGGAATATTTTGTAATAGACGCCAGAATTGGGTAGGCCAAGCAGATTGGCAAACCCGCCAGGCCCAGGCGTGAATGGTATGCCGAACAATGTCGCCTTGGCGATGCCTGAGATACCGAATGTGCCCTTGGTCACCACTGTCCAGTTGATCAGCACAAGACGAATGATCTCGCCGAAGGCCAGCGTGACGATAGCAAGGTAGTCACCACGCAGGCGCAGCACCGGAAAGCCGAGAATAATACCCCACAATGCAGCGAAAATGCCCGCCATAGGCAGAAGAAGCCAGAACGAGAGCCCAAAATGCGTCGACAGCAGTGCGTAGGAATATGCCCCGACCGCATAGAACGCGACATAGCCAAGATCCAGTAGTCCGGCGAGACCGATAACGATGTTCAGCCCCCACGCCAGCATGACGTAGATAAGAATCTGAATACCGAAATTATCGACATATTTGAGAGAACCCTGCAGGCCGCCCATCATTGAGCCATTATAGGCCGCGAGAATTGCAATCACCAGAAAGGGATAGACAAACAGCAGCACAAGACCGATCTTCGGAAAGCTCTTGCGAAAGGTAGACTGTTCCTTCGCTTCTTTTGCTACGGCAGTACGCTTTTTGGCCGCGCGCGCTGCATTCCATGGCGTCACATATGCCGTCAGAAAAAATCGACCAAAACCGGCAACCAGAACAAATATCGCAAGCAGACCCCAGCGCTGGTTTAGGACAAGTTCATTGCGAATATTCTGATCCGTACGAAAGCCGACAATGAGAAAAAACAATCCCAAAGCAAGGGCTGCGGCAACCAGTCCTTCCTTTACTGCCTTGGCGAAGTTGGAATCCGGGTTAGTCGTTTGTGTATCGGCCATATGCTTAAACCTTTTCGACTTCAGGCCGGCCGAGAATACCCGACGGCAGGAAGATCAGAACGATCGCCAGGATCGAGAATGCCGCAACATCCTTGTAGTCGATGGAGAAATAGGCTGACCAGAGAGCCTCAATCAGGCCAATCAGCAGGCCGCCGATCACAGCACCTGGCAAAGAGCCGATGCCCCCAAGCACTGCCGCTGTAAAAGCTTTAACGCCGGGCGTAAAACCGTCGGTAAAGGATATGACTCCGTAGAACATCAGGTATAATGTACCGGCTACCGCCGCCAGCATTGCCCCCATCACGAATGTCATGGAAATTGTCTTATCGACGTTAATGCCGAGCAAGGCGGCCATCTTGCGATCCTGCTCGCAGGAACGCTGGGCTCTGCCAAGCGTTGTCTTGTTGACGAGATACCAGAAAGCAACCAGCAATATTGCCGTCACAACGATAATCACCATCTGCTTATAGGCAATGCTGATATCGGTGCCGGGGATGATTATGCCACCGTTGACGAGTGGTGGGATTGGCTTGTTACGAGGTCCTTGCGTGACCTGCACAAAGTTGGACAAGGCTATCGACATGCCGATAGCGGTAATCAACGGCGCCAGCCGGAATGACCCGCGCAAGGGTCGATAAGCCAGCCGTTCAATTGTCCAGCTCCAAAGGCCGGTCAAAAGCATGGCGACCAGCATCATCAGCAACAGCGCCAGAACAACCGGAACGCCACCGATAAATGTCGTTAATGCCAGAAAAACAATCATCGCCATAAAGGCGCCGAGCATGAAAACATCGCCATGGGCGAAGTTAATCATACCGATGATCCCATAGACCATCGTGTAACCAATGGCGATCAGGCCGTAAATTGAACCAAGCGTCAACCCATTGATCGATTGCTGGATGAAATACTCCATTGCAACGATACCCCTCGTTTTATTGGGAAGTTTCTTGTCCGGTTTTTCTATCCGGTTACTGTTGCCCCAACGTCATTACACCTAGCGCCTGCCATACAGAAAGCAACTGCTTTTTTGGAATCGGCGATACACTTCTTATTTGCTGGCATAGATTCTCCGGAATTTTACACCAAATTTTATCTGGCCTTTGGTGTTTTCTGCAGCACATCCGTCCATTTTAGAAAAAATCACCAGCAGAGCCCAAATTTCGCAATGCAGCAAAAAGCGTTACTTCACCACAAAACCGTGAGCAAAGGGGTCGCGATCATCTATAAAAATCGTATTATAACCCGTCATACGCGCCCACCCCGCCACGGATGGAACGATCGCAGGCTTTTCTCCAACGCTCAGCGCCTCTTCAACCCGCCCATGAAACAGCGAACCTATAATCGATTCATGGACAAAATCATCACCCGGTTTGAGTTTTCCCTTGGCCGCAAGTTGCGCCATACGCGCTGATGTGCCCGTGCCGCAGGGTGAGCGATCAATGGCCTTGTCGCCGTAGAATACAGCGTTTCTGGCATGGGCCCCAAGGACCGTTGGCTTACCGGTCCACAGGATATGACTAAGCTTGTTGACCCCGGGATTCTCCGGGTGAACGATTGTATAGCGCTCGTTCAATCGTTCCCGCAGTACAGGGCTCCAGCCGATCAAATCCAGCGCTCTGTAATCAGCCATGTCCCTGTAGTTGGCCTGCGATTCCACAATCGCATAAAAATTCCCCCCATAGGCCACATCGACAACGAGTGTGCCGAGATCCGGGCATTCCACTTCCAGAGCCTCCGCATAGAGGAAAGCAGGCACGTTGGTGATTCGCACACTCGTTACGTATTGCCCCTCTTGTGTGTACTCGGCGACGACAAGCCCGGCTGGGGTGTCCAATCGCAAAACACCCGGCACTTTTGGCGTGACCAGTCCGTGTTCGATCGCCATTGTCACGGTACCAATCGTACCATGGCCGCACATGGGAAGGCATCCGGATGTTTCGATAAACAGGATAGCGATATCGCAATCATCACGTGTCGGCGGATAAAGTATCGAGCCCGACATCATGTCATGTCCGCGAGGCTCGAACATCAAACCCGTTCTTATCCAGTCAAACTCGCCAAGAAAATGCGCACGCTTTTCCATCATCGTCGCACCGGTCAAATTCGGGCCACCGCCAGCCACCAGCCGTACTGGATTTCCACAAGTATGGCCATCTACGCAAAAGAATGAGTGACGTGCCATTTGAACTAGCTCCTGAAGCGTTTGGGACTATAGGGGGCAATCGGTATCGAGGGCGTGTGCCCTCCAATCAGATCACTGATTAGCCGGGCGGTTACCGCAGATTGAGTAAGTCCGAGATGACCATGGCCAAAAGCATAGAAAACTCTATCTGTTGATTGGGAGGTACCTATAACTGGAAGAGAATCCGGCGTCGAAGGCCTATACCCCATCCACTGGCGCCCATCCTTTGATTGCAACCCAGGCATGAACTGCTCAGCTTTACTCAGCATGATTTCAGCGCGCTTATAGTTGGGAGGCAATTTCAGTCCACCTAGCTCCACGGCACCGCCGACACGCACACCGGTCTCGAGTGGGGTAACCACAAATCCATGCCCGGAAAAGATAAGTTGCCGTTTCAGGTTGAATGCGCCAACTGGTAGTGTCGTATTATAACCACGCTCCGTTTCCAGCGGTATTCGGTCGCCGAGATTTCGGGCCAGGCGGTGCGACCAGGCTCCTGCTGCAATCACGATCCTAGCAGCATTGATGGTTTGGCCGTCAGCAAAATGCGCAATCGCGCCGTGTTCGCCTGTGCTTATTGAGGCAGCTTCGCCTTGATAAAAAACTGCACCATTTCGCTGCGCATAGTCCCACAAACCTTGGCCGACATGTTTTGGGTCACTGACGGTTTTCCACCCGGGAACGAACGTCCCGGCAATGAAACGGGGGGAAAGCCCCGGCTGACATTCCCGCAATTCACTTCCTCGCAAATGCTCAAAGGCAATTCCGGCAGATCGTCTTGCGTTCCATCCAGACAATGAAGCGTTGAGCTCATCTTCACTCTCATAAAGCTCCAATGAACCATCTTCGCGGATCATATGATCGATACCGGCACGTTGCATCAGCCCGAGCATTTCAGGCTCAGCAAGACGCATCATTGCCCCTTGCGCCTGAACCGTGCGCTCAAGCATCTCGGCACTGCTGGAACGCCAGAAGCGGTACAGCCAAGGCAAAAGTTTAGGAAAGTAAGACGGACGGATCGTAAAGGGTCCAAGCGGATCTAACAACCAGCCGGGTACCTTTGCCAGTACGCCCTTGGAGGCCATCGGCAATATATCCGAGAAAGCCAGAGCTCCGGCATTGCCGGAGCTGGTTCCCTCACACACACCCTGACAGTCGACGACGAGAACTTTATGGCCACTCTCTGCAAGAGCAGCTGCTGTCGCCACGCCGACAATGCCGGCGCCGATAATCAGAATGTCGGTATTGTCTCTTTGCATGATCAGTAAAGTGACATGAAATTTAGAGCGCCGGCAATGTCGGACGCGACGCTATCGCATCCATGACTGTCTTCTCAACCGATGTTCGGCGTGCTCCACGCAGAGGTTGGCGCGGCAAGCGTACACGATCATTGGTCCCGATCTCCAAAACCTCTGCCAGTTTAATGTTCTGCACCAGATAGGTTGAAACATCGAGATCAAGAAGCGGACGGAACCAACGGTAGATCGCCAGCGCTTCGGCATAACGACCTGCAAGGACAAGCCTGTAGATGGCCACCGTTTCTTTCGGGAAAGCTGTTACAAGCCCCGCAACCCAGCCGACAGCACCGGCCGTCAATGCTTCAAAAGCAAGATTGTCGACACCGGTGAACAGATCGAAACGTGTACCGAAATCATTGATGATATCTGTCGTGCGGCGAATGTCGTCTGATGACTCTTTGATCGCAACAAAATGATCATCCGAGGCAAGCTCAGACAAGATCGCGCTGGTGACATCGACACGATAGGCGATCCGGTTTGAGTAAATCATAACCGGAAGATCGCCCGCAGCAGCAACGGCTTTCAGCGTCGTAACCGTCTCTTCCGGGTCTGTATGATAAATGGGACTTGGAACAAGCATCAGCCCATCCGCACCTGCCTTGGCAGCGCGTTTGGCAAGAGCAGCACCATCACGCGTCGCTGCTTCATTGATTGTCAGCAGCACCGGCTTACCCTTGGCGACACCCTGCGCTGTTTTCAGCACTTCAAGTTTTTCATCATGGCTGAGCATGGGGCCTTCACCAAGCGAGCCGGCGACGATCAGACCATCGCAGCCAGCCTCCATCAGCAAAGAGAAGCAGCGTTCCATTTCGCTGTGATCGAGCCTATCATCATCAGTGAATTTGCTGGTAACCGCGGGAAGAACACCTGACCACATGATCGTACTCCTTGTTGATATATCAGAAATATATCTGTAGGGTGTGCCCCTGTCAATCGTTTCATTGAAAGACCCTGCCTCATGTTTCAACTCAATGCACATATACCCGTACAATCAGGCGAAAGCCTCGCTGAACTGGCCTACCGGCAGATTGAAGAGATGATTGTCACGCTTGAGCTTGAGCCCGGTGCAATCGTTAATGAGCGTGCATTGACAGACATAACAGGAATGGGGCGAACTCCGGTCAGAGAAGCAGTGCAGAAGCTTGCATGGGAAGGTCTGATGGAGATCCGCCCCCGTTCAGGCATAGCAATTGCGGAATTGAACCCGCAGGATTTTTCCAAAGTTCTGGATGCGCGTGAGGGAGTAGAACGCGTATTGGCACGCGGTGCAGCCCAATATGGTGCACAGTTGCACCATCACAGATTAAGTGAAGCCTCCGACGCTATGAGCAAAGCTGTGACTTTAGAGGATGTCACTGCCTTCCTGACGGCGGACAAGACTTTTGACACAATACTGGGTCAGGCCGCTGGAAATCCATTTGCAGCCCGCCTCGCATCGCCCCTGCAAACGCACAGCCGGCGTTTCTGGTTTCGCTTGCAAAGGCCTGGCGGGCTGCAACAGTCAGTTGCAGCGCACAAAGCGCTGATTGAAGCGATTATCGACCGCAATCCGGAAGAAGCTGAAGCCGCAGCGAGGAAACTGATCGAACATCTCAGAGTACTTGCACCATAAAAAAAGCCGCCAACGAAATTGCTGGCGGCTTAATTCTATTCCAGTAGAACAGCTTAGTTCATCGTCGGAATAACAAACTCCGCACCATCCTTGACGCCCGAAGGCCAACGGGATGTGACAGTCTTTGTCTTTGTGTAGAAGCGGAATGCATCCGGACCATGCTGGTTCAAATCACCAAAGCCGGAACCTTTCCAACCACCGAATGTGTAATAAGCGATTGGCACAGGAATTGGCACGTTAATACCAACCATACCGACCTGTACCCGTGACGCGAAATCACGTGCCGCATCGCCGTCACGCGTAAAAATTGCAACGCCATTGCCATATTCATGTTCGTTCGGCAGGCGCAGAGCATCTTCATAGGTGTCAGCGCGGACAATACCAAGCACTGGCCCAAATATCTCTTCTTTGTAGATCCGCATATCAGGCGTCACATTGTCGAACAGGCAGCCACCCATATAGTAGCCATTTTCATAACCCTGCATCTTGAAGCCACGCCCATCAACAACGAGATTCGCGCCTTCCTTCACGCCAAGGTCGACATAGTTCTGGATACGCTCAAGCGCCTGTTTCGTAACAACTGGGCCGTAATCTGCAGTCAGGTCAGTAGACGGCCCGACCTTGAGAGCCTCAACGCGCGGAATGAGCTTTGCAACCAGACGGTCAGCTGTCTCCTTGCCTACAGGAACAGCGACCGAAATCGCCATACAGCGCTCGCCAGCCGAGCCATACCCTGCACCGATCAGCGCATCGACCGTCTGGTCCATGTCAGCATCCGGCATGATAATCATATGGTTCTTGGCGCCACCGAAGCACTGCGCACGCTTACCATTTGCCGTTGCGCGGCTGTAAATATACTGAGCAATCGGCGTGGATCCAACAAAGCCGACCGCTTTGATGTCTGGATCGTCAAGCAGTGTGTCCACGGCTTCCTTATCGCCATTGACCACATTGAAAATGCCAGCCGGCAATCCAGCTTCAATGAAGAGTTCGGCAAGTCGCATCGGTACGCCTGGATCTCGCTCCGAAGGCTTCAGGATGAAGGCATTGCCCGATACGATTGCAGGACCGGCTTTCCAAAGCGGGATCATCGCTGGAAAGTTAAACGGCGTAATGCCTGCAACAACACCCAGCGGCTGACGCATTGAATAGACGTCAATGCCCGTACCCGCGCTGTCAGAAAATTCGCCCTTGAGCATGTGAGCCGCGCCCAGGCAAACTTCGACGACTTCCAGACCGCGCTGGATGTCGCCCTTGGCGTCAGGAATAGTCTTGCCGTGTTCACGGGCCAAAAGCTCGGCCAGTGAGTCATACTCGGCCTCAACAAGTTCAAGAAACTTGCGCATGACGCGAACGCGACGCTGAGGATTGGTTGCTGCCCAAGCAGGCTGTGCTGCCTTTGCGTTTTCAACGGCTGCGCGAACTTCGGCCGGGGTGGCCAGTGCGACAGTTCCCTGAATTGTCCCATCCATGGGCTGAAAAATTTCGGTCGTGCGACCGCTTGTGCCAGCGACATGCTTGCCGCCGATAAAATGTCCAACTTCGCGCATTGCGAGCAACCTCCCTTTGATCATGTTCGTATGCAGCATCATAGGCGCTTCAAAATATTAAATGCAAGACGTGCAAAAGCGCACCTGTTGTGCAAAAATTAAAGTACACCAGGAGGCAGTCAATGAATTGGGATGACGTTCGTATATTCCTGAGCGTAGCGCGTTCAGGTCAGATACTCGGCGCAGCGAAACGGCTTGGCGTTAATCACGCAACGGTGGCAAGACGCCTTACCGCTCTAGAGACGGCGCTTAATACCAAGCTGCTGACAAGGCGCACGAACGGTTGCGAACTGACACGCGCAGGAGAAGAGTTTCTTCTTTCAGGTGAGCGTATGGAAGCGGAAATGCTGGCTGCACGCTCTTCCCTTGGAGATGCTGACATAGCCATATCAGGTTCGGTTCGCATAGGCGCTCCGGACGGCTTTGGCGTAACCTTCCTGGCGCCGCGCCTTGCCAAGCTGACAGCAAGCTATCCGGATCTCAAAATCCAGCTCGTTCCGGTTCCGCGCTCTTTCTCGCTGTCGCGGCGCGAAGCCGATATTGCCATAACCGTTGACCGTCCCGATCAAGGTCGGTTGGTGGCAAGGAAACTGGTTGACTATAGTCTGTGCCTTTACGCCAGCCGCGCTTACTTAGCTGTCCATCCAGCGCCGCAATCAATCGAAGAACTACCCGAACACCGACTCGTCGGCTATGTCGACGATCTTGTAATCAGCCAGTCACTGAATTATGCGCCGGAAATTACCCGCGAATGGCACCCTGCTTTTGAAATATCGAGTGCGTTGGGGCAGGTCGAAGCCGTCAAGGCGGGTGCTGGAATAGGTATTCTTCATACATTCATCGCCCGTGAGCACGATGACCTTATTGCAATTATGCCGGAACGAAAAATCCGCCGATCTTATTGGCTTTCTTATCATGAATCAGTGCGCACCCTTCGCCGCATAACCGCGGTATCAGGTTTTATTTCCGATCTGGTTCACAGCGAAGCCAGCCGCTTCTCGTGATCGTTGTGAATTGTGTTCTGAAAGCATTTTTCGTTAAACACGATGATATGGATGACCGGAAAGTATTGTTGTCGCCCGGTAAAGTTGTTCGGCGACAAGAATACGAACAATTTGATGCGGCCAGGTCATGGCACCCAGCGCAAGAACAAGGTCAGCACGCTCTCGCAGAGCGGCATCGTGACCATCTGGCCCGCCAATCGCCAGCAAAAGCTGACGTTTTCCTTCGTCACGAAACTTCGCGATACTGGATGCAAATGCTTCTGACGGCATGGTCTTGCCCCGCTCATCAAGAAGCACCAGCACACCACCGGCATCAAGGGCCCTCAATAGCTGAGCGGACTCTTCCTGTTTTCGCAAATCTGCCTGTTGCGCACGGCTTTCCACGATTTCCGTCACTGACGAAAATTCGAGACCTAACGAAGCGCCAGTCTTTTTGAACCGGTCGAGATAGCGATCCGCCAGTTCACGCTCAGGGCCGGACTTCATGCGGCCCACGGCAAAAATACTGATCCGCATGATACTCCAGTCCGGCAGAGTTAAGATTTAACCCGCACCATACCGGACTCTTGCCGGCCTGTGGAACACCAGAGCTGTTCGACCCTAGTGTACGGTTTCCCCATCAAGTTCGGGAGCCTGCCACATCTTTTCGATGTTGTAGAACTCGCGCACTTCGGGGCGGAAAATGTGGATGATGATGTCGCCTGTGTCGATCAACACCCAGTCACCGCTGCTAAGACCTTCAACCTTGGCGTTATTACCGTATCCGTTCTCTTTCAAAGTCCGAAGGAGCTGATCGGCAACCGCCGTAACATGGCGATGCGAACGACCGGACGCGATGACCATATGGTCAGCGATGACGGATTTGCCTCGAAGATCGATGGGGACAACTTGTTCAGCCTTGGAGTCTTCAAGACTATCAAGCACTGATTTGAGGGCATGAGCGACGGTATTGATACCGCTGATCTCTGCCGAGGAAGGAGCCAAAGCTTCCTTCTTTTGAATTGCTGTTCTCAGTGTATTTCCTTTCCCTTAAGAACAACGCGCCGCAGCTATTGAACTCGCTGCACACGTATAAGATAGGCAGAGTTGCATAGCAGTTTCAAGACATCATCTTGATCTAACCAGCAACAGATTATTTCAGCTGCCTTTTTTTACTTTGCCGTTGCGTATTGCCGTAGAGGAGAGCAACGACCTTGGCCCATGAATGAATGTCCATGCAGGCGCTCTCGAGCGTGTCAACAAAGGAGCATCATCTTCATCAATACGGGCATAATCAAAAGTCTTGGCCATACGCGACGAAAGAAATGCCAGCGTTGATCCGGGGCGGTCGATGACGGCGATCGGAAAGGTCGAGGCAATCTGCTGCCAACGCTGCCAACGATGAAAATCTGCCAGACTATCCGCACCCATTATCCATACGAAATGCACGCCTGGATTACGCAGTTTTATCAGCGCCAGCGTATCGGCTGTATATCGAATATGGTGAGCCGCCTCAAATGCGGTAACTTTCACCCGTGGATCATGAATCAGCGCTTCACACTTTTCCAAACGCTCAGACAGCGGCGCCAGCTCACGCTTGTCCTTCAGCGGATTTCCGGGCGTGACAATCCACCAGAGCTGGTCGAGCTTCAGCCTGCGCATGGCTATTTCTGCAACCAAGGCATGCCCTGCATGCGGAGGGTTGAACGACCCACCAAACAAACCAACAGCCATGCCCTTTTCGACAAAAGGCATGCGCAGATGCGCATCGCTAATGCCGGAAATGCTCGCTGCTCGAAACGTCACGGACGTATCTGACCAGTACCGCGGACACGATATTTGAACGAAGTCAGTTGTTCGACGCCAACGGGACCGCGCGCATGCATCTTTCCGGTTGCGATACCAATTTCGGCGCCCATGCCAAACTCACCGCCATCAGCAAACTGTGTCGATGCGTTATGCAAAAGAATCGCTGAGTCGATTTCGTTGAAGAAGCGTTCCACGACATTCTGGTCCTCTGCAATAACAGCTTCCGTGTGATGCGAGGAATAGTGATTGATATGCTCCAAGGCTCCATCAATACCATCGACCAGTTTCACGGAAATGATCGCATCCAGATACTCGGTTGACCAATCCGTTTCCGTCGCCGCTTTCGCATTTCGATAAAGCCCGATGACCTGCGCGTCACCGCGAATTTCACAACCGGCCTCAGCGAGATCATCCAGCAGAGGTGTAAGATGCGTTGGTGCAATCAGACGGTCCACAAGAAGCGTCTCGGCAGATCCACAAACGCCTGTCCGGCGCATTTTGGCATTCACAACGATCTTGCGCGCCAGCTCAAGGTCAGCTGATCCATCAATATAGACATGGCAGAGCCCTTCCAGATGCGCAAAAACCGGAACGCGTGCCTCTGATTGAACACGGGCCACCAGGCTCTTGCCACCACGGGGGATTATAACGTCGAGATTGCCATCGAGACCTTTGAGCATTTCCCCAACGGCACTACGATCTGTCGTTGACACCAATTGGATTGCATCGCGCGGCAGTCCCGCCGCTTCCAGACCGTCTGAAAGTGCTGCATGGATCGCACGTGATGAATTTGCCGAATCCGAGCCGCCGCGCAAGATAACGGCATTGCCGGACTTGAGACAGAGCGCTCCAGCATCGGCGGTCACATTTGGGCGGCTTTCATAAATCACACCGATAACGCCGAGCGGAGTACGAACGCGCTCAATGTGCAGACCATTAGGTCGATCCCATTGTGCAATAACTTGGCCGACTGGATCAGGTAATTCAGCAATAGTGCGTATACTTTCGGCGATTCCTCTGATCCGTTTTTCATCAAGTTTCAGCCGGTCAAGCAACGCAGGGGTCATTCCTGCAGCTGTGCCATCAGCCATATCGCGCTCATTGGCTTGCAAAATTTCGACTTTGCGGCGCTCGATAGAATCTGCCATTGCCAAGAGTGCTGCAGTCTTAACTTCCGGCGATGCTATAGCCAATGGACGCGCAGCAGCTCGCGCCTTGCGGCCGGTTTCAGCCATCAATTCAACAATGGCTTCAGCTTCCGAAGTGTTCGCACCGGTACGTGTCAACATTTTCTACTCCTTCGCAACAGCAAGGCGCTTTGCTGCTCGCACCACCAGATCATCGCGGTGTATCATCGCTGAACGGGCATCATATCCCAGAATTTCCGCAATCTCGTTCGTCTTGCGTCCAGCAATTTTTAAGGCATCTGCCGCATCATAGGCGATGAGACCCCGCGCTGCCTCATGACCATCAGGCCCCACCACGGCAACAGTATCACCGCGCATGAATTGCCCATAAATTTCGCGAACCCCTGCCGCCAATAGCGATTTTCCCGATTTCAGCGCAACGAGTGCTCCCTCGTCAATCACCAATCGTCCCGATGGTTCCAGATTACCGGAAATCCACGTTTTCCAAGCATTTACCGGCGAAGCACTTGCTCTGAATAAAGTCGCGCGTTCACCATCATCAATGGCCTTGAGCGGGTTCAACCGCGTGCCCGAAGCAATAATCATCGCCGTGCCCGCAGCATTTGCGATCTTGCCGGCATCAAGTTTTGTTTTCATGCCGCCGCGTGAATATTCGGAAGCCGCCGCTCCTGCCATGGCCTCGATATCGGGCGTAATTGCCTCGACCATTGGTATGAATTGTGCATCCGGGTTCTGATGCGGCGGAGCCGTATAGAGCCCATCAATATCCGAAAGCAGGATCAAGAGATCAGCGCTCATCATCGTTGCAACACGAGCGGCAAGGCGGTCATTGTCACCGTAACGAATTTCCGTAGTCGCCACCGTGTCATTTTCATTGATGACCGGAACGGCCTTCAATCGCAACAATGTACTGAGCGTAGCGCGTGCATTGAGATATCGTCGCCGCTCTTCCGTATCAGCCAGTGTGAGCAGGATTTGACCTGCACGCAGGCTATGCCCACTCAAGACCTCGGCATAAGCCTTTGCCAGTTCGATTTGTCCTGCAGCCGCAGCAGCCTGGCTTTCTTCCAGCCGCAAAGCACCTTTCGGCAGACCGAGCACGTTTCGGCCAAGGGCGATTGCACCCGACGAGACAATCATCACTTCCACACCGGAGGCGGCAAGTGCCGCTACATCGGCACCGAGGCTTTCCAGCCATTGCCGTTTCAATCCGCTGGTCCTGTCAACAAGCAGTGCCGAACCGATTTTCACGACGATTCGCCGATAGGCGTGCAACTTTGGCAAGTTGTTTACCACCACCTGCTCGCCGTCACTGCGGTATTGTGTGGATTTCACGGACATTTCGGCACTCAATACTTGTAACGGTTGTCGTCCTCTACGGGCGCTTCCGATTTTCGGGAATCCAGAATAATCGCCGACAAGGCGCGCAATACCTGCTCAACACCTTCGCGGCTAACCGACGACAAGAGCATCGGCTCAACACCGGACGCTTTCTTCAATGCCGCAATCTTCTTCTTCCGCGCCGCCGCATCCAACGTATCTATTTGGCTCAAAGCGACAATTTCAAGCTTTTCAGCAAGGCCACCGCCATAGGCTTTCAGCTCATTGCGAACAGTCTTGTACGCTTCGGCAACATTTTCTTCTTGAGCCGAGATCAGATGCAAAAGGACGCGTGTCCGCTCTACGTGACCAAGGAACCTGTCACCGATGCCGACGCCCTCATGAGCACCTTCGATCAAGCCGGGGATATCGGCAATAACAAACTCACGAGCGTCGACCCGCGCGACGCCAAGGTTAGGATGTAGCGTTGTAAAGGGATAATCGGCGATCTTGGGCTTGGCAGCCGTGACACTGGCAAGAAATGTTGACTTGCCGGCATTGGGCTTGCCGAGCAACCCTGCATCAGCGATCAGTTTCAGTCGGAGCCAAAGATTGCGTTCCTCACCCTCAAGGCCCGGATTGGCACGACGTGGTGCCTGATTGGTCGAAGTCTTGAAGTGCGCGTTACCAAAGCCGCCATTGCCACCCTTGGCCAGACGATAGCGCTGTCCTACGGCTGTGAAGTCAACAATCAAAGTTTCATTGTCATTCTCGAATATCTGCGTGCCAACCGGCACTTTCAAAATGACGTCCGCGCCCTTGCCACCGGTCATGTCCCGGCCCATGCCATGCATGCCGGTCTTTGCCTTGAAATGCTGCTGATAGCGATAATCAATCAGCGTATTCAAGCCATCGACAGCTTCGGCCCAGACATCACCGCCACGACCGCCATCGCCACCATCGGGACCACCAAATTCCAGGAATTTTTCACGGCGAAACGACACCGAACCGGCACCACCGTCGCCGGAGCGGATATAGACTTTCGCCTGATCGAGAAACTTCATGGAATTTCAGTCCTTTTGTGTCGCTCGCAGGCAATACAGCAATTCCAGCGAGAATAAAACTGGCCAGTTCCCGGCGTATGGCCGTTCGGGAACCGGCGCTTTGATTTTTGATAGGCGGAGCCGGAAGTCATACCCCGGCATTCACCATACCTGCATTAGGAGGTCCAACTCCGAAGACCAATCCAGGTACGCCGGTCCAGCATATAGCGCTCCACCGGAACATTTCCCGCATTGATGGAATCCATCATACCGGTATTGGTATACTGGAACCCGCTTTTATAGAGCACCCGGCGCGATGCAATGTTTGACACGCGGCACGAAGCGTAGAGCTTTTCCACCTGCGTTGCGCGAAACACCAGATCCACCAACGCATGAGCAGCTTCGGTCGCATACCCCTTGCCCCAATGTGGCTCACCAAGCCAGTAACCTATCTCCAGTTCGTCTTTGCCTGCACCACGTCGATAATTGATGCCGCAACAACCGACGAAGGTTCCAGTTTGAGCAAGGGTAATAGCGTAGACGCATTTGCCAATCTCGCCCGCATTGGCGCGGCGCACGAAATCAACCGCATGGGCTTTTGTGTAGGGGTGCGGCATGCGTGACAGCATTTCTGCCACACGCAGATTATCGGCAAGATTGGCAATTGCATCCACGTCCTCAATGTGAGGCGCGCGCAAAACGAGGCGTTCCGTAACGAGAACCGGACAGTCTATCAGATCCAGCCGCTCATCTTCTTCTTCAAATATATCAGCAACCATTTTTCATTCCTCCAGATACGAAAAGGGAGACGGGTAGTGCCCCATCTCCCTTTGATCTTTTGGCGGTTGCCATTTTTTCACCGGGTCCGATGGGACGCCGGTGCTTCAAGCATGACCGGCTATTCTGCTGCTTCGGCGATCGGGGTGACGATCGACACGAAACTACGGCCGTTGGCTTTGGTACGGAAAGAAACTGTGCCTGCTTCAAGCGCAAACAGAGTGTGGTCCTTACCAAGACCAACATTGACACCTGGGTGCCATTTGGTGCCACGTTGACGAACGAGAATGTTGCCAGCAAGAACGCGCTCGCCGCCGAACTTCTTCACGCCAAGGCGCTTTGATTCTGAATCACGACCGTTGCGTGACGAACCACCAGCTTTTTTGTGTGCCATGGGATTGCTCCTTTAAACCTGTTCTTATTCGCCCGAAGCGGGCTTCTCAGCCTTGGCAGCAGCCTTCTTGGGCGCAGCCTTGGCCTTTGGGGCGGCTTTGGTCTCTGTCGCGTCAGCTGCAGCAACTTCTGCCTTTGCAGGCTTCTTGTTGGCCGGCTTTTCAGCGGCAGTCTTCGAAGGCTTCGCACCACCGGTGAGGATCTCAGCGATACGGATCGTTGTCAATTCCTGACGATGACCGCGTGTGCGCTTCGAATTCTGGCGACGGCGCTTCTTGAAGGCGATAACCTTGCGTGCGCGGCCCTGCTCAACAACTTCGGCTGTGACCAGCGCGCCGCTGACAACAGGAGCACCGATTGTTGCATCGGCACCAACGCCGACCATCAGAACTTCTGCGAACTGTACGATATCGCCAGCATTGCCGGAAACTTTTTCGACCTTGAGTAGGTCATTGGCGGCAACGCGATACTGCTTACCACCGGTCTTGATGACTGCGAACATTTTGTGCCCTTTCGGCGTTCGGTTCGGTTTTCTGCCGATTTCCCGGCAATAACCGTCTTTTTGTCAGTCGTGACAGATTGATCGAAAGGCACTTTTATCCATAAGAACGAAGGTACCCGAATTCAAAAACAAACGGCGCGGAGAATCCCCCACGCCAGTCGTTGGGCGCTTATAAGATCAGGATCGACGTGGAGTCAAGAAATTTAACGCAAAATTGCTCTTGTATCTGCGCGCTTTGCCCGCTATCAAGCGCGTCGCACGCTCAAGCCAAGCCCTTTGGGGCATCGCGGCACTATAAATACGGGGTCTCGACGTTGATCCCAGACGCGGAGAGGTGGCTGAGTGGTTGAAAGCACCGCACTCGAAATGCGGCATGGGGGCAACTCCATCGGGGGTTCAAATCCCTCCCTCTCCGCCATATACAACCTTTGGCCGTAAGGCTCCCCGCGATCTGGAGCATTAATTGCCAGCAACGTAATCTGACCGGTCGATTCCGTGACGCTGTAGTTTGTCATAAAATGTCTTCCGGGGGATGCCCAGTGCTTTGATGGTAGAGCGCACATCACCGCCATTTGCTGCCAAGGCTTGCTGGATGAGCCGTACCTCATATCGCTCCATGGCTTGCGGCAAACTCGAACCATCACTTTCAATGTCTGATTTTGTCGTTTCGATATTATCAAGACCAAGTGCTGTTCGTTCTGCAAAATGCACCAGTTCCCGCACATTTCCGGGCCAGTTATGTTCCATGAGATAGGAACGCAGTGCCGCTGTCGTCTCAGGCGCATCTGTCTTAAATCTTGCAGAAGCGCGATGCAGAAAATGCGTAAACAGAAGCATGATGTCATCGCGTCGCTCACGGAGCGGGGGAATTGAAACAGTCACGACATTGAGCCTGTAAAACAGATCTTCGCGAAAATTGACGCGCTGATCAGCGCTTCCAAGATCAACCTTGGCCGCAGCCACCACACGTAAATCGACCGGTCGATGATCGTTGGTACCAAGTGGTGTAATTTCCCGGCTTTCCAGAACGCGCAAAAGCTTCACCTGGGTTGAAAGTGGCATGCTCTCAATCTCGTCGAGAAATAAGGTTCCGCCGCTTGAGTGCTCGATGCGGCCGACGCGCCTTTTCTGGGCACCTGTGAAGGCTCCAGCTTCGTGGCCAAAAAGCTCACTCTCTATGACTGTTTCCGGTAGCGCTCCACAATTGAGAGCAACAAAATTCCCCTGTTTGCGCCTGCTCCATTCATGCAAAAGTCCGGCAACAACCTCTTTTCCGGTCCCTGTTTCGCCGGCAACCAATACGTCTACATCGGCACCCGCCACATGGCGCAGGGTCTTTCGAAGATTTTGCATAACCGGTGTTTGGCCAATGAGCGGCAAGGACTCGTTCATGCTTTCCACTGCCAGCCGCAATTGCCGGTTTTCCATAACCAGCCGACGCTTCTCTAACGCTCGCATTATACTTTGTACGAGGCGATCGGCAGGATAGGGTTTGGCAATAAAATCATAAGCGCCTTTATGGATCGCCTCGACAGCCATATCAATATCACCATGTCCGGTAATCAGGATGACCGGCAGATCAGAGTCCATTTCCTGCAAACGCCGAAACAGTTCAAGTCCGTCCATGTGGGGCATTCTCACATCGGTAACAACGACACCCGGAAAGTCCGGCGTCAGGAATCGCAAAGCAAGCATTGCATTGGAAAATGACTGCACCTTGAATCCCGCCAATTCAAGCGTCTGGCAATTTGCCGCACGAAGGTCATCATCATCTTCAACAAAGGCAACATGATTTGAATCCATAGTCAGATTACCCTTTTCAGATGCACGGTGAACTCGGTTCCGGCAGAGCTGCTTTCAACCTCAATGTGTCCGCCATATTCGGCGACAATGTCATGGCAAATCACCAGCCCGAGTCCCAGCCCCCGATCCTTGGATGTGTTGAATGGTGTAAAAAGCATTTGCATGATTGAATCCGGTATCCCCGGCCCATTGTCGGCAACAATCAATCGCAGTTCGTCTTCGTCAATCGAATATCGAACACTGATCTTGCTGGTCGGCCCGCCTTCTGTCGCCTCAAGCGCGTTTTGCATGAGATTGATCAGAACTTGTTCGAGCCGGATGCGGTTGCCATAGACCCTCACGTCAGGCGGCGGCATTTCAGTCAGGATTTGTCCGGCACGCTGGCGAAACCTGCTCCCTAGAAGCAACATCGCACCCTCAATGATATCACTGACACTGACCGGACCAGACTCCCCGGTGCCTTTGCGGGAAAAGGTCCTGAGTTCGTCTGTGATACTTCCTATGCGCTCCGTGAGCCCGGCAATTGCCTTCAGATTGTCCTTGGCAGGGTCGACCTGATTGCGGCCCAAAAATGTCGCAGCATTATCAGCATAGGATCGGATTGCAGCCACTGGCTGGTTGATCTCATGGGCAACCCCCGCAGTCACTTGACCTAGAATCGCCAAGCGGTTCGCCTGCACAAGCTCCAACTGTACCGACTGAAGTTTTGTTTCCGTTTTCTGACGCTCTTCCGCTTGCATGACCAGTTCGGCATGCGCCGCACTCAAATCTGCAGTTCGGGCAGCGACACGACGCTCAAGTTCGATCCGGGCCACCTCCTGCTCATGCGCGCGGCGCAACGCCAACCCGCGGCGGCGAAGGAAGAAAGCCGTGAAACCCAGCAGAGGGGCAAGGAAGAGCAATGTAATCAACCGGGCCGTACGGACCGATTCGGTCACCGTTGGCGCAGCCGGCGTCAAGGATTGCAGTTTCCAGCTTGTGGTCGGGACCGGCGTTTGAACCCGTACAAACTCTCTTCGGGACGGGGCACCCGGCAATCTTGCTCGAACGATATCCGGCTGCGCTTCTGGTATGGCCGGAGAAATATCCAGCGCCTCCAATGGTGCTCCACCAAATTGCAGGCTTTCGCGAAGCGGCCCCATGCGCTCAGCGGGAATGACAGTTTCTGTCATAAAACGCCAGTCGGGGAAACTTGTGACCAGCACGATACCACGTTGATCCAATACCAATGTCGGATCGCTGTTACGGCGCCAATCCGCCTCAATCTCATCGAATTCCAGCTTAACGACGATGACACCCAACGAACCCGTCGGCCCATCGATACGTTTTGAAATATAAAGCCCAGGCCGCTTGCTGACCGTGCCAAGGGCATAGTGTTCTGCACTGCCGTTTCGAATTGCGCGTGTGTAATAGGGCCGAAAACTGTAATTTGTTCCAACGAAACTGATGGGCTCGTTCCAGTTGCTCGCGGCGATAGCCAGTCCGTTCGCATCAAGTAGGTAAATCACTGCTGAACCAGTGCCTGCAATGAGACTTTCAAGCTTATGATTGAGACGTTGCAGCTGGCTTTCACTGCTGGTGGAAAGCGCATTGATAACGTCCCTGTCCTGTGACAGGACAAAAGGAACTGCTCTTTGCTTTTCAAGTACCGTACGCAGCAGGACAGCATTCAATTCGGCTGTACTTCGTGCACGTTCCGTTACAATTTCATACCCCCGTTCGCGGCCAACATTACCCGCCACGAAAAGCGCTACGATGATGATCAGCGCCGCTAAGAAGATCAGAACAGCCTTGTTTTTCCAACCAGACACGTCGGTCGAATGAGAAGGCTCAGGCAATTGCTCCGGATGATCATCCATAACGCGATGTGTGCATATATTCGCACAGAACACAACATTGTTGTGCGATATATCGCACAATTCTGCATCTACAAGAAAGAAACCCACACATATATTCTAATAATTTCAATTGGTTATGGAAATATCACCCAACTGGCACGCCATTTGCAATCGTGGAAGCAAGGACGGTCTACCCGTCTTTCTAACAGAGCCTGGGAGGCTAGCAGGTTGGTCCTGTCAGACGAGGCTCGCATCATGGAGGAAGTCATGAGTCCGGTGACATTAACCACGGCCAATGCTGGCCCGCAGCCATCAACAAAGGCTCCAATCTATAGCCATTTATATTTTCAGGTACTTGTTGCCATCGCGATCGGCATCGCGCTTGGGCACTACTATCCCGATATCGGAACCAGCATGAAGCCTCTCGGCGATGCTTTCATCAAGCTGGTAAAAATGATCATCGCCCCGGTCATTTTTCTGACCGTATCCACCGGCATTGCCGGAATGAGTGATCTTAAGAAAGTCGGCCGCGTTGCTGGCAAGGCCATGATCTACTTTCTGACGTTTTCGACGCTCGCCTTGATCGTCGGACTGGTCGTTGCCAACGTGGTTCAGCCAGGCGCAGGCATGAATATCGACCCCGCCTCGCTCGATCCAAAGGCTGTTGCCACTTACACGCAGCAAGCGCATGAGCAGAGCATCATCGGATTTCTGAACAATATCATCCCGACCACGATTGTCGGCGCTTTCGCATCCGGCGACATTCTGCAGGTACTGTTCTTCTCTGTGCTGTTTGGTCTCTCGCTCGCCATGGTCGGTGAAAAGGCCGAACCGGTAACCAACTTACTTCTTTTGCTTTCAGCGCCAATCTTCAAACTCGTTGCCATATTGATGAAGGCTGCACCCATCGGCGCATTTGGCGCAATGGCGTTCACCATTGGAAAATATGGCATCGGGTCTGTCGCCAATTTGATCATGTTGATCGGCACATTCTACCTGACGTCACTCTTGTTCGTTATTGTCATTCTGGGCGCGGTGGCCTGGTATAATGGCTTTTCCATCTTGGCCTTGATCCGCTACATCAAGGAAGAGCTATTGCTCGTACTTGGCACAAGTTCTTCTGAAGCAGCGCTGCCGACTTTGATGGCAAAAATGGAAAAGGCAGGCTGCAAGAAATCCGTGGTTGGCCTTGTTATCCCGACCGGCTATTCTTTCAATCTGGACGGCACAAACATTTACATGACCTTGGCCGCCTTGTTCATCGCTCAAGCGACAAACATCGACCTCAGCATGTCGGATCAGATTCTGCTTCTGCTTGTTGCAATGCTCAGCTCCAAAGGCGCTGCCGGTATCACCGGTGCCGGTTTTATTACTCTTGCAGCAACGCTTTCTGTTGTACCTGCCGTTCCCGTTGCTGGCATGGCGCTGATCCTGGGCATTGATCGCTTCATGTCAGAATGCCGCGCTTTAACCAACCTCGTTGGCAATGCTGTTGCGACGATTGTCGTGGCGCGTTGGGAGGGCGAACTCGACAAAGACAAGCTGGCTCAGGCGCTCAACGGCGAGTTGGTTGAAGAAGACGCTCTGGTCTTGGCGAATTGATTATTCAATTCGCTTTCTTGTCGATGTAATAAAAGAGTCCTGCGGTACACCATTTTTCCCCACTCCGGTGTCACCGCAGGCGCCGGGAGGTTTCATGAAAGCGATTCTTTATGCAGTGACATTGGCTGCAAGTGTTCACAGCGGTGTAGCATTTGCTGCCGAGCAACCACCAAGAGATGAATTCTTCTGGTTGGGTATGATCAATAAGACAACGATCATCATCAACTCCGAGGAAGGGTTGTTAGACAAGAATCTAACGCCAAAGATTACTGCCGGACTAAAAAAGGTTCTCACAGACGGCGCTCAACCGGGGGCAAAGCGACCCTCTACCGTCATCTCATTCGAGCCTTTGCTCATTGAAGCAGCCGGTCCGGAGGTCACCCTCATCCATGCCGGACGTTCAAGTCAGGATATGCATGCGACATACAGAGCCGCTATTTTGCGAGATGATCTTTTAAGGCTCGCAGATCAATTGGACAAGACAACAAGCACTATGGTTGATCTTGCAGAGCGCCATGTCGATACAATCGTACCCAACTATACCAACGGCGTAGCGGCTCAACCCAATAGTTTCGGTCACTACCTGCTTGGCCATGCAGCGGGTCTGGAACGCGATGCACAACGTATCAGGGAAGCTTATGCCCGAATCGACAGAAGCCCGATGGGGACAACTGTACTGAACGGCACAAGCTGGCCGCTCAACCGTACCCGCATGGCGGATTATCTTGGTTTTGGTGGCATTGTAGACAATGCTTATGATGCCTCACAAATATCATCCGTAGACGAACCGGTTGAAGTTGGAGCGATCGTCACGAGCATCGCGCTCCATACGGGACAATTTGTCGAAGATATGATGACACAATATGCGCAGCCCCGGCCCTGGATATTGCTGCAAACAGGGGGAGGCAACACATATGTCTCCAGCGCCATGCCTCAGAAGCGCAACCCTGGAATTTTGAACTCCACAAGGCAAGCCGCTTCCACGGCAGTAACATTGGCAATGGGGCCCATTATCCAAGCCCACAATATTACGCCCGGCATGCCCGATGCCAAAGACGTGGATGCCAACACGGAAGTCGTCGAAAGCGCCATCAAAGCGCTGGAAGGCTGGGAGAAAATACTCCGCTCATTGGTGATTGATCCGGACCGTTCACTTGAAGAGCTAAACAGTGATTGGACTGCATCGCAAGAATTGGCTGATGTTCTGATGCGCAAATATAAACTGCCTTTCCGAGTCGGGCATCACTTTGCTTCCGAGATTGTGGATTTTGCCAAATCACAAAACATCAAGCCACTCGATTTTCCCTATGCAGAGGCCAAGCGAATCTATGCTGAAGCTGTAAAGGGATCGGACTTTGCCAGCGAACTGCCTATGAATGAGGAGGAGTTTCGAGCCACACTCGATCCCGTGGCAATCGTGAAGAATCGTGCCACCATCGGCGGGCCACAGGCCAGGGAAATGGCCCGAATGATCAGGGCCGCCAAAGAGAAAATCGTTCTACAGGAAGCTTGGGTAGCTGAGAGGCAGCATGCGATCACTACGGCGCTTGAACGCTTGGATGATGATTTCGACAAACTTTCCACAAGCGCGAAATAAACAGCTATTGGCGCTGCTATTTTAGGCTTAGCGGGCCATAAACCCATCATTCATCATCACAGATACCGAGGTTTTCGAGATCTTTCCGGCCAGCAGCCAGAGCTTCGTCCTCGGTATCGTGCGGTCCCATCAAAACACCAGTTTCACCATCGACAACGACGACATAATACCATTTATCGTCGCTCTTCTTGTCGGCTTGGATGTAGCATCTCTGTTCGCATGTCATGCGGTATCTTCATGTATCGAAATGCCAAATGCAAACTGTGCCGCGCCTTGGCCGATACACCCGTCAGTAAACGGAGCGGTCTCCATAAATGCCGCTTGGATCATACATCTGGAACATTTCCAGCTCCACTGCGCTGAAAAATGCGCCCACTTCCTCGTCCTGTTCGTCTTCAGAAAGACCAATACGGGCCAGATGTTCGAACAGACCATCAGCAACCCTATTTCGGTAAGCTTCTTCATGGCGACCGTTCTTTTCTCTCAGTTTGGTCGCGACTTCACGAACCGTCGCTAGCCTCTTCGTCAGAGGAAAAGGGATTATCTGGCAACCCATCGCAGATTCAATTTTTTGCATGCTCGCTTATTCCCAAACGGCATTTGCCGCGTTTGCATTGATTCGCACGGAAGAATACGGGCAAGGTTCCTAACAATTTGTTCAGCATATTTTTGAGGCAAAAAAATCAATGTTTTCAAACGTTACGTAACATAAAACAGCAATCTGCCGGGTAACAGATTTGTGCGTAACAGCACCCGAATCTTGCCCGTTACGGCATGCAGGCCTATCACTTATGGGTAAGTGATTCGTTTGTTAACGGCGTAGATACTCATATATGGCACTCAGTAACGCAGAACGGCAAAGACGGCATCGTGAACGGCAGAAGCAAAAACTAGCAGCCGTCGCTCCCGATATCGCTATGCAATATGAAAATGTCGGGGCTGATCTACGCGAAAAACTCTATGCTCTGATTGATGCGGAGAACGCAGCAAGACAGCGCGCGGCAGCAGGAAAACCAATCGAGCTTACCGATTTCCGACGCGTCATTCTCGACATAGCCCTCAATGAAAATCAGTCGTCGATCGTCGACGAAGCGCGAATGATACTATTGAAAGCACTTTCAATGGGCGAGAGTTCAGAAAGAGAGATCATTGAGGCCCGCCGTCAAAAGTCCGCAAAGGCAATCGTCAAGCCTGATATGCGGGTATCGCCAGAAAGCCGCCTGTCCAAGGAACAAATAACGCCGCTTCCTCATTATCTGCGTGTTCCCAATTTCGGCTGATTGCCCAGTTCAACGGGTGACGCCGTGAAAAGCCGCTTCTCCAACAATCGAGGACGACTGTCATGACCCATCCTGCGTTATCCGAGTCCAGTGTTGCCGTAATTACCGGAGGGGCCTCGGGAATTGGTTTGGCGGCTGCAAAGCATTTTGCTGGTTTGGGCATGAAAGTCGCCATTGCCGATCTGGGTGGCGAGAAGTTGGAGGGCGCGCAGCGTGAAGTTGCCGGTCAGCATTCAGCCCGGCCGGACAATGTCATTGCAATTGCAACGGACGTGACGCGAGCCGATGACCTGCGGAACTTGAAACAGACTGTCGATGAGAGATTCGGCGGCACTGACATTTTGATGAACAATGCGGGCATACAGCCGGGAAGCAGCGTTTTCGATGTGAACAATTGGGATCGTATTATTGCGACCAACCTTATGGCCATCGTTCACGGCTGTCAGATATTCAGTCCCGCAATGATTAAGCGCCGAAAGCCAGGCCTGATTATCAACACGGGGTCGAAACAAGGCATAACCACACCGCCTGGCGATCCCGCTTATAATGTATCGAAATCAGGCGTAAAAACCTTTACGGAGGCGCTCCAGCACGAGTTACGCAACACAAAAGATTGTTACGTAACCGCACATCTTTTCATTCCCGGTTTTGTCTACACGGCCCTGACAAAGGGGGATCGCACCGAAAAACCTGCTGGCGCATGGACACCAGAACAGACGGTTGATTTCATGTTGAAGAGCGTTGCCGCCGGTGATTTTTACATTCTGTGCCCTGATAATGACGTCACGCGCGATCTGGACGAGAAGAGAATTCTTTGGGCGGCAAATGATATCATCCAGAACCGTCCACCGCTTTCACGATAGCACCCCGATTTTGAATCTCCGTTCGCCAATTTTCTTAAAAAGAGCACCTGACAGTCAGGTCAGCCGCGAGATTGGATAAATCCAAACTATCGGCTTGAAGAGCGTAGCAAGCGCACTCTATGCTGGCGCAGAAACTCTTGAACCGCATGGGCATACTATGAATTCACCTCAAAAAATTCCGACCGTTGATCCAGTCAAGCTCGACCGACTGGGTGAAGTCGCCGTGAAAATCGGACTGCAATTGCAACCGGGACAAGACCTTTTGATCACGGCGCCACTTGCAGCCTTGCCCCTCGTTCGCCGCATCACCGTGCATGCTTATAAGGCGGGTGCGGGGCTGGTAACAACGTTTTACAATGACGAAGAAACAACGTTGATGCGTTATCGCAATGCGCCGAACGATAGCTTTGACCGTTCCGCAGGCTGGCTTTACGAAGGCATGGCGAAAGCGTTTTCTGCCAACACAGCCCGCCTCGCCATCGCGGGCGATAATCCCATGCTTCTTGCGGCGGAAGATCCGGAGAAAGTAGCACGGGCAAATAAAGCGCAATCAAAAGCCTATCAACCGGCGTTGGAAAAAATTGCTGGCTTCGACATCAACTGGAACATCGTTTCATATCCGAATCCATCTTGGGCAAAGCAAGTCTTTCCAGACCAGGACCCTGAGACGGCTGTCTCAATGCTTGCCGATGCTATTTTCGCCGCATCGCGGGTGGATATTGATGATCCGGTCAGTGCGTGGCGTGATCATAACGCAGCACTGCTCAAGCGCAGGGAGTGGCTGAACGGCCTGAACTTCGCGTCCCTCAACTTCAAAGGCCCCGGGACAGATCTGATTGTAGGTCTTGCCGACGACCATGAATGGCAGGGCGGTGCCTCCACAGCCAAGAATGGCATAAGCTGCAATCCCAATATTCCAACTGAGGAGGTGTTCACCACCCCGCATGCGCTTCGGGTTGATGGCCACGTATCCAGCACCAAGCCCTTGTCGCATCAAGGTACTTTGATCGAGAATATTCAGGTCAGCTTTGAAGGCGGCAAGATCGTGCAAGCCAAGGCGACGCGCGGCGAGGAAGTGTTTAATAAAATTCTCGGAACGGATGAGGGCGCGCGCCGCCTCGGGGAGGTTGCGCTTGTTCCGCATTCCTCACCGATTTCGGCTTCGGGATTGCTGTTCTTCAATACGCTGTTCGATGAAAATGCTGCAAGCCACATAGCACTCGGCCAATGCTACTCAAAATGCTTCATCAATGGCGGAGAATTGACCCCGGACGAGGTAGCATCGAAGGGCGGCAATAAGAGCCTTATTCACATCGACTGGATGATCGGGTCCGGTGAGATCGACGTAGACGGCATCCATAAGGATGGTTCAACTGTTCCCGTTATGCGCAAGGGCGAGTGGGCCTAGAGCGGAGAACATTCAAATGGAACCAGTTCTGTTTCTCGGATGGCGAGAAAATCCACGAGAAAGGTGGCGAGGTCGATGTCTTTCCATCGTCCGACGCCGCCTGACAAAGTGGTTGGCCGCCAGCCGGAAACCCAAAGGGCCGGGTGAATTCGGACCAAATCCATCGGGCTTCGACATCGTCCGATGGAAAGGCATCGGCCTCGCCAAATCTCTCGACCTTGTTCACGAATTCCCTCCGGCAGAACGATTCCATTTGGACGTTCTCCGCTCTAAAACCTGCAATAAGAATCGCCACCGCGAAGGCGGTGGCAATCTGTTTGATCTAAAACACTATCAGGCGACGAGACGTCCGGCAGTTTCGGTCTGGGCATAAGCCCTGCCGAAGCGGTTGGCCAAAAATGCGTCAAGTGCGATGTCTTCCTGCTTGATGAAGCCCTGTTGTGGAAGGTCGCCCTTGGCAAGCATGTCCAGAACGGCGCAAATGGCCGATGCAGTGGTGATCTGGATACCGCTGTAAAGCTGCGCTCCGATATGGCCGCTATAGACCTTGTTCGCATAGGTCTCCTGCAACAGACGACCCTTCTTGCGACCACTGACTGTTACAAAAATCACGACCACATCCTGCATGGTTGATGGCAAAGCGTTTTCAAGAATGTCCTTGAACACATCGCGGCGATCACGCAGCCCGAGATCGTTCAGCAAGGCCTTCATGATCGCGGCATGGCCCGGATAGCGGATTGTACGATAGTTGAGCGTACGCACCTTGCCTAGGAGGCTTTCGCACAATGTGCCAAGACCACCGGACGTATTGAAGGCTTCATAGGTGACACCATCGAGCGAAAATTCTTCGCGCTCTTCAAGTGGCGGCACTTCAGTCAATTCGCCATCGACGATCGCTTCGCATGGCTCGCAATATTCATTGATAACGCCATCTGTTGACCAGGTAAGATTGTAATTGAGCGCATTGGATGGATATTGCGGCAGCGCACCGACACGCATGCGAACGCTTTCAAGCGTATCGAAGCGTTTGGCCAAATCATTGGCAACGATGGAGATGAACCCGGGAGCGAGGCCGCACTGCGGAATGAATGCGCTCTTTGCTGTTGTGGCCAACTGCTTGACAATCCGCGTACTGGCAACGTCCTCGGTTAAATCGAGATAGTGGACACCGGATTTGGCAGCCGCTTCAGCAATGCGCGTGGTCAAGTGGAAAGGCGCAGCGCTCAGAACGGCGAATTTGCCGTCCAGCACTTGTTCAAGCGCACCGGCTTCGGCAATTTCGATACAGCTGGTAGCTACATTCGCCGAGACTTCCAGTGCATCCAATTGCGTCTGCGCGCGATCAACCACGGTTACGTGGTAGTCCCCGGTCTCGCTCAGCAAATTGGCAATCGTTCCTCCGATTTTACCGGCACCTACAACGACGATCTCTTTCATGTGATTTCCCTGAATATGCATAAACCTTTCGGAATTTTCTCATATTGTTCGGCGGAATGCAGTGTATATACTGACGATATAACTTGTTAATTTAGTCAATATGCCGAATGGATTTGTCATTATGCTGACACAAGCCGATCATGCCTTGCTTTCCCTGCTTCGGGAAAACGCACGGGCTTCCACTGCCGATCTTGCACGCAAGCTCGGGCTATCACGCACCACAGTGCAAAGCCGTATCGAGAGGCTCGAAAATCGTGGGATGATACGCGGCTACAGCGTTCAGCTATCACCGGAGTATCAGCAGAATTTGGTCAAGGCCCACGTTCTGGTCACTGCTTTGCCTAAGTTTGCCGTGCGGGTTGAGACCTCACTTCGCAAAATACCATGGGTCAGAACCCTGCATTCGGTCAGCGGACAGTTCGACATGATCGTTATTGTTGAGGCCCCGTCGATTCAGGAGCTGGATAGATTGCTCGACGAGATTGGCGCACTGGAGGGCGTTGAAAGAACAATGTCATCAATCATCCTTTCCACACGCATAGAACGCTAAATCTGAGTCTATTTCTCTGTCTTTGCCAATGCAACTCTATCCACGGCGGCAATCATGCAAATCTCGAGATCGCCCAAACCATCCTTGATCTCGGCTTCGGTGATACCCTCGGCCTCAGCATCGGCAGCACAACGCTCTGCGAGACGTTTGGGGCGACTATCATGATTCTCCATATCGACTGGCTTGGTGGTATCAATATTGGCGTCAATCCAATTATTAACGAAATCAATGGCTCGTTGACTCATTTTGTGCTCCTGGAATTATTGTCCATCGAGCCAGTAAAACAATTGGATAACGATAAGGTTGCGCATTAACAGGCTTCGTCCGCCCATACCTTGAACTTTGTCAGAGAATTTGGGCCGAAAATATTGGTCAAAGGCACATCTGCTGCATCGCGACCGTGCGCTATCTTTACCCGGCCGATACGAGGTTTATTGTTGCGCGGATCAAATGTGTGCCATGCACCTCCAAGATAGACTTCCATCCAGGCGCAAAAATCCATCTCAGCATGCGGGAGCGGTATGCCAATATCGGTAATATAGCCGGTGCAATAGCGGGTCGGAATATTCAGGCACCGGCAAAATGCAACGGCCAGATGGGTATAGTCGCGACAAACCCCGCGCCCTTCGAAATAACCTGATGATGCCGTGCGGGTCGGATTGGAATATTCATAACCAAAAGTAATGTGGTTGTGAACGAAGTCGCAAACAGCCTGAACCCTTTGCCATCCTTCCGGAGAACCACCAAACAGCCGCCAGGCCTCATCACTCAGAAGATCCGTTTCACAATAACGGCTGCCCATCAGGTACACCAGCGTCTCGTCTGGCAGGTCCTGTACGCGATGCTGCACAGCATCCAGCACAACCGGGTCCGGCAATCCGCTATCGCGAACAAGAGCGTTCGTGGAACAGATAAAGGTTCCCGGCTCGGCAACAATCCGGTTGCACCAATTACCGAACTGATCGTGATAACCAGTGATGGTTGAATCAAAGTTGGTCTGAAATGTTTCGATACCTTCCAGATCGTCAAAACGTGAATGATGGACATTCAATATCGCTACAAGAGGTGTTTGCTGCGTGAACTCAAATACCAGCTCGCACCCTACATGTAATATCATCCACGATTCCCTTAATTGTAATTTGCGTTGAGACAGCATCGGCAGAGTCTGATGAAAAAGCAACCGCAATAGACGACCCGGCACCCACGGGGGAACAGGCACCGGGTCTTATGTTACCGATCAAAGGCTCGATCAGCTTGTGAGAAACGTCGCAGTCATATCTTGGTTCCCCTAAAATCCTTCGCGAAAAAGAAATACATAAAACGACCGCTCCCTATCATAATTCCTGGACCGCCTTCTCGATTGAAGTCGCAAAAATGCAGTTGCGGGTCGAACCGACGATCTTCTCGGCGTCGACATTTTCCGCATCCTCACCCCAGAACCCGATGATGATTTTTATACGCGCATTGCGCCGTCTGATCCGCCGTATCAAGTATCGCGCATGGGCGATGGATGAGGTGTTGAGGTAGCTGATGCAGATAGCGCTCACGCCAGCAAGTTCGAGCTTGCCGATATTTACAGCTTCGAGTTCATCATGAGTGATGTCATGAACCTCAAAATTGCTGCGCTCAAAAATATCACCAACAATAACAGCGGCAACGTCGTCCAGATCGCCACGCCCACCAGCTGATATGATGGTCTTCGGTTTGCTCGGCTCTGCCTTTTTGGTGTTCGTCTTGTTAGTTTTAGTTTGTTCCTCTAGCTCAATTCCCTCCTCCAGAATTTCCTGGTAGTCAGACAGGTTTTCGACGAGAAAGACCATGCTTTGTGCAACACGGTTACGTCTCGGGGCATCCAGAACACCGCGCCCGCGATCATGTTCGGCTAACAGAAGCGCAGGAATAGCGACAGACGAATAGTAATCAACGATGGAATTTGATTGGAGATATTCCTCTGCTTTTTCTGTTGCCTCGTCGGGGTCGCCCGACAGCAGCCGTTGGTATAATTGCTGCGGCGGCAGAAGCACCGGCTCATTCCCAAGCAGCACATCAAGAAACTCAAATTTCGGTACATGCCGCCCAAGAACGACAAGGCACACGGTCAACGGCGTAGAAAGGATAAGGCCGATAGGTCCCCATATCCATGTCCACACAATTGCCGCCATGAGAATGGCGACGGGCGAAAGGCCAGTCTTTGACCCATAAAGCAACGGCTCCATGATGTTATTGCTGATCAGCTCAAGCACGATGAACAGGGCTGCGGTCCAGACGAGCAGCATCCACCCCGGGTCAACGGCAAGCGACAGCATCAAAGGAAAGAACGCTGCGATAATGGGCCCGATATAGGGCACAAATCGCAAGACAATAGCCAGCATGCCCCATAGCATTGGATTAGGAATGCCGATCCACCAAAGCCCAATTCCTATCGGTACGCCAAAGCTGATATTGATGATAAGCTGCATCAGCAAATATTGCCCCACGCGCTTGCCCGCATCGTGCAGCGCTGTGGTCGTTCGGTGAATATCGCTTGCTCCGACCAGCTTTATGAAGCGATCCCGCAAATCTTCCCGGCGCATGAGCATGAAGATAACGACGACAATAACGATACCGATGGTTGCCAATGGCTGGATTAGCGGTCCGGCAAATGTCTGCAAGAGACTCAGCGGGTCAGGTGGAGGATTACGAATTTCGACCGGCACCGGTTTATTTGGATCCTGTACTTTCAGTGCTGTACCACTTGCAGGGTTTTGCCCCTCGACATTTTCCGGCGGTTTGCGGGCCTCATCCTGATTGTCGGGAGCATTGTCGACAGGAAAACGCTCCACTTCGTCCGATCGCCCGATTTCTTCGCTAAATCTTTTGAACATGCGGGCGCCGCGATCAAAGATACTGTTGCCAGATTGCGCATCTTTGACCGTGCGTATCTTTGTTTCGATATTATACTGATAGCTCGGCAGGTTTTGTGCCAGAACGGTTAGCTGGCTCACAACGATTCCAACAAATATTGCAATCACCATGAATGCCGCAACCACAACACTGATGACAGCGATGGCCTTTGGTACTCCATTGCGCTGCAGCCGTGTCACCAGCGGGGACAGAGCGAACGTCAAAAGCAATGCTAGCGCCAGTGGCACGAAGACGTCGCTGGCAAAATAGAGAGCTGCAACAATCGCTATTACAACTATAATCGGCGGGAAATGGGCCCGTGTATCCTCGACAACAATTGGTGAATTCACAGACTTTCTCGTCACGCGTTCCACAGCACGCGGCAATCGCCCGCTGAAATCTTCAGGGGGCATGAAAAACCTCCAATCGGAAATGCATAGAACGTCTCTCCATTAAAACCCGCCACTGCAACGCTGCCTGAGCAAATTGGTTGCATGGGATCCACAACGTTTCGTCTGGTTGATAACTGTGGAAGGTTTGGAACGAAACTCATTGTTGCGGTGTTTATTATTCGAACAATTAATCAGAGGGATCGAACATGTCGCTAACAACAATTCTTGTCGTCATCCTTATTCTTGCATTGATTGGCGTCTTCCCCACTTGGCCGCATGCGCGCAATTGGGGTTACGGCCCTTCCGGGCTACTTGGCATCGTCCTGGTGGTTCTCGTAGTTCTACTGCTCATGGGCCGCATCTGATACCAAGGAAAAGGAGTATCCATCCATGTTTCGTGGCGTTTTACTTTGGCTTATCGGGCTGCCGCTTCCAATCATCATCATTCTTTGGCTGATGGGCTATCTTTCATAAAGTCTTACAAATTCAATCATGCACACAAGCGGATGTGGGTACAGCCGAACAATAAGGAACTTACTTTGTGACACGGCCCGCTCATCGCAGCTTGCCGTGGCCACTTTCGCATGGAACAAATAGTTTCCAGTAACGTTTCGAACTCATATGCATCTATTTTCCAAGGAGTTACCGCATGGCCACCGTTTCCTCGAAAATTAAAAAAGCAGTCGACGACGCTACGGAGACGAACCCTGATTTGCAGGCGCAGGTCGCCGCGTTAAAGGAGGACATCGCCAGTATCGCTGCAACGCTCGCACAAATTGGCAAAAACTCGACCAAGGAAGCCCGAGCCAACGCTGCCAATTCTTTTGAAACAGCCAAAGTACGCGGCGAGGAAGTGTTCGAAGACCTGAAATCGCAGGCTCTGGACATCGAGGATCATCTGACCGAAACAATCCGTGACAAACCGCTGACATCGATAGCCGTCGCGGCTGGAGTTGGCTTTCTCCTCGCCCTGATCTCACGTCGCTGATCATGCTGAAACTGCTGACCCCTTTATTGACCAGCCTCGCCGCCGGGGAGATTGGCCTTACAGTTAGTCGCGTCAAACGAAGCGCGATGTTCCTGAGTGTCATCGCAATACTCAGCTCTATCGGTGCAATCTTTTTACTGATTGCAGCTTATATAGCCTTGTCTGAGCGTTATGGTGAATTGCGAGCGGCGCTTTATATTGGCGGTGGCGCAATCATTCTGGCTATCGTTCTATGTATCGCCATGAAAATATCCGACGCCATCATTCGCAAGCGCCAGCGCGACAGGGCAAAAACCGATACAACAGCGCTTCTGACAATCGCTGCTATCGCCGCCGCACCGATGCTCCTGCGTTCACGTGGCTTGTTGATGCTGGCGATACCTGCAATCGCTTTTGGCGGTTTATCGTTGCTCGGAAAAAAACCCGCAACACGACGTAGGCGTCGCCGCCAATCAGAGGAACTCAGGGATTGAGTTGTCCTTAATGGGCATGGATATAATAGCCTCCATACCGCTTTTCGAGTAACTTAACCTGACGCTGCTCGATATCACCTTGTCCAGGCTCCGCTCGATCAGACGCTCACCCAGTCCGCGTGTCCCGGGTGTGGTTACGGGGGGGCCTCCCACTTCTGTCCAATGAATAATTACACGCGATCCATCCAGCCCTGGCTCAATTTCCCAGGACACTCGCACTTGGCCTCCAGCCGCCGAGAATGCACCATGCTTGGCCGCATTTGTCGCCAGCTCATGCAACGCAATACCTAAACCCAAGGCATGATCAGGCGGCAGCACTATGTCTTCGCCGACCAATACCATCTGAGCGGCATCGTAGATTGCGTAGGGCTCAACCTGTCTTGTGATCAAGTCGACAAGATTGATTCCGCTCCACTCCCGATCGGATAAAAGAGTATGCGCCTCGGAAATCGCGCGCAATCGGCCTGAGAATGCTTCCATGAATTCGGCTGGGTCTGATGTCCGGTTCAAGGTTTGACGTGCCAATGATTGCAACATGGCCAAGGTGTTCTTGACGCGATGATTGAGCTCGCGGAGCAGGAGCCGTGTTTTCTCGGCAGCATTTTTTGTCGCAGTTATATTGATGTTCACACCGACAGCAACTGTTGGCCGACCCGATTCATCCCGTTCGAAAACCCGGCCTCTCCCCAGCAGCCACTGGCCGGATGAGGCGGCTCGGAACTCTCCCATATAATCGTGGCCATGAGCCAGGGCACGGGTAATAGCGGACTTCATCATGGGAAAATCATCCGGATGCATGGCCCGGAAAACATCCTCGCCTGTAACGGGATTATCCTCGCTCAAACCCAGCATGGAATAGGCCATCTTGTTGCCGGTAAAAATTCCGGTTTTAAGGTTCCATACCCAACTGCCAACGTTTCCAACCTCCAGCGCCATGGCATTGCGATTCTCCTCGAGGTGCAGTTTTGTCACGGCGGTTTCGTCGAGTCGGGAGTTGCGCTTCAACTCCATAAGCGACTCGGCAAGACGGGCCAGTTGTAACAATTTTTCTTTCTGCTCGTTTGTAAACTCGGACCATGCCTTAAGTGACACAATGCTCAGCGTACCGACACGCTCATTGGCGACATGAATTGGAGCAATCGCCAAAAACCGTATGGGCGGCGCTTGCGCAGCTGTATTGATTTCAGCAAACAGCACATCCTCAGATGCATCCAGAACAACGAAACATTTCTTTTCCGATGCCGCAATCGCATGTGCTTCGACCGCCCATATATCGACACCACCAACAGGCCCGCAATGAGATAGAGCGAGGCTTTGATCACTGTCCACCAGAGACACGCGCGCGCCATCAGCATTAAAAACCGATAAAGCGAGTTCCGTGAGGTTTTTCAGATCGCCATCATCTTTTCCGATCGGTCGGAGCGTAGAAAGTACATCTCGACGCGACGTTTCCGCCAAGAACGCAAAATTACTATTGGAAGTATCCGTCAACTTCATATCCCACGTGACGACCCATATTAAAGAGGCGCCCCTACTCCACTAATTTATATATCCAACGACTTCAACGCCGCCACCTTGGCATTGTTCCTCCTACGGAACATTTAATCATTCCATTCGTTGCTGAATTGCAATCAATGGAGGACAAAATGCTCAACGCAAACGACATCCTATCGGACGCAGGCCTTAGCAAAGTCCAAAAAATTGCAAAACTGGAAGAAATTCTGGCAGAAGCACGTGGCCTGCAAAGAGCGGCAACAGAAAGTGGAATGGACCCCGAGGACGGTGTGACCAGAAACCTGCGCGATATTGAACTGGCACTGGACAAACTAAACGCAGAAATGCCCGAACCCGGTGCTGCTACGCTCTAGATGTGGAGCCTCAAGAGGTTGTCCCAGTTTAGACTGAGTCGACTGATGGCGGGCGATGCCAATTGTACATATGCGTCCACTCGGGGAGATGGGCTTTGCGGAGCTCTGACGAAGGATAGGCACGTGCATAGGCCCATTCTCGCAAGGCTGTCTGGATGAAGCGTTCGGCCTTGCCGTTGGTTTTGGGCGTATAGGGTTTGGTTCGGATATGCTTGAGACCGAGCGCCTTGCAGGCCTTTGCAAAGTCCTTGGCTTTGTAGCATGAGCCGTTGTCGGTCATGACGCGTGTGACGGTGACGCCGAGGTGCTTGTAGTAGGTGACCGCCGCCTTGAGAAAGGCAATGGCGCTGACGGCCTTCTCGTCGGGCAAGATATCTGTGAAGGCGATGCGGGAGGCGTCGTCGATGCAGACGTGAACGTATTCCCAGCCGACACCACGTGAGTTGCTCTGCCCTTTGCGGTCACCGGTGATGCGGTGACCGACCCGTTCGAAACGGCCTAGCCGCTTGATATCGAGATGGATCAGGCCACCTGGCTCACTATACTGGTAGCGCACCACCGGTTCGGCCGGTTCAATGTCCTTCATCCGCGAGAGCTTTGCGCGCCGCAGGATACGGCTGACGGTAGCGGGCGAGACGCCCGTTTCGAGAGCAATGTGCTTGCCAGTCAGGCGCTGGCGGCGAAGCGTGATGATACGCTGCGCCAGCGCCTGATCTGTCTGCTGTGGACTGTTTTGCGGGCGCGACGAGCGATCGATCATCTGGGCACGCCCACCCTGTTCGAAGCGTTTGACCCAGCGCGACACGATCTTGAGCGAAACGGCATAAACGCGGCCGGCTTCTGCCTTGGTCAGCGCACCGCAAAGAACCGCGACAGCCATTTCCTCTCGACGCAACGGGGTCAGTCGGGCATTCTTATGAATGTTCATTCGGAGCGATCCTGGAAAACTGAGGTGTGGTAACTCCAGTCTCCTAAATCCGCTCCGAATGGACAACCTCCTGAAAGCTCACATCTAGAGCCAGTTGGGTTTAAATATATGGCCGGGGTGTAGCCGACAGCCCCTGCCATTTGGCAATGTCGAGAAGTATTTGATTATCAATAACTTCACACCCGCGGTCGAGCCAACGCAACGCGCCTGTGGCCGCGAGTTTCTTCAATGTTTTGTTCGTATGAACAATCGACAGACCAAGCGTGTCAGCGACGTGCTGCTGGCGCAGAGGCACCATCAGCTTGTTGTTCTTTACCATTCCGACCGATTTGGCGCGCTGGTATAGAAACGCGAAGAGATAGGCTGCCCGTTCCAGTGCTGACCGACGTCCAACACTCAACAATATCTCATCAAGCATCTGCTCCTCGCGGGAGGCCAGCCAGGTAATATCATACGCAATAGTTGGAAAACTCTGAAAGAGCGTCGGCATTTTGTCTCGCTGGAACACACACAGCACCATGGGAGAAAGCGTCTCGACAGAATGTTGCATCTCTTTCATCAACGAGCCCTGTAGCCCGATGAGATCTCCCGGCAGCGCATAATTGAGAATCTGCCGACGGCCATCTTCAAGCGTTTTGTATCGGAACGCCCAGCCCGAAAGGACGGTGAAAAGATGCGCACTACTGGCACCCTCGCCAAGCACTGTGGTACCAACATCTGCAACCAGTTCTCCTATCTTGAACCGGGACAGAAAGCTGACTTCGTCTTTTTCATGCGGCTGGAAATGCGGATAGTTCTGCAAAGGGCACCTTTCGCAAGGGTACTGTCTTACTGCCGATGCTCCATTATTCTTCATTGCTTTACCCGGTTGCAGCTCAATGCAAACTACCACGCCTTTAAAAAATCACATGCGCTTTCTTCTCAATTGATATGTCTTAGTTAAATGACAGTCCCGCAAAGGAGTCCCATAACCGCCGCCACACTGGAGTTTGGGATATGGAACTGGCTGGCAAACGCGTCTTGGCACTCGAAGACGAATACTTGATTGGTTTGGAGCTGGAACGAATTGCGGAAGAATGTGGCGCCAGATCCGTATACGTTGTTTCTACCATTGAGCAGCTGCTGGGCTGGATAAGAAGCGGCCAAACATGTGACCTAGCGATACTTGAAGTGGAGGCTCACGGTGTCTCCTCGCTTAAAGCGGCATCATTGCTTCAGGCACGCAACATCCCTCTCCTGTTCACCAGTGCTTATGATGCCGATCTGTGTGGTATTGCCGAGTTTACAGATACGCCTGTTGTGGGAAAACCTTATGGGAGAAGCCAAATCATACGGGCTGTCGCGTCGCTTGGCAGTTTTCCAACCGACCGGCCCTCAAGCTAAGGCAATTCAGGCGAACTTGTTTGATGTAACCTGGGTAGCAACAGCATCCGGACCGTAGTCGACCTCACCTTCAATTTCCAGAAGTTCCTGCAGGCGGGTCCGGGCACGGCTGACACGGCTTTTGATCGTTCCGACAGCGCATCCGCATATTTCAGCGGCCTCTTCATAGGAAAACCCGGAAGCTCCCACCAGAATGATAGCCTCGCGTTGATCATTGGGAAGTTTTTCCAAAGCTTTTCGGAAGTCCTGTAGATCCAAGGATCCGTATTGCGCAGGGTGAACCGACAATTGTTCCGTAAAAATTCCGTCTGAATCCTGCACTTCACGACCGCGTTTGCGCATCTGACTATAGAACTCATTGCGCAGAATCGTGAAAAGCCACGCCTTGATGTTCGTACCAAGCTCGAACGAATCCTGCTTGGCCCAAGCCTTCATGATCGTGTCCTGAACAAGATCGTCTGCTCTGTCCGGGTTACCGATCAACGAAACCGCAAAGGCTCGCAACTTAGGCAGCGAAGCAATCAGATTTCTTTTAAAGTCCTTTGATTCATGTACCATTCAAGGGCCCGCTTACTTCGAGGATCGCGAATGCAGGCGTTCAGCCTCGTCGAGCTTCTCTAGAAGATCGAGAAATCTGGCCGGTATCTCCTCTTCTTGTACAGACGCATATAACGCTCGAAGCTTTAAACCAATTTCCGTTTCAGCATTTTTTGCATCGCGGCGAAGAACACGCGCTTTGGTGGGCGCAACGGAAGGTTTTATTTTTGCGTTCATTGCTTGATCTTTGCTGGTATGTCGACGCGATGTTCTTAGGCACATTAATGGCGATAATGTCTGAGTGAAGAAAAAGTTCCGGCCATGGGAACTTTTTTTTTGCACAAGTGTTGTAGGACGGAACTCTCTAACTATTCTGATCAATATCGCCTGAACAGGGAACGCACTCGAATGTCATTATCCACCCGGATAGCCCCCCATTTGCCTTATCTTCGCCGTTTCGCCCGCGCCATCACCGGATCACAATCTTCAGGGGATGCTTATGTAGCGGCCACCCTTGAAATTCTCATAACCGATATTTCCCTGTTCCCCGATACGGGATCAGACCGGGTCGGTCTTTATAAATTGCTGATCAAACATTTTAATTCAGTCAATGTCCGGCCTTTGGAAATTCAGTCAGAATATGGCTGGGAAAAACATGCTGCTGCAAATCTGACATCGATTGCCCCGAGGGCACGTCAGGCATTTTTGCTTATCAGCCTTGAAGGGTTCAGCCAGTCTGAAACCATGGAAATTCTCGATATTTCCGATGACGAGCTTTATGCCCTTCTCGATGAGGCGTCCGTTGGCATATCAAAACAGATCGCAACAGATATTCTTATCATCGAAGATGAGCCTTTGATCGCTATGGATATTGAACACATGGTTGATAGCCTGGGCCACAAGGTCGTAGGAATTGCCCGCACCAAAGATGAAGCGTTGAAGCTTTACTCGGAAACACAACCAAGCATGATACTGGCGGACATTCAGTTGGCAGATGGCAGTTCGGGAATTGATGCTGTCAACAACATCCTTAGTCAGGACGCGGTTCCCGTAATTTTTATCACGGCATTTCCAGAGCGCCTGCTGACAGGCGAGCGACCCGAACCCACCTTCCTTGTTACCAAGCCGTTTAACCCGGATATGGTGAAGGCACTCATCACTCAAGCTCTGTTCTTCAAGGAAAGCAGTAAGGCAAAAGCATAGGACAGCAAACCTTCTTCCTCAATATTGCCGGAACCAAACGAACCTTATTTCGTTTCTATTTCAACAATAGAGGGAGTCGACAATGCTTTACTATGCAGTAATTTTTCTGATCATCGCGCTCGTCGCGGGCGCTCTCGGTTTTGGCGGAATTGCTGGTGCTTCTGCTGGTATAGCCCAGATTATATTCTACGTGTTCTTGGCACTGCTTCTTGTGTCACTCATCGCAAGCATAATAAGACGCGCCTGAACCGGGTAAAGTCGCCATTAAAACTGGCGGTTTTACATTTAGGCTTACACTTAATTCAACTTGTTGATAGCAAGCCGGGATTGCACCGATCCACCTATCGTAGTAGTCCACCTGGAAACAAGCGGTGGGGTTTGGAGTGGTTTGGCGGAAATTCAACTTGGCCTCACTTGACGGTCCGGAAATAAACTGGGCGTGGTTTGCACGGCGCGCGCCTCGAATAATTGCTGTTTACATTATCCTTCTCCTCGCTTTACGCCTGTTGCTATCCCGCTTCATGGAGATTGACGAGGCCCAGTTCGTCGGGGCTGTCGACTTTTCATGGATATATGGCAACTCCCATCCACCCTTGTATAATTGGCTCGTCCGGCTGGCGCTTGAACTGACAGGCTGGAACTGGGTGCTGTCGCTTGCACTTGTGCGTCTGTCACTTCTCGGTCTTTATCACTGGCTTGTCTTCGATACAGCAAGGCGCTTTGCTGGGGATCGGGCGGGTGTTCTGGCGCTCGTGGCCTCGGCTTTTCTGCCACAAATCGTGTGGATGTCGATACAAACAACAGCACACACGATTCTTGTCATCGTCGCCTCAATTGGAGTAATCCATGCTCTGGCGCTCATGAGGTCCGGAGCCGGTAACATTGCTTATGTGTGGTTCGGGGTTTGGGCCGCCATAGGCGCACTTGCCAAGTACAACTTCTTTATATTTCTGATCAGCTTCCTCGTCGCCGCGACCCTGACACCATCCATCCGCCGTCAGCTCTTTAGCCGGCCAATCTGGATCTCAATCCTGATCTTTATTACGGCGTTGACGCCAGTCGTTTTAGCATCGCTGAATGCTCCGCTGGCAGCCACCGCAGGGCGCATGGCAAAACTAAGCCAACCCGTAGAATATCTCAATCTTATCGACCTGCCTTATATAGGCTTGGATGGATTCTTCAGCCTTGTTGTTTCTACTGTGCTCTGGTCTGGATTGGCTTTTGTCGTGTACGTCATTGGGAGAACGCGGGATCACCCGCGCCCCGTAGCCGACGGTGACGAAGAAGTTCGTAAACTGCTCTTGCGCACAATACTAATTGGTCTGGGAGCGTTTGCACTGCTGGTTTTGCTGGCCGATTATCATTCAGTGGCCCAACGTTACATGGCACCCATTTTGGCACCGACAGCAATCTTGCTTGCGCTGCGCTTCCCTCAGGTCCTTGGAGCGCGCAATCTATTGTTTTTATCGGTGTGCATGTTTGTGCTCGCTCCGCTCGGCTTTGCCGGCGTAGCGCTTTTTGGAACGCCGCGATTCACCTTCCCTTTCGATGCAGTCAGCAGCGCCATTCGCGCCCAAAATCCAGCTCCGGCAACAGTCATCTCAAATCGTCAGGACGATGCTGCGAACATCTCCGTCCTTTTGCATTGGCCGCCCGAGCGAGGCACAGCCACGGACACCGTTATTGTCTGGCACGGCAATGATGCCCCAGCCGAAGATCTTCTCGCTCAATTGCCTGCCGATGCCCTGCCCACCAGCCCGGTTACGCGCGTCTCTGCTCCTGTCAGAAATTTCAACGGAGAGCTGCGAACTTTCAGCTTTCAGCGCTTTTCATCTCGGTCACCTGTACCGGATCAGAATAACGACGGATAAGCCAGAACACGCCAACCGTATCGAGAAAAGCAACGGCAGCCCGATCAAAGAAACCATATTTGGAAACGCCAGCCAGTCTTGGCCGGTCTTCGATGTCGACCTCAATAACGGCCATGCCAGCACGGCGTGATAGCGCCGGCATAAATCGATGCATATTGTCGAAATAAGGGAAGTGCCGCGCCGCGGCGGCCGGCAGGATTTTGAAACCGCACCCTGCATCCCGGCAATCATCTTTCAGAAGACGCTTGCGAATAAAATTGGCAATGCGTGAGGTCACGAGTTTGACCAAGCCATCATTCCGACGTTTGCGCACGCCTGCAAAAAGCACTGGCGGCGATGTTTCTATACGGCTCCACAGCTTTTTAATATCGGCAGGATCGTTCTGGCCGTCACCATCCAATGTGGCAATCCACCGGCCATTGGCGGCTTGAAAACCGCTAAGCAACGCGCGCGATTTGCCCGTACGCTTTTCATGTCTCAACACGCGAATCCTGCTATCTGCACGCAAGGCTTCACCAGCCGAACCATCCGTCGAACCGTCGTCAATGACGATGATCTCATATGCTGGGCCGTTGGCCATGACAGTGCTGATCTCTTGGACAAGCAAACCAATATTGCCGGCCTCATTATATACAGGAACAATAATTGTCAGTTCGATCATATCAGGAAACCATTAAACGATACCGGAAGGATGCTGGCGGCAGAACCAGTTCATACTCGATACGATAATTTGCTATGTATAGATACGTCGAAACGATTTCCATCCCTTCCATAGCAATTCCAGCAAAAGTGGGAATCGGTTTTGCGTCCGGAATTGCGTAAAAGCAAAGAGATAGAGCATTGAAGGCGACTCCGTTTTCGCCGGAAATGCTCTAATCGGACAAAATCAGACCTTTCGCTGTGCAACTATGCGGCTCGTTATTTAACGCCGCAATTCCGCCATTCGGATTGCTAGTACAATAAAGAGCTTTCGATGCGAACCCATCATGGTTAATGCTTAGGTGGAGCTTTCTAGAGTGGTTTGAATAACATGTTGATTCCGGACAGGTAATGAAACTTGAGCTAAGCAGAGCATTTATCGGTTCGGGCAAGAGCATTTCCGGAGCAATCATTCTTGCCTGCGCTATGGCGTTCAGCCCGGATGCCCGAGCCCAACCAACAGCTACTCCGTCCGAGCAATCATCCATCGAATCAAAGCGTGCGGAAACCGCAAAAGAGCTTGAGGAGTTGACCAGCCAGATATCGCTTTCAGCCGACAAAGTCGCTTCGCTCGACAAAGAAATCTCCGGTTTGAAAAAAGACCAGACAACGATTACCGCTGCGCTTATCCAAGCGGCCAAAACCGAAAAAAAGCTAAGCGAAGATATTAGCAACTTTACGGATCGACTCACCGGGCTGCGCGAACGCGAAGATGGCGTAAGGCTCGTCTTGCGGCAGCGCCGTGGCGCCCTGGCCGAGGTGCTCGCTGCCTTGCAAAGAATGGGCCTAAGCCCGCCTCCAGCCCTGCTCGTACGTCCCGATGATGCCTTGGCATCTGTGCGCAGCGCTGTCCTTCTGGGCGCAGTTGTTCCTGAAATGCGCGAACAGACGGAAGCCTTGGTCGCCGATCTGAAAGAACTGACCAGAATCAAGACTTCGATTTCAGAAGAGCAGGCCCGATTGACTTCGGCACTGTCCAGTCAAGCAGAGGAAAAGAAACGACTCGACCTTCTGCTGGCTGAAAAGCAAAAACTGCAAACCACATCCGAGGAAACGCTGACCGCTGAAAGACAGCGGGCCGAGCAGCTGGCGAAGCGTGCCACTTCGCTGCAGGGCCTTATCGCCGCTATGGAAAAAGACATGGCGGAAGCACAAAAAGCCGCCAACGAAGCCAGCAGCGAAGAGCAGCAGAGGCTCGAAGCCAGCCGGAAACGCGCCGATGAGTTTGCCGCAAATCAAAACCGCCTGGTTGCGCAGGTAAACTTTGCCTCATTGCGCGGGCGACTTGCAATGCCTGCCGCAGGCAAACTCGTTAAGCACTTTGGCGATAATGACGGTCTTGGCGGCACTCTTCAGGGAGACACGCTGGAAACCAGCTCCGGTGCGACAATAACCGCTCCTGCGGATGCGGTTGTTCTTTATGCGGGCGCATTCCGCTCCTATGGTCAACTCTTGATACTTGACGCCGGCAATGGCTATCATGTCGTTTTGGCGGGAATGTCCAAAATCAATGTCTCGCAGAACCAGTTTGTTCTGGCAGGAGAGCCGGTCGGTGTAATGAACGAACAACTTATCGCGAGCAGTGCACCTGTACTGGGAAATGGAGCTCCAATGCTTTACATTGAGTTCCGGAAAGATACAAAACCTGTTAATCCCGCCCCATGGTGGGCTGATCGACTTGCTGGAAGGACCGCAAATGATACGTAGACTATCGCTTCTCATGGCTGGAGCACTGATGGGCGCTACGGCAATGGTTGTTGTGCAGGGTGCCCTGCCCACTACCGCTGCAGAGGCTGCGGGCAATGACACCTATAAACAGCTATCAATTTTTGGTGACATATTCGAGCGCGTGCGCGCCCAATATGTCACCCCGCCGGATGACAAGAAGCTGGTTGAGAATGCCATTAACGGCATGCTGACCTCGCTTGATCCGCACTCATCTTACATGAATGCTGAGCAGGCGCAGGACATGCGCGTTCAGACCAAGGGTGAGTTTGGCGGTCTCGGTATCGAAGTCACCATGGAGAATGAGCTGGTAAAGGTCATCGCACCGATTGATGATACGCCAGCCGCGAAAGCCGGCGTTCTCGCCGGAGATTATATCTCGAAAATCGATGGCGTCGAAGTTCGTGGGCTGACACTGACAGACGCGGTCGACAAGATGCGCGGCGAGATCAAAACCCCGATCGAGCTTACGCTGATCCGTCAAGGCGCGGACAAGCCGATTGTGCTGACAATCATCCGTGATGTGGTTAAAGTTCAGGCGGTGAAATCGCGCGTCGAAAATGACGTTGGCTATGTCCGCGTGATCTCCTTCACTGAAAAGACATTCGATGACCTGCAAAAGGCCATCAAGGATATTCAGAGCAAGATTCCCAAAGACAAGCTCAAGGGCTTCGTTCTCGATCTTCGCCTCAATCCGGGCGGCCTTCTCGATCAGGCAGTCGCTGTTTCGGATGCTTTCCTCGACAAGGGGGAAGTTGTCTCGACGCGTGGCCGCGATCCCCAGGATATTACCCGATTTGATGCCCGTTCCGGTGATTTGACCGACGGAAAGCCGCTGATCGTTCTCATCAATGGCGGTTCAGCCAGTGCATCCGAGATTGTCGCCGGTGCATTGCAGGATCATCGTCGTGGCACCATTCTGGGTACACGTTCATTTGGTAAAGGCTCTGTGCAGACAATCATTCCGCTTGGCGAAAACGGTGCACTGCGCTTGACCACGGCGCTCTATTACACGCCTGCCGGCAAGTCCATTCAGGGCAAGGGCATCATCCCCGACATTACGGTGGAGCAGCCATTGCCGGACGAGCTCAAGGGCAAGGTTGAGCCGATGAGCGAGTCAAGCCTCAAGGGCCACATAAAGGGTGCTCAGGAAGATGCCGAAGGTTCCGGTTCTATTCCTTATGTTCCACCGGAGCCAAAGGACGATCTGCAACTCATTCAGGCAATGAAACTTTTGCGCGGCGAACAGGCCAATGCAGCTTTTCCTGCCGATCCCAAAAAGGGCGTTCCTAACTGACATGATCAAAATGGCCGGGCTTTCCTTGAATAGTCCGGCCACTTTCCTTTCTACCCGCGGCACTTGCCGCCAGCCCTTCCTCCTTTCCCCCCCTATAGCGCGCCAAAGGCATTGCCGTTGCAACCGGCTCGATCTTTGACATGACCATTGAAGCAGTCGCGGCATAAGCGAATGAGGCAAAGACGCGCGGTATAGGGATCGTCCCGTATCGGCGCTTGTCCACGATCTCCAAAAGGGTTAGCACTTCCAACGCGCCCACCGGAGCTTTCGCATGAGCAAGAACAAAAAGCCTGTCGATCCACAATCCCTGCCCTATCGTCCTTGTGTCGGCATCATGGTGCTCAACAAGGAAGGACTTGTCTGGGCCGGCCATCGTATTGTCATCCCTAATGACGAGATGGATGGGCAGACACAGCTTTGGCAAATGCCGCAAGGCGGCATAGATGTGGGTGAAGCTTCAGAACCGGCAGCCCTGCGCTAGCTTTACGAAGAAACCGGTATGAAGTCCGTATCCTTGCTGGCCGAGGCGCCAAACTGGATAAATTATGATCTGCCACCGCATCTCATAGGCATTGCTCTCAAGGGTAAATATCGCGGTCAGACACAAAAGTGGTTTGCTTATCGCTTCGAAGGCGACGAAAGCGAGATCGCGATCAATCCCCCGCCCGGAGGACATACGCCCGAATTCGATAAATGGGCGTGGAAGCCAATGGCCCAATTGCCTGACCTGATCGTGCCATTTAAACGCGCCGTCTATGAAGAAGTTGTGACCGCGTTCAAGCATTTGGCGGGATAATCCTCCCGCTCTTCATTCCGCTGCAACCGGGCTTTCTTCGTCTGGAACCAGTATACGTCGCTGACGATAGTCTACGCCTCGTGAATTCCAGAACACTCGAATAGCTTGGCCGATAATATCGTCGGAATGAACGAATCCGAGCGCAAACCTGCTATCATTTGAAGTATCCCGATTATCTCCCAATACAAAGTAATGATCAGCAGGGACAACCGAAGTTTCCGTGTCGTCCCCCGGATGCCCTTCTATGAAGTTTACAACCTCATAAGATACACCATTTGGGAGCGTCTCCCATTGTAGCTTGGCCAAAGGTGGCATTCCCGGGCAGTTGCAGTCACCTGTCGGTACAAGTGACACGGCGCTGCCATTAATATGTAGAGTGCCGCTTATCATTTGAATCGTATCACCGCCCTGCCCCACAATCCTGCCGACTGAGGTTCTAGGGCCGTCGCCAGTATGAAACTCGACAACACTGCCGAGGCGCGGAGGCGAATCGAATAAAGCGCCTTTCAGCACAAGATAATTGTCGCCATTCACCAGCGTTGGCTGCATGCTCTCATCATGCACTGAAAATGGTTCTCCCAGCCATGCATAGCATCCAATCGAAAGCGAAATTGGCAGAACTATCCCAAGCACAGTGACGGCCGCGCCATGGGAGTACCATTTCGTTGACACAGTTCCTAACCTCCAGCGCCAAACGAAGTCGACACCTGTAAGTCCGTAGGCCAGCCAGCCCCAGGTCACCAGCAGGTCACCGCGAATGTGCTTTGGCAGGACTGGCAACCCATACAGCAGAGCAAAAATAAGCGCAGCGGAAGATACCAAGGCCCAGATGGCTGCCAAACGTCCTCGGCCAACCCACAGCAAACCAGCAAATATTCCAAAAAAGAATGTTATAAGGCCTGTCGATACAAGCCCTCGAGACTTGTGAAAAAGCATAATAAAAATCCATAATAAAAAAGCGGACCTAAGCCCGCTTCATCATCATCGATCATGCAGAACGATTCAAGCTGCCTTGATGGCATCCTGCAAAGTCGTCAACTGACCGAGCAGGTCTTCGGCGCGGGACTTTTCTTCGCGCGTGGTTGCATCTTCGAAGTCTTCCTTGGCGTCCTTGATGCGGTTCTGCAACTCATCAGCCTTTATATCGGTAACGTGTACCGCCGATTCCGCCAGAAGAATGCAGCCATCCGGAGTGACATCAACGAAACCACCAAAAACAACATAGCTGTCCGGCTTGCCGTCAGCTGCCTTCACAGTGACCACACCCGGCTTGATCGTTGCCATCAATGGAGCATGGTGAGCCATGACAGTCATGTAACCTTCCGTGCCCGGAACAACGACTTCAATGACCTGCTCCGAAAGAAGAAGGCGTTCTGGTGAGACGAGTTCAAACTGGAAGGCTTCAGCCATGATATCCACTCAATTCCTGTGATCTAGAGCGCTTTACGTTTTGATGAATCAAAACTGCGCTCTAAGCCTTTGTTCCTACGCAATCCCGGACGCAAAACCGTTTCACACTTTTGCTGGTATTGCTCTAGACCTGATCAATTCAAGCAATTGCAAAACGGGGGAACGGGTCCCAATAGCAATTGCCAAGTTAGACAGAAAAGGGCGGGCCGTGGCCCGCCATCATTTCCGCAATCAGGCTGCTTCTGCTGCCAGACGCTGTGCCTTTTCGATTGCCTCATCGATCGAGCCAACCATGTAGAACGCTGCTTCCGGCAGATGATCATAATCGCCATTGCAAAGGCCTTTGAAGCCCTTGATGGTATCGGCCAGGTCGACCAGCTTGCCCGGTGAGCCGGTGAAGATTTCAGCAACGAAGAACGGCTGTGACAGGAAGCGCTCGATCTTGCGGGCGCGTGCCACGGCAATCTTGTCTTCTTCCGAAAGCTCGTCCATGCCGAGAATGGCGATGATGTCCTGAAGCGACTTGTAGCGCTGCAGAATTGACTGCACCTGACGGGCAACCTGGTAGTGTTCATCGCCAACGATGATCGGATCGAGCATGCGCGATGTTGAGTCGAGCGGATCCACAGCCGGGTAAATACCCTTTTCGGAAATCGCACGGTTCAAGTTTGTCGTCGCATCCAGATGGGCGAAGGATGTCGCAGGCGCCGGGTCGGTCAAATCGTCGGCAGGCACGTAAATTGCCTGAACCGAAGTGATCGAACCCTTGTGCGTCGTGGTGATGCGTTCCTGCATCTGGCCCATGTCGGTTGCCAGCGTTGGCTGATAACCCACAGCAGAAGGAATGCGTCCGAGCAAAGCCGACAATTCCGAACCAGCCTGCGTGAAGCGGAAAATATTATCCACGAAGAACAGAACGTCCTGGCCCTCATCACGGAAATGCTCCGCAACTGTCAGACCGGACAGAGCAACACGGGCACGTGCCCCTGGCGGCTCATTCATCTGACCATAAACAAGCGCTGCTTTGGAGCCTTCGCCGCCGCCTTCCTTGTTCACACCGGACTCGATCATTTCGTGATAGAGATCGTTACCTTCACGGGTACGTTCGCCCACACCGGCAAATACCGAGTAACCACCATGCGCCTTGGCGACGTTGTTGATCAACTCCATGATCAGAACGGTCTTGCCAACGCCAGCACCACCAAACAGACCAATCTTACCACCACGTGCATAAGGTGCGAGAAGATCGATAACCTTGATGCCGGTGACCAGAATCTGCGCTTCTGTTGACTGCTCGACATATTCAGGAGCTGGCTGGTGAATAGCGCGGGTCAGTGTCGTCTTGATTGGGCCGGCTTCATCAACTGGCTCACCAATAACGTTCATGATACGGCCAAGCGTTTCAGGTCCAACCGGAACCATGATCGCTGAACCTGTGTCATATACAACCTGACCGCGAACCAGACCTTCAGTCGAGTCCATGGCGATCGTGCGAACAGTGTTCTCGCCGAGGTGCTGTGCAACTTCCAGAACCAGACGGTTGCCAAGGTTGTCGGTTTCCAGAGCGTTGAGGATCTTTGGCAGAACGCCGCCATCGAAAGCCACGTCGACAACAGCGCCGATGACCTGGCTGACACGACCGACAACGCCGGTTGCCTTCAGTGCAGTCTTCGGTGTTGATGATGCCTTGGCAGATTTGGCTGCCGGAGCTTTCGTTGCCGCCGCCTTGACAGCTGGTGCCGCCTTGGCTTCAGCCTTCGGAGCTGCTTTCGCCGCTGCTGGCTTAGCTGCTGCCTTGGGTGCAGCTGCTTTTGCGGCTGCGGGTGTTTTCGGGGTCGCTGCTTTTGCCATCGATCCTTACCTTCGCGATTAGAGCGCTTCCGCGCCCGAAATGATTTCAATCAGTTCTTTGGTGATCTGGGCCTGACGCTGGCGGTTATACGACATTGTCAGCTTGTTGATCATGTCACCGGCATTGCGGGTTGCGTTGTCCATTGCGGACATGCGCGCACCCTGTTCCGATGCCGCGTTTTCAAGGAGAGCGCGGAAAACCTGGACAGAAATATTGCGCGGGATCAGATCGCCGAGAATGGCTGCCGGGTCCGGCTCATATTCATAGACTGCATCACCCGCTGTTTCCGGCTCGGCATCGCCAATGGCGCTGGCCGGGATCAGTTGCTGTGCAGTTGGAATCTGCGAAATCACAGACTTGAACTCGGAATAGAACAATGTGGCGACATCGAAAGCGCCTTCATTGAAAAGTCCGATGATCTTACGACCGATCTCGTCAGCATTGGTGAAACCAACCTGTTTCACTTCACGCAGATTGACGTGATCAATGATGTATTTGCCAAGATCACGGCGCAGAATATCTGCACCTTTCTTGCCAACAGTGATGATCTTCACCGTCTTGCCATCAGCAAGCAACCGGCGCGTATGTTCGCGGGCCAGCCGCGCGATTTGCGAGTTGAAACCGCCGCAAAGTCCGCGTTCTGACGTGCAGACGATCAACAGATGCACATCATCCTTGCCGGTTCCGCTCATCAGCACAGGCGCGTCATCACCATCCACATTGGAAGCAATATTGGCCAGAACCGCAGCCATACGCTGCGAGTAAGGGCGCGCGGCTTCCGCAGCTTCCTGTGCACGACGCAGCTTCGCCGCAGCGACCATCTGCATCGCCTTGGTGATTTTCTGCGTCGCCTTGACCGAGGCGATCCGGTTTCTCAGATCCTTTAACGAAGGCATCCGTTCATCCCGTCAGTGGTTACGCGAAAGACTTGGCAAAGGCATCAACTGCTGCTTTGAGCTTGCCTTTGGTGTCGTCGCTGATCTGCTTTTCTGATGCGATTGTGCTCAGAACATCCTTATGTTCCGTGCGCAGCCAGGTCAGCAGGCCCTGCTCAAACTTGCCAACCTGATTAACAGCAAGCTTGTCGAGATATCCGTTAACACCTGCGAAAATCACGGCAACCTGTTCTTCCGTCTTGAGCGGCGAGAATTGTGGCTGCTTCAAAAGCTCGGTCAGACGCGCACCGCGGTTTAGCAGGCGCTGCGTCGAAGCATCGAGATCGGAACCGAACTGCGCGAAAGCAGCCATTTCACGATACTGCGAAAGCTCACCCTTGATCGAACCGGCAACCTGCTTCATCGCTTTGATCTGCGCAGCAGAACCAACGCGGGAAACCGACAGACCAACGTTAACAGCCGGGCGGATACCCTGATAGAACAGGTTGGTTTCGAGGAAGATCTGGCCGTCGGTGATCGAGATCACGTTGGTCGGAATATAGGCAGACACGTCGTTTGCCTGCGTTTCGATGATTGGAAGGGCGGTCAGCGAACCGGCGCCATTTTCGTCATTGAGTTTTGCAGAGCGCTCCAGCAAACGGGAATGCAGATAGAAAACGTCGCCAGGATAAGCTTCGCGGCCCGGAGGACGGCGCAGCAACAGGGACATCTGACGGTAAGCAACAGCCTGCTTGGAAAGATCGTCATATGCGATCAAGGCGTGCATGCCGTTGTCACGGAAATATTCACCCATGGCGCAACCGGCAAACGGTGCCAGATACTGCATTGGTGCAGGATCCGAAGCAGTCGCAGCAACGATGATCGAATATTCAAGCGCACCGCGCTCTTCAAGGATCTTTACGAACTGGGCAACAGTTGAACGCTTCTGGCCGATAGCGACATAAACGCAGTAAAGCTTCTGGTTCTCGTCACCGGCATCATGCGCAGGCTTCTGGTTGAGGAATGTATCGAGAATAATCGCGGTCTTACCGGTCTGGCGATCGCCAATGACCAACTCGCGCTGACCACGACCAACCGGGATCAGAGCGTCAATAGCCTTGAGGCCAGTCGACATTGGCTCATGCACCGACTTGCGGGGGATAATGCCAGGGGCCTTCACGTCAACGCGCGAACGCTGCGTCGCCTTGATTGGACCCTTGCCGTCAATTGGATTGCCAAGAGCATCAACCACACGACCGAGCAATTCCTTGCCCACCGGAACGTCAACGATAGCGCCTGTGCGCTTGACCGTATCGCCTTCCTTGATGTCACGGTCGGAACCGAAAATAACGACACCAACATTGTCGCTTTCAAGGTTCAAGGCCATGCCGCGGGTTCCGTCAGGGAACTCCACCATTTCACCGGCCTGAACATTGTCCAGACCGTAAACACGGGCAATACCGTCACCGACGGACAGAACCTGACCAACTTCGGAGACTTCTGCCTCCTGGCCAAAATTCTTGATTTGATCTTTAAGGATTGCGGAAATTTCCGCGGCGCGGATGTCCATCAGCCGACCTCTTTCAGTGCAAGCTTAAGCGAAGAAAGTTTTGTGCGAAGCGAAGTGTCGATCTGGCGGGACCCCAACTTGACGATGAGACCTCCAAGGATCGACGGATCAATGGAGACATTGATTGTCACGTCCTTGCCGGCGACGCTTTTCAGCGTGGCCTTCAATTCTGTCTGTTGCGCTGCCGTCAAGGCATGCGCGGAAGTAACATCTGCCGCAACCTCACCGCGATGGGCGGTGGCGATCTGGCGGAATGACTTGATCATTGCGGGCACCGAGAACAGGCGCCGGTTCTGCGCAACGAGACGCAGAAAATTATTAACGAGACCGCCAATCTTGGCCTTGGTCAAAATGGCGGAGATCGCCTTGACCTGATCGCCGGAAGAGAAAACCGGGCTGACGATCAAACGCTTCAGTTCAGGACTGCCATCGATAAGGGCCTCGAACCTGCCGAGATCTTTCTCTACCTGCGCAACGGATTTTGCCTCCAGTGCGAGATCAAACAATGAACCCGCATAGCGCTGGGCAACACCGGAAATGAGCGACGAAGTTTCTGCCACGAACGACAAGCTCTCTGCGTTTTGGCCAAAAATCGGACGACCTGAAGGGATTTCGGGTCAAATCTTTGGCATTATTGATTTTTTTAACTTCAGAACATGACCCGGAGGCCATCTCTGACGAGATTTGATTGCCGTCTAGCATAGGAATACCGGACTCGCAACACGGGAATCCGGTAAAATACCTATCAGAATTGCCGCAACTCTGGATAATTATGAGTCGGCTATTCCACTAACGCCTTTTAGACTATGCGATAAAGCCGAAAGCAAACAGCAGCGGTCCAGCGGCAAGGGCTAGTTCAATAATAACCATTACCCAGTTGTAAATCGTGTTGCCACGGTCTGACATCATCGAGATCAGGCGGCCGAAAAGCGTAATCCCCCAGGAGACGCCAAGAGCGATCCACAGGAAGGGCTGTGAAAAGATCAAAGCGGAAAGGCCAAGTCCCAGATAGAAGCCGGCCAGAGGTCCGCGAACCGCTGAAAGAGCCTCCGGATGAGCAGGAACTGTCTGGAGCCGCAGAATCTTCAAGGCAATGCGCGGAGCAAAAAACAGGATGCAGCCGAATACCACCGTGATGGCAGCCGATAACCAGGCCATCCATTCCCCCTGACTTGCCGGCCAGTAAAGTTCCATTTCTTGCCCCTTCCTTAAACACACAATTCGCCCGCTTAATAGATCGCCTGACGTCCTCACGGACGCAAGAGGGTGATCTATCCTTTTGTTTTAGCATCGGATTATCCGAAAACCGGAATTCCACTTTTCGGTCCGATGCTCTAGCAGCACCTTCTATAGCACCGCACTAAAACTTGTCATGGAGCGGCGAAAATGGTGATTTTCGAACCCCGGAGCGAATGTACATTTGGGTACATGAGCACCGGCGTACAGAAAAGCGCCATTTGCAGCCCACCATGGCGGGTTTTATAGAAAGCTCTGCGGATCAATATCAACCTGCACCCTAATCGACCCTCTTTCTTTTGGCCCGGCGCTGAGCATGGCGCGAATAAAGCCCTGAATATCCGCCTTGCGTGTGCCGTGGATAAGCAACCGGAAACGATGGCGTCCGCGCACCAGCGCCAGCGGCGCTTCTGCCGGACCCAGAACACTAATCTGTTGCGATACAGGCGCAGCACGGCGCAAGGCTCGCGCATGCCCCTCTGCTTCTGGCCTTGTGGCAGCGGAGATAATCAATGCACCAAGTCTGCCAAACGGAGGAAGGCCAGAGCGTTCCCGCTCTTCTATCTCCCGATCATAAAATGCCTGTGCATCGCCCGAAACAATAGCCCGCATCACCGGATGGTCAGGCTGATAGGTTTGCAACAAGCCCGTACTTTTCTTGCCGGTTCGCCCGGCCCGGCCCGTTACCTGATTGAGCAATTGGAACGTTCGCTCCGCAGCGCGCGGATCGCCATTAGCGAGGCCTAGATCCGCGTCGACCACGCCGACCAGCGTCATATTGGGGAAATTGTGCCCTTTGGCGACAAGCTGCGTCCCGATCACAATATCGGCCTCGCCGCGCGCAATCGCATCAAGCTCAAGCCGCAACCTTTTGACACCCATCAAATCTGACGACAGCACGATAATTCGCGCATCAGGGAAGGTCTTTTCAGCTTCTTCAGCAATGCGCTCGACACCAGGCCCACAGGCGACAAGATGGTCGAGCGTCCCGCAGGAAGGACATGCGTCCGGCTTGGGCTCATGATGTCCGCATTGGTGACAGACAAGCTGGCCGCGAAACCTGTGTTCGACAAGCCAGCTGGAGCAACACGGACATTGGAAACGGTGGCCGCAAACTTTGCAAAGGGTCAAAGGAGCGTAACCGCGCCTATTGAGGAAGAGCAGCGATTGTTCCTTGCGCTGCAAAGTCTGGTTAACCGCTTCCACCAGCGCAGGTGACAGAAACCCGCCCGGACGCGGCGGCGATTTGCGCATGTCGATGGCGCGAAGATTGGGCATGGCAGCTTCGGCATAACGACCTGTCAGGCGGATGCGGGTATATTTGCCCTGTATCGCATTGACCTGGCTTTCAATCGATGGTGTTGCCGAGGCAAGGATCACCGGAAAATTGCCGATATGCCCTCGCACAACGGCCATGTCACGGGCATTGTAAAATACCCTGTCTTCCTGCTTGTAGGCAGCGTCATGTTCTTCATCGACGATGATCAATCCAAGATCATTGAATGGCAGAAACAGGGCTGACCGCGCGCCAGCCACAACCCGGACCTGACCCTCCATCACCTGCCGCCAGACACGCTCACGCATTTTGGGCGCCAGGTCGGAATGCCACTCTGCAGGCTTGGTACCGAAGCGATCATGAAAACGGTCAAGAAACTGCTGGGTCAGTGCGATTTCCGGCAAAAGGATCAGCACCTGTTTGCCCTGCTCGATTGCCTTTGCAAGCGCTTCGAAATAAACCTCTGTCTTGCCCGAGCCGGTTACACCATCAAGCAGAGTAACCGAAAAATCTTCATTCGATACAGCTTCCACCAGCTTGCCCGCAGCTTCGGCTTGATCACTGGAAAGAACTGCTTTCGCATAGTTGACGTCTGGTGCAGCGACAATCGGGCGCGGCGGGATCATCACCTGCTCAAACACACCCGCAGTATGAAGACCATCGATCACTGTAGCGGACACACCGGCAGCGTGGGCAAGGCCCGTGCGCGTCCAGGCCATGCCATCGTCAGCAAGCTCAAGAACACGGGCACGTGCCCCCGTCATCCGCTCCGGCTCTTTACCCGAAAAGCGCAAGCCCGGCACATGCGGCTCCGGGTCGAAAGCCGCCGGAACGCGCAGCACCATGCGCGCCACCATGCCGGGCGGCGAGATTGTATAATCGGCAGCCCATCGCATAAAGCGCATCATGCCGTCATCGACAGGCGGACAATCAAACAGTTCCGAGATTGGGCGCAATTTCTTGGCAGAAATATCCTCGGTAACATCGCTTGTGACAATGCCCGCGACCTCACGCGGTCCCAATGGCACCCGCACAATGGAGCCCGATTTTACATCCATTCCCTCCGGCACGGCATAGCTATAGGGCCGCTCTGCCGGCATAGGCACGAGCACCGGAACGATTTTTTGCGGGGTAGACGAATCTTCACTCATATGTGCGTGACCTTGACGCGGCTTTGGTCTAAAGAAAAGCCACTTTCCGGAGATATATCCCATCTCCTGTTCCAGACCAGCTGTCATATTAGGAAGGAATGCCCCAATGAAGTTCTTTGTCGATACTGCCGATGTTAAGGAAATCCGCGAGCTTAACGACCTTGGACTGGTCGATGGCGTTACGACGAACCCTTCGCTCATTCTCAAATCCGGCCGCAGCATTCTCGAAGTCACCAAGGAAATCTGCAGCATCGTCAAGGGCCCGGTTTCAGCAGAAGTCGCTGCCGTGGAATACGAGCAGATGATGAAGGAAGCCGCGGTTCTTGCCAAGATTGCTGACAATATCTGCATCAAGGTTCCGCTGACCCTTGACGGATTGCGTGCCTGCAAGGCGCTTCGCTCCGACGGTCATCTCGTCAATGTCACCTTGTGCTTCTCCGCCAATCAGGCGCTTCTTGCCGCCAAAGCCGGTGCAAGCTTCATCTCACCCTTCATCGGCCGTATTGATGATATCGGCGTTGACGGTATGGAGCTGATCTCTGAAATCCGCACCATCTATGACAATTACGATTTTCCAACCGAAATTCTTGCTGCGTCAGTCCGCACGGTCAACCATGTCAAGAGCGCAGCTTTGATCGGCGCTGATGTTGTCACTGCCCCGCCTGCCACTTTGAAGGCGCTGGTCAAGCACCCGCTGACAGATAAGGGCCTTGAGACATTCCTTGCCGATTGGGCAAAGACAGGCCAATCCATCGCTTGATTCGATCTGATAACTCAATTGAAAAAACGCCCGCCTTGATTGATCAAGGCGGGCGTTTTCGTCTCGTTTACATTGCCTCTCAATCATCGAACTGGCCAGTAAGGCCCAGTCCCTCTATTGCTGTTGCACCGTCTTTGCGGATCACTGTCATTGAACGCACGCCTGTCCGGGCGGTGATTTCCTCAGCAAGTATCTGTGAATGGGTTACGATCCACACTTGCGTGCGTGCGGCGGCCTGCGCGATCATTTCGGCCAATGCTGGAAGCATTGAGGGATGCAGACTGGTTTCTGGCTCATTCAATGCAATCAAACCTGGAAGGCGATAGGACATAAGGGCTCCAGCCAGCGCAAGAAACCTTATTTGCCCGTCGGATAGTTCTTCCGGACGGAAAATACGTTGCGGAAACTCCGGCAAGCGCAATCCGAATGTAGCCGTTTCGCCCGGTAAGGGTACATCCAGAATGGCACCGCCAAGTGCATCGGCAATACAGCGGTCAAGATCAGCCTTATCTTCGCGAATATGCGCCAATGTTGCAAAGACTGCCGCCAGATTACGTCCGTCCTCGTCAAGCATCGGTGCGGTGATAGCCAATGACGGCTGACGGATCGGTGATTCCCTGTCTGTTCGAAAACCATGATAAAAGCGCCAGCCCATTACCGTAGCTCGCAGGTCACCTACTTCAGGATACCGGCCTGAAGTTCCAAGGATAGCCAAGGCAGTCTCGGAATTGAGAAGCTTGAGCGGATATTGCGTACGCCTTCCTGCATCGTCTCGAACTGAAACAGCCGGTCCCTTGCGCTCCATCATATCCACCGGACGACCGCTGTTGATAGAAAGTCCCTCTTCCTTGATCTGAGGCTCGAAGGCAAAACCTGCAGCCGCTGGCGGGCGCAAGCCCAGCTCTACCCTGTAATCGGCACGTATGGCCGTGTCATCGGCTTCAAAACACGCATGGAAGCCCATCCGAACCGGACCGGCTTTGCGTTTTCCACTCCACAGGGCTGACTGCATGCCACCTTCGCGCGCAATCTCGTAAGAGAGCGATCCCTCAGCAGCCGACTTTATTAGCTGCATTGAGCGATAGAGGTTAGATTTGCCAACGCCGTTCTCACCAACGAACAGCGCAAGCTGGCCTATATCGAGACGTATCGAGCGAAGCGACCGATAACCCGTCGCAAAGAGTGAAGTCAGGCGCACAAATTGCCCCCGTCGTGATCATCCATCAGAACTTGGAAAGGTCCTGCGCGACACTCAGGTTCAACGCCTCGGCAAGTTCACGCGCGGCACGATTATTCGCGTCGCGCGCTGCCCGAGTGGCCGCAAAACGCTGTCTCGGCGAATCATAGTTCGACGTCACAATCCGTGTTCCCTTGCCGACGACCTGCCCGTCCGAAGTTCGCGTCAGGACGTAAGTGCCGGTCATACGGATCAAACCTGCTGTCGGCTGACCTGATTTATCGTTGGTTGCATTCTGGATAAGCGCCAGAGACAGATTCTTCGAGCTCACACCGAGCCGCAGTGAATATGCAGGGCTTGCTGGCTGGCCCGCGCCTCCCGCAAAAAGGAAGATCATATGGTTACGCACTTCCTGCGTAACGCGGTCGCCAGGCTGGTTGATGGAAACACTCGCCAGCTTGGAGCGCAGGCTGCCATTGACACCAACGCTGGTGCCGACAGCAGGCGCGGCATCCGAATAAAGCGGCCGCACTTGGCAACCGCTTGCAACCAACGCCAGCCCTACAACGCATAAGGACAACAAACGCTTGGAGCCAAAGCCCTGCATCCAACGATCAGACAACGACATTGATGATCCTCTGCGGTACAATGATGACTTTCTTCGGCGAATTGCCATTCAACGCTGCCTGCACAAAATCAAGCGCAAGCACGGCCTTTTCGACCGTCAATTGATCCGCATCGCGGGCAATTGTCAAATCCCCGCGCTTCTTTCCGTTGATCTGCACAGGCATTGTAACATCGTTCTCGACAATCAATGCCGGATCGAACTGCGGCCATGAGCGGTGCGCAATCAAATCTTGCCCACCCAGCGTTTTCCAGCATTCTTCAGCCAAATGCGGCATCATCGGCGCAATCATCGAAAGCAACATTTCCGTGGCCTGCCGGCAAGCACCGGTCAAGGCTGCATCTGCCTTGCCTGTCGCAATCTTCTGCAAGGGTCCGGCCAACAGGTTCACCAGTTCATAGAGACGCGCCACGGCCTTGTTGAAGCCCAACTTCTCCAGATCTTCGCCGACCAGCTTGACCGTACGATGTGCCGCCTTGGAAATCTGCAAAGCATCGCCATCTGTCGCCGCGACTGGCACCACACCGCGCAGGCCCTCTGCCGCTTCGGATATCAGACGCCATACACGCTGCACAAAGCGGTGCGCACCTTCCGCGCCCGCTTCAGTCCAGATCACATCGCGTTCGGGTGGCGAATCGGACAGCATGAACCAGCGGGCAGTATCGGCACCATAGGAAGCAATAATATCGTCCGGATCGACGACATTCTTTTTCGACTTCGACATCTTCTCGATCGAGCCGATTTCGACCTCCTCGCCAGTTGCGATCAAAACCGCACGGCGCTTCCCGTCGGTTTCTTCCAGCCGCACCTCTGCCGGAGTGACCCATCCATCCTTGCCGTTATAGGTCTCGTGCACGACCATGCCTTGGGTAAACAGGCCTTTGAAAGGCTCGCTGATATCCAGATGACCGGCCACTTTCATCGCCCGCGTAAAGAAGCGCGAATAGAGCAGATGCAGGATGGCATGTTCAATGCCACCAATATACTGATCGACCGGCAACCAATGATTGGCGATTTTAGGATTGGTCGGCTCGTTTTCCCATGGCGCCGTAAAGCGCGCGAAATACCACGACGAGTCAACGAATGTATCCATCGTGTCGGTTTCGCGCCGCGCAGCCTTGCCGCAATTCGGGCAGTCGACGTGACGCCAGGTCGCATGACGGTCCAGCGGATTGCCGGGACGGTCAAATTCCACATCGTCCGGCAGCTTCACCGGCAAATCGGCCTTGGGCACCGGCACCACACCGCAATCGTCGCAGTGAATCATTGGAATCGGGCAACCCCAATAACGCTGGCGTGAAATACCCCAGTCGCGCAGACGGAAATTGACCTTGCGTTCGCCTTGCGGGCGATTGCCGATTGTCTGATTTTCCAGCTTCTTTGCCACCTCATCGAACGCTTCGGCAGGCGTCAATCCATCGAGAAAGCGTGAATTGATCATCACGCCATCATCGACATAGGCTGTCTCTGTTACCTGGAAGGTCGCGGCATTCGCGTCCTTCGGCATAACAACCGGCACAACCGGCAAGCCATATTTATTGGCAAAATCCAGATCGCGTTGATCGCCGGAAGGGCAGCCGAAAATTGCGCCTGTGCCATAGTCCATCAAGACAAAGTTGGCGACATAGACAGGCAAAGTCCAGCTCGCATCCAGCGGGTGGACGACACGCAGACCCGTATCGAAACCCTTCTTCTCAGCCGTTTCCAGAGCAGCAACGGAGGTTCCAGCACGCCGGCATTCCTCGTTGAATTCCGCCAGCGCAGCATTGTGCTCGGCAGCTTTCTTTGCCAGCGGATGATCCGCAGCAATAGCGATAAACGAGGCACCGAAAAGCGTATCGGGGCGGGTCGTATAAACTTCGATCTCGTTTGCCTCAGACGTGGCGGATTTCTCATCCAGCGCCCAGCGGATCAGCATTCCTTCAGATTTGCCGATCCAGTTGCGCTGCATCAGGCGCACCTTGTCCGGCCACTGGTCCAACCCATCCAGCGCGCTCAGCAGTTCTTCGTTGAAATCGGTGATCTTGAAAAACCATTGCGTCAGTTCACGTTGCTCAACCAGAGCACCGGAACGCCAGCCGCGCCCGTCAATGACCTGCTCATTGGCAAGAACGGTCATATCCTCCGGGTCCCAATTGACCTTGGAGGATTTGCGCGTCACCAGCCCCTTCTCGACGAAATCGAGAAACAGCATCTGCTGACGGTGATAATATTCGACATCGCATGTTGCGAACTCGCGCGACCAGTCGAGCGACAGACCCATGGACTTGAGCTGTGTGCGCATCGAATCGATGTTCTGATAGGTCCAGGTTTTCGGATGAACCTTGTTCTGCATGGCCGCATTTTCCGCAGGCATACCAAAGGCATCCCAGCCCATCGGGTGCAGAACATTGAACCCTTTGGCTCGCTTATAGCGCGCCACAACATCGCCCATGGCATAGTTGCGCACATGGCCCATGTGGATACGCCCCGACGGATAGGGGAACATTTCGAGCACATAATAGGGATCGCGCGGATCATCATTGCTGGTTTCAAAAAGCTTGGCATCGTCCCAAACTTTCTGCCAATGTTTTTCTGCCACACGGGGGTTGTAACGTTCGGTTGCCATGAACGGAATTCTCTTGCAAAGGATACTGGATTAGGGTGCATCGAAGTTCAGGTCAGGGTGAGCCGAAAATGGTCGTTTTCGAGAACCGGAACGGAGTGAACTTTGGTTCATGAGTACCGGAAGCAAAGAAAAATGCCATTTGCAGGCCACCATGGCGTGAATCTCGCACACCCTAGTTGGCCGGACCTTCACCACGTATTGGGTGAACCGTCAACCACTTGAGACTTTCGGGCGGGCGAAAACCGGCTCGAACCGTATAAATAGGAACAAAACCTGCCATGTCGACTGCTGTAGATCAACTTTTCTCCGTGCGCGCTGCAATTGGCAAAGCGTCTATCGAGGCCGGGCGCAAACTGGATTCGGTTGTGCTGGTCGCAGTTTCCAAGACGTTCGACGCCGATGAAATCCGCCCCGTATTGGAGGCCGGACAACGCATATTTGGCGAAAACCGCGTTCAGGAAGCACAAGGCAAATGGCCAGCGCTTCGCGCCGAATTCCCCGACCTTGAACTGCACCTCATCGGACCGCTGCAATCCAACAAATGTGAGGATGCTGTTGCACTGTTCGATGTGATCGAGACCGTCGACCGCGAGAAGATCGCAGCCGCACTCGCGGCCGAAATGAAAAAGCAGAACCGCTTCCCAAAACTCTATGTTCAGGTCAATACCGGCTCTGAACCGCAAAAAGCCGGTATCGAACCTAAAGAGGCTGTCGCTTTTGTGCAGCGGTGCCGTGATGTGCACGGCCTTGCGATTGAAGGCTTGATGTGTATTCCTCCTGCTGATGAAAATCCCGGGCCCCATTTTGCTCTGCTGCGCAAGATCGCGGGAGAGGCACAGGTGGAAAAGCTCTCCATGGGAATGTCCGGCGATTATGAAGTTGCCATAGGTTTTGGCGCGACTTCCGTGCGCGTCGGCTCGGCAATCTTCGGTGGGCGTCCCTTGCCGGCAAAGTAGCTATGCTCACACAAACATGGCCCATTGTCGCATATCTGCGACGGAACGCCTTTGCCAGATATCATTTGCTGTATTTACGCAGCGATTTGCATGGTGATAATAAAATCAAATACCTTCCTCCGGGAAGGATTCCGGGTGGAGGCCCGCAAGATCAGTTTGGAGGAAATGAATGTCCGAGAAGGTATATCCCGTGCTGGCCAGCGCGAAGAAGAACGCGCTTATCGACAATGATACCTATCTCAGCTGGTACAAGCAGAGCGTCAAGGATCCGGAGAAATTCTGGGGCAAGCACGGCAAGCGTATCGACTGGTTCAAGCCCTACACCAAGGTAAAGAACACCTCATTCACCGGTAAGGTTTCCATCAAATGGTTTGAGGATGGCGTTACCAATGTTGCCTATAATTGCATTGACCGCCACCTGAAAAAGCGTGGCGATCAGGTTGCGATCATCTGGGAAGGCGACAATCCCTATCTCGACAAAAAGATCACCTATAACGAACTTTACGATCAGGTCTGCCGCCTTGCCAATGTGATGAAAAAGCATGGCGTCAAGAAGGGAGACCGCGTAACCATCTACATGCCGATGATCCCTGAAGCATCCTATGCGATGCTGGCCTGTGCCCGTATCGGCGCTGTTCATTCCGTGGTCTTTGGCGGCTTTTCGCCTGACGCTCTGGCCGGACGCATCATCGATTGTGAATCGACTTTTGTGATTACCGCCGATGAGGGTATGCGCGGCGGCAAGCCTATCCCGCTCAAGGACAATACGGACAAAGCGATCGACATAGCCGCCAAGCACCACGTCATGGTCAGGAACGTCCTGGTCGTCCGCCGCACCGGTGGCAAGACCACTTGGGCAACCAGCCGCGATCTTTGGTATCATGAAGAAATCGCGTCGGTTAAGGGCGACTGCAAGCCGGAAAAGATGAAGGCGGAAGATCCGCTTTTCATTCTTTATACGTCGGGCTCGACGGGCAAGCCGAAAGGCGTTCTCCACACCACAGGCGGCTATCTCGTCTATGCGTCCATGACGCATGAATATGTCTTTGATTACCACGAGGGCGATATTTACTGGTGCACCGCCGATGTGGGCTGGGTTACGGGCCATTCCTATATCGTCTACGGTCCGCTCGCCAATGGCGCGACCACCCTCATGTTCGAAGGTGTTCCAAACTACCCTTCCGTATCGCGCTTCTGGGAAGTCATCGACAAGCACAAGGTCAACATCTTCTACACAGCACCCACTGCGCTGCGTGCTTTGATGGGCGCGGGCGACGCGCCGGTCAAGAAGACCTCGCGCAAATCCCTGCGCATTCTGGGCTCCGTCGGCGAGCCGATCAACCCGGAAGCATGGGAATGGTATTATCAGGTCGTCGGCGACAAGCGCTCGCCCATCGTCGATACCTGGTGGCAGACAGAAACCGGCGGCATTCTGATCACGCCACTCCCCGGTGCGACTGCTTTGAAACCCGGCTCCGCAACACGTCCTTTCTTCGGCGTACAACCACAGCTCGTCGATAATGAGGGTGGTGTCATTGAGGGAGCGGCAGACGGTAATCTTTGCATCACCGACTCTTGGCCCGGCCAGATGCGCACGGTCTATGGCGACCACAAGCGTTTTATCGAGACATACTTCTCCACCTATAAGGGCAAGTATTTTACCGGCGACGGCTGCCGCCGCGACAAGGATGGCTATTACTGGATTACTGGTCGTGTGGATGATGTTCTCAACGTATCCGGCCACCGCATGGGCACGGCAGAGGTTGAGTCGGCACTGGTTTCGCACGACACTGTTTCGGAAGCCGCTGTCGTTGGTTATCCGCACGATCTGAAGGGCCAGGGCATCTACTGCTATGTCACCCTTATGGCTGGCCTCGAGGGTTCCGATGCATTGCGCAAGGAACTTGTCACTCATGTGCGCAAGGAAATCGGCCCTATCGCTTCGCCGGACAAGATCCAGTTTGCACCGGGTCTGCCCAAAACACGTTCCGGCAAGATCATGCGCCGTATTCTGCGCAAGATCGCGGAAGATGATTTTGGTTCACTTGGCGATACATCGACACTCGCTGATCCAGCGGTTGTCGATGATCTGATTGCCAATCGCCAGAACAAGAAGGGCTAAGCTTTCCTCTCTAGCAACATCATGGTGTGGCTCGCTCTGGGCCAGCTAGCGGTGACCTCAATGCGTGGTTCGACGGGGCTCACCATGAGGGAGGCGGTGTTTGGCAGGGAAATAGTTTTGAGATGTTGCAAGTAAATCTTGCAATACAATACCTTTCCTCATGGTGAGCCCCGTCGAACCACGCATTGTGCGATCTGCGGCTAAATTAGCTGTTCAATCCTCTGAACCGGCCCGGTCGAAGGGCGAGCCACGCACAATAAGGCTACCTTCTACCTATACAAATCGGCTCGCGTCTGCGGCACAGCCGATATCCCGCGCTTGCGTCTGGATGCCAATGTCTGGTTGATCTGCACGGTGCCGCGTTCGAAAGCCAATGCGCAGCCGGTCAGGTAAAGCAGCCAGAGCCTTGCTTTTGGCGCGCCGACTTCGGCAATTGCTTCATCAAAGCGGGCATGCAGCCGATCAGCCCAGATGCGGCAAGTCTTGCCGTAATGTTCGCGCAGATTTTCCGCATCATGCACCTCAAAGCCATGGCCTTCGAGGTTCTCAACCGTCATGCCCAGATGATCAAGCTCACCACCCGGGAAAATATACTTCACCAGCGCCAGATGCTCAGCGCTCTTGCGGCCGAAGGCCTTTTTGTTGCGCTTCATGCGGCGGGTAATTGCGTGATGCAGATAAAGCCCGCCGGGTTTCAGCAGCTTGTGCACGCTCGAATAATACGTGTCGTAATGCGCGATGCCGACCGCTTCAAACATGCCGATGGAAGATATTTTGTCGAAGCGCATCTGCGGGTCTTTAGCCAACTCCTCATAGGATTTGACGTGGATGGCAATCTTGTCCTCAAGGCCTTCCGCCTTTATGCGTTCACGCGCCAGTGCTGTCTGCGCTTCCGACAGGGAAACGCCTGTGCCGGTGACACCATAATGTTTGGCAGCATAGATAAGCATCGCGCCCCAGCCGCAGCCGATATCCAGCAGCCTTTCGCCGGGCTCCAAGCGCAGCTTTCGGCAAATCAGCTCCAACTTGTCGGCCTGTGCCTGATCGATCGTATTGTTCCAGTCGGTGAAATAGGCGCAGGTGTAAACCATGCGATCGTCGAGAAAGAGCTGGTAGAACGCGTTCGACACATCATAGTGATGTGTAATTGCCTCTTTGTTCGAGCCACTCACATAGGGGTTTTTGCCACCAAGGCCCGATGATCCACTCTTGCCGCCAATCAAAAGCAGCGCGGGAATGTCCTTCAGCAATTGCCATTTCGGCAGCGCCTTGATCTTCTGTTTCAGCTTGCCCTTTGGCCCGCGCTCCACAAGATCGAACAGCGTGCCATTCTTGACGTCGATCTGGCCGGACACCCACAGCTCGACAATGGAACCAATATTTGGCTTAAGTGCCAGTTGGCGAACAGTCATCGGGTCATTGATGACCAGCACAGGCCCATCAGTAATATCGCCTATACGGGTGCCATCCCACAATTCGACCGAAAATTGCGGCTCGATCAAGTCAATCACGGTGCGGATAATTCGCGCTGCCCGGTGCTCAGCTGCCATTTCTTGCCTCCAGGCACTGGGATCAGTGCTTGCATAAATACGAAACTTGATTTGCTCTAAGCAGGTTTCCCGGAACTGTCCAACAGTTTTCCTGCAAAGAAAAGCTCGCCAAGCCCATTTGCAGGCAGTCCGGCGCGCAAGACTGATTTATCTCTTGAAATTTGCCGAAGACCACCCCATTCTCTTCATGTGTTCAACGAACGTAAAGGAGGTGATCCGATGTCTAGTGATTTCGATATGTGCCACAAGGCGTCTGATGCTACTCTGCGGAGATCATCTCTCCGTTGAAACAGCAGCCCGGTCGCGACCGGGTATAGGGCCTTAGGCCAGACGGAATTGCGGGCCATCCTTAAAGGGTGGCCCTTTCCTTTTGGGTCTGTTGCAGGCGATGCTTATAGCACAGGTTTGTTGACGTGGGCCTTCTCCTGTCAGGCGACACCAACCCGCAATTGCATTGGAAGTGTTTTGCTTCCTTCTCGGAATAATGATACCACCTGATTTGCCTCAAAACGGTGCATTTTGCCTTTTAAAAAGGCACCCCTCTGAAAGACTGAACAATGTCGGTGGTTATAGCTCAAAATGCCGTGTCGCAGCGCGCATGGCGTGATGAAATCGTGGCGATGCTCACTTTGAGCTGGCCTATCATCCTGACCAATGTGGCACAGGTTGCGATGACCGCTACCGATGTGATGATGCTTGGCTGGCTGGGTTCTCACGCACTGGCAGCGGGTGCGCTTGGCACAAACCTCTATTATGTTCCGATGATCTTCGGTCTGGGCCTGATGACGGCAACGACGCCGATGATTGCACGCGAACTGGGGCGTAACCGCTTCACTGTACGCGAAGTCCGCCGCACTGTGCGCCAGGGGTTATGGATCGGTGTGACCATTTCCATACCGATCTGGATTGTCTTGTGGAACGCAACCCCCATTCTTCTGGCAATGGGACAGGATGCGGATCTGGCGCGGGAAGCCGGCACTTATGTGCACGCCATGCAATGGGCCGTGCTGCCCTTCTATTTCTATATTGTACTACGCTCGTTCATGGCCGCCTTGGAGCGTCCCGGCTGGGCACTGGCCATCGCCTTTCTGGCGGTCGGCTTTAACGGGCTGGCAAACTATGCCTTGATTTTCGGCAACTTCGGATTTCCGAAGATGGGTATTGTCGGCTCAGGAATAGCCACCACACTCTCTTCGGCCCTGCTGTTTTTGGGTCTGGTGGTGGTCATAGCGCTTGACCGCCGGTTCCGGCGCTATCGCCTTTTTGGCCGCTTCTGGCGCGCCGACTGGCCGCGCTATGGACAATTGATGCGGCTGGGTCTGCCAATCGCCGCGATCCTGAGCTTTGAAGTCACCATCTTCAATGCAGCAGCATTCCTCATGGGTATTATCGGACCAAGTTCACTTGCTGCTCATGCCATCGCCATACAGATCGCATCCATCAGCTTCATGGTTCCGCTTGGCTTTGGGCAAGCCGCCACTGTGCGTGTCGGACGCGCCTATGGCGCGCAGGATTCTGACGGGATAAAACGGGCCGGCTGGGTCGCCTTCACAGCAGGCACAGGCTTCATGGCACTTACCGCCTTGCTGATGATACTTGCACCTTTGCAACTCATCCGCGCCTTCATCGATATCCATAATCCGGCCAACGCCGAAGTCATTGGTTTGGCCATATCGTTTTTGGCTCTGGCTGCCCTGTTCCAGATTTTCGATGGTGCTCAGGCAGTTGCCAGCGGCATGCTGCGCGGACTGCATGATACGACCATTCCGATGGTCTATGCGGCCATCGCCTATTGGGGCGTTGGTCTGCCCCTCTCCGTGGTGCTTGCTTTCTGGCTGGATATGCAGGGCGTCGGAATCTGGATCGGCCTGTTGAGTGGTTTGGCCGCCGCATCACTGTTGTTGCTTAGTCGTTGGCTAAGGCGAGAGAAGCTCGGGATCGAGATCATACGTTAAAAGTCGATTGTACGGCCTTTGATCTCCCAGTCCCCGAAACGTGCAGGGTCCTTGCCACCCCGTCCACCGATCTCGCGGGGCTGATCGGCGGCGGCTTTTTCCGCCGCATGTCGTGCTTCAGCTTCTTTTAATGCCCGTTGCGCCGCGGGCGGCAGCTGGTCAAAACTTGGGCGCGGGCGCTGATCATCATTGTCGGCCTGCGGCTGTGTCGATGACTGTTCACCGGAATTGGATGGGGTCATGTTATACTCATTCCGAATATACTGATCATTGAAGCTTGCGATGCGAAACCCCATCATATAGCGGAATAAACGCACTAAAGGAACAAACTTGGCTAATATAGAGAGACTTCTTCCATGAACGTAATGCGCACGGGAATGCTGCTCGCCTTCATGACAGCCCTCTTCATGGGCGTCGGGTTTCTCATCGGTGGAACCAGCGGCATGATGATTGCTTTTGTCGTCGCAGCGGGCATGAACCTTTTCAGTTACTGGAATTCAGACAAAATGGTGCTGAAAATGCATCATGCCGTCGAGGTCAATGAAGCGAATGCGCCCGAGTATTACGGCATCGTGCGCGATCTCGCGGCCAATGCCAATCTGCCCATGCCCAAAGTCTACCTGATCCAGAATGCGCAACCCAATGCCTTCGCAACCGGGCGCAATCCGGAAAACGCTGCTGTCGCAGCCAGCACCGGCCTCTTGCAAGCTCTGACCCCGCAGGAGGTCGCCGCGGTCATGGCACATGAGCTTGCCCACGTCGAACATCGCGACACGCTGATCATGACCATCACTGCCACGCTCGCCGGCGCCATTTCCATGCTTGGCAATTTTGCCATGTTCTTTGGCGGCAGTCGTCAGAACAATAATCCCATCGGCTTCATCGGCATTATTGTTGCCATGATCGTTGCGCCTTTTGCGGCAATGATCGTTCAGATGGCTATCAGCCGGACCCGCGAGTATGCGGCTGACCGGCGCGGCGCGCAGATTTGCGGCAACCCGCTCTGGCTCGCTTCCGCACTGAACAAGATTGCGCGCGGCGCAAAACAGATCGTCAATGAGGATGCCGAGCGCAATCCTGCCTCTGCGCCCTTGTTCATCATCAACCCCTTGAGTGGTCGTGGCGCGGACAATCTGTTCTCGACGCATCCAGCCACTGAAAATCGCATAGCAGCACTGGAGGCCATGGTGCAGGAATTTCGTCAGGCTCAACCAGCACCGCAGCAGGGCCGTCCGGTTCAAGCACCAGCGGAGGAAGAAATTCAGGACGACCGCCCTTCACCCTGGGGCCGCAATGGCGGTGGGCGTAAAGGGCCATGGGCATGAGTGTGGAGCACGGTACGAAACGCCCATTCGGTAAAAAGCCTAAAGATTATATCGACGCAGAAGACCGCCCGGGTCTTGCGGCACGGCAATGCGCAACGCGGCTCCTTGGAGCGGTTATCGAAAAACATACATCGCTTGATGGGCTGACCGATAATAATAATGGCCATCCGCAATATATAGAGCTGGAAGATCGCGACCGCTCGCTTGTGCGCGCCATCCTCGGCGCTGCCTTGCGTAATCGCGGCACGATTGAAACAGCCATCGGCCAGATGATCGACCGGCCACTGCCGGAAAATGCCGTTGCCCTGAAGCACCTCCTTCATGTCGCAGCTGCACAAATCCTTTATCTGGATGTTCCAGATCGCGCGGCTGTCGATCTTGCTGTGACGGCTGCCAATAATGACCCGCGCAATCGCCGCTTTGCCTCAATGGTCAATGCTGTGCTTCGCCGCCTCTCCCGCGAGAAAGACACGTTCAAGGCTGGTGCCAGCAATGTGCCGGAGTGGTTTGAGCAAACGTTGATTTCTGCCTATGGCAAAGACAAGGCGAAAGCCATTCTCGACATTCAGGCGAAAGAGCCGCCTATCGACCTGACGGTTAAAGGCGACCCGGCTGAGTGGGCGGAAAAGCTGGGCGGCATTGCCCTGCCAACAGGTTCCGTACGGCTTGGCACGGTAGAAGGTTCGCTGACCGAACTTCCCGGCTTTACTGAGGGTGAATGGTGGGTGCAGGATACCGCTGCCAGCCTTCCGGCCAAGCTTTTTGGCGACATTAAAGGTCAAAGGGTTGCTGATCTGTGCGCCGCTCCCGGCGGCAAGACAGCGCAATTGGCCCATGCTGGAGCGAAAGTTACAGCCCTCGATCTTTCTGCCAACCGACTGAAGCGTCTGCGCGGCAATCTTGAACGTTTGGGCTTGATAGCTGAAACCGTTGAAGCCAATCTGTCCGCCTATAATCCCGCAGAACCCTTCGACGCCGTGCTGCTTGATGCTCCCTGTTCCTCGACAGGAACCGTGCGCAGGCATCCCGACGTGCCTTGGACGAAAACACCTGAAGATGTCCGCAAGCTTGCCAATCTTCAGGCGAGACTGCTCGACCATGCGGTGACCATTGTTCGTCCGGGCGGAATTGTCGTGTTTTCCAATTGCTCACTTGATCCTTTGGAAGGTGAAAACGTTTCCCGCGATCTTCTTGCAAAGAACCCCGCCATTGAACTCGTGCCCGTAACGAAAGATGAGGTCGGCGGCCTTGCCGAACTGATCACACAGGAAGGGTTCGTCCGCTCGACGCCAGCAGACTTGTCTCACGAAAATCCGGCTCTTTCCGGTATGGACGGCTTCTTTGCAGCGCGTTTCCGCCGAAAATACTAAAATTTTAACTGTTCAGGCTGCATAATCGCTGACTGTCGGCAATTTGAAGCAATAATAATATGGTCGCGTTGAGCGAAACACCGCAACTATGGGGACTTGCAACAGCGCAGCTTTGGCGCCGTTTCCGCAGACGTGTGCGTATGGGCCCGCTCTATCGCTGGCGGTTTACCGGCTTTACGCCGGAGCGCGTGCTCATAGCCCCACAGGACTTACGCCCTGCCGATCCGCAGCTTGCCGAAGAATTTTATCATGGTCGATTCGCCTTGGCGGGTCGGGTGGTCGAGACCGGCGGACGTTCACCTTTCCTCGTTGAACCACCCAATGCTGCCTGGCAAGCCGCCCTTCATAATTTCGGCTGGCTGCGCAACCTGCGCGCGGCAAACACGGAACTTGCCACTGCCAATGCACGTGCCCTGCTGGGCGACTGGATTACCACCCAAGGCCGCTCGATCAGCGGCCCCGCCTGGGCACCGGAAGTGACGGCTCAGCGTATCATCGCATGGTTGCAGCACTCTAATCTTATCCTCGCTGGTGCAGAGCTTCGTACCTATCGCCAGTTCATGCGCTCGCTTGCCATGCAGGTTCGTTACCTGCGGACCATGGCCACCGTCATGGATGATGGCGAAGAAAAACTGCGCGCGCGCATTGCGCTGGCTCTTGCCGCGCTGGCGCTGCCTGTTTCTTCAAGCACCAGCCGCTCGGCGCGGCGCAATCTCGAGTTGGAGCTTGTCCGGCAGATATTGCCGGATGGCGGACATATCTCACGCAATCCGCTGGCGATCCTGGAATTACTGGCCGATCTGCTGCCCCTGCGCCAGACCTATGCCAGCGGTCAGGAAGCGCCGCCCAAGGCGCTTATAGAGGCGATCGAGCGCATGCTGCCTGCGCTGCGGTTCTTCCGTCATCACGATGGCAACCTTGCGCTTTTTAATGGCGTTGGTGCAACCATGCCGGAACGGGTGATTGCCGTGTTACGGCACGACGATATTGGCGGCTTGCCGCTCATACACGCCGCCCATTCCGGTTACGAACGCCTCTCCATGGATTCAACAACCATCATCGCAGATACGGGCCTTGCGCCGCCCGTTACGGCATCACGTGACGCCCATGCTGGCTGCCTGTCCTTTGAAATGTCCTCCGGGCGCAGCCGTTACATCGTCAATGCAGGTGTTGACCGTTACGGACCTGCCGAGTTTCGTCCGCTGGCCCGCTCCACCGCAGCCCATTCAACAGCAACAATCAACGATACATCGTCTTGCCGTTTCAGCAATACATCCAGCCTGTCGACAATGATCGGCACGCCCATCATTGCTGGCCCCAGCAAGGTCAATGTCGAGCGTATCGAAAAACCGGGAATAATCGGCTTTGTTGCCAATCATAATGGCTATGTCCGCCCATTCGGTATTTACCATGAACGTCAGATTGTCCTGTCACACAATGGCAGTGTGATCGAAGGCATTGACAGCTTCTTTGCGGCTGGCCGCAATCCTCTGCGCCACACCGGAGCGGAAGAAATCGTCATCCGCTTCCACCTGCATCCTTCCGTCAATGTCAGTGTGGATGATCACGGCCTCATCGTCCTGCAAGCCGATAATGACGATATTTGGATGTTCTCGTCCACCATACAGCCCTTCGTGGAAGACTCGCTCTTCTTCGCCGGTTTTCGGGGTCCCGTGAAAACCCGGCAGATTACGCTTTCCGTCAATGCTGCCAATCGTCCGGAAGTCGAGTGGCAATTCACGCGCACGACACTCGGTGTTTACGGCTGATCCCAAATCGCTGAATCTTGTATGACAACGGGGCGACAAAAGTCCCTTGATCGGCTATATGGAATATAACACCCTCGCCGCATTCGCCGGCACAATCCCGTTTTCAGATATAGTATCAGGAGCCGATCAATGGAGTATCGTCAGCTTGGCCGTTCCGGCCTTAAAGTATCCGCGTTCAGCCTCGGAACCATGACATTTGGCGGGAAAGGCAATTTCGCCAAGACCGGCGACACTGATCTTGAAGGCGCAAAGCGGCAAGTCGATATGGCGCTGGATGCCGGGATCAATCTGTTCGACACGGCAGACATCTATTCCAACGGTGCCTCGGAGGAAATTCTCGGGCAGGCCTTGAAAGGCAAACGCGACAGGGTTCTCGTCGCGACCAAAGCACGTTTCCGCATGGGCGAGGAAATCAACGATGCGGGTCTTTCGCGCTATCATCTTATCCGTGCGGCTGAAGTGAGCCTGAAGCGTCTGGGTACAGATCACATCGATCTCTACCAGCTTCATCAGTGGGATGGTCTTACGCCGCTGGACGAAACCCTCGAAGCACTTGATACACTTGTTCGCTCAGGCAAGGTCCGTTACGTCGGCGTTTCCAACTTTTCTGCTTGGCATCTGATGAAGGCGATGGGCATTGCCGCATTGGAAAAATTCATTGCTCCTGTCAGCCAGCAAATTCACTACAGTCTCGAATCGCGCGATGCGGAATATGAGCTGATCCCTGCCACAATTGACCAGCAATTAGGCGTCCTCGTCTGGAGCCCTCTCGCGGGAGGACTGCTTTCAGGCAAGTATCAGCGTGGCAAACCCACACCGGAAGGGACGCGCCAGCTGGCCAATTGGGGCGAGCCACCAATCCGCGACGAAGAACGCCTCTATGATATTATTGAGGTGCTCGTTGGCATTGCTGAAACGCATGGGGTTTCGGCGGCGCAAGTGGCGCTCGCATGGCTTCTTGGACGTAACGGCGTAACGTCCCTCATAGTCGGCGCAAGGACGGACGCGCAGCTTGCAGACAATCTCAAAGCTGCCGATCTTGTACTAACAGCCGAAGAGCGCGCCAGCCTCGACAAGGTAAGCCAGCCGCCATTGATCTATCCTTATTGGCATCAGGCCCGCACCGCCTCAGACCGCCTGTCTGCAGCAGACCTCTCACTCATCGAACCTTATCTCAGCAAATAGGAATAGACCGGCGCGTTAAAAGGTCTCCTCATTCTTGGGTATTCGCCAACCAAATCACCCGTGTGAACTTGTGTAAAAAGGTAGGATTCCGGCTCGGCCTGTGCTAACGGCCAAGCCAATCCATTGACCCTGCGAAATTTAAGGACGAACCCATGGCCGTCGCCGCGAAATCTTTTCCCGCTCCCAATCTCCATCCGGTTAAACGGGCGCTCATTTCCGTTTCCGACAAGGCGGGCCTGACAGCGCTCGCCCATGCGCTGCATCGTCATGGCGTCGAAATTCTCTCGACAGGCGGAACATCCAAGGCGATTGCTGCTGAAGGCATTCCGGTTCGCGATGTTTCGGACATCACAGATTTCCCTGAAATCATGGATGGCCGTGTCAAGACCCTGCATCCCAAAGTGCATGGGGGGCTGCTTGCAGTGCGCGATGATCCCGAGCATGTCGAGGCAATGAAGACCCATGACATTGGCGAAATCGACCTTGTTGTCATCAATCTCTATCCCTTTGAAGAGGTCCGCCATTCCGGCGCAGACTATGCCAATATTGTTGAGAATATCGACATTGGTGGTCCGGCCATGATCCGCGCCGCCGCCAAGAACCATGCCTATGTCGGCGTCGTTACCGAGACCGGCGATTACGACATGGTTATCGCCATGCTCGACAAGCATGAAGGCTCATTGCCCTATTCCTTCCGCCAGAGTCTTGCTGCCAAGGCCTACGCACGTACCGCCACTTATGACGCAGCAATTTCCGGCTGGTTTGCGGAAGCTTTGATGACAGAAACCCCATCGCGCCGCGCCATTGGCGGACACCTCCATTCGGTCATGCGTTACGGCGAAAACCCGCATCAATCCGCCGGCTTTTATCTCACCGGCGAAAAGCGCCCGGGTGTCGCCACTGCCACCCAGCTTCAGGGAAAGCAGCTTTCCTATAATAATATAAACGATACCGATGCGGCCTTTGAACTGGTTGCAGAATTTGATCCTGCCCGCACATCCGCCGTTGCCATCATCAAACACGCAAATCCATGTGGCGTGGCTGAAGGTGCGACATTGAAGGAAGCCTATTTGAAGGCCCTCGCCTGTGATCCGGTTTCCGCTTTTGGCGGCATTGTTGCCCTCAACAAGACGCTGGATGCGGATGCAGCGGAAGAGATCGTCAAGACGTTCACCGAGGTCATTATTGCTCCTGATGCCACGCCGGAAGCGCAAGGCATTGTCGCGGCCAAGAAAAATCTGCGTTTGCTGGTAACGGGTGGCCTGCCTGATCCGCGCGCTGGCGGTATCAGCGCCAAGACGGTTGCGGGCGGCATTCTGGTCCAGTCGCGCGACAGCGGCGTTGTCGATGATCTGGATTTGAAGGTCGTTACAAAACGCGCGCCAACTGATGCCGAAATGTCCGATCTCAAGCTGGCCTTCCGCATTGCCAAACATGTGAAATCCAATGCGATCGTCTACGTCAAGGACGGAGCGGCGGTTGGCATCGGTGCCGGTCAGATGAGCCGTGTGGATAGTGCGCGTATTGCAGCCCGCAAGGCGGAAGATGCCGCCGAAGCCGCCGGTCAGGCGATACCTCTGACCAAGGGTTCCGTCGTTGCGTCAGATGCGTTCTTCCCCTTTGCTGATGGATTGCTCTCCGCCGTTGCCGCAGGTGCAACGGCTGTCATCCAGCCGGGTGGTTCAATGCGTGATGATGAGGTCATCGCGGCTGCCGATGAGCATGGCATTGCCATGGTCTTCACCGGCATGCGCCATTTCAGGCACTGATTTGAGAGCAATTCCAGGAAAAGTGTGAGGCGGTTTTCCGTCAGGAATTGCGTAAAAATAAAGGCTTAGAGCGTCGTTTTGATCAACGCTCTAGCAGCGGGATATGGCGTCCTTGCCAAAATCGCCAGACCAGCAAGCAGGAAGATGAGGATCATGGCCATGCCGAGGCGTGGCGATCCGCTTAGCGCCGTTACGGTTGCTACCATGAAGGGCGCGAGGAAACTTGTCGCCCTTCCGGACAATGCGTAGAGGCCGAAATAGCGTCCTGCCTCATCGGCTGAAACACTGCGCGCCATATAGGAGCGCGATGAGGCCTGCACCGGGCCGAAGGCAATGCCTATCAGCAGCCCAAAGCAGATATAGGCTTTTTCTGCTGGCGTGCCGAACAGACCGCCGCTATCAACACCGGGCAATTGCAGCAAGCCAAAAAGCGTATAGCCCGGTCCCGTCGAAACGATCCCAAGCGTTGCGATAATAAGTGAGAGCAGAGATGCGATGACGACGGTCTTGGACCCAAACACCGTGTCGAACTTGCTCGCGGCAAGGCAGCCGAAAATGGCCACCACATTCAGGATAATACCGAAGATACCGATCTCCGCCGTTACCCAGCCGAACATCGTCGCCGCAAAGGCTCCGCCAAGGGCGATCAGTGCGTTCACCCCATCCTGATAGATCATGCGCCCGATGAGAAAGCGGACGATCCCCGGTCGTTGCCTTGCCTCGACCAAGGTCAATCTGAGTTCACTTAGGCCAGCGCGCACAGCCTTTGCCGCTGGCAAGCCCTTCACGGCGTCCGGCGTAAAGAAGAACATCGGCAGGATGAAAATCAGATACCAGAGAGCCGCCAAGGGTCCTGTCGCCCGGTCTCCTTCGGAAAGGTTGGGATCAAGTCCCAAAATCGGGCTTGCCCCAAGCAGCGTCTTTCCTGTTTCCGGAGAAGCGGCCATGAACGCCACAACAAAGATCAGAACGATCATTCCACCGAGATAGCCGAGGCCCCAGGCAATATTGGAAATACGGCCAATATCCTTTGGCTCGACCAGTCGCGGCATCATGGAATCGTTGAAAACAATAGAAAATTCAGCGGCTATCGACGCCAGAGAAAAGAAGACCAGCGGCACGATCAGGCCGGAACCCGGCTCGGCAAACCATAACATGCAAAGTGAAAGAATTTTGATAAGGGCAAAGAAGCCGATCCATGGTTTGCGGCGTCCTGTCTGGTCGGCAATCGAACCGAGCACCGGCGATAATATGGCGATGAACAGGCCGGAAATGGCAATGCCATAACCCCATGCTGCCTGCCCCATTGCGGGGTCGGTGGCCATGCGCGAAACGAAATAGGGACCGAAGATAAAGGTTGTTACAACAGTGAAAAAGGGCTGCGCCGCCCAGTCGAAAAACATCCAACCCCATATACCGCGCTTCGGTGCTTGTTGCATGCAGACTCCAGTGGTCAGAAGATCAACTTCGCAAATCTATGGCACTGGTTATCTCTCCCCTTGCGGGAGAGAAAGGATTTTCCTGGATTTAGCCTCTTTACTAAATCCTTGGAAAATCCAAGAGAGGGGATAGTTCGATGGACCAAATCCCCTCTCTTGTGATTTCAAGCACTTAGCAAGAGCTAAGATGCTGAAATCACATTCTCCCCCACAAAGGGGGAGATAGCCACCTCCAAATCACGAAAGATCAGATAATAGCCCGGCAGCAACGGCAAGGCGCGAGACCGTCAAGTCACCCGTTTCGACGATGCTTGCCATGCGCTGCCGCACCTCGTCGATACGCGCACCGCGACCAGTCAGCCACTCCTTGGCAGGATCGGATTTTTTGCCATGCTGGGTGAGTGCTGATACTGCAATGCCCCGCCGCGCCTGGCTGATCAGATCGGTGGCACGGGCAAGCGCCAGCCCATCGTAATAATCAGCAACGGATACATTGCGCGCAGCATCTTCAATACGCCCGATGCGGAAGGCTTCAGAAATATCGAAGTAAGCTTTGGCTGCGGCAGTAATGTCCACATTGGCTGCCTGCGCCACTGCTGCAATATCCGGGATGATCGGAGCGATTTCCAGACGAGCCATCTGCTCGGCCAAGGGCTGCGGCGCTCCCAGTGCAACATTGTTGGCCGTATCCTCGTGAATAAGCGTCATCATGGTTGCTGGCAGCAGCTTGTCGAGACGCGGCAACAAGGCATTGCGACCGGCTTTGATCTCCGCGATCGCGCCGCCGAGATCGGCGCTCTTGCGATTGCGCAATACCCAGGCGGTCGTCCAGTTGAGCATCTGCGCCACCTTGGCGTAAAGTCCGTTCTGCACATCGCCGGGCATGAAATTATCCAGGCGATCAATCGCGTCGAACAGATTGTCCACCTCGAATCCATCGCGAACAATGACATAGGCCCGGACGATTTCCGGTCCCGATTGACCCGTCAGATCCGAAAGCCTGCTAACAAAGGTCGGGCCACCCCGATTGATCACATCATTGGCCAGCTGTGTCGCAATGATTTCCCGGCGCAGGCGATGGGTGCGAATTTCGTCGGCGAAACCCTGCTTCATCTGAACCGGGAAATATTCCATCAGCTCGCGCTCGAAATAAGGATCATCCGGCAGATCGCTCGCCAGAAGCTGGTCTGACAGGACAATTTTGGCATAAGCCAAAAGTACACCAAGCTCGGCACGGGTCAGCGGAATGGCTTCGATCTGACGTTCCTGCAATGCCTTGTCTTCCGGCAAGGTCTCGACCTTGCGGTTGAGAAGCTTTTGCGCCTCTAGGTCGCTGATAAAGCGAGCCTGATAGGCAAGATCCGCAACACCGCGCCTCTGCGCCAGCGAAAGCGCGAGCGTTTGCAGATAATTGTTACGCAGAACCAGAGAGCCGACTTCATCGGTCATGGATTCCAGCACCTTGTCGCGCTTGTCGCGCTTCAGTTTGCCGCTGCGCATGGCCTGCGCCAATGCAATCTTGATATTAACCTCGACGTCCGACGTATTGACGCCAGCAGAGTTATCAATGGCATCGGAATTGCAGCGACCGCCCAGAAGACCAAATTCGATACGCGCTTTCTGCGTCACGCCGAGATTAGCGCCTTCACCAATAACCTTGGCCCGTACATCGCTGCCAGTAATGCGGATGGCATCATTGGAGCGATCGCCAGCCTCTGCATCGGTTTCAAGCGATGAGCGTATATAGGTGCCGATACCGCCAAACCAGAGCAGATCAACCGGCGCTTTGAGAATAGCTGTCATGATTTCGAATGGTGTCGCAGTAACCTTGCTAAGACCGATGGCCTTTGCCGCTTCCTTTGAAAGCGTGATGGATTTTTGCGAGCGCGAGAAAACACCACCGCCAGCGGAAATCTTCGATTTGTCGAAATCCTGCCAGCTGGAGCGCGGCAGATCGAACAGGCGCTGCCGCTCCTTCAATGTCGCATTTACATTCGGTTCCGGATCAATAAAAATATCGCGGTGATCGAAAGCCGCAATCAGTTTGGTCTGTGGCGATAGCAGCATACCATTACCAAACACATCGCCGGACATATCGCCAACGCCCACAGCCGTGAACGGTGTGGTCTGGATATTGGTGCCGATTTCACGGAAATGGCGTTTGACCGCTTCCCATGCACCGCGCGCGGTAATGCCCATTTTCTTGTGATCGTAGCCGACAGAGCCGCCTGAGGCGAAGGCATCGTCCAGCCAGAAATCATGTGCCTGGCTAATCGCATTGGCCGTATCGGAAAAAGTGGCTGTGCCCTTATCGGCCGCAACGACGAAATAAGGATCGTCGCCATCAAGACGGATGATGTTCTCCGGCGGCACAACAGTTTCGCCGTGCAGATTGTCTGTGACTGAGAGCAATGTCGAAATGAAGGTTATATAGGCCGCGCGGCCTGCTTCAAAGATCGCATTGCGGTCAGTTCCCATTGGCAACCGCTTCGGATAGAAGCCGCCCTTTGCGCCGACTGGCACGATAACAGCGTTCTTCACCTGCTGCGCCTTGACCAGCCCCAGAACCTCGGTGCGATAATCCTGAGCGCGATCTGACCAGCGCAGACCGCCGCGCGCGACCGGGCCAAAGCGCAGATGTACACCCTCGACCTCAGGGCCATAGACGAAAATCTCGCGATAGGGACGTGGCGCAGGCAGTTCATCTACAGCCCGCGGATCAAGTTTGAAGGCAAGGGTAATGCGTTCGCTACCGTCTTCTTCCGGCGCAAAGGCATTGGTGCGCAATGTCGATTCGATCAAATTGAGGAATCGCCGCAGGATGCGATCATCATCGAGGCTCGGCACCCCCTGCAATGCTTCCTCGGTAGAAGCGCGAAGCTTTTGCTGTGCAGTTAGCGATTTCGCCACCCCGGACTTGTTTTTCGCAGGATTGAAGCGTTGATCAAACAAACCGAAAATCTGCCTTGCTATAGCGGGATACCGGTTCAGCGTGGCAGCGATAAAGTCCTGCGAATAAGGAATGCCTGCCTGCTGCAAATAGCGGCCATAGGCGCGCAAAATGATGATTTGGCGCGATGAAAGCTGACCTGTCAGTGCCAGCGCGTTATAACCGTCATTGTCCGAAGCGCCATCCCAGATACTGCGGAAAACCTCCTCGAACAGATCACCATCATCGGCAAGATCGATTGGGGTTCCAGATGTACTTGTCAGCTCCATATCGTGGACAAAGAGCGGGCTGCCATCGGCAGCGGGCAGAGCGAAAGTCTGCTCGCTGATGACACGGAAGCCCATATTTTCGAGAAGGGGAACGCGATGTGAAAGCGCAACCGCCGATCCATAATGATAGATCTTCAAGGATGCAGCGCCAGGGCCGTCCGTGCGGTGGCGGTAGAAGTCGACGAACAGCGGATTGTTGCGCGTCAGCCCGGCAATACGCCCGGCATCGACAAGCGCTTCGTCAGGTGAAAAATTTTCACGGTAGCTGTCAGGAAAGACCGCTGCCAGCGCGGTAAATTCCGCAGAGCCAGTGCGGTCTCCAACCTCGGCAACGGCATCCTCCCAAGTGCGTACGATAGCGCGGACATTCTCCTCCAGCACTTCGCGCTTGACTTTGGGGAAGTCGTTTTCCGCGTGACCTATAATGAAGTGGACGCGGGCCAGATTGCCTTCAGGGAAGGCCGGATAATAGGCCGACACATGCCCGTCAAAGACCGAGGCAAAATAGGACCCCATCTTTTCGCGCACGACAGAATCATAGCGCTCACGTGGAACATAGACGATGATCGAGGCGAACCGTCCGAATGGATCAATACGCGGCAGGACACGCACGCGCGGCCGCTCGCCCAGCGCCAGAATGATCTCCGCGTTGCGGGTCAATGTTTTGACGTCGATCTGGAAAAGATCGTCGCGCGGATAGCCCTCAAGCACCTTGATCAATTGCTTGCCGGAGTGATCTTCACGGTTGAAACCAAGTCGGCTGATAACGCTTTCGGTCTTCGAGCGCAGATAGGGGATTTTCAGCACGGAACGCGTATAAGCGCCTGATGTAAACAGGCCGACAAAGCGCAACTCGCCGCTCACTTGACCTTCTGCATCGTAGGTTTTGACGCCGATATAATCCATATAGCCACGGCGATGCACCAGCGACTTTGTATTCGCCTTGGTGACAATCAGCGGCTCCGGACCGGTGAGGAACGCAATGATCTGCGGTGTGGTGGTCACACCCTGATTGCCGCGCTTGAGCACGCGGACGTCTGGATCGCGCAAAATGCCAAGCCCCGGCTTGCCCGAACGTTCCAGCTCACCCTGGCTGGCATCGCCCTGGTAGTCATATTCGCGGACACCGAGGAAGGTAAAATTATTGTCGCGCAACCACTCGAGAAACTCGACCGCCTCGTCGCAAGCCGCTTTCTTCATCGGCGTCTTGCCGATCTTGTATGCCTCGATAGCGTCCTCAAGACGCGCTGCCATGGCTGCGCGGTCGTTGACTGCTTCCCTGACCTGCTTGAGCACCAGATTAAGCGCCGCCAGCATAATCTCACGTGCTGGCGCATCCAGCGCCGGCACATGAATCTGCATGACGGAGACGCGGGCTATACCTGCAGCGGGCTTGTCAGGACCAGCGGCCCCGATGACGGTACCGCTCTTTTTATCCACATCCATTACCGGATGCAGAACGAGATAAACCGAGCTGACCCGCTCGCTGATCTCGCCCAAAACCGAGTCGAGCAGGAAGGGCATATTGTCGTTGATCAGGGAGATGACAGTAATCGGCCTTCCGTCGCGGGCGACAGCACTCCCATCGGAGAGATCAATCAGCGGCTTTCCGGTTTTGAACCGGCCCAACGCGTCTTCGGCAAGCTTGGCGGAAGCAGACAACGCACCCGCATCATAGACTGCCAAATCCTCTTCCGGTGCGCGCGCAAAGAGCAATTCCTCGAAGAGCCTGACCTTGTTTTTCATGCTTGATTTTGACGTCGGCTTGGCCTTTTTCGTGGAATCTTTGCCGGAAATCATAAAATACCCCCCTGAACTCTCGAAACTGGGCCGATCATAGCCATTAAATAAGGCTTTTCGACCCCAAATTGCATGCGGACGTGAAAATAGCGTGACACGCAAGAATATTACAATTCCACGAGGTGATCATCGAGTTCGTTGACATCTTCCTGGCTTACCGGGAAATGTTCCTCCAGCAGCAAACCGGCTCTGTCGATTGCCTGAAGAAAACCCGAGGCAACTTCGCCTTTTTTTGCGTGATTCGTTAGCAGGCTGACAATGCCGTTCCACTCATCCTGCTCGACTTTGGCATTGATTCCAGCATCGGCAATTACCTCGGCATAGCGTTCAGCCAGCGAAACAAAAAGCAATATGCCGGTTCTTTCCGTTGTCAGATGAACATTGCGCGCTAGAAATTGCTGAACGGCATTTTGATGCGCGCGGCGATAACGCACGCGCCTTGGTACGAGCAGCATCGTCATGCCGGGCACAAGCCAAAGCACAAGCACCGCGGTCAGAAATGCGGCCAGAATCGCAAGCCCGAACGTCGGCAGCGGAATGGTGAACCAATACCAGTGCGCGGCGATCGCCACGACCACCGCAGCAAGCAAAATACCGCACGCAGCTGCAAAACCGGCAACAAAGAAGTAACTGTCGCTGCGCCGCGCCACCACGGCATAGATCTCACCGCTTGTACGGCTTTCTGCGGACCGGATCGCCTCGGCAATGCGTTTGTGATCAATCTCTGTGATTAAGGCCAACCTACCAGCTCCCCGATGCGCCGCCGCCGCCGGAAGAACCGCCGCCGCCCGAAAATCCACCGCCACCACCGCCCGACGACCAGCCACCACCGCCGGAGGACCAGCCTCCCCTGCTGCCACCACTCCGCTTTGATGGCCGCGTGTCGATATTCATTCCAAGCCAGCGATATTGGCCGGGGCCGATCTTTTGGCCGAAAACCGGCGCCAGCACAGCCATGCCGAACCCGCCAAAGAAGATGGTGGCCCAGATCGTGATGAAGATCACCATGAACCAGTCAATGTCAGTATTGGGCTCTTTGATATTGCGCTTTGCGCGCGCATCAAGCTCGGCTGTGTCGCCTGAAAGAACCTGAATTATGTCCCCGACACCGCGCGATATCCCTCCGGAATAATCGCCGGATCGAAAACCGGGAATAATGCTGTTCTCGATAATGAGCTTCGACAACAGGTCAGTCAGCGTGCCTTCGAGCCCATAGCCCACTTCGATCCTGACCTTGCGGTCATTGGGAGCAACGACAAGCAAAACGCCATTGTTTTCCTGTTTCTGCCCCAAAGCCCAATGGCGATAAAGCCGATTGGAATAGGATTCAATATCCTCGCCATCAAGATCAGGCACCGTAACGACAACCACCTGATCCGAGGATTTCTTTTCAAACGCTTCCAGTTGCCGCGTGATCGCTTCGCGGGTGCCGGGATTGATGACATTTGCGGCATCGACAACGCGTCCCGTCAGTGCTGGCAACTCCGCCGCAAAGACATGAACGGAGAAAATAGCAAGCAGGACAAGAGCCAGCCAAAGGCGGCTGGCACCGGCAGCTATCGGATACAGCGCTCTCACATCAAAGGCCTAGAATTTCACCTGAGGCGTCTGCTTGGCTGAGTCTTCAATATTGAAGGTCTGGTAAGGCTCATTGCCGGTAAACCAGATCCAGGCCCAGATCATTGTCGGCATGGTTTTCAATGCCGTATTGTAGACCCGCACCGCTTCGATATAGTCGCGGCGAGCCACAGCAATGCGGTTTTCAGTGCCCTCAAGCTGCGACTGCAAGGCGAGAAAGTTCTGGTTGGATTTCAGGTCCGGGTAGTTCTCGACCACAGCAAGCAGTCGCGACAGCGCGCCGGTCAACTGGGCCTGATTCTCCTGAAATACTTTCATCGCATTGGGATCGGTCAATGTTTCGGGCGATACCTGTACGGAAGTCGCCTTGGCTCGCGCTTCGACCACCGAGGTCAACACGTCCTTTTCCTGCGCAGCATAGCCTTTGACCGTTTCGACAAGATTGGGGATCAGGTCGGCCCGCCGCTGATACTGGTTCAACACCTCGCTCCATGCTGCCTTGGCGCGTTCTTCATTGGTTGGAATTGTGTTGAACCCGCAGGCCGATAGCAGCGGGACAAGCATGGTCAGTACCAGAACAGAAAGAACGCGACCCATTTTACGACGGGGTGCCAGCGATGAGCTCATATACTGCATAGTCCACTCTCCAGTTTCTACTCGTCCCCAACGGCCAAGGCCGAATAGCCCAGACCCTAGCTATTTTTTTCTCCAAAAGGAACTGGCAAAGCGCTATGGTGAACACGAAGCAACGGAGCCACCATGACAGGCAGCAACAAAGACAATCAACAGGGCAAGGAAGCGCAGCGTATCCTGCAGCGCGTGGGCGATGAAAACGTCTCCAGCGGCCATTCCTTCACCCACCGCAGCAAAGACCATTTTTCCGCCAGGGACACCGATGCGTCCGATCCGATAGAGGTTCTTGGCACACGCATCGGCAGAGGCTTGGGATTGCTTGTCGTCATCGCCATGTTTATCTGGTTTATAATCTCCTTCTTTGGCTTGGGCTGATCCGCCACTTCCCAACGCACACGAGTATTGCCAATGAGTAATCCCGCTGTTTCTTCCAATGCCGTTATTGTCATTTCGAGTCATGTGGTGCGTGGCTCGGTGGGCAATCGGGCCGCTGTTTTTGCACTGGAAACCCTCGGGCATCCCGTTTGGGCGGTCCCGACGGTCATTCTGCCATGGCATCCGGGGCACGGCCCCGCCAAACGCATCGTGCCACCCGCTGAACAGTTCGACGATCTGATTGCAGATCTGGAACGCGCGCCATGGCTCGGCGAAATAACCGGCATCATGAGTGGCTATCTTGGCAATGCCGCGCAGGCATCTGCAGTTGCTCGCCTTGTCAAAACCATCAAGGCGAAAAACAGGAATATCCTCTATCTTTGCGATCCCGTTATAGGCGATGAAAAGGGGCTTTACGTTCCCGAGGCGACGGCGATAGCTATAAGAGACGAGCTGATGCCGCTGGCCGATATTTCGACGCCCAATCGCTTCGAGCTTGCGTGGCTGGCTGGTGCCGACCTGCCTGACAACAAGGCGATCATGCAGGCAGCGCTTCACGCAGGCCCGGCTACAATGCTGGTGACGTCAGCATATCCCATGCTGGCTGGCGGTACAGGCAATCTTCTGGTCAATCACACACTCGCACTGCTTGCCGAGCATCGCCTCGTTACCGGACCGACCAACGGTCTTGGGGATCTGACTTCCGCCTTGTTTCTAGCCCGCATGCTTTCGGGAATCGAACTGGAACAGGCACTGCAACGGACAACCGCATCTGTTTTTGAAATCATGGCGCGCTCTGCCAAGCGTGGAGCGGACGAGCTTATGCTTGAAGCCGATGCCTCAAGTCTCGCCACGCCGATGGCGATGGTGCAAATGCGACGTCTGCCCCATCCCACCAAGGGCATCAGGGCCTGAAAACCTATGATCTGCCACCTGCGATGAAACTACTCTATTGTGATGTCTGACGTTTTGACGCCCCTGCTACCAATTGAATTTTCGAACAATCAGGATTAGAGCAAACCCATGACCCTGCTTCCCGAGAGACTCCTCACCGGTTATCGCAACTTCATGGCCCATCGCTTCTCCAATGAGACGCTGCGCTACAAGCAATTGGCAGAACAGGGCCAGACACCCGAAACTCTGGTTATTGCCTGTTGTGATTCCAGATCTGCTCCGGAAATCATCTTTGATACGGCGCCGGGCGAGATCTTCGTCGTTCGCAATGTGGCCAATCTCGTGCCGCCCTATTCACCTGACGGCGAATATCACTCTACCTCGGCAGCACTCGAATTTGCGGTGCAAAGCCTGAAGGTCAAGCACATCGTTGTCATGGGTCACGGCCGTTGTGGTGGTATCAAAGCTGCGCTCAGTTCTGACAGCCAGCCATTGTCACCCGGCGACTTTATCGGCAAATGGATGAGCCTTGTGGCTCCTGCCGCCGAAGCCGTAGCAGCCAATGAACTGATGACGCCTTTCGAGCGTCAGACTGCGCTGGAGCGTATCTCCATCCGTTACTCGCTAAAAAACCTTCGCAGTTTTCCCTGCGTCGACATTCTGGAGAAAAAGGGCAGGCTGACGCTGCATGGTGCCTGGTTCGATATTTCTACAGGCGAATTATGGATCATGAATCCAGAAACAGGTGATTTCCTGCGGCCCGATCCAGAAGAAAACGGTGTTGCGGAAGTATCAGCGCAGAGTTGAAAAAAGCGGCCCCTCGGGAGCCGCCTTTTGTTGAGCAGTGAAGTCCGCTGTAAGCATCAGTAGGCGCGGATAATGAAAGCTGCCCGCGGATACCACCAGCCATCATGACCGCGGCGATATCCATGACGCTTTTCGCGGTAACCACGATGACCGTTCCAGCGACGATCGCGCTCGCGCCTGTTGTTATAGTGTGAACGACGATCATGCCGCTCATACCGATCACGACGATCATGCCGGTCATATCGATCACGGCGATCATGCCGTCTTTCCGCATGATGCTTGCGTTTTTCGCGGTGTTGCACCGTCTCGACATTTGATGTCACCTGAACCTGTAACGGGGCAACGGGTGCGGCGTAGGATGATGCTACTGACGTTAAACCAATGATGGCGGCCACAAAGCCGGCACCAATCGCTGAGATTACTCGTTTCATGAAGTGCTCCATTGAACTCTACAACCTAGAGTCAGAACTCAGAGGTGCGCCTTCACCCATGAACAAGGTGTGAACGAGCCGTTTATTATTCAACAATGGGACTCAGCGCTTCTTTTTACGCTTCGGGGTTTCTGCCTTGGTTTCAAAAAGGTCTGTGTCACCTTCGGTCTTGTCAGCTTCGATTGCTGGGCCCTTAATGTTTTCTGCTGATTTTGCCTTGAGCGGGGCCTTGTCTGCCGGAGGAGTTTTTGTATCGCTTGTCTTCTGTGCGAATTTTATCGCCATTTTGCCTGATCTCCTTGCCGGTATGCGAGGACGCAACGCACGTCCAACACTTGCCTATCACGCAACACTCAGATGATCGCGTTAATTCGCAACTTTCAGCACCTTTGTTGTATAGGCTTGCCGCCAATGCTCAGAAATGCATCCCTTATGATTATAATTTCACCGCTTTGCATAGCAGCTATGCATTTATAGCGATTGTTGCGCTGCAAAAACAGGCTTATGTAGCAATCAGTCATCGCGGTACTCCTCCCATTTTGCCGCGATGGCTGTTCCCCTCTGGAGGTTTTTAACCTTCACAATTCAGGCCGGGCTTTTTAGTCCGGCTTTTTTTTGCCTGCAATCCAAAACCGAACCCCAAATTTACAATAATCATTCACCTTGTTTCCGAAAGATTTCTTCATGGCAAAAGCATATGCTTGCCCATGAATGCTGAGGGTGACTATGCGTTTTTATAACCTCTGGTCGGCACGATTTGCGAGTCTGTCGCCGGTGATGCAAGTTCTGATTGTGATAGCGATTGGCACTGTGTTTGCAGATGCCATGGCTGCGACATTCTTTTTGCTCGGTGGTTACGACCAGCTGGATAAAACAATTTATCTGACAACTGTCATCGTATTAACCGTCGGCCTTCCGCTATGCGCTTTTCTTGTAAGCTGGAATCACCGGCTGAAACAAATGACCGGCGAGTTGGACACTGCCTTTCGAAAGGACGGGATGACCGGGCTCTTCACCCGGCATGAGTTTTATCTACGCGTTGGCCACTTCATTAAGTCAAGCAATCCCGTGTTGAGTGCAGGGGCTATTCTCTATATCGACGTTGATCATTTCAAGCAGCTCAATGACCGATACGGACATACGGTCGGAGATGATATTGTCTTGGATATCGGCATATTGATTCGCGAAATGATGGGGCGCCGCGACGTGGGCGCGCGCTTTGGCGGCGAGGAGTTTGCCGTCTTTCTCGCTGATGCGGATTATGGCCAGGCCGCCTGGCTTGCCAACAGGATACTTGCAGGTTGCCGGGCTGTCAGGCGGCGCGCAGGCGAGCGCGATGTATCGGTCACTGTCAGTATCGGCGTTGCATTTCACGCTCCGGGCCAAACGCTGGAGCAGTTGGTCGATAAGGCTGACCAATGTCTTTTTCAGGCAAAGGAACAGGGCCGCGATCGTATCGTCTATGGACCCTCCAGTTGAACGCCAATTCGAGCGACTTGAATTAACCGCAGACTCCCGTCATCTTGCAGGCAGCTGTCTCCTTCCGAAAAATCTCCCGAGGTATAATCATGAGCCATTTGTTCCAGCCATTGCGTTTGGATACGCTGGATCTTCCAAACCGCATTATCATCGCCCCCATGTGCCAATATTCCGCCGAAGGCGGCAACGCGACAGACTGGCATATGATGCATCTGGGCAATCTGGCGCTGTCAGGCGCAGGTCTGTTAATCACCGAGGCAACTGCGGTGACCGCGGAAGGGCGCATATCCTACAAGGATCTGGGACTTTATAATGATGGCAACGAAGCGGCTCTTGCCCGTGTACTGCTGGCGATAAGGGAGCATTCACCTATGCCGGTCGCCATACAACTGGCCCACGCAGGACGCAAAGCATCGGTTGATCTTCCCTGGAAGGGTGGCAGGCAAATCGCACCCGACCATGCGGATGGCTGGAAAACTGAAGCGCCGTCAGCAATTCCCTATCTGGATGAGTATGACGCTCCCACTGCATTGGACAAAGCAGGATTGGCGCGAATCCGGGACGCTTTTGCAACCGCTGCCGAACGTTCTGCCCGGTTGGGAATAGACGGCATCGAGGTACACGGCGCACACGGCTATCTTCTGCATGAGTTCCTTTCACCCCTTTCAAACAAGCGTGAGGATGAATATGGCGGAAGCTTGGAAAACCGTATGCGCTTCCCCCTCGAAGTGTTTGAAGCCGTGCGTTCCGCTTTCCCCGCTGACAAGCCGGTGTGGATACGAGTTTCAGCAACCGATTGGGTTGAGGGCGGCTGGGACGTGGATATGACCGTCGCCTTTGCCAAGGCGCTGGAGAAACTTGGTTGTGCAGCAATCCATGTATCGAGCGGTGGCCTGTCACCTTTGCAGCAAATGGCGCTGAGCCCCGGCTATCAGGTCAACCTCGCCCGCAAGATCAAGCACGAAACCGGGATGACGACCATTGCTGTGGGTTTGATAAACGAGGCGGAACATGCCGAGGCAATTGTGGCCAACGGCGACGCCGACGCGATCGGGCTGGCTCGGGCAATTCTTTATAACCCGCGTTGGCCATGGCATGCAGCAGCCAAACTGGGGGCTCAGACATTCGCCCCACCGCAATATCTGCGCTGTCAGCCCCGTGCTTACCCGAAGCTTTTCGCCCACACCGACTAAAAGGTACGACGCCAGAAGCTAGAGAAAAATTTGCTCTAGCTTCTACGGCTGTCCCCGGTTTTTGTATAGTGCTGGTGCTTGTCTTCATACATTAACAGATCAGCGCGCTTGGCAACCGCTTCCAGCTTTTCTCCGACTGCGCTTGTCGCCCATCCAATCGACACTTTCAGAACGATGTTCGAATAGTACTGATTGTTGATCTCGATCAGGCTGCGGATTTCTTCGACCATGCTGGTGACACCCAGCTCGTCAATCGACGGCAGGAGTACCGCGAATTCGTCACCGCCAATACGAGCCGCGTAACAAGAAGACTTGACCGCCTCTCCGAGCACTTCGCCCATACGGCGCAACAAACCATCGCCGACACCATGGCCCCACTGATCATTGATGGCCTTCAGGCCATTGAGATCCAATATGATGATCGAAACCGGAAAAAACTCGCGGCGCTCAAGCCGGTTGAGCTCATCAACATAGAATGCGCGGTTGTGCAGCTTCGTCAGCACATCATGCTTGCCCAGATATTCCAGATAGGCTTCGGCTTTCTTGCGCGCGGTAATATCCGTCAGTGAAATCTGAACCAGTGACCAATCCTGTTCATGCCCTGGCAGGACCGAAAACTGCAAGAGAACATGGCGCTCCGTACCATCGAGTGCATAATTCACTGTCTCGCGGCTGTGAAACAGGTTGCCGTTCCATAGTTCGATGAGCTGTTCACGAAAATGAGTGTTCATGACATCGCGGAAAATCTCCGGCAGGCGGCGCAGCAATGTCATCTTGTCCGGAGCCAGAAAAAGCCTCAGCGTTTCGCGATTAACATCGACGACGCGAATTTCACTGGCACACTGCCCGACAAATTCCGGGTGAACATCCGTGAATACCCGAAAATCTGTAATGCCCCGCTCGCGCACTTCATCCAGCAGCTTCTTTATGCGGCTGAAATCCTCGACCCATAGCGAGACGGGAGAATGTTCGAACAACCCTTCAGCATATTGCTTGCTTTCAATCTGCTGACGGCGGGCGGCTTCCCGCTCCGTCACATCCTCGATGGAAAGCAGAACCCGTTCCCAGGTTTGTTCGTAGCCAGGCAGCACTGTACCGCGCAACTGAATATTCAGCCGCCCTCCCGATAAAGTATAGTTGACCGTGTCACTGGAAAACTCGAGCTCTCCATTCCACAGCGCTGCCAACTCCTGAACGTGGGATTGAAGCATGTCATCGCGGAAGATGGCGCCGAGATTGGCCGTCAGGCTTTCAAAACTTTCCGCCTGAAAAAGCGAGAGCGTCTTCCTGTTGACCTTGAGAACGCGGATGAGGCCCGAACATTCGCGAATACGGGAAACATCTTCCAACAGATAGGCTTTGATGTCCGTAACACCAGCCTTGCGCCACATGTCGAAAAGAGCCCGCACACCGCTGAAATCTTCCAGCCACAGTGAAATCGGCGCGAGATCGAACGTGTCGCTCTCGGTCTGGTGATCAATATGGTCGTTCATTGCAGTTTGAACTCTTGGCTTGGAGGAGCGTTCTGCTTGAAGGGGTCCGATGCATACCGGACCCGAAGTCGAAAATCAGATTCTACCGGCCGTCGATCTGTGCAGCCATGATGGCGATTGCCTGCTGATAGACACTGGCGGCATTCCAACCCTGAATGGCTGCGTAATTGGGCTGTCCCTGCTGGTATCCGGCACCCGGCTGCCAGCCATGGCCACGCAGGAAATTTGCCGTTGATGCCAAAGCATCAGCCTTGGAACGCACCATGTCGATGCGCCCATTGCCGTCACCATCGACACCATACTTCAACACATTCAGCGGCAGGAACTGTGTCTGGCCGATTTCGCCATGCATCGCGCCCTTTGCATCGGGAGACAGGGTGCCGTTGTCGACAAGCTTGAGCGCAGCATTCAAATGCGGGCGGAAATATGCCGGACGACGGCAGTCATAGGCCAGCGTCGCAACTGCGGAAAGCGTATTCTGGCTGCCGAGATAAGCACCGAAGCCGGTTTCCATGCCCCATATGGCCAAGAGAGGACCGGCAGGCACGCCATAGCGCTGTTCAAGGCGAGCGAAAAGAGCCGCATTCTGGGCTTTATGCTTCTTGCCGCGCGCAACGATTGTCTGCGCGCCACGTACCTGCATGAACTTGTCGAGCGAATATTTGAAGCTCTTCATGTTCCGGTCGGCATTGATCGTCTTTCTGGCATAGGTAACATTATCCAGCGCCCGGATACCCCGGCTGCCGATGCCCTGAGCTTGCGCTTCCTGCTTGTACTGCTGAATCCATTCGGGGAAACCAGAAGAGTTGTTGCCACATTGACTGGCTGCATGCGCAGTGCCGGCCAAGCCGAAAAGAACGGTCGCGACGCCCGCAAAAAATCTGCCTTTGGCAACAAATGCCATGGATATCTCCTTAAAAGTTGAATCGTCTCCTGCCTATCTGCCACTTTTCAACGGTCCTGTCATCTGTATGCATCAAGCCATAGCACCGGAAATGGGGCTCGTTTCGGCGGTTTTTAGGCAATTCTGGCTAAAATCACACACATTCCGTCCAGGCACAGACCGTTTCTTCAACCGCACATAGTACAATCTTTGGTTGTACTTGCGGGGTTTTCGCCTCTGGGCCTTGGACTAATTGATAAGGGTCTGACTGCTTTTCAGTGTGATAATCTATTCCAACAACCTCAGAATTTAGCATATTTTTGTATATACAATAATTATTGACCAAAGCGATTTTTATGAGTAGACTTGAATGGGACGAAGAAAAGAGCCGAAGCAACCAGCGAAAGCATGGTGTGGCCTTCGCTAAAGCTTACGACTTTGAGTTTAGCACGTGCCTGGAGCACTTAGACAACAGGGAGTTTTATGGTGAAGAGCGCATTGTCGCGCTGGGATTTATTGGCAGTACACTTTTTACCCTGACCTACACGGAGCGTGGGGAGAAGATTAGAGTTATTTCGCTTCGAAAATCGACAAAAACGGAAATGGTGAGATATGCACAAAACTATGACTGAGGAAGAGCGCAAGGTTCACCGTGCCCGTATACAACGCGCTATGGAAAGCATTACCCCTGAAGAAGATGCCGCTCTGACGAAGGCGGCCCTCGACGATCCCGATACGGCATTGATCACGTCTTTGAGCAAACGCCGTCCGGGCCGTCCCATGGCCGATGCGCCCAAGATGCCGGTTTCCATTCGCCTCAGCCCCGATGTGCTCGACTATTACCGCTCAACCGGCCCCGGCTGGCAAGGCCGGATTGATGAAACCTTGCGTGAGGCAGCGGGGCTGAAAAAGCGCGCGTGAGCGCCGCTTGGGACCGTACATCTTGACTCTGCGGCGTATTTCCTGTTTAAGCCGCGCATCAATCCGCGACGAGCAATAAACTCCGAGCAGCCAACCGGGACCCCGCAAGGGTTCAAACGATCCCGGAGGTCAACACCCGACAGCGCGATGCGCCCTCGGGTGTCATTTTGCTTGTGGCTCTTTGCCTTGGCGCGGTTGGTACTTATCTTTCGGGGAACGGTCTTCGAAGGGATAAAGGAAAGTTTGAATGTTCGAGAGCTTACAGGAACGACTGGGTACTATCTTGAACGGCCTGACAGGCCGTGGCGCGCTGTCGGATGCCGATGTTTCGGCAGCTCTGCGCGAAGTACGCCGTGCATTGCTTGAAGCAGACGTTGCGCTTGATGTTGTCCGCTCGTTTACTGACAAGGTTCGTGCCAAGGCGGTCGGCGCAGATATTCTTAAAAGTATCAAGCCCGGCCAGATGGTCGTCAAGATCGTCCATGACGAGCTGGTCGACATGCTGGGGGCCGAAGGCGTCACTATCGATCTGAATGCCCCGGCTCCCGTCGTCATCATGATGGTCGGCTTGCAGGGTTCAGGTAAAACAACCACCACCGGCAAGATCGGCAAGCGTCTCACTGAGCGCTCCAAGAAGAAAGTTCTGCTTGCCTCGCTCGATACACGCCGTCCTGCCGCCCAGGAACAGCTCCGTCAGCTTGGTGTTCAGACCGGCGTTGACACTCTGCCCATCATTGCAGGCCAGACTCCGGTGGAGATCGCGGCGCGTGCCGTGCAGGCTGCCAAGCTTGGCGGCCATGATGTCGTCATTCTCGATACTGCCGGCCGCACCCATATTGACGAGCCGCTTATGCTCGAAATGGCCGACATCAAGAAGAAGGCCAATCCGCACGAAATCCTGCTGGTCGCCGATGCGCTGACAGGTCAAGACGCTGTCAATCTCGCGCGCTCCTTTGATGAGCGCGTTGGAATTACCGGACTTGTTCTTACCCGTATGGATGGTGATGGTCGCGGTGGTGCTGCCCTCTCCATGCGTGCCGTTACCGGCAAGCCGATCAAGCTGATCGCCACCGGCGAAAAGATGGATGCGCTGGAGGAGTTTTATCCCCGCCGTATCGCTGACCGCATTCTCGGCATGGGCGACATTGTTTCGCTGGTTGAAAAAGCTTCCGAAAACATCGATGCGGAAAAAGCCGCGGCGATGGCCAAGAAGATGCAGTCCGGCAAGTTCGATCTGAACGATCTGGCTGACCAGATCGGCCAGATGCAGAAGATGGGCGGCATGGGCGGCATCATGGGAATGATGCCCGGCATGGGCAAGATGAAGGATCAGATGGCCGCTGCCGGTCTTGATGATTCCATCTTCAAGCGCCAGCTCGCAATCATCTCGTCCATGACCAAGGCCGAGCGCAGCAATCCCGATATGCTCAAACATTCCCGCAAGCAGCGTATTGCCAAGGGTTCCGGCACCAATGCCGCCGACATCAACAAACTTCTGAAAATGCATCGCCAGATGGCGGACATGATGAAGTCGATGGGCAAGGGCAAAGGCGGCATGATGAAACAGATGATGGGCGGTCTCGGCGCCAAGATGGGGCTTGGCGGGCTCGGTGGTATGGGCGGCATGCCCGATCTGTCGAAAATGGACCCCAAGCAGCTTGAAGCCTTGCAGAAACAGGCTGAAGCAGCTGGCTTCGGTAAGGGCGGCGGCTTGCCGGGCGGCCTCGGCGGACTTCCGGGTGGTCTTGGCGGTCCGGGCGGAATGCCACGGCTACCAGGGCTCGGTGGCGGTGGCCTCCCCGGCTTTCCAAAGAAGAAAGGTTGATCATGAGCGCATCATCCCTGCCAGAAGAATTGCTCGATCTGCGCGCCTCCATCGACAATATTGATGCAGCGCTCATTCACATGCTCGCAGAGCGCTTCCGCTGTACCAAGGCTGTTGGCGTTCTCAAGGCGAAGAACGGTCTGGCACCTGCTGACCCCAACCGCGAAAAACAACAGGTCGAACGGCTGCGCACTCTGGCGCTGTCTGCCGACCTAGACCCCGATTTTGCCGAGAAGTTCCTGAACTTCATCGTCAAGGAAGTGATCAGGCATCACGAAACAACCGCTGCCAAAGAAAACGGCGGCTAAGCAATTCCACGGAATTGCGACAACAGAACAACCTAGGAGACTACCAATGCCATTGAAAATCCGTCTGGCCCGTGCGGGCTCAAAGAAGCGCCCTTACTACCATGTCGTCGTTGCTGACGTTCGTTCGCCACGCGACGGCCGTTTCATTGAAACAGTAGGCGCTTGGAACCCAATGCTTCCCAAGGATGGCGATCGCGTCAAGCTTGATGCAGAGCGTATCAACTACTGGATCGGTCATGGCGCACAGCCAACTGACCGCGTTCTTCGCTTCCTTGATCAGGCTGGTATCGCCAAGCGTGACACCCGCAATAACCCTGAGAAGGCACTGCCAGGCAAGAAGGCGCAGGAACGCGTTGCCATGGCCAAGCAGGCTGAAGAAGATGCGAAGGCAAAAGCTGCTGCTGAAGCAGAAGCCGCTGAAGCTGCCAAGGCCGCTGCTGCCGAAGCTGCTGCTGCACCTGCAGAAGCACCAGCTGAAGAAGAAGCTGCCAGCTAATTGGCAGTTTCAATTATTGAATGCAAACGGGTGGCCATGTGCCGCCCGTTTTGTTTTGGCTTGCTTCCAGATCCATTCAATGCCCCGCGCCTGAATGATCCCACCACTCCCGTGCTGCACAAACATACAAGACCGTCAGTTCCCCGACTGTTATCTCCGACGTTTCCGCAATCCACGAATGGAGGTTAAACTCATGACTGATACCAAGATTGTTGTCGTTCTACGCGATGACCTTGCCACCTGGCAAAAGCTCAATGTGGCGGCCTTTCTGACAAGCGGCATTACGGCCCAGTATCCGGCCATTATCGGCGAACCATATAGGGATGGCGCGGGAAATGTCTATAATGCGATGGCAATCCAGCCAATGGTGGTGCTTGCTGCAGATCAAGAGACGCTTCGGAAAATTCACAAACGATCGCTTGAGCGCAATATAACGACATCAGCCTATGTCGAAGAGATGTTTGCAACCGGTAATGACGTTGCCAATCGCGAAGTATTCGGGCGTTTCGAACCTGAGACTGCCAAGCTGGTTGGAATCGCATTACGGGCTGAAAAAAGAGCTGTCGACAAAATTACCAAGGGAGCAAAGATGCACCCATAATGGCAGTCACCCTGAAACCAGCCCGTCCCATGCCGCCATCGCCGCATGGGCCGTCTTGGTCAGTTGCTGTAATGTGGCTCCATCGCGCGCCGTGATCGACATGCCGTGCTGTACGGTGGCATAGAACTCCGCCACTTGCTGGAGATCGACCGAAGCTACAATCTCACCTTCGCGCACGCCGCGTTCCAACCTTTCGCGAAGCAACGTCACATTGTCGAGCCTGCGCTCTCGCAAGAGCGAGCAAGGCGTCCCCGAGCCCTCGTCACCATGCAGCGCACCGAGCACCACCATGCACCCATGCGGCTGGTTCGGGTCGGTATGCGATATTGCGGTTTGCATGAGAAAGTCGGCAATTCCTTCTTTTGCAGTGGCTGCATTGGGCAAGGAGTTCTTGATGCGCTGACCCACCTTGTCCGTATAGAGTTGGACAGCCTCCTTGAAGAGTTCGGCCTTGCTGCCAAATGCCGCGTAAAGGCTCGGCGCATTGATTTCCATCGCCGCCGTCAGATCAGCCATGGAGGCGCTCTCATAACCTTTTTTCCAGAAAACCTGCATGGCGCGTTCAAGCGCCGCGTCGCGGTCGAATGCGCGGGGGCGACCTTTCGCGGTCATGGCAAATTCCTTTCTTTAGTGATCGATACATAAATCACTTGACGACCTAATACAACCATGACATGAATTATGTATCGATCACTACATAAAGGATGTTTCATGTCTCGCCTCGAAAACAAAGTCGCCTTCATCACGGGCGGAAGCCGCGGAATGGGCGCAGCCATTGCGCTCAAACTGGCACAGGATGGCGCAGATATCGCCATCACCTATACCAGCGCCGCCTCCAAAGCCGATGACACGGTCAAGGCAATCGAGAAGCTTGGCCGCCGCGCCATTGCCATCAAGGCCGACAATCTTGACGCCGCAGCGGTCGAAAATGCTGTCAACGAGGCCCACGCCAAGCTTGGCCGTCTCGATATTCTTGTCAACAATGCGGGCGTCTATACGATGGATACGGTGGACGAATTGGAACTGGCTGAATTCGACCGGGTTATGTCGATCCACGTTCGCGCCAGCTTCGTCGCTTCAAAAGCCGCAGCCGCGCATATGGGCGCTGGCGGGCGCATCATCACAATCGGTAGCAATCTTGCCGAGATCGTGCCTTCAGCGGGGCTTCTCGCCTATTCCACCAGCAAGGCGGCGCTTGTCGGCCTGACCAAAGCACTCGCCCGTGACCTTGGCCCACGCGAAATCACGGTCAATATCGTCCAACCCGGCTCCACTGATACGGATATGAATCCCGCCAATGGCGATCATGCTGAAGAACAGCGCGCCCGCATGGCGATCCCAAAATTTGGCGAGGCGAAGGATATTGCCGGACTGGTAGCTTTTCTCGCAGGCGAGGAAGGCCGCTTTATCACCGGGTCAAGCTTTGTCATTGATGGCGGCGCCAATATTTGACGAGCGCTTCTGCGTGAGCGCTCTCGCACTTGCTACCGATTATCTCTCCCCTTGCGGGAGAGATTGCCTTTAAAACATGCTGCTTTGCGCTGTAATCGGATGAAACACCGGGCTCCCGGAAATGCCCGCAATGACCCGATGTTCAAGATCCAGCAAATAGCGTTTGCGATGCTTGCCGCCACCATATCCGGTCAGGGCACCATCGGCACCAATGACGCGATGACAGGGAATGAGTATCGCCAAGCGGTTCTGGCCGTTGGCCGCGCCCACTGCCCGGCTTGAATTCGGCTTGCCGAGATCGCTTGCTATGGCGCCATAGGTGCGGGTTTCGCCAAAGGGTATATCCTGCAATACAGACCATACCTGCTTTTGAAAGGGCGTTGCAGGTAAAGCCAAGGGCGTTTCAAACGTCGTCAACTTCCCTTCGAAGTAAGCATCAAGTTCCGCCTGTATCTGATTGAGTACGGCATTGCTTCCCGAGTTGATCGAATAACCATAGCGCTGCTGCAACTCTTTCAGTTCGTCGGGCAAGATGGGCCGGTCATGGAATTCCAGCAGAACCAGCGCTTCGTCGGTTGCCATGGCAACCATCGGGCCGATTTTTGTAGAAAGGGATCTGCTAAGCAATAATCTGGACACAGGCTTTTCTCCGAATCTGCACAGAGAATAGCGTCGATTCGTCAGACGCCAATCCGTTTCTTGCTCTGCGGAAACCTATTGCCGCGAGGCTATCGTCAAAACCGCCCCTGCCTCAGCCAGAGCTTGCGCTATATCGGCTGGCGGTTCCCGATCTGTCACCAACTCGTCAAACCCATCAAAACCGCAGACTGTGACCAGCCCGCGCCGCCCGAATTTTGTGGCATCGGTGATCGCCAGTTTGCGAGCACCCCTCGAAAGCACAGTGCGGGCGAACTCCGCCTCCTCCAGATCATAGTCCATAACGCCACCCGAGGCATCGATTGCGCCTATGGAGATGACGGCATGATTGACACTGAACTGGCTGACAAATTCCATTGCCGATACTCCCAAGGCCGCACCGCTATCGCTGCGCAATTCGCCACCAGCCATGAAAACCCGATTGCCATTTACGGTCGCTAGAATACGGGCAATATCAGACGAGTTGGTAATAATTGTGAGATTGCGATGCTGCAAAAGTTCACGGGCAAGAAAGCTCGTTGTTGTTCCAGTATCCAGCATGATGGATTCGCCATTCTGGATCATTCCCGCGGCATATTGTGCAATCAGCCGCTTCGCATCAGCATTCTCCCGCATACGCAATTCAAAGGGTGCTTCACCAAGATGCTGCGGCAGGCTCACCGCGCCATGAACGCGGGTAACTGCGCCCTCGTCATGTAAAGGCTTCACGTCGCGCCGGATCGTTTCCAGAGAAACACCCAGCTTCACGGCCAGGTCGGCAATCGAAATCGTTCCTTCTTCTTGCAAAAGACGTGTTATTTCACCGCGACGCTTCGAACTCATGACTGAACCTTTGACGAAAACGTAAGATTACGGGCACAAATACCACATAATTTGATGTAATCAGGCATAAAAACTGCAAAATACCACATAATTCTGTTGACAGACGCTTTGTGATGCAGGAACCTGACTACACAATAAGAAGCGTGGTCAGACAGGCTCATCGTGAGGGGAAGTATCCTCGAATAACAAGAAGCATTTATGAGGGTGCTAGGCATTAGATCTTGAATAATCGTTCTGTTCCATGGAGAGTTCACAATCTCCTGAATATGACCGGGGCTCATGATGAGTCTGCCTGACTGCGCTTCGTGCCACCGCGCAAAATAGCTCTTCCACAGCGAGGAGCGGACGCGAGGCGAAATTGAAATCGCCCCGCTTAAAGCGATATCAGCAATGAAAGCTAAGTGGTCGAGGACGATACGGGCAACACACCGCCCAAGTCTGCGCCAGAGCTTTCCGGCTGGGTCTGGCGCTGGATCATTCGGTCTAAAGTCCACAGATTTTGCGGCAGAACTGCAGATTTTTCCGACTTTTTTACAATTTTAACATGCAATTTTGGTGTAGGCGGTTGATCTCACTTGTGGGGTTGACTTTACAGCGCCGTGGAGCCAAATGACGCCATGCAGGGTCCGCATTCCGCGGCCTGCTTGTTTCAACCAGGAATCCATTTCCATGCCCAGCGACGATAGTAGTCGATTGTTTGCGCCGTCAGCGGTGATCCTGGCCTGATTTGAAATCAGCTCGCCTTGATCCCCCTTGACGGCGGATCGACGGAAAGGCGAGTTAAATGAACAACATCCTCGTACACCAGGATGCGGTAAACGCAGACCTGAACATCACGCAACGCCTCGCATCCATGCATGCCGCCGATGCGATCGAGCTTCTTAACGATCTCGAACTCACTGATATTATTGATATTTTTAATGAGATGCCGCTTGAACACGCGGTACTCATTCTTGATCAGCCCGAACTGCTTTCAGCGCCAGCCATCATCGAAAAACTGCCCGCTGCCAAGGCTCGTGACATTCTTGATGAAATGTCGATTGACCGGGTTACCGATATTTTTCAGGAGTTTGAACCTGAAACCCGCGCTCGTCTTGCCGCTGGTCTCGGCCCTGAAACCACTGCCGCACTACGCAAACTCCTGCGCTATCCGCCCCATACGGCGGGCAGCCTGATGACGACTGAATTCGTCAGCGTGCCATCCGGCTGGACCGTTGCACAAACTCTACAGTATATCCGTGAAGTCGAACGTTCCCGCGAAACGATATATGCGATCTATGTCATTGATCCTGCATCGAAAATTCTGCTTCGTACTGTGGCATTGCGGCGGCTCATCAGCAGTGAACCCGAGGCTTCCATTTTGAGCGTTGGGCGTGATGTTGCTCCGGTCGTGGTCACGCCACTGACTGATCAGGAGGACGTTGCCCGCCTCTTCCGCAAGCACGATCTATTGGCTGTGCCGGTCGTGACCGGCAACAATCAAGTCATTGGAATCGTTACCGTTGATGACGTTATTGATACCATGACGCAGGAGATGACAGAGGATACGCTGAAGTTTGGTGGCATGGAGGCCTTGAACAAACCTTATATGCAAATCGGCTTCTTCCAGATGATCCACAAGCGGGCCGGTTGGCTCGGAATTTTGCTGCTCGGCGAAATGCTGACCGCCAGCGCTATGCAGCATTTCGAAGGCGAGCTGGAGAAAGCCGTTGTTTTAACACTGTTTATCCCTTTGATTATGAGCTCCGGCGGCAATTCCGGCTCGCAGGCTACCTCCCTGCTTATTCGTGCGCTGGCCTTACAGGACCTACGCTTGAAGGACTGGTGGCGGGTCGCCCTGCGCGAAATACCAACCGGGCTGGTGCTTGGATCATTCTTGGGCCTGATCGGCGTTGCACGTATCGCCGCCTGGCAAATGCTTGGTCTTTATGATTACGGTCAGCACTGGCAATTGGTTGCCGCCACGGTCGGTGCTGCGCTGGTCGGTATCGTGACGTTCGGCTCTCTGGTCGGTTCGATGCTGCCTTTCGCCATGCAGCGGCTGGGTTTCGACCCCGCAAGCGCTTCTGCACCTTTTGTCGCAACGCTTGTCGATGTTACAGGATTGGTGATTTATTTCAGCATTGCACTGGTTATCCTGTCCGGAACCTTGCTCTGAAAAGCAGACAGAAAGTGACCCGGGCGGCATATTCCTGTGCCGCCCCCTTTCGCAATTGCGAAAAAACATGTATGGAGCGCGCAAATGTAAAAGCGCCGCATGCAATTTTGCGTCCACAATCCTCCAAAGAGAACCTCATGAAACTGCGCAACATCGCGATTATCGCACACGTTGACCATGGCAAAACCACGCTTGTTGACGAACTATTGAAACAGTCCGGCAACTTCCGCGAAAATCAGCGCGTTGCTGAAAGAATGATGGACTCCAACGACATCGAAAAGGAACGCGGGATTACCATTCTCGCTAAAGCCACTTCCGTTGTCTGGAAAGACTCCCGCATCAACATCGTCGATACACCTGGACACGCCGATTTCGGTGGTGAAGTCGAGCGTATTCTTTCGATGGTTGACGGCGCTATCGTTCTCGTCGATGCAGCTGAAGGCCCGATGCCACAAACCAAGTTTGTTGTCGGCAAGGCTCTGAAGGTTGGCCTTCGCCCGATCGTAGCAATCAACAAGATCGATCGCCCTGATGCGCGTCATGAAGAAGTCGTCAACGAAGTCTTTGATCTTTTTGCTGCTCTCGACGCGACAGATGAACAGCTTGATTTCCCGATCCTTTATGGTTCAGGCCGTAATGGCTGGATGGCAAAGAACCCGGAAGGCCCGCAGGATCAAGGCCTATCGGCTCTGTTTGACATGGTTCTTGATCATGTGCCCGAGCCAACTGTTGGCGAAGGTCCTTTCAAAATGATCGGAACGATCCTTGAAGCCGATCCGTTCCTCGGACGCATCATTACGGGCCGTATCCATTCCGGCACAGTCAAGGCCAATCAGCCGGTCAAGGTTCTGCACGGCGACGGCACACAGATCGAAACCGGCCGTATCTCAAAGATTCTGACGTTCCGTGGCCTTGAGCGCCAGGCGATTGATGAAGCTCATGCTGGTGACATCGTTGCGATTGCCGGCCTGCAGAAAGGCACTGTGGCCGACACATTCTGCGCTCTTGAAGTGACGGAACCGTTGCATGCGCAGCCGATTGATCCCCCAACGGTTACCATGTCCTTCATCGTCAATGACAGCCCGCTCGCCGGCACTGAAGGCGACAAGGTTACCAGCCGCGTCATTCGTGATCGCCTGATGAAGGAAGCTGAAGGCAATGTCGCGCTCAAAGTAGAAGAATCCGGCGAAAAGGACTCATTCTTCGTGTCCGGCCGCGGTGAATTGCAGCTTGCCGTTCTCATCGAGAATATGCGCCGCGAAGGCTTTGAGCTTGGTGTTTCCCGTCCGCGCGTTGTGATGCAGAAGGATGACGCAGGCAATCTGCTTGAGCCTATTGAAGAAGTTCTGATCGACGTTGATGAAGAATACTCCGGAACGGTTGTTCAGAAAATGTCCGAACGCAAGGCCGAAATGGTTGAGCTGCGTCCTTCCGGCGGCAACCGCGTCCGCATGGTTTTCTACGCACCGACTCGCGGCCTCATTGGTTATCAGTCAGAACTTTTGACCGATACACGTGGCACCGCAATCATGAACCGCCTGTTCCGCGCCTATGAGCCATTCCGGGGCGAAATCGCAGGGCGCAACAATGGCGTCCTGATTTCCAATGATCAGGGTGAATCCGTAGCCTTCGCCATGTGGAACCTCGAAGACCGTGGTCAGATGATCATCGAAGCAGGCGTCAAGGTTTATGCCGGTATGATCATCGGCATCCATTCGCGCGACAACGATCTTGAGGTGAACATCCTCAAAGGTAAAAAGCTGACAAACATTCGTGCTGCCGGCAAGGATGAAGCCGTGAAGCTCACGCCTCCAATCCGTATGACGCTTGAGCGTGCGCTGTCGTGGATTCAGGACGATGAACTCATGGAAGTCACGCCAAAGTCCATTCGTTTGCGCAAGCTTTATCTCGATCCGAATGAGCGCAAGCGTTTTGAAAAGAGCAACAAGGCTGCCGGCGCAGCCTGATTGCAGCAAATTGGTAGACCATTTGAAAAGCGGCGTTCATCGCCGCTTTTCTTTTTGACGCCCAAAAAATCGTCCGCAACGCCGTTGCGAAATTGCGTGTCGCGGGTCTATGCTCTTTATCATGAGCACGCATGTAACCGAGATACGAAAAGCCGGTTTGGCTGATGCAGTGGCAATTTCGGCCATTCATCTGGCTGCTTGGCGCGGCGCTTACTCCGGCATCATTCCTCATCGTGCTCTTAACACCATGCTGGAGCGCAGGGGAGCAGACTGGTGGGTACGGGCCATCAAGCGCTCCACACAAATTCTGGTAGCGGATATCGGGGGTGTCGTTGCCGGTTATGCAACGCTGGGGCCTAACCGCGCTCGCCAGTTGCTGGAAAAAGGCGAGGTTTACGAGCTCTATATTCGCCCGGAATATCAAGGCTGCGGGCTCGGTTCGCGATTGCTTGGCGCTGCCAGGCGCAGCTTGGGGGATCAGGGTCTCAAGGGCACGGTCATCTGGGTGCTTGAGGACAATGATCTGGCTGTTTCGTTCTATCACGGTGCGGGGGGGCGGGACGTAGCCGAAGGCGTCGAGTGCTTCGACGGCAAGATGCTCAAGAAGCGTGCTTTCGTCTGGAGTTGACGATCCTCATCCTAAATCCACCACACCACGATATACCCTGATTTTGCGCCTAATCGTCGCAAGAATAGGTCGGATGACGACCTAAAGGCCGACGCGTTGTTGCGCAAAGGGCCAAAAATCAGTACAGCACTCCCAAACCAACAAGGACTCTTAGAATATGCGCATCGATGCCATTCCTGTCGGCAACAATCCTCCTGAAGACGTTAACGTGATCATCGAAGTCCCCGTCGGCGGTCAACCCATCAAATATGAACTGGATAAGGATTCCGGCGCGCTCTTCGTTGATCGCTTTCTGCACACGCCAATGACTTATCCCGGCAATTATGGTTTCGTACCGCATACATTGTCAGATGATGGCGATCCTATCGATGTTCTTATCTGCAATACCCGCGCATTGATGCCGACAAGTGTGATCAATGTCCGTCCGATTGGCGTTCTGGTCATGGAAGACAATAAGGGTCAGGATGAAAAGATCATTGCTGTTCCTTCGCCTCATCTGACGTTGCGCTATGAGAAGATCCACAACTATACCGACCTGCCGGAAATCACCCTCAAGCAGATCCAGCATTTCTTTGAACACTATAAGGATTTGGAGCCCGGCAAATGGGTGAAGATTGGCGATTGGGGCGATGAAGACGCCGCGCGCCAGCTGATTAGGGAAGCCATTGAGCGCCATAACGCCAAAGTCGGCGCAGCGTAATCTCTTAATATTGTAATAATCCGGACAGCTTGGCAATCAAGCTGTCCGGATCGCTTTCAAGCCTGACCTGTTTGAGCCGCGACGTTGCCCCTGCAACAATTGTGACATTTCGCGGCGCTACATCCAGCCATTTTGCCAATAGCTTCCTAAGTGCAGCATTGGCCTTGCCATCTTCGGGAATCGCCCGCACCCTCACCTTGAGGTGCGCGCGTCCGTCATCGGTTGTTTCCACACCTTCAATCGCATCTTTTGCAGACTTTGGAGTGAGCCGCACAAAAAGCGTGAGGCTGTCAACTCCCTTGCGAAAAGGATGGTTCGCCACCGCTTACAGCAGAATGGGTGCAATCGTGGTCCATAGCAGCTGACGGACGAAGAAGATCAGCAACAGCAGAACGATGGGAGAAATGTCGATCCCGCCAAGATCGGGCAAAAACCGTCGTATAGGGCGCAGAGCTGGTTCGGTCACGCGATAGAGGAAATCACCAATTGAAGCGACGAACCTGTTGCTCGAATTGATGACATTGAAAGCGTAAAGCCATGAAAAGATCGCGCTGGCAATAAGAATCCAGGTATAGATATCTAGGGCAAGGTCAATGGTGCGGATAATGGCGAGCATCTGTTTCTCCTGAAAGTCTCAGTTTATGTAGCGATTGACTGGCCCGCGAGCAAGGGGCCAGCGATCAGGCGCATTCCTCAGCTGGCCCTCCAAAAGACGCTCATAGTATTTCCATGTCGTGTACTGTCTACAAACACTAGAGCGTGGCTGTATGGCCGGGAAACCACTAGATATTGTTGAATTTCAAAAACAGGAATAAATATAAAGCTTGTGATTCGGGCCAATTCGGCCGTTTTTCATCTAGGGGGTTACCATGCTAAATAGACTATCGGCTGAATTCTTCGGCACGTTCTGGCTTGTTCTTGGTGGTTGCGGCAGCGCAGTTCTGGCAGCTGGACTTCCCGACGTTGGTATTGGTTATCTTGGCGTTGCATTGGCCTTTGGCCTGACTGTTCTCACCATGGCTTATGCTGTCGGCGGCATATCAGGCGGCCATTTCAATCCAGCGGTATCGCTTGGACTGGCTATCGCTGGCCGCTTCGATTTCAAGCAACTTATCCCATACTGGATTGCACAGATTATCGGAGCAATCGCTGCAGCAGCCGTGCTTTATCTTGTTGCATCTGGAAAAGCCGGTTTTGCTGCCGGAGGCTTTGCATCTAATGGATATGACACGCTTTCGCCAGGCGGCTATGGGCTCACTGCAGTGCTTGTCGCCGAGGTCGTGCTTACAGCGTTCTTTCTGATCATTATCCTCGGAGCAACGTCTGCTTCCGTCCCTGCAGGCTTCGCACCGATCCCGATTGGCCTTGGCCTGACATTGATCCATCTGGTGTCGATCCCGGTAAGCAACACGTCGGTCAACCCGGCTCGCTCCACAGGCGTGGCTCTGTTTGCCGAAACCGCTGCTCTTGGCCAGCTTTGGCTCTTCTGGGTAGCTCCGCTCATTGGTGCTGCCATTGGCGCAATCATCTGGAAAGCTTTGCTCGGCAAAGATTAACCCTGCTAAGGGAGCGAGTTGGCCAAACCTGCTCGCTCCCTCTTGCTTTCAGTCTGCAACATAAAGTGCCGCTTTTCTCTCTACTTCCGCGGTAAATTGCTCTAGAAGAAATCTCCATCTTCCGGAGCTTCTTCACCGAAATGACCATTCCTGAAACGGACGCGGTTCACGATCGTTACGCCGCCTTTCGCCATTCCTCCTTCACACTTTACTGGCTTTCACGATTCTTTGGCTCCTTCGCCATTCAGATCATCAGTGTTTCGGTCGGCTGGCAGATCTATGATCTGACACGAGATCCGTTTCATCTCGGCATGGTAGGACTTGTGCAGTTTGCCCCGGCACTTCTGCTGGTTCTGGTTACCGGTGCTGCATCTGACCGTTTCGGGCGCCGTCTCATCATGGGATTATCGATTGGCGTCGAGCTGATTTGTGCAGCACTGCTGCTTTTGCTGACGGTGACACACAGCTTCAGCCCTGCGCATGTGTTCCTTGTGCTGGCTGGCTTTGGTGTAGGACGGGCGTTTCTCGGCCCCGCCTCCTCATCACTTGTCGTTAACCTTGTGCCTGCAGAGATATTCTCCAACGCCGTTTCATGGAACTCTTCGGCTTGGCAAATTGCCACATTGGTCGGGCCTGTCGCGGGAGGCTTGCTTTATGGCATATCCCCTGTGGCAGCATATGGCATCGCGTGTCTCATGCTACTCATTGCCTTCTTTGCCATATTCTCCATACCCAAGCCTACGCAGCATACGCTGAATGAGAAAAAGTCTCTCCAAACCCTGCTGGCAGGCTTTCACTACATCTGGAAGGAAAAGGTCGTCCTCGGCGCAATTTCGCTCGATCTTTTTGCGGTTTTATTGGGTGGGGCAGTAGCACTGCTTCCTGTCTATGCCCGTGACATTCTGGAGCTCGGCCCTTGGGGGCTTGGCATGCTGCGTGCAGCACCGGGTGTTGGCGCAATCCTGACCGCCGTCTGGCTGACAGGCCATCCCATCCGCGACCATGCTGGCCTGATCATGTTTGCCTTCGTAGCGATGTTCGGCCTGCTCACCATCATGTTCGGCGTCTCAAATCTTGCCTGGCTTTCCATCGTCGTTCTCGCATTGATGGGTGCGGCTGATATGGTCAGCGTTTACATCCGCGAAACGCTACTTCAGCTCTGGACACCGGACAATGTTCGGGGCCGCGTCAATGCTGTAAATATGGTGTTCGTCGGTGCCTCAAATGAACTGGGCGAATTCCGTGCAGGCGTCATGGCTTCGATGATCGGAACAGTTCCAGCCGTTGTCTTTGGTGGCATAGGGACGGTCGCTGTGGCCGGGCTATGGGCCTGGTGGTTCCCGCAGCTCCGCAAGGCACGCAACTTGCAGGGTCGAACCTGATGCGCTTCAGGCAGTAACCGCAGCGCCAAAGACAATTCCCAGAAAACGCTGGAGCCAGGCTTTGAGAATGGTATCGTGGATCATTCGGCCTTCCAGGTGATCCCGACCCTGCTGGGCGCCACAAAGCGAAAAACGCTCTGATCCACGAACCACCCAACGCTGCATCATGGCGCGCGTCAACTCCGCATGGAACTGCACGCCCCATGCATTCTTTCCATAACGGAAAGCCTGGTTGGCATAGGTATTTCCCGTAGCCAACAACGTGGCCGATTTTGGCAGGTCAAAGCCTTCCCGGTGAAAATGATAGACCATGGATGGCCAATCCATAAGCGCCCTGCCAGCCTCTGTTGGTTCCAAGGGATACCAGCCTATTTCAACCAGCCCATCGGGATGAGGGGAAACCTTTGCGCCAAGATGATTGGATAGCATTTGCGCGCCAAGGCAGATGCCAAGGAATGGCTTTTCTTCGGCCAGCGGCACCGATAGCCAATCCGTTTCCCGCTTTATAAATGCTTCAGGATCATTGGCACTCATGGGGCCGCCAAAAATGACGGCTCCGGCATGACTGTCCAGCGTATCCGGCAAGGCATCACCAAGCGGCGGACGGCGGATATCCAGTGCAAAACCGGCCTCAACGAGCAATTGTCCGACACGGCCAGTGCTTGATCGTTCCTGATGAAGAACTGCAAGAATTTTCGGACGTTGTATATGGCTTCCGTCCATCCATTCTGTCTGGAACATCCGTCTTGGTCCTATTCTTCGGGCACATCCCGTTCGGCTCGAACTGCAGCCCGCTGCTTCATGGTGACCCGATCCCGGGTGGAAACGCCGATCAGTTCAGCAACCCGCCAGACAACATTGTCCTCAAGTTCATGAGCGACTCCATCGGCAAAAACAACTTCCCACATCAGTTCAATGAATCTGATACGGGCATCCTCGTCAAGATTGCGCTTTATGATGCTGGTGAAACTGTAAAGATCAACGGCCTCCTGATCGGCCTGCTCACCCTCACTCAGAAGACGCTTCAGTGCCTCGCCCTTCAATCCGTAAGCATCGGATATGAGTTGTGAAACACGCTTGCGTTCTTCTTTGCTGCTGGAGCCGTCTGCATCCATAACGTGAAAGAGCAGAGCCGCAGCGGCAAGACGCGGGTCCGATTTTGAAAAATGCTCAGAACCGCTTTCACCTGATGGTAGCGCTTTGAAAAAAGTAACAAGGCGATCAAGCATTTATGGTCTTTCCACTTTAAGTATCACTTTTCCTTGTTAGCCTGAGTAAACCTACCTCGCCACTGTACATCTTGCCGCAAACGAGATTAAGACGGAGTTCCACCGCCATCAGAACAACTTGAACTTCTTGTTGGATTGCGATGATTTATATTCCGGCTTCACACCTGGATCGTCTGGCACCGGCCCAACAAATGGTTCGCTGACTGGCTCTTTCGACTTCTCCGGAAGCCGCGGTAGCACCGACGCAGTCCGCCGAGGCAGTTCCGCATCTTCCTGGGGGGCCTCCACCATAGGCTTTGCAGGTTTCTGCACTGGTGGTTCAAACGGTACAATTTCCGCATCCACCACCTCCGGGTCCACGGCAATTATCTCCGGCTGCGATTTTTCCTCCTCCTCGCGCGTCGGTAAGATCGGCTTTGCCTCCATTGCGGGCTGCCTTGGTTTTGATGGCTCCGTTGCCAGTGCACTATCAAAATCTTCGCCCGCATCAATGACAGGGCCGATTTGTTCAACCGGGACCTTCCACATAAATGCATCAAGCTTGCCGGTTACGGGTGAAGCGGGAGCCCAACGATCCGAGACATAGCCATCGGCAGTCCAGGCGGGATCGCGTGGCGCTTTAACCGCTCGCGACAGCCATTGACGGACACGACCTTGATCGCCAGTCTGCGCTTCTTCGATGTCTGCCAGCAGCAAATAAGCGCTCTCGCGGGGCGTACTGCGCAGAACTGCTTCTGCCGCTTCACGCGCTTCCTTGAGTTCACCAGCACCAAGAGCCGCGTGAGCAATTGCCAGATTGGATTCCGCATGATGCGGATAGAGCCCAGCCAGATGGCGTGCACGCTTTAAGCGGTCGATGGGCGAATCGCCAACCCGGGCATGGACATATGTTTCCGCGACATCAGGATGCGGTTCCCGTTTCCAGGTATATTCAAGAATTTTCGACCCCTTACGCAGATCGTTCTGCGCAAACAGCGCCCTTGCGGCAACAATGGCCGCTGGAACAAGGTCGGGAGCCAGCTTGTTGGCTTCAATTGCCAACGGCTTTGCATTCACCGGATCGCTCTCATATGTCTCAATGGCCTTTGCAGTCAGGATGACAGCCCGCTCACGTTTGGCCTTTTCCTTGTCGATCTGCTTGGTTGCCTTCTGCTTGTCGAGGAGCAACAGAGCGCCATCCCAATCGCCATGGGTGGTTTTCTGTCCAAGCGCTGCGGACGCCGCCCACTCAACATTAGGAGCCAGCAGAGCGGCTTCTTCGGCATAATGGCGCGACGCATCGCGCGCGCCCAATCTTTGCGCTTCCAGATAAAGGCCACGCAGACCGAGCAACCTGGTCTCCGGATCATCAAGCATAGCTTCGAACTTTTTTCGGGCATCGTCAGTACGGCCTTCAAGCATTGCAGCTTGGGCATCAAGCAGTTTGATCAGCGGCTCCTGATCGACATTAAGAAGCTTTTCCGCTTGCTTGATCATCAATCGCGCTGTTTGGCCATCACCGGCACCGGCAGCAATCAGGCCCGTGGAAAGTGATTGATATCCCCGGTCACGCTTGCGTGCACGAAAATGCCGCCGTAAGGCGTAAGGCGAGGTGACAATGCTTTTGATAAGCCACCATGTCAGCATGACCGCAGCAACAATGGCGACAATACTTGTTGCCGCAACCATAAGGCTGACCTTGTATTGCATGCCGGCAAAAGTCACAACGAGATCGCCGGGCCGGTCTGCAAGCCAGGCAAATCCGACACCGAGCAACAGGACGACAATGAAGAAGAACAGAATACGCATCATGATCTTCTTACTCCTGACCCGTCGATGTCTTGATGCCGCTCAAAGCATCGGATAAGGCTTTTGACACGACCGCACTCGCATTCTGCCGCGCCTTCATGGCATTGCCAAAATCTGCGGAAGCCGTTTTAGCCATATCTGGAAGTTTTTCCCATTCTGCAATTGCAGCGTTCAGGTCACCAGCATGCAAGTGAGCCTCGATACGCGCCGTGATCGCATCAGCGCCCTCCCCCTCAACCATACCAACGGGCCGCGCCTCGACCAGACCAGATGCGCTCGACCATAGTCGATCCAGAATTCCGGCATTGGGATCAACGGTGCGTGTGCTTGCTATGATTTTGGCGGCAACATCTCCAAACTCACTTGCCAGCGTGGTGACCGTCGGTATGCCTTTGGTTTCGGCTGGTCGCAATGATTCAACATCGCCGGCCACTGGAGCAACGGCAAGGTAGGTGTCAAGTTCGGCCTTGTAAGGTTCTCCGCGATCAACAGCAGCCTTTAAGCCAGTGGCAGCCATTGCAAGCGCCATATTGGCTTGGCCGGATGTATCATTGACCTTCGCTTCGAGCGCATCCAGCCTCGTAGTTGCACCCGCAGCAGCACCATCAGCTTGCGCGACTTGTTGCTTGTTGGCACTGATTTGTTGTTCCAGCGAGGCTATGCGCGCATCAATAGCGCTGGTATCCACCGCCGTGCTGGTTGCGGGTGCGCTGTTTTGAATATCCGCAACGCTCTGTTTTACCGAACCCAACTCTGCCCTAAGTGCAGCGATCTGTTCCGATGCCTGTTTTGCACCATCAAGCGCTGCTTGACTGGCTTCATCGAGCGGCTTTGCAGGTGCATCGCGCAATTGGGCAATCTGCTGTTCCAACCCGGACAGATCCGCCTTCGGCGATGGAAGCATGCCTGCCCATTGGAGGGCTGCTGCGCCAGCAAGAACAACCACACCGCCAACAAGCCCCGAAACGAGTCGCCCCAATGAGTCGTTCGATTCTTGGATAGGGCTCGCAGCGCTGACGCTGGCAGCCGGCTTTTTCTCTGGCGTTGGGTCAGCGCGACCAAAGTTGCGAGATGAAGACGTATCCGCATCAGACCGTTGTTCCATGGTTTCACTTGTCGCGGCTGCTGTCTTGGCCGCAGGGTCGAAACCCACCGGTTCCGGCTCTGGCACATTATTGGGTGATACTGCAGACTTTGTTATGGAAGAGGGTTCCAGTTCAATCGTCATCGATTTACGGGTCGTTTTGGAATGACGTGGAACGGTAGATTTGGCCATGGAAACTCTCTTCTGGAACAGATGTGCTTCGATTGAACTCTAAAGCTAGCAAGGAAGTTCCTCATATGAAACCACCGTGATGCAAGCTTGCTCATTAGCAGATGGTGTCAAGCATGCAGCAATTCGAGTAATGCGACTTCATCTTGAACACTGGCAGCGCGCATGTGACGAAAACCCTGGCTTGAAATGATAGGTACAATATTGTCAGAAAGGCATAAAAATTCTGTATTTTCAAATAGATGATAAGCATTGGCTTGCTCAATTATGGCCAGAAGTGTTGCAGCGCCTCTTTTCGAATACACCAGACAAACATTGACTGGCGAAGAGTTAAAAAACTGGACTAAATAATCAGTCTCATAGCGCTTTAAAATCGTGTCATAGATCAAAACTGGTGTGACTCCTCGACCTGACTGCCCGACGATTTCTTCAAACTCGGGTGATCTGACCCGCCCTGCAAGATAAAGAACCCGCGCATTCATAGCCGTTGAATTATTGATCTTCTCAGCCAGCGAAGACCCATTGCCGTTTCCCGTCAGAACCTGCTTGAAGCCTTTAGCCTGCGCTATATCGGCAGTTGCACCACCAACCGCAAAGCAGGGTAGGTCATGGAATGTTGCAAGAAAGTCTTCCGGCGCATGGCGCAATGCATTCGCGCTGGTAATTGCAACGGCATCATAATGCCCATGCACATCTTGCACTTGCAGAGGCTCAACTTCACTAAGTGGCAACACCAATGGCTGAAAGCCGAGCTCAGCCAACCGTCCGGCTGTTCTGGTTGCTCCGGGTTCGGGCCGCGTAACCAAAACAGATCTCATATCAGAGCCAGTCCGTAAAGAAATGAGCGCCAGCCATCTCCCGGACCCGCAGCGCCGCATCCCGTCCGATTTGGGCAGCATCCGCAATGGAACCCTCGCCTGTAACTTCATGAACCTCGCTCCCATCAGGCAGCAGGATCATCCCATGGAAATGCAGTGCCTTGCCTGAGATTGTCGCCAGCCCGGCAAGCGGAGTGCGGCACGAACCATCCAACGCACCAAGGAACGCCCGCTCACATGCCAGCGCAGTCGACGTTGGCAAATGATTGATCGGAACAAGAAGATTGTCGATCCGGTCATCGCCAATGCGGCTTTCGACCGTGATAGCGCCTTGTCCGGGCGCTGGAGGGAATGTCTTGGCATCCATAAGCTCGGTTACGACATGGCCGAGATCAAGCCGTTTCAGCCCAGCAAAAGCGAGGAACGTCGCATCAACCTCTCCATCGGCGAGCTTGCGCAACCGCGTCTGCACATTGCCGCGGAAGTTGATAACTTCAAGATCGGGGCGAATGCGTTTGATCAATGCCTGACGCCGAAGCGATGCAGAACCGACAACAGCGCCCAATGGCAGTTCGGTCAAAGTTTTAGCGCTACGCCCAATGAAAGCATCGCGTGGGTCTTCCCGCTCAAGAAACACCGATAGGTGCAAGCCGTCCGGCAGAAATGTCGGCATATCCTTGGATGAATGGACAGCCAGATCAATGCGGCCATCGGCAAGCTGTTCTTCGATCTCCAATGTAAAAAGACCTTTGCCACCAACTTCCGACAAGGGTTTGTCCTGAATCCGGTCGCCACTCGTCGAAATGACAACGATCTCGATGTCTGCTTCGTCCAGACCATGAGCCCTGACCAGCCGGTCGCGCGTCTCCCGGGCTTGCGCGAGCGCGAGCGCGCTCCCACGTGTACCGATCTTGAGCGTTTTTGTTTGCATTGGCCGCAGTCCGTGTTACGCGAGTTCCATATTCATGGCCTCTACTAACGGGCTTTTATTCGACCGGCAATGCGACGAAGGATATTGATGCGGGTTCTGGGTATTGAAACGAGCTGTGACGAGACGGCGGCGGCTATTGTCGAGCGCGATGAGTATGGTCATGGCACCATTCTTTCAAACGTCGTGTTAAGTCAAATCGAAGAACACGCGCCCTATGGCGGTGTCGTACCGGAAATTGCCGCGCGCGCTCATGTCGAAGTGCTCGACCGGCTGATTGGTCAGGCACTGCACGAAGCGCATTTGACGCTCGACGACGTTGATGCCATTGCTGCGACAGCGGGCCCGGGACTTGTCGGTGGGCTGATCGTCGGGCTGATGACCGGCAAGGCAATAGCCTTGGCAAGCCAAAAACCATTCTACGCAATCAATCATCTTGAAGGCCACGCACTGACGCCTCGCCTGACTGATAATGTTGAATTTCCCTATCTTTTGCTCCTCGTTTCCGGCGGCCATACGCAAATGGTTCTGGTCAAGGGACTGGGAAACTATGAGCGGCTTGGCACAACCATTGACGATGCGCTCGGTGAAGCCTTTGACAAAACCGCCAAAATGCTTGGACTTGGCTATCCGGGCGGGCCTGAGGTTGAAAAGGCAGCATTTCTCGGTGATTCAACACGTTTCTCGCTCCCGCGTCCGCTAAAAGGTGAAGAGCGCCTCGACTTTTCTTTCTCCGGTCTCAAAACCGCCGTGCGCCAACTGGCGACCAGTCTGGAACCTCTATCGCAAACGGATGTGAATGATATTTGCGCGGCTTTTCAGGCCGCCGTAGCCGATACGCTGGATGACCGTGTTGCACGCTCTCTTATGCGGTTCCGCGAAACATTCCCTGCCGTGGACCGCCCTGCATTGGTGGTCGCAGGGGGCGTTGCGGCAAACAAGGTCCTGCGTGGTGTGCTCCAGCAGCTTTGCGACAAGAGCGGCTTTCGCTTCATTGCGCCACCAATGGCTCTCTGTACGGACAATGCCGCCATGATCGCATGGGCGGGCGCTGAACGCGCAAGCCAGACGCCTCCCGATTCCCTTGATATTGCTCCACGCTCGCGCTGGCCGCTGGATATGTATTCTGCCCCCCTGATTGGTGCTGGTCGCCGTGGAGCAAAAGCATGAGTGAGCGGCCACCAATCGCCATATTGGGCGGTGGCGCCTATGGTACAGCGCTCGGAACAATGGCTGCATCCAATGGCAGCTTGGTGACGCTTTACGCACGCGATCCCATCACAGTCGCAGCAATTAACAATACTCACCGCAATGATGCCCATTTGCCTGGCATCCCCCTTCATCCGTCGCTGACGGCAAGCAGCGATGCCAGAACCGTTCTGATGCATGGGAAGTATATTCTGTGCGCGGTTCCGGCGCAGGCACTTTCGACGGCCTTAAAGGAGCTCAAGGATCACATTTCAGCGTCAACACCGTTGATCATCTGTGCCAAGGGAATTGAACGGTCCACCGGCTTTCTCATGTCGGAAGTGGCACATCAAATACTCCCCGGTCATCCGCTTGGCGTCCTTTCAGGACCCAGTTTCGCCACCGATGTCGCCAGAGGATTGCCCACAGCCGTGACTGTCGCGTCCCGCAATCAAGCACTGGCTGACAATATCGCTGTCGCTCTCTCAGGCGCAACGTTCCGCTGTTACTCTACAGATGATGTGACGGGGGTCGAGATCGGCGGGGCACTGAAAAACGTGCTCGCTATCGCAGCTGGTGCTGCTATCGGCAGGGGATATGGCGCCAGCGCACAGGCTGCGCTTGTTACGCGCGGCTTCGCCGAATTACGTCGCATCGGCCATGCTTTAGGGGCAAGGTCCGAGACGATTATGGGCCTCTCCGGGCTTGGCGATCTCATGCTGACCTGCTCGACACCGCAATCGCGCAATTACTCTTATGGTATTGCATTGGGCAAGGCAGATGACTTGACGGGGCGGCCACTGGCGGAAGGCGTTGCAACAGCCTCCATTGCAGTTGAACTCGCAGCGCGTCATGCTATCGATGTCCCGATCATTTCAGCTGTCGCAAGAATATTGGCTGGAGACATTACTGTCGATGAAGCCATGGAAGCACTGCTTTCAAGGCCACTCAAAAATGAGGACTAGAAAAATACCATGCTTTTTGCGTTTTTATGCAACGACAAACCCGATAGCCTGCAATTGCGTCTTGGTACACGGACCGCGCATCTTGATTATCTGAACGGTCTTGGTGACCAGCTAAAATTCGCTGGCCCTTTTCTGGGCGATGATTCCAGGCCAAATGGCAGCCTTGTAGTCGTTGAGGCTGCTGATCTGGCAGCGGCAAAACAGATCGCCGCAAATGACCCTTACGCGAAGGCGGAGCTATTCGCCTCTGTCGATATCCGCCCGTGGAATTGGGCAATCAAGAACCCGGACAACAAATAGGTTTCAACATGGCATATTGGCTGTACAAATCCGAACCTGACGCATGGTCGTGGGAACAACAGAAGGCTGCCGGTGCCAAAGGCACAGAATGGACAGGCGTGCGCAACTATCTCGCCCGCAACAATATGCGCGCCATGAAGATCGGCGATAAAGGTTTCTTCTATCATTCCAACCAAGGTCTGGAAGTGGTTGGCATCGTCGAAGTTTGCGCGCTCAGCCACCCCGATTCGACCACCGATGATCCGCGCTGGGATTGCGTTGATATTCGAGCCGTCCGGGACATGCCAAAGCCGGTTACCCTCAAAGATGTCAAAGCCAATCCGAAGCTTGAAAAAATGGCTCTGGTCACCTCAATGCGTCTTTCAGTACAGCCGGTGACAGAGGACGAATGGGAAGAAGTTTGCCGCATGGGTGATCTCATTCCGGCCCCCAAATGATCGCTCTTCATGGCTGAGACCGAGCTGGACCCGACCAGTGATCGTTACCGTCAGTTCGTGCTGGCCAACACGTCTATACAGTCGCCGCCGCACGTTCCGGAGATAAAGCTTCATCTTGCCGATGAAGCCCATGACCTTTGGCAACGCACGGAAGAAGAGCTCGCGACCATAGGACTTCCGCCGCCATTCTGGGCCTTCGCATGGGCTGGCGGCCAGGGTGTCGCACGCTATGTGATTGATAATCCACAAATAGTCAGAGGTCGCCCTGTACTTGATTTCGCGTCAGGCTCGGGCCTGGTCGGTATTGCCGCTGCAATGTCCGATGCAAAACATGTATTCTGTTGCGATATCGACCCCTTTACGCAGCCTGCAATCCTTCTCAACGCCGCTGCTAATGATGTCATGCTGGATATTATGATTGCCGACCTTATCGGTACCGATAAAGGATGGGATGTCGTGCTGGCAGGCGATGTTTTCTACGATAAAGCTTTGGCAGATTTACTCATTCCCTGGTTTACCAAACTTGCTTCCCGCGGTGCCGAAGTGATTGTCGGAGATCCGGGGAGATCCTATTTTCCCAAGGATTTACTCCAGCCGCTTGCTGTCTATTCAGTTCCGGTGACGCGCGTTCTCGAAGACGCTGAAATCAAGAAAACAACGGTCTGGCGTTTTCCGGTCTAACGCAGGACACGAATAACCGTTTTATTCGACAAAAGCGGCAAAAGACGGTTCATATCTGCACGGCTCAAGGCAATGCAGCCCTCAGTGGGTGTATAGCCGGGCCGCGCCAGGTGGAGGAATATCGCGCTGCCCCCACTTCTCCTGCGTGGCCGGATATTCCAATCCAGAACGATACAGATGTCGTAGAGATCGTCCTTGCGCCACATGGTTTCGTGGCTCGCATTATAAGGTATCCGCACTTTGCGGTTGTAATTGCGATCATTGCTGACTTCGCACCATCCATCGTTCTTTTTCAATGGGTTAAGGCGCAATAGAGGCGTGGACCTCACCCGCTTGTCGGGCCTTTTAAAGCCATAGAGAAGCCGCAACCGTCCTAAAGGTGTGCCACCATCGCCCTCCCGCTTTCTCGTGGTGATACCGCCCTTACCAAGCGCGCAACGCAGGACAATTGCGCCTGCGATCAGCAGGCCCTGGCTTTTATGACCGGGACGCGGACGAACATCGATATACTTCAAAGGGGTTAGTGGCATGCTTGCCTCATAAAAAGCATTTTTATGTCAGACTGATGCGCCACATAAGCAATATCAAGTCGATGCTCTTTCTTTCCTGTAGAATTCGACTTAAATTCCAACGACTTCTTTCCATCTGCGGGAGATCCAATGACAGCGCGTACCATTCTAATCGTCGACGATGATGCAGACCTGCGGGCAATTCTGGTTGAGCAACTGAGCCTCTATGAGGAGTTTCAGATTGTTCAGGAAGACAATGCAACCAAGGGCATACAGGCTGCGCGTAACGGCGTTGTTGATCTGCTGATCATGGATGTCGGCTTGCCGGACATGGATGGGCGCGAAGCCATCAAGCTCTTGCGTAAGGGCGGTTTCAAGGCACCGGTGATCATGTTGACCGGCCATGATACTGATTCTGATACGATTCTCGGGCTCGAATCAGGCGCAAACGATTATGTCACCAAGCCATTCCGCTTCGCTGTGCTGTTGGCGCGCATTCGCGCACAGTTACGCCAGCACGAGCAGAGTGAGGATGCGACTTTCGTTGTTGGCCCCTACACGTTCAAGCCCGGCCAGAAAATGCTGATTGATGCCAAAGGTGGCAAAATCCGGCTCACTGAAAAAGAAGTCGCGATTATCAAATATCTTTACCGCGCCGGCGGCAAGGTCATTACGCGCGATATTCTTCTGGAGGAAGTCTGGGGATACAATTCCGGAGTAACCACCCACACGTTGGAAACCCATGTTTACAGACTTCGCCAGAAAATCGAGCAGGATCCATCGAATTCAACCATACTCGTCACGGAAAGCGGGGGATACAAGCTCATTCCTTGATGCCGATCGGGTCAATCTAGGTATATGTCTGTAATTGCATGGCAATTGAAGATGATATTCGCATTCTGGAGACAGTGGGGCTGTTCGGCACGTTTACGCGCGATCAGTTGCGTCTGCTTGCCTTCGGGACAGAGCGGCTCGTCCTGCGGGAAGGGCGCGAGCTTTACCGCGAAGGCCAGTCAGCCGATTGCGCCTATGTCATTGATCGTGGTGCGATTTCTCTGTTCCGCGAAGGTCCTTCCGGACGGGTTTCCCTCAAAACTGTAGGTCCGGGAGCGGTGCTTGGTGAGATGGCTATCATCGCTCAAACCAAGCGTCTTACCAGCGCAATGGCGGATATAGAGACCGAAGTCATCCGCCTCAATCGCTCATTGTTCCGGCGTATTCTTGAAGAATATCCGGAAATCGCCGCTGCGTTGCACGACCAGATTTCTGCAGATCTGAGCCAAATGATCGCGGAAATTTCCAAATATGAAAAACTGTTCGGCGAAAACTAACTCGCGTCAACACAACTAATTTTCTCGCTGCGGTTGAATTTTTACCGCAAAATTCGACCAATTCTCTGCGAAAATCCTCGTTCCTTGTGCGGGGTCAGCATCAAACCATCGAAATTTGATTCCAAACCTGATCAGTCCAGCTCGAAACGTGCGATCACTGGAACGTGGTCCGACGGCCTCTCCCATCCACGCGCTTCGCGCAGGATTGTGATGTCCCTCAGATCAGCCTCAAGGTCAGGCGATCCCCAAATGTGGTCCAGTCTCCGGCCCCGATCCGCCGCTGCCCAATCGGCCGCCCGATAACTCCACCATGTATAAATTTTCTCGGATGGCGGAATATGATGGCGCATCAGATCGCTCCAGCCGCCATTCTTGCGCAAAGCTTCCAGACCCTCCGTTTCGATAGGGGTGTGGCTCACAACCTTCAACAACTGTTTGTGTGACCAGACATCGGTTTCGAGTGGCGCAATATTGAGGTCGCCCACCAGCAGGGAGGCATGGCCATCGCCATAAACCGCATTCATGGCTTTCATCTCGTCAAGGAAACCGAGCTTGTGCTTGAACTTCGGATTGATCTCCGGATCGGGTTCATCACCACCGGCCGGGACATAGAAATTATGGATACGCATCCGTTTCGATCCAGCAGTCACAACCGTGCTCAAATGGCGGCAATCGGCGATATCGCAAAAACCGACCCGGGCCGGTTCTGTCAAAGGACGGCGGGAAAGTGTTGCCACCCCGTGATAGCCTTTCTGGCCGCTGATCTCGATATGTTCGTAACCGGCCATGTGAAAGGCTTCCCGCGGAAACAGATCATCGGGGCATTTGGTTTCCTGCAGGCACAGCACATCCGGTTGATAATCACGCAGAAATTGCAGGACGAGCGGCAAGCGCAAGCGCACCGAATTGATGTTCCAGGTAGCAACGGAAAAAGGCATGGGGAAATAGTCTCGCGGGTGATGAATGAGCTGCGAGACTAAAACAACTTATCGATGATTGGAACCTGCTATCATCAATCTGAAACGACTGTCCTGATCTATCTTTTCTTCATCGCAATACGGGTATAGTCGATTTTGAACATACCCTTGGCGAAGCGCACGCCGGTGCGGACATTGGTGATCATTACAGTCGTATCAAGACCCTGCGCATCGGTAATGGTCCATTGACGCAGTTCGAAGGTCTTCGGGTCAAACATCATCGTTATGGTCGAATTTCCGAAGATCGATTTGTCGCCAAGGACGATCGTCGTCATGTCCGGCTCTTCCTTGACCGATTTGACCGTATTGCTGGACAGGTTGATCTGATCGCTGAGCAGCAGCTTTAACGGCGTCTTTGATAGAGGGATAAGATCCCAGGTATCGAGCTTACGATTATTGATCACAACGGATTCGCCATCCGAGATGACACGAATTGGTGAGGGCTTGTTGTAGTTGAAGCGAATCTTGCCCGGGCGTTCAATATAGAAGGTCCCTTCCGTCTGCTCGCCGCGCGGACCGAACTGAACAAAGTCTCCGGTCAGCGTTTTCACGCTCGCAAACTGGTTGGCAATCTGCTGTGCCGCGCCTGACACTGCATTCTGCGCCAGCGCAGGTGTTGCAAGGAGTCCCACGCCAATTATCGAAGCAGCGACGGCGCGCCGGGCGAGTGGGCCTGCTACGCTAAACAATGCTGTCATGGTTTTCATGGGTCTAGGATCTCCTGTCATCTTGCCTTAAGTATTACCCGATCAGTTTGGCTCGAGTATGGCCAAGAAACGGCAGCCTACGTCATCCGGTTCCACAATGTCGTCACGTAACAACCACGTTACTCCAATGTAGGAATTGGTTTAGCCACTTCCAATAACGCTCGTAACAGCCTGTTACGTTACGTTTGAATTTCCAAACAAATACAGGCGTTTAGGTATTCTTGCCTGTCTTAAAAATCATCATCCTGTGTCGGCACAAGAATCTCACGCTTGCCTGCGTGGTTGGCCGGACCGACAAGCCCTTCCTCTTCCATACGCTCGATGATGGAAGCGGCACGATTATAGCCAATGCCGAGACGACGCTGGATATAGCTGGTCGACGCCTTCTTATCACGCAATACGACCGCGACAGCCTGATCATAAGGATCATCGGAATCTTCCAGATTGGAGGTCCCGGCGGGGCCGCCGCCACTATCATCCTCATCATCTTCCTCGGTGATCGAATCGAGATATTCCGGTACGCCCTGCAATTTGAGGTGCTGAACGATCTTTTCGACTTCATCGTCACCAACGAAAGGCCCGTGCACACGCTGGATGCGCCCGCCACCAGCCATGTAGAGCATGTCGCCCATACCCAGCAATTGCTCACCGCCCTGCTCGCCAAGAATAGTACGCGAGTCGATCTTGGAGGTAACCTGGAAGGAAATGCGTGTCGGGAAGTTCGCCTTGATCGTGCCGGTGATAACATCCACCGACGGGCGCTGCGTCGCCATGATCACATGGATGCCGGCGGCACGCGCCATCTGCGCCAGACGCTGCACTGCGCCTTCAATATCCTTACCGGCAACCATCATGAGGTCGGCCATCTCGTCGATGATGACGACAATATAGGGCATGGCGTTCAGATCGAGTTCTTCCGTCTCGTAGACCGCTTCGCCGGTGGCGCGATCAAAGCCGGTTTGCACCGTGCGGGCAATGCGCTCACCCTTCTGCCGGGCCTGCTCAACGCGCTGATTGAAACCGTCAATATTGCGGACGCCCACTTTCGACATTTTGCGATAGCGGTCTTCCATCTCCTTGACTGTCCATTTGAGCGCGACAACGGCTTTCTTCGGATCGGTAACGACCGGAGTCAGTAGATGTGGAATACCATCATAGATGGAAAGTTCGAGCATCTTTGGATCAATCATGATCAAGCGGCATTGTTCCGGCGTCATCCGGTAGACCAGTGACAGGATCATCGTGTTAATGGCGACAGATTTACCCGAGCCTGTTGTACCGGCCACCAGCAAATGTGGCATCTTGGCAAGATCGGCAATAACCGGCTCGCCATTAATGGTTTTGCCCAGCGCCAGCGCCAGTTTGGTTTTGGTCTGCTCAAAATCGCGACTGGCGAGCAGTTCGCGCAGATAGACCATTTCACGTGTCTGGTTTGGCAGCTCTATGCCAATGGCATTGCGGCCCGGAACAACGGCTACGCGAGCCGCAATCGCGCTCATCGAGCGGGCAATATCATCGGCAAGCGTGATGACGCGTGAGGATTTGATGCCGGGCGCTGGCTCCAGCTCATAAAGTGTGACCACTGGACCCGGCCGGACATGGATGATCTCACCACGCACGCCGAAATCCTCCAGAACACCTTCAAGGAGCCGTGCATTCTGTTCCAAGGCTTCTTTGGAAAGGCTGGGATTGCGCACCACATTCTTCGGTTCGCTAAGGAAATGCAGCGGTGGCATTTCGAAACCATCGGACTTGATAAGTGAAGCCTGCGCTTCACGCTGAATACGCGCGCCTGTCCTGGGAGCCGGAGCGGGCGTTGCAACACGGGTTGCAGGTTTTGCTGCCGGGCGGGCGGGCGCTGCCTGCGGTGCCCAGTCATCGACGGCCTCATCTTCATCGCTGAAAGCTACGGGATCAAAGCGGTCCCCTTGACGGTCAAAGTCATCATTGTCGATTTCAATGGACGGAGCTTCAATTTGCGGCGATGCGCCATAAAAACCTGGTTCGCGACGCTCGCCACCATTGCTGGCCTTTTGACGGGACACCGGAATGTCATCAAAACCATCATCATGGTGAGAGCCAAGACTGCGCGCACTGTTGTAGATTCCAGCGCTTCTGCCGGAAAGACGGCGGAACAAGGCGCGTGTGCTGTAGAAGAAATGTGTAACGGCACCGAGCGCAAGCAGCCCCCCGCCTTCGCGTTCATCATCCTCATCCTCGTCATCATCGAAGTCGTCCGCTTCGGCCACATGACGGGTGGTCTTTTTGGCAATGGCAGGCTCGCTGCCGCGATAGGTAAGACCGCTGGCGAAGGCAAATATCCATAAAGTGGGAACTGCCAATACGCCGACCAATATCATGGCAAGGCCACCGCGTGGAAAGGTGCCCGTGAAAATGGCAGGAATTTTGAGAACCATGTCACCCAGAACACCGCCAAGACCAATCGGCATTGGCCAGCTTTCCGGTATGGCAAAACATCCGGCCATGGCCGCTGCAAGCAGCGACGCGCAGAACCATGCAACAGCGCGCCGGGCCATACGGTCAACACCGCGACCCGTCATGAATAGCCCACCCCAGAACACGGCTGGCATTAATGCAACCACAGTCGACAGGCCGAAAAACTGCATTCCAAGGTCGGAAAACACTGCTCCGGCATAGCCAAGAGCATTCTGCGTAGGATTGGACGTGGCGTGACTGAAGCTCGGATCAAGCACATTCCAGGTTGCCAGACTGCCGACGGCCAGCGCGACGAGGCAAAGGATCGCCAGCCCGATCAGGATGTTTATCTGCCTGCGGAAAAGGCTGTAGAAGCCAGTCCTATCGTCATCGATGGCATAAGAGGCTGAATATCCTTGACGCATGAAATCCGATCCCACGTGAATCTATGCTCGGCGGCTGTGCAAGCCACGGAGCTGATTCCAAACTTACGGGGTGGATGGTTAAGGGGCTATTAACCATGGGCGGATGGTGCAATCGATTTTGCGGTGCAAGCGATAAATGATGGAGCAAATTTTGCTCTAAACGCTGTTCTTCGCCATGTATATTACACTGGGCAATCCGTTAAAATGTGCATCGCATGTAAGCAAAGTCGCGTTATGTCGAAGCGCCGTAGCGTAGATAATTGCATCGGCAGTTGCCAATTTATGCTCGCGGCAAAGCTCCGCAGCTTCAAGTGCGGTTGATGTATCCAAAGGTGTGACAATGCACTTTTGAGTATAGGCGATAATATCGTCGGCAGCATCCTCCCCCTTCTCCCGCAAAAGCCATTTTGCCAGTTCGTGTTGAACCAGAGTTGGCACAATGCACTCGCTCCGGTCCGGAAATTTTCCGACCAGTTTGGCCGCCAAAGGACTGTCTACCAACCACTCGATCCACACCGATGTGTCTACAAGTTGCATCAGTGTCTGTCTTTCCTGTCGCGGTAATTTTGCGCGTTAGCGTTCTTTGCCAATCCCCTCAGATCGTCAAATTCGGGAACCGGCATCACGAGAACGCCTTTTCCTTTCGGTAAAAAGACGAATTCCTGACCGGCATGCCATTGCTGTTGGATTCGGACGGCCTTTGGAATCGATATCTGGAATTTTGTCGAAAGAGTTGCCGTGTCCGCCATTTCTTACCTTATACCTATCGATAGACTTTTAGTAAGATAAATATAGTTGTGTCGTATTAAAATGCAATACGGCTTTGTACAAACAAAAGGCCCGGAAAACCGGGCCTTTCGCAATTCAGGAACGAGAAGCTATCAATTGTGGTAGGCAGCTTCGCCGTGGGAGGTGAGGTCGAGACCGATAGATTCGTTCTCGGCGGTTGGACGCAGGCCAACAAGCACATCCACAATCTTGAAGAGGATGAAAGAACCGACACCGCTCCATACGATGGTCAGGGCAACTGCCTTGATCTGCACAAAAACCTGGCCACCCATTGTCACGTCATCGGCGAAACCCGTACCGCCGAGCGCCGCACTGGTGAAGATACCTGTGCCGATAGCACCAACAATACCGCCAATGCCATGCACGCCGAACACATCGAGGCTGTCATCATAACCGAGCTTCGGCTTGACCACGGCGACCATGTAGTAGCAGATCGCACTGGCAATGGCGCCGAGGAAGATCGCACCGACCGGCCCCACTGTGCCCGCAGCTGGCGTAACCGCAACCAGACCTGCAACGATACCTGATGCTGCACCGAGCATGGATGCTGTCTTGCGTGCGAGTGCTTCAATGGCAACCCAAGCGATAATGGCACCTGCTGTTGCAGTGAAGGTATTGATCATGGCAAGCGCTGCTGTGCCATTGGCTTCAAGTGCCGAACCGGCATTGAAGCCGAACCAGCCAACCCACAGAATCGCAGCGCCGATCATGGTGAGCGGCATGGAGTGTGGAGCCATCATATCGCGGCCAAGACCTGCACGCTTGCCGATGACGATGGCACCGACCAGACCTGCAATACCCGCATTGATATGAACGACGGTACCACCGGCAAAATCAAGAGCGCCCCAGTTGAAGATCAGACCATTTGCATCCCAGACCATATGGGCAATCGGGAAGTAAACAAAGGTGACCCAAAGCGCAACGAACAGGATGGTCGCCGAGAACTTGATCCGCTCGGCAAAGGCACCGACGATAAGCGCCGGGGTGATGCAGGCAAATGTCATCTGGAAGCAGATGAAAACCAGTTCCGGAATCTCAACGCCATCCGTGAAGGTGGCAGCGGCAGAGTCAGGCGTAACACCGGCAAGGAAAAGCTTACCCAGACCGCCCCAATAAGGGCTGGTGCTGCCGCCAAACGCGAAGGAGTAACCATAGACCACCCAGATGACCATGACGACGGCTGTGATGCCGGTGCACTGCATGAGCACGGAAAGAACGTTCTTGGCGCGAACCAGGCCGCCATAGAACAGCGCGAGACCTGGAAGAATCATGAACAGGACGAGGATGGTCGCAACCATCATCCAGGCAGTATCACCCTTATTGATTGTTGCTACTGCTGCGGCTGCAGCTTCAGGGGCAGCCGGGGCTGCTTCCTGCGCAAAAGCGGCCAGCGAGCCAAATGCGGTCAATGCCAGCGCGCCCAGAAGGGAGCTGCCTGCCGCTTTGGTTAAACTATTTGGAATTTTCATTATGCTCTCCTTGAACCCCAATAACTTACAGCGCTTCGGTGTCGGTCTCGCCCGTGCGGATACGGACTGCCTGTTCGATGCTGAGAACGAAAATCTTGCCGTCACCGATCTGGCCGGTCTTGGCGGCGGCAGTGATGGCCTCGACGGCGGTATCGACGAGATCCGATGCGACAGCCACTTCCACTTTCAATTTGGGAAGAAAGCTGACGGCATATTCCGCGCCGCGATAAATCTCGGTGTGTCCCTTCTGGCGGCCGTAACCCTTCACCTCAGTGACGGTCAGGCCCTGAATGCCGACAGCGGTGAGTGCTTCGCGCACCTCGTCCAACTTGAACGGCTTGATGATGGCCATCACAATTTTCATTGACTATACCCCTGCGCTTTGCGCGGTGCCCCTCAGATGGAATTATCTGAACTCTCAGCAACCGCGTTGAACCCATCGCCTCAGGCCATGTCGGCCATTGGTGACTGCTCAGGAGTATTCAAGTTCCGTGCCAGATTCGAAAAATACTTCTAATATACTGAAATCAAAAAGATATTTTTTAAGTCCTGCTTGTAGTGCCGATGCAACACAGCAATGTGCCTAAAATTTAGGCGACAAAAACAAGGCAACGGGGGTTTACCTTGTACTATGCACACGAATTAGGCCTTCCTGCGCAGTGGAGGCGATTAAAGTGCCGTCACGGCTATAAAGTGCGCCACGATTGAAGCCCCGTGCGCCTGATGTGTTCGGACTATCGGCGGTATAAAGCATCCAGTCATCGAAACTGAAAGGCCGGTGAAACCACATGGCGTGATCGAGGCTGGCGACCTGCAAATCCCGATCAAAAATATTGCGGCCATGGGCATAAAGCGACGTATCGAGCAAGGTCATGTCTGAAAGATAGGCAAGAACCGCAGCCTGTATAGCGCGATCCTCCGGCACGGGTCCGGTGGCCTTTATCCAGACGCTTTGCTCGGGTGGGAGCTTATCGCGGGTCAGATAATGCCGAAGCGAAAGCGGCTTGATCTCAATGGGCCGATCCTGCTCCCAATATTGCCGGATGATCTTGGGCGCATTCTGCAGATACTGTTCTTTCATATCCTTATCGGAAATGAGATTTTCCGGCTCGGGAAGATCCAATGGCTTGGGTTTTTGGTGCTCCAGCCCCTCTTCATCAATCTGGAACGAGGCTTCCAGAGAAAAGATGGCATGGCCATGCTGGATGGCAACGACGCGACGGGTCGTGAAACTTGAACCATCGCGAATGCGGTCAACCTCATAAATGATCGGCACTTTGGGATCGCCCGCCCGCATGAAATAACCGTGCAGGGAATGCACATGGCGGAGCGGGTCCACTGTCCGCTGCGCCGCAACAAGTGCCTGCCCGATGACCTGACCGCCAAAAACCCGCTGCCAACCGACTTGGGGGCTGCGACCTCGAAACAGGTTGTGTTCAAGCGTCTCAAGGTCGAGTATGGACAAAAGCTCGGTCATAGCTGTTGACTTGGGTGCTTCGGACATGAGCGGACATCTCCAGTTCGTCTGTTTCATCGCTTGCAACAGGAACAGCCCGACAAGTCAAGCATTCACCATCCGGAGGCAATCATGGACGCAACCCGCACAGACATTATTATCGCCGGAGCAGGCTATGTCGGCATGGCGAGTGCAGTTGCACTGAAGTCGTCAGCGCCGCATCTGGGCGTAACCATCATTGATGCTGCGCCTGCCGGCGTCTGGCGCAATGATACGCGTGCTTCGGCCATCGCGGCAGCGGCGAGCCGCATGCTGGACAGGCTCGGATGCTGGCAGAGCATCCTGCCGGATGCTCAACCGATCAACGAAATGATCGTTACCGATTCGCGCACCGCCGATCCGGTGCGACCCGTATTCCTGACCTTCGATGGTGAAATTGAACCTGGCGAACCATTTGCGCATATGGTGGAGAATCGCCTTCTCAATGCTTCGCTGAGGAAAAAGGCAGACGAACTCGGCATTGTAATTATCGAAGGTGCGCCGGTTCATGGCTTTGATCAAGGCGACAACGGTCTGACGGTGCGCTACGGCGATGAAAAATCCCTGCAGGCCCGGTTGCTGATTGCTGCCGATGGCGTGAAATCACGCCTGCGCGACATGGCAGGTATCAAGACAGTCAATTGGGACTACGGTCAGTCTGGCATTGTCTGCACCGTCGCCCATGAGCGCCCGCATGATGGCCGCGCGGAAGAGCACTTCCTGCCTGCCGGTCCCTTCGCCATTCTGCCGCTGAAAGGCAATCGTTCGTCGCTGGTCTGGACAGAACGGACTGCCGATGCCGACCGCCTCGTCAAGGAAGATGAGTTTGTATTTGATGCAGAACTTGAACAACGCTTCGGACTGAAGCTTGGCGAATTGCGTGTGGAAGGCCCACGCAAAGCTTTCCCGCTGAGCCTGACGCTGGCACGGGATTTCATCAAGCCCCGTTTCGCGCTTGTCGGCGACGCGGCCCATGGCATCCATCCCATCGCCGGTCAGGGACTCAATCTCGGCTTCAAGGATGCGGCCGCCCTTGCCGAAACGATCGTTGATGCGGACCGGCTCGGCCTCGACATTGGCTCTACCGCAGTGCTGGAGCGCTATCAGACATGGCGCCGTTTCGACACCGTGCAGATGGGCGTGACGACTGACGTGCTCAACCGGTTGTTCTCCAATGACAATATGCCCGTGCGGGCCTTGCGTGATTTTGGTCTTGGCCTGGTTGAGCGCATGCCGCGGCTCAAAGGATACTTCATCCGTCAAGCCGCGGGATTGTCGCCTACCGCCCCCAAATTGTTGCAGGGGCAGCCGATTTAGTACTCATTGCAAAAATGCTGTGCGTGGTTCGCCCTTGACCGGCTCAGGATGGCAAAAGCATTATGCGTGGTTCGACGGGGGCTCACCATGAGGAAGGTTGTTGTTTGCAGGACCAACTTTCTGCAAGGTTAGCGACCGGTGTGCAACCCAGTACCTTCCTCATGGTGAGCCCCGTCGAACCACGCACCTGAGGGAGTTGCATCGATAGCTTGAATCCCGGACTAAAGCGGGCGCGGGAATCGCCGGTAGATCGCCTCGATTTCAGCCAGAACTTCCGGCGAAAGCACAAGATCGGCCGCGGCTATGTCCGTCTTCAGGTGATCCATTGAAGTTGCACCGATAATCACGGAGGTCATGAATGGCCGGGTGAGCGCGAAAGCAATGGCCATTTGCGAAACATCAAGGCCGTGTTTTTTTGCCAGTTCCACATAGGCACGCACCGCTGGCTCAGAATATTCATTGTTGCGCCAGAGGCCACCTGTCTGGATCGCGCCGCGCGTACCAGCCGGAACTTTTCCATCCAGATATTTGCCGGTGAGCACGCCCGAAGCCAGAGCCGAGTAGGCAAGCAGTCCAACATCTTCATGATGGCTGAGTTCAGCAAGGTCGAGATCGAACACGCGCTGGATCAGGCTGTATTCGTTCTGCACGGAGACAACACGCGGCAGATCGCTGCGCTCGGCCAGCTTCAGCCATTGACCGATACCCCAAGCCGTTTCATTCGAAAGCCCGATCTGCCTGATCTTACCTTCATTGACCATATCGCCAAGACCAAGCAGCGCGTCTTCAATCTGGTCAAGAACCTCTGTCTGGTTTTGGGTATGCGGCGCAAATTTCCAGGCCGTACCGAAATGATAATGCCCGCGTGCTGCATAATGCACCTGATAGAGATCAATATAATCTGTTTGCAGCCGTCTCAAGCTGCCCTCTACCGCTTCGCGGACGCTTGCGCGGCTGGGCTTGTTGCCTTCACGTATCCAACTATTGCCACCACCTGAAATCTTTGTCGCCAGGACAAAGCGATCGCGCTTGCCGGTCTTCTTGAACCAGCTGCCAATATAGGATTCGGTTTTGCCATAGGTTTCGGGGCTGGACGGAACTGCATAAACTTCCGCCGTATCCATGAAATTGACGCCGGCATCCAGAGCATAGTCGATCTGGTTGTGGGCATCGGCTTCCGTGTTCTGTACGCCCCAGGTCATGGTACCGAGGCAGATTTCCGTGACGTTAATATCCGTCCGGCCAAGTTTCTTCAGTTTCAAGGGAAGTTTCCTATCTGGATTGATCAGTCGATTTCAAGACCAAGCTTTTGCTTGAGCTTTTTCACACGCTGGCCGTAAGTGGGAGGAACGGTGACAGCAGCAGCAGCTTTGCCCACCATACCAATCAATTCAAGCTTTTCCATATCGTTTAACCTCTGCCGCAAAAGCGGCGCGGTTTTTTCGATGACAGTGACTGCATCATCAATCTGGCTTGATGCCCACTTTGCATAGATCACGGCCTCATCTGCCTTGGCGGGATCACTAATACCGGCAATCGCATTCCGAACCGCTTCATAATGATTGTCGCTTATCAGCATATCTTCTGAAACAATCGCGAAAATGACCGTCGCTGCCGCAAGAACGGGATCCTCAATAGCCGTCAAAGGCGAATGTTCATGCTGGATGCGGATCTTTCTACGGCGCAAATAGCCACGCGCCTTTCCGGCAGTATCAATTACTTCACTTGCTGCGTCACCCAAGGTCCGCATCCGGTACCACCAGAAAAGACCGCCCCCGACAATCCCGAGCAAAGCCAGAAGAATATGCATTAACAAGGCCCCATTTTGATTTTTCCGTTCTAGAGAAGGGATATCCGTTTGTATATTATGCCAAGGTAGGGCTGCCATGGATTTGATACGGAACACTGATAGGTATTACACGTTAATGGACGTACGACCGATACACATCTTAACGAGGGAGAGACACTCATGGACAGACAAGCAACAGCAATTTGGCAGGGCGCGCTGAAGAACGGCAAAGGCACGCTCAACACGCAAAGTGGTGCTCTGAAGGCTCTTCCCTATAATTTTAAGGCGCGCTTCGAGGACGAAAGCGGCAAATCAGGCACCAACCCGGAAGAGTTGCTGGCTGCTGCCCATGCAGGCTGCTTTGCCATGCAGCTTTCACATTTTCTGGCCGAGAACGGCACACCGGCAACCAAGCTCGACGCCAAGGCCGTTGTTTCCGTCACCCCTGCGGCGGGCGGTGGCTTTGAGATCACAAAAAGCGCATTGACGCTCGTCGGCGATGTTCCCGGCATTGATGCGGATACATTCGCCAAGCTCGCCGATCAGGCCAAGGCAACCTGCCCGCTCTCAAAAGCGCTCGGCGCAATTGAAGTAACGCTGGACGCTAAGTTGGCTTGAGCCAACTCGATTCAAAGCACCCAAAAAGCCCATCATAACAGGTGGGCTTTTTCTTTGGGACACAGCACCAGTGAGTCAGATCAAACCCGGCGCTCCACCATCATCTTCTTGATTTCGGCAATTGCCTTGGCAGGGTTCAGACCCTTGGGGCAAGTTTGCGCGCAGTTCATGATCGTGTGGCAGCGGTAAAGCCGGAATGGGTCTTCCAGATTGTCGAGACGCTCGCCTGTCGCCTCGTCACGGCTGTCGATCAGCCAGCGATAGGCTTGCAGGAGGACAGCAGGGCCGAGATAGCGGTCGCCATTCCACCAATAGCTCGGGCATGATGTCGAGCAGCATGCGCATAGGATACACTCGTAAAGTCCGTCCAGCTTGGCGCGATCTTCATGGCTTTGCAGCCATTCCTTCGCAGGCTCCGGTGAGACTGTTTTCAGCCAAGGCTCAATCGAGCGATGCTGGGCATAGAAATTCGACAGGTCCGGCACCAGATCCTTGACCACTGGCAAATGCGGCAGCGGATAGATTTTTACTGCACCCTTGATCTCATCCATACCCTTGGTGCAGGCGAGGGTATTGGTGCCGTCAATATTCATCGCGCATGAGCCGCAAATGCCTTCGCGGCAGGAGCGGCGCAGGGTCAGCGTTGGATCGATCTTGTTCTTGATCCACAATAGGCCATCAAGAACCATCGGCCCGCAATCATCCAGATCGACATAATAGGTATCGATGCGTGGATTCTCGCCATCATCCGGCGACCAGCGGTAAATACGGTATTCGCGCAGATTATTGGCACCTGCCGGACGCTCCCAGGTCTTGCCGGGCTGCATCTTTGAGTTTTTGGGAAGTGCAAGTTCAACCATAATGCTCTGATTCCCTTAGTACACGCGCGCTTTTGGCGCGATCTTGGCGAGGCTGATGCCGCCATCCTCTTCCTTGACCAGCGGGTCAAGATGGACAGGACGATAGCCGAGCGTCACTTTGCCCTCCGGCGTCAGCCAAGCGAGGCTGTGCTTGCGCCAGTTGACATCATCGCGGTTTGGAAAATCTTCATGCGCATGGGCGCCGCGGCTTTCCTTGCGGGCTTCCGCAGCAACGACCGTGGTCAAGGCGTTGGCCATGAGGTTTTCCAGCTCCAGCGTTTCCACCAGATCGGAATTCCAGATCATCGACCTGTCGGTGACCTTGACATCAGGCAACTCAGTCCAGATTTTCTCCATGCGGGTCACACCGGACTTCAGCGAGTCCGATGTGCGGAATACCGCCGCATCTTCCTGCATGGTCTTCTGCATTTTCTCGCGCAGCACAGCCGTTGGCGTTCCGCCATTGGCATGACGCAGACGATCAAAGCGGTCCATGATCTTCGTGACCGAAGCCTCGTTGATTTCCGGAATTTTCGAATTGCGATCGATCACCTGACCAGCGCGAATGGCAGCAGCGCGGCCAAATACAACCAGATCGATCAGCGAATTGGAACCGAGGCGATTGGCACCATGCACGGAGGCGCAACCCGCTTCACCCACAGCCATCAGGCCGGGCTGGATACGATCAGGGTTTTCTGGTGTCGGATTGAGCGCTTCGCCCCAATAATTGGTCGGAATGCCGCCCATATTGTAGTGAACCGTCGGCAGAACCGGGATGGGTTCGCGTGTCAGGTCGACACCCGCGAAAATCTTCGCAGACTCAGAGATGCCCGGCAGGCGTTCATGCAAAACCGCAGGATCAAGATGATCCAGATGCAGGAAGATGTGATCCTTGTTCTTGCCAACGCCGCGACCTTCACGAATTTCCAGCGTCATGCAGCGGGAAACCACGTCACGAGAAGCAAGGTCCTTGGCGGACGGCGCATAGCGCTCCATGAAACGCTCGCCTTCGGAGTTGACCAGATAGCCACCCTCGCCGCGTGCACCTTCAGTAATCAGGCAGCCGGCGCCATAAATGCCGGTCGGGTGAAACTGGACAAACTCCATGTCCTGCAAAGGCAATCCGGCGCGGGCGACCATGCCGCCGCCATCGCCGGTGCACGTATGCGCCGAGGTGGCGGAGAAATAGGAGCGGCCATAGCCACCTGTCGCCATGACCACCATCTTGGCGGCAAAGCGGTGGATTGTACCGTCATCCAGGTTCCAGGCAACAACGCCGGTAATCGTGCCGTCTTCGTCCTGAATGAGATCAAGCGCGAAATATTCGATGAAGAACTGCGCATTGTGGCGCAGGGACTGGCCATAAAGCGTGTGCAGGATGGCATGGCCGGTGCGGTCTGCCGCGGCGCATGTGCGCTGCACAGGCGGTCCATCGCCATAATTCATCATATGGCCGCCAAACGGGCGCTGATAAATCTTGCCTTCTTCTGTGCGGGAGAATGGCACGCCATAATGCTCAAGCTCATAAACCGCAGCAGGTGCTTCGCGGGCCAGATATTCCATCGCATCGGTATCGCCGAGCCAGTCAGATCCCTTGACCGTATCGAACATATGCCACTGCCAGGAATCGGCGCCCATATTGCTGAGCGAGGCTGCAATGCCGCCCTGCGCCGCAACCGTATGGGAGCGGGTCGGGAAAACCTTGGTGATGCAGGCTGTTTTCAAGCCCTGTTCGGCCATGCCAAGCGTGGCACGAAGACCGGCGCCGCCAGCACCGACGACGACCACATCGAACTTGTGATCAATGAACGTATAAGGCTTTGCAGCTTTGTTTTCTGTAGTTGCCATAATCGAGCTTAAACTCCGAAACTCAGCTTGAGGATCGCAAAGAGAGACACAACACCGACTGCGATTGTGAAGAAGGTATTGAGCATGATGCAGGCGAGCTTTGCGCCTTCACCATGCACGTAATCCTCAATGACCACCTGCATTCCAAGACGCATATGGTAAAGGCCGGACAAAAGCACCAGAATGAGAACCAGTGCCGTCAGCGGATGGGAGAGTGCTGCACGTGTTTCCTCAAAGCTCGCCCCATGCAGAGACACGATCAGCCCGATGAAGAACAGCATCAGCGGAATGTTTGCGACTGCTGTCAGTCTTTGACGCCAGAAATGTTCGGTGCCTTCTTTCGCGGAACCCAATCCGCGAACTTTGGCAAGCGGCGTGCGCATATCAGCCATTGCTAAAGCTCCTCAACCCAGTGTGAATACGGCGACCCAGACAAGGATCGTCAACAGAATGGATGCAATGAGCGACGCCCATGCCATTTTGGTCGTCGTGTCTTTTTCCAGTCCACGCCCGGTATCCCAGATCAGATGGCGGATGCCGCCAATCATGTGGTGGATAAGCGCCCAGGTGTATCCCACGAGCACTAGAAGGCCGATCCAGGAACCGTAGACCATGGAAACAATATCGAACTGCTGCTCGCTTGTCGCGGTTGCGATCAACCACCATGCAACCAGCAATGTGCCGAAATAGAGCGCACAGCCGGTAATGCGGTGGACAATGGACATGACCATGGTCGGGATTGGTTTATAGATTTGCAAGTGAGGCGACAAAGGCCGGTTTGCATGCAAATTTGTTTTGCTCATAGCGTCCCCAATGAGAAAAGCCACGCCGCAGGGATGACAGAAAGGCGGGCAGGGCCGAAAGGCTGATAAAGCCAATTTAGAAGGGTTTTAATGCGGTTTTTGCACTGCGTCAAAGCCCCATTCAGAACCCTCATGCGGCGAATTGGCCCGAATAGCAAGTCAATAAGGTTTTCGCATAGAATTCAATCGTTTAAACATGGAAAAGTCCGTATCTGACGATGAGATTCCGTGATCAAAATGTCGTCAAATATAGTTGAGTGAGTCTGTCCATATTTCTCCAAAGCGCTATTTTACGTCAGTGAAAACCGGCATCTAGGATGAACACTGACCTACTTTACTTCATTGGCAGCAAGCCATACCATTCCCATCACTAAGAAATCATCCCCAACTTCCGGATCAGGCTTTGGATAAGGAAATTTGGGCAGCTTTTTAAAGGTTGCAAACCAGCGTCTAAACGACTTTATAAGTTCGTGTGAACAACCTTTCTCCGCGTAAAATTGATTTACATTCTCCGAAAGGACTTTATCGAGACTTTCGGCTCTCGCTAAAATTATCTCCCGCGAAACATTGGGCTGCCGCCTTAAGAATACGTTCATCGCATAGATTTTTGACAAATCCATATTGGAGATAAAATTCGATTTCTCGGCCTTGCCGTTAAAGTTAAACTCGCCACATAATTTTGCAGCGAGTACAGAAGCTGTGTATTTATTTGCGACATCCACCAGCTTTAAATCAAATTCACTTTCCTCATAGGAGAAAGCCGGCTGAGCGAAACTAGAAAACAAAGAAATTAATAATATTAATATACGAAATAGCATGTGGTATTCACCTCATTAAATTACCCTATAATATTAGATAAATAGTCTATTGATTACCGAAACGGATAATGAAACTTGTCCAGTCCGCAGGCGCTGCAACCTGTTCATATAACTTGCGGCCATCTTCCGGCATACGCGGCGCATTGAGCGACAGCTTGGTCCAGCCGCGCTCTTCCGCCTTGTCGGCAAGCACATCGATCAGCGCCTTGGCAATGCCTTTGCCGCGATGATCATGATGCACATAGATGTGGTCCACCTGCCCTGCCCGCATACCCGAAACGGGTTCGGGAAGATCGTAGAAAATAACAAACCCGACCAGCTTTCCATCCAGCCGCGCACCAGCGATCTCTGCGGCACGATCACGCAAGAGGTTTTCAGCATAGTAGTCGTCCGGTCGGCGAGGCGCACCACGCTTCAGCGCTTGCGCATAGCTAGCAAGCAATGGAGAAAATTCGTGTGCATCGTTCAAATGCAGCAGGGATATATCAATGGCGTGTTCCTCTGGAGCTTTCTTGGTCATTGTTGCTTCCGTCCCTTTATGGCTGCGTTGCCTCAGGATTGGTTGATTGTACCGGTCGCGTCAACCTTTTACGCAAATCAAAATCGATTTGATTTGCCTCATATGCGCAGCGCCTGTATGGCACCCGCACATTTGAAAGGTTTGATCATGGCTCAGCGCTCCGGGGGCGCCCTCGTACTATTTTCTGGCGGACAGGATTCCGCCACATGTCTCGCCTGGGCACTGTCGCAGTTTGACCGCGTTGAAACTGTCGGTTTCGACTACGGACAGCGCCACAGGATTGAGCTGGAGGTCCGCAAGGAATTCCGTGCGGCCCTGACTGCACATTTCCCACAATGGTCATCACGTTTGGGCGAGGACCATATGCTGGACGCAGGGATTATCGGCCAGCTGGGCAGCTCGGCCATGACCGACGATATCGCCATTGAAATGGCCGAAAATGGCCTGCCCAATACATTCGTGCCCGGCCGCAACCTGCTGTTCTTCACACTGGCAGCAGCTTTGGCCTATCGCCGCGGTTTGCGGGTGACTGTCGGCGGCATGTGCGAAACAGATTACTCCGGCTATCCCGATTGCCGTGATGATACGCTGAAAGCCCAACAGGTTGCGCTGTCGCTGGGGCTGGATCGACGCATCACCATCGAAACGCCGCTCATGTGGCTCGACAAGGCCGAGACCTTTGCGCTTGCTGAACAATTGGGAGGGCAATCGCTGCTCGGTTTGATCGTTGAGAACAGTCACACTTGCTATCTCGGCGACCGCAGCAAGCGCCACGATTGGGGCTATGGCTGCGGCACATGCCCCGCCTGCGAGCTGCGGTCAAGCGGCTGGCAGAAGTTCAAGGCGGAGGCCGTATGACCTACGCTGTCAAGGAAATCTATCTCACCCTGCAAGGCGAAGGCAACCATACGGGCCGCGCAGCAGTCTTCATGCGCTTTGCCGGATGCAATCTCTGGACAGGCCGGGAGCAGGACAGAGCAACAGCCGTGTGCCAATTCTGCGACACGGATTTTATCGGCACTGATGGGCCGGGTGGTGGCAAGTTCAAGAGCGCCAATGCACTTGCCGATGCGGTTGCCGCCCAATGGCCGCAAGGCGGAGGAGGCACGCCCTATGTGATCTGCACAGGCGGCGAACCTTTGCTGCAACTTGACAGGCCGCTCATCGACGCCTTCCACGCGCGTGGATTCGAGGTTGGGATCGAAACCAATGGCACGCTGGTTGCTCCGGACAGCATTGACTGGATTTGCGTCTCGCCCAAAGCGGCCGCTCCTCTTGTCCAGACCAGCGGCAATGAACTGAAACTGGTCTTTCCGCAAAAGGAAAGCGAAGCGCATCCTTCGCGTTTCGAACAGCTTTCCTTTGAGCATTTCTATTTGCAACCTCTTGACGTCATCGGTGATCCGGCGCAAACCGCCGCCCATGTGGCATCTGCAGCGGCCTATTGCCTCGCACATCCGCTTTGGCGGCTGAGCACGCAGACACATAAGATGAACGGGTTGCCCTAAGGGTAGCCTATGGCGGGCGCCTGTATTGCGCCAAGGCTAACGGAGCACTTATGAGAATCTTCAACGAATTCACGTTTGAGGCGGCACATCATTTGCCGCATGTTTTCCCCGATGGGCACATCAATACGCGGCTGCACGGCCATAGTTTCCGTGTGCGTGCGACCCTTGAGGGAAAGCCTGACACAAAGACCGGCCTCATCACCGATCTTGGACTGGTCCAAACTGCTTTCAGCAGCGCGCGCGAAAAGCTGGATCATCGTTATCTCAACGAAATCGACGGGCTGGAAACGCCAACCCTTGAAAACATCGCCATGTGGTTGTGGCGGCATTTCTCTCCTGATTTACCTGGCCTTGCTGAAATCGGCGTCTACCGCGACACATGCGGCGAAGGCTGCGAATATCAAGGTGAGTATGAAACAAAGAGGGATGCAGCATGAGCCATTATGCAGAAAGCTCAACAATGCTGGGCAAGGACACCAAACTTCCGCAGCATCCTGATGAGGCAATTCTGGAAGCGGTTCCAAACCCGCAAGCAGGGACCTTGTTTCTTACACGTTTTGCCTGTCCTGAATTCACCTCGCTCTGCCCCGTGACAGGACAACCGGATTTCGGCCATTTGGTCATCGACTATGCGCCGGGCGAAACATTGCTTGAGTCTAAATCGCTGAAACTGTTTCTGGGCAGCTTCCGCAACCACGGCGCGTTTCACGAAGATTGCACTGTGAGCATTGGCAAGCGCATTGTGGAAACCGTCAAGCCTCTATGGCTGCGCATTGGCGGCTATTGGTATCCGCGCGGCGGCATTCCCATTGATGTATTCTGGCAGACAGGGCCAATGCCGGAGGGTCTGTGGCTGCCGGACCAGGGCGTGCCGGGCTACCGGGGACGGTAATTCGTTTCATAGCCCCCACCTCTCCGTCATCCTCGGGCTTGACCCGAGGAACTCGTTGAGGAGGGGCTGCCTCCTAATACTCGCACAGGAGAAGGTAAGAGTGGGTCCTCGGGTCAAGCCCGAGGATGACGGAGAGGGAAACGATTAGCTTCCAATCCCGTGCATTGTAACCCTGCTCCCCACAAGGGGGAGGTAGAAAGAACCTTCGCTTACTTCCACTCGCGAATATCGACAAAATGTCCGGCGATTGCGGCGGCGGCTGCCATGGCAGGCGACACGAGATGCGTGCGGCCCTTGAAGCCCTGACGGCCTTCGAAGTTGCGGTTCGATGTCGATGCACAACGCTCGCCCGGCTTCAGGCGATCATCATTCATGGCAAGGCACATGGAGCAGCCCGGCTCACGCCAGTCAAAACCGGCTTCCTTGAAAATCTTGTCGAGGCCCTCGGCTTCCGCCATTTCCTTGACCAGACCGGAACCCGGCACAATCATCGCATCAACAGTTGGGCTGACCTTGCGGCCTTCGACAACCTTTGCAACAGCGCGAAGATCTTCAATGCGACCATTGGTGCATGAGCCGATAAACACGCGATCAAGCTTGATGTCAGTGATCGGAGTGCCCGGCTTCAGACCCATATAGTCAAGAGCGCGCCATTTCGAGCTACGCTTGGTTTCGTCTGCAATATCGTCCGGATTAGGAACAGCACCCATGACAGAGATGACATCTTCCGGCGAAGAACCCCATGAAACAATAGGCGGCAGATCGGCAGCGTTCAAAACAACAACCTTGTCGAAATGGGCACCCTCATCACTCTGCAAGGTCTTCCAATATTCAACAGCGCGATCAAACTGCTCGCCTTTCGGCGCACGCGGCTTGTCTTTCACATAGGCAAATGTCGTTTCGTCAGGCGCAATCAGACCAGCGCGCGCACCGCCCTCGATTGACATATTGCAGATGGTCATGCGGCCTTCCATCGACAGCGCGCGAATGGCTTCGCCAGCATATTCGATGACATAGCCCGTACCGCCAGCCGTACCGATTTCGCCGATAATGGCGAGAATGATATCCTTGGCTGTCACGCCTTCCGGAAGCACGCCATCGACACGCACCAGCATATTCTTGGCTTTTGACTGAATAAGCGTCTGTGTAGCAAGTACATGCTCGACTTCCGACGTGCCTATACCATGCGCCAAAGCGCCAAACGCGCCATGGGTGGAGGTGTGGCTGTCGCCGCAAACAATGGTCATGCCCGGCAGGGTGAAACCCTGTTCCGGCCCGATAATATGAACGATGCCCTGACGAATGTCTTTTTCCGAATAATATTCGACGCCGAAATCCGCAGCATTCTTGGCAAGCGCTTCAACCTGAATCCGGCTTTCCTCGTTCTTGATCCCGTTGATACGATCCGGCGAAGTGGGAACGTTATGGTCGACCACTGCGAGCGTCTTTTCCGGGTGGCGAACCTTGCGGCCGGTCAGTCGCAGACCTTCAAAAGCCTGCGGGCTGGTGACTTCATGCACAAGGTGGCGATCAATATAGAGGAGGCATGTGCCGTCATCCTGTTGATCAACCAAATGGTCATCCCAAATCTTGTCATAAAGTGTGCGTGGCGCAATCATCGCGATATCCTGGCAGTGGGGTCTTTTCAATTATTTCGTGGGACATATGCACTTGAGGCCTCTCAACGTCAAGAAACAAGCATTAAAAGTGACAATGCGCCGCTACCTAACCAAGTGAAATCATCGGTTGCGGCGGCCAAGACGCCGCTCTGCCCACCGCAACAGCAAAGATAGGCTGATGGTCAGGATGAGATATATATAGGCGACCACAGAGTAGGTTTCAAAGAAGCGAAATGAACCCGACGCATAGACCTTGCCCATCTGCGTGATATCGACCACCCCGAGGACCGAGACCAGCGACGAATCCTTGACCATTGCAATGAAATCATTGCCGTAGGGCGGCAAAATGGTGCGAATTGCCTGCGGCATGACAATAAGCCGGAAACGCGGAAAACGCCGAAGGCCCAGGGCCTTTGCCGCTTCGATCTGGCCCGCATCAACAGCTTGAATACCAGCGCGGAAAATTTCGGCAAGAAAGGCCGAATAGGCAAGCACCAGAGCGATGATTGCGCGCCAGAGCAGGGAGAAATCCCGCACCAGCAATGGCTCAGTGAAGCCAGCGCTTTGCAATGGTTGCGTGATGAAATTCCATCCATAGACCAAGGCCGGCGCGCCGACAAAGGCGATGTAAAACAACAGGACCAGCAGCGGAACGCCGCGCATGATCTCGACGTAAAACCGCGCGATCTGCCTGACGGCGATATATTCTGACCGGCTCATAATGGCTAGAATGAGCCCCAGCACTGATGCAAGAAAGAACGCAACAATAGACACCCAGACCGTTATCCAGATGCCTTGGGCAACGGTTGAAAAAACCTGCCCGTAAAGCGGATTGACGAGGATAGCGAGGCCCAAAGCAATAGCGATGCCCGCGGCGACAATGAGCCACCACGGAAAATCAGCCTTTTCCTCCGGGCGTGATGCGGCTTCGGGCTTCAAGACCGCATACTCACCTATTGACCCAGCTTGTAGTCGAAAAACCACTTCTTGTTCAGCGCATCGAATGTGCCATCCGCTTTCAATGCGGCAATCGCGGCATTAACCGGTGCAACAAGATCAGAGCCTTTTGGAAAGATGAAGCCGAAATCTTCTGTGCCGAGTGGTCCACCAATCAGCTTCAAAGCACCGCCCGATGCATCAACATAGCCCTTGCCTGCGGTGCTATCGGTGAGAGCAAGATCAACATCGCCGGTTTTCAGTGCCTGAACGGTTGCACCGAATGTTTCAAACAGCTTGATGCGCGCGTTCTGCTCATTGCCGTCAAGGACATTGTAAACGGCAACATAGAAGTTGCTGGTTCCTGGCTGTGCCCCAACCAGCGTATCCTTGGATTCGGAAAAGCTCTTGGCGTCAGTAAAGCGCTTCTCGTCACTCCGCACGAGCATGAATTGCTCAGAACGCATATAGGGTTCGGAAAAATCCACCTTCTGCTTGCGTTCATCATTGATGGTGATGCCGTCCATGCCGACCTGGTACTGATTATCGGAGACAGCCTGAATCATCGCATCCCAGCTTGTATTGAGATACTCGATCTTGAAATTGAGGCGCTTGGCAATTTCGTTCATCGCGTCATATTCCCAGCCCACTGGCTTGCCGGTTTTGGGATCAACGAACTGCAAAGGCGGATAGGCATTCTCGGTTACCACAGTCACCTGTTTGCCGCCCAAATCCGGCAGATCGGCGGAAAAGGCGGAAATCGGAAGCATGGCCAGCGCAATGGCTGCCAGAAAAACGGAACGCAAGTTCATCGGAAACCTCTGTCGTGCAATAGCTTTGGCAACTGATTTCACCTTGTCACCGGCACGTCAATCCCTGCAAGCATGTCTGTTTCCCTCAAAGACGACGCCCATGGAAAAACGCCCAAAACAAAAAAGGCGGCCCATTGAGCCGCCTTTTTCAAAGTTCATGCACAGCGCTTATTCAGCAGCAGGTGTCTTTGCATCAGTTGCTTCGGTCACTGTTTCGGCAGCGCCGGTTGCAGGAACAGAAGTCTTGCTCTTACGGTTGTCTTTCTTCTCGACGATACGGGCAGCCTTACCTGTGAGACCACGCAGATAGTAGAGCTTCGCACGACGTACCTTACCGCGACGAACAATATCAACGCCTTCGACCAGCGGTGAAATGATCGGGAATACGCGTTCTACGCCTTCGCCATAGGAAATCTTGCGAACTGTGAAGTTCTCATTGATACCAGCGCCATTACGGGCAATGCAAACGCCTTCATAGGCCTGCACGCGGGTACGTGTACCTTCAGTAACACGAACATTGACACGAACTGTGTCGCCTGGCTTGAAATCTGGAAGCACGCGCTTGGCTTCGATTTTTGCTCTCTGTTCGAGATCGAGCTGGCGAATAATATCGACGGCCATTGTCTTATCCTTTTATTGTTCAAACAGTCAGAGCGTCCACACTGGAAAGCAGCATCTTGGCCGCATTTCTATGTCTCGCAAGAGACAGGGGCGAATTCACCATTCATTGATTAACAGACTTCGGATTTTCCGAGTTGGCGGGCAATTACACCATAAAAGCCGCTTTGTCACCTGTTTTACCGATTCTTTTTATCCCAAAGATCCGGCCGCCGCTCGCGGGTCAGTCTTTCGGCTTCGGCGCGCCGCCACTTATCGATTGCGCCGTGATTGCCGGAAAGAAGCACATCCGGAATCCGGCGCCCCTCCCATTCCTGCGGTTTGGTATAATGCGGATGTTCAAGCAGCCCTGTCTCAAAGCTCTCGGTTTCGCCGGAAAGCGCATTGCCCATGACACCGGGCAGAAGCCGCACAATCGCATCGAGCACCACAATTGCAGCGGTTTCACCGCCGGACAGGATATAGTCGCCGATAGAGACTTCTTCGAAATTACGGCCTTCAATGAGACGCTCATCCACACCTTCGAAGCGTCCGCAGAGCAGGATCGCCCCCGGGCCCGCCGCAAGTTCACGCACACGCGCCTGTGTCAAAGGTTTGCCGCGCGGACTCATGAACAGTTTCGGACGCTCATCCGCCACCTGATCGACTGCACGCCCAAGCACATCGGGTTTCATTACCATGCCCGCACCGCCGCCCGCAGGCGTATCGTCAACCATGCGGTGCTTGTCTGTCGCGAAATCACGTATTTGCACGGCCTCCAGTGACCATGCCCCCTCGGTCAGGGCTTTACCTGCCAGCGAAACGCCAAGTGGCCCTGGGAACATTTCCGGATAAAGCGTCAGGACGGTCGCACGAAAGCCGGTCATCAGGACTTGTCTTTCCCCTCGCCGCCAAGCTGACGACGGCGCTCTTCATCTTCATTCTCATCGGGAAGAAGGCCAGCTGCGGCAGGATCAACGACGATATGCCCGGCCTTGAGGTCAACATGCGGAACAGCAGCCAATGTGAAAGGGATCAGCATGGGACGTTTGCCCGGAATGGAAAGCTCCAGCAGATCGCCACCACCAAAGTCAAACATGGCCGAGACCTTGCCATGCCTGTTGCCATCGGCGTCGATTGCTTCCAGCCCGATCAAGTCGGAATGGTAATATTCATCCTCATCCAAATCCTGCGGAAGCTGCGAACGCTCGATAAACAGCGTCGTTCCGTTTAGCGCTTCAGCCATATTGCGATCATTGACGCCGCGAAAACGCACAACCACAACCGTCTTGGCCGGGCGGATATCCAAAACCTCGAAGGCCCTGCCCGTCACGTCATAAAGCGGCCCATAATCGGCCAGCGCCATGGGATCGCCTGTAAAGGTCTTTACCCTCAGTTCGCCGCGCGTCCCATGCGCCGCGCCGATCACCGCCAACTGAACCGGATCATTCAACTTTGCCATTGGTCTATCCATTTAAAATCTGTTCTGCACGAATTAGAGCAAACGCCGGATAAAACCAAGGTGAAACCTTCTCGTAAGGGTTCCTGTGTCATTGTCGACATATCAAAGCCAAGGAGCGATGCCATGGGCGTCCAACCGAAAACCGAACAGTTTCTCATCTCCGCACGCCCCGATCTGATCGATGCGCGCGAGAACTGGCTGACATCGCTCAGGAACACCCGCCGCCTCGCAAAAAATACGCTTGAGGCCTATGAGCGCGACACACGGCAATTTTTCCAGTTCCTGACTGGTCATCTGGGTGAACCTCCGGCACTGAAAGACGTGGCGACATTGCGGATCGCCGATCTTCGGTCTTTCTTGGCACGGCGGCGCAATGATGGCGCTGGCGCCCGCACGCTTGGACGCGGGCTTGCGGGTATCCGCTCCTTCCTGCGCTATCTTGAAAAACAAGGCATGGCCAATGCAGCCGCCTCTATCGCCATGCGGGCACCAAAACAGCCGAAATCTCTACCCAAGCCGCTAACAACAATCGACGCGCGGCGCGTTGTCGAGATTGGCGAACAGCTCAATGAAGAACCATGGATTGCGGCGCGCAATGCCGCCGTGCTGACGCTGCTTTATGGCTGCGGTTTGCGCATATCCGAAGCACTTGGACTTGATGGTGGAGCATTGACCGATCCTGATGCCCGCTCAATTCCCATTACGGGAAAGGGCGGCAAAACACGCATGGTTCCGCTGCTTTCCATTGTGCACCGGGCTGTTGCAGAATATCGCAGGCTTTGCCCCTATGACCTTGAGGAAGGCAAGCCGCTGTTTCGCGGCGCGCGCGGCGGCGAACTGCATTCAGCCATTATCCAGCGCGATATGCAGAAGATGCGTGGTGCGCTTGGCCTGCCCGACACCGCTACGCCACATGCACTACGCCATTCCTTTGCAACGCATTTGCTGGGTCGTGGCGGCGATTTGCGTACAATTCAGGAACTGCTTGGTCATGCGAGCCTTTCCACGACACAGGTCTATACCGGCGTCGATACGGACCGCTTGATGGAAATTTATGATAAAGCGCATCCGCGCGCCTGATTGAAGCAATTGAGACCGTTCATGGACAATAATATTTCGTCTCCGCTCGACCGCTATGCTGATGCTTTGTTGCGGCTGTGCGGGGGGTTGAGCTGGCTGTTGCTGGCATCATTTTTCGCAGTCGCGCTAGGCGCGAACTATGCCCGTGCGGAAGAGACTGCTTGCGGTGGTAAAAATCTGATCGAGGAAATGGCAAAGTCCGATCCGGCAAAACTTGCAAGGCTGCGCGAAGAGGCGGCTGCTACACCCAATGGCCATGGTCTGCTCTGGAAGATCGAAAAGCCGGGCGTCGAGCCTTCCTGGCTTTATGGCACAATGCATCTGACTGATCCGCGCGTTCTTAACCTCGGTGCCCCTGCCAAAGCAGCCTATCAGGCCGCCAACAGGGTCATTATCGAGACGGATGAAGTTCTCGATCCGAAGGGTCCGCTGAAAGTCATGGCCGAGTCGCCGGAACTGATGATGTTCACCGACGGAACAACCTTGGATAAGATCATTCCAGCCGACAAGCTGGCTGCAGTCAAAGCCGCTTTGTCGGAACGCGGAATCTCGTTAAGCTCGATAAATCGAATGCAACCCTGGATGCTGACAAGCATGCTCGCCATGCCCGCCTGTGAAATGGCAAGAAAGAGGCAAGGCATCGCATTTCTGGATATCAAGCTGGCGGAAGGCGCCCGGGAGAATGGAAAAGAGATTGGCGGCCTCGAAACCATTCGCGATCAGCTCAGCGCCATGGCCTCGCTTCCGTCGCAATTTCACATAGATGGAATGATCGAGATGCTGGCACTCGGTCCCAAGATGAAAGATATCTTCGAAACAATGACTGTCCTTTATGTGCAGGGTGATATCGGCATGATTTTTCCGCTCATGCGATCCGTGTCACCTGACAGCACAGCCAGCGGCCAAAATTATGCGGAATTCGAAGAAAAAATGGTCAATGCACGCAATCGGACCATGGCGGAGCGTGCAGAGCCAATAATTGCCAAAGGAAACGCATTTATAGCCGTTGGTGCTTTGCATCTTCCCGGCGAACAAGGCTTGGTATCTCTTTTGAAAAAGCAAAACTATACAGTGACCGCGCAGTGAAGCGTGGAACAGGCATATCGTGTTCTGGAACTTTACACGATCACATCCGTTATCCATTCATCGGCATCATTTGAATGCCATGGAGGATAGAACATGACCTACGATCCAAACGTGCAACGACCGGCAAATGAACCGTTGGACCCGGCCAAATCGGATAGGCCTTCCACAGTTGTCAACAATAAGACCGGTAGTGGCGGGACCTATCTGATCGCCGCCATCATTATCGCTGCAATCGTCATCGGTGGTTATTACTTCCTGAACGGAAATACCGAAATGGAGGCTCCGGCTCCAACAGCGCCGGCCACCGATACAACAACGCCGCCAGCAACGCCCGCACCGGCTGAGCCTCCGGCATCGACTGCGCCGGCACCAGCGCCTTCAGATGCGGCCCCTACCCCGGCACCGGCTGAGCCTGCCCCAGCGCCAGCTCCAACCGAGCCTGCACCAGCCCCTGCTAATTAATGCGGTGAGCGAGAATCCAAAAAGGCCCGAAAATTCGGGCCTTTTTCATGCAGTTTTCGCGCAAATTTACATATGGATCGCTTTGGCGAATGTCGCCAAAGCGGCTTCGCGCACAGCTTCCGACATTGTCGGGTGAGCATGGGTCGTACGCGCCAGATCTTCCGATGAGCCGCCAAATTCCATAAGAACCGTTGCCTCATGGATCATCTCTCCAGCACCATAGCCAAGGATATGAACCCCCAGAACGCGATCCGTGTTCTTGTCAGCGAGGATTTTGACAAACCCGTCCGTGTGCAGCATGGCGCGGGCGCGGCCATTGGCAGTGAACGGGAACTTGCCCGACTTGTATTCAACACCAGCCGCTTTGAGCTCTTCTTCGGTCTTGCCGACAGAAGCAACTTCCGGCTGCGTGTAGACAACACTCGGAATGGCGTCAAAATTGACGTGACCAGCCTGTCCGGCGAGAATTTCGGCAACTGCAATGCCTTCATCTTCCGCTTTGTGCGCCAGCATGGGCCCCTTGACCACATCGCCAATCGCATAAATGCCGGACACATTGGTCTGCCAATGATCATTGATGGCAACACGGCCGCGATCATCCACCTCAACACCCGCTTCTTTAAGACCGAGACCGTCCGTATAGGGCTTGCGGCCTGTAGAGACGAGAACCACATTGGCCTCGATCGTCTGGGCGTCGCCGCCCTTGACCGGCTCGAAAGTAACTTTTGCACCCTTGCCGGATTTCTCGACAGCGGTCACCTTGGCGGAGAGTTTGAATTCAATACCCTGCTTTTCCAACATACGCTGGAACTGTTTCGACACTTCGCCATCCATTGGTCCGAGAATCTTGTCAAGGAATTCGACCACAGTCACCTTGGCGCCAAGGCGCGCCCAGACCGAGCCCAGTTCCAGACCGATAACGCCGCCGCCAACGACGACGAGATGTTCTGGGACAGCTTGAAGCTCCAGAGCGCCTGTCGACGAAATGATGATCTTCTCATCAAAGGCAACATCAACGCCCGGAATGCCCGCGACATCGGAGCCGGTGGCAATAACGATATTCTTGGCTTCCACTTCCTGAACCTTGCCGTCTTCGCCTGTCACTGACACTTTGCCAGCAGCAACAACCTTGCCGGTACCGATGAATGTGTCGGTCTTGTTCTTCTTGAACAGGAAGGCAACGCCATTCACATTGGCATCCACTGTCGCCTGTTTGTGGGCAAGCATGGCCGGAAGGTTGAGTTTTGGCGTACCAACTTCAACGCCGAGCGTCGCGTGGGAGTGACCGGCTTCATGAAAAACCTCCGACGCATGGAGCAAGGCCTTTGAAGGAATGCAGCCAATGTTCAGACAGGTGCCACCAAAGGTCGCGCGCTTTTCAATGACGGCGGTTTTTAGACCGAGTTGTGCCGCTTTGATCGCGCACACATAGCCACCGGGGCCAGATCCGATGACGACGACATCATATGCCATGATTGATTCCTTTGCTGTAACTCACATCATTATTGTTGGGGAACGCATTCCTTGAAGCGGAATACATCCCACGGAAATGTTTCGATCGGCTTTTCCAGCCTGAAGTCGAAATTGCTCATCGCACCGGAAAGATTGGGCATCAGCAAAGCTTGTGCTGCGGGCTCTTTTGCCTGTGGAAGATAGACGGCTTCTGCGCTGTCTTTCAGCGCATAAGGCACGCCTTCCCATACTGTACAAGCCGCCAGTTCATCACCTGTCGCGTCGCCGCCAGGGCAATCATACATAATGAGGGCATTGGGCCTTGCCGCTTCATCGCGCATGACCACACCGTCAAGTTTCAAATCCGTATGATTGCGCTGCAGGACGAACTCGTTTGACGTTGCAACAGGCTGATCTTCGGGAAAGTGCTTGAATGTCAGCGTGTAATCATCATCGCTGTCTGTGTAGACAGCACGGTCCTGCGTACATGCGGCATGGACGGGAGAGGCAAAGACAATTCCAAGCGCTGATATGGCTGCTAGGCTTTGTCTTATGGTGCTACGGAAAGGAGCGGCCATTGGCTAGCTTGCCTGACTGGTCGCAAGCTTGATGCCAAGCCCGATGAAAACCATGCCGGTTACACGATTGAACCATTTGCCCCAGGAAATAAAGCGATCTCGCACGGACTGGATCGTAAAGAAGGTCGAAACCGCGACAAACCATGCAATCAGGGCAAGCGCCATGAACACGCCATAGCCTGCCTGAATGAATACTGGCGTTTCATGGCTGACCAGCGCAGAAAACAATGACAGAAAGAACAGGACGGCTTTGGGGTTCAGCGCATTTGTGACAAAGCCCAGAAGAAACGAGCGCCCATCGGAAATCCGCTTCTGCGTGACATTCTCAACAACGCCCGCGGGTGCTTCCATTGCCGGTGCACGCAGGGCCTTGATTCCGAGATAAACGAGATAGGCTGCACCAGCCCATTTCAACAAGCCAAACAGAAGAAGGGACTTCGACACAAGAAGACCAAGGCCCAGAACAGTGTAGCTGATATGGAAAAGCAGCGACGAGCCGATGCCGATGCTCGTCATGATAGCGCTGCGGCGGCCATGCACGACGCTTTGCCTGACAACAATGGCAAAGTCAGCCCCCGGCGAGACGATCATAATCGAGAAGACCGCCATCAGACCAAGGAATTCGTACATGTAGTGCGACATGCTTATTCTCCAGAGACAACAGACGGTGCCGGTCAGCTCCCGGAAAGAGCCACCGGTACAGTGTTATTGCTTAGAGCGTTTTGCGTTTTGAGATTCAAAACGACGCTCTAAATCTTTATTTTTACGCAATTCCGGACGCAAAACCGGTTCCCACTTTTGCTGGAATTGCTCTAGAGATCGAGAACGAGACGCTCCGGATCTTCCAGGCTTTCTTTAACGCGAACAAGGAAGGTAACTGCTTCCTTGCCGTCAACAATGCGGTGGTCGTAGCTAAGGGCCAGATACATCATTGGACGGATGACAATCTGACCACCAACGACAACCGGGCGCTCCTGAATCTTGTGCATGCCAAGAATGCCGGATTGCGGTGCGTTGAGGATTGGTGAAGACATCAGCGAGCCGTAAACACCACCATTCGAAATGGTGAATGTGCCGCCCTGCATGTCGGCCATTGACAGCGCACCATCGCGTGCAGCTTTACCGAGACGGCCAATATCCTTCTCGATTTCAGCAATCGACATCTGGTCGGCATTGCGCACGACCGGAACGACAAGGCCCTTATCCGTTCCGACAGCAACGCCGACATGAGCAAAGTTCTTGTAGATAATGTCTGTGCCGTCAATCTCGGCATTAACCGCTGGAATTTCCTTCAAGGCATGGGTAACAGCCTTGGTGAAGAAGCCCATAAAGCCAAGCTTGACGCCATGCTTCTTCTCAAAGATCTCCTTGTAGCGATTACGCAGATCCATGACCGCAGACATATCCACCTCATTATAGGTGGTGAGCATGGCAGCCGTGCTCTGAGCATCCTTGAGACGGCGCGCAATGGTCTGGCGCAAGCGGGTCATCTTCACGCGCTCTTCGCGCGATGCATCGTCCGGTGCTGAAGCTGGGCGCGCAACGGCCTTCGGTGCTTCGGCAGCGGCGGGTTGCGACGTGAAGCCCTTGGCAACGGCATCAAGAACATCGCCCTTGAGAACCTGGCCACGCTTGCCAGAGCCTTCAACTTGTGAAACGGCAACGCCCTTTTCGCTCAGAAGCTTGGAGGCCGCTGGCGAAGCCGGCATTTCGCTGGGCTTGCGCTCGGAAATAGGCGTATTGCCTGCCACCTGAGCTGCCTTGTCTTCTGCCTCACCAGTCGAATCCGCTGAACCGGAGCCGGATGCCTGTGCAACTGCGTCAGGCTTGGCTTCCTCTTTCTTCGGCTCTTCTTTTTTGGCAGGTGCTGCAGCAGCGCCTTCGCCGGAGCCTATCATGCCAAGCAAGGCACCGACTTCAACCGTATCACCTTCCTTGGCGGTGATTTCGGCAAGCGAACCGGCAGCCGCAGCAGGCACTTCGATCGTTACTTTGTCGGTCTCAAGCTCGACCAGCGGTTCGTCGACAGCAATAGCTTCGCCGACCTTCTTGAACCATTTGCCGATCGTTGCTTCGGAAACGGATTCGCCCAGTGTTGGGACGCGGATTTCGGTTGCCATGTTCTCAGCTCTCGTTGATCTATTAACTGTTCAGAACGACCTCAGGCCGCCCTATCTTTGTTTACTTTATGAACCCAAAGCATCTTCAAGGAATGCTTCAAGTTGTGCAAGGTGCTTGGACATCAGGCCGGTGGCAGTCGAGGCGGCGGCCGGACGTCCGGTATAACGGACGCGCTGATGTTTGGCGTCGATATGCGCCAGAACCCATTCCAGATAAGGATCGATAAAGGCCCAGGCACCCATGTTCTTGGGTTCTTCCTGACACCACACCATCTCGGCATTGCGGAAACGCGACAGTTCGGTGATCAAGGCCTTCGCCGGGAACGGATAAAGCTGTTCGACACGCAGCAAATAAACGTCGTCGACACCGCGCTTTTCGCGCTCTTCGTAAAGGTCGTAATAGACCTTGCCGGAACAGAGAACGACGCGGCGAATCTTCGAATCCTTCTGCAGCTTGATCGGTTGATTCTTCAGCAATTGCGCATCATCCCACAGCAGGCGGTGGAAGGATGAATCGCCTGTGAAATCACTGACTGATGATACAGCACGCTTGTGACGCAGCAGAGATTTCGGTGTCATCAGGATCAGCGGCTTGCGGAAGTCGCGCTTCATCTGGCGGCGCAGAATGTGGAAGTAATTTGCAGGGGTCGTGCAATTCGCGACCTGCATGTTGTCTTCCGCACAAAGCTGCAAATAGCGCTCAAGGCGGGCCGAGGAATGCTCAGGACCTTGACCCTCATAGCCGTGTGGCAGCAGGCAGACCAAGCCCGACATACGCAGCCATTTACGCTCACCCGACGAGATGAACTGGTCGAATATGACCTGCGCACCATTGGCAAAGTCACCGAACTGCGCTTCCCAAAGGGTAAGCGCGCGCGGATCGGACAGCGAGTAGCCATACTCGAAACCAAGGACCGCCTCTTCCGAAAGCATCGAATTGATGACTTCGTAAATAGCCTGGCCCTTCTGGAGATTATTCAGCGGTATATAGCGCTGTTCCGTGTTCTGATCATAGAGAACCGAGTGCCGTTGGCTGAATGTTCCACGCTCGACATCCTGACCTGAAAGGCGAACCGGATGACCTTCGATTGCCAGTGAGCCGAATGCCAATGCTTCTGCGGTCGCCCAGTCAAAACCTTCACCGGTCTCGACCATCTTGGCGCGATTGTCCTGAAACCGCTGAATGGTGCGGTGGACGTTGAAGCCCGCCGGTACCTCTGCCAGTTTCTTGCCGATTTCCTTGAAGGTTTTCAGTGGAAGGCCAGTCTTGCCCCGGCGCTGTTCGTCAGCATTATCTGCCGTGCGCAAGCCGCTCCATGCGCCATCCAGCCAATCGGCCTTGTTGGGCTTGTAGTGCTGACCGGCTTCAAATTCCTGCTCAAGGTTTTCGCGCCAAGTGGCACGCAATTTCTCAAGTTCGGCCTCGCTTATCAGTCCTTCTTCGATCAGCTTTGAGGAGTAAAGCTGCACAGTCGTTTTCTGACCGCGAATGGTCTTGTACATCAGCGGCTGCGTGAATGCGGGCTCGTCACCCTCATTATGGCCGAAGCGGCGATAGCAGAACATGTCGATGACAACCGGCTTGTGGAATGTCATGCGGTATTCGGTAGCGATCTTAGCCACATAAACAACGGCTTCCGGGTCATCGCCATTGACGTGAAAAATCGGTGCTTCAATCATCTTCGCCACATCGGAAGGATAAGGCGAGGAACGCGAGAAGCGCGGATTGGTGGTGAAACCGATCTGGTTGTTGATAATGAAATGCACCGTACCGGCGACGCGATGGCCACGCAGACCGGAAAGGCCAAGACATTCGGCAACGACACCCTGACCGGCAAATGCGGCATCGCCATGCAGCAGCAGCGGCATGATCTTGGCGCGCTCCGAAAGCGGCACCACTTCATCACGGTCACGCCCTGCAAGCAGATCCTGCTTGGCACGCGCCTTGCCCATCACAACCGGGTTGACGATTTCAAGATGCGAAGGATTGGCTGTCAGCGACAGATGCACTTTGTTGCCATCGAACTCACGATCCGATGAAGCACCAAGATGGTACTTGACGTCGCCCGAACCTTCCACATCGTCCGGTGCGTAGGACCCACCCTTGAACTCGTGGAAAATGGCGCGATGCGGCTTGCGCATGAACTGGCTAAGCACATTGAGACGCCCACGATGCGCCATGCCAAGAACGATTTCCTTGAGTCCCATCGAACCGCCACGCTTGACGATCTGTTCAAGCGCTGGAATGAGTGACTCGGCACCGTCAAGGCCAAAGCGCTTGGTGCCCTTATATTTGACGTCGATAAATTGCTCGAAGCCTTCAGCCTCGACCAGCTTGGAAAGGATTGCCTTCTTGCCTTCTGCGGTAAAGGCAACACCCTTGTCAGGACCCTCTATACGTTCCTGAATCCATGCCTTTTCTACCGGATCGGAGATGTGCATGAACTCCACACCGATCGTCGAGCAATAGGTGCGCTGCAAAATGTCGAGCATCTGCGGAATGGTCGCATATTCGAGACCGAGAACATTATCGATGAAGATCTTGCGGTCGTAATCGGCTGGCGAGAATCCGTAGCTCTCGGGCGACAGCTCGTTATAGTCTTCCTTGACTTCGGCCAAACCCAGAGGATCGAGCTTGGCATGCAGATGACCACGCATGCGGTAAGCGCGGATCATCATGATGGCGCGCACAGAATCGCGTGCTGCATGGATAATGTCAGAGTCGGATACGGATGCCTTCGCGGCGGCACCATTTGTGGCGGCAGCGCCGTTCGTGCCTTTCGACTTCAGCTTATCCGTAATGTGTTTTTCGACTTCACCCCAATTGCCATCAAGAGCAGAAACAAGCTCGCCATTGCCGGCGATTGGCCAATTTGGCTTTTCCCAGGACGCACCCTTGGCGTTCTTCTGGATATCGTCTTTGTTGTCACCGAGATTGGCAAAGAATTCCTGCCATTCCGCATCCACCGATGCCGGATCTTTCTCGTACTGTGCGTGAAGTTCCTCGATATAGTGGGCATTGCCCCCATAGAGAAATGAAGTGAGGGCAAAAAGATCGTTGGCCTGTTCTTGACGTGCCATGTTCGTGACCGGAGCTGTGCCCCGTCTCCCTTGATAAGAGTGCACCGGCGTTCCGGTGCCACCCTGGGTGAGGTTCGCTCAATTTTTGAGCGTCCCCCGCGGATTGACCAGGGCGGCAACCGCCCCGATCCTTCTTAGCGTCGATAAAGGCGAAAGTTCGCCTCTAAGCGGTCTTATCCCTTGAGGACTTCGACCAATGTCTTTCCAAGCTGCGCAGGTGACGGCGAAACGCGGATGCCCGCTGCTTCCATCGCTGCGATCTTGTCTTCCGCGCCGCCCTTGCCGCCGGAAATAACCGCACCGGCATGACCCATTGTGCGTCCGGGAGGAGCTGTGCGTCCGGCGATGAAACCGGCCATTGGCTTCTTGCGTCCACGCTTTGCTTCATCAGCGATAAACTGGGCTGCCTCTTCTTCTGCCGAGCCACCGATTTCACCGATCATGATGATCGACTTGGTTTCTTCGTCAGCAAGGAACATCTCCAACACGTCGATGAATTCCGTACCCTTCACAGGGTCGCCGCCGATACCGACAGCGGTGGTTTGGCCAAGGCCTTCATTCGTCGTCTGGAACACTGCCTCATAGGTAAGCGTGCCGGAGCGGGATACAACACCCACAGAACCCTTCTTGAAGATATTGCCCGGCATGATGCCGATCTTGCATTCTTCAGGTGTGAGAACGCCTGGGCAATTTGGCCCGATCAGGCGCGATGTGGAGCGGTCCAAGCGAGCCTTGACCCGAACCATATCCATGACCGGAATGCCTTCGGTGATGCAGATGATCAAAGGAATCTCTGCTTCAATGGCTTCCAGAATGGCCTCTGCCGCGCCTGCTGGCGGTACGTAGATCACGGAAGCATTGGCGCCTGTGCGATCCTTGCCTTCGGCAACCGAAGCAAAAATCGGCAATTGTGCGCTCGAACCGGTAGGCAGATTGCCTTCCCAGGTCTCGCCACCCTTCTTCGGATGAATACCGCCGACCATTTGCGTACCATAATAGGCCAGAGCCTGTTCGGTGTGGAATGTGCCGGTCTTGCCGGTCAGGCCCTGAACGAGAACCTTGGTGTCTTTGTTAACAAGAATAGACATGCCTTAGTTTCCCTTCACAGCCTTGACGATTTTCTGCGCCGCATCATCCAGATCATCGGCGGAGACGACATTCAGACCACTTTCATTGATGATCTTCTTGCCCAGTTCAGCATTGGTGCCTTCAAGACGAACGACGAGCGGAACCTTGAGGCCGACTTCCTTGACCGCAGCAATCACACCTTCCGCGATGATGTCGCATTTCATGATGCCGCCGAAGATGTTGATCAATATGCCTTTGACAGCCGGATCGGCAGTGATGATCTTGAACGCAGCAGTTACCTTCTCCTTGTTGGCGCCACCGCCAACATCGAGAAAGTTTGCAGGCTCCGCGCCATAAAGCTTGATGATATCCATCGTTGCCATGGCAAGACCGGCACCATTGACCATGCAGCCAATATTACCATCGAGAGCGACATAGGCGAGATCGTATTTGGATGCCTCGATTTCCTTCTCGTCTTCTTCGGTGGTGTCGCGCAGCTCGACCACATCCGGATGACGGAACAGAGCGTTGCCATCAAACGAAACCTTGGCATCGAGAACGCGTAGACGACCGTCTTTCATGACGATCAGCGGATTCACTTCGAGCAGGCTCATGTCCTTCTCAGTGAAAGCCTTGTAAAGGATCGGGAAAAGCTTCTCGCCATCGGCACGTGCTTCGCCGCTCAAGCCATAGGCATCATTGATCTTGGCGATATCATCTGCCGTCACGCCCTTTTCCGGGTCGATTGCTACAGTGATGATCTTTTCCGGCGTATCATGCGCAACCGCTTCAATATCCATGCCGCCTTCTGTGGAGACCACGAAAGCAGGACGGCCCACAGCGCGGTCAACAAGGATCGACAGATAAAGTTCGCGATCAATATCGGCGCCGTCTTCAATGTAGAGACGGTTGACCTGCTTGCCTGCCGGACCGGTCTGCTTGGTAACCAGCGTGTTGCCGAGCATTTCCTTGGCATTGGCAACAACTTCCTCGACAGACTTGGAAAGGCGTACGCCGCCTTTTGCATCCTGACCAAGTTCCTTGAACTTGCCCTTGCCGCGTCCGCCAGCATGAATCTGGCTCTTCACCACATAAAGCGGACCCGGCAGAGTCTTTGCCCATTCTTCCGCCTGCTCAACGGAGTAAACCGCAACGCCATTGGCGATCGGCGCACCGAATGTGTGCAGCAGACGCTTGGCCTGATATTCGTGAATATTCATATGATATTTCCTCTACGAATAATCCCGGGCTTTGGCCCAGGATCGTTTCAGAATTGTTTCGTGAGCCGAATTATTTGAGGTTCGGGGCGATATTGATGCAGGCTTCACAAAGCCCGGCGACCGAAGCCACCGAAGCCTCAAACTGCTTCTCTTCTGTCTTGTTCAAATCGATTTCGATAACGCGCTCGACACCACCTGCGCCAATAATGACAGGCACACCCACATACATGTCCTTAACGCCATATTGGCCGGAAAGATGTGCAGCGACAGGGAGAACGCGCTTCTTGTCCTTCAGGAAAGCTTCGGCCATCTGAACAGCCGAGGAAGCAGGCGCGTAGAATGCAGAGCCAGTCTTGAGCAGACCAACGATTTCCGCACCGCCGTCACGGGTACGCTGAATGATCTGGTCAAGCTTTTCCTGGCTCGTCCAGCCCATTTTCACCAGATCCGGCAGCGGGATACCGGCAACAGTCGAGTAACGTGCAAGCGGCACCATGGAGTCGCCATGGCCACCGAGAACGAAAGCGGTGACGTCTTCAACCGAAACCTTGAACTCATCGGCAAGGAAATAACGAAAACGGGCGCTGTCCAGAATGCCGGCCATGCCGACAACCATGTTTTTCGGAAGACCGGAGAATTTCTGCAATGCCCAGACCATCGCGTCGAGCGGATTGGTGATGCAGATCACGAAAGCGCCGGGGGCATATTTCTTGATGCCCGCGCCGACCTGCTCCATGACCTTCAGGTTGATGCCAAGAAGATCGTCGCGGCTCATGCCTGGCTTGCGGGGAACACCCGCAGTGACGATAACAACATCTGCGCCTTCAATGGCTGCATAGTCATTGGCGCCGGTAAGCTTGGCGTCGAAATCATCAACCGGAGAGGACTGAGCGATGTCGAGACCCTTGCCCTGAGGCGTCCCTTCCGCGATGTCGAAGAGAACAATGTCGCCGAGCTCTTTGAGCCCGATCAGATGTGCAAGCGTTCCACCGATCATACCTGAGCCGATGAGGGCGATTTTATTACGTGCCATGCTGGATACTTCCCTGATCTGAAGTTTTGCCTGAACTTAATGCCTTGACCGACGCCAAAGACGAAAATACGATTTTCAGAAATGCCCATCGGCAATCTGTCGCCATATGCCTCTGCGTTGGGTGGTTCGAATATTCCTCTTTGGAAAATAACTCAACTTAAAATTTTCCCCTCAATGAATTCAATCGTTTAGATTTGATGGGATTTACGTAAACGTCAATGTGATTTAGCATTTCAAGTCTTTTCGAGAGTCTCTTTACACACCCAAAGTATCAGTCTCATGAAGCTTCGGCCGTTGGGCGGGCGGTGATCTCAAGATATTCCTGGCTTTGCATTTCGAACAGTCGCGATGCCGTACGGTCGAACTCAAAAGCCTCGGTTCCACGATTGGCAACATAAAGCTTGTCTGGGGAAGCTGCGGCCGAGATCACGATATGCACGTGATGGTCGTAGAGAATATCAACAAGAATGATAAAACGCTTGGCCTCATTCCTGCGTGAATGATCAAGCACAGGCACCGCATCAATGAAAATCGTCTTATAGCGCTGAATGATGGCCGTGTAATCCGCCGCGCCAAGCGGTTTGGAGCAAAGATCAGCGAAGGTAAAGCGGGCAGCATTGCAGCCAGCCTTCGGTATTACCACGGTCCGGCCTTTTACCGTCACGCTATCGGACGAGACCGTCGCGCCTTCGGTGGCTGCATGCCATGCCTCATCCATGCGTTGGCTTGTATCGTCATTCAATGGCGATAGATAAACCGGCATGTGATTGAGCTTCTCCAGCCGGTAATCGGTGCGTGCGTCCAGATTGATAACATCCACATGGGTCTTGAGCAGATCAATGAACGGCAAAAACAGCTGGCGATTGAGGCCATCCCGATAAAGATTATCCGGCAGCACGTTGGAGGTGGCAACAAGCACAACACCGCGCTCGAACAGGGCCCGGAACAGTCTCGACAGGATCATTGCATCGGCAATATCCGTGACCGTGAATTCATCGAAACACAGCACCCATGATTGTTCAGCCAAAGCATCCGCGACGGGCGGTATCGGATCATCCTGCTTTGTTTCGCCATTCTTGAGCGCCTTGCGATGTTCATTGATACGCTCGTGAACATCAGCCATGAAATCCAGAAAGTGAGCACGGCGCTTGCGTTTGACGGGAACGAGTTGATGAAACATGTCCATCAACATGGTCTTGCCGCGCCCGACCTCACCATAAATGTAAAGACCCTTTACGATCTCATTGCGCGGTGATTTTCGGCTGAAAAGCCAACCCAGGGCACTGGACTTCGTTGCCAGACGCCTCGTTGCCACATCATGAATAAGCCGGTCAAAACGCAAGGCCAGCTGCTGTTGCGCAGGGTCCAACTCAAGCTCCCCCGTCTGAACGAGCGTCTGGTAGCGCTCGTTCACCGAAGGGAACACTTTCAGATTATCATGCGACATGCGGAAAGCAGTCTCTTAAGGCCGCGCCCTGGTGTTAGCGGGAGAGTGTCAGGTTCTGCCCACCGGATGTCTGGCCGTCAAATTTCGACGCACCTGACGAGTAAAGCCGCGCTACAGTGCCGCCGGCTGCATCATACAAAGTAAGCTGTTTGCCGCTGACTGCCCAAGAGGACAGCGCTGCAAGCTCACCCGGACAACGAAGCGGGCCAGCGCGATAGCCTTGGCCAAACTTTGTTTGCGGGGTTGCGATTTTACAGCTTTGGCCGCCCATGTTTGCATTCCATACCCCGGCAACGCTACCAGCGGTAAGGTCCGGAGCGTTTTCCGGAGGCAGTGCCGCCATCTGGGTATTGGCTTGGGCGTCCGGAGCTGCAGTGGCGGTCGTCGGCGCCGTCGGAAACTGATTGCCACCGGGAGGTGGAAGCTGGCTCTGACTGACAGAGCCGGAAGGAGCCGCTTGCAACGGTGCTGGTCCCGAATTCATCGGTTCCATCCGCGAACTCTGGCATCCAGCCAACACCATGCCGACAGCGGCAACGGTCAGCAAATTGACCTTCAAAGTTCCCATAACCTCAGTTCTCCATCTGCATAATCTGATTCGGGGAATGCAAGCCCATTCCTGCGATTAACCATGATACAATGGCCATCTGGCCAAAATTCTCAACCCAAACACCAAAAAAAACCGCCGTTCAACGGCATTTCCATTGGCAAGTGCATTCAAAAACCGGCTGGAATGGCAATATCGCCACACATGACCGCGCCAACCTTTTCAGCCCGGCTCAGCCACATTCATCAGTTTAAACATTTCAAGGTGAATAAAGTCTTATTATGTCGTGCGAAGTCGTGACTAATTACCAGCGGACATGCGCAGATGCTCGCCAACACATTGATAACCGGCAGAGTGGTACTGGTATTTTTCCGCTAATTCCGCCATATAGCCATGAAACAGTCGTCACAGGTTAAAACTGGCATGGAAAAGCGCGCACCCTTCGCGAAGATGAACGGGCTCGGCAACGATATTATCGTTGCCGACATGCGTGGGCGCGCGGACAGAATTACGCCTGATGCTGCAATTGCACTCGATCACGATCCTGCAACCAAGTTCGATCAAATCATGGCAATCCATTCGCCCCTGAAAGATGGTACGGATGCTTATGTCGAGATCATCAATTCCGATGGCACGCAGGCACAAACCTGCGGCAATGGTATGCGCTGCGTCGTACAGGCGCTCAGCGCCCAGACAGGCAAGCGCGAATTCTCTTTCGAGACAATTGCCGGAATTCTGACCGCAAGAGAGCATCCGGACGGTCAGATATCTGTCGATATGGGCAAGCCGCATTTTGGCTGGCAGGAGATTCCGCTTTCCGAACCCTTCCACGACACACGAAAGATCGAATTGCAGATCGGCCCCATTGATGCGCCAGTCTTGCACTCACCTTCCGTTGTCAGCATGGGAAATCCACACGCCATTTTCTGGGTCGATCAGGATGTTTGGACCTATGATCTCGAACGCTTCGGCCCAATGCTCGAAAACCATCCGATGTTTCCCGAAAGGGCCAATATTTCCATCGCCAACGTAACGAGCCGTAACGCAATAACGCTGCGCACATGGGAGCGCGGTGCCGGGCTTACCCGCGCCTGCGGTTCTGCCGCTTGCGCCGCCGGTGTATCAGCAGCGCGCACCGGCCGGACTGACCGTGCCGTGACCGTAACCGTACCGGGTGGCCCACTGGTCATCGAATGGCTGGAAGATGATCATGTCTTGATGACAGGGCCAGCCGAGTGGGAGTTTTCCGGTACTCTTGATCCTCAAAATGGCAGCTGGGCACGCAATGAAGTCGCTCAGGGAGCGGCCTGATGGCTGTGGACGTCGTCACCTTCGGTTGCCGTCTCAACACCTACGAATCCGAGGTGATGAAGCAGGAGGCCGATGCCGCCGGTCTTGGTACGCTTGAAAATGGCGCGATTATTTTCAACACTTGCGCTGTAACCAGCGAGGCGGTGCGGCAGGCGCGGCAGGCGATACGCAAGGCGCGCCGCGATAATCCGGAAGCGCGGATCATCGTGACAGGCTGCGCCGCGCAAACAGGCGCCGATGATTTCGCGGCCATGGACGAAGTTGATCTCGTCCTTGGCAATGAGGAAAAGCTCAAATCCAACTCCTACCGTATGCTGCCGGACTTTGGTGTCAACCAGTTCGAAAAAGTGCGCGTCAATGACATCATGGAGGTGCGCGAAACCGCATCACACATGGTCGACGCTATTGAAGGGCGGGCGCGTGCTTTCGTTCAGGTACAGAATGGTTGTGATCACCGCTGCACTTTCTGCATCATTCCTTATGGTCGCGGCAATTCCCGTTCAGTGCCTATGGGCGGTGTGATCGAACAGGTCAAACGGCTTGTCGGTAATGGCTATCATGAAGTGGTGCTGACCGGCGTCGACATGACCAGCTATGGCCCCGACCTTCCTGGCAATCTGCGCCTCGGCAAGCTGGTGAAGACTGTGCTGAAGGAAGTTCCTGATCTCCAGCGCCTGCGCCTTTCTTCCATCGATTCCATCGAAGCCGATGATGACCTGATGGAGGCGCTCGCAACCGAAAGTCGGTTGATGCCGCATCTGCATCTTTCGCTTCAATCCGGCGACAACATGATTCTAAAACGCATGAAGCGCCGTCATTCACGCGAAAACTCCATCGAGTTCTGCGAAACTGTGCGAAATATCAGACCAGACATTGTTTTCGGTGCAGATATCATTGCCGGTTTTCCAACAGAAACCGATGAGATGTTTGAAAATTCGATCCGTATTGTCGAGGAATGCGGCCTGACAAATCTTCACGTCTTCCCCTTCAGTCCGCGCGAAGGAACGCCTGCCGCGCGCATGCCACAAATGGATCGCAGGATAATCAAGGATCGCGCCGCGCAGCTAAGGGCTGCTGGCGATGCGGCCTATGATAAGCATCTGCGCAGCCTTGTTGGTACGCATCAGAAAATTCTCATTGAGCGCGAGGGTATTGGCCGCACCGAAGGCTTTACGCTTGCCGGTGTCGATGCTGGTGCGGCGGGGACCATCATCGAACGGATCATAACAGGCCATGACAGTGACAAACTGTTGGCCAACGCCAGTGACAATGGCAGCAATCGCCACGCGGCATAAAAAGTAAAGCAGCATTCATGGCTCTGGGTTTCATCAAGAAGATATTTTCATTCGGCAAGAAGGAGGTTGAGGAAACCCCTGCCGATGTGCGGCTGCTTGAGGCGGAAAAGGCCGAAACGGTTGAGCAAGCCTATGAGGATACCAACGCGCAGGAAACATTGCCTGTTGCGGAACAGGCTTCTACCGCGGAAGTCGAAGAGCCTGCTTCGCCTGTAGAGTCCAAGGCAGCTGTTGACGAACCTTTACCCGAACCTGAAATTCTACCTGAACCAGAGCCGGAAATCGTCCCGCAAGTTGATCTCGAGTCAACAGAACCCCTCGAACAGGTGATCATTGAGACTCTTGCGCCAGTCGAAGTCGAAGCTCTTCAAGAGAAGAAGTTTGAGCCTGTCATTGAACCGCCGGCGCAGGAACCTGAACTCGATACGCCCACCCAGCCGGAACTTGAACCTGTTCCCGAGCCGGAACCTGTTGTCGCAACGCCAGTCGTTGTCACGCCCGTAGAGCCTCCTGCGGCACCGAAAGCTGCAACAAAGAAGGTTACTGTTTCCAAGACAGTCGAGGAGAAGCAGACCGAGGAACCACAACCGGTAGAGCCGGAAAAGCGTATCAGCTGGTTCGAGCGCCTTCGCAAAGGATTGTCACGATCATCGCAACAGCTTGGCGATTCCATTGGCAGTATTTTCACTAAGCGAAAGCTTGACGAAGACACGCTGCAAGACCTCGAAGATGTTTTGATCCAGGCTGATCTCGGCATGGAAACGGCGATCCGGATTACAGATGCTTTGAGCGCCACGCGTTACGGCAAGGATATCAGCACCGATGAGGTGCGCAACATCATGGCAACGGAAATCGAGAAAGTGCTCGGGCCGGTGGCAAAGCCACTGGAACTGGATCTTTCCCATAAGCCGCACGTCATTCTCGTCGTGGGGGTCAATGGAACGGGCAAGACCACAACAATCGGCAAGCTCGCTGCAAAGCTGACAGCCGGGGGTCTGAATGTCATGCTGGCGGCGGGAGATACGTTCCGCGCCGCGGCTATCGAACAATTGCATATCTGGGGCAAGCGCACTGGCGCGCCGGTCGTCTCCAGCAAGATTGGCGCAGATGCCGCCGGGCTTGCCTTTGATGCGTGGAAACAGGCCAAGGAAGCCGGAAGCGATGTGCTAATCATCGATACCGCTGGGCGGCTGCAAAACCGGGCAGAGCTTATGGAAGAACTGGCCAAGATCGTGCGCGTGCTCGGCAAGCATGACCCTGAAGCGCCGCACACTGTGTTGCAGACGCTGGATGCGACCACCGGGCAGAACGCGCTCAACCAGGTTGAAATTTTCCGGAATATTGCTGGTGTCAACGGCCTGGTCATGACCAAGTTGGATGGCACGGCGCGCGGCGGCATTCTTGTCGCCATCTCGGCAAAGCATAAGTTGCCGGTTTATTTTATTGGCGTAGGCGAGCAGGTCGATGACCTTGAGCCATTCGCGGCAAGCGATTTTGCCAAAGCCATTGCTGGAGTTGCATGATGAACGAACCGATATTCGAGCGCGACCCATCCGATCCCGCGCACAAACAGGTCAATCCTTTGCTGAAACTGGCACTGGAAATGGGCCCGTTGATGATCTTCTTCTTTGCCAATGCAAAGGGCGAATGGTTGTTGGAGAAGTTTCCCTCCCTGTCAAATATTGGCGAGCCGATCTTCGTCGCTACTGCCTTGTTCATGGCAGCAACTTTCATTGCGCTCGGCGTGTCTTGGGCGCTCACCCGAACCCTGCCGATCATGCCGCTCATTTCCGGTATTGTCGTGCTGATCTTTGGCGCTCTTACGCTCTGGCTGCATAACGAGACTTTCATCAAAATGAAGCCGACAATCGTCAATGCGTTGTTTGGCGTCATTTTGCTTGGCGGGCTGTATTTTGGCAAAGCGCTTTTGGGCTATGTTTTCGATAGCGCATTCAAGCTCAATGCCGAAGGCTGGCGTAAGCTGACGCTACGCTGGGGTATCTTCTTTCTCTTTCTTGCAGTGCTCAATGAAGTGGTCTGGCGCAGCTTTTCGACGGATTTCTGGGTGGCATTCAAAGTGTGGGGCACAATGCCGATCACGCTGCTTTTCACATTCGCGCAAATGCCGCTGATCATGAAATATTCAGCCGAACCGCTAACCAATGAAAAGGCTGCCAGCAAGAAGAATTAGAGCAAGGTTTGCTCTAATTCTTCTTTAGCGCAGCCTCTATAGCAGGCATCAAGTCTGTGCGGATCGTCTCTTCGGAAAATGGCCCGACGTGCTTGTAAGCAATGGTCCCGTCGCGTCCGATCAGGAATGTTTCCGGCACACCGTAGACGCCCCATTCAATCGCTGCGCGTCCATTGAGGTCGGCACCCACTGCCGCATAGGGATTGCCGAGATCGTCAAGAAATCCGACTGCGTTTTCCGGCTTATCCTTGTAGTTAAGGCCAGTCAGCACAATCCGCTTGTCCTGTGCGAGCTTCATCAACAGCGGATGCTCCTGACGGCATGGCAAACACCATGAGCCGAATATATTGACCAGCGTGACCTGGCCTTTGAACTTGGATGGATCAAGGCCGGGGACAGGCTGGCCATCCTTCATGAGTCCCGCAACCGCCGGCAGCGAAACATTCGGTGCTGGCTTGCCTATCAATGCGGAAGGAATGACCGATTCATCGCGGCCTGATGCCAGTTGCAACGCGAAGATCGCGGCCAGAATGACAAACAGGATCAAAGGCAGAAAAGCGAAGATCGGATTGCGCTTGCCACGCACGCCTTGTGCCCGAACATCCTCGCTCATGATGCACCATCTTTGCCGGAACCTGAACGGCGACGAATGCCACGCGCTTCAAGATCGCGGAGCGCATTGAGCTGACTGCGCTGATCAAGGACAATCCAAACAATCAGACCCATCAAAGCGATGGCTGCTGAAAGATAGGAAGCAAGCACAAAAGCCGTATGACTGCTCATTGTGGCGCCTTTCGCTCTACGCTGCGCGCAGCCAAGCGCCGCATGGCAGTGACACGGCGTCGCCATATCTCATTGCGCATGGCCATAATATGCAGCGTGAAGAACAGCAGCGTAAAACCGATTGCCATGACCAGCAATGGCCAGAGCAGTGAAGGATCAATGGTCGAGCCGCCCATGCGGATGACCGATGCCGGTTGATGCAGCGTATTCCACCAATCGACGGAAAACTTGATGATCGGGATATTGACGAAACCGACCAGCGTGAGGATGGCAGTCACTCTTGCTGACTTTGCCGGATCATCCATGGCGCGCGTCAGCGCGATCACACCGAGATACATGAGAAACAGCACAAATACCGAGGTCAGGCGTGCATCCCAGACCCACCATGTTCCCCACATGGGCTTTCCCCAGAGTGAACCTGTGATGAGTGCAAGAGCCGTAAAAACCGCGCCTATGGGCGCCGCGGCCTTTGCGGCGACATCGGCAAGGGGATGCCGCCAGACAAGCGTGCCAAGCGCCGCGATCGACATGACTGTATAGCACATCATGGAAAGCCAGGCGAAAGGCACGTGGATGAACATGATCTTGACGGTGACGCCCTGCTGGTAGTCATCCGGCGCTGTCATCGACATCCAGAAACCGATCGCAAGCGTGATGAGTGTCGCTCCACCCAGCCATGGCAGGATGCCCCCTGCAAGATTTAAAAACCTTGTCGGGTTGGCGAGATCGATCCATCGTCCGGGTTTGGATGCCGCATTGCTCATGAAAGTCTCTTAGCTTTTCATATTTGGTTGCGCAATTCACCAGTCTGTCAGTCGGCTGACGATTTAAGGGCAGCTGCCGCTGCCCATGGACCAATAACCGCAAAGAACAATGTAATCGCACCTAGAATAGACAAAGGTGCCAGAAATGGGGCCGCCTCTTCAATTGCGCCATAGGACGCAGACACGCCGAAAATGAGCACAGGAATTGTAAGGGGCAGAACAATCACCGAAACAAGCAACCCGCCCCGCGGCAACGAGACCGCGACCGCAGCACCCACAGCCCCTATCAGGGTGATCGCTGGTGTTCCAATCAGAAGCGTCAATGTTGTTGCACCAATTGCCATGGGCTCCATGTTCATGAACAACCCCAGCAGAGGCGCTGCAATGACCAGCGGCAAAACGCTCACTGTCCAGTGTGCAAGGCATTTGACCAGCACCGTCAGTGCCAGCATGTGACGTTCAGAACTCATGATCAGAAGATCAAGCGAACCATCATCGCGATCTGCCTGAAACAGCCGGTCAAGACCGAGCAACGTTGCAAGCAAAGCGCCGATCCACAGCATGGCCGCACCAATACGCGCAAGAAGCTTTAGATCAGGGCCCACACCGAAAGGTACAACAGCGATCATGGCCAGAAAGAACAATATTCCGACCATGACGCCCCCGCCCGCCCGCAGACCTAGACGGGCATCACGAATAAACAAGGCGCCCATCAGCTGATCGCCTCAAGCGTGAGTTCTCGGAAATGAGGCAATCCAAGCGGCAAATGTGTTGCCGCCATTATGATGCCGCCATTCCCCAGATGAGCCTGCATCAATGCCGAAAACTGCGCTTCGGATGACTTATCCAGCCCTGCAGTCGGCTCATCCAGAAGCCATATAGGCCTATCACTGGCGAGAAGCCGCGCTATGCTGGCGCGGCGTTTCTGTCCGGTGGAGAGATAGCCAAAGGGCAAATGTCCGATATCAGCCAATCCCACCATTTCCAATGCTTCAGATACCGACCGCGCTTCGACACCATGAAAGGACTGCCAGAAACGAAGATTTTCCTCCAGGGTCAGCGCGGGTTTCATTGCATTCATATGCCCGAGGAAGTGACATGCCGCGCCAAGTGTCTCGAACTGATCGGGATTATCCTTAAGTTGTATTTCTCCTTCGGCTGGCCGCAACAGCCCTGCCGCGATTCGAAGCAGCGTCGATTTGCCAACTCCATTTGGCCCGGTGATAAGCAGGGCTTCGCCAGCATGAATGGTAAAGTTGAGCCCGGAAAACAAGATTTCCCCGCCCCGCTCTCCGCCCAACCCTTTGGTTACTAACTGCATGAAAAACCCGCTTTTTCTGTTTTGAGAGCAACCAAATGACCATTTCGCCGCAGCCCGTATTTTTGCGCCTTACGGTCTGGCACAAATCACGGAAAAACTCTATATACCAGTCAACCATGCCAGCGGTCGGCGTGGAAACAATTTTGGCCGATCTCGAGCGAGTACTTCTTGGTATTTGCTGCGGGACGGACAGCGGAAATGACTGCACCCGCACCTTAGCGCGTCCTTGAAACGCGGCAAAGGCGTTCGTCCCGGGTTTAGGCCTCAGCATAAGGACGAACGCAAAATGTCTCAGATTGATAGTTTTAAATGCCGTAAAACCCTCACCGTGGGGAATAAGGAATATGTTTATTTCAGTTTGACCGAAGCCGAAAAGAATGGCTTGGAAGGTATCTCCGCACTTCCATTCTCCATGAAAGTCCTGCTTGAAAACCTGCTACGCTTTGAAGACAACCGCTCTGTTTTCAAGAAAGACATCGAAAACGTCGCCAAATGGCTCGTCGACCGTGGCTCTGCCGGCGCTGAAATTGCCTATCGCCCTGCCCGCGTTCTCATGCAGGATTTCACCGGCGTTCCAGCAGTCGTCGATCTCGCCGCAATGCGCGATGCAATGGTCAATCTCGGCGGCGACCCTGAAAAGATCAATCCGCTCGTTCCCGTCGATCTGGTTATCGACCACTCCGTCATCGTTGACGAATTTGGCAACCCGCAAGCTTTCAAGCGCAATGTTGATCTGGAATATGAGCGCAATGGCGAGCGTTACCGCTTCCTGAAGTGGGGCCAGCAGGCGTTCAAGAACTTCCGCGTTGTTCCACCCGGCACAGGCATCTGCCATCAGGTAAACCTCGAATATCTGGCACAGGGCGTCTGGACCAAGGAAGAAGACGGCGTGACAGTCGCTTACCCTGACACCTGCGTTGGCACCGATTCGCACACCACCATGGTCAATGGTCTTGGTGTTCTCGGTTGGGGTGTTGGCGGCATTGAAGCCGAAGCTTCCATGCTCGGTCAGCCTGTTTCCATGCTTCTGCCAGAAGTCATCGGCTTCCGCCTGACCGGCAAGGTCAAGGAAGGCGTTACGGCAACCGATCTGGTTCTTACCGTTGTCCAGATGCTCCGCAAGAAGGGCGTCGTCGGAAAGTTCGTCGAATTCTTCGGTCCGGGTCTTGATTCCATGACGCTCGCAGACCGCGCCACCATCGGCAATATGGGTCCGGAATATGGCGCAACATGCGGCTTCTTCCCAATTGACAGCGAAACCATCAACTATATGCACATGTCTGGCCGCGACGAGGATCGTTTGGCGCTGGTAGAAGCCTATTCCAAAGCACAGGGCATGTGGCGCGAAGCAGGTGCTGCCGATCCGGTCTTTACTGATACGCTGGAACTGGATCTTGGGACAGTCGTGCCATCCATGGCTGGTCCCAAGCGTCCTGAAGGCCGTATTGCGCTGGAAGGAATTGCATCGGGCTTCCGCGAATCTTTGCAGAAGGAATACAAGAAGACTGAACAGCTCGATGCACGTTATCAGGTCGAGGGCGAGAATTATGATCTGGGCCATGGCGATGTTGCCATTGCCGCCATCACGTCCTGCACCAATACGTCAAATCCAAGTGTTCTGATTGCCGCTGGTCTCCTCGCCCGCAACGCAGTTGCCAAGGGCCTGAAATCCAAGCCTTGGGTCAAGACTTCGCTCGCCCCCGGCTCGCAGGTCGTTGCCGCCTATCTGGAGAGCGCAGGTTTGCAGGTTGAACTCGATAAGCTCGGCTTCAACCTGGTTGGTTTCGGTTGCACGACATGCATTGGCAATTCCGGTCCATTGCCTGCCCCGATCTCCAAGACAATCAATGATAAGGGCCTGATTGCCGCTGCTGTTCTATCCGGCAACCGTAATTTCGAAGGCCGTGTATCGCCGGACGTGCAGGCAAACTATCTTGCCTCGCCACCTCTGGTTGTGGCCTATGCCTTGGCCGGTACGGTTACCAAGGATCTGACAACCGAGCCACTTGGAGAAGATCAAAACGGCAATCCTGTTTTCCTCAAGGATATCTGGCCTTCCAGCCACGAAATCCAGGAATTCATCACCAAGAATGTTACCCGCAAGCTCTTCTCGGCAAAATACGCGGACGTGTTCAAGGGTGATGAGAATTGGCAGAACGTTAAAGTGCCTGCTGGTCAGACCTATGCGTGGGATGACAATTCCACTTATGTGCAGAACCCGCCATATTTTGTTGGCATGGGCAAGACACCGGGTAAAGTCAACGACATCAAGGGTGCGCGGATTCTCGGCCTGTTTGGCGACAAGATCACCACCGACCATATTTCTCCAGCTGGTTCGATCAAGGCAGCTTCACCAGCCGGTCAGTATCTGACCGATCACGGTGTGGCTCCCCTGGACTTCAACCAGTACGGCACACGTCGCGGCAACCATGAAGTTATGATGCGTGGTACTTTTGCCAATATCCGTATCCGCAACCATATGCTCGGTGAAAATGGCCGTGAAGGCGGTTACACTATCCATTATCCGACCAAGGAAGAAATGCCGATCTATGATGCGGCAATGGAATATCGCCGTGAGAACGTGCCGCTGGTGATTTTCGCTGGTGTGGAATATGGCAACGGCTCGTCACGCGACTGGGCTGCGAAGGGTACAAACCTGCTCGGCGTTCGCGCCGTTATCTCCCAGTCTTTCGAGCGTATCCACCGTTCGAACCTTGTCGGTATGGGCATTGTTCCGTTCGTTCTCGAGGATGGCACAAGCTGGCAGTCGCTGGGTCTGAAGGGCGATGAAATCGTCTCCATTGAGGGTCTCGCCACGATCCAGCCGCGGCAGAAAACATTTGCCACGGTGACGTTTGCTGATGGTCAGGTGAAGCAGGTTCCTCTGATCTGCCGCATCGATACCATCGATGAACTGGAATATCTGAAGAATGGCGGCATCCTGCAATACGTTCTGCGCGATCTCGCTGCCTGATTTGGCATCATCTAGTTGAGTTTTGAAGGGCCGCCGGGCGATCGGTGGCCCTTCATCGTTGAGTGGTACAGCATTCGTGATCGAATTCACCTCAAAGTGACTTCCTCTTGAATGAACGGACTCCTATCAATCTTCTGGCAACCAATCTGACAGATAAGATTTAGAAATTTCACCAAGAAAGCCCAATCTTGCTCACGCGCACCACCTCAAAACTCTTGGCCATCGGCCTGCCTCTTCTGGCAGCGATTGCTTATGTGGTACCGGTCTGCGCGGAAGATGCAGGAACGAAGCCGGAAGGTGTCGTTGAGCTTTATACATCGCAAGGTTGCGGATCATGTCCCCCCGCTGATGCCGTTCTCAAAAAACTGGCAACCGAAGGAAAGGTCGTAGCGCTGGCTTTCCATGTCGACTACTGGGATTATCGGGGCTGGACAGACAATCTCGCTTTGCCCGAAAACACTGAGCGCCAGAATGAATACCGCAAGGCCCTTGGCCTGAATGGCGTTTACACGCCACAGGTTATCATTAATGGCCGCGAGCATATGAATGGGCAGGATGAAACGAAGATCCGCCGACGGATTGCGGAGATGCGCGATACTCCCTCCGGACTGACAGTGCCGGTTTCCATTGAAAAGGCTGCAAAAAATCGGCTTCTTATTGACATCGGCTCCGGGCCGGTCACAACAAACCCTGTCCGCGTCGTCCTCGCATATTTCAATCGCGAGAGCATCGTCTCGATACCAAGGGGTGAAAATACCGGGCGCATGGTGAGCTATGCCAATAGCGTGCGTGCCATGGAAACTGTGGGCATGTGGGACGGCAATGCTCAGCAGATCGAGATTCCGGTGAGTGAGCTTGCCAGCAAGAAAGCTTCAGGCTGCGCAGTGCTGTTGCAAGAAATGCTTGGCGAGGGCCAGCCCGGGCCGATAATCGGCGCATCAATCATGGCAGCCAAATAGTTTCAACAAAAACAGGCCGGATAAATCCGGCCTGAGCTATTGGGGCATGTTGCCAATATGCTGAGAACTATTGGACTAATCTGAACAATCCGCTTGGGGCGGGGGGCTTGGGTAATCGAACTGTCCTGATCAAACCGTCTCTGGCAACACCACTGGATGTTCGTTTCGAAATCCGGCGGCAATGCGTAAAGAGTGTGGCGAGAAAGTGTCGCTCAATCACCATTCGCTTCACCTCGTATTGGTTCGTGAGACGACAAATGGTGGAAGCCGTGTCGATAAAAATTGTGCCAGGAGAATCTGCGAGCTTGTAAAATCGGCCGGATGGGGTCACCTTATTGTCATCCAGGTGTCACACGACAAATTCAAAGGCGGTTGATTGATGGACAGCAATGCAGGTGGCGACGATTCGCAGCGTCAGGCGAAACTCATCCCCCTCGTTCGAAACAATGATTTGCCAATCACCTTTAATCGGCGCGAACTCAATCAGATCTTGCGTGTCTATGGGTTTATGGTGTCCGCCGGCGAATGGCGCGACTATGCCATCGACCATCTTTCTGACAGAGCCATATTTTCGGTTTTCCGACGCACCAGCGAAGTCCCGATGTTTCGCATTGAAAAGAACCCCAAGCTGTCGCGCAAGCAGGGCGCCTATAGCGTCATCGCCGCAAGTGGCCTGATTCTTAAACGCGGGCACGAGCTCGATAGGGTCTTGCGCGTTTTCGACAAGACGTTGAGCATCGTGCGCAGCTGATTATTAGAGCCTTATCTTTTTAAGCAGGAAAGGCTCTAAGCGGTGGCTTATCTGGAAGGGTTGCTGCGCCGCCATTCATGTCAAGCTGCATCAGAACCGTATCCAGCCAGCGGCCATGCTTGAAGCCGGAGGCTTCTATCTTGCCGCAATACCGAAAGCCTGCCTTGGTGTGCAGACGGACAGAGGCAGACCCCTCATGACCATCGCCAATAACCGCAAGGAACTGACGGAATCCCAAGGCAGTGCAATCATCAATGAGCCGCTGAATGAGGATTTTGCCCAATCCCTTGCCCTTGGCTTCCGGCGCTATATAGATCGAGTCTTCAACCATCCACCAATAGGCAGGCCGCGCCCGGAAATAGCTGGCATAGGCATAGCCAATCACTTTGCCATCCTGTTCAGCGGCAACATAAGGAAAGCCATCGGAGGTGAGCGTATGAAACCGGTTCGTCATTTCCTGAAGATCAGGCGGGTCGATCTCATAGGTGGCTGTGCCGTGGAGGACGGCATCCCGATAGATGTCAGTGATGGCTTCCAGATCGGCGGGCTGCGCAGGGCGAATATGAATGTCGGACATGGGCTTCGCTTGATGGGTAAATCTTGGCAACTTTCATGCACCTGTTTGTTATGGAATTAAAGGGCTGACACGGCAAATTGGATCAAACATTTCTATGGAAGGCATAAAAAAGGGCAGCTTGGAGCTGCCCTTTTCCATTACTCGTTCCAACGCAAATGCTATTCGCGGTTGCCCAGGAATTGCAGCAGGAACATGAACATATTGATGAAGTCGAGATAGAGACGAAGTGCGCCCATGATTGCCTTGCGGCCATAGGAGTCTGAATCGTCGCCTTCGTAATACATTTCCTTGATCTGCTGGGTATCATAGGCGGTAAGGCCCGCAAACACCAGCACACCGATCGCCGAGATAGCGAATTGCAATGCGCTCGACTGAAGGAAGATATTGACCACCGAAGCAAGCAGGATACCGATTATACCCATGAACAGGAATGAACCGAAACCGGAAAGATCACGCTTGGTTGTATAGCCGTACAGCGAAAGCGCGCCAAACGACGCTGCCGTGATGAAGAACGTCTGAACAATGCTTCCTGAAGTATAGACCAGGAAGATTGAAGAGAGCGACGCGCCCACAAGAGCAGCATAGACCCAGAACGTGGTCTGGGCAGCGGCAACGCTCATCGAGTTAATGCGGAAGCTCAGGAAGAACACTGCAGCCAGCGGCGCGAGCATTACCACCCACTTCAATGGCGATACGAAGAACGTAACGCCGAAGCTGGTCAGCATCTTGCCGTTTGGCAATGTTGCAGCCGCAAGCGACGCATCATTGGTCGTTGTCATATAAACGATTGCGAGTGCGGCAAGACCGGTCACTGCGAGACCGATCGCCATAAGATTGTAGACCTTCAGCATGTAGCTGCGTAGACCTTGATCGATCCCCGCGTCCACACGCACTCCGGCCGTATTCTGGGCCTGGATATTGCGATAGTCAGCCATGGTTTTCCTCATTGCTTCGTCCCGCCCTTGTGTCGGGGACTATCCCCCAGGCGCCGCTGGCGGGACCCCAGCATGCCTTGATAAGAATTATGGTGATTAACCCGCCCTATAACAAGTCCTGTTTTGCTCAAGATTGCGTGCGTAATTGCAAAATAAGCCTTAAACTGTCAAAAATTACATGTTTTTAATCATTTCAAAGGTTTCTGAGCACAGGCGCGGCCTTCTGCCCAAGTATGCGCCATGTCCCCGCAAGTCCAAATCCTACCGTCAGAATCAGGGCCACGGCAACGGTAACGACAGCGACTTCCGGCTGGAATGAGGCTGGCAGCGTCATGACCCGAACGATCACATACCAGGCCGCCAAGCCGCCTGCCAACAGCGCAAATACCGCCGTCGAAAGTCCCAGAAGCACATATTCAAGCGTAAAGGCCTGGATAAGGGTTCGCCGCGTCGCACCAAGCGTTTTCAACACCACTGCATCGTGAATACGTGCCCGGTTCCCTGCTGCCAATGCACCGCCCAAGACCAGTATTGATGCGATCAAGGCAACCGATGCAGCGGCACGAATGGCCACTGCCAATTGTCCTACAAGCTCGTTCGCAATCGTGATGGCGTCCTTGACACGAACTGACGTGACGGCGGGATAGGCACTGGTTACCTCCCGCATGACATTGGCTTCTGCTGCCGTGGTCGCAGTGGGATCTGACAATGTTGCCAACCATGCATGTGGAGCCCCGGTAAAAGTATTGGGCGAGAAGACCATGACAAAGTTGATTGCAAGCGATTCCCATTGTACTTCGCGAAAATTGGCAATGCGCGCCGTCATGTTGCGGCCAAGAACATTAACGGTAACAGTATCACCAATCTTCAGGCCGAGATTACGGCCTTCCTCTGCCGAAAATGACACCAGCGGCTCTCCGCTATAATCCGCGGGCCACCAACTTCCCTCGGTCAGGGTTGAATTCTCCGGCACGTTCTTCGCGTAGGTAATCCCTCTGTCACCACGCAGCACCCACGCACCTTCCGGCGGAATGATCATTTTGGTAATATCAGTGCCGTTGAAAGCCACGATACGGCCACGCAGCATCGGCGCGCTTACAATCTTTCCATTGGGGGCAGATTTCTGCAGTAAATCCTTGAACTGATCTATTTCCCTGCTTTGGATATCCACGAAGAAGAAGTTTGGTGCCTTTTCAGGCAGATTGCCGGCCAATTGCTGTCTGAGGCTGCCATCAATCAAAGCAAGGGAAACAAGCAGGGTCAGACCGAGACCAAGCGACAAAACCACAGAGGGCGTTAACGCGCCAGGTCGGTGAATATTGCCAATAGCCAGACGAAGCGCTGTCGAAGAAACGCGAGGCGCACGGCGCGCCAACCATTGGACGAGGCTGGAAACGGCACGCAAGATCACAAACGAAACAGCAACGGCACCCACGAACACAATTGCAATACGCCGGTCATAGGCGAAATAGATTGCCAGCAGACAAAGCGCTCCAATCAGCGCGACAGCAATGCCAATATAGGCGGGTTTTGGCCAGCCGCGCTGGTCGAAACCCTGCTCGCGGAACAAGGCTGTGGCTGGAACGTCGCGCGCGCGCCCTAAAGGCAGGATTGCAAAGGCCAGCGTAGTCAAAAGGCCGAACAGGGCAGCCCAGAGCAATGCGCCTGGATAAAAACCGCCCGATCCTGCAATGGGAAGAACGTTTTGCAGTGCATAGGCTGCCAGATAGGGAATAGCAGCGGCTGCAATCAGACCTATCAGAATGCCGACAATGGCGAGGATGACGATCTGAAAGAGATAGACTGCAATAACGAACCATCCCGGCGCGCCCAGTGATTTGAAGGTTGCGATAACGCCGCGCTTGCCATCAAGGTAGGATCGAACGGCATTGGCCACTCCAACACCGCCAACGACGAGGGCGGTCAATCCGACCAGTGTCAGGAACTGTGAGAAGCGTTCAATATTGGCGCTGAGCGAGGGGGCGGCATTGGTGCGGCTGCGAATGGTCCAACCGGCCTGCGGGAACTTTTCTTGTGCTTCATTGCGAATGAGCGTGATAGCCTGCTCGCTGGAGCCTGCCGGGAGCGAAATTTTGTAATTGTGATCGACGAGACTACCGGGCTGGACAAGTCCTGCGGCACCAAGTCCTTCAAGCGACACCATGAAACGTGGTGCAAAACCGAAGCCGTCGGAAAGTGCATCCGGCTCATTCACGATGACGGAGCGAACTTCAAAACTTGCCGAGCCGAGAAGAATGCGGTCGCCGAGCTTCAAACGCAGTCGTTCAAGAAATATCTCTGCAACCGCCACACCATAAGCACCGTCTTTTTCGCCGAAGAGCGCCTGATGATCAAGTTTTGGAGCCGTTTCCAATTTTCCATTCAAAGGATAGGAGTCGTCAACCGCCTTGACTTCCACCAGCGACTGGTCGCTGCCATCGGGAAGCCGGGCCATGGAGCGCATATTGGCGCTCACCGCCACTTTGCCTTTGCTTTCGAGGAAGGTCCGTTCTCCGGTAGTAACTTCGCGCTGGTTAAGCTGGAAGCGAATATCGCCGCCGAGAATACTCTGGCCTTGGATTGAGATTCCCGCATTCACCGAATTGGCAACCGAGTTCACACCGCCAATCGCAGCGACCCCGAGTGCGATACAGGCGAGGAATATATAGAATCCTGACAGGCCGCCGCGCATTTCCCGCAGCGCAAATCGCAAAGCCAGTTTCAACGTTGGGCCCGAACCAAATGGTGAACTGCTCATGCGGTTTTTGCCAATGCAGATGCGCCTTCATCCGACTCGATCAGGCCTGAGCGGACGCGAATTTCCCGGTCGCAGCGCGCAGCCAAGCTGGTATCATGGGTGACAAGCACCAAGGTAATGCCCAACTCGCGCTGTTTTTCAAAAAGAAGATCGGTGATTTGCCGCCCTGTGGTCGTATCGAGATTTCCGGTTGGTTCATCGGCAATCAGGATTTTGGGCGACGGTGCAAGAGCTCTGGCAATAGCCACGCGCTGTTGTTCCCCGCCGGAAAGTTCACCCGGATAATGGGTGACGCGATCAGCCAGACCCACGGCTGAAAGCATGCGTTCTGCAATGACAAAAGCGCCTGGCTTTCCGGCCAACTCCAAGGGAACCGCCACATTTTCCAGTGCTGTCATATTTGGGATCAGATGAAATGACTGGAAAACAATACCAATATTCTGGCCGCGAAATGCCGCTGTCGCATCCTCGCTCAATGTTTCAAGCCTTGTGCCTGATATCTGAACCGAGCCGGAGTCCACATGCTCAAGTCCGGCCAAAACCATTAAAAGGGTAGATTTTCCTGACCCTGACGGCCCGACAATCCCAACGGATTGGCCCGCATCTATATCGAGAGAAATGCCTTTGAGGACATGCACTGCAGAAGCACCGGTGCCGAGTGTCAACTCAATGTGATCGAGCTTGATAACGGATTTCGTCACGAAAAGACTTCCTTTGCGATATGGTCCACACAACATGCAATGCAGTTGATCTGATATGGGTGTCCCGAAATGATATTCAAACCATTGATAAGAATTGTTGTTTTTCTTAGTCTTGTTGCCCTGCCTGTTTCGACTTTGGCCAATCAAAATACCGTGTCCGGACAACCGCTGTCCGTTGTGGGCTTTGGTGACAGCCTGATGTCGGGATTTGAACTACCTGTTCAAGACTCATTTCCGGCCCAGCTGGAAAGGGCACTGAAGGATGAGGGCATTAACGTCACAGTCGCAAATGCCGGCGTGGCGGGTGAGACAACAACTGATGCCGTGAGCAGGCTGGATTGGTCCGTGCCGGAAGGCACCGATCTGGTTATTCTGGAATTCGGCGCAAATGACGCGCTTCGGGGTCTTTCCCCCGAAATAAGCGAAAAGAACCTTTCCGAAATCATCGAGAAGCTGCAACAGCGCAAGGTCCAAATCATTCTGGCTGGAATGCTTGCTCCCCCGAATATGGGTAGTGATTACGAGGAAAGGTTCAACGCGATTTTTCCGCGATTGGCTCAGAAATATGATGTCCCGCTCTATCCTTTCTTCATGGAAGGTGTAGCGGCACAAAAGCCATTGCAGCTGGAAGACGGCATGCACCCAAATACGGAAGGTGTTGCTAAAATGGTGGACGGGTTTTTACCGATCATCAAAAAGACAATAGCTGGCAACACATCACTGACGAATAAAGCCACTGGCTCCAACGTATCGCAATAGAGCACAGCCTCGCTATACCGTGTCCAATTTGTCGCGCAGGGCAATAATATGTGAACTATGGCTTGCCCCCGGACAGGTTCGATGATTCTCTAGGGGTACAACTCGATTCGGGGAGGATGCCTTATGCCGCGTCTCTTTACTGCCCTCGAAATTCCGCGCGACGCCGCACTTTCGCTGTCGTTGTTGCGCGGCGGACTCCCTGGAGCCCGATGGATCGATGTCGAAAACTATCACATCACATTGCGTTTTATCGGGGATGTCGAAGGTCATGTTGCCGACGAAGTGGCGAACGCACTTGACCGTATAAGGCGCCCGGAGTTCACGCTTCGCCTTTCAGGTGTTAAGGCCTTTGGCTCCAAGAAGCCGCACAGTGTGGTTGCCTCTGTCGCGCCTTCGCCCGATATTCAGGCCCTGCAAGCTGAAATAGAGCGCATCTGCCAACGCCTGATGCTCGGTCCTGATCCCCGGAAGTTTACCCCTCACGTTTCGCTGGCGCGGCTACGCAATGTCCGTAACGAGGAAATTGCCCATTACCTCTCCTCGCGGGGAAATTTCTCCACGGCGCCCTTTTCTGTGGGGCGTTTTGTGCTGATGTCATCACGCGATTCAGTTGGCGGTGGACCCTATATTGTCGAGGAGGCCTGGCCTCTTGAGTCACGCCGGTCCTCTTATCAAAATCTCGCAGAAAGACCTTTTGAAGCGGCAAGGATCATCCGGTAGATCGTTTCGAAATCAGTATCTGTGCCGTAATAAGGGTCAGGGATTTGCTTGGCATCGCCGAGAGCGATCTCATAAAACAGTCCCGTCTGCGCGGAGGCGCCAGCGGGACGGCGCTTCTCGATAGCAGTCATGTTCATTCTGTCCATGCCGACAATCAGGTCAAAGCGGTGAAAGTCATCTGCCGTCAGCTGCCTGCATTGTTGACCGGCAATATCGATACCATATCGCCCAGCTACTTTGATTGATCTCGCATCCGGAGCTTCGCCGGTGTGATAACCATTGGTTCCTGCCGAATCGATCAAAATTCCCGCTGCCTTGCCTCCTGCTTCCAGCACAGATCTGAATACGCCTTCTGCTAATGGCGACCGGCAAATATTGCCAAGACATACAAAAAGGACAGACCGAAACGGCAAAGTTTTCATTGTCGCACCATAATCTGAAATGTGGCTTTGACGATCTCGCTTACCAAAGAATTCACACCATTGTGAGCGAAACTCTTGCACCATCCCTTCTTCCTTCCCATGTTCTTGCAGAATAACTCGAAGGAAAAGGAATGGACGAGATCAAGATCGGTGAAATTCTGGAGCCTGGCAGCGCCCATCAGCAGCGCTCACGTGAGGAGCGTGTTCGCGCGTCTTTCTGGAAAACCGTGCGTAAGGCTGCAAAGAACATTCCATTTCTCGACGAAGTGGTCGCTGGTTATTTTTGTGCACTTGATCCCGCCACCCCCACGAAAGTTCGCGGTATATTGCTGGCGTCACTGGCATATTTTGTCCTGCCGCTGGATTTCATTCCGGACTTCATTCTTGGTCTCGGCTTCACCGACGATGTGGCCGTCATGATGGCCGCATTAAGCGCTATCCGCACCAACATCACTCCGGCACATCGGGCCGCTGCACGACAGGCGATCGCGGATCTGGATACAGACAAGAAAGACTGATCGACATCACAAGACTGTGAAGAGCCTGAATGCCAAAGTCTCGCCGCTTTTATTTGGCTGGTGTTAGCGCATCGGACTTGAATGAGGCTATGACCTTTCTGGCTCTAAAAATTGCTTTTTTGACCTGTCTTCACCGTTTGGTAACCCAGATTAAGCCAAATTAAGACAAGCGAACTGGACAATGCGGCATCCGGATTACATTTCGGACCATTGCCGGTTCATGAGTTATGAAGTGCACAATAAAACTGGTAGGTAAAATGTTTGGAAAATCGATCGTAGCAACCTCTGTGCTCATGCTTGGGCTGGTGGGGACAGCTTTTGCCCAGACCCCGAGTCAGATCAGCCAGTTTAACGCATGGGGTGCCTATAGCTATCAGCAGGGTAAGGGTAAGGTCTGCTACGTTTTGTCTGTTCCGGTCGATAAACAACCAGCGCAAGTTGATCATGGCGACAATTTCTTCATGGTAAGCCAGAAGCCTGGCCAGAATGTCAGCTTCGAGCCTCAATTCAAAGCCGGCTACGATTTGCAGGAAAATTCAAAAGTCTTGGTCAAGATTGACCAGCGCACCTTTTCCATGTTCACCAATGGCAGCCATGGCTGGATGGAAAATGCAGCGGAAGAGCCGCAGCTTGTTGCCGCCCTGCGGGCGGGTCAGAAAATGACAATCAATGCTGTTTCCAAGCGTGGCACGAAGACAAGTTACGCCTATTCACTCAAAGGCGTTACGGCAGCCCTCAAGGCGATTTCTACCTGTAATTGATCCGGGCACCTCAATTCGATTTCAAGCAATGGCCCTGCTTGGAGCCAGACCAGGCGGGTCATTTTGCGTGCATAGGTGACGTGGCCGCCGGAACGTGGTATGAGCCCCGCTTCCGTTAAGAACGTTAGAAAAACCCATGTCCGTATCGCTTGACCTGACACATCCTGTTGCCCGGGATAAATCCCGTGATGCCGTTCGCGCGCCGATTGCTGAAAAGCCATCGCTAATCGGCCTGACGCGCCCCGAAATTGCCGAGGCACTCATTGCGGTCGGTGTCCCCGAACGTCAAGTTAAAATGCGCGTGGCGCAGGTCTGGCATTGGCTGTATGTTCGCGGTGTTTCACATTTCGATGACATGCAGAATATTTCGCGCGAGATGCGTGATTTATTGGATAAAAACTTCAACATTGCCCGACCTGAGATCGTGGAAGAGCAAATTTCCAATGACGGCACGCGCAAATGGCTATTCCGGTTTCCGCCGCGTGGTGCCGGCCGGCCTGTAGAGATCGAGACGGTTTATATTCCGGAAGAAGGGCGAGGCACTCTTTGCATTTCCAGCCAGGTGGGCTGCACACTCACCTGCTCGTTCTGCCACACCGGCACACAGAAGCTTGTGCGAAATTTGACCGCCGAAGAAATTCTGTCGCAGCTTCTGGTGGCGCGTGATCGTCTTGGTGATTTTCCGGATCGTAACACACCAGATGGTACAATGGTCCCGGCAGAGGGCCGCAAAGTATCCAACATCGTCATGATGGGTATGGGTGAGCCGCTTTATAACTTCGAGAACGTCAAGAAGGCACTGCTGATCGCTGCCGATGATGCGGGTCTTTCACTATCCCGTCGGCGTATTACTCTTTCGACATCCGGCGTCGTGCCAGAAATTTACCGTGCGGGTGAAGAGATTGGCGTGATGCTTGCAATCTCGCTGCATGCGGTGACTGACGATCTTCGTGACATGCTGGTGCCGATTAACAAGAAATATCCTCTTAAGGAATTGCTCGCGGCTTGCCGCGCCTATCCGAGCCTGTCCAATTCAAAACGCATTACGTTCGAATATGTCATGCTTAAGGGCGTGAATGACTCGCTTGATGATGCGAAGGAACTGGTGAGAATGCTCAAGGGCATTCCGGCCAAGATCAATCTGATCCCCTTCAACCCTTGGCCCGGTGTCAATTATCAATGTTCCGATTGGGAGCAGATAGAGAAATTTGCCGATTATGTGAACGCGGCTGGCTATGCATCGCCTATCCGTACACCGCGCGGCCGGGATATTCTTGCCGCATGCGGCCAGCTTAAATCGGAGTCGGAACGTATGAAGAAGACAGAGCGTCTGGCATTTGAAGCGGCAATGATTGCCGGCCACGGCGAAGACTGAACCGGCGTGCTGTATCTCGCGCGCTTTACGCTGATCGTGACTGGATTTGTTTGCGCTGTCTTTGCCGCGTCGCTGTTTCTGAATATGCTCCTTGTCGGCAGCACAGAATGGCTGGGAGGCGAAGGGCCGTTTCTTTATCTGACGATACCGGCTTTTGCATCCGCGATTGGCTATAGTATATTCATTCCGGCGGCTGTTATCATAATCTATGCTGAACTGACCGCATGGCGCGACTGGCTATTCTACACGCTCGGCGGCGCAGCAACGGCAGTAGTCATTATCGTCTGGAAATGGCGCCCGCAAACTGAAGATATCAGCACCTTTGCCGCAATACTGGCAACGGGCATCGTTGGCGGCTTTGTCTATTGGATGATTTCCGGCCGTAGCGCTGGTATCATTGCGCCACGCCCGACAAATCTGCCCTGAGTCACTTTGCCTGTGCGAGCAGTATCTTGGCGGCAAACGCCGAGAACACCCCGGCAAACAGCCAATCCGTAATACGTGTCACGGTCGGGTTTTTCCTCAGCAACATTGAAAACCTGTCAGCCGCAATGATCATTGGCGCAACCACCGGCAAGGATAGCGGTATGAAAAGCACGCCAAGAAAAAACAGCTTGCCCGGCGCATGCGGATCGCTGGCGGAAACGAACTGCGGCAGGAACGTCATGAAGAAAAGGATGATCTTTGGGTTGAGAAGATTGATACCCAATCCTGTCAACCAGTTCTGAAACAATGTGTGAGCTTGGTTGGTCTTCTTCTCCGGAGAGAATGCCGAGCCATAGCGGATTGCCTGATAAGCCAGCCACATCAAATAACCAGCGCCTACGACCTTGAGTGCAAGAAATGCGGATGGCGAAGCGACGATCAGTGCTGAGAGACCAATGGCCACCATGGTCGTGTGGATAACGATACCAGTGCAGGCTCCTGCCAGACAGGCAAAACCAGCAGCCTTGCCTTCGGACAGTGACCGCCCGACAAATAATGTCATATCCGGTCCCGGAGTAATCGAAAGCACAAAAGTGGCAACGATGAATTGCAGTATAATCGGCCAATCGGGAATGAAGGTCATCAGAGGCTCCGGGAAAAACTCGGCGGAAGCTAACGCGAAAAACAGCTTCACGCCATACGTATTTGCATCTCATCCTCTTTTAGCTGCGCTTGCCAATAGCGGCGCAAATGCTACAAGACCCCAACTGAAATTTCAGGATTGCGACGGCAATCAACAGACAGGATACATGCAATGAACAAATGGAAAGACGTCAAGAAAGTCGTGCTGGCCTATTCGGGTGGGTTGGATACATCAATCATCCTGAAATGGCTACAAACGGAACTTGGCGCAGAGGTCGTTACCTTCACTGCCGATCTTGGGCAAGGCGAAGAACTGGAGCCGGCACGCAAAAAGGCCGAAATGCTCGGCATCAAGGAAATTTACATTGAAGATGTGCGTGAAGAATTTGTTCGCGACTTTGTTTTCCCGATGTTCCGCGCCAATGCCGTCTATGAAGGCGTTTACCTGCTTGGGACGTCGATAGCCCGCCCGCTCATCTCCAAGCACCTCGTTGAAATCGCTGCCCGCACTGGTGCAGACGCAATTGCGCATGGTGCAACGGGCAAAGGCAATGATCAGGTTCGTTTCGAGCTTTCCGCCTATGCACTCAATCCTGACATCAAAGTCATTGCGCCTTGGCGCGACTGGACATTCAAGTCCCGTACAGACCTTTTGGAATTTGCGCGCGAACACCAGATCCCAATCGCCAAAGACAAACTTGGCGAAGCGCCATTCTCCGTGGACGCCAATCTCCTGCATTCTTCCTCGGAAGGCAAAGTGTTGGAAGACCCATGGCAGGAAGCACCCGAATATGTGCACCAGCGCACCATCTCACCCATGGAAGCGCCCGATAAAGTCACAGAAATCGAGATCGCTTTCGAGAAGGGCGATGCAATCGCTATTGATGGCAAGCCGCTTTCACCTGCCACACTGCTGAAGACCCTCAATGATCTTGGCCGCGACAATGGTATCGGTCGCCTTGATCTGGTTGAGAACCGTTTCGTTGGCATGAAATCGCGCGGCGTTTACGAAACGCCGGGGGGCACCATCCTGCTTGCCGCACATCGTGCGGTGGAATCAATTACGCTCGACCGCGGTGCCGCCCATCTCAAAGATGAGTTCATGCCGCGCTATGCCGAGCTGATCTATAATGGCTTCTGGTATTCGCCCGAGCGTGAAATGTTGCAGGCCATGATCGACAAGAGCCAGGAAGATGTGGAAGGCAGTGTTCGTCTGAAACTCTACAAGGGCAACGTCATGGTTTCAGGCCGCAAGTCGAACAAATCGCTCTACTCTGACGCTCTCGTAACATTCGAAGACGATCGCGGCGCTTATGACCAGAAGGATGCAGCAGGCTTTATCCGCCTCAATGCCTTGCGGTTGCGCACCTTGGCTGCCCGCAAACGGAACAGCTAGAGACTATAGACGGCGGGCTGGTCCCGCCGTTTTCATTTCGCCGCTTGTGACCATCACAGCGGCACCCTAGATGATAGAACACAATCCAGCCCACACGATGGAGTTCCCATGTCCTCTGCCAAACCAGCCATCAACACTGCATTGACGAACTGGACAGGGCCTCTTGGTCTGCCGGACTTCACAGCCTTCAACGATCAGGATTTTGACGCGGCATTTGACGTGGCGCTAGCAGATGATCTTGCAGACATCGAAGCAATTATCAGCCATCATGAAGCGCCGACCATTGACAATACCCTGAAAGCTTTACAGCTTTCCGGTGAGATGTTGGATCGCGTGTCATCCATTTTCTGGACGCTGGCTGGCGCAAACACCAATGACACAATTCAGGCATTCGAGCGGTCCATTGCTCCGAAACTGTCGCGCCATTCATCCTCTATCATGATGAATCCGCATTTATTTGCCCGTATCGACTCCCTCTATGAGCAGCGCGACCTTCTGGGGCTTGATGCCGAAACAGATCGTGTTCTGGAAAAGATCTGGAAAAGTTTTGTGCGTAGCGGGGCCCGGTTGGATGAGCAGGGTAAGGCGCGTCTTGCAGATATCAACGAGAAGCTTGCCAGTCTCGGAGCGCAATTTGATCAGAACGTCCTCAAGGATGAGTCTGATTGGGCTTTGTTTATCACGGACGAAGCTGATTTGGCGGGCGTACCGGATTTCGTACGGGATGCAATGCGCGGTGCAGCTGAAGAGCGCAAGCAAACAGGTGCTTGGGCCGTTACATTGTCACGTGAAATTATCGAGCCATTTCTGTCATTCGCAGAGAATCGCGACTTGCGTGAAAAAGCTTTCCGGGCTTGGGCGGCACGGGGCGAGAATGGCGGTGATACCGACAATGTTGCCATCGTCGCGCAGACAGTGGCCCTCAGATCGGAGAAGGCCAAACTTCTCGGTTATAAAAGTTTTGCCGCATACAAGCTCGACAACACCATGGCAAAAACGCCCAAGGCCGTAATGGATCTTTTGGAGCCTGTCTGGCAGAAGGCGAAAGCGCGTGCCAGCGAAGAAGAAGGCGATCTGCAGCAGTTGATCACCAACGAGGGCCGCAATCACAAGGTTGCGCCGTGGGACTGGCGTTTTTATACAGAAAAGCTGCGTAGCGAACGTTTTGCTTTCGATGAAGCCGAGTTGAAGCCATATTTGCAGCTCGAGAAAATTATCGAAGCCTGTTTCGATGTAGCAACGCGTCTGTTCGGTATTACCATCAAGGAACAAACCGGCATTGCCACCTGGCATCCAGATGTCAGGGCCTGGGAAGTATTCAATTCTGATGGAACCGAATGCGGGGTATTTCTTGGCGACTATTTCAACCGCCAGTCGAAGCATTCCGGCGCATGGATGGGTGCATTGCAGTCACAGCACAAGCTGGGCCATGTGCAAAAGCCGATCATCTATAATGTAATGAACTTCGCCAAGCCGCTGAAAGGCGAGCCAGCCCTGCTCTCGCTGGATGGTGCACGCACCCTCTTTCACGAATTTGGCCATGCTTTGCACGGGCTGCTGTCAGACGTTACTTGGCCTGCAGTTTCAGGCACATCAGTGTCACGGGATTTCGTCGAGCTTCCATCCCAGCTTTATGAGCACTGGCTAACGGTACCATCAATCCTCGAAAAATACGCGGTTCACTACCGTACAGGCGAGCCAATGCCAAAAACCTTGCTCGACAAGGTACTGGCCGCAGATACTTTCAATGCTGGTTTCAAAACGGTCGAATTTACCTCATCTGCCCTGGTTGATATGGCATTCCATGCGGATGGCATGCCATCCGAAGATCCCATCCAGTTCGAAGCGACCACTCTGCGGCAGCTGGATATGCCCGATGCAATTATCATGCGCCATCGCACGCCGCATTTTAAGCATGTGTTCTCCGGTGATGGTTATTCTGCCGGATACTATTCTTACCTGTGGTCGGAAGTTCTCGATGCTGACGCGTTCAAGGCCTTTGAGGAGACCGGTGACACATTCAACGGCGCCCTCGCCGCGAAGCTGAAGAAATACATCTATTCGGCTGGCGGTAGCAAAGACCCCGAAGAGCTTTACAAGGCTTTCCGGGGTAAAATGCCCACGCCCGATGCAATGATCGACAAGCGTGGGCTGTAAGCGGTTGTAATCAGGATTTGGCAAAAGCCAGAAGATCGGCGTTCAACTTGTCCTTATGTGTCGTCGCAAGCCCATGCGGCGCACCGGCATAAACGTTCAAGGTGGCGTTTTTCACCAGCTTGACGGCTTTGCGGGCAGCGTCATCAATCGGTACGATCTGGTCATCATCGCCATGGATGAAGAGTGTAGGTACGTCGAACTTCTTCAGATCTTCGGTAAAATCCGTCTCAGAAAATGCCTTGATGCAGAAATATGAGGCTGGCATTCCGGCCATCATGCCCTGCAACCAGAAGGCATTTCTTATGCCTTCGGATTCTTTCGCACCAGCGCGATTGTAGCCATAGAATGGCAGTGACAGATCTTTGAAGAACTGCGACCGGTCTGCAATCACGCCATCACGAATGCCATTAAAAACATCGATAGGCAGGCCTTCGGGGTTTGCCGCGGTTTTCAGCATCAGCGGCGGCACCGCACCCACAAGCACTGCCTTGGCGACACGCCTTGTGCCGTGGCGACCGATATAACGGGCGACTTCGCCGCCACCTGTCGAATGACCAACCATGATTGCATCTTTAAGATCGAGTTTCTCAAACAGCTCGGCCAGATCATCTGCATAGGTATCCATGTCATTGCCATTCCAAGGCTGGCTGGAACGCCCATGACCGCGACGGTCATGGGCAATCACACGGTAGCCCTTCGAAGCAAGGAAGAACATCTGATCTTCCCAGGCATCCGATGTCAGCGGCCAGCCATGGCTGAACACGACCGGCTGTCCCTTGCCCCAATCCTTGTAATAGATTTCTGTACCATCCTTGGTTGTGATCGTGGTCATTGTTCTGTGTCCTTTCACTGGCAGGTTGGATTTATCGGCCGCCATCGCGGGGAGAGAGGGGAGACTGAGAGCAGCTGCCGCTCCGATACCCGCCGTCAGTACAGAACGGCGCGAGGTTAATTTATTAAAGTTGTCGATCATGATGTTAGAGCATGTCTTGCGTCAATTAATCGAAATGCGTACGTCGAGATTGCTGCGTGTCGCTTCCGAGTAAGGGCAAACAATATGCGCTGCATCAACGAGCTCGCGCGCCTGCCCAGCTTCAATACCCGGCAATGTCACAGCGAGAGCAACGTCCAAACCGAAACCCTTGCCATCTTCACGCGGTCCGATGCCGACGGTTGCCGTTACGGCAGTTTCTTCGGGCAGCTTGACCTTCTTCTGCGAAGCGACAAATTTCAATGCACTCAGAAAACAGGCTGAATACCCAGCCCCAAACAGCTGCTCGGGATTAGTACCCTGTGCGCCATTGCCACCGAGTTCCTTGGGCGTTGAAAGCGTGACTTCCAAACGACCATCTTCACTCTTTGCGCTGCCATCGCGCCCGCCTGTTGCTGTTGCCCTGGTTGTATAAAGAATGCTCATTTTCTTTCCTTTCGATTGTAATCTGCTCGATGCATATTAAATTGCACGCAATTGAATTGTGCGCAATAGTTATTTTATATAAATGATGAAAAATTAAATGGTGCACGATTGATCGAGCTTGGTTATCCTGAGCAAGTTGTTGAGAAGGAAGATAAAATGGCCCCGAAAAAGCAAAATCCGGAATCGCAGTTGAAGCTGGAGAATTTCCTTTGCTTCGCCATTTACTCCACTGCTAACGCCGTAACCCGTGCCTATCAACCTCGGCTTTCAGCGCTAAAGCTTACCTATCCGCAATATCTGGTGATGGTGGTATTATGGGAAGAGGAGAACCAGACTGTCACAGCTATCGGTGACAAGCTCAGTCTGGACTCCGGGACATTGACGCCGCTGTTGAAGCGGCTGGAAACAGCCGGTCTTATATCGCGTCGGCGCGACAAGGCCGATGAACGACAGGTTCTGATCAATCTGACTGATGATGGCCGTGCCATGCGAGAACGCGCGGAATCAGTGCCTGTGGCAATGGGACAGGCATTTGGCTGCACCATGGACGAAGCGCGTGGAATGCGCGCTGAACTGATCAGCCTGCGCGACTCTCTCGTGGCGAGCATCGACGAGACAAAATAAAGGCGCTGTTTCCAGCGCCTTTATAGGTCATTATCGCCAGTGATTATGCAGCAATCTTCTTTGGCTGGATCAGTCCACGAGCAACCAGAAGTTCTGCGATCTGAACGGTGTTCAAGGCTGCGCCTTTGCGCAGATTGTCAGAAACGATCCAGAGCGACAGGCCGTTTTCGACCGTTATGTCTTCGCGGATACGTGAAATGTAGGTGGCGTCTTCACCGGCAGCTTCATAAGGTGTGATGTAACCGCCGTCTTCATGACGATCGATAACAAGACAGCCAGGCGCATCGCTCAATATTTCCCGGGCTTCTTCAGCGCTCATTGGGCTCTCAAACTCAATGTTTACTGCCTCGGAATGACCGATGAAAACAGGCACGCGTACGCAGGTCGCCGTCAGCTTGATTTTGGGATCAAGCATCTTCTTGGTCTCGGCAACCATCTTCCACTCTTCCTTGGTATATCCGTCCTCCATAAATACATCGATATGGGGAATGACATTGAAGGCGATGCGCTTGGTGAACTTCTTGGCTTCCACCGGGTCGGCCACGAAGACCGCGCGCGACTGTTGGAAGAGTTCATCCATGCCGTCCTTACCCGCGCCAGATACGGACTGATATGTAGAAATCACCAGACGCTTGATGCGCGCCTTGTCATGCAGCGGCTTCAAGGCAACGACAAGCTGCGCTGTCGAGCAATTCGGATTGGCAATGATGTTCTTCTTGCTGAAGCCCACAATCGCATCCGGGTTCACTTCCGGTACAATCAGAGGAACGTTGGAATCGTAGCGCCACGCGGATGAATTATCGATAACGACGCAGCCCTGCGCTCCAATCTTTGGCGACCATTCTTTGGAAATATTGCCGCCCGCAGACATGAGGCAAATGTCGGTGTCTGAAAAATCATAGGTATCGAGCGCTTTGACCTTGAGCGTCCTATCTCCATAGGAAACTTCGGTGCCCTGTGACCGACGTGACGCCAGAGCAACGACTTCGCTCACTGGAAAGCCACGCTCTTCCAGTATTGTCAACATTTCGCGGCCCACATTGCCTGTGGCGCCAACAATCGCAACCTTGAAACTCATTATATATTCTCCTGTCCCTCTCCGCTGCTTTTAACCCGCCGGCCACTGCGGGTCTTATCCCCCGAGCCGGGCTCGGGAGGGGGCGAGCAGGCCAAGGGAAATCAGACCGTTTTGGTGGTCGTTTTCGAGAGTGTTTTGGCCGAAATTTTGGTTTGGAAAGCAGGCGCACGAACAGAACCGGCAACAATGCCGGAACGGTTGAATAAAAATAGCGATGTTGATTCGCTGTACACGCGGGGCTCTCCTAGTCCGTTTGTGCTTGTACGCGGTTTCCAAGAAGAGTCAATTACATCTTTAACGGGCAAGAATATGTCGTGTTACGCACAATTTTAGACATTTGGCATAAGTTACGGGCTTTGCTTTCTTCAATATTTAGTCAACAATTGACTGGTGCATTGGGTTGTATGACCTTGGGGGGAAGAAATTCACAAGGACGTTCGCCAGCGTGCGATCTGCAATAGCACAGGCTAGGCAGAAAGACTGTACGCAAATGTCGATAGTGGGGACATGACAAAAGCTTTGGGCTGAACGTGTCTCTTTGAACTTGGGACTTAATTGCTGTTTTCTGGGAGGAATAGAAATGGCATCCACTACCGTGGCCGGCGCTACCAGCCGGGGGATGACGCGGGAAGAAAAGAAAGTAATCTTCGCTTCTTCTCTCGGCACTGTTTTTGAGTGGTACGACTTTTACCTTTACGGTTCATTGGCTGTCTTTATTGGCGCCGCATTCTTCAGTGAGTATCCTGAAGCAACCCGCAACATCTTTGCTTTGCTTGCATTTGCCGCCGGCTTTCTGGTCCGCCCGTTCGGCGCGCTGGTGTTCGGCCGCATCGGCGATCTCGTCGGCCGCAAATATACCTTCCTTGTCACAATCCTGATTATGGGTTTATCGACCTTTCTGGTCGGTATCCTGCCAGGCTCAGCAAGTTGGGGTATTGCGGCTCCGATCATTCTGATCGTCCTGCGCATGCTTCAGGGCCTTGCCCTGGGCGGTGAGTATGGCGGTGCTGCAACTTATGTTGCGGAACACGCGCCCAGCAATCGACGTGGCTTCTATACTTCCTGGATTCAGACCACCGCTACGCTTGGTCTTTTCCTGTCACTCATCGTTATTCTGATCATTCAAAATTCAATGTCCAAGGAAGCATTCTCCGCTTGGGGATGGCGCATTCCTTTCATCCTGTCATTCGTTCTCTTGGGTGTTTCTGTCTGGATTCGTTTGTCACTCAGTGAATCTCCTGCCTTTAAGAAGATGAAGGAAGAAGGCAAAGGATCCAAGGCTCCCCTTACTGAAGCATTTGGACAATGGAAGAATGCAAAAATCGCTTTGCTGGCGCTCTTTGGTCTTACAGCAGGTCAGGCAGTTGTTTGGTATTCAGGTCAGTTTTACGCGCTGTTCTTCTTGCAGAACGTTCTGAAAGTAGACGGGGAATCCGTAAACATCATGATTGCCATTGCACTCTTGTTGGGTACAGGCTTCTTCGTTTTCTTTGGTTGGCTGTCTGACAAAATCGGACGCAAACCCATCATCATGGCTGGCTTGGCGCTCGCCATTCTCACCTATTTTCCACTGTTCAAAGCATTGACCTGGGCCGCAAATCCGGCGCTCGCGTCATCGCAGCAGAATGTGCGTGCAACGGTTACGGCAGCACCGGGAGATTGTAACTTCCAGTTCAATCCGGTCGGGACAAGAAAACCGGTCACCTCTTGTGATGTTGCAACAGACTTCCTTGCCAAGAACTCGATCCCTTATGATATCGCTGTAACAGCTCCGGCAGGCGCTGCTGCAACGGTCAAGATCGGTGAGGAAACTGTTGAATCCTACAATGTATCATCCGCCGGTACTGATGCTGCTGCAAAAGACGGCGCATTCAAAAAAGGCGTAAACTCTGCGCTTCAGGATGCTGGTTACCCGCTTGTTCGCGATCCTGTAAAGGTTGCAGACAGCAAGCTTGATGCCCTGGTTGCGGCTAATCCAAAACTAGCATTGGATGCAGCTGCCATCCGCGCAGGCGAGAAAACCGTTGTTCCTGTGGATCAGGCCGTCAAAGACAAGCTGATCACTGCCGAGGAAGCTGCCGGTGCCACTGAAGTTACCGTTTATACTGTACCAAAAGCCGGTGCATTCAAGATGGTAGCGGATCCGGCAGCGGTCAATTGGACAATGATTATCGGTATCCTGTTCATTCTCGTCCTCTATGTGACGATGGTTTATGGGCCGATTGCAGCAATATTGGTTGAAATGTTCCCGACCCGTATCCGCTATACCGGTATGTCTCTACCCTATCATATCGGCAACGGCTGGTTCGGTGGTCTATTACCGGCAACAGTCTTCGCGATGAGCGCAGCCAAGGGCGATATTTACTACGGCCTCTGGTATCCAATCGTAATCGCTACGATGACCTTGATCATCGGTCTGCTCTTCGTTCGCGATACAAAAGATACCAATCTGGACGAAATAAAATAACATTCTGCCAAACAAAAAAGCCCGGCGTGATCATTCACGCCGGGCTTTTCATTTCAACCACTATGGTCATGCAGTGAGAGATTTGAACTTTGCAAGAATCGCATCACCCATCTCAACAGTTCCAACTTTCGTCATGCCATCGGACATGATGTCAGCAGTGCGGATTCCATCCTCAAGAACTCCGGCAATAGCCGCTTCCAGCCGATCTGCTTCAGCCACCATATTGAACGAATAACGCAGACACATAGCGAACGAGGCGATCATCGCTATTGGATTGGCCGCTCCAGTACCGGCAATATCCGGCGCAGAGCCATGCACCGGCTCATACAGAGCCTTACGGCTTCCTGTTTTGCCGTCGGGCGCACCAAGCGAGGCTGATGGTAGCATGCCCAGTGACCCTGTCAGCATTGCAGCAATATCGGAAAGCATATCGCCGAACAGATTGTCTGTGACAATGACGTCAAACTGCTTGGGCCAGCGCACAAGTTGCATGCCGCCGGCATCGGCAAGCATATGATCAAGTTTCACATCCGGATATTTGGTCTTATGGGTTGCAGTGACGACCTCATTCCACAAAACGCCCGACTTCATGACGTTGCGCTTTTCCATTGAGGTGACCTTGTTGCCACGGGTGCGGGCTAATTCAAAAGCGACCCCGGAAATGCGCTCGATCTCATAGGTATCGTAAACCTGAGTGTCGATGCCGCGCTTTTGTCCGTTGCCAAGATCGCGAATTTCCTTCGGTGCTCCGAAATACACACCGCCAGTCAGCTCACGCACGATGAGAATATCCAGACCTTCCACGATTTCCTTCTTCAAGGAAGACGAATCAGCAAGCGCCGGATAGCAGATAGCCGGGCGCAGATTGGCAAATAGCTCCATATCCTTGCGCAAGCGCAGCAGACCCGCCTCAGGACGAACATCATAGGGAACGCTATCCCATTTTGGACCACCAACAGCACCAAACAGCACAGCATCCGACGCCAATGCCTTTTGCATATCTGTTTCGGAAATGGCTTTTCCATGTGCATCGTAAGCACAACCGCCGACCAGGCCCTCGTCCAGCTCAAAATCACTTTTCAGCTCGGCATTCATATAGGCAATAATCTTGCGGACCTCGGCCATTGCCTCAGGGCCGATACCATCGCCTGGAAGAAGGAAAAGCTTTTTCGATGCCATGCTGGGAAACCTCATTATGTCATTAGCTCTTGTCAGGATGGCGCGTACTTAGCGCAACTTGAGCAAAGAAGAAAAGCGGTTTGCGAAATTATCTTAGAGCCTCACCGATAGGCACGCCTGTCAAATACCAAAAAGCCCGGCAAAAACCGGGCTTTTTGGATATTGAAACAGAATGATCAAGCCCAAGGACGCATTTCAGCATTGGACGCTTCGAAACTATCGATTTTCGATGCTTTTTCCATCGTCAAGCCGATGTCGTCCAAACCATTGAGCATACAGTAGCGACGGAACTCGTCGATCTCAAAGCTGATCGATCCGCCATCCGGTCCCTTGATCGTCAAAGCTTCAAGGTCAATGGATACCGTTGCATTCGAACCGCGCTGCGCGTCGTCCATGAGCTTATCGAGATTTTCCTGACTGACCCTGATCGGCAAAATACCGTTCTTGAAGCAGTTATTGTAGAAAATGTCTGCGAAACTCGTAGAGATGACACACCGGATACCGAAGTCCAGCAAAGCCCACGGCGCATGCTCTCGGCTGGAACCGCAACCGAAATTATCACCAGCGACAAGAATCTGAGCTTTGCGATAAGCTGGTTTGTTCAGGACAAAATCCGGATTCTCGCTGCCATCCTCAGCGTAACGCATTTCAGCGAACAGTCCCGTACCCAAGCCGGTACGCTTGATCGTTTTTAGATAGTCCTTAGGAATGATCATGTCAGTATCGACATTGATGATGGGCAGTGGGGCGGCAACGCCCGTGAGCTGGGTGAATTTATCCATAATAGCTGCCTGTACAGTCCGTGCGTAGGTAAGATTTATTCTTGGCTTTACACCAGCTTGGCCATGAATCAAAGCCTTTCACCTGTGGCACTTTATGCTTGTCAAATCTCAACCCTTGCCTTGCAAACCACTTCGGGGCAAAAAGTTGTCATGAGCAAGCTTTTCCGTCCGCGCCGATCCCTACTCTATGTTCCTGCATCCAATCCAAAAGCCTTGGCCAAAGTGGCATCCCTGAATGCCGATGCTATTATTTTCGATCTTGAGGATGCTGTCGCTCCCGAAGCCAAGGAAGATGCGAGAGAGGCTCTGCGCACGTATTTTGCAGCCAATCCGGCAGGCAAGGCCGAACGCATCATTCGTATTAATCATCTTTCCAGCGAATGGGGCAGTGAAGACCTTCTGGCTGCCCGCGCCTGTAAACCCGATGCGATTCTTCTGCCCAAGGTAGAGAATCTGCAGGATGTGATAGGTGTAGCGGAAATCCTGGAAGAAACCGATGCATCTGAGAATGTGCGTCTGTGGGCGATGATCGAAACGACGCGCGGTATTATCAACGCCGATGAAATCGCCGAACTTGGTCTCCGATCCACCTCGAGACTGGATTGTTTTGTCGTGGGCACGAACGACATAGCTAAAGAAACCGGAACAGCTTTGGAAAAAGGCCGGCATTTTTTCACGCCATGGCTTATGCAGATTTTGTTATGTGCCAAGGCCGGACGCCTCGATATTGTTGATGGCGTCTATAATGACTTTAACGATATGTCCGGCTTTGTAACCGAATGCAGCGAATCTTTCAAAATGGGCTTCGATGGCAAGAGCCTTATCCATCCCTCGCAGATTGAACCGGCGAACAAGGCGTTCACACCCAACGCGCAGTCAATAGCTGAAGCCCACTCTATTGTTCAGGCTTTTGACCTCATCGATAACGCAGGCAAGGGAGCGATTTCGCTGAATGGCCGGATGGTGGAGCGCATGCATCTTGAAACAGCACAAAAGTTGCTGGCAAGGATTGAAACAATCGATCAGAATTAGAATAAGTCAGACAAGCCTGAGAACTGGAACTCTATTATGAAGCTCTACAGATTTTTGACCGGCCCGGACGATGCAAGCTTTTGCCATAAGGTAACAGCCGCCCTTAACAAGGGCTGGCACATTTATGGTTCACCCACCTATGCGTTCAATTCAGTAACCGGCATCATGCAATGCGGGCAGGCTGTCGTTAAAGATGTCGATGGAGTTGACTACATACCCGGCACAACGAAGCTCAGCGATCACTAAATTCCAGTCAGCGCCTTAACGCCTGATACTGTGGTGGCGCTGAGTATTCGACGGGCAAGGCCATCGCCCCGTAACAGGCTATTCGACGCTTGCCTCTACACGTTCCATCTCCTCATCGGATAATCCGAAATGATGACCAATCTCATGGATGAGAACATGCGTAACAATATCGCCAAGCGCTTCTTCATATTCCGCCCAATAATCAAGTATAGCTCGCCGATAAAGCGTAATGCGATTGACCTGATCGCCCGTCTGCAAGGAAAATCGTTCGCCTATCCCATTGCCCTCGAAAAGGCCCATGAGTTCAAAGGGTGATTCCAGCCCCATATCGTCAATGATCTGGTCATCGGGAAACTCCGCGATCTGCATCGTGATTTCACCACACAGGCTGCGGAAGTTTTCCGGCAAATGGGCATAGGCATTAATCGCCAGCGATTCGATTTCAGCGATTGAAGGCGACAGGCGATTAGCCCAGTCGGCCGTTTGATTACTTCTGGCCATCACAAATCCTGGTAAGGTGTTCGTGGCCTCATATAGTGCGTTGGGGGCAAGTATGCGAGAGTGTCAATCTTCGAGAGCCCGGGCCTCTGAGGGAAGCATGATGGGGATACCATCTCGTACCGGATAAGCCAGCCGCGCCTTCTTGGAGATCAACTCCGATTTTTCCTGATCATATATCAGCGGTCCCTTGGTTAAAGGGCAAACAAGAAGCTCCAGCAATTTGCGATCAAGAGGTGTTTCACGATCAGCTTCTGTCATGGCGCGCCCTATTGCAGACTTGATTCATAGTCGTCTTGATCTTTTGCAAGAGCTATCTCAGTGATCGCAATCAAGGTTTCGGCTCTGGTTTTCAGATCTGTGGCTTCAAGCAAGGCTTGCTTTTCCGCTGCACCGAAAGGCGACATCATGGCGAGCGCATTCACCAGTGTTTCATTGCCAGCTCGTGATATGCCTTCCCAATCAGCCTCGAGACTGTTCGCATCGAGATAAGCGCGAAAAACACGCAGAAGTGCAGCCCTGTCAACCTCGCTGTCATCCGCCTCATCAAGGTCCGCACGCAAAGGCGCAATCTTGCATTGGCGATAAGGCGTGCGGGTTGAAAGTTCTTTCACAACTCGAAACCGGCAAATACCCTGAAGTGTAACCAGTATCCGGCCGTCACCTGTTTCGGCAAAGGAAGTTATCCTTCCAAGACAGCCTACTTCACTCAACTCAAGACCGTCTTCGTCTTCCTGATCAAGGCGGGGCTGGATCATGCCAATAACCCGTTTAGAAGCAAGAGCCGCATCGATCATCGCAAGATAGCGCAGTTCAAAAATGTTGAGCGGCAATTGACCACCGGGCAGCAGCAGTGCTCCCAAAAGAGGGAAAATCGGAACGTTTTCGGGTATATCGTCCAGCGTACGATAGCGAACATTTCCAGCTTGCATAACTTGCTCCGGGCCAAGCCCTTTAATCTGCTTTTCTGTATACTATACCTGTCAGGAAAACAGCAGGGAGGAAAGTTTACGGCGTGCGCTCATGGAAGCTGGATCACCCGCCCCCCAAGCATCGAAAAACTGCAAAAGCTGCTTGCGCGCGCCGTCCTCATTCCAATTACGATCTGCCTTCATGATGGCGAGAAGATGGTCGGCCGCCTCATCACGTTGATCCTTGGCGTTAAGTATCATGGCCAGATCATATCTCGCCTGGTGATCTGCAGGATTGGCCTTAAGGCGTGCTTCCAAAGCCGATTGATCGCCAAGCGCGGCGACTTGCAAGGCCAAAGCAATTTTTGCTTGAGCTGCCCGCACTCCGGCGTCTTCCTTGCCCGCTGGCGGCACTGACTCCAATGTTGCCTGTGCGGCCTGGATATCTCCAAGCTCGATCAGGCAATTTGCAAGGCCTGCAAGCGCCGCGACATGATCAGACACTTCTCCAAGCACTGCTGAGTAAATCTGGCTGGCTTGCTCAAACTCGCTTGCCTCAACCATTTGCGCGGCAGCGGCAAGCGCATCCTTTATTGCTTCATCGCGACCACCATTTGGCGAGGCGATCTTGTCAATAAATTCATTTACCTTCGATTCCGGCAAGGCGCCCATAAAACCATCTACGGGTTTACCATCCGAGAACGCGATCACGGCAGGTATTGACTGAATACCCAACTGCCCGGCAATTGCCGGATGGTCGTCAATATTCATTTTAACAAGTTTAACACGACCGCCAGCAGCCTGCACCGCCTTTTCCAAGATTGGCGTGAGCTGCTTGCAAGGGCCACACCACGGAGCCCAGAAATCGACAAGGACAGGCTGTCTCTTTGATTCAGCAATCACATCGGCCGGAAACGCAGCGGTTGTCGTATCCTTGATGACATCGCCCACAGGTGCAGGTGCTTCAGTGGATCCGAAAGTCAGCGTTGTTGCCGATGAACCACTGCCATACCCGCCGCTGAACGGATTATCTATATTGCTCATAAAATTCTCCGTCATCTTTGGATGATTAAATGCCGTTGGTAACGGCTTGTCTAGAACACTCAGTTTGGGTCTTATGCGCCAAATTTCAAGATCAAAGGCTCGTGTCCGGTCGCTTGGAGGAATCTCAAAAGATCGGGCGGGCGTATCGATGTTGTCGCCTCATTGGTCAGCGGGTGCGCATTGATGACTTCGTGATCGAACAGGCTTTCATCAAGTATGACTTTCACATTGTGATCCACATCATTGACGACACCGAGCACACTGACAGCGCCGGGAACAAGACCAAGGTACTCCAATAGTTTTTCCGGCTTGCCGAAAGATACCCGACTCGCTGCGCCAATTTTGGTATGGATGGTTTTCAGATCCACCTCGGCTTCCTCATCGACTGTCAGCAGGAAGAAGCTGTCCTTCTTGTCTTTAAGGAAGAGATTCTTCGTATGGGCACCAGTGACTTTTCCGCGCAAGGCTTGAGCTTCAGCAACGGTAAAAACCGCGGCGTGGCGAACTGTCGAAACTTCAATGCCAAGATCGCTGATGAATTGCATCAGTTGTTCGTACGACTTAGGCATTGCATACTCCTCACATCCACCAGGCGCTTTGTGAAACTTGTCTAAAGGCTCGGGGGCATTGTCTCAAGCAAAACCCTGAGACTTCATGGGACAATCTGTAAATTTTACGGATATCGAAAGAAAGTCCAATTTTCCCTGTTGCAATTGGTCTGCGCTTGGGTCATATAGCACCCGCTTCGCAAGACTAACTGGCGCATGCGGGAGTAGCTCAGGGGTAGAGCACAACCTTGCCAAGGTTGGGGTCGAGGGTTCGAATCCCTTCTCCCGCTCCAGTTGTCCGAAGATCAAAAGGCTCAGGTTTACCTGGGCCTTTTTGCTATTCAGAAACGTTTTTCCTGTCTGGCTCGATATGCGCGATTGCACAGGTGGAATGATATTTGCAATGTTCAGCTAAATAGCTAAACCATTGCCCATGGCACAGAAAAAAGCTCATGAAGTAGATTCGTTTTTAAAGCGTTTGGATCGCAGCTATCCGATCGTGCTTCTTTACGGGCCTGATAAAGGCCTGGTCAGCGAAAGAGCTGAGCTCTTCATTTCAATGACCGGATTGGCGAAAGATGACCCTTTTGCAGTTATCCGGCTGGATGCCGACATCATACAGGCGGAGCCCGGACGTTTATCCGATGAAGCCAACACAATATCCATGTTTGGTGGAGAGAGGCTGATCTGGGTGCGAAGCGCTTCCGGCCAGAAGGGTTTGGCTGATGCAGTTTCTCATTTGGCGAAGAATCCACCCGTTGCAACCTTCATACTTATCGAAGCTGGCGATTTGAAGAAAGGTGCGGGCTTACGAGGCATTGTCGAGCAAAGTGCCAGCGCAATGGCCCTGCCCTGCTATAGCGATGATGCGCGAGGTATTGACAGTACGATTGACGACATGCTGACCAAAAACCGACTGCAAATCGCTTTAGATGCGCGCAACTTGCTGAAAGAAAGTCTTGGCGGCGACAGATTGGCTACCCGTGCCGAGCTGGAAAAAATCTGCCTTTATGCACATGGCAAGGAGCGGATAACGATAGAAGATGTTCGTGACATTATAGGTGATGTCAGTGCCACATCTTATGAGACAATTGTCGACGCCATGATCACGGGAAATTTAAATGATTTCACTTCGGCATTTGATCGTGTCGTAAACACGGGTAGCTCAAGCTTTTTGATCCTCAGTTCAGCAATACGGCAGTTTCAAGCGTTACAAACGCTCCGTTACGGCATGGAAACAGAAAACAAAAATGCAGCTGCGATGGTTGCATCAGCAAGACCACCCGTATTCTTTGCAAGAAAAAAACTCATGGAAATGGCGCTTCAGCGCTGGTCAACAGCATCTTGTGCAAGAGCAATCGCGCGTCTGCAAAAGACTGTTCTCGATAGCAGGCGCAATACTGCTCTGTCGGTTCCAATCATCCGCCAAACGATGATTGCTCTGGTCGCTGAAGCAGCCCGGGCCGGACGCACCGCCGGGCGCTAACAGAAAGCCAATGATTTCAGGCCAAACCGCCCCATTTTGTGCGGTTTTGCAAACGCTGGCAAATCTCATCCAGCTGCTCAAGCGTCGTGTAATGAATACGCACATCCCCCCCCTTATTGAGGTGATTGACTGTAACACGCATGCCCATCACATCAGAAAGAAGTTTCTCAAGCGCCTGCGTATCCGCATCCTTTTCATTAGGCGTCTTTGCTTTGGGTGATTGCTGTTTTCCGCTTTCGCCCTGAGCCAGCGCTTCCGCTTGGCGGACCGATAGGCCATCGCGGACAATCTTGTCCGCCAAAGCAGCAGGATTATCGGCGGTGATCAATGTGCGTGCATGACCTGCAGACAGCGAACCATTTGTGATCATGTCGCGCACAGGCTCCGGCAACTTCAATAGCCGAAGTGTGTTGGCGACATGGCTTCGACTCTTACCTATGACCTGCGCCAAGTCAGCTTGCGTGTATTCGTGATCATCGATAAGCTGTTGATATCCCATACCTTCTTCCAAAGGATTGAGATCGGCGCGTTGTACATTCTCAATGATCGCAAGTTCAAGGGCAACGCGATCATCCACCTCGCGAATGATGACAGGAACTGTGGTAAGCCCGGCACGTTGCGCTGCACGCCAGCGACGCTCACCCGCTATCAACTCGTACCTGTCCGCCGAATCCTTGGCCAAACGGACAACCACCGGCTGAACAATGCCATGCTCACGGATGGAATTTGTCAGATCCTCCAGATCGCTTTCTGTAAACAATCTGCGGGGATTGCGCGGATTGCGGGCAATAAATTCTATCGGAATTTGCCGATCCAGCGTCGCGGCAGGAGCAGCTGCTTCGTCGGGCACACGATCCATCTCACCGATTAATGCTGCAAGGCCACGTCCCAAGCGTTTCTTTGACAGATCTTCATTCATTGTAACAGGCTCTCAAATGTTTCGTTCGCGAATCGATTAGGCGGCGCGCAAGTGACGCTCTCGTTGTATGACTTCCGATGCCAGTTGCAAATACGCCTGACTGCCGGCACATTTCAGATCATACAGAATCGCAGGAATCCCATAGGATGGCGCTTCTGAAACCCGGACATTGCGCGGAATAACGGTACGATAAACCTTATCACCCATAAATGACCGCACATCATCGACAACCTGGGTCGCCAAATTGTTTCGCCCATCATACATAGTAAGGACAATGCCCTGAATTGTCAGTGCAGGATTAAGTGATGTACGCACCTGGCTAACGGTTCAAGCAACTGGCTCAAGCCCTCCAGAGCGAAAAACTCGCACTGCAATGGCACTAAAACTGAATCTGCCGTCGCCATGGCATTCATCGTGAGCAAATTAAGTGATGGCGGACAATCTATAAGAATATAGGTAAAGACCGAAGTCGATGCGTTGCCCCTAAATGCTTTTCGCAAGCGGGTTGCGCGATCCGAGGCATTCGCGATCTCCATTTCGACGCCCAGAAGATCCATCGTAGATGGGATTAATGACAGACTTGGAACAGCCGTCGGCACCGCAGCCTCTTCCACTGTCGCAGTCTGCATCAAAACATCATAGGAGGATATAGCGCGGCTCTTCCGATCGACTCCAAGACCAGTACTTGCATTTCCCTGCGGATCCAGATCAACAATGAGCACATTTTCGCCAATCGCAGCCAATGCAGTCGCGAGGTTGATCGCGGTCGTTGTTTTTCCTACGCCGCCCTTCTGGTTTGCTATTGTTATAATGCGAGTCTGGTTGTTCATTGGCTTTTCCTGAACACTAAACTGTTCGTTGCCGATAAAAGGAGCAAGTTCAGCGCGGTTGTTAAAGTTTTCGAAGATTGCTTATTTGCAAAACAACAGAATCTTTATCGACAGCGCTTCTATGTTCTACCAGATCAAACGTCCAGTCGTCACGAGTTTCATCGATTTCCCGGCGGTAATCCCTACCTTTTTGAAAAAGCGCGGTTGCGCCTCCCGTTAACCAAGGCTCTGCATGCACAAATAGCTCTTTCAATGAGGCGAGGGCTCTTGCAGTAATAATGTCCGGAACAGCAATTTTTTCCCACATAGTATCAATTCTGGAAGCATGGACGGTACCAGGCGCAGAGGCTTGGCCAATAGCCGTTCGTAAGAATGCAGCCTTTTTAGAATTGCTCTCGACAAGATCGATCTTGCTATTAGGCGATTCCTTCAACAAAATTGCAAGAATAACGCCAGGAAATCCTCCACCCGAACCAAGATCGAGCCAGAGTTTCGCCTCGGGCGCCAAACAATAGAGCTGTGCACTGTCAAGTATATGTCGTTCCCACAACTGATCCAGCGTAGAAGGTGACGCCAGATTTATGGCCTTGGACCACTTTCTGAAAAGCGCCTCAAAAGCAAATAAATCCTCCAATGTTTCACGTGAAACATGTGGAAGAACTTCTCGAAGGCTTTTTTCGCGATTCATACTCACGCCGCGTTCCGTGGCGAGGCGCGTCTTATCTGTGTGATTATCAGCGCTAACGCCGCAGGCGTCATGCCATCAATCCGCTGCGCCTCGGCAATCGAACGAGGTTTTCGTTGTTTAAGCTTCTGCTTTAATTCGTTAGACAACCCGGCCGTTGCGTCGAAATCTATCCCCGAAGGAATCGTCAACATTTCGTCGCGTTGCATTGCCGCAACATCACTTTTCTGGCGTTCGAGATAAACCGCATATTGCGCCTCAATCTCGAGTGCTTCGCCAATACGTGGATCCAAGCTACTCAACACTGGCCAGATTTCCTTAACGCGGCGGAGATTGATATCTGGAAAAGCCATAAGATCGTAGGCTGAACGCCGAACGCCATCCTGATTCAGGCGCAAACCCACATTTGCGGCAGCCGACGGAGTAATCATCAAACTCTTGGCCAAATCGCGAGCTTGATCGAGAGCTGCGGTACGCTGCTTAAAGCGAAGTTCACGTTCCTTTCCCAGAATACCAAGACGATCTGCGAGCGGAGTAAGGCGTTCATCAGCATTGTCAGCCCGCAAGGACAAGCGAAATTCCGCCCGCGACGTAAACATCCGATAAGGCTCACTCACGCCGCGGGCTGTTAAATCATCGACCATTACACCAATATAGGCTTCGGTACGTTGCATAATAATAGGATCCGACCCGCCAGCGAGCTTCGCAGCGTTAAGACCCGCCAGCAATCCCTGTGCCGCGGCTTCCTCATAGCCAGTCGTTCCGTTAATCTGTCCAGCCAGGAAAAGCCCCCGAACGCGCCGCGTCTGCAGGCTGCGTTCAAGTTCACGCGGATCAATAAAATCGTATTCAATGGCATAGCCAGGCTGCAACATTATTGCATGTTCAAGGCCTGGAATTGTCTTGAGTATGTCGCGCTGAACGCTCTCTGGTAATGAGGTGGAAATGCCGTTGGGGTAAACCGTATCGTCGTCCAGTCCTTCCGGCTCCAGGAATATCTGATGGCCATCACGGTCACCGAACTTTACGATTTTGTCTTCAATTGACGGGCAGTAGCGTGGGCCAATCCCTTCAATGGATCCCGAATACATGGCTGATCGATGGATATTTGCACGAATGACCTCATGTGTCGCGGAAGTCGTCCGTGTTATGCCACAATCAATCTGTGGATTGGCGATTGAATCCGTCATCAATGAGAAGGGTAAAGGATCCTCGTCGGCTGACTGAGTTTCCAGGCTCCTCCAATCGATCGACTTGCCGTCCAGTCGGGGCGGTGTTCCCGTTTTCAAACGTCCAAGTGCAAAACCTTGCTGAAGCAGCGTATCGGACAATCCGAGGGCAGGAGCTTCGCCCATACGGCCAGCAGGAATTTGCTTCTCGCCAATATGGATCAGCCCTCGAAGGAAAGTGCCCGTTGTGAGAACAACAGCTGCGCAGTCCAGAACGCGGCCATCCATCAATTGGACACCGGTCACACGGCCCTCGAATAGTATAAGGTCGTTTGCTCCACCTTCGACAACTGTCAGGTTTTCTTGTTCCTTGATCGCCCGCTGCATTGCGAGTCGATACAGCTTGCGGTCAGCCTGTGTGCGAGGACCGCGTACGGCCGGACCCTTACGCCGATTAAGCAGTCTGAACTGGATTCCGGCAGCATCAGCTACCCGCCCCATTAGGCCATCCAAGGCATCAATCTCTCTGACTAAATGACCTTTACCTAAACCACCAATCGCGGGATTGCATGACATAACGCCGATTGTATCTGCACGATGGGTAACCAGTGCAGTTCTCGCGCCAAGCCGCGCTGAGGCAGCAGCAGCTTCACAGCCCGCATGTCCACCACCAATAATGATGACGTCAAATGATCTCTGCACGATACAAAACTTTCTGGATTCGATTTGACCTCTTGATGATCAAAACTGCGCTGTGAGTCAAGTATAGCCCTATGAACAATGTTTCACGTGAAACATTCTTTGCTATAAATTCTCGTCCACGTTTCGGGATACGATATTGTATGTCGCAAGTGTTTCACGTGAATCATTTGCCTATACAGAACTGCGAGAATACCACATCCAGAATATCTTCAACATCCACGTCACCGGTTATCCGTCCAAGCGAGTATGAAGCGCGTCGGAGATACTCCGCACGGACCTCTAAAGGCGCGGACACCTCATCAAGAGCAAACTGAATCTCCACCTTGGCTTCATTGAGGAGTTCCATGTGACGACGCCGGGTCGGCAGCGGATCAGAAATATCACCAGCCGCAGCTTCCGCTTTCCGAGAGAGCAATGTCAGCAGATTCTCAACGCCCTGATGGTATGCGTGGAGATCACCAAATCATAATCACTTAACTCGGCTGTGCTAACGAGATCTGCCTTGGTGCCAATCCGTATAATATTCTCGCCCAATGGCACATCAACCGGGATTGGGTTGGAAAGATCGGTGAGGCTGACAATCAGATCAGCTGACTGGGCCCGGTCGAGTGCTCTCTCTATCCCGATCATCTCCACCGTTCCAGCTGTGCTGCGAATTCCGGCTGTATCGGTTACCAAGACCGTAATCCCGGAAAGGTCGAGTTTGATTTCGATCAGGTCTCGCGTTGTGCCTGGCTCGTCAGAAACGATCGCAACATCGCTGCCGGCCAGCACATTCAGAAGACTGGACTTTCCAGCATTTGGAGCACCTATAATGACGACCCGATAGCCATCTCTTACTATAGCCCCGCGCTTGCCATCGCTTACATGCTTGGCAATGCGACCAGCAAAATCCGCCATTTGTTGCCAAACCATATCAGATACCGAACCAGGCACATCGGACTCATCAGCAAAATCCAGTTCAGCTTCTATGAGGGCGCGTGCCCGAATGAGATCCATTCGCCAGCCAGAATAAAGCTGTGCTTGCGCACCAGATGATATTTGCAAAGCCAGGCGTCTTTGACTGTCTGTCTCAGCCGCTATCAGATCGGCAAGCCCTTCAGCAGCAGTCAGATCGAATTTGCCATTAGTGTAGGCTCGCCGGGAGAACTCGCCTGCCTCAGCCATTCTGCATCCGTCGAACACATAAAGCGTTGTCATCATAGTATCGACCACAGCCTTACCGCCGTGGAGGTGGAACTCGGCGCAGTCCTCTCCTGTAAAACTGTTGGGAGCGGGAAAGAACAGAGCCAAGCCTTTGTCTATCAACGCGCCATCGGCACTTTTGAAGGAAGTCAGTTTTGCAAGGCGCGGCGAGGGGATCCTGCCGCAAATCGTTTCGACAACGAATCGAGTGCGTGGTCCCGATACGCGGATGGTCGCTATTCCAGATGGAAGTCTTCCGCTCGACAATGCGAAGATTGTTTCTTCAAAAATGTGATTCATTTATCCCGTCCTACTACACAGGCTTTGATAACCCCCTTAAGATAATTGGGAAAGAGCAAGGTGATCCATGTCCAAGGCAGCTAACCTGCTGGGTGATCAATCCAGCCCCTATTTGCGGCAACATGCAGATAATCCCGTTCACTGGCGACCGTGGGGCAGAGCAGCGCTGGATGAAGCTATTGTCACGAACAAGCCCATTCTACTCTCCGTCGGCTATGCAGCATGCCACTGGTGCCACGTAATGGCCCACGAATGTTTCGAAGACATCGAAGTCGCCGCGTTAATGAATGAACTTTACATCAATATAAAGGTGGATCGCGAGGAACGTCCTGACATCGATCAGATCTATATGGCTGCACTGAGCGCAATGGGCGAGCAGGGCGGTTGGCCGCTAACAATGTTCTTGACGCCCGAAGGAAAGCCTTTTTGGGGCGGTACCTATTTTCCAAAGCATTCGCATTATGGCAGACCCGGATTTCTTGATGTTTTGCGCTCTGTGGATGGAGTATGGCGTAATGATCGCCATCGTATTGAACAGAATGTTGTTGCCCTGACCCAGCATATTAGTGCACGGCTCGACGCCAAAACCGAAGGAACGAAGCTCGATCCTGCTTTGATCAATCAATTCGCATCCAATATTTTCGGGGCAATGGATCCCGTCAAAGGCGGTTTAACTGGATCTCCCAAGTTTCCAAGTGCACCTTTCATGGATACGTTGTGGCTTTCCTGGCTGCGCACTGGCGAGACAGCACACAGGGACATATTCTTAAAAAGCCTTCAGACCATGCTTCAGGGGGGAATCTATGATCACCTTGGCGGCGGTCTGTCCCGATATTCAGTCGATGATGCATGGCTTGTCCCGCATTTTGAAAAAATGCTTTACGACAACGCCCAGGTTATTCGGCACGCCACTTACGCCTATGGTCAATCGGGCAATAGTTTGTTCCGTATCCGAATCGAAGAGATCGTATCTTGGCTTGAGCGTGAGATGATTGTGGGTGGTCGGTTTGCCTCCAGCCTCGACGCCGATAGCGAAGGTGAGGAGGGCCGCTTTTACATTTGGCAAAACGACGATATTCCTGGAACAGAAGAATTCCAACAGTTTCGAGAAGTGTATGACGTCACCGAAAGCGGCAACTGGGAAGGCAAGACCATTCTGAATCGCTTGCACTCGATAGCTCTCCTGAATGATGAGGTGGAAGAAGGGCTGACCAAAACGCGGGAGAAACTTTTCGCTGTCAGGGAACAACGGGTTCGCCCAGGGCGCGATGATAAGGCTTTGACCGACTGGAACGGGCTGATGATTCGGGCCCTTGCAGAGGCCGGCCGTATGTTTGGCAGACGAGAATGGATATCGCTTGCAGCGACTGCATATCATTCCGTGTCCGAATCGATGGTGGACGGACGATTGCCCCATTCCACACTCGGAGATTCGCGTTTGTTTCCTGCCTTGTCATCCGATTACGCAGCAATGATAAATGCCGCCATATCGTTACATCAAGCGACGCAGAACACTGGTTACATTGACGACGCAAAGCATTGGCTGGAAATGCTGGACAGTTGGCACCAGACGGAAGACGGGGACTATTCGCTCAGTGCCAACGATAGCACTGATACCATTATTCGCGTTCGGGGCGATCAGGATGAGGCTATTCCAAGCGCGACAAGCCAGATTATTGAAGCATTGTCTCGGTTGGCGCTCATAAGCGGTGATGAAGCGTTGCGGCAGCGTTGCACTCATATTGCTGAAAATGCACTCGGTCGCGTCTTGCAACAGCGTTACGGACAAGCTGGAATACTCAACAGTGTCAGCTTGTTACTGGATCAAATGAAGCTCGTGATCGTAACACCAGACAAAGATCATCCCCTAATGCGGGTGGCGGATCACATTGTTGATCCACGCCGGATTGATCTGTGGGTCGAACACAGGGAAGACGTAAAGATTGAACTGGTTGCTGGCGGTGGCGAGGTCACAATAAACAAGCCCGCAGCATTTTTGTGCCGCGGGCTTATTTGTCTTGCACCAGTTGAGACAGAAGCAGAGCTCGAGGCGCTGCTTCGATCCAACGTTTAAGTATTCATATTGTCGAAAAAGTCGCTGTTGGTCTTGGTCTGCTTTAGCTTGTCGATAAGGAATTCGATTGCATCTGTCGTGCCCATTGGAGCAAGGATACGGCGCAGAACAAAAATCTTCTGCAAGTCCTGACGAGGAACCAGCAAATCTTCCTTACGTGTTCCGGACTTGAGAATATCCATGGACGGGAAGATGCGCTTGTCAGCAACCTTGCGGTCAAGGACGATTTCGGAGTTACCTGTGCCTTTGAATTCTTCAAAGATGACTTCATCCATACGGCTGCCCGTATCGATCAGTGCCGTCGCGATAATAGTCAGCGAACCACCTTCTTCGATATTACGAGCAGCACCAAAGAAACGCTTGGGACGCTGCAATGCATTGGCGTCAACACCACCGGTCAGAACCTTACCGGATGACGGCACCACCGTGTTGTATGCGCGGCCAAGACGCGTAATCGAATCGAGCAGGATGACAACATCGCGCCCATGTTCGACAAGACGTTTTGCCTTTTCGATGACCATTTCCGCAACCTGTACGTGACGCGATGCGGGCTCGTCGAATGTTGACGAGACAACTTCGCCTTTCACTGAGCGCTGCATATCCGTCACTTCTTCCGGGCGCTCGTCGATAAGAAGAACAATCAGATAGCATTCAGGATGATTTGCAGTGATCGAATGCGCGATATTCTGCAAGAGCACGGTTTTACCAGTACGTGGCGGTGCCACGATAAGCCCACGCTGGCCTTTGCCAAGAGGCGCCACCAGATCGATCACACGGGCCGAAAGATCCTTGGTTGTCGGATTCTCTAGCTCCATCTTGAAGCGTTCGTTCGGATAAAGCGGTGTCAGATTGTCAAAATGGATCTTGTGACGGATCTTTTCAGGATCTTCAAAATTGACTGTATTTACTTTCAGAAGTGCGAAATAGCGTTCGCCTTCTTTTGGCCCACGAATTGGACCTTCGACTGTATCGCCGGTTTTCAGCGAGAAGCGGCGGATCTGCGATGGCGAAATATAGATATCATCGGGGCCCGGGAGATAATTTGCATTGGCGGAACGCATAAATCCAAAGCCATCTTGCAAAATCTCGACCACGCCTTCGCCAATGATCTCTACTTCCTGAGCAGCAAGCTTTTTGAGGATCGCAAACATTAATTCCTGTTTGCGCATGACACTGGCGTTTTCCACTTCCAGCGTCTCCGCGAAAGCCAGAAGGTCCACCGCGGTTTTGTTCTTAAGTTCTTGTAGTTTCATTTCCTGCATGTGTGCGGAACTCTAATTCTTGTTGTTTAAATGGGGAAGGGAAATGACGATGCCTGAATGCAGTGCCACGATATCATGGCCGGTGATGCTATGGCGGTATTTCCGTAGGAAGAGCCCCTTTTAGCTAATAGACCAGCCAAGGGCAAGAGGTTTCATGAGTCCTGTTGATATAAGACTGGTGTTTTTATGATGAATCAAAATGGCCTAATAATGACCATGATCACAATAACAACCATGAGCAATGTGGGAACTTCATTCATCAATCGCCAGAAACGTGCAGATTTTTCATTGCGATCTTCTGAGAATTGCCGAACAGCCTTTGAAAAAAAGCCATGAACCCCTGACAGAAGAATGACTGCCAGAAACTTTACGTGAAACCAGCCGTCCAGATATGCCTGACTTTGCCAGGCAAGCCAGAGGCCAGCAAGCCAGGTCAATCCCATAGCCGGATTTATAATGGCTTTAAGGAGACGGTTCTCCATAAGTTTAAACGTCTCGGATTGAACAGAGCCAGGTTCAGCAGCACAATGATAAACGAAAAGACGTGGCAGATAGAGCATGCCAGCCATCCACGATATGACTGCAATGACATGGATAGACTTGACCCAAAGATATGCCCTGTCCGGATAAAGTAAAACCAGACCAATCGCTGCAAGAGCCACTGCCGCCATGATCGCGCGTGGCAAAACCGGGACTTTTCGGCTTGTGTCTGATGAACTGGTCAAAACTTCCCTCCCTATCTCGTTGCCAGACGTACGCGATTAATCATCTGTTCGACATGAGAAACAGGCGCATCCGGTGTAATGCCATGGCCGAGATTGAATATGAGTGGACCGTGGCCGAGCGCATCGAGAATTGCATCCACACCTGCATCAATTGCTTTTCCGCCCGCAACAACACGCAGTGGATCAAGATTTCCCTGAACGGCACCATCACCCTGTAGCGATGAAGCCATTGAAAGTGGGACAGTCCAGTCCAGTCCAAGTGCTGTCACACCCGTGCGCTGCCTGTAATTGGTGTAAAGCCCTCCAGCTCCCTTTGGAAAGCCAATAATTGGAACATCGGGATGCACAGCGCGTACTTTTTTGACGATCTTCGCAACAGGTTCAATACAAAATGCTCAAAACAGGCTTCATCAAGAACACCTGACCAGCTGTCAAAAATCTGAACTGCATCTGCACCGGCATTGATCTGGCGTATGAGATATTCTGCCGAAACATCCGAAAGTTCGTCAAGCAGTTTCCTGAAGGCTTCAGGTTCGCGATAGGCGAACAGCCGGGCCGGAGCCTGATCTGGCGTCCCATGACCGGCTATCATATAGGTCGCTACGGTCCAGGGGGCCCCACAGAAGCCTAGGAGAGTGGTTTCAGTAGGCAGCTGTTGTCTGAGCAGACGAACCGTCTCATAGACTGGCTCCAGCCTGTCTGCAGCACCGTCAGATTCCAGCCAGAATATTCCGTCTTTATCGATTGGCGTCATTAATGGTCCTCGGCCCTCTTCAAAACGAAGGTCACGACCAAGCGCATGTGGAACGACAAGAATATCTGAAAACAGAATTGCCGCATCAAAACCAAAACGGCGAATTGGCTGCAAAGTTACTTCAACTGCCAAATCCGGAGAATAGCACAAGTCGAGAAACGTTCCGGCATTCTTTCTCACTTCCCTGTATTCGGGGAGATAACGACCAGCTTGCCGCATCATCCAGATTGGAGGTGGGAAAACAGTTTCACCTCTTAAGACTTTCATCACTTTGCGATCGGTCATTAGGTGATCCCTCTCCCTGGCCTTTCTTAAAAAAGAAATTCAGATCTATTTTGGATTTTCTGATTCTTAGAGTCTGTTAGTAGCGGGAATTAACACATTGTCAGAAATTTCCCACAGCTAACAATGAGACATCAAATAAAGGAAAACATTCATACCCAGTGAGACAATATAGGGGAGAACAATAAATATTTATAATTTTCAACTACTTAGAGGATAGGCACTCGCGATTGTCTTGTGGATATTCGATGAATAACAGACGAAAAGTCGCAACAATCCACACTATGCGGATTCAAACGGCATTGTTGCCCACAGGTGGGCTCGCTGTGGATGACTTGCCAACAATCCACATGGCTGCCATCTCTTGGGGTAATTCAGCCAATTTGTCCCCATTCATCAACAGGACATGGAAATTTCTGTGACGAAACCAGTAAATTACTTTCATCTTCACATGATTTCTGATGCGACCGGTGAGACTCTTATTGCTGCCGGCCGTGCTGCATCGGCGCAATACGCCCATGCAAGGGCTATTGAGCACATTTATCCCCTCATCCGAACCGAAAAACAGATACGCAAAGTGCTTGAGGGTATAGATGCGGAGCCTGGAATTGTCCTTTATACGATTGTCGATCAACGGCTCGCGGCAATGGTGGATGATGGTTGTGCCGAACTTGGCGTTCCCTGTGTTTCGGTCCTCGAACCTGTGCTCACGCTGTTCCAATCTTATCTTGGCGCTCCCGCAGGGCGCAGGGTAGGCGCACAGCATGTTTTGAATGCTGAGTATTTTCAGCGTATTGATGCGCTCAACTTTACGATGGAGCATGATGACGGCCAATTGCCGCCGGATATTGAAGAAGCGGATGTTGTTCTCATTGGTATTTCCCGCACTTCGAAAACACCTACAAGCATTTATCTTGCCAATCGTGGTATAAAGACCGTCAATGTACCGATTGTTGTCGGTGTCCCGGTACCTGATGTCCTCGTGAACTCCCAAAAGCCTCTTATCGTGGGATTGGTTGCCTCGGCGGAGCGTATTTCTCAGGTTCGCCAACATCGTGTCCTTGGTGCTACGCATGGTTTTGATGCGGATCACTATCTGGACAGGGCAAATATCATCGAGGAATTGACCTATGCCCGACAAATCTGTCACAGGCATAATTGGCCAATGATCGACGTATCGAGACGTTCAATTGAAGAAACCGCTGCCGCTGTGTTAGCCCTGCGGGCACAAGGCCGCTAACGCCAAGCTCCTATAGGAGAAAATCATGGACATAATTCTCGCTTCCAAAAGCCCGTTCCGAGCCACTTTGCTAAAGAACGCCGGGGTAAAGTTCACGGCGCGATCAGCGGATATAGATGAACGCTCTGTAGAAGCACCTCTTTATAAAAGCGGCACAACACCGGAAGACGTCGCTTTGGTACTGGCAGAAGCAAAGGCGCTTGATGTCAGCGAGCGTAATCCATCGGCCCTTGTGATTGGTTCGGATCAAACATTATCACTTGGCGATGAAGTCTTGCACAAGCCGGAAAATATGGAGGCAGCCCGCCGCCAATTGTTGAAACTTTCCGGCCAGACCCATCATCTCAATAGCGCTGTGGTTCTTTGCAAGGATGGCCAGACCCTTTGGAGGCATGTGTCGGTGGCGCGGATGACATTGAGGGACCTCACGCCAGAGTTTGTTGGCCGCCATTTGTCTCGCGTTGGCCCCGTGGCATTGCAAAGTGTTGGCGCCTATCAATTTGAAGGTGAGGGGGTGCAACTCTTTGAGAAAGTCGATGGCGATTATTTTACTATTGTAGGATTGCCGCTGTTGCCCCTACTAGCAGAGCTGCGCAAGCAAGGAGCAATTGATGCATAAAGCCTTCGTAGCCGGATTTCCGATCAAACACTCCCGATCACCATTGATTCACGGTCATTGGCTCAAGAAATATGAACTGCAAGGCTCCTACAAAGCCATTGAAGTGGCTCCGGAAGACTTCTCTAATTTCGTTAATAATTTGCAGAAAAACAGTTGTGTCGGAGGCAATGTCACGATCCCTCACAAGGAAATGGCTTTTGCATTGTGCCAGAAACTTGAGACCGCCGCCGAAGAGATCGGCGCGGTCAATACATTGTGGTTTGAAGATGGACAGCTTTACGGCACCAACACCGATGCTTATGGGTTTCTCGCAAATCTCGATGCCGGAAGCCCGGGATGGGAAAAGGGGAAAACTGCGCTGGTTCTGGGTGCTGGTGGTGCGAGCCGGGCGATTGTCTATGCGCTCAAACAGCGTGGACTGACAGACATTCGTATTGTCAACCGGACTTTGGCAAGGGCTAAGGAGTTGGCCGACCGTTTTGGCTCAGGCATTAGTGCGCATGAATGGACTGCGGTGCCAGAACTGCTGCAGGATGCCTCCCTTATTGTGAACACAACCTCGTTAGGGATGGAGGGCAAAGAAAGCCTGTCTATCGACTTATCGGGCGTCAGGTCTGATGCGCTGGTAACTGACATCGTTTATGTTCCGCTGGAAACTCCCCTCTTGAAAGCCGCCCATAAAGCCGGACTAAAAACAGTCGATGGTCTTGGCATGCTGTTGCATCAAGCGGTTCCTGGGTTTGAACACTGGTTTGGTGTCCGCCCGGAAGTGACACCGGAATTGCGTGACCTGATTCTCACTGACATGAATGGCGGAAAGAAACCATGATTGTCCTTGGTCTAACCGGATCAATCGGTATGGGTAAGTCAACGACGGCCCAGATGTTTTTGGATGCAGGAATACCGGTCTATTCGGCTGACGATACGGTGCACCGGCTTTATAGAGGGGAGGCTGCGCCGCTCATCGAACAGGCATTTCCAGGTACGACCAAAGACGGCGAGGAGGTGGATCGGGTGAAATTATCGACAGCTGTCATGGGCAAGCCGGAGGCCTTACAAAGGCTGGAAAATATCGTTCATCCGCTTGTCCGTAACGAAGAGTTGAGATTTCGGCAGGAAGCAAAGGAGAGTGGAGCGAAACTGGTTCTCCTCGATATTCCCCTGCTTTTTGAGACCGGAGCGGAAAAGCGGGTTGATAAGGTTTTGGTGGTCACCGCACCGGAGCAGGTGCAGCGGGAAAGAGTGCTTGCCCGCGAGGGTATGACGGCTGACAAGCTCGATGCCATACTTGCAAGGCAAGTACCGGACGCTGAGAAGCGCAACCGCGCCGACTTTATCATTGATACAAGTCAGGGGCTTGTAGCCGCGCGCGCGGAGGTTAAAAAAATTATCCACTCACTGGTGGATATGTCCGCAGACTAACGACGCAATGTTCTCGCAGCCTTGCAAGAGCTGGTGAAGTCGTGGAATTTACACAAAAGGTGATTCCATGCGCGAAATTATATTTGATACGGAAACAACAGGTCTCGACCGGCTGGATGATCGCATCATCGAAATCGGCGGTGTCGAGATGATCAACCGGTTTCCGACAGGACGGACATTTCACGTCTTTATTAATCCCGAAGGAAGAGCGGTTAATCCCGAAGCTCTGGCGGTCCATGGCATCAGCAATGAACAATTGCTCGACAAGCCACTATTCGCCGGAATCCTTCAGGATTTTCTTGATTTCATCGACGGCGCAAAATTGATAGCCCATAACGCGACCTTCGATATGGGATTTATCAATGCCGAGCTGAACCGCCTCGGACATCCGCCGATCCATAATGATCGCGTTGTCGATACGCTGGCATTGGCGCGTCGCAAGCACCCGATGGGTCCGAACTCGCTTGATGCTTTGTGTCGGCGTTACGGCATTGATAACAGTCATCGCACCATGCACGGGGCGCTTCTTGATTCGCAGCTGCTTGCTGAAGTTTACATTGAGCTTATTGGCGGCAAACAAACGGCGCTTGGTCTGACAGTTGCTGACCAGACAAAAAACCGGAACGAGGCAGGAGAAACCGCAGCGATCGTTGTTATGCAACGCAAGGTGGCTTTACCCTCACGGCTAAGCGAAGCAGAGAAGCTTGCACATGCTGCCCTTGTGTCCAAGCTCGGGGAAAAAGCCATCTGGAACGAGCGCATCGAGGCGCAATAAAAAACCCGGGAGCAAGCCCGGGTTCAATTATTTGTCTATCAGATTTAGCTGACTTTAGCCTTGGCCTGTTCCTCAGCCATGCGCTGCTGGAACATCTGGGCGAAATCGATCGGATCGATCATAAGTGGAGGGAAACCACCATTGCGGGTAGCTTCAGCGATGATCTGGCGTGCAAAAGGGAATAGCAGGCGAGGGCATTCGATGAAAAGCAATGGTAAAAGATGTTCTTGAGGGAAACCTTCAAGCCGGAACACGCCACCATAAACCAGCTCTGCATTGAACAGGACTTCGTTGCCCTCCGCAGCTTTCGCGGAAAGAGTCAGAACGACGTCAAAATCATTCTCAGCAATAGGATTGGCATTTACGTTAACGTTGATGCTGATGCCAGGGGCCTTGTCACGCGGGCGCAGCGACAGGGGCGAGCCTGGGCTTTCGAAGGAAAGATCCTTCACATACTGCGCCAGGATATTCAGGGTCTGTGGCTGGACAGTACCGTTGCCATTGCCGTTTTCTGCGTTCTCATCAGCCATTGTCTGGAAACCTTTTACTGTTGTATCCGCCGTAGCGGTCTAGAAAATCAATGGTGGCTGGCTAGCATGTGTTGTTTGGCGAGGCAAGCTGCCCGCCCTAATCCTATTGTCCCATATATTCTGGAGTCCTACTTATCAGGTTTCCAGGGTGACTCGGGATCAGGCTTGCTCGAATAATCTTCTGGATCGAGATCAATGACATCTTCCTTGATCCGTGTTTGTCGTGCACCGGCTGGCCGCCCGCCTCCGGAACTTACGACGACAACTCTGTCGCTGATGCAGCGCCAGCCCAAATCACGTACCGCCGGGATGAACAATAGCAGGCCAATAATATCGGTGATGAAACCGGGGATGATCAGCAGCAAGGCGGCAAAGAATAGCATCACGCCGTGGACAAGCTCTCGCTTTGGAGAACGACCAACAGCCGTTTCCTCGCGTATTTTCTGGATCAGACCAAATCCTTGCAGACGAAGCAGGAATATACCGACAAACATCGCCAGGATAATCAGACCGAGGGTTGCCAGAACGCCAATCTCGTTTCCGACGATGATGAAGCCGGCTATTTCCAGAAATGGCAGCGCCAGCAGGAACAGAGGAATAAGGGATCGCAAACTATTTTACCTTTCAAAGGGCATATCCGGCTATTATGCATAGCTCGTGTCAATTTCATGCCTATATAGGTAAGCGTGAAGAATATTTGTATGATTGCAATTGGCAATCTATATGTTTTTGATATTTCGACGAAAGATCGAAAACGGAAACGAACATCTGGATGAGTGGCAAGCGATATGGAATATCTGGACTTTGGAACAATCTTTTTCTTCGTGGCGGCTGTGGTGATCTTCCTGCAGTTGCGCAAAGTCCTTGGTCGTCGCACTGGAAGCGAACGGCCTCCCTTTAATCCATATACGCGGAATACGGAAGTCGATGACAAGGCGAAGTCGGGAGACAACGTCGTTTCGCTGCCAAGACGCGGCGAGGTCAAAGAGAATGATTTTGAGAAAATAGACGCTCTTGCAAAGCCGGGTACGCCATTAAACGATGGTTTGCGGGCAATCCAGTCAGTAGACCCGACATTCGAGCCAGGAAAATTTCTTGACGGTTCCAAGATGGCTTATGAAATGATCGTCATGTCATTCGCCGATGGTGATCGTAAAACCTTGAAATCCTTGCTGTCGAGAGAAGTTTTTGACGGCTTTGTCTCAGCCATCACCGATCGCGAGTCGCGTGGGGAGAAGGTCCAGTCCTCCTTTGTCGGTATCAATAAGGCCGAAATTATCGGCGCCGAGATGAAGGGCAATGAATCCCATATAACTGTCCGCATTATCAGCGAACTTATCTCAGCCACGCTGGATCAGGATGGCACGGTCATTGATGGCGATAAGGAAGCTGTCGTTGAAGTGAAGGATGTATGGACTTTTGCCCGAGATACAAAATCCAAAGATCCAAACTGGAAGCTCGTGGCCACTGAAGCTGAAGACTGACCTTATCTGAGATCATAGAATATGTTATCGCCCCTGCTGCAACCGGTGGACTTTGATAATTGCCCCGGTTGGGAGGCTGATAACCAGCTTGAAGCATTCACGGCCTTTAGACGCTCTGCCCATCGCGTTCTGGAAAAGCCTTATAAATCCGGGTCACTCGGCATCGCATTTGAAGCGTTGGAGCCAATTTTCGCTGATTCACGTGAAACAATTGTCGAAACAGATGCGCAAGCTCGACAGTTTTTTGCCAGATGGTTCCGACCCGCTTTTATAAAGCCCGACAATTCGCCGAAAGGTTTCGTTACCGGATTTTACGAGCCGGAAGTTGTTGCCTCACCTGTTCGCTCTCAAGAATTCGCTATTCCTTTTCTGAAGCGCCCTGCCGATCTCATCGATATCGATGATAGCAATCGGCCAGCGGGATTTGATCCGTACTTCGCTTTCGCGCGGCAGACACAGGAAGGGCCTGTTGAATACTTCGACCGCCAATCTATCGAGAGCGGTGCTCTTGATCGGCAGGGATTGGAAATTGCTTTTGTGCGCAGTTTGGTCGATGCGTTCTTTATCCACGTTCAAGGTGCAGCGCGGCTTAAAATGCTTGACGGGAGTCTTCGCCGCATAACCTATGCGGCTAAAACCGGACATCGTTTTACGGGCGTCGGCAAGATATTGCTCGATCGCGGTGAAATCGAACCCGAAAACATATCGATGCAGTCGATCCGCAAATGGCTCGCAGATAATCCCGGGCAAGCGCAGGCACTCCTGTGGAACAACCGCTCTTACATTTTTTTTCGAGAGGCGCCGGTTGACGATAAAAATCTTGGGCCCATAGCAGCAGCGAAGGTGCCGCTCATGGGTGGTCGCTCCATGGCGATCGACCGGTTGCTCCATACATTTGGCACTCCATTCTATATTCATGCGCCAGACCTGACAGCGTTTGGAGGCAATGGTTTTTCTCGTCTTATGATCGCGCAGGATACGGGCTCGGCAATTGTCGGATCCGCCCGGGGCGATCTCTTTGCCGGCTCCGGCAATGAAGCTGGCGAGATAGCCGGTGTTGTTCGTCACGATGCGGATTTCTATGCGCTGGTGCCTCGCAGCTTGGTAGGTTCAAGCCAATGAAAAAGAGGGCATCATCAGAATTTGCCACGCTTGAAGACCGGATACTTTGGGAAACAGTTGCCAAGACAGCGCGCCCTCTCAAGGGCAAAGATAGGCCGATATTCTTGGCAGATGAAGTCGATGAAGTTGGCCAGCAGCAACCTTCTGCGCCGGAAAGACCAAAACAGCAGGCACCCGTATTTCCGGTAAAACCGGCACCCAAACCGCATCTTCTTCATCCGATCGACAAGCCTACCCATAAGAAAATTGCCAAGGGGCGTGTGATCATCGAAGGTCGCATTGATCTCCATGGGCTGACGCAAAGCGAAGCTTACGGTTTGCTGCTCGGCTTTCTCCAGCGTGCTCATCTGCGCAAATTGCGCCATGTGCTGGTCATCACGGGTAAGGGTTCATCATTTGGCAGCGATGGCGTGCTTCGCCAAGCCGTGCCCTTATGGTTTACGACCCCGGCATTCCGCATTCTGGTCAATGGCTATGAGGATGCTGCCCGCAATCATGGCGGGACCGGAGCGATTTACGTCCGTCTACGGCGCGAGGCACCATGACACCTTTCGGTCAAAGGCTGCGGGAGTTGCGGCAGGAGCGCAATGTCTCGCAGAAGGACATGGCAAAGGCCATAGGTGTTTCTGCGGCCTACCTTTCGGCGCTTGAGCACGGGCGTCGTGGCCAACCCACTTGGGACAAGCTTCAGCGTATTATTCAGTACTTCAATATCATCTGGGATGAGGCGGAGGAATTGCAGAGATTGGCGTTGATTTCGCAGCCTCGGGTGATCATTGATACAGGCGGACTTGCGCCATCCACAACAGAGCTTGCAAACCTGCTGGCTATGCGGATTGAGGATATGGATTCCGAGACTGCACAATTGTTTATCGACAGGCTGAAATCGTTGCCAGATAAGCGCAAACGGTAAGCGAGGTTGCTGTAAGCTCTAGAAAAGCGCTTTAAGCTGTTTAATCTTCTCGTTGACAAGCCAGCCATAGTAGTTTTCTTCCGGCATTTGCAGGGCTTCACCATTGGCTGCACGCTGTGCATTGATATTGGCAAGCGTCCGCGCTCGCGCATCTGCGCCGCCTGTATTATAGAGCGTCGCCGTCAGCCCAGGATTCCCGGATATATCGAAATCGGCAATTCGCCGGTAGGCATCGATAGAGTGTTTCAATGTTGCAGCCATGTAGGGCAACGTCAGGTCAGGATCCATGATTGTTTTGTAAACTTCGCCGGCATTGTCTGCATCAAGACGGGGTAGCCCGGAATAACGATTGACCATATCGGTCATCTGCAATGCGACGAGCGGACTGAGCTGTCCCAGGCCGAAGCTCTGGCCGGCATAAAATGGTTGGAAGAAAACCGCGCTTAAACGATTGTTGGGGTAGCTGATTCCGCCGACATTCTTGCCACGAAAGCTACTATCCCAGACATTCTCCCGGCATTCCCAAAGGCGTAGACTGTCCTTGAACCTGTTGCATTCGGCAAACTGAGGTCGCTTGACGAAGTCGCCAATATTTTCGCCTTTATAGTCAAAGTTGAGGCCTTGTTTCAGATAGGAAACCGCCTTGACGTAATAGGTCTGCAGCCTGTCATAGGCATCAACATTGTAGGTGTGTTCGCCGATAAGGGCACCAGCGACATGAACCGGATCAATACCATAAGTTCTGGAAACGCTGGCTATCTTTGATCGCAATTTTGAGTCGCTCTTCAGCAGGCCGTAAATTTTTTGATATTTGGCCTCGTAAGTCGTGTTCATTTCGCGTGTCCGCTTGGCAGACGCGGCGGGAACGCCAGGCTGACTTGCATTGCGATTGCCCTCCGGCACCACTGTTACAGCCAGTGCGGATTGGGCAGTTGCGGAGAACAGCAGAATGCAGCTGCCTGCAAAAAGGCAAAGGGTTCGTTTCATCATCGATCCAGAAATCCAGTCAGGAGCCCGCAATAGCGGCTTGTTCAGGCGAAAGCCAGAAAAACCTCCATCCGGATGTCAAGTCTGTTCACTGTGTGGGAACTGGGCAACTCATGTCGCCTTCCTCGCACTTCAAATAGGATTTCAGATCTTCGATGCGTGAAGCAGTCAGACCGTTCAAACATATCGACTGCAACATGGGGTATACGCTGCCATCCGCACTTCCCGATGTTGAGAAATTGCACTCGGCGTCACGAAAGGCAACTCTTATTTGCAATGCTAAAGAATGAAACCGCGAAAGATCGGCGTTCTTGGCCATATCGCCGATGGTCTCGCGTACATATTTGGCATCAACCGTGTACTCGGCGCCGGATTTATCCGGCGCGTTAAACGAAATCTCGTCAAGCACGCGCTCCATGACCGTCTGAAGGCGCCGCGCTCGATATTCTCGATGGTCGAATTGAGATCAACAGCAATATCGGCCAAATGCATCAATTGCGTCATCGGTGATATCGATGTTTGACCTCCTCGGTCGCCATCAACGCAATATACTGCTTGAGCAGGCTCGCTTCGGCTCCGTCAGAATGCGGCGCATGTCATCACGGGTAAGGGCACTAAGCTCTACTCGAATAGGCGAGGCGGCCCTGCAATTCCGGCAAAAAGGTCGGAGGGTTTGGACACAATGGAACGCACCTGACGCGATAATAACAGGATGTGGTCAGTTTTGATCGGCCGTACTTGGTTGCGACCGTCGTTCCTTCCACCCAAGCCTTTTGAGCAGTCACAAGCAGTTTCGTTGTTTGCGCATCGTCTTTCAGGCGAGCAGTAATCTGTCTGTAAAGCGCATTCAACTGGGTGTCTGAGTGCTTATAGGTATTGCTGTAGCATGCGTTGAGATCCGCTTGGCTGCTATTAGGCTTGTCACAGGATTCAGCCGAAAGGGCAGCAGGCACGGGCGTGAAAAGTATGATGAGTGTCAGAAGGGATTGCAAGAAACGCATGGAATATCTCCTGTTTCGACTCGCCCATTAAACAAGAAATCGCAATGGTTTCCCATTGCGATTTCTCTTATTTGCAATGCTAAAGAATGAAACGCGAAAGATCGGCGTTCTTGGCCATATCGCCGATGGTCTCGCGTACATATTTGGCATCAACCGTGTACTCGGCGCCGGATTTATCCGGCGCGTTAAACGAAATCTCGTCAAGCACGCGCTCCATGACCGTCTGAAGGCGCCGCGCTCCGATATTCTCGATGGTCGAATTGAGATCAACAGCAATATCGGCCAATGCATCAATTGCGTCATCGGTGATATCGAGTTTGACCTCCTCGGTCGCCATCAACGCAATATACTGCTTGAGCAGGCTCGCTTCCGGCTCCGTCAGAATGCGGCGCATGTCATCACGGGTAAGGGCACTAAGCTCTACTCGAATAGGCAGGCGGCCCTGCAATTCCGGCAAAAGGTCGGAGGGTTTGGACACATGGAACGCACCTGACGCGATAAACAGGATGTGGTCAGTTTTGATCGGCCCGTACTTGGTTGCGACCGTCGTTCCTTCCACCAGCGGCAGCAGATCGCGCTGCACGCCTTCACGGGATACACCAGCCCCCATGCCGCCATCGCGCGCCGCAATCTTATCGATCTCGTCCAGAAAGACGATACCGTCATTCTCGGCTGAACGAAGTGCTTCCTGTGTGATCTGGTCTTGATCGAGCAATTTGTCAGACTCGTCATTGATCAAGACGCCGTAGGACTCCTTAACGGTGGTTTTGACTGTCTTGGTGCGTCCGCCCATGGCTTTGCCAAGCATGTCACTGAGATTGAGAACGCCGATATTTGCCCCGGGCATGCCGGGCAGTTCGAAGCTTGGCGAGCCGGAGTCTGCAATCTCGACCTCGATTTCCTTATCGTCAATCAGGCCATCACGTAGTTTTTTGCGGAAGCTGTCGCGGGTTGCAGGGCTGGCAGTCTTGCCGACCAGCGCATCGAGCACACGCTCTTCCGCATTGACATGGGCCTTGGCTTTCACATCTTCACGCTTCTTCTCACGTATAAGCCCGATGGAAACCTCGACCAGATCACGAATAATCTGTTCAACGTCACGGCCGACATAGCCGACTTCGGTAAATTTGGTTGCTTCAACCTTGATGAATGGCGCACCGGCAAGCTTGGCGAGACGGCGTGAGATTTCCGTTTTGCCAACGCCAGTCGGTCCGATCATCAAAATGTTCTTTGGCATGACCTCTTCACGCATCTGGCCTTCCAGCTGCTGGCGGCGCCAACGGTTACGTAACGCGATAGCAACGGCACGTTTGGCATCGTTCTGGCCGATAATATAGCGATCAAGTTCAGAGACGATCTCTCTTGGAGAAAATGTTGTCATTGGATTCTCGTTTCTTCCTGCCCGTCATCGGGCCATATTTCCAAATTATCCCGCGCCAGCATCAGGGCAGGACCATAAACTGATGTCCTCGTATCAAATGCCGCGAACCCAGCCTTTTCATAAACTCTGATGGCCCGCTTATTAGCCGGGTCCGGATCGACGATCACGCGGGGCACGCCTTCTTCGAAAAGCAGCGATACGAATTCATCGATCAGCCGTGCACCATGCCCTTGACCGATAAGGTCCGGTTCACCAATCATCAGGTCGATCCCAAGTGTTCCGCCCGGCTGATCCTGATAGGGATGATCGTCTTCAAGGTGCGGATCATAGGTTTGCAGATACCCGATAGGTTCTTCACCAAGCATAATGATGAATGGTTCGACCGAAACACTGTCCATATGATCCGTGATATCCGCCAGTTCCTTTTCAGGATCTTCGTTCCACCACTCAGCCACATGCGGCTGCGCCAACCATTCCGAAATCATATTCAGATGGCGCGGTTCAACCGGAATGAAGCGGTAACGAAACTTCTGTCCGGATTCTGTTTCAGGCGGCATCGAGTGTCTCAAGCGTTACGCTCGTATTTGTGTAGATGCAGATGTCTGCTGCGATCTCCATGGCACGGCGGGCAATTTCTTCCGCGCTCTTGTCTGTATCGATCAACGCCTTTGCGGCAGCCAGGGCAAAGTTGCCGCCGGAGCCAATGGCCATCACGCCATATTCAGGCTCCAACACATCGCCATTGCCGGTAAGGGCAAGTGTAACGGATTTATCGGCGACCAGCATCATGGCTTCAAGGCGGCGCAGATAACGGTCTGTGCGCCAGTCCTTGGCAAGTTCGACGCAGGCGCGCATCAATTGATCGGGATATTGTTCGAGCTTGGACTCGAGCCGCTCGAGCAATGTGAAGGCATCGGCAGTTGCACCAGCAAAACCGGCGATGACATTGCCTTTACCGATGCGGCGAACCTTGCGGGCATTGCCTTTCATTACGGTATTGCCGAGACTGACCTGACCGTCGCCAGCAATGACCACCTTTCCATCCTTGCGAACGGTTACAATGGTGGTTCCATACATGGTTGAGGGGTTGTGTTCTTGCATATTAACTCCTTAAGCGCGTTCGCCTGTACCCCAATTACAGCAGTGCAGCGAACCCCTTCTGTCCCATCTATGTATGACGCTGCCGCAGAAATGCAAATGAGTCTATAACCCTAAGCCATCAAAGCATTTGGAGATTCGGCAATCGTGTTTTAGAAGGCCACAATTAAAGGTATTTCTCCAAGCGGGATAGAGGCATGACAAGCGTCAGCACACGTGAAGCGAAGGTAGAGCGGACAACCAAGGAAACCAGCATTGCCGTGTCGGTCAATCTGGATGGCACCGGTGCGTTCAATATTGCAACGGGCGTCGGTTTCTTTGACCATATGCTGGAGCAGCTTTCGCGGCATTCGTTGATTGACATGGATATCAAGGCCAATGGCGATCTGCATATCGATGATCATCATACTGTTGAGGATACAGGCATTGCCATCGGCCAGGCCATCGCCAAGGCTCTGGGCGAGCGAAGGGGCATTAACCGTTACGCGTCACTCGATCTTGCCATGGACGAAACTTTGACGCGTGCAGCGCTGGATGTGTCGGGTCGTCCCTACCTGGTTTGGCATGTAAAATTCTCGGCACCCAAGATCGGTACGTTTGATACCGAACTGGTTCGGGAGTTTTTCCATGCTTTGGCGCAAAATGCCGGCATTACATTGCATGTCGCCAATCTTTACGGCGAAAACAATCACCATATTGCCGAGACCTGCTTCAAAGCCGTGGCTCGTACGTTACGGCACGCAATAGAAACCGACCCGCGCCAGAAGGATGCTATTCCTTCAACGAAGGGCAGTTTGAAAGGCTGAGTCATGGCCAGCTTTGTTGTGCTGACGCCGCAGTTACGTAACGGTCAACCGGACGACGACCGCACAGTTTTCATCCGTGACGGGTTTGCCTGGTTGGGGTTCATTTTCCCCGTGCCGTGGCTCCTCCTGCAGCGCTTGTGGTTTGAGGCCGCATTGGTATTCGTGGCAACCATCATTATCTCGCTGGTAGGCAATTATACTGAACATGCAGGTCTCGCGGCCATCATTACAGCGCTGCTTTCCCTGTTTGTTGGGCTGGAGGCGAGCCGTTGGCGTTATGCAAAGCTTGAACGCAAGGGTTTCGAGCAACGTGCGGTTATTGATGCAGCGAGCGCAGATGATGCTGAGATTGCTTATTTTTATGGCGATGATTTTGTTGCCGAGCCATTGAGCGAAGCGGCGCCAAAGACCGATCAATTGACCTTCCGTTCAAGCACTGCACCAGCGCTTGGCGGAATGGTCGGGCTCGTCAGCCATCGCGGAGAGAACTGAACATGCGCGTTGCGATCATCGATTATGGTTCGGGCAATTTGCGCTCGGCCACAAAGGCCTTTGAGCGTGCGGCTTATGAGAACAGTATCAATGCGACCATTGATTTGACGGCAGACGCGGAACGTGTGCGAGCAGCCGATCGCATTGTGCTCCCCGGTGTTGGTGCCTATGCTGATTGTCGCCGCGGGCTTCATGCTGTGGAGGGCATGGTTGAGGCCATTCATGAGGTGGCCATTGAAAAAGCCCGCCCTTTTCTCGGTATCTGTGTTGGCATGCAATTAATGTCGTCACGCGGACTGGAAAAGACCATTTCCACCGGGTTTGACTGGATCAAGGGTGATGTCCGCGAGATGGTGCCGTCCGATCCAGCTTTGAAAATCCCGCAGATCGGCTGGAATACCATTCGTTTGACGCGCCCGCATCCATTGTTCGACGGCATTGAAACCGGGCCGAAGGGGCTGCATGCCTATTTCGTCCACTCCTATTTCCTCGACGCAGAAATAGAAAATGATGTTCTCGCGGTCACTGATTATGGTGGGCCAGTCACCGCAGCAGTTGCCAATGACAACATGGCCGGAACGCAGTTTCATCCGGAAAAGAGCCAGGCGCTCGGCCTTGCCCTTATCGGTAATTTCTTGAGGTGGAATCCATGATCCTTTTTCCGGCGATTGATCTGAAAGACGGAACATGCGTTCGGCTGAAGCTTGGCGATATGGATCAGGCAACGGTCTACAATACCGATCCCGGGGCGCAGGCGAAGGCATTTGAGGATCAGGGCTTTGAGTGGCTGCACGTCGTTGACCTCAATGGTGCTTTTGCCGGCGAGTCGGTTAATGGCGCGGCTGTTGAAGCAATTCTCAAGGCAACAAAAAATCCGGTGCAGCTTGGCGGTGGTATCCGTACGCTCGAACATATCGAAGCCTGGCTGGCAAAAGGCCTTTCCCGCGTCATTCTGGGCACGATTGCCGTGCGTGATCCGGCGCTGGTTATTGAGGCTTGCAAGCGTTTCCCGGGCAAAGTGGCTGTTGGTATTGATGCCAAGGGTGGCAAGGTTGCGGTTGAAGGTTGGGCGGAGGCGTCAACGCTTGGCGTCATTGAGCTTGCAAAAAAGTTTGAGGGCGCTGGAGTAGCGGCGATCATCTACACGGATATCGACCGGGACGGCATTCTGGCTGGAATCAACTGGGAATCGACATTGCAACTTGCAGAGGCCGTTTCCATTCCGGTCATTGCATCGGGTGGTTTGGCATCAATAGCCGATATTGTCCGTATGACCATGCCCGATGCCCGCAAGCTCGAAGGGGCTATTTCGGGCCGCGCACTTTATGACGGCCGTATTGATCCTGAAGAGGCGCTGGATGTGCTCCGGCAGGCACGGGAGCGCGCCGCATGACCCTGAAAGCACGCGTTATTCCCTGTCTGGATGTGAAGGATGGGCGTGTCGTAAAAGGCGTCAATTTCGTTGATCTTATCGATGCCGGTGATCCTGTTGAGGCAGCAAAAGCCTATGATGCCGCAGGAGCGGATGAACTCTGCTTCCTCGATATTACGGCTTCGTCAGACAATCGCGAGACAATCTTCGACGTTGTTGCCCGCACGGCTGAGCAATGTTTTATGCCGCTAACGGTTGGAGGCGGTGTGCGTACCGTCGCTGATATCCGTAAATTGCTGCTGGCGGGAGCCGACAAAGTATCGATAAACACGGCTGCGGTGATCAATCCTAACTTTATCGCTGAAGCCGCTGACAAATTCGGCAATCAGTGTATCGTCGTGGCAATCGACGCCAAAAAAGTATCGACTGCGAATGAGCCGGATCGCTGGGAAATTTTTACCCATGGCGGACGTCAGGCAACCGGTATTGATGCCGTCGAATTTGCCCGCAAGGTTGTTGACCTGGGCGCGGGCGAAATCCTGCTGACTTCCATGGATCGTGATGGCTCAAAGATTGGCTACGACATACCTGTTACTCGCGCCATTGCCGATGCCGTTCGCGTGCCGGTCATTGCGTCCGGAGGTGTGGGCAATCTCGATCATCTGGTTGAGGGCGTCAAGGAAGGCCATGCATCGGCAGTCCTCGCTGCATCCATCTTTCACTTTGGAACCTATACGATAGCGGAAGCGAAAGCGCATATGGCGGCGGCGGGAATCCCTATGCGGCTCGACCCTGTGCGTTAATTGGAGAGTTTTGATGAGCGCATTCACCTTGGCGGACCTGGAACGAATTATTGCCACGCGCGCCAGCTCAACGGATATCAAATCTTACACGGCCAGTCTCTATGCCAAAGGCATCGGCAAAGCCAGCCAGAAGCTTGGTGAAGAGGCGGTAGAAACGGTCATTGCCGCCGTTTCCGGCGATAGGGACGGTGTTGTTTCCGAGAGCGCGGATTTGCTTTATCATCTGCTGGTGGTCCTTGGAATTTCCGGGATCAGGCTAGATGAGGTTCTGCAGGAGTTGCAGCATCGGACAAGCCAGACCGGACTTGAGGAGAAAGCCGCGCGGGGGCAGGGCTGATCATGTTCAAGGGCGCGGCAAGCGGAAGGTATGCGGCCATAGCTGTGGAGGGCGACGTCGTGGATCAATTGGCACCCAGCGAGTTCTCTCCCTACCGCTTTTTCAGCGCGGACCGTTGGGCCGAGTTTCGCGCCGACACGCCGATTACCCTGACCTATGAAGAAATCAAGCGTCTGCGTTCATTGAACGATCCGATCGATCTTGATGAGGTCCGCCGGATTTATCTTTCGCTCTCTCGTCTGCTTTCGGCTCATGTCGAGGCAAGTCAGTTGTTGTTCTATCAGCGCCGCCAGTTTCTCAACACGGGCGATGCATTCAAAACCCCCTTCATCATTGGTATTGCGGGATCGGTTGCAGTGGGCAAATCAACCACTGCACGTGTGCTGAAGGAGCTTCTGGCACGCTGGCCCTCAAGCCCGAAGGTCGATCTCGTTACGACGGACGGGTTCCTTTACCCAAATGATGTTCTGCGTGCCAAAGGTCTGATGGAACGCAAGGGGTTTCCGGAGAGCTATGATGTCGGCATGGTGTTGCGGTTCCTCTCGCAGATCAAGGCGGGCCAGCGCAACGTCAACGCTCCGCTCTATTCGCACCTGACCTATGACGTGTTGCCGGGTCAGTTTCAGACTGTTGATGCGCCGGATATCCTGATTTTTGAGGGTATTAATGTACTCCAGGTGCGCGACTTGCCGGAGGACGGCAAGATGGTCCCATTCGTTTCAGACTTCTTCGACTTCTCGATCTATATTGATGCGGATGAAGAGCAAATTCACAAATGGTACATTGATCGTTTCATGCGCCTGCGTGAAACGGCGTTCAAGAACCCTAGCTCGTTCTTCCATCGCTATTCGACAATTTCCGATGATTCTGCCAGAGCAATCGGTGAGAGTCTGTGGGCAAACATCAACCTGAAAAACTTGCGCGAGAATATCCTGCCGACAAGGCCGCGCGCGGACCTTATCCTGCGCAAGGGCGACAATCATCTTGTGGAAGAAGTGGCGCTCAGGAAGCTGTGACGCGCCTGAGCGTTAGATTGATCCGGCCAGTGCTTTTCAGCAAAGTGGACGTTCCCGGATAAATGCGATCTACCCCATGAAATGCCAGTCGACCCTCGCCACCCAGCACTACAACGTCGCCACTTGAAAGCTTGATGGATTGCGTTGCGTCTTTGCGGTTGGTGCCACCAAAGCGAAAGAGACATGCGTCTCCCATGGAAACCGAAACAACGGGTGCCTCAAGATTCTGCTCATCGCGATCCTGATGAAGGCCCATTTTAGCGGCTTCAGAATAGAAATTGATCAAGCAGGCCTCAGGAGGTTGCGGATAGTTGCCGACGCTTTGCCATAGTTCGAGTAGCTGTTGCGGGATCACGGGCCAAGGCTGCTGCGTGACCGGGTGCACGGCTTGATAACGATAGCCTCGGTCTTTATCGGTAACCCAGCCGAGAGGGCCGCAATTGGTCATGCGCACGCTCATTTCCTTGCCCGTCCGTGGCATTGCCGGGACATAAAGCGGAGCTGCGGCTACGACCGCACGAATTTCTTCCAGCAATGCAATCTGCTGCTGCTGGCTGAAATAGTCGGGAAAGTAGCGAATGCCCGGTGCGAGCAGTAGCATTGGCTTGCAACCTTAAAAACAAACCCGGCACCATGCACCGGGTTTGCGGGTTATAAAGCTTAGCTTAGCTCAGTTCAGGGATACGCAGGACCTGGCCTGGATAAATCTTGTCCGGATGGCTGAGCATAGGTTTGTTGGCTTCAAAAATGAGCGTGTTCTTCGCGCCCTTGCCCTTTCCATACTGGGACTCGGCGATTTTCCAAAGATTATCGCCCTTTTTCACCGTATAGAAGACAGGTTCCTTTGCGACAGAGCCCGTTGTGGTTTGATCAACCGTCAGGCCGCCTGTATCCACTTTGGAAACACCGAGCGAGTTGCCGACCGCAATGATCGCTTTTTCGAGGATTTCCTGGTTGGTCACATTGCCCTTGAGTACGGCCTTGTCACCTTCTACTACCACCTCGACATTATCAGTACCGAGCTTGTGGGAATCGAGTTCTTTCTTGAGTGCTTCAGCGCTTGGCTCTTCATCGCCAATACCGATTTTCTTGCCTACGGATTTTACGAAATCAAATAGTCCCATGACTGGCTCCTTGCTGATCGTTCAAATCGACAGGCAATGTTGTGACATTTCATGCCTGTTTTGGAAAGGATGATTTGAACCCGAACCATAACGCAGCTTTGAGCGAATTGATCCCAGTTAATCGCCCTGAACCTTGCCGCGCATTTTTTTCACACCGGAACGGCCTGATTTTTCTTTCAGGCGGCGCTCTATCGAACCCTTTGTGGGCCGAGTTTTTCTGCGTGGCGGCGGCGGTGGTTCTGCAGCTTTTGCAATCAGCGCCACCATACGCTCGCGTGCGTCCTGACGGTTGCGCTCCTGTGTGCGAAAGCGGTTTGCTTCGATCAATATTTCGCTGTCTTTGGTTGCCCGCTGACCAGCAAGGGCGATGAGCCGTGCCAGTACCTCTTCCGGCAAGCCGGCCCTCACTGCGTAGAAGCGCAGTTGAACGGCGGTGGAGACCTTGTTGACATTCTGGCCGCCGGGACCTGCCGAGCGAATAAAATTCTCTTCCAGATCGCTCTCGTCGATCCAGATTCGGTTGTTGATTTTTATGCGGCTACGGCTTTCTTCCATTTTTACAGACCAATCAAATGCTTGTCGGTTTGGTGAGTACTACATATGATATCAGTCAGATACTTATGTTTTTTGAACTGCTGGATAGATATAATGATACATTCTTATGTTGCTTATATTGATGAGTCTGGAGATGATGGTCTCGATAAATTTCGTAGCCCCGGAGGTAAAGGCGGGGCGTCAAGCTGGCTTGTAATTTCAGCGTGTATATTTAGACAGGCACACAGCCTTGAAGCGGTGAAATGGCGTGACGAAATATCCTCCAAGATACCTGAAAAGAAAAGCAGATCACTTCACTTTGCAGAACTAAACCACAATCAGAAAGTTGTTGTGACTGAGGTGCTTGCGACGAAACCTATCCGCGTATTAAGTGTACTTACTGCCAAAAAAACCATACCAAAGGGTATTTATACAGAGAAAAATCAGCTCTATTTCTATATGACTCGTTATCTCATTGAGCGAATGTCATGGATGTGCCGAGATTTAAGGCCTCAAGTTCCAGAAGGCGATGGTAGGGTAGCAATTACCTTTTCAAGGCGTGGTGGAATGTCTTATCAGAACTTTAGAAGTTATCTGGGAAAACTTCGGGAAGCAAAATCAGACGACGTAAAAATTCACTGGCCTGTCATCGATATTGATTCAGTCGATGCACAGGATCACGCTAAAAGCGCCAGTTTGCAGCTAGTGGATGTCGCCGCCTCAGCGTTTGCCTCGGCTGTTGAGCCCAATATCTATGGTAATTGTGAAATGCGATATGCCAGAAATTTGAAACCGATAACTTATCATAGAAAGGGGAACTACCTGAGCTATGGCATCAAGCTAGTTCCCAAATATGAAGACTGTAGCTTAAATGGGGAGCAGATGAACTTCATCGCGCAATTTCAATAAAAATGGCAGCCCCCCGGCCCATAATTGCGATTTCTCGCCTGCAATCTCGCGAATGCTTTGGGTTTTTCCGGCGCATGACTGCCAAAAGAAATATAGCAGGTCGATAACTTGTTTTCAAGTAGGGTGTAAAAAATAGACATATGAATCAAATAGTTATGAGAAGAACGACTAACTCATTGTTTTGAATCGTTTTTTATATTCATGTCTGACTATGTAAGATAGGATGCTGCCATTAGAATATTAGCATCCTATCTCAATTTATAAGGAAGCTTACTCTGCTGCAACTGGTGTGTGCGGGGCAGCTGCCTTGATATCACTGTCGACATGGCTCTCGAACTTGTCGAAGTTGCGGATGAACATGTCGACAAGCTTGTTCGCCTGGGCGTCGTAGCCCGCCTTGTCTGCCCAGGTTGAGCGCGGATCGAGTATGGCGTTGTCGACACCGTTTACCGAAACGGGTACTGCAAAACCGAAGTTTGGATCCGTGCGGAATTCAACATTCTTCAAGGAACCATCCAAAGCGGCGGACAAAAGTGCTCGCGTTGCCTTGATCGGCATGCGCTTGCCAACACCATAGGCCCCGCCGGTCCAACCCGTATTCACCAGCCAGCAATCAACGTTGTGATCCGCTATGAGTTGGCGCAGCAGATTGCCATACTCCGAAGGGTGCCGGGGCATGAATGGTGCACCGAAGCAGGTCGAGAATGTCGCTTCCGGTTCCGTTACACCACGCTCGGTACCGGCAACCTTCGCGGTGTAACCGGAAAGAAAGTGATACATTGCCTGCGCAGGCGTGAGCTTGGCAATGGGTGGCATAACGCCAAAAGCATCGGCCGTGAGCATGATGATATTCTTCGGATGGCCCGCCTTGCCGGTCTTCGAAGCATTGGGAATGAAATCGAGTGGATAAGCGCAGCGTGTATTCTCGGTCAACGAGCCATCATTGAAGTCGGGCTGGCGTTTGTCATCCAGAACGACATTTTCCAGAACTGTGCCAAAACGTTGTGTTGTTGCGAAAATTTCCGGCTCGGCTTCTGCGGAAAGACGAATGGTCTTGGCGTAGCAGCCGCCTTCAAAATTAAAAACGCCGTGCTCGCCCCAGCCATGCTCGTCATCGCCGATCAGTGTGCGTGTGGGATCGGCTGAAAGTGTCGTCTTGCCGGTACCGGAAAGGCCAAAGAACACCGCGGTATCGCCATCAGGGCCCTCATTGGCCGAGCAATGCATAGGCATGACGCCTTTTGCCGGCAGAATATAGTTGAGCGCTGTAAATACGGACTTTTTCATTTCGCCGGCATAGGCCGAGCCGCCGATCAAAACGATAAGGCGCTTGAGGTCGACAGCAATGACCGTCTCTGTCCGCGTACCATGACGCGCCGGGTCGGCGCGGAAGGATGGCAGGTCGATAATTGTCATCTGCGGAACAAAATCCGCTAAAGCCTCGCGTTCCGGACGAATGAGGAGATTGCGGATGAATAGGGAGTGCCACGCAAACTCGGTGATGACACGCGTATTAAGCTTGTAGTCTTCATCAGCCCCGCCAACGAGGTCCTGAACAAAGAGCTCCTTGCCCTTTGCCTGCTCCATGAAATCGGCATAGAGCAAGTCGAAAGCCTCCGGTGACATAGCCGAGTTATTGTCCCACCAGACATTGCCTTCCGTTGATGCGTCGCGAACAACGAATTTGTCCTTGGGGGAGCGGCCTGTATGCTGACCCGTGCGGGCGACAAGCGCACCTTGAGCCGTTAATACAGCTTCGCCGCGGCGCAATGTTTCCTCATAGAGTTCGGCAGTCCCAAGATTGTAATAGGCCGTCGAAACGCCCTTTAAACCTGAGTTGCCGAGCGCGATTGCCGCGTTGTGGATGCCGATCTCTCTAGTCATCTGTCCGCCATTGTTTAAGAAGGTGCATGGGTCAAACTTTTGGTTAATCTCATTCCATATGTTCAATGTAGAATGCGACTGGAATTGGTCAAAAGCAGAAAAATCAAACAGTTTCAAATGTTTAATCGATTTAAAGATTTTAATTTTTTTTAAATCGGTTTAATTGAAGTCGCTTTCAGTCGCCTTATTTACCTGCAAAAATCACCTGTAAAAGTGATTGGATGACAAGGTTTGCGATCTGTGCCACATTTTGTACCTAATTTGTCCGGCACAAGCGCACAGGTTTGTAGCACACAGGAAGGCAGGGCATGAGGGAAGTACCCGCAATGCAGACTATTGCGCTCGTCGATGACGATCGCAACATTCTGACATCCGTATCCATCGCACTGGAATCGGAAGGCTATCGCGTAGAGACCTATACAGATGGTGCCTCGGCGCTGGATGGACTGACCGCACGTCCGCCCAACCTCGCGATTTTCGATATCAAGATGCCGCGTATGGATGGCATGGAACTTTTACGCCGCTTGCGTCAGAAATCAGATCTTCCGGTTATCTTTCTCACGTCGAAGGATGACGAGATTGACGAACTGTTCGGTTTGAAGATGGGCGCGGACGATTTTATTACCAAGCCGTTTTCACAGCGCCTTCTCGTCGAGCGCGTGAAGGCAGTTTTACGCAGGGTTGCCGCGCGGGAAAGCACCGCCAAGCCGGGCAGCGTACAGGCCAAGTCACTGGAGCGTGGCCAGTTGGTCATGGATCAGGAGCGTCATACCTGCACGTGGATGGGTGAGCCTGTAACACTGACAGTTACCGAATTCCTCATTCTGCATTCTCTGGCACAGCGCCCCGGCGTTGTGAAAAGTCGTGATGCCTTGATGGATGCTGCTTATGACGAGCAGGTCTATGTTGATGATCGTACGATCGACAGTCACATCAAGCGACTGCGCAAGAAGTTCAAGGTCGTTGACGACGATTTCGACATGATTGAAACGCTGTATGGCGTGGGTTATCGCTTCCGCGAAACCTGAAAGAAGGCGCAGCCTGCTTTCAAAGCCGCGTGATCGGCTGTAAATTGGGTTGTCTCGACGTGATATGAGTGCGATGAGACAACCTGATCCGGATGTTTTGAGGCAAAAATGGTAGCCGAACTGCGACGCGGCAATATTACGCGCAAGAGCGCCGTCATGCGCCGGAAGCGTTCGCTTGCCCTGCGTCGGCTGTTCAAGCCGCTCAATCGTGTTTTCGGCAACTACCTTTTCTCAAGCCTGACACGGCGCATCCTTTTCTTGAACCTTGCCGGTTTGGCAGTGCTGCTCTCCGGCATCATGTACCTCAATCAATTCCGCGACGGGCTGATTGATGCGCGTGTCGAGAGCTTGATGACACAGGGCGAAATTATCGCTGGTGCAATCGCTTCATCGGCCACGGTAGACACAAACTCCATTGCGATTGATCCGGAAAAACTGCTGGAACTCCAAGCCGGGCAAAGCATCACACCTTCCCCCGATGTGCTCGATAATCTCGATTTTCCCATAAATCCAGAGCGCGTGGCGCCTGTCTTGCGCCGGCTGATTTCACCCACGCGCACCCGCGCCCGCATTTATGACAGGGATTCGAATCTCTTGCTCGATTCGCGTCATCTTTACTCGCGCGGACAGGTTCTTCGTTATGACCTGCCACCCATTGACGGGGAAGAGCCCAGTTTTTTCGAGCGCCTTACCAATCGCATGACACGGCTTTTGCGCCGAAGCGATTTGCCAATCTACCAGGAATTACCCGGCGGTAATGGCTCATCCTATCCGGAAATCGTCAAAGCCTTGACAGGACAGCCGGCAACTGTCGTGCGCATGACGGAAAAAGGTGAGCAGATTGTATCTGTTGCTGTGCCGATCCAACGTTTTCGCGCCGTGCTCGGCGTTTTGCTTTTGTCGACCGAAGGCGGTGACATTGACAAGATCGTTCAGGGCGAGCGTTACGCAATCATCCGTGTGTTCACGGTCGCTGCGCTGGTCATGGCCATCCTTTCCCTGTTTCTGGCCTCGACAATTGCCAATCCGCTGCGCCGTCTTGCTGCCGCGGCAGATCGCGTCCGCCATGGTGTGAAAAACCGCGAAGAAATTCCTGATTTTTCCGAACGACAGGACGAAATCGGGCACCTTTCCACCTCGATACGTGACATGACCAATGCGCTCTATGCGCGGATTGAATCGATCGAGAGCTTTGCTGCCGACGTCAGTCACGAGTTGAAGAATCCGCTCACATCCTTGCGCAGCGCCGTTGAAACCTTGCCATTGGCGAAGAATGACGATTCTCGCAAACGGTTGATGGATGTCATTCAGCATGATGTCCGCCGCCTTGATCGCTTGATAACGGACATCTCCGATGCATCAAGACTTGATGCCGAGCTCGCCCGCGAAGATTCCGAGCATGTGGACCTCAAGTTCCTGCTGGGCAACCTGGTTGTCGCTGCGCGCGAGGTCCGCCGAAACAAGAAAGACACACGCATTGAGTTCGTGGTGGACAAGCTACCAAATAACCGAAAGGGATTTTTTGTCGTCGGCCATGATTTGCGCCTGGGCCAGGTTGTATCAAATCTTATTGAAAACGCGCGCTCGTTTGTTCCAGTTGAAAGCGGTGTCATCACGGTCACGCTACAACATTTGGGCGACAGAATTCGTATACTTGTTGAAGATAACGGTCCAGGTATTCGCGTCGAACAGATCGACCGCATTTTCGAACGCTTCTATACGGACAGGCCCGCAGGCGAAGCTTTTGGACAGAATTCCGGTCTCGGCCTGTCGATCAGCCGCCAGATCATCGAAGCCCATGGTGGCACCTTGAATGCCGAGAATATTGTCGATCCGAACAATCCGGAGAATTACCTCGGCGCACGGTTTATAGCTGTTTTGCCGGTTGAGGCATAAAATGGCTTGTGAATTGATCCATGCCACTGCTGTCGTGGTTGGTGATCGGGGTATCATAATCATGGGGGCCTCCGGTTCCGGCAAATCTTCGGTTGCCAATGCCCTTTTGCAAAGAGCTTCTGCCGAGGGTCGATATGCAGCATTGGTTAGTGATGACCAATGCTTTGTGCGCGCAGTTTCCGGACGACTGATTTGCTCTGCTCCTGATACACTGCGTGGCGGAATGGAAGTGCGCGGCTCAGGACTGCATGTGTTTGCCTATGAACCATGTGCAGTGATTCACCTTGTGGTGCGTCTGGTTGAGACCGCGCATGTCGTGCGATTGCATGAGAACACCCATATGCAACTACAAGGTGTCGCAATTGCCCATCTGGACCTACCTGCGGGTGAAGTTGAATCTGCCTGCCGTTCGATTGAAGCGTGGTTATTCAGACCAGAATGGAAAAATAAGCTGGTTGATTCAGCGGGTTAACCAGTTATCCTGCGATAAAATGACTGACTGCCATGTGGATGACATTTTCTGCTTGCCTTCGCGATTCGTCCTGCCAGAATGCGACACCTGCCAAACGGGGCATTTTAGGGCGCAGAAAAAGCCTACTCTTAAACGGGCTGGCGCGACAGGAGCAGTTTCAGAATGATCGGACTCGTGCTTGTGACGCACGGAAGACTGGCCGAAGAGTTTCATCATGCGGTAGAGCATGTGGTCGGACAGCAGGAGTATCTGGAGACCGTCTCGATCGGTGCAGATGATGATATGGAGCAGCGTCGGCGTGACATCGTTGATGCGGTTGTTCGAGCTGACAATGGTTCCGGCGTCATTATCCTCACTGACATGTTCGGCGGAACACCGTCCAACCTTGCAATCTCGGTAATGGAGGCTGGACGCGTGGAAGTTATCGCTGGCGTTAATCTCCCAATGCTGATCAAGCTTTCCAGCGTCCGGCTTACGAACGACATGGCGGCCTCCTTGAAGGAAAGTCAGGACGCGGGACGCAAATACATCAATGTCGCCAGCCAGGTGCTGACAGCCAAATAGAGGTCGTAAATGCGTCTGACTGCGGAAACGACTGGCACCTTTAATGCGGAAAATGCGCTCGTTGAATTGTTTGAAATCGTTAACAGGCGTGGGCTGCATGCGCGTGCATCTGCAAAGTTCGTTCAACTGGTTGACGGTTATGATGCCCATGTGCGTGTCGAAAAAGACGGAATGACCGTTGGCGGCACCTCAATCATGGGGCTGATGATGCTGGCAGCTTCGCCCGGATGCTGCATCAAGGTCAGTGCGTCCGGTCGTCAGGCGTCGGAAGTAATGAAAGCGCTTGGCGTGTTGATTGCGGATAAATTTGGCGAAGAAGCCTGATCTTCGCCCGCTCAAGCTTTTCTCATAATTGTACAGGACACTTATGCTTGCATATGCACGCATAAGGATTTCTTTATATCCCATTGTGTGCGGATTGCATATCTGCTAGTCAAGCGCATCTCCGGCGGTCTGAAAACTTGGGCCTTGCCGATCCAAATAACAAAGACGGAGCTGAAAAAAGATGGCCGATAAGCAGGATTATGTCGTCAAGGACCTTGAACTGGCCGCATGGGGCCGCAAGGAAATGGATATTGCTGAAACCGAAATGCCTGGCCTGATGGCCAGCCGTGAAGAGTTCGGCAAATCGCAGCCACTCAAAGGTGCGCGCATCACCGGCTCGCTGCACATGACAATTCAGACGGCGGTTCTGATCGAAACTTTGCAGGAACTGGGTGCGAAAGTGCGCTGGGCATCGTGCAATATCTTCTCGACCCAGGATCATGCTGCCGCAGCCATTGCTGCAACTGGCACGCCGGTTTTTGCGGTTAAAGGCGAGTCGCTCGAAGAATACTGGACTTATACGGACCAGATCTTCCAGTGGCCGGATGGCGAACCATCCAACATGATTCTTGATGATGGCGGCGACGCTACAATGTATATCCTGATCGGCGCACGTGCTGAAGCTGGCGAAGATGTTCTTTCGAAGCCGGAAAGCGAAGAAGAGGAAATCCTTTTCGCACAGATCAAGAAGCGCATGAAAGAAACTCCGGGTTTCTTCACCAAGCAGCGCGATGCGATCAAGGGTGTAACCGAAGAGACCACCACCGGCGTCAACCGTCTCTATCAGTTGCAGAAGAAGGGCTTGCTGCCTTTCCCGGCAATCAACGTTAATGACAGCGTTACCAAGTCGAAGTTCGACAACAAATATGGCTGCAAGGAATCGCTGGTTGACGGTATTCGTCGCGCAACCGACGTGATGATGGCAGGCAAGGTCGCTGTCGTGTGCGGTTACGGCGATGTCGGCAAAGGTTCAGCTCAGTCGCTGCTGGGCGCTGGTGCCCGCGTCAAGGTTACGGAGGTCGATCCGATCTGTGCATTGCAGGCTGCCATGGATGGATTTGAAGTTGTGACGCTCGAAGATGCAGCGCCGACGGCAGATATCATCATTACCACAACCGGCAATAAGGATGTTATCACCATCGACCATATGCGCCTGATGAAGGATATGGTCATTGTTGGCAATATCGGTCACTTCGACAACGAGATTCAGGTTTCGGCGCTGCGCAATCTCAAGTGGAACAACATCAAGCCACAAGTTGACATGATCTCATTCCCGGATGGCAAGCGCCTTTTGCTTTTGTCAGAAGGCCGTCTGCTAAACTTGGGTAACGCTACCGGTCATCCAAGCTTCGTCATGTCCGCTTCCTTCACCAATCAGGTTCTGGCCCAGATCGAGCTTTATAGCCGTGGTGATCAGTACAAGAATGAAGTCTATGTCCTGCCGAAACATCTCGACGAAAAGGTTGCGCGCCTGCATCTCGACAAGCTCGGAGCGAAATTGTCGGTCCTTTCAGAAGAACAGGCTGCCTATATCGGTGTGACTCCCAAGGGTCCATTCAAGTCTGACCACTACAGATATTGATATAGTCTGAATATACCTACAATATATAGAAGCCGGAGAATCGACAAATTCTCCGGCTTTCTTTTTTGCGCATAGTTCTTCCCGTCGATTCCCTCAAGGTTTATTGTAGTGATTCGGGGTGACGTTGCTCTTGATGGGCCAAATGGCGACAAGCCGGATGGAAAAGAGCAATTGGCATTCGTCTGGATGGGGCTGCGACGGTTGATATGAGAATGAGAGCGGATGTCCGCAGTGAAGATGCAGCGCACAAACGATCGGTGCTGAGCAGGCTGCAAACCCGGGCATTGAGCGCAGTTTCCGCGCTGCCGATCCTTTTGACTGCTTCTTTCTCCGCTCGCGCTGAAGATGTACTTGGCCTCATTGATGCTCCCTTCGGAATGAAAGTCGGCACATTTGAAGTTGTGCAATTCGCCATGTTTCTCGGCGCCATGGGCGCGGCATTGCTTTCCGCTGGTTGGCTCATTCGCGAACGCAGCCGCATTGCCCATGAGAACCGCCATTTGCGCGATAAAGTCGCTGACCTCAATGTTACGGTTCAGCGCAATGAGGCTCTGCTCAATCTGAAAGATCAGCGTGTGATTGTCTGGGAAGGCAATTCTCCAACCCCAGCACTCATCGGAAGCTTGCCGCCTGAAATCGGCGTGCCGGAAAGCCGCTCGCTTTTTCTGGCATTTGGACGCTGGTTGCGCGTGGAATCCGTTACACTTCTGGACCGATCAGTATCGGCATTGCGCGAGAAAGCGCGCCCTTTCGACATCGCAATCGAAACATCGAAGGGCGCACCGCTCGAGGTACAGGGCCGCACGTCCGGCGGCTATGCCATTGTGCGCTTTATCAATCCCGGTGAAGTTCGTGCCGCGCAGGCGCTCCTTAAAACCGAGAATTATCATTTGAGCGAAGCCGTTGCGACGCTACGTGGTTTGCTGGATGCAATCGATATGCCGGCTTGGAGCCGGAGCAGCGAAGGTCAGTTGAACTGGGTCAATCTGGCCTACGCCAAGGCTGTCGACGAGCGTGATCCCAACAGCGCGGTTCGCGAAGGGCGTGAGCTTTTCGGCGTTCAGGCGCGCGAGCGGATAGAGCGCGACAAGGCGTTGAATCGTAAATTCCACGATCAGCTATCGACCGTGGTCGGTGGCGACAGGCACGTTTTCAGCGTTACTGACATTGCCGCAAGCACTGGATCTGCCGGTATGGCAATCGACATCAGTGAAGCCGAATTGATCCGAGAGGAATTCAAGCGAACTGTTCTCAATCATTCGGATACGTTGGATCAGTTGAATTCCGCCGTGGCAATGTTTGATGCCAATCGCAAGCTGCAATTCTTCAATCAGGCCTTCGCCAAGCTGTGGGGGCTCGAAACGCCATTCCTTGAAAGCAATCCTGACAATGCCATGTTGCTCGACCGTTTCCGCAGTGATGGGATACTTCCCGAACAGCCGGACTGGCGTCGCTGGAAGGAGCAGGTTCTTACCGCCTATCATTCAATCGAATCGCAAGAATATGTCTGGCATCTGACCGATGGCCGCACGCTGCGCGTCATCGTCAATCCCCAGCCGAAAGGTGGCGTTACCTGGGTCTTCGAGAATCTCACCGAAAAACTTGAGCTGGAAAGCCGTTATAATACGCTGATCAAAGTGCAGGGACAGACGCTGGATTATCTTGCAGAAGGCGTTGCGGTGTTCGGATCAGATGGAAAAGTGCGCCTTGCCAATCCGGCATTTGCATCCCTGTGGTCACTCAAGAGCGAGCAGGTAGCAGAAGGCACGCATATTTCTGCGATCCGCCGTGTATGTGAACCCGTTTCCGATGCGGAAAACTGGGAGTCCTTCGTAACCACAGTCACCGGCTTTGATGATGAGCGCCGCTCGCTCTCCGGCCAGATAGAGCTGACAACCGGCAAAATACTGTCCTACGCAACGGCACCCCTGCCCAATGGTCAGACCATGTTGACCTTTGTTGATGTGACCGATTCTGTTCAGGTCGAGCGCGCGCTGAAAGAAAAGAATGAGGCGCTGGAGCGTACTGACGAGCTTAAGAATGATTTTGTCCAGCATGTCTCCTATGAACTGCGTTCGCCGCTGACCAATATTATGGGCTTCACGGAGCTTCTTCAAACCCCCATGACCGGGCCGTTGAACGACCGTCAACGGGACTACCTTGATCATATCGGCACTTCGTCCTCGGTGCTGTTGACCATCGTGAATGACATTCTTGATCTGGCAACTGTGGATGCGGGGATCATGGAACTCGATATCAGTGATGTTTCCGTAACCGATGCAGTCACTGTTGCTTCGGAGAAGGTCGCGGAGCGGCTCAAGGAACATAATATCCTGCTCGACACCCGTATCGAGACCGGCACAGGCTCATTCCGAGCCGATGCGGCCCGTATCAAGCAGGTGCTCTCCAATCTTTTAAGCAATGCAGCAAACTATGCTCCCGAAGGCAGCACGATTACCCTCAAGTGCTGGCGCGAACAGACGCAAATGGTCTTTAGCGTTATGGATAATGGCCCCGGAATGCCGGATTATGTGCTCGACAGCATCTTCAAGCGCTTTCAACCTTATCCAAATGGCGGGCGCAAGCGTGGTGCAGGGCTGGGCTTGTCGATCGTGAAGGGCTTTGTCGAACTGCATGGTGGAACAGTTGATATTAGCAGTTCTGCAGGCAAGGGCACGCTGGTCACCTGTCGATTCCCGCTGGAGGCACGGACCTTCAGCATTGCTGCCGAATAGTCTGAATGACCTCGTTTTCTGTAGAGCTTGCGAGTGCTGAAGACACGGCACGCTTGGGCCAAGATGTTGGTCTGTCGCTACGCAAAGGAGATCTCGTCACATTGAGTGGCGATCTTGGCGCAGGAAAATCGACATTTGCCCGTGGTCTGATCCGTACGATTGCCGATAACGCGAATTATGATGTGCCAAGTCCAACCTTCACGATCGTGCAATCCTATCCGGAATTGCGACTGCCAATAAGCCATGTCGATCTCTATCGCCTTTCCACTGCCGATGAGATTGACGAGCTTGGCCTCGATGAGGCGCTGCTTGATGGGGCTGTGCTGGTGGAATGGCCCGAGCAAGCAGAAGGATTGTTACCCCAGGTCAGCATGAGCATTACATTGCAGGATCACGGAAGTGGCCGCAAAGCGATCATTGAAGGCCTGCCGGATGTTTTAGCGCGACTAGAGCGTTCTTTGGCCATCCGTACGTTTCTGGCCAAGTCAGGATTGGCAAAGGCCGAACGGCGATATTTGCTGGGCGATGCATCCGCTCGGGGCTATGAAACCCTGTCAACGGGAAGCGGCACGCCGCTCATCCTGATGAACTCCCCTTATAATCCGGGCGGCCCGATCCTACGCGATGGGAAAACCTATATGCAGATTGCGCATCTTTCTCAGTCAGTGAATGCTTTCGTGGCCTTGGATCGTCTCTTGGCATCGAAGGGGTTTAAGGTTCCGCAAATCCATGCAGAAGGTTTGGAGCACGGTTTTCTTGTCCTCGAAAACCTCGGCAATGAAGGTATTGTTGACGAAAGTGGAGCGCCCATCTTCGAGCGCTACGAGGCTGCTGTGCGCTCACTAGCCAGACTTCATCAACAGTCATGGCCGCAAGATATCCCTGTAGGAAATGGAGCCACGCACCGGCTGCATCATTTCGACCGGGATGCCATGATGATTGAAGTGGAGCTTTTGTCAGACTGGTACGTGCCGCGGATGAACAAAACTCCTTTAGATGCTGACCTGAAGCAGGGTTATATCGCCGCATGGGACAATGTATTTAGTCAGCTAAGTGATGTTGAGAAAACTCTGCTTCTGCGAGATTTCCATTCGCCCAACATTCTGTGGCAGGCCGATAAGTCCGGCATGAATCGCGTGGGTTTGATCGATTTTCAAGATGCGATGATCGGTCCTGCTGCCTATGATGTGGCCTCTCTCGTCATGGATGCGCGTGTGACGATTGAGCCTGAGATGCAGGATTCATTGCTTGCTGCCTATGTGGAAGAGCGTCGCGCGGGAAGCAAGGCTTTCGATCAAGCAGGCTTCAGCAAAGCTTTTGCCATTATGGCAGCGCAGCGAAACGCCAAGATTCTCGGCATATTCGTTCGGCTCGACGAGCGTGACGGCAAACCTTTTTACCTGAAGCATCTTCCGCGTATCCAGACCTATCTTGAGCGGGTTATCGATCATCCGGCTCTGGCACCGATCAAGGATTGGTGCGAGAAGAATGGAATACTTGCTCGAAGGAATAAAGCATGACGCCTCACACTGCTATGGTTCTCGCTGCTGGCCTCGGTAAGCGCATGGCACCGATAACGAATTCCATGCCTAAGCCGCTGGTAAAGGTAGCCGGCAAACCATTGATCGATTGGGGGCTGGATTCGCTGGTTAATGCTGGCGTGCCCCGCGCTGTTGTGAATGTGCACTATCTTGCCGATCAACTTGAAGCGCATCTTGTGGAGCGCACTTCGCCAGCCATTCAAATCTCTGATGAACGAGAGCAATTGCTCGACTCCGCCGGGGGCATCATCAAGGCGCTGCCACAAATCGGATCTGAACCTTTCTACGTTCTGAATGCTGACACCTTCTGGACCGATGGCGACAAACCCAATCTTGTTCTGCTCTCCGAAGGATGGGATGATGCGCGCATGGATATTCTTTTGATGATCGCACATATGGATCAGGCTGTCGGGCGTGAAGGCGGCGACGATTTCAGCATGAGCGATAGCGGTCAATTGCGCCGTTTGAAGCCGGGTGAAACATCGCCTTATATTTATGCCGGAGCGGCGATCATCCATCCGCGCATTTTCGCAAATGCTCCGTCCGGCAAAGTATCGTTGAACCGCTATTTCGATGAAGCGATTGCAGCTGATCGACTTTTTGGGCAGTCAATGGATGGCATTTGGCTGACAGTGGGTACGCCTGATGCAATAGAGGAGGCGGATGCCGCTATTGCCAAGCAGGGGATTCATGGCTGAGCGCCAGAATCCGAACATCTTTTCCATAGCGCCGGGCACCCCCTTTCTTCCGGCGCTTGTCGATGCATTGCAATCGGGAACCTTGATACCGGGCTATCCTGCCGACCCGAATGATCCGATGGCATTGGCCCAAGCGACTATCTACGTGCCGACCCGGCGTGCTGCCCGTACACTGCGTTCGCTGCTCGTCGAGAAAAGCCCCGTTAAATCGGCGATCCTTCCGGTTATCCGTCCGCTCGGCGATGTCGATGAAGATGCAGCCATGCTCGACATGGGCTCTGACGCCTTCTTCGATCTTCTGCCGCCCATAGGCGGCGTTGAGAGGCTTTTGCTTCTAGCTCGGCTCGTGCGGCCTTGGCGTGAACGCCTGCCGGAGCATGTGCGTGCTTTGTTCGGAAATGAAGAGATTGCTATTCCAGCAACGACAGCCGATGCGATCTGGCTCGCCCGTGATCTGGCAGGTCTTATGGATCAGGTGGAAACCGAATCTGCCGGATGGTCGACGCTTTCCAATATCGTTTCTGAAGAATTGCCGAACTGGTGGCAAGTCACACTCGATTTTCTCAACATCGTCACGAGCCTTTGGCCGGGTATTCTGGCCGAACGCAGGCGCTCCAACCCCGCTGCCCACCGCAACCGTCTGATTGAGCTTGAGGCTGAAAGGCTCTTACGCAAGGCGCCGCAAGGTCCGGTTATTGCTGCGGGTTCTACCGGTTCGATTCCAGCTACAGCAAAGCTTCTGGCCGCCATTGCGTCGCTGCCCAAGGGTGCCCTCGTTCTTCCAGGGCTCGACCGCGACATGGATGCGGTCAGCTGGAATATATTGGCAAGCACTGCCGACGATCCTTCGATCTTTGGTCATCCGCAATTTGGCTTGCGCAAATTGCTGGGGGAGCTTGGCGTCCTGCGTCAGGATGTAACCGTGCTGGGAAGTATTACGCCCGAAAAGCGTCAGCGCGAAAACCTTCTGGCCGAGGCCATGCGCCCCGCCGACACAAGCGAGGCTTGGGCGCAGATCAACCGCAATAGCGGTCAGTTCTCCGCAGCCATCGCCTCTATTGCTTTGATTGAAGCCTCAAATGAGCGCGAGGAAGCGCTGAGCATAGCCGTGGCTTTGCGTGATGCCATAGAACAATCCGGAAAGACCGCAGCGTTGATTACAGCCGACCGTGATCTTGCACGACGTGTATCGACCGAACTTGCTCGCTTCAACATTGCGGCGGATGATTCCGGTGGCCATGCCATGCGCGAGACGCAGCCTGCGGCCCTGATGCGATTGGTGCTCGATATCGTTTTCAATCCTGGCGATCCGGTTGCATTGCTGGCCTTGCTCAAACATCCTTTGACGCGGCTCGGGCTTGATCGTGTCACGGTTCGGCAGGCTGCAGAAACCATTGAACTGATCGCATTGCGTGGCGGCACAGGGCGAGCCACTCTGGCAGAGTTCCAGCAGCATTTCGAAAAACGCCTCGCTGATAGCGGCAATACACCGTTTGAGCCCGTCTGGCTTCGCCAGATAAGCGTTGCCAGAATTGAATCTGCGCGCATCGTCTGCAATGTGCTCAACCAATCAATGGAACCGTTGATACGCTTTACCGGCGTTACGGAAGCGGTGCAGCTCCCGCAGATCATTCAGGCCGTTGTTTCCAGTCTGGAAAATCTGGCGCGGGACGATCAGGGTGATATTGCTGCACTTTATAACGGCGCTGCCGGAGAACAATTTGCTGCCTTCCTGCGCAATCTGGTTTCGGCGGATTCGGAACTTGATTTCTCTGTCTCCGAATTCCCGGCAATGATCGAAGCCTTGATTGCAGGTGAGGTTGTAAAGCCCAAGGCTGGTGCGCATCCGCGCCTGTTTATCTGGGGCGCGCTGGAAGCACGATTGCAAACGGTCGATACGATGATTATCGGCGGCCTCAATGAGGGATCATGGCCCGGCAAAACGCGTAATGATCCTTTCATGTCGCGGCCCATGAAATCCATTATAAATCTTGATCCGCCGGAGCGGCGCACCGGCCTTGCCGCCCATGATTTTCAAATGGCGCTGGGGATGGATCAGGTCGTTCTTACACGCGCACAGCGCTCAGCCAATGCGCCAACGGTTGCATCGCGCTGGTTGCAAAGGCTGGAGACAGTTCTTGGCAAGGACGCTACTGGAGAGCTGCGCAGGCGCGGGGCAAAGTATCTTGGATGGGCGCGGGAAATCGACCATGCGCCGGATGAGGATTTTGTCAAACGACCAGAGCCGAAGCCGCCTTTGACAGCCCGCCCAAAACATTTTTCGGTCACGGAAATCGAGATGCTCCGGCGCGACCCCTATGCCATCTTTGCCAAGCGCATATTGCGCTTGCGGCCCATTGAGCCGCTGATCCGCGATCCTGATGTGGCAGAGCGCGGTTCGCTCTTTCACAACATTCTTGCGCACTTTACCGAGCAGGGCATTGATCCTGTCCATGCGGACGCCTCAAGGCGTCTTCTAGAAATCGGCAGACAGTATTTTGATGATATCGCCTTGCCGGAAGAAATCGATGCAGTCTGGTGGCCGCGCTTTCAGTCGCTTGTGCCCGAATATCTGAATTGGGAGCGGCAACGTGACCATTTGATTGCCGAACGTCATCCCGAAATTGCTTCAAAAAAGATTGTGGTTGAAGCAACGGGCGTTACACTTTCAGGCCGGGCAGACCGGCTGGATTTGCGCCGCGATGGGACGGTTGACATCATTGATTACAAGACCGGCTCAACGCCATCCAAACGGCAGGCCCACGTTCTTTTGTCGCCGCAGCTGGCGCTGGAAGCCGCATTGCTGGCGCGAGGCGCGTTTCATGAGGTTGGTGCACGCAAAGCTGCCGATCTTCTCTATGTGCGTTTGCGTCCAAACGGAAAAGTCGATCCCGAGTCGATCTTGAGGATCGGCACAGTGGCCAATGGCAGTGAAAAAACTGCACCGGAGCTGGGCGAATTGTCGTGGCTGCGCCTCAACGAATTGCTGACCGCCTATCAGGATTCCCAAAAGGGTTATCTGTCCCGTGCGCTCCCATTCCGGGAAAGTGATCTGACCGGCGACTATGACCATTTGGCCCGCGTTTTGGAGTGGTCGGCTGGCGGTGCGGAAGATGGAGGCGAGGGCGAATGAGAAAGCCACGCATCATTCCGCCGGAAACCACACGCAACCAGAGCAAGGCGGCCAATCCCCGCGATTCTGTCTGGGTGTCGGCAAATGCCGGTTCCGGCAAAACCTATGTCTTGACGGATCGCGTCATCCGTTTGCTGCTGGATGGAACCGATCCATCGAAAATCCTGTGCCTGACCTATACGAAAGCCGCCGCTGCTGTGATGCAAAACCGCGTCTTTGCCCGCCTTTCCGACTGGGCAACGATGGATGGCGAGGCGCTTGCCAAGATCATTGAGGAGATTGACGGCACGCGGCCTGGGCCAAAACGGCTGGCACAGGCACGCCGCCTGTTTGCGCGGGCGCTGGAGACACCCGGTGGCCTCAAGATTCAAACCATTCACGCCTTTTGCGAAGCAATCTTGCATCAGTTCCCGCTAGAGGCCAATATTGCCGGTCATTTCGAACTGATGGACGACATGATGCAGGTCGCGCTTATCGGCGAGGCGAGGCGACAGGTACTGCAAGCGGCACGTCTTGATCATAATGTCGAGCTTGCCGCAGCCTTTGCCGATGTGCTTGACGCTGCGGGAGAATTCGGCCTGCAACTGCTTCTCGACGAGGCGGTGAGCAAACGCACTGATCTGACCCGCTTTATCCGCGAGGTTGGACATGACGAGCTGCGCAGATCGGCTTTCTATTCGCATTTCGGGTTCACTGGCGATGAAACAGAAGACGATATCCTCTCGGCGCTTTGGCCCGTACAGGAATTCGAGCGTTCAATGCTGCGTTCGATCCTCGAGATTCCAAAGAGCGCCACACGGGCGCAGGAATTTGCGATGATCCTGCTTGAGGCCAAGTTCGGGCCGGAGTCAGATCAGCGCGAAGAAGCGTTGCGGGCTGCCTTTATGAAGGCAACGGGAGAGCCCAAAAGCGGTGCCTATATCGGCACCAAGGGGGTGACAGAACGCTTCCCGGATTTCATCGATCTTTTTGATCGAGCCGCCCAGCGCGCGTTCGAGGGTCTGGATAAACTAAAACAATTGCGCCTATTGCGATTGACGCTTTCTGCCTTGGTCGTGGTCGATGACCTCATTGGCCGCTATGAGCATATGAAACGCAATCGCGGCCTTCTCGATTTTGATGATCTCATTGTTCGTACAGTGGCATTGCTTGCACGGCAGGATGCGGGGCCTTGGGTGCAGTACAAGCTGGACAAGGGGATTGACCATATTCTCGTCGATGAAGCGCAAGACACCAGCCCGAGCCAGTGGAACGTCATACGGCTGCTCAGCGAGGAGTTCTTCACAGGCAGCACCGCGCGCGATGTGCGGCGAACCCTGTTTGCAGTCGGCGATGAAAAGCAATCGATCTATTCGTTCCAGGGTGCGATTCCGGAGGATTTCGCCAGACACGGCAGGGCGACGGAACAAAAAACCGGAAATGCCAAACTGAGCTTTGAACGGGTCAATCTCAACTTCTCGTTCCGCTCTGCGCCAGATGTCCTGTCCGCGGTCGATAAGGTATTTGAGCGCCCGGAGGCTCACCGTGGCTTTGGTGCCGATCACGGCCCGACAATCCATACAGCCATCCGCGACCATGATCCGGGTGAAGTGCAAATCTGGGATATGCTCACGCCGGAAACGACGCCCGAAGAAGATGACTGGCGAACACCTGTTGATAGTTTGCCAGCCCCGCCGGTGCGTCTTGCGGAGCAAATTGCCCGAACCATTGAGCACTGGTTGAAGAATGGCGAAGTCATTGAAGGGCAGAACCGGCGGCTTGAAGCACGCGACATCATGGTATTGGTGCGCAAGCGTGACCAGTTCATGCCAGCTTTGTCGCGCGAATTGAAGAAGCGCCACGTTCCGGTTGCCGGCGCGGACCGCCTGAAATTGACGGATCATATCGCAATCCAGGATCTTATGGCGCTTGGCCGGTTCATGCTTTTACCATCGGATGATCTGTCACTGGCAGCCCTGCTCAAAAGTCCACTGTTCAAATGGGATGATGATCAGCTCTTTACACTCGGCTATGAGCGGGCAGCCAATGAGACTCTCTATGAAAGGCTCCTGGTGCAGGCAAAGGATGATCTGTTGCTCGCCCCTGTCGCAGCGCGCTTGCAGGAGTGGCGCAACCGCGCCGATACCGTGCCGGTCTTCGAGTTTTATGCGGATATTCTTGGGCGTGGCGGTGCACGCCGCGAGCTTCTTGCGCGCCTTGGACATGAAGCGGGCGACGTTATTGATGAGTTCCAGAATTACGCAATCGCCACCGAAAAAACCGGACTGCCCGGCTTGCAGGCGTTTCTTGAAACGCTGGAAGCGGTAACGCCAGAAATCAAGCGGGAACTTGACCAGAGCCGTAATGAAGTGCGCATCATGACGGTACATGCTGCAAAGGGCCTTGAAGCTGCTGTAGTATTCCTCGTCGATTCCGGTAGTTCAGCTTCGTCCGGTGGGCGCTCACCCAACCTGCTTTCGTTCGACATGAAGGAGAAGGATGGATGGGAGGGCAAAGGCTTTTTGTTTGTACCCGGAAAATTCTATTCCACTGCCTTCACGGCCAACCTTTCAGACAAGCTCAAAACAAGGTCGGAAGAAGAATATCGCCGTCTACTTTATGTCGGTATGACACGCGCCGAAGACAGGCTTATTGTTTGCGGCTATCGCGGGTCGCGGCAGGCGCCGGACACATGGCATGGTTTGGTGGAAGCTGCGCTGGGTGACAAGAGCGAGCCAATGCAACACCCTGTCGAATCTGTCATCGCCAAGCGTTACCGGTTGACTGAACACACGCCCACTGTGCCCATAGAGCCTGAGCTTGCGCTCGAGCCAAGGGTTCTTCCCTTTCCCCCGACTTATCGCATACCCATGCCACGCGAGGCAGGCTTGCCAAGGCCGCTTGCACCATCGGGTGTATCCGTGCTGATTGAGCCGGATGACGAGGCGCCACTGGTGACGGGTTCGCCGGTGCTGGTCACGGATGGAAAGAATCCCTCATTCGCCATTCGCCGGGGTACGGTCATCCACGCGCTGTTGCAGACTTTGCCCGATATTCCGGATGAACAGCGCATGCAGGCAGCACAGCGCTATCTCAGCCGCGCCGCTTATGATTGGGAACCGGAGGAGATCGAGAAGGCACTGAACTCGGTCTTTGATGTGTTGAACTCAGCCGATTTTGCGCCGGTGTTCGCGGAAGGTTCTTTGGCAGAAGTAGCCATCATGGGAACGTTGCATATTCGTAGCAAAGACCATGCGGTTTCTGGCGTTATTGACAGGCTTGCCGTGAGCGAAAACCGGGTTGTCATTGTCGATTACAAGACCAATCGTCCGCCGCCACAAGATATGTCCAAGGTTCCAGATGCCTATATTGCTCAGCTTGCTCTTTACCGGAAGCTGCTTGAGCCGCTTTATCCCGGCAAGACAGTAGAAGCCGCCCTACTTTTCACGGAAGGTCCATATCTCATCAACATACCGGCTGAGGCCATGCAGAGTGCCCTTGAGCGTTTGGCTTGAAGTTCGGACAGGGGTTTGTTCCCATCTTGGAATCGGCAAGAAAACTGCTATATTGAATTTGGAGTGTGGGGTGAGCTTCGCCCACCCCACCTTTACCTTAAGTTATCAATTGAACCCGGATTGTCAGTGTCCAGCTGGTCCGGGTTCTTTTGAGTTCAAAGGTAATAGACATTGGCAGATACCACATATCTATTGCTCCAAGGTTTGAGGGCATATGGCCGTATGCCTCAGCCAGGGAGGCCATCTCCCTGGTGCACTGGCTGGATCAGTGCTGCTGCTTCGCCCTCAAATTGCTTGGTCGAAATACGACTGAAGCAGTCCATGGGCAACAAACGCAGGGTTGAAAGCCGTCAGGTGACAGATTGCACTGAATCGTGAGATGAGTCGGCTTGACTAGGCGCAGTAGACTCACCACATGATTGGCAACACATTCACAGGTTAAGGAAGAGCTTCATGGCTACCACCGTCAAAATTGACACCAGCAATTTCCAGTCCGACGTAATACAGGCCAGCCAGCCTGTCGTTGTAGATTTTTGGGCAGAGTGGTGCGGCCCATGCAAAATGATCGCTCCAGCGCTTGAGGAAATCGCTGCGGAAATGGACGGCAAAGTTACAATCGCCAAGGTCAATATCGATGAGAATCCCGAATTGGCTGCTCAGTTTGGTGTACGCTCGATTCCAACTTTGCTGATGTTCAAGGATGGTGAGCTTGCTGCAAATCTGGTCGGCGCTGCTCCAAAGAGCAAGCTTTCCGACTGGATCAAAAACTCAGTTGCTTGATCAGCTCTGCAATACTTATCAAAAAGCCCGCTGCGAAGCGGGCTTTTTGATAAGTGAGTTATTGCGGCGGCGTTCCATTTTCCGATAGCACATCGCCTGCCAGATAGAGCGATCCGCCAATCAATATCCGCGGAGCGGGCTCGGACTGATCCCAGCTATCACGCAGGATTTTCAGGGCGTTTTCCACCGAATGAACAGGTTCGGCCGAAAGTCCGGCTTCTTGCGCTGCCAGAGCGAGTTCTTCATGGGGAATGCCCGCATCGCTGGATTGAATCGGCACAGTGTAAACATGCCGTGCCATGCCGGTAAAAGCCTCAAAATATCCCACAGGGTCCTTGGTATTAATCATTCCGATAATCAGAAATAGAGGGCGCTGGCTGCGATCTTCCAACGTGGCGATAGCTTCCGCGATCACCATGCCAGCCCCCGGATTATGTCCGCCATCAAGCCAGATTTCTGAACCGGGCACTGCCATCTCAACCAGATTACCCTTGGTCAGCCGCTGCATCCGTGCCGGCCATTCGACTGTTCCCATCGCTGTTTCAACGGCATGGTCTGGAATGGTGAAACCCGCTGCCGTTACCGCCTGAATGGCTGCGGCGGCATTTGCCAACTGATGGCGGCCGGGCAGGCTCGGCAGAGGAAGATCCATCAAGCCTGTATTGTCCTGATAGACCATGCGTCCGCGCTCCTCAAAGCTAAGGAAATCCTGGCCATAAACACTATAAGGGCAGTCACGGCGCTCGGCGGTCTCGATCAGCACTGTGCGTGCCGCATCATGCTCCTGCGCGCCGATAACGACCGGGCAACCTGCCTTGATGATCCCGGCTTTTTCAGCAGCAATCAGTTCAACGCGATCTCCGAGATAGGACTGGTGATCCAGCGAAATGGGCATGATGACGCTGACGGCTGGTTCCGGAATGACGTTGGTTGCATCGAAACGTCCTCCCAGCCCAACCTCAAGGATAACCGCATCAGCGGGATGCTCGGCGAAAAGCACGAAAGTAACGGCCGTCAGAATTTCGAAAACTGTTATCTGCTGTCCGGCATTGGCATCGGCTACCCGCCGAACCGCATTAAACAGCGTATCGTCATCGACAATTTTACCTCTGCCGGGCGCGCCAAGACGATAGCGCTCATGCCAGCGAACAAGATGCGGGGAGGTGTGAACATGAACCGTATAGCCCGCAGCTTCCAGCAATGCGCGGGAAAAGGCTGTAGCGGAACCCTTTCCGTTTGTGCCAGCCACGTGAATGACTGGCGGCAGTTTCAAATGTGGATTACCAAGCGTATCCAAAAGCCGGGTAATCCGACCCAACGAAAGGTCAAACCCCTTGGGGTGCAGGCCGAGAAGCCGCTCTATTTCCTGTGTCGCACGTGATGACATCAAAATGCGGCTTCCAATAAACCGAAACCCGTCAAGATTGCGCTTCAGCTATTGCAGGAACAGTTGGCGTCTCCACGTCAGGCTCAACAACCTTCTCGGTGGCTGGTTCACCCATCAACATCTTCAACAGCCTTGCGATTGTTGTTTTCAGCTCCGTGCGTGGAACGACCATATCGACCATGCCATGCGTTTTGAGATATTCCGCACGCTGAAAGCCTTCAGGAAGCTTCTCGCGAACAGTCTGCTCAATAACGCGTTGCCCGGCAAAGCCGATTAGCGCACCAGGCTCGGCAATGTGAATGTCGCCCAGCATGGCATAGGAGGCTGTAACACCGCCTGTTGTCGGGTTGGTGAGGACAACAATGTAAGGCAGACCGGCTTCTTTCAGCATTTCCACGGCTACTGTCGTGCGTGGCAATTGCATTAGCGAAAGAATGCCTTCCTGCATGCGCGCGCCGCCTGAAGCAGCAAACAGCACGAGCGGCTTCTTTTGGGCGATGGCCGTTTCGAAGCCTTTGATGATGGCTTCACCAGCGGCCATACCGAGCGAGCCGCCAATGAAGTTGAAATCGTGGATTGTGACGACAACCGGCAGACCTTCAATCGTGCCAAGCGCATTGATGATCGTGTCTTCCTGCCCGGTCTTGGAGCGATGCTCCTTCAGGCGGTCGACATAACGCTTTTCGTCACGGAATTTCAGCGGATCAGTCGCAACTTTCGGCTGTTCCAATGTTTCATAGACGCCATTGTCAAAGAAGAACTTGAGACGATCCTTGGCTGGAATACGCATGTGGTGGCCGGACGATGGCACAACCCACTGGTTCTTTTCCAAATCCGTATGAAAGACCATTTCGCCGGACTCAGGATCCTTGATCCAGAGGTTTTCCGGCATTTCACGACGCCCAAGCATCGAATTGATCTTTGGCCGGACGTAGTTCGTGATCCAGTTCATGATCGGTCCTGTTTTTTATCTATCGGAATGTTTGATTTAAAACTTCTATTCGGCTGCTGCAAGTCGCATGGCACGAACGCCGCTCGACAGGCCCTGAACCATCGTCGCTACAGCTTCGGCAGGATCGGCGACCAGAGAACCATCCGGATTGATCGTATTGGCAACTGCATTGACGATTGCGGTACCGACGACAACGCCATCAGCAGACGCGCCCATGACCTTGGCCTGCTCGGCAGTCTTGACGCCGAAACCAACCACAACGGGCAGATCCGTATGCTGCTTGATCCGGTGAACGGCAGCTGCAATCTTTGTCGTGTCCGGCAAAGCTGAGCCGGTAATACCGTTCATTGAGACGTAGTAAACGAAGCCGGATGTGTTCTGCAAAACCTTTGGCAGGCGCTTTTCATCGGTCGTCGGCGTCGCCAGACGGATGAAATTGATACCGGCTTTGATTGCGGGAATGCAAAGTTCGTCATCCATTTCCGGTGGAAGGTCAACAATGATCAGACCATCGATACCTGACGCAACTGCATCTTTCAAAAAGCGGTCAACCCCGTAAATATAGATCGGATTGTAATAACCCATCATGACGATTGGCGTTGTATTGTCCGTTTTCCGGAACTGCGCCGCCATATCGAGCGTCCTGGTCAGGGACATGCCCTTTTTAAGGGCGCGCAGACCGGCAGCTTGAATAGCCGGTCCATCTGCCATCGGATCGGAGAAAGGCACGCCAAGCTCGATAATGTCAGAGCCGGAGCCCGGCAAAGCCTTCATGATCTTGAGTGAGGTTTCAAAGTCCGGGTCACCGCCCATGAAATAGGTGACAAGAGCGGGACGACCCTCTGCCTTCAAAGCCGCAAATTTTGCATCGATACGTGTCGCCATTGTCAGATATCCATTCCAAGCAATTGGCCGACAGTATGCACGTCCTTATCGCCGCGGCCCGAAAGATTGACGATCATGATTTTATCCTGAGCCATTTTGGGTGCAATCTTCACCGCATGGGCAATCGCATGCGCCGATTCCAGCGCAGGAATAATGCCTTCGGTGCGCGTTGTCAGCGTAAAGGCGTCCAGCGCTTCATTGTCGAGGATCGGCACATAGGAAACGCGGCCTGTGTCGCGCAGCCATGAATGTTCAGGACCAACGCCCGGATAATCGAGACCCGCGGAAACCGAATGGCCATCGAGAATCTGGCCATCGGCGTTTTGCAACAAATAGGTGCGATTGCCATGCAGTACACCTGGCCGGCCAGCGCTCATTGAAGCGCAATGTTCTTCACCATCCAAGCCGCGACCACCTGCTTCAATGCCAATGATCTCGACACTCTTGTCATCGAGGAATGAATGGAACAGTCCGATTGCATTGGAACCACCACCAACGGCGGCGATAATTGTGTCGGGAAGGCGACCTTCACGCTCCAAGATCTGCTCGCGTGCTTCCGATCCGATAACAGATTGGAAGTCGCGTACAAGTTCCGGATAGGGATGAGGGCCTGCGGCAGTGCCAATCAGGTAATAGGTGTCATCAACATTTGAAACCCAGTCACGCAGGGCTTCGTTCATCGCATCTTTCAACGTGCCATGGCCTGATGAAACGGGTTTCACTTCGGCACCGAGCAGCTTCATGCGGAAGACATTTGGTTTCTGACGCTCAACATCGGTCGCGCCCATATAAACCACACAAGGCAGGCCGAACCGCGCGGCCACGGTCGCCGAAGCAACGCCGTGCTGACCAGCGCCGGTCTCGGCAATGATACGGGTCTTGCCCATACGCTTGGCGAGAAGAATCTGGCCGAGGCAATTATTGATCTTGTGGCTGCCCGTGTGGTTCAGGTCTTCGCGCTTGAAGTAAATCTTCGCGCCGCCATCAAGACCCTGATCTTTGGCCAGCTGACGCACATGCTTGGTCAGACCTTCCGCATAATAGAGCTTTGAAGGCCGTCCGGCATAGTGGGTCGAGAGTTCCTGCAATTCCGCCTTGAAGGAAGGATCATTCTTGGCATCGTCATAGGCCTGCTGAAGTTCAAGAATAAGCGGCATCAGGGTTTCGGCAACGAACCGTCCGCCGAATATACCAAACATACCCTCTTCATCGGGGCCTGTTTTAAATGAATTGGGTTCCACCACCTTGTCCACCACTATACTCCTGTCATACCGCATTCGCGCTCAGAGCGGCGCGCACCGCCTGAAAAAACTCTTTGATCAGGCTAACATCTTTGACGCCTGGAGCAGACTCAACACCCGATGAAATATCGATACCGCGCGCATTGGTCGCTTGCAGCGCCGCGCCGATATTACCCGCGTTCAGCCCGCCGGAAAGCATGTAAGGAACCTGTCCGTCAAGTGCGCTCAGGAGCTGCCAGTCAAATGAAACACCATTTCCGCCCGGAAGCTCGGAGCCTTTGGGCGGCTTGGCGTCAAAAAGGAACATATCCGCTACGCCACTGTAAGGTTTGATCTGATCCAGATCATTGCGCTCGCGTAAGGCAAAAGCCTTGATGACAGGCAACCCGAAACGCGCCTTTACCTCGGCAACACGCTCTACAGTTTCGTGCCCGTGCAATTGCAGCAAATCAGGCTTCATCGCCGCAACGATGGCATCAAGTGTTGCGTCATCGGCGTCAACAGTAACGGCAACTGCCTTGGCCCTGCCAATTGCCGCTTTGCGCAACTGTCCGGCTTCAACCGGATCGATATTGCGCGGGCTCTTGGCAAAGAAGATAAAGCCGATATGCGATGCTCCGCCATCCAGCACCGCAGCAACTGCATCGTCGGTTTTCAACCCGCATATTTTGATATCAAGGTCCATAGGTCGCAACTCGCATGAAAATGCGTCAAAGTCGAGGATTTTGGTGCAAAGTCCGGTTTGCAGTCATTATAGTGCGTGGTTCGACAAGCTCACCATGAGGAAAGAAATTGATTGCAGAGAACGAATTCTGCAATGTTGGTGATTTTCTTGCAGACTGAAAAGCTTCCTCATGGTGAGCTTGTCGAACCACGCACTATACTGATGCAATGTTATAGATGGTTGTCGTAACCGGCTTTCACAAGAAAATCGAACGCGTCCACGACATGCGCCGGAATGGATTGCGGAATTTGATAGCCCTTGGCCGGATAATCGATGAGACGCTTCACATCGCCAACCATTTCATGGATCAGTTTTTCCACCGGATAGGCTTTGGTGGGCTGCTGTTCAAATGAAGTGGGCGGCGCCGTCACCATTGTTTCGACATTCGGCCATTGCGCACGGGCTGTTGCAAAAGCGCGGCGCTGCGTCTGTGGTTTTGTGACGATGATAATGCGCTTGACCGCATCGCCTGCCATGGCACGGGCATAGCGGATATTTTCCCCGATATTTGTGGCATTCGGCTCGATCAATATCGCTTCTTCACAAACACCAAGCTCTATGGCGCGTGCGGCAAAGGCTTCCGCCTCCGATGTCTGGTAAAGCCCGCCCGTCCAGTTACCCGATTTTCCAGTGAACAAAATCCGACTGGCCAAACCTTGATGGAATAGCTGAACGCAATGGTCCGCAACGCGCAGATCATAACTGCCAAGCCCGATAATCAGATCCGCTGGCCGCAAATCATCATAGATAAGATGAAAGTTCCAAAGCGTGCGGCTTGCCTCAAGCACAGCGGGTGAAACAAGGGCAGACATCAGGTGAAATCGATCGCCTGCAGGGAGCCGCCATTGCGTTTCAGCCACGCCTTGCAGCGTTCCGTATCCGGGCAAAGCTCGCCGCAAAGTTTCCAGAATTTCGGGCCGTGATTCATTTCTTTCAAATGAGCCACTTCATGCGCGACCAGATAGTCAATAATCGGCGGCGGAGCCATCATGATGCGCCAGGAAAATGCCAGCGTGCCATCCGATGTGCAGGAACCCCAGCGGCTCTTTGTGTCCTTGATGCGGATGACTTTGGCACGTCGTCCTACTGTTGCCGTGTGCCGTGCCACAAGAATGTCGAGGTCGCGCTTGGCTTCACGCTTGAGAAAATCACCGACACGCCGGGCCAGATGAGGCCTGTCGCCATAAACGATGAGGCGTGGACCTTCAGCGCCGTTCTCCTGCCGCACGGTTCCGCGCGCAGCCGGCTCGTGAACAATCAGATGTGGCACGCCGCGCACGGGAATCTTCACGCCGGGGCGAACCTTCGGCTGGTCCGGCATTTTGGCGATGCGCGTTTCGATCCAGCCTTCGTGGCGTACAAGAAACTTGTCGATCTCGCGGGATGGAACGCCCGGAGGTACAGTCATCCGCAAGCCCTTGCCACCAGCATCGATACGCAGCGTCAGGCGCGTTGCCCGTGCATTTTCCACCACGCGCAAAGGCAGGATTCGCCCCGCAACCTCATAGCTCCGCTCAGCCCTCAAAGTGGCTGATTTCTTGACTGGCTTGGGAGGCGAAGCCCGAAACAAGGATAGGATCATGATGGCGATATTAAATGATTCGGTGGCAAAATCATCGTGCGTCCTTCGACAAGCTCAGGATGAGGGATAGTGTGGATTGCGGAAAACAGGAATCGCAATGTCGGCGATTGAAATGCAGCCACTCATTGCCCTCATCCTGAGCTTGTCGAAGGACGCACATGGATAATGCAGGACAAAACAAAAGCGGCGGCGGATGGTCTCCGTCGCCGCTTTGCGGATTTGAATAAGGCGAAGATTATTGCTTGTCTTCATTCACATCCGGAACAGTGCCGGATGACTTTTTGGCAACGGCACTCCGTTCTGCCATGAAGCGATCGAACTCTTCGCGATCCTTGGCGCGGCGAAGCTCATTTGCATAATCTTCAAATTCAGCACGCATTTCGTCAAGTTTGCGGCGCTCTTCGTCAAGACGTTCCAATTCCTTGTCACGCCATTCGTCGAAAGCAGCATTGCCTGTGCCAAACGGAGCGCGACCGAAATGTGCCGAGCGCTTGTTACGCCGGAACGCACCGCAGAAACTGTCGGTCTTGCGGTTTACATCCTGCTTGAAACCTTCAAGGCGATCACCCCAAAGAATATAGGCAAGCATGGCAAAACCCAGCGGCCAGAATAACATGAACCCGATAATCATCAGAGCGATGGTCGCGGGAGTCCAACCCGGCCGGATCAAAGCAGCATTGTTCATATTGAGCCCTTCCTTCTTAAGAACCCCGACCCCAATTGGTCGATTATGAACGACATGGGAAAAACTTTGCGGCTTTTCAAGAAAACCTGATTTCAATACGCGTAAGAGGTTGAAATCAGGCGCGTTTCTTTGCGTACTCCAGACCAGCGACGAGTAGTCCAGCCACCAAAGCCCAAAAGGCTGCACCAATTCCGGCAATGCTAATGCCTGATGCAGTTACAGCAAAAGTGACAATTGCCGCCAACTTCTCATTCTCGATTTTCAACGAAAGCGCCAGCGCATTGACGAATGCGCCAATGAGCGCAAGACCGGCGACAAGGGCAATCAAAGGTGCAGGAAGGACCGCGAAAAGTGCCACAAGCGACGCTCCAAAAATCGCAAATACAAGGTAGCTCAGCGCGTAGAATGGCCCTGTCAGCCAGCGTTTCGCCGGATCAGGATGAGCGTCCGGCCCTGTACAGATCGCTGCCGAAATTGCAGCCATGTTGCTGGTATGCGCCCCAAAAGGCGCCGTGAGCAGCGATACCAGCCCGGTCACTTGCAGTGCAGCAGCCGTTGGCGGCTCGTAACCAGCGGCCCGCATCACCGCAAATCCCGGCAGGTTCTGCGAGGCCATTGTCACAAGGTAAAGCGGCAGGGCAAGGCCGATCATAGCCTGCATGTCGAAGACCGGCATGATCAGTGTAAGCGTCGATAGTTCAATCGCCGGAACGCTGGCCACGCGCCCGCTAAGGAAAGCAAAGATCACGCCGCCGAAGAGAACGGCAAGAACCGCCATTGCAGGGTTGAAAAGTCTGATGACGAAAAACAGCAAAATAAGCGGCAATACAAATAGGGGATCGATAGGAATTGTTCGTGCAGCACCCGTCAGGAAGGCAAAGAGCACGCCTGCCAGCATTCCGGAAGCAATCGATGCGGGTATCTTCGAGACAAAGACGGATATGGGCTTGATCAGTCCGGTGAGAATGATAGCGATCGCCGTGACGATGAATGCGCCAACAGCTTGCGGCATAGTAAAGCCGATCGAACTGCCGATCAGCGCCAGGCCCGGCGTTGACCAGGCGCTGATGATCGGCATTTTGTAGCGCCAGCTCAAATAGCCCGTGGCAACAAACATCGCCAGGCAGTTTGCTGTAACCCAGCTTGCCGTTTCGGCCTGGCTTGCACCCAGGGCATTGGCTGCGGCAATGACAAGCGCCAATGTTCCGCCAAATCCGACCACGGCGGCAACGACAGCGGAGGCGACGACGGAAAAACGCATGGCGGACCTTAATTATTGAACGGAGGGATAGGCTGGGTACTGCCCGCCATTGAAGACACTGTACGGCCCAAAAGTTCAAGGTCCTGTGGCCGTGAAAGCCGGTGATCTCCATCGCGAACGAGCGTAATCGTCACATCATCAACCGGAAGGTGATCCACGAGCTTCATCGCATGACGATAGGGAACATCTTCATCCTGCATGCCCTGAAGTATGTGCACCGGGCAGTCAGTCTGGATGACGCCCTTCAAAACCTGATTGATCCTGCCATCTTCAAGCAAAGCCTTTGTATAGATATAGGGCTGATCCGAATATTCAGACGGCTCTTCCATATAGCCTCTATCGGCAATCTGACGGCGCTGGTCATTGGTCAGTTTCGGCTCGACCAGTTCCGATGTGAAGTCCGGCGCCGGTGCAATCAATATCAGACCGGCAACGCGGCCACCTTCTCCAAGCCTTTGCAATTCTGCCAGCAAGCGCAGGGCGATCCAGCCGCCCATGGAGGAGCCGACGATGATTTGCGGGCCAGATGAGAATTGCCGGAAGACGGTAAGGCTTTGTTCGAGCCAGAGCGAGATGGTTCCCTCACGGAATTCGCCGCCCGACTCGCCATGGCCGGAATAATCATGGCGCAGGAATGCAGACCCATGTTCCGCAGCCCATTCATCCAGAAAGTTTGCCTTGCTGCCAAGCATATCCGAGCGATACCCGCCCAGCCAGACTATGCCGGGGTTCGCGCCTGCACGCTTTCGCAAGGCAATATTGATTCCGTTCAGCTCAAGAAATTCGGGCGGGGATTGTGTCATGGGCGGGACTCACTCTCGATATTCTTCTTCTTGCATGGGAAAACAGAACGATAAAGCCCGCCACATTGCATAAAACTGAAATATTCTTATCTCTAATTTGAGTGATTTATCCTGAAAATGGTAAGATTGATGCCTGCCAGCACAGCATAAGCATTGCGGCGAAGGCCGTGTGATGCTATTTGCGGGTCCGAAATAATTCAAGGAGACTACTGCCATTCGCCGACCCTTTAGAGCCCAGGTGGTCCAGAAAGATGGACCACGTTCCAACCGTGATATCCGGGTACCCCAGGTACAGCTCATTGATGCCGAAGGTGAAAACCACGGTATCGTAACGATTCAGGCAGCGTTGGCGATGGCCGACGAGGCGGGACTCGACCTTGTCGAGATCGTGCCGAATGCTGAGCCGCCGGTCTGCAAGATCGTTGATCTTGGCAAGCTGAAGTACCAGGGCCAGAAAAAGGCTGCGGAAGCGCGCAAGAAGCAGAAGACAGTTGAAATCAAAGAAATCAAAATGCGCCCGAACATCGACACGCATGATTATGACGTGAAGATGCGCGCAATTAAGCGCTTCTTTGAAGAAGGCGATAAGGTCAAGGTAACCCTGCGTTTCCGTGGCCGTGAAATGGCCCACCAGGAACTCGGCATGCGTCTCCTCGACAAGGTCAAGGAAGACACTGTGGAGATTTCCAAAGTGGAAGCAGAGCCTAAGCTTGAAGGCCGCCAGATGATGATGGTTCTGGCACCTCGCTAAAATCGGCCTACTGCCTTTGAAAAGCCGCCTTCGGGCGGCTTTTTCTTTAAACCGGCCGTTTTCTGTATCGCTTGCACGATTCAACAGTTGCGCTTTTGCCGTCTTCTGGTATGAAGCACCCGTTCAAACCGCCCGGCAGGGCATGCCGTGGCGGTTTTACATGCTTTCAGGCTTTGGTCGGCCTGAAGTCAAACCAAGAGGTGGTCGTTTCTTTGAAATGATCAAAGCCTCATAAAATCAGGAGTAGCAAAATGCCCAAGATGAAGACCAAATCTGCTGCCAAGAAACGGTTCAAGATTACCGGAACTGGCAAAGTTAAAGCCGCCGCCGCTGGCAAACGCCATGGCATGATCAAACGTTCGAACAAATTCATTCGTGACGCTCGCGGAACCATGGTTCTTGCTGATGCCGATGCGAAAATCGTGAAGAAGTTCCTGCCTAACGGTCTCTGATCCGGGCAACGTTATCCATCCTCAAGTAAGGAGATCATATCATGGCACGTGTAAAACGGGGCGTTACGTCCCACGCCAAGCATAAAAAAGTTCTGAAGCAGGCCGAAGGTTTCCGTGGTCGCCGCAAGAATACAATCAAGACCGCCAAGGCTGCTGTCGATCGTTCGAAGCAATATGCCTATCGCGATCGCAAGAACAAGAAGCGCACATTCCGCGCTCTGTGGACACAGCGCATCAATGCTGCTGTTCGTGAGCATGGTTTGACCTATAGCCGCTTCATCGATGGTCTGACAAAGTCGGGCATCGAAGTTGACCGCAAGGTTCTTTCGGATCTCGCGATCCACGAGCCGGAAGCATTCGGTGCAATCGTGGCTTCTGCCAAGAAGGCGCTCGAATACCTCAAAGACACGACACCGAACGCTTTTGAAGGCGCTGTCCGCTAAGCCAGCCGCCGCTCCCAAAGCATTCGAAAATTTAAGTTTGGGAAACCCGCGCTGGCTCGGCTGGCGCGGGTTTTTCGATTTTCTAACGGCGTCCTGTCTCCGCAGGGAAGATACGACACTTAACTATCGCCATCATGAACAGGTGAAAAGTCATGGACGAGCTTACACAACTGGAAAGCGCCCTTGCCGCGCAGATCGATGCTGCTAACGATGAAGCCGCAATTGAAGCCGTTCGCGTAGCGGCGCTGGGCAAGAAAGGGTCTATCTCCGAAAAGCTGAAATCGCTTGGTTCCATGTCGCCGGAAGAGCGCCAGAGCCAAGGCCCGGCGATCAACGGCTTGAAGAATCGCATTACCGAAGCGCTTGGCGCTCGCAAGACAATGCTCAAGGATGCAGCGATCACCGAGCGCCTTGCCAAGGAAAAGCTTGATGTCACGCTTCCCTTGCGCGCCTCTCCGGCGGAACGCGGGCGCATCCATCCGATCAGTCAGGTCATTGACGAAATCACGGCGATCTTTGCCGATATGGGCTTTGCCATTGCAGAAGGTCCGGATATCGAAACCGACCATTACAATTTCACGGCTCTGAATTTTCCCGACGGCCATCCGGCACGCGAAATGCACGATACGTTTTTCTTCAATCCTGACGAGAAGAATGATCGGCGTGTGTTGCGTACCCATACCAGCCCTGTGCAGATTCGCACCATGGAAACGCAGAAGCCGCCGATCCGCATCGTCATTCCGGGCAAAACATATCGCATGGATTCCGATGCCACCCATTCGCCGATGTTCCATCAGGTCGAGGGGCTGGTCATCGACAAGACGGCCAACGTTGCCAATATGAAATGGGTGCTTGAAGAGTTCTGCAAAGCCTTCTTCGAAGTCCCATCCTTGAAGATGCGCTTCCGCCCGTCCTACTTCCCCTTCACCGAGCCATCGCTGGAAGTTGATATCCAGTGTGATCGCTCCGGCAAGGAAGTGAAATTCGGCGAAGGCAATGACTGGATGGAGATTCTTGGCTGCGGCATGGTGCACCCGAATGTACTGCGCCATGGCGGACTTGATCCGGACGAGTATCAGGGCTTTGCCTGGGGTATGGGCATCGATCGCATTGCCATGCTCAAATATGGCATGCCCGATCTTCGCGCCTTCTTCGATGCCGATGTTCGCTGGCTGTCGCATTACGGCTTCCGCCCGCTCGATATGCCAACCCTGTTTGGGGGGCTGAGTGCCTAAGGCGCGGCAGACCTTCCGAGATATTGGGCCAAGTCCCAAAATAATATTGAGAAACGAGTGAAATCATGAAATTCACACTCTCCTGGCTGAAAGATCATCTTGAGACGCAGGCCTCGCTGGATGAGATCGTCGAAACCCTGACCATGATCGGTCTTGAGGTTGAATCGCTCGACGACAAAGCAGCGCTGAAGCCATTTGTCATCGCCAAAGTTCTGACTGCTTCACGGCATCCGGATGCGGACAAGTTGCAGGTTCTCAGCGTCGATACGGGCGATGGCAAGCCGCTTCAGGTCGTCTGCGGTGCACCCAATGCGCGTGCTGGCTTGATCGGCGCTTTTGCAGCGCCGGGCGCCTATGTGCCAGGTATCGATATCACGCTTTCGGTCGGCAAGATCAGGGGCGTGGAAAGCCACGGCATGATGTGCTCGGAGCGCGAGCTGGAAATGTCTGACGAGCATAATGGCATTATCGACCTGCCTGCCGATGCTCCGGTCGGCACGAGCTTTGCCGCCTATGCTGGCCTTGATGATCCGGTCATCGAGATCAACCTCACGCCAAACCGTCCGGATTGCACCAGCGTCTATGGCATTGCCCGTGATCTGGCCGCCGCAGGTATAGGCACGCTGAAAACGCCCGTGATTGAACCCGTAGCGGGCACGGGTGCGCCACAAGTCGAGGTTGCACTGGACCTTAAAGGTGAAGATTATCTCTGCCCGGGCTTTGCGTGGCGCACCGTCAAGGGTGTCAAGAATGGCCCAAGCCCGAAATGGTTGCAGCAGCGTCTTATCGCTATCGGCTTACGCCCCATCAATGCGCTGGTTGATATCACCAATTACGTCACCTTTGATCGTGGCCGCCCGCTGCATGTTTTCGATGCGGATAAGGTCAAAGGTCAACTGACCGTTCGCCGCGCACGCGATGGCGAAATGATCCTTGGCCTCAATGGCAAAGACTACACGCTCGGCATGGAAAATCTCGTGATTGCTGATGAGAATGGCGTCGAATCCATTGCCGGCATCATGGGCGGCGAGCATTCCGGTTGCGATGAAAATACGGTCAATGTCGTCATTGAGTCGGCGCTATGGGATGCGATGAACGTTGCCCGTACTGGCCGCACGCTCGGCATTATCACCGATGCGCGCTATCGCTTTGAGCGCGGTGTTGATCCTGAGCAGATGATTCCGGGTGTTGAACTTGCTGCGCAACTGGTTCTTGAGTTCTGCGGCGGTACGCCATCTGATACCAAGGTCGTGGGCTACAAGGGCCATACGCCAAAGACGGTCAAATTCCCCTCATCCGAAGTCAAGCGCCTGACAGGCATCGACGTGCCGACTGAGACCAGTCTTAATATCTTGTCCCGTCTGGGTTTTGAGCCACAGGGCAAGGGCGAGCTGGTTGATGTGGTTGTGCCATCATGGCGTCCTGATGTGGATGGCAAGGCCGATCTGGTTGAAGAAGTCATGCGCATTCATGGCATCAATCTGATTGATCCGCAGCCTCTGCTCAGCCATGCAGCCGTTAACGGCAAGATTCTGACCACGCTACAGATTCGCACGCGTAACGCCAAGCGGGCGCTTGCTTCGCGCGGCATGATGGAAGCCGTCACCTGGTCATTCATTTCGGAAAGCGCGGCCAAAGCCTTTGGCGGCGGAAAGCCGGAACTCAAATTGAGCAATCCGATTGCTGCCGATATGTCTGATATGCGCCCGTCCCTGTTGCCTGGCTTGCTTGCCGCCGCTCAGCGCAATGCGGATCGCGGTTTCAATGATCTTGCTCTATTCGAGGTTTCCGGCACCTATGAAGGCAATGCCCCGGAAGACCAGCGCCGCGTTGCGGCCGGTGTCCGCCGTGGCACGGCACGTTTTGAAGGAATTGGCCGCCACTGGTCGGGCAATACTTCGCCCGTGGGGGTATTCGATGCCAAGGCTGACGCTATCGCGGCTCTGGAAGCGTGCGGTGCACCGATAGACAAGCTGCAGATCGAGGCGGGTGGTCCGGCATGGTATCATCCGGGCCGTTCCGGCACGATCAAGCTTGGCCCGAAAGTCATTCTTGGCACCTTCGGCGAGTTCCATCCGAAAACTCTGGAAACATTGGATGTCGGCGGCAATCTTTGCGGCTTCGAAATCTTCATCGATGCGATACCGGAGCCGAAGCAAAAAGCCACCCGCACGAAGCCTGCCCTCAATCTTTCCGACTTACAGCTTCTGCGCCGCGACTTTGCTTTTGTGGTCGACAAATCTGTTGAAGCGGGAACCATCGTCCGTGCTGCACTGAGCAGTGACAAGAAGCTGATTGTCGGCGTGCAGGTCTTCGATCTGTTCGAAGGCGCGTCCCTCGGCGAGGACAAGAAATCCGTTGCCATCGAAGTGGCAATCCAGCCGCAGGAGCGCACCTTGAACGATGAGGATCTCGACGCCTTGACCAAACGCGTTGTTGAAAGCGTTGCCAAGCAGACTGGCGGCGTATTGCGGGGATAAAGCCTGCATTGCGCAAACATTTGTTAAATACACAAAAGGGCGCGCTGCGCCCTTTTTCATTGATCAGTCCGGCAATTATGCCGCCTGCAAACGCTTCAACCCCTCCCATTCAATCAGGGCAAAGACGGCGACCACAGCAGTGACCGCAAGGCTGGCGGCCACGCCAAGCAGCGTAAAGGCCGAAGGTATCAACAGAAGAATTGCAGGCACGCAAATTACCCAGAGCAGGTCGGCTGCAAAAACAAATCCAACAAGAGGTCGTGACTGCACTTTCCATTGAGCAATCAGCGCGACATCGAGGGCGAAGAGCACAAGTGCTATGCCCAGTCCCATGATTAGCCAGGCGGGCGCTCCGGGCATCAAATATTGAGTGGCAAGCTGGGAAAACATAGCAAGCCCAAGACCAGTGACGCCGGTCAAAATCGCGTTGATCATCATGCCATCCTTCAGATTGATCTGTATCATGTCGCTCTCCTTTGTTGCGCTGATGGGGCAAGCATGTCGATTTGACGTAAGCAAAACAATTACCTTAGAGGTAATGGGTTTTGCGGTGTATTTGATTCAGATTGACTGAAAGGAGAATCCCATGGAGTTTGGCGATCAGTTGAAGCAATGGCGCTCGCACAGGCATCTGAGCCAGATGGATCTTGCGCTTGAGGCGGGCATCTCCTCACGTCATTTGTCATTTCTTGAAACCGGACGTGCCCGACCATCGGAAGGCATGATCATCCGCATTTGTGAGGCGCTTGAGCTGCCCTACAAAATACAAAATGAGATGTTCAGCGCTGCCGGTTTTGCACCGCGTTATTTTTCGGCAGAACGGGAGGGGTTGGCAGGCTTGCCTGTTCTGATCCGCGATACGCTGCATCTGATCCTTGAAAAACATGAGCCTTGGCCTGCGGTCGCCTTCGATGCTGACTATGACATTCTCGCTGCCAATACCGGGTTTGCTGCTTTGGCGGGTGGGCTCGGCATATCAGTAGCCCCGGGAATAAATATTCTGGCGCTGGTGCTTGAGCCGGGTCCCGTACGGCAGGCAATTACAAACTGGCCCGAAGTTGCCCTGCTGTTCTTGAAAAGGGCGCGGAATGAGGCCCGCCTTTACGGGCCTAAAAGCGGTTTGGCGCAGCGCCTGGCGGCCTATGAAAATGATGCGGAGATTTCCGCCCTGTTACGCAATGATGAAGGCGAGAGAAATCCACCGCCCGTCATCACTGCCCGCTTGCGGCTTGGCGATATGGTGACAAACTGGATCACGACGCTCACGGCATTCGGTTCCGCACAGGAGGTTTTGACCGAGGGCATTTTCATCGAGCAGTATTTTCCTGCGGATGATGCAACACGCGCCATTGCCGAAAGTGCGGGCCGCTGATCGTTCAGCGCATTGTCAGCTTGCCGATGCAGGTTCAAGCCTGAAATCAGGAGTGAGTTGATGCAGGTTTTGCTGTTCGTGTTAGCAGTTACCACGGTTCTCGGCAGTATGATTGGCGCAATCCAGACAGGTGCGAAGATCTGGCAGGGTGGTTTGGTCGCTGTGTTTGGGCTGTCTGCCATTGGGCTGTTTTATATTATAATGTCGCTCATTTACCCCGGCCTTGCCTCGGACCCTGTCCTCGCAATGATCGTGTTTCTTGTCGCTGTCGAATTTGCAGCATCTCATGTGTTTTTGGACAGGCGACAGATGGCAGGCGTTGCTGGCGGTGCATTGATGCTCACAACCATTTCCGGTGTGTTTCTCGCGGTATAGACGGGCCTTCAAATCGCGCTGTCTGTCGCTGGACTTGATTGTGACACAAGGTTCGGAAAAGCTCAGCTGCAAATGCTAAAGCAAGGACTTGGTGACATGCGTATCCGCGAATTGCAGGAAATCCGGTATGACGAAAGGACAGCGACATTAAAGCTCTCTGGCCTGAATCCGTTCAAGAAACACAAGAGCGTCAGGGTGGTTATTGACGATCCCGAGATGTTCCTCAACGCCATAAAGAAAGCACTGCTTGATCCGAATGGCAACAGCATTCCACTTGATCCGACAGAGGTTCGGAAATGAACAGGGGCGCTGATGGTTCAGCGCCCCGCATTTATCGTTTAACCGTTCACAAGAGCCAGTGCTGCTTCCGTGTAGCGGCTTCCGGCCACCTGATCCGGCGTTAAAGCATCGCCGATGCGGGTCAGTTCAGCTTCTGTCAGCTTGATATCGGCAGCAGCCGCATTTTCCTCCAGATGCTTGATCTTGCGAGCGCCGGGAATGGGCACGATAAAGTCACCCTGATGCAGGGCCCAGGCGAGCGCCAATTGCGCCGCTGTCACACCCTTACCGGCAGCCAGCCCTTTCAATGTTGCGATCAGTACAGCATTGGCATCCATATTCTCCGCCTGAAAGCGCGGCAAAGTCTTGCGCCAATCATCAGTACCAAGTTCGTCAGGCTTGCTGATTGTGCCGGTCAGGAGGCCGCGGCCAAGCGGACTATAGGGCACAAAGCCGATCCCAAGTTCCCGGCAAACGGCAAATACTTCATCTTCCGGCTCGCGGCTCCACAAGGAGTACTCGCTCTGAACCGCGGCAATGGGATGCACCTTGTGCGCGCGGCGGATCGTGGCGGCGCTTGCCTCTGAAAGGCCCAGCGCTTTCACTTTGCCTTGCTGGACCAGATCGGCCATGGCCCCAACTGTTTCCTCGATAGGAACATTGGGATCGACGCGATGTTGGTAGAACAGATCAATCTGTTCGATCCCCAAGCGGCCCAGAGACGATTCAGCAACTGCCTTCAAATGTTCCGGGCGGCTATCGACACCGACCATGCGTGACGGGCCTTCGCCTTCATCGGCAATCTTGAATCCAAATTTGGTCGCGATCACAACCTCGTCGCGGCGACCCTTGAAAGCCTTGCCGAGCAGAATCTCATTGTCGAATGGGCCATAGACTTCGGCAGTATCGAAGAAGGTCACGCCGATATCGATGGCGCGGTGAAGTGTGCGGATCGCATCTGCTTCGTCCTGTCCGCCATAGGCAAAAGTCATGCCCATGCAGCCGAGGCCGACAGCCGATACATTGAGGTTGGTTCCAAGTTTGCGCTTTTCCATCACTGGTCTCCTTTGGTGTGATGGAGTAAACATAGGTCGCAAATCGCTGTTCGATAATTCGCTTAAAATTTCACAGCTTGTTCTATATTATAGATCAATGGATCGTTCTCATCTTCCCCAACTTGCCATTTTTGCCACGGTCGCCGCCTGCGGTGGTTTTCGCGGTGCTGCCAAAGAACTGCGCATTGCACCTTCAGCGGTGAGCCACGCCATATCCTCGCTGGAGCAGTCGCTGGGTGTCAGATTGTTGACCCGCACCACGCGCAGCGTCGCCGTGACGGATGAGGGGGCGATACTGTTGAAGCGTCTCAAACCCGCGCTTGGCGAGATCGACCTGGCACTGGATGCAGTCAAGGAAGCCAATAATCGTGTCGCTGGTAATCTTCGGCTCAGCGTACCGCCCTTTGCCGCGCACTGGTTGCTTGGTCCGAGACTTGCAGACTTCAGCCAGACCTATCCCGGCATCACGCTGGAACTGCGGGTCGAGGAAAAGTTCAACGATATTGTTGCCGCGGGTATGGATGCGGGAATGCGGCTTGGTGAAAGTCTGGAATCAGACATGATCGCCGTCCGCATGAGCGATACGATATGCGGCAGTGTTGTCGCCACGCCGGACTATTTCAAGCGCAATCCCGTTCCCCTGCATCCGCGTGATTTGCTCAATCATCGCTGTATCCGCCGCCGGTTTGCCAGCGGCCAGATTTATCGCTGGGAGTTTGAAAAAGGAGTTGAGGAGATCGTTCTCGACGTCGATGGACCGCTTGTTCTGGGCGATGACAGGCTGGTTTTGGAAGCCGTGCTTGGCGGCGTGGGCATTGCGTTTCTTTTGGAGCACATGGTGCCTGAAGCAATAGCCGACGGGCGCCTGCGCCGCGTATTGGAGGATTGGTGCCCGCCATTTCCCGGCGTCTATCTTTACTATCCAAGCCGCAGGCAGATGCGCCCCGCAATGCGCGCATTTATCGATTTCTTCAAATATACCGGTTGAACGCCTTTCCTTCCGTGACCGAAGTGCAATAGGGTGCGCCCGCTCATTATGAAGAGGAATTGTCATGTTTCGCTGGGGTGTTCTGTCTACTGCCAAAATTGGTGTTACTGCGGTTATTCCCGCTATTTGCGATGCGGAAAATTCTGTCCTGTCAGCCATTGCCAGCCGTGACTTGGCGAGGGCACGCGCGGTCGCGGATCGTTTTGGCGCTCTCCATGCCTTCGGCTCCTATGAAGAAATGCTCGCCTCAAAGGATATTGATGGCGTCTATATTCCCTTGCCAACGTCGCAGCATGTCGAATGGTCGTTAAAGGCGGCAGAAGCCGGCAAGCATGTCCTGTGCGAAAAGCCGATTTCGTTGCATGCCGACCAGATTGCTGCCTTGCAGCGCGCCCGCGATACACACGGCGTCTTGATCTCGGAAGCCTTCATGATCACCTATCATCCGCAATGGTTGAAGGTGCGTGAGCTGGTGCAGGGCGGCGCCATCGGAGCCTTGCGTCAGGTTCAGGCCGCTTTCACCTATTTCAACAAGGATGCGGGTAACATGCGTAACCAGCTGTCGCTGGGCGGCGGTGCCTTGCCCGATATTGGCGTCTATCCCACTGTCGCCACGCGTTTTGTTACCGGCAAGGAACCGCTTCGCGTTGCCGCAACAGTCGAGCGGGATCCGGATTTTGGCACGGACCGCTATGCCAGCGTCCGCGCCGATTTTGATGGTTTCGAATTGAGCTTCTATGTCGGAACCCAGCTTGCCGCCCGGCAGTCTATCGTTTTCCACGGTGACAAGGGTTACATCGAGATACTGGCACCTTTCAACACGGGCAAGTATGACCATGCGAAGGTTTCATTGCATAACGCCGCGCATGATGGCGCACAGGAGTTCAACTTCGGCGGTGTCAACCACTATAGGTTGCAGGTCGAGGCATTTGCCCGCGAAGCTCAAGGCGAAAAGGCTGGCGTGTTTTCGCTGGAAGATTCGGTGCGGAATCAAAAGCTCATTGATGCCGTTTATCGGTCTGATGAGAGCGGCCAATGGGAAACGGTCTGACGACTCTGGCATGTCACCACGTAAAACGGGCTAAAAACCCCTTTTTATGTGTCTTTTTGGGCGATTAAGGGTGTAAATTGCATTGCTTCTTACTTGCATGGCAATTTAGCCCTTCTTATATAGCCCTCAACACTGTAAGGAACTGCCCGCCCCGGCAGCCCTGATTTTGTTAAACCCCTAGGGGCTGCCCGTATGGAATGCTCGGCAGAGGTCCCGGCAGCCTGCTGAATGGAGAAGAGTAATGGCTAAAGTTATCGGTATTGATCTGGGTACGACCAATTCCTGCGTTTCCGTCATGGACGGCAAGAGCGCGAAGGTCATCGAGAATGCAGAAGGTGCACGTACAACGCCTTCGATCATCGCTTTCACGGATAGTGATGAGCGCCTTGCTGGCCAGCCGGCCAAGCGTCAGGCTGTAACAAATCCGGAAGGAACCGTTTTTGCGGTCAAGCGTCTTATCGGCCGCCGCTATGAAGACCCGACTGTTGCCAAGGACAAGAAGCTTGTTCCTTATGAAATTGTCAAGGGCGACAATGGCGACGCTTGGGTAGAAGTCCACAAGAAGAAGTATTCACCTTCACAGATCTCTGCGATGATCCTGCAGAAGATGAAGGAAACAGCCGAAGCCTATCTGGGCGAAAAGGTTGAAAAGGCCGTTATTACTGTTCCGGCTTACTTTAATGATGCCCAGCGTCAGGCAACCAAGGATGCAGGCAAAATTGCCGGTCTTGAAGTCCTGCGTATTATCAATGAGCCGACTGCTGCTGCTCTGGCCTATGGCCTCGACAAGAAGGAAGGCAAGACCATTGCCGTCTACGATCTTGGTGGTGGTACATTCGACGTGTCCGTTCTGGAAATCGGCGATGGTGTCTTCGAAGTGAAGTCCACCAATGGCGATACATTCCTTGGCGGTGAAGATTTCGACATGCGTCTGGTCGAGTATTTCGCAGCCGAGTTCAAGAAAGAACAGGGCATCGACCTGAAGAACGACAAGCTTGCTCTGCAGCGCCTTAAAGAAGCTGCCGAAAAGGCCAAGATTGAGCTTTCCTCATCGCAGCAGACTGAAATCAACCTGCCATTCATCACGGCAGATGCTTCCGGTCCAAAGCACTTGACCATGAAGCTGTCACGCTCGAAGTTCGAAAGCCTCGTTGACGATCTGGTCCAGCGCACGGTTGAGCCATGCAAGGCCGCGCTCAAGGATGCAGGCCTCAAGGCTGGCGAAATCGATGAAGTGGTTCTCGTCGGCGGTATGACCCGCATGTCGAAGATCCAGGAAATCGTTAAAGCCTTCTTTGGCAAGGAACCACACAAGGGTGTGAATCCGGACGAAGTTGTTGCCATGGGTGCGGCCATTCAGGCTGGCGTTCTGCAGGGCGACGTTAAAGACGTTCTTCTGCTCGACGTAACACCATTGTCACTCGGCATCGAAACACTTGGCGGCGTGTTCACACGCCTGATCGAGCGCAACACGACGATCCCGACCAAGAAGTCGCAGACTTTCTCCACGGCCGAAGACAATCAGTCTGCCGTGACGATCCGCGTCTTCCAGGGCGAGCGTGAAATGGCTGCCGACAACAAGTCGCTTGGTCAGTTCGATCTGGTTGGTATTCCGCCAGCACCACGTGGCATTCCGCAGATCGAGGTCGGTTTCGACATTGATGCCAACGGTATCGTCAACGTTTCGGCCAAGGACAAGGGCACCGGCAAGGAACATCAGATCCGTATTCAGGCATCGGGTGGTCTTTCCGACGCCGATATCGAGAAGATGGTCAAGGATGCCGAAGCCAATGCCGAGAGCGACAAGAAGCGCCGCGATGCTGTTGAGTCGAAGAACCAGGCTGAAGCTCTGATCCATTCGACTGAAAAGTCGCTGAAGGATTATGGCGACAAGGTTTCGGCTGAAGACAAGGGCTCGATCGAGACCGCTCTTGCCGAGCTGAAGACTGCTGTTGAAGGCGATGACGCTGAAGACATCAAGGCCAAGACACAGACGCTTGCCGAAGTTTCGATGAAACTTGGTCAGGCAATGTACGAAGCCTCACAGGCTGCCGAAGCTGGCGAAGGCGCAGAAGCCGACGCAACAGCCAAAGCGGATGATGATGTTGTCGATGCCGATTTCGAAGAGATCGACGAAGACGGCAAGAAGAAGTCTGCCTGATCTTAACGCTTAGCATTCAACGAAAAGCCCGGCCACCCAGCCGGGCTTTTGACTTTTAGTCATCTACCCGTTTGGGATTTCCAAAAAGCAGCGCTGGCCGAGCGTAGAAATGTGCCACACAAACGCGATAATCGGTAAATATGCGCCATTTCCTTAGAATCAATGTAAGTTAACTATGGCATTTACGGGCGTGAACACCTAAATACCGCTCTTAAACGAGCTTCTACGGAAGTGCTTGCGATCCCATGGAACGAGTATTTGGATGAAGGCTGACTATTACGAAACCCTCGGCGTAGGCAAAGGCGCTGATGAGAAAGAGCTGAAGAGCGCTTTCCGTAAACTGGCAATGCAATTCCACCCTGACAAGAATCCGGGCGATGCCAATGCCGAGCACAAGTTCAAGGAAATCGGCGAAGCCTATGAAACGCTGAAAGACCCGCAAAAGCGCGCGGCCTATGATCGCTTCGGTCACGCTGCCTTTGAAAATGGCGGCATGGGCGGCGGCGGATTTGGCGGCAGCAGCGGCGGTTTCGCTGATATATTCGAAGATATTTTTGGCGAGATGATGGGCGGCGGGCGTCAACGCCGTTCCGGTGGACGCGAACGCGGTGCAGATCTGCGCTACAATATGGAAATCACGCTCGAAGAAGCCTATGCCGGCAAGACGGCGCAAATCCATGTGCCGACCTCCATTACGTGCGACGAATGCTCGGGCAGTGGTGCCAAGCCAGGCACACAGCCGGTTACCTGCGGCACCTGTAGCGGTTCCGGCCGTGTGCGTGCGGCTCAGGGTTTCTTTTCCATTGAGCGCACCTGTCCGACCTGTCACGGTCGCGGCCAGATCATCAAAGATCCATGCCCGAAATGCAGCGGTCAGGGACGCATCACCGAAGAGCGTTCGCTCTCGGTCAATATTCCAGCCGGTATCGAAGACGGAACACGCATTCGCCTCACGGGTGAAGGCGAGGCCGGTCTGCGCGGTGGTCCATCGGGCGATCTGTATATTTTCCTGTCGCTGAAGCCGCATGAATTCTTCCAGCGCGATGGCGCCGATCTTTATTGCAAAGTCCCGATCTCAATGACAACGGCTGCGCTTGGCGGCCAGTTCGAGGTGGCGACACTGGATGGCACCCAAACGCGCGTCAAGATTCCGGAAGGCACGCAGAACGCCAAGCAGTTCCGCCTGAAAGGCAAGGGCATGCCGGTTCTACGGCAGCCCGCCATGGGCGACCTTTATATTCAGATCGCGATTGAAACCCCACAAAACCTCAACAAGAAGCAGCGTGAATTGCTGGAGGAATTCGAACGTGTTTCTTCGCAGGACAATAGCCCGCAATCGACTGGATTCTTTTCGCGGATGAAGGATTTCTTTGAGGGATTGAGCGAGTAGTTTCTTGATGTTTTTGCAAGCCGCAGCCTTGCGTCTACCATCAGTTGCATCATAAATTGCTCTTGCTGCGACGGAGGAATGGCATGTCACGACCACTGGGCAAGAAGTTTGCCGAAAAATTCGGCGAGGAAATCCGCTTCTTCAAGGGTTGGATGCATGGCCCCAAGGCGGTCGGATCGATTTTGCCGACGAGTTCCGTCACTGCCCGCCGCATGGCAAGTGTCATCAATCCCCATTCCGGCCTCCCCGTGCTGGAGCTCGGTCCGGGAACGGGTGTCATCACCAAAGCCATTTTGCAGCGTGGCGTCGAGCCATCCAACCTCTACAGTGTTGAGTATTCGGCAGATTTTGCCGAACATTTGCGCGAAGATTTTCCTGGCGTGAACATCATTGAAGGCGACGCTTTCGACCTGGATAAAACACTCGGGGATAAGCGGGATCAGAAGTTTGATTCTGTTATTTCGGCGGTCCCCATGCTGAACTTTCCTGTTGGCGATCGCGTAAAGATCATCGAAGATCTTTTGCGCCGTATCCCGCACGGTCGTCCTGTGGTTCAAATTACCTATGGCCCCATGTCGCCGATTCCGGCCGGACGCGGCAATTACAAGGTAGAGCATCTCGATTTCATTATCCGCAATGTGCCGCCTGCGCGTCTGTGGGTCTATCGCCGCGCCGATTAGGTTCTTTCCTGTTGGCCGTTTCTGTGCGATTGGAATACGATCAATAGAAAAGGTGATTTGTCATGACGAATGCGGCTTTGCGCGAGCGCCTGATCGTTGGCCTCGATGTGCCCACAATTGAAGCGGCCAACGAGGTTGTCAGCGAACTTGGAGATACGGTGGTTTTCTATAAAATCGGCTATCAGCTGGCTTTTGCCGGCGGATTGGATTTTGCGTCCGATCTGGTGAGGTCCGGCAAGAAAGTCTTTCTGGATATGAAGCTCCTTGATATCGACAATACCGTTGCCAAAGGCGTCGAGAACATTGTCAAAATGGGCGTATCGATGCTCACGCTCCATGCCTATCCGAAGGCCATGAGAGCCGCCGTTGAAGCGGCGCAGGGGTCGAATCTTTGCCTTCTTGGCGTGACTGTTCTGACTTCGATGGACGGGCAGGATTTGCTTGATGCCGGTTATGCGGATAGTCCGGAAGCCCTCGTTCTGAAGCGCGCCAAACAGGCCGCCGATGCCGGCATGGGCGGAATTGTCTGTTCAGCTGCCGAAGCGTCCGGCGTACGCAAGGTTGTCGGGCCAAAACTCAATATCGTGACGCCCGGTATAAGACCAGCGGGTTCTGAAGTTGGAGACCAGAAGCGGGTGATGACGCCCGGGGATGCACTTCGTGCGGGGGCTACACATCTGGTGGTTGCGCGTCCGATTGTTGCTGCACAAGACCGGCGTAAAGCGGCCGAATTGATCCTGAGCGAAATGGCAAACGGATTTGCGCCGGCCTGAGCTAAAGAAAATTTCAACCTGTAAGAGCAATTCAATTGCAGAAGGTAGAGTAATCATGGCCAAGGGATATTGGATAGCGCGCGTCGATGTTCGGGATGCAGAACGGTATAAGGATTATGTTTCGACGGCAAAACCAGCTTTTGAAAAGTTCGGCGCTCATTTTCTCGCGCGGGGTGGTCCATTTCATACATTGGAAGGTCAGGCCCGTGGGCGCAATGTCGTGATTGAATTCCCCTCAGTTCAGGCAGCATTGGATTGTTATAATTCGCCTGAATATCAGGCGGCTAAGGCAATTCGGCAAAGTGTGGCAGACGCAGAAATGTTGATTGTCGAGGGTGCTTGATTATTTAGAGAATGATTTCAATGGCTTGAGGCGTCATTTAAGGTAAGGCATTTTTATCTGGCCTTATCCGTTTGTTGCATTGCAATATTGTCAAAACCGGATAGGGTCACTGACCAATCAAGAACTTTTTCACCTGTGAGTGCGATGTTCTTTGGGTTGCATTTGTGTTGATCGATCGGACGGTGGAATGTTTTACCAGCTTTATGAACTCAACCATGCCGCGCTTCAGCCATATCGCGCTCTGGCTGACGCCACCAAGTTGTTCTACGACAACCCGTTGAATCCATTATCACAAACGGTTCTTGGACGATCCATCACTGCTGGCTGCGAGCTGTTTGAACGCACCACCAGAGCCTATGCAAAACCCGAATTCAACCTTCCAACCACTGTCGTGGATGGCGTTGAAACGGACATTCGCGAGAAAATCGTCTGGTCGAAGCCGTTCTGCAATGTGATTCATTTCAAGCGTTCGCTGCCGGCAAAACGAGTTCCAGATCCCAAGATTCTCATCGTGGCTCCGATGTCTGGTCACTATGCGACTTTGTTGCGTGGCACGGTTGAGGCGCTGCTTCCCGATGCCGAGGTGTACATTACCGATTGGGTTGATGCGCGTAGCGTTCCTTTGAGCCAGGGTTCTTTTGACCTTGATGACTATATCGATTATGTCATTGAAATGCTTCATGCATTGGGCGAGGATACGCATGTTGTTGCTGTCTGCCAGCCCTCTGTTCCGGTGCTTGCTGCTGTGGCAGTCATGGAAGCCAATGACGATCAGTTTGCACCGTCCAGCATGACACTCATGGGCGGGCCAATCGACACGCGAAAGAATCCAACAGCAGTGAACAAGCTTGCCGAAGAAAAAGGCATCGACTGGTTCCGCGAAAATGTAATCATGTCTGTTCCATGGCCCCATGCCGGGTTCATGCGTGATGTATATCCGGGATTCTTGCAGCTTTCGGGGTTCATGAGCATGAATCTCGACCGGCACATTACTGCTCATAAAGAATTCTTTGTGCATTTGATCAAGGAAGATGGCGATTCGGCAGACAAGCATCGCGAATTCTATGATGAATATCTTGCGGTGATGGATCTGACAGCCGAGTTTTATTTGCAGACTGTCGATACAGTCTTCGTGCGTCACGCCTTGCCCAAGGGAGAAATGACGCATCGAAGCCAGCTGGTTGATCCATCTGCCATCCGCAATGTTGCGCTGTTGACCGTGGAAGGTGAAAACGACGATATCTCCGGCGTTGGCCAGACGAAGGCTGCACAAACCCTTTGCGTGAATATTCCTGATAATATGCGCATGCACTATCTGCAGCCAAAAGTCGGACATTACGGCGTTTTCAATGGGTCAAGATTCCGCGCTGAAATTGCCCCGCGGATTGTCAAATTCGTTAACGAACACGCGCAGGCCAAACGTCAATCAAACGTAACGCCGATCACTCGACGCGCTTGATACCGACGATACCTAATCCCTGATCTTCTGATATGGGTCCCCTATTTTGCCGTTGGGGACTAGTTCGATCAGTCGTGACTCGCCTCAGCCTCTCTTAGACTAAGGTCGGATTGACACTCCATACCGGGCGGAAATAGACAAAACCAATATCTAATCGTTTTAAATCGCCTTGGGAGGGCTCAAATTCACCCGGCCCTTCGGGTTTCCGGCTGACGGTCAACCACTTTGTCAGGCAGCTTCGTCCGATGGAACCACATCGACCTCGCCACCTTCCGCGTGGATTGTCTCGTCATCCGATAAACAGAATGGCTCTATATAAACAAAATTTGCTCTAGCGGTGCTGCAATCGCCCGCGTGTTTCATACGCTTTTTTACAAAACATTTCATGAAAATTCATTTGGGAGGGACCATGTTTTTCAAACGCACATTTGTCGCCATGCTTCTTGGCACGACCATGCTTTCCGGCTGTAAGGGTGAATCGGATAAAAAGCATGTCGATAAATCCGCCAAGACCCCCAGCGTGTCGCAAGGCACCTTCGATGCAGTGAAAACAAAGCTTGACCAGTTGCAAAGCACGAACAAGAAACGTGATGCGCAACTGGCTGCCGCCCAAACGAAATGGCTTGGCATTGTGGCGAAGCTGGAAGCGCGAATTGCTGCTGCCGAAACCGGCCTGAGTGATTTCAGGGCTATGAACCTTGCAGCGCTCAAGAGCGACATTGCCGAATTGAAGTCAAAGATGCAGGCTGCAGAAAGCAGCATTGCCGCGCTGCAAGGTCTGCAAGCTCAATTGACTGCTCTTGCAAGCAATATTGACCAGCTGAAGACAACGGCCCTGTCACCAGAAGAGCTTGCCAAGGTCAAGGATCTGGATACGCGGTACAAAACACTCAGCGATGACCTTACAAAAGCATTGGCGACGAAAGGTGATATCACCAGTCTGGCCAAGCTGGAAGCTGACATCAAGGCACTGGAATCCAAGGCAGCCAGCAAGGCGCAATTTGATGCAGCACATAAAACCATCGACGCCAAGCTGGCGCAGCTGGCAGCAGCGTCAAAGGCAGGTGATCTTTCGCGGCAAGCGCTCGAGAAGCGGCTTGGCAAGCTTGCAGTGGACCTCAAGCCGTTCCTGCCGGAGGTGCGTGAGGACATTGCCGGTCTGACGCAATTTGTGAATCCGTTTATTGGGACGAAAGATGCAGACGTGGCCGCTTGGCCGAAGCATTCCGGCAATGTCAACCCGGGTGCTCAAACACCGTTCGGCATGGTCAGTTTCGGGCCGGATACCAGGGGCAGTGGTCAACCTTGGGGCTACGGCTCTGGTGGTTATAATTACACAGACAGATCAATCGAACACTTCAGCATGACACATCTGAACGGCCCCGGCTGTCGCGGTCAGGGTGGCGTTGCGATCATGCCGGGCACTGATACAGTCGACTTCAAGCTTCAAGCAGCTGGCTACTCGCACACAAACGAAATGGCAGAACCGGGCTTCTACAAGGTTGCCTTCGATAACAACATTGTCAGCGAGCTGACGGCAACAACACGCACTGGAATGGCGCGCTTCACTTGGCCGGATGCAACCAAGGCGGTATTGGTCATTGATTCAAAACAATCCAACGGGATGAAAGTTGCTGCTGGAGGCGAAAATGGCTCAAGCATCGAACTATCTGCAGACTACAAATCCGTATCAGGCAAATCCGTTGTTGGTGCCTTTTGTGACGGGACCTGGCTCAAGCCGGTTTATTTTTACGCCACCTTTGACAAGCCGCTCAAGACAGCATCATCTTCTGTCGACAATGGCGCCGTGCGTTTGCATTTTGATCTGACGGATGCGGGCAAGACCGCGAATATAAAGATTGGCATTTCCTCAGTCAGTGTTGAAAACGCCAAGCTGAATTTGGAGACCGAAAACAAGGACATATCGTTTGATGCGCTCAAAGAACAGGCTTCAGCCGAGTGGAATCAGCGCCTGAATACAATCCAGCTTGATCTTGCCAAACCGGAGGAACTTGCCAAATTTTCTGACGCCAAAGTCAAAGTCGCCAAGACCAATCTGACAAAGTTCTACACCGCCCTTTATCGCGTCTATAGTGGTCCGACTGTCTATAGCGATGTGAATGGCGACTATCGCAGCATGAAACAACCAAAGCCTTTTCCTGCAAAAGGCTCATTGCCGGTTCGAGCAACGGAGAATGTTTCCAATTATAAGTTCAAGCTGAATGGCAAGGATATCGGGTACAAAACCCATTATTCCGGCTTCTCAATGTGGGATACGTACCGCTCGCAAGCGCAGCTGATTGCTCTTGTCGCTCCAAATGAGGCCAGCGAGATGATGCAGTCTCTTGTTGCGGATGCAAAGCAGTGCGGAGCGCTTCCGCACTGGGTGGATGGCAGCGATGATACAATTCCCATGCAAAGTGACCATGCTCCCAACATTGTGACTGGCTCCTATATGTTTGGCGCTCGCAATTTCGACATCGAATCCATGCGTGCTTTCATGAAGCAATCTGCTTTCAAGGATGACAGCGCCTGTAATGATAAATTGAGCGTTGGACGGAATGATGACGGGCCCGTTTTGCCGACTTACAAGCAGCTTGGTTATGTTCCGGCTGGGTTCCCGGCGAAGGATCCATGGTATGTCGGCTCTGCTACCATTGAGATGGTCACGTCAGACCGTTCTATTGGCGCCTTTTTGAAAGCATTGCCGACCGCAGCAGCAGATAAGGCTGAGATCGATGAGCTGCTTGCGGGCGTTGGCGGCAAAGCAGCCCGTTCCTCCAACTGGATAAATCTGTTCGACGATACGAAGAAAGAGCTCCGCGCAAAAGATGCCAAGGGTAATTGGGCCGATTCGGGTAAGTTCTTCCATGAAGGAACCAAAGAGCACTACCTCTGGGCTTTTGCGCATGACTGGACCGCATTGATTGAAAAACTCGGCGGCAAGAGTGCCGCGCTCGACAGGTTGAACAAGCTCTTTGCCTTTAAGGATTTCACAGGAACTGAGCCTACGGGCACCCAGCTCAATAGCGGTGAAGGCGGAAAAACATTCTATATTGGCAATGAGCCCTCATTCCAGACGCCATGGGCATACAATTGGGCTGGCTCACCGAAACATGCTCAATATGTCATTCCTGTCATCATGAACAAAAACTTCTCGACCAATCCCGGCGGCTTGCCCGGCAATGACGATATGGGCGCTACATCGACCTGGTATGTTCTCGCTGCGCTCGGCCTCTACCCTGTTATTCCTTCCGAAGCCGGATTTGCAGTTTCGACCCCACAGTTCTCCGGGATCAATCTCTGGTTGGGCAATGGCAAGAAATTGCGCATTGAAACCGACCAGCGGGCATTGCTCGACGATGTTCGCTACGTAAAAGAGATGAAGTTGGGTGATGCGGTCTATTCTGGCACATGGCTGCCACTGGAAAAGATCGCCAAGGGCGGCAAGCTGAGCTTCGCGCTCTCCAAGCTGACCACGGACTGGGGTGCCGCACCGGAATTGACGCCGCCGTCAGGGCCCAGTGCGGATTACGGCAAGGCGACAGCCAAACCGCTGCCCGGCCCGCAGATAATTCAATAAGGAGGAAAGGGCCGCTTGCGAAGCGGCCCTTTTCATTTCCATCAAAGACTGAAGTCGTTTGCCGACCAATCATGGTCCGTTTCGTTGACCGCAATGATCAAATCCGCGATGCCATCGCCGTCGCTGTCAGCCTCAATGTGCAGATAATGCGTATCGCTCGCCTGCTCCGGCACAACGATCCGTAACTCGCCTGCGGTACCAGAAAAGTCGCTCTCGCCTATGAAATGGTAGGGTTGGTTGCCAGCGGTATTTGTATCCGCATCAAGGCGGCTGAGATCTATCCTGTCGCCCTCCGCTGCGTTGAAATCGGTGATCTGCGCGCCATGCCCGAACGTATCAAAGAGGAAAGTGTCGGCCCCGGCTCCGCCGCTCAGCCAGTCATTGCCAGCCCCACCATTCAGGATATCATTGCCATCGCCGCCATTCAGCCGGTCATCGCCTTCACCACCGTTCAGAACATCATTGCCCGACCCGCCGCGAAGGAAGTCATCGCCTGCACCGCCCAGAAGCGTATCATTGCCATCACCGCCGTCCAGCCAATCGGTGCCCGCTCCGCCATTGATCTGATCGTCACCGGCATCACCGCTGATCCGGTCATCTCCGTCGCCGCCAAACACCTTGTCATTGCCGTCGCCAGCATAGACCCAGTTTGCTGTGCCGCCGGTATGGATCTCGTCATCGCCAGCCCCGGCGTCAATCCAGTTGGTTCCTTCGCCGCCGTCGATCGCATCGTTGCCTTCACCACCATTGATGCGGTCGTCGCCATCACCACCACTCAGAATATCATCGCCAGCACCGCCGATCAGCGTGTCGTCACCAGCATCGCCGCGCATATGATCATTACCCTCGCCGCCATTGAGGTAATCATTGCCTGTGCCGCCGTCGAGCCAGTCATTACCATTGCCGCCGAGCAGCTGGTCATTGCCCTCGTCGCCGCTCAGCCTGTCATCGCCATTGCCGCCGTCGAGGATATCATTGCCATCGCCGCCATAGGCGTAGTCCTCGCCTTCGCCGCCAAGCAGCCTGTCGTCGCCTGTTCCACCGTCAAGCCAGTCATTGCCTGCGCCACCGACCAAGGTGTCATCGCCCGCACCGCCACCAAGACCGTCATCTCCGTCGAGGCCAGCCAGAACATTGTCTCCGGCATCGCCCGAAATGACATCGTTGAAAGCAGAGCCCACAACATTCTCGAAGCCGACCGCGAGCCGATCGCCTTCCGCATCTCCATGCCAGCCGCCCAGCGCACCGGAGCCGTCAAGTCCGCCGAGGCGTACCATGACCCCTTCTTTCGAACTGGCATAACCCAACGTATCGGTGCCCTCATTGCCGAACAGCAAATCCGTTCCGCTGCCGCCTTCGATGTACTCGTTGCCGCTGCCACCGAAGATTGTGTCATCGCCATCATTGCCAATGATAATCTCGTCGAGACCATTTTCCGGTTGAACATTCAAAAGGTCGAGCAGGGATTTATTGAGCGTCATGATAGTCCTCGAGCTGGAGAGTTTTTCTTCGAACAGGTTGGGTATAGTTGAGATATGAACTACAAAATTAGCTTTATTCCAACTCAATTTTTTATGACAAAGTATGTTTGAAATATAGGCACAATATATTTCAAAAGTTGAATTAAAATATATTGTGAATTTCGCTTATCATTCAACAATTGCGGTGTGGAGTAACAGACGGTACGCCATTGATTGTAACTTGCGGCCCGTTCAAAAAAATTTGGCGGTGGCCGCCGAAGACCTGTTAAAGAAGGTTTATAATCTCCCTGTCCCCCGCACTTTTTGGCACTGTCGGTTCAAAATTCCGCAGGATTCATTGAATTTGCGCGCAAAAAGAGACGAATTTGACGGCATTTTTTCGATTTTTGCGTGTGATTTGGTTGTGCTCGGTTGATATATCGCCGCCAGCAAGGCGTTTGATCCAGAATGTCTCCGCTGTTTCATCTTGACACATTGCAACCCCGCGCACGGCGAACTAATATATTAATTGACCAATTGGAGAGTTACATGGACACCCTCACTGCACCGCGGCATTTGCGCCTGCATGCCAGCGACAATGTCGTCGTTGCTGTTGATACGTTTCAGGTCGGGCAAAGCATTGAAAACGTTACCGTGACGGATCGCGTGCCGCGCGGCCATAAACTCGCTTCCCGCTTGATTGCCATGGGTGAGCCGGTGCGTAAGTTCGGGCAGATCATTGGCTCCGCTTCCAAGCAGATTGAGCCCGGCCAGTGGGTGCATGAACACAATCTTGATTATAGTGACTTCGCGCGTGAGCCGGACGCGGCCCATGCCACATCCGTTCATGGTGTCTTACCGATTGGCCAACGTGCTGTTTTTGAAGGGTTTCGCCGCGCCAATGGCCGCGCCGGTACGCGCAACTATATTGGCGTCCTGACCTCCGTAAACTGTTCTGCTTCAGTCGCGCGTTTTATAGCCGAAGCTGTGCAGAAATCCGGCATTCTTGACGACTATCCGATGATTGACGGCATCATTCCGCTGGTTCATGGCGGCGGCTGTGCTCTTGATGTCAAAGGGGAAGGCTACGAGGTTTTGAAGCGTACCCAGTGGGGCTATGCGACCAATCCCAACATTGCCGCGGTGTTGATGGTCGGCCTCGGCTGTGAAGGATTCCAGATCGGACGCTGGAAAGAAGCTTACAATATCGTCGAAAGCGACACATTCCGCAGCCTGACAATTCAAGAGGTTGGCGGTACGCGTAAAACCATGGAAGCGGGCGTAGCTGCCATACGTGATATGCTGCCGACAGCGGCAAATGTGAAGCGTGAAACCATTCCCGCATCGGAGCTCATGCTCGCATTGCAATGTGGCGGCTCCGATGGTTATTCCGGCATTACCGCCAATCCGGCCTTGGGTGCCGCTGTCGATCTTCTGGTGCAACAGGGCGGCACTGCCATCCTCTCGGAAACACCGGAGATTTACGGGGCAGAACACCTTCTGATCGAGCGCGCCTCGAACCCTGAAGCGGTCGAGCGTCTGCAATCGATCATTGCTTGGTGGGAAGATTACACTGCGCGTAACCGCATGGAAATGAACAATAATCCGTCACCCGGCAACAAGGCTGGCGGCCTGACCACCATCCTTGAAAAGTCGCTTGGCGCGGTAGCAAAGTCGGGAACGACGCCGCTGGAAGCAGTTTATGGCTATGCCGAACCTGTCACCGCGCGCGGTCTGGTTTTCATGGATACGCCCGGTTACGATCCGGTTTCCGCAACGGGTCAAGTGGCAGGTGGCGCCAACATTCTCGCTTTCACCACCGGTCGTGGTTCCGCCTATGGCTGCAAGCCGACGCCATCCATCAAGCTGGCAACCAATACCCCGATGTACACGCAAATGATCGAGGATATGGATATCAATTGCGGTGATGTCCTCGATGGCGTCTCCATAGAGGACAAGGGGCGCGAAATTTTCGAGCATATCCTGAAGATTGCTTCCGGAGAGCGCAGCAAATCCGAGGCCTTGGGCTACGGCGATGCGGAATTTGTGCCATGGCAAATCGGCGCCACCATGTAAGATTATTTTGAAAGAGAATGAGTAAATCAGGGAGCCGAGGCTCCCTTTTTATTGCGTTGGCAGTTGAGGCAAATATCAAGGACGGGTTGCTTTTCCCTGAATTAATATACTAATATGGTTATTCTTGTTTTGGGAGAAATAAGAATAATCGGTCATTTCTGGGAGGAAAATAATGATCCGAATTAATCGCAGACAAGCAATCGGGGGATTGGCTGGCATTGCCGGAATGACTGCATTGCCGCGCTTTTCTTTTGCGCAATCACTATCTTTGCCGTCTTCACCTGTCGCACTGAACATCATTGATGTGGCTGGTAATCTGCAGCTAACACAGGCCGCAATCGAGAAGTTTGCCAAGGAAAATCCGTCACTTATATCGAAAGTGATTTTCTCGCGCGCGCCGTCACCGGAGCTTCCAGCCAAGCTCAAGGCACAGCAAAGTGCAAACAGGGTTGATATTGATCTGGTGCTGACAGGCCCCGGCGCTATGTCAGATGGCATTACACAAGGGCTATGGATTGATGTCTGGACGAGATATCCGGACCTTTTGCCGAAAGCCGATGAAATCTATCATGAGAAGGCTCTCATGATGCAAAAGAACTTCGGCCAGAACGAAGGTGTGGCTGTCGTCTATTCGCCTTCCGGCCCATTATTTGAATATGCGCCTGATCGCGTCAAAACCGTACCGAAGAATGCGGATGAACTGCTTGCCTGGGTCAAGGCAAATCCCGGTCGCTTCTGTTACGCTCGACCGGTCAATTCTGGTCCCGGCTGGACCTTTCTGATGGCCATGCCCTACATTCTCGGCGATAAGGACCCAAGCGATCCCATCAATGGCTGGGAGAAGACATGGACCTATCTGAAAGAACTCGACCAAGGCATTGACTATTATCCACCCGGCACCACTGCGACCATGAAGGAATTCGCCGAAGGTACGCGCGATATGATCGTGTCCACTTTTGGCTGGGACATAAATCCGCGTGTTCTTGGCGTGGTTCCCAAAGAAGCAGAAACCTTTGCGCTGGATGGAACCCATTGGGTTCCCGACACGCAGTTCATGTGTATTCCGCGTGGCGTTGCTGACGACAAAGTGGCTGTGTTGTTGAAACTCATGTCCTATATGCTCGAACCGGCGCAGCAGGCCTATACCTATGACAAAGGCTACTTCTATCCAGGTCCCGCAGTGAAGGACGTTCCCCTCACTTTGGCCCCGCAGGAAAGCCAGGATGTTATCGCCGAGTTTGGCCGTCCTGCCTATGAGGATATGATTGCCAAGTATCCGGTGGAGGCCCCCTTGAAGCCGCAATTGCTTGTTGCAGCATTCGAAAAATGGGATCGCGAAGTTGGTGCCAACAAGACGAACAAGTAGCAGGTATAATCATGCGATTTGCCGTCATTGGCATTGATCATCGTCATATCTACCATATGATCAATGGTTTGATTGAAGCTGGCGCTGAGTGCGCCGGTTTCGTTTCACAAACGTCAGACAGGAAAATTCTCGAGGGCATCGAAGAGCGTTTTCCAAACCTGAAATCCGTGCCCGATGGCCGGGTTTTTATCGATGATCCATCGATTGATATAATCGTCACAGCCGCAGTGCCGAATGAGCGTGCAGCGATTGCCATTACGGCCATGAAGGCTGGCAAAGATGTGATGTCGGACAAGCCGGGGATCACCGATTACGCGCAGCTTGCAGAGGTTGAAAAGGTCGTAGCCGAAACGGGACGCATATTCTCCATCTGTTTTTCGGAGCGTTTTGTTGTCCCTGCGACCGGAATTGCCCAGAAGCTGATTGATGAGGGTTCCATCGGGCGTGTGATCCAGACTATCGGTCTCGGGCCGCATAGGTTGAACCGCGTCATTCGCCCCGATTGGTTCTTTGATCCCAACTTCTATGGCGGTATTCTCGTCGATATTGCCTCGCACCAGATCGATCAGTTCTTGACCTATACAGGGTCGGATAATGCGCAGATCATATCGAGTGCAATAGGCCATTTTGGTGCCGACGATATTCCAGCATTTCAGGATTTTGGCGAAGTTTTACTGCGTAGTGACCACGCAACCGGCTATGTACGCGTGGATTGGTTTACTGCCGATGGGCTTTCCACATGGGGCGATGGCAGGCTGATCATTCTTGGCACAGAAGGTACGATCGAGCTGCGCAAATACGTCGATATTGCCGGTCGCGACGGGACAGATCACGTGTTTCTCGTCAACAGCGAGGGCACAAAACATATAGATGCCAGCAAGGAACCGATCACCTACTTCAGAACCTTTCTGACGGATGTCCGCGACCGCAGCGAAACCACGATGAAGCAAAGCCACGCTTTTACCGTCAGCAGATTGGCGCTTGAAGCACAGAAACGCGCGACCGTCCTTGTGGATCGTCCAGCGTTCCGACCGCTGGAGAACAAGCAATGAAAAAGCCCGGCCTTGCGATCATTGGCCTTGGACCGGCGGCGCTGCCCCATGCAAAAAGCCTTGTCGATCTTCGGGATAAGGTAGATGTGGTATGGGCTGCCAGCAGGACAAGGGAGCGGACGGAAGAGTTCTCGGGGGCTTTCCCCTTTCCGGTGACTACCGATGTTGATGCTGCCATCGCTGATGCTTCTGTGGACATTTTGCTGGTGTTGACACCCGCCAATGCCCACCTTGAAATCGCCGAGAAGGGTTTTGCTGCTGGTAAGCATGTGCTGCTGGAAAAGCCTTTGGACATTACATTGCAGCGCGCAGAGCAGATTGTTTCGTCCGGTCGTGTTAGTGGACGAACATTCGGCGTTGTGCTGCAACACAGGTTCAGATTCGCCAGCATCAGGCTGCGCAAAGCGCTGGAAGAAAAGAGTCTTGGTGAAATCCAGGCTGCGTCGCTGCGTGTGCCTTGGTGGCGGCCACAGAGCTACTATGATGAGGGCGGAAGAGGCACCTTCGCACGCGATGGGGGAGGCGTCCTGCTATCGCAGGCAATCCATGCATTGGATCTGTTCCGTTCACTTCTTCCTGTCAGCAAAGTCGTGGCCTCCCAGGTACGAACCACGTCGCTGCATTGCATGGAATCGGAAGATCATGTGACGTCGTTAATGACATTGGCCAATGGCGCTCCAGCATCTCTTCTGGCCACGACAGCAGCCTATCCTGGTTTCCCCGAGACACTGGAAATTATCGGTTCGCTCGGTTCTGCTCATCTTGTGGGTGGTGCCTTGAAGCTTTCATGGCTGGACGGGTGCGAGGAAATTGTCGAGGCAGAAGGCAAGTCCGGCAGTGGCGCCAATATCATGGATTTTCCGCATGATGCACATCGGGCGCTCATTGCCGATTTTCTGGAGGCAGTTGCCGAAAACCGCGATCCACTGGTAACGGGTGAGGAAGCCTTGGCAACGCAAAAGCTGATTGCAGATATCATTCGCGCTGATCCGTCCAATACCCAGCCAGTTTTTGAAGCAGTTTAAAAAATGAAAACCCCGCCGGATTGCTCCGGCGGGGTTTCTTGCATGCGTAAAATCAAGCCGTTGTCTGTTGTGTCTTGGCGCGGGCCACGATCTGCGTCGGGTTGACAAAGCGCAAGGCGATAAGCAACCAGACCAGCGTCGTGACCATATAGACGACAGCCATGGCATCAATTGACTGCACAGCGCGCACGCCGGACGCAAACACCGAGTAATAGAGCGCGACGACAAGCGTCTGGCTGGTTGGTCCGGCAGTCAGGAAGGTCAGCTCAAACATGGCCACTGTACGCACCAGCACCAGCAGCAGCGCCGCGAGTATGCCGGGCAGGAGCATTGGCAAAAGCACATATCTGAACAACTGGAATGTACCGGCACCAAATACCCTTGCGGCGGCCTCAACCTTCGGATCGATCTGTTCGATGAAGGGGATCATTACGAGGATGACGAAGGGCACTGTCGGCACCAGATTGGCGAGAACAACGCCCCAGAACGTCCCGCCTACACCCGCTTGGTAGAGGACCGTAGCGAGTGGGATGCCGAAAGTGATCGGTGGCACCAACAGAGGCAGCAGGAACAAAAGCATGATCAGTTTTTTGCCTGGAAAGTTTCGGCGCGCCAGTGCATAGGCAGCCGTCACACCGAGAAGACCTGAGAGCGCCACCACGGTGAAGACAATCTGGAATGTAACAATCAGCACATCGCTAAGCTGGAACTCCGACCATGCGGTGAAATACCATTTTGTCGTCCAGCCGGCGGGCAACCAGGTGCCGAGCCAGCGCGTGCCGAAAGACGATATGATGACTGTCGCGATCATCGCCAGAAGATTGATGATGAAGAAGGCAACCACCGCCCAAACGGCAGTGATCCAGAGCTTTGCTCCAATGGTCGTATCACGGATCATCGTCAGCCCTTTCCGCCAGCGGTCGAGCCGCGATAGAACAAGTTACGAATAGAGAGCAGCGAGACGACGATCAGCAACTGGACGGCTGCCATGATCATCGCAATGGCCGATGCCATTGAATAGTCATACTGCTCGAAAGCCGCCTGATAGGCTGCAATGGATATGACGCGGGTAGGTCCGGCCGGTGCGCCCAGCAAAACGGCGGAAGGGAAGACCGCGAAAGCCTGCACAAATGACAGACAGAATGCGATCGTAAGACCGGGGACCAGCAGGGGCCACATCACATAGCGAAAACGCTGCCAGCTTTTTGCACCATGGGTGGCAGCCGCCTGCTCCAGAGCGGGGTCGATACCCGAAACATAGGAGAGGGTTAGCAGGAAGGTAAACGGAAAGCCTGTGATGATCAGTGAGGCGAAAACGCCCCAGTAATTATTGGTCAGCTTTACCGGACCGTCGATCATGCCAATCAGCATCAATGTACGGCTGAACCAACCCTGTGGGCCGAGGTAGTTCAACAATCCTTCAGCGACAAGCACTGTACCAAGCGTGACGGGTAAAACCAGAATTGTCGTGAGTAAACGCTGATGGGTCATCAGCCGCACGCGGAAGGCAACCGGCAGGGCTATGGCAATGCTGATCAGCGTGACAGGCACTGCGAGCCAAAGCGTTGTCAGAATCGTGTCATAGAGAAACGGATCCGAGAAAAATTTCTGATAATTGGCAAACATGCCTCCCTCTTTGGGTTCAAAGGACAGGATGAGGCCGTAAATGAAGGGATAGATGAACACTGCCAGCAGGAAGATAACCGCAGGCAATACCAGCAAGGTCACACCATCAATCCCGCGCAGAGCAAGCCGCTGACGCAGTGATGGATGACTGTCGAAAGGCGTTGAGGTTACGCTGGTCATGGCATTCATGCCGCAAAAGCCAGCGCACGCGCCGGATCAACTGAAAGCCAGATAGAGCTGCCAAGGGCCGCTGTCTGTGGGGCATGAAACACAAGCTCAAGCCCTTCTGCCGTGCGAGCTGTGCCAACGAACTCACGACCACGATATTCGATGGTCTCGACCATAGCTTCGACGGTCGTCCCGGATTTCGTCCCGGCGATGACATCATCGGCACGAGCGGCAACAACTGCCGTATCGCCAACCTTCAAACTATTCCGAGCTATTCCGGAAAGGGTCGAACTACCAACGGCAATGCTGGTTTTATCGCCATCAATTGCAACGACTTTGCCCGTGAGACGATTGCGGTATCCCATGAATTCAGCCACGTCCAAATGGTCAGGCCGTTCATAAAGATCGCTTGGCACACCAACCTGACGGATCTCGCCGTCACGCAGCACGACAACGCGATCAGCAAGCGATAAAGCCTCATCCTGATCATGCGTTACATAAATGGTTGTTGCGCCTAGCTGATTGTGAATACGGCGGATCTCAGCACGCATTTCAAGGCGCAGCTTCGCATCAAGATTTGAAAGCGGCTCATCCATCAGCACCAATGGCGGTTCGATGACAATGGCACGGGCAATGGCCACGCGCTGCTGCTGACCACCGGAAAGCTGGCCGGGTAATTTATGGCCCTGACCTTGCAGTCGGACCAGGTTCAATGCCTCTTCAACGCGCTTCTCGGCCTCAGCCTTGGGCACACGGCGCATCTTCAAACCAAAGCCAATATTCTGCCGAACAGTCATATGTGGAAAAAGCGCGTAATTCTGGAATACCATGCCAAAACCGCGATCCTCCGGCTTCAAAGTGTCAATACGCTTATTGTCAATGAAGATGCCACCACCTGTTGTGGATAGCAGGCCGGCAATACAGTTTAGCGCTGTTGATTTGCCGCAGCCGGAGGGACCAAGCAAAGCGATGAACTCGCCCTTTCGGATCGAGAGAGACACATTCTTAAGCGCATTGTGCGAACCAAAGGCACGGCTCATCCGGTCAAGACGGATTTCGTTGAATGGGGATGACGCAAGCAGCATCGATTACCTCATAATTACAAGCCATCCGGTTCAACCGGATGGCTCAATGTTCGGATAAGGATCAGGACTTTTTGGCTGCGACTTCTTCGTCCCAGCGGCGGAAGGCCACGACCATCGATGATGGTTCGAGCGGGATTTCAACCGGGTTATTGGCGATCCAGTCAGCATATTCTGGACGTCCGAACTCAGCAATGGCGTCCTGGCTTTCCTGAGGCGCCATGGTGATTGGGACATCCTTCACCGCAGGACCCGGATAGAAATAACCTTGATCATAGGTGAATGCCTGTTGCTCTGGTGTAAGCAGGAAGCTCATCAGATCAAGCAGAACAGCAAGCTTCTCATCGGCAATACCTTTTGGCACGCACATGTAATGCGCATCAGCGACCCAATGGAAACCCTTCAACGGTGCAACAGCGGCTTCCTTCGGGACAACGCCCAGAACACGTGGGTTAATATCCCAGCCAGTGGTGGAAACGGTCATATCACGCGTCCCTTCACCCAGTTCCTTCATCAAGGCGCCCGTGCCGGTTGGGTAGTATTCAACGTATTTGTTCAACTCCTTAAGATAGGCCCATGTCTTGTCCCAGCCATTGACCGGATCACGTGGATCGGTGTCGCCAAGCAGGTAGGGCAGACCCATCAAGAATGTGCGGCCGGGGCCGGAATTTGCAGGGCGGGCATAGATGAACTTGTTCGGATTTTCCTTTGCCCAGTCCAGCAGTTCCTCGGCTGTCGTCGGAACTTTCTTCACGCGTTCCGGCATGTATTCGAGGAGCGGTCCAGAGGGATAATAGGTTACAATAACGCCGTGGTCTTTGCCCAAGGCAAGCATACGGTGGGCGGGTTCGAGATAGATCGCTGCCAGATCAGGCAAAGAAGCTGAATGATCCGGTAAAAGCTTGACCCATAAATCCTGATCAAGGCCCGCCGAAAGGGCGTCTGTACCGGTCAAAACAAGATCGATATCAAGCCTGTTGGCAGCCTGCTGCGCCTTGATTTTCCCCGGAAGTTCTGGAGCTGGCGCTTTTGTGAAAGTGATCCTGGAGACCAGTTCCGGTTTTGCCTTGGCGTAGTTTTCGATGGCCGTTTGCGTTAGTGCGAGATTGCCCGCTACGTCCGCAATGTTCAATGTGATGGGTGAACTTGGCAAAGCCAATTTGGATTGAGCAAAAAGACGTGTTGCCGGCAAAGTAGCAACCGCCGCCATTCCGGCAATGGCTTGCCTGCGTGTAATGCGGATCATGATTTCCTCCCTTTTTGATTCCCGTCGCCCTCTTTTCGGACAAAGCCAGCTTCCCTTCTGGCTGATACCGTCTAATATATTAATCTATCAGATCGAGATAGCAAGGCTTTTTCGTCTTAGTCTATTTGAGTAACCGTTTCAGCCGCGCCCTGTTGCATCAGCTTTCCAAGCTGGACCTTTACCGTTTTCACAAATGTTCTATTTTGCGGGAGATCCCTGCCGAATATCTGCTCCATCCCCATAAGCGAACTCAGCAGTTCATCAGCATTGTTCTTGTTCGCTGCGCGCTTCTTGAGTTCGGTCGCAAGCGGATCACGAACGTCAATTTCATTGCCCTTTTCGTCCATGCCAGTGACGTATCGCATCCACGCAGCAACGCCGAGAGCAAGACGATCAAACGGCAAGCCGGTCTCGATACACTTGCGAATGGTATTCAAAAGACGTTGAGGGAGCTTCTGCGAGCCGTCCATCGCAATCTGCCATGTGCGATGCCTGAGAGCAGGATTGCGAAAACGCTCACGCAGTTGCACTTTGTAGGCCGCCAGATCGAAACCCGGCAGCGGTGGAAGCGTAGGGGAGATTTCCTCATCCATCATGGCTTCGACAAGCTCGCTGAATCCCGGAGCCTTCATGACGTCTGAGACAGTTTCACGGCCTGCCAGATAGCCAAGGTATGCGAGCGTTGAATGGCTGCCATTCAGGAGCCGAAGCTTCATCAGTTCAAAAGCATCCACATTTTTGACAAAGGTAACGCCAAACTTTTCCCAAGCTGGCCGGCCCGCCGGGAAATGATCCTCGATAACCCATTGCGTGAAGGGTTCAGTCATGATCGGCCACGCATCAATAAGGCCCGTCGCTTGCACAGTCAGTGCCCGGTCAGCTTCTGTGGTAGCTGGAACAATGCGATCAACCATTGTCGATGGGAAAGCCACATTCTCGCTTATGTAGTTTGCAAGGTCAGAATCCCGAAGTTCGGCAAACCGCGTCACGACACGTCGCAGCGTTTCGCCATTAGCGGGAAGATTATCACAAGATAGAAGCGTAAAAGGTTCCGTCCCATTGGCGCGACGACGGGAGATGGCTTCAACGATGAAACCGATCGCTGATTTCGGCGCAGCCGGGTTGGCAAGATCGTGAACAATGTCCGGATGAGTTTCATCGAGTGCCGCGGAAGCCGGCGAATAGCAGTAACCTTTTTCAGTCACGGTGAGCGAGACAATCCGGACTGTCGCAGCAATCATTGCGTCGAGGACGGCGCTGGGATTTTCAGGTGCGACTATCAAATCCTTGATGCTTCCGATCACGCGGAAGCTGTCACCATCTCCGCTGCGTGTTGCCACGGTATAAAGCCCGTCCTGCGGCGCTAAAGCATCACGCGTATCACCACTGCGCAAAGACACGCCGAGAATACCCCAGCTATCATCACCGCTTGCCAGTACGCTATCCGTATAAACGGCCTGATGCGCACGATGAAACGCGCCAATGCCAAGATGAACTATGCCAATTTTTGTCTGGCTTCGATCATATCCGGGGCGTGCAACATCCTTTGACAAGTCTGAAAGTGTATTGTTGGAAAGGTGTGCTGGTTCGGTCATTTTTTTGCAGTTTCTTTCAATTCAAAGCTTGTAGGCTTGCTTTGCCAGGCGGTAGGCCAGGTCATGGGCTATTTCATGCGCCTCATCTTCATCCAATCGATGATCGGCAACTAGCCGCGCGAGAAATGCGCAATCAACGCGCCGCGCCATATCGTGACGTGCCGGGATGGAAAGATAGGCTCGCGTATCATCGTTGAAGCCAACAGTATTGTAAAAACCAGCAGTTTCCGTCGTCAGTTCACGAAACCTGCGCATCCCTTCAGGACTGTCATGAAACCACCATGCGGGTCCGAGCCGAAGGGCAGGATAATGGCCCGCCAAAGGTGCAAGTTCACGGCTGTAACTTGTCTCATCCAGCGTAAACAGAATGAGTGCCAGGCGGGTGTCATTGCCGAATGCATTCAGTAACGGCTTCAATTCCTCCACATAGCCGGTCGCTCGGGGAATATCAGCGCCCTTGTCCATACCAAAACGCTCGAACACCGCAGCGTTGTGGTTTCGATATGAGCCAGGATGAATCTGCATCACAAGCCCGTCTTCAGTGCTCATGCGCGCCATTTCGGTCAGCATTTGGGCTCGGAAAAGATCGGCATCCGCCGATGACGCACCTTTCAGTACGCGCTCGAACAATGCGGAAGCTTCAGACGTCGAAAGATTGGCTGTACGCGCATTCGGATGACCGTGATCTGTCGACGTTGCACCGCGCTTCTTGAAGTAAGCTCGCCTAATGCGATGCGCTTCAAGGTAACCTTGATAATCAAGCTTCGTCCCAGCGAGCGCAGTAAAGCCTTCGACATTGCTTCGGAAATCCAGGCGTGATGCGTCGATCACGGCGTCAGGGCGATAGGCTGGCACCACGCGGCCATCCCAACCGGACGCCAGTATCGCATCATGTGCAACCAGCTCGTCTGTAGCGGCATCTGTCGTGGAAATGGCTTCAATGCCGAACTGCTTGTAAAGGGCGCGCGGGCGCATGGAGGGATCAGCCAGTCGATCGGCAATTTTGTCATAAAGCCTGTCTGCATTTTTTTCCGTAAGGCGCTCCTCAATGCCGAATACGGTTTCGAGTGCATGCTCGAACCAGAGTCGCGATGGCGTACCTCGAAACAGATAGAAATGCTTGGCAAACAAACGCCATATTTTGCGTCCGTCGGTTTCGACCGGCCCGCCATCATGCCTCGGCACGCCAAGGTCCTCCAGCTTGATACCTTGCGAGTAAAGCATGCGGAAAATATAATGATCAGGCTTCACGAAGAGACTGGCCGGATCTGGGAAAGCCTCATCCTTGGCATACCATGACGGGTCCGTATGACCATGCGGCGATATGATTGGCAGCTGCTCCACGGCATCAAACAAGCGTCGTGCAATCGCACGCGCATCAGATTCGATGGGGAATAGTCTGTCGGGGTGAAGTGCCATGGAAGTGTTCCTCGCCGTCGCTCAATTGGGGTGAACGATGATCTTGGCGAAGAGTAAATAATAATATATTAGTATGTCAACAGCGCGTGATTGCGTTATATCGCCGGATAACAATGCCATTGGACTATGAATTTTTGTGGAATTCCATCATTCAATGAGACTGATTGTCGGGGACAGATGGAAATGGAGTGCTGAAATGACAGCAGATAATTTCGGGGGGAAGGCTGCGGAACATGCATCGCCAGCTGCAGAATCCAAGCCTGATCGCACCGCTGAAGGTGCGCGATCCAGTTCGCGGGGCGCTCCTGCAGGACGCATGACGACTGCAATGGCTATATACCGCGAACTTCACGCAGCGATCGTAGCTATGGAAATGACGCCGGGCACGGCACTTAATGAGAAGGTGTTGACGGAGCGTTTCGGCGTGAGCCGCACACCTGTCCGCGAAGCATTGATCCGTCTCGTCGAAGACGGACTTGTCGATGTGTTTCCGCAATCGGGAACTTTCGTTGCTCGCATTCCTGTGGCCTTGATCCCGCAAGCAGTCATCATCCGGCAGGCGCTTGAAGGCGCTACGGTTGAACGCGCTGCGGCCATGGCCACAGCCAAGGACGTTGAATGGCTGGATGAGATTCTCGCCCGCCAGCATTTCTTTGCAGACCGGCAGAATATGAGCGCATTCCACGAAGCTGATGAAGCCTTTCACGAGGCCATTGCAGGAATATCCGGGCATCCCGGTATCTGGCATTATCTGAAACCCGTTAAAGTCCAGATTGATCGGGCGCGGCGTATGACGCTACCGGGTCTGGGCCGGATGAACCATGTTCTTTCCGAACACAAGATTATTCGCGACGCGATTGAAAGTCATGACGTTCCCGCCGCTTGTGCGGCAATGAAGCAGCATTTGAATGCCGTCATTCCCGATATTGAAACATTGAGAAAAAGCCACCCGGGATCATTTGTCTGATCCGCGGCTGAAATAGGAAATTTGACGGAGGAATAATGCGTCAGGCATGGAGATGGTTTGGACCCAAGGCCGGGGTCTCGCTGGATAATGTGCGTCAGGCAGGGGCGACCGATATCGTATCAGCCCTGCATGAGGTGCCTATCGGCGAGGCTTGGACAACAGATCAGGTTCATGCCCGCAAATCATTGATTGAATCGACGCCATCGGACCGAACGCCGCTCACCTGGTCTGTCGTGGAAAGCATTCCAATTCCTGATGCTGTAAAGCGCCTTGGCGGGGCAGCAAAGCATGAGATTGCCGCGTGGATCGCCAGCATGGAGGCGCTCAGCGCCAATGACATCAAAGTCATTTGCTACAATTTCATGCCAGTCGTGGATTGGTGCCGTACAGACCTTGATTACGTGACGCCAACAGGTTCGACGGCCATGCGCTTCGATCACAACAGCTTTGCGGTCTTTGATCTGCATATTCTCCAGCGCAATGGTGCCGAGAATGACTATTCTGCTGCAGATCGTGAAATTGCCAGCGATCTTTACGAAGCTATGGGCGCGCAGGAGATTTCTGATCTGACTCGTAATATTGCGAGCGCACTTCCAGGTTCGACCACGGAGCCGCTTACCATTCCAGCGTTCCGCGACAAGCTTGAGGCCTATTCCGGCATTGATGCTCCGCGTTTGCGCAAGCATCTGATCGAGTTTCTTGAAGCGGTTACACCTGTTGCCGACGATCTCGGCGTGAAGCTCACCTTGCATCCGGATGATCCGCCCCGCTCGTTGTTTGGCTTGCCGCGTATTGCTTCGACGGAAGCGGATTATGCAGCCTTGTTTGATGCCGTTCCTTCTGCTGCAAATGGCATGTGTTTTTGTACAGGGAGCCTCGGCGTGCGCGCCGACAATGATCTGCCAAAGATTGCCCGGCGCTTTGCCTCGCGCATCCACTTCTCCCATTTACGGGCAACAACGCGCGAGGGAGACGGGCGCAGTTTCCACGAAGCTGCCCATCTGGAAGGCGACGTCGATATGGTCGCGGTTTTGCGCGAGTTGCTTGCCGAAGATAGCAAGCGTGCCAAATCGGACAGTATCATTTTCCGCTCTGACCATGGCCACCGCATGCTTGACGATCTAAATAAAGAGGTCACCCCCGGCTATCCGGCCATCGGCCGTTTACGAGGCCTGGCTGAGCTGCGTGGTATTATTTACGCTCTCGACCCAAGCGCACTCGCTTAACTCCGATCGCTTTTTGAACTTTCGGTAACCCCGGTTCGTCTCGAGCCGGGGTTTTCTACGTCGAAAGATTTAACCGCTCTTAATCCTTTTGGGACTCTTGCAACCGATGATTGATAATACATTTAAGAACTCGATCACAATTCACCACATTGTTGCCATAGTTCAGAAAGTGTGGAGGCATATCTTAACGATTGTCAAGCAACCTTGATCACGTTTTGAATCACAATAAGACAAGTTTTTTTAGTAACTTGGCCTTTCTGTCCTGTTAGACTCAAATATTCTTTTAAATCGAGACACCCCGTCGCCACATTTCTGCAAAATAGAAGGGGAAATTCATCCGCGCCGCGATCTACTTGCCCCAGATCATTCCAATGCGTGTTTCTTCATCAGGCGTTTCTGCCGTGGGCCGTTTAAAGTGCGACTTTATTTATGATCTCTTTTGCAAGTATCCGTACGGTACTCGTCACCTCCATTGTTCTTTTGATGTTTGGTGCGGCTTCCGCAAATGCTGCATGCGGTGGCGCTTCCTGGTATGCGCTCCATTCCAAAACCGCCTCTGGCGAACGCATGAACCCCGCCGCTCTCACCGCCGCTCATCGCACCCTGCCTTTCGGCTCCAAGGTAAAAGTAACCAACCAGCGCAACGGCAAATCCATCGTGGTTCGTATTAATGATCGTGGCCCATTCATTAAAGGCCGCGTGATCGACCTTTCAAAGGCTGCTGCAAATCGTTTGGGCTTTGTCAGTGCAGGTCACACGAAAATCTGCATGGCTCGCCTCTGAAGAATAGCAGCAACAATCTCGGCATTGACCTTGATCGTTGAACGTGACATCGCCATGTGAACATTCGCGTTATAATCGAGGGCGTTCCATGGCACTGAAAGTCGCGGTCCAGATGGACCATATCAATTCTATCCGCATTGCGGGTGATACGTCCTTTGCACTTTGTCTTGAAGCGCAAAACCGCGGTCACAGCCTTTATCACTATACGCCTGACCGACTGAGCATGCGCGATGGTGTTGTTTCAGCACGACTCGAAGAACTGAGTGTCCGCGATGTCGAGGGCGATCATTTTACCCTTGGCGAACAGATATCCCGCGATCTGTCGGAGATGGATGTTGTGTTGTTGCGGCAAGATCCGCCCTTCGACATGAACTACATTACAACGACCCATATGCTAGAGCGCATTCATCCGAAGACACTTGTCGTCAACGATCCTGCCTGGGTGCGAAACAGCCCGGAAAAAATATTCGTTACCGAGTTTCCCGATCTTATGCCGGAAACACTTATCACCAAAGACCCGCAGGAAATCATCGCGTTCCGTAGAGAGTTTGGCGACATCATTCTCAAGCCACTTTATGGCAATGGTGGCGCGGGCGTATTTCACCTTGCTGATGGTGACCGCAATCTGACGTCGCTGTTGGAAATGTTCGGCCAGATGTTCCGCGAACCTTTTATCGCCCAGCGCTACCTCAAGGATGTCCGTGCCGGCGACAAGCGCATTATCCTGATCGATGGTGAGCCCGTCGGAGCTATCAATCGCGTTCCTTCTGAAACCGATGCACGCTCCAACATGCATGTTGGCGGTCGCGCCGAAAAGACGGATCTGACAGATCGTGAACGTGAGATTTGCGCCCGCATCGGCCCTTCATTACGGGAACGAGGTTTCATTCTCGTTGGGATCGATGTCATTGGCGACTACATGACTGAGATCAACGTCACTTCTCCCACGGGTATAAGGGAAGTCAAAAAGTTCGGCGGTGCCGATATTGCAGCCCTGTTCTGGGATGCAGTCGAAGCCAAGCGGCGATAAAACTCGCCTGTTCACTCAATGTTCTTGTCATCCGGGATGAAACGTGCTGATGTAAAAACATTAGCACTTTTTCATTTTGGATTACGATATTTTCAAGGAACATTGCATGGTTACCCGTGTTCGTACGGTCGCCTTTCAGGGGATTGAGGCCCAACCCGTCGACGTGCAGGTGATGATCGCCCCCGGCAAAATGGGCATGCATATTGTTGGCCTCCCGGACAAGGCAGTTGCCGAAAGCCGCGAGCGCGTACAGGCGGCTTTGCATGCATCCGGGCTTTCGATGCCCGTAAAGAAAGTCACGATAAACCTTGCTCCGGCAGATCTGCCCAAAGAAGGCAGTCATTACGACCTGCCAATTGCGGTAGGGCTTATGGCGGGCCTTGGAGCCATTCCGGCCGATGCGCTGCAATCCTATGTCGTGCTCGGCGAGCTTTCACTTGATGGCACAATAACGCATGTCGCAGGCGTCCTACCCGCTGCCATCGCAGCAAACCGGCAGGATAAGGGTCTCATATGTCCGGCCCCTTGTGGTCCAGAGGCGGCATGGGCTGGTTCGGAGATCGATATATTGGCACCGCGCAGCCTGATTGCCTTGGCTAATCACTTTCGCGGCACGCAGGTTTTATCCCGTCCCGAGCCCGCGATGCAGGCCAATGCAACAGGTCTCCCTGATCTGGCCGAAATAAGGGGGCAGGAAAGCGCCCGGCGTGCTTTGGAGGTCGCTGCTGCCGGTGGGCACAATATACTCATGTCGGGACCTCCAGGGTCGGGGAAATCCATGTTGGCGCAACGGCTTCCCTCAATCCTTCCGCCCTTATTGCCGCGTGAACTGCTGGATGTGTCAATGATCGCTTCCATCGCAGGCGAGTTGATGGGCGGCAAGCTGACCGATAGACGCCCCTTCAGGGCACCGCATCATTCTGCATCCATGGCGGCGATGGTTGGTGGAGGGATACGGGCAAGGCCTGGAGAAGTATCGCTCGCGCATCGCGGCGTGTTATTTCTCGACGAGTTTCCTGAGTTCACCCCGCAAGTGCTGGACTCATTGCGGCAACCCTTGGAGACTGGCGAATGCATGATTGCGCGGGCCAATCATCGCATATCCTATCCGGCGCAAATCCAGCTCGTTGCAGCCATGAATCCGTGCAAATGCGGCATGGCCAACGAGCCCGGACACCGTTGCGCAAGAGGCCCGAGATGCCGGGAGGATTACCAGGCTCGGATTTCAGGCCCACTACTGGACCGGATTGATATAAGGATTGATGTTCCCCCGGTAAGTGCTGCTGATCTTATCAAGCCCTCAGCCTCTGAGAGCAGCGCAGTGGTGGCGCAACGTGTAGCGCGGGCACGAACCATACAAAAGCTGCGTTTCGAGCAGTTCGGGGTCTCGGGAACGACGACCAATGCGCAATGCTCGGTTTCCATGATCGAGCAAATTGCTCAACCCGACAAAGAAGGCGTCGCGCTGCTTCACCAAGCCAGCGAGCAGATGAAGTTTTCAGCAAGAGCCTATCACAGGGTTCTGAAGGTGGCGCGGACTCTGGCTGATCTGGAAGGGCGAGAAACAGTCGGCCGCATCCATCTTGCCGAGGCTATTTCATACAGGATGCGCGCCGAAACGGTGAACAGCGCGTCATGAAGGCATAGGAGTTATTGATGGCAAATTGGTATACCGCTGATCCCCATTTCGGTCATGAAAACATTCTTCGATTTTGCCAGCGGCCTTTTCGCTCCACCAGCGAAATGGATGCGGCAATATTGGCCAATTATGCGCAATGGGTAATGCCAGATGATGAATTCTGGATCATTGGAGATTTCAGCCATGGTCGGCAGAAGGATAAGGAAGGCTACTTGAAATTGCTGTTTGAACGAGTCCCGGGCAAGAAGCATCTTATCGCCGGCAATCATGACAACAGACAGGTGAAAACACTCGGCTGGGCATCCGTTTCCGAATTGATTGAGCTCAAGGATGGCGAGCAGAGCCTAACCTTGTGTCACTATCCGATGATTACCTGGAACCACGCGCGACGCGGCGCACTTCAGCTGTTCGGGCATGTCCACCAGCACTGGCAGGGCTCACGTAACAGTATCAATGTTGGTGTCGATGTTTGGAATTTCATGCCGGTCAATATTGGTATGATCAAGCAGCGTGCCAAGGATTTACCCGTAAACCAGCATTGGCATCAGGTTGAATGTAATGCCGACATTTTTGGCTAAACGCTCTTACTGAACCGAACCGACCAGAATGTTGCTTGGTGCTTCGATGCTGACCCAACGGCCAGTATTATTGGAGGCTTGGCGTTTCAGGTAGGTGTAGTCGGTTTCCGACCAGTTCTTCACACCGTCGACAAGGTTGTCGAGGATAAAGTCGCCTTGATTAGTACGCACAGTCAAAACGGCATGGCCTTCGCCATCGGGCTTGCGAACAACAGTTATCAAGAGGTTGGCAGGTGAAATGCCCGCTTCCATCAGGTCACGACGCTTCAAAAGAACATAGTCCTCGCAATCGCCGACCGCATCCGGATAGGCCCAAAATTCTTCAACGCCATAGATTTCCATGTCGGTCAGCGGTTTGATTTTCTGGTTGTCATTGCTGTTGACGCTGACAATGAGCTGCCAGAAATCATGATTCATCGTTTCCGGCATCACGTTTCGGCTCTTTATGGAGCATTCTGCAGGAAGCCTTTTGCAGAACTCATAGTGACCGATTGGTTGTGATGTCATTCCGCCTGTCAGCATGAAAGGCTCAGCGGCGGATGCTGGATTTGTAGAAAATGCAGCAGCGAAAAACGCAAGGGCAAGGCCCAGGGATTTCATGTTTTTGAGTGCTGCGAACATTCTTTGCTCCAAACCCGACGACTGGTCGTTAACAAAACGTTAATGTCGGAGTGGACCATGAGTCAATCACAATGGCGCCACGATCCCGCCATTGTTAATATATGGTTAAAATTTGAACTTTCGCACTACCGCAATAGGAATGATGCCATTTCCGGGATTTGTAGGCCTGACCTATCAAAGGAAAGTATGTTGACAATGCCGAAGTGGTCGGTGCCTTGATCTTTAAGCAATTGATATAAAATGAGTTTTTTGAGCTTCCCCTAAGCGCGGAATGATGCAAACCGATCAGCTCTTGGTTTCCCATGCCTACATCTTATGGATTAGAGCAAATTTTGTTTATATAGAGCCAATTCTGTTTCTCGGATGACGAGACAGTCCACGCGGAAGGTAGCGAGGCCGATGTGGTTCCATCGGACGAAGCTGCCTGACAAAGTGGTTGGCCGTCAGCCGGAAACCCGAAGGGCCGGGTGAATTCTGGCCAATTCCATCGGGCTTCAGTCTCGTCCGATGGATAAACATCGCCCTCGCTAAATCCCTTGATCTTGTCCACGAATTCCCTCCGGCAGAATGACTCTATATAAACAAAACTTGCTCTAGCTTACGAGCCATCAAAGTTTAAACGAAGATCCCGCTGGCATCGGCTTTCAGACAAAGGATGCGTGCAGCACCCTTTGCCTGTTCCGAATATTATAGCCGAAGCCCTATCAATTAACGGAAAGGACGTCTCCCGTACGACGATCAACGCTAACTTCAATATGACGACCACGGTGATCAAGGCCTTCGAGGCCAAAGCGTTCCTTTGATGCCGCGAACTGACTATTCCAGCGCGAAGGAACCGGTTTTGACCTCGCCAGCCCTATGGTAGGTGTTGATGACCACGCCCGTAGTGGAAGCCTTCGAGCTAGCCAGAGTCAGTGCACCGGGCTTCGCGTCGGCATTGAAGAAGGCTTTTCCTTTGCCGAGCAAAAGCGGGAAAACCCACAGATTAAGCTCGTCAATGAGATTATGAGCCAGCAGTGTATGTACGAGTTGGCTGCTGCCTTGGATGAGCAAATCCGGGCCGTCGGATTGGCCGAGCTTACGAACCGCATCGGCTACATCGTCATCGAGCGCAACTGTGTTCTCCCAATTGAGCGTATCCGGCGAGGAAGTCGCAACATATTTCGTTGCTGCGTTGAATTTATCGCCAATAAGATCGCCTTTTTTGACGCGCGGCCAGTGCGCGGCAAATATATCATAAGTCTTGCGACCGAGAAGCAGATCGAAAGGCGTATGCATGGCTTTGTCCATGACCTTGCCCATGATTTCGTCCCAGTAATGAAATGTCCAGCCGCCATATTTGAAGCCGCCATCCATATCCTCCTCTGGGCCGCCCGGTGCCTGCATGATGCCGTCAAGTGATAGGAATGCTGTTGCGATGATCTTTCTCATTTCGATGCTCCTTGCTTTAATTGTTATGCAACGAGGACGAACAAACCTTGCTTCTCCCGACATGGCTTTGGATTTTTCTAAAAATTGATTTGGACAATCCTCCTGCCAGTCCGATGCAAGGATGAGGGCTGGGCGGAGCAGACTCATTCTACGAGACATCTCATCCACATCCACATCCACATCCACAGCTACAGCTTCGTAAGGATCACCAGTTTTGCGATGATCAGAACGTCAAGAGCGCAGTCATAACTGGAGCTGTGTTCGGCCCTTCAAGTCGCGGCGGAAGTCTGACGGAGACATGCCGGCAATATTGCGGAATGATTTGTTGAATGCACTCAATGAGCCGAAGCCGCTCTCCATGGCCACCTGTAACACGTTGGCTTCTTGTCTGAGCAGCATTGCCTGTGCATAGGAAAGCCGCAACAGAGTGACATAATTGTTCAGCGTCATGCCTGTCGATTTCTTGAAAACGCTCATTGCATATTTCGGATGCAGATTCACCGAGACAGCGATGTCAACGGAGTCAATATCCTCCAGGAAGTTGGCGGCTATGAAATCGCACATGCGGCTCACCGCACGGGCCGATTGCTGGCTGGATGAAGTCTCGGCCGTTTCATACGGCTGTTCGGGGACCATTCGATAGGGTTCAAAGCAAATCCGCTCAATCCGAAGCAGTAACTCGCTGACCGCATGCTCTTCCTTGGACCGATTGCCGGAGCGTGCATATTGAAACCATCGCGCAAAGTTCTCTTTGTCGGCCGTGTCAGTTACGGAGGTTACCAATGTTCGCCCCTGCATCAATTGGCCCGGCACTGCTTCGGGCAAGTGCATTCGAAAAAAATGCACAAGCGGCAGATGTGCACCGGCATAGATCGCATCGTCGGATGAATCATCCATTTGATGGGGTTGTCCGCCCCAGAACAGGCACATATCGCCAGCATTGAGACGAATCGAATGATCATTCATTCGGTAGTGAACTGTGCCGCTAACAATGTAGTTGACTTCCACCTGTGCATGCCAATGCGGCATAGTCATAATTGCAGGGTGGTTGTAAAACATCTGCAACGAAGTTGGCATTCCCTCGACGCTGCTTGCACCTGGATGATAAACCGGCTTTTCCCCCATCTTACTTTCCGCCCAGTTCATATGTCTTTTTTGGGAGACAGGCGCTCCCTTGCCGCTAGTGTAGTCACGTTTGCAAAGAGCGAGCAATTGAAAAGGGGAGGAATTTCAATGCGCTTCAAATCTTTTGGCGTGACGGCAATTGTCACGATACTTGGCTTCAGCACCGCGCCAGCATTGGCGCAATCGGGTAATATATCGGTTTGGGCATGGAATGTGGCGGCTTCATCGCTGAAGCTGATCCTCAAGGATTTCAACGAGAAATTCCCTGACATAAAAGTTGATGTGCAGGATCTTGGAAACGATCAGGTCTTCGACAAGACGCTGGCTGCATGTGCTGCGGGTGGTGCGGGGCTTCCGGATATAGTGCAAATTGAAAATTTTGAAGCTGAAATAATCTGGAATCGCTTTCCCGATTGCTTCAGCAATCTCAAGGATCTTGGTTATACAGCCGAGATTCAGGCAAAATTCCCGGAATTCAAACGGACTGAACTGGAAATCGGCGATGTCGCCTATGCCATGCCCTGGGATTCGGGGCCGGTAGCCGTTTTTTATCGCCGGGACTTTTATGAAAAAGCCGGTGTTGACCCGACGTCAATCAAGAGCTGGGATGATTTTATTGCTGCGGGCAAGAAAGTGGCCGCAGCAAATCCTGGCGTTGCTATGGCACAGGCCGATTTCAACGGCGACAGTGAATGGTTCCGAATGCTCTCCAACGAGCAGAGCTGCGGGTATTTTTCTACCGACGGCCAGTCGATTACGATCAATCAACCGGCATGTGTGGCGGCGCTGGAAAAGCTGAAAGAGATGAAGAGTGCCGGTACGCTGACTGCTGGCAATTGGAATGAAAAAGTTCAATCCAGCACGGCAGGAACGGTCGCAAGCCAGCTCTACGGCGGCTGGTACGAAGGCTCCATTCGGTCCAATTCTCCTAAGCTGGAAGGCAAATGGGGCGTCTATCCCATGCCCAGCCTGACGGCTGATGGCCCGCATGCTGCAAATTTGGGCGGGTCGGCGCTCGCCATCAGCAGTGCTTCGGAGAACAAGGAGGCCGCATGGGCCTATCTGAACTATGCGCTTGGGACCAATGAGGGGCAGATAGCCATGCTCAAGGGCTACGGTCTGGTGCCGTCACTGCTAAATGCAGCGGATGATCCTTTCATATCGGAACCCCAACCCTATTGGGGCGGGCAGGCAATCTGGTCTGAGATTCTGGCCACACTCCCCAAAATTGTGCCCAGTCGTGGCACGGCATTCCAGGGGGACGCCGACAGTATATATAAGGCAACTCAAACCAAATATTTTGAGGGCGGGTATCCAGACGCAAAGACGGCGCTGGACGATGCGGCAAATCAGATTGCATCGGCGACAGGCCTTCCGATCGCAGAATAATCCTCATAGGCCGGGCAGGCGACAAGCCTTTCCGCTTGTCGGCTTGCTTTACACGTCAAGGAGGAGAAACGATGCAGTTGCGAAACCGCGCCGCCTATGGGTTCCTGGCGCCCTACCTGTTGATCTTCGCCGTTTTCTGGATATGGCCTATCATCAGTTCATTCTGGATGTCATTTCACAACACGCGCATCAATCCCTGGGTCTTCAATCCCGGCATGAACTGGGGACGGCTGTTCGCCGATCCGGCCTTTTATAACGCGCTGAAGAACACGATGATCATCCTCGTTATTCAGGTGCCGGTGATGATCACGCTCGCCACGATCATAGCCGTTCTTCTCAATTCACCTCTCCTGAAAGCCAGGGGTCTTTTTCGCTTTGCCTTCTTTGCGCCAGTGGTCGTGGGGGAGGTTGCCTATGCAGCTGTGTTCCGGCTCATGTTCAACCTTGACTTCGGCATCATCAACAAGCTGCTGAACAAGGTCGGTATCCCCGCCATATCATGGTTTGCCGAAACTCCCTTCGCCATGGCCTTGCTGATTATTGCCGTGACCTGGCGTTGGGCGGGATACAACGCCATTATCATTTTATCCGGGCTTCAATCAATTCCCGAAGATGTCTACGAGGCAGCAACGCTTGATCGGGTAAGCAAGCTCAGGCAGTTCATTTATGTCACCCTGCCCCTGCTAAAACCCGTGATTTTGTTTTGTGTGGTTCTGTCGATCATCGGTTCCATGCAGCTCTTTACCGAGCCGTTTCTGATCACCAATAGAGGGGGGCCCGGCGGCGGCACCGAGACGCTTGGCCTGTTCCTTTACCGGCAAGGCTTCGCTTCGCTGAACTTCGGCTACGCTTCGGCCATTGCCTATACGATGGCAGCGCTGGCGATCCTGATCTCCCTTTTGAACCTCTGGCTGGGACGCGAACCGAAATGAGATCACAATCCAGATCCACCCTCATCCGCGTCCTTTCGCTGCATGCATTGCTTATCCCATTGGCCATTATCTGGTTGTTTCCGCTATGGATGATGCTTGTCTTCGCGACGATGCCTGATCATGGCATTTTCAGCCCCAGCATCGAGTTTTTGCCTTCAACGCATTTTTTGGAAAATGTGGCCAATCTACAGGCGGACACGAATTTCGTCCGAGCGTTAGGCATCTCTATCGGCGTTGCTCTGGTTTATACGCTCCTGTCAGTTCTGCTGACGTCCATGGCCGGGTGGGCGCTTGCCCGATATCACTTTCTGGGAAAGTCAATCGTGATCGCCATCATTCTGGGCACGATCACATTGCCTTATTTTGTCGTGATCATCCCGCAATTCATAATGGTGGCGCGCGAATTCAAAATGGCGAACACATGGGCCGCGCTCATCGTGCCACCCCTGTTCAACTCGCTTGGCGTTCTTTTCATGCGGCAATCCTTTTCGATGATGCCCGCAGAATTATTCGACGCTGCCCGCGTTGAAGGCGTCAAGGAATGGCAGATTTTCCTGCGTATCGCATTGCCCCTGGCACGGCCGACGATGGCGGCCCTTGCGATCATTCTTTTCCTTGCGTCATGGAACAATTATCTCTGGCCGCTTTTGATCAATTCGAGGCCGGACATGATGACGGCGCCGGTGGCGCTTGGAACGCTGATCGGCCTTACCAAGGTTTCTTGGGGAGGCATCATGGCGGGTGCGGTCCTGCTTACCGTGCCTATCCTCGTCATCTTCATTTTATTGCAGCGCCACTTCATCGCCGGCATTGCCGCCGGCGCGATCAAGTAACCGGAGACCGCCGCATGGCTGAACTTTCCCTCAAGAATGTTGTCAAACGTTTTGGTACATATGAAATTATACGCAATGCCAGCCTTGATGTGGCCGATGGCGAGTTCGTGGTTTTCGTCGGCCCGTCCGGGTGCGGTAAGTCTACCCTGTTGCGCATGATCGCCGGGCTTGAAACCATAACGGACGGAGAAATTCACATTGGCGGTACAGTCGTCAATGACGTGGAGCCTGCCGATCGTGGCATTGCCATGGTATTCCAGTCCTATGCGCTCTACCCGCATATGACTGTGGAAGAGAATTTGGCTTTTGGACTGCGTATGACGGGAAATCCGAAGAGTGATACCGAGCGCCGGGTCCAGCGTGTTGCCGATATTCTGCAAATCAGGGAGTTGTTGAACCGGCGGCCAAGACAACTTTCGGGCGGTCAGCGTCAGCGCGTTGCCATTGGCCGGGCCATCGTGCGTGAACCGCAAGTGTTTCTATTCGACGAGCCTCTCTCCAATCTTGATGCGGAATTAAGGGTGCAAATGCGCGTGGAGATCTCTAGGCTTCACAAGGAACTGGGGGCGACCATGATCTATGTCACCCACGATCAAACCGAAGCGATGACTTTGGCTGACAAAATCGTCGTGTTGCGCGGTGGCAATATTGAGCAAATAGGTGCGCCGCTCGACCTCTATGACAACCCGGCAAACCAGTTTGTGGCCGGTTTTATTGGCTCACCCAAAATGAATTTCATGCGCGGAGAGGTTGTCGAAGTGCAGGCCCAAAAGATCACCGTCGCCCTGTTAAATCAGGGAAATGTACGGATCACGCTGCCGGTTGAAAGTTTCGAACCCCGTATCGGCGAGAACGTAACGCTTGGCGTTCGTCCCGAACATTTTTTCAAAGCGGGGCAAGGCGATGCGGATCTGACCATCAAGATCGATGTCGCCGAACATCTCGGCAATACCAGCTACGTCTACGCCAATGTGCGTAGTGGTGAACAAATCATCATCGAACGCGAGGAATCCCGCGATGAAAGCAATCGCGACACTCTCACGATTGCCATCAGGACAAGTAGTACTTTCCTGTTCGACAGTACCGGCAACAGGATTCGCTAGAGGGTCGTATCAAAAAGTGAAATCCCGGTTTTGGGATAATCCGATGCGAAAACAAAAAGTTAAAACCCTCGAGACACTGCGATCTAAAGCCTTTTCCTCCCACCCAACTCCCAAGACCAAATCCGTCAAACTCCCAAGGAAGACCTATCATGAATGATACAACACCGATCCGCTGGGGTATTATCGGCCCAGGCACCATTGCCCGGACGTTTGCTGATGGCATTGCCCATTCCCGCACTGGCCAACTCAACGCCATAGCCTCGCGCAATCCCGACAATCCATCGCTTGCGGCTCACTTTCCCGGGGCTCGCATTATCAATGGTTACGAGGCTCTGCTGACTGAACCCGACATCGATGCGATCTACATTGCAACGCCTCATACGGCGCACGCTGAATGGGCGATCAAGGCATTGCGTGCCGGAAAAAATGTGCTCGTCGAAAAGCCGATAGGCCTGAGCGCCTTCGAGGCAGAAGCCATTTTTCATGAGGCAAGAAAGGCAGGCAGGTTTGCGGGCGAAGCGTTCATGTATCGCTTCCATCCACAAACCCGCAGACTGATCGAACTTATCAAAAGCGGCGTCATTGGGGATCTTCGCATCATACGGTCAAGTTTCGGATTCAATATGGGCAGTGTGCAACCGGAACATCGTCTTTTCGCCAACACGGCCGCTGGTGGCGGCATACTTGATGTGGGCGGTTATCCGGTTTCAATGGCTCGGCTGATTGCAGGAAGTGCGGAGGGGAAGGATTTCCTTGAGCCTGAAGTCGTGTCCGGGGCGGGCTATCTTGGTGAGACTGGCGTTGACGAATGGGCCTCCGCCATCCTTAAGTTTCCCAACGGCGTGATTGCTGAAGTCTCCTGCTCGATCATGGCCAATCAGGACAATACGCTTCGCATTATCGGTTCGCAGGGTAGGATTGAAGTCAAGGATTTCTGGTATGCGTCTGGTCACAATGGCGGCACTGGCAAGCTGGAATTGTTCAAGTCCGACGGGACGCATGAAACGATCGAGATAGAAGAGGATCGCTGGCTTTATTCGTTCGAAGTAGATGCGGTGGGCGAAGCCATCCGCGAACAACAGCAGGAATTTTCCGCCCCCGGCATGACATGGGCCGATTCCGTCGGCAATTTGCGGGTGCTTGATCAGTGGCGGGCTGCAATCGGTCTCGAATACACGGTCGAGAAAGCCGCCTCCCGCACTAAAACCATTTCAGGTGATGTGCTCAGGCCCGGCAATATCATACTGAAACGGACAATAGCAGGTCTCGAAAAACCTCTGTCCATTGTCGCGCTCGGCTTCGAGTTCTTCCCGAATTTTGCGGCGGGATCGCTGACCCTCGATGCCTATTATGCGGCCGGGGGAAACCTTTTTGATACGGCTTATATTTACGCCAACGGCAAGACCGAGGAAATTTTCGGCGACTGGCACACCAGCCGCGGCATTCCGAGGCAGGAGATCGTTCTGATAGGGAAGGGCGCGCATTCTCCACTCTGCTATCCGGACATGATCGGCAAGCAATTATCCCGCTCGCTCGACCGGCTCAAAACGGACCATGTGGATGTCTATTTCATGCACCGCGACAATACGGACATTCCGGTTGGAGAATTTGTCGACGCGATGGATGCCGAGGTAAGGGCAGGACGTATTCGCGGTCCCTTTGGTGGTTCGAATTGGACTCGCGAACGAATGAGCGAAGCCATTGCCTATGCCGAAAAGACCGGCAAGACCGCGCCAGCGGCCTTGTCGAACAATTTTTCGCTGGCTGAAATGCTGGAACCGATTTGGGCTGGCTGTGTGGCAGCATCGGACCATCAATGGAAAGCGTGGCTTGATGCCACGCAGATCCCCAATTTTGCCTGGTCCAGTCAGGGTCGCGGCTTCTTCACCGAGCGAGCGGGCCGCGACAAGCGGGACGACGAAGAGCTTGTGCGGGTGTGGTATTCGGACAAGAATTTCGGTCGGCGCGAAAGGGCATATGAACTGGCCAAAAAACTCGGCCGCAATCCCATCCACATTGCGCTCGCCTATGTGCTCGCGCAACCCTTTCCCGTTATTCCATTGATCGGGCCCCGCAATCTCAGTGAACTGGAAGACAGCCTGTCGGCCCTCAATATAGAATTGACACCGGATGAGGTTAAATGGCTCGAAGGATAAATGCTTGGCTTAGTGAGTCGGCTGGATGGGCAGATAGTCCTCCGGTCGATCCAGCTTATGAATACAAGCAATCGGATGCTTCAAAAATTTCGGCGCAGTTTCAGATGCAAAGCAACAAAAAAGCCCGCTGGTGCGGGCTTTTTGCTGACATATGCGAACGTTTGAGAACGCCTGCATACAAATAACTGGTGCCCAGAAGAGGACTCGAACCTCCACGCCTTGCGGCACACGGACCTGAACCGTGCGCGTCTACCAATTCCGCCATCTGGGCAGCGCGTTTCATCTAAGGGGCGCTCAAGAGTCTGTCAATGCATATATTGGCCAATATCAGGCATTCATTGTTAAATTGAATGCACGACAAGAGCAGAAACATAATACATGATTCCCGAGCGCTGTTGCATGGTCAAGCGGCCAAATCGCTAAGCCGCTTGAACTATCACCCTGCCAGCACTTCCTTTGACGCAATCGTCGAGTCGGCATTGAGCTTGTAGACAATCGGCACGCCTGTGGCGAGTTCCTGCGCTACGATCTCTTCGCCTGTCAGCCCGTCGAGTGCCATGATGAGCGCGCGCAACGAATTGCCATGAGCGGCCACCAGAACGGTTTCACCGCGTAGGACATGAGGTTGAATCTCGTGAAGATAATAGGGCCAGACGCGTGCACCAGTGTCGCGCAGGCTCTCGCCGCCAGGTGGTGGTACGTCATAGGAACGGCGCCAGATATGCACCTGATCCTCACCCCATTTGGCGCGGGCATCATCCTTGTTAAGACCTGAGAGATCGCCATAATCGCGTTCGTTCAGCGCCTGATCGCGGATGGTCTGAAGACCGGTCTGGCCGACCTCCTCGAGGATATGTTGCAGGGTGTTTTGAGCGCGCGACAGGACAGAAGTATAAGCAATGTCGAATTTCAGACCCTTGGCCTTCAAGCGCTTGCCTGCGTCCTTGGCTTCCTCATGGCCGAGTTCAGTCAGAGCCGGGTCACGCCAGCCTGTGAAAAGATTTTTCAAATTCCATTCGCTCTGGCCGTGGCGCACGAGGACGAGGGTTCCGGACATTCTGAAGACTCCTTTAAAGCTGAAATTATTCGCTGAGGCCAAGCACATCGAGCATGGAGTAAAGGCCGGGTTTGCGGCCTTTACCCCAAAGTGCAGCCTTGATTGCGCCGCGCGCAAAGATGGTGCGGTCTTCCGCATGGTGAGATAGCGTGATGCGTTCGCCTTCACCCGCAAGAATGACAGAATGATCGCCGACAACCGAGCCGCCGCGCAGGGTGGCGAAACCAATCGTCCCGGCCTCACGCGGCCCGGTATATCCGTCGCGCACGCGAACACTGTGCTGACTGAGGCCGATTTCCCGGCCATCGGCAGCGGCTTCTCCCAGCAATAGAGCAGTACCCGATGGTGCATCGACCTTGTGTTTATGGTGCATTTCGAGAATCTCGATATCGAAATCGTCACCCAGCGCCTTTGCCGCCTGCTTGACCAGAACGCCGAGCAGATTGACACCAAGACTCATATTGCCGGATTTTATCACGACTGCATGGCGCGCTGCCGCTTCGATCTTGGCATTATCCTCGGCAGAGCAACCCGTTGTGCCAATCACATGGACGATACGCGCCTGTGCAGCCAGCTCGGCAAATTCGATGCTCGCAGCAGGTGCCGTAAAATCAAGGACGCCTTCAACGCCGACAAAGACAGAAAGCGCATCATCGGTAATCGGAACACCAAGATGACCTAATCCGGCAAGTTCACCCGCATCCTGTCCTATGTGAGGCGAATCGGAGCGCTCTATAGCGCCGGCAAGCACTGCCCCCGGTGTCGCGCGTATGAGGCGGATCAGTGTCTGACCCATGCGCCCGCCAGCACCGGTGACGGCAAGCTTCATCGGATTTTCTGCGCTCATTCCGTTCGTCCCGTGAGTTCGGCAGACTTGTCTTCACCCATAGAGATGATGGGTGAATCATCCTTGCCTTGCAATTGATAGAAGCGCGCATAAACGCCATTTGGTCGGGCAAGCAAGCTTTCGTGCACCCCTTCTTCCACGACGCGCCCTGCCTCCATGACGACAATGTGGTCCGCATTGACAATGGTCGAAAGACGATGGGCAATGACGATGGTTGTGCGGCCCTGCATGCTACGTTCAAGAGCCTGCTGTACGCGCTTTTCCGATTCGTTATCGAGCGCTGACGTTGCTTCGTCGAGCAGAAGAATGGAAGCATTGCGAACGATTGCGCGCGCAATAGACAAGCGCTGGCGTTGGCCTCCGGAAAGGGTAATGCCATTCTCGCCGACTTCGGTGCCGTAGCTTTGTGGCTGCTTGATAATGAACTCATCGGCATTAGCGAGTTTGGCTGCCTCGATGACCTCTTCGTCGGTCGCATCCGGTCGTCCGTAGCGAATATTGTCGGCAATCGTCCCTTCAAAAAGATAGGGCTGCTGCGAAACATAGGCGATGGACTGACGCAGCGACCGCTTGCTGACATGAGCAATATCCTGGCCATCAATCAAAATGCGTCCGCCATCAATATCATAAAAGCGCTGAACAAGACCAATCAATGTCGATTTGCCGGCACCGGACGCACCGACAATTGCGGTGGTCTTGCCTGCCTCTGCGGTGAAGCTGACATTGTGCAACACTGGAATGCCATTGCCATAGCTGAAACTGACATCGTCGAACTGCACTTCGCCCTGGGGAACAGTAATTGGTAGGGCCCCGATACTATCCGCTTGACGCGGTTCGATGTCGAGAATTTCATAAATCATGCGGGCATTAACGAGGGAGCGCTCAAGCCCGACCTGCACACGGGCGAGACGACGTACAGGGTCATAGGCAAACAAAACTGCTGTAATAAAGGCAAACATCGCACCGGGTGGAGCTGCGTGGTAGACTGCCCGGTATCCTGTGTAAGCAATCATTGATGAAATCGCGATGCCAGCGATAAGTTCGGTAATCGGCGACAGTCTTTCTGATAAGCGTGAAATTTTGTTCCCCCGCTCTTCGGCCCGAAAGATAAGGTTACTTACCTTGCTGCGCAATTGCTCTTCCATCGTGAATGCTTTGACGATAGCGATTCCTTGCGTTGCTTCTTGCATTGCCCCCAAAAGACGTGAGTTCAAGGTCACGGATTCTCTATGGATCACACGTAAGCGATTGGTCAGATAGCGTACAGTCAGGATGACGGGAGGACCAATGAGAAGCGCAAAAAGTGACAATAGCGGATCAAGATAGATCATGCTGCCAATCATCGCAATCAATGTAGGAATATCTTTGCCTATCGTGGTGACCACAATATCAAGAAGTTCGCGCACGCCCCCAATGTTCTGATTGATGCGAGCTGCAAGTTGGGCCGAACGCGTATCCTGATAAAAATCTAGACCTAATTTCATTAGATGGTCAAAAATCCGGTGCTGATAGCGGGCAACGATATTATTGCCTACCTTTGCCATTGCTACACCTTGAACGTAAGAAGCAGCACCGCGAATGACGAAGGCAGCCAGAACACCAAGACTGATCGGTAGGATCAGGTCCGCATTACGTTCATAGTAAATCTTGTTGATAATATCCTTGAAGACGATGGCAATGAAAGCCATAGAACCAGCGGTTGCAAGCATAGCGGGTACCGCGAGTGCATAAGTGGGAAGCTGATCCCGAAAATTTTCACCGAAGACCCTGCCAATGACGCGCCTGGCTTCAGCCGTGTCGATTTTCTTCTTTTTCTTGTTGGGTACACCATTCATGACAGGCGGCAACTCGCTGGTACTAAAACATCAGGCAAATGTCCTTTTGCAGGAATTTTTGCCACGTGATCCTGTCCCTATAGCGTTATTGCTTCGCCTTGCCTATGGGTTTAGGCCCGTTTGACTGAATGCGGCGGGCAAGTGTTGCCGTGATGCCCCAGACCAGTGCGATGGGCTGCTGTCAGTTCTGGCGCCAGCGACGACCCTCCGTTGCAACGCCGAAACGGGCCGGTGTGCGAGCAAATGCAGACAGGCCACTTAAAGCCGCCAGAGGATGCGTGATGATGTAGACGGGCGTTTCTCGCAATATTTGTTGATGCGGGGCCTTGTCCTCAAAAGCTTCGCGGAAGGCCGGGTCTTTCAGCGGCTCTACGATCCTTTGAACGATACCCCCGGCGAGATATACGCCGCCGCGTGCCATGAAGGTCAGAGCGAAATCACCGGCCAAACGGCCGAGATAGGTGACGAACAGCGCCAGTGTTTCCTTCGCTTCCGGAGATTCGCCGGAAAGGCCAGCCGCAGTGATGTCAGCAGGCGTATCCAGCGTCGGCTCGGTTCCGCCAACTTTGCAAATGGCGCGATAGATGTTCTGTAGTCCGCGCCCGCAAAGCAGTTGTTCGCCGGAAATACGGCCATCAATATGCTCGATATGGGGAAAAAGCTCGAGATCGCGTTCAGTACGCGGACCCATATCCACATGGCCACCTTCGCCGGGAACAGGAACCCAGCTGGCACGTGAACGAACCATGCCCGCAACCCCGAGACCAGTGCCGGGTCCAAGCACCGCGCGGCTGCCGTGTGGATCGCCCTCACCGCCACCGAGCTTTTCAAGATGCTTAGGCTCAAGCGAGACAACAGCAAGCGCCTGCGCCTCGAAATCATTGATGACGGTAATGTCTGACAGGCCAAGTGTCTCCATCATCTGGCGCGGTTTGACGACCCAGGCGCAATTGGTCAGGTCGATTTCATCGCCTTCTACCGGACCTGCAATGGCAAGCACTGCGGAACGTGGCTGAATCGAGGTGTGATCGAGAATGGCGTTCTGGATTGCATCGTCAATGGTTGGAAAATCGGCAGTTTGCAGAACCGGAAATTCCTTCGGTTCGGCATAGGCATCGACAAGAATTGCGAAGCGTGCATTGGTGCCACCGATATCACCGACCAGAATCGGAAACTTCATAATGTGGTCGATATCTGCCTGTGTAACCATTATCGCTTTCCTGTCTCAAGTATCACTTGTGCCTTTATCCATCCGATCGGACAAATGGCGCATCAATGTATTGTCGGCCGCATCATCACGCAGCAAGCCTCTTTTTTGCACGAGAATCTCTGCTGTTGCCCGGTTCAGTGCCATCGGAATATCGTAAACGCTGGCCAGTCGCATAAGTGCTTTTACATCGACATCATGTGGCAAGGGTGACAATGGGTCGACAAAGAATATAAGCCCGTCAATCCGTCCTTCTGCAATCAATGCACCGATCTGCTGGTCACCGCCAAGCGGTCCGCTTTTGACTCGGGCGATTGTCAGCGAAGGACACGCTTCCTGTATCAATCCACCTGTGGTGCCGGTCGCGACAATGTCACATGGCGCAAGCAAGGCTTCATAGTTGCGTGCAAACGCCACCATGTCGTCCTTCTTCTGATCATGGGCAATCAACGCGAGGCGGAATGGCTGTGTCATCAAAACTCTTTTTCGGGTGGGCCCTAAATCGATTGAAACTCTATAGACAATTCACACCGGCGTGAAAAGGGCAGAGCACAAAAAGACCTTACGGCTTTTGACCGGGAATCGGAATATCTTCCGGAAAGTCCTGACTTGTATCGGCAGATGCCTGCGGAACATTTGCTCCGACGCCAAGCGTGACCTCTTCAACGGATTTCGGACCCGGTGCAGTCAAGATCTGGGCGCAAAGCTTGGGAAGGTCCGAGAGCATCATCACTTTGGGTTTAACCGGATTCTTGGGGGGAGGCGCCTTCTTCCAAGGCTCATCGGTAAACCACCAGGCCAAAGACTTGCCGCAACCATCATCCGTTCCTGTTGGTTCCTGCGCTTTGCATTGCGGCGATCCGGGTTGGCATTTTATCCTTACATGGAAATGATAATAATGCCCCCAATATGGGCGTATTTTATTCAGCCAGCTACGATCGCCCTGCACGCTGTCACACAGCTTCTTCTTGATACCAGGATGAACAAAGATTCGCTCGACTTCTGGATAATTCGCGGCACGTTTCAAAAGGGCAGTGCGACTTGTACTCCATTTATCGGGGTCAACGAACAGCGTGTCACCTTGAAGCATGGATTTGGCCTCTACCGTCTCGCGCTCCTGGTTGGTCAAGCGGCGTTCCGGCATCGGTGTCAGCCAGATATCGGCATCAAGCCCTACCTGATGTGAAGCATGACCGGTCAACATGGGACCACCGCGCGGCTGCGAAATATCGCCGACCAGAAGGCCGGGCCAGCCATCCTTGCTGGAGGCATCGCGTGCCAACCGCTCCAGCAGGGCGATCATGCGTGGATGACCCCAGTTGCGGTTTCGCGACAGGCGCATGACCTGCCATGCTGGTCCGTCCACGGGCAATGCAACACCGCCTGCAAGGCAGCCTTTAGCGTAAAAACCGGTCGATTGCGGTGCTCCGAGACTGGGCAATGATTGCGTGCCGAACAGGCGTTTGGCAGGCCCGTCTTCGGCCAGAGCATTGAGCGTGGCTGTCAACGAGATCAATAGGCCAACAGCAAAACGGAGCAGAGTTTTCGATGTCATTTTTGTTGTCCAATAGATGAGAAGCAAAATCGCGTCGATCATCCGAGCTTTATGATGGCAAGATTCGCACGGAACCCGCAATATGGAAACAACTATAGGTTTGATTCGGTGGGGTCCACATTATGAGAGCAGTCATTTTCGAGCAGTTTGGACAGCTGCCCCGCGTGCAGAACGTTATGGATCCCGAACCTGCTGCAAGCGGCGTGGTGGTCAAGATTGAAGCGACCGGCCTCTGTCGCAGCGATTGGCATGGCTGGATGGGGCACGATGCGGATATTGTTCTTCCGCATGTGCCGGGCCATGAGCTTGCGGGCACAATTGAAGCTATTGGCAAGCATGTTACAGGATGGAAAATCGGTCAGCGAGTAACGGTGCCATTTGTCGGCGGTTGCGGACATTGTTTCGAGTGCAATTCCGGTAATCACCAAGTGTGCGAAAGTCAATTTCAGCCGGGCTTCACCGCGTGGGGCTCCTTTGCTGAATATGTCGCGCTCGACTACGCTGATACGAATCTTGTCGCTCTGCCTGATTCACTGGACTTTGCTACGGCGGCAAGTCTTGGTTGCCGATTTGTGACGTCGTTCCGCGCCATTGTCGACCAAGCGAAGGTAAAGCCAGGAGAGTGGGTGGCGGTACATGGATGCGGCGGGGTGGGCCTCTCCGCAATTATGATCGCCACTGCAATGGGCGCTAATGTGGTTGCAATCGATTTGGCTGAAGAAAAGCTTGCCTTTGCCCGAGAACTAGGAGCCGTTGCTACCGTCAACGGACGCGAAACCCGGGACATAATCGGAGCCGTCAGAGAGATCACCAAGGGCGGTGTCCACGTTTCCATCGACGCGCTGGGACACCCTTCTACCTGCTTTAACTCAATCGCCAATCTGCGTCGACGTGGTCGCCATGTCCAGGTGGGGCTGATGCTTGGCGACCATGCACATTCACCCATCCCCATGGACAAGGTCATTGCGCATGAGCTGGAGATATATGGAAGCCACGGCATGCAGGCATTTCGCTATAGCGCTTTGATGGCCATGCTGGAGATGGGCAAGCTGAAGCCAGAGAGATTGATCGGCAGGGAAATCACATTGGATGATGCGCCCGCGGCCCTTATGGCGATGGACCGCTTCGAGGGCACGGGAATTAACGTGATTACGAGCTTTCAGTAGATGCCCGCCAGCTGCCGTCACGCCACATGGCCGCGAAGGCAGTGCCATAGTCGGGATAGCGAAATGAGAAGCCTAAAGACTTGATCCGCTTGTTCGAGACACGCTTGTTCTCGCCATAAAATGAGCGCGCCATTGGCGTCAGTTGTGCCGTTTCAAAGTCGGACTCTTCCGGAGGCTCGATTCCCATCAACTCGGCGGCATAGGCGACGACATCCTGTGGCGGAGCTGGCTCATCATCCGTGATGTTGAATATGCCGCCTTGATTATGCGTGCTGAGGAATTGTAGCGCACCAGCTATATCATCCACATGGATACGGTTGAAAACCTGTCCGGTTTTATTGAGTCGCCGCGCCGTCCCATTGGTGAGATTGACAAAAGCGTTACGGCCCGGCCCATAAATTCCTGAAAGCCGCAATATTGCCAGCGGAACGCCGCGTTCATCTGCCAAAGCCTGCCAGCTTTGTTCTGCATTAACACGCTCCACCGAGCGCGCAGAAACCGGGCTGCAAGGCGTTGTTTCATCAACCCAAGCGCCGGCATGATTGCCATAGACGCCGACTGTCGACAGATAGCCGATCCATTGCAGCTTTGGCATGGCGCGGCGGATCGTGTCTCCGAAAAGTGCAACCACGGGATCGCCGGTTTTTGCCGGAGAGGTTGAAATAACCAGATGGGTGATGGTTTCCAGCGCGTCTGCAATCTCCTGCGACGCATGGGTGCCGTGGAATAGAAAAGCTGTAATTCCTTCCTTCTCCAGCGCAGCTAATTTTGCGCTATCGCGCGTCGTCCCGCCAATAAATTCGGCTACGGAACCAATTGATCTGGCAAAGGCGCGAGCCGAATAACCGGCACCAAACAGGAAAATCTTCATAGTTGATTGTTCACGCCATTGTGCCATTCGGTCAAGACTGTCGCGTCATTTTCTTCCACCGCATGAGACAGCCGGAGCTTCGAAAAGCTCTCTGCGTTCAGGAGCTGACTCAAAGCCCACACCGCGGACCCACGCACAAGTGGCGAAGTATCGGATAGATGTTGCTTTATCGGGTCTACCAAATCCGGATCATCCGAATTACCGCAGGCGTTCAGTACATTTCGCAAAAAGCGATCACGACCTATGCGCTTTATCGGCGAACCGGAGAACAGGATTCTGAATGCGGCATCATCCAAGGTTAACAGGTAGGCCAGAGAAGGCGAGCGAAGGTCGTCGCGAGCACGCAGCTTGGCCTCTCTGGCGGTTTCGGCAAATTTGTTCCACGGACATACGGCTAGGCAATCATCGCAACCATAGATGCGGTTGCCCATTGCCTTGCGAAACTCACGTGCAATCGGCTCTTTATGCTCGATAGTAAGGTAGGAAATGCAGCGCCGCGCATCGAGCTGGTAGGGCGCAGGGAAAGCCGAGGTCGGACAGGCGTCGAGACAGGCGCGACATGAGCCGCAGTGATCGTGCTCTTTGGTGTCGGAAGGCAGCTCGGCTGTTGTGAAAATGGTGCCGAGAAAGAGCCAGGACCCATGTGCCCGGCTGACAAGATTGGTGTGTTTGCCTTGCCAGCCAAGCCCCGCAGCTTCTGCCAGGGGCTTTTCCATGACGGGTGCCGTATCAACGAACACTTTGAGATCTTCCCCGGCAGCCCGCGAGGCAAAGCGACTGGCCACCCCTTTCAGCTTACCTTTTATGATGTCGTGATAGTCGCGGTTCTGAGCATAGACGGAGATCGCTGCCTTGTCTTTTTGCTCAAGAATCGCCAGCGGGTCGCTGTCGGGGCCATAATTCATGGCGAGCACGATGATTGAGCGAACTTCCGGCCACAAAGCTTGCGGGCTACCACGACGTTCTTCCGTATCCAGCATCCATTCCATGGTGGCATGACGTCCAAGCGCCAGATAGGCGCGTAGGCGCTCTTCAGCCTGTGGAATTGAGTCCGGGCTGGTAATGGCGACGACGTCGAAGCCTGCAGCCCGTGACTCATCGATAATAAATTGCTTAAGCCGCTCTTGCTGATTTGGGTTCATTTGCATGATAACCGTGCATAAGAACTTAAATACCCAAGAAGATCAAAAATCCAGATCACCATAGTGCGATGCAGGCGGCAGGCCGCGCACACGGTCCGCGAGAAGCGGACGGAAGGAGGGGCGGGACTTCATTCGTGTGTACCAATCGCGTGCCGCGCGATACTCGGCCCACTTCACTTCGCCAAGATAATCGAGGATTGAGATCGAGGCGGCGGCAGCCATGTCTGCATAGGTTGGTGCAGGCCCGGCAAGCCAATTGCGTGTGGCGGTCAACCAGTCAATATATCTCATATGCTGGGTAATATTAGCTCGCGCCGCGCGGATAGCAGCGCTGTCGGGCGCGCCTCCTCCCTGTTCGGCTGTCATGTGCAACTTGAAGATGCGTTCGCGCGCCATATGCCGCGTCACTTCATTCTCAAACTTGCTGAGGAACCAATCAACCAGTCGGCGTACTTCAGCGCGATTGAGAGAATCTTCAGGGAACAAACGGCGGCTGCGTTTTAATGCGCCACGTGTTTCATCAATATATTCGGCAATCACTGATGCGCCTGCTACCGGCACATCACCTTCTGCAAGCAATACGGGCAATGTACCGGCTGGATTGAGCGACAGGAACTCCTTCCGGCGCGCCCAGCTATTTTCCTCAATCAGCTGTACCTCAATATCATATTCATTGAGGATCAGCCGCGTATATCGCGAGCCGGTGGACATGGGGTGATGAAAAAGCGTCAACATGGCGGATATTCTAAATCTTTCGAACTGGCATTTTGCGGGTCGGCATCGTATTGCAGGCGCGGCGGGCTTTGGGCCAATGCTATAGGCGCAACGGCGGCATGAGACAAGTAAACACGATTTAACGGACAGTTGGTTCTCGCGGGATAATTTCTTAAACGAGAATCGGCTAAGACAAAAATTGTGCAGTGTATTCAATTGTTGCGGTGCCCTTTTGGCGGGGCAGGACCCGCAGCACGGGTTAAGAAAGCGGTAAGCATAAACATGGAAACTCAGACGATCGTTGAAGCGCTTTTCTTGGGATTGCTGGAAGGTCTTACCGAATTCATTCCCGTATCTTCAACCGGGCATCTCTTGCTTGCTGGCCATTTTCTTGGTTTTGAATCCAATGGAAAAACCTTCGAGGTGCTGATCCAGCTTGGTGCAATCCTCGCCATTCTGACCGTTTATTTCGGGCGCCTTCTGAAAATAGCGCGTGATCTGCCCAATGATCCGAAAGCCAGACGTTTTGTAACCGGCGTGCTGATCGCATTTCTACCAGCCGTTGTCATTGGGGTTCTCGCCCACGGGCTGATCAAGGCAGTCCTGTTTGAATCGCCAATGCTGATCTGTACCATGCTGATACTGGGCGGGCTTATCCTTCTCTGGGTGGACAGACTTGACCTGAAGCCGCGTTATACGGATGCGATGGATTTTCCCTTGCCGCTCTATTTCAAGATCGGCCTCTTCCAGTGCTTTGCCATGATCCCCGGAACATCGCGTTCAGGCTCGACAATTGTTGGAGCTTTGCTGTTCGGGGCAGACAAGCGTTCGGCGGCTGAATTCTCGTTCTTTCTGGCCATGCCCACCATGGCAGGTGCCTTTGCCTTGGACCTTTTCAAGAACCGCAATATTCTGACTTTCGATGACATGACATTGATAGGGGTTGGCTTCATCGCAGCCTTCATATCCGCCGTGCTGGTGGTGCGCTATCTGTTGGGTTACGTATCCCGTCACGGCTACGGGCTTTTCGCCTGGTGGCGGCTTGTGGTGGGTACGGTGGGGCTCGTCGCGCTCATCCTGATGCGGTAAGCCACGCCGATCCCAATATCCACCAAGGTGTCGAGAGTCGTTCTTGTTTAAAATTGAAGCAGTTCTGGTGGCTAAGCCCTTCGGCCTTCCCCACAAACTCCCTCCGGCAGAACGATGTTATCCAAGCAAGGCTCTGATCAGGCGGATTTCTGGCTGGAGTACTGACCTTGCGCGCGGAAGCGCCAAAGGTAGGATGGTAAAATCGTCTCGATGGTCTGTGGACGAATGCCAAGACCTTCAAGCGTGCGCCCTTCTGTCTTTGCTTGTTCGGAAACGATATTGTCATTTCTAAGCTGGATAACCTGATCGGAAGTGATCATCGGCTTTGGCAAAAGGCCAAGGATTGCCCCTTGTATGGATGCGACCCAGAACGGGATGGACAGAAATACCCGCTTGCGGCCAATGACGCGAAGCATTTCTTCCATGCACTGGCGGAAAGTCAGAACTTCCCCGCCGCCCAGTTCGTAAACTGTGCCCTGCTGCAAAGCGCCGTCGACGGAACGCGCGATCACCTCGGCTACATCGCCGACATAGACTGGCTGAAACTTTGTATGGCCACCACCGATCAATGGCAGGAATGGCGAGATACGTGCCATCGCAGCAAACTTGTTGAAGAAACCATCCTCTGGCCCAAAAATAACTGACGGACGGATAATATATGCCTCCGGCAGAATTTTCCGGACGGCCTCTTCAGCGCGCCCTTTTGTATTTGCATATGCGGACTGCGATTGCGAATTCGCGCCCAGCGCCGACATATGCGTTAGAGGAACACCCGCCGCACGGGCAGCTTCTGCAACAGCGCGTGCGCCAAAGTCATGCACAGTGCTGAAGCGCTGGCTGCCACCCTCATAAAGTATGCCGACCAAATTGATAACATGGTCAGAACCGGCCACCGCGCGGTCCACCGACCAGCGATAACGCAGATTGGCCTGAACTGCCTGAATTTGACCGACGCCACCCAATGGCTGCAAATGAAAAGCAAGATCAGGTCGCCGGACGGCAACCCGGACCCGATAACCGCGTTTGGCGAGAGCACGAACCACATGACGACCGACAAAGCCAGAGCCCCCAAAAACAGTAACCAGTTTTGGTTTGGTGATTGTCATTGAACTCTCCTGAGCAGTCAAAACGTACAACAATTATTGGTATGCTGTTTAATGCGTTTCGATGTCGACGCAAAGGCCTGTTGTCTCACGAATTTCGCGGCGCGTTGCCGCGCTTGCGTCATTTACATAATCATGCCGACATACGCAGCATGATTTCAGCGTTTAAATGAATGCGCTCGTTGGCTGGTAGCAATGTTTTGGTATCGCGTGTTTCACCGAGTTTCTGAAACATAAGCTCGACTGCCAATCGGCCGATTTCTTTATTGTTTTGCGCAACGGTTGTTAGTGGTGGTGACATATAGCGGGCAAAGGGTTGGTCGTCATGGCCCGCCAACCGAAGATCGTCATTCTGTCGTCGGCCAATCCTCAGCCCAGCTTGATATGCTGCAGCGGAAACGCCCGCCGCTATGCGGTCATTACCGCACAGTACTGTCTTGGTGGGAAAAGACCCGTCTCGCAGGATGCGGACAGTTGTATCAAAAGCAAATTTCTCGAGGTTCCATGTTGTCTCTTCATCCACCGGCACGAAAAGGGGCTCCAAGCCGAGATCGTTCATTGCTTCAGTGTAGGCGTTCTTGCGGTCTTGCACATTGCTGTTAAGCGGTGGCAGGCTGAAATAACAGGGAGCATCGCCTGATCTTGTCAGATAGTCCACGATGAGCTTGACGCTCTGTCTATTGTCTGTTCCCACAAAGGGGGATGTGTCATCCAGTGGCGAGTCAATATACACAAGAGGTACTGACTCAGCGGCTTTTGTCAGCTTTTCATGATGCGAAAGCATGCCAAGCGGGCCTATAATAACTCCAGCTACATTCATGGACTGAAATGTTTCAAGGGCACGTTGCTCAAGCTCCGGGCGCCCTTCGGAACTTTGTACAAAAACCATATAGCCGGCCAATCCCGCCAAATCCTGTATGCGACGTGTCAGTGACATGTAGAACGGGTCGTTGGAATTTGGCACGATTACGCCGAGAATGTGTGTTCGTCGATTGGTCGCAAAAATGTTCGGTTTATAGCCAGAGCTAAGAAGCGCAGCTTCGATAGTATCGCGAGTGCTTTTGCGGACAGATGACGGATCGTTGAAGTATTTCGATACTGTAGGGCGCGACACGCCCGCAAATTCGGAAAATTCTTCCATAGTTTTGATGTCTTTAGGCATCGGTAAATTCCTTGTGGGCTACGGGCAATCTGAAAAACGATTGCAAGCGCAGCCCTGATAAATGAATGAATTCTAAACTATGCAATTTTTAGCTGCACAAATATTCGTAAAAGTTGAAATGATGCGTATAGCGATTTGATGTTAATTTGTTATAAATTCGGGGTTAACTCATTGAATACCAAAAAATCAGATAGATAGTTTCTCGTCTGGTTAATGCACGTATCTGAACCAATAGGTTTTAGTAATCCATGATGGCGTAAATTTCTAGCCGCCAGTTTCGATATTTTGAAGTACAGAAATCAAAATAGCCGAACCTACAAGGTTGCTTTGTTATGTAGGGGACCTAGGGTCCTGACCCGAGAAACAGAATTGGCTCTATATAAACAAAACTTGCTCTAGCATGCCAATATAAAGGCCGTGTCGCTAACATGGAGATTGCCAGATGGAAGGTGCCATTCCAAATCCGGAAGTATTCACACATGTCCGCGTCATTATCGGCATTGTTCTTGGCCTCAGTGTCTCGCGCCTGCTCACTGGTGTTGCTCGGATAATCCAGCATCCGCAGCATAGGAATATCTATGTTATTCACTTGGGCTGGGTATTTTTTACTCTGCTCACGGTCGTGCATTTCTGGTGGTTTGAATTCTATCTTCACCAACTGATGCTATGGAAGTTTGAAGCATATCTCTTCGTTATCTTTTTTGCCAGCTTACATTTTCTGGCATGTGCCATGCTGTTTCCGGACAGTATGGAGGGCTATGACGGATACGAAGATTACTTCATGTCCCGCAGGGGCTGGTTTTTCGGCATCATGATATCGATCTTCATTTTCGATTTTATCGATACGGCAATGAAGGGGGCCAGCCACTTCCGCTCCCTTGGGCCGGAGTATCCCTTGCGCAATCTGGCGCTGATCGGATTGCTCAGTGCCGGGATTTACTTCAGCAACCGAAAAGCGCGGTTTGCGATTCTGGTTGCGGCGCTGATCATTCAAGTGGCTTTCATTTTAGTTCAGTTTGACACGATCTAAGACCCAAGGCTCAGGCAACAAAAAACCCGCCGGCGTACCGGCGGGTTCATTGCTAAAATCCAGATAGTGGACTTAGTTCTTTTCGCGGTTCTTCAGGGCTGCGCCGAGAATGTCGCCAAGCGAAGCGCCGGAGTCTGTCGAACCGTACTGGGCAACAGCTTCCTTTTCTTCAGCGATTTCAAGCGCCTTGATGGAAACCTGCAGCTTGCGGGTCTTCTTGTCGAAAGCGATGACGCGTGCGTCTGCCTTCTGACCGACAGTGAAGCGCTCTGGACGCTGTTCGTCGCGGTCACGGGACAGATCAGCGCGGCGGATGAAGGTGTCAAGATCGTGATCGACCAGACGCACTTCAAGGCCACCATCGGTGATCGCCGTAACTTCCACGGTTACAACGGCATTCTTGCGTAGTTCACCCGAAGTTGCTGCTTCGCCGACCTTGTCGCCGGTAAGCTGCTTGATGCCAAGCGAGATGCGCTCTTTCTCAACGTCAACATCGAGAACCTGCGCCTTGACCATGTCACCCTTGTTGTACTCTTCGATGACCTGTTCGCCTGGACGATTCCAGTCGAGGTCGGAGAGGTGAACCATGCCGTCAACATCGCCATCGAGGCCAATGAACAGGCCGAATTCGGTCTTGTTCTTGACTTCGCCTTCGACGATTGTGCCGACAGGGAACTTGTCTGCAAAGGTCGTCCAAGGATTGTCGAGTGTCTGCTTGAGGCCGAGGGAGATGCGGCGCTTGACCGGATCCACTTCGAGAACAACGACTTCGACTTCCTGTGTGGTCGAGAGCAGCTTGCCCGGATGCACGTTCTTCTTTGTCCAGGACATTTCGGAAACGTGGATAAGGCCTTCGATGCCTGGCTCGATTTCAACGAATGCACCGTAGTCGGTGATGTTGGTAACCGTACCAGAGATCTTTTTGCCGATCGGGTACTTCGCACCGATACCATCCCAAGGGTCGCTTTCGAGCTGCTTCATGCCGAGCGAAATACGATGTGTTTCCTGGTTGATACGGATGATCTGAACCTTGACCGTCTGGCCGATGGTCAGGATCTCCGATGGATGGTTCACACGGCGCCATGCCATGTCGGTCACATGCAGCAGACCGTCAATGCCGCCGAGATCAACGAACGCACCATAATCGGTGATGTTCTTGACAACGCCTTCAACAACCTGACCCTCTTCGAGGTTCTGGACGATTTCAGAACGCTGTTCTGCACGGCTCTCTTCGAGAACTGTACGACGCGATACAACGATATTGCCGCGACGCTTGTCCATCTTGAGGATTTCGAAGGGCTGCGGATTGTGCATAAGTGGAGTAACGTCGCGGATCGGACGGATGTCGACCTGCGAGCGTGGCAGGAAGGCGACGGCGCCGTCGAGATCGACAGTGAAACCACCCTTGACCTGATTGAAGATCACACCATCGACACGTTCGCCGCGGTTGAACTTCTCTTCCAGGCGAACCCAGCTCTCTTCGCGGCGTGCTTTCTCGCGCGACAGAACAGCTTCACCCAGCGCATTCTCAATGCGCTCAACATAAACTTCAACGATATCGCCTGGCTTAAGCGAGCCGTCCTTGGCTTTCGCACCGAATTCCTTCAGCGGAACGCGGCCTTCAACCTTGAGACCGGCGTCGATGATCGCCATGTCTTTTTCGATGGCAACAACACGGCCCTTTACAACATAACCTTCTGCAAGATCGTTGGTGGCAAAGGACTCGGCGAGAAGAGCTTCGAAATCTTCGCGCGATGGATTGGCTTGAGACATATATACTCCTGATGTACCCGGCTTTCCGCTTTGGGAAAGGTTTTTGGGCACAGGCACCGGTGGTTCGAGTTACGGATCATTCACATGCCAACCCACCCTATGAGGGCAATCCGGTGCGAGGGCTGGCTGCAAATGTATTACTTGGTATTACGGGCTTCCCGCGCCAAGGCCTGATCAATCAGAGTTTTGGCATTAAGAAACGCGGTCTCTATATCCATTTCTGTCGTATCAAGCAAGTGCGCGTCCGCTGCGGGCTTCAACGGAGAGTCTGTACGTCCCATGTCACGCTCATCGCGGCGGATAAGATCATCGAGAATATCTTGATAGTTTGCGTCTTTGCCGCTGGCCTTGATCTCGTCGTAGCGCCGCTGCGCCCGTGCTTCCGGCGAGGCAGTAATATAGAGTTTCACAGGTGCATCGGGGCATACCACGGTGCCGATATCACGACCATCCAATACCGCGCCTGGCGTCAACAATGCAAATCCCTGCTGTGCGGTGACAAGTGCCCGGCGTACGGCCGGCATGACGGCAACTTTTGATGCCGCCTCACCAACATCATGTGCAGACAAAATCGCACGATCGAGCTTTGACAGATCGACAGACCGTGCAGCTTTTTCAGCCAGAAATTCATCGTCAAGCGGCATATCCTGATCCAGCAGTGCCTTGGCCACCGCGCGATAGGTGAGGCCTGTATCCAGATGATGATATCCATAAAATTCGGCAAGTCGTCGTGCAAGCGTACCTTTGCCCGAAGCGGCCGGACCATCAATGGCGATTGTGAAATGTTTTGGCGGCGATAATTCGAGTTCATCCTTGTCGAAGAACCACTGCCAAAGCGCAAAGAGCAGATAGGCTGCGGCAAGGACCAGCGTGATAAGCGGCGTAATGCCAATAGTTACAAAAGCAAAGCCACCAAGGGTCGTCATCATCGATTCCAGCCACTCAGGCAGAGTGGAAGCCAGATTTTGCAGCAATGTATCGATTGCGAGAATCAGCAGGAGCTGGAAAACAAACAGCCAGAACAACAGTGCAAACAGCCCGAAGCGAACTTTGAGGCCGATGCGCTCGATAGCGTAGGGGATAGCCGTGATAGCAATCGATGCCAGCAGGAAATACATCAGCTCGTTATCCTGTTGCCTGTAAAGAACCCTATACCGTAACCGGCTATCGACCCAATTGCTGGTGGCAGCAGGAGAAACTGGTAAGGCACCCACTCGCTCGCGTCCGCAGCATCGGAGATGTTCCACGCATAGAGGAAGATGAGCAGTAAAGGAAGAACGATACGAAAAATCGTGCAGCTTATACCCGGCCAATGCTGATCCGACCTGCTGGCAAGCGTGCCAGTATGGGCACTCTTTGCGGCCCACACGATGAATGGGATACTGGACATTCCATAAAGCCCATATGCGGTAATGGCCGAGAAAAATGGATTCATTGAGTCATCATATTGGCGTAGCAAGTTCGGCGATCTCTGCACCCATGCCGACCATCATCGCCATAAATTCAGGGAAACTTGTCGCAATCATGGTCGAATCATCGACGGTAACCGGTTTTTCCGAAACCAATCCCATGACAAGGAAGCTCATTGCGATGCGATGATCAAGGTGGGTTTCCACTATACCGCCGCCGATCATCTTGCCGTCCGGGCGTCCACGCACACTCAGTGTTTCGGTACCTTCCGTGCAATCGACGCCATTGACCTTCAAGCCATTGGCCACGGCAGAAAGCCGATCCGACTCCTTCACGCGCAATTCTTCCAGACCGTTCATCATGGTTTCACCGCTGGCAAAACTCGCGGCGACAGCCAGTACCGGATACTCATCAATCATCGACGGCGCGCGATCTGCCGGTACATTGACACCTCTCAGCTCGGAATACTTCACCCGCAGGTCAGCGACATCCTCGCCCCCTGCAAGCCTGGCATTCATGGTTTCAATATTCGCGCCCATTTCCTGCAAGGTCAGAATCAGCCCCGTGCGGGTCGGGTTCATCAAAACGTTGCGGATGGTGACATCCGAGCCGGGAACCAGCAGAGCAGCGACCAGCGGAAAAGCCGTTGATGAAGGATCACCTGGAACGTCTATTGTCTGGCCGGTCAACGTGCCTTGGCCTTCAATATGTATATGGCGCACATTGTCCTTATCCGTTTCCACTGAGAGATTTGCTCCGAAACCTTGCAGCATCTTTTCTGTATGGTCGCGGGTCATCACCGGCTCGATCACTGTCGTTATGCCTGGTGTGTTCAGGCCAGCGAGCAAAACAGCTGATTTCACTTGCGCCGAAGCCATGGGAACGCGGTAAGTGATGGGAGCTGCGACTCTCGGACCGCGCAAGGTCAGCGGCATTCGGTCGCCATCGGCGGCGGAAACCTGAACGCCCATCTCGCGTAGAGGATTGAGCACGCGGCCCATCGGCCGCTTCGACAGGGACGCGTCGCCTGTAAATGTGGTTTCCATGGCATAGGTGCCAACAAGGCCCATGGTGAGACGTGCGCCGGTGCCGGCATTGCCGAAGTCCAGAGGCGCTTCAGGTTGCAGCAGGCAGCCATTGCCCGTTCCCTTGATAATCCAGACATCACCCTGTTTGGCAATTGTCGCACCCATGGCCTGCATGGCCCGACCCGTGTTAATGACATCCTCACCCTCGAGCAGACCGGTAATGCGTGTCTCGCCCGAGGCCAGGCCACCAAACATGAAAGAGCGGTGCGAGATCGATTTGTCGCCGGGAATACGGATATCGCCTGAAAGAGCGTTTGAACGGCGGGATATTGCGGGCTTTTGCGGCAAATCGTGGGACATGATAAGGGTCAATCGCGATAAAATGGAGTGGGCGGGGAAAACTTGGTAGGCCGAGCACCTCCTAACACAGCTTGGTTCTGCGGTCATCTTGCAAATTCAATCCTCGCGCAGTGCTTTTTCGCTTTGACAAATGCGACGAATTGCGTTTATGGGACCACGAATTTTTTTATGAGGGGCGGCCGGAAAAACCGCGTCTTCAGGAAACAAGCGTATAATCCCAAAAATCAGTTCGATTTTGGATAAGGATTATGCGCCAACACAAAGTGTTATTGCGTGCACGTGCATCCCTGGAGCACATGGCGCAATAATTGTCAGCCGGCAAGCGCAGCAAGACGAGGCAGAACGTGGTTAATCCAAAACTTGGCACCAAGCGTGTTGACCCGGAAACCGGGCAGAAATTTTATGACCTGAACCGCGATCCGATTGTTTCGCCGTTTACAGGCAAGACCTATCCTCTCAGCTATTTTGAGACGACAGTCTCTGCCCGGGAGGAAGAGGAAGAAGTAGAAACTGAAGAGCTGGATGTAGCACTGGAGAAGCCGGAATTCGTGGCTCTCGAAGAAGCTGATGGCGACACCGACAGTGATGTTCCGGATTTGGGCGATGACGTCGAAGTCGATGATTCGGACGATGACGATACATTTCTCGCGACCGACGAAGAAGATGAGGATGACGACGTCACCGACATTCTTGGCGGCGGCATTGGCGACGACGACGAGAATTGATTCCAGAAATAAGTTCCGTTCGCCGAGAAATAAGCGGCGAACGGGGCTTGATCTTCGCGTGAGCGGAAGCTAATAACCCGCCATCTTCGGATAGCGAAAGCAAGGTTACCAGACCTTGTTGAAAACAAAGCCGGTTTACCGGCGCGGCTCAATGGGCCGATTGGAATGGGGCCATAGCTCAGCTGGGAGAGCGCTTGCATGGCATGCAAGAGGTCAGCGGTTCGATCCCGCTTGGCTCCACCATTACACACTTATGTGGTTGATATCCCTAAAAACTATTTGATTTCAATACCCTAGTTTGGCAAGTTGGTACACCAGAGTGGTACACAAAGTGCGGGCGGGCATTGTCTAGGAAAGCAGAGAACCTACAGCTTAGGGGAAGCGTTTATTGGTTCCGGTTGCGAGTTCCAGATGAACTGCGACCGTTGGTAGGCAAGATTGAAATCAAGAAATCCCTCAAGACAGGCGACTTGAAAGAAGCAAAGCTTAAAGCGCGCTATGAACGCGTTGCGCTCGATGCCGAGTGGGAATCGTTGAGGGCCAAGCTGAGATTGAAGCGCGACTATCGCTTATCTGACCGTGAAATCCATTATCTCGTATCCCGATGGTTCGTTGAGGAAGAGAAAAAGAACAGTCATTCGACCGATTCCTATCTATCAAGTGAAGACGCGCGCTACGACTATGCGATGTCTACATCGTCAGAAAATGTAGCTCCGGCTGCATATCAAGCTGCGAAAACAATACTCGCCGCGCAAGGCCTCGAATTCGATCCGTCATCAGAGGATGGAAATCGCCTACAAAGAATCCTCCAGCCCGCCGTCATAGAAATCGCAAAGCGAGATTTCCAACGGAGTATACCGGGTGCGCAGGTGAGCCTCGACCCTCAGTTTACCTCGCTATCGGCCCAGACAGATTTGCACCCGGTTGCAAAATTTACCTTGAAGAATTTAATGGAAGCGTTTCGAAGTGACTCTACGAGAGCACCGCTGGTCGGAAAGTCGGCAAAGAAGCGGGATGCGCAATGGGAAGTGATCAAGGAGTTCTTTGCCCAAGACACGCCAATCGACCTTATCGATCGGCAGCGCGTGCGGGAATTCATGGCGCTTTTAGCGAAGTTACCGAGCAACGCTGCGAAGCATTTTCCCGACGCTACAATTTTTGAAGCTGCTGAATTGGGTGCAGACAAGAAGTTGCCTGTTCTCTCGATCGACACAGCAAACGGATATTTGCGGCAGATCGGCGCTCTATTTCGTTTTGCAGTGGAAGAAGGATTCGTCGTATCGGACCCGACCAGCGGTTTGTTGTTCCGTGGCGAGAAAGTGCGGGCTAAAGACCGTCGAGACCCCTTTACAGTAGATGATCTCACAAAGATATTTGACGCTCCCATATATACCGGGTGCGTGGATGATGAATATGGATATGCCAAGCCGGGCCCCAACAAACCTCGGCGCGGAAGGTTTTGGATACCGCTCATCTCTTTGTACTCTGGAATGCGTCTCAACGAAATCTGTCAGTTGACTCTTGATGATTTCGTTGTCGAAGACGGTGTAGACGTCATCTTGATTCGTGGTGATGATGACGGAGAAACCAAGCGCGTCAAAACCGCAGCCGGACATCGTTTTATACCCGTACACAATGAACTTCGTTCTATTGGCCTCCTCCGTTATGTAGCTACTCGCCGAAAAAAGGGTCTAACGAACGCGCCGTTGTTTCCTGAGTTGCCGCTCGGCTCAACCGGGTACCGATCGGACCCGTTTTCCAAATATTTCGCTCGGTTCTTGGACGCTGTAGAGATCAAAGATAAGAAGAAGGTCTTCCATTCTTTTAGACATTCATACCGAGACGCGTTGCGTGAGGCCGACATATCGACTGAAAAAGTTCGTGCGCTTGGCGGGTGGTCAGGGAAAAACACTGAGGATCACTATGGCAGCGGGCTTCGGGCCGGTACTCTCGCTGATGCGATCAAGGACGTCCGTTACCCAAACCTCGATCTTTCTCACTTGTACCAGTCGGAAATCTGATCTGTTGTGGTTGAAACTTTGCACCCGGTTGCAAAATTTTCCAGCTTCAAAGCAAGAAAATCGTTCTGGAGGTGAGTCCCTTCCTCCCAATTCTCCTAAACTCTACAGAACGTTGTTGGCTCACGATTCGTTCGAAACGGGGGGAACGAAACGCAGCTGATTCTGAGGATCAAATGCTCCACGTGCATAAAGGCTGAAAAACACCAACCAGAGTGCCGCCCACAAGTCTGGGAAAGATGCTAACTGGTTAGAAAATACGATAATTCCGGGGTGACAAATATGGCGCCGCCCCCGTGACAGATATGTCACCCCTCCCGTGACAAATCTGTCACCCCATTAAAGAACAATCTTTCTTAGAACATTCTCTTAAAGAACAAGGTACTGACGCACCCGGCAAGCCGGATGGTCAGCACACAGAAGATGGCTTTTCTGTTTCTCCATTTGCCCATCAGACCCCGGACATAGATGTCCTCTCCCCCCGGACAGAAATGTCCTCCCCCCCCCGGACAAAAGTGTCCGGACATTAAAGAGGATTTCTTTCAAGTTGATCTTTCTAAGTTAAAAGGTACTGACACACCCGGCAAGCCGGATGGTCAGCAGACAGAAAACGATTTCTCTGTTTCGCCGGTAATAACTCGCCACCGCAGAGACCGCTTGCCCGGAAAGACGAAAGAGATTCCCCGGTTTAGGTGGTGAACAATCGTGCACCCCCCTAGTGCACGATTGTTCACCCCCCCAGTGCACGATTGTTCACCCCATTAAAGAACAATCTTTCTTAGAACATTCTCTTAAAGAACAAGAGACGCGTTCGCCCGGTAAACCGGACGACGCGACACGGGTTGAAGAAACTCTCTTCCCGGAAGTGGTAACTCGCCATCGCCAGAGACCGCTTGCCCGGAAAGAAGACAGAAATCACCGTTTGCACCAACCTATTTCTGCCGTTGATGGGAGTGGTCCAAACCAGTGAGGGACGATTGATGATGGATATGCCTCTAAAACCGCCATATCCGCCCACCAGAGCGGTTTTATGGTATCGGACCTAGTGGGATAGCTATTAGCAAATATTTTGTCCCCACGGGGCTGTAATCTGTGGTGAGCTTAAGTGGGGGCCACAATGCGAACCGAGCCTACGTTCGGTTAATATGGTAATTGATTAAAAAAGTACTGTTGACGAAGAGAGTGTATATTACAAATTGCTTTAGGTCTATTTTGTTCTGCCCGAGGACCTGAGTAATATTCTAAAACTAATGGAAGTTTTTTAAAGTACTATTTACCAGACCTTGCCACTCGGCTATCTTAGTGCGGGTATGATCCTAATGTCTGGTCGGCGAATTTCATCGTCTCGCGGGGGGGGGTAATTCTGACATTTGGGACGTGTTTTGAAGTGCGGAAATTGCATCCGGTTGCAAAACTCTTTGAAGCAAAAACTTCCGAGTACAGCCGACCACGAACTTCTACCTCAAATTAGACTTGTGGTGGAGCGGCTCAGCTCCAGCATGGGCTGACCGAAAAGCAAACAGTTAAACGCTGCGGACAAAGAGAGTGATCATGGCACAAGGTTTACAAGTTTGGGACGCGAGCGGTAAATTGGTCTTCGACACGAATGATCGCGCCGGTCGTATTTTGTTTCGACGCGCTGCGAGTTCTGTCCTGACTGGATCGGCAATTTTCCCGCCGGGAACTAAACCTTGGGTAGTGGCTGTTCGCTGGCTCAACGGCGCGCCTTACCACTATATGGGAATATCTGGAATCCCTGACATGACCGTAGCAACCAGCGGACAAACCGTATCTTGGTCAATTGTCGCTGATGGATATCAATATGAGATGATTGTGGGGTGCTTCTGATGGTGGCAGGAATCCAAGTTATTAATGACAGCGGTATTTACCAAATCGATGACCTATCTCGCCATTATCATTTGAGAGAAAAAACGGGCGGGGGAATGGGTGCGGATAAATGGGCGGCCACGTTCGGTGCAAATATTGGTCAGGACACTGCCCGTTTTGTCGGTCGCGATAACATATTCACATTTCAGGACGCAGCAAACATCCCTCGTACTGTGCATGGGGCGGGTATGGATATCTTCGACGCATCAGGGGTATGCAAGTTCTCCTCAAATGCTGCGCCGCTTATCCTTTTAGACTCCCTTGACGTAGATGTCAGTTCCAAAAACTTTATCAAAGGCTACTCCGGCGTAACAAAAATCGCCGCTTGCATAGTTAATGGCGGCGCGAGTCTTCAGTTTGTCAAAACCGGCGACACAGAACCGGGGTGGGGCTTCTACAGTGCTATCATGACCAGCACTGCCGTTTCTATCAGCGGCAACACGCTGACTGTTTCGAAACATGAATATACATATGGCGAAGAGATGTATCTCAACAATCCAGCGCATGTGACTAATCCTATGCGGTGCCAGTTACTTGTTGCAAATGTTTCTCCACTGTAGGTCCGGAACGTCCAAGCGGTTGTAGGGATCAGCAAAGCTAGCTTTAATGGCCTGAGCAACCGAATTCACCTCGCCTTCTGTGGGGCAGCGAATGCCATCGCAAGGCTGGGCGAGGTGAGACTCAAAGTAAAGACAAAGCGGTAAGTGACCGAGGTAACCGCATTCATTTTGCAGGTCATGTTCGCAAGCTGGCGCATGATTAGATTTTGCAACGGGTTGCAAAATAAAAACAATAATACTAAGCAATATTTTAGATCGTACAATTTCAAGCCATATACACTCTCTTGGTCAACAGTATAGACCCAAACTGTACTTAATTGATATTGATAATATTTTGTGCATATGGTATTATTGCCCAATACGCAAATGTAGCGGGATTGGAAATCATGCTAACTGTTCCCACCAACATTGTTTCAATGGACCGCTCAACGCGTTCCGAATCAGGCAACAGCAGCGACTTAAATCCCCGAAGAAATCCTAAGTTTCAACAGGAGATCATGCGGGCGTTCAACCGAGAATGGCGCGCACATTTGTCGCTTGCCGAGTTCGGTGTGCTATCCTTTATACTCGATTGCACCGTGAATTGGGGTCTCGCCGACCGCCGGTTCTCCTACCGCTTCATGGAAAGCGGCGATAATCTCACTTGCGGTACCGGTGTCAAAAAGCGAACCCTTATCGACACGATTGCGGCTCTTGAGGCCAAGGGTTTTATCGTTGCTGACCGTACCGATACGCGCAAAGGCCTACTCATCACACCAAACACCAACTGGACCCCGGATGACCAAATGCTCCCCGTGTCTGAAAGACTGAAAAACGAGCGGCCGGATGTCGCCCACAAGTCCGGGAAAGGCGATAACTGGATCGAAACCCCCGATAATTCGCTATTAGGTGGTGCGAAAAATCACACCCCTCCGGTGCGAAAAATCGCACCCCCCCGGTGTCAAAATTCGCACCCCATTAAAGAGGAACTTCTTAGAGAAGAACTTTTTAAAGAGGAAGAAAGTCTCCGGTCAGCCTTCGGCCAACCGGCCTCGGTTTCAGAGGGAGAATTTTTTCCAGAAGTGGTAACTCGCCACCGTCAGAGACCGCTTGCCCGGATAGATGAAAGAAATCCCCCCATTGCGCGGCCCCCCCTTTCGACGCCGCACTGTACTACCTCGGCAAACCCGGAACGCCAACTTTTGCAACCGGGTGCAATTATGAACACTTTCCGCCGTGCTTTCGAGATCGAGAACAAGAACGAGAATACTAACGGAGCTCTGTTCCAACCGTGGTCACGGAAGGAGATGGGGATGTTGAAATCCTCAATACTGTCTCGATGGAATGGTACGCCGGAAGAATGCCATGAAATGTTTGAGTGGATCGTTCGCGACTGGTTCACAATCCGTCGCCGTGTGTTTGGCTGGATGAAGCGCCCCGCCTGCCCGGAAGTTCCAGATATCATGTTCATTGTCCGCCACCGCCCCCGCCTTATGTCGGCGTATGCTGGTAAGAAACTCGACGAATGGGTAGAACATGCTCCTAGCGTCGGAGATCGACGTATTCGTCAGCTGTTCATCAAAGGTAAAACCCGCGAGGAAATTCTGCTAGCCGTTGCAGAAGAGCATTACACCGCCAAGATGCGTGAAGAAAATGCCAAGGCCAAGGCCGAGGCGGGCAGAGCCTTCCGAACCGCCCTACTTATGCAGAAGAACGCCGAAAGCATGCAACGGCGAGGCATTCATCCAGGGTCGGATGTAGCCAAACAGATGCGCGCCGCCGAAGCACTGGCAAACGCCCCGGTCTGCACGGACCAACCGCTTCCGAGCTACGACACACGGATAACACCCTATTTCCGAGAAGACTAAGTCCACGTCGGATACGGAATTGACCAAAGCCGTTCATCGAGAAGTTGCCAAGTCCACCGCAATGCATCGATGTCCAGTTCCTCAAAATCACGTTTAGAAACCGAAAGGAAAATCATTATGGAATCCCGACTTCACATCGTCGTTCCTTTGGAGTGTGTACATCGAATTGATGAGGCGGTTCTTGTGCGCCGTAAGCGGACCGGGAGGGCAGTCTCACGAAACGCAACGATCAATGAGCTTTTAGTTATAGCTCTCGATGTTGTTGAGCAGCAGAAGCAGTCAGCTGAAAATTTCAAGGACGATCAGAGGGGATGAACAGTATCTGGTCTCGAAACATAGTTTGTAACGCTGGGCTCTGGGCTAGCAATGGTGTGACGTCAGGAATTGTGACATGAAAGTCACTATTGTGGTGCTCTCTGATACTAGCAAACCCTGCAATCCATACGTGAGCGCTGCACTGCCCGTGAGAAGCACAGCGATTGACGATACTGGCGATCATGCGAGCACGGCGCAGCAGAGCGACCATACAGAGAAGGCTTTCGATATCAGCTTGCTCTTTCTGGCTCTTGCCCTTTTTTCTCCCTTAGCTGTGCCAATTCTTTGTTACTTGGCTTGGCTTCATTTCACGGGATCGTTTCAGCAGATGACAGTCGCAGACATTTGGGTATGGGTAGCACCCCTGTATGCAATGATTGCTGCTTTAACGATAGTGGCTACTCCGGTGATTGAGCGCGGCATCATTCGCGTTTCTCGCGCCGTATCTCCGGAGAAGAAACCAGAATGAAGAGCATATAACATATAGAATATAAAACGTTTTTTTAAATAATGTCTTTACACACTTCGGCAGGCAGGTAATCTCCGGTTTGATGTTGTGAGCGCTCGATAGAGACCCCGGCGCATTAAAAATGGGGTTGTCTTTAAAATTAGTGGGAGAAACTACTGAATGACTTCGGCGATTCTGACATCATCTTATGCAATATCCGGGCTTTTCTATTTTACCTTGATGTGCAGGTTCTCATCCAACGTTGTAGTGGACGATATGATCAATGCGTTGGTTTATCCCCGTCTCGACGCTCGTAGCCTTTCGGCGCTCGTGATGATGACTGTCTTTTTGGTATTCTGGCCTGCATTTTTTATTGGCTCGTGGATTTACGTGCATCTTGTTCGCAGGGGAAAGCACTAAAATTCCCACCGGTTGCAAAAATTGACCAGTGACGCTTTTACCGAGATTTGCAACCAGTTTCAAAATAGCGCCTGTGCCGGACACTTCTTTAATTTCTCGACCCTTCAGTGTCATCATTGACAGATGATGGTCCTCTGGTTGAAGAAGGAACCGGTGCAATACGCAATGCGCTGGGGTGTGGAAACCTCAATGGTTCGGTCGGTGCCAACCGGAATGGTGCCAACTCCTTGACCTATGGTCGGGGAGCCTGCGGCGTATGCAACAGGTTCTCCGAACTAAAGGCCGTAGGACCGTAACCATTCGGTTTCCAACTCCCCGATCACCAAGATCAGGAGGCAAATTTGCGGGGGCGTACCGCGAGCGATTGCCTAGGGGAAAAATAAATGAGTGTACCTCAGCTATTTATCGTTTTGTCTTTACTGTTGGGCTTCGTTTCGCCGAGTTATGCGATGGACATTCGCTGGCCTACGGAAAGAGAGGTAAATTCAGTTGCTCAGGCCATCAACAACAACTTTGCTGATCCTTACTCCATAAGGGATGCTGAGATATCCCAGATTTTGGTGGTTAACAGCGAGGGCGGGTTCATCTGTATTCTTGCCAATGCGAAAAATCGCATGGGTGGTTACGATGGCAAGCGCTACAGCATCGCCGGACTCTACGCGGATGGCAGATCAACAGTGATACAACCAGCAACTAAAGACGAGGCCGCTAGCTGCGGAATGCTGTCCTTCCGAGCGTTTGCCGAGCTTTACCAATGAAATTTGCAACCGGGTGCAAAATCGACAGTAGCACCTTGGACGGGGGGAGACCGATTAAATGAATAAAACTCTATCGATGATCATAATCATCGCTTCAACGTCTACGAGTTTTGCGGCTGATCAACCGTTCGTTGGCAATTGGGCCGGAGAGATTACGACCTGTGCCGATCCGTTTCGCATTACCGCCAAAACCTATGCGCCTCCCATGTCTGGAAAGGCACTCAGAATTAAAAAGATCGAACGCGATGGAAAGTTCTGGTCGGTCCAGTTGGCGGACGGTTATCGCTTTACACTTTTCGATGTGAAGAAGAATACGCTCACATGGCATTCACCTGCCAGTGGAGACACATTTGACCTTAAACGGTGTAAATAACTCGACTTCCAATCGCTGCCAACTCCTTAACCTATGGTGGGAGCTTACTTCGCGTGCACACTGGCGGGCATCTAACAAGTCGAATAGGTACTTTGATATGGACTAGTCGAATGGCTCACTTGCGTTTCATAGTGGCACTCATGATCATGCTTCTTCCAAAACAAGTTTACTCTCAGGTGGAATCAAACTTTCCTACAGCAGCGGAAATGAACGCGAAGGCTGACGACGAAAATATACGCTGGCCGACAGTAGCCGAGGTTAAAGCCGTCGCTCGGGGTATTCGCGGCAGCTTTTACGATCCCTACTCTATACGAGACGCCGAGATATCCAAGTGGCTCAACAACAATACGGGTAGATTCATATGCGTTCGGGCAAACGCTAAGAACCGAATGGGAGCCTACTCAGGCAAACAATACATCCTTGCCCACGTCTCTATAGACGGAATTTTGTCTGGTATGATTCAGGCAGGGAATGACGAGTTGCGTATTTGCGAAATTCTGCCCTACCGTGCCTTCAAAGAAGTTGCTCAATAGGTAGTAAACCGTTTTCGATTTTACAGGCCAGATATCAACGCACCTTATTATACGCTTGGTTTATGCGTGAAATTTGCAACCGGTTGCAAATCTGAGGAACGGAAACTACCAGATTTAAAGAATTAACAGCCGAGAGCGGAATGGTGGCCTTTGCAATTGGCCGTGAGTAGTGAACTTAGAAGAGCTAACACCCGCTCGCCCGCCCTCGTTCTTAGCCATTGGCCATGTGGGTCATCTTAGCTGGGTCTGCAAATGTACTTGTAGATGTGGCAAGTGCTATTAACGCGCTCTCGATGGTGCCTAATGATCTTACCAAGAGAAAAATACTCTTCTTAGCGTGAATAATCAAAACTTACCGATCGCCAAGGCGCAGATTTTGATAGTCTAAAGATAAACGCAGTGAGTGGAGACTAATATTTGCGATTCTTAGCCGATGGACCACCAATTCCCGACGATCTCCTTCTGGCCAGAGATCAGGGCCGCGTAATTTTCTTCTGCGGGGCGGGAGTATCAAGGGCGCGCGCGAACCTACCTGATTTCTTTGGCTTGGCTCGTACGGTAGTTTCCAAGCTTGGTGTTGATCTCAATAGCCCAGCCTACAAGCTTATCCAAGAAGCTCAAGAAATAGACCGACGCGTTGGCATTTCCGGTGTTATATCGGCCGACCGTGTTTTCGGTCTCTTAGAAAGAGACTTTGCATCGCGTGACATTGAGGAGGCGGTAGCTTCAGCGTTGAAGCCGCCTACTGATTGCGATCTGACAGCACACAGGATTTTGCTCGACTTGGCAACAACGCCTGAAGGCAAGGTGCAATTGGTCACTACCAATTTCGATAGATTGTTTGACGATTGTGGGCGAGAAATTCAGGCATGGCAACCGCCGAGGTTGCCGGACCCTCTGCGGCCTAACGAGGTCAATGGAATAGTTTATCTGCATGGTCGATCCACGCCGGTTTATGATGGCGCTGAAGGCGATGGCTTTGTTCTCTCTAGTTCCGAATTTGGGCGTGCATATCTATCGGACGGATGGGCAACGAAGTTCATTCAGGAAATACTTAGAAAATATGTCGTTGTGTTTGTCGGGTATACCGCTGACGATCCGCCCGTTCAATATCTCCTTGAAGCTTTGCGAAGAGCTTCAGGGAAGCTTGAGAACGCTTATGCTTTTCAGTCCGGGGACCACGACGACGCTGCTGCACGATGGCGGCACAAAGGTGTTGAAGCTATCCCGTATGGTCCCGATAACAAGCACGCTGCTTTGTGGCAATCCCTTGAGGCGTGGGCAGAGCGTGCACGAAATCCTGAGGCCTGGTATGCAAAGGTTATTGGCGCATCCAAGAAGGGACCGGCAGCTATTCAACCCCATGAGCGGGGTCAGGTGGCACATGTTGTTTCAACCTATGAAGGTGTGAAGAGGTTCTCCGCCAACGAGATTCTACCATCTGCTGAATGGTTATGTGTGTTCGACAAATATCGCCGATTTGCGAGGCCGGGCAATTCAGGTTCGTTTGGTCGCAAGGGCACCTATGTTGATCCGTTCGATCTATACGGCCTCGATTCAGACACTCCGCCCACGAAGCCTGATCCTGAAGATCATTATGCTAAGCGCGAGGTGCCGTTAGATGCTTGGGATGCCTTCGAACTTAATCGCCTCGATCGATCACCGATCCGCGATGATAATCTTGCGGCGCTTCGCGGACATTGGGCTAACAATTCTCCACGTCTTGTCCCGCGAATAGGGCAGCTCGGAGTATGGCTCGCAAAAGTCTGCGACCAGCCCGCCGCCGTCTGGTGGGCTGCTCATCAGCTGTCACTGCATCAGAGCATTCAAGAATACGTCTCATGGGAGCTAGAGAGAAGCAATCGGCCAATCCGTCAGGATATTCGTAAGGCTTGGCGGTGGCTTTTCGAGGCTTGGAACCACGTCGAAGATTTCAATAGAGATTGGTATTCTTTGCAAACTGTCATTAAAGCAGATGGATGGAGCAGCGCTATCGTTCGGCGGTTTGGAGAAGTACTTCGACCTCGCTTTTCGGCGGAACCCGATTTCTGGGGTGGCCCAACGCCGCCTGCACTGGGGGTCGATGAAGAGGACGGCAGCCGCTTGCTGCGGACGGACGTCAAATATCCTGAAACGCACGAAGCAATTACGGTTCCAAACCAGTGGTGTGCGGCTATCGTTAAAGTCCTACGACAGAATCTTGAGCTGGCTCTTGCCCTTGAGTACGAAATTGGTGGCTATGGCCTTAGCAGTATAAGCCCAATAGTGCAGGACAGCACCGAAGGCGCTGACTATCATCAAATGCATGGGCTTTCCGCTGCAGTTATTCGATTTGCGGAGCTTTTCACGCAACTGGTCAAAATCAATAAATCAGCCGCTAAGCATGAGTTTTTATCGTGGCCTATTGACGATGACGCCATCTTTTCGCGACTACGAATATGGGCATCAAGAGAGCGGAGCATTGTTTCGGATGATGATTTCGGACAAGTCATAGCGTCTTTGAGCGATGCTGCATTCTGGGATAGCTATCATCAGCGAGACCTTTTGCTGATCATTGCAGGGCGATGGAAGAAGCTCAGCGGAGCGTCCCGCAGATTGATCGAACAAAAGCTGGTGAGGGGTCCAAAGCGTTGGCGGCGAGAGAAGATTGCGGCCTTTGAAAGCAGGAGAGCTTGGTCAATTCTGAGTCGGGTTCAGTGGCTTCAAAACTCAGGATGCAAGCTTTCTTCCGCCACCCGTGGGCAAGCAAAGCTACTCCGTACTGCTGTACCCGACTGGAAAGAGGACTATGGGGCGAAGGCTGCTGATTCGCTGGAAGGTCGTACAGGATGGGTAAGGACGAACACCAACCATGAGGAACTGGCAGACACCCCCCTTTCGCGGGTTTTACTGCAAGCCAAGGAACATAGCGGTCGATCACACGATTTTCTTGTCGAAAATGATCCCTTTGCCGGTTTCGCCGTAGAACACCCCGCGCGTGCTTTTTCTGCACTGACCTATGTAGCTAAGCGAGGGGACTTTCCAGAGTGGGCATGGCGGCGATTCCTCAATTCAGAGGCGCGGAAGACTGACGAGGCACGATTGGTCTGGTTAATCGCGGAGCGACTAGCTCGCTATCCTAATGAGCAACTTGCCACGATCCTCCGCCCTGCGACCGGTTGGCTTCGGGTTGCCAGTGCGAAACTGAACATAGAGTGCCTTCCTGTTTTCGACCGCATTTTAACGAAGCTGATCGGCGTTCTTCGTGAATCGCCGAGCGAGGGGCGTTCGGGTATCGTGCGCGGTTCCAATGAGCCAGATTGGACTATGGAAGCGATCAATTCTCCTACGGGGAAGATCGCGGAGGCGCTTTTTAACGATCCCCGCAAGGACAATCTGAATCGAAAACAAGGCTTTCCTTCCGAATGGCTCGCTCACGCTAAGGATCTGTTGGCACTCTCCGACGATTTGCGAAGACACTCGCTGGTAATCTTTTTTCACAGTCTCAACTGGTTTTTCGCTGTCGATCCGAAATGGACAGAGGAACACTTGTTGCCCGCGCTTCGTAGTAACGACAATGACCGCGATGCAGCATGGTCGGGCTTCTTGTGGGGGGCGAGCACTCCAAATCAAGAACTCTATATGCGGCTCAAGAATGACATGCTGGAGTTCGCCGCTAATCCTCTTCCATCGCGCCGCTCATATGTTGAAACTATTGCAGGTATGATCTTAGCCGGGTGGGGGAGTGTCGACGATGATACTGGCGAGCGTTGCATTTCCAATGAAGAGATGCGGAGCTTGCTCTTAACGGTTGATGATGAATTTCGATCACGGGTGCTCTGGCAGGCTCAACAATGGTCTGATGCGAACGAAAACTCACATGAGCGATGGGAAGGACAGCTTTCCGAACTGCTTCAAATTTGGCCACGCCATTTGTCAGCCAGATCGCCCAATACATCGGCTCGCCTTTGCGAGTTGGCTTTCTCTAGCGGCGATCAATTTCCTACAATATCTACATTGGTTTTGCCGCTCTTGAGCAAAATCGAGCGAGACCATCTAATGTTGCCAGAACTGCGTCGTTCCGGAGATAACATAGTAGACCGGTACCCTGAACAGGCGCTGGCGCTCCTTCATGCGGTTCTGCCGGATAATGCGTTGGCTTGGCCTTACGGTATGGAAGTAATATTGCAACGAATCGGGAAAGCCAACACCGTGCTGAACACCGATGATCGGCTAATTTCTCTGAAGCGCCGATGGGACGCAAGGTGATGAACAACGCAACTTCAAAAACCACCTTTATCTGTTTTCCCATAAGACCTCGCTCCATTGAAACAAGGCGATCTACGTTTTAGGTGTCCCACATAAATAAGCTTTGCGTTTTGGTACGCATTGTACCATTGTATCTATAATGTAGTGGAGCAGAGTGGAGAAGTTATGAGCGCAATTGTTGGGTATGCCCGAACCTCAACCGCGGAACAGATCGCTGGGCTCGAATCGCAGCGGCGTGATCTGGAAGCGGCCGGAGTGGTAAAGTTGTTTTCTGAACGAGTTTCGTCGGTAGCACATCGTGAAGAGCTTCAGCGTGCCCTTGATTATATCCGAGAGGGCGATGTGTTCGTCGTCACCAAGCTGGATCGCTTGGCCCGGTCAGTAGCTGATCTTCTCACGATCCAGAAGATCATTGATGAGAAGAGCGCTTCCCTACGCATACTTAATCTTAATTTGGATACCACAACACCCACCGGAAAGCTCATGATTAATATGTTGGGAAGCATCGCCCAGTTTGAGCGGGAATTGATGCTGGAACGACAGCGGGAAGGGATTGCCAAGGCAAAGGCGGAAGGTAAGTACAAAGGGCGCGCGCCGACTGCTCGCGCAAAATCCGATGCTGTGCTTGATCTAGTCCGTGAAGGTATCGGTCCGGTTGAGATCGCCCGGCGGCTGGGCATCGGGCGGTCTTCCGTTTACCGGATTCTAGATGCGGCTGGTGAGGTCACGCCATATAGAGCAGCTTGAGTAGCGGTTGCGACGTTGAAAATGCGAAAAGCTCCCAATCGATACGGATTTTCCCATGAGGAGCGGGAAGGTGATAGCAGCTTCATTGGCTGCTAATCGAATAAGGGCCATTCACCTTGGGCAACCCAAAACGGGCGGGACTATTGGGGAAACTACTGACCTTGGAACCCCACCCAGTCAGTCAATCGATTCACTTTGCACTCCATGCCGTTCTCACGTCGCGAGGAATGTGGCCATGGTCAACCGATACACGTAGTGGAAGATGATGAATGTTTGCGCGGCATCGACCGACTTATGGTCAAGACATGGCCGCTGTGCTCAGCGATGCCATTTGACCTTTTGGCGGAGTATGGATTTTGAATCCGGTTGCAAAATCGCGCTGCAACAAAAAAACGTATCTTCCGTGACTCAATCGGCCCAAGGTCAAGCATTACTCGTTCGCCAATCTTGGAAATGCATTTGTAAATGCGGCGCGCACCTCTGCAAAACGAATAGCGTCGAGTTCCTTCCGGCATTTAACGTTGTTCATCACGATGTAACCCGCCATACGGATCTCATCAGCAAGAGCTTTCTCCATGGCGGCTACCAGGTCTCTCCGGAAATCATGCTCCTCACGAGTTTCCGCGGTGGACTCCGCTTCGAGCGGTCCGAGCGCAACTAGGCGGAATCCACAATCCTCAGGGGTGCTGTATGAGCACAAAGGTATTTTCGCAACATGTTGCTGTTCTTGGCGAAGCCGAGGTGTTGCCCCATCCTGTTGAAAGGGGATTGCGCATTTGTCGACGAACTGTCGCCTGTTCGACCCACATAAAAAAGTGGCGGCCCATGGGGGGGAGTAACCTCCCAGACATACAGCCAGAAGCCGCGTTGCAAGAAGTGTCCCGTGAAGCTGAGTTCATAAACGTTCATGCCGCGCTTGCATCCGCGATTTCTGCACTAAACCGGTCGCTCAATGATTGGTGCAGCGTCTGGATAATCTCGAACCTAGGATGTTCCACGAAGGCGTTGATGTTATAATCGAGGCAGACAGCCAGATCCTTCATTGATACGTAGTCACGGTGAATCAGGTTCACCTCGATCTCTTGCTCTAATGTAGAATATTGGAGCTCGTCTTGGTTCGCGCTGTCGAGCAGAAAACGCCCGTACATTTCAGAGATGACAGGCTGCATGTGATTTTCGATGTTGCGAACCTCTCGCATCATATCGGCAATTTCGGCGTCAATAGCTGCGCGATCATTAAAGAACACGGTCCCACTTGGATGGGCGATCTTGTTCCTGCGCTTAATGAACTTGGAGAACTCTCCGATCTGTTCGTTGGCGCACCCAAGGAGCTTCAAGAACCGAAATATCTGTGATTCTTTGAGCTGCTCATAAAACAGGAAGGGATTGGCTGCGCTCAGCAACTTCATTTCAGATTCACTTTGAAAGCCGATGAGCGCGCGCTTGAAATCCTGTTCACGGACGAGACGGATTTGCCAGATCGAAAAGCTCACATAGCTCATATATAGCAGATGGAAGGCGAGGCTGGCGAATTCGAATTTTCCACCCTCGTAGTTCGTTCGAAACGCGTCCCAAAGAAAGGCAATATATTCGCCTTCAGACTGCGTCCCATAAGAGACCGGCATAAAACCGCTGAGCTCGAGCGCTTCATCCATCTTTTCAGCCCCCGGCCTCAACGGCGTCGCCATCATCCCAAGCACGCGAAACGGTAACTTCGATATTGCGATGCTCTTCGGCAATTCTGTAGTTTAGTCTCTCTATCTCCTCTTGATAGCCTCCAATCTCAGCTATTATCTGCCTTTGTACATCGAGTGGTGGCAGCGGAATTTCGAAGTTTTCAACAAAGGTCCTCGGAACTCGCTGTAATCCGCCTGTGCCCGTCATTTGTGCGATGGCCTTCTCCCTAAAATAGGGGTGCATCACGCAAAAATATATCCATTCGGGAAGGGTTCCTTCCTTACATCGCAAGACATAAAACTCGCTGGAACCGAAACCGATGCCGTTGCTTAATCCTCTGGCGATGCCCGCCTTGCCATTTTCAAAGCAAGGGGTGACCTTTGCCAGAAGAACATCACCATCTTCGAAATAGGTGTAGCTTGCCGAGACTTCCGACAATAACTTCTCATCGCTGGGTTTGAACGAGATCTCATGCTCGTTCAGGTCTGCCATTGGTACAAATGAAACAAGGGTATCGGGGCTCACTCCGTCCAGCTGGTTTTTGCGAGGATTAATCGTGCAGATGTCGCCCAAGCGCATCAATGGATACTTGTGATTTCGAGCGCCATTCTCCCTATATCGCTCCCCGCTCAGATTGAAATCACCGTTCGCGGCGAGCTTATCCTTCTGTACAACAAAACCGAACTCAGGCTGGTAGTTGTCTAGCGTTTCCTGAGCACGAGCGCGACGAAGGTATTCGACAATTTCGGCATGTGCCTGCGGAAGATCATCATTTTCGCTTATGCGGCGTTGGGCCCCAAGGCTGAATCCATCGTTCTCGATCTTGAAGAAAGCAATCGTGTCAGTCTTCTTTGCAAGCGCCTTGTCGAGGATGAGGATCGATGTCTTGACGTTGGAATAAGGATTGAAAACCCCAGCAGGCAGCGAAATCACCGCAACGAGCGAGTCTTCAACCAGCATCTTGCGCAGTTGAGCATAGGCGGACTGGCTCTGAAAGATAATACCTTCTGGCACAATAATGCCCGCTCTGCCGCTTGGCGTCAGATGTTCGGCCATATAGTCAACAAACAGAACTTCGCTGCGTTTTGACTGAACCGAGAAGCGATTGTGCGGCTTGATTCCACCCTTCGGCGACATGAATGGCGGATTTGCCAGAATGACGTCGGCGTATTCATTCCATTTCTCGTCAGATGTCAGCGTGTCGTATTCGTCGATATGCGGGTCGGCCAGATCATGAAGATAAAGGTTTACCAGTGATAGGCGCACCATGTCCGGGGAAATGTCATAGCCTTTGAGGTTCTGAGCCAACTTCCCGCGTTGGTCAGGGGTCAATGTTGAGTGGCCTTGCGCATCGGTATTGGCACCGAGAATATGCTTGTACGAAGATATTAGGAAACCCGCCGTACCGCACGCTGGATCGAGTATGGTCTCATTTTTTTTAGGATCGACAATTTTGACAATGAAATCAATGATGTGACGCGGCGTGCGGAATTGCCCAGCGTCGCCTTGAGACCCAAGAACCGACAATAGGTACTCGAATGCATCACCCAGCCGCTCGGAATGATCATACGTGAACTCATCGATGATCTTGAGGAAGCTCTTTAACGTTTCCGGGTCACGATACGGCAGATATGCGTTCTTGAAGATGTCTCGGAAGAGCGGCGGAATGCCGGGATTCTCGGGCATCTTCCCGATCGCCTCGGCATAAAGGTTCAACGTTTCGAATCCGCCTAAACCCGACCTCATGAGTTGAGCCCAACCATATCGGACATAGTCTCCGGAGAAGAATTTGCGCTGCCCACCCAACTCCTCGGCGTCCGCGTCCATGTCGTCCATAAACTTGTAGATCAACGCGATGGTGATTTGCTCGACCTGAGATTTCGGATCCGGCACCTTGCCGACGAGAATATCGCGAGCGGTATCAATGCGGCGCTTGGTATCGGAGTCGAGCATAGTAATCCTTTTAGGCTGCAAACTGATTCAGGGACACGTAGTCCTTGATGTATTCGGGAATGAGGGTGCGATATTTCGCGGGCACGGCGCGCAGATCACGCGCCGAGAAAACCGCGTTAGTGGCAAGATCTGTAAAGTGCTTACTATCAATGATGTGCCGGACCCGGTCGCTGGTCGCATATGCTTTGAAGTAGTTTTTTATCGCGAGGATAGACTCTGCCTCATCGGGCTTAGCGTCCGCAACGAATTTTGCAAACTCCTCTTCTAGTAACTCATCTTTGGATTTGAAGCGCGGTATGAGCCCGAACACCTTTTCCAGAATTTCACGCATAGAGATGCGGCGATCTACAGCGGCCGCGCGCCGAAGTTTGTCCAGCGTGTAGTACTCAGTGGGTTTGTCGAGGACTTCGCGATTCACGTATTCGATAACGCGATCCCATTCACCTGATTCTACGGCATGAGCAATTTCCTTATTCTCGCGCACGGTGTCTTCAAATCGTTGGAAGATCATGCGATCGATCTTCATGCCGTCGAGGCCGATTACTTCCTCTTTGATTGATGAAATGATGTCGGCGCCGAGGTGGTCGTAAGAGCCAACCGGTTCGGAGATACCACCGCCCGTGGTCTCGCCTTCATCCTCTCTCAGGACCTTCGGTTTTGGCAACTTAATAACTTGGTCGTAGTCGAAATGATCCTCAAAGTAATCACAATTGGCGAAGAAGTCGAAGAGTTTGAACTTTGTCTTGTGCGGCGCTGCGACGCTGGCCCTTGCCGCATCGTCAAAAAGCTGCTCGCGGAAGTCATGCTTGCGGGTGCCGCGCCCCTTGATTTGAATGAAATCGGTCGGTGAGAATATCGGTCTAAATAGGCCTAGATTGAGAATGTCGGGGCAGTCGTAACCGGTCGTCATCATGCCAACTGTCACGCATACGCGAGCCTTGCTGGTCCGATAGGTCGGGAGAATATTGCCAGAGCCAAGCAGGTTGTTGTTGGTGAAGTTGATCGTAAGTCTCTGTGCATCGGCGACTTGTGATGTGACCTGCGCAGCGAAATCGGACTGATACTTTCCGGGGAACATCAGGTCCGCCATTTGGTTAAGTATTTGCGTTAGCTTGGCGGCATGGTTCTGGCTAACGGCAAACAAGATTGATTTGCCGATCTCGCCGCTGATCGGGTCACGGAGTGCGTTTTCAAGAAAAGTCTTACAAAAGAGCTGATTGGTGGAGTCTGCAAAGAAGCGTTTCTCGAACTCGCGTTGCTTAAAGGTCTGTTCCTGATCTTCACCCTCCTCATCGGTGAAGGTAACGACGAAGCCCTGTTCGGAAAGCAGCTCGGTGGTGATCTCTGTTCGAGCATCGACTACGGTTGGATTAACTAGAAATTCTTCCTTCACACCATCGAGAAGTGAGTAGCGGAATGTCGGCTGCCCATCATCGCATCCGAAGGTGCGGTAGGTGTCGAGCATCATGCGCCGCTCGAATTCTCGCGGGTCCCTGGTCGTCGGTTTCGCCTTATCAAACTTCTTCAAATAATCCTTTGGCGTGGCGGTAAGGCCAAGTTTATAGCCGATGAAGAAGTCAAACACCGCACGTGCGTTGCCCCCGATCGAGCGATGCGCCTCGTCCGAGATCACGAGGTCGAAATCAGTCGGCGAGAAGAGCCGCTGGTATTTGTTATTGAACAGGAAAGACTGAACCGTACTGACGACAATTTCAGCCCGCCGCCAGTCGTCCCGGTTCTCCTTGAAGATGACCGTTTTATAGTCATTCGCAAGCATGGCGGAAAATGCCTTCTTTGCCTGATCCTCGAGCTCCAGACGGTCCACGAGGAAAAGCACCCGTTGCGCATTGCCTGTCCGCAGGAAGAGCTTGATCACAGCTGCGGCGGTTAATGTCTTGCCGGTGCCGGTAGCCATCTCGAAAAGGAAGCGGTCTTTCCCGTCCTTGACGCCGCTTTGCAAGGCGTGAACAGCCTTCTCTTGATAAGGCCTTAAGAATCGTAGTCTGTTAGCCTGAATGAAGGCGGCTCGCTCCGCCTCATTCTTCCAAGCAGCTTCGGTCGCATATGCTGGTCGCTGCGACAGGACTATGTAGTCGCTATGAACGGGCTCTGACGTCAGTCGCTTCGGATCAGGCAAGACGCGCTGATACCCGACCACCGAATGTGGGGTGGGGAACGTCGTGATCACGTAGGGATTTCCTCGCTCCAAATCCCAGAAGTAATGCAAGTTCCCGTTGGAGAGAATCACAAACCGGGAGTTTTGCGACCGCGCATATTTCCGCGCCTGTTCCTTTCCAATGAGTGGATTCTTGTCTTCAGCCTTGGCCTCAAGAACGACCAGGGGGAAGCCTTTGGAATCTAGCAATAAGAAGTCAACGAAGCCCTTTGATGCCTTCTCGAAATCGTCGCCGAGGGCGCTTAGATCGCTTTCTGTTAGTTTGACACTCGGCTCCAACTGAATGTTTGCAGGCAGCCCAGCCTCTGCAAAAAATCGCCAGCCCGACGACTCCAACATTTTGTTGATCTTTACACGCGCAGTGGCTTCCTTCATCGACGCAACTTTCCCCAACTGACCCCATGCGTGATACTTGGCCTAGTCAAGTATGTCGATGAGTCGAGGCACATTTTTCATCTGACCATGTGCGGTTCCGCAGCCCGATCAAGAAAGGGGTTTAGATCGCGTAAGCCGTGGCCCAAGCGTGGACTATAAAGCGGAAGCTAGCATCCCACACGCGATTGTAATTTGCCATTGGCCATTATTTCGTGATCGACCAGATGGCTATGCAGTCGTGCCATCTCCCGCATGCCCAGCTTTACTTGCGTAGCACGGAATCGGCGGGACTGCGGCTATGCCTCCGTAAAAGACCTTAGATTCACCAAGGAAGCATTGATTTGGTACACAACACTGGTACGCGAAAATGGGTGTTGGTGCCATATCTTATTGATTTATATACAATGTTCTAAGGGGCGTTAGTTCCCGCTTGGCTCCACCAACTCTTCAATTTACCTCAATAATGAACCTGAAGTTGGTTTCAATCGCGCAATGACGGTTGGCGCGACAAGCCATGCCGTTAGCTTGGGTTGTATCTCATCAAAATCTCGGCTGCGGTCCAATGAACGATCAAAATCCGCTTCCGCCGTTGCAGAATCAAAGCGCGAGACACTCACAAGGACATTTTCTCCAAGACGTACGGGCAAGCGGCTGAAACTGTTTTCACTGTGCTCGGAAGCCAGAAGCGCGATCCGTCTGTCGCCAGCATTGTCAAGAATGGGCGCCAGCATGGCCTCGTAGAAACCGAGAAACCCTTTTTCGGCGGGAAGCTTCAGCTTGTAGGTGGTGATTCGGAATATGCCCGCGCCTGGTTTAACTCCGTGGCTGGCAGCGCGTGTCACGGGCAACTCGAAATCCGAATCCTCACATGCAGGATGCAGCAGCAGGACATCGTCTGAATCAACCATCGTTGCATTGGCCATATGACGATGCTCGGCCCAAACCGATCCATCGTAGAATTCAGTCAGAGCTTTATGTCTTGCCCGCATATCGTCAAACCCACGGAGCCAGACGAAAGCATCAGGATCGTGCATGTCTGTCAATTGACCAATGATCTTCATGCCGCAACGCTCTTGGCCTTCAAGAAAATATTCGTCGAAAACGCCAATCAGATCGTCACGCCGGTTGGGGTGGAGCGTATAGCGTCGAAGCTCGATAATGGGACTATAATTCGATATCTTTCCCGGCTCAGTCATCATCTTCTCCAAAACAGGTCGATCATCCTGTTTAATAAAACCGGTTGTCCTGTTTTGTCAATCTGGTACTCTCACGCAAATGGGTGGATAAATACGCAGCGTGAACTCGGGAGGCAGCGGTTGCAGGTGAAAATAGCCAAGTGAGAGCTTTTGATGCAAAAAGAGAAATCAAAAAGAATCAATAATCCGCAGGCCATGCGAGCCCGGATTTTGGATGTCGCTGCCACTCTTTTTCAACAGCACGGATATAATGGCACCAGCATTCATGATGTTGTGCGGGCGGCGGCTACCACCGGAGGGGCATTACACCATCATTTCGCGACGAAGAAAGCGCTTGGCCTGGCGGTCATAGCCGAACGCGTTGCGGCAGAAGTCCGGGAAACTGCGATCAAGCCGATTTCAACAGCCGCATCAATCGGCGAGGGTGTCGCGACTTTTCTCGAAAATGTTGCCAGTGGGTTGGAGCGAAATCAGGCAGTCTCTGGCTGTCCACTCAACAATCTGGCCCTGGAGCTCTCGTTGGTCGATACAGATTTTCGCGAAGCAGTGAACGCTGTCTTCAATGAATGGCGCGAAGCTCTGGTCCTGCGGCTTAAGGCCGACAGATTGAAGATGAGTGCATTGGAGGCGCAAGATCTGGCAACGCTTATTGTCGCCAGCTATTCGGGCGCAATGGCGATGGCAAAGGCGAGTCAAAGCGCGGAACCGCTACGCGCCAGCGCCCGGCAATTGGCTTTGATTCTTGCTTGAAAAGACAACAGCGGCGAAAAGCAGAACGCCGGCAAACACAATGAATGAGCCTATGCCAACAAGTGGCTCTAAAGCTCTATTTCCCAGTGCCATGAAATAGAGCGCGGGGATCATCACGACAATCCCTACCGTGTAGACAGAAAACTGCCACATCGCCAGTTTCCCCACTGCCTTCGCGGGATTAAGCGCATAATAGATTGCAAAAATGGCGCTGCTGACCCAGCCCAGTAGATTAAGGTGAGCATGGGCGGGAAATGGGCTGTGATCGCCCGAGATTCCCATATGAAGCCCCATTATCACTCCGATCACAAAGAAAATCGTTGCGGATTTAAAAAAGAGTTGTGAAACGTTCGGCATGGTTGTTCTCCCCCGAGAATGCCAAGCAATATACTCGCAAATCAACAGTCATTCCAGACAGCCAATGGAGTGTTTCATAAGCAATTTGATCAGGAATCTGCGTCACCAAAAGCAAAAGTGGCGTTTTTATACTGGATTGAAAGTCAAAAATGGCTCAGAGCTTGGACAAAAGACTTATTGTCAGGAAACGCTTAAATGTCCTCCAGTCCTGTAACTATTGCCAACCCTCCCCAATCGTCAGCAGCACGCACCGGCATATTACTCATGCTGCTCGGTATGCTGATGTTTTCGCTCAACGACGTAATGGGAAAGTGGCTTGTCTCGACCTATTCGGTCGGGCAGGTGGTATTCATCCGCAGCATTGCCGCGCTGATCGTTTTGGCACCATTCATCTGGTTCAATGGGCCAAAAAAGATTGTGCAGCTTGATCGCCCATGGACTCAGGCGGCAAGAGTTATTCTTTCGACAGCCGAAGTTTTCGCATTTTACTTCGCAGTCATATATCTGCCCTTGGCTGACGTCATGACATATTGGCTCGCCGCACCAATCTATGTGGCCGCGATCTCTCCCTTCATTTTGAAAGAGCCGGTTGGCTGGCGCCGCTGGAGCGCTATTATCGTCGGCTTCATCGGTGTGATAATTGCGCTAGAACCATCGTCGCAGGCGCTCACGCCGCAAGCGATCATTTCAATATTTGGCAGTGTTGCTTTTGCATTCATGCTGCTGTTGGGCCGAACCTTACGCGGCACCCCCGATACGACGCTGGTGTTCTGGCAAATTATTGGCGCAGGGCTGGCGGGTCTCGCCTGGATTTGTTTTGAATGGACGTCGGTGACGATACGCGATCTTCTATTGCTCGGTCTGCTCGGGATTGTTGCCATGCTTGCGCATGTGCTGGTCAACCGGGCTTTGAAGCTTGCCGATGCAGCCACAGTAGCGCCGCTGCAATATACGCTACTCTTCTGGGCCATCCTGTTCGGCTGGATGGTATTCGGAGACGTGCCGCGCATGTCTATGCTTGTTGGCTCCGGATTCATCATCGCATCGGGTCTGTTCATCTTCTTCCGCGAACAGCAATTAAAGCGGCAAGGCCGGATCAAGCAGCCGACAGAAGCAGTCGTTGTTGGCTCAGGCGATAGTGCCTGAACCAACGAGGTCAGAGACTTTCATGGCGGAGATGGACCATTTCCGCTTCGAAGTGATTGACCGCTTTTTCAAACTTGTCGCGACAGCCAGGATTGCAGAAGCCGACGACGGCTCCATTATAGAGCGTCAGACTGTCTTCCTTGATGGGATCGCCTGACCATGGGCAGGCCGTGTTTATCGCGTCTGCGATCTTGAGTTCGGTGTGCATCGTAATCCTCCAACGGTCAGGTGTGTTCAACGTCAACTTCCGTGATCACTGAATTGGCAATGAAACATTGCTCGTGGGCTGCATGGTGCAATCCTGCTTCCGCATCATTATCCGGGGAATCTCCCGCATAGGTCACATGAGGTCTGAGGGTCACACGGCTGACATAGAGTTTGCCCTTTTCGTTCTTTGCCAGTTCGCCCTGTGCCTGATCGCGATACTCTTCAACGACAAATCCTGCTTTTGCCGCACCAGCCAGAAAGAACAGCATATGGCAACTCGAAATCGAGGCAACGAAGGCTTCCTCTGGATCGACATTTTCGGCCACAGAATATGGCAGACGGACAATATGTGGTGAAGAAGAGGCCGGTATCTCGGCCCCGCCGTCAAATTGCCAGACATGCGCCCGGCTATACTTATTGTCGGTGAAAGCAGTGCCTTCGTCTCTATTCCATAGAATAGTGGCTCCGAATGTTGTCATGATCTGATTCCCGATTTTGATCTGTGTTGTGAGAGCTTGTCAAAGCATGCCGGAATTGTCGATAAGAGATCATCGATAATAAGGATGGTGTTATGGATCTGGGTATCAAAGGAAAGCGTGCGATTGTCTGCGCGAGCTCAAAGGGGCTTGGCCGGGGCGTTGCCGAGAAATTGGCAGAAGCCGGAGTCAATCTCACATTGAACGCCCGCACGGAATCGACCTTGCGGGACACTGCGGATGAAATCGCTGGCAAGTATGGCGTCACAGTTCAGATCGTTGCGGAGGACGTAACAACGGAGGCTGGGCGTTTGGCCTTGTTGCGCGCAGAGCCGGCTGCTGACATTTTGATAAACAATGCAGGTGGCCCACCACCCGGTGTCTGGTCTGACTGGGGCGAAGAAGAGTGGTTGAAGGCGGTCAATAACAATATGCTGACGCCTATCCTGCTCATGAACGCCATTTTGCCTGGCATGATTGAACGTAAATGGGGCCGTGTCGTTAATATTACATCTGGCTCGGTGAAGGCACCGATTGCACAGCTTGGCCTGTCCAATGCGGCCCGTAGCGGCCTTACCGGCTTCGTCGCGGGAACTGCCAGACAGGTCGCACGGCACGGTGTCATCATCAATAATCTATTGCCGGGCTCTCACGACACGGACCGGACGAAAGGCTTTATCGAACGTACGGCCGCTGCCAAGAACATTTCCCTGGAAGAGGCGCGCGCAGAAGCTTATGCGGGAAACCCAACGGGGCGTTACGGCACCGCTGAGGAGTTCGGTGCCGCCGCAGCCTTCCTTTGCAGCCAGTTCTCCGGCTTTATTGTCGGGCAGAATCTTCTGCTTGATGGCGGCGCATTCAACTCAACACTGGGCTAGAGGCTTTCCGGAAATGTGGGGGGCGGTTTTTCGTGATTGAAAAACCGCTCTAAAATGCCTGCGACAGCGCATCTATTGACGGACAGGGGTGAGATATGAAAAGTCCTGCGCAATCCAATGCATCAGGAAGCAGCTATGATCCGCCATATTGTATTCTTCAGCGCCCGTAATAAAGATGATGTTGAAGCAATCGTCACCGGGCTGAAACAGCTTGGTGAAATACCGCATTCAACAGTCTTCGAGGTTACAAAGAACACAAAAGTAGATCCGGTTTCCGATGAAATCGATGTTGTCGTCTATGGCGAGTTTGAGGATGCCGCCGCCCTCGCAGCCTACAAGGCCCACCCAATATATTCGGCCACGACCGCACTGGTAAAACCGATGCGCGAGCTGCGCATCTCTGCGGATGTAGTGTCGACGCTTTAAGCTTCACCCGATATATTCTCGAGTATCGGGCAGTCGGGCCGCTGGTCGCCATGGCAATTGGCGACCAGATGATTCAGCGTGTGTTGCAGTTCACGAAGTTCAGTGATCTTGCGCTCGATCTCCTGAAGCCTGGATTGCGCCATTGATTTGACGTCAGCGCTGGCGCGATCCTTATCCTCGTATAATGCGAGCAACTGGCGGCACTCTTCCACAGAGAACCCAAGCCCCCGCGAACGTTGCAGAAAGCGGAGCTTATGCACATCGGACATTGAGTAGTCGCGATAGCCATTATCGGCCCGGTCTGGTTTTAGCAGGCCGATATCTTCATAATACCGGATTGTCTTTGCCGGTAGACCGGAGCGTTCGGAAGCGTTGCCAATATTCATGAAACCTCACAGTTTGATAGTGCGCAACCGCAACGCGTTGGTAATGACGGAAACGGAGGAAAGACTCATTGCGGCAGCCGCAATCATGGGCGACAATAAGAGCCCGAAAATCGGATAGAGCACGCCAGCGGCTACAGGTACGCCAAGCACATTATAGATGAAAGCGAAGAACAGGTTTTGCTTGATGTTGCGAATGGTGGACGTGGCAAGTGTGCGGGCACGAACAATGCCGTTCAAGTCTCCCTTGACTAAGGTAATGCCAGCGCTTTCCATTGCCACATCAGCCCCGGTTCCCATTGCAATGCCAACATCGGCGGCTGCAAGTGCAGGCGAATCATTGATGCCATCACCCGCCATGGCGACTTTCGATCCCTTGGCATGCAATTCATCGATCAACTGCTTTTTACTCTCCGGCAACATATCGGCGCGCACCTCATCAATTCCAAGCTCTTTGGCCACTGCCAGCGCGGTCACCTCATTGTCGCCTGTCGCCATGATGATGCGAAGCCCCGCTTCGTGCAGCTTGGCAATGGCCTCGGCTGTGGTTGATTTGATCGGATCGGCGACGGCAAGAACGCCAGCAGCTTTTCCGTCGACGGCAACGAACAGGGCGCTTTTGCCCGCAGCCCTCAACGTATCGGCCTGTTGGACAAGAGCAGCGATATCGACGCCGATATCCTGCATCATGGCGAGATTTCCAAGCGCAACATTACTGTTGCCAACCTTGCCCGATATGCCCTTGCCGGTGACTGCGTTGAAGTCGTTGGCATCATGAACGACCAGATCTCGTGTTTTTGCACCCTCAATAATTGCTTCGGCCAAAGTATGCTCAGACCCCTTTTCGAGGCTTGCCGCGAAGCCGAGAAGATCATTCTCGGAAATGCCGCCAGCGGTTACGATGTCAGTTAGTTTGGGTTTCCCCTCGGTCAGCGTGCCGGTTTTATCGACAATCAGCGTATCGACATTGGCAAAACGTTCCAGCGCCTCTGCATCCTTGATCAGCACGCCGGTCTGGGCACCGCGCCCCGTGGCAGTCATAATCGACATGGGTGTTGCAAGCCCAAGCGCGCAAGGGCAGGCAATGATCAGCACCGAAACGGCTGCAACCAGTCCATAGATCATACTGGGTTCGGGTCCAATGAATGCCCAGACCGCGAATGCGACCAAAGCAATGACGACCACGACAGGAACAAAATAGCCGGCGACACGGTCTGCCATACCCTGAATTGGCGCACGTGAACGTTGTGCCGACGCGACCATGCCCACGATTTGGGATAGAACAGTATCTGCGCCGACTTTTTCCGCGGTGATGAGCAAAGTGCCATTCCGGTTGAGTGTTCCGCCGGTGGCAGTGTCCTCGACGTTCTTTTCCACTGGAAGCGGCTCTCCGGTCAGCATGGATTCGTCAACTGACGAGCGGCCCTCGACGACAATGCCATCCACCGGAACGCTTTCACCCGGCCGAACCCGAAGACGATCACCCACGATCACATCATCAAGCGGAACATCTGTTTCTGTACCATCTTTTGCAACACGCCGGGCAGTCTTTGGAGCAAGATCAAGCAGAGCGCGGATTGCCGAGCCGGTACGCTCACGTGCTTTTAGTTCAAGGATTTGACCGAGGAAAACGAGCGTGACGATAACTGCCGCCGCTTCAAAATAAACGGGCACCGAACCGCCATGCACGCGGAAGGAATGCGGAAAAATATCCGGCAGAAACGTTGCAACGACACTGAACGCATAGGCGGCGCCGACGCCTATGGCGATAAGGGTCCACATGTTCGGACTGCGATGGACGAAGGACGACCAGGCGCGTTCGAAGAAAGGGATAGCAGCCCATACGACAACCGGTGTAGCCAAAGCGAACTCCAGCCAGACGGCAATCGACTCTCCGATCCATGTGCGAACCGGCAGGCCAAGCATCGGTCCCATTGTCATGAGCAAAAGCGGAATCGAACAAAGCGCGCTGATCCAAAAACGCCTGGTGAAATCGATTAGCTCTGGATTGGGGCCTTCATCGCCGGTTGGTATGCCCATTGGCTCCAGCGCCATTCCGCAGATCGGGCAAGAGCCGGGGCCATCCTTCACAATTTCCGGGTGCATGGGGCAGGTATATTGTGTTCCGGCGGGCATAGCCTTCGGGGCGGGGCGATCACCCAGATAATCTTGCGGCGCTTTTTCAAACTTTGCCATGCAACCGGCCGAGCAAAAGTAATATTTCTCGCCCTCATGCTGTAGAAAGTGCTTGGCAGTGGCGCGGTCCACAATCATTCCGCAAACAGGGTCTCGTGTAACCTCCCCGGCTGGAGGTTTTGATCCTCCGCAGCAGGAGTGTTTATGGTGGTGACTATGGTCGTGTTCCATGATGCAACTTTCGGTTAGAAACCAGATAGTACACCAAAGATAATCTTTCCAGTAACTGGAAGGTCAAGGGTAGCGATGAAATTAACGCTGTCGAGGCGAGCTATCCCAATTTCAGCCTGTTTGACTGATATTCTCATCGACCCCAAGCTGACCTGCTTCCCAGCCAAGGATTGCCCGCTTGCGGGTGAGACCCCAGTGGTAACCGGTCAAAGCGCCTGATTTCCCCACTGCCCGGTGGCAGGGCACGACAAAGGAAACAGGGTTGGCTCCCACTGCGGCGCCGACAGCGCGCGATGCCTTGGGTGATCCTATATCAGCTGCGATGTCAGAGTAAGCGACGCATTTGCCCATGGGAATTTTGAGCAGCGCTTCCCAGACGCGAAGCTGAAAGTCCGTTCCGATGGTGACGACTTTCAGCGGTTTGTCTGCCCGCCATTCTGCCGGATTGAAAACACGTGCCGCAAGGGGGCAGTCGCAGCAAGGTCTTCCACATAGGTGGCATTGGGCCAGCGAGAGGACATGTCGGCGAGAGCATCACGTTCTTTGCCAGGGTCCGCGAAGGCCAGCCCTGCCAATCCTCGATCTGTCACCATGATCAAAGCCTGACCAAAGGGCGAAATAAGAAAGCCATAGCGAATGGTAAGCCCCGCGCCGCGTGACTTGTAATCTCCGGGCGACATGCCTTCATGGGTCACGAATAAATCATGCAGGCGACCCGGCCCGGAAAGACCGGTTTCATAAGCAGTTTCCAACAGCGGCATGCCGTCATCCAGCAAGCGTCGGGCGTGATCGATTGTTACTGCCTGCAGAAAACCCTTTGGCGATAGGCCTGCCCATCGCGTGAACAGTTTTTGCAGACCAGTTGGTGATAAGCCGGTATCGCGGGCCAGTGTCTCAAGGGAAGGCTGATCGCGATAATCTTTGCTGATGCGCTCGATGATATGGCTCACAATGGCGTAATCATCGCCGCCCGGCGTAATGTCCTTTTGAAGTATGGCGTGTGGTTTCATGGTTTTGTACCTCGTTGTTGAGGCTATATGACCATTGAAAGCGCTTTGCCGCCACCCGATTCTTGCACGCCGTAGGCTACCGGCCTTTGGCGGTCGCAAGCGCTCTGTGAAAAGCGGAAGCAAAGCTTTCGCGATCATCCGGATTAAGGAACGAGCCTATAGTCAAAGCCTTGCCGCGGCTCTCGACCTGCATCGATGTAATGCCGATTTCCGAATGACGGGCCACATGGAACCGTGTCCAGAATGGGTTGAACTCATGCAACACGCTTCTGCCCGACGGCGCAACCTGCCGGACCTGCAATGCGATGCGTGAAACGCTGACTTCCTCGTGTGCACGCGCAGCTCTGTAGTTCAGGCGGAAAGCAATATAGACGAGCAGTACATCAAGACCAAAAAAACCGAATACCGGCCATGCGCCCAGCATCAGGAAGAAAATACCGGTGATAAAACTGCTCAGGCCAAGCGCGCCCATAAGCACGAGAAACCCCACCTTTCCGAGCGAGCGGTGCGGCACCAGAAGGGCGCGAAAGATTTCTTCTTCGTTGTAAGCGCCAGCGTCAATTGGGTCGATTGTATGGCTCATGGCTTGTAAGTATAGAAGGCAAATGGAAAATCCCAAGCGTAAAATTGATCAGATTAGCGTGAATGGCCCCGCATCAGCCAAGCCCCGTCGCGTGGCCGGAACGAGCTATACCGCAGCAGAGATCCATGAAATATTCCGGCGTTTTTCCGTTCAAAGACCAGAGCCAAAGGGCGAGCTTGAGCACGTCAATCCGTTTACCCTGCTCGTCGCTGTCGTTCTTTCCGCGCAGGCAACGGATGTCGGGGTAAACAAGGCAACGGGGGCACTGTTCAAAATTGCCGACACGCCCGAAAAGATGCTGGCGCTTGGTGAAGAAAAAGTCGGCGAATATATCCGTACCATTGGCCTTTGGCGCAACAAGGCAAAGAACGTCATTACCCTCTCACAAACATTGATAGATGAGTATGGCAGCGTTGTTCCCAATGACAGAGACGAATTGGTCAAATTGCCGGGTGTAGGGCGCAAGACAGCCAATGTCGTGCTTTCAATGGCTTTCGGTCAGGCGACGATGGCGGTCGATACGCATATTCTCCGCATAGGCAATCGTCTTGGTCTTGCCCCGGGCAAGACACCTGAACAGGTGGAAGACAAGCTGATGAAGATCATTCCGGCTGAATATCTTTATCATGCCCATCATTGGCTCATCCTGCATGGGCGCTACACATGCAAGGCACGCAAACCGGAATGCCCCGCCTGCATTATCGCCGATATTTGCAAGGCTGCGGAAAAGACTTCGGAAATTCCCGCACCCTTGGTTCCCCTGCCACCTCAGGTGTTTTAGAGTCTTTCTTGCTAATGCACTGCCGCCGGTGGTTCAGACTGTGCGACAGCCTTGTGCAGATGCACCATCATCGCTGCGGCAAATAAAGGTGTGAGCAGGTTCAGGATCGGAATGGCCATGAAGGCGGCGATCACCAATCCCGCCAGAAATACCGTCGTAGAGTGCTTGGATCGCAGGGCTTTCGCTTCCATTTCGGGCCGGAAACGCATAGCGGCAAACTCGAAAAATTCACGCCCGAGCAGATAACCATTCACCATGAAAAACGCGATGATGTTGATGCCGGGGATCAGCAATAGCAGCAATGCGATGAAATTGCCGATGATGACCACGCCCAGAAACTTTGCCGAAAGAATAAAAGAGCGCAACGCCGGTAAAGGCCTTCCTTTGGGATCGAGCGGGTAGTCTTCCTTTTCCACAATTTCGGCCACGTCATCAAGAAACAGACCGGCAACGATTGCCGTGACTGGCGCAATCAGCAATGCAAGTCCTAAAGCCAGCCCGAGACTTGCCAGAATGCCTGCGATAAAGCCGATCCAGCCAGCCCAGGAAGGCAGTTCCGGAATCATCTGGTCGACAAATGGCCAAGCCAGGATCTCAAAGAGTTCGCGCAGGCCAAACCACACACCCGCAAGCAGCAGGACCGTCAATCCTATGGATTTCCAAAGAACAGAGCGAAACTCCGGCCTGAACAGATGTCCAGCAGCGGCGCGGGCGCTTTCAACGATCATGGTGATGAGTGCTCCGATTGCTCTTCGATACCCGACATAGGATCGGTAACGGTTGATGACAAGGCAACAGGGCAGAGAAGGGGTGGTAAAGCGGCGGCTGACGCGCTACCAAGTGCTCCGGAATATTCACTTACAGGTGCAATCGCCGCAAAGGCCTCGCAATCCGGAGACTTCATGTCCAGCTATGATGTGCTTTGCATCGGCAATGCTATTGTCGATATCATTGCCCGCACCGATGATGATTTCATCGTGAAGAACGGCATCATCAAAAACGCAATGAACCTTATTGACGCCGATCGTGCGGAATTTCTCTATGAGCGCATGGGCCCTGCCATAGAAGCATCAGGGGGAAGTGCCGGCAATACCGCCGCCGGTATCGCCAGCCTTGGAGGCCGGGCTGCTTATTTTGGCAAGGTTGCCGATGATCAGCTTGGCCATATTTTCATTCATGATATCCGCTCGCAAGGTGTGGCGTTCGACACGCGCGTGTTGCAGGCACCCCCGCCCACGGCCAGATCCATGATCTTTGTCACGCCGGATGGCGAACGTTCGATGAATACCTATCTTGGCGCTTGCATTGAGCTTGGACCAGAGGACGTAGAAAGCTCGAAGGTTTCCGAAGCAAAGGTAACTTATTTCGAGGGTTATCTGTGGGATCCGCCCCGCGCGAAGGAAGCAATCCGGCTTTCGGCCAAAATCGCCCACGAGTATGGCCGCGAAGTTTCGATGACGCTTTCTGACCCATTCTGTGTTGACAGATACCGCGACGAGTTTCTTGATTTGATGCGTTCGGGCACTGTCGACATTGTTTTTGCCAATGAAGCCGAGTTGAAATCATTGTACCAAACGGATGATTTCGAAAAGGGCTTGGACATGATCCGTAAGGATTGCAAACTGGCTGCGATCACACGGTCCGAAAGGGGCTCGGTGGTTGTATCGGGAGACGAAACCGTCTCCGTCCCCGCAATTGAAATTGCCGAATTGGTGGATACGACGGGCGCGGGCGATCTCTACGCTGCTGGTTTCCTGTTTGGCTACACCAGCGGACGCTCATTGACTGACTGCGCAAAGCTTGGTTCGCTGACGGCCGGTCTTGTGATTCAGCAGATCGGGCCACGTCCTCAGCAAAATCTCAAGATCGCAGCAGAACAGGCGGGGTTGCTACAAAGCAATTCCAGGAAAAGTGTGTAGCGGTTTTCCGTCCGGAATTGCGTAAAGCATGAATAATTCCAGGAAAAATGCGTAGCGGTTTTTCTTCCGGAATTGCGTAAAGCATGAATTGCGGAAAATAAGCAGGGAAAGCTATTCCGAGCGGATATATCCGTCCCGTTTGAGCTCCTCATCGGTGCGCCCTGGCCTATGGTAGTTGGGCAGTGTCCAGCCGAAGTACAGTGCTCCGCCGCGCACAGCAAAAGCGGCGAGCGCCGCTACAAGGGCAGCGATCTCTGGAGCAACAGACAATTTGTACAGGAGCGTGTACGCGCTGGAGCCAGCCAATGCTGCCGTGACGTAAATCTCGCGGCGCATCAGCACGGAAGGTTCGCCTGAAACGATATCGCGCAATATTCCACCAAAAGTTGCCGTTAAAATTCCCGTTACAACTGCGATTGTGGAATCAAAGCCCAAGGCCAAGCCTTTGGCGGCACCAAGAACACTGTAGAATGCAAGACCCATCGCATCGAGCCACAGCAATAATCGATAGCGCGATTCCAATAAATTTGCCGAGAAGTAGACAATAAAGGCTGCTGCAGTGCAGACGAGTAAATTGCCGGGGTCCTGCACCCAGAACACCGGAACGCCTAAAATCAGATCGCGCAACGTGCCGCCGCCGATCCCTGTAACAGCAGCCAAAAAGACGAATGCTATGATATCAAGTTGCCGCCGAGATGCAGCGAGCGCGCCCGTGGCAGCAAACACAAACACGCCCGCATAATTGAACATCAGAATCATGGTCATGGGCAGTGCTCCTCACGCTTTACTGGCTGCAAGATACAGCACGCAGCCACCAAAATGAAAAGAGCCGCGTTCCTGCCGGAACCGCGGCTCTTTCAATCACTCAGTTTGGATCAGGCGTCTTTTTCCGCTTGCGGGTTGATTGGACCCGGCTCAGGCTGGCCTTCTGCCGCTGCCTGCTTCGGCCCACCCTTGGAAACGCCGACCAAAGCCGGGCGCAGCATACGATCACCAATGACGAAACCGGACTGCGCTACCTGCAACACAGTATTGTGTGGAACATCTGCATTTGGAATTTCGAACATGGCCTGATGGAAGTTCGGGTCGAACTTCTGACCCTGCGGTTCGATCTTCTTGACGCCGTGGCGCTCGAGCGCTGACATCAGCGAGCGTTCGGTAATTTCCACGCCCTCAGCCAGTGCCTTGAAGCCGGCATCGCCCTGGGTCAGCGCATCAGCGGGGATCGCTTCGAGAGCACGTTTCAGATTATCCGAAACCGAGAGCATGTCGCGTGCGAAGTTAGCAACCGAATAGCTGCGTGCATCATGTACGTCACGGGCTGTGCGCTTGCGCAGGTTTTCCATATCGGCAGCGAGGCGAAGCAACTGATCTTTCAGGTCACCATTTTCCGCGCGCAATTTATCCAGCTCAGCCCAGTTTTGAGCATTTGTCTCGACTTCATCTTCATTGGCCAGGGCATATTCCTCGGCCTTGCGTGATTTCAGAAAATCATCGGCAGCGCGTTTTAGCGCATCACGGTCGCGCGGATTCTTCAGATCGCGCTGATCGAGATCAGGAGTGTCGTGATTGTTCTTTTCGTCAGTCATCTATCCAGTCCGTCCTATATTCGTAAGTTGCGCTGGATATCGAGGTTTAGTGTCCGAAAATCAAGTGCAAATGGGTTATCTCAGGAGTCTTGAGACAAGTTGTGCCGTATAATCCACCATCGGGACAATACGGGCATAGTTCAACCGGGTGGGGCCGATGACACCAAGCGCACCAATGATGCGCTGTTCGGAGTCGCGGTAAGGCGCAATTACCAAAGAGGAGCCGGACAGTGAAAACAGCTTGTTTTCAGAACCGATAAAAATACGCACGCCCGGTCCCGCTTCCGCCAGATCGAGCAATTGCAGCGTGCCTTCCTTGGTTTCCAGATCATCAAAGAGATGGCGCAGACGTTCCAGATCAGCTTCGGCATGAATGGAATCGAGCAGATTGCCTCGGCCCCGAACAATCAAGCGAGCAGGCTGGCCCGCTCCGTCACCACCCCAAACAGCCAGACCTTGCTGCACCAGATGCTGCGAGAGACTATCGAGAGCCTGTTGTGTTTCATCTTTCAGACGGGCGATTTCCTGCCTTGCTTCGGTAATCGTGCGCCCCTGAATATGGGCATTGAGGAAATTGGATGCCTCAATCAATTGCGAAGGTGTGACACCGACCGGCAGATCGATAACGCGGTTTTCCACATCACCATTCTGTGTGACGAGCACTGCCAAAGCCTTGGTCGGTTCAAGCCGTACGAATTCAATATGCTTTAACGCGCCTTCCACCTTGGTCGCAAGAACAAGGCCCGCGCCACGCGACATGCCAGACAGAATCTGACTTGCCTGCGTCAGCACGTTTTCGGCGGTCTGTGCATCTCCGGCACGCACTTGTGCCTCGATCGAACTGCGCTCGGAAGAAGAAAGGTCGCCAACCTCCATGAAGGCATCGACGAAAAAACGTAGGCCAAGCTGTGTGGGCAAGCGTCCTGCGGAAATATGTGGTGCATAGACCAGACCGAGATGCTCAAGATCACTCATCACATTGCGGATCGTTGCCGGAGAAAGTGCGACCGGCAATATACGCGACAAATTGCGGGACCCGACAGGTTCACCGTCGCCCAGATAACTTTCGACAATGCGCCGGAAAATGTCGCGCGATCTCTGATCGAGCGATTGGAGTGCTTCCGGTGCGACTGCTTTGTTCATCGTGCCTCATCTATCTCATGACTGTGCCATAGATATAAGCATTGTTGCGGCAATCATCAAAGCCTTTGCTTCATTACATCATCGCGGTTAAAAGGCCGAAAGCTTTTCAACAAGAGGTCTATCCATGCGTCAGTCCAAACGAGCCCCCGACGAAATGCGCGCCATTTCCTTTGAACGTGGCATTTCCAAACATGCTGAGGGCTCGTGCCTGGTCAAGTTCGGCGATACCCATGTTCTGTGTACAGCCAGCCTTGAGGAAAAAGTGCCGGGCTGGATGCGTAATACCGGCAAGGGCTGGGTAACAGCGGAATATGGCATGCTGCCCCGTTCAACGGGTGACCGCATGCGCCGCGAGGCGTCTTCGGGCAAGCAGGGCGGCCGCACGCTTGAAATTCAGCGTTTGATTGCACGTTCCTTGCGGGCAGTCATTGATTTGCAGGCGCTGGGCGAAGTGCAGATCACCGTCGACTGCGATGTGATTCAGGCCGATGGCGGCACGCGAACTGCTGCGATCACCGGCGGCTGGGTTGCCTTGCATGAATGCCTGCGCTGGATGGAAACACGCCAGATGCTGAAGGTGGAAAAGGTTCTTAAAGACCACGTTGCTGCCATTTCATGCGGTATCTCCAATGGGACGCCCGTAATCGATCTTGATTATCTGGAAGATTCTACCGCGCAGACTGACGCCAATTTCGTCATGACCGGTAAAGGCGGCATTGTTGAGGTGCAGGGCACTGCCGAGGGTGAGCCTTTCTCGCAGGAAGAACTGCTGGCCCTGATGGATCTGGCGCGTAATGGCATTACGCGGCTGGTTTCCCTGCAGAAAATGGCCGTTAGCTAAGGGAATAACCATGCAGCCATCAGGAATTCTGGAAACAGCGCTTTATGTTGATGACGTCGAGGCCGCAGCGCAGTTCTATAGCGGTGTTCTCGGGCTTGAGTGCATTCTGCGCGCAGGGGAAGAATCTGCATTCTTCGTCTGCGGAGCAGGCGTGCTCATTGTTTTCAACGTGGAAAAGCTGCAAGAGAGACCTGCTGGTGGTCTGCCTATTCCCAAACATGGCGCCAAAGGCCCGGGCCATGTGTGTTTTCGCGCCACGCGGGATGAAATCGCTCTGTGGAAATCCCATCTGGAAAAGCATGGCATTGCAATCGAAAGTGAATTCGATTGGCCAGGCGGGGCGCACTCGCTTTATTTCCGCGACCCTTCCGGCAATTCGGTCGAGTTCGCCGAACCAAAACTATGGAATCTGAAATGAGAACACTGGAAAAGGGCAAGCTGCTGGTTGCCAGCCACAATCAGGGCAAGATCAATGAAATGATCGATCTACTTGGTCCCTTTGGCTTTGAGGTCATATCTGCCGCAGAGCTTGGTCTGCCTGAACCGGATGAGACAGGCACGACTTTCGAAGAGAACGCCTACATAAAGGCCTTTGCCGCCGCCAAAGCCACGGGGCTCGTGGCGCTTTCTGACGATTCCGGCCTGTGCGTCGACGCTTTGGGCGGCAATCCAGGCGTCTATACGGCCAACTGGGCAGAATTGCCGGATGGCAAGCGCGACTTTGCACATGGCATGCAAAGGGTCGAAACAGCGCTTCAGGAAGCGGGCGTATCCAAGACCGAAGAGCGGGCTGGCCGGTTTGTTTCCGTCATTTGCCTTGCCTGGCCCGATGGTGAGGCAAATTATTATCGCGGCGAAGTGGAAGGCGAGCTTGTCTGGCCGCCACGCGGTACGGCTGGCTTCGGCTTTGATCCCGTTTTCAAGCCCGATGGCTACGAGACGACATTCGGTGAAATGACTGCCGAGCAAAAACATGGCTGGAAACCCGGTGATTTATCGGCACTGTCCCATCGCGCACGCGCTTTTCAGCTTTTTGCCAAAGATTGTCTGGACGTTGCATGAGCCACGGCGACCATAGGTCCGAATCCGGCTTCGGGATCTATGTCCACTGGCCCTTTTGCATGGCAAAATGCCCCTATTGCGATTTCAACTCGCATGTGCGGCATCAAGCGGTAGACCAGCCACGTTTTGCAGCCGCATTTGCCCGCGAAATGGCAAGTATGCGCGAGCGCACGGGTCCACGCAAAGTCTCCAGCATATTTTTGGGTGGCGGCACGCCATCATTGATGCAGCCGGAAACCGTAGCTTCTGTTCTGAACGAGATTGCGCGCAACTGGCATGTGCCGGATGATATCGAGATTACGCTGGAGGCCAATCCAACCAGCGTGGAAGCAGATCGCTTTCGTGGTTATCGCGCTGCTGGCGTCAATCGTGTGTCCTTGGGGGTTCAGGCGCTCAATGATCCCGATCTGCGCCGTCTTGGCCGCATGCATAATGTTGACGAGGCCTTGATTGCGATCAAACTTGCGCGGGAGATATTTCCGAGGCTGTCATTCGATCTGATCTATGCAAGGCCCGACCAGACCATCGAAGCATGGCGGGAGGAACTTGCCAAAGCGATTTCCTATGCGGCAGACCATCTTTCACTTTACCAGCTGACGATCGAAGAAGGCACGCCCTTCTACAATCTTTGGAAGGCAGGCAAGCTGGTAACGCCGGATGGCGACCATGCGGCTGCGCTTTATGCAGAGACGCAAGAGGTCACAGCGCAGCATGGCCTGCCGGCCTATGAGATTTCAAACCACGCTGCCCCTGGGGCTGAATCGCAGCATAATCTCGTTTACTGGCGCTACGGCGAATATGTCGGTGTAGGTCCGGGTGCCCATGGACGTTTTATCGAAAATGGTACGCGTGCCGTAACCATCACCGAGCGTCATCCTGAAACATGGATGCAGAAGGTCGAGACGGATGGCCATGGCGTTGTTGAAGAAGAGTTCCTGACGGGCGAGCAGGAAGGCGATGAGTTCCTGCTCATGGGCCTGCGGCTTGTGGAAGGTATTGATCTTTCCCGCTACGAGCGTCTCACCGGCCACAGCGTCAAGGAAGGCCGGGTAATATCATTGGCGGAGCAGGGTCTGATCGAATATATCGGCAATAGCCGCATCCGCACCACGCCCGAAGGGGCGATTGTGCTCAATGCCGTTATCGCCGATCTTGCAGCTTGAGGATAGAGAGTGTCTGAGGCCCCACATTCTGACGACAAGGACCGCAACTACCAGATTGGCAGCTCTTCCTATCGTGCCCGGCCTCTGGAGCCTGCACTTTATATTGTGGCGACGCCTATAGGCAATCTCGGCGATATGACCCTTCGCGGTATTGAGACCTTGGCCGCTGCGGACATCATCGCTTGTGAGGATACGCGCGTCAGTCGCGTCTTGCTCGACCGTTACGGCATTTCCCGCCGTCCCTATGCCTATCACGAACATAATGCTGATATGGCTGGTCCAAAGATCATTGAGGCGCTCCTGGCCGGAAAGAGCGTTGCGCTTATTTCCGACGCGGGCACACCGCTGGTTTCAGACCCCGGCGGGCGGCTTGTTCCGGAAGCAAAAGCCGCTGGTATTCGCGTCGTGCCAATCCCTGGCGCATCCTCTGTCCTTGCAGCCTTGACTGCCTCTGGCCTGTTCAAAGATGCGTTTTATTTTGCCGGATTCCTCTCTTCCAAACAGGGTCAGCGCCGGGCAAAACTTGAGCAGTTGAAGACTTTGGATGCCGCGCTGGTCTTCTTTGAATCGCCCAATCGCGCCGCAACGACCTTGGCGGACATGGTGGAGATCTTTGGGCCGGAACGGCAAGCTTCGCTTTGCCGCGAACTCACCAAAGCCTATGAGACTGTAACCACCCTGCCTCTGAAGGAGCTTGCAGCCGAATTTGATGGCGAAGATCGTATTCGCGGCGAAGTGGTACTGGTGATCGGACCACCGCAGGAAGATGAGCATGTGGCGCGAAGCGACGATGATATTGATGCTTTGCTCAGGGCGCTAAGCCTTGAAATGTCGCCCTCCAAGGCAGCGGGAGAGGCCTCCCGCATGACCGGCCGTCCAAAGGGGGAACTCTATCAACGTCTGTTGGCGATGAAGTAGGAATGCCGATGGGCGCGAAGGACAAGCGTCATAAAGCTTACCGTCGCGGCCACTCAGCCGAACGCCTCGCTGCATTTGCTGTGGCTCTGAAAGGCTATCGGATCGTGGATCGCCGCTATCGCACAAAGCTCGGAGAAATCGATCTGATTGCGCGACGCGGCAATGTTGTCCTCATCATTGAAGTCAAAGCACGAGCAACACTCCAACAGGCAATGGATTCAGTCAATCCGCTTGCCATGCGCCGCATAGAGGCTGCGGCGGACCAATGGTTGGCCCGGCAACCGGATCATGACCGGCTGTCGCTTCGCTTCGATCTGGTTGCGATCTTGCCTTGGCGATGGCCCGTTCATGTTCCAGCTGTTTTCACCGCTTGAGCACTATTGTGCTTGCTGCACCATATGAACGATTTCCCAAACATGGCCGTCAATATCTTGAAAACTGCACCCATACATGAACCCTTCATAGTCCTGCTTGGGTTTCCATTCCTTGCCGCCAGCCGCAATCGCTTTTGCAAAAGTCTCGTCGACTTCTTCCTTGCTTGCCGCCGAAAGCGCAATAAGCACTTCTTGAGATTTCGTCGCGTCGCTAATGCCGTTATTGATGAAGTCCTTGAAGCGGTCTTCTTCCATCAACATCGCAAAAATATTCTCTTCGATAATCATGCAGGTTGTTTTCTCGTCAGAGAAGTCCGGATTGAAGCTGAACCCCAAGGCCGAAAAAAAGGCTTTTGAAGCGGCAAGGTTTTTGATTGGCAGGTTCACAAAAATCATACGCATTGGGATTATATCCTCTCCATTTGATAACTCGCTTACGAATGACGAGCGGGAATGTCAGGTCCCGACATTCATGAAGAATAAAAAACAACTTGCAATCGAATTTAAACCCGATAAAAATAGTCGTGTATCTAGGCGCCTTCCAAGCAGCGAGCCTTTGCTTTCTCGTAACCTTGGCGGGGACGATGTGAAGCAGTTGCGCATGACGCGGAAAGAGAATCCGGTTACCTCCGGTTTTTCAGAAATTATATGCTCCTGAGGTCTAGATGGCGCATTTCTGTTTCTTATAATCATGTCATTCATATCGGATAATTCCCATAGCCATTGGGATACTTCGATTCATGCCTATTCGTTCCAACCAGCTATCCGTCTTTCCCGCCTTCTTCCGTGTTCGGAACGAGGTGCTTGTGGTTGTGGGCAATGGCGAAGAGGCTCTGAACAAGGCCCGCCTTTTGACACAGACAAATGCAACCATCCGCATTGTCGCCGCAGAACCCGAACCAGAACTGGCAGCGTTTCTGCTCGCTGGCGACTACGACCATATTATAGAAGAATTTGCTCCCAAGCATTTGACCGGCGCAAAGCTGGTCTTTGTCGCCACGGGCGATGAAGATCAGGATATTGCCATCGCTGATGAAGCGCGCCGCCAGAATATTCCAGTTAATGTCGTTGACCGTCCTGATCTATGTGACTTCTACACGCCTGCCATTGTCAATCGCGCGCCTATTGCCATCGCTATCGGCTCAGAGGGCACAGGCCCGGTACTGACCCAGTTGATCCGTGCACGCATTGATGCGGCTTTCTCGCCGCGTCTCGGTGATCTGGCCCGTCTGGCCAATGCCTACCGGCCTGCCGTTGAGCGGCTGGTGAAAAAGGGACTGCCACGGCGCATTTTCTGGCGTTCATTCTTTTCGGGTGATGTAGCGGGCAATGTCTATAATAATGATCTGATTGGAGCCCACGGCGCAGCCGCAGATCTGCTGGAAAATCAGGCTTCGCCGAAGGGATATGTCTGGCTGGTTGGTGCAGGCCCCGGCGCAGAGGATCTTCTGACATTGCGTGCGCACCGCGTCCTGATGGAAGCTGATGTGATTGTTTATGATGCGCTGGTGCCGGAGGCTGTTGTTGCTATGGGCCGCCGCGATGCTACGAGATTGTCCGTTGGCAAGCGCAAGGGTTGCCATTCCAAGAGCCAAAGTCAGATCAATGATCTTCTTGTTTCGCTTGGACGCGAAGGCAAGCGCGTCGTGCGCCTGAAATCCGGCGATCCGCTGGTCTATGGCCGCGCTGGTGAGGAAATGGCCGCTCTGCGCGATGCCGGAATTTCCTTCGAGATTGTTCCGGGCATCACATCTGCTTTTGCTGCTGCCGCAGATATGCAGCTTCCGCTTACATTGCGCGGCGTCGCTTCGTCACTCGTTTTCACGACCGGCCACGATATGGCCGGGGACATACTGCCGGATTGGGCGCGCCTTGCCATCTCCGGTGCAACCATTGCGGTCTATATGGGCCGCAGTGTCGCAGCTTCCGTTGCCAATCGCCTGATTCAGGCCGGGTTGCATGCGGATACCAGCGTTGCCGTGATCGAAAATGCCGGACGTGCGGAGCGCCGCATGTTTCATGGCACATTGAAGGATTTGCCAGCACTTGAACAGCGCAGCGATCTGGCGGGGCCTGTCATGGTTATTATTGGCGATGCCGTGGCCGGTGCCGCCATCCATTTGGCGGAGCCGCTTTCCGCATCGAAGGCAACGTTTGAAAATTCCGTGGCCGAGCGCCACCTGACAGCGCAAGCTGTCTGAACCGCAAGGACGATAAGATGAGTGTCAAAGTTCTAACAGCAAACCGCCTGACCGACGGCGAAGCAGTTTGGCTTGGTGCCAATGGTGAGTGGCTGGACCATATTGATGGTGCTCTTGTGGCGCGCCATCCAGAGGCTGTGACAGCGCTCGAAGAAGTTGGTAAGGCCGCGATAAAATCCAATCTCGTCATCGACATTAACGTTATTGATGTTGAAGAGCGCGGCACGAACCTTTACCCGCTTCGCCTGCGCGAACGTATTCGCCAGCTCGGCCCGACAATCCGTCTTGATCTCGGCAAGCAGGCTGAGAAAACCAGCGCCAACGCCGCCTAATATTGAAGGTCCGCATAAATGTATCGTTACGATGAGTTTGATCACGCATTTGTCTCTGCCCGTGTCGAGCAGTTCAAGGATCAGGTTGAGCGGCGTCTTGCCGGTGAGCTGACCGAAGAGCAGTTCCGTCCGCTGCGCTTGATGAATGGTGTCTACCTTCAGCTGCATGCCTATATGCTGCGCGTTGCGATCCCCTATGGCACATTGTCAGGTCGGCAGATGCATAAATTGGCGCATATTGCGCGCCGCTATGATCGAGGCTATGGCCATTTCACCACCCGCCAGAATATCCAGTACAATTGGCCCGCCTTGAGCGACATGCCAGCGGTGCTTGACGAGTTGGCATCTGTCGAAATGCACGCTTTGCAGACATCGGGCAATTGCATCCGCAATGTCACCGCGGATCATTTTGCCGGTGCCGCCGCTGACGAAGTTACTGATCCGCGCCCCTATGCGGAGATTCTTCGGCAGTGGTCGTCCATGCATCCGGAGTTTTCCTATCTTCCGCGCAAGTTCAAGATCGCCGTAACCGGTGCTGAGCGTGATCGCGCGGCCATTCAGGTCCACGATATCGGACTTCATCTGAAAAAGAATGAAGCCGGTGAACTTGGCTTTGCCGTTTATATCGGCGGGGGCCAAGGCCGCACGCCGATGGTAGCCAAGAAGATAAGGGACTTCCTGCCGATTGAGGATTTGCTGACCTACACGACTGCAATCGTTCGTGTGTATAACCTGCATGGCCGCCGCGATAACAAGTACAAGGCGCGTATCAAGATTCTTGTACATGAAACCGGCACGGAAGAAATTACCCGTCAGGTCGAGGCCGAGTGGCAGGCGATCAAGGACACTGATCTGAAGATGCCCCAGCAGGATGTGGATGCAATCGATAATTATTTCCGCATGCCAAACCTGCCGCAGCGCCCGGAAGGCTGGTCGCAGCTTGCGGCTGCGCGCAAGGCCGATCCTTCGTTCGCACGCTGGGTCGATCAGAACGTTACGCCGCATAAAAATCCGGACTATGGCGTCGTGACCATTTCCCTAAAACCGATTGGCGGCATTCCGGGCGACGCAACCGATACGCAGATGGATCTGGTGGCGGACATTGCCGAGAAGTTCTCGAACGATGAGATCCGCGTCAGCCATGAACAAAATCTGGTTCTCCCGCATGTAGCCATTGCTGATTTGCGCATTGTCTATGATCTACTGCTGACAGATGGTTTGGCGACAGCCAATGCCGGACTGATCACGGACATTATTGCCTGCCCCGGTCTCGATTATTGTGCTTTGGCCAATGCGCGTTCCATCCCCGTAGCACAGCGCATCTCCGAACGGTTTGGCCAACCGGAGCGTCAGGCGGATATTGGCGAACTCAAGATCAAGATTTCCGGCTGCATCAATGCCTGCGGGCATCACCATGTCGGCCATATCGGTATTCTGGGCGTCGAGAAAAAAGGCGAAGAGCTCTATCAGATTTCGCTTGGCGGCTCTGGCGATGAGATTTGCACGATTGGCGATATTACCGGTCGCGGCTTCTCTTCCGAAGAAATCGTCGATGCGGTGGAAACCATTGTCGATCGCTACCTTCAGGTGCGGACGGACAAAGAGGAAAGCTTCCTTGCAACCTATCGGCGTCTGGGCGCTGCACCGTTCAAGGACGCGCTTTATAACGAGACTGCAAATGCTGCTTGAGACGAATGAACGTACTGTGGCGGATGAAGCGCGCGCGCTTCAGGCCCGCTATGGGAATCTCGAACCGGCCGATATTATCGAGCTGGCGATAGATCATTTGTTCAATGAAGAAATTGCTGTTGTCTCCTCCTTTGGCGCGGAATCCTCTGTGCTTCTGCATCTGATTGCGCAGGTGGACCGCGCCACGCCAGTTCTGTTTCTGGAAACGGGCAAACATTTTCCGGCAACCTTGCGTTATCGTGATGAGCTTGTTGGCGAGTTGGGCTTGACCGATGTTCATGACATTCATCCCTTGCAACAGAGCCTCAAGGATGAGGACCCCTATGGCGCCATGTCGATGACCAATAAGGACCGCTGCTGCTATATCCGCAAGGTGGAGCCGATGGCGCGTGCTGTGGCTCCTTACCGGGCATGGATGACAGGCCGCAAACAGTTTCAGGCATCCACGCGCAACGCATTGCCGGTGTTTGAATCGGTGGGTGAGCGCATCCGCATTAATCCGCTGGCCCAGTGGACCTCCGCTGATCTGCAGAATTATATGGCCGCCAATCACTTGCCTCCGCATCCGCTGGTGGCAGAAGGCTATCGTTCGATCGGCTGCATGCCCTGCACACAGCCGGTGAAGGAAGGTGAAGATGCGCGCTCTGGTCGTTGGGCTGGAACCGACAAGACGGAGTGCGGTATTCACCTGACGGGCCTGACCGACCAATTGAGCAATATTTCCCTGACGGATTCGAGCCTATGACTGACATTTCTGAAGAAAACACAGCCGGCGAACTATGGGGCCGCGAAGGATTTCGTGAAGACCCGTATATTGCAGCGGAAACGCTGGAAGAAACTGGCGATGCACCCGCTGTGATCCTGCCATTGGCTGTCTGGCTTGGGCTGGACGAGAGCGTTCGCAACGCAACCAACCGCAAGATTGGGGTTTCGGTTGCGCCGGGTGAAAGTATCGATCCGTTACTGCCATTGCTGGATACAATACCGCTGATTGCCTTGCAGTTTCCCGCCTTTAATGATGGCCGGTCCTACTCAAAGGCGGACATTTTGAAGAACCAGCACCAGTTCAAGGGAGAATTGCGTGCAGTGGGCGATGTGCTTATTGATCAGGTTGCCTATATGCTGCGTACCGGATTCGACACGATGAAAGTGACGCATGCCGTGACGCTGACGCGCCTTGCGGAGCACAATCTGCACGATGCGCCTGGCTATTATCAACCGGGCAGAGGGTCACACACCGTGCCGGGCGCCTATAGCTGGCGCCGCGTGCCTGGCGCTTGAAACACTAAAGTTCAATTCGGTTTGTTGGAAAGCACTTATATGTCTGAAATTATTGAAACAGATGTCGTTATCGTCGGTGCCGGGCCGGTTGGCCTCTTTGCGGTGTTCGAGCTTGGCCTGCTGGATTTGCGCGCCCATGTCATCGATATTCTTGATCGCCCGGGCGGCCAATGTGCCGAACTTTATCCGGAAAAGCCGATCTATGACATTCCGGGATTGCCGGAAGTAACCGGACAGGACCTGACCGATAACCTTCTGAAACAGATTGCTCCCTTTGATCCGCAGTTCCATTTTTCCACAATGGTGACTGCCCTTACGCGTCTTGAGGATGGCCGGTTCCGTGTAGAAACCGATGCGGATGAAGTCTTTTTGACCAAGGTCATTGTTATCGCAGCAGGCGGTGGCTCATTCCAGCCCAAGCGTCCGCCTGTCCCTGAAATCGAACATTATGAAGGCGTCAGCGTCCATTATGCCGTTCGCAAGATCGAGGTTTTCCGCGATCATGATGTTGTGATCGTTGGCGGTGGCGATTCTGCACTGGACTGGACGCTGAACCTTGAGCCAGTGGCAAAGTCCGTGACGCTGGTGCATCGTCGCCCGGAATTCCGCGCTGCTCCCGACAGTGTCAACAAGATGTGGGCGCTTGAAAAAGAAGGCCGTGTGAAGTTCCGTATGGGCCAGCTCGGTAGCCTTGAGGGTGCCGATGGCCAGATTTCCAAGGTGCTTCTCAAAGGCGGAGAAGGCGGGGAAGAAGTTCTTGCCGCCAGTCGTTTGCTGCCATTCTTTGGCCTTACGATGAAGCTAGGTCCAATCGCAGATTGGGGCCTGAACCTCGATCAAAACCTGATTGCGGTCGATACGGAGAAGTTCGAAACATCGGAGCCCGGTATTTTCGCCATTGGCGACATCAATACCTATCCGGGAAAACTGAAGCTTATTCTTTCAGGTTTCCATGAGGCGGCTTTGATGTCCCATGCAGCAAAACGCATCGTTGCTCCTGGCGAACGCATCGTTTTCCAGTATACGACGTCCTCGACATCCCTCCAGAAGAAACTGAAAGCGGCTTGAGTGTCTGATTCTCTTTACATCCATGTCACCGATCAAAAGGGCGAACGCCATACGCTGGAAGCCTTGGAAGGCTTCCGTGTCATGGAAGTCATCCGGGATTGGGGGCTCGACATCAAGGCGGAATGCGGCGGCGCTGCCGCTTGCGGCACCTGCCATTGCTATGTCGAGCAGGAATGGACCGAGAAGCTTTTTGCGCCGCTGGATGAAGAAATCGATCAGCTCGACGTGACATTTCACGTCGAGGAGAATTCACGTTTGTCATGCCAGCTGATCATGACGGAAGAACTGAATGGCCTGGAGATTACACTTGCTCCAGGCACCCAGAAGGATAGCGTAGCCGCCTGATACAGTTCTGATCGGATTGACTGGCTTGCGTGCTTCGACAAGCTCAGCATGAGGAAGAAGGCGACGCCCTCAACCCAATCGCAGCGGCCATCACACATTCTTGAGAGGTGCGACCTTCCCTCATGCTGAGCCATCCTGAGCTTGTCGAAGGGCGAAGCACGCACAGCATCAAATGTCAGCCAACAGCTGCCTAAGGCAGCGTTGCTATCCGCGAGGTCAAAAGCTCGAAGAAGCCATCAGAATCCACGTCGCGAATGTAAAAAGCATTCTTTGGGCGGTCGGTAACACCCCACCAGTCAACGACTGTCATGCCGAGCGTCAGTTCATTGGATGCATCCACTTCGACATTGCAATGACGACCGGTATAAAGTTCCGGCTTTAGCAGGTAGGCAATAACATTCGGATCGTGCAAAGGTCCGCCATCACTGCCATATTTCTCTTCATCGAAGCGTTCAAAAAACTCAAGCAGGGCGACCGAGGCATCGCCGCATTTGGTGCCCATGGCCCGGAATTGATCAATGCGTTTGGCAGTGGTCAGAGCTTGGTGTGTCACATCCAATGGCAGAATTACAACTGGAATACCTGACCGCAAGACGATTTGCGCAGCCTGTGGGTCGACATAGATGTTAAACTCGGCAGTCGGCGTTATATTGCCACCCTCAAAGAAGCCGCCGCCCATCAAGACAATCTCTTTGATCCGCGGAGCAAGTTCCGGAGCGCGCAGCAGGACATGGGCAATATTGGTTAGCGGCCCAAGCGCACAAAGCGTAACTGTTCCCGCTGGTTCGTTGCGCAAAGTCTGAACAATGAAATCGACAGCATGCTGGTCCTGCAAAGGCATGGATGGTTCAGGCAGGTCAGGGCCGTCAAGGCCGGTTTTGCCGTGAACATTCTCGGCTGTGACCAGAGGACGTATCAGCGGACGGTCAGCACCGGAAAACACATGTGCATCGGGGCGACCGGCCAATTCGGAGATTTTGCGTGCATTCACCTCGGTCAGGGCAAGCGGCACATTGCCGGCAACGGCCGTAATACCCAGCACGGCCAGTTCCGGGCAGGCAAATGCCAGAAGAATTGCGAGGGCGTCGTCCTGCCCCGGATCCGTATCGATGATGATTTTACGTGCCATTTGTCGGTTTCTCTCATGCTAGAGCAAATTTTGCTTATATAGAGCCAATTCTGTTTCTCGGATGACGAGACAACCCACGCGGAAGGTAGCGAGGTCGATGTTTATCCATCGGACGAAGCTGCCTGACAAAGTGGTTGGCCGTCAGCCGGAAACCCAAAGGGCCGGGTGAATTCGGACCAAATCCATCGGGCTTCAGTCTCGTCCGATGTATAAACATCGCCCTCGCTAAATCCCTCGACCTTGTCCACGAATTCCCTCCGGCAGAATGACTCTATATAAACAAAACTTGCTCTATGCCGTACCACTTGAAGTCTCAAGGTCGATAGACCATATCTGAGTACAGGAGCGAAATGCTGTTGAATTACGGGTTTTGCTTTAGGTCGCTTTACTAAAGGACTGCTTGGATGACGCGAATGACACCATTTTCAAGCCCATTGCTGCTTGGATTCGATTCGATGGAAAAGACGTTGGAGCGTATCGCCAAATCCGGCGACGGCTACCCGCCATATAATATCGAGCGTATCCGTTGCAATAACGATCGTGAGCAGTTGCGCATTATTCTCGCCGTGGCGGGATTTTCCAGCGACGATCTCGAAGTTACCACGGAAGATAACCAGCTGATTATTCGCGGTCGTCAGACCGAGGAAGAAACGCGTGAATATTTGCACCGTGGTATCGCGGCTCGCCAGTTCCAGCGCATATTTGTTCTTGCCGATGGAATGCGGGTCAGCAACGCCACTTTAAAGAATGGGCTACTGTCGATCGATCTCGACCGGCCTGAACCCGAACGATTGGTCAAGCGCATCAATATTGCGGTCGAAGACTGATCAGGGCTCTAACAGGGCAGGGCTCACGAGAGGCTGTCCAAAAAAGGAGGCTATTATGCAAACGAATCCTCTTACTGAACTTGAATTCTCCCGTCTCGGCGCCGGTCAGGTAGCTTATCTGCGCAAGGTGAATACCGATGATCTTGCCACCAGCTTTCCGGCCCTCCCGCCTATGGCGCCGGGCGTTGAGCTTTGGGCACTCTTTGCAGCCAATGGAGATCCTATTGTGCTTTCCGATGAACGTGAAAACGTTCTTGTCGGCGCGCAGGAGCATGAATTGCGCACGGTAATGCTGCAATAAGCAGTTCGTTATTAGCGTGGAGTCAGACTTTTACAGTCTGCTCCACGCGATCTTCCGCGCCGAAAATCTCCAGATACCGTTTAATCTCAGAAGCATCGCCGGTAGCTTTCTTCGGATTGTCCGAAAGCTTTACAGCCGGGCGGCCATTGGCGTAGCTCACCTTGCAGACAAGTGAGATTGCGTTCAATTGGTCGTTGAAGCGCGGAGCGCAATCCTCGAAATCATTGGTGAGGTTGGTGCCCCAGCCGAAGCTCATGCGAACTTTCCCATCAAAGTGGCGATAGGTTTCCTCAATTGTATCGACATCAAGGCCGTCGGAAAACACCAGCAATTTCTCGCGCGGGTCCTTGCCCTTGGCTTTCCACCAGGCAAGGATTTTCTCTCCGCCTTCAATAGGCGGGGCACTATCGGGCCGAAAACCGGTCCAGTCCGCAACCCAATCCGGCGCATCGCGCAGGAAAGCCGCCGTACCAAAAGCATCGGGCAGTACGATGAGAAGATTGCCGCCATAATAGCGGTTCCAGTCTTGAAGTACCTTATAGGGAGATGCCAGAAGTTCTTCTTTGGTTTCGCTCAAAGCTGCCAGAACCATGGGCAGTTCGTGAGCATTTGTTCCAAGCGCTTCCAGGTCATTATCCATCGCCATCAGCACATTGCTAGTGCCGGTAAACGAAGCGCCGATGCCTTCTTTCAACGCCTCAACGCACCAGCGCTGCCATAAAAATGAATGACGGCGGCGGGTGCCGAAGTCAGAGATTCTGATGTCGGGCAATTTCTGCAAGCGCTCGACTTTTGTCCACATCTTGGCTTTGGCGCGTGCATAAAGCACATCAAGCTCAAAGCGACCCAGGCGTTTCATAGCAGCGCGCGAGCGTAATTCGTTGATGATTGTAAGTGCCGGAATCTCCCACATGGTGGTGTACATCCACGGTCCGTGAAAATTGAGCTCATATTGGCCATCGCGCTTGATCAGCTCATATTCGGGCAATTGGAAATTTGCCAGCCAGCTCAAAAAATCCGGCTCGAATATCTGGTGCTTGCCGTAGAACGTGTTACCGCCAAGCCAGATCATCTCCTTTTTCGTGAAACGCACTTCCCGCGCGTGGTCAAGCTGTGCGCGTAGTTCCTGCTCATCGATCTCGTCACCGAGCCGCACCTTGGTGGTGCGGTTAATGAGTGTGAAAGTGGCATCCACCTTGGGATAAACGCCCCAAATCATCTGAAGCATCAGGAGTTTGTAAAAGTCCGTATCAAGAAGACTGCGGACGATGGGATCAAGTTTCCAGGTATGGTTGAAAACACGCCGCGCTATATCGGTTTTGGTCGCCATCGAATGCTATCCTTACGAATATGTCGCCCGCCATGTTGCACGGCAGACCACGCTCATCAAGAAGAGCGACGGAGAAACTTGCTTTCCATGGCAAAGTTGACTTGGGCCGTTCGATTAAATCTTTGTAATCTCACCGATTTGTCATTAACGGCGACATCAAAGCGCTTTATTCTCTGCAATAGATAGGGCTGTTCGCTGCGGATCGCCGTGCAACCTGTAAGAGTATGTGCTGGCTCCCTCAACGGAACCGGCTTTGGAGTGTTGGATGAAGGCCTGGAAACAAATTCTGATTGCCTTGGTGGTTCTGGCCGGTGCCGGAGCTGGCTGGTTGTACTTCTCACAAGGCTCCAATGAACTTCTCAAAAAGGCTGGCATTGATACGGCCCCGACAACAACCACCGAACCAGCCGCTGGTTCCGGCAGGCGCGGCGGCGGACAAGGATTGCCGCTTGTGATTGTGAAGACGGCAACCGAAGCAAAGATCAATGATCGGCTTTCGGCCATCGGCACGGGAAAAGCCAAAAGCTCCGTCTCTGTTACACCATTTGCAGCTGGCAGAATGACAGAAGTGCTTGCCCAGTCCGGGTCGAAAGTCATGGCGGATGATGTGATCGCCAAGCTCGATTCAGAAGCTGAAATGATCACTGCCGAAAAGGCCCGAAGCGCCCTCAAAGATGCGCAGACCAAGCTGAAACGCGCAGAAAACCTCAGTACGACCAATACAGTGTCGGCTGTTCAGGTGTCTGATGCCGAACTTGCAGTGGAAAACGCAGCATTGAATTTGCGCGAGGCAGAGTTGGCGTTGGACCGGCGTGATATTAAAGCGCCGATCAGCGGTATCGTCGGTATTCTACCAGTCAATGCAGGCAATTATGTTACCGTTTCAACACAGATAGCGACGATCGACGACCGCTCTGAGGTGCTTGTAGACTTCTGGGTGCCGGAACGCTTTGCGCCATTGATCGCCGTTGGCGCGCCGGTGTCTGCGAGCTCAATTGCGCGCCCTGGTGAAACATTTCAGGGCTCGGTAAGCGCCATTGACAGCCGGGTTGATCCTGCCAGTCGTACTTTGCATGTGCAGGCACGCATCACCAATCCAAAGGATACGCTGCGCGAAGGCATGGCTTTCCAGATATCCATTGCATTTCCGGGCGACACCTATACCGCAGTGGATCCGTTGGCGATCCAGTGGGGTACCGATGGCGCCTATGTTTGGAAGATTGCAGAAAACAAAGCGAGCCGCGTTCCGGTTCGGATTGTCCAGCGAAATGCTGCCAATGTTCTGGTAGATGCGAGCATCAAGCCGGGCGACGCGATTGTTACTGAAGGCGTCCAGTCGGTCCGCGAGGGTGGACTCGTTCATATAAAAGGACAGCCTGCACCCAAGCAAAACAGCGAAGAAGGCCCTCTTGCCTCTGCCGGCAAAGCTGGCTGAGGTCATCATGACAACACAAAACAATCTGGATACGAGCTTTACCGCCCTGTTCATCCGTCGGCCGGTCATGGCCTTGGTGCTCAATGCCTTGATTGTCGTGGCTGGCTTGGCTGCCTATTACGGCGTTGATGTACGCGAACTCCCCGATGTTGACAGACCGGTGGTCACCGTCTCCACGGATTTTGAGTCAGCCGCTGCCGAAACGGTTGACCGCGAGTTGACCTCCGCGATCGAAGGCGCTGTCTCCCGCGTCTCGGGCGTTAAATCCATCTCCTCAAGTTCGTCCTTCGGCAGCAGCCGCGTTACGGTCGAATTCAATGATGGCGTCGATCTGAATGTCGCCGCTGCCGATATGCGCGACGCCATCAGCCGCATCACCAATACGCTGCCAGAGCAGGCGGACCCGCCGCGGATTGTCAAGGCGGACGCAAATTCCGATGCGGTCATGCGGCTTGCCGTCACGTCAGACATTATGGCCGTCGAAGACATGACAGTGCTCGTCGAAGATCAGATCGAAGATGTGCTTGCCTCTGTTCCTGGTGTTGCCGATGTGCAGATTAATGGTGATCGTAACAAGATTTTCCGTATCGATATTGATCAGGGCAAGCTTGCAAGCCTTGGCATGAATGTTGCCGATATCCGTAATGCTTTAACAACCATGGCATTTGACACGCCGGCCGGTCAGCTCAACAGCAATGATCAAAGCATCGTCGTACGTGCAACTGCGCCCGTCACGACGCCAGAGGAATTCGAGAATATCATCATCAAAGGCCGGACGAAGATACGCGATGTTGCCACCGTCACACTTGGTCCCGATATCGGCACGTCAAGTTTGCGGGCCAATGGAAAGACCGGCATCGGCCTTGGAATTATCCGTCAGGCGCAATCCAATACGCTGGATATTTCCACTGGTATTCGCGCTGCAGTCGCGCAGCTTCAGCAGACCCTTCCGGAGGGTGTCGAAATCCGCGTCACCAGCGATGATGCGGACTTTATCAATGGCGCTGTTCACGAGGTGGAAATAGCACTGGCTGCTTCGGTCATTATCATCATCGCTATTATCTATCTTTTCCTGTGGGATATCCGGGCAACCTTGATTCCCGCCGTCAGCATGCCCGTTGCATTGATTGGTACAATATCGGCGATCTATCTGGCAGGCTTTTCCATCAATATTCTGACGCTTTTGGCTTTGGTGCTTGCAACGGGGCTTGTGGTGGATGACGCGATTGTTGTGCTGGAAAATATTGTCCGCCGCCGCAATCAAGGCATGGGCCCACGTGCTGCTGCAGTTCTCGGCACGCAGGAAGTGTTCTTTGCGGTCATCGCGACAACTGTCACATTGGCAGCAGTGTTTGTGCCTTTGTCTTTTCTTCCCGGCCAAACAGGCGGTCTGTTCCGAGAATTCGGCTTTGTTCTGGCCATCTGCGTGCTTCTCTCATCGGTCGTGGCGCTCACTCTTTGTCCGATGCTCGCGTCGCGTCTTTTGAGTGCAAGTGAGGCGAGCCATCAAGAAGTTGCCCATGCGCCCGGTGTGGTTGGCCGTATGGGCAATCGTCTTGGCAGCTGGTACAAGTGGTTGCTGCACGCCTGTCTTGCTGCACCCTGGATCGTGGTTGTTGCTTCCATCCTTTTCGCCGGCGCCGCATTTGGTGCATTTTCCCTGCTCAAGCAGGAACTGACACCGCCTGAAGACCGTGCGGTCGCCTTCTTGCGGATCACAGCGCCCCAAGGTGTCAGCCTTGAATATTTTAACGATAAACTGCGTCAGATCGAAACACTGATCCAACCTTTGCGCGACTCGGGAGAAATTCAGAACACGTTCTCGATTGCTGGGCAGGGGGGCAATACCAATCGCGGCTTTATGGTTCTTAGCCTTGCCAAGTGGAATGAGCGCACAAGAACGCAGCAGCAGATTGTTGCGGATGTGTCGAAGCGGGTGCGCTCTGTGCCGGGCATTCAGGTATTCGCCGCGCAACCCAACTCGCTCGGCATTCGGGGTGCTGGCAATGGTCTGCAATTTGCTGTCGTGGGTACCAGTTACGCCGAACTGGGAACGACTGCTGCCAAGATCGTTTCCGAACTGGAAAAAGATTCCAGATTCGACAGACCGCGCCTGACAAATGAGCCAACACAGCCGCAATTGGCAGTCACGATTGATCGCGAACGTGCATCGGATTTGGGCATAGATATTACTGGTTTGGCACAAGCCTTGCAGTCAGTGCTTGACGGCTACAAGATCGGTTCAGTTTACATTGAAGACCGCAGCTTCGATGTGAAGCTCGTCTCTACCACTGACCCGATCAATGATCCTACTGATCTGGAGAATGTATTTTTGCGGACGCAAGATGGCCGCTTCGTGCCCATGTCGACGATTGCGCAACTGAAAGAAGTCGCTGTGCCTCCCGCATTGACCCGTGAACAGCAGATGCGGTCGGTCGCCATCACGGCAAGCCTGTTGCCGACTTTTGCCCTTGGCGATGCTTATGCGCAAGCCCAGACAATTGCCGAGCCATTGCTTCCACCTGGATATCGTCTCATTCCTTTGGCCGAGGCTGCCACGCTTGGCGAGAATTCCTCAAGCATGCTCATCACATTCGGCTTTGCCATCCTGATCATCCTTCTGGTGCTTGCCGCGCAGTTCGAGAGCTTTATCAGTGCTGTGATTGTTATGGCGACAGTTCCGCTTGGCCTTGCCTGTGCGGTCTTTGCCATGGTGATGACCGGGACAAGCATGAATGTCTACAGCCAGATCGGACTGGTGCTGCTTGTTGGTATCATGGCGAAAAATGGTATTCTTATCGTCGAATTTGCCAATCATCTGCGCGATCAAGGCCGCAATGTGCGCCAGGCGATTGAAGAGGCAGCGACGATCCGCCTGCGTCCCGTTGTCATGACAATGCTCTGCGCAATTCTTGGCGGTGTTCCGCTGGTCCTTGCCAGCGGTGCAGGCGCGGAAGCCCGTATTGCGCTCGGTTGGGTTATCGTCGGTGGACTTGGACTGGCAACGGCTTCAACCCTGTTCCTTACACCGGTGGCTTATCTCCTTCTGGCCGGGTTCTCCAAGCCGAAGGCGGAGGAAGAGGCGAGACTTCAGCGTGAGCTACAGCAGGTCGGTGCGCGGGCACAACTGCCCGCTGAGTAAACATTTAGTCCAGTGCTCATAGACTTTGACTCTGATTGCAAGATGGCGTTGTGCGTGGTTCGACAAGCTCACCATGAGGAATGTGGTTGCTTGCAATTATAGTTGTTAGCTCGCCGAGCCTGGCTCCTTACAGTTTAGTATCTTCCTCATGGTGAGCTTGTCGAACCACGCACAGTAGGAGGTGTAGGGAGATCGACAACACCCTCATAAGAGTATGATTATTGACCATTTGATAAAAAATTTGACCTTTTGTGAAACTATGCCATTCTTTCCATAACAGAGCCGAACCAACCGGCTCATTCTGCAAATGGCGGTGATCCACGGGAACCGGACGCTGCCACAGATATGGGAGATGCCATTTCATGGGATCGATGGATTCAGGAATCCGTGACGTCAGGGCCGGACGGCTCACAAGTGGCGACTACAACGAAGTCTTTTCTGATTTGCATCCGCCACTTTCGCGGCATGAAGCCTTTGTGGAATCTGACCGCTGCTATTTCTGCTATGACGCGCCTTGCATGAATGCCTGTCCGACTGGCATCGACATACCACTTTTCATCCGCGAGATCGCGGCGGACAATCCAACTGGTTCGGCAAAGACAATTTTGAGCGAAAATATTCTTGGCGGCATGTGCGCCAGAGTGTGTCCGACGGAGACGCTTTGCGAGCAGGCCTGTGTCCGCGAGGCAGCAGAAGGAAAGCCGGTAAAAATTGGCCTGTTGCAGCGTTACGCTACCGATTATCTGATGGAAAACGGCCAGCACCCCTTCACGCGCGCTGCGCCTACCGGCAAGTCCGTTGCGGTGGTGGGTGCGGGTCCTGCGGGTCTTTCTGCTGCTCATCGTCTGGCCATGTATGGCCATGATGTAACGATTTTTGAAGCCCGCCCCAAGGCAGGCGGTCTCAACGAATATGGTATCGCCGCCTATAAAAGCGTTGATGATTTCGCCCAGAAAGAACTGGATTTCATTCTGGAAATTGGTGGTATCACCATTCAGAACGACAAGGCGCTTGGACGTGACATCAGCCTTGATGCATTGCGCGCCGGTTTTGACGCCGTTTTCCTGGGGTTGGGTCTGCCAGGCGTCAACGAGCTTGGCCTTGATGGAGAGGATGCAGCAGGCTGCATTGACGCTGTAGATTACATTTCAGTTCTGCGACAGAGTAACGACCTTTCGCAAATCGCCGTCGGGCGGGATGTTGTCGTCATCGGTGGCGGCATGACTGCCATCGACGTCGCAGTCCAGACAAAACTGCTCGGTGCAGAGAACGTTATCATTGCCTATCGGCGTGGCCCGGAAAGCATGAACGCCAGTGGGTTCGAACAGGAATTGGCGCTGAAGAGTGGCGTGATCATCCGTCATTGGTTGCAGCCGCGCGCATTGACACGCAATGAACGTGGCGAGGTTTGCGGCATCACACTCGACTACACGACAATGAATGAGGGCAAGCTGGAGACATCGGGCGAAAGCGTGACGCTGGCAAGTGATCAGATTTTCAAGGCCATCGGCCAAATGCCGGCTGAGAAAATTCTCAGCGATGCGGGAATGGCGCTTTCGCGTGGCCGTATCAGTGTTGACGAGGAGCGTCGCACATCAATTCCCGGAATCTGGGCAGGTGGCGACTGTGTTGCAGATGGTCAGGATTTGACCGTGGCAGGTGTGCAGGATGGCAAGCTTGCGGCCGAATCCATTCATCGCGCTCTGTCGATGCAGCCGGAAAAGGTCAGCGGCTTTGCTGAGGCTGTCATTGCCAGCAATTCCGAATCCGCCACCACTTCTGCGCAACACCCTGCCAATCCAGGCCACATTAACGGCTGAAGGAATCTATCATGGCTGATCTTTCATCGAATTTCCTTGGCATCAAATCTCCAAATCCATTCTGGTTGGCCTCTGCACCACCAACTGACAAGGCATATAATGTCGAGCGCGCCTTCAAGGCGGGTTGGGGTGGCGTGGTCTGGAAAACGCTTGGAGAAGAAGGACCTCCCGTCGTCAATGTCAACGGCCCGCGCTATGGCGCAATCCACGGCCCGGACCGGCGCTTGCTTGGCCTCAATAATATCGAGCTGATCACTGACCGTCCGCTTGAGGTCAACTTGCGCGAGATGACTGAGGTCAAGAAAAAGTGGCCGGACCGTGCGCTGATTGCATCGATCATGGTGCCTTGCGAGGAAGAGGCTTGGAAGGCGATTCTTCCCCGCGTTGAGGAAACCGGATGCGACGGTATCGAGTTGAATTTCGGCTGTCCGCATGGAATGTCGGAGCGTGGCATGGGCGCTGCGGTTGGTCAGGTGCCCGAGTATATCGAAATGGTGGTTCGCTGGTGCAAGCAATATACGCGCATGCCGGTCATCACCAAGCTAACGCCCAATATCACCGATGTGCGCAAGCCCGCTCGCGCTGCCAAGTCCGGCGGAACCGATGCCGTATCGCTGATCAACACGATCAATTCTATTGTTTCGGTCGATCTTGATACGTTTGCACCCAATCCTTCCATTGATGGTCGCGGCTCACATGGCGGTTATTGCGGCCCGGCGGTCAAGCCGATAGCGCTCAACATGGTTGCGGAAATTGCCCGTGATGCGGAAACGCACGGCCTTCCGATCTCCGGTATTGGCGGCATCACAACATGGCGCGACGCGGCAGAATTCATCGCTCTCGGTTGCGGTAATGTGCAGGTCTGCACTGCGGCAATGACCTATGGATTCAAGGTTGTGCAGGAAATGATTTCCGGTCTGTCTGACTGGATGGATTCACGTGGTTTCCGCTCTATTGAAGATTTCCGCGGCATGGCCGTACCCAATGTAACCGACTGGCAATATCTGAACCTGAATTACATCACCAAGGCGCAGATCGATCAGGACCTGTGCATCAAATGCGGGCGTTGCCACATCGCCTGCGAAGACACATCGCATCAGGCGATTACTTCCATGGTTGATGGCGTGCGGCATTTCGAAGTGATCGATGAGGAATGCGTCGGGTGTAACCTCTGCGTTAATGTCTGCCCCGTGGAGAACTGTATCGATATGGTGCCTATGCTTTCGGGTGTCGATCCGCGTACCAAAACACCTGTTCAGCCAGACTATGCCAACTGGACCACGCACCCCAATAATCCGATGGCAAAGGTGGCGGCGGAGTGAGAGATTAGCCGTAGTTCTATTTGAACTTATGGCAACCCAGTTTGTGCGTGGTTCGACAAGCTCACCATGAGGAAAGAAAGCAGGCTGCAAAAGAGACCGTCTGCTTCGTCTCAATCTGTCCCTGCCACTTGCAACTCCCCTCATGGTGAGCTTGTCGAACCACGCAGGAGAGCAATGCAATCGAACGCGGCATTATCTATATCAATCGCGCGGTCTGATCCCATTGAGAATAATGCTCAGCACAGCCTGTGCCGTCTGCTCGCGAAAGCCCGGGCGGCCAACCTGACTGCCCATAATGGCGCGGACCTGCACGTCAAAATCCGCATAATGCTGCGTGGTTGCCCAGATCATGAAAATAAGATGATAGGGGTCAACCGGAGCAAGTTTGCCTTCGCCCACCCAGCGCCGGATGACAACAGCTTTCTCGTCGACCAGCGGTTTCAAATGTTTGGCCAGAAAGTCGCTGATCGCCGGTGCGCCGTGCAGCACTTCGTTGGCAAACAGACGGGACGCTTCCGGGTGGCTTTCGGACATTTTGATTTTAAGCGTTATGTATTTACGCAGTTGCTCGATCGGGTCGCCCTCCGGATCGATATCGGCAAGAGGCGCAAGCCACTCTGCCAGCGTTTCCTCGAGCAGCGTTACATAAATATTCTGCTTGCGTGGAAAGTAATAAAGCAGGTTGGGCTTTGACATGCCGGCCTTGTCGGCAATCTGGTCAATTGTCGTGCCGCGAAACCCGTAGGTGGAAAAAGCATCGAGCGCCGCATCGAGGATCAGACGACGGTTTATTTCCTGAATACGGGTCGTTTTCTCCGGGGCACCATTCGTCTTCTGCTTCGCAGCTTTCGCCATCTGCCAATTACTCCACCCACCCGCGACAAAATGGCAATTCCGCTTGTCCCGGCAACGGGTTGAAATGCCTATAAAGCGCTTGACCGTCTAACTATGCTCTTCTAGCCTGCATTTTGACCAACTAGTCAAGTTTTTGGCAATTGGTTTTTGAATCCACCCAAAGGTTCAATCATTCGGGAACACAAAACAAGCGGTAATATCCGCAATCAGGAGGCTTCGTCACATGTCTAAAGCGGCACTGGGGACAAACAACATTGATGCGTTCTGGATGCCTTTCACGGCAAACCGGCAGTTCAAGCAAAATCCCCGCCTCCTCGTCAGTGCGAAAGACATGCACTACAAGTCTCAAGATGGCCGCGAAATCCTGGATGGGACTGCTGGTCTCTGGTGCTGCAATGCGGGCCACGGTCGCCCCAAGATCGTTGAAGCTGTTCAAAAGCAGGTGGCTGAGCTGGATTACGCGCCTGCTTTCCAGATGGGACATCCCAAGGCATTTGAGCTGGCTGCGCGTCTGGCCGCCATGCTGCCATCGCCGCTCGACCATGTGTTCTTCACCAATTCCGGTTCTGAATCGGTCGATACAGCGCTGAAGATTGCGCTCGCCTATCATCGTGCCAAAGGCAATGGCACCAAGGTCAAGCTGATTGGCCGCGAGCGCGGATATCATGGTGTCGGCTTTGGCGGCATTTCCGTCGGCGGCATTTCCGGTAACCGCAAGACATTCGGGAATGCATTGAGCGGCATCGACCATATCCGCCATACGCATGATCTGGCACGCAATGCCTATACACGCGGCGAGCCGGAGTATGGCGTTGAGTTTGCTGATGATCTGGAAAAGGTCATTGCCCTGCACGATGCGTCAAACATTGCAGCTGTTATCGTGGAGCCGGTAGCGGGTTCAACGGGCGTTCTCATTCCGCCAAAGGGCTATCTCAAGCGCTTGCGCGAGATTTGCACCAAGCATGACATTCTGCTGATTTTCGATGAAGTGATCACCGGCTTTGGCCGTCTCGGTGCGCCGTTCGCGGTCGATTATTTCGGTGTGGTGCCGGATTTGGTGACAACAGCCAAGGGCATCACCAGCGGTGTCATTCCGATGGGAGCTGTGTTTGCCTCTTCGGATATTTATCAGGCCTTCATGAATGGCCCCGAAAATCTGATCGAGCTTTTCCACGGCTACACCTATTCCGGCCATCCGGTTGCCTGCGCTGCGGCTCTCGCAACGCTCGACACCTATGAGGAAGAGGGCTTGCTGACCCGCGCTTCGGAACTTTCAGATTATTGGGAAAATGCTCTGCACGCGCTGAAGGGACTGCCAAATGTCATCGACATCCGCAATCTCGGATTAATCGGTGCCATCGAACTCCAGCCAATTGAAGGTGCACCGACCAAGCGCGCATTCCAGGCCTTCCTGGATGCCTATGAGAAGGGCGTGCTGATCCGCACGACCGGCGACATCATTGCGCTCTCGCCGCCTTTGACGATCAGCAAGGGCCAGATCGATCATCTGTTCGATACGCTCGCCGATGTGTTGAAGAACCTGGCATAGGGAGCAGATAAATGTCGCTGACAGGAAATCTTCGGATCAATAGCGACCGGCTCTGGGACAGCCTGATGGAAATGGCCAAGATTGGCCCGGGTCTGCGCGGCGGTAATAATCGCCAGACCCTGACCGACGAAGATGGCGAAGGGCGCCGCCTGTTCCAGTCCTGGTGCGAAAAAGCCGGTATGAGCATGGGCGTCGATACTATGGGCAACATGTTCTTCACGCGTGAAGGAACCGACCCGGACGCGCTGCCGGTCTATGTCGGCAGCCATCTCGATACACAGCCGACAGGCGGAAAATATGATGGCGTATTGGGTGTGCTCGGCGGACTGGAACTGATCCGCACACTCAATGATCTCAACATAAAGACGAAACACCCTATTGTTGTCGTCAACTGGACCAATGAGGAAGGCACGCGCTTTGCTCCGGCTATGCTGGCTTCCGGTGTATTCGCCGGTATCCATGATGAGCAGTGGGCCTATGATCGCGAAGACGCGAAGGGCAAAAAGTTCGGTGACGAACTGGAACGCATTGGCTGGAAAGGCGAGGAGAAAGTCGGCACCCGCAAGTTGCATGCGCTGTTCGAGCTGCATATTGAGCAAGGGCCAATTCTGGAAGCTGAAGGTAAGGATATTGGCGTCGTCACTCACGGTCAGGGCCTGTGGTGGTTGCAAATAACATTGACGGGTAAGGAGAGCCACACAGGCTCAACGCCAATGCCAATGCGCAAGAATGCGGGTCTTGGCATGGCACGCATTACCGAACTGGTTCACGCCGTCGCTATGGCACATCAGCCAAATGCGGTAGGGGCAATCGGCCATGTTGATGTTTATCCCAATTCCCGCAATGTCATTCCAGGCAAAGTCGTATTCACGGTCGATATTCGCTCGCCGGACCTTTCGACGCTTAACGCAATGAAGACCGAAATCGAAGCGAAGGCACCTGAGATTGCCAAGGCGCTTGGTCTCGGTATTGAGATTGAAGAGGCAGGGCATTTTGATCCTGTTACCTTCGATGAAGGTTGCGTCACTGCTGTGCGCAACGCTGCGGAGCGCCTCGGCTACACTCACCGCAATATTGTTTCCGGCGCCGGGCATGATGCCTGCTGGATCAACCGTGTTGCGCCGACGGCGATGGTGATGTGTCCTTGCGTGGATGGCCTCAGCCACAATGAGGATGAAGAGATTTCAAAGGAATGGGCTGCTGCCGGTACTGACGTTCTGTTGCATGCGGTTCTGGAGACGGCGGAGATTCAAGCCTGATCTAGCAACCAGATATGCAGCATGTTCGGCAAAAGACCAAAAAGGGGAACGAACACAATGCTTGCGAAACTGATCAAAGGCGGAACAATTATTGCCGCCGACCGCACCTATAAGGCGGATGTACTGATTGAGGGCGAAACCATCGCTGCCATCGGCACCGAACTTTCCGCCCCGGATGCCAATTGCGAAATTATTGACGCGACCGGTTGCTTTCTCATGCCCGGCGGTATCGATCCGCATACCCATCTTGAAATGCCTTTCATGGGCACCCATTCCAGCGATGATTTTGACACCGGCACCGCTGCTGCTTTAGCTGGTGGGACAACGATGGTTGTCGACTTCGTTCTCCCCGGCGAAGACGGATTGCTTGCGGCCCTACAGGACTGGTTCCAAAAGGCTGGCAAGGCGCGAACCGACTATTCCTTCCACATGGCGATAACGGGCTGGAACAAACAGGTTTTCGACGAAATGCCCAAGGTTGTCGAACGCGGCATCAACACGTTCAAGCACTTTATGGCCTATAAGGGCGCGTTGATGGTGGATGACGATGAAATGTTCGCCTCCTTCCTGCGCTGCGCCGAAATCGGTGCCATGCCGCTCGTCCATGCGGAGAATGGCGATGTGGTTGCCCATCTTCAGCAAAAGCTCCTCGCCGAAGGCAATACAGGGCCGGAGGCTCATGGCTATTCACGCCCGCCCGAAATCGAAGGTGAGGCGGCTAATCGCGCCATCATGATCGCCGATCAGGCGGGCGTGCCGCTTTATATCGTGCATGTCTCTTGCGAACAGTCCCATGAAGCGATCCGCCGCGCGCGCGCCAAGGGCATGCGTGTCTATGGCGAACCGCTGATCCAGCACCTTGTTTTGGATGAGAGCGAATATAAAAATGAGGACTGGGACTACGCCGCGCGCCGGGTCATGTCGCCGCCATTCCGAGACAAGATCAACCAGAACGGATTGTGGGCCGGTCTGGCATCGGGCAGTCTTCAGGTTGTGGCGACGGACCATTGCGCCTTTACCACCGAGCAGAAGCGTTTTGGCGTTGGGGATTTCACCAAGATCCCAAATGGTACGGGCGGCCTTGAAGACCGTATGCCCGTTCTGTGGACCAAAGGCGTGCGCACCGGCCGCCTGACGCCAAATGAGTTTGTTGCCGCGACTTCGACCAATATTGCGCAAATTCTCAATATCTATCCGCGCAAGGGTGCCATATTGCCGGGCTCTGATGCGGATATTGTCATCTGGGACCCGAATGCCACCAAGGTCATTTCGGCAAAGTCGCAGAAATCGGCTATCGACTATAATGTCTTTGAAGGCATAGAGGTGACTGGCCTGCCACGCATCACCATTTCGCGCGGAGAGATTGCCTATAAGGATGGCGAAGTGCTTGCGCCAACCGGCAGTGGTCGCTTTGTAGAGCGTGAAGCCAACCCCTCTGCCAGCCGCGCACTTTCCACTTGGAAGGAATTGACCGCACCGCGTAGAGTGGAGCGCGATCCGAAGAACATTCCGGCAGGCGTCTGATGACAGTCGTCGCGCTCCGACCCAAGGCGAAGATAATGGCTGATGCGGCGCCAAAAAATGTAATTGACGTCAAGGACCTGTCGTTAGTCTTCCAGACCAATGACGGCCCCGTCAACGCCTTGTCGAACATCGATCTTGCGGTGAACAGCGGCGAATTCGTTTCCTTCATCGGCCCTTCCGGTTGCGGCAAGACAACCCTGCTGCGCGTGATTGCCGATCTGGAACAGCCAACATCAGGCACAATATCGGTCAATGGCATGACGCCTTCGCAAGCGCGTCAGAAGCGCGCCTATGGTTATGTTTTTCAGGCTGCCGCACTTTATCCCTGGCGCACCATTGGCGGTAATATTTCCCTGCCGCTGGAAGTAATGGGCATATCCAAGGAAGAGCGCAAGGCGCGCATCGCCAAAAATCTGGAACTGGTCAATCTTGCCGGCTTCGACAAGAAGTTTCCGTGGCAATTATCGGGCGGTATGCAGCAGCGCGCATCCATTGCCCGCGCTCTGTCCTTTGATCCGGATATGTTGTTGATGGATGAGCCATTCGGCGCGTTGGATGAGATTGTGCGCGATCACCTCAACGAGCAATTGTTGAAGCTTTGGGCCAAGACACAAAAGACTGTCATCTTTGTAACGCACTCCATCCCAGAAGCGGTTTTTCTCTCAACCAAGATCGTTGTGATGAGCCCGCGGCCGGGTCGTATCCATGAGATTATCGATTGTAATCTTGGCTCCGAGCGTACGCTCGATATTCGTGAAACGCCGGAATTTCTGGAAATTGCACACCGTGTGCGGGAAGGCTTGCGGCACGGCCATTCCTATGACGAGGCGCATCTATGAAAATAGGGGGTGCCGCAAAATGATCATACGCCCCGCCCTTTTGCGTGACATGAATGAGTCTGCTGATATCATTAATAGCTGGATCGACAAGGTTGAGTGGATGCCGCGCATTCATTCCAGACAGGAAGTCGCGGATTTCTACAGGGAGATTGTTTTTATTCAGCAACAGGTTTTCGTTGCAGAACAAGACGAGCAGATCGTTGGCCTGATTGCGCTTGCTCCGGACAATTTTGTCAGCGCCCTTTATGTGCACGAGGAGCACCGCAAAAAGGGAGTAGGCAAAGCGTTGCTGGATCGTGCGAGAATGGAGGCTTCAGGGCTCATCGAGCTGTGGACCTTCGTGGCAAATCACGAGGCGCAGGCATTCTACAAACGCGAAGGATTTAGCGAGATCAGGCGAACGGATGGCGACAATGAAGAGAGTCTGCCGGATATTCTTTATCGTCTGGAACCCGTTGATGTGGGTGCAACGCTATGAACTTTATTCGGAACAGCGTTATCCCGGTAAGTACAGTACTTCTTGCCATTCTGGTACTTTGGTACGGGTTTGCAATATTCTTGAATGCGCCATTCGAGCGCGATCAGGCCGCACGCGCCAACACCACCATTTCCACGAGCCAGTTGATTGCCAATACTATGGCTCAGGAGCGGCCAGTTTTGCCCGCTCCGCACCAAGTGGCAGCGGAAATCCACAAGACCGTTTTTAATATTGCGCCCACCTCGAAGCGCAGCCTGATCTATCATGGCGGTGTCACTTTATCCTCCACGCTGCTCGGCTTTGCATTCGGCACATTGCTGGGCATTCTTCTGGCGATCGCCATTGTGCATTCGCGCACGCTGGATAAGAGCCTGATGCCATGGATCATCACCTCGCAAACCGTGCCGATCCTTGCCATTGCTCCGATGATTATCGTTGTCCTCAACGCGGTAAATATTACCGGGCTTTTGCCCAAGGCGATGATCTCGACCTATCTGTCATTCTTCCCCGTGGCTGTCGGCATGGTCAAAGGTCTGCGCTCGCCGGAAATCATGCATCTTGATCTGATGCGCACCTATAATGCGTCAAAAGCCCAAATATTCTGGAAGTTGCGCTGGCCGGCCTCCATGCCTTATCTTTTTACATCCATGAAGATTGCCGTTGCCATCAGTTTGGTCGGTGCCATTGTTGGTGAATTGCCCACCGGCGCGGTGGCGGGCATTGGCGCACGTCTTCTGGCCGGTTCCTATTATGGTCAGACCGTGCAGATATGGGCCGCCCTTATAGCGGCGGCGCTTATGGCCGCTATTCTTGTCAGCCTCATCGGGGTCATGTCGACGCTGGTTAACCGGCGTATGGGAGTGCGGTCATGAACATTTCCCGCTCGCCCTTGGCCATAGGTGCCTTTGTCCTGTCCGCGGCTTCGCTTGTACTTTCAACGGGCGCCGATGTTCAAAGCACATTGTCTTATGCAACACCGGTAGTCCTCTTTGTCGCCGCTGCTCTGGCTCTATTTGCGTCGGCCTCGGTCTCCTCCACTATTGCACTGCTCATTTTGATACATGTCACCGCCTGGTGTCTGATATCGCTCCTCGGCTCCATGGGCCCAGCAGGGGCGCTGCTCGGTTACTGGTGCATGGTTGTGTCGGCCTGGCTGCTGGCTTGGCTGACGGTCCAGCGATTGGCCAGCTTGCGTGTCTCGTCGCCGAATGCTCAGCGTTTGATCAATCTGGCATTGCCGGTCCTGTTCGGCGCGTGGCTGCTTATCCTTTGGGAGGTGGTGGTGCGCGGTTTCGGCGTTCCTGCAATCCTTCTGCCGCCGCCATCAATGATTGCCGCGCGTATAGCAGGTTCGGTGCCGACGCTCTGGGCCGACTTCCAGCAAACCTATCTGAAGGCCGCCATTGCCGGTTATGTCATGGGCTGCGGGTCGGGTTTCCTCGCCGCCATTGTCGTGGATCGGGTGCCGTTTCTCCGCAAGGGGCTTTTGCCGATTGGCAATCTGGTCGCCGCGCTGCCTGTCGTCGGCATTGCGCCGATCATGGTCATGTGGTTCGGCTCCTACTGGCAATCGAAAGCGGCAGTTGTGGTTATCATGACGTTTTTCCCCATGCTGGTGAATACAGTTGCCGGGCTTGCCGCGTCGGGCGCAATGGAACGGGATCTGATGCGTACCTATGGTTCGAGCTATGGGCAAGCGCTGCTCAAGCTGCGTCTGCCTGCGGCAATGCCGTTCATCTTCAATGCGCTGAAAATCAATTCGACACTGGCGTTGATCGGCGCGATTGTTGCCGAGTTTTTTGGCTCCCCCATTGTTGGCATGGGCTTTCGCATATCTGCCGAAGTTGGCCGCATGAATGTCGATATGGTCTGGGCGGAAATATTCGTCGCCGCCTTGGCTGGATCGCTTTCCTATGGGCTGATCACCCTTGTTGAACGTGCTGTTACCTTCTGGCATCCTTCTTACCGAACCTAAAAACTAAAAAATAAAAACAGAGGAGAACTAAAACATGAAGAAGACCATTGCACTCTCGTTGGGGCTCGCCATCAGCACCTTGATGGCTGGTTCAGCACTGGCTGCGGACAAGCTTACTCTCCAGCTCAAATGGGTCACGCAGGGACAGTTTGCCGGCTATTATGTCGCCAAGGATAAAGGCTTTTATGAAGAGGCCAATCTTGATGTCGAGATCAAGCCGGGCGGCCCGGATGTTGCGCCGCCGCAAGTCATTGCGGGCGGTGGTGCCGATGTTGTTGTCGATTGGATGCCTTCAGCGCTTGCCACGCGTGAAAAGGGTCTTCCGCTCGTCAATATTGCCCAGCCTTTCAAACGCTCCGGCATGATGCTGACCTGCCGCAAGGAAACAGGCATTACCAAGCCGGAAGATTTTAAGGGCAAGACGCTCGGTGTCTGGTTCGGCGGCAATGAATATCCGTTCCTGTCATGGATGAACCATCTCGGCCTCAAAACTGATGGCGGGCCGGAGGGCGTCACAGTGCTTAAGCAGGGCTTCAATGTTGACCCGCTGATCCAGAAGCAGGCGGACTGCATTTCCACCATGACCTATAATGAATATTGGCAGGTCATTGATGCTGGCATTCCGGAAGACCAGCTCGTTACCTTCAAATATGAAGATGAGAAGGTGGCAACTTTGGAGGACGGTCTTTACGTACTTCAGAAGAGTCTCGACGATCCGGCAATGGTCGAGAAGCTGGCCCGCTTCGTCAAGGCTTCGATGAAGGGCTGGGAATATGCCCGTGCCAATCCCGATGAAGCTGCCGAGATTGTTCTGGAGAATGACGCCAGCGGCGCCCAGACCGAGAAGCACCAGAAACGCATGGTGGCTGAAATCAACAAGCTGACGGAAGGTTCAGACGGCGTGCTGGATGTGGCGGCAGCCGAGCGCACGGTCGAAACCCTGCTTGGCGGTGGTTCCGATCCGGTAATCACCAAGAAGCCGGAAGGCGCCTGGACAACAAAGGTTATGGATGCGGTGAAGTAAAGCTCTTATCTCCCCCCTTGTGGGGGAGAAAGGGTTTTCTTGGATTTAGCTTCTTGGCTAAATCCTTAGAAAAGCCAAGAGAGGGGGCAATTAGTTAGAAATCCCCTCTCTTGTGATTTCTAGCACTTAGCAAGAGCTAAGATGCTGAAATCACGTTCTCTCCCGCAAGGGGAGAGATAATAACGTCGTGGCGCTTCACCTTCACTCCCAATGATCGGGAATCTGTCTCACAGCACCGCGCGCTGCGCTGGTTGCCATTGCGCCATAGGCGCGCAGTGCGGTCGTGACCTTACGCTTGCGCTTTTCCTCAGGCTTCCAGGCGGCTGTGCCTTTGGCTTCCATATGCGCGCGGCGATCGGCAATGACCGCATCGTCAACAGCAAGATGAATTTTGCGGTTGGGAATGTCGATATCGATGACATCGCCTTCCTGCACCAGACCGATCAACCCGCCCTCAGCCGCTTCTGGAGATACGTGACCAATGGAAAGGCCTGACGACCCACCCGAGAACCGACCATCGGTGATCAGCGCGCAAGCCTTGCCAAGCCCTTTGGATTTCAGATAGCTCGTTGGGTAAAGCATTTCCTGCATGCCGGGGCCGCCACGCGGTCCTTCATAGCGGATCAGTACGATGTCGCCCGGCTTGACGCCGCCATTCAGAATGCCAAGAACAGCCGTGTCCTGACTTTCAAAAATGCGCGCAGGACCGGAGAACTTCAGGATCGATTCATCGACGCCCGCCGTTTTAACGATACAGCCATCTTCGGCAAGATTGCCGTAAAGCACCGCCAAACCGCCATCTTTGGAATAGGCATGTTCCGCGTTGCGAATAACGCCGGTTTCGCGGTCCAGATCAACATCGGCAAAGCGGCGTTCCTGACTGAATGCAACTTGAGTGGGAACGCCTCCCGGTGCCGCCTTGAAGAAATCATGCACGGACTGGTTCTTGCTGCGCATCACATCCCAGCGATCAAGCGCCGCGCCAAGATTGGCCGCGTGCACGGAGTAAACCGAGGTATCAAGCAAGCCCGCACGATCAAGCTCGCCAAGAATGCCCATAACACCACCCGCATGATGCACGTCTTCCATATGCACATTGGCAACCGCAGGGGCCACCTTGCAAAGAACGGGCACGCGGCGCGACAGCCGGTCAATATCGCTCATGGTGAAATCGACTTCGCCCTCATGCGCCGCAGCAAGCAGATGCAGCACCGTATTGGTCGAACCGCCCATGGCAATATCAAGCGTCATGGCATTTTCAAACGCCGCAAAAGACGCGATGGAGCGTGGCAGCGCTGTTTCATCATCCTGTTCGTAGTAGCGGCGGGCCAGATCAACAATGAGGTGCCCGGCTTCCACAAACAGGCGGCGACGATCCGCGTGGGTGGCCAGCGTTGAGCCATTGCCCGGCAGGGACAGGCCCAGCGCTTCGGTCAGGCAGTTCATCGAATTGGCGGTGAACATGCCCGAGCATGAACCGCAGGTTGGGCAGGCGGAGCGCTCGATAGCCGTTACTTCTGCGTCGGAAATGCTGTCATCGGCAGCGGCCACCATGGCATCGACGAGGTCGAGTTTCTTTTCCTTGTCATCCCAGGTTACCTTGCCGGCTTCCATCGGACCGCCAGAAACAAAAACAACAGGAATGTTCAGCCGCAATGCTGCCATCAGCATGCCGGGTGTGATCTTGTCGCAATTGGAGATGCAGACCATGGCGTCGGCGCAATGGGCGTTGACCATATATTCAACGCTGTCCGCTATGATCTCGCGTGATGGCAGCGAATAAAGCATGCCGTCATGCCCCATGGCGATACCGTCATCGACAGCAATCGTGTTAAATTCCTTGGCAACACCGCCCGCGCTTTCGATTTCGCGCGCCACCAGCTGGCCAAGATCTTTCAGATGCACGTGTCCGGGCACAAATTGCGTGAAGGAGTTCACTACGGCAATAATTGGCTTGCCGAAATCTTCGTCCTTCATACCGGTTGCGCGCCAGAGGCCGCGGGCACCGGCCATATTGCGGCCATGTGTGGTTGTACGTGAACGATAGGGCGGCATTTTCAAATGATCCTGATAGTGAATTGCAAAAGAACCAATCTATAGAAAAACAGGCTCTATGGCAAAGAATGGAATTTTGTTACCCGAATGCGGTGCTTTTATTGCAAACATTACATAGGTGACATCATTATCGCATGAAACGAGACTTAATGTCTCGGTTGTCAGGCTATAATCGCTTTTGGATGCTCAAAATGCCGTGAAGGTCATAGTCGTGAGCGAGCGCGCAATACCCTGAATGTCGAGGACATTATCATTGATGAACTTGCCGACATCCTGATCTTCGGGAATGTAAATCTTCGCCAGCAGATCATAATCGCCGCTTGTCGAATAGAGTTCAGAAACGATCTCGCGCTCGAAAAGAGCAGCTGCAACTTCATAGGTTTTGCTGGGAAAGCATTGCAACTGCAGGAATACGGGTTTCATTCATACGCTCCGGAAGAACTGATTGGTTCTTCATAACCTATTTGGCTTGCAGGGATAGCGCAATCACAGGTTTTCACGCGGGTCCTTCGGATCGCCATACGGAAAACATTGTCGACTACAAACAATACAGTTGCCAATAAAAAGTGACTGCCGGGACAATCTTGGCAAACCGTCAGTTTTGTGGCGATATGGCCACAACATGCAACTCGCAGAAGTTGCCGCGTGCCTTTGCGGCTTGGCCTGAATCACCCGCCATGTTATCTTTTTCTTAAGCTAAAGAGATGAATTTTAACGATTGCAGGATATGGAGTCATCACTCCTGTTTGTTTGTGTCGTTTTGTTTGAGTTGAGGATTGTACTGGTTGATGGACTTCAAGCGCCCACAGGCCAGTTTGTTTGCCGCCGCCTTGCTGGCTTGCTCAGCCCTTGTATCGCCCGCGCACGCGTTCGAAATCTTCGGTATTCACCTGTGGGGTGAGAAAAAAGAAGATGATGCGGATTCTGTCATTGCTGATCCTCAGAAATATACTGTAGAGATCGCCAACGAAGAAAACGAAGAGGCCAAAAAGCTCGTCGAGGGTGCGTCCAGCCTTGTCGCTGACAAGGATAAGCCTGCTTCGGGTGCTGCCGGACTGCTTGCCAAAGCAAGAGGCGACTATCGCCGCATTCTTGGTGCGCTTTATGCTGACGGTCGGTACGGCGGAAATATAAGCATCAAAGTGGATGGCCGTGAGGCGAGCGATCTTCCCCCGGATACGGTTTTGCCCGATCCCGCGACTGTATCAATTTCGGTGGACCCGGGACCGCAGTTTCTTTTCGCCACTGCACGTATCAAGAATGTAGCCCCACCGCCGATTGACAAGAAAGATATTGTCGATCTGCCTGAAGAACAGGGATTTGCGGTTGGCGATATCGCCCGGTCCACCGCTATTGTGAAGGCGGAGCGTCTTGCCGTCGATGCATGGCGCGAGCAGGGCCATCCAAAGGCGAAGATCATTTCGCGCGACGTTACCGCCGATCATGACAACAGTAAGGTCGAGGCGATTATCGACGTTGATCCGGGCAGGCGGGCCTCGTTCGGACAGACGCAGGTTACCGGCGCCGAGCGTATGGACCCTGAATTTGTCGCCTTCATCACAGGTCTGGAGCCCGGGCGCGAGTATGATCCTGACGAGATAGAGCGCGCCAAAAAGCGCCTGTCACGGCTGGAGGTCTTCCGTTCGGCCCGGATCGAAGAGGCCGACGCGATTACAAGCGATGGGCTTTTGCCGATCACTGTTGCCGTGCAGGAGCAGAAACTGCGGCGCTTCGGTGTTGGCGGCAGTTATTCGACACTGGACGGCGCCGGTTTTGAAACCTATTGGCAGCACCGCAATCTTTTTGGTCGCGCCGAGCGCTTGCGCTTTGATGCCAAAATCGGCGGCATTGGGGGGCAGTCCTACGATCCGCAAGACTACAACTACCTTCTGGGTGTCAGCTTCACCAAACCTGGCGTTTGGACGCCCGACACGGATTTCATTTCCTCGTTGATCGGCGAGCGCAAGGTTCTGGATGCCTATACGCAGACGTCTGTCACTGCTGAAGCTGGCTTGACTCATATCTTCTCGGATGAGCTCTCCGGCAAATTGACGGCGAGTGTCTCCAAGTCGAAATTTGACGATGATTTCTTTGGAAGCCGTGATTTTCTGACAGTGGGTGTACTTGGCGGGCTGACCTATGACAGCCGCGATAGCAAGGTTGATCCTAAGAACGGCTATTATCTTGAAGGGCTCTTGTCGCCATTCTATGAAGTCGAATATGGCAACTTCGCCACCAAGTTTACGGCAGAAGGGCGCACCTATTACGGCTTTGGCGCCGATGATCGCTTCGTGCTTGCCGGGCGTCTGAAGCTCGGGTCGATTGTTGGCGCTGAAATCGGTGAGTTGCCGCCGGATCAATTGTTCTTTGCCGGTGGCGGCGGTTCGGTCCGTGGCTATGCCTATCGCAATATTGGTGTGAACGTGCGGCGCGATGGCGATGATTATGTGATCGGCGGGCGCTCGCTTGTCGAAAGCTCCGTCGAAGCACGCATGCGCATCACCGAGACGATCGGGGCCGTCGGCTTTGTCGATGCGGGTTACGTCGGGGAAGAATCTTTTCCGGATTTTGCCGAGCAGCTACGGCTCGGTGTTGGCGCAGGCATAAGGTACAATACCGGCCTTGGTCCGATCCGGCTTGATGTTGCCGTTCCGCTTGACCGGACCGATGACGATCCAAGTTTTGCTTTCTACGTTGGCATAGGACAGGCGTTTTGATCCGGATTCTCGCAACCCTTCTTCTGCTCCTTATCGTCGGCCCGTCCGTAGCGCAGTCGCCTGCGCCTGCAAGCGCCGAGGCAGAGAAGTCATATTTCCTCAGCTTCGTTGAAAACCAGCTATCGACGCCAAATCGCCAGATTGTGATCTCCGAGATTCAGGGCGTGCTTTCATCCGAAGCAAATATTGGCAGTATCACGGTTGCTGATCGCGAAGGTGTATGGCTGAAGATCACTAATGCCCGGATCGTCTGGAGCCGCCTCGCATTGCTGCGCGGGCGTCTGGATATCAACACGCTGGCCGCCGACAACATAGATGTCTTGCGCAAGCCGCTGCCCGACGAAGGCTTGCCTTCGCCGGAAGCGAAAGGTTTCAGCCTGCCGGAACTGCCGCTTGCGGTTATTCTTCAGGAATTGAAGATCGACCGCATTGCCTTTGGCGATACAGTTTTTGGCCTGAAATCAGAGATTTCGGTTGCGGGAAATCTGACCCTTGATGGCGGCTCGCTCGATTCCAATTTGCAGATAAAGCGTCTGGATGGTCCTGGCGGCGATTTCCAGATCAAGGCTGCCTATGCCAATGACAGTCAGCAGCTCGATCTCGACCTTTCGCTGAATGAGCCGGAAAATGGCATTCTCGCCAACCTTCTCAATATTGAAGGTCGCCCGCCGATGGTCATGGCATTGAAGGGCTCTGGCCCATTGAGCGATCTTGCCTTGCAGTTGACCCTTGATGCAGCAGGCAAGCGCGTCCTTACCGGCAATACCAAGATTGATCGTCAGGCGGACGGGCTTGGTTTCAAGACAACGCTGGATGGCGAAGTTGCCGCGCTTATTCCTCCGATATTCCGAGACTTCTTCGGCAATGAGACCGCATTGGTGGTCAACGGTGTGGTGCGTGATGCCGGTGGGTTTGCACTTGATCGCCTTAACATCAAAAGCAATGCGCTGCTCGTCGACGCCACAGGCGAAACGACAAATGACGGGTTCCTGCGTAGGCTGAAAGTCGATGCAACAATTGCCGATCCAACAGGCAAGAAGGTCATCCTGCCCGTTGCTGGCGGTCAGACCACCGTCGATAAAGCGATTTTCGCTGTTGATTTCGGCACAAATGCAAATGATTCTTGGTCCAGCACTTTGGAGGTCACCGGCCTGACGACGGAAATGTTTGCGGCCAAATCGGTCAACCTTGTCGCCAAAGGGTTGGCTGAAAATATTGATAATCCTGCGGCCCGTTCGCTGACCTATGACGTAAATGGCGACATTTCCGGCATCACCGCCAAGCGCGCGGATATTGCCGAAGCACTTGGCGACCAGATCCAGCTCAAGGTCAATGGCGACTGGAAGGCGGGTACTCCCGTCAACCTCACGCAGGCTTTGATCGCCGCCAACGGACTGAGTGCTTCGCTGTCAGGCACGATCAGCGAATTCGCCTATCGCGGGGATATTCTCGTCAAGGCTTCCAGTATCTCTCCCTTCTCGGCGCTTGCTGGCCGGGAACTGGCCGGTTCGCTGGATTTGAAGGCCAATGGTCTTGTTGAAGCGCTGACCGGCGGCTTTGATCTGATGCTGGACGGCAATGCCACCGGCATGAAGCTCGGCATTGATGCAGCCGACAAAGTGCTGGCCGGTGAAACACGGATCACCGGTGGCCTTGCACGCGGTGAAAACGGGCTGAGTGCCAAGAACTTCAAGGTCGAAAACCCGCAAACGCTGGTCACAGCCAATGGTACATTTGCCAGCGGCGCCGCCAATTTTGATTTTGGCTTCGACCTTACCGATCTGGCACTGCTTTCCGAGAAGGCCGGTGGTGCACTGAAGGTAAAGGGCAGTGCACGGGGTCAGGACAAGATCATTGCGCTTGCCTTCAATGCCGGTGTGCCGCAGGGCACATTGTCAGGACGCAAACTGACTGAAGGCGATATTTCGTTCAATGGAACATTGGTCGAGGACAATATTGACGGCAAGCTCTCCGGCCTCGCATTTCTCGATGGTATCCGCGCCGATCTTTCTACGGAAATTGCTGTGCGCAAGGATGAAAAACGCCTCAGTAACCTTCAGTTCATTGCAGGCGGAACACGTCTGCGGGGTGATGTTACGCAGGACAAAAAAGGGTTGCTGCAAGGCAATCTGACGCTGGCTTCGTCCGACATATCAACCGCTGCGGCGCTCTTCCTCGTCGAGGCGACAGGCAAGGCCGATGCGACGATTGCGCTTTCGCATGAAGACGACAAGCAAAACCTTGATGTCAAAGGACAGATCGATAGTCTGAAGGCCAACAATGTTGCCGTGGGCAAAGCAGATATTGCGCTTGTGGCGCAGGACATTTTTAACGTTCCCGCCGCCAATGGTACGGTAAGCGCAATAAATGTTTCGGCCTCCGGAATCGATATTACAGATTTTGATGCGCAGGCAGATCAGAGCGGTAAGGCTACCAATTTCACGCTCGATGCAGCGTTGAAAAACGGTGCAAAAACATCCATTGGTGGTGCTCTTGAGCCGACCGAAAAAGGCTATCTCCTGTCACTGGCAAAAGCAGAACTGACACGCGACAAGCTTGCAGCCCGTCTTGTGCAGCCCGCAGCGATCAATGTTGCCGGCAGTGACGTTTCATTCGGCGATATCATTCTTGATATTGGCAATGGCAAAGTCACAGTCAGTGGCGAAGTCGCGCAGACGCTTGATCTCGCAGTCGCAATTCAGAAGCTGCCGCTCGATATTGCCAATACAATCAAACCGGATCTTGGCCTCGGCGGAGAAATCAACGGCACCGCCAGGATCGGTGGTACGCGCGAAAAGCCGGATGTCAATTTCGACATGCAGGCGCGTGGTGTGATGGCAGCAGCGCTGAAAAAGGCAGGTCTTGAAGCGCTCAATCTCGATGCCAAAGGCACCTCGACGATGGATCAGCTGAATGTCGACGCGCATCTGACCGGGGCAAATGGACTGGATGCTTCCGCGCGGGGCTCTGTACCTCTGACGCAGGGACAACTTGGCGTTGATCTCGATCTGAAGAGCTTCCCGCTGACGACGCTCAATGGCATCGTTAAGGACCAGAACCTTGCAGGTGCCATCTCAGGCCGTGGCCGCGTCACGGGCACTTTGCAGAAGCCGAATGCGGAATTTGACCTGAAGGGCTCAAGCATTTCTGCCAAGCCCTTGCAGGAAGCCGGACTTGCCCCCTTGCAGTTGACCGCAGCGGGCCGTTTCGCCAATGAGCGCCTCTCGCTTTCCTCTGCAAAGGTTGATGGACCGCAGGGCTTTACTGTATCAGCCAGCGGGGAAGTTCCAGTGTCCGGCAATGGACTGGGCATCAATGTCACCGGCAATATTCCGCTCTCCCTGGCCAATCGCTTCCTTGCGGATCGCGGTACGCAGGCCAAGGGCAATATTGATGTCACGGCCAATGTCACCGGCAGCTTTGCTCAGCCGCAGATACGTGGCATGTTCTCCGCCAATGGCGCTGAAATCATGGACCCGGAAGCGAATCTGCGCTTGCAGCGGATTACCCTGCTTGGCAGCATGGAGGGCACGACTGTCACAATCCGCACATTGACGGCGGGGCTTTCGACTGGCGGTAGCGTCAGCGCGACCGGCACGATCTCAACCGATGCGGCTGCAAACTTCCCGGCCAATATCGACATCAAGCTCGACAAGGCACGCTACGCGGATGGCAATCTCGTTGTCGCGACCGTAACGGGCGCGCTGGGTGTTAACGGCCCTCTCACCCGCGATCCTATCATTGCCGGTAATATCAATATTGATCGCGCTGAAATCACTGTTCCGGAAAACTTTGGCGGTCCGGCAGCCGTCATTGATGTGAAGCACAAGGACCCTTCAAAAAAGGTCCAGCAAACACTCAAGCGCGCCAAGGCTGATCAGCGCGAGGTAGCAACACCGACAGCGCGGCCAAGTGTCGTGCGGCTTGATATCAACGTCACTGCTCCAAACAAAATTTTCGTACGTGGTCGAGGTCTTGATGCGGAGATTGGCGGCTCCGTTCGATTAACCGGCCCCGCAACGAATATACAGCCCGTCGGCGGTTTTGACCTCATTCGCGGACGTCTTGGCATTCTTGGTCAGCGCATTACTTTCACGGAAGGTCAGGTCACGCTGGTTGGCGATCTTGATCCTGAAATCAACTTCGTCGCCACTACGCAAAGCAGCGACATCGCTGTCAATGTGACTGTCAAAGGGCGCGTGTCGGATTTGCAGATTGTGTTCTCGTCGCAGCCGGAACTGCCGCAGGATGAAGTCATGGCGCGCCTGATCTTCAATCGCTCTATCAGCGAATTGACACCGCTGCAGATTGCGCGTCTGGCAACTGCCGCTGCTGAACTTGCCGGTGGTTCCAATTCTTCGCTGATCGATAGCCTGCGCAAGAGCACGGGGCTAGATGACCTTGATGTTATTACCGACAGCGAGGGCAATGCAGGCGTTCGTGCCGGGCGTTATATCAGGGATAATATCTATCTGGGTGTTGAGGCGGGCGCTGGTGGCAATACCAAGGGCACGATCAATCTCGACATTACGCCCAATCTGAAAGCCAAGGGTTCCGTTGGCAGCGATGGCGATTCCGGCGCGGGTCTGTTCTTCGAAAAAGATTATTAGAAGCATTTCCAGCAAAAGTGCGAAGCGGTTTTGCGTCCGGACAATGCGTGGAAAAACCTACGAAAAGGGCGGCGCAAAGCACCGCCCTCAATCAGGTTAAATCAGGCCTGTACAACCTGCTGGCGCTGTTCGCCCAGACCCTCGATACCGAGAGTAATGACATCGCCTGCCTTGAGGAACACATTCGGCTTCTGGCCAAGGCCAACGCCCGGAGGTGTGCCGGTCGAAATGATGTCGCCCGGATGCAGACTCATGAATTGCGACAGGTAGGAAACGAGGTATTTCACGCCATAGACCATCGTCGCCGATGTGCCGTCCTGGTAGCGATGGCCATTGACTTCCAGCCACATCTTCAGGTCCTGTGGGTCCTTGACTTCATCCTTGGTTACAAGCCAAGGGCCTGTCGGGCCAAACGTGTCGCAGCTCTTACCCTTGGTCCACTGACCCTGACGCTCAGCCTGGAAGGCGCGCTCGGAAACATCGTTGATCAGGCAGTAGCCCGCAACGTAGTCCATCGCCTCGTCTTCGCTGACATATTTGGCATGTTTGCCGATGACAACGCCAAGCTCGACTTCCCAGTCTGTCTTGAGCGAGGTGCGGGGGATTTCAACATCATCGTTCGGGCCAACGATTGCAGATGTTGCCTTCATGAAAATGATTGGCTCCGGCGGCACGGTCGCGCCGGTTTCCGCTGCATGGTCGGAATAGTTCAGGCCGATGCAGATGAACTTGCCGGTTCCGGCAACACATGCGCCGTAGCGTTCTACTTCAACAAGTGGAAGTGAAGCGGGGTCGATTGCAGCGAGTTTCTTCAAGCCTTCAGGTGAAATTGCTTCACCGGCAATATCCTTCACATGGCCGGAAAGATCACGGACATTGCCGTCCTTGTCGACAAGACCGGGTTTTTCCTGGCCGAACGGGCCATAACGCAAGAGTTTCATTGGTCAACTTTCTCTTCACTGGTGGGTAGTGGCCTAGTATGTAGCACGGCCACCGGAAATGTCGAATACTGCGCCGGTCGTGAATGAACATTCTTCACTGGCAATCCACGTAATCAGGGATGCAAGCTCGTCAACCTTGCCAAAACGCTGCATGGGAATCTTCGAAAGCATGTAATCGATAAACTCCGGCTTCAATTGCTGGAGGATCGGCGTATCCACTGTTGCTGGCGTTATCACATTGACGGTGATTCCATCACCGGCAAGTTCCTTGCCAAGCGATTTCGTCAATCCGATGACCGCGGCCTTTGATGCGCTATAGGCCGAGGCATTGGGGTTGCCCTCCTTGCCTGCAATGGAAGCAACATTGACGATCCGGCCATAGCCGTTCTTTTGCATAACCGGCACGACAAAGCGATTGCAGTAGAACAATCCGTGCAGATTGATTTCAAAGACGTGTTTCCATTGATCAATCGGATAGTCAGCGACCTTGGCATTAGGTCCGGCTATTCCCGCCGAGCAGACAAGCACATCAATCTTGCCGAAGGCCGATACGGTTTCCTGTGTCGCTTTCTCGACCTGATCAGGATCGGAAACGTCCAGCGATATTCCCTGTGAAGAGGCACCCAGCTTTGCTGTCGCCCCCTCGATCTTTGCTGCATCAACGTCCCACAGAGTGACCGTGCCGCCCTCCGACACGATCCGCTCTGCTGTTTTGAAACCTATGCCGGAGGCACCGCCGGTTATAACCGCGTGCCTCCCCTCATAGCGCCGTATGGAATTCGCCATGCTTCCTCCCGCTTTAAAAGTTTGACGCATTGTCCAGACGCAAAACCGCTACGCACTTTTGCTGGAAATGTTTCAGTGATTGTCGCGCGGAAGCCCCTTTGTCTGAGCAATGCGCTGGTAGCCAACGGCAGGTTTCAAAACCATGCCTTCATCAAGCTGCCCGACCATGCCGCGCTGGATTTCCTGCCATGGCGTCTGGCTTGCCGGATATTTATAGCCGCCGGCAGCAATCAGATCGTCTTTGCGCTTTTGCAATTCCTCATCGTCGATCAGAATATTTGCAGTGCCCTTGTTGAGGTCGATGCGCAGATGATCGCCGGAGCGAACGAGAGCAAGGCCGCCATTGACCGCCGCTTCGGGTGAAGCGTTAAGAATGGAGGGGGAGCCGGACGTGCCGGACTGGCGGCCATCGCCAAGACAAGGCAGCGCATGGATGCCCTTCTTCAGCAGATAGGCTGGTGGTTGCATATTGACCACTTCAGCGGCACCCGGATAGCCGATTGGGCCAGTGCCACGCATGATAAGAATGCTGTTTTCATTGAGACCAAGCGCCGGATCGTCGATCCGGTGATGATAGTCTTCCGGCCCCTCAAAGACTTCGGCAATGCCTTCAAAGGCTTCCGGATCATCAGGATTGGAAAGATAACGCTCCCGGAATTCATCGGAGATAACGCTGGTCTTCATAATGGCGCTGTCAAACAGATTGCCCTTGAGGTTGATAAACCCGGCTTTCTTTTTCAGGGGCGCGTCATAGGTCTTGATGACATCAGTGTTGAGGTTTTCCGCATGTTCGCAATTTGCGCCGATGCTTTGGCCGTTGACGGTAACAGCACCAGGGTGCGGCAGTCTTCCAGCTTTCATCAGCTCGGCAACAACGGCAGGCACGCCGCCCGCACGGTGATAATCTTCACCCAGATACTCACCGGCAGGCTGCAAGTTGACCAACAGCGGCACATCATGGCCGATTTCCTGCCAATCATCATTGTCCAGAGGAATATTGAGATGGCGCGCAATGGCATTCAGATGGATCGGCGCATTTGTAGAGCCGCCAATCGCCGAATTGATGACGATGGCATTTTCAAAGGCAGCCCGTGTCATGACATCCGAAGGCTTCAAATCTTCGCGCACCATATCGACAATGCGTTTGCCGGTGTCATAGGCAATCTGCCCGCGTTCACGGTAGGGCGCGGGGATAGCAGCGCCGCCCGGCAGTTCCATGCCAAGGGCTTCCGCCAGCGAGTTCATGGTTGTGGCAGTGCCCATCGTATTGCAATAACCGACCGATGGCGCCGACGACGAGACGATATCCATGAACTGGTCATAATTGATTTCGCCGGAAGAGAGTTTCTCGCGTGACTTCCAGACAATGGTACCGGAGCCGGTGCGCTCGCCGCGATGCCAGCCATTGAGCATTGGCCCGACTGACAGGGCGATGGCAGGAATGTTCACCGTGGCCGCACCCATCAGCATAGCCGGTGTGGTCTTGTCGCAACCAATGGTGAGTACGACACCATCAAGCGGATAACCGAACAGAACTTCTACAAGCCCGAGATAGGCGAGGTTGCGGTCGAGTGCTGCACCGGGGCGCTTGCCGGTTTCCTGAATCGGATGAACCGGAAACTCGAAAGGAATACCGCCCGCAGCAATGATGCCGTCACGCACACGCTTGGCAAGTTCAATGTGATGGCGATTACAAGGCGAAATATCCGAGCCGGTCTGGGCGATGCCGATAATAGGCTTGCCCGACTGCAGCTCGCCGCGGGTAAGGCCGTAATTCAGGTAGCGCTCCAGATAAAGCGCTGTCATCCCCGGATTGTCAGGATTGTCGAACCATTCCTGCGAGCGAAGTTTTTTCGGGGCTTTGTTGCTGGTCATTTTAAGGTAACTCCTAGGGGGACTTATTCCTTGACCGCACCGGTCATGGAAGAAACGTAATAATCGACAAAAAATGAGTAGAGGATAACAACGGGCAGCGACCCGAACAGTGCGCCCGCCATCAGTGATCCCCACTCGAAAACATCGCCTCGCACCAACTCCGTCAGCACACCGACCGGGACAGTCTTGTTCTCAGAGGATTGGATGAAGGTCAGCGCATAGATGAACTCATTCCAGGACAAAGTGAAGGCGAAAATACCCGCAGATATCAGTCCGGGCACTGCCAGCGGCAATATGACCCTGACCAGAATCTGCCAGCGTGATGCGCCATCCACCAGAGCGCTTTCCTCAAGCTCGAAAGGGATCGAGCGGAAATAGCCCATGAGCAGCCATGTGCAGAACGGGATGAGGAAGGTCGGATAGGTGAAGATCAGCGCCAGCTTGGTGTCATAGATACCGAATTTGAAGACGATCACCGCCAGCGGAATGAACAGGATCGATGGCGGCACCAGATAGGCCAGAAAGATCAAAAGACCCACCGGGCGCGATCCGGAAAAGCGCACGCGCTCAATCGCATAGGCCGCAAAGACCGATGCGGCGAGAGACAGCACGGTTGCGCAGACGGAAACCACGATCGTGTTCCACAGCCAACCCGGATAGGAGGTTTCGAAGAGCAGATATTTGATGTGGTCAAGCGTTGGTTTGACCACCCAGAACGGGCTGTAATTATTGTAATCGGTCAGCTGATTATTGGGCTTCACCGCAGTGATAGCCATCCAGTAGAACGGAAACAGCAGTACGATGATGAAAACCAGCAGCGGCAGATAAAGCACCACAATACGCCGCGGCAACCGGTTGAGATAGCTCATGCCCTGTGCTTCGTCGTTGAGCGGCTGCGGGTTTGTTTGTTCGGAAATGCTCATGATCGTTCTCCCTCCTGCTCAATCTTGTCCGCCCTGTTGCCATTTGCGGCGTTGAAGGCCGAAAAATGAGAACAGGATCGAAGCCAGAAGGAATGGAATCATGGCGACAGCAATCGCCGCGCCTTCGCCAAGTTGCCCGCCGGGAATGCCGCGCTGGAATGACAAGGTTGCCATCAGATGCGTTGCATTGACCGGGCCGCCTTTGGTCAGCACGTAGATCAGCTGGAAATCGGTGAAGGTGAAAAGCACCGAGAATGTCATCACCACAGCAATGATAGGCGTCAACATGGGCAAGGTTATAAAGCGGAAACGCTGCCAGCCCGTTGCGCCGTCCAGCGATGCTGCTTCATGCAGCGATTGCGGAATTGTTTGCAGACCGGCAAGCAGTGAGATCGCAACGAAGGGAATGCCCCGCCAGACATTGGCGGCAATCACCGAGGCGCGTGCATTGTTCGGATCACCGAGAAAATTGATCGGACCGTCGATCCAGCCAAGTTGCATCAATGACCAGGAAATAATCGAAAACTGCGCATCGTAAATCCACCAGAAGGCGAGGGCGGACAATACTGTCGGAACGACCCATGGCAGGAGGATAATGGCGCGAAAGAATGATTTGAACGGCAGATGTTCGTTAAGAATCATCGCCAGCCAGAGGCCCAGAGCGAACTTCAGGACGGATGCGATGAAAGTATAGAGAACAGTATTGTAGACAGCCATCCAGAAGACTGAATCATCGGCCAGCGCCTGATAGTTCTCGATGCCGATAAAGACACCGTCGCGGCCGATCTTTGCGTCGGTAAAGCCGAGCCAGACACCCAGCCCGAGCGGGTAAGTCAGAAAACAGATGAGGAACACTGCCGCAGGCAGCATGAAGAAAAGGCCGACCGCAGTGTTGCTGCGGGCCATAGTGCCAAAGGCAGAGTTTCGTTTTGCAGTCGGCGTCATTGTCATCGGATATCTCCGGTTGCAGAAACAAGAATGCCTTCCGCCGCGTTCGGGCGGCGGAAGGCCTGCTTTGTTAAGTGGCGTAATAGCGGTTTGCGCGCTTCTCTGCCTGTGCAATGGCGTCCTCTGCGCTCATCTGGCCTGTCACTGCTGTCGCATACATATCGACCAGCACGTAATCGGCCATAACGCCAGCCGATGCTGTTCCCAATGGCCCTGCAAAGCCATTTGGACGAAGCGTTTCGGAAGCACGCGCATAAGCTTCATGGATTGGATTGGATTTCCAAACCGGATTGTCCGCGAAGGCCTTCAAGGGTTGGCAGCAATAGGCGCTGGCTCCTTCGATCCAGGCATTCATGTTGTCAGCCTGATACATGAATTGCAGGTAGGCTTTTGCCGCTTCCGGATACTTCGTGTGCTTGAAGATCGAAATCGTCGAAGCCTGATGCAGTTCGACCGACTTGCCGACCGGGCCGATTGGCAGGTTGGTCGAGCGCATGTCTTCGGCGATATCCGCCATGGATGGATCTTTGACGGCGGCATAATAGACAGAAACGCCATTTGCCGTCAGCGACACCTGCCCTGCAAGGAAGGCACGGTTATTGTTGACGTCCTGCCAGCTTTCCGTGCCCGGAATGAAGGTCTTGTAGAGCTCCTGCGCATATTTGACCGATGCGAGGGTTTCTGGGCTGTTGAGAACAACCTTGCCGCTTTCATCGACAACCATGCCGCCATGACTCCAGAGCAGCCAGTGGGCGTAATTATTGCCGTCGCCCACTGCCTTGCCGTGCGGGAAGCCAGCCGGCGTGCCTTTCGCTTGCATGGCCTTGCACAATTCGAGGAAGCCCGCTGTGTCTTTGGGAAATTCCTGGAAGCCTGCTGCCTTCATATGGCTGTCGCGATAGACGACCGCGTTGCTGATGGCACAGAGCGGAAGCGCAATAAACTTGCCGTCACGCTTGGCATAGCCTTCAAGGCCCGCATACCAGCCGCCATGCGCGCCGCCCAGATATTCGCCAAGCTCGGTCACATCGACCAGCTTGTCCGGATATTGATGTGGGTCGTCAAACCAGCTCATCACCATGTCCGGGCCAGACCCGACATTTGCGGCAACGGCAGCTTTCGGACGAACGTCTTCCCAGCTTTCCTTGTCGACGCGCACCTGTACGCCTGTTGCCTCTGTGAATTTCTTGGTGTTTTCGAGCCATGCAGCTTCTTCTGCCGGAACGAATGGAACCCAGCGCAAGAGGCGCAGCGTTGCGCCTTCTTCCGGTTTGTAGGTCGGTGCTGCGGCTTGCGCAAAGGCAGGCGTCAGCCCGAAACGGTTGAGCCCTGCGGCAGCGACCAGTCCGGCGGATGCGCCGAGTAGATGTCTTCTATTGATGGTCATTCTTGCTCCTCCTTGGTTGTAAAAGGCCTTCAAAATGCTCCCACATTTTGGGGCCATGGCTATGTCGGTGCTTTATGACGAAGACCTGCTACCGACCGGCAGGAACCGCTTATGCTAGAGCTCTAGCTAGACCAGACGCTTGCCGGTCTCTGCATCAAAAAGATAGGTCGCTTCCGCATGGATGGAGAGACCCACTGTCTCGCCCGGCTTTGCGCTGATGCGTTGATGGAAAACGCCGGTGACGAGATCGCCGCCAACCCGCATGATCATCTGGGTTTCCGATCCTGTCGGTTCGATCACCACCACTTCGGCAGGAATGCCGCCATCGGCAATGGTCATGTGCTCGGGCCGCAAACCGTAAATCAATGCACGCCCCTTGGCGCTCTCCGGTGCCTTGGCAACAGGAAGTTCAATGCCATTATCGGTTTTGAATTTCAGTGTACTATCGGGATCGAGCTTGCCTTTGATCATATTCATGGCAGGCGAGCCGATGAAGCTGGCAACAAAAAGATTCGCTGGCTGATCATAAAGTTCAAGTGGCGCACCGATCTGCTCGACAAGCCCGTCATGCATGACGACAATCTTGTCGGCCATGGTCATGGCTTCGATCTGGTCGTGCGTGACATAGACAGTCGTGGTCTTCAGCCGCTGGTGTAGCTCCTTGATTTCGGCGCGCATGGCTACGCGCAGCTTGGCATCAAGGTTGGACAAGGGTTCATCAAACAGGAAAACCTGCGGATCGCGCACAATCGCGCGGCCCATGGCAACGCGCTGCCGCTGACCGCCGGAAAGCTGGCGTGGAAAACGGTCCAGTAGCGGTGTGAGCCCCAGGATCTCCGCAGCAGGTTTGACACGTTTTTCGATCTCGGCCTTCGAGGCGCGTTTCAGTGTCAGCGAAAAAGCCATATTGTCGGCAACAGTCATATGCGGATAAAGCGCATAATTCTGGAAGACCATGGCAATGTCGCGTTCCTTGGGCGCAAGGCCATTCACGACCTGACCGCCGATCTTGATTTCGCCTGCCGAAATATTCTCCAGCCCGGCCAGCATACGCAACAAGGTGGACTTACCGCAGCCCGATGGCCCGACAAGGATGACGAATTCGCCATCTTCGATCGTGATATCGACACCCTTGATGACGGGGTGCGTACCGAATGATTTTCGTACGTCGGCGAATTCAACCGATGCCATGCGCTCTCCTCCAGAAATTAAGTTTGGAGCACTTCTCCCAAAGTGCTGCCCTTCTGCTTTATCCGCGTCCGACCAGCGGCATTTTAGTTGCCATGATCGTCATTGTCAGTACGTTTGCGTCCAGTGGCAGGCTTGCCATATAGACAACGGCATCGCCAATATGGTGCGCCTGTATGGTTGGCTCACTGGCAATCTCGCCATTGGCCTGCATCACACCGCCAGCCATTTTCGATGTCATTTCAGTGGTAGCATTGCCAATATCGATCTGCCCGCAGGCAATGTCGAATGGCCTGCCATCCAGCGCCGTCGATTTTGTCATGCCGGTCACAGCATGTTTCGTGGCCGTGTAGGGGGCTGTATTGGGGCGCGGGGTCTGCGCTGAAATCGAGCCATTATTAATGATGCGTCCGCCTCGCGGAGATTGTGCTTTCATAAGCTTCATCGCCTGCTGGGTGCAAAGAAAGACCCCGGTCAGATTGGCGCCAACGATTGAAGTCCAGTGCTCGAAAGTCAGCTCTTCCATGGCAATGTTCGGAACATTGATACCCGCATTATTGACCAGAAGGTCCAGCCGTCCAAACTCACTTTTGATGGCTTCGAAAAGCGCTGCGACAGAATTGGGGTCGCTCACATCGGCGGTGATTGGTTTGACAGTTCCGTCTGTCTCGACAGTTAAAGCCTTCGCCGCATCGTCAAGCACGTCTTTGCGCCGTCCGGAGATGACCACCGTATAGCCAACGCCGAGCAATGCGGTCGTAATGGCCTTGCCGACACCCGTACCGCCGCCCGTTACCAGCGCGATTTTTCCTTTACCTGAATCGATCACGCTCATGCTGGAATCTTTCCGCCCAGTTCATCGTCAATATGCGCCTTGATAATGTCATCAAAGACGGTCTCCGCCTTGAAGCCAAGCTTGCTTGCTCGCGACGTATCAAAATCCGTTGCCCAACCGGAAACGATCTTCTGGATCGTTGCGTCGGGCTCGCGGCGGATGAGCTTGACGGCCTTGTCACCAGCAACGCGTTGCAGGGCGGCAATTTCTTCGCCAACAAGCGCCGAAAGGCCGGGCATGGAGAGATTGCGCCTTGGCCCGACCTGTTCGAGGTCGAGCGTTGCGGCGTGGATAAAGAAGCCGACCGCCGAACGCGGGCTGGCAAACCAGTGCCGCACGTTCTCATCGACGGGGAGAATGGCTTCCTGCCCTGATAGCGGCTCGCGCAGAATATTGGAGAAGAACCCCGACGCGGCCTTGTTCGGCTTGCCGGGGCGAATGCAGATTGTTGGCAGGCGAATGCCAATTCCGTCAAAAAAGCCTCTGCGGCTATAGTCAGAAAGCAATAGTTCCGAGATTGCTTTCTGCGTGCCATAGCTTGTCAGGGGCGTCGTGAAAAACTCGTCGCCGATCTTGTCGGGAAAGGGTGTGCCGAAAACGGCAATGGAAGAAGCGAAGATAAGACGCGGCCTGTAAGGTGCCTTGTGACCTTCGAGGCGAATGGCCTCGAAAAGCGATCGTGTGCCATCAAGATTGACCTTATAGCCCTTTTCAAAGTCCGCCTCCGCTTCGCCGGAAACGATTGCCGCAAGGTGGAAGATCATGTCCGGACGCGTTGCGATCAGCCTGTCAGCGACGCCAGGGTCTGACAAATCGGCTGCAACTGTCGCCGAAACTCCCGCGAAGGCCGCCGGAGCTACGGGCTCAAAAACGTCGACCAGCGTCAGCCTGTCTATGTCGGATCCAAGCGCGCCGGGCTCGGCAGCGATCCTGTCCAAAAGCTTGCGGCCAACCATTCCGGCTGCGCCGATCACCAAAACATGCATATGCGGTATTCCTCCCTCGAGCCCCTCCCGGGCTCAAAACAATTCCAGCAAAAATGGACACCCGGTTTTCGTCCGGAATTGTGAAACAAGCTAGCGACTGAACATTTGTATGTTAGCGCTGTCATAAAGTTATGCACACTGACTAGCGTTCATCAAGCGTTTTATGGTAGCGCTGTCATTATTCTTGGAAAATGCTCTGGATCCGAGCCCATGACCCGCAAGAGAAATGCCAGTCGAAACGCCGGTACACCGACTTTGGCCGATGTTGCACGGCTGGCTGGCATGAGTGAAATCACAGTTTCGCGCGTCGTTCGCAACCAGGGCCCGATCGCGGATGCGACGCGAACACGCGTTTTGGCCGCCATTTCCCAGCTCGGCTATATCCCCAATCGCGCTGCGGGAAGCCTCGCCTCCGCCGCTTCCACGCTGATCACGGTGCTTTTGCCCTCATTGTCTAACATTGTGTTTCCTGATGTTCTGCGCGGAATCCATACTGCTATCACCGAAACAGCGTTTCAGTCGGTCATTGGCGTCACCGATTATGATCCGTTGATTGAAGAGCGTCTTCTCCTGTCCTTTCTCGCCTGGCAGCCAGCTGCTGTGATTCTGGCCGGTTTGCATCACACGCCGACAGCGCGAAAACATCTGGAGCAGGGCCGATTCCGGGTTGCCGAGCTTATGGATATTGATGGCGATCCGGTCGATATCGCTGTTGGCATGTCGCATCATCAGGCTGGCTATGAAACCGGGCGACATCTTATCAAGCGCGGATACCGCAAATTCGGCTATGCCGGCCATATGCTGATTTCCGATGACCGGGCAAAGGCACGCTACGAAGGTCTATGCTCTGCGTTGCAGGAAGCTGGCCTTTCGCTGGCCGGCGAAATGCGTGTCCCCGGCGGTGGTTCGACAATAGCCGGGCGCGAGCTTCTGGAAAAACTGCTTGCCGCCCACCCCGATTTGGATGTTGTGATTTTCCCAAATGACGACATGGCCATGGGTGGCATTTTTTACTGCATTCATACGGGGATCATTATTAAGGAGCGGCTCGGCATCTTCGGCTTCAATGGCCTTGATATCGGTCAGGCAATGCCTCTGCCGCTATCGACCATTCTCTCCAAGCGCTTTCTTATCGGCAAGACGGCAGCAGAAAAGCTTCTGGAAAGCCGCGAGCGTCCGTCGGAGAAGACTATCATCAATACGGGTTTCGATATTATCGAGGGCGCTACGGCTTAAAATCTTTAGTTCCTACCTCTCCGTCATCCTCGGGCTCTTGACCCGAGGACCCATATTGCAGCCCAAGCATGTAGGTAGATCCTCGGGTCAAGAGCCCGAGGATGACGGAGAGGTGAAAGCGATCGTTCAAAACCCAGCGCTTTCGCTTTCCCTCCGATTGACATATTGCCGTTTTCGTTTTCGTATAGATACTACAAAAACGAAAATGAAAGCCGGTTCCATGTTTCTCACGCCCAGACATGCTGAAATTCTGGAGATGGCCAAGGAGCATGGCCGTGTCCTTGTCGATGATCTGGCGATGCATTTCAATGTCACCCCGCAGACCATCCGCAAAGACCTCAACGACCTCTGCGACCAGCGCCTTCTCAACCGTATTCATGGCGGCGCATTGTTCCCATCCGGGGTGCAAAATCTTGAATATGAGGCACGGCGGTTGATAGCAGCGGGCGAGAAGGAAGCCATAGGCAGGGCCGCTGCCGGGTTGATCCCGGACAATGCATCGCTCTTTGTCAATATAGGCACGACGACAGAGGCCGTGGGACAAGCCTTGCTGGACCGCAAAGGTCTCATGATAATCACGAATAATATAAATGTTGCCAATAGGTTGCGTATCTATCCCGATATTGAGGTGGTTATTGCCGGTGGGGTCGTGCGCGGTTCCGACGGCGGCATTGTCGGCGAAGCGGCGGTCGATTTTATTCGCCAGTTCAAGGTCGATTTCGCGGTTATAGGAACCTCTGCAATCGACAGCGACGGCGCCCTGCTGGATTTCGATTTTCGTGAGGTCAAGGTCGCGCAAGCGATTATGGCCAATGCGCGTCATGTGATTCTTGTTTCGGATTCGACCAAGTTTGAACGCACTGCACCCGTTCGCATAGGACACCTGTCGCAGGTCAACACCTTTATCACCGACCGCTGCGAAAGCGATGCGATACGTCAGATATGCAGGGATGCGGATGTCCGGTTAATCGAAACGGCCGGTTGAGATCGGCCCCTTGTGCGTTCGTTAATTGCGCGCTATAGTTCGCTTTAGTTTCGGATTGCTTTCGCAAATTCGGCATCTTGCTTTCGCATGTGCGAAGGAATAGTGCGCTGCGAAATGAGGGTGGGGAAATTGCAGGGTCAGGTTTACGATATTCTCGTTATAGGTGGCGGCATAAATGGTTGCGGCATTGCACGTGATGCCGTTGGTCGCGGCTATTCGGTTTTCCTTGCCGAGATGAACGACCTTGCCAGCGGCACCTCTTCGGGTTCAACCAAGCTCATCCATGGCGGACTGCGTTATCTCGAACATTATGAATTCCGCCTTGTGCGCGAGTCCTTGATGGAGCGTGAAGTTCTGTGGGCCTGCGCGCCGCATATTATCTGGCCGATGCGTTTTGTGCTTCCGCATCACAAGGGTCTGCGCCCGGCATGGCTGCTGCGGCTTGGCCTTTTCCTTTACGATCACATTGGTGGGCGCAAAAAGCTTCCGGTTACCCGCACGCTCGATATGACGCGGGACCCTGCGGCAAAGCCGCTGAAATCGCTTTACACGAAAGCCTTCGAATATTCCGATTGCTGGGTCAATGATGCGCGCTTCGTTGCACTCAATGCCCGAGATGCAGCCGATCGCGGTGCGGTCATCCGTACGCGGACCAAAGTTGTGAGCGCCGTCCGCGCTGCTGATCATTGGACGCTGACATTGCAGGATGCTTTTACCGGCGAACAGGAAGAAGTGCAGGCCAAGCTCGTGGTCAATGCCGCTGGCCCCTGGGTTGATGAGGTGCTGACCGGCGTTGTCGGCAATAATGACGCGCACAATGTGCGTCTGGTGCAGGGCAGCCATATCGTCGTAAAGAAAAAGTTTGATGATCCACGTGCCTACTTCTTCCAGAATACGGATGGCCGCATCATCTTCGCCATTCCCTATGAGCAGGACTTTACGCTTATTGGCACGACAGATCAGGATTATCACGGCAATCCGGCAGAGGTGAAAATCAGCGATACCGAGATTGATTATCTCTGTGCTGCGGCCAGCGAATATTTTGTCGAGCCAGTCAAACGCGAAGATGTCGTCTGGACCTATTCCGGTGTCCGCCCGCTTTATGATGACGGCGCGTCCAAGGCGCAGGAAGCAACGCGCGACTACGTGTTGAAAACCGATGCCCCCGAGGGCTGCGCGCCGATCCTGAACATTTTTGGTGGCAAGATCACGACATTCCGGCGTCTGTCCGAGCATATGCTTGAGAAAATTGAAGATCAGCTTGGCAAGCGCGGCAAGCCATGGACGGCAACCGGGACGCTACCAGGGGGTAATTTTGCGGTTACGGCTTTTGATAGCGAATTGCAGATATTGAAGTCAGATTACCCGTTCCTCGACAGCGCCCATGCGCATCGCCTTTTCCGTCTCTACGGCACGAAATCTCGTATACTGCTTGGCGATGCGAAATCCATTGATGATCTGGGTAAGCATTTCGGGTCGGATCTCTATGAGGCCGAAGTGCGCTATCAGATTGAACATGAGTGGGCACTGACAGCGCAGGATGTGCTGTGGCGCAGGACCAAGAAGGGCTTGCATCTGAGCGCAGATGAGGCCGGTGCTCTCGATAATTTCATGGAAGGCGCTGTCGACAGACGGCGCGCCATTGCTGCAGAATAAAAATACTGCTGATGCGTGCTGAAAGTGCGGGTCGGCTCTGGGAGGAGAAGTAATGCTCGAACTGCGAAATGTATCCAAAATGGTGGGCGGCAAGCTACACCTCAGCAATATATCGCTGACTTTGGAACATGCGACGCTGAATGTCCTGCTGGGTCCCACTTTGTCCGGCAAGACCAGCCTCATGCGCATTATGGCGGGCCTCGATGTGCCAACCTCCGGGTCTGTCTGGTTTGATGGTCAGAATGTGACCGGCATTCCTGTTCAGAAACGCTCGGTCGCTATGGTCTATCAGCAGTTCATCAATTATCCAGCCTTCACGGTCTATGAAAACATTGCCTCGCCAATGCGTGTTGCCGGTGCCGACAAGGCGACTATTGATCGCGAAGTGCGCAAGGCCGCAGAAATCCTCAAGCTCACACCCTATCTCGACCGCACACCGCTCAGTCTTTCCGGCGGCCAGCAACAGCGCACTGCGCTTGCGCGGGCGATCGTCAAGAATGCCAAGCTGGTTCTGCTTGATGAGCCGCTTGCCAATCTCGACTACAAGCTGCGGGAAGAGTTGCGTCAGGAATTGCCGCGCATTTTCGCCGAGTCCGGTACGATCTTCGTTTATGCCACCACCGAGCCGCATGAAGCGCTGCTGCTGGGTGGTAGCACGGCAACCCTCTCCGAAGGCCGGGTAACTCAGTTTGGCTCGACGATTGATGTTTTTCGCAAGCCGGATGATCTTGTCACGGCCCAGACCTTCGCCGATCCGCCGCTCAATACGATTGCGCTGGCCAAGTTTGGCAAGGCATTCCAGTTGGAAGGCGGCGTTACCCTGCCGATCCCTTCGCATCTGACTGATATTGCTGACGGTACCTATACGATCGGCTTCCAGCCCCATCACGTCAAGACGGTTCGCAGCAATGCTGAAGAAATTGGATTGAAGGTCCGCGTGACCGCCACTGAAATCACCGGCTCGGAAAGCTTTGTGCACCTGTCCTTTGCCGATGCGCGTTGGACCATGCTGGCGCACGGTATTCACATTCATACGCCCGATGAGGAAATCGACATTTTCATCGACCCGCGCAACCTGATGATCTTCGACGGCAGCGGCAATTCCATCCGCCGCGCTCAGAAACTGGCGGCATAGATAATGGCACGTATTGATCTGAACCATATCCGCCACGCCTACGGTCCCAATCCGAAATCGGATAAGGATTATGCGCTGCGCGAAGTCCATCATAGCTGGGAGGATGGCGGTGCCTATGCCCTGCTTGGGCCTTCCGGTTGCGGCAAGACCACGCTGCTGAACATCATTTCGGGGCTTATCCATCCTTCCCATGGACAATTGCTTTTCAACGGGCAGGACGTGACCAATCTTTCGACGCAGGAACGCAATATTGCGCAGGTGTTCCAGTTCCCGGTGATCTACGACACCATGACTGTCTATGACAATTTGGCCTTTCCCTTGCGCAATCGCGGCGTGGCGGAATCCGAGATTGACGTGAAGGTGCGCGAAACGCTGGAAATGATCGATTTGGCAAGCTGGTCGGGCAAGAAGGCCCGCGGTTTGACCGCCGATCAGAAGCAGAAGATTTCACTCGGTCGCGGCCTTGTTCGTTCAGATGTGAATGCGATCCTTTTCGATGAACCGCTGACGGTCATTGATCCGCATATGAAGTGGGTGCTGCGTTCACAGTTGAAGCAGTTGCATCAGCGTTTTGGCTATACAATGGTTTACGTCACGCATGACCAGACCGAAGCGCTGACTTTCGCTCAGAAAGTTGTCGTCATGTATGATGGCGAGATCGTGCAGATCGGTACGCCCGAAGAATTGTTCGAGCGGCCGAAACATACATTCGTTGGCTATTTTATTGGTTCACCCGGCATGAATGTCATGCCGGTGAAGCTTGCAGGCGGAACCGCACAGATTGGTGCGCATCAGATACAACTTCCTACGCCTGTCATATCTGCCGATGCAAAGAAGATCGAGCTTGGCATCCGCCCGGAATATATCCGCATCGGCCGTTCAGGCTTGCCGGTAAAGATTGCCAAAGTGGAAGATATCGGTCGGCACAAGATTGTGCGCACCCGTCTTGAGGATCAGGAGATTGCCGTCATTGTCGGCGAAGGCGAGGATATTCCTGCTGATCCGCACATCACCTTCGACCCGAAGGGCATAAATATCTATGCCGATAGCTGGCGCGTGGGAGGGTTATGATCATGCGTGAAGAACAATTCCAGCTAAGCAGTGCCAATTGTGCGTGGTTCGACGGGGCTCACCATGAGGAAGGTGGGTGGGCTGCAAAGACAGTCGTCGACATCAAAGAATATGGCCTGCAATCAACCCATCTTCCTCATGGTGAGCCCCGTCGAACCACGCACTATAAATTTGCAACGAGCGGAGCAAACTGATCATGGAAAAAACCTGGAACAACAAAGCCTGGTTCATGGTCCTGCCCGTGCTGCTGCTCGTGGCGTTCTCGGCAGTTATTCCGCTGATGACCGTTGTCAATTATTCGGTGCAGGATACGTTCGGCAATAACCAGTTCTTCTGGGCCGGCACAGAATGGTTTGCCGAAATGCTCACTTCGGAGCGCTTCCATTCGGCGCTCGGTCGCAACCTGTTCTTCTCCTTCATCATTCTCCTTATCGAAATCCCGCTGGGAATCATCATCGCGCTCAACATGCCGCGCAAGGGCTGGGGCGTGCCTGTCTGCCTCGTCCTGATGGCCTTGCCACTGCTCATTCCGTGGAATGTGGTCGGCACAATCTGGCAGGTGTTTGGGCGCGTCGATATCGGTCTGCTCGGCCATACGTTAGAGCGCCTCGGCATCAGCTATAATTACGTTCAAAATCCGATGCATGCCTGGTTCACCGTCATCATCATGGATGTCTGGCACTGGACCAGCCTTGTGGTGCTGCTGTGCTATGCCGGACTGGTGTCGATCCCCGATGCCTTTTATCAGGCGGCAAGGATTGATGGCGCATCACGCTGGGCGGTGTTCCGCTATATCCAGTTGCCAAAGATGAACCGTGTACTTCTGATTGCCGTTCTGCTGCGCTTCATGGATAGTTTCATGATCTACACCGAACCCTTCGTTGTCACCGGCGGCGGCCCCGGCAACTCGACCACTTTCCTTTCCATTGATCTGGTCAAGATGGCGGTGGGCCAGTTCGATCTTGGGCCGGCAGCAGCCATGTCGCTCATCTACTTCCTTATCATCCTCCTGATGTCATGGGTGTTCTACACCGTGATGACCAACTATGATTCGGAGCGCTGAGATGTCAGAATCTGTTGCCCGTACCGAAATCAGTGTCAGCCCTGAACAGGAAAGAATGGACAAGGCTCTCGCCCGCCGCATGCGCAAGCGCGGCGATGAGTCGAAATTCTGGTGGCTGATCCCTACACTCTACATCCTCTTCCTGATGTTGCCGATCTATTGGCTCATCAATATGAGCTTCAAGACCAACCAGGAAATTCTGGGCAGTTTCTCGCTTTGGCCGCAAGATCCGACACTGCGAAACTACGCGGTCATCTTCACTGACCCCTCATGGTACAAGGGTTATATCAACTCCATCATCTATGTGTGCATGAACACAGTGATTTCGGTGCTGGTCGCCCTGCCTGCAGCCTATGCTTTCTCGCGCTACCGCTTTCTTGGCGACAAGCATCTGTTCTTCTGGCTTTTGACAAACCGCATGGCACCGCCCGCCGTCTTCGCGCTTCCCTTCTTCCAGCTCTATTCCGCCTTTGGTCTGATTGATACGCATATTGCTGTCGCTCTGGCGCACTGCCTGTTCAATGTGCCGCTGGCCGTGTGGATTTTGGAAGGCTTCATGTCGGGCGTGCCGAAGGAAATTGACGAAACCGCCTATATTGACGGCTATTCCTTCCCGCGTTTCTTCGTGAAAATATTCGTTCCGTTGATTGCGAGCGGTATCGGTGTCGCGGCTTTCTTCTGCTTCATGTTCTCATGGGTGGAACTGCTCATCGCTCGCACGCTGACAACCACCGATGCCAAGCCCATCGCCGCCATCATGACGCGCACGGTGTCTGCGTCGGGTATGGATTGGGGCGTTCTGGCTGCCGCCGGTGTTCTGACCATCATTCCGGGCGCTATCGTGATCTACTTCGTCCGCAACTATATCGCCAAGGGCTTTGCCTTGGGGAGGGTGTAATGGAAAATACACGGCGTTGGCCTTTTGTGCTGGGTGCGGTGCTTGTCACCTACGCAATTTTAGTGGCCCTGCTTGTAATGGCTGTGCCTTTGAAGAGCGATGTGCGTGACTGGACCGGGGCGCTCGCCGCCGGCGGCTGGATGGCGTGGACGTTTCCGACAGCGCTGTTTTTCCTGACTGTCTTTGCGCTCATTACGCTTATGGCGGTCTGGGAATATGCTTCGCCGGGCGGCAATCCGCGCATCGGCATTTTGCGCTTTGAAACCACCCGCGGCGACCGGCTTTTCGTGTCGCTGCTCGGCAGCGCTTTTATTCATCTCGCCTGGCTTGGCCTTGTTGGCCCGAATGTCTGGTGGGCTCTTGCAATCTCTGCGGTCTACGCCATTGGCGTATTCCGCTTTGTCTAAAGCATCGGACCGTCCGATGCCGTAAATTGAAAGTCCGGCACCCGCCGGTCATTCAACGCATGCAAATCGCAACTCTGGGAGGACTAAAAAATGCGAACGCGAATACTAACGACAACCACAGCACTTGCGCTGCTATTGGGTGCGGGAAGTGCCTATGCGGGCATGGACGAAGCCAAGGCTTTCCTCGACAAGGAAATCGGCGACATGTCGTCCCTTGACCGGGCGGCTCAGGAAAAGGAAATGCAGTGGTTCATCGATGCTGCAAAGCCTTTCGCCGGCATGGACATCAAAGTGGTTTCGGAAACGATTACCACCCATGAATATGAGTCCAAAACCCTGGCCAAGGCCTTCACTGATATTACCGGCATCAAGATCACCCATGATCTCATTGGTGAAGGCGACGTCGTTGAGAAGCTGCAGACACAGATGCAGTCCGGCGAAAACGTCTATGATGCCTATGTCAACGACAGTGATCTTATCGGCACCCATTGGCGTTACCAGCAGGCGCGCAGCCTGACCGACTGGATGGCCAATGAAGGCAAGGACGTCACCAACCCCGATCTCGACCTTGATGATTTTATCGGCACCAAGTTCACGACCGCTCCGGACGGCAAGCTCTATCAGCTTCCGGACCAGCAGTTCGCGAATCTCTACTGGTTCCGCTATGACTGGTTCAGCGATGAAAAGAACAAGGCAGACTTCAAGGCCAAATATGGCTACGACCTCGGCGTGCCCGTCAACTGGTCTGCCTATGAAGACATTGCCGAGTTCTTCACCGGTCGCGAGATCGATGGCAAGAAAGTCTATGGTCACATGGACTATGGCAAGAAGGACCCATCGCTTGGATGGCGCTTCACCGATGCCTGGCTCTCCATGGCCGGTAATGGTGACAAGGGTCTTCCAAACGGTTTGCCTGTTGATGAATGGGGAATCAAGGTCAACGAAAAGTCACAGCCGGTCGGCTCTTGCGTTGCACGTGGCGGTGATACAAACGGTCCAGCTTCCGTCTATTCCATCCAGAAATATCTCGACTGGATGAAAGCCTATGCGCCGCCGGAAGCACAGGGAATGACCTTCTCCGAATCTGGTCCGGTTCCGGCTCAAGGCCTGATTGCGCAGCAGATGTTCTGGTACACCGCCTTTACCGCTGATGCGGTGAAAAAGGGCCTGCCGGTCGTCAATGAGGATGGCACGCCCAAATGGCGCATGGCACCTTCACCCCATGGCGTTTACTGGAAAGACGGCATGAAGCTTGGTTATCAGGATGTGGGTTCCTGGACCTTGCTGAAGTCCACACCGGATGATCGTGCCAAGGCGGCATGGCTTTATGCCCAGTTCGTTACGTCCAAGACTGTGGACGTCAAGAAGAGCCATGTTGGTCTGACCCTGATCCGCGAAAGCTCCATCCAGCATGACAGCTTCACCAAGCGTGCTCCGGAACTCGGCGGTCTGATCGAGTTCTATCGCTCGCCTGCGCGTGTGCAATGGTCGCCAACCGGCACCAATGTTCCCGACTATCCGAAGCTGGCTCAGCTTTGGTGGCAGGCAATCGGCGATGCATCCTCCGGCGCAAAGAGCGCACAGGAAGCAATGGACTCACTTTGCGCCGAGCAGGAAAAGGTCATGGAGCGGCTTGAACGCGCTGGCATTCAGGGTGATTTCGGACCGAAACTTGCTGAAGAGCACGATCTTGCCTACTGGAATGCCGATGCGGTCAAGAATGGCAACCTCGCACCCCAGCTAAAGATTGAAAACGAAAAAGAAAAGCCACAGACCATCGATTATGATGAGCTGGTCAAGAGCTGGAACAAGTAGCCTCAATTCATTGAGGGAAGAGGGCGGTGCTTCGGCGCCGCCCTTTTTTTGGGATTACAAAGATCAATGCTTTTATGGATCGCTATAGTCAGTCCGCAGACTGTCACAATCCGTAAACCTGCAAGAGGCTCTTCATACGGCTGATTGCAAGATCAGGCTGGTCCAGAACATTTGCTGCATCAGCGAGACGGAAAATATCCGCATAATGAACGATGCCGCGGGCCGATTGCATTCCGGCTGGCATGACAAAATGCGACTGGTGGCCGTTGAGCCACGCAAGAAATACCACGCCGGCTTTGTAATATTGTGTCGGGGCTTCGAAAATCTTGCGCGAGAGCGGGACTGTGGGTTCAATCACCGAACGGAATGCCTGCGTTTCGCCTTTGGCCAAGTGGGCAAGGGCGTTGGAGGCAGCCGGAGCCACTGCATCGAAAATGCCAAGCAAAGCGTGGCTGTAGCGTTCGCCATCGCCTTCGATCAGTTCCGCGTAATTGAAGTCATCGCCTGTGAAGCAAAGAACGCCTTCCGGCAGACGTTTGCGAAGTTCGATTTCCTTGGCATTGTCGAGCAACGAAATCTTGATGCCCTCAACCTTGTTCTTATTGTCATTGATGATGGCAAGCACTGTCTCCAGCGCATTGTCGAACGAGGAAGATCCCCAATAACCGGCAAGCTGCGGATCGAACATATCACCCAGCCAATGCAGTATAACTTTCTCCCGGGTTTGCCCGAGAATATTTCCATAGACAGCTCGATAATCTTCACCCGATCGAGCCACGCGGGCAAGCGCCCGACTTGCCATCATCACCGCGCGGCCACCTTCCGCCTCGACGAAATCGATCTGTGTTTCATAGGCGTCGATGACATCCTGGAGCGTTCTGGCGTTTTCAGGGGCGAGCTGGTCTGTTCCCGCGCCACAGGCAAGGTCGGCACCCGAAACGGTGCGTGACTCTGCAAGTGACCGGCGGATCAATTCGCGCGCGCCTGTCCAGTCCACGCCCATGCCGCGCTGAGCAGTATCCATCGCTTCTGCAAACTTGAAACCGAGCGACCATAGATGATGGCGAAACGCCATGGTCGCATCCCAGTCGATAGCCGGTGCGCCCCATGGGGCCACATCCCGGAGCGGATCAGACACCACATGCGCCGCCGCATATGCGATGCGATTGAACGTCGGAGGATTGGACGGGAAATTAAATGGGCTGCCCACCAGCTTGTAATTGGTGATTGCACCGTTCTGGTCTGGCAACTGCAAGGTGTGAGGCATGTCATCGCTCCCGTCGAATAAAGCACAAATATTTTGGAACGATCCAAAATACAAGGAATAAATCTGGAATGAGCGAGGTTTGCTGCAAAACTGACGGATTGCAGTGAAATACCGAATTGTTTTGGAAGAATGTCGAAAAATTCCGGTAGAATCTCCACCGACAAGGGAAGAATTGGTGTGATGGGTTGTGCAGATTATTCGCTTGATCTTTTTGGAACGTTCCAATTATATGATGCAATAATTGGAGGATGTCACTTTTGAGCCGGACCAGAACAAGCATCGTGGACATTGCGCGCGCCGCTGGCGTGTCCAAATCCACTGTGTCGCTGGTCCTCCAGAAGAGCCCGTTGGTCAGCGATGCGACCCGTGAAAAGGTCAATGCTCATATCAAGGAGCTCGGCTATATTTATAATCGCGGCGCTGCCAATCTTCGTCAGTCCAGATCGAAAATCGTTGGTATTGTTGTCAATGATTTGACCAATAGTTTCTTCGCCGAACTCGCTGTTGGCATGGATATGGTGGTTCAATCGGCCGGTTATGTTCAGTTCCTTGCCCATAGCGGTGAGAACGTTGATCGCCAGCGCGAAGTCATCGCCTCCATGCGGGAGAATGGTATTGCAGGTCTTATCCTGTCGCCAGCACGGGGGACAGAAGCGAGTGATATCAAAGACTTGGCCGATAGCGGTATTCCGGTCGTGGTAGTGGTCCGTAATCTGCCCGGCGCAAAAGTATCGACGCTTTTGTCAGATAATTATGCGGGTGCAAAAGCGGCTGTGCGCCATTTGGTCGAGTTGGGACATCGCCGGATTGCATTCATGGGCGGGTTTCAGGATACGGCAGTCTTTGGCGAGCGGCTCCGTGGATATCGCGATGCATTGCAGGATGCGGGCATCGCGGCCGAAGACAAATACATCATCCATTCTGCACCCTCTCGAGCTGGCGGGGTCATTGCATTGGAACGCCTGATGACCATTCCGGAACGTCCGACCGCAGCCTTGTGCCTCAATGATGCTGTGGCATTCGGTGTTTGCGATGGGCTGCGCGCTAATGGACTTGAGCCGGGAAAATCCTTTGCAATCATAGGCTTCGACGATGTGATTGAAGCAAAAACCGCCGTTCCAGCGCTGACGACCGTGTCCGTTGATCCTCAGGGAATGGGTCAGCGAGCGGCTCAGCTACTGCTCAAGCAAATCAATTCAGGGCAGCGCGATCAAGAGGCGGTCATGACATCAGTACGACTTGTTGTGCGCCAGAGCTGCGGCGCACCCATAAAACAACCGGAGGAAGTGGCGTGATACGTTGGGGATTGATCGGGGCGAGCACTATTGCGCATGAATGGGTGATTGATGCGATCCGGGCCAATGGCGGCGAGATTGTTTCGGTCATGAGTACCAATGCGGAGCGTGGTGCAAAATATGCCGCCGATCACGGCATTCCGCATTCTGTCACGGCCCTGGATGCGCTGTTGAACGAGCAACCCATTGATGCCGTTTATATTTCTACGACGAATGAACTGCATAAGGAGCAGGTTCTGGCTTCAGCAAAAGCGGGAAAGCATGTCCTGTGCGAGAAGCCTTTGGCGACAAGCCTGGCTGACGCGAAGGTGATGGTTGAAGCCTGCAAGGCTGCAAATGTTGTTTTCGCGACCAACCATCATTTGCGCAATGCCGCGACTCATGCAGCCATGCGCGATGCAATTGCTGCTGGCAAGATCGGCAAACCGCTGGCTGCCCGGGTATTCCATGCCGTTTATCTGCCACCGCATTTGCAGGGCTGGCGGCTTGATCGACCCGATGCCGGTGGTGGCGTCATTCTGGATATCACCGTGCACGACACGGATACGCTGCGCTATGTCTTGGGCGATGATCCGATAGAAGTCGTTGCTTTTACTCAACAAAGTGGTTTGGCAAAAGCTGATCTTGCTGATGCCGTCATGGGCACCATGCGTTTCAAGTCCGGCCTGATTGCTATGTTTCATGATGGGTTTACGACCACATATTCCGATACCGGATTTGAGGTGCACGGCACTGAAGGGTCTCTTGTTGGCCGTAACGTGATGACACAAAAGCCGGTTGGCGTTGTGACGTTGCGTAATGCTGACGGTGAAAGCGAGTTGAAGCTCGACCACAAAAATCTTTACGAAACAGGCATTGCCAAATTCAACGCGGCAATAGCTGGAAATGGCAAGCCAGCAGCAGGCGGCGAAGATGGATTGTGGTCTCTTGCCGCGGGTCTGGCGGTAGTAGAGGCTGCGAAAACCGGCACGGTCCAGCCAATTGATCCTGGTCTTTAAGAAGAACGAAAAAGAAGTATGAACAAGCACATAACCCCGGAACAGGCTGCTGAACTCATCCCCGATGAAGCCATTATCTCGGTGTCTTCATCGAGTGGTCTCGGCTGTCCGGATCTAATGCTGAAAGCGATCGGCGCACGTTTTGATGCGACGGGACATCCGCGCGATCTTACTACGCTGCACCCCATCGCGGCTGGTGACATGAGTGGTATCAAGGGTGTGGATTATATTGCCAAGAAGGGGCTTTTGAAGAAGATCATCGGAGGCTCTTATCCCTCGGGTCCTTCCACGGCCGAACCGCCCTTGATCTGGCAGATGATCGGCAATGATGAGGTTGCGGCCTATAATGTTCCATCCGGCATTCTGTTTGATATGCACCGCGAAGCAGCCGCCAAGCGTCCGGGCGTGTTGACCAAAGTCGGATTGGATACATTTGTTGATCCGGACCGGCAGGGCTGCGCCATGAACGCCTCAGCTGCAAAAGAAGCACTCGTCCGGAAGATCAATTTCGAGGGTGAGGAATGGCTGTTTTTCAAGCCCATCATCCCGCAGGTCGCCATCATCCGCGCCACGACTGCCGACGAGCGCGGCAATCTCACTTACGAGCATGAAGGAGCCTATCTTGGTGGTTTCGATCAGGCACTGGCCGTGCGCAACAATGGCGGCATCATTATCGCGCAGGTAAAGCGGATCACAAAAAGCGGGTCGTTGAAGCCGCATGATGTGCGTGTTCCCGGCATTCTGGTTGATTATATTGTTGTTGATCCGGACCAAAAACAAACAACGCAAACTGTATATGACCCCGCTATTTCCGGGGAGATTTTCCATCCGCTGGAAGATTTTGCGCTTGCCGATTTCAATATCCAAAAGGTTATTGCGCGCCGTGTTGCCAGCGAATTGGAGGCAGGCAGCGCTGTCAATCTCGGCTTTGGCATTTCGGCGAATGTGCCGCGTATTCTGCTTGAAGAAGGTCTGCACGGCGCTGTCACCTGGGTGATCGAGCAGGGTCCGGTCGGTGGCATCCCACTCCTCGATTTTGCATTCGGCTGTGCATCCAATGCGGAAGCCTTTGTCCCTTCGCCGCACCAGTTCACCTATTTTCAGGGCGCGGGCTTTGATGCCTCTCTCCTGTCCTTTCTGGAAATAGACAAGTCCGGCTCGGTCAATGTCTCAAAGCTCAGTTTTCGCCCTCATGTGACGGCGGGTGCAGGCGGCTTCGTCGACATCACTGCACGAGCCAAGAAGATCGTTTTCTCCGGCATGTTTAATGCCGGCGCTAAAGTGCACATCGAAAACGGCGGGCTTGTTATCGAGAAGGAGGGCAAGCTGAAAAAGCTTGTCAACGAAGTCGAGCACGTCACCTTTTCCGGGCGCAGGGCGATAGAACAGGGTCAGGATATCACTTACGTAACCGAACGTTGTGTCATGGTGCTGCGGCCGGAAGGAATGGTTCTCACGGAAATCGCCCCGGGGATCGATGTGCAAACGGATATTTTTGACCAATCAGAATTCCCGCTGGTTGTTGCGCGTGATCTGAAGTTGATGGACGCCCATTTGTTTTCGCCAGAGCCGTTTGGTTTGAAATTGTCTCTGAAGAAGCCAAGGACACTCCATGACTGAGCCACGTATTCACGTTTCGATTAAAGGGCACGTCGCAACCATAACCATTGCGCGACCTGAAAAACTGAATGCTCTGGACATTGGCATGCTCAAGGAGCTGAGTGCTGCTTGTGATGAGATTGAAGCAGATAATCAGGTACGTGTTGCAATCCTGACAGGGGAAGGAAAAGCGTTTTCCGCTGGCGGTGATATCAAAGCTTGGGCAGCAATGACGCCGAATGAATTCGGCCATGCCTGGGTCCGTTTTGGCCATCGTATTTTCGAGCGCCTGGCGACATTGCGGGTGCCGCTGATTGCAGCGCTCAATGGGCATGCGCTGGGTGGCGGGCTTGAGCTTGCTGCGGTAGCCGATATCCGTATTGCAGAAGCGCATATCAAGCTCGGTCTGCCGGAAACGGGCCTGGGGATGATTCCCGGCTGGTCAGGCACTCAGCGCCTCACCTTGCGCTTTGGCGCGCAAGCGGTGCGCCGCATGGCTTTGGGCGGCGAGGTTTTCAGCGCCGCTGAAGGCCTTGACCTCGGTCTGGTGGATCATGTGGTCGAAACGGGAACTGCACTCAACGCAGCGCAGATTTATGCAGAGCGGATTGCGAGGCGCGGACCTTCCGCCACCGAAGTGGCAAAGCTCATGATCGCTTCTGCCAATGGCGAAGACAATGGAACAGCGGTTGAAGCCTTGGGCTCGATCCTCGTAGCAAAGACAGCGGACCTGAAAGAAGGTGTTTCGGCATTTGCCGAAAAGCGCCCGCCCGCGTTCAAAGGAGAATGGTAATGACAGTTCTGGTGCGTCCACAAGCACTTGAGAATTTCAAGGTACGTGAATTCCAAATGTTGATTGATGGCAGGTGGACCAACGGCGCTGCTGGCGATGTCATTGAACGCAAGAGCCCGGGGCACGGTGTTGTTGTATCGCGTTATCAGGCTGGTACCAAGGCTGACGCGGAACGCGCAATCGCTGCCGCGCGTGCTGCGTTTGACACTGGCCCGTGGCCGCATATGACCGGAGCCGAGCGTTCGAATATATTGCTTAAAGCAGCGGATCTCATCGCTGCCCGTGCCGACGAACTTGCTTATCTTGATTGTATTGAATCCGGAAAACCCATCAGTCAGGCAAAAGCTGAACTGGGTGGTGCAGTTGATATCTGGCGCTATGCGGCTGCTCTTGGGCGCGATCTTCATGGGGAAAGCTACAATACGCTCGGCGAAGGAACACTTGGCGTCGTGTTGCGTGAAGCAATTGGCGTTATCTCCATTATTACACCCTGGAACTTTCCATTCCTGATCGTCAGTCAGAAATTGCCATTTGCGCTGGCTGCTGGCTGCACCGCGGTGGTGAAGCCATCGGAACTCACATCGGGTTCAACTTTGCTGCTTGGCGAAATATTGATGGAAGCAGGCGTGCCTTCAGGCGTTGTCAATATCGTTGTCGGAACAGGCCCTGAGGTCGGTGCACCCATGACGATGCACCCGCATGTTGACATGGTGTCTTTTACGGGCTCAACCGGGGTCGGCAAGCTGACCATGGCCAATGCAGCGCAGACTTTGAAAAAGGTCTCGCTGGAGCTTGGTGGAAAGAATCCCCAGATCGTGTTTCCGGACGCAAATCTGGACGATTTCATTGATGCGGCGGTCTTCGGGGCTTATTTCAATGCGGGGGAGTGCTGCAATGCCGGTTCGCGTTTGATCGTCCATCGGGATATTGCGGACGATGTTGTGGCGCGTGTCGCTGCCCTGTCGGCAAAGGTGAAAGTCGGCGATCCGCTTGATCCGCAGACCAAGGTCGGCGCCATTATCACTCCGGAACATCTAGCGAAGATCAACGATTATATTCGCACCGCAGCCTCGTCAGGAGCGGCCATCAGCCATGGTGGCGAGCTGTTGAATTTAGGCATGGGGCAATTCATGTCGCCAACAATCCTCTCCGCAGTTGAGCCGGAAATGGCTGTTGCGCGCGAGGAGGTTTTCGGTCCCGTATTGTCGGTTTTGACATTCGACACTTTGGAAGACGCGGTTCATATAGCGAATTCCATTGATTATGGTTTGTCTGCTGGGGTTTGGAGCCGCGACTTCGACACCTGTCTGAATGTGGGGCGCAGGGTGCGCGCAGGCACTGTCTGGATGAACACCTTTATGGATGGCGCATCGGAACTGCCATTTGGAGGGTATAAGCAATCCGGCCTTGGCCGGGAACTCGGGCGGCATGCCGTCGAGGACTACACAGAGACCAAGACATTGAACATGCACATAGGTAGTAGGAAAGTAGTATGGTCAGCCAGTTAAATCGATTGTAATAGCCATTCAGCATACTGTATGAATGCTCTGTACTTGGGGACATTCAGTCGGTTTTGTTGGATTTATCTCTTTTTTCTCATGGGAGGACGTAATGAAAAAGTTGATGAACACAGTTGCCGCCGCAGCCATGCTGATGGGCGTTGCAACGGCAGCTCGCGCTGCTGAAAACGTCGAGGTTCTGCACTGGTGGACATCCGGTGGCGAAGCGACGGCACTTGAGGTGCTGAAGAAGGATCTGGAAAGCAAAGGCATCAGCTGGTCTGATATGCCTGTCTCCGGCGGCGGTGGTACAGAAGCCATGACGGTTCTGCGTGCTCGCGTCACAGCCGGAAATGCTCCGACCGCTGTGCAGATGCTCGGCTTCGATATTATCGATTGGGCAAAGCAGGGCTCACTGGGCAATCTCGACGAAGTGGCGGCAAAAGAAAAGTGGGACGATGTAATCCCGACAGCCCTGCAGAAGTTCTCGAAATATGATGGTCACTGGATTGCAGCCCCCGTCAATGTGCATTCGACCAACTGGATCTGGATCAACAAGGCTGCGCTGGACAAGGCGGGCGGTAAGGAACCTGCGAATTGGGATGAGCTGATTGCTCTTCTCGACAAGTTCAAGGAGCAGGGCATTACGCCGGTCGCCCACGGCGGTCAGCCTTGGCAGGACGCAACGATTTTCGACGCTGTTGTTCTGTCGCTCGGCAATGACTTCTATAAGGCTGCATTCATTGATCTTGATCCGGCTGCGCTCGGCGGCGAGAAAATGAAGGAAGCCTTTGACCGCATGACCAAGCTGCGTAGCTATGTGGATGACAACTTCTCTGGTCGCGACTGGAATTTGGCTTCCGCAATGGTCATCGAGAACAAAGCTGGTCTTCAGTTCATGGGCGACTGGGCAAAGGGTGAATTTGTCAAAGCCAAGAAGGAGCCGGGCAAGGATTTCGTTTGCATGCGCTTCCCCGGCACTCAGGGCTCTGTGACATTCAACTCTGACCAGTTTGCGATGTTCAAAGTCAGTGAAGAAAAGGCCAAGGCGCAGCTCGTTATGGCTTCTGCAATCGAAAACCCTGTCTTCCAGTCAGCATTCAACGTGGTCAAGGGTTCTGCTCCTGCCCGTACCGATGTTCCCGATACAGACTTCGATGCTTGCGGCAAGAAGGCGATCAAGGACCTTGCTGAAGCCAACGAGGCAGGCACGCTCTATGGTTCGATGGCTCACGGACATGCCAACCCAGCAGCAGTGAAGAATGCGATTTACGACGTGGTAACGCGCCAGTTCAACGGCGATATTTCGTCGGAAGACGCTGTCAAGGAACTTGTCGCAGCTGTTGATGCTGCCAAGTAAGCCATGCATCTCTGTTCGGGGCGACACTGCCCCGAACAGTTTTCCGCAACTGCGCGGCAATGATAATAATACTTAATTGAAGGGGTGAGGCTATGGATACCCGCAGCCGCATACAGGACCTTATACCGAAGCTGGTATTGGGACCGAGCTTCCTGATCATATTGTTTTTCGTCTATGGGTTCATTGCCTATACGGGCGTTCTGTCCTTTACGGACAGCAAGATGTTGCCCTCATACGGGTTTGTCGGTTTGGAAAATTACCGCAAACTTTGGGCGCTGCCGCATTGGTGGCGGGCAATAACCAATCTTGGCATTTTCGCTTCCCTTTACATCATTGTTTGCACAGTGATTGGGCTCGGCTTGGCTATCCTGCTCGATCAGAAAATTCGCATCGAAGGTTTTCTCCGCCCGATTTATCTTTATCCGATGGCGCTATCCTTCATCGTGACCGGCGTTGCATGGAAATGGTTCCTCGATCCGGGTATCGGTCTTGAAAACACGATGCATCAATGGGGATGGGCGAGTTTTTCATTTAACTGGATCAAAGATTCAAAGATGGCAATTTACACGGTTGTCATTGCAGCTGTGTGGCAATCGTCAGGTTTTGTCATGGCTATGTTCCTTGCAGGACTCCGCGGCGTTGACAATGAAATCATCAAAGCCGCCCAGATTGATGGTGCCTCGACCGGCATGATTTACCGCCGTATTATCATTCCGCTGATGCGCCCGGTATTTCTTTCAGCCTTCGTCGTGCTCGCCCATCTTGCCATCAAGGCGTACGATCTGGTTATTGCATTGACAGGCGGCGGGCCGGGGCAGGCTACAGAATTGCCTGCAACATTCATGTATTCCTATACGTTCACCCGCAATTCCATGGGCATAGGTGCATCGTCGGCAATCATCATGTTGATCATGATCTTTTCGATCATTATTCCATATCTTTACTCTGAAATCAGGGGAGGCAACAAATGAGTGCCCCAAGCCCCGACAATGCCATCAACAGCGGGAAGCTGACGCGTGCATTGATATACACGGCGCTGTTCCTGTTCGCGTTCTATTATCTATTGCCGCTCTACGTCATGGTGGTGAACTCGCTCAAGACGCTGGATGAAATCCGGCAAGGCGGAATGTTGTCACCGCCACGCGAATGGACAATCGAGCCTTGGCTTTCCGCTTGGTCAACCGCGCAGATCGGCGTGCAGCCAACAGGTCTGCGCCCCTACTTTATCAATTCGATTATCATGGTTGTTCCAGCCGTTGCGATTTCGACAATCCTGGGTGCATTGAACGGCTACGTTCTGACAAAATGGAAGTTCCGCGGTTCGAACGTGATGTTCGGAATGCTGTTGCTCGGTTGTTTCATACCATTTCAGATCGTACTCATTCCAATGGCGCGAGTCCTTGGCATGTTAAACATGGCGGGTACCATTCAGGGCTTGATCCTCGTTCACGTCATTTATGGACTGGGATTCACAACGCTATATTTCCGCAATTATTACGAAGCGTTCCCCACGGAACTGGTGCGTGCTGCGCAGATCGATGGCGCAAGCTTCTTCCAGATATTCCGGCGCATCCTCTTGCCTTCATCTGGCCCGATCATTGTCGTTTCGGTCATTTGGCAGTTTACCAATATCTGGAATGATTTTCTTTTTGGCGCGTCGTTTTCCGGATTCGACAGCACACCCATGACGGTTGCTCTGAACAATCTCGTCAATTCATCCACGGGTGTGAAGGAATACAACGTGCATTTCGCTGGCGCCATACTCGCAGCGCTGCCAACTCTCATCGTCTACATCGTCTCCGGACGCTATTTCGTCCGCGGCCTCATGTCCGGCGCCGTGAAGGGATAAATCAATGTCATTTCTCCAAATCAAAGACCTGCATAAATCATACGGCAATGTGCCGATTCTGAAGAACATCAATATCGAGATCGATGAGGGCGGTTTTCTCGTTCTCGTCGGTCCATCCGGCTGTGGCAAATCTACTCTGCTCAATACCATTGCCGGACTTGAGCCGATTACTTCGGGTGACATATCCATCAAAGGTAAATCGATCAGCGGGTTACATCCGTCCAAGCGCGATATTGCCATGGTTTTCCAGTCCTATGCGCTTTACCCCAACATGACTGTTGGCGGTAATATTGCCTTCGGCATGGAAATTCGTGGCGTTCCCAAGCCTGAGCGCGAAAAGGCAATCAAGCAGGTCGCCGACATGCTTCAGATCGGCCACTTGTTGGATCGCAAGCCAAGCCAGCTTTCAGGCGGCCAGCGTCAGCGCGTTGCCATGGGCCGAGCGCTTGTACGCAATCCGCAAGTGTTTCTGTTTGACGAGCCTCTATCCAATCTGGATGCCAAGCTGCGTGTTGATATGCGCACGGAAATCAAGCGCCTGCATCAGCGCATGAAGACGACGATCGTTTATGTGACCCATGATCAGATCGAAGCCATGACGCTAGCTACCAAAATTGCCGTTCTGAAGGACGGAGTTTTGCAGCAGTTTGGAACGCCAGCTGAAATTTACAACAACCCGACCAATCTTTTTGTTGCAGATTTCATGGGGTCGCCCGCGATGAACCTGCTTCAAGCAAAGATTGATGGAGGAGCATCGGACCTTCATGTATCCTTGGAGCGCCCAGACGCGGCTCCATTAAGACTCCCGATTAAAAAGACAAACGCTGCGCTTGCAGCCTATGCTGGCAAGGATGTTGTATTCGGTATCCGTCCTGAAGCACTCACAGACCCGGACGGCGCGGACAGGAATGCAGCGTCTTTGGCCGAAGGCGACTGTCTGATCGAAGTGGTGGAACCCGCCGGATCGGATACTTTTGCTGTGACGAAGCTTGGCGGCAAGGAAGTAGTGGCACGTCTACGCGCAGATGCGCATATTCTGCCGGGCCAGAAAACCCAGCTCGCTTTTAATTTGGATAAAGCCGTTTTCTTCGACCCAGAATCACAACTTCGTATCGGCGCCTGACCAAAGCGCCGATGGGTCAGAGCTTATGTCAATAAATATGCAACCGCGCACAACTGCTGATATCGTCATCATAGGCTCTGGCGTGGGCGGCGCCACCATGGCGGCTGGTCTGGCGGCATCAGGTGCTGACATACTCATTCTCGAAGCAGGGGATCATCTTCCTGACCGCCCGGAAAACCGTGATCCACGGGCTATTTTCCAGAAGGGCGTCTTCCGGCCCAATGAGATTTGGTATGACGAGACAGGCAAAGCCTTCAACCCCGGCAACTACTACAATGTAGGTGGAAATTCGAAGTTCTACGGTGCAGTACTTACGCGTTACCGTGCCGAGGATTTCAAGGAAATGCAGCATATGGAGGGAGTCTCTCCTGCTTGGCCATTCTCCTACGAGGAACTGGAGCCTTGGTACTGCAAAGCGGAAGGGCTGTTTCAGGTTCGTGGCATGCTTGGCGAAGACCCGACAGAGCCGGAACACTCAAAGCTTTATGATTTCCATCCGGTACCGGATGAAGCTCCCATCCGTTTGCTTCGCCAGCGTCTCAAGAATGCGGGCGTCCATCCATTTTCTCTACCGCTTGGTATCGATATCGACACATGGCTTTCGCATGGCAAGACGCCTTGGGATGCCCATCCCAATAGCTTCAATGGAAAGATGGATGCGGAAACCACTGCTTTGGCTGCTGCGTTGAAACATGAGAATGTCCAGCTTCAGACGAACTCGCGCGTCATCCGGCTTGAAACAGCCGCTGACGGGAGGACGATCACCACTGTCCATTACGAGACTGGTGGCCAACGTTTTATGATCATGCCAAAGCTCGTCATTCTATCTGCCGGCGCAGTACAATCGGCGGTTCTGCTTTTGCGTTCTGCCAACGACGCCAACCCAACAGGGCTGGCCAATCGTACCGATCAGGTCGGGCGTAATTTCATGAACCACAACCTTTCGGCTGTTATTGGCTTTGACCCTCGCTTTAGAAATGATTCCGTTTATCAAAAGACCTTGGGCTTCAACGACTTCTATCTTTCAGACGGAAAGGGCGGGGCACCGCTGGGCAATGTTCAATTGCTTGGCCGCATTAGTGCACCCGTTCTGAAATCAGATTTGAAACACGTTCCGGAGTGGCTGCTGGAACGGTTCTGCGCTCATACGGTTGATTTTCTAGCCATGAGCGAAGATGTGCCGAAGCCGGAAAGCCGCGTTCGGATTGACGGTGACAAGATCGTTCTGGAGTGGATACGAAGCAACTGGCCCGCACATCAAAGACTGGTGGCGCAGATCAAGAGGGTGCTGCGTGCGGCGGGCTTCCCTTTGGTTATCTCCAAAGCTTTCGATCGCAAGACCCCTTCGCATCAGTGCGGAACAGTACGCATGGGGAGCGACCCAGCAGCCGCGCCACTTGATACATATTGTCGTGCCTACCAGCACCCCAACCTTTTTGTGGTTGACGCCGCGTTTCTGCCAACCTCTGCCGCGGTTAATCCCGCACTGACCATCGCTGCGCAGGCGTTGCGCGTTGCTGACCACATCGTTGCAAAGGAGCTAAATTGATGCGGCGACCGGTTGCACTTGTGACAGGGGCTCGCCGTGGCATCGGCCTCGGGATCGCCAGAGCATTGGCGTCCAAAGGATTTGATCTGGCGATTACCGATTTAGCCGCCGACAAAGCCAGCGAATCTGCGCTGGAGACATTGCGGAATATTGGTGCAAGAGCGTTTTTTATCCAAAGCGATATTGCTGATCTCTCCGCACATGCGCAAACGGTGCAAACCATTATCAGTGAGTTTGGGCAGATCGATTGTCTGGTCAACAATGCAGGAATTGGTTCAAAGGTTCGCGGTGATTTCCTGGATCTGGAACCGGCCAACTATGACGCGATCTTCGACATCAACTTGCGTGGAACCGTGTTCTTCACGCAGGCAGTCATTCGCGCGATGCTTCGGGAAAAATCGGTCGAAAAGCCGCGCTCGATTATCAATATTACATCCGTATCGGCAGCGATGTCCTCGCCCGAACGCCTTGACTATTGCATGACGAAGGCTGGCCTTGCAGCTTTCACACAAGGGTTGGCACTGAGATTGGCCGAACATGGCATCAGTGTTTTCGATGTGCGACCCGGAATTATCCGTTCTGACATGACCGCCGTCGTCACTGAAAAGTACGACAAGCTGATTTCGGGCGGATTGGTGCCGATGAAACGTTGGGGTGAGCCCGACGATCTTGGCCGTATTGCCGCTGCACTGGCAAGCGGCGACTTCAACTTCGCCACAGGCAGCGTCATCCATGCGGATGGTGCACTTTCCATAAGCAGGCTCTGATATGAAAACCTATGACTATATCATCACCGGGGCAGGGCCAGCAGGCTGTGTGCTGGCAAACCGGTTGAGCGAAGATAAAGATGTCTCGGTTCTCCTGCTTGAGGCTGGCGGGGGCGACTGGAATCCACTTTTTCACATGCCTGCTGGCTTTGCCAAAATGACGAAGGGTGTCGCCAGCTGGGGCTGGGAAACCGTGCCGCAGAAGCATATGAACAATCGCGTTCTTCGCTACACGCAGGCCAAGGTCATCGGCGGAGGTTCAAGCATCAATGCCCAGCTTTATGCGCGCGGCAATGCCACTGATTACGACCTGTGGGCCAATGAGGATGGTTGCGCAGGCTGGAGCTATCGGGACATTCTACCCTATTTTAAGAGAGCTGAAGACAATCAGCGCTTTGCCGATGATTATCACTCCTATGGCGGCCCGCTCGGCGTTTCGATGCCTGCCGCCACATTGCCGATCTGCGATGCCTATATCCGGGCAGGGCAGGAACTCGGCATCCCCTACAATCATGACTTTAACGGAAAGCAACAGGCGGGTGTAGGTTTTTATCAGCTTACGCAGCGTAATCGACGCCGTTCATCAGCGTCCATGGCTTATCTGGCACCCATTAAGAACCGCAAGAATTTGACAGTGCGTATGGGTGCGCAAGTGGCAAGAATCGTTGTCGAGGGAACGCGGGCTATTGGTGTGGAAATCATCACAGGCAAGGGACGCGAGGTGATCCGCGCAGACCGCGAAGTTCTGGTAAGTTCTGGTGCGATCGGATCGCCAAAGCTTTTGCTGCAATCGGGAATTGGCCCGGCTGACCACCTTAGAAGCACCGGCGTTTCGGTGGTGCATGATCTGCCGGGCGTCGGTGAAAATCTGCAAGATCACCTTGATCTTTTTGTCATCAGCGAATGCACTGGCGATCATACCTATGATGGCGTTGCCAAGCTGCATCGCACACTGTGGGCAGGGCTTCAATATGTACTGTTCCGTTCTGGCCCCGTGGCTTCCAGCCTCTTCGAAACGGGCGGATTCTGGTATGCGGATGCCGATGCACGTTCGCCCGATATTCAGTTTCATCTGGGGCTTGGCTCAGGCATCGAGGCGGGCGTGGAGCGCTTGAAGAATGCAGGAGTAACGCTGAATTCTGCCTATCTCCACCCGCGTTCGCGCGGAACTGTGCGCCTGCGTTCGGGAGATCCTGATGCGGCACCATTAATTGACCCCAATTACTGGAGCGATCCTCATGATCGCAAGATGTCAATTGAAGGGCTAAAGCTTGCGCGGGAGATCATGCAGCAAGCGGCACTCAAGCCATATGTCCTTGCCGAGCGCTTGCCGGGACCAAAGTACAATTCCGACGAGGAGCTTTTCGAATATGGCTGCGCCAATGCGAAGACGGATCATCATCCGGTCGGTACGTGCAAGATGGGAACGGATAGCATGGCCGTGGTTGATCTTGAACTGAAGGTGCATGACATGCAGGGGCTACGCGTTTGCGACAGCTCAATCATGCCGCGTGTTCCATCAGCAAACACCAATGCGCCGACAATCATGGTGGGGGAGAAAGGGGCTGACATGATACGCAACATGACTCCTTTGCCGCCCACTATATTTTCCAGTGAGCTTAATGCAAAACGCCCGCGGGCGCGGGTGCATGTAAGCTGAATGAATTTAGCCGGAAAGGCTCTATTGGTGTAGCCTTGTGTCGAGAAAAACGCCCGCTTCACGCGCAGCGCTGATAAAAGCTTGTCGTGCCTTGTGAGCAGGTTTCCAGCCATCGAGGGCATCCATGCATACCTGCAAAGCGCGCCGATAACCCGGCCCGCTTTTCACGGGCCAAAGACTGCGCAGGCATTCGACCGCTTCCCAAACGCTGGATACAGCCCGTTGTCCGGTTTCTCCCAGAGTAATCGTAACAGGGATGGGAAAACGCTTGTCGTTCATCACTTCCTCCATAGATAGAATCAGACGGATGATCTCCGTCAGACTGACACTTCAATGTGTCTGGAGTTCGTCGGGTTCCATGACAATTTGATGATTTTTTACCGCATCTCTGGCGGCATTGAGCCGACTTCTTCCAGGAGCCATTTCAGGAAAATTTGCATGGCTGGACGCTGCGGACGGTCATCTGGACAGGTTAGCCAATAGGCATGGTTACTCATAAAGCCATAGCCTTGCGGATTGGCAAGTTTACCCGACGCAAGCTCATCGGCAATCAAGCCACGTGGCACCAAAGCAAGACCCTGACCGGCTATTGCAGCACGAATAACGAGGGCATAATAGCCAAAGTGTGTGATACGTTCTGGAGTGAAATCCATAATGTTGTGCGCAGCAGCGAACTCGCCCCAGCGAAGGGGTGTGTGTTTGTGATCAAGAAGCGGAAATGAGCAAATATCCGCGGCAGTATGAATACCGCCATTTTTGGCTAGAAAGTGTGGTGCTCCTACAAGAGCAACCTGACGTCCGAAGAGATAATAACTGTTCTGTCCGGTCCAATTGCCTTCGCCAAACCGAAATGCCGCATCTGCCTGGTTGATCAAATCAGCTGTAGCGAAGGTAGATAACTCGACATCAATTTCGGGATGCGCATCCGCAAAGCCGGCGAAGCGGGGAATTACCCAGCGGTCTCCCATGATGGGCAGAATATGGAGCTTGATTGCATTTGGCGACGAGCCCAAAGCGGCAATGCGCAAGGTTGCGTTTTCCAGTGCGCCCAAAGCCACGCGCGCCTCGGTGATATAGATCCGGCCTGCTTCCGTAGCGGACAGGCCATAGGGCGTTCGTGTAAAAAGCGCAGTTCCGGCTATCTGTTCGAGTGTTTGAAGTTGCTTGCTGACAGCGCTCTGGGTCATATTCAGAGCCCTTGCGCAAGCCGTCGTGCTTCCTTGCTCGGCAATCATGACGATCACTTGCAACGCACGCGTAGATGGATAATTGCGGCCGGCAACCATTTCGATGGCCCCGTCAAAAGTTGATATATGGGTATTCCATTTTGGAATGGTTACGCGAAATAAATTCGTTTGTCGCGCTTAAAGCACAACCATAAGCTTCAAAATAACGAGAATAAGGGAACAAAATTATGGCTGAGCAATCCGCGCGCCTGTGGGGTGCACGTTTCAGAGCGAGTCCATCTGCAGAGCTGGCGGCACTATCAAGATCTGAAAGCAGCTATTTTCGGCTCGTGCCCTACGATATCGCTTCGTCAGCGGCCCATGCCCGTGAACTTGTTCGCGCAAACATCCTTACGGCTTCTGAAGCTGATCAAGTATGCTCTGCCTTGGAGACGATTGGAGAAGAGCATAGATCAGGAGCCATTTCTCCCTCTCCGGCCGATGAGGACATCCATACATTTCTTGAACGCGTACTGGGCGAACGCGTTGGCATATTGGGAGGAAAGCTGCGTGCGGGGCGATCCCGCAACGATCAGGCTGCCAATGATCTAAAACTATACCTCCGCGATACCGCCCGCAGGATCGGCTTTGATATGCTGATACTCCAATCTGCATTGGTCGAGCAGGCAAAGCAACATATCGAAACGGTGACCACCGGCTTTACACATCTGCAACCGGCGCAACCCGTCAGCTTCGCGCATCAACTGCTCGCGCACGCCCAAACCTTTGCCCGTGATTTTGAGCGGTTACAGGACTGGGATCGCCGTGCAGCACGCTCGCCGCTGGGTGCAGCAGCACTGGCAGGATCAGCCATTGCAATGCATCCGGAAATGTCCGCACAGGAACTTGGGTATGACGCTCCATGCGAGAATTCAATTGATGCGGTGGGCAGCCGCGATCATGTGGCCGAGTTCCTTTTTGTCATGGCAATGTTCGGCGTCCACCTGTCGCGTCTCGCCGAGGAGTTGTTTCTCTGGTCTTCACGGCAATTCCGCTGGATCGAGATGGATGATGCCTATGCAACAGGGTCTTCAATCATGCCGCAAAAGAAAAACTGCGATATTGCGGAACTGACGCGCGGTCGCGCTTCGCGTCTGATCGGCAGTTTGACGACGATGCTGGTCGCGCTGAAGGGGTTACCCTTCGCCTATAATCGTGACTTGGCCGAAGACAAACATGCAGCCTTTGATACGATTGATGCATTGGAACTGGTCGTTCCGGCCATGGCCGGACTGATCCGTACAATGCGCGTGAATGTCGACCGGATGCAGCAGCATTCTGTCGAAGGCTTCACACTGGCCACGGAAGTTGCGGACTGGCTGGCCAAAAAGGGTGTGCCATTCTCGGAAGCGCACGAAATTACAGGTGCACTCGTGCGTTATTGCGAGGACCACTCGATCGGTCTGGAGGATTTGAGTAACGACGATCTTGCTACAGTCGATACGCGGCTGCACCCGTCCATCAAGTCAGCATTGACTGCAAGAGCAGCTATCGAAGCGCGCAAAGCTTATGGCGGAACGGCACCTGACAGGGTGAAAGAACAAATCGGGCGGTTGCGTGATCTGTTGAAAGAACAACAGGAGTGGTTGAATTTTTATTCCGGTCCCAGATTTGAAAGGTAAGACACATGGCACGCGTCGATAGTACCATTTCCATTCCGCCGGCAAAGTATTCGATTGCTCACCTTCATCATCAGCCTCGGCGGCACTATGGGCGCTGGTTGGCTGCCAGCCTTATCATTCTGGCATTGGCTTTGGTTGTCAAAGCATTCGCGCAAGGGCAGATTGCATGGCCCGTCGTCGCTCAATTTTTTACAGCGCCCGCGATTCTGTCCGGGCTCTGGAACACAATCCTTATGACGATTTGTGCCATGGCGCTGGGGCTTTTCCTTGGTGTTGTCTTTGCCATCATGATCATGTCGCCGAACCCCGTGCTCAAATATGTCGCCGTGTTCTACATATGGTTTTTCCGGGGAACACCGTTGCTGTTGCAACTCCTGCTCTGGTTCAATCTTGCGCTGATTTTCCCGACATTGGGTATTCCCGGTCTGTTTGAAATGCGCACCGTGGATTTCATGACGCCCTTCATGGCGACATTGCTCGGACTTGGCATTAATCAAGGAGCCTATACTGCGGAAGTGGTGCGTGCAGGCATTCTTTCCGTAGACAATGGTCAGATCGAGGCGGCGAAAGTTATCGGAATGACCCGCCTTACCATGTTGCGCCGGATCATTCTGCCGCAGGCAATGAGGGTTATCATTCCGCCGGTTGGCAATGAAGTCATCAGCATGGTCAAGCTCACATCGGTCGCCAGCGTGATCGGTTATGCAGAAATTCTACGCAATGCGCAGTCTGTCTATTATGCAAATAACCGCGTGATGGAATTGCTGATTGTTTCTGCCATCTGGTATCTCGTCGTGGTGACCATACTTTCTATCGGGCAGCATTTGCTTGAGAAGCATTATGCGAAAAGCCAAGGCCGCCGCGACGCCAAGCGCGTGACGCCCACAGAAGCAGAGGGAGCGTAACAATGTCCTCCATGGTTGTTGCAGTCGATCTCGACAAGTTTTTTGGTGATTTTCAGGCGCTGGACAAGGTTTCGCTGGAAATCGAACATGGCGAAGTCCTGTGTATCATTGGCCCGTCTGGATCAGGCAAAAGCACATTGCTGCGTTGTATAAATCAGCTTGAACGAATTGATTCCGGTGCAATATGGATCGACAATGAGCTCATTGGTTTCAGGCAGGACGGCGACAAGCTCTACCAGCTGAATGATTCGGAAATTGCGCGACAACGGCTTTCAAGCGGCATGGTGTTTCAGCGCTTCAATCTGTTCGCACATATGACAGTGCTTGAGAACATTATTGAAGGCCCTGTCACTGTGCAAAAACGCGCCAAAAGCGTGGTCATTCCAGAAGCTATGGCGTTGCTCAAACAAGTGGGGCTGACGGACAAGAAAAGTTCCTATCCCAGCGAACTGTCAGGTGGTCAGCAGCAGCGCATCGCTATTGCCCGGGCATTGGCAATGAAACCAAAGCTCATGCTGTTTGACGAACCCACATCGGCGCTCGACCCGGAACTTGTCAGCGACGTTCTCAATGTCATGCGTGACCTGGCAAGAAGCGGAATGACCATGGTCGTTGTTACGCATGAGCTCGGCTTTGCACGCGAAGTCGCAAACCGTGTGGTGTTCATGGATCGAGGCAAGATCATTGAAAGCGGAACGCCGCAAGAGATTTTAGGTAACCCGAAAGAAAAGCGTACGCAGGATTTTATCGCAGCCGTTTTGGCTTGAAGTGTCCATAACCATAAAAGAGGAACTCAGAACATGAACAATTATACAAAGCTCGCCCTATTGGGTGCTGCCATCGCCTTCAGCCTTCCGGCAGCAGCACAGGAACTTCCGGCGCGTATCAAGGACGCTGGCAAGATCGTCATCGCAACGATGCCAAATTATCCGCCGATCACCTATAAGGACCCGGCTACAAACGAACTTCAAGGGTTCGACATTGAGCTCGGTGAAGCGATCGGCAAAGAGCTTGGCGTCAAGGTCGAGTGGCAGGAAATTGCATTTGCCCAGATGCTGCCATCCTTGCAAACAGGTCGCGTTGATCTGGCAATGGCCGGGATGAGCGACAAAAAGGCCCGTCAGGAAACTGCTGACTTTGTTGACTACATGAAATCCGGTGCACAATTCTATACTTCCAAGGCCTTGGCAGAAGAGATCAAAACGGTCGATGATCTTTGCGGAAAATCCGTCGGTGCCAGCCGCTCTACCGATTGGCCGGCACAGATTACCGCTTGGAGTGAGAAGAATTGCGTTGCAAAAGGCAAGCCTGCGATCAATGTCACAGGCACGGAAGGGTCTGCCGATGCCCGAACCCAAATCAAAAGCCAGCGTTTGCAGGCAGCCGCCCAGGGAAATGAAACCCTACCCTACAATCAGAAGCTTGAGCCCGACACCTATGTCACAATTGGCGAAGCGTTCAGCCAATCATTGGCTGGTATTCCGGTTTTGAAATCGGAACCGCAGTTGCGCGATGCAGTGAAAGTGGCGCTTGAGAAGTTGCAGGCCAATGGAACCTATGACGCTCTTCTCGACAAATATGGTCTTCAGGCCAATAAGCTGTCGCCTGTTACCATCAACATGGGCGACTAGATTTCAATTATGACATCATCAAGAATGGTCACTCGGAAATACTGTGAGTGGCCGTTCTTGTGGTCCTGGAGTTGTTGAAGTGCTGGAAGTGAGACTGTCAAACGCATCAGATCACAAAGCTCTTGCGATTTTGTTTGAAGAGATGCAAGCGCACTATGATGTGCCATGTCCACCACGAGAGACCATACTCGAAGGCCTTGCCTCAATGCCTTCCGGAACGGAAATTATGGTTGCTGCTCAGCAAGAGCTGGTAGGCTTTGCCGCGATCACGCCAGTCTATCCGGGTCCTTGTCTTGGGTCAGGCATGTTCCTCAAAGAGCTTTTCGTCTCAAGGCAATATCGTGGGTCTGGTGTCGGAAAAAGCCTGATGCAGGGGCTGGCAAGATTGGCGCTTGAGCGGGGACATGCCCGCATAGACTGGACAGCAGATCGCGACAATCCGCGTTTGCGTGCCTTTTACGAAGGATTGGGTGGGGTGCCAAAACCTGACAAATTATTCTATCGTTTTGATGGGGTAGCACTGCTAAAAGCGGCAAATGGTGGTGCTGACCACCAGTAGTGTCCAGATTCACTTTGGACGGATGATCCATCCGTAAAGTGCGCTTCCGGCGAGCAGAACACTTGTCCCGAGAAAGACTGCCCGCATACCGAAGTGACCACCGACAAACCCTCCCATCAGCGGGCCAATGACTTGGCCAACATATTGCGAGGATGTCGCGTAGCCGAGAATGTTGCCTGCAACTCTATCCGGAACGTTATGGCGGATGACGCTGGTGATACAGGGAAGAAGCCCCCCGAGCGAAAGCCCCATCAGAAATCGCAGGATGACCAGCTGCCAGCCATCGGTCACAAAAGCCTGAGGAATAAGGAGCAACGCAGATGTTCCCAGAGCTGCAACGATAACATTCCAGTGCCCGATGCGGTCCGCCAGTCTACCCAGTCTTGATGCAGACAACACGCTGCCGAGAGCCGCCGCTGACATTACAATTCCTGCAACCATGGTTACGTGGGCCGGGTTGTCTACCAATTGTGCTACATAGACTGTGATGATGGGTTCAATGGACATGGTTGCAAGCATCAAAAGCATTCCGGCCACTAGCATGACAATTACCGGGCGTTTCTCCGGAATTGCCTTCCATCCTCTGTTCTGGTTTTGCGCTTGGCTTTTAGGTGGCCGGCGTTCTTCCTTGATAAAGAGGCTCGTTGCGAGAAATGTTACAAAGATAACTCCGCCTATCAGCCAGAATGTTGCGCGGATACCAATCAAGGGGGGTAACCCGCCGCCAATCAACGGTCCGATAAGATTGCCTGCCATGATACCGGAGGCCAATGTCCCGAGAGCCCATCCTGTTCTCGCTTTCGGCGTTTGTGTGGCGACAAGGACGGTGGAGCCGGATGCGTAACCGCCGAGCAGGCCGGTGAGCAGGCGAAGAGCGATGAGATGCCAGACTTCTGTGGCCATGCCCATGAGGGACATTGCAACGGCCATGCCAAGGCTTGCCCGGATCAGCATCAGCTTGCGTCCGTAGCGATCGGCAAGGCGGCCCCACAAGGGTGCTACCAAAGCTGCGGTAAAAAATGTTGCACCATAGGCGATGCCGGACCATTGGACGATCGCAGCATGATCTGTCTCGCCCAACTGCTCTATATACAACGGCAAAAAAGGCAGGATCAGAGTCATCGCAACAATTGTTGTGAATGAGCCAAGCAGGCAGACCCACAGATTTTGCTTCCAGTAAATTGATTCCCCTGAACTGGAGCTGGTGTCTGTGTCAGTCAATTTATCCAACTATGTTCTCCGCTCTAGGTTTGCCTTGGCCCAAGACATCGCAGTTATGGCCCGGGAGGGCAACCAAGCTCAAAGCATTCAGATACTGCAAACAATCTTGATCCAAAACTGAAAGTACAACCTTGCATTGCGAGCGCCAGCGAATAGGCTCTAAGCCGACTCATGGCAAATAGCATCGAGAATGAGCTTTATGAAACTGTTCTTTTCCAGCCAGCAAATGGCTCATCAGCCCAAACAATACATGATAAATGGTCGAATTACCGATCCGCTGGAAAACCCGGCGCGTGCTCAAGCATTGATAAAGGCACTGTCCGAACTGGGACTTTCGCAACAGGCGACCGAAGATGCAGGACTCGATCCCATACTTGCCGTTCACGCCGATCACTATGTTGAGTTTTTGCAAACGGCATATGACCGATTCATGCAGCTACCCAATCATGGCCCTGAGGTCCTGCCCAATGTAAGCGCATATCAGGGTGCGGGACAGGACTATGCTGCCCGCCCGAAGCCAAGACCCATTGGCGTGCTCGGACAGGCTGGCTGGTACATTAACGGACTTTCCTGCGCCATGATGGAAAGCACCTATGTTTCGGCTTATGCCTCTGCCCAAACGGCAATTTCTGCAGCAACTGCCCTGTTGAGAGGTGAGAAAGCTGCCTTTGCACTGTGCCGCCCTCCGGGTCATCACGCCTATGCGGATCGTGCGGCGGGATTTTGCTATTTCAACAATGCGGCAATCATCGCTCAGCACTTGCGTCAGCAGCATGAGCGTGTAGCGATCATCGATTTTGATACACATCATGGCGACGGAACACAGGCAATATTCTACACGCGCGACGATGTATTTTTCGGTTCAACCCATACCGATCCATCAAATTATTATCCGCATTATATCGGCTACGCGGATGAAACCGGCGCTGGCAGCGGCCTTGCGGCAAACCTCAACCTGCCACTGGCGGAAGGAAGCAATGATGGTGCTTTCATTGAAGCCAATCGAAAGCTGGCGGCTGCGGTGGCAGATCATGGCGCGACGGCCCTTGTCATCTCTGCCGGATGGGATGCCCATCACGACGATCCGCTTTCCAAACTTGCAGTGACGACAGAGGCTTATGCCGAAATAGGAGCAATCTGGGGAGCCGTCAGCCTGCCGACCGCAATCGTACAGGAAGGTGGCTATTCGCTGAGCGCTGTGTCGGAAGCGGCGCCACGTTTTATGGCAGCCTATCAGGCTAATCGCGCACAATAACGAAAACGGTCGCTGTACCGCTCTGTTCATTTTCATCGCAGGGATAAGTTTCCTTTGCAGTATTCTCCTCCCCGTAGAGGATAGCGGGTCGGAATCCTTTGCTGCGCGCTGCCGAAAGAATGCAGGAGATTTCGACTGCGCCAGCCAAACCTTAAATTCTTCACCTTTCCTGAATAGGCATGATTATCGCTTCGACATATTGGGGAGAACTGTTCATGGCATTCAAACGTCAGCTTTTACCGGTTTTGCTTTTTCCTTTGATTTGCTCCACCGCATTGGCAGCTGTGAACGGGCCTGTAAAATCCGTCACACTTTCATCGGGCGGTCTGTCAGAAATCGTTCGCTCCGCCAATGTGGGTGATAATAGCGAGATTACGATCAATGTTCCGCTGGATCAGGTGGATGACATTCTCAAGAGCCTCATTATCAGGGATGCCAATGGCAAGGTTAAGAACCTTTCGCTGGCTGGACCCAATCCGCTGGAAGAGACGTTTCGCACACTGCCCTTTAGCGTTGATGATCTGAACTCGCTTCCCCGACTGCTGAATGCCGTCAAGGGCACTGGCATCCGCGTGTCCGGCGCGCGCGAGCTTGAAGGCAGTATTCTTGGTGTTGAGTATCAAACCGGCCAAAACGGCGCGCAGAGTGCGGTGCTTTCGATACTCACAACCAAGGGTGACATGACGACTGTCCCGCTCGACAGTTCGGTATCTGTTGAAATTTTGGACAAGACCCTGAACGGTAAGATTGCCGATGCAACTCTTGTTGCAGGCAAGGGCGCGGTGGATGGCTCCCGCACGATAAAAATCGAGCTGGACGGGCAGGGTACGCGCACCGTGGATATTTCATATGTTGTCTCTGCCCCGATCTGGAAGACCAGCTATCGGATGGTGACCGGTGAAAATGGCACGGCTCGGCTACAGGCTTGGGCCATATTCGAGAACGCTTCCGGCGAAGATTGGAGCGACGTTTCCGTGGTGCTTTCATCAGGGAAACCTGTCACGCTGAAGCAGGCACTCCACAAGCGCTACTGGAAAGATCGGGCTGAACTTGTCGTCGATACATCCGCGCAAAATCCTGCAATCGCAAGCCTTGGTGCCTCCCGCAGACAAAAGGTGACACAAGAGCAGGATGAGGCAGCGGGCTATGCAGCGCCGGCTCCAGAGATGCAGATGGCGCAAAGGCCGATCGAGATGGCCCCGGCCTCGCAGCAAACATCCATTGATGAGCAGGAGGTTACGTCCAATTTTTCCCTGCCCGGCCAGTTTGATCTGAAGAACGGCGAAACAATTTCCGTACCCTTGCTAGACAAGGAGGTGAAGGTCGAAATGGTTTCTGTCTATCAGGTCGGTCGCAGTGGCGAGCACCCGACAGCTTCCGTCATGCTTGAAAACGACAGTGGTTCCAGTTTTCCGCAAGGTATATTGACTGTCTATGACGGCAAATCCGGATATGTCGGCGATGCCCGGATCGCGGGAATGCCATCTGGCGAAAAGCGTGCCGCCAGTTTTGCCCTTGATCAAAAGGTGTCAGTGGGTACGGACACAAAACCTCAAAGGATGATCACATCGATAAAAGTGGCTGATGGGATCATCCATGCAAAAACGCTGCTGCGGGAAGTGACGATATTTACAGTGAACGGGGCAGCTGATGGTGACCGCATCGTGCTTATCGAGCAGGAAAAGCGTCCTGGCTGGACATTCAAGGCTGAAAATACCGGGGATTCCACACTGACACATGATCGTGTTCGTGTTGCCTTGAAGGCAGGTGAAACACAAAGCGTCGAAACGGTCAGAGAGCAGACCCAGGCTGAAGAATTTGCATTGTCCGATGCAGTCCCGCAGATGATCACAAACTGGGCTGATGCGGCGGAAGATCCCGAGGTCAAAGCGAAGCTGAAAGAGCTGGCCGAAGCCCGGTTAAAGCAGGTTGAAGCACAAGAGGCGCTTGATCGCGTTCAAAGAGAGTATGATCAGGTGGCTGAGTCTCAGGATCGCACCCGTGAGAATTTGCGTGCTGTACCCAATGGCGATCTTCAAAGCAGGTATCTGGCGCAAATGGGTCAGGAGGAAGACCGCCTTGGAGAATTGCGCAAGAAGCGGGATGCTGCGCAGGAGGTTATAGGAGAGTTCGACAAGAATGTTACGCGGATTATCCGTACGTTCTGAGCGATATTTTCAGTGCAAGGTTTCATATCGGGTAAGAGGAAATGGCGGAGAGAGCGGGATTCGAACCCGCGTTACGCTATTAACGTAAACACACTTTCCAGGCGTGCGCCTTCAACCACTCGGCCACCTCTCCGCAATACGTCCGGCATATGGCCGAGCGGGTTAATGATCTGCAACCGAAATGCCGGCTGCAAGAGCACCGTCAACCATCGGCTACTCATTCTTCGATCAGACACGGCGCTCTACGATGGTTAGTCGGCAGCTACCCGTGCGGCGCGCACTATAGCCAGAACAAGCACTTCTTCAACTCCTAATTCAAACTATTTTTGATTCAGAGTTGTACAACCGCATTTCCATTTCATTACAGTGGGTTAGCTGCTTTGATGTAAGCGGGAGTTCCCCTTGGGTCCATGGCGCGCAATTTGGTATATGGTCACAAGAGATCGCAATCATGTCCAGAAAAGCGATTCCGGTTTCCCGGGTTTTGCGTTAGAGGATAGAAGATCAAGCGACCCACAGCCCTTCCGGGCGAAGGGCCGCCCGCCCTGGAGAAGAATATTGCTACGTCTTGTTTGCAGGCTTTTAGCCTATATCTGCCTCAGCCTGGCTATTATTGCCGCTGTTCTTGACGCAGCCAGATCAGTTGGCGCGTCCGCCCTTGTTGTAACTTTGCTCAAAGATAGCTGGCAATCGGTTTCGGCCAGCTCGTTGGCACTTGTTGAAACAAGCATCAGAACCCATCTATACGGCATATTCTGGGATCCGTTGATGCTTTGGGTACTGGAAGCACCTACCGTTATCGTCTTCGGCCTTCTCGCCCTGTTGTTATATGCAATAGGTTACAGGCGTACGGACAGAGCAGGCAGGTTTGCTGCCCGTTGAAGCATCGTAAGGCCCATGCATCCGGAGGTAATTCAATGTCCATATTCAGTACGCTGAGCAAGAAATCCGAAATGCCAACTGCAGAACAGGCTTTGCCTGGCCGCGCATCACCAATTGCGACCGCAGAAACACATTATGTTAATGGGCGACCCTTGAAGGGGCTATGGCCGAACAATTTTCAAACCGCCATGTTCGGTATGGGGTGTTTTTGGGGGGTAGAACGGCTGTTTTGGCAGGTGCCTGGCGTCTATCTGACTGCTGCGGGCTATGCCGGTGGTATTACACCCAATCCGACCTATCAGGAAACATGCACCGGCCTCACCGGTCACAATGAGGTGGTATTGGTCGTGTTCGATCCGTCGGTTGTCTCTTATGAAGAGTTGTTGACAATGTTTTGGGAAGAACATGATCCAACTCAAGGTATGCGGCAGGGCAATGATGTCGGTACAACATACCGGTCCGGTATCTATACGTTCACACCGGAGCAGCAGGCAGCAGCCGAGGCAAGCCGCGCTGCCTACCAGAGCGCACTGACAGCCAATGGCCGTGGAACAATAACCACCGAGATCATCGAGGCTCCAGTGTTCTATTACGCAGAGGACTACCACCAGCAATATCTTGCGAAAAATCCGGGCGGTTATTGCGGACTGCGTGGAACGGGTATCTCCTGCCCTATGCCGAGCGCCAGGGCAGTAAACTGATCGGGTTCAATGCCCATAAATCCGTTTTTTGATCACTTGGCAAAATTCCGCGTGAATTTTACGTAACGGCGTGCAAGATTAGGCTTGGTGCGGCGGGTTGAATGCCTCGCCGCAATGGTCCAGGCCACAGCAGAAAGTTGTGTCCTCAAACAAAATCCAGAGGGTTGCTATCAAATGAAGCGTATTGTTCTTGGTCTTTTGGCTGCTACGGCATTGCCCCTGATATCACTTGGAGCAGCGAACGCTGCGGACGACAAGCCTGCTTTGATTTATGATCTTGGCGGCAAGTTCGATAAATCGTTCAATGAAGCTGCATTCAATGGCGCTGAGAAGTACACAGCCGATTCCGGCGTGAAGTATCGCGAATTCGAAATCCAGAATGAAGCCCAGCGCGAACAGGCACTGCGCAAATTCGCATCGGATGGCAATTCACCAATCGTCATTGCAGGCTTTTCCGCAGCCGCCGCAATTGAGAAGGTTTCTACAGAATTCCCCGATACCAAGTTTGTCATTATCGATGCAGAAGTGAAACAGCCGAATGTTCGTTCGGTCATATTCAACGATAATGAGGGTTCCTATCTTGTCGGCGTCATGGCTGCCAAAGCGTCCAAGACAGGTACTGTCAGCTTTATTGGCGGAATGGACGTTCCTTTGATCCGTAACTTTGCCTGTGGCTATGTTGGCGGTGTGAAGGCTACGAATGCAGATGCCAAAGTTATCCAGAACATGACCGGTGATACACCGGCTGCCTGGAATGATCCGTCTAAAGGCGGTGAAATTGCCAAGTCGCAGATGGATCAAGGTTCTGACGTGATCTTCGCAGCGGCTGGCGGCACCGGTATTGGTGTTCTTCAGGCTGCGGCCGATGCTGACAAGCTCGGCATTGGCGTTGATTCCAACCAGAACGGCTTGCATCCGGGCAAGGTTCTAACCTCAATGCTCAAGCGTGTTGATGTTGCCACCTATAATGCGTTCAAGGACGGTGCCGATGGCAAATTTACATCTGGCGTAAGTTATCTCGGCGTCAAAGAAGGCGGTGTGGATTATGCTGTCGACGACAACAATGCAAAGCTCCTGACGGATGATATCAAGAATGCTGTTGAAACCGCTAAGGCGGATATTATCTCCGGCAAGGTGAAGGTACACAGCTATTTCACGGACAATGCTTGCCCGTACAAATAAGCAATAACCTCGAAGTAAAGAAAGCCGCTGGTCAAATGACTGGCGGCTTTTTCAATGACTTTTTCATTATCCACATTCCGGCATTGTCATCGTACAGCTCTTCCATTTTCTGCCAGCCCATACGTTCGTAATATCTTGTCTCTGCCGTATAGAGATAAAGCTGTTCATGACCTTGTTGCTGTGCGATTTGTTCAGTTGCCTCAACCATGGCTTTGCCAACACCGATCAACCGCATCTCTGGAGTAACATACAGGCTCGCGAGCCAAGGATGTAAATGAGGATGACTTTCAAGATCGTTGTCGATGAGCAATGACAGGCCCACGGGCAGTCCGGAAACGAATCCGACCAGTGCCTTCTGGCGGCTTTCAGGATCAAGGAAACCAAGGAAGCTGTCGATAATCTCTTCCCGGCTGCGACCGTTATCGCAGCCCCACGTTACGTAGTTCCAGCGCGCACATAATGGCACGAGTTCGGGGTGGTTTTCGAGGGGCTCTATTCTTGTCATCATTTAATAATGAGGGGGTCTGGTTACGGGCGTATCTTCTGCAGTCTGCTCTTCCAAGACAAGAAAACGGTCTGTTAGTGCATCCAGCTTACGCCGCATTGCCTCAATGGTCTTCCATTGCTCGGTTAGCTGGCCCGAAAGCTCATCAATCGTGTGTTCCTGCTCGGTTACCAGGATTTCAAGCCGCGTCAGGCGGTCATTGCTCTCGGCTGTCATTCCCGTCTCCGTTCTTTCTTTTTCTGTCCCGGGTTTTTGATATTTGAACAAGTTGATGACCATTGCGTCAAGGTATGAAGAGATGATAGCGGCTGTTGAATGTTGCTTTTCTTGACTGGAAAGAAAAAATTCCCGTGCTAGGGTCTGGACCTATTAATATGATCGAAATGGCGCCTGAAACAGCAAGAAGATGCGAGGAGAAGCGCGAAGGGTGGGGTCTTTCCCCCGGCCAAGCGGTTCGACACTGCAGCTTGCAGCCGTTTCGGGGTCCGCAGGATATGGTCTTTTCGCCCGCCTACTTCGTCGCAAAGTCTTGAAAATGAACCACATTGTCTTCGCCTTTGCTCCTTGTATCCAAACGAAAAGCCTCATACCATTTCGACCAGATTAATAGGTCCGGACCCTAGGGTCTAAAGCTTCGAAAAATAACAAGAGCTGATCAACAGCGGATGGGGATATGAGCGCAGCTGCAATCGAACTTATTGGTGTGGACAAGCGTTTCGGCTCCGTTCATGCAAATCGCGATATTCATCTTGCGATAGAAAAAGGCACCATTCACGGCATCATCGGCGAAAATGGCGCTGGAAAATCGACCCTGATGTCGATCCTTTACGGATTCTATCAGGCTGATAGTGGCGAAATACGCATTAACGGCAAATCGACAAAGATCACCGACCCGAATGCTGCAATCGGGATGGGTATTGGTATGGTGCATCAGCATTTCATGCTTGTTGAAAACTTCACCGTGCTTGAAAATGTCATGCTCGGGGTGGAGGGCGCGCCATTTCTGAAGAAAGGTATTGCCAAGGTCCGTGCTGAATTGAAGCGTCTCGAGCAGGAATATGAACTTGATGTCGATCCGGATGCTTTGATTGAAGAATTGCCGGTCGGCTTGCAGCAGCGGGTGGAAATTCTCAAGGCGCTTTATCGCGGTGCCGATATTCTGGTTCTTGATGAGCCTACCGGTGTTCTGACGCCGCCGGAAGCCGATCATCTTTTCCGGATTCTCGAGCAATTGAGGGACCAAGGCAAGACCATCATTCTGATCACACATAAATTGCGTGAAATCATGGCTGCAACCGACAATGTGTCAGTCATGCGCCAGGGGTCAGTTGTCGCTACCCGCAAGACCAGCGAGACTTCGGTGGAAGAACTGGCCGAACTCATGGTCGGCAGACGCGTTTTGCTGCGCGTCCAGAAAGGCGAAGCACAGCCCGGCGAAGTAAAACTTTCCGTTGAGAACCTGACCGTACGGGACAGTCGCGGCGTGGTCATGGTGGACAATGCATCGTTCACTGTGCGGGCAGGTGAAATTGTCGGCATTGCCGGTGTGGCTGGCAATGGACAGTCGCAGCTGATTGAAACAATTGCTGGAATTCGCGCCGCTGTATCGGGCCGTGTCCTCCTTGATGGGCAACTCATTGATATCACGGGAGCCGCTGATCCTGGCGAGTTGCGTGATCGTGGTTTGGCGCATGTGCCTGAAGACCGCCATCATATGGGACTCGTTCTGGCATTCGAAGAATATGAAAACTCTATTCTGGGATATCACGACGATCCGCTTTATCTCAAAGGGCCGTTTCTTGATATTGATGCTATCAAAGCGGATGCGCGCGACAAGATAGAGAAATATGACATCCGCCCGGGCGATCCCAATCTCAAGACCGCGAATTTCTCCGGTGGCAACCAGCAGAAAATTGTCCTCGCTCGTGAGATTGAGCGCGATCCGGGCGTTCTTATTATCGGGCAGCCGACACGCGGTGTAGACGTCGGCGCAATCGAATTCATTCACAAGCGTATTATCGAGATGCGTGATGCGGGCAAAGCCGTCCTGCTCGTTTCTGTAGAACTCGATGAAATCCGCTCCCTGTCGGATCGTATCCTTGTCATGTTTGCCGGTCGCATCGTTGGAGAGCGGGATGCTGAAGCGGATGAAGGGGAACTCGGTTGCCTCATGGCAGGTGTCGAGCAGCTGGAGGCCGCCGAATGACAACACAGGCGCTGATCATTATAGACGTCCAAAATGCGATAGACGACCCAAAATGGGGCCGTCGGGGACAGCCTGAAACAGAGGCGCGGATTGGCGAACTGCTTGCAGCATGGCGTGATCGCCGCCTGCCAGTCATTCACATCCGGCATGACTCAACGGATCCGGCATCACCATATCGCCCCGGTACGCATGGCAATGATTTCAAGGATGAAGTCGCCCCGCAGATGGGCGAGCCGATTATTGATAAGCGCACGAACAATGCGTTTATAGGCACCGATTTGATGGACGTGCTTGACGAGTTGCAGGCGCGCAGCTTGGTAGTCACCGGCGTTCTTCTGGAAAATTCCGTCGATGCAACAGTCCGCATGGCTGCCAATCTCGGTTTCGAGGTAGTCGTTCCGGAGGATGCTGTCGCGAGTATTGATCGCAAAGACTATCGCGGCAAGAAATGGGTCGCCGAAGACGTGCATGCCTTGGCGCTATCTGTACTTGAAGGCGAATATGCCCGCATCACGACATCCGCACACATTATCGGAAATCTGCCATGAGCCAGCCTTTTGCAAAACTACCTGCTTGGGCAGATTATGGACTTCTTCCGCTGATCAATCTCATCGTTGCCTTCCTTGTGGCTGGTCTGGTCGTATTGCTCGTTGGTGAAAGCCCGATTGAAGCTGCGGTGCTGATGGTCAAAGGTGCTTTTGGCACAGGCGACGGCGTTGGCTATACGCTCTATTACGCAACCAACTTCATCTTTACGGGTCTTTGCGTTGCCGTGGCCTTTCATTGCGGTCTCTTCAATATTGGCGGCGAGGGCCAAGCCTATATTGGCGGTCTCGGCGTCGCATTTATCGGACTTGGCCTTGGCGATACCCTGCCTTGGTGGGTGGTCTTTCCATTGGCAATTGTGGCTTCCGGCATAGCCGGTGCCTTATGGGCGCTTATTCCCGCCTGGCTGCAAGCGCGCCGCGGTTCGCATGTTGTTATTACCACCATCATGTTCAATTTCATCGCGGCCAGCATCATGGTCTATATCGTGGTGCAAATTCTCAAGCCCATGAATATCCAATCGCCGGAAACGCGCGTTTTTGGGGAGGGTGGGCAATTGCCAAGCCTTGGATGGTTGTTGAACGCTGTTGGACTCAACATGCGCTCCGCCCCCCTCAATCTCAGCTTTCTCATTGCTTTGGTTGCGGCGTTCCTTGTCTGGGTGCTGATCTGGCGGACGAAGCTCGGTTATGAAATCCGCACAATGGGTTTTAGCCCGAAGGCGGCACGTTATGCCGGCATAAGCGAGCTGCGTATTATCATTATCGCCATGATGATTTCGGGCGCGCTGGCCGGTATGATGGCGCTGAACCCGATCATGGGAGCGCAGCACCGTTTGCAGCTCGATTTTGTTGCCGGTGCTGGTTTCGTGGGCATTGCCGTCGCGCTTATGGGGCGGTCTCATCCGGTTGGTATTGTGCTGGCGGCAATCCTTTTCGGTATGCTTTATCAGGGCGGTGCCGAAATTGCTTTCGATATGCCAAACATCTCTCGTGATATGATCGTGATCATTCAAGGTCTGGTGATCCTCTTCGCCGGAGCGCTGGAACATATGTTCCGGCCAACTTTGCAGCGGATATTCCATAGCCTTTCCTCTAAAAAGGACCAGACAGCGTCTGCTATTGCTGGAGGAGGCCAGTAATGGATAGCTTTATCACCGTTCTCCAGCTCTTCGATTCGACCATACGCCTATCGGCTCCCTTGTTGCTGGCCTGTCTGGCAGGGCTCTATTCCGAACGGGCTGGCATCTTCGATATCGGTCTTGAAGGCAAAATGCTTGCCGGCGCATTTGCAGCTGGTGCTGTTGCTACATGGTACGGCTCCGCTGGCTTTGGGCTGCTTGCAGCAATTGCCGTGTCTGTGGCTTTAGGCCTTGTGCACGGCTTTGCGTCGATCACGCACAGGGGAAACCAGATCGTTTCGGGCGTTGCGATAAATTTCATTGCGGCAGGAACGACAGTTATCCTCGGCCAGGCATGGTTTCACCAGGGCGGGCGCACGCCATCCTTGCCAAACACCGCGCGCTTCAATGCTATCAATTTGCCCGGAGCCGAAGCTTTGCGTGAAGTCCCGATCATCGGACCGATCTATTTCGAGCTGATCTCCGGCCATTCCATTGTTGTTTACCTCGCCTTTCTGTTGGTGCCTTTCACATGGTGGGTGCTCTATCGTACGCGCTTTGGCCTGCGCTTGCGCGCTGTGGGTGAAAATCCGGCGGCTGTTGACACAGCGGGTATTTCAGTTCCTTGGTTGCGTTATCGCGCTGTCATCTGTTGTGGCATTCTTTGCGGCGTGGCCGGTGCCTATCTTGCCACGGCACAGGGTGCGGGTTTCGTCAAGGATATGACTGCAGGCAAGGGCTACATTGCCCTTGCAGCTTTGATCTTCGCAAAGTGGCGACCAGTACAGGCAATGTATGCTTGCTTGCTATTCGGATTTCTCGATGCTTTGGGCATCCGTCTTCAGGGACAGACTCTGCCTCTGATCGGTGAGGTGCCGGTGCAGCTTATGCAGGCTCTCCCCTATATCCTTACGATCATTCTGCTTGCCGGGTTTATCGGTAAAGCCATTCCGCCAAAAGCTGGCGGTGTTGCCTACGTCAAGGAAAGATAGTCATGAGTACGGACCTGTTCGATGCGGCTTTTGCCGCCATGCAGAAAACCCATTCGCCTTATTCAAAGTTTCCGGTCGGTGCTGCACTGCGGACCAGTGACGGGCGAATCTATTCCGGATGCAACATCGAGGTGGTTTCCTATCCGGAAGGCTGGTGTGCCGAAACCACGGCGCTTTCACATTTTGTGATGGGTGGCGGGGGCACGATCACAGAAATTGCTGTCGTGGCCGAGAAGAAGGCAAAGTGCACCCCCTGTGGTGGTTGTCGCCAACGTTTGGCCGAGTTTGCGGGTCCCGAAACATTGCTTCACCTTTGCGATAATGAAGGGATCGTTCAGACGCTGACGATGAAAGAAATATTCCCCTTCGGTTTTGAAGCGGAAGTGCTCGGTAAAGGTGCTGCATGATCGCTCCAGCTACGAGTATGCTCATTCAAAAACTCAATGGTTTTGCCCCTCGCATTGCCTTGGTGCTTGGGTCCGGGCTGGGATCGCTTGTTGATGCCGTCGAAAACGCAATTTGTATTCCCTATTCCGAATTGCCTGGCTTTCCACATAGTGGCGTTTCAGGCCATGCGGGGGAGGTAGTTGCCGGTTATCTTTCGGGCAAGCCGATTCTGATGCTGGCGGGGCGCGCGCACTACTATGAAAAGGGTGACGCGTCTGTCATGCGCCCGGTTATAGCGGCGCTCGCTGAAATAGGCATTGAGAGCATTATTCTGACCAATGCTGCGGGCTCGATACGTCATGATCTTGCGCCGGGCAGTGTGATGCTGATTGATGACCACATCAACTATTCAGGTCTTAATCCGCTGATCGGTGAACCGTCGGACAAACGTTTTGTCGGCATGACAACAGCCTATGACCAGCAATTGAAAGATGCTTTGATTGTCGCTGCCGGTGAGGTCGGCGAGAAATTGGCGCAAGGCGTTTACATGTGGTTCTCAGGACCATCGTTTGAAACGCCCGCCGAGATTCGCATGGCAAGGACTCTTGGTGCCGATGCCGTGGGAATGTCGACGGTCCCCGAGGTCATTCTCGCGCGGTTTTATGGATTGCGCGTGGCGGCCTGTTCGGTGATCACAAATTTCGGCGCTGGAATGACCGGTGCGGAACTATCGCACGAAGAGACCAAGGATGTTGCGCCGCAAGGTGGTGCTCGTTTGCAGAAGATCATCCGTTCCCTTATTCAGGAAATAGGTTAGCCAATGGAGCTGCCGCAAGAAATCATCCGCCGCAAGCGCGACGGCGAGACATTGAGCGCAGCGAATATTACCGGCTTCGTCAATGCCATGAGCGCCGGTTCCATTACGGATGGTCAGGTTGCGGCCTTCGCCATGGCTGTATTTTTCAATGGCATGAAGCGTGAGGAAGCAGTGGCATTAACGCTTGCCATGCGCGATTCGGGGGATGTGCTGGATTGGTCGGATTTACCTGGCCCAGTTGTCGACAAGCATTCGACTGGCGGGGTTGGGGACAATGTGTCCTTGATGCTGGCACCGCTTGCAGTCGCCTGTGGGGCCTATGTCCCGATGATATCGGGCCGAGGTCTCGGTCATACCGGCGGAACGCTGGACAAGATGGATTCGATCCCCGGCTATATCAGCCAGCCAGATAACACCCTGTTCCGGAAGGTTGTTCGTGATGTCGGATGCGCCATTATCGGCCAGACCGCCAATCTTGCACCCGCAGACAAGCGGCTATATTCCATTCGTGATGTGACAGCGACGGTGGAATCCATACCGTTGATAACGGCGTCGATACTGTCGAAGAAACTTTCGGCAGGACTGAACGCGCTGGTTCTTGATGTAAAGTCTGGCAATGGTGCGTTTATGAGCAGAAACCGCGACGCGGTGGCCTTGGCGACGAGCATAGTCGAAGTGGCAAACAGTGCTGGCCTGCCAACGACAGCACTTCTGACTGATATGAATCAGCCGCTCGCTCTCGCTGCAGGCAATGCGGTTGAAGTCAGAAATGCTGTTGATTTTCTGACTGGCGCCCGCCGCAATGCGCGGTTGGAGAGCGTCACTCTCGCGCTGGTCGCGGAAATGCTCCTGTCCGCCGGACTTGCACCAAATTTGAAGTCTGCGTCAGGCAAGGTCCGTGAAGCTCTCAACAGCGGCAAGGCTGCAGAAATATTCGGGCGTATGGTTGCTGGTCTAGGTGGGCCGAAAGATTTTATCGAGAAGATGGATCATTATTTGCCCGCAGCACCCATTACACTCGAAGTAAGGGCGCCTGTAGCCGGTTTTGTTGCATCCATCGATACGCGTGCCATTGGCATTGCAGTGATAATGCTGGGTGGTGGCCGTATCCGGCCACAAGACCCGATCGACCACGCTGTCGGCATCACTGCTTTGCAGCCCATCGGGGCTAAAATGGAAAAGGGTGAGCCAATTGCGCTGGTCCATGCCCGCACACAGGACGAGGCGAATACTGCGGCGCTCGCTATCACAAAAGCTTATGGTTTTGCGGATCGCAAGCCCCGGACAGTCAATCCGGTCCTGCGCCGCATCGGTGCCTGATTACTTCGTGCCATACATGCGGTCGCCCGCATCGCCCAGACCCGGCACAATATAGCCTTTTTCATTGAGATGGCTGTCTATGGCAGCGGTAAAAACCGGTACATCCGGGTGTGCTTCGGTAAAACGCTTAATGCCTTCCGGTGCCGCCAGCAGGCAAAGGAAGCGGATATTGCTGGCACCGCGATCTTTCAGTTTCTGGATGGCAACAATGGCCGAATTGGCCGTTGCCAGCATGGGGTCGACAACGATGATAAGGCGGTTGACGATATCTTCCGGCGCTTTGAAATAATACTCGACAGGCTGCAACGTATCATGATCGCGGTATAGTCCGATATGCGCAACACGTGCCGCAGGCACAAGGTCCAGCATGCCTTCAAGCAATCCATTGCCTGCGCGCAGGATCGAAGCAAAGACCAGCTTCTTGCCTTCTATAACCGGCGACTCCATTTCAACCAGCGGAGTCTGGATCGTGATGTTTGTCAGTTGCAAATCCCGGGTTACTTCATAGCAAAGCAGCAGGGATATTTCCTTCAGCAACCGTCGAAATCCGGCGGTTGAAGTGTCCTTGTCGCGCATGATAGTTAGCTTGTGCTGAACAAGCGGGTGGGAAACGATCGTCACGCCCATGGGGATTCCTTTAAACTGAACTAGCCTAACCTTAGCTGTTGATGAGCGTGATCGCAAAGCGTGTGTGCTGGACACGCACAGTTTTGTCGCGCAACAGGCGATAGCCTTCTGCGTTTCAATATTCTATGGTTCCCGCAAATTATACAGGCAGGTAATAATATGAACCAGCAACGCACCGGTGCACACGGCGGCATGGAAACGTCCTTCGGCTTCCAGGATGTGGGCGACGGGGAAAAACAGACGCGAGTCAATGATGTTTTTCACCGGGTCGCCAAGCGCTATGACGTCATGAATGATCTGATGTCGGCCGGTCTTCATCGGGTCTGGAAAGATTCGATGATCGCATGGCTTTCTCCATCGAAAACCGCAAATTGGAAAGTGCTGGATGTCGCCGGGGGAACGGGAGACGTTGCGTTCAAAATTGTGGAGGCATCTGGTCGCAATGCGCATGCGACCGTGCTGGACATTAACGGGTCCATGCTTGGCGTTGGCCGCGATCGTGCTGCCAAAAAGGGACTGACTGATAACACTGAATTCGTCGAGGCCAATGCAGAAGAGCTTCCATTTGAAAGCAACAGGTTCGACGCCTATACGATTGCATTCGGTATTCGCAATGTGCCGCATATTGATCGCGCCCTGTCGGAAGCCTACCGCGTCTTAAAACCAGGCGGGCGCTTCCTTTGCCTGGAGTTTTCCGAAGTCGAACTGCCTGTCCTGGACAAGCTTTATGATGCCTGGTCCTTTAATGCCATTCCAAAAATTGGCAAGGCGGTAACGGGCGATGCAGACAGCTATCAATATTTGGTGGAATCCATTCGCAAGTTTCCGCGACAGTCCGATTTTGCAGACATGATCCGCAAAGCGGGCTTTGAGCGGGTTAGCTGGCGCAACTTCACCGGCGGCATTGCGGCGCTGCATTCCGGCTGGAAGTTGTGATTCTTGAATGAGTAGTTTTGCAGCAACATTTCGCCTTATGCGAGCTGGATGGATATTGACCCGTGAGGGCGTAATAGCCGCACTTCCCGCCGATGGTTTGAGTGGCATTCCCGCGTTTGGGCATAAGATCGCGGGCCTTCTCGCCCGCCGCCGCGCCCTCACTGCCCGCCGCTCCGAACGCATGTCCCGGGCAATCAACAAGCTTGGTCCGTCCTATGTAAAACTGGGCCAATTCTTGGCGACACGCCCTGATGTCGTGGGAACCGAAGTCGCTGATGATCTGGCGCTGTTGCAAGACCGGCTTGACTACTTTCCCATGGAAGCCTCAATCAAGGCGATTGAGGGATCGTTGGGCCGTTCGGTCGACGACCTCTTTGTCAATGTTGAGCCGCCAATAGCTGCAGCCTCCATTGCTCAGGTGCACCCCGCTTTCGTCAGGATAGATGAGGGAAACAAAAAGGTAGCTGTAAAGGTTGTTCGGCCCGGCGTTCGGCAACGCTTTAACAATGATCTTGAGAGCTTCTTTCTTGTTGCCCGCTGGCAGGAGCGATACGTTCCGGCAAGCCGTCGCCTGCGCCCTATTGAAGTCACGCGAACCCTCGCACAAACGACGCGTATAGAAATGGATCTGCGCCTCGAGGCTGCGGCTCTTTCGGAAATAGGTGAAAACACGAAAGACGATCCGGGTTTCCGGGTGCCAACGGTTGATTGGGAGCGTACAGGGCGCGACGTGCTCACGCTTGAGTGGATCGACGGCGTCAAGATGTCTGACGTTGAAGGGCTGCGCGCCGCTGGTCATAATCTTATCAAACTTGCCGAAACTCTGATCCAGTCATTCCTGCGTCATACGTTGCGTGATGGGTTTTTCCATGCGGACATGCATCCGGGTAATCTGTTTGTGGATGCAGCTGGCAATATCGTTGCGGTGGATTTCGGCATCACAGGTCGGCTCGGCAAGAAGGAACGCCGGTTCCTTGCCGAGATACTTTACGGCTTTATTACCCGTGATTATGTGCGGGTGGCCGAAGTGCATTTCGAGGCTGGCTATGTACCGCATCATCATGATGTTGCAAGCTTTGCGCAAGCCATTCGTGCCATCGGCGAACCTATCCACGGTCAGCCCGCCGAAACCATTTCAATGGCAAAGCTGCTGACGTTGCTGTTCGAGGTCACGGAACTCTTCGACATGGAAACCCGTCCTGAACTGGTGATGCTCCAGAAGACGATGGTCGTTGTGGAAGGCGTCGCCCGCACGCTCGATCCACATTTCAATATGTGGAAAGCGTCCGAACCTGTTGTCGGCGACTGGATAAAGCGCAATCTTGGTCCTCAGGGAATTCTTGTTGATGCGCGTGATGGCGCGCTGTCCTTGCTGCATTTAGCGCGTCAAGCCCCCGACCTGGTAGCACGTGCTGACAGGCTGTCGCTGGAATTGGACCGCATGGCTGAAAACGGACTGCGGTTTGACGATCAAACCGCCCATGCTATTGGCAAGGCCGAAGCGCGGCATACACGATCCGGACGAATTGCCCTCTGGGTGATTGCAATTTGTTTCGTCATTATCACCTATGAGCTATTATCTTGACAGAATTTGCGCTAAGTTGATTGCAATGATTGCACGCAAGCGGTCATGTTCTGTTGGAGTGCAATCAAATGGCCAGTATCACGATCCGAAATCTGGATGATGCCACCAAGGAAAATTTGCGCCTCCGAGCGGCTTTGAATGGGCGCTCCATGGAGGAGGAAGTCCGGCTTGTTCTTGGTGAACTCAATAGCGAGCCGGCACGTTTGATAGCTGTGCCCGGCGCTCTTCCCGCGGTTTCAGGATCACTTTTGGGGCGTCATGTCCTTCTTATCATTGGTGGTGGTATCGCAGCCTATAAATGCCTTGATCTGATCAGGCGTTTGCGGGAGCACGGTGCCAAAGTTCGCCCCATACTCACCAAGGCTGCTGAAGAATTTGTAACGCCTTTGTCCGTAGGCGCGCTGGCGGCGGATAAAGTATTCACCGAGCTGTTTTCGCGGGAAGACGAGCATGATGTCGGCCATATTCGCTTGTCGCGCGAGGCGGATATGATCGTTGTGGCTCCGGCAACGGCGGACCTTATGGCAAAGATGGCGCATGGTCTGGCGAATGATCTCGCCAGCGCCGTCTTGTTGGCAACCGATAAGCCCGTGCTGATTGCACCGGCGATGAACCCGAAAATGTGGGATCACGCGGCGACCCGACGCAACCGCCTTACCTTGGAAAAGGATGGCATCCGGTTCATAGGCCCAAACAAGGGCGAAATGGCAGAAAGCGGTGAAAGTGGTGCAGGGCGCATGGCGGAGCCACTGGAGATTGTTGCCGCCATCGAGAAGCATCTGGATCGCAGGCCAAAGCCACTGAGCGGCAAGACCATCATAATGACGTCCGGTCCAACACATGAGCCGATTGATCCGGTGCGCTATATCGCCAACCGTTCGTCTGGCAAACAGGGACACGCTATTGCTGCCGCTCTTGCGCGCCTTGGTGCGACGGTGCGGTTGGTTTCCGGCCCCGTTACAATTCCAGATCCCGAAGGTGTCTCCGTGGTTCACGTGGAATCCGCTCGCGAGATGCGCGATGCAGTGGAGCAACTTTTGCCTGCGGATGCTGCCATTATGGTTGCTGCGGTTGCAGACTGGCGATATGCAAATGAAGCCAATGAGAAGATAAAAAAGCAGCCGGGGGAAAAAGCACCCGCCCTGCAAATGGTGGAAAATCCGGATATACTGGCGGGGGTAGGGCATAGCAAATTGCGCCCACGGCTGGTTGTCGGCTTTGCCGCGGAAACGCAGGATCTGCTGGCCAATGCGCAGAAGAAGCTTGAGAAGAAAGGCGCTGACTGGATCGTTGCCAATGATGTGACTCATGCAAAAGGTGTGATGGGAGGCGACCGGAATGCTGTACGTATCGTAACGCATTCAGGCGTTGAAGAATGGCCGGAGATGAGCAAGGAAGAGGTAGCCGAACGTTTGGCTCAAAAGATCGCAACGGCGCTACAGGCGCTTGAGGTATGACCATTGTCATTCGTGAAGCTCGGGTCTCAGACGCGCAAAATCTTGCTGCGCTCTCCATTCAGGTATGGCTGCATACTTACGCCAAGGCTGGGGTTCGGGATGTTTTCTCCCGCTATGTGTTTGCAGAGTTTACCGCTGAGCGTTTTGCCGGAGAAATAGAGGGTCGGACAAAACAGCTATTCGTGGCTGAGGTGCAAAATCATCTCGTTGGGTATGTCCGGATCTGTTTTGAGGCAGAATGCCCCGTCCGTCATATTGCCCAGCCGGAAATAGAGACGCTCTATGTGCAGGAACATTTTGCCGGCTGCGGTGTTGGAAGTGGCCTGCTTGATCGAGCCGTGGAGGCATGTAAATCGCGCAATCATGGTCAGGCATGGCTTATGGTGAATCAGCAGAATTTGCCCGCTTACAGCTTTTATGAACGCAAATTATTTCAAAAGATCGGTACGGTTGATTTTGAGCTTGAAAGTGAACGTCACGCCAACGATGTTCTGGTAAAAGTTTTCTAGTCATTGGAATTGAGCATGACCAAATCCTCCGTCCCCGTTCTTGAAACCGAACGTTTGATCCTGCGCGGCCATCGTGAGGATGACTTCGAAATGCTGCATGAAATTTGGACCCAGCCCGCAGTCTATCAATATATTTCGGGACAGCCCTCAACGCGGGAACGCTCATGGGGTCGTCTGCTACAATATATCGGCATGTGGCATGCCATTGGCTATGGTTTCTGGGCTTTGGAGGAAAAGGCGACCGGACGCTATATCGGCGATGTTGGCTTTGCCAATTTCAACAGGGAGATTGAGCCACCCTTCGGTGATACGCCAGAAATGGGCTGGGTATTGTCACAAGCAATCCATGGCAAGGGTTATGGCAATGAGGCGCTCGAAAAGATGCTCGATTGGGGTGCAGGTTTCTTCAAGGCCGCAAGTACACGCTGCATTATCTCGCCGGATAATCTTGCATCGCGCCGGATTGCCGAGAAAAATGGTTTCCGCAAGATTGCGGAAACCACCTATACAGATGAGCCGGTCTGGCTGCACGAAAGACTGTTTGAACGCTAGAGCAATTCCAGCAAAAGTGGGAACCGGTTTTAGCAATCGGAATTGCGTAAAAACAAAGAGATAGAGCATCGAAGACGACTCCGTTTTCTCCGGAAATGCTCTAGAAGCAAATTTGCTCTAGCTACCAGCCTTCTCCCTTTTGCGATATGTGATGAATAATCTGGCAAGGGCTGGTGATCCAGAAATCCTTATGCCCCTCCGGCAATTCTTCGATCTCATCGCAGCGCACGACACCTGCTTCGGCAAGGTGCCCGGCAGCATTTCCGACATTATCTGCTGCGATTTCCAGCCACAACTCCGATTGGCTGATACCAGGTACCTTGTCGATCCAAAGCTGATTTGAGCCGAAATGAAAACCCACATAGGGCAGGTGGTTGGTTAGCGGCTTTAAGCCGAGAATATCCCTGTAGAATGCGACCGTTGCCTCATACTGGTGAGGGGGAACTTTCATCGCAATATTATGGCTTCCCTCGTAAGAAGGTCTCATGATTCTCTCTCCCTTAGGTTGCTTTTTTAATTGCCAATAAGCTGCCGATATTCCGGCTCAAGACGCTTGTGGTTCACCCAGAAACCATCGACCTGTCGCCCTTCCAGATGGGCAATCAGCACTGCCAGATGAGAGTGCCAACCAGTTGCTACACTGGCCATGGAATTCGTATTTGCAAGTCGTGTGTGCGTAACCGTCAGTTGTGTATCAGACCCAACGGCGGCAAGTTCGAATGTCACCTCTGAAGGTTCATTTGGTCCATCAGGCCAAGTGTAACTCAGGACATGGGGTGGGTCGTAGCGCGTGACTTTCCCTTTATTTTTGTGTCCCTCATATTTCAGATACTCTTCCGGAGTCGGATCTTGTGATAGCTCCGAATGATGGAAGGTCAATTCAACATCACCGCCAACAAAATTAGCAATAGGTCCCTTTGCCAGCCATTTACGCCTCTTGTCCGATTCGGTCAGATATGCCCAAACCCGCTCGACAGGACCAGGGAGAAGACGTTCGATGCGGATTGTCATTGGTGCTGTTACAACACCAAAACTATTGTTTCCAACATACTCGTTCATTTCATCCTCCTGCATTCTTGGATTCTGATGGACTATCGGGCGTGGGTTCTATCGCTGCTGCTGCATCTTCCTCGCGCAGAATTGCTTCAAGATCATCAAGCCTTGCAGTCCAGAATTTCTCATAGGTGCTCAGCCATCGTTGAGCCTGTGCAAGCCTGGCAGCTTCAAGCTGACAGATATGGGTTCTACCCTCGATACGCCGCCGCACGAGGCCGGCGCTCTCCAGAACCTTTATGTGTTTCGATGCGCCTGCCAGTGACATTTGAAAGGGCGTTGCCAAATCGCTGACCGAATGTTCGCCGGTTGTGAGTCGATGCAATATCGCCCGCCGTGTCGGGTCGGAAAGTGCATGGAATACAGCGTCGAGATGAGATGTCCGAGATTCAACCATATGGTTTAGTATCATGGCATTAGAAGTTAGTCAACCATATGGTTTAGTATTTTAAATCAAACAGATTTGTCCAAATCGAGCTTCAGGAAATGAGAAATCCGATTCCCAGCGGGTCATCGTCCTCAACGATGAATTCGGCCTTGCCGCTATAATAAGCATGCCCGGAAACGCGCGCCGTTATCGCATCGAACTGACCCGCCTTTGTGGTGGTCTCAACAAAACCTGCAAAGCGCGAGCCGACAATGCTTTCGAATATCCGGGCCGTGTCTTTTACAATCTGGCCCTTGGCATGCATTGCTGCAAGCCGGGCAGTAACACCCGAGCCCGTCGGGGAGCGGTCGAGCTGCGCGTCGGCAAAGATACAAACATTTTTCGTCGGTGCTTCATTCCACTCATCCGCACCATCGGTGAGAATTGAACCGTAAAGAAATGCCAAATCCTTGTGATCGGGATGGTCAAGCGGAACAGCTTCTTTTACTGCTTCGGTTAACGCTGTAGCAGCCTGTTTAAACGCAGAGGCGTCGTCGCGCCCAAATTCGAGACCGAATTGATGGCAATCAGCGAGAGCGTAAAAAGCGCCGCCATAGGCCACATCAAAGCTGATCTTGCCGAAGCCCGGAACGTCAACCATCTGGTCGCTTGCAAAAAGGAAGGCCGGAACACTTTGGAAGGAAACATTGCCAGACTTTCCGTCAAGCACCTCGACGGAAGCAACGACCATGCCGCAAGGGCACTCGATGCGAACGGTCGTTACCGGCTCGACCTTGGCAACGAGACCATAGTCAACGGCATAGCGGCCAAGCGCAATGATGGCATGGCCGCACATGGTAGAATAACCCTCATTATGCATGAAGAGCACAGCCAGATCGGCATCGGGAAGATCGGTTTCGACCAGTAGCGCGCCATACATATCGAAATGTCCGCGTGGCTCGAACATCAGGATTTTGCGCAGATGATCAAGCCGGTCACGGACATAAGCGCGTTTGCTGAGAATGGTTCCCGTTGGCAGTTTGGGATAGCCATCCGTAATGATGCGCAACGGCTCGCCGCCCGTGTGCATATCGATCACTTTCAAAGGATCGCTCACAGGCCAATTTCCAAAAGGACAGGAAGCTTTCGCATGTCGTCAAAGAGTATGCCGCCCGCAGCTGCCAGACCTTCGTGGTCGGCATGCTCATCGCCGCAATAGGAAAAGACGCGCATGCCCGCTGCAATTCCAGCCAGCGTTCCGGCCACACTGTCTTCGATCACGACAGCTTGACTTGGCTCATATCCCATCTGGGCCGCAGCATGGAGAAACAGGTCAGGGAACGGCTTTCCCCGCGCGACCATGGATGCACTGTAAAGCACTTCCTGAAAGTGTTCGATCAGGCCGGTTTTTCCGAGCGTGATATGCATTTTTTCCACATTGGCGGAGGATGCAACGCAATAGGCAAGGTCCGCATCCTTAACCGCAGCAATAACCGTCTCGATATGAGGAATAGCCTCGACATTCTCGAAAATAACGGGAATGGCTTGATACCACCGCTCGACAAAATCATCGCCAAGCGAATAGCCCAGCGCCTCGACCTTTTCCTGAACCGCCCGCATAGGCATGCCGGTGTACGTCCTGCGCAGTTCCGAGAAGCTTGTTTTGAAGCCGGCTTCGCCAAGCATCTTGACCAGATGGTGATTACCGACTGTTTCGGTATCAACGAGAACCCCGTCGCAATCGAAAATCACCAGATCCGGGCGAGCCATTCTAATTTTCCTTACTTGCATCCTGCGAGAAGAGCTGTTGCAGATTGCCAAATGTTACGCCTGTCGTGCCAAACTCGAACGTACCCTTGTCGAGCACCTGCCGCGCAGCATCGTGGATAGCATTGAATGAGGCTGTGGTGAGCCTTGGTCCAAGGGAAATCCGCTTCACTCCGGCTTCCGCTAGCTGGCGAACCGTTAGCGAAGCAGGGCCCAGAACGCTCAATGGTTTGGAGACGGATTTGCAAAGGATTTTTATGCTCTCAAGATCGGAAACGCCCGGAGCAAAAAGAACATCCGCACCCGCCTCCTCGAAGGCTTGAAGGCGCTTGATCGTATCATCCAGATCATTATTGCCGTGCAGAAAATTTTCGCAGCGCGCAGTAAATACAAAATCACGCTTCAAGGCGCGCGCCGCTTCCGCCGCCGCTGCAACTCTTTCGACCGCGTGAGAAAACTCATAAATGGGCTTGCCGGGGTCACCCGAAAAATCTTCGATTGAACAGCCCGCCAATCCCGCGGCTTCCGCCGCGAAGATCGTCTCAGAGGCACTGTCGGCACTGTCGCCTTTGCCCTTTTCGAGATCACCGGACACAGGAAGATCCGTGGCGGCGACAAGGTCGCGACAGTGCTGCATCATGACATCAAATGTGATGGCACCATCGGCAAGGCCGCGCGAGAAAGCAAAACCCGCGCTGCTTGTCGCCATGGCCTTGAAGCCAAGTGAAGCGAGAAACTTTGTCGTACCGGGATCCCATGGATTGGGCATCAGCAGCACATCTGGCCCTTGATGCAAGAGACGAAATGTTTTGCCTTTGTCCATGGTACCCTCCTGAATTGCTATGCAGTACCTGTTGAACCAAATCCGCCAGCGCCGCGTGACGTTTCGCTCGCGTGCTGCCGCTCTTCAATTTCGAGTTGAACCACCGGTGCAAGCACGACCTGTGCTATGCGCATTCCCCGCTCAACATAGAAATCGTCATCACCCAAATTGATGAGTATTACTTTTACCTCGCCGCGATAGTCTGAATCGATTGTTCCAGGCGTGTTGAGGCAGGTAATTCCATGTTTCAGGGCGAGGCCCGAACGAGGTCTGATTTGCGCCTCGTATCCGGCCGGGATTTCAAAAATCAACCCGCTGGGAACCAAAGCCCGCTTTCCCGGAAGCAGCAGCAACGGCCTGTCCGCAGGAACAGCGGCACGAAGGTCCATGCCAGCAGAGCCGGACGTCTCGTAGGAGGGCAGGTCCAACCCCTTCGCATGGTCGAGGCGGACCAAGCCGAGCGCAGGGTTTTTCGGGTGAGTGGAATCGATTTTCTGTGACATAAAGAGACCTTTTTCACCAGACGGCGGGCATCGTCAACTGACAAGATAAGCTGGACCCATTGTTTGCACATAATCTGCTATTATCACAGCGGCGTTCTGGCGATTCGCACAAATGCGATCACTAGCTACCGCATATTTTGTGACGAAAATCGGGTGAATCATGTGCCGTTGGGCTGCCTATCTTGGACCTGAACTTTTTCTTGAAGATGTCATTGCCTCTCCCTGTCACTCCCTGATCGCACAAAGTCATGATGCACACGAGGCCAAAACGCGTACCAATGGAGACGGTTTCGGCGTGGCTTGGTACGGTTCACGTGATGAACCGGGGCTCTACCGTGACATTCTCCCCGCATGGTCCGATCAGAATTTGCGTAGCCTCGCCCGCCAGATCAAGTCGCATCTTTTCCTGGCTCACGTGCGGGCATCGACCGGCGGAGTGACCAGCCGCATGAATTGCCATCCATTTGTCTCGGGAAAATGGAGTTTCATGCACAATGGGCAGATTGGCCATTTTGACAGGCTGCGGCGCGGTTTGGAGTCCCGTCTGGACGATTCAATCTATGCGCAGAAGCTGGGTTCGACGGACTCCGAACTCATATTTCTGCTTATGCTGCAACATGGTCTCGATCAGGATCCTGCACAGGCTCTTATTGCAACCGTCAACACTATCAAAGCTGAAGCGGCCCGTGTTGGCGTCCCGGCCTTTATCCGGCTGACAGCGGCTTTTTCCGATGGTCAGCATCTCTATGCGGTCCGGTATGCAACAGACCGTTTCGCGCCATCGCTCTATACCGCAACTCTTTCACCAAATGCAGGTCTGTGCGTGGTTTCGGAACCTCTTGATGGCGAAGCGGGCAACTGGATGCCGGTTCCGCCAAACAGTTTTGTGACTGTCAAGGATACCAGATATATCGCCATCGATCCTTTCATGATTGCAGAAGAATTCACGCCTGCGCTGGAAAGCGTCTGACCGATTGGAATTGAAGGTCGACGGGAAAGACTGGGGCTGATAGAAGGCGCCAACCTTTCCTTTAGTTTTGAGCCGTTTTATGTCTTCTGCTGACCATCCCGTTTCCAAGCGCCGTACATTCGCGATTATCGCGCATCCTGATGCCGGTAAAACGACGTTGACCGAAAAGCTGTTGCTGTTCGGCGGCGCCATTCAGCTGGCGGGTGAGGTCAAGGCAAAGAAGGACCGTATCCAAACGCGTTCCGACTGGATGAACATCGAGCGGGATCGCGGTATTTCGGTTGTGACCTCCGTCATGACATTCGAGTATAAGGATTGCATTTTCAATCTGCTCGATACGCCTGGTCACGAAGACTTTGCCGACGATACCTATCGTACCCTTACTGCGGTGGACAGTGCGGTCATGGTGATTGACGCCGCCAAAGGTATTGAAGCGCGTACGCTCAAGCTTTTCGAAGTTTGTCGCATGCGCGATATCCCGATCGTCACTTTCATCAACAAGATGGACCGTGAAAGCCGCGATCCTTATGAGATTCTTGACGAGATCGAACAGAAGCTCGCCTTGGATACGGCGCCGATCACTTGGCCAATAGGCCGGGGCAAGAGCTTCGCCGGAACCTATAATCTTCAGAATAATACGGTCCGTCAGCGCGATTCTGAAGAGACTCCGCGCCCCGTCAATGGTCCGGAATCATCCGGCGCATCGGGCCTTTTGCCCGAAAATGAGCATCAGGCGTGGATCGACGAAGTAACGCTGGCACGTGATGCCTGCAATCCATTCGATCTTAAGGCATTCCGCGAAGGCCATATGACGCCCGTCTATTTCGGCTCTGCGCTGCGCAATTACGGCGTGCGCGATCTCATCGAGGCTTTCTGTGAATTTGGGCCGAGTCCTCGTGCACAGGACGCTGATACGCGCCGGGTTGAAGCCACGGAAGAAAAGATGACGGGCTTCGTCTTCAAGATCCAAGCCAACATGGATCCCAATCACCGCGACCGCATCGCTTTTCTGCGCGTCTGTTCGGGCAAGCTTTCACGTGGCATGAAGGCAAAGCTTGTACGCACCGGCAAAACGATGGGTCTTTCTGCGCCACAATTCTTCTTTGCCCGTAGTCGCCAGATCGCTGACGAGGCATGGGCTGGTGATGTGGTCGGTATTCCGAATCATGGCACATTACGCATTGGCGACACGCTGACGGAAGGCGAGGATTTGCTTTTTCGCGGTGTTCCAAATTTTGCGCCGGAAATTCTGCGCCGCGTGCGGCTGGATGATGCGATGAAAGCCAAGAAGCTGCGCGAAGCGCTTCAACAAATGGCGGAAGAGGGCGTGGTTCAGCTCTTCCTGCCCGATGACGGTTCGCCCGCTATCGTCGGCGTCGTCGGTGCGTTGCAGATCGACGTTCTGACCGAACGTCTCAAGGTGGAATACACCTTGCCCGTAGGCTTTGAGCCTGCACGGTTTACCGTTGCACGCTGGATTTCTGCCGATGATCCTGCGGAACTGCAGCGTTTCATCAATGGTCATCGCGCTGATATCGCGCATGATCTGGACAATGATCCGGTATTCCTTGCCCAGAATTCCTTCTCGCTCTCCTATGAAGCGGAACGCTGGAAGGCGATCCGCTTCGCGGCAATCAAGGATTATCAGGTTCGCGACAAGGTGGCATGACGCAAAGGGAGACTTTAAGCCTCCCTTGTTTCTGTCAGTCCCGCAATTCGCGACGCAATATCTTGCCGACATTGCTCTTGGGCAATTCATCCCGGAATTCCACCACGCGCGGGCGCTTGTAGTTCGTCAGACGCTCGGCGCAAAATGCCTTTACAGCCTCTTCCGTCAACGTCTTGTCCTTGCGCACTATAAAGAGCTTCACGGCTTCACCCGAATGTTCATTGGCTATTGCTACAGCAGCAGCCTCAGCAATGCCCGGATGCTCCATGGCCACTTCTTCGATTTCGTTCGGGTAGACATTGAAACCGGAGACAAGGATCATATCTTTTTTGCGGTCAACAATCTTCGTGTAGCCGCGCTCATCCATATAGCCCATGTCGCCGGAGCGGAAAAAGCCATCCGCGGTCATGACCTTGGCGGTCTCGTCGGGACGATTCCAATAACCGGCCATGACCTGTGGTCCGCGAATGCAAATTTCGCCAACTTCCAGCAAGGGCAGCTCCTTGCCGTCATCATCGCGTATGGAAAAATCCGTCGATGGCATGGGCATGCCGATTGTTCCGGAGAATTCTGTCGCATTGAGGGGATTGGCAGAGGCGACAGGTGAAGTTTCGGAAAGCCCATAGCCTTCGATCATCAGGCTACCGGTTAACTCTTTCCAGCGGTCAGCAACGGGCTTTTGCATGGCCATGCCGCCGCTGAACGACATTCTGAGTTCCTTGAAGTCCAGCTTGCGAAACTCTTCATTGTTCATCAACCCGTTGAAGAGTGTGCTCAATCCCGGAAAGAAATGGAACTTGTACTTCTGAAGGACCTTGACGAATGCGGGAATATCACGCGGATTTGGAATGAGAATGTTCAGGCCACCCTGCTTGATGCCGATCATCGCATTCACTGTCAGGGCGAAAATGTGATAGAGCGGCAGAGCGCAGACATAGACAATGCTATCGGGTTTCCCCTTGAGTCTGAAGCCAACATCACACCACAGGCTCATCTGCTCGATATTGGAAAGAATATTGCTGTGAGTCAGCGTTGCGCCTTTTGAAACGCCGGTCGTGCCCCCTGTATATTGCAGAAACGCAGTGTCGGAGCTTTTGACATCAACCGGCTTGAAGGACATGGATGCGCCCTTTGCCAGTGCTGTTTTAAAAGGGATATGTCCGGGCAATGACCAAGCGGGAACCATCTTCTTTACCCGCCTTACGACGAAATTGACCAGATGACCTTTCAACCCCATCATGTCGCCCATTGCAGTTACGACAACATGCTGCACGGAGGTCCTGGTAATGACTTTCTGTAATGTGGCAGCAAAGTTTTCGAGAACAATGATGGCTTTGGCACCACTATCCTTCAACTGATGCTCCAGTTCGCGCGGCGTGTAGAGCGGGTTGACATTAACAACGATCAAACCGGCTCGCAAAATGCCGGCGATCACAATCGGATATTGCAAAACATTTGGCATCATGATCGCGACACGGTCGCCCTTGACCAATCCACGGGATTGCAGCCATGCGGCAATGGAGCGGGAGTATGCGTCGAGTTCCCCGTAGTTCATGCTTTTGCCCATGCAATCAAATGCAGGCTTGGCGCTGAACTTCTTGAAAGTATCATCGAAGAATGCGCCGAGGGATTCGTGAGGCAAACTTGAAATATCCGCAGGGACGCCCTCAGGATAATGCTTTACCCACATTTTTGGCGTTGGCATGATTGGCTTGTCAGCGGTCTTGGTTGCGGCCGCTGGTTTGCTTTCGGCAGATTTTCTGGATGCAGGCGCTTTTGCCGCGACTTTGCTGGCGGGAGCCGCTTTTGCGGCAGCTTTCGGCTTTGCCGGAGGCGCCGGTTCTTTAGCAGCTGGCGTCTTGGCTGTCTGGCTCGGTGTTTTTTCAGGAGTCTTAGCAGGCTTTGCTGCGGGTTTACTATCTGACGCCGGTTTTGATACCGCCGCGGCTTTGCTGGCGGGAGCCGCTTTTGCTACAACTTTTGGCTTTGCGGAAGGTGCGGCTTTTACAGGCGTAGGTGATTTTACAGATGCAGCTGGCGTCTTGGCTGTCTGGCTTGGTGTTTTTTCAGGAGCCTTCGCGGGCTTTGCCGCGGGTTTACCATCTGCCGCCACTTTCTTGGCTGATACGGACTGATTGCTGGCTGCAGCTTTTTTGATACTGCCGGAGGACTTCTTTGTTGCTGATGTTGCAGTCTTTTCGGTTGCGATCTTGGACGCCGCAATTTTGGACTCTGTTACCGGATTCGCCTGTTTAGCCACATTAACCTCCCAGTTAGCTTCAGCTTGGTATCTTTTCCCCTACACCATGCTACTCAACAATCTCTCCTATGGCGAGAGCCATACTGTTGCAAGCAATTACATTAACGTAAACGTAAAAAATCTCATTCACTATAATTTTAATGTAACACTCCAATTCATTCATTTGGCCACATCTCGGCACAAAGTTGCCAAGGTTCACCTCGACAAAGCACCGGCTCTTCTTCTCTCCCGAACATAAGTCTGAAACTGGATTCGCTGTGGAAACGATTACCCTTGTGCTTTTGATGCTGCTGGCGGTTGTTGTCAGCGACAGTATTGTGCGTATGCTCCCATTGCCTGTGCCGCTGCCGCTGGTTCAGATTGGTCTGGGCGCAGCCATCGCTTCGGTAGCCAGCGTCCGCGTCGAACTTGATCCCGATATTTTCTTTCTGCTGTTTTTGCCGCCTCTGCTGTTTCTGGATGGATGGCGGATACCCAAGGAAGGCTTGTTCAGAGATAAAGGCATCATTCTGGAGATGGCGCTGGGGTTGGTGGTTTTCACCGTTCTGGGCGTCGGGTTTCTGGTTCATTGGATGATTCCATCCGTGCCATTGCCGGTCGCCTTTGCGTTGGCTGCGATTGTATCGCCGACAGACCCGATTGCAGTATCAGCAATTGCCGCGCGTGTGCCTATTCCTTCCCGCATGATGCATATCCTTGAAGGCGAATCTTTGCTGAATGACGCGTCTGGACTTGTTTGCATGCGCTTTGCCATAGCCGCCATGTTAACCGGAGCATTCTCGTTCTCCGCAGCGTTTCTCACCTTCCTGTGGCTGGCATTTGCAGGTATTGCCATAGGCATTGGCGTTACGATTGGTGTCACGCGCGGCAAGGCGTTTCTTACAAAGCGCCTTGGCGAGGAAAGCGGCTCTCAGATACTCATCAGCCTGCTCATTCCCTTTGGCGCTTATCTTCTTGCCGAGCATGTTCATGCATCGGGCATTCTTGCAGCAGTCGCTGCAGGCATCACCATGAGTTACGCGGAAAGCACCAGTCAGTCGCTTGCTGTTACGCGGGTGAGGCGCGCGGCTGTATGGGATACCGCGCAATTTGCTGCCAACGGCGCCATCTTCGTTCTGCTGGGCGAGCAGCTTCCAAGCATATTTTGGGGCGCCGTCGAAAATGTTCACGCAAGTGGATATAGCTACTGGTGGCTGCCGGTTTATGTCGTGGTCATCTACGCGGCTCTGGTCGGCCTGCGCTTTTTGTGGGTATGGGCATCATGGCGCTTTGCGCTTTCGCGCCGTTCCGACGGCCAGCAAACGGGTGCCCGGCCAAGCTGGCAACTGGTAGCCACAATGTCTTTCGCTGGCGTGCGCGGTGCAATCACTCTTGCCGGTATTTTGACATTGCCGCTATTCCTGAATGACGGAAGCCTCTTTCCGGCACGCGATCTGCTTATCTTTCTGGCCGCCGGTGTCATTATTCTTTCGCTGGTGATGGCAAGTATTTGCTTGCCCAAACTGCTCAGGAACATCGATCTTCCAGCAGAAGATTCACATCAGAAGGAAGAAGATTACGCACGTATTGCCGCCGCCGAGGCCGCGATCATGGCGATTGAAAAAGCCCAGCACGATCTGGCCGCGGGACGTGCTGATGCTGATATTTTCACAGATGTCGCAACGCGTATCATGGAGCTTTACCGCAAGCGGATTGATGGCCGCATGCATCTTGGCGAAGAGCGCGAATTGACAGCCCTCAGCGAAGAGATTGAAAAGCGGTTGCGGATTACGGCACTCAAGGCGGAACGGCAGGAGATCTACCGCCTTGTCCGGGCGCGGCGGCTGGAAAGCACCATTGCAAGCCGGATGGTACGCGATATCGATATGCTGGAGGCTCGCTACGGATAATCTTGCAGGATCAGCTGTGCACCTTTTGCTCCCACCATCATTGCGGCGGCGTTGGTGTTGCCGGAAATAATGTTCGGAAATATCGAGCAATCAATGACGCGCAGACCCGATACCCCGTGAACTTTAAGGTGCGAGTCTACGACTGACCGCGATGGGTCAGGGCCCATCCGGCAGGTTGAAACAGGATGATAAACCGTTCCGCTACGCTTGCGGAAATCTTCAATCAGCGCGTCGTCGCTGTTGCAGTCCGGCCCCGGCAAAAGCTCCTCTTCAATCAGCTTGGACATGGTTGGAGTCGCCGCGATTTTTCGCAGGAATTTTACTGCATCCAGCATTTCCAGAACATCGTGTTCGGTAGAGAAAGCATTGGCGACAATGCGCGGTGCCTCGTGCGCATGGTTAGAGCGGATATGGATCGAACCCTTGCTGGTGGGGCGGCAGTTGGACAGACCGATGGAGAAGCCCGGCCACGGATCAGGTGTCAGGATAGGGCGCTCGCCATTTTTGGGCACAAGCGTTGAGAATGCCTGAAAATAGAGCTGCATGTTTGCGCGCGCTCTGGATGGGTCGGTGCGGAAAAACCCGCCGCCCTGATTCATGCTGATTGACAGCGGCCCCGTTCGTAGCAGGAGATATTCCATGCCAGCCAAGGCCTTGCCCCACCACGGGCGCAGTATCTGATTGAGCGAGGCCATGTTCGCCCGGTAAGTATAGTTGATGCCAAGATGATCCGTGAGGTTCTCGCCCACCTGCGGATTATGGTGCACAACGTCAAGGCCCAGTCCGTTTAATCTCTCTCCATCGCCAATACCCGAAAGCTCGAGCAGTTGCGGAGTATTGACAGAGCCACCGCTCAGGATGACCTCGTGCCCAGCCCTGGCAATTTCTGTTTTGCCCTTGCGGGTAAATTCAATGCCGATAGCCCGCTTTCCCTCAAAGACAATCTGCGTCGCCATTGCGTCCGTAAGCACCGTAACATTTGGCCGTCTCATCGCAGGCCGAAGGAACGCTTTCGCCGCTGACATGCGCCGGCCGCCTTTGATTGTCAGTTGGAACGGTCCTACGCCCTCCTGTGTCGCACCATTAAAGTCAGGATTATAGGAAAGGCCCGCCTCCTGTGCTGCCGCAATCATCCCATTTGCCAGCGGGTGGAAAAGTTTTGAACAATCAGTGACATGCAGTGGACCACCTTTCCCCAGACTGGTTGCCGGGCCGTCGTGATGTTCAAGGGAACGGAAGATTGGCGCCAGGTCCGCATAGCCCCAGCCCGGATTTCCAGCATCGCGCCATTCGTCGAAATCTTCCGGCGCGCCGCGCACATAAACCATCGCATTAATGGAGCTTGATCCGCCAAGCACCTTGCCGCGCGGCCAATAATCGGTATTGCCAGCCAGGCCCGCATCTGGTTCAGCGCGATACATCCAGTTGACAGATTTGTCGTAGAAGGTTTTGCCGTAGCCAAGCGGCATGGTGATGAAAAATCGCCGGTCGGATCCCCCGGCCTCAAGCACGAGAACAGAGTATCGGCCATTTTCAGAAAGCTTGTTGGCAACGACTGAGCCAGCCGATCCAGACCCGACAATGATGAAATCGTAAATGCGCATTTCTGGCTGTCCGGCGCAAGATTGCGCGCCGTCAGCATATCCGCCTTAGCCGATGCTGACCCAAACGGCTTTCCGCCATGAGCTGTGGAAATTACGACAGCTTGGATGGTTATGCGGCAGAAACAGTCTCATTGAACTTTTCAAAGAAGCGGGTGGCGATCTTGCTCGCGGTTGATGAAATCAATCTACTGCCCAATTTTGCAACCTTGCCGCCGACTTCGGCATTCACCGTGTAGATCAGGCGGGTCTCATTGCCGACCTCTACCAATGAGACATCCGCCCCGCCTTTGGCGATGCCGGCAATACTGCCCTTGCCTTCGCAGCTTATCGTGTATGAAAAAGGTGGATTGAGATTGCTCAGATAAATCGCCCCGCTAAAACGCGGTTTGATGACACCGAGGCGAACAGCAAGTGTTGCTTCAAGTTCTGTGTCGGTCACCCATTCTAATTGTTCGCAGCCCGGAATGCACGCCTTTAATATTTCCGGATTATTGAGGGCGTTCCAGACAGTTGCGCGGCTTGCGGCAATGCGTTCTTCACCCGTCAAGTCCATGTCTGGCATCCCCTGATACATCGCCCCATTTTGGGCATAGCAATCACTTATCGCGGAAAGCCAAGATATTCTACCTTTCGTCGATTGAACTGAAGCCGTTCTAGTGGCAGTTTCGCTCGACATTTTGCATGAGACAATGATTTCAGGAGATAGACTATGGCGTCAGAGCAAGCGGACAGCATCAAGCGTTCGGTTCAGGCATTGAAGGCCCATTGGAAAAGTGGCGCACCCAAGAATATGCGTGAGGCTTTCGCCGCCGATAAGAAACGTTATTCCCGCTATTCCCTTATCCTCGACGATCTGCTGCTTGATTGGTCGAAATGCCTTGTCAATGATGAAACGCTTGCACTGCTCAGCAATCTTGCCAAGGCGGCCAATGTTGAAGGCCGCCGCTCCGCCATGTTTGCGGGCGAACCGATCAACAATACTGAAGGCCGCGCCGTTCTCCACGTTGCGCTGCGCAATCGTTCCGGCAAACCCGTCAAAGTCGATGGACAAGATGTCATGCCGGGCATCAAGGACGTGCTTGATCGTATGGCTATCTTTGCGACCGGCATTCGTTCCGGCGAAATCAAGGGTGCGAAGAACAAGCCAATCGCCGATATCGTCAATATAGGTATAGGCGGGTCTGATCTTGGTCCAGCCATGGCAACGCTGGCCCTGTCCCCCTATCATGATGGACCGAAAGCCCATTTCGTTTCCAATGTGGATGGCGCGGATATTGCCGACACGCTGGCGCGGCTCGATCCGGCAACAACGCTTTTCATCATTGCGTCGAAGACCTTCACCACAATTGAAACAATCACCAATGCCAAGGCGGCCCGAAAATGGATTGCCGATGCTTTGGGCGAGAAAGCTGTTGGCAAGCATTTTGCAGCAGTCTCGACAGCTTTGGAGAAAGTGGATGCGTTCGGTATTCCGGCTGATCGTATTTTCGGATTCTGGGATTGGGTTGGTGGGCGTTATTCCATCTGGTCCGCCATTGGCCTCCCTTTGATGATTGCCATTGGCCCGGAAGATTTCGGACGGTTTCTAGATGGCGCTCACGCGATGGACGAGCATTTTCGTAAAGCGGCGCTGCCTAAGAATCTGCCGATGATGCTTGGCCTTGTCGGTTACTGGCACCGCGCCATTTCGGGCTATACAAGCCGCGCCGTGATCCCCTATGACCAGCGCCTTGCCCGTTTGCCTGCCTATCTCCAGCAGCTTGATATGGAATCGAACGGAAAGGGTGTGACTGTTGACGGAAAGCCGGTCTCAGGCCCGACAGGACCCGTTGTCTGGGGCGAGCCCGGCACCAATGGACAGCATGCATTCTTCCAGCTTTTGCATCAGGGCACCGATACGATTCCCGTTGAGTTTATCGTTGCGGCCAACGGACACGAGCCGGACCTTGATAATCAGCACCAGATGTTGCTCGCAAACTGCCTCGCGCAGTCTGAGGCTTTGATGAAAGGCCGCACGCTGGAAGAAGCCAAGGAACAATTGAGCGCCAAGGGCTTGGCGAAATCAGAAGTCAATCGCATTGCGCCGCATCGCGTTTTCACCGGTAACCGCCCATCGATAACAATCATCCATGACAAGCTGGATCCATATACATTGGGCCGTCTCATTGCGCTTTACGAACACCGCGTCTTCGTCGAAGCGCAGCTTTATGGGATTAATGCGTTCGATCAGTGGGGCGTAGAACTTGGCAAGGAACTGGCGACCGAGCTTCTCCCTGTTGTCTCCGGTGAGACCAGTGCGAAGGACAAGGACGCGTCCACGCAAGGACTCGTCGCGCACCTGCGCAAACGCCGCGAGAAATAACGATAGACTGGCATAAAGAGCAGACAACTAACCGGGAAATACACGATGAAGACCGAGACAATACAGCTGGCTGGCGATGTGCCGGGCAACAGCATCGAATTGCGCGTGTTGCGCTTTGAAGGCAATAATCGGGAGGCAAAAACTGCCTATTTGCAATCATCCCTCCATGGTTCGGAACTGCCCGGTCAGGCTGCATTGCATTTCCTCATCCCCATGCTGGAAAAAGCTGCCAAAGAAGGTCGTATCGCCGGGGATATCACTGTCGTTCCTCAGGCCAATCCGATCGGCTCTGCGCAATGGTTGGCGCACCAGCATATTGGTCGCTTCGAGTTTTTCTCCAGCACGAATTTCAATCGCTCATTTCCCCTTCTGGAGGATTTTGACACATCTTCCTTGCCAGCTACTGATGGCCCAAAGCCGCTGGCAGAGCGGTTGAAAGCCCAGCTTCTGCGTCTGGCGCTTCCGCATGAGATTGTTCTCGATCTGCATTGTGACGATGAAAGTGAAAGCTATCTCTATATCCATCAGGCTTTCTTGCCTGAGATGTATGATCTGGCGTCCGCGCTTGGCTCTACCGCCATTCTTTCATGGGACAGCACGGCTGATGCGGCGTTTGAAGAAGCCTGCGCGCATCCGGTGTTGCAACTGCCAACAGCCGATCAGAAGACCCGTGCAGTGACGACAGTGGAGTTTCGCGGCCTCAGCGACGTCAATATCGATACTGGAAAGTCCGATGCGGAAGGTCTTTATAAGTTCCTCGTTCAGCGTGGCGTGATCGTCGACACAAATGTTGCGCTGACAGTGGATTTTAACGGCCCTGTCACGCCGCTTGAAAATGTCGAGATGATACGCGCGCCGCAAGGCGGGATGATCCTGTTCCACGTTGATATCGGAGCGGAAGTGAAGGTTGGCGATAAGCTCGTTACGGTTGTAACCGTGCCGGGCGATCCCGCTGGCGACATAACACTGACTGCCCCGCAGTCTGGCCGGATTCTCACGCGCCGCGGCCATCGTTATACCCGCCGTGGCGATGACCTCCTGAAACTCCTTGGCAGCAGACGTTCTGAAAATGCCAGGCCCGGCTCGTTGGAATCCTGATGCGGACGGCACAATTCCACGAAATACGCGGTATTCTGTTCGACAAGGATGGAACACTGGTTGACTTCAACAAAACCTGGTTTGGCATCACTATGGAGCTGGCGCAAATGGCCGCCAAAGGTGACGACACCCGAGCGAAGGCTCTGGTGGAGGCCGGTGGCTATGACTGGGAGATGCAAAAGTTCCGCGGTGGCTCGGTCGTTGCTGCCGGAACCATCAATGATGTTGTCGACCTGTGGCATCCGGAACTGACGCTTGAAGAAAAACGCCAGCTTATCCGCGATTATGATGATTATACTGTGCAGGAGGGCTCTCGCCGCGCTGTCGGAATCGATGGATTGCACGTAACGCTGGAAGCGCTTGTCGCGCAGGGTTTTGTTCTCGGCATAGCAACGAATGATTCAGAGGCAGGCGCTCGCGCCACAGCTAATGCATTGGGCCTATCGCCACTCTTCTCCGCAATCATCGGATATGATTCCGTGGTGCGTGCCAAGCCTCATGCGGATCAGTTGCACCTCTTTGCATCGAGAACCGGCTTGCCGGTCGAAGCCATCGCTATGGTTGGTGACAATTCCCACGATCTGGAAATGGCCCATGCCGCAGGTGCAGGACTTGCTATCGGCGTCCTGTCGGGAAACAGCACGCTGGATGACCTTGCCCATCTGAGTGATGCTATTCTTGGTTCAATTGCAGAGCTGCCGGAGTTTCTGGAAAAGCGTGCCAAACGGGTGTCTGTGCCCGATTGATATGATGACAATGATTTGGGTGCCTGCTGCATCGGAGAATGCTATCGACTTGGATAGCTGATTTGACAGGAGAGGGCCATGGATCATCAGGATTTTGCCGCCGGGATTGCCGATATCGAAGCTGCCGCAAAAAGGTTGTCGGGGCAGCTTGTGCTGACACGGCTGATGGAATCGGAAACGCTCAACGACCGCTACAAAGCGCGCATTCTCTTCAAGCCGGAATGCCTGCAACGGACCGGCTCATTCAAATTTCGCGGTGCCTATAATCGTATCAGTCAATTTACACCGGAAGAGAGAAAGCGCGGCATCGTTGCGTTCTCTTCAGGCAATCATGCGCAAGGTGTCGCAAGTTCTGCCCGGATATTCGGCATCAAGGCGGTTATCGTCATGCCCAGCGACGCGCCCCAGGTTAAAATCGATAATACCCGGTCCTATGGTGCGGAAGTTGTCTTCTTCGACCGATATACCGAGAGCCGGGATGTGGTTGCCGCCCCTTTCATTGAAGAGCGTGGCATGGTTTTGGTGCCGCCCTATGATGATGCATCCATTATTGCAGGGCAGGGTACAATCGGGCTTGAGCTTGCCGATGAAGCCAAGGAGCGCGGTATTACATTGGATGATGTTTTCGTCCCAAGTGGCGGCGGCGGTCTCATCAGTGGCGTTTCGATTGCGGTAAAAGCACGCTCTCCCCACACGCGCATATGGGGCGTAGAGCCGGATAATTTTGACGATTTGCGCCGTTCTCTTGTGGCTGGCGAAATCCGCAGCAATGAGGTGGGGCATCGCTCAATCTGCGATGCAATTCTGACCGCCCAACCGGGTGATCTTACATTCCCGATCAACAGGCAAAACCTTGCCGGTGGGATCTCTGTCTCAGACATCGCGGTGCGTAAAGCCATGCGTGAGGCGGCAAATGATCTGAAACTGGTGGTGGAGCCCGGCGGTTCTGTTGGTCTTGCCGCTCTGGCTTCGGGCGAAGTCGACATTGAAGGCAAGACAGTGGCCGTCGTTCTTTCGGGTGGCAATGTTGATCTGGAATCATACAGCAAGCTGATCGCTACATCTTAGACCTTGGTCGTAGAGATGTAAAAGACACAGTTTTGTCATCAGTTTGTTACGCTGAACTTCTAGCCATCTGGAACGGTTCTAATCCCCAACCCCAGCCAGATAGCCAGAGGTCGCGCCATGAATGATCAAACTCCTGTTTTCAGAACCAGCCAGCTTGAAGAGAATGAAGGTCCGGGCCACAATCCGACTGAAAATCCTACAATGGGTGAACTCATTGCTGCACGTTTCTCCCGCCGTGGCTTTCTGAAAGGTTCGCTGGCCGTTTCAGCTATTGCAGCCACAGTCAGCCCTATGGCGTTGATGCTGGCTGATGATGCCCGCGCCGAGGCCAAATCTGCCTTCAGCTTTGAGGAAGTGGAAGCGGGCATTGATGAAAAACATCATGTGGCTGCCGGGTATGATGCGGATGTGCTTTTACGTTGGGGCGATGGGATTTTTGTGGATTCGCCAGAGTTTGATCCACGCAACCAGACTCCGGAAGCTCAGGCAAAGCAGTTTGGCTACAATAATGATTATGTCGGATATATCCCGATAGATGGTTCCTCCGAGCATGGTCTTCTGGTTGTTAATCATGAATACACCAATGAACATCTGATGTTCCCCGGCATCGTCAAGGTAGCCGATGGCAAGATTGAAGTCGCTCCTGCCGACAAGAAGCGGGTTGATATCGAAATGGCTGCCCACGGCGGCAGCGTTGTAGAGATCAAAAAGACCGATGGCAAATGGCAGGTCGTCAAGGATGGCAAGCTGAACCGTCGCATTACGGCCAATACGGAGATGCAATTATCCGGCCCCGTTGCCGGTCATGATCGCGTGAAAACCAATGCCGATGCATCCGGCACGAAAGTGTTCGGAACGATTAATAATTGTGCAGGCGGCGTCACGCCTTGGGGCACCTATGTGATGGCCGAAGAAAATATCCATGGCTACTTCACAGGTGAACTGCCAGCCGAGAGCAAGGAAGCTGCCAATTACAAACGGCTTGGCCTTCCGGAGGGCAGTTACGAGTGGGGCAAGTTCCATGACCGCTTTGACGTTTCGAAAGACCCCAATGAAGCCAACCGCTTCGGTTGGATTGTCGAAGTCGACGTAAATGATCCGCTGTCTGTTCCGAAGAAGCGTACCAGCATGGGCCGCTTCAAACATGAAGGTGCCGAGTCAATCGTTTCCAAAGATGGTCGGGTCGTGTTCTATCTCGGCGATGATGAGCGGTTTGATTACGTCTATAAGTTTGTAACCAGCGGCAAGTTCAATCCGGAGGATCGTGCTGCCAATCTGGACCTGCTGGATGAAGGCACGCTCTATGTTGCCAAGTTTGAAGCTGATGGCACCATTGAATGGATGCCGGTTGTGTTCGGCCAGGGTCCATTGACCGAGGCCAATGGCTTTAACAGTCAGGCAGATGTGCTGATCGAAACCCGCCGCGCAGGCGATTTGTTGGGCGCTACCAAAATGGACAGGCCGGAAGACATCCAGCCCAATGATGTCAACGGCAAGGTCTATGTCATGTTGACCAATAATACCAAACGCAAGGATGACCAGATCGACGCTGCCAATCCGCGTGCGAAAAATGCTTTTGGTCACATTATTGAAATTGCCGAGGCGGATGGCGATTTCGCCGCGACAAAGGGCAAATGGGAAATATTGCTGAAATGCGGTGACCCTTCCGTCGCCGATGTTGGCGCATCTTTCTCCACCGAGACCACAAAGAATGGCTGGTTCGGCATGCCCGACAATTGCTCTGTCGATGCTGATGGACGCCTGTGGGTTTCGACAGACGGCAACTCGCCCAAGGACACGGGTCGTACCGATGGTCTATGGGCGGTGGATACGGAAGGCGCTGCCCGCGCTACGTCGAAGCTCTTCTTCCGCGTGCCCATAGGCGCGGAAATGTGCGGTCCGCTCATGCTGCCGGATATGGCAACCATGATGGTGGCCGTGCAACACCCCGCCGATGGCGGCGAAGATTGGGAAGGCTTTGGCCGTCCGTCATACTACGAAGACCTGTCCACCCGCTGGCCGGACTTCAAGGATGATATGCCTGTGCGTCCGTCCGTTGTCGCAATCACCAAACAGGGCGGTGGCAAGATCGGCGTTTGACCGTCGCTCAGTCCGGCCAGTCGAAGGTCGGCTCACTCAAATGCCGGGCATGGTCGCGGATATCCCGCGGCCAGTCCTCGCTTAGCTCGATGAAGCGCTGATAGTTTCCAGCGTAAAGTGCGCGCGTGGCATCTTCGTAGTGCGGCTGGTTACCCGCCATTGCCAGCATGAAGCGGTCCGCGCTTTCCTGTGCCTGGCGTTTTGCCTCGCGCCCGCCATTTGCTGTTCGCGCCGCCTCCACAAGCTTGCGTAACGTAACGGAAGCGCCGCCAGGTTGCGCCGCGAGCCATTCCCAATGGCGTGGCAGAAGCGTTACCTCGCGTGCCGTAACGCCAAGCTTCGGACGGCCCGGCTTGCGCGGTTCGGCATTATCCAGCCGCGCCAATATTTCCGCTTCGCTGCCGCGCAGATCAAACTCGACCTGCCTGCCCGTTGCGTCATCGAAAACAAGAACTGCCTCGCCATTATCCTCCAGACGCTTCAGCGTCAGCGCCACTTCGGCCCGCGTTCCGCTTGTGATTTTCGTATTGCCCTGAAAGGCGGTCACTTTGTCCATAATTTCCATCCATTGTTCAAACTTTGCGTTGGATTTACCCGGATAAAACTCTGCCGTCAATATACCCGGGTAAAACTATTCGCACCGAATATCGTCTACCGCTATGGTCGCCCTTCCAAATCGCCTGAAAATGCTCTATGTGGCGCGCATGAGCACTCCACTAGATCACATCCGTAATTTCTCCATCGTCGCCCATATCGACCATGGCAAATCCACTCTTGCTGACCGCCTGATCCAATCGACAGGCGGGCTGGAGCTTCGCGACATGAAGGAGCAGGTGCTCGACTCGATGGATATCGAGCGCGAGCGCGGCATCACCATCAAGGCGCAGACCGTCCGGCTGCACTACAAGGCCAATGATGGCGAGATTTATGTCCTCAATCTGATCGACACGCCCGGCCATGTGGACTTTGCCTATGAGGTATCGCGCTCGCTATCGGCCTGCGAAGGCTCGCTGCTGGTGGTCGATGCTTCGCAGGGCGTTGAGGCGCAGACGCTGGCCAATGTCTATCAGGCCATCGACAATAATCACGAAATCGTCGTGGTGCTGAACAAGGTCGATCTTCCCGCCGCCGAGCCGGAGCGTATCCGCGAGCAGGTGGAAGATGTCATCGGCATTGATGCCAGCGAGGCGGTGCTGATTTCGGCCAAGACCGGCCTTGGCATTCCTGATGTGCTGGAAGCCATCGTCAAGCAACTGCCGCCCCCGCGCGAAGGGGATCGCACCAAGCCGCTCAAGGCCATGCTGGTTGATAGCTGGTATGACACCTATCTCGGCGTCATCGTGCTTGTGCGTATCATTGATGGCGTGCTCAAAAAGGGCCAGACCATCCGCATGATGGGCACCGGCGCGAAATATCCGGTTGAGCGCACCGGCGTGTTCACGCCGAAAATGGTTGCCGTGGACGAGCTTGGACCCGGCGAATTCGGCTTCATCACCGCTTCGATCAAGGAAGTGGCCGATACGCGCGTTGGCGATACGATCACCGAGGACAAGCGCCCGACAGATTCCATCCTGCCCGGCTTCAAGCCTGCGCAGCCTGTGGTGTTCTGCGGCCTCTTCCCCGTCGATGCGGCGGATTTTGAGGATCTGCGCGCTGCCATGGGCCGCCTGCGGCTCAATGATGCGTCCTTCTCGTTTGAGATGGAAAGCTCCGCTGCGCTGGGCTTCGGCTTCCGCTGCGGCTTCCTTGGGCTGTTGCATCTGGAGATCATTCAGGAACGGCTGGAGCGCGAGTTCAATCTTGACCTCATCGCCACCGCGCCAAGCGTTGTCTACAAGCTCAACATGACCGACGGCAAGCAGATCGAGTTGCACAATCCCGCCGATATGCCGGAAGTGATGAAGATCGCCACCATTGAGGAGCCATGGATCAGGGCAACCATCCTCACGCCCGATGATTATCTCGGCTCGATCCTCAAATTGTGTCAGGACCGCCGCGGCATCCAGATCGATCTCAACTATGTCGGCAAGCGCGCCATGGTCACCTATGACCTGCCGCTCAATGAAGTCGTGTTCGATTTCTATGACCGCTTGAAATCGATCAGCCAGGGCTATGCCTCGTTCGATTATCACCTGTCGGATTACCGCGAGGGCAATCTGGTCAAGATGTCGGTGCTGGTCAATGGCGAGCCGGTGGACGCCCTGTCGATGATGGTGCATCGCGCCGCTGCCGAAAAGCGTGGCCGCGACCTTTGCGAAAAGCTCAAGGACCTCATCCCCAAGCACATGTTCAAAATCCCGATCCAGGCGGCCATTGGCGGCACGGTGATCGCGCGCGAAACCATCTCGGCCCTGCGCAAGGATGTGACGGCAAAGTGCTATGGCGGCGACGTCTCGCGCAAGCGCAAGCTTCTGGAAAAGCAGAAGGAAGGCAAAAAGCGCATGCGCCAGTTCGGCAAGGTCGAAATTCCGCAGGAAGCCTTCATTCAGGCGCTGAAGATGAGCGACAACTAATATTGTGTTGGACGGTGGAACCGCTTTGCCGGGATCACGAACCAGTCTAAACCGGATAGCGGCCCGCCGCTATCCGCGCTCCCCTCGCGCCATTTTCCGCGCGCACAGGCCTTTGCGCCTTCTCTGTGGCTTTCTTTTCTGCGCGCTTGCCCTGTGCAGCGCCACAGCCTGCACCACGCCACGCCCAGCCCCCACGCCGGTCATTATCGACCCGCAACGCCCCGAACCCGCCACGCCGGGGATCAAGCCTTTGACTGTCGAGCAGGAAGAGTGGTAGACTCTTCATGAGATTATAATGATATTATATTTAGATAAAACTTTTCTTTTTAATAAAAAAATGACGACCTGCAATGTATTTGTAAAAATTATCACTCAATTGGAAATTGTAAATGCCAATAGATCGGTTTTCAATACTTACAGCAAACGGATATTTCCCAAAAGAATTGCCACTTTCATTTACAACAAAGGATTTTGGCCGGGACTGCCGAGAAATTCTAAAAGATTGGGCAGCCAACGGTACTATACCGGCAAATTACAAGAATCCTAAGAAACTATCAAGAGTAAAGGATTGCGAGCCAGAGATTATATCTACGCCTAAAGGAAATCATGAGAGAAGAATACTTAATATAACGCACCCTGTGCCACAGGCGATGTTGAATGCTCTGATTTCGAGAAACTGGAATACGGTGGAACAATGGTTGATGAGGTCGCAGTTTTCTTTCGATAAGACTGTAATCATTGATGGGAATGCAAGAGCTATTCCAGAGCCAATGTTTGCTGCACATCAAGCGCATAAAGAAATGATCGAGTCATTTGCGAACTGGCTCGTAAAATCGGATGTGAGCAGATTCTATCCTTCAATTTATACTCATTCCATCCCGTGGGCGGCCTACGGAAAAGAAAAAGTTAAGTCCAATTTATCAAAGTATAGCTATTCTCTAGCAGATCAAATCGATGTTCTTTTGAGAAAATGTAATAGAAACCAAACAGTCGGTATACCAATTGGCCCTGATACTTCTCGCGTAGTTGCTGATATAGTTTCCGCTTCAATTGATGTAGAGGTGGCAAAAGAAGAAGGATTAACAAAATACAATGCTGATCGCCTTCAAGACGACTGGCTCGTTGGTTGTGAATCTCTCGAACAGGCGGAGCGACGACTTTCAAAAATTATTATTGCCTATCAGGCGATGGGGCTGGATATCAATGGATCGAAGACCTCAATTCATCATATCAAGGACTTTCAACAACCCATTTGGCAAGCTCACATACTGTCACAAATAAATGGTCGTTATAATTCCCTTATAGGAACAAACCTGCATTCTTTCCTTACTTCTGCAATATCGCTACAGATCGCAAATCCCAAGGATTTTGTCTTAAAGTACGTAATAGCAATTCTTTTCAACAAAAACATTAGAAACCAAGATGTGCCATTCGTTCAGTCGTTTTTATCTAAGGCCGTTATTGTAGATCCGCGCGTGATTGCCGATTGCGCAAAGATGATTAGTAATTTTCACTTTGAGAGAAAACCCATAAATATTGACCGCATAAGAAGCAGATTCATCAGGTATGCGGAAGACGCGATCGAAACACATCGACATCATGAGGCAATATGGAGTTTAAGCCTACTTAGGTCCTTGAAAATAAATCTGAGTGATACGCGCATTCCGGATCTATCCGAGGATTTGGACAGTGCCTGTATTCGACTTATACTTTTAGATATGAAGGAGAGAGGTCAGTTTAATGTGCTTCCAACAAAGGTTTGGGAGAAAGAGATTGTTCAATCCAGCCTTTATGGTCCCGAATGGTTACTCGCATATGAAGGGGTAAGGCATGGCTGGCTCAGAGACCCAAGCAGTAAAATTCGTAATAACCCGATACTAGAACCGTTTTTTAGTCGAGATATCGTCTTCTATGATGAGAAGCGGAATTTCCTGAAGCGAAAAGCAATCTTACGCGAACGGAGAATTGCTACAAAGATTAAAAGTAATTTCTTGGGGAGTTTATTCTTTGGGTATTAAGATAATTTTGGTTAAGTGCAGTCCAACATACCAGCCATTCCAATATTGCACTGCACAATCCGCCCATCTGCGCATATCTTATGGTCAACCAAACATTGCCATAGGATCAGGCCATGAGTTTTATCTTTGATTTTGCCAAGCGTGGGCGTCGTCGCAATGATGCGGATTATCGCAATGCGCTGGCTTTGCTGAACAGCATGAGCGCCGCAGACCGCGCCGATATCGGCATCAAACAGGCGGATTTCAGCCGCATTGCCCGCGAGATGACCCGCCGCTGATCTGCTTGATGGCGGTGGTGTTGTGCGTGGTTCGCCCTTCGACAGGCTCAGGATAGCTCACCATGAGCGAGGGGGTGGCTTGCCATGAGGTGTGATGATTGGTCGAGGGGGCGGGTTAGAGATGATCGCAAAGCATCCCCCTTTCCGTCATCCTCGGTCCTCGGGTTTTAACCCGAGAATTGAACCGAGGATCCACAACTCAGTTAACGCGAAGAATCATATCCTTTAGAGCCAAGCACATAAGCAATGGATCCTCGGGTCAAGAGCCCGAGGATGACGGTGTCAGGCTTGGGTAGGGAGATGGTGCCAATACCAAGAGGTAAGCACCAAGGCGTTGCTCTTCGCATCTTCAACTTTTGTAGAATTTACATCAGCACAGTCATGAGCCCAAAGTCTCCGTGGAGGCTGAATGGCTGGCTATGTCTACATCATCACCAATCAAAAGCATGGCACGCTCTATATTGGTGTAACGTCTGATCTTCCCGGTCGCATATATCAGCACCGCGAAGGGCATACACCGGGCTTCGCATGGAAATATGGATGCACTCGACTCGTCTGGTATCAGCAATATGAGTCAATTGTGGACGCAATCCAGCGTGAGAAATCATTGAAGCGCTGGTATCGGCAGTGGAAAATCGACCTGATCGAAACGACCAATCCGGGTTGGGATGATCTTTATGCGACGCTCTCCTAAACTGCATCATCCAGTTGACTGCCCCATGTCTCGGCCCACATAGGACAATAGCCCCCTGACGCTCTCGTCCTCCTTCGTTCAGCCCCGCGCTGCCCCTCCGTCATTGTCCGGTCTCACACCCACCTCTCCGTCATCCTCCAGCCTTGCACCCGCCTCTCCGTCATCCTCGGGCTCTTGACCCGAGGATCCACCCGGACGAGGAATTCCGGGAACAGCGCGAGGGTCGTTCTGTTGCTATAGATCCTCGGGTCAAGAGCCCGAGGATGACGGAGAGGGTAGGATGAGCTTGTCGAAGGGCGCATTTGGTTTGTGCAAATCAGGCTTCCAAAAAATAATCTTCCAAAAACTTATCCAACAGCTCCTGCTCTGAACTATTCTGCTCGTGTCCTTCCCGCGGGAAACAGCTTCCGGAGCCGTTCGAAGTTTGGGGAAGGATGGGCGCCTCCGATGACGGGTTACGGACCCGCTATCCGGGGAAGTTCTGTCCAAGGGTTCCCCTGCCGTTACCAGGAACGGCGCGTGCTGGACGAGCACTTTAAGGGGCGCAAGGCGAACGCATGGCGTGCCGCAAATGGCATTTCATGATTAGCCCGAAGCCTCCCAAGCGGAACGGGCAGAATGCAAAATCGCCGGACGGGCGGTCTTCGGATCGCTTGAATTACTACAAAGACGCGCTTCGATGACCGCCCGTCTTTCCCACCACAAGCAATAGCCAGACGCGAAAGCGGGCGTGGCAAGGAAAAACCACGGAGAAAATCAGCATGGGCAAACGCAAACAATCCTGGCCAGACGATCTGGTGCCATTTTGCACATTCATACCGGAGCCGCTGCCGGAACTGCCCTTTGAGTTGCGGCCAAGACATCCGCAACAGACAGATGAGCAATATGCTGCCGATATAGATATACAAAAGCGCGCCCATCGCGGCTATGTGGTGATGCTCGCGCTGTTTCAGGGCATGGCAACGGCACTTGGCTATCATAGGACGTGCAAAAAGCCCGCCTGCCGCCGCAAGCAATGCTGCACCGGACGGCGCGATTTTTTCCCGAAAGACGACTATCCTGTCATGCTTTTTCCTCTCTGCGGCACGGTGGAGATGGCTGAGCGGGCACGCGCGGGTGTTGTCAAGGTGGGCGATATTCTGAAATCCGGTTACAACCCGCTCGTGGCGCCAGACGGCACCTTACATCCCAGCCGGAAAATGGTAGTAGAGGAGACATGACAACGAAACCGCGCATCACCATCACCTATTGTACACAATGCAGCTGGATGCTGCGCTCCGCCTGGATGGCACAGGAGCTGCTCTCCACATTCGGCGCTGATCTGGGTGAGGTGGCGCTGATCCCCGGCACGGGCGGCATTTTCGAAATTCATGTCAATGGCGACCTTATCTGGGAGCGCAAGCGCGATGGCGGCTTTCCGGAAGCCAAAGTGCTCAAGCAGAAACTGCGCGATATTGTTTGGCCGGAGCGGGACCTTGGCCATTCCGACGGGCACAAGGCGTTCAAGGGCGGGGCAGACAATGGGGTCCCCGCCAGCAACGAGCAAAGCGAGGCGCTTAAGGGCGGGGCAGACAAGTGAGTAAGCCGGAAGTTACCACGACCAAGCTGGATGATGCGGCGCGCGCGGGCTGGCTCTATTATGTCGCCGGCAATACGCAGGATGAGATTGCAGCAAAGCTTGGCGTGTCGCGCCAGTCCGCCCAGCGCATGGTGTCGCTGGCGGTTTCCGAAGGGCTGGTCAAGGTTCGGCTCGACCATCCCATTGCCCATTGTCTTGATCTGGCGGCGCAGCTGAAACAGCGCTTTGGTCTGAAAATGGCCGAAGTGGTGCCGACTGATCCGGGTTCCACATCGACCACGCTTGGCGTGGCGGATGCAGCGGCGGCGGAAATGACGCGCTGGCTGAAAATGGAAGCGCCGGTGGTTGTCGGCATTGGCACGGGGCGTACGCTGAAAGCGGCCATTGAAATGCTGTCTCCCATTGATTGTCCGCAACACAAGGTGGTTTCGTTGACGGGCAATATCGCGCCGGATGGTTCGGCTGCCTTTTACAATGTTATTTTTAATATTGCCGAAAAGGTAAAGGCGCGCAGCTTTCCCATGCCCTTGCCGGTCATCGCTTCCTCGCCGGAGGAGCGTGAATTGCTGCATAGTCAGCCGATGATCCGCTCCGTGCTGGAATTGTCGGCCAAGGCGGATGTGGCCTTCATCGGCATTGGCGATCTGGAGGATGACGCGCCGCTGTTTGTCGACGGCTTCATTTCGCGCGTTGAATTGCAGGCTTTGCGGCAGGCCGGTGCTGTGTGTGAAATCGTCGGGCGCGCCTTTGATCGCAATGGTGTGGCGATTGAAGGATTGACCAATGAGCGCGTCGCCAGCGCGCTTATTCCTTCACGCGAGACGGCCATGGTCATTGCTATCGCCAAAGGCGAAAAGAAGATGCCGGGCATTGCCGCAGCGCTCAAGGGCAATCTTATCAACGGCTTGATCACGGACGAGCGTACCGCTGAGGCTCTGCTGGCGAGCTGATTTCTCTCTTATTGTGCAGTGCAGCGACGAATTGCCCTTGACTCATTTCATCTATGTGTGAGTATTTGCCCACAACAAAAGCAATTGCTCATAACATTCGGGAGGAATGAAATGCTTAAGAGAACGCTTCTGCTCGGCGCGGTTTCCGTCGCGGCCATGGTCAGCTTCGCCCATGCGGAGACATTGACCATTGCCACGGTCAACAATGGCGACATGGTTCGCATGCAGAAACTGACCGATGATTTCACCAAGAAGAATCCGGACATTCAGCTCGAATGGGTAACGCTTGAAGAAAACATTCTTCGCCAGCGCGTCACAACCGATATCGCCACCAAGGGCGGCCAGTATGATGTGATGACCATCGGCACTTACGAAGTGCCGATCTGGGCCAAGCAGGGCTGGCTTCTGCCGCTCGATGGTCTGGGTGCGGATTATGACAAGGCCGATCTCCTGCCGTCGATCAGCGATGCCGTTTCCGTTGATGGCAAACTCTATGCCTCGCCATTCTATGGCGAAAGCGCCATGGTGATGTATCGCAAGGATCTGGCTGAGAAAGCCGGTGTGACCATTCCTGAAAAGCCGACCTGGGACCAGATTGCTGATGCTGCCAAGAAGATGACCGACAAGTCCACCGAGACTTACGGCATTTGCCTGCGCGGCAAGGCTGGTTGGGGCGAGAACATGGCCCTTCTGACGGCAACGGCAAACTCCTTCGGTGCGCGCTGGTTCGATGAAAAGTGGGTACCGCAGTTTGATCAGCCGGAATGGAAGAAGGCACTGACCTTCTATGTCGATCTGATGAAGGAAGCCGGCCCTCCTGGCGCTTCTTCGAACGGCTTTAATGAAAACCTGGCCCTGTTCCAGACCGGCAAATGCGGCATCTGGATTGACGCTACTGTTGCAGCTTCCTTCGTGACCAATCCGAAGGAATCCAAGGTTGCAGATCAGGTCGGCTACGCTCTATTCCCGACAGGCGGCTTTGAGAACCATGGCAACTGGCTTTGGGCATGGAATCTTGGCATTCCTGCCGGTACGAAAAAGGCAGAAGCAGCGCAAAAGTTCGTTTCCTGGGCGACTGACAAGGCCTATACCGAACTCGTGGCGAGCAAGGAGGGCTGGGCAAATGTTCCTCCGGGCACGCGCACTTCGCTTTATGCCAATCCGGAATATCAGAAGGCCGCCCCATTCGCCAAGATTACGCTCGAAGCCATGACGGCAGCCAATACAAGCAAGCCGACAGTCAAGCCGGTGCCTTATACGGGTGGCCAGTTTGTTGCCATTCCTGAGTTTCAGGGCCTCGGCACGGCAGTTGGTCAGCAATTCGCGGCAGCGCTTGCAGGTTCTGTAACCGTCGATCAGGCCTTGCAGAGCGCGCAGGCATTGACGACCCGCGAAATGACAAAAGGCGGTTACATCAAGTAGATCCTCCTGGCTCCGGGCGGTTTTCGGCGCGAATGCCGGGAGCCGCCCGGGCCTCCTTTGCACATTTGTTTGTTAATGATCGCTGTATTGGATCCTGACCATGGCTACGCTTCAGACACGCGCAACTGCCCGTATCATGATGTCGCCCGCCGTCATCCTCTTGCTCCTGTGGATGATCGTGCCGCTTGTCATGACGCTGTACTTTTCATTCCTGCGCTACAATCTCTTGATGCCGGGAACCGAGGAGTATGTTGGGTTTCTCAATTACCAGTACTTTCTGACTGATCCCGCTTTCTTCACTGCCCTTGGCAATACCTTGCTGCTGGTGGGTGGAACGCTGTTGATTACAGTCATTGGCGGCATTCTTCTGGCGATTGTTCTGGACCAGCCATTCTGGGGTCAGGGTATTGTCCGTCTTCTGGTCATTGCGCCATTCTTCGTCATGCCTACCGTGTCGGCGTTGGTTTGGAAGAATATGCTGATGCATCCGGTAAATGGGCTCTTTGCGTGGATCGCACGAACCTTTGGGTTCCAGCCAGTGGATTGGTTTGCTCAGGTCCCGCTGTTTTCAATCATCTTGATTGTTGCATGGCAGTGGCTGCCCTTTGCAACGCTGATCCTGTTGACTGCATTGCAATCTCTTGATGGCGAGCAGATCGAAGCGGCAGAGATGGATGGAGCTGGACCGCTATCGCGTTTCATCCATCTGGTCCTTCCGCATCTTTCACGGGCGATCACCGTCGTCGTTCTCATCCAGACGATCTTCCTACTGAGTGTTTTTGCTGAAATTCTGGTGACCACAAATGGTGGACCGGGTCTGCAGACGACCAACATTGCCTACCTCATCTATTCGCAAGCGCTCCTGCAATTTGACGTAGGTGGAGCTTCCGCTGGCGGCATCGTTGCAGTCATCCTCGCCAACATCGTTGCCTTCTTCCTCATTCGCCTCATCGGCAAGAACCTGGAGAGGTAGAATCATGGCCCGCTCGGTTACAACGCAACGGAAACTCATCTTCACAGTTCTCGGTTGGAGTATCGGATTCCTGATCTTCTTTCCGATCCTGTGGACGTTTCTGACTAGCTTCAAGACGGAAGGTACTGCTGTGGCGACGCCTCCGCAGTTCCTGTTCTTTGACTGGACGTTGGACAATTATTACGAAGTGCAGAGCCGTTCCGACTATGGCAAGCATGTCATGAACTCCATAATCATTTCGGTTGGTTCGACTCTCCTTGGCTTGGCATTGGCGATACCGGCCGCTTGGGCCATGGCGTTTTCACCAACAAAGCGCACAAAGGATGTTTTGATGTGGATGCTGTCCACCAAAATGATGCCTTCGGTCGGAGTGCTTGTGCCGCTCTATTTGATCTTCCGGGATTGGGGATTGCTCGACTCGCGTCTCGGCCTTGTCGCGGTTCTGACGATGATCAATTTGCCGATCATTGTCTGGATGCTCTACACATACTTCAAGGAAATTCCGGGCGAAATCCTTGAGGCAGCCCGTATGGATGGCGCATCGCTCATGAAAGAGATTGTCTATGTGCTGACGCCCATGGCCATTCCCGGCATTGCCTCAACAATGCTGCTCAATATCATCTTGGCATGGAACGAAGCATTCTGGACACTTAATCTGACTGCCGCAAATGCTGCGCCTCTGACAGCCTTCATCGCCTCCTACTCGAGTCCTGAAGGATTGTTCTGGGCAAAGTTGTCAGCCGCATCCACCATGGCAATCGCTCCGATCCTCATTATGGGCTGGTTCAGCCAGAAGCAATTGGTTCGCGGTTTGACCTTTGGCGCCGTCAAATAATTTCTGACCTTTGGCCGTGCCAAAAGAGATGGGAAAAATACTATGGGAAGCATAACACTCGAAAAAGTATCGAAGTCGTTCGGCACCACTTCGGTCATTCCGGAAATCGATCTTGAAATCAGTGATGGCGAATTCGTTGTCTTTGTCGGGCCCTCCGGCTGCGGAAAATCCACACTCCTTCGCATGATCGCTGGTCTTGAAGATTTGAGCGGTGGGCGCATCATCATCGATGGCAAAGATATGTCGAGCGAAGCGCCAGCCAAGCGCGGCCTGTCGATGGTGTTTCAATCCTATGCGCTCTATCCGCATATGAGTGTCTATCAGAATATAGCTTTCCCACTGAAGATGGACGGTCAGGAGAAGTCTGCGATCGACAAAAAGGTCAAGGATGCAGCGCATATCCTCAATCTGACAAACTATCTGGATCGCAGGCCCGGGCAGCTATCGGGTGGTCAACGCCAGCGTGTTGCCATTGGCCGCGCCATTGTGCGTCAGCCCAAAGCCTTTTTGTTCGATGAACCTCTGTCCAATCTTGACGCGGCCCTGCGTGGAAATATGCGCCTCGAAATCAGCGATCTGCATCATCAGCTGAAAACAACGATGATCTATGTAACGCACGATCAGGTGGAAGCCATGACCATGGCTGACAAGATTGTCGTGCTGAACGCGGGGCGCATTGAGCAGGTGGGCTCACCGTTAGAGCTCTACAAGAATCCAAAGAATGTTTTTGTAGCTGGCTTCATTGGCTCGCCGCGCATGAACCTCATAGAGGGTGCCGAAGCTGAAAAACATAATGCTGCGACCTTGGGCGTCCGGCCTGAACACGTCCAGGTATCGAAGGCGGAAGGCGCATGGAAAGGCACTGTTGGCGTAACAGAGCGTCTGGGTTCTGACACGTTCATTCATGTGCAAACTGAGGGCGTGGGGAAGATCACCGTACGCACAGATGGTGATTTCGCAACGGAACATGGGCAGTCAGTGTATCTGACGCCTGATCCTTCCCGTTTGCATCTCTTCGATGCAAACGGTCAAGCCATATAACAGGAAAGGCAGGCATTCGAAATGAGCAGGCTTGCGGGCAAGACAGCATTCATCACAGGTTCAGCACGGGGTATCGGTCGCGCGCTTGCAGAAGCTTACATTCGTGAAGGTATAGACCACGTTGTTATTGCCGACATCGATCTGGAGCGCGCTCGACAGACCGCGTCCGAGCTTGGCAGCAAAGCCCATGCAGTTCGGCTCGACGTGACCAATCAGGAATCGATTGATGCTGCAGTCGCCGAAACGGTCGAGAAGTTTGGTGGCATTGATATTCTCATCAACAATGCTGCGCTTTTCGACCTGGCGCCGATCGTCGATATTACGCGTGAGAGCTATGATAAACTGTTTGCAGTGAATTTTGCCGGAACACTTTTCACACTACAGGCCGTCGCTAAACGCATGATTGCTCGCGGCAAAGGCGGAAAGATCATCAATATGGCGAGCCAAGCAGGACGTCGTGGTGAGCCGCTTGTTGCGATCTATTGTGCAACCAAGGCGGCAGTGATCAGCCTCACCCAATCTGCCGGTCTCAACCTTATCGAGCATGGCATCAATGTGAACGCCATTGCACCGGGTGTCGTGGATGGCGAGCACTGGGAAGGAGTGGACGCCCTCTTTGCAAAATATGAGAACAGACCACGCGGGGAAAAGAAACGCCTCGTCGGCGAAGCTGTCCCATTCGGCAGAATGGGCACCGCAGATGATCTCACTGGAATGGCCGTTTTTCTCGCTTCCAGCGACAGCGATTACATTGTTGCCCAGACCTACAATGTAGATGGCGGCAACTGGTTGAGCTGAACTGCAAGCCTGCAGCAATGCGCGCTTACGGTATAAATGAAAAGAAGGGTTGATCCCGATGACTGTTAAACTTTCGCAGAACGCTTTGACCCGATTGCCGGAAAGTGTCAGCGTGCCCAGCTACAAGCAATCGGATCTGAAACCCGGGATTATCCACTTTGGTATCGGGAATTTTCATCGAGCACATCAGGCGGTCTATCTTGATGAATTGTTCAATGCGGGTACGGATCATGAATGGGGTCTGGTTGGTGCCGGGGTTCTGCCGTCTGATGAAACCATGCGTCAGAAACTCAAGGATCAGGACTGGCTTACCACTGTCGTCGAACAAGACAGTGGACATCGCAAAGCGCACGTCACCTCGGCCATGATTGATTACATTCAGCCAGGCAATGCTGCAAACATGATTGCCCGTCTTGCTGATCCGCAAATTCGTATTGTATCAATGACCATTACCGAAGGCGGTTATTTTATTGATCCGGCGTCTGGAAAGTTCAATCCGCAACATCCTGCCATTGCGGCAGATGCAGCTGATATCAAGAACCCGAAAACGGTTTTTGGCCTGATTCTGGCTGGCCTCATACGCCGTCGTAGCGAGGGTGCTCCCGCTTTTACAGTAATGTCTTGTGACAATATTCCAGGCAATGGTCACGTCACCAGTGATGCCGTTGGCGGTTTAGCGGCTCTGATTGATCCTTTGCTTGGCGATTGGGTGAAGCAAAATGTGGCTTTCCCGAATGGCATGGTGGATCGCATAACACCTGCAACAACGGATCGGGAGCGCAACTTCTTGGCATCGGAATTCGGGGTTGAGGACAATTGGCCGGTATTCTGCGAGCCGTTCAAACAATGGGTGCTTGAGGATAACTTTCCGACTGGTCGCCCCGCACTCGAAAAAGTCGGAGTGACCTTCGTCAAGGATGTTGCACCGTATGAGTTGATGAAAATCCGCATTCTCAACGGCGGACATGCGGCAATCGCTTATCCCGCAGCGTTAATGGATATCCATTTTGTGCACGAAGCGATGGAAGAGCCATTGATCCGCAACTTTCTGACAAAACTGGAACGTGAAGAGATTATTCCAGTTCTGCCGCCAGTGCCTGATATGCCTTTCGACGATTACTTCGACTTGATCGTACGGCGTTTCTCCAATCCCAAGATTGGCGATACAATTCAGCGTCTTTGTCAGGACGGTTCAAACCGTCAGCCAAAATTCATCCTGCCGACAACTGCCGACAGGTTGCAGTCAGGTGACGGCATTACCGGCCTCTCTCTCGTGTCTGCATTGTGGTGCCGGTTCTGTGCAGGAACAACCGATAGCGGTAAGCCGACTGATTATCTGGATGCCAGCGCTGAACGACTAAAGATTGAGGCTTTGAAGGCCAGGGACGACCCCAAGGCATTCCTTGCCATGACTGATATTTTTGGCGATGTAGGTACAGCACCGGTTTTCGTCGAATCATTTTCGCGTATTCTCCGGACACTCTGGGACAAAGGCGCGCGCGAAACTTTGAAACTCTATCTTGAAAATAAACTCTGATGGCAGATCCTTCGCTTGTTATTTTCGATTGCGACGGCGTTCTCGTTGACAGTGAGCCGATCTCCATAGCTGTGCTGCTGGAGATGATTGCCAAGAGTGGTGTTACCATGTCTGAGGATGATGCTTATGATCGTTTTCTCGGGCGAAGCATGGCAACGATCAGTAAGATTCTCCACGAAGACTATGGTTTCGCTGCCAGCGAGGCTGACCTGGACGAAATGCGGACCAATCTTTATTCGCGTTTTGAGCTTGATTTGCAGCCAATCCCCGGCATAGCCGATACATTGAAGCGATTGCCGCTGCCGCGCTGTGTTGCTTCGTCAAGCCAGCCGGAACGCATCCGTTTATCGCTGAGGCTGACCGGACTTATTAACCTGCTTGACCCGCATATTTTTAGCGCCACCATGGTCAAGAATGGCAAACCTGCTCCGGATCTGTTTTTGTTTGCTGCGAAGACGATGAATGTCGATCCGGCTGATTGTGTGGTGATCGAAGATAGTCCGGCGGGTATACAGGCCGCCAAAGCAGCGGGTATGCGTGTTTTCGCTTTCACGGGGGGAACGCATTCGCGTGGTGGCAGGCTGGAGTCAACGCTTGCGTCTCTTGATCCAGACCTTATATTCAACGACATGTTGCAATTGCCTGGCCTACTCGCGTCGCAGGAAGCCGTACTGAAAGTTCGTTGATGCCGCAATTTGTCTGCGCTGTAGATGTTGGTACAGGAAGCGCCCGTGCGGGCATTCTGGATATAAATGGTAACCTTCTTGGCCGCGTAGAGCACCCAATCTTAATGAATCGCCCAATGGGCGATCATGCCGAGCATGATTCAGAAGATATATGGAAATCTGTATGTATTTCCGTGCAAGGTGCGATTGCGGCGGCCAAAATTGATCCGGCAGACGTGGTGGGCCTCAGCTTCGATGCCACGTGTTCATTGGTCGTTCGCGATATGCAAGCTGAGCAGCTCACAGTCGCGACCTCTGGCGAGCAGCGCTGGGATACTATTGTCTGGCTTGACCACCGTGCTTTGGACGAAGCTGATGAATGCACAGCGACCGGCCATAAAGTCCTCGATTTTCTGGGCGGCGTCATGTCACCGGAAATGCAGACGCCGAAATTGATGTGGTTGAAGCGTCATTTGCCGACGACTTGGAACAAGGCTGGGTACTTTTTTGATCTGGCAGATTATCTGAGCTGGAAAGCAACAGGGTCATTGGCGCGCTCGCAATGCACGCTGACCTGTAAGTGGACCTATCTGGCGCACGAAAAGCAGGGCTGGCAGACGGATTATTTAGAAACAATTGGCTTGGAAGACCTGATTGAGCGTGGCAACCTCCCGGACGTTGCAAGTCCTGTGGCAACCGATCTTGGTGCACTGACAAACGAAGCTGCAACAGCATTGGGACTGACAACAAATTGCCGTGTAGGAGCTGGTCTGATCGATGCATTCGCTGGCTCACTTGGTGTCCTTGGTGGTTTTGCCGGCGATTTGTCCCAGATTGATCGCCATCTTGCACTGATAGCGGGAACGTCAAGCTGCCTGATGGCTTTATCACAAGAGCAGATATCGTTTCGAGGCGGTTGGGGCCCCTATCATGGCGTTGCACTTCCAGATGTGTGGTTGAGCGAAGGTGGCCAATCTGTAACCGGGGCCTTGCTCGATCATATTATCCGCTGGCATGGGGCCGGTGGCGAACCAAACGGTGACGTGCATAAAAAGATCACAGCGCGTATCCTGGAGCTTCGCGCAATAGAGCCGGATCTTGCAAATCGCTTGCATGTCCTGCCCGACTTTCATGGAAATCGATCACCTCTTGCCGACCCTCACGCTGTGGGCGTTATCAGCGGTCTAACATTGGATTCATCATTTGACAGCCTATGTCGCCTTTATTGGCGCACCGCTGTCGGCATTTCACTTGGCGTGCGCCATATCCTCGATGCGTTTAACGACAAGGGTTATGCTATCGATACGATGCATGTTACCGGCGGACATATTAAGAGCCCGCTGCTTATGGAGCTGTATGCTGATGCTACTGGTTGCACGGTGATAACCTCCGCCGCCGAAGATGCAGTGCTCCTCGGCACAGCGATGGTTGCTGCCAAAGCTGCAGGCATTTACTCTGATCTATCTTCGGCCTGTATTGCGATGAAGCAAGGGGGGCGCGCTCGCCAGCCTGATCCGACGGCGCGTCAACGTCTTGATCGCGACTATCGAATCTTCCTTGAAATGCACGCCCAGCGCAAAGCTTTGGATGCTTTGCATTAAGAAAGAATAGCTCTAATGCGCCGCTTCCCAGTTCTGTGCAGCGCGCGCGTCCACCTGTAGTGGAACGGAAAGCGAAATTGCCGGCATGGCCGCGTTTTCCATCACGTCGCGAATGACGGGAAGTGTTGCCTCCATCTCATCTTCGATAGTTTCGAAAACCAGTTCGTCATGCACTTGAAGCAGCATCCGCGCGGTGAGTTTCGCATCCTTCAAGGCTGCATCCATACGCACCATGGCACGGCGGATAATATCGGCTGCAGAGCCTTGAATTGGCGCGTTGATCGCTGCGCGCTCGTTAAAAGCCCGTAATTGCGGATTCGATGAGCGGATTTCCGGATAATGCGCCCGGCGCCCAAAAATGGTTTCGACATAACCGTGCTGACGGGCAAAGGCCTTCGTCGCTTCCATGTAATCCTTGATTCCCGGGAAGCGTTCGAAATAGGTCCGGATATATTGACTGGCTTCTTCGCGTGGAATGGATAGCTGATTGGCAAGGCCAAATGCGGAAATACCGTAGATAATGCCAAAGTTGATGGCCTTTGCGCGCCTGCGCACTTCCGAGGGCATGCCTTCTACAGGAACGCCGAACATTTCAGAGGCTGTCATGGCATGAATGTCGATGCCATCCGCGAAAGCCTGAGTTAGTTGGGGAATTTCCGCCACATGCGCAAGAACGCGCAGTTCGATCTGGCTGTAATCTGCGGAGATCAGCTTATTGCCTGGCGCGGCAATGAAGGCAGTGCGAATCTTGCGGCCTTCTGTGGTGCGCACAGGAATATTTTGCAGGTTCGGCTCCGACGATGACAGGCGTCCCGTCGAGGTTGCGGCCATGGCATAGGATGTATGAACCCGTTTGGTGTCAGGATGAATGTAGCCGGGGAGAGCGTCCGTATAGGTCGATTTCAGCTTGGTCAGCTGTCGCCAATCAACGATCTTGCGGGGTAGTTCGTGGCCTTCTGCGGCAAGATCTTCGAGAAGCTGTGCAGATGTTGACCATTGTCCCGTTTTTGTCTTGGAGCCTCCCGGCAGTCCCATTTTTCCGAACAATATATCGCCCATCTGCTTGGGAGAGCCGATATTGATCTTTTCGCCGGCAAGTTTGTAAATTTCTTCCTCGATGGCCGCCGCCGATTGCGCGAGATCACCCGACAGGCGAGACAGGATTTGCCGATCCACGGAAATGCCCCGCTCTTCCATACGTGCAAGAACCGAAATAAGAGGCCGCTCGAGCCGCTCATAAACCGAGGTAAGGCCGTCAGCCGCAAGCCGCGGCTTCAGCAACCGCCACAGCCGTAGCGTAACATCAGCAGCTTCCGCGGCGTACTCGGTGGCTCTGTCTATTTCAACTTTGTCAAATGTAAGCGTTGATTTACCAGACCCGACCAGGTCCTTGTAGACCAAAGGCTTATGGCCCAGCCATCGGTCGCTCAAGCTGTCCATGGTATGATGACCTTCGCCGGCATCAAGCACATAGGAAATGAGCATTGTGTCATCGACGGGATGAAGATCGATACCGTGACGATGCATGACCAGCCATTCATGCTTCATTGCATGGGCAATCTTGAGAACCGACGCGTCTTCAAGCATCGGTTTCAACAGGCGGAAAACCTCAGCCTCGGAAACCTGATGTTCAAGCAATCCGCCGCCCAGAAGATCGCCATCTCGCGACTTATGATTGATCGGGATATAGGCAGCCCGGCCTGGCCGCGTGGCGAGAGACAGACCCACAATTTCGCTCTGCATCGGATCGGCAGAAGTTGTCTGTGTATCGAAAGCCACGACGCCTGCCGCCATAGCTTCATCAATCCAGATTTGCAGTGAGGCAATGTCGCGAATGGTCGTGTAGGAACTACGATCAATTTTTGCTGACAATGCTTCGTCCGTGCGAGCCTTCACAAGATCAGCCGGTGTCGCGGAAACATTGGATGATGTGGGCTTGGTTGAGACGACGATCCGGTCTGATGAAGTTTCAACATTCTGGGGCGTACCAAAATCGGCGCTGTCCAGATCGGGGCCACGGGCTTCGGCAACAGCTTCAATCTTGAGATTAGCGGCTTCGATTTCGCTGGCATCCACGCCGGTGGCTTCTGCAGCGCGGCGAGTCAGAGAGTTAAACTCCATGGATTTGAGAAAGGCCACCAGCTTGGGTCCATCCTGTGGCTCCAGTCCAAAATCCTCAAGACCCACATCAATAGGTGTATCGGTTTTTAAGGTGACGAGCTGACGCGAGATCAAAGCCTGTTCGGCATACTGAATTATGTTCTCGCGACGCTTCTGCTGTTTGATTTCCCCGGCGCGCGCAAGCAACGTATCCAGATCGCCGAACTCCTCCAGCAACTGGGCTGCAGTTTTTGGCCCGATACCAGGAATGCCAGGGACATTATCTGTCGAGTCGCCGGTCAGCGCCTGCAGGTCGATCATTTTTTCGGGTGGCACACCCCACTTTTCGATCACCTCAGGAATGCCGATCTGCTTGTCCTTCATGCTGTCATACATAGACACCAGCGGTGTAACGAGTTGCATCAGATCCTTGTCTGACGAAATAATCGTTACTTCGGCTCCCACAGCTTCTGCCATCCGAGCATAAGTGGCGATGAGGTCGTCGGCCTCATAACCTTCCTTCTCGATACAAGGCAGATTGAAAGCTTTTGTTGCTTGCCGGATCAAACCAAATTGCGGGATCAAGTCTTCCGGCGGGGCAGAACGGTTTGCCTTGTACTCCGGATAGATTTCCTTGCGGAAGGTTGTCGACGAGTAATCGAAAATGACTGCGAAGTGCGTGGGCGTATCGCGCACAGACGTGTCTCGCGCTTCCCGCAACAGCTTCCACAACATGTTGCAAAAACCTGAAACCGCACCGACGGGCAGGCCATCCGACTTCCGCGTGAGTGGCGGAAGAGCGTGGTAGGCGCGGAAAATGTAGCCGGAGCCGTCGACGAGGAAGAGATGATCACCTTTTTTCATGGCTACAGAAATAAATGAACATAGCTAAAAAGGAAATGATGAGTTGTGTTGTTTCGAGTGACTCCTGTGGGCATCTGCTGGTTCACGCCTTTGTTACAAAGATGTAATCTTCTGTGCCCTTGAATTGCCACGGTTTACCCCCCAAATCCAGTTCATCGACGTTAGATCGATCACTGGTTTTCAAGGCTCGTCCCCCGCCTGACACCAGTGTAGCAACCTCCCATCCCCCTCTCCAGGGTGGTTGCAAATGAGTGTAGTAGTGATCTGGTCGCCTCTGGTCCCCCCGCCAAGGCGGCCATTTCTTTTATAGCGGTCCGCCCCGGGCACTTTTTTATGCCATTGGCTTGAAAATGCGGTAAGAAGAGCTCCCTTCACGAATCCCGGTCAATGAACTCAGGAAATATTATGTCAGCTCTTGAACCTGTCTTGAATGCGCTTGATACGAACCTCGACAAGAGTTTGGAGCGCCTTTTTGATCTGCTGAGAATCAAGTCCATTTCAACCGATCCGGCATTTAAAGCAGATTGCCGCAAGGCTGCTGAATGGCTTACTGCTGATCTGCAATCGATTGGTTTTGAAGCGAGTGTACGGGATACGCCGGGTCATCCGATGGTTGTTGCACACCATGCTGGCCCGAATGAAAATGCTCCGCATGTGCTTTTTTACGGCCACTATGATGTTCAGCCTGTCGATCCTCTCGAGTTGTGGGAAAATGACCCCTTTGATCCGGCAATCAAGGATGTGGGGAATGGTCGCAAAATCCTGACCGGCCGTGGTACATCAGATGACAAGGGTCAGTTGATGACCTTCGTCGAAGCCTGCCGTGCGTATAAAGAGGTACATGGTCAACTGCCGATAAAGGTCTCCATCCTGTTTGAAGGTGAAGAGGAATCCGGTTCGCCATCCCTCAAGCCATTCCTTGAATCGCACAAGAACGAGTTGAAAGCTGATTTTGCGCTCGTCTGCGACACCGGTATGTGGGATGCGCAGACGCCTGCTATTTCTGTTGGATTGCGCGGGTTGGTCGGGGAAGAGATCATTGTCAAAGCAGCTGATCGGGATTTGCATTCCGGCATGTTTGGCGGCGCGGCAGCAAATCCGATCCGTATCCTCACCAAGATTCTCGCTGATATTCACGATGAGAGTGGCGCTGTAACTATTCCAGGCTTTTACGATGGCGTTGAAGAAACACCGACGCAAATATTGCAGATGTGGGAAGGGCTTGATGCCACGCCGGAAAACTTTCTTGGCCCGGTAGGCCTATCGGTGCCGTCAGGGGAAAAAGGCCGATCGATTCTCGAACTGATATGGGCGCGTCCGACAGCTGAATTCAATGGCATAATTGGCGGTTATACAGGCCAGGGCTTCAAGACCGTCATTGCGGCGCAAGCCTCTGCAAAAGTATCATTCCGCTTGGTTCACAAGCAGAACCCCGCAAAAATCCGGGAGGCTTTCCGTGCCTTTGTTCGCTCGCGCATTCCTGCCGATTGCACGATCGAGTTCCACGAGCATGGTGGCTCTCCCGCCATTCAGCTTTCCTATGAATCGCCGCTGCTTTCCAAGGCAAAGAATGCCCTGAGTGATGAATGGCCAAACCCGGCAGTGCTGATTGCAATGGGGGGCTCAATTCCTATTGTTGGTGATTTCCAGAATATGCTCGGCATGGAATCTCTGCTTGTAGGCTACGGCCTCGAAGATGACCGGATTCATTCTCCGAATGAGAAATATGAATTGAATTCATTCCATAAAGGCCAGCGATCCTGGGCGCGCATTCTCGACGCCCTCGCGAAGTAAACAGGAAAATAATATGACCATTCGCTTTCACCGCAATGACCTACCGGACCTGAGCAATTATCAGGTTGATGCGGTTGCCATCGATACCGAAACGCTTGGCCTTAACCCGCATCGTGACCGGCTTTGTGTTGTTCAAATTTCACCTGGTGACGGTACTGCGGATGTTATCCAGATTGACAGGGGCCAGACAGTCGCCCCCAATCTGGTGAAACTGCTTGGCGACAATGCAATCACCAAGATTTTTCACTTCGGACGTTTCGACCTTGCAGTTCTATTTCATACATTCGGCATTGTGCCGAAACCTGTTTTCTGCACGAAGATCGCATCCCGGCTGATACGTACCTATACTGATCGCCATGGGTTGAAAGAGATTTGCAGTGAACTGCTGGAAATCAACCTTTCCAAACAACAGCAATCTTCAGATTGGGGTGCACCAAACCTTAGCCAGGCCCAGCTTGAATATGCTGCATCCGACGTTCTTTACCTGCACCGCCTGCGGGCCATTCTCCAGCAGCGTCTGGAGCGTGATGGGCGAGCAGAAGAGGCGATGGCTTGCTTCGAATTTCTGCCCACGCGTTCCAAACTGGATCTAATGGGATGGGACGAGCAGGACATATTTGCCCATAGCTGAGTTATCCTGCAGCTGAGGTCTGAGCTGTCTCGCTGCGTGGGGCGCGATCTATATGCGCCCACGCCGGACGTTTGAACAGGAACGCGCCATATCCGGTGATATGAATGAGGCCGTAGAGAATAACCGGGCCGACAACACCGCTTATTACCGTGAGCAGGGAAATCGTGCCAATATCAGTGATGGTTCCGCTTTTAAGCAATACAGTGCGAGCGACTGCCATAGGCAGAAAGAAGGCGAGGTACACCACGATTGAGTGAGCACCAAGCCAGCGTAGCGGCACGGTCACGAGCTTCGACGGTAGGCCTACGATTAGAGCTGAAGTTGAAACAATAGCCAGTGCTCCAGCAAAACCCGCGATCAGCGAGATAATTGGAACCGTTGCCCAACCACCAAGACCACCGGACATATAGCTCTCCTGAGGTATCCATGCATTGAATGGTGCTGTTGCGGGGTGAAAAACCAGCCAACCGTTTAAGACCGCCCATATGCCCAGTATGATTGCAGCAATAGCGGGTCTAGCCCGTAATTGCTCTGCCAGCTTGAAGATCGCCGGAGCGAATGCATATCCTGCAAAAAAATATACGTATCGGCTGCAAAACTCGTCAATAGCAAGCCATCCCGTATGGATCGGCAGGGTTTCCAAAAGTGCTGATGCTGCAAAGACCAGCCAGACATTCGTCGTCTTCAGCAATCGGGTAACAATGAAGAAGACCGGCAAAAGATATATGAACCAAAGTGTGCCAAATGGTTGCACAAATGCGAGAAAATAAGCCGACACTGCATTTGCCGCCCCGTTTTCCGCTATTATTCCCGGTGCCTTGAACACAAATTGGATGGTTAGCCAAAGCACGTAGAAATAAACAAAATGCACCACTTTCCGATCAATGTAGCGGAGCCACGAGCGATTGATCACAACGCTGAGGAACAGTCCCGAAATCAAAAAGAAGTCTGGCATCCGGAATGGCTGGGCAAATGCTACGACGGGATGCATCCATCCTTGCGCACCGATCTCATCCTCGACACCCAGAACAGAATGCATCATCACCACAAAAATGATGCAGATGCCCTTGGCAATGTCTACCCAGTCTATCCGCACCTTTTCCATCGGACTCATTCGTCATACTCCACCATACCGCTCGCCTTTCATACGCGAAGACTGAGAACAGGAAGTAAATTCGGGTGCTGTCGATGATGCAATGAGGAAAAAGCCCACAAAACAAAAAAGCCGGGCAAGAGCCCGGCGAATTGTGAACGCTAATGCGTCCAGAGGGGAACACGCAACGAGCGAAAAATGGGAGGAGAACCGCTCGTTACGCAAGGATTAAAATATAGCTGGTAAAGGAAATTTTCAAGGGCTTGCAAATAATAATCTTTTGCTATCCGGCAGGGGCAGATTGCTTTTCAAATTCCTGCATATCCTTGCACACTCCATGGCCTCGCAACTGGCAACCGCCAAGCCGGTACTGCGCTTCGGAATCGGGGGAGGGGCTGAGCCGTTTGATCGCACCGCCACCGCCACAGCCGCTAATTCCAATCACAAGAATCGTAAGTATAAGACAGCGCATTAAATCATTCCCGATGTGAAACGAAAGTTTAACGTCACCAGACGGATTTCTCAACCGTCGTCAGGCCATCATAATAGGGGACGAAATCGTCCTAAAGACGGCTTTTCCAGCAAGCGGGCAAGGTTTTCAAGTTGATCCATCGAACCGGCAAGAGTGAAGCGCTGGTATAGCCAGGGTTCGACTTCGTAAGGTGAGGCTTCAAACAGAGCAATCTTGTTAGATAGAGCTTGCGCATCGCCTGTCGGGACAAGCCATTGTGCGTAGGAGCTTGTGAGAATCTCTGCCGGACCATAGGGACAATCGGTGGATATAACAGGTGTTCCCGAAATGAGACTCTCCACCAGCACATTGGGAAAGCCCTCAAAATCGGATGAAAGCAGCAAGGCTTCAGCGCCAGCCATATAGGCGAATGGATTGTCGCGAAAGCTAAGTGCAACCACCCGGCTCTCCAACGCATATTGCCGCGCGAGGTTCATTGCTTCATCGGGCTTATCAGTCAAAAGCAAAAGCCCACGTGTTGATCCGCTGCGCTTCAACGCTTCAAATAACACGTCATGGCGCTTGGCCGTAGCAAATCGACCAACATGAATATAGTACGGTTTGGCGGGTAAATCGGAAGGCTTTTCCACTGCCAGTCTGCGTATGAGCTCAACATCGTAGCCATTGTGTACAAGCGTTGCTCTCGACGGAATGGCATCCAGTTTCACAAGATCATCAATGACACCTTGCGACACTCCGATGATTGGTTTTTCGTGATATATCCTGCGTAACAGTCGCGCCCGTCGCTGTCTTTTGCGCTTATTAGCTACACCGGCAACAAGCTCGGACGTGGCAATGTGGATCCAGTGATGGACGTTGATGAGTCCTGCTCTGGCCACAACCCGGTCAGCCGGGGTTAGCGAGGAAGAAACAAAGTCGAATGGTTGGATGTTTGAGGATTGCTTGAACCACTGCCGCAGGCGCAATGCAGATTTGACCTGCTGGATTAATCCACTTAGCCGGGCAGCTGAGCGATCCAAAACCTCAAATGTCACGCCAGCAGGAATGGTTCTTGTTTCCCCATCCACGAGTGCCAGAATGGTGACAGAGTGACCACGGCGCGCCAGCTCCCCTGCATAACGGAGCCGCGAATAGGTGACGCCGTTCGGCCCGAGATCTGCAATAATGAACAGGAAGCGCATGGTTGTCATTCCTATTGGAGTGTCACGATCGTAGGAAAAGCCCCAGCTCGGCAAATTGACGGGAATCGCGGAACGCTACGGAGTCCGGCCCGGTCAATCTCACATTTTCTTCGCTACCGAGTACCTCAACCACGTTTTTATAGACGTGCGAGCCACCATAATATTGCCCGTCAGCAACAGCGGACTGCGCAAACAACAAGGCATCACTGAAAAATTTGAAATGCAACAACGAACCGCAGACAGGAGAAAAATTACGATAGAATGGCAGTGGTTTATGAATACTGGAAGCAAATGCCATCGTCGTTTCCACATACAGAAGCGGGTATTTCATCAGCTCAACATGTTCGTTGAGAATGCGCCCGCGGGGGCCGCCGGTCAACGACACGAAACGGTTGTTCACACTCATGCAATAGCCGGACGCATCAAACATATTCGCGACTTTCCAGGGCATGATACCGCTGGAGCCATCGAATATTGCCGATGACAGTGGACCCGGTGGGTAAAAGTCAATCATGGGCGCGGGACAATGCTTAATGCCCTTTGCCTCAAGCTGTGCAATGAGCTCCGATAGAGGTTTTTCTTCGCAATTGTCATAAATGAAGTACTCGTCGCAATCGACATTCAAGTACCAGCGATGGATGCCATATAGTTTCAGAAGTTCATGTCTCCAGAGCTTCCCCCGGTCAGCTTCCTTGTAGCGTACGGGGGACTCAAACAGATCCACATCGGCTTGTTGCAGCAATATGTCCCGCGTTGAATCTGACGAATGGTCGTCAATACATAGAAAGCGGGTTACGCCGATTTTACGATAGTGAGACAAAAACGATGGCAGGAAACTTGCGCTGTTGCGCGTCAGGAAAATGAGTGGAATGTCGGTTTTCTGTAACGGGCGCATTCCAGAACCGAGAGGCAATATGGCGGCGACATGATTTTTCCGGCGTTTCAGCCGCGTCTCGATCCGCCACGAATCCAGGCGGCTCATCAGCCTTTGAAAAAGACTCCGTTTGATTGCTGGTGAGCCCTTATCGGGAAATGCCAATTTCGTTTCTGACAATGTGAAAAGCGTGTCCGGTTGCGATAATGAGTTTTATGCCAGCACGTAAAGACCATGCGCATATGCGCCGACCAATACCAACATAAAAATACTTATAATCAAGGCATTAATACCGTTCTTATGGTCACTGTGGCGAGAATGTTGATAGCAAAGACCCGCTGCCGTAACCATTAATGCAAGATAGCTTGCGCTTTCCGCGATCTCTTCTTTTATCTGCATGGAAACTGTGCCGTGCTGTGAATCACAATAGGCGCCGATGAGCAAAAAAGCTGCCGCAACGTAGAACGGCCAAGCAGACTTGCTGAAAACAAACCGCGCAATTTCGCCAACTGTGCGCCAACGAAATGTCAGATAAACACACGCAACGGCAATTATTATAATTGCTTCGTGAATACGGAATACTTTGCTGTTCATATAGGTCGTTATTGGTCCCACGCGGTCAACTTCAAGTTCACGCAGAAAAAAAACGATACAAAGCACAGCCATTCCGACCGAAAACATTCGACCAGCCTTATGCTGGAGCAACCCCGCGATAAAGAACAGGGCAGTCGCACCGGCAATATAAGCCAGCTGGAAAGTTTCAATCGCGCCTGATTCGTCCAGCGAAACGGAAACGTCGAGCGGGTCGATTGTAAATGCGAAATAACCGATGTTGATGACGAGTGCTGCGAGGAAAAGCAGCGCGAAACCCGTTGTGAACTTTGCCTGTTCCATGTCACGGACCTTATAAGACAGCTAAGCGCCGAGACCTAAAGGAAGCCGCCCACTATCGCAAGCCCCTAACGTTCTGGTTGAGAGAAGTTGTAAAAGATGAGCTAACCAAGTTGAAGCTGATACTCGTGTAACCCAGCGGCAGTTGCCCAACTCCGCCAATGATCTTGGCCGGTTCAACGTTGTTTGATTGGTTAAAAGAGTTTAACATTTCTGACGCTTAACCGCACTTTAAATCGCCGCATTTACTCTGCAACGCGTGGCTATCACTCCAGATGGCACAACGGGGCGGAATTTATACTCAATGGCACCACGCGACAAAGGCAGGCAGCGCATCGAACCCGGCTTTGGCTCCGGTCGGAGTTCAAGCGACGACATGCGTGCAGATCCGGAGGACAGGCCCGTGGCGAAACGTAAGACGAGTGCGCGCAAAGCCTCAAAGTCCAAACGTGGCGGTTCGCGCCGTAACAAAAGCAGCGGTGGATTTATCGGATTGATGCGCCGCATTGTATATTGGTCGTTCGTTTTATGCATTTGGGGCGGGATAGGTCTGGCGGGCACGGTTCTTTATTTCGCCGCCAAGATGCCTCAGACCACCACGTGGGCTATTCCCGACCGGGCACCCAACGTCAGGATCGTTTCTGTGGAAGGTGACTTGATCGCCAATCGCGGTGCTTCAGGCGGTGAAGCGCTCGGACTGCATGATATGTCACCTTACATACCAGAAGCGGTCATTGCCATTGAAGATCGCAGATTCTATTCGCATTTCGGCGTCGACCCAATTGGTTTTGCCCGGGCGATGGTAACCAATGTGATGTCCGGTCGTCTGGTACAGGGGGGCTCGACGATCACCCAGCAGCTGGCCAAAAATCTTTTCCTGTCGCCTGACCGCACCATTGAACGCAAGGTGCAAGAGGTATTGTTGGCGCTATGGCTGGAGCAGAAATATACCAAGACGCAGATTCTGGAGATGTACCTTAACCGGGTTTATCTGGGGTCTGGCTCCTATGGCGTAGCGGCGGCCTCGCACCGGTACTTCAACAAATCAGCCAAAGAAGTGACCTTGCCGGAAGCCGCGTTGCTTGCGGGCTTGCTCAAAGCGCCTTCGCGTTTGTCACCTGCGCGTGATCCAAAAGCTGCTCGGGCGCGCTCACAATTGGTGCTCGCAGCAATGCGTGAGCAGGGCATGATCGGCGTTGATGAACTGGATGTAGCAATGAAGCAACCAACAATGCGTGCTGCTTCCTATTGGTCAGGGTCCGAGCAGTATGTTGCCGACCGTGTCATGGAGGAGCTACCCAATCTTATCGGCGAAATACCAAACGATATAGTGGTCGACACCACTGTCGATCTTGGCCTGCAGAAGCTGGGAGAAGCGTCGATCCGCGATCTTATCAGTAAAAATGGCGAGAAGCTGAATGTTTCGCAAGGCGCGCTGGTCTCCGTCGATGGAACAGGCGCTGTGCGCGCGCTCATCGGTGGCTATGATTACGCCAACAGCCAGTTTGACCGGGCCAGCGAGGCGAGGCGCCAACCAGGATCAGCCTTCAAGCCTTTCGTTTATCTTTCGGCTCTGGAAAATGGGCTTACGCCGGAATCTATTCGTAACGATGCGCCGATCCGCATCGGCAAATGGACACCAGGAAATTACAACGGAAAGTATTTCGGTAAAGTGACGTTGGCCGAAGCGTTGGCCCGCTCTCTTAATTCTGTGTCGGCGCAGCTTGTCATGGAAGTGGGACCGGCAGCGGTTGTATCGACCGCTCATCGCCTCGGCATTGATTCCAGTCTTACCACAAATGCATCGTTAGCGCTCGGCACATCAGAAGTGACCCTGCTGGAATTGACAGACTCCTTTGTTCCCTTTGCAAACGGGGGGTATAAAGCGCCCGTCCACATCATTCGCCGTATCACCACAAACAGCGGTAAGCTGCTTTTTGAGTATAAGGGGCCGACACCGGATCGCGTTGTGAGCCCGCGCAATCTTAGCATGATGAATGCCATGTTGAGCCAGACCATCGAGACGGGCACTGCAACCAAGGCAAAGTTTGGCTGGCCGGCAGCAGGGAAGACTGGCACCAGCCAGAATTTCCGCGACGCCTGGTTTATTGGCTATACGTCCAATCTGACAACTGGCGTATGGTTCGGCAATGACAATGGCAAACCGACGAAGAAGATCACCGGCGGATCGCTGCCGGCAATCGCCTGGAAAGATTTCATGGTGGCAGCTCACAAAGGTGTTCCCGTGGCGCCACTTCCAGGAGACTATCGCCTCGATAAATTGATCGAAGAGGGCAATGACATCTTGCCGGATTCAGGTGTCGATCCGTCGGCTCCGACAGCGCAACTTGATCCAGGTGGGCAGACTGGACTTGGCGACCAGACCGGATCAACGAGGCCCATTCCACCGGGAAACGTTGGTGAAAACGGTCAGACAGGCCGCAAGACAACGTTATTTGACCTCATCATGGGCAATTGAACGGTCTACGATGTGATGTTCTGCCTCTTAGAGAATTAACTGGTTAGCGTCCGTTTCACGGCGATTTTCCATCCGGCAATCTTGGCCTTGCGGGTCTTCTCATCCATTTTAGGCGTAAAGCGCGTGTCTCTTTCCCATGTCTTGGAAAATTCGCGGCGGTTTGGCCAGATCCCCGCCTTGGAGCCAGCAAGCCATGCCGCACCAAGCGCTGTTGTTTCAAGAATGGTGGGTCGATCCACAGGCGCATCAAGAATGTCGGCGAGGCGTTGCATGGTCCAGTCTGAGGCAACCATACCACCATCGACGCGCAGCACAGTCTTCGTGTCGGAGGACTTCCAGTCCTTGCGCATGGCGTCAAGCAGATCTCGCGTCTGGTAGGCGACAGATTCCAGTGCGGCCCTTGCAAACTCAGCCGGGCCTGAATTTCGAGTCAGTCCATATATTGCGCCGCGCGCTTCTGCATCCCAATGCGGGGCCCCTAAGCCAACAAAAGCAGGCACGAGATAAACGTTCTGGCTCGGGTCCGCCTGATCAGCCAATTTGCCGGTTTCAGGGGCGGATCCGATGATCTTCAGCCCATCCCGCAGCCATTGCACTGCCGCACCCGCAATGAAGATCGAACCTTCCAGTGCGTAGGTCGTCTTGCCGTTGAGACGGTAGGCGATGGTTGTCAGAAGTCGGTTTTTGGAAAGAACCATATCGCTGCCCGTATTGAGCAGGGCAAAGCAGCCCGTACCATAGGTGGACTTGAACATGCCTGGTTCAAAACAGGCTTGCCCAATGGTCGCTGCATGCTGGTCACCCGCAACACCGAGAATGGGAATTGTTGCGCCAAGCAAGGATGCTTCCGCTGAACCGAAATTTGCCGCACAATCCTTGACTTCGGGCAGCATTGCACGAGGAACGCGAAGAATTTCAAGTAGCTCGTCATCCCACTCATTCGTCGCAATGTTGAAAAGCAGCGTGCGTGAGGCATTGGTGGCATCGGTCGCGTGAACCTTGCCGCCAGTCAGGCGCCAGATCAGAAAACTGTCGATTGTACCGAAAAGCAGTTCACCATTGGCTGCACGCTTGCGAGCGCCGGGCACTTTATCCAAGATCCAGGAAAGTTTGGTGCCAGAGAAATAGGGGTCGAGCAGCAAACCCGTTTTCCGGGTAAATTTCTTTTCCAGCCCTTGCTTCTTTAACTTTTGGCAAAGGGAAGCGGTTCGACGATCCTGCCAAACTATAGCGTTATGTATGGGTTTGCCCGTTGCCTTTTCCCAGACAATCACCGTTTCGCGCTGGTTGGTTATGCCTATTGCTGCAACGTCACCCGCTTGAATTTTTGCATTCTCGATTGCCACTTCACATGTGGCCAGAACAGACTGCCAAATCTCGTCAGGATCATGCTCAACCCAACCGGACTGCGGATATATCTGCGTGAACTCTTGTTGGCTTTTGCCTACAACCTTCCTGCTCTTATCAAAAATAATCGCGCGGCTTGATGTCGTGCCTTGATCAATAGCCAGTATATATCCGTTCATGCTTCCTCCCGCAGTTTTGTTCGACGTTATTGATTTAGGCCAACACTATCAATAACGGAGCGAATGTTATGCCTCGATATTCAATTGCTGATCGGCTATGGCTTCTCCAACGGAGAATTTTTCATGAGTGACAAAGAACCTCGCAAGGTCCTCGTACTGACAGGCGCAAGCCGTGGTATCGGCCACGCAACTGTTAAGCGCTTCTCGCGTGCAGGTTGGCGCGTGATTACCTGCTCTCGCCAAAGTTTTGATGACAACTGTCCTTGGCCTGCCGGTCCGGACGATCATATCAAAGTTGATCTGGCCGATCCTGCAGACGTTGATCATGCGGTTCTGGAAATCAGGCAGCGGCTTAAGGTTGAAGGCGGGATGCTGAACGCACTCGTTAATAATGCGGGTATTTCACCGAAGAATGCCTCGGGGAATCGTCTCGATTCCATTGAAACGCCGATGCAGACTTGGATGAGCGTGTTTCAAGTGAATTTCTTTGCCCCAATCATGTTGGCGCGTGGCCTGTTCAACGAACTGGAAGCTGCAAAAGGCTCTGTGGTGAATGTGACATCAATTGCAGGTAGTCGCGTACACCCATTTGCAGGAACAGCCTATGCAACATCCAAGGCAGCATTGGCTTCATTGACCCGCGAAATGGCATCGGACTTTGGTCCCCACGGTATCCGGGTCAACGCCATTGCCCCGGGCGAGATTGATACAGCGATTCTCTCTCCCGGGACTGACAAACTGGTAGAACATTTGCCGCTGCGCAGACTTGGTAAAACGGCTGAAGTCGCCGAGACGATCTTCTTTCTCTGTTCCGAGGCATCGTCTTATGTGACCGGCTCGGAAATACACATCAATGGCGGTCAACACGTCTGAGATAAAGTTGGAATAAGTTCTCAACTGAGAACTTATTCCTATTTGATAGCTTTGCCTAAATTGGCTTAAACGTAGCGATTGACGACATTTTCCAGATATTCCTGGCGGCCAGAGCGAGGTTGCGGCTGCAATCCTGCCTTTTCAACATTCTTTGCAATTTCCTCAAGCGAAAGCTTGCCTGAAAGCATTTGTTGCGCTTCCGGGTTTGACCAGCCGGCATAACGCTCATCGACAAATCCTGTCAGAACCTTGTCTTCGATCATCTTCGCAGCTGCCTTGAGCCCACGAGCGCAAGTATCCATGCCGCCAATATGGGCGATCAGCAAATCCTGCGGATCAAGGGACTGGCGCCGCAACTTGGAATCGAAATTCGTGCCGCCGGAAGTAAATCCACCGGCTTTCAGAATCTCGTAATATGCCAGTGCAACTTCCGGAACATTGTTCGGGAACTGGTCAGTATCCCAGCCGGACTGATAGTCATTGCGGTTCATATCGATCGAACCGAAGATACCCAGAGCCGTGGCAGTTGCAAGCTCGTGCTCAAACGAGTGGCCGGCAAGAATGGCATGTCCCTGCTCAAGATTGACTTTCACTTCGTTTTCGAGACCGAAGCGCTTGAGGAAACCGTAGACAGTTGCCGCGTCATAATCATACTGATGTTTTGTCGGCTCTTGCGGTTTTGGTTCAATAAGGATGGCGCCTTTGAATCCAATTTTATGCTTGTAATCGACAACCAGGCTCAGGAAACGTCCCATCTGGTCAAGCTCGCGCTTCATATCGGTGTTCAACAGCGTTTCGTAGCCCTCGCGACCGCCCCAAAGAACGTAGTTTTCGCCTTTGAGTTTCTGCGTAACGTCAATGCAGGTTTTCACCGTGGCGGCGGCATAGGCAAATACGTCTGGATCCGGATTAGTTGCTGCGCCTGACATATAACGGCGGTTGGAGAAAAGGTTGGCAGTGCCCCAGAGCAGCTTTGTTCCTGTCTTTTCCATCTTTGCGGAGAAATAGTCCGCTATTTCATGTAGCCGCTTGTTGCTTTCTGCAAGCGTATCGCCTTCCGGACGGACATCGGCATCATGGAAACAAAAATAGGGCGCACCGAGAATCGAGAACATGTCGAAGGCAACATCTGCCTTTAGCTTGGCCCCCTCCATGGTTTCATTAAACCACGGACGCTCGAATGTCTGACCACCAAACGGATCACCGCCCGGCCAGACAAAGGAATGCCAATAGGCAACCGCAAAGCGCAAGTGATCCTCAAGACGCTTTCCCAAGATCACTTCATCCGGATTGTAGAAGCGATAGGCTAGTGGATTGGTACTGTCCGGCCCCTCATATTTGACTGGTTTAACGTCGCCGAAAAATCCGCTGTTCATGACTGAACTCCTTTTAATGCTGGATAGAGATTATGATAATGATGATAGGCCGCATCGAATTGCGCGGTCAGTTTGGTTTCGGGCTCGATGGTCGAATCGGTTGTGGGCGCGATGCAAATCTCGCGTGGGTCGGCTCGTTCAGCGGCGATTAATCCAAGACGTGCTGCACCGAAAGCAGCTCCAAAATCACCATCTGCGGGCACATCGACTGGGATGTTCAGTGCTGTCGCTATGGTTTTGAGCCAATAGGTCGAGCGTGAGCCGCCGCCGACGGCCGTGACGCGTTCAAGCCTGGTTCCTGCAGCCGCCAATGCACGCAAACAATCGCGAAACGCGAAAGCCACGCCTTCCAAAACGGCTTGCGTTAACGCTGCGCGGTCACTTGCATGTTCCAACCCGTAGAATGCACCGCGGATTGAGGAGTCATTGAGTGGAGTGCGCTCACCAGACAGATAGGGAAGGAAAGTGACCCCCGATGGTTCTCGTAAATCCGTTCCGAGTTCTGCGGTGAGTTCGGCTGCATTGCGCGAGGTTATCCCCGCATACCAGTTCAAGGCATCGGTAGCCGATAGGATGACCCCCATCTGATGCCATGTATTGGGCAGCGCATGGCAGAATGTGTGCACAGCACTTTCCGGATTGGGCAAATAGGCATTGTTTGCCGCGAAAAGCACACCGGAGGTGCCCAAAGAGATGAATGCATGGCCTTCGCCAACCGTTCCCATTCCACAGGCTGATGCTGCGTTGTCTCCGGCTCCGCCAGCAACGACGACATTGCGCTCCATTCCCCAACGTGAGGCAATGTCGGGCTTTAATGTGCCGGATACCTCTGTACCTTCCACGAGCGACGGCATGTGATCGAGGCTTAGTTCTGTTGCGGCCAGTAGTTCTGGCGACCAGGCGCGCTTGCCGACATCGAGCCAAGATGTGCCCGCAGCGTCCGACATTTCTGAAACATATTCTCCAGTCAACCAAAGCCGCAGATAGTCTTTCGGCAAAAGAATATGACGGGTTTTGCCGAAGATTTCAGGCTCGTTGTTTCGCACCCAAGCCACTTTTGGCGCGGTGAATCCGGGGAAAACAATATTGCCTGTAAGCGCTCTGAACCTTGGATCGGCATCAAGTTCACTTGCCTCTTTATGGCTCCTTGTATCATTCCAAAGCATACAAGGACGTAACACCTGACCATGGCCATCAAGCAGGGTTGCGCCATGCATTTGACCCGAAAGGCCGATACCTCTTACCGCAGCAAGTTCCTTGCCATGGCTGACGCGAAGTTCTTGGACAGCAGCTTCCGTTGCTTTGATCCACTGTTCAGGGTCTTGCTCCGACCAGCCAGAATGAGGTCGCCTGACCTCTAGCGATCCATTGCCGGAAGCTATGATCCGTTGTTCACCGTCAATCAATAACGCCTTGACACCTGATGTGCCGAGATCGAGACCGAGATACATGAGATTTCTCCTGAACTATGCTGAAACTGCCCGTTTGAGCGGGGCATCGCCGGGGGCAAAGATTTGCGTATCGAGATGAAGCAGGGACGTCATCATACATCCCTGCAAAATAAGCGGGTGTTCATCCGGATAGCAGCGAATATTGAGATCTTCGGTCGCTCCCCAGCCAGATGTCCCTGAAATGATGGCACGCAAGTCCTTTTCAAGAAGATCGAAAACACCTGCACCAGGGCCAACCAGCGCAACGGGAACAGGATCAATTAAAGAAAAAAGACTACGTAGCCCTGAACCGATTGCCTGTCCTGCCTTGGCGAACGCTGCACGCTCTTTACCATCCTTTGCCCTCGCAATGTCGGCAACTTTGTTGAATTTCACCGCATCAACGCCCTGTATGGGCTGTGTTTTTTCGTCTTCCCCGGCGATATTTCTCAAGATGGCATAGTCACTGGCATAGGCTTCAATACATCCGTGCCGTCCACACCGGCAGAGCGCTCCGTTGGGGACGTGTAACATATGCCCAAATTCTGATGCGGAGGAGTAGGCGCCAACAAAGGGTTTTCCTTTGAGATAAAGCCCCATACCGATACCGTGAGAAAGCAAAATAGCGGCAAAATCTTCGGTGTAATTCTGGGGATCGATCCACCGCAGAGCTTCGGCTATCATGTTGCAATCATTGGTAACGGCTACGTCCACCGCGTAACGTCGCGAAAGGGCATCACCAAACGCAATATTGTTATCAAGCGTAATCGGAGACCAAAGCATCGCAGAGCTTGCAGCATCTGTTACGCCCTGCACACCCATTGAAATGTGGAGAAGGGGACCCGCATTCTTCGGACTGTTTTCGATTAACTCATCAAGCATTGACGAGACTGCTGCTATCAACTCCTCGGCAGTCGCTTCCAAAGTAGGTAAATGACGAAACTGTTCTGCGGTAACTTGCCCGGTGTAATCGAACAAGACAGTATGAATGAGGTTGAGCGCGAGTTCCACGGTCGCGACTGTTGCGACCTCAGGGTTTAAAGCCAATGCTATCTGGGGGCGTCCCCGCCTGGTCTCCGCTGGGTCGTTCGCCCGCTTTTCTCCAATAATACCTTCGGCAATGAGGGCCGTGGTAATGGCAGAAACAGTCGATGGGCTTAGCCCCGTATGGGCAACGATGTCAGTTCGGGACAAATGCCCGTGCTGGCGGATAGACCCCAATATAAGCCGCCGATTTTGACGGCGGACATCGTCCGGTCGCGCAATCTCATCCAGCAACAACTGACTTCCTCCCGAAATCTTTTTTTGTGCGGCGCAAAAAAATCGTTGCAATGCAATAGTTTGCGCCGTCAAAAACCAAGTTGACACGGAATTGGTTTTAAGTCACTATTTTTTTCGAGCCTCGAAATAAAGAGGTTTTATTGCTGGCCGGAGGTGAAAGTCAGCATTAAGTAGTCAACGTGCTGAAGGCACTGGGAGGGTTATCATGAAGAAATATGCGGCCGCATTGGCGGGAGCAGCGGTTCTGGCTGTCTCGTTTGCAGGACCTGTTTTCGCAAAGGACAAAATCATCGGCGTTTCTTGGTCGAACTTCCAGGAAGAGCGTTGGAAAACCGATGAAGCTGCCATCAAGAAAGCTCTCGAGGCGAATGGTGACAAATACATTTCGGCCGATGCGCAGTCGTCTGCAGCGAAGCAATTGACCGACGTGGAAAGCCTGATTGCGCAGGGCGCCAATGCTTTGATCATTCTGGCGCAGGATTCCAGTGCGATTGGTCCGGCGGTAGAAAAAGCTGTAGCCGAAGGCATTCCGGTTGTGGGTTATGATCGTTTGATCGAAAATAAAGACGCATTCTACGTCACCTTCGACAATAAAGAGGTTGGGCGTATGCAGGCTCGCGGCGTATTGGCAGTAAAGCCAGAAGGCAACTATGCCTTCATTAAGGGCAGCTCGGCAGATCCAAACGCTGATTTCCTCTTTGCCGGTGCGCAGGAAGTGCTCAAAGAAGCTATCGACTCCGGTAAAATCAAGAATGTCGGTGAGGCCTATACTGATGGCTGGCTGCCTGCTAATGCGCAGAAGAACATGGAGCAGTTTCTCACTGCCAATGACAACAAGATTGATGCTGTTGTTGCTGCCAATGACGGAACGGCTGGCGGGGCCATCGCAGCACTTCAAGCTCAAGGTCTTGCCGGCTCCGTTCCGGTTTCAGGTCAGGATGCCGATTTTGCAGCGCTTAACCGGGTTGCTCTGGGTACGCAGACTGTGACGATCTGGAAAGACTCGCGTGAGTTGGGCAAAGAAGCCGCAAACATTGCAGCAGCATTGGCTGATGGCAAGAAGATGGAAGAAATTCCAAATGTCCAGAAATTTGCTGGCGGGGTCAACAAGGTTGAGGTCAGTGCAGTGTTCCTGACACCAGTTCCGGTTACCAAGGACAATCTCGATGTTGTCATTGATGCGGGTTGGGTCACGAAAGATGTCGTTTGCCAAGGCGTAAAAGCCGATGCTGTGGCAGCTTGCAAATAATTTGATCAAGACATCCTGAAATTTGACGCCGCTGATCCTCCGGGTCGGCGGCGTTCAAACAAGATAACTGGGAGAAATTTCATGAGTGATCCGGCTATTAGCCTCGACCGCGCCCGCGCTTCTGAACTGAGTGTTGTTGCTCGCTTCTTCAAAGCAACGGAGCTCGATACGCGGCTTCTGGGTATGATAGGGGCGCTGGTGATAATCTGGCTGGCTTTCCAGTTCCTGTCGGGTGGTCAGTTTCTGACACCGCGAAATCTCTGGAATCTTTCCGTTCAGACCTCCTCAGTGGCGGTCATGGCAACGGGCATGGTTTTGATCATTGTTACGCGGAACATTGATCTGTCAGTCGGCTCAGTATTGGGTTTTGTCGGCATGATCATGGGCGTTACCCAAGCCGAATTCCTACCCAAGCTAATCGGGTTTGAACATTCAGCAACTTGGCTGATAGTGCTCGCTATTGGTATTTTGACGGGCGCGATTATCGGCGGCATTCAGGGTTTTGTGATCGCATTTATGGGCGTCCCTGCATTCATCGTAACGCTGGGCGGGCTTTTGGTCTGGCGCGGTGCTGCGTGGTGGGTTACTTCCGGCAGAACTGTTGCGCCAATGGACTCAACCTTTCGCCTCATGGGCGGTGGGCCTGATGGGGCAATCGGCGCGATGTGGAGCTGGGTCGTCGGTCTTGTCGCCTGTGTCGCCTTGGTCGCTATGATCATCAATAGCCGTCGTCAACGCAAGCGTTTCAATTTCCCGCGTCGCCCTGTCTGGGCTGAGCTATTCATAGGCTTTGTCGCTTGCGGCTTGGTGCTTGGCGTTGTCGCAATTGCTAACGCTTATTATTGGCCCATTGGGATTGTTCGCAGATATGCAGAAGCGAACAATATCGTAATCCCGGAAAGCGGCCTGTTTATTTCCCATGGTATTGCGGTGCCGGTTCTGATTGCGGTGGCCACTGGTATCATCATGACTTTCGTGACAACACGTACGCGTTTTGGCCGCTATGTGTTTGCGATGGGCGGTAATCCCGAAGCGGCCGACCTTGCAGGTATCAATACACGTTGGGTCACCATGAAAATCTTCATTATTATGGGTATTCTATGCGCGATAGCCGGAGCCATCTCGACGGCACGCCTGAATGCAGCGACCAATGCTCAAGGAACGCTCGATGAACTGTTGACGATTGCTGCTGCTGTTATCGGCGGTACGTCATTGGCTGGTGGTGTTGGCACGATTGCCGGTGCAATGATCGGCGCGCTTTTGATGCAATCGCTGAGTTCCGGGATGGTCTTGTTGGGCCTCGACACTCCATTGCAAAATATTGTTGTTGGCCTGGTTCTGGTCATAGCTGTTTGGCTTGATACAATTTATCGCCGCCGGACTGCTTGAGGGAGGAAAAAATTATGACAAACGGACAAACCGCTCTCATAGATATGGAAAACATCTCAATTGCCTTCGGTGGTATCCGTGCAGTTGATGGCGCATCGATCGATCTTTTCCCGGGGGAAGTCGTTGCTCTTCTTGGACATAATGGCGCTGGTAAATCAACATTGATCAAAATTCTGTCGGGCGCCTACAAGCGTGATAGCGGTACGATCAAGGTTAATGGTGAAGAGGCTTCGATCAGCAATCCGCGTGATGCCAAAGCCTATGGCATCGAGACAATCTACCAAACCCTTGCATTGGCGGACAATGTAGATACGGCGGCCAATCTTTATCTGGGACGCGAACTCATGACGCCGTGGGGTACGCTGGATGATGTTGCGATGGAACATAGTGCACGAGAGGTAATGGGTCGGCTTAACCCGCGCTTTCAGCGCTTTAAGGATCCGGTCAAGGCTCTTTCAGGTGGTCAACGCCAGTCTGTGGCAATCGCAAGAGCTATTCTCTTCAATGCCCGTATTCTTATCATGGACGAGCCAACCGCAGCGCTCGGTCCGCAGGAAACAGCACAGGTGGGAGAGTTGATCAAGCAGCTCAAGAGCGAAGGGATTGGCATCTTTCTCATCAGCCACGATATTCATGACGTCTTCCACCTGGCAGATCGCGTCGCGGTGATGAAGAATGGTCAGGTCGTTGGAACCGCAAAGGTCGGCGATGTGAACGAGGATGAAGTGCTCGGTATGATCATACTTGGGAAGTGTCCACCCGGAGCAATTCCCGGACCGGGCGCCGTAAATTGAAATAATGAAAAGCCCGCTGATGCGGGCTTTTCATTATAGTAAATCAGATGGCTTCAACCTGCTGAACTTCCGGAACGAAATGCTTCAGGAGATTCTGGATACCGTGTTTGAGCGTTGCAGTGGACGAGGGACAGCCAGAGCAAGCGCCTTTCATGTGCAGGAACACAGTGCCGTTTTCAAAGCCGCGAAATGTGATGTCGCCACCATCTTGAGCGACAGCGGGGCGAACACGTGTTTCCAAGAGCTCCTTGATCGTGTCGACAATCTCACTGTCGGCACTGTCGAAGAATTCGCCTTCGGTTTCACGCTGGGCATTGTCGGCAATATCGCTCGCATTTGCCATAACGGGAGCGCCGGACATGAAATGCTCCATGATGGCGCCGAGAATTGCCGGCTTCAGATGCTGCCATTCAGGCGCATCAGTCTTGGTGACAGTTACGAAATCATATCCGAAGAATACACCGGAAACGCCAGGGACAGCAAAGATCTTGGCAGCGAGAGGCGAAGCGTCACCCGCAGTTGTTGCATCACGAAAATCGGCAGTACCCTCTTCAAGCACCACCTTTCCCGGCAAGAATTTCAATGTTGCTGGATTCGGCGTGGCTTCGGTCTGGATAAACATGGCGTATCTCGCGTCCCTAGTTTAGAACTATTCAAAGAGGCATATAGGCCTTTAAACCATTCTCTTCAAGTCAAGATTATATCACGTTTTGGGGATGCCGTCAGGTGATGGCATCAATATCCTCATCAGAGAGGTTATAGGGCACGACAGTGACGGGAATGGAAAATGTTTCACGTCCGGCCAGAGACTGTACAAGCGGGCCCGGGCCATCCTTGCCAGAACCGGCAGCCAAAACCAGAATGGCGATGTCCTGGTCTTCTTCGATGAGCTTTTGAATTTCTTCTGAAGTTATGCCCTCACGAACGGCGAGTTCGGACTCTATACCGATACTTTCCCGAACACGTGCTGCAAATTTGCTGAGCGTGGAGTTTGCGGTCTCCTCGGCCTCGGCTCGCATGATGTGCTCAACACCGAGGAACGCTTGAAAATCAGCTGAGTCGATGACGAACAGAAGCAGCAACACGCCGCCAGTGGTCTTGGCACGGCGGGCTGCATAAGCAACGGCCCGCTCGCATTCGGGGGTTTCATCTATAATGGCCAGGAATTTACGGCGATGGCCAGCTTCGCGGCTGAGACGTTTTGATACCATTTGTGCAACCTGCCTTAAGCGTCGATTGTCCGCAAGTCTTGTCTAGTCCTGAAGGAAGCCAACAATATCTCGAACATTGTGCATCGTCTTTTCTGCAAGCACGCTTGCCCGCTCGCCGCCATCCTTGAGCACCTTGTCGACATAGCCGGGATCAGCAGAAATACGGCGCATCTCGTCAGCAATAGGCGAAAGCTTTTCGACAGCAAGCTCAGCCAACGCTGGCTTGAAGACAGAAAACTGCTGGCCACCAAAGTTGCGAAGTACGGTTTGTTTGTCGGTGTCGGTCAAAGCGGCATAAATGCCGACCAGGTTGTCCGCTTCCGGCCGGTCTTTCAAACCTTCGACGTCGGAGGGCAGGGGATCGGAATCAGTCTTTGCCTTCCGGATCTTCTTCGAGATTGTATCGGCGTCGTCAATAAGATTGATCCGAGATAGGTCAGACGGGTCAGACTTCGACATTTTCTTGGTGCCATCACGCAAGCTCATGAGCCGAGCGGCAGGCCCGCCGATCACGGGTTCGGTCAATGGAAAGAAGCTGGAAATGGTTTCATCGCCGGACTGTGTCTCTACCCCAAGACCAAGCTCAGCAATACGGTCGGAAAAATCAGTATTGAATTTTTGTGCGATATCACGGGTTAGTTCGAGATGTTGTTTCTGGTCTTCGCCAACAGGCACATGGGTAGCGCGGTAGACGAGAATGTCCGCAGCCATCAGATTGGGGTACACATAGAGGCCAACAGATGCATTTTCGCGATCCTTGCCAGCCTTGTCCTTGAACTGAGTCATGCGATTCAGCCAGCCCATGCGGGCGATGCAGTTGAATATCCATGCGAGTTCAGAGTGCTGCCGCACACGGCTCTGGTTGAAGACGATATGTTTTTTCGGATCAACCCCTGAAGCCAGGAAAGCAGCCGTAACTTCACGCGTGTTGCGCAAAAGTTCGGATGGTCCACCCCAGACCGAAACCGCCTGCGTTATGGCATGCTGGTCAACCACGCAATAAATGCAGTTATTGTTTTCCTGCAGTGCAACCCAACGGCGGATCGCGCCGAGATAATTGCCAAGGTGCAGATTGCCGGTTGGTTGAACACCGGAAAAAACGAGCGGTTCAAACGTGCTCATAAATCGTCCTTAATTCTTCTTTGGGCCAAGTCTGGGTGGCCATGACGTGCGGTTCTGGCAGAGGGAAGCATGGGATTCAAGCCCTACCTTTATTTGAGCTGCAACAGGTCCCATTTATTGCCGTAGAGATCCTCGAAAACTGCCACACTACCATAGGCTTCGTGTCTCGGTTCTTCGAGGAATTTCACGCCTGCATCCAGCATTTTCGTGTGGTCGCTTGAAAAGTCATCCGTATAGAGAAACAGGGCGACGCGGCCCCCTGTTTGATTTCCTACCGCTTGCTGTTGTTGCGGACCTTCGGCCTGTGCGAGCAGCAGCTTGGCACCATCATTTTCGGGCGAGACGACGACCCAGCGCTTTGTTTCCGATAGTTTCGTGTCGGTCACAACAGAAAACCCCAGCACATTTGTGTACCAGGCAATCGCCTCGTCATAGTCGTCCACGACGAGTGTGATCAGTCCAACTCCCCTGCCCATTATAATGGATTCTCCGTCGGTGGTTCAGGAGTTTTTGCCCGGCGCTTTATGTTGCGGCGGACCATGCCGAGGCTTGCGCCTCCGCTGCCAAAAGCCAACGCGAAATACAAAACCATGGACATGAGGATCAGCCCGAACACACCTGCCGCCTGAATATAAACTGGCGCCTGTATAGCAAGGTAAGGCTCAGCCCATTCGATCGCATAGGATAACGCAAGCGCCATAATGGCGGAGGCAATGATCAGCCGTGGTATGCGGGTCAAAAGCGGAATGTCTCGCCCCCAATGCCCTCTCCAGATGAGGGTGGAGAACAGGAGGATGGCATTGATCCATCCCGCCGTTACCTCAGCTGTTGCAATGCCTATTTCTGCCAAAATGGGAAAGAGTGTCAAAGCCATGGAAATATTGATTACCACTGAAACAGCGGCGAAAATCATTGGTGTTTTGGTATCCTCGCGTGCGAAAAATCCCGGAATGAATGCTTTGATCAGCACAAATGCAGGCAGGCCAAGACCATACACCGCAAGAATATTCGCAACACGGCTGGTTGATTCCGCTGTAAACTCTCCGCGTTCAAGCAAGAGCCGGATGATCGGTTCGGACATAACCAGCAGAGCAGCAGCAGCAGGCAGAGTGAGAAACAGTATGAACTCGACCGAGCGGTTTTGAAGGTTGCCCGCTTCCTTCAGATTGCCAGAGCGCAGGGCGCGGGCAAGTTCGGGTAACAGCACGGTCGCGACTGCTATGCCCACGACGCCCAGAGGAAGCTGATAGACGCGATCAGCGTTTGCCAACGAGGTAATAGCCCCTTCCTTACCCGAAGCTATATTGGTGTTGATCAGCAGGTTTATCTGCGTGATGCCGCCAGTTATTGCGGCGGGCAAAGCCAAAACCAAAAGTCGTTTGACATTGGAAGTCATACGCGGACGGCGGAAACCAATAGATATTCCGGCTTTTCGCACGGCAAACCATACGATCGCCAACTGCACCAGTCCAGCTGCCATAACGCCCCAAGAGAGGCCATAGCCGATGGTGATTCCATCATGGCCCGCATACCAGGCATAGGCAAGAACGCCGATGAGGATGATGTTCAGGAAAACAGGTGCGACTGCGGCGGCAAAATAACGATGTAGGGAATTGAGCATTCCGCCCATCATGGCTGCCAGAGACATGCACGCCAGATACGGGAACATGATGATCGCCATCGAAACCGTATTGCTGAATTTTTGCGGATCGTCGACAAAACCCGGAGCGATTACAGTTCGCACGATGAGCGGCATGGATAGCTCCATGACGATGGTCAGAACCATCAGAACGCTGAACAGAACGCCAAAGACTTCTTCAGAAAACCGCTTCGCCCCATCCATCCCATTGGCTTCGATCTCCTTGGCAAAAAGGGGAACAAAGGCTGCATTGAATGCGCCCTCCGCAAATAATCGACGGAACGTATTGGGAAACCGGAAAGCGGCGTTGAATGCATCGGCAACCGGACCGATCCCCAGAGCTGCAGCCATAAGTATTTCGCGGGTAAGACCGAAGACGCGGCTCATCAACGTTCCGGACGCAACGGTCGCAAATTTCTTGACGAGGCTCATATTATTCTGCCGTCATGAGGACGTTTTGCCGTTGAGGCTGGGCGATAATAATGTCGCCTTCGCCGAAAAGCGCGAGAAGTTTTTTGCGAATACGGCTCTGCCGGGTTGTATTGGTAATCTGATGGCCGACAAGATCGGTTACATAAAACACGTCGATAACCTTTTCGCCGAACGTCGTCACATGTGCCGAGGCGATGTCGAGAGAAAGATCAGAGATTACTCCTGTGATCTCTGACAGAACGCCCGGACGATCCAAACCTTCGACTTCAATAACCGTGAATTTGTTCGATAGTGTGTTATTGATCTCCACCCGTGGTGTGATCTTGAATGCTTTTGCGGCGCGCTTGGGTTTTGTTCGAGAGGCAAGCATCTCAGGCAGGTAGGTTTTGCCCGACAGGACGTCCTCAATCAAGCGCCCGACCCGCGTGGCGCGCCGCCGCTCATCATCGTCAGTCGCAAATTCTCGGCTGATCAGGATTGTATCGAGTGCCCGTCCATCACTGGTGGTGAAAATCTGCGCATCGACGATATTTGCGCCTGCGGCCGCGCATGCGCCTGCGATAACGGATAGAAGTCGCGGATGGTCTGGAGAAAGAACGGTAATTTCTGTGACACCCTCGAAATCATGCGTTTTCACCATTGTAGCGAGCGTCTTGCCGCTGGCGTCAGATTCCCGAATAAAGGTCGCGTGGCGCAACTGATCGGCAATGCTTACAGTCAGCAGATAGTTCTGGTAGTGAAGTGCAAGATAAGATTGGCGCTCGATCTGCGGCCATGATGAAAGCGCGTGCTCAAGCTGTGCTCTCGCATGGTCTGTGCGCTCTTTGCGCGATACTTCGGAAAAACCACCTGTTAGCATCAATTCCGTTTCGTAGAACAGGGTCCGCAACAACTGTCCTTTCCAGCCATTCCAGACACCAGGGCCAACCGCTTTGATATCGCAGATTGTAAGGATCAACAGTAACTTCATACGCTCGAGCGTTTGTACAATATCGGCAAAGTCTTCGATCGTTTTGCGGTCATTCAGGTCGCGTGACTGCGCCACCATGCTCATGGTCAGATGCTGCTCAACCAACCAGGAAACCGTTTGAGTATCGGCCTTGGAAAGCCCAAGCCGCGGACATATGCGTTTCGCGATTCGAGCTCCAGCAATGGAGTGATCTTCTGGGCGACCTTTCGCAATATCGTGCAGCAGAAGCGCGACATATATGAGATTACGGTCCTTTTTCAGCCCCGGCATGATCTGGTTAGCCAGGGGATGCTCATGTTCAAGGTCGCCGCGCTCGATTTCAGACATGACTGCGATGCATCGCAACAGATGCTCATCGACCGTATAGTGGTGATACATATTGAACTGCATCATCGCGACAACTTTACCAAAATCCGGAATGAACTTACCCAACACACCGGATTCGTTCATGCGGCGCAGGATAAGTTCCGGATCACGTTCGGAAGTCAGTATTTCCAGAAAGAGCTTGTTGGCTTCAGGATTGTCGCGCAAATCCGCTTTAATCAGGGAAAGAGAACGTGTAACCAGCTGCATTGCATCCGGATGAAATTCCAGCCCATGTTTATCAGCAAGGTGGAAAAGACGGATCAGGTTCACAGGGTCCTTGTGAAACACACCGTCATTGGCAATCGTGATGCGGTGATTGTCGACAACGAAATCCGCTGTTCCCGCGAGCTTGCGTTTTCGCCGGGAAAAAGTAAGAAAAATTCGGTTGAAACCCGGAACATGTTTCGCCTGCTCCTCTTCCAGAGCGGCACAAATGATACGCGTCAGATCGCCAACTTCTTTTGCCACGAGAAAGTAGTGTTTCATAAAGCGCTCAACATCCCGCTGTCCGGGATGCGCCGTATAGCCAAGGCGCCTTGCGATCTCGCTCTGTATATCGAAAGAAAGACGTTCTTCGGCTTTTCCCGTAAGAAAATGCATATGGCAGCGAACAGCCCATAAAAGGTCTTCGGCCTTGCGGAATATGTTGTGCTCTGCGCGCGAGAGCACGCCCAGCTTGACCAGCTCATCGCTTGTTTTGACGCGATAGTAGTATTTGGCGATCCAGAAGAGCGTGTGCAGATCGCGCTGACCGCCTTTGCCTTCCTTTACGTTCGGTTCGACAAGATAGCGTGTTGCTCCGGACTTCTTATGACGGGCATCCCGCTCTGCAAGTTTTGCTTCGATAAAGGCGGGACCGGTGCCCTCAACGACCTCTTTATCAAACCGGTCGATGAGCTTGTCGAACAGCTCTTGATTGCCGCAGATGTAGCGAGCTTCCAGAATGCTTGTGCGTATCGTCATGTCCGAAAGTGACAAGCGGACTGACTCGTCAAGGTTGCGGGTAGCATGGCCGATTTTCAGGCCGATATCCCACAGCATATAAAGAATGTATTCGACCACCTGCTCGCCCCAAGGGGTTTGTTTATAGGGCAGAAGAAATAGTAGATCGATATCGGAACCGGGAGCCAAGCCACCGCGCCCATAGCCGCCAACAGCTATGATCGTCATTTTCTCTGAAGTGGAAGGATTAACCGCAGGATATACGTGACTGGTTGCAAAATTATAAAGCGCCGTGATGATCTGATCCATCAACCAAGAGAGTCGCACGGAGCATCGTGTACCACGTGCATCTTGCATCAGCATGGTTTCAGCGCTTTTACGGCCAAGTTCCAGCGTTTGCTTGATAAGCTGCAACACATCGCTGCGCTCGACAGACGGCTTACCCTGCTTGGCTGCCGCTTTGACGAGGTCTTCAAATTGCTGATGAAGCCTGTCAGGGCTGACGATTTGTTCCAGTTTCAGGTCTGTGGCGCTCATGAACACGACTTTACAAATGATGGCCGCACGCTATAGCGCGAATTTGCATTAAACGAAACGATTACATTTTGAAGCATGCAGCAATAGGCACTAACCCGCGGTAAGGCCTTTCAGGCGGTAAAGAACCTCGAGTGCGTCGCGTGGCGTCAATTCATCGGGATTGATCGACGAAAGTGCTGAAAGGAGCGCGCTGTCTTTTCCCTGAACAGGTTTGGGAGCCTGGCGTTTGACCTCAACTGAAAACAGCGGCAAATCATCAATCAACTTATCTGCCTTGCCGGAGGTTTCTCCTGCCTCCAGTTGGTGCAGAACATCGCGTGCCCGGTTGACGACAGCCTCAGGCAGGCCGGCCAGACGCGCCACCTGAACGCCATAGGAGCGGTCGGCGGCCCCCTTTGCAACTTCATGAAGAAACACGACATCGCCATCCCATTCTTTCACCCGCATTGTTACATTGCTCAGGCGTTCAAGCTTTTCCGAAAGCGAAGTCATTTCATGGAAATGCGTTGCAAAGATTGCGCGGCATTGATTTTTCTCATGCAAATATTCAACCGCTGCCCACGCTATGGAAAGACCATCAAAAGTGGCAGTGCCGCGTCCGATCTCATCAAGGATCACAAGGGAGTGATCTGTTGCCTGGTTCAGGATCGCAGCCGTCTCAACCATTTCTACCATGAATGTGGAGCGGCCGCGCGCCAGATCATCGGATGCACCGACGCGGGAAAACAGCCGATCGACAACGCCTATATGCGCCGAACCTGCAGGTACAAACGAACCCATTTGCGCGAGAATGGCGATAAGCGCGTTCTGGCGCAGAAAAGTCGATTTACCGCCCATATTGGGTCCAGTCAGGAGCCAGATGGCTCCTTTACCAGTGATAAGCGGCGAGAGATTGCAGTCATTGGCAACGAAAGGATTCGCCGCTTGCCGTCGCAAAGATTGCTCAACCACGGGATGACGCCCTGCGACGATCTCGAAAGCCAGGCTGTCGTCAACAAGAGGACGGCAATATCCTTGTTCATCGGACAGCGCTGCCAAAGCAACGGAAACATCAAGCGTTGCCAAAGCAAGAGCACCTGCACGTATGATATCGGCATTGACGATCATCTCATTCGTCAATGCATCGAAGATGCCCAGTTCAATCGAAAGGGCGCGTTCTGCTGCATTTGCGATTTTGGTTTCAAGCTCAGCCAGCTCAGTGGTGGTGAAGCGCATAGCATTGGCGATTGTTTGGCGATGTATGAACTTGGCTTTCGCCTCATCGCTGTCCGTCATGATGGAAGCATTGTTGGCGGTTACCTCGATGAAGTAGCCCAGTACATTATTATGCTTTATTTTCAGGGACCGGATGCCGGTGGTTTCCATATAGTCAGCTTGCAGGCCAGCAATAATGCGGCGTGAGTGATCCCGCAGAGCACGCATTTCATCGAGTTCAGCGTGATACTCTGCTCGAACAAAACCACCATCACGCTTTAACAACGGCAATTCATCAGCCAAAGCCCGATCAAGATGAGCGGCAAAATCCAGAGGCAATTGGGTGAGACATTCGCGAACACGGGCAAGCTCGGGTGGCAATGCCTCACTCAAAAACAACCGGGATATCTCGGATGCAGCTTCCAAGCCGCGCGCGATAGCTCCTAGGTCTCTGGGCCCACCGCGGCCAACGGCAAGCCGGGACAAGGCGCGAGGCATATCGGGCACGCCCCGCAGCGCCGCTTGCATCAGGTCAGCGAGAGGTTGTCGGGCGAGAAAATAAGAGATGGAATCAAGTCGTTCGGCAATAGCTGCCGGGTCTGTTAATGGCGAGGTCAATCGTTCGGCCAGAAGGCGCGCCCCACCGCCCGTTGTCGTTCGGTCAATCGCGCGCAGCAAGCTCCCTTCGCGTTTGCCGGAAAGGGTGCGTAAAAGTTCAAGATTCCCTCGCGTCGCCGGATCTATGAAAAGCGAGGAACCTTCCGATTCCCGCTCGGGACGCATCAAGGGTGGGCGTTCGGCCAGCTGTGTTTTTTCGACATAGGCAATGGCGCCGGATATGGCGGAAAGTTCAGCGCGTGAAAACTGACCGAAGCCATCCAGAGTTCTGACATCAAAATAGCGCTGTATGCGATATTCTGCTGTGGCACTGTCGAATAGACTTGGCGGTTGGGGGCTGACAGCGCGGCCTATAGCGTCGAAAGTACCGCGTAATTCCGGATCATGAAAAACCGTATCAGCAACGATCAGCTCCCGAGGGTCGACACGCAATATATCCGCAAGCAGGCGCGAAGCATCCGATTCGCCTACACGGAAGGTGCCGGTCGAAATGTCGATCCAGGCAAGGGCAAACTGGGCTTTGTCAGTACCTTTGACCCGCCCGAGGGTCATCAGATAGTTCGCCTCGGATGGATCGAGAAGCTTCTCTTCAGTTATGGTTCCAGGTGTAACCAAGCGAACGACATCGCGCTTTACGACAGATTTTGAACCACGCTTCCTCGCTTCGGCGGGGTCTTCCACCTGTTCGCAAACAGCGACCCGAAAGCCTCGTGCTATGAGTTTCTGCAAATAATCATCGGCAGCATGAACCGGTACGCCGCACATGGGAATATCTTCGCCAAGGTGTTTTCCACGCTTTGTCAGCGTAATCCCAAGAGCTCTGGAAGCTTCAACGGCATCGTCGAAAAAAAGCTCGTAAAAATCGCCCATTCGATAAAACAGGAGACTGTCAGGATTGGTCGCCTTAATCTCGATATACTGCTCCATCATCGGCGTTGGACGCGCTGACGGTTCAGCTTCATAGGGGGATTGAGTTACAGATGATGGTGCCAATTCGGCCAAAACTTGTCTCCTGAGCTACAGCAGGAGCAATCTATTCGTTATCGGCAGATTTACACACCTCTGCAGAGCCAAACTGCGATATTCTCCACAGGTGATGAAAAGGTCTTAGCCGAAACGCTTCGATTCGGCCGCATAATGGCTCACATAGCGCTCGGAGATACGGCTGACAGGCAGAATGATACAGACATCCGTTGTGCCGAAATCATAATCAATAACGGCGCCATCGCCAATCATCGCACCCAAACGCAAATAACCCTTAATCAATGGCGGCATCGCAAAGAGTGCAACACGCGCATTGATGGCTTCGTTTGGAACGAGGTCCATCGGTTGATAAAGAGAGGGTAGAGCTTTAACATCCCAATCGGCTGTCGCACGGCAATTATGATGCAGAAATGATAGCGGCAGGGCATGGGCAGCGGGAACCGTTCCCTGGAAGGATGCGCATCCAAACATCACCCCAATCGAATGAAACCGGCAATAAGTCCAGATGCCTTGCCAGAGCAGCTCAACAGTACGTTTTGAGCGATATTCAGGCAGAACACAGGAACGGCCAAGTTCAAGAAAGCGCAATTCTGGCTTAGCTGCGACAAGCTGTTCGATGGAAAATTCGCTTGCTGTATAAAACCCGCCCGTCTCGAACGCTTTTTCCGAGCGCAATAGTCGATATGTTCCAACAATCTGTTTGTGCTTCGGTCCAGGAATCGCCGTGTCATAAACAAGAAGGTGATCGCAGAAGGGATCGAAGCGGTCAGCGTCTCGTTGCTCGGATGTTGCGGAACCTTTGGCACCCAATTCATCGAAGAATACTTTGAACCGTAGTTTCTGAGACGAGGCAATTTCATCTTCGGTCTGTGCAAGACAAACCTCCATCGTTCCGATGCGACCAAGCACCGAGACGATTTGTGGAGCCGTAAACGGTACGGACGTTGAATCAACCTGCGACATAATGCTTTGATCTTTAGAGATTGAAGCGGATTCAAGCAAGGTGATGTCCATATCGATTTAACCCTTGTCGGAGGTTGACCGGTAACCGTTCCCGCTCTCATTACTACGGTTTGATGACGGCAACATGACGTAAAAAGGAGGCCAAACTGATGGTGTTTTAATCAGTTAGTCTGCTTGATCGGTCCGTTTCCGCTCTTTCGCCCAAACAAAAATCTCCTCAAGTACCACCAGTGCTGCACCAACGGAAATATAAGCATCGGCGAGGTTAAAGACGGCGAATGACCAAGATGGCAGATGAAAAAGTACATAGTCGATCACGTAGCCATGAACGCTGCGATCAATGAGGTTGCCGAGGGCGCCGCCAATGATGAGAGCAAAGCCTGTGCGCGAAACCCAGCGTCCCGCACTGGTAGTCCACCAAAGGTAACTTACGAACGCTATGACGACGAGCGTAAGCCCTATGAGTGCAATGTCATGCATTCCGCTCAACATTGAGAAGGCAATGCCTTCATTATGAACGCGGAATAGCGCCAGAAAAGGCAAGAGGTCAATCTGCTGCTGGTAATCCATGCCTGTTTCGACGAAATATTTGATTATCTGATCGGTCAGGACAGCAATGACGATGATTGCAAGAAGGCTGGAAAAACGCTTGTTGCTCATAAAGGGCTTTTTCTCAGTTGGTCGTGTCAAGTTTCAGGACGTCACGCCGGATTTCAAACAGCATTACACCGGTTGCGATGGCGAGATTAAGGGAATCGGCGCGTCCCTGTTGAGGAATCCGCGCCAGCCGGTCACAGCTTGACGCTAGTTGGTCAGGCAGGCCCTGCTGCTCGTTGCCCATCAACAGGACAACCGGCTTATTGGCGTAAGGGATGGTCCGATAGTCGACAGAGCCTTTGAGATGCGTTCCAACGATCAACCCTGTGAAGTTCTTTCTCCAGGACAGAAACTCTGCCTCCGTTGCTCGAACGAGGGGAACGGCAAAAACAGATCCCATTGTTGCGCGAACCGTCTCCAGCGAGAATGGATCTGTGGTGTCGCCAATCAGGATGATGCCTTTGGCCCCTGCTGCATCGGCGGTGCGAATGATCGTGCCCAGATTTCCAGGATCCCGAACCCGATCCAGAGCCACAAAAACATCATTGCCTTGCGGGCGGATGTTGGAAAGCACGTGAAGGTTCTGCTGGAATACCCCGACCACCATTTGCGGATTGTCACGCCGGGTTATTGCCGCCATGATCTTTTCATTGACCTCCAGCACATCACCGCCCTTGGCAACCGTTCGGGCGGCAACCTGCTCGACAAGGGAGTTTCCCTTGCCCGCTTTGGAGTAAACCAAAGTCTTGATTGTCCAGCCGAGATCGAGCGCATCGATGACGAGCTTCAGTCCCTCGGCAAGAAATACCCCCTGTTGATCACGGAATTTCTTCAATGCCAGTGATCGCAAATCCTTGACGATCGGATTTGTCAGGCTGGTGACTTCCTTGACTTTGCCGGGACGGACAATGCCGCTGCCGCGATGATGGTCGTCCTGTTTATTCATGATGCGCCCCAACGGCTGAAAAGAGATGTGGAAAGGGCGCGCTGCGAGGAGCGCTCACGAAGAATGAGTTCGCCGGACTGCACTTCACCACCAAGGCCCGTGAATGTGTCCCGCATCAGCTCGTGAATGGCAAAGAAGGATGCGCGGATTGAATAGGCAGTTAATACAACCGCCAAAGGATTGGGAGTGAGGATCGAACGGCACAAATCGATCATGTCCGGGAGATTATCGAAAAGTTGCCAGACTTCTCCGTTGGGGCCGCGCCCATAGGCTGGCGGATCGAGGAGAATGATGTCGTAACCATTTCCGCGGCGTTCTTCCCGCGCAACGAATTTCATTGCGTCTTCACATATCCAGCGAATGGGTTTGCTCGACAGACCTGCCATTTCCTGATTCTCGCGTGCCCAGAGAATGGCTTTCTTTGATGCATCGACATGTGTGACTTCTGCGCCTGCCCGCGCTGCCACGAGAGAAGCAACACCCGTATAACCGAAAAGATTGAGCACTTTGACAGGACGTTTTGCATTGCGGATCAAATTATCCATATAGGCCCAATGCGTCCCCTGTTCAGGAAATACACCGACATGCCGAAATGAGGTGAAGCGGCCAAAAAACGGGATGCCTTCATAAGCAAGCGGCCAGGTTTCACCCAGCGGCACTTTGGGGAAATGCCAGCGTCCTACGCCCTCTTCATCCGTATTGCCGGTGAAAACTGCATCTGCCTTGTCCCATTCAGCCTTGCTCCATGCGGGAAGCCAGATTGCCTGACCTTCCGGGCGTACAATCCGGTATGGACCATATTGCTCCAGCTTCAAGCCATTGCCGCTATCAAGAAGCGCATAGTCTTCAGAGGGGCGCGTTTCCAGAATAAGCCCGGTCTTTTCCTGCGGACGAGCGCCGATACGGCGTGTAAGAACACGCTTGGGCGCTTGTTCTGTCCGCTGCGGTGCACGTTCCGTTTCGTCATCGGCTGAACGGTACACTTTCGCGAATTGCGGGCGGGGCTTTGTCGCGCTTTGCCGTTGTACGACGTTCTTGGAAACGTCGCCTTGCCGCTTACCACCGCTTTTCGCTTTTCTGATTTTACCGCCGGACGATTTCAAACCGTATTTTCCTTGTAACCTTTTTCAAGGTTACTACGCCATTGCCTTTTCATAGACAAGGATACCGGCAGCAAGGTCTTCAAGGGCTGCACCCACGGACTTGAAAAGGGTGATCTCATCCGCCGACTGACGGCCTTTTACCGTTCCACGTGTTAGATCGAACAAATCCCCTACGACATGGCTGGATTGGATTACGCCTGCCTTGATCGGCTGGACGATATCTCCGCCCTCTTTCAATGCACCCTCTTTCGTATCAACGAAAACACGGGCGCGTTTGACGCACTCATCGTCACTCTCCCGCATAGCTGGCGTAAAAGCGCCAATCAGATCAACGTGAGCGCCGGGTTTCAAGTGCCTGCCAAGAATCAAGGGTTCCGTAGAAAGTGTTCCCGCAGTAATGATGTCAGCCTCCGCGATTGCGGCATCCTTGTCTTTGACTGCTCTGGCATTGAATCCGCCAGCGGTCAGCTCCGCAGCAACTTTCTCGGCTCCGGCAAAATTTCTGTTCCAGATCGAGATTTCTTTGATCGGCCGTATTGCGCTGTGCGCACGGGCTAAAAAACCCGAAAGCGCTCCTGCCCCCAGAACGACGAGCTTGGCGGCGTCCTCCCGGGCGAGGTAACGTGCAGCGAGGGCGGACGCACCGGCAGTCCGCCACAATGTCAGGCGCTGGCCATCTATCAGAGCCTTTGGTTCACCGGTCTTGCCGTCCAGCAATAGGTAGACGCCCATCACAGCAGGTTTAGAGACTGCTCCATTATCCGGTGATACCGTAACAATCTTGACGCCCATATATCCCTTGGAGGAGTCGCCCAGCGCATCAAAATCAGACCATGCAGGCATAAGTAGCAACGTTGAGGCCGCTCCATCCGGGCGATCAACAGTATGATGGTGACGAACGGGCTGGATCACACCTTGGCGGAATGCCAGCTCGATTGCATTAATCATGTCGGGCCAATTCAACAGGGCATCGACCTCAGCGGGGGAGACGAGTTTCATTGGCACATTCCTTGGCAGGATTTATATAGTTAATGCAGTGAAGGAAGATTTGGCGTTGAGGCAGTTTCAGCGGTCGCTTTGCGCGCTTCCTTGCGCAACATTTCTGCTTCAAGCTTGCGTTGGCGCGCCAGTTTCCGGTGTTTGCCCTGATTGGCCCAGGTGACAAGACTGCCGATGACCAGTCCAATGATCAAAGCAGCAAACAACAAGACAAACAAAGGAGCCGAGTAAGAAAGCGCAGGATTGCCCGGGTTGAAAGGGTCAATGGTGAATAGGGCATTGCCGCGATTGGCAACCGACAACGCGACAAGAATAATCGCGATCGGTACGAGAATGAGTACGGCGACCACGCGATTAATCATATCGAAGCCTCTTTGCTTGCTTACTCATTGCGGGTTCAGCTGTTTGCATTCAGCCTGTCGCGTAATTCCTTGCCGGTTTTGAAAAACGGTACCCACTTCTCTTCAACATCAACGCTTTCACCTGTTCGCGGATTGCGTCCGCTACGGGCAGGGCGGTTCTTTACGGAAAATGCGCCGAAGCCGCGCAGCTCAACACGATTGCCCTCAGCCAGAGCATCTGTGATCTCATCAAAGATGGCGCCGACAATATTCTCTACATCGCGCTGGAATAGGTGCGGATTGCGGTTGGCAATTATTTGCACGAGCTCTGATTTGATCACAGCGAAATTCCCTTCTGGTTGTGAGATCAAGATACATAGTCAACCCGGACTATGCCACTGATCTTATATGCGAATAGCTTATTGCGCCCCCGCAGGCTTGCCGTCAACGTGCCAAACCGAAACGAGTCCGTCAAGAAACATCCTGTCGCCGGTTGCTTCATGAAGCATTCCGACACTTGTTTCGGGCAGACCCAGAAGCTTGGTAACCATTTTCATTGCGGACTGCGAGACAAGCGAACCAAAAGTTGATTTCTCAACGGGCTTCCATTCAACCACTTTAAGCTTCGCGTCCACGCCTTTGCCTATAAGCCACTCCAGAGCTTTCTCTTCGCCACCAAGCGCGTCAATGAGCTTGTTCGCGAGAGCCTGACGGCCAGTAAAGACGGAACCGTCAGCAAGTGCCAAAGCCTGTTCGTGGCTAAATTTCCGGCGATCCTCAACCAGACCAACGAACCAATTGTAAGAATCAATAATCATACGATGGATCATCGCTTTGGCTTCGTCGCTGGCAGGGTTGAAAAAATTGGGCTCTGCCTTCAGTGGGCTGGATTTAATAGTTTCGACTTTGACGCCGACCTTTGTCAAAAGTTCCGATATATCCGGGTATTGAAACAACACGCCGATCGAGCCGACAATAGATGATTGCCTCGCAACAATGTGATCTGTGCCCACCGCTATCATATATCCGGCTGAGGCGGCCAAAGTTCCAACCTGTGCGACCACAGGTTTCTTCTCCGCAACTTTGCGGACGGCTTCGTAGATTGCCTCACCGCCCGCAGTGGTTCCGCCGGGCGAATCGATAGAAATAATGACGCCTTTAACCGCGTTCGACTCTTCAACATCGTTCAAGCGCTTGAGCAGTTCTTCATCCTCAAGGATGGTTCCCTCAATTCTTATTTTCGCAATGTGTGAAACGGATTTGCTGGTATAGGCTTCCGATCCGGTAGTGAAGAGATAGACCGCAAGCAAGGCAAATGCCGCTGCCAGTAAAGCAATGATACGCCAGAAAGTCACTTTCCGCCTGAGCTTGCGCCGATCAATAATTGCGTCCGCTGTGTGGGCCATCATTTTTGTCCATTTCGCCAAACTTTGTGATACTCTTCTGCGATATCGTCTTATGGAAGTCCAGACTTTGTGGTCAATCGGTTGGCAAGAATAAGCGTATTGGCAAATTGACCTTGTAACTGGCCATCCGACCGCATACTTATTCCAGTACGCACTGCGTGGCCTCTAAGTCGCGTCTATTTCATCGAAAAATAACCATATTGGCGTTGAACTAGCTAGAAATATTATAAACGGTAACAGCAGCCAAACCCATGTCTATTGAGAAAACCGATATCAATGGTGCGCGTAATGCCGCCACAGACGCCGAGCATCATGCAACGGTTGCACGTCAGTTTGCGGCATCCGACAAGGGTTCGACAGTTTTCAAAGCTGCGGAACGCCATTCGCGTCGCGTCCGGCTGTTGAAGTTCTCTTTGCCGGTAATCGCCCTTGTTGGTGCGGCGGTTTTCTCATGGTTTACCTTCTTTTCAGCGTCAGGCGTTCCAAACAACATTGCTTTGGATGGCGCAGGTATAGAAGATGGCAAGCTTGTGATGACAAATCCGAAGCTTGATGGCTTTACCAAAGACAAGCTGCCTTACAAAATGAGCGCTGTAAGAGCCCTTCAGCAGGTTGGAAACAGCTCAGTTATATCGCTGGAAGGTATTGACGCAGAAATTCCAATCGGCAAAGAAATGCGCGCTGAGGTTAAGGCAAAGTCAGGGGTATTCGACAACGCCAACAGGCAGTTGAAACTCGACAGTGAGATAACCTTGGTGACATCAGATGGTATAACGGCTCAATTGCAATCTGCTGATATTGATATTGCCGGAAATACCATGTCGACCAATGACCCTGTGAGCGTAAAAAATCGTAATGGCAGTATTGTTGCCGACAGTATGCAGATTACCGACGGCGGTAAGGTAGTGACGTTTGAAAAGCGCGTAAGGCTTGTCATTCAACCAACAAAGCTGCAAGAAGGTGACAATGAGGTAAAATCGTCGAACTGATAACAGTCACGATCGTTACTTTGAAGAAATTTCTCGGATTAGGAGAGAAGGCGATGTCTTTCGGGGCGAAACTGATCAGGATAGCATCTGTTGCAATAAGTTTGTTGGCGTCCGTATTGGTTGTCCCTGCTATGGCGCAGCAGACTCCAGATGCAGCACCTGGCGGTATAAAGCTCTCTGGCGACCAGCCAATTCAGATCGATTCCGATAAGGTCGTGCTACATAACGATGCGGGCACTGCGACATTTACCGGAAATGTAACGGTTGTTCAGGGCGCGACGCTGTTAAAGGCGGGCGAAATGATCGTCTATTACGTCAAGGGCGGTAATAAAAATGCTGCAAACGGTGAGACCGCGCAAGCCTCGGCAGGCGTGGCGGGCGCCGGGGCACAGGACATTGATCACCTTGAAGTCAGCGGTAAGGTCTATGTGAAATCCGAAGATCAGGTTGCAACAGGTGATCGCGGCACTTTCGACATGAAGACCGAAGTGCTGGTACTGACAGGAAACAAGGTTGTTCTTTCGCAAGGGGATAATGTCGCTGTTGGCTGCAAGCTGACCGCCCAACTGAAAACGGGTGAAGCTCAGCTTGAGAGCTGCAAGAGCGGCCAGACCGGACGTGTTTCAATCGTCGTGGCGCCTAAAAACGCCCAACAGAACTAAGCCGCCGGAAGAATCGTAAGTGTCTCTCTTTTCACGCCGCTCACCCAGCAAGAATGCCGCACGGCCAAATTCCAGTGTCTCACAGGAGATGCGCCCGGCTGACCCTTCGGCTGCGGATCGCATGAAAGGCACGCTTGTCGCTCGTGGAATCACGAAAAGCTATAATGGTCGACAAGTCGTCAATGGTGTTTCATTCGGCGTTCGTTCTGGTGAGGCTGTTGGCATTCTTGGCCCGAATGGTGCCGGCAAGACAACCTGTTTTTATATGGTAACCGGACTCGTACCCGTCGACAAAGGTACGATTGAAATCGATGGGTTCGATGTCACCACAATGCCCATGTATCGGCGCTCGCGCCTTGGCATCGGATATCTGCCACAGGAAGCATCGATTTTTCGCGGGCTGTCTGTAGAAAACAACATCAAAGCCGTGCTCGAGATTGTCGAGAAAGACAGACATGCGCGCGCGCAGGAGCTGGATTCGCTTCTGGAAGAGTTTCACATCGCCCATTTGCGCAAAGCTCCGGCGATTTCACTTTCCGGTGGCGAGCGTAGACGCCTGGAGATCGCACGCGCGCTAGCGTCGCGTCCAAACTTCATGTTGCTTGACGAGCCGTTTGCCGGTGTTGATCCGATTGCTGTTGCTGATATTCAGCAACTGGTTCGGCACCTGACCGGCCGGGGTATTGGCGTATTGATCACAGACCATAATGTTCGCGAAACGCTCAAGCTGATCGACAGAGCTTATATTATACATGCTGGTCAGGTTTTGACCCATGGCCGTCCAGATGAAATAATTGCAAACCCGGATGTCCGGCGACTTTATCTTGGTGACGAGTTTAAGCTCTGATTTTGCTGATCTGGCCATCTTTGATAAAATATGTCAGTTTTTAGACCCGTTCTGGTTGAAAGTGACCTCATCACACGAGTTTTTAGAGCTTTTCAATTGACAAGCAAGGATTGGGCCACTTCTGTACAGCAGTAATTAAATTCCGTCAGGAGTAGCTGCGTATATTATGGCTCTGTCGCCAAAACTCGATCTGAGGCAAACCCAATCTCTGGTAATGACCCCATTGCTGATGCAGTCGATACGGCTGTTGCAGCTGAATCATATCGAGCTTGAGCAATTCATTGAGCAGGAAATCGAAAAAAACCCTTTATTGGAAAGGCTGGATGCGGCCGACGACAATATTTCGCTCGACGGCGTTCGTGCTAACGCCGATCACCGTTTAGATGGCAATCCAGACATACGAGACGATGGCGATGCGGAGCTCTTGTCTACGGAACCTGAGAGCCTTTGGCTGAATAGTGGCGAAGCGACCAGTTCAAGCTCAATGTCCGATACATTTGATAGTTCGCTTGAAAACATTTTTCCCGACGATCCCGGCAGCCGTGATTTCATTGCAAGTGATCTTGCTTCTCAGTGGAAGTCATCCGCTGGCGACGGTTATGTTTCATCGGGTGGGGAGAACTTCAATCTTGAGCAGGTAACTGCAGCGCCGATCAGCATGCAGGATCATATCAGGGAACAGATCATTTTCGCTTTCGAGAATGCAGAGGATCGATTGATTGCGGTTGCACTGGCGGATCAGATCGATGAAATCGGCTACTTTCGTGGCGATATTGCTGAAATCGCCGCGCAAATTGGTTCTTCTGTCGAATATATGGAGAGGTTGCTCTTCGTTCTACAGGGATTTGAGCCCGCAGGGCTGTTTGCACGCGATCTTGCGGAATGTCTGCGGCTTCAACTGCGTTCCAGAAAACGTCTCTCACCAGCAATGGATATTCTGCTTCAAAATCTTGAGCTGCTCGCAAAGCGCGATTTTCAAAGCTTGAAAAAACTATGCCGGGTCGGGGATACGGAAATCATCGATATGCTTCGGGAAGTACAGTTGCTTGACCCGAAGCCCGGCACCGCGTTTTCGTCTGGTGTGGCGGGCAGTATTGTTCCTGACGTTCAAGTTGACCAGGCGCCTGATGGCAGCTGGCGTATAGAGCTTAATTCAGAGACATTGCCCCGGGTACTGATCAATAACAGCTATTGTGCAACTATAATGAAAGCGAAAACGTCTCCCGACGAAAAGGCATTTCTTGGGGAATGTATGCACAATGCGAATTGGTTGGTGCGAAGTCTTGATCAGCGCGCTCAAACTATTCTCAAGGTTGCCACTGAGATTGTTCGCCAGCAGGAGCAGTTTCTTTTGCAGGGCGTCGCGCATCTGAAGCCTCTCAATCTGCGCAATGTTGCAGATGCAATCGGGATGCATGAGTCCACGGTCAGCCGTATCACGACAAATAAATATATGCTCACCAAGCGGGGCGTTTTTGAGCTGCGATACTTTTTCAATGCAGCCATTGCTGCCAGCGAAGGTGCCGAGCAGCATTCTTCGCAATCGGTAAGGCATCAAATCAAAGTTCTAATCGATGCTGAATCACCCGATTCAATCCTTTCGGACGATACGATCGTCGATATGTTGAAGGAACAGAATATTGATATTGCACGTCGCACTGTCGCCAAATACCGCGAAGCGATGAACATCGCTTCCTCGGTTCAACGACGTCGTGAGAAAAAAGCTGAGGCTTCCGCTGCCAAGAGCAATGTAAGGTCTGGATTCATTGCTCCACCACGTGTAGGATTGTTAGCAGTGGGCAAATGAGCTGGGCCAAAGAAGTCCGGTCAGGAGAGCGAAGCGCTGATAGTTTACGACGATGGAGTTGAAGCGCGCCTTAGGATGGAACATCAGGAAAGTGAAATGTGATTAAACATCCCCGCGATTTTGCGGGATGTCTTTGCTCGATTCGAAACAACAGTGTAGATTGGATCGGGCAATGAAATCACAATGAAGGTGAGGTACCATGAGTCTGCGTGTATCTGGAAAACATATGGACATCGGCGATGCTTTCCGCGTTAAAATTGAAGAGCGGATGGCTGAAATGGTCACCAAATATTTCGGCGGCGGGTATTCTGGCCACGTTACCGTGGAAAAACAGGGCTCCCGATTCATCGCAGATTGCCTGGTACGTCTCGACACCGGAACGGTACTTCAGGCAGCAGGCGAGGCTCAGGATCCACAATTGGCTTTCGATGCAGCCGGTGAGCGTGTTGATAAGCGGCTTCGCCGCTACAAACGCCGGTTAAAATCACATCAGGCTCCTGGATCAAACGGCGTTTTCGATGATGTTTCTTATCGCGTGATGGCACCTGTGCCTGATGAAGATGAGGATATTCCAGAGGATTATGCTCCCACTATTGTTGCAGAAACATCAATGGCATTGAGAAGCATGAGCGTTGCATCTGCGGTCGTAGAGCTCGACTTGAAAGATAGTCCTGTCGTTGTGTTCCGTAACGCTGGTAGTACGCAGGTTAATATCGTATATCGCCGCGCAGATGGGAATATTGGTTGGATCGACCCCTCAACTGTGGCCGATCAGGTCGTGTCCCGGTAAATAAAGAACAAGTTCATGGCGAGTTGAACTACCGTCCGCACTTTTAACAAGGTGCGGACGGTAACTGGAAGGAAGAGAATAATGGATCTGGGTGATCTCATTCAGCCCGACGCTGTCCTGCCCGCATTGAAAGTCAATTCCAAGAAGCAACTCTTGCAGATCATGTCGGAAAAGGCAGCCGCTTTGACCGGACTGAGCGAACGCGAGGTTTTCGATACGGTTTTGCAACGCGAGCGTCTAGGATCAACCGGTGTCGGCAATGGCATTGCCATTCCGCACGGGAAGATTAACAGCGTGAAGCGTATTGCCGGGGTTTTTGCTCAGTTGGATACCCCTGTCGATTTTGAGGCACTGGACGATCAGCCCGTCGACATTGTGTTTCTCTTGCTGGCTCCGGAGAATGCTGGCGCTGACCATTTGAAGGCCTTATCCCGGATTGCTCGCATGTTGCGCGATCCGGAGCGGATCGCCAAATTGCGTACCGCTCATGATGCCAATCTGCTTTATGATCTGTTGACTTCGCAGCCAGCCTCTAACGCGGCCTGAGATTATAACCCGGGTTTGAAGGCCGCCTTCGGGCGGCTTTTTCATTGGTTTTCAGTTTTTCGCGCATAGAGCTCAAGCCGGTGATGCACAATATCGTACCCGAGCGATTTGGCGATTTCCTCTTGCAGTTTCTCAATTTTATCTGATTTGAATTCGATGACCGCCCCGGTGTCGATGTCGATCAGATGGTCATGGTGATCGCCGTGAGCCTGTTCAAAGCGCGATGGTCCCCCGCTGAAAGCATGGCGATGTATGGCACCCATATCTTCAAGCAAATTCATCGTTCGATAGACCGTCGACAGCGAAATGCTGTCATCAATCTCGATGGCACGATGAAATATTTTCATTGCATCCGGATGATCTTCTGTTGAGCTTAAAATATCCAGAATGATACGCCGTGGCCGCGTAATACGCACGCCCGCTTTGCGCAATTCCTTCTCATATTCAGGTTTGTGATTCAAAGCATGTTTCATGACTGGAATATGCGTCAGATTGCTCTCAGTTGCAAATTTTCTCAACTGAAGAGACGTGCGCAAAATGGATCATAAACAAAAATCGCCGCCAATAAATTCCATTGGCGGCGATTTTAATGGTTCCACTATACAAATGAAGGATTAGTTCATCTGGGCACTTCAACAGTGACCTTGTGTTCGCCCGACTTCTCCATAGGGATACCACCTTCTGGTTTCATCAGCTTCTTGCCATTAACAGTGACCTTCTTGGTTCCACGTGCCAGTGGTTTGACCTCCACTGAATATGTGGCATCGCCGTTGCGCAACACAAAACTGAAGCCGCTCCATTTGGAGGGTAGGGCCGGATCAACGAACAATCTGTCGGCTTTCCGGGTAATACCCAGAATGCCTTCCGTTGCAACCCGATACATCCAGCCAGCAGAGCCCGTATACCATGTCCAGCCGCCGCGACCACGCATAGGATCAACAGAGTAAACATCCGCTGCCACAACATAGGGTTCGACACGATAGGACTCGGCCTTATCAGCATCGAGGGCGTGATTGACCGGATTAACCATGCTGAACCAGCGGTAAGCTTCATCTGCATTGCCAAGTTTGGCCATCGCCAGAATCGCCCAGGTTGCCGCGTGCGTATATTGCCCACCATTTTCGCGTACACCGATCGGATAGCTTTTGATGTAACCCGGATCGTGGCGCGATTTGTTGAATGGAGGCGTAAACAGTTTGATGATCTGTGCATCGTCGTCGACCAGGTGCGTAGCGACAGAATTCATTGCCTGCTTAGCGCGGTCAAGGTCGCCGTAACCGGAAATTACGCTCCAGGACTGGGCGATAGAGTCAATCTGGCACTCTTCACTCGTCTTTGAACCCAAAGGCGAGCCATCATCGAAATAGCCGCGGCGATACCATTCGCCGTCCCAACCATTCGCTTCCAATGATGTCCTTACGCTGTCTATATGTGCTTGCCAGCGTTTTACGCGTTCCGCATCCTTGTAGCGTTCAGCGATAGGCAACATATCACGCAAGGTGCTGATCAGGAACCAACCAAGCCAGATGCTTTCGCCCTTGCCCTCTTCACCGACACGGTTCATTCCGTCGTTCCAGTCGCCGGTTAGCATCAATGGCATACCTTTGGTGCCTGTGCGGGCAACCGCAAGATCGAGTGCTCTGGCGGCGTGCTCATAAACGCTGACAATCTCTGTTGAAATTGTCGGCTGATAGAAGGCATCATGCTCAGCGTCTTCCAGGGCGCGTCCTTCGATGAAAGCTACCTGTTCGTCAAGAACGCTCATATCGCCTGTCACAGACGTGTAATGGGCGATTGCATAGCCAAGCCAAACCACATCGTCGGAAATCTTTGTCCGCACGCCGGCTCCAGTCGTGGGAAGCCACCAATGCTGGACATCACCTTCCTTGAATTGTCGCGCTGAGACATTCAGGATTTGCTTGCGGGCAAGCGCTGGATCGAGGATGAGCATGGACAAGGTATCTTGCAACTGATCGCGGAATCCAAAAGCGCCACTGGCTTGATAAAAAGCAGAGCGCGCCCAGATGCGGCACGCCAGGCTCTGATATGGCAGCCATCGATTGACCATAACGTCGAAAGCGTCATCAGGTGTTTCGACCTGCAGCCCGTCGAGGAAATCGGCCCAGACTGCTTTGGAAGCCGACAGTGTTTCTTCGAACGTACGCGATGCATGCTCAGCAAGGATCTTGCCAGCATCGTCAGCATTCCCTGTATCGCCCATATAAAAAAGCACTTCCCTGGTCTCGCCGGGAGCAAGCGCAACATCCACCGCCAGGGCGGCACAAGGATCACCGCCAGCCTCAACGAGATTGGACAATGATTTTGCCTGAAGCACAGCCGCGGGGCGTTCCACCGAGCCAAGATTCCCGAAGAACTCGGTGCGGTCGGCCGTAATGGATTGCGGCTTCACGCTGCTTGCAAAGAAAGCCATCTGGTTGCGCCGTTCGACGCCATACGGATTTCGGGCAAACAGAACGCCTTTTTCGGAATCGTAAGACGGCACGATGAACGGGGCGGTTTTCGCACGAACATTGCCAAGCATCCACTCAACAAAACCATAGGCACGAAGCTGTTTGGATGAACCGCCATGATTTGTAATTTTCAGGCGGGAAACCCTTACCGGCCGGGCCGGATCGATCGTATGTGTCAGTTCAAGTCCGACATCGCCGTGTTTCGAAAGGAAGGTTGAATAACCTTGTCCATGGCGTGTTTCATATAGAACTGATGGGTCCCGCAAAACTGACGCCGTTGGCGCGAATGCTACATTCTTGTCGAGGTCCACAATGTAGATCGCTTCACCGGAACGGTTGATTACGGGATCATTCGACCATTGAGTCAACTGATAGTCGCGGCTGTTGCCCGACCAGGTAAAGCCCGCGCCTTCCGCCGATACATGGAAGCCGAAGCCGGGATTGGAAATTACATTGATCCATGGCTGAGGGGTGCAGGTGAGTCCAGCCAGACGCACGACATATTCGCCGCTCGCCATATCGAACCCGCCAAAGCCATTCCAGAATTGCAGACCATCTCCCGATGTCTTAGCTGATGCCTGGCTCAATAGCTGGCTGGGTGCCGGAACAACTCCACGCAGATCATCAGTATCGTTCTCGATCAACGCTCTACTCTTGATATCGGAGGCTGGGAGCGCTTCGGCATTCAGATCCGTAACACGGTTTAGCTGCTCGGAGAGCGAGCCGTTCTGAGCGTGCAGCACGATGCGGGCCGAGGCCAGAAGCGTATTGTAGCTGGCATCACTCATCTGATCCTTACGGACAGTGAAGATGTGAACGCGGGGCCCATATTGCCCGCCGCGTGCACGGCTGTTCTCGCAGATCGCTTCCAATCCGCGCTGGAAATCCTGCGCGTAGGAGAATGAGCGTTCGTTGATGACAACGACATCAACCACCAGTCCCTTTGCCCGCCAATATTCCTGCGCCTTGAGAATATTTCTCAGCGTTTCCATATCAGCTTCGTCGTCGATGCGCAGTGCAAGGATCGGAAAATCGCCTGAAATCGACATTGGCCAGAGCTCGGATTGACTGCCTAGTCCACTGGCAATGCTGCTGGAGGGCAACCGCAAGGATTTCTCCGGGTAAATCAGATTTGTCGCTACGCGCTGGAAGACCGCCGCTTCGTCAGGGTTGATACCGATATGATGCAGACGAACCTGAGACCTCGTCCAGGAGAGTGAGAACTCGCGGGCAAAGCAATCCGGATGACGGAAGCGGGCGACCACTTCTTCAAGCTCCTTGCGATCGGGTCTTACGAGTGTCCAGAATACCAGTGTGACTTTCTTGTGGGCCGGAACCCGCACACGGCAACGCAGAGAGGCGATGGGGTCCAAAACGAACCCGTGACTGCCGCTCAGAGTAACACCTTCGTCGAAGGCTGCAGGATTGTGGAGGGAGCGTCCCCGCCCAATAAATGCGCGGCGGTCGGTTTCAACCTGTACTTCACGCATCGCTCCCGAACCATCGCTGACGACGTGGGCAACATGAATGTCAGGATCGTCAGCACCGCGTTTGCGGCGGGTTGCATAAATGGCATCGCCGCGCTCGTCAATCTCGGTTTCTACGAACATTTTTGCGAAAGCCGGATGAGCAGTGTCGGTGTCATCATTGGTCAGGACCAATTCGGCATAGGACGTGACCTCGATAATACGGTCCTTTGTGCCTGTATTGGTAATGACGATACGGCGTCCTTCGCCATCGGAATCCGAGGCCACAATGGTTTCCACCGTAGAGTGGATAGTACCCGTCTCTTTAATAAACTCCGCCTTGTAATCGGTGAAAATTGTCGTGCTCTTCTCCCCGGCCTGCCGAACCGGATCGCTCGTGGCGGACCACCATTCTCCGTTTTCCATGTCACGCAGGAAAAGGAACGTACCATATCCGCTCTCAATGGGGTCGGGTTGGAATCGGGTGATTGCCAAGCCGTTCCAGCGGCTGTACCCGCCGCCGTTCGCCGTAACCATCACAGAGTAATGTCCATTCGACATCATCTGGGTCGCGCGGGATGCAGTCATTGGATTCGGAATATAACGGATTGATGCCGGTTCTTCCGAACTTTCGACAGCTTTACGCATGGGGTTGTCGGCCTTGGCCTGCAATACCGGTATTTCGCGCGGCGCCTTTTCCTGCAACAAAAGCTCTGCGGCTTCGATAACGGGATCGGCATGGAAGCGTTCCCGCATGCGGCCCTCGAAGACCACGTTATTGACCGCTACGATCGACATGCCGTGATGATGGGCCATGTAGTTTCGCACGATTGCATATTCTTCATCTTCGCGAACGCGCGATTTGGTGAAATCAACGGCATCATAGAAGCCGTATTTTCCGAGTGCTCCCATCTTGCGCAGACGGTTCAGGTTCTGCACGGCTGCCGCTGGCTGATATTGGCTTGCCATAATGCTTGCATAAGGGGCAACCACATAGTTCTTGGACAGGCCGCGTTTCAAGCCGAGCGTCGGCACACCGAAATTGGTGTACTGATAGTTCATTTCCGGATCGCGCGCATTGTAAGCGGCTTCCGAAATACCCCAAGGCAGTCCCTTGGATTCACCATAGTCGATCTGGCGCTGGACGATCAGCTTGTTGGTCTGATCAAGCATTGAGCCGAGGGGCTCTATCATGACGAGTGGCGGCATCAGATATTCAAACATCGAGCCGGACCAGGAGATAAGTGCTCCACGCCAGCCTACTGGCACCAGCAATCGCCCGAGCTTGAACCAATGATCAACAGGTATATCGCCTTTTGCAATGGCGAAAAGACTGGCCAGCCGCGCTTCGGATGCCAGAAGATCATAGCAACTTGCGTCAAGTTCATTGGTCTCGACCCGGAAACCGATGGACAGCAAGCGGCGCTCCTTCCGCTCAAGGAAGGTGAAATCAGTGTCGAAGGCCAGTTGACGGGCACGCGTGGCGAGGGAAACAAGCCTTTCACGCAAAACATCTGTGCTTTCGTGACCACCCATGGCATCGTCGGTGTGACCCTGGCAGGTCTTGACCAAAAGCAATGCCCACTCATTTGCGTCGAGACTTATCGGGGTCTCGAGTTCGCCATGCAACTCCTCGGTCAGGCGTTGAATATCGCCCGCGAACAGGGAAAGATTGATTGTCCGTAGCGATGCTGTCTCAGGCTCTTCCTTGATCGTTGTAATCGCGCGGCGGAAATTGGCCACACGCTCTTCAAGGCGGCGGCGAAGAGGCCGAAGAACGCGGCGGTCATCGGGAATTTCGGCAATCGCTTCTTCGAGGATATCACTGACATCAAGAATGCCGTCGAGTTCGCTTTGAAGATAGACAGATGGCGCTTCAGCCCATTTTTCCAAAGCTGAAGACAGAGCCACCAGGTGACCAGCAAGATTACCGCTATCCACGGCTGACACATAGAGTGGCAGCAGTGGACGGAGTGTCGTTGTCTCATACCAGTTGTAAAGATGACCACGATACTTCTCCATTTTTTCGAGCGTATCGATTGTGTCGCCAATGCGCGTCAATGTCTCGTTGAAGCTGATCCAGCCGAAATCACGTGCAGCAACAGTCGAAAGCAAATACATACCGATATTGGTTGGTGAGGTACGCGTCGCGATGACTGGATACGGATCCTCCTGGAAATTATCCGGAGGAATGAAGTTCTGTTCCTTGGTGACAAAAACATCATAATAGTGCCAGGTCCGACGGGCAAAGCGGCGCAATTCACCCTTGTCGGATGACCGGACAATCAGATCGTCCAAAGGCTTGGCGGACCGGCTGACCAGCCATGCAATAACCGGCGAGAAAAACCAGATTGCAGCAAACGGGACTGCCAGTATCCAGGCACGGCTATGTCCGGCGAGCGGCAGGATAAGTGCCACCAGCGCAACAATGACTGCCGGCCACATCAGCCGCGTATAATATTGCAAGGTGTCAGGCGAGCTTGTCTTGGCTTGCGCGGCAGCGCGCCATTCCAGAAGATTTTTGCGCGAGACAAAAAGACGATACAAGGTACGCGCAATCGCATCAGCCATCAGGCAAGCCATGTTGGCGATAAAGGTAATGCGCAGGGCGATATCCGCAGCCCCGGCAAATATGTCCGTTAAAATAGCTTGGAAATGACCTTTGAGTGAAAGGTTCATGTCTGTCGGTACAAGGTTGGTGAAAAGGATCATCGTTGGTACGATGAACATGCTGAAAATCATGAAGAACTGCCACAAGGCGGCAATGCCAGGTGGCAGCAGTGTCCAAGCTGCGATGGATGCTACAATCCAGAAAATCGGCGTCAGTGAACGACGCAGATTATCCACCATTTTCCATCGGGTAACGGCCGTAATTCCCTGCTTTGCACTGAACAGATAAGGCAACAACTGCCAGTCACCACGGGTCCAGCGGTGATGACGTGAAATATCGACATTATAGCCGGTAGGATAATCTTCAACGACCTCTACGTCGCTGACCAATGCCGCACGGGCATAACCGCCTTCGAGCAAATCGTGGCTCAGGACGGTGTTTTCAGCAATTTTGCCATCAAGGGCGAGTTCGAAGAAATCGACGTCATAAAGACCTTTGCCAGTGAAGGTGCCTTCGCCAACAACATCCTGATAGACGTCTGAAACCGCAAAGACATAGGGATCAATGCCGCGATTGACAGAAAATACACGTTGCAGGAACGAAGCGTCATCGCCAGTTGTCAGCGAGGGCGTCACACGTGGTTGTAAAATTGCGTAACCGCTTACAATACGACCGGCCTTCTGGCTGTAAATCGGACGGTTCAAAGGATGGCTAAGCTTACCGGCAAGACGGTTGACCGAGTCCGGTGTGAGGCGTGTGTCCGAATCCAGCGTCATCACAAACTTTATGTCGGTAGGGATTACTTCATTTGAGGGGAAATAGGTCGTATCCTTGTCGCCGCGCAGGAGAAGATTAAGCTCATGCAGTTTACCGCGCTTTCGCTCCCAACCCATCCAGCGATTTTCCTGAGCATTGAAAAGGCGCTTGCGATGGAGAAGGAAGAAACGTGGATTGCTCTGTGTGTAGTGATTGTTGAGCGCGGTAATTTTTTCGCGAGCGTAGTCAAGGATATCCAGATCGTCGTCGCTCTGTTCAACCTTGCTGTCGGCCCAATCGGTCAGCAGTGCGAAATAGACTTCGCCACGAGGATTGGTCAGGTAGTGAACTTCAAGGTTGCGGATGTGTTCATCAACGGAGTCGCGCGACGTGATCAATGTGGGCACGGCTACCAGTGTTTTCGCCTCCGAAGGCAAGCCGTTTTTGTACTCGAAACCAATTAGCCGTGTAGGTGGCATAAACATCGGGAGGATCCAGTTCACAAAGCCGTTGGCGGTTTCCATGGTCGGAAACACTGCCAGGATCGTAAACAGCAGAACGAGATCGCGGGGCAGGCCAGCGCGCACCAGCCAATAATTGACCACCAGCAATATGGCGATCGAGAAGATGGACGCTGGCAGCCACAGGCCACCCAGACCAAGATTGCGGTAAAAACGTACCCAACGCAAAATGAGCGTCGGTGTATAACCGCAAACGGCCTCAAGCTCGGGTCGTCCATCCCCGGCAAGATAATAGCCCACATCGCGTTTGCGCTGCTCAGGAACCCCACCTTCATCGCCGGTCTGTTCCGCACTTTTACGGGCGAGTTCAAGCGCGGCCTGCGTAATGTCGTTCTCGCTCTTGCCGGAACGACGGGCGATTTTTTCGATGGCCACGCGATAAGCATTGCGCGAATGAAAGTCGAGCGCGTCAAAATTCGAGTTTTCACGCAGCACGGCGTCGACGCCGCTGACCGTTTCAAACCATGTAATCCAGTCAACGTCGTCAATAGCTTTCAGGCTGCGAATAAGATTTCCCATTGTCACGCCGCCAGTGGACTGACGGGTGTGTTCCTGAATGATCGCATCTTCGGCATCGCTGCCGTTTTTCTCCAAGACCTCTTCCAGCCAGGCTACTGCGGCACCGGAATGCATTGCGCCGCCGCGTAGGCGATAAAGCAGATGCGTTGCAAAGGTGCTGTCACGTGCAGCAGTCGTATATTGTTCCAGCATCTGAGGCAGCGTGTCTTTTTCTGCGTTCAGTGTAATCTCGTCAGCGACACTGTTTGCAAAGGCACGCATGCGTCGTGCACGCTCGACACGCAATGACAGGCGCCTCGCGTTTTCGATCAGAATGAAGCGGACGGCAGAGGGCAGGGCCCACAATTCACCAATATGGAGGGGCTCGACGGTTTGAAAACCCTCAACAATTGCGCTGAGACTGTTCAGCGAGAATTGACTGTCCGTATGGGCGACATAGAGCCACGCAAGCGCCATGACGCGCGGTATGTTGGTCTGGTTGACGAGTGGAGGCAATTGCCTGATAAACTTCTTGGGCAGATCGCGCTCAACCTGCTGGCTGTTCTGATCAACAAGGTAATAATTGTCGAGCAGCCATTGTGCGGCCGGGGTTATCGTTTCGCCTTTACGGGCAGCGGCGTCCGAAGATCGGTAGGAATGTAAGATCAACCGTGCGTTTTCAACGGTTCTCTGCTCGAAAACCATCGGCTCATAATCAGGCAAACGGACATCTTCGCCCTTGGCTATCCTTGCTCCCAGATTCCTCAGATCGTCAGTTGACTTATAGTGTGCCCGGATCGGGTTGGGCTGGACAGAAAAAATCTGACCGACGGTTTTCTTCTGAGATGCGAACGCTGGAAAAAAGCTTAATGAGGGCATTTGCTTCGTTTCGGTTGGAAGAACAAAATCTTCGAGATTGCAATATGAGACGGCATTTTATGATCTAATCGGTTCAGTGCAATGACGCTATCATCACTTTGTCTGTTATCGATCAGTTTTGATGAAAATGAGTCAGATTGCCATAATGAATTAAGTGCGTGGGCCGGGTAGTCGGCAACAATCAATAAAATGGCTCCAAAACACCCAAGGCTAAATTGTCCGCCAAACCAAAAAGCCGGAACTTGGAAATTCCGGCTTTGCTGTGAATTTTTAGGTGGCTTTTCCAAATAGGCGCCAGTGCTTTGGTAGAAATGCAAGTGGCGAGCCGACCTTTGCTGGGTGGTCAGCCGGGATTTCAATCTCGACGCGGCTCTCGGTTCCGTTGATTTCAAGTTCGACACGACGCGTAGCGCCCACCCGGCGGCTCGCTATCACCGTCCCATTGAGGTGCATTTCAGAGCCATCGAGAAGTTCCACATCGTGAGGACGGAAATAAAGCATACCTTTTCCGTCGGCTTGCTCGCTCTTCAGATCAAGTGCCTTATCGCCAAGATGGAGCGTCCCTGATTTGACGCTCACCTCCAAGGAGCTCGACTCACCGATGAAACCATAAACGAAGGGTGAGTTGGGGCGGTCATAGACTTCATCGGGCGTGCCGACCTGTTCAATCTTGCCTTGGCTCATCACGACAACACGGTCAGCAAGTTCGAGTGCCTCATCCTGATCATGCGTAACGAAAACGGTGGTATGCTGGGTCTTGTCATGGATTTCACGCAGCCACCGGCGCAATTCCTTGCGAACCTTGGCGTCAAGTGCACCGAATGGCTCATCCAATAGCAGCACGCGCGGCTCGATAGCCATGGCGCGGGCCAAGGCGACACGCTGTCGTTGCCCGCCGGAAAGCTGCGCCGGATAGCGCTTTTCAAGTCCGGAAAGCTGGACGAGATCGAGAAGTTCGGTTGAACGCCGGCGGATTTCCTCCTTGTTGGGCCGACTGGACCCGGGCCGTACTTTCAAACCGAAGCCAACATTATCGATCACAGTCATATGACGGAACAAGGCATAGTGTTGGAAAACAAAACCGACATTGCGCTCCTGCACGGACTTTAAAGAGGCATCCTCATCACCAAAGAAGACCTTGCCTTCGGTCGGGATTTCCAGCCCGGCAATCAGGCGAAGGAGTGTTGTTTTACCCGATCCGGATGGACCGAGCAGGGCGATAAGCTCACCTGAATTTATATTCAATGATACGTCGTGCAGCGCCGGAAACCGTTCAAATTCCTTGCGTACACCACTCACTCGAACTTCCATAAATATTCCCCTTAGTGTCCGCCAGCAGCGCGAAGTTCCGCCCCATATCGAAACTCCAGCAGAGTTTTGAGAACGAGCGTCACCAGCGCGAGCAGCGCAAGCAGTGAAGCCACTGCGAAAGCAGCGACAAAGTTATATTCATTGTAGAGAATTTCCACATGCAGTGGCACCGTATTTGTCAGGCCACGAATGTGACCGGACACGACTGACACTGCACCAAACTCTCCCATAGCCCGGGCGTTGCATAAAAGGACGCCGTAGAGCAACCCCCATTTGATGTTGGGCAGGGTGACATGCGAGAAAGTCTGCCATCCATTTGCCCCCAATGACAATGCGGCCTCCTCATCGGTCGTTCCCTGATCCTGCATGAGCGGGATCAGCTCACGTGCAACGAACGGAAAGGTAACAAACACTGTTGCAAGCACGATGCCCGGTACAGCAAAGAGTACCTCTATGCCATGGGATTTCAGCCATGGTCCGAGAACGCTCTGCGATGAAAAGAGCAGAACGTAAACGAGACCGGAAATGACCGGAGACACGGAAAATGGCAAGTCGATGAGTGTCGTCAAAAAAGCCTTGCCCTTGAATTCGAATTTGGCAATGGCCCAGGCGGCAACCACGCCAAAGACAAGGTTCAACGGCACTGCAATTGCCGCAACCAGCAGGGTCAAGCGTATGGCAGCAAGCGCGTCAGCCTCAGCAAAGGCGGCAAAATAGGCTTCCGGACCTTTACGAAAAGCTTCGACAAAAACGGCAATGAGCGGCAGAAGCAGGAAGAGGCCAAGAAAGCCTAAGGCAATAGCGATAAGAACAAGTCGCGCTGTCCGGCTTTCTGTCGTGGCCGGATGCCATGCCTTGGCAGATTCGTTTGATGTCACCATGTCATGTGCCATAGCCATATCTCCTGCGGCTCCATGCTTGAATAAGATTGATCACCAGCAGCATGAGAAATGATATGGAAAGCATGATTGTCGCAATGGCTGTGGCACCCGCATAGTCAAGTTCCTCGAGCCGAATAACAATCAACAAGGGCGCAATTTCAGAGACATAGGGCAAGTTGCCAGCGATGAAGATCACAGACCCGTATTCCCCGACAGCGCGGGCGAAGGCAAGTGCAAAGCCGGTAAGGATGGCCGGTTGCAGACCGGGTAGCAATACGCGCGTTATGGTTTGAAAACGGGTCGCCCCAAGCGTCGCGGCAGCCTCTTCAACTTCTTTACGTATTTCTTCCATGACGGGCTGAACAGTGCGAACAACGAAGGGAAGACCGATGAAAATCAAAGCGATGACGATACCCAGCGGTGTGAATGCCACCTTGATACCCAAAGGATCGAGCCATTTTCCGATCCAGCCGTTTTTGGCATAGAGCGCAGTGAGCGCGATGCCAGCAACAGCCGTTGGCAAGGCGAAAGGTAGGTCGACAATGGCATCAATAATGCGGCGGCCTGGAAAGCGGTAGCGTACAAGAACCCAGGCAACGATAACGCCAAAGACGACATTGACCAGCGCGGCAACAAGCGATGTGCCAAAGCTGATTTTCAACGCATTGACTGTACGTGGGTCGATGGCAACACTGAAGAAGCCACCCCAACCCAGAGCGGCAGAGCGCCACACGAGGCCCGCCAAGGGAATAAGGACGATCAGTGCAAGGTAGGCAAGCGTGAAGCCAAGCGTCATCCCAAATCCGGGAATGATACTTGGCCTCTTGAACCCGTGTGGAGTCATATAGACACTCCATCACGGTTTGGCCGCCAACCTGTTTTTACTCGGTTGAACGTCATATTGTTATCACTTCGGTTTGTAAATCTGGTCAAATGTCCCGCCTTCCCCGAAGTGGTAGGGCTGTGCCCTGGCCCATCCACCGAAGATTGGATCATCGATCGTCACCAGTTTCAAATCCGGCAGTTTCTTCAGAAGCTCTGCGGGAACGAGGCTTGGCTCGCTCGGGCGATAAAAATGCTTGGCAGCAAGTGTCTGGCCCTCTTCCGAGTAGAGATATTGCAGATAGGCTTCCGCAGCTTTTCTCGTTCCCTTGGCATCCACATTCGCATCAACAATGGCGACAGGCGGTTCGGCAAGAATGGACTGCGGAGGCACAACAATATCAAACTTGTCGGCACCAAACTCGTTCAGTGAAAGATAGGCTTCATTCTCCCAGGCAAGGAGAACGTCACCGAGTTCGCGCTGTGCAAAGGTCGTGGTTGAGCCACGAGCGCCCGTATCGAGCACAGGAACATGTTGGAACAGCGTTGCGATATATTCCTTGATCTTGGCTTCATCCCCACCAAACTCGCCATTCGCCCATGCCCAGGCGGCAAGATAGTTCCAGCGTGCGCCACCCGAGGTCTTGGGGTTTGGCGTGATGACCTCGACGCCATGCTTGATCAGGTCACCCCAATCCTTGATTCCCTTTGGATTGCCCTTGCGCACAAGAAAGACAATCGTGGACGTGTAGGGTGCAGAGTTGTGAGGATATTCTGCTCGCCAGTCGGGATTGATTTTCTTCGTGGCCGATACAATCGCCGAAATATCGCTGTCAAGCGCGAGCGTTACAACATCGGCGCCCAAGCCATCATTTACCGCACGCGCCTGTTTACCCGAGCCACCATGCGACATCTGTATGGTAACAGTTTCCCCTGTGTCAGCTTTCCACTTGGCTGCAAAGGCCGCGTTGAAATTCTTGTAGAGTTCGCGGGTTGGATCGTAGGAAACATTTAAAAGCGTGGTGTCCGCCAAGGCGGCAGACATTGGCTGTGCCGCGACCGTTGCCATAAGGAGAACGGTCGTGAAGGCCATCGATAATCGGGAATTCTTCATGCCTGCCTCCGTGTAATTGAAACTGAAGGGTAGCAGAGCCTCTGAAAATGAGGCGTTATAAAGAATTCCTTTTACATGGCGAAAGTAGAAAACTCTACCTGATATCTATAGTCTACAGGAATAGTCGTCTATAGATTGCTTCCATTCGTTCCGTTGCAAAAAAGATAGCTGGATCTTGTCGAAACCCGGCCTTTTGCGAACGTGCTGGTTATTTGCGAACTGTTAGCTTCACAGGTGTCGCATCAGCAATTTTGACGTAGCCGATAAGTTCGACGCGCGTCGTATCTTCCTTTGGTAGTTTGATGGGCATGACAAAGATAGCTGCAGTCAACAGCGCTGTCGCTACTACGGACAATTGTCGTTCCCGACGCGAACTGATAATCATAATCTCTCCCCTTTTTTAATGATATTTCGCGCGCACAGGACGGGAAATAATATCGTCGATCGCAGACTTTGGAATGGGCAGAAGCACCTGATCCAGCTCTACGAGCGTTTCAGCAAAAGTGATTGCAGCGTTCTCGACTTCCTCGTGACGGGAAGGACATGCCATTGCATTGAGGCATGTTCGTGCCGCAACCATGTCGCAATTTTGAAGACCGGCAATAAGCCCCAGTGTCATGCATTCCTCACGGCAGACATGATGGGAACCAAAGGGAAATGTCTTCAACGGGCATAGGGCACAATGGCGCAATGTGCGAACGAAATAGGACAATTCCGACATGGCGCGATTGCCGTTACGATCACCGAGAATCTCACTGTACAGACCGTATGCCATTTCCCAGGCAATGACGGAGCCGGTTTCAAATCCGGCAGTCCAGCGGCGATACCCTTCGAGTACAAGTTTTTCTGGAGCCCGGTCGAAATAACTGCCCGTATGGTTCTGTGCTTCAGATAGACGCGGAAACATCGCGACCTCCGTCCTGCTGAACATTGCGGGTAGGGGCGAGCGATTCATTGGAGCATAGGTCGGATAATTGCCATAGAGGCCTGTCGAGACCCAAGGCAGACGACGAGCGCTGAAGTTTCAGCAAAGCGACCACGCGTTTACGTGGCAGAAAAAGACCGATCATAAGGTCCTCCAATCGAACGGGTTCAAGGCCCAGACATCAAAGGGATGTACTCATTGTACAATTGCATAAAGGCTGCTGAAAAACCGGATGTCAAATGCTAATTGTGTGAAACGTTCAAAAATATCAATAGCTTAGAATAATTCTAGGAAATTATGAGTTTTTTAGTATACAAATGTTCTGATAGCGGCAATCTTGGAAGAACTGTCCTCGTCCAAATTTTTAGGAAGAGGACAGTTTTGGCGGGATTCAGCCGGCGACGAGCAGCTTGAGCTTTTTCAAGGCTACATCCGGGTCTTCTTTGTAATCGATCGTGCTTTTCAGACGCGAATCGCGGTCAAGCAACATGATGGATGCTGTATGATCCATTGTGTAATCGCCATCCTCCGTCGGAACTTTCTTGGCGTAGATGCGCCAGCTCTTGACCAGTTTGTCGACTTCTTCGGGCTTTCCGGTAATGCCGGTTATCCGGTCGGTAAAAGCTGCCGTATAGCCCTTCATGACTTCCGGCGTGTCGCGCTCCGGATCGACGGAGATGAAGAAAACGCGTAAATCCTTGCCTTCCTCCCCCAAACTATTCAGCAGCCCGGCCATTTCGAACAAGGTAGTCGGGCAAACCTCAGGACAATGCGTAAAGCCAAAAAACAGAGCTGTTGGGTGGCCTTTGAATGCCGCCTCGGTAATAGGCGCACCATTTTGATCGATCAAATTGAATGGGGTTCCAAGTTCAACTGATTTGGATGTACTGCCCTGCCGCCCGCTCATGTAAGTAAGAACCAGAAAGATCGAAAGAGCTGCAATACCTGCCCATAGACCGTAGCGAACCAATCTCATATTCATCAATTGTGCTCCATGCTTGCAGCGTTTGCTGCGCCGACCATAAACTGAACTTCGATCTTACCCGTCTTGGTAAATTCAAGCGTGACCGGGATCATGTCACCTTCCTTCAGCGGCTTTACGATATTCATCAGCATCAAATGCAAACCACCTGGGGAGAGCTCCACTGTTTCGCCAGCGGGTATCTCAAGCCCTTCCTTCAACTGACGCATCTGCATGATATCGCCGTTCATCTTCATCTCGTGCACCTCAACACGTTCGGCGGCGGGAGTCGAACCCCCAATTAAGCGGTCAGGTTCACTGGCGGAATTGGTGATCTTGAGATAGCCGCCGCCCACTTTAGCTCCGGGCAAAGTGGCGCGGGTGAACGCATTGCTAAGGGTCAGATCTCCAACTTCTATCGGCTCCATAACGCTTTCCCACATGGCCGCAGATCCGTCATGCCCCATCTTGGAATGGTCATGAGCCTGTGCTGCGAAGGAAAGCGATGTGGCGAGAAATGCAAGTGCGGTAATTCGCAAGAGGATATTCATGGGATGTCTCCAGTTTGAATGGTTATGAGAATACGCGTTTTAATGGGGAAGGGATGCGGGTGATCAACTGATCGATAACAAGCATTGCAAGGATGGCGAAACCGGTAAGCGGAAAAGCTATGCCAAAGCCGAGAATCACCATTGTCAATGTAATGAAGATGCTGGTTTGCGAAGGCATGGGCGGCACGCCCAATCGGCCCGATGGGCGGCGTTTCCACCACATGACAATGGCCGTGACCGAAGTCAGCACTATGGCAAGACAGGTTAAGAGCATAATGATCTGGTTGGCCAGTCCCCAATATTGCCCCATATGGACCCCGACGCCAAATTCTATGACTTTTCCGCCAATGCCATAATCGGAAAACTTGATGTCAATCAAAGGCTTACCCGTATAGCGGTCATAGTGGATTGTTCGTTGCTTTGTAATGTCGTCCGGGAAAATTGCGGCCGTGTAGACGCCCTGTTTGCCTGTTGGCAAGGAGACTTCATAGCCGGGATTGATGCCCGCTTCGTTGGAGGAAGCAATGATCTGGTCAAGATTGACCCGCTTGCCCGGTAGGCTTGGTGTGGATTTCGGTACAGGGGCATTTTCCACTGTCCAGCCAGCATGGTCGACAACATCCTTTGTTGGTACGGTCGAGACCGGAACATCATCCCAAAGCCGTGTCGGATAGCCTATGCCCGCGCTGGAAAGGGCGGCATTGACCTGTCCGCCCCAATAGCTCGACCAAGGCATGCCGGAGATGGCCAGAAAGAAGATCAACGCTCCGGCCGATGCGCCGGTAACCGCATGCAGGTCTCGCCAGAACACGCGTTTGGAAGGGGTTCCGCGTACGCTGACAACGCCGCCGGTCTGTTGGCGCGGCCACCACAGGTAGAAACCCGTGACCACCAGAATAAGCGCCAGCCCTCCGACTATTTCCACCATCTTGTTGAAAACAATGCCGAAATATTTGAGGCTGTGTATTTGCCTTACAACCTGATTAAACTCCTTCACTTCAGGAACAGTTCCCAGGATAGCGCCGCTATAGGGGTTGACGAAGACCAGCGTCTTTTCAACAGACGTGCCAACAGTGACACGAACCGAATGCGAAGGGTCGGAGGGAACCCGGTAGCGAACAACTTTTGAGCCGGGTACCGCTGCTCTTGCATTCTCAGTAAGCAAGGAGGGAGCCAGGGACTCGCCCTTGGGTTCTACGATATTACGATAGGCGAAAACCGTATCGTCAATCTCGTCCTTGAACAGATAGAGCCCGCCCGTGACGGCAAGATTGATCATGAACGGAATGACCAGAAGTCCCGCGAAGAAGTGCCAGCGCCACACGGCGCGATAGAGAGATACACTGATATTGTTAGGCTTTTTGCCAGCCTCGGCAAGAACTGCCATAATTATTCCAATCGTCTGACGGCCAAAGAGATGGTCCCGCGGAGCAGGGCCATATTCAAGCGCCAAAGGCGCGTTTGGTATCAGGCGAAAGGGGGAGCTTGCGGCGGAGCGGATGGCGGATAGGCGTGCCGCGCAATGAGGGCCGCCTCCCGCTTAATCGCAAGTGACTGTAAAGGTTCAACTTTTTTACCCGAAGTCACAGGCGGGACGGGCAGTATAACCGACGAAACGAGCCGGCAGGCCTCACAGCCATTGCCATGCCAGGCGGACTTGTGATGGTCTTTTTCAGCATCGGTATCAGTCAGGCAAAGCACCGGCAATGAACCGTCGGGAAGCGTATAGGCAGACAAGTCTTCCTGTGCAGAGGCAACGGAAATCGGCTGATGGGCAAAGGCAACGAATACGAGCGCCAATGCGCAAAGCATGCGCACCGCCATCCGCCAATCGTTCCAAACCTTGCGCATTATCGCCTCGCTAGACAGTCCGACATTTTCATAGCGGCACTTTTAACGAAAAGCCATGCGGCAAAGAGGATGCAACTAACAGCAACCAAACTGCACGTTGAAATTGCAATTTTTCAGCAAAAATCGCCGATTCTTCTGCGACTTTCTCCAACTCTTTTGTGATGCCGCATGTCGCACGAACCTAGCCGAAACCAAAAGACGACGACTCAATTGCCCTGTCCACTATCCCCTAATCCCGTGCGAGGGCATCAATCGGGTTGAGACGCGCGGCTTTTCGGGCGGGCAGGAAGCCGAAGGTCAGTCCGACGATGATGGCAGTGACGCAGGCGACCATGATGGCATTGACCGAGATGATCATCGGGAAGGAACTGCCGACAGGTGCGAAAATAGCGCCGATCGTCAGGGCCAGACCGACACCGACAATTGCGCCGGTCACGGTCACAGCAGAGGCCTCAATCAGAAATTGCAGCATGATATCGATCTGGCGTGCGCCGACGGCCATGCGCAAACCAATTTCCTTTGTACGCTCGGTCACCGAAACCAGCATGATATTCATGACGCCGATACCGCCAACGACCAGGGCGATGGCTGCAATGGAGGACATGAGCAGAGAGAGAATCTTCGTCGTGTTTTCGATGGTCTTGCGCATCTGGTCACTGTTGAAAATGAAAAAATCCTTGGTGCCGTGACGCCGCTCGAGCAGCGCGACGATGGCTTTTTCGGCGGCCCCCGTATCGACATTATCCGATACACGCAAAGTGATTTCGTTCAGGCTGCCTACGCCGCTTATGCGGGTGAATAGGCTCGTATAGGGCATATAGATTTGCAGCCGCTTGTCTCCGCCCATGCCACCAGTGGATTTGGCCGCAACACCGATGACGACAACCGGAACTTCAGCCACCACAATCACCTGGCCGACAGGGTTTGCCACATTCTTGAACAATGCCTGTTTCGTATTGTCGTCGATGACCGCTTGCTGCAAGCCCATTGCCTGGCTGCGTGCATCGAAGAAACCGCCCTGCACGATCTTACGCTGGACAACCCGGAAATAATTATCCCCCACACCGTTGATGGTCGCATCGACAGAGATATTGCCAAACTGCGCTTTGCCAGTCGTCGAGACAGAAGGTGTTACACTGTCCACATAGGGTTGCGATCCCAAAGCTTCGGCATCGGCAATGACAAGGCTTTTGATTTTGGCGGCGTTCTCATCGCCCCAATCCTTGCCGGGGAAAATACTGATCGTACTGGCACCAAGACCACTGATTTCGTTCAGCACCATGCGCTGACCACCCTCGCCAAGACCAACAACCGCTACGACTGCCGCGATGCCGACAATAATGCCCAGCATGGTCAAGGCAGTGCGGGTGCGATGCGCGATCATGGAGCGCAGTGCCATGGGCAGTGCTTCCATCAGGCGGCGCATAAAACCGCTGAACCAACCGGCAGAGGCAGGCTGTTGCGTCAGTTTGGCGGTGGTGGAAACCGGCCTGTCCGGCTTGCGCTGATCGGCAATAATTGCGCCATCCTTGATTTCAATAATCCTGTCCGCATGGCCAGCAACATCCATATCATGCGTCACGATAATGATCGTATGACCGGCAGCATGAAGCTCTTTGAGAATGTCGAGAACATTTTCGCCGCTCTTGCTGTCCAGCGCGCCCGTGGGTTCATCGGCCAGGATGATTTCACCGCCATTCATCAATGCCCGCGCGATGGAAACACGCTGCTGCTGACCGCCGGAAAGCTGGTTGGGTCGATGGTCCATACGGTCGCCGAGCCCGAGCCTTTCAAGGATGGCGATAGCGCGCGACCGGCGCTGACCCTTTGGAGCGCCGGAATAGACCGCCGGTATTTCGACATTTCCAATAGCGCCAAGATCCGGCATCAGGTGATAACGCTGGAAGATGAAGCCGAAATGTTCGCGCCGCAATTCAGCAAGTTCGTCTTTTGTCAGGCCGGAAGTCTCGCGACCAGCCATGATATAGCTGCCCTTGGTCGGTTGATCCAGGCAACCAAGAATATTCATGAGGGTCGATTTACCGGAGCCGCTGGCCCCGACAATGGCGACAAATTCTCCCGCTTGTATGGTCAGATCAATAGTGTCGAGGGCAACGACGTCCTCGCTGCCTGCCGCGAAAATACGTGATAGCTGTTTGACTTCGAGCAGAGCTGCACTCATCAGGAGGGTGTCTCGCTGCTTGCGGTCTTGCTGGTGTCAGGTGTCGGGGTGCCGCCATCGATCACCACCTCATCGCCAACTTGCAGACCTTCAAGAACTTCAGCCTTGATCATGTCGGTCAAGCCGATCCTGACGAGCTTTTCTTCGGTTTTTCCATCAGCCAGTTTGACCTTGACCTTATAGCGGCCATCCGGTTGCCGGGCAGAAAGCGCCGACCAGGGAATGATTGGCTTATCCTTGATCGAGCCGATAATGATGTGGACTTGCGCCGTCATTTTCGTCCGCAAGCGCTGGTCCGGATTAGGGACGGTCAGCAAGCCGTCATAATAGATTGCCGTGCCCTTGCTGCTATCGGTCTCGACGCTGGATTTGGCATCGGTTGTGATCGATGGCGGAGCAAAGTCGATGCGCTGAAGTTCGGCTTCATATCGGGTTTGCGCATCGCCCATAATGGTGAACCAGACCTTTTGGCCGGGCTTGGTGCGCCAGACATCGGCTTCGGAAATCTTGACCTTCACATTCATTGTATCGAGCTTGGCGACGATGACGACGGTCGGGGTCGTTTGTGTGGAATTGAGTGTCTGACCCTCTTTGGTGACAACAGCAATAACAGTGCCATCAATGGGCGAGACAATGCGCGTATAGCCCAGATTGGCGGTTGCCGTTTCGACATTGACCTCGGCCTGTTCGATCTGCGCACCGAGCGAGGCGATTTCCGCCTGCAAGACAAAATAGTCTGATTCAGCCGTGTCAAAAGCCATTTGCGAAGCGGCTTTTTGTTCAAGCAATGCCGTTTGGCGTTCATAGGCAGCTTGAGCTTTTTTGAGCTGGACCTGCTTGACCTTGCGCAATGCCTGGCTGTTTGCCAGCTCTGCCTTGGCGACACGAAGGGCATTCTCCTGCGGCACGGAATCGATCTCGGCAATGCGATCACCGGCCTTCACCGGCTGACCGGATTCGACAAAAAGGGTTTTGACCTGACCGGAAACCTGCGCACCGACATTGACCATCTGCACCGGCTCCAGAGTACCCGTTGCGAGCACGGTTTCTTCAATGGAACCAAGCGCGACCGGCGCAGTGAACACGCTCTGCTCCGGTGCTTTGCCGGAGGAAAACACCTTCGCCATCAACAACCAGACGACCAGAAGCCCGACAATGGTGAAGATGACCAGTTTCAGAGCGCGGCTGCGGAAGCGGGAACGGAGTTGAGACATGTTTCTGACCTGACGGATACGCGAGTGCAATGCTGACAGCGGGATTGGCTAGAGCGCCATATTATGGCTTTTTCACATCAATCATGATGCGTGGTTAGAGTTTTCACTTATCGCCAGGCATAGGTGGCCCATAGACATTGCGCGAAAGTGACTCGCAGCAAGACTGGTGCAGCAAAGACAGGCCGCGTACAAATGACCATTTGCGTTTCTGCCCAACTGCATTATCTGAGATGTAAGAACGACAGGGATGGAATTGCAATGGCAGACGTGACGAAGACTGAGGTCCTGGAACAATTGAAGACGGTGACCGGTCCGGATTTCAACAGCAATATTGTCGAACTGGGTCTGGTTTCAGATATTTTCATTGCCGACAACAAGGTGTTCTTTTCGATCACTGTCCCTGCCGAGCGTGCGCAGGAGCTGGAGCCGCTTCGCTCCGCCGCCGAACGTGTGGTCAAGGCTATGCCCGATGTGAAGGGTGCTGTGGTTGCGCTGACCGCAGAAAAGCGCGGCGGCCCGACAAGCGATGACGCGCCGCAAGCAGGGCCTGCGCCAAGACCCGCGCAAAGACCGGCCCCGGCAGGCGCCGTGCCGCCACAGCGGGTTCCGGCCAAGGCTCCTGCCGCTGCCGGTCATGCGGGCCATGGTCATGCGGCTGCTCCGGTCAAATCCGGCGTGCCGGGCGTTGGCGCAATCATCGCCGTGGCTTCCGGCAAGGGCGGGGTCGGCAAATCCACGACTGCGGTCAATTTGGCTTTGGCCTTACAGGCCAACGGCCAGCGCGTCGGCATTCTCGATGCGGATATTTACGGGCCTTCCATGCCGCGGCTTTTGCACCTTTCCGGCAAGCCGGAAGTGGTCTCTGGCCGTGTGCTGAAACCCATGGAAGGCTATGGGTTGAAGGTCATGTCGATAGGCTTCCTCGTGGATGAGGAAACGCCGATGATCTGGCGCGGGCCGATGGTCATGTCAGCGCTGACGCAGATGCTGCGCGAGGTGCAATGGGGCGATCTTGATGTGCTGGTGGTGGACATGCCGCCCGGCACCGGCGATGCGCAATTGACCATGGCGCAGCAGGTGCCGCTTGCCGGTGCGGTGATCGTTTCAACGCCGCAGGATCTGGCGCTTATCGATGCGCGCAAGGGCCTCAACATGTTTAAAAAGGTCGATGTGCCGCTGCTCGGAATTGTCGAGAACATGAGCTACTTCATTGCGCCCGATACGGGCGCGCGCTACGATATTTTCGGCCATGGCGGCGCCCGCAAGGAGGCAGAACGCCTCGGCGTGCCTTTCCTTGGCGAAGTGCCGCTTGTCATGGAAATTCGTGAGATGTCGGATGCGGGAACGCCCGTGGTCATCAGCAATCCGGATGGTCCACAGACCAAGGTTTATCGCGAAATTGCTGCCAAGGTTTGGGACCAGTTGAAGCTGGCCAAGGGCGGACGCACCGCCCCGGCAATCGTGTTCGATTAGAGGATGGCGGCCAGTGCTTGAGCCGCCACCAATATCGGGCCTTAAAAAATATGATCCACAGGCTGGCCGAGAGCCATTGCTCCGGCATAATGGGCCTGCGGGCCCTGCTGTAGCGGATGGTAGCGCGCGCCCTGTATATCGCGGAAACGCTGTTCCAGACGATTATCCCGGTAAAACCCGCTGCCACCCGCTAATTCCATCGCCAATTCTACGGCTTTGATCGCGTGTTCGGCCACGAGAGACCGGCCGATCATGGTTTCATTGACGGTTATGGCAGAAGGGGCATTGCGTGCAGCAATGTTTACCATCCACTGATGTGCCAGTTGCGCGGCACGCAACGATGTGTCCATCCGGCCAGCGAGATTGAAACTTTGAGCATTCAAGGGTTTCTTACCCGCAAGACCAACGGCGATATCGCGCGCGCTTTCGGCAACGCCCAGATAAACCGCATAGATAAGCGGAAAGGCGATCGTCGAAATGATCTGGAACAATGGATGCCATTCGCCAGCCTTACGCGAAAGGGCGACGCCGCTATCGGCAATAAAGAGATTATCAAAAATTACATCGTTGGAACCAGTGCCGCGCATGCCCATCGCCTTCCAGGTTTCCACGATGCTGACGCCCTCGGCTTGCATGGGAGCGGCAAAATGGATGACATTGCGTGATCCGTCATCATTCTCGACAATTGCTCCTGTCATCAGAAGATTGCCCGCATTGGCGCCTGAGGTGAATATCTTTCGCGCAGAGATGCGATAGCCGCCATCGACTTTGACGGCCTTGCCAGAGCCGCCGATCCAATCGGAACCACCGCTGGAAAGCAGGATCAGTTTTTCAGCTGCAACACGTTTCAGCAGAGGTTCTACGGCCGCCAGTTTCTGGTGCTGCCAGCGCCATGCGGGAATTGCGACCTGGTGTGTATGCATGGAAAATGCCAGTGCCGTCGAAGGGCATGCATGCGCGATAATCCGCAACATCTCCGCCAGTTCCGCGACATTCGCGCCGCCGCCTCCAAGTTCAAGCGGTACGCCGATCTCGACAAGACCGGCTTCCTTGAGCAGTCTGTAATTATCGGCGACAAATGTGTCCGTCGCATCGATATGGCTGGCGCTCTCGGCGAAAGCGGATGACAATGTGCGGGCAATCTTGGCGGCAGGACTCGCGCGGGAGTTTGTTTCGGCGTTATCAACCGATGATAAAGGTGCCATGGTGTTCATAATGTTCTCCTCCTTCTTGTTTTGTAGTGAAAGCAAAATCCTCCCATTGACCGGTTTGGTCTAGTTCACGAAATGAACTAGTCCGTTTCCATGCATGATCTTTTGGAGTATCTTCAAGCAAAACAAAGTCCTGAGGGGGACGCATGGAAACGCATGGCGGATACGGCCAGTTCTGTCCGGTGTCGATGGCCTCTGAGATATTATGCTCGAGATGGACAACGCTGATTTTGCGGGAGCTTTTATGCGGCACGACGCGCTTCAATGATTTGCGCAGGGGTGTGCCGCGCATGTCTCCTGCACTTCTTTCAAAACGCCTGAAAGAACTCGAGCGCGCTGGCGTCATAGTGACGGTGCCAAATGCTGGCGGCGTTCTGGAATATCATCTTTCGCCCGCCGGAGAGGATTTGCGCCCTGTCATCATGGGGATTGGATTTTGGGGTCAACGTTGGGTGGAATCTCAGGTTTCGTTGCGCAATCTTGATCCATCGCTGCTGATGTGGGACATGCGCCGCCACCTTAATCCCAAACCATTGCCGCAGCGTCGTTGTACGATTCAGTTTCTGTACCCCGAACTTCCGCAAGCCCGGCAGAACTTTTGGCTTGTCGTTGAGGCTGGGTCTGTTGATCTGTGTGGTTTCGATCCCGGATATGACATCGATCTGCTCATCACCAGTTCATTGAAGAGCATGACGGCAATCTGGATGGGCCTTTCGCAGGTTCGCCACGAAGTGAATGCCGGTAACCTCGAATTCGATGGCGACCCGGCGGTTGCCGCCGCCATGCAGCAATGGTTGGGGCTAAGCCCGTTCGCACAGGAACCGCGCCGCGTTTCATAACGACAAATAGGCGAGGGTGATCGCAGCTGAGGCCGATTATTTTGCCAAGTAGAAGCCAGGCGAAGCGCCAGGCTGATTGCTGTTATTTAAAGAACGATTGGTTCGCTGCACTAAAGCCCGGAAAACTGATCAGTGGCACGGATCAATCGGTCAAGAATACCCGGTTCCATATAAGCGTGTCCTGCGCCTTCAATCAGATGATATTCGGCATCCGGCCACGCCTTGTGAAGCGCATAGGCATATTTGACCGGGCAGGGCATGTCATAGCGTCCCTGAACAATTACACCCGGAATACCGTGGAGCTTATAGGCGTCACGAAGCAACTGTCCCTCCTCCAGCCATGAGCCGTTCATGAAGTAATGGTTCTCCAGCCGGGCAAAGGCCAGCGCATAATGACCATCCCTGAAGCGTGCGGAATATTCAGAATCAGGAAGAAGCGTCACCGTCTCACCCTCCCAGATTGTCCATGCTTTTGCTGCTTCAAGCTGGGCAACCGGATCGCATCCAGTCAAGCGCTTGTGGTAAGCGGCAACCATGTCGCCGCGTTCCTCCTCCGGAATGGGTGCTTGAAACAGCTCCCATTTGTCCGGAAATATCTCGGAAACACCAAACTGATAGTACCAGTTGATCTCCGCTTTGGTGACCGTATAAATGCCGCGCAGGATCAGTTCACTGACATGTTCAGGGTGCTTTTCTGCATAAGCGAGGCCAAGCGTCGATCCCCACGACCCTCCGAATACCATCCATTTCTCAACACCGGCCAGCTTCCGCAAGCGCTCGATATCCTCGACAAGATGCCATGTTGTATTGGCGTTAAGGTCGGCGTGAGGGACCGACCTTCCGCAACCGCGCTGGTCGAACAGCATGACATCGTAAACATCAGGTTTGAAGAGACGGCGATGATTTGGCGATACGCCGCTACCCGGGCCGCCATGGAGAAAAACCGCTGGTTTACCGCCCCTTTTCCCCGAGCGTTCATAGTAGATGGAATGCCCGTCGCCAACATCGAGCATGCCGGTTTCATAGGGTTCTATCGGCGGATAGAGCACGCGAAGTTGTGTCATCAATACCTCTTGATGCCTTGAATATCAGGGGGTTGGAATTGAAGATTGCAGGCACAGACACGCGGCAGAGCGAACCTGCCGCAGTGCCCGTCTCTATCCTGCAAGGATTTAAGTAATCACGCTCGGTTCTTTGCGACCGGTCTGGGCCTTGATGGCGGAAAGCTCCTCGGCAGCAAGGATAAGGTCCGCAAGCGCTGCCTGCGTTTCCAGATCATGTCGCGACGGGTCTGGTTCATAGCGCTCGATATAGACGCGGATGGTAGCGCCAGAGGTGCCGGTCCCTGACAGGCGGAAAACAACGCGCGATCCGCCTTCGAACAGGATGCGGATGCCCTGATGCTCGCTGACGGATTTGTCGACCGGATCGTGATAGGCAAAATCATCCGCTGCTGCGATTTTCAGGCCCTGAACGGACGTGCCCGGCAGACTGGCGAGCTTGGCGCGTAGCGCGTCGATAACCCTGTTTGCGCTGGTCGTATCAACGCCTTCATAATCGTGGCGCGAATAATAGTTACGGCCATAGCTTGTCCAATGTTCAGCGGCGATTTCCTGAACACTCATGCGGCGAACAGCGAGTATGTTAAGCCAGAGCAGAACGGCCCAAAGTCCGTCCTTTTCGCGCACATGATTTGAACCCGTGCCGGAGCTCTCTTCGCCGCAGATGGTTGCCATGTCCGCATCCAGCAGATTGCCGAAGAACTTCCAGCCTGTCGGCGTCTCATACATGCCGATTTTCAACTTTTCCGCAACACGGTCGGCAGCACCGCTGGTTGGCATGGAGCGGGCAATGCCTTTAAGGCCAGCCTTATAGCCCGGCGCAAGATGCGCATTGGCAGCAAGCATGGCAAGCGAGTCGGAAGGAGTGATGAAAATACCCTTGCCGATGATAAGATTGCGGTCGCCGTCGCCATCGGATGCCGCACCGAAATCGGGGCCATTGGCCGACATGAGAAGGTCATAGAGTTCCTTGGCATAAACCAGATTAGGATCAGGGTGGTGGCCGCCAAAATCCGTCAGCGGCACGAAATTGAGGCAGGTGCCTTCCGGTGCGCCGAGGCGCTTTTCGAGAATTTCCTTGCCATAGGGGCCTGTCACCGCATGCATGGAATCAAAACGCAAGGTGAAGCCCGATTTGATCAGGGCACGAATGGCGTCAAAGTCGAACAAAGTTTCCATCAAGGCCGCATAATCGGCAACGGAATCGACAATCTCTACATCCATGTCGCCAAGCTTCTGCGTGCCTATCGCGTCTATATCGATGTCAGCGCTCTCGGCGATCCTGTATTCCTTGATGGTTTTCGAGATGGCGAAAATGGCTTCGGTGATCTTTTCCGGTGCGGGACCGCCATTGCCGATATTGTATTTAATGCCGAAATCTTCGGTGGGGCCGCCTGGATTATGGCTAGCCGAGAGGATCAACCCGCCAAATGCCTTGTATTTGCGAATGAGATGAGAGGCAGCCGGGGTTGAGAGGATACCGCCCTGACCCACCAGTACCCGGCCAAAACCATTGGCGGCGGCCATCTTCAGCGCGATCTGGATGACTTCGCGGTTGTAGTAGCGGCCATCTCCGCCAATCACCAGTGTCGTGCCGTCATAGCCTTCAAGGGCGTCGAATACCGACTGAATGAAATTCTCCGCATAATTGGGCTGCTGGAAAACAGGGACCTTCTTGCGAAGACCTGATGTACCGGGCTTTTGGTCATCGAATGGTTGGGTGGCAACGGTTTTAAACATATTCACTTTCCAGTTTTAGCTTAGAGCGTTTTGCGTTTTGAAGATTCAAAACGACGCTCTAAGTCTTTGTTTTACGCAATTCCGGACGGAAAACCGCTACACACTTTTCCTGGAATTTCTCTATCCGGGTTGGTCCAAGATCGACAGGTGCAATCTATGAGGCGGCAGATGATCAGGTCAACACGGCAAAATCAGGAGAGAAAAATAAAGACATATTGGAGTGTTGGTCATATTCTTGTCATCTAACAAAAAAGGCCACTCGAGAGTGACCTTTTTGCGATGTTTCGTGGTTGAGCAGAACTGTTTTATCGAACAATGACCTTGGCGCCGACCTCGGCACGATTGTAAAGGTCGATAATGTCCTGGTTCATCAGGCGAATGCAGCCGGATGACATGGCTTTTCCGATAGACCACCACTCCGGCGTGCCATGCAGGCGATAGCCCGTATCACCACCCTTGTTGAAGAGATAAAGCGCGCGGGCGCCAAGCGGATTTTGCAGCCCCGGCCTCATGCCATTGCGGAATTCAGCCAGTTCCGGCCTGCGCTTGATCATTGCGCTTGGAGGCGTCCATGTCGGCCATTCACGCTTGAGTGCAATGCGTGCCGATCCGTTCCACTCGAAACCTTCCTTGCCGACACCAATGCCGTAGCGCATGGCCTTGCCGCCGCCGAGCACGAAGTAAAGAAATTTTGTCTGTGTATCGACAATGATCGTGCCAGGCGTTTCGCCGCCATCATAGCGAACTTCCTGTCGCAGGAACTGTGGAGGAATTTTTGCACGGGGAATCGCGGGAAGGACGTAGCCTGCATCCGTGACCGAGCTGTAAGAGGCCGTTGAGTAATTAAACCCGATCGTGGAACAGCCGGCCAGTGCAGCTGCGCCCATCAGGCCAGCCGCAAGAACGATAGTTTTAAATCGCATGATCACCCCGTTGGTTGTGCGAATCCATATGCTACTTATGGTTGCCTCTTTAGCGCCATTATTGTTAAAGCTTCATTAACCGTAAAGCTTCGTTTTCCATTAACCATGGTTTTCACCTATCTATAGGTGTATTTTCCACCACATGGTTGCAAAAATGCCGATAGATTCGCCATCATGCCTATAGTCAGTCTGAGCCAGACCAATCCGCTTATCGATGGCCGCCAATCCGAAAATGCCATGCTGGTGCGCCGCGGTGTGCAGCGGCTTTTTCTGGAAATGGGCCTGGCGGTCATGCCGGAACTATCGCTGGCTTCCGGCCGGCGTGCAGATCTTGTGGCATTGTCCCGCAATGGTGAAATCTGGATTGTCGAGATAAAATCGTCCATTGAGGACTGGAAGGTGGATCGCAAATGGCCCACCTATCGCGATTACTGCGACCGGCTGTTCTTTGCTACTCATCCGGGTGTTCCAGCCGATATATTTCCCGAGGATTGCGGCTTCATTCTCTCGGATGGCTATGGCGCCGAGATTATCCGTGATGCGCCTGAGCACAAGCTGGCAGGCGCCACGCGCAAGGCAATGACGCTGCGCTTCGCCCGCGTGAGTGCCGCCCGCATGACCCTTGCCGAACTGTCAGGAATCGATCTGCCCGAAACCGATATGGAATAGGGCCGCGGCGTAAAAAAGCCCTTTACCAACAGATGGTTGCCGATATTCGCCTATCGGCAAACGCTTCCTGTCATCGCCTATGTTGTGATCACCCAGCGAATGTTCGCTGCGGAGAGAATGCGTTTTTCCGTAGGCCTAAAGGCTAATTGACGATCCCCGTATGCAATTTATGGTTACAGCGTGTTCAAAGAATACAACTGTAAGGCGTATCTGATTTTGTATTAAGTATCGGGGTTTCTTTATGGCTTTTCATACGGACGGCGCCATTTCCGGCGCGAAAATCTATTCCGTTGCGGCTTTTCGTAATCGTCTGAAAGGCAGCCTTGTTTCCACGCTGATCCTTTTGACGGCAAGCTGCCCAACCTATGCTGACAGCATTGGCAAGACAGGCGTCGGTGCTGGTAAAAGCGCGCAGGCTGGCGATGATCCTTTTATCTTCGACAGCGAGGGTCATGAAATCATATCCTTTCCCCGCGATAACAAATCGTTGGAGAGGCTGCGGAAGTATTATCCCTATCTGGGCGAGCAGGAGCTTCTCGATATTTTGAAAGTGGCTGCTGCCAGGAGCCGGGCAAAGAATCTTACCGCCAAGATTGATCTACGTCAGGCAAAGCGTGGACCTACACAGTTCCTGAGGCGGTTCACGGCGAATGTGATTGACGAGGATACGCAAGAAACGTGGAGGCAGGATATTTCGGACACGTTACTCCAACAGCGTAAAGAGCAGGTTCTCAAGGAGCTTGATCTTTGGAAATCAAAGCGTGCCCAAAATAGCGCAAACCCTCCTGATACGACCATGGATGAGAAGATTGCTGCGCTGGAGGCCAAATACGCGGAGCTTTTAACCTTCGATGCCGGATTGACCAAAACCGGCATGGGTACGCTGGTCCTTGAGGGTGTTAATAGCTATACGGGCGAAACGCGCATTGAGAATGGTTGGCTCCTCCTCGAGGATGATGGTCAGAGCGGTGTTCCTTCGCTCCGATCTCCCGTTTTTGTGCATGAGGATGGTGCATTTGGTGTCAATGGTCATGTCCAGAATCTGGTCACTATTGAAGGCTGGCTCTATGGTACGGGCACAATAGATAGTCTCCTGGTCAAGCGCGGTGGACAAGTAAGTAGTGGCAGTTCCGAGGCCCAAACAGCCCCGCTTCATGTAAGAAAAGATGCGGCATTTGAGAAAGGCAGTTTGTTAATAGTGGAGCTTTCAGCAGACTTTGCGACGAGCACTAGGCTTGATGTGGCAGGCACTGCAATTTTGAAAGGTGCTCATGTCAGTATAATGGCGGAGGATAGCGACAGCTTTATACCGGAAGATACAGCTGAAAGCCTGTTCGGAAAGAGATATGATATTTTAACGACCGGGAAGGGGGTAAATGGTCAATTTGATAAAATCGCTCCCGGCTATAATTATATTACACCGACGCTCGACTACTCAGACAAGAACAAGGTGGTCATGACGTTCGACTTCACGCCGAAAGTCAAAACCGAAAAGGCCAAGGAGCTGGAAAAGCAGCTCGCGGAAGCGGAGGCTGAAAGGGTGAAGCTTGCCGAGGAGGCTAAGCTGGCTGCGGAGGCAGAAGCCAAGGCAGTTGCAGAGGTCAAGGCACCAGCCGATGCCGTAGCTGAGACCGGAAAGAATACCGCTGAGGTTCCAAAGTCCTATCCTGTAGTCGAGGAAGCGCAACACCCTGCGGATGCGGCGGTGGAAACCAATGCTGTCGTTGATACGGGAGCGGAGGTGGCTGAAGTTGCAAAGCCTGATCCTGTGGTCGAGGAAACCGAGCGTCCTGTGGACGTAGCGATAGACAAAGGTGCTGTAGCCGAGACAGATAAGATTGTCGCTGAAGTCGCAAAGCCCGATCCTGTAGCCAAGGAAGCTGAACGCCTTGCCGAAGCGAAGGCCAAGGCAGATGCGGTGGCACAAGCCAGGCGGCTTGCCCAAGCACAAGAAAAAGCGGAAGCCGAGCGCGCGCGTCTGCAGGCCCGGCTTTTCGAGGAAAAAATGCAAGGCTTTGTTTCCGCCGATTTCTTTGCCGCTGGCGTTGAAAGCGGCAACCATAAAGGCGTGTGGCGGGCCATCCAATCACAGGGCGTCAAGGGCAACAGGCTGCTCGGTCAGGTGATTGTTTCCTCGTCTGATGCGCCCCTCAATTTCGATACGCTGTCGGGCGAGGTTCATGCGACGGTCTCCGGTGTTCTGGCCAATGACAGCCATGTCATTTCCGATGCGGCAATGGCGCGGCTTCGCCATGCCTTTGGCGGTGTAGCGGGCAAGGCACAGTCTGTCACCGCGCCATTGGCCTATGGTGCTGAGGCCAAGCCGAAGGGTAGCGAAGCTTTTGCTGCTGTTGAGCCCGCCGCAGCAAGCACGGCGCTTTGGGGTGAAGCCTATGGCTCATGGGCGCATGCGGATGGAAACGGCAATGCGTCCGGCTACAGCCGCAGCACCGGCGGTCTTGTCACCGGCATGGATGGCGTGATTGCCGATGACTGGCGCTTCGGTCTGCTTGCCGGCTATGGCAGCACATCGTTGCATGGCAATGGCAAGGCATCGGTGGATCATTATCAGCTCGGTGTCTATGGCGGCACCAGGTGGGACGCGCTCGGGCTTCGCTTTGGCGTCAATCTCGGCCAGCACGAGATCGACACCAAGCGGAGCGTAGCGTTCGGCGCGCTGCATGACGAGCATCAGGCTTCCTATGATGCGCGCTCCGTACAGGTGTTTGGCGAACTCGGCTATGCGATCAACACGGCCTATGCCGCATTCGAACCCTTTGCGGCAGCACGGCATGTGCATGTCAAGACCGATGGCTTTGGCGAAGATGGCGCGATCAGCAATTTGACCGGCGCAGGTGCAAGCACCGATCTGACGGTGACAACGCTCGGGCTGCGTGCCTCGCGCCAGTTCACCTTGAGCGAAAGCACGACACTGACGGCACGCGGCATGCTGGGCTGGACCCATGGCTTTGGCGATGTGACGCCTGAGGCCAGCCTTACCTTCAGTGGCGGTCAGGGCTTCACGGTTGAGGGTGCTGGCATGGCCAAGGATGCGGCCATCATCGAGGCCGGGCTGGACTTTGGCATCGGCAAGACCACCAGCATCGGCATCGGCTATACCGGCCAGTTCTCCAGCCAGTCGCATGACAATGCCGTCAAGGCCGATTTGAGCGTCAGGTTCTGAGATCAGGTACACAGGGCGGTAGAATGATGCCGCCCTAAGTTCTTTTATCCTGTGGCAAGAGCGCTGTGCGTCCTTCGACAAGCTCAGGATGAGGGGGTGGTTTGATTGAAAGCCGTCTTCCATGTCTCAGAATTAGACTCTCTGCTAAGCTCAACCTCCCTCATCCTGAGCTTGTCGAAGGGCGAACCACGCACAGAGATAATGCAATGAAGATCTAGCGCGGCGCGCGCTTGGCCAGAATACGCTGCAAGGTACGCCGGTGCATATTAAGCCGGCGTGCCGTCTCCGAAACATTCCGGTCGCACATTTCATAAACGCGCTGAATATGTTCCCAACGTACGCGATCTGCGGACATCGGATTTTCGGGCGGCGCCACCTTTTCGCCGGAACGCCGCGTCAGCGCTGCGAAGACTTCATCCGCATCCGCGGGTTTGGAGAGGTAGTCGATAGCGCCGAGCTTCACAGCATTGACCGCTGTCGCAATATTGCCGTAGCCGGTGAGGATCACTGCGCGCGTATCTTCGCGGCGGGCGCGAATGGCTTCGATAATGTCAAGGCCATTGCCATCACCAAGTCGCATGTCGACAACGGCATAGGCCGGGGCATGGCTTTTGACACTGGCAAGCCCGGCTTCCACCGAATCGGCGATCGCCACGGTGAAGCCGCGTGTTTCCATGGCCCGTGCAAGGCGCTGCAAGAAGGGCTTGTCATCATCAACAAGAAGAAGTGTCGGATCGTTGCCAATGGCGGCAATATCGTCCTGATCCGTATTGTCCATCAGGGTTTCCTGCTCATTTTGTAATAGTTATTGACGTTAATGGTTCGCAATGAAGAAAAAGTCAAAGGCTAGAACAAATTTTGCCGATATAGAGCTAATTCTATCCACTTGTAGCCAGTTCACTAAGCGGCCAGATGACGACGACCTCAGCACCTTGTCCCGGATCATTTCGATTGCGGAATGTGATTGTGGCCCCCGAACGCTCCAGAAGCGTTTTCGCAATAAACAGACCGAGCCCCAGACCACCACCATGTTCATTCACTTCGCGGTCGCGGCCCGTCGTATAGGGTTCTCCGATCCGGTCCAGAATCTCGGGAGCAAATCCCTTGCCATCATCGCTGACGATGATCTCGACGGTCTTGTCATTCCAGCCCCAGCTGACCCGTATGGTCTGTCTGGCGAAATCAACGGCATTCTCGACCAGATTGCCGAGGCCATAAATGATGCCGGGGTTACGGCGGATGAATGGTTCGGTGCCTTCCCCGCGCAATTTGGTCACTTCGATGCCAATGCCAAAGTTGCGGTTCGGTGCGATGACCTCCTCGATCAGCGAGGAAATCTTCAGGCGGGACATATGTTCTTCGCTGGTGGATGAAAGGCTGGTGAGACGCTTCAAAATCTCGCGGCAGCGTTGAGTCTGCGAGCGCAAAAGCTCGATATCTTCGGCGTACCGATCATCATTCTTCAGGCTGCGCTCCATCTCCTTGACGACAAGAGCGATCGTGGCAAGCGGCGTACCCAGTTCATGGGCAGCAGCGGCGGCAAGTCCATCAAGCGCCGACAGATGCTGTTCGCGCTGCAGAATCAGTTCCGTTGCTGTCAGCGCATCGGCCAGCAGGCGTGCTTCCTCCGCCACGCGATAGGCATAGACAGCCGTGAAGGCGAGGGCGGAAACCACAGAACACCAGACACCGGCGATGAGCACGAAGGGCAGTTGCATGGTCTCGCCCGGATACCAGGGCAGCGGCAGGTAAATATAGGCAAGGACAGTGGCGCAGACAGTGACAAGAAGCCCAAGCAGGATGGTTGACCACGAGGGCAGCGATGTTGCGGATATGATGACAGGAACGATCATCAGAACCGCAAACGGATTTTGCAAGCCGCCGGTCATATAGAGCAGACCCGCAACCTGCAGAATATCAAAAGCAAGCACTGGGATTGCTGCGCGCGGCTGTAGCCGGTGGTTGATCGGGTAGCGGAATGACATAAGCAGATTAAGCCATGCCGAACAGGCGATCAGGGCAAAACACACGCTGACGGGGAAGGGAAATTTCAGGTAGAGCGCGACAAACAGAACCGCCATGCTTTGGCCTGCCACCGCAAGCCAGCGCAGACGAATGAGCGTCGTCAACCGCAACCGGCGCGACAGATATGATGAGCGTATGCCGAAATCCTGAACCATGGAGGTGCTTTAGATCAAATGTGGCAAAAATGGAATTGGAGAGTTCAGCCTGTTAACTGAGGCTCGCTGTTGCAAGAATATAGTGCGTGGTTCGACGGGGCTCACCATGAGGAAGGTTGTAGCTTGCAGGGAGCCAATATCTGAGGCCTTGGCAGTTGTTGCAATTCACTACGCTCCTCATGGTGAGCCCCGTCGAACCACGCATCACATTTTTGCAAGTTCACCTTAGAAACCCTCACGTCCCCCGTGGTTTTGCCCGGGCGGTGGGCACTGCATTGGTTGGATCTTCCGGCCAGACGTGGCGGGGATAGCGGCCGCGCATATCGCTGCGAACATCAGCCCAGGAGCCTTTCCAGAAACCGGGAAGATCACGGGTTATCTGGATCGGGCGGTGCGCGGGAGACAGGAGTTCAAGCAGAAGAGGTATGGTGCCATTGGCGATAGCCGGATGCGTGGCCAGACCGAACAGCTCCTGCACCCGAACGGCGAGAACGGGCTCGCCCTCATCATAGCGGATCGGGATATTCGATCCTGTCGGAACTTCGAAATGTGTGGGTGCGAGAGTTTCGATCTTGCGTTGCAGATCATAGGGAACGGTCGAGCGCAGTCCGTCAATCAGCACATGCGCTGGAATCTGGTTGAGTTGCGCACTGCCCTTGAGGAAGGGTTTCAACCAATCGTCAAGCGTGGCAAGCAAGGCATTATCATCCATGGCAGGCCAAGGCGCGCCCAACCCCTGATGCAGCCAGGCAAGGCGGCGGCGGAGCGTCGATGCTTCCTTTGACCATGGAAGAATATCAAGCCCATGGGCTTTCACAGCGGCAATGACACCAAGGTCAGCTTCTTCGCCGGTTGGGGCGGGCATGGTCTTTTCGGACAGGGCAATGGCGCCGATCCGCGTGGCATCGCGCGCCTGAAGCGCATTGCGGGACGCATCATAAGTGACCTGCCGACCGCTGACGATCCTGTCGGCCATGGCGTCACGAATTTCTGCTTCGCTCACTTCTGCGGCGGCGAGGATGCGCGCGCGCCCGGCACGGCCTGAAAGGTCGGCCACGACGAGCCAGGGGGATTTGGCCAGCGAAGTAGTAGGATCAACTTCGCCGCCGCGCCCATTGGCCAAAGTGAACTGGCCATTGCCGCGCGATTTGGCAATGCGATCAGGATAGGCGCCGATCAGCAGGCGTCCAACGCTATCGGCTTCAGCAGCAACCATGCCAGATCCTGCCAGTCGCTTTGCAAGCCCGCGGGCACGGGTGGCGCGATCACCGCGTTCACGCTGAAAGCGGGCAAGCCGTACATCGAGATCGATATCATTGCCGCCAAGTCCGCGCTCGGTGAGTAGAACGGCAAGTTCCGCAGCCCGCAATGCCTGCCCCCTAGCCCGCGCAGTCAACACCATATGGGCGAGGCGGGCAGGCAGCGCCAGCGCACGCATTTCATTGCCCATTGGAGTGACGCGATGATCCTTGTCCAATGCGCCGAGATTTTCCAGCAAGCTCTTTGCTTCTTTAACCGCCGGAGCGGGCGGGCTATCAAGAAAGGCAAGGCTGGATGGATCGGAAACGCCCCATGCGGCGCAATCCAGCACAAGGCCGGTCAGATCAGCCTCCAGAATTTCCGGCGGAGCGAAGGCTTCGAGAGCGGCAGTCTGTTCCGCACGCCAAAGACGGATAGCAATACCCGGTTCCGTACGTCCCGCGCGCCCGGCGCGCTGATCGACGGCGGCGCGGGCAGCGCGGACAGTTTCCAGCCGCGTCAAGCCGGTTGCAGGTTCGAATTTGGGCAGGCGGGCAAGCCCGCTATCAATGACGACCCGAACGCCGTCAATGGTGATCGATGTTTCCGCAATGGAGGTGGCAAGCACCACCTTGCGCTTGCCCGGCGGTGCAGGTTTGATCGCCGCATCCTGATCGCGTCCCTCAAGCGCTCCGTAAAGCGGCACAATAAGCGTATCGGCAGGCACGCGGCCTTGCAGTGCTTCAGCCGTGCGTTCGATCTCGCGCTGACCGGGAAGAAAGGCAAGAATGCTGCCGGTCTCGTCGGCAAGCGTATCGCGTATCGCCTTGGACATGGCGTCTTCGATGCGCTCGTCAGGCTTGCGCTCACGATAGCGTATATCGATAGGAAACGAGCGCCCCTTGCTTTCAAGCACCGACACATCGCCAAGCAGCCTGGCAACGCGCGCGCCATCCAGCGTCGCGGACATGACCAGCAATTTGAGATCGGGGCGTAGGGCCGCCTGCACATCAAGCGCCAGTGCAAGGCCGAAATCCGCATCGAGGCTGCGCTCGTGAAACTCATCAAAGAGCACAGCGGCAATGTTTGTCAGATCGGGATCATCGAGGATCATCCGGGCGAACACGCCTTCGGTGACGACGAGGATGCGGGTCTTGGCAGAAACCTTGTTTTCCAGCCGCATGCGATAGCCGACAGTTGCGCCGACCTCATCGCCCAACAGACTTGCCATGCGGCTTGCTGCGGCGCGGGCCGCAAGCCGGCGCGGCTCAAGCAGGATGATCAAGCGCTCGCCCCGCCAAGGTGCACCCAGCAGATGCAGGGGAATGAGGGTGGTCTTGCCCGCACCGGGCGGCGCCACAAGCACCGCAGAATTGCCCGCAACCAGCGCCCCATCAAGCGTAGGAAAGATCTCTGTTACGGGAAGGGTTGGCAGAATGGTCACGGCATATCCGCAGGTTGGTATTGTCGTCTTTGACAATTTTTGCCGAGCTAAGTCCATTTATTTCTCATACTGGAAAACGAAATAACCAACTGCGACAAAGCGGTTTCATGACGAGAAATGTCGCCGATTTGATTGACGATCCCGCCTGTGATCCTGATAGTGAGCAAATCAACTATAGAATGCATTGGGAGAGACATATATGAAATCGCGCGCCGCCGTTGCCTGGGAAGCCAATAAGCCACTCACCATCGAAACAATCGAGATTGGCGGACCCAAGCCCGGCGAAGTTCTCGTCGAGATCATGGCGACGGGTGTCTGCCATACGGATGCTTACACTCTGTCGGGGCTGGACTCCGAAGGCAAGTTTCCGGCGATCCTTGGCCATGAGGGCGCGGGGATCGTGCGTGAAATCGGTGCTGGCGTCACCTCGCTGAAGGTCGGCGATCACGTCATTCCACTCTACACGCCCGAATGCCGCCAATGCAAAACCTGCCTGTCGCAACGGTCGAACTTGTGTACCTCCATCCGCGCCACACAGGGACAAGGCGTCATGCCAGATGGAACAAGCCGCTTTTCTTGCGATGGTGGTGAAGTTTTCCACTATATGGGCTGCTCGACCTTCTCCAACTTTACCGTTTTGCCAGAGATTGCTTTGGCAAAAGTGCGCGAGGATGCGCCGTTTGACAAGATTTGCTACATTGGTTGCGGTGTGACCACCGGCATTGGTGCCGTCATCTACACGGGCAAGGTCTGGCCCGGCGCGAATGTCGTGGTGTTCGGTCTTGGTGGCATCGGCCTCAATGTGATTCAGGGCGCGCGTATGGTCGGTGCTGACAAGATTATCGGTGTCGATATCAATCCCGGCAAGGTGGCTATGGCCAAGCAATTCGGCATGACCCATTTCGTCAATCCGAACGAAGTCGGCAATGACAAGGTGGTTTCCGCCATTCAGGATCTGACCGATGGCGGTGCGGATTTTTCCTTTGATGCAACGGGCAACACCAATGTGATGCGGCAGGCACTGGAATGCTGCCATCGCGGCTGGGGCACAAGTATCGTGATCGGCGTTGCGGAGGCCGGCAAGGAAATTTCAACACGGCCTTTCCAGCTCGTTACCGGTCGCAACTGGCGCGGCACAGCTTTTGGCGGCGCGCGTGGACGGACCGATGTGCCGAAAATCGTTGATTGGTACATGGAAGGCAAGATCGACATTGACAGCCTGATCACCCACACCATGCCCTTGCCGGAAATCAATACGGCATTTGACCTGATGCATGAGGGCAAGTCCATTCGCAGCGTCGTGACCTTCTGATGGAAGCAAGTGCCTACAAGGTCGTTCTTTCCGGCCTCGACGAACTGTCGCCGCGTGATCTTTATGCCATGCTAAAACTGCGCGTGGATGTGTTTGTCGTCGAGCAGAAATGCGCCTATCCGGAGCTTGACGGCAAGGATGTTTACGCCTTGCATCTGCGAATATTGAGCGGCAAGGAGTTGGTGGCGAGCGCGCGCATACGCAAACCGGCCAAAAGCGATCCGGCTGCGCGGATCGGGCGCGTTGTGGTTTCGCCGGAGCATCGCGGCCAGCGCCTCGGGGACAGGATCATGGTGGAGGCGATTTTGCAGTGTGAACGGCTTTATCCGGAAAGCCCGATCAAGCTTTCGGCACAAAGCCATCTGTTGCGCTTTTATGAATCATTCGGTTTTGTGCCCGTTTCGGAGGAATATCTGGAAGATGATATTCCGCATATCGATATGCAGCGCCCCGCGACTGTGACGTCCGAGTAGCGCCCCATGCACAAGCGGCATTTCCCTTTTTATATTGCCGCCATTATCGGGCTCGCGGCCCTAGGGTTGGGGTTGTGGTTTGTGCCACGCCTTGCCTATGTCGTTTCTGCAAATGCATTCTTTGTGACCTATCTGACCCTGACGGCTTTCAAAATTCCCAAATTGACGGCGGATTATCTGCGCCGCAATGCTGCCAAATCCGACGAGCCTGTATGGATCATCTTCATGGTCACATTTGGTGCTGTGTTGGTTGCGGTAGGCTCGCTATTTGTCCTGCTCAATTCAGGGCAAAACCCGCGTCCACTTCATTTCACATTGGCATTGGCCGCGGTGCCTCTCGGCTGGCTGACCATCCATATGATGACGGCTATCCATTATGCACATCTCTACTGGCAGCCGGATGAGAATGCGGAAGGAACAAAAGACAAGGCGCAAAAGCCTATCGGCGGCCTTGATTTTCCTGGCGACAAGGAACCCGGCGGGATTGAGTTCCTCTATTTTTCCTATGTCATCGGCATGACGGCACAAACGTCAGATACCGCTGTCACCAGTACAGAAATGCGCAAGATTAACCTGCTACATGCGATTGTATCGTTCTTTTTCAACACGGTACTCGTTGCCGCTGCCGTCAACGTCGCCGTTTCACTTGGTCAATAATAATAGTCACGGGAACAGCTATGGAAACGCTCTCAATCGCAAAAAGTTTTGGCGGAACACAGGGCGTTTATCGCCATCGCAGCGACGCGTGCCACTGCTATATGACATTTGCAGTATTCTTGCCGCCGCAGGCAAAGGATGGGCCGGTGCCAGTCTTGTGGTATCTGTCGGGTCTGACCTGCACGCATCAGAATGTCATGGATAAGGGGGAGTATCGACGCACAGCCTCAGAGCTTGGCATTGCGATCATCTGCCCGGACACCAGCCCTCGCGGTGAGAATGTGCCGGACGAGAAGGACAATTGGCAGTTTGGCAGCGGTGCCGGGTTTTATCTCGATGCAACGCAGGAGCCCTATGCCGAAAACTATCGCATGGCGACTTATATTGCCGAGGAATTGCCTGCGTTGATTGCTGCGAATTTTCCGGTTGATATGCAGCGCCAGAGCATTTTTGGTCACTCCATGGGTGGCCATGGGGCAATCACGTTGGCACTGAAAACTTCCGGCCGTTTCAAATCGGTTTCCGCCTTCGCGCCAATAGCCCGGCCTATGGTGGCTGGCTGGTCGCGTCCGGCTTTCGAGAAATATCTGGGCAATGACGAAATGGCATGGCGCGCCTATGACAGTGTTGCCTTGATCGAGGATGGGCATCGCCTGCCGGAATTGCTGGTCGATCAGGGGAAGGCGGATGGCTTTCTGGATGATGGTCTACGGCCGTGGCTGTTGGAAGAAGCATGTGAGAATGCGGGCATTCCGTTGACGCTGAACATGCGTGACGGTTACGACCATTCATACTTCTTCATCTCGACTTTTATGGCTGATCACATTGCTTGGCATGCGGAAAGGCTGGGTTAGTTGAGGGTGGCCGCCATCCTCGGATCGGCGGCGAATATTTCCCGGTTGAAGCCCAGACGCCGATCCTGCTGGTCGCAGATCGCCTTGACGCCATAGCTGGAGAAATGCAGCCGCCATGTCGCCATTTTCGTGGGGCGAGGCAGGGCGAAACAGGCGCATGAAAGCAAAGCAAGATTGGCGCGGCCTTCAGGATCGCGAACCGATTGGTAGCGGATCATCTGAATATCTGCCTGTTGCGCTTTGTCGGAAAGATCGAGGCAGGCGGAATAATCGCTCAAGTGAGTCCACTGCGCGGCCTGCTTCAGAAAAGGCGGCGCCATAAGATCAAGTGCTTTGGTCGTGGCATAGCGCGCTTCAAATGCGGTAAACTCCAGCGCGTTGTGCGGCCATGGCGTGCCGGGGCTTTCAGCAAAAAACAGCAGCCGGTAAAATGCAGTTTCGGCGACGGCTGTTTCAATAGCCTCGCTGGCATAAAACACGCCGGGAGAATAGCCTTCCCGCCGGAACCTTGAATTGCCGGGATATCGACCATAGCGGAAAGGTGTTGCCAGCAGATAATCGAGATGAGCGCACTCGGCAGGTAGGGGTGGCTTGGTTGCCTCCAGCTCATCCTCAAGCAAAGCCTGCTCGTCCAGCGTGTCGACAAGCTTCATCGTGGAAACGCGGTGCTGCGCTTCGACCAGACGCCAACAGGCGCCATGCAGGACGCGGGCTTCAGATCGGAGCGCGTCGGGCGTCCAGATAGGCGAGGACATGGGTGAGACCGTCAATGGTTTTGATACGGTTGAGCGGTTTGCCGCCGAGCATGGTGTTATCGGTTCTTATCCACTGGCGCGCCACAGCATCATCGCCGCCGACAATGGCATCCAGTGACCGGTAGAGACGAATGAAGAGCAGGGCAAGCTCGTAACTCTTGCCGGTGAGCGGCGAACCATCGAGACTACGCTTCAAGCGTGAAAGGCTCGGTTCCGACAGGCCGACAATGTTGGAAAGCTCCTTTGCGGTCAGTCCGAGCAATTCGGCAGAGCGCAGCAATGCCTTGGAAACAACGGTGGTCTTGGGCGTTTCTGTTTTATGTTGAACGTTGGTTCGCATGGCATGGCCTTTCATTGGAAATAAAAATACAATAAATTCCATGTGAAATCAAGCTGCGCAATAAACTAACGGCGCGGCGTCACACTCATCGGCAGACCCCCGTCCGGCTGCGTTGTCAGCTTTTGTACCGGCCATGGCTTTATCATTTCCGCCATGTCGAAACGAAAGCGATGCAGCAGCGTTGCTAAAGCTATGATTGCTTCCTGCAAGGCAAAGCTGGCACCGATACATACACGCGGACCGGCACCAAAGGGCAGATACTGAAAGCGGTCAATCTTGTCACGGTTCTCCGGGTGAAAACGCGACGGCATGAAAGCGTCCGGTTGTTCCCAATAAAGACGATGCCTGTGCACGGTCCACGGCATAACCAATACGGCGGAACCTTTAGGCAGTTTCAGGTCCTTATATTGATCGTCTTCAATCGGCTCCCGGTTGATGGAAGGCGCGGGCGGATAGAGCCGCATTGCCTCTTCGAACGCAGCGCGCGTAAAGGGTAGCGCGTCCAGCCATTCATGCGGCGGCGGCACATCGCGTTGGCCCATGAAGGCGTCGATTTCCTGCTCGATCAGATCGCGCTCCCATGGCGCTCTTGCCAGCAGATAAAGCGTCCAGCCAAGCGCCCGGGCGGTCGTTTCATGGCCTGCGCCGATGAAGGTGATAATATTGTCTTCGATCTCGGCACGCGACAGGCCATCCGGCCCTTCCGCACGCAGGAGCAGTGTCAGAAAATCGTTAGGAACCTTGTCACCTTCCTTATCCATGCGGGCTTTGCGCATTTCGATCGTATTGGCAACGATCTGGCGGAAGAAGGCGAGGGCGCGACGTCCGCGAATTTGCGTAAAGCGCGGCAGCCATTCGGGCGCGCCCAGCAGGTCAAGCGGATCAACCCGCCCCATGGTTTCAAAAAGCCGGTCGACTTCGTGCGAAAACTGGTCGGGATCGCCCGCAATCTCTCCTGAAAACAGGGTATCGGCAAGAATATCATAGGTCAGCATGGTCATGTCACGCGAGACATCGGTAATGCCGGAATTTCCATCGTAACGGCTTGCGAAATTCTCTGTCGCGCGCTTCATGCTCGTCGCAAAGCCATTGATATGGCGCGGCGTAAACACCGGGGCCATGGCTTTGCGCGAGCGCTTCCATGTATCACCCTCGGCCGTTAGTAGCCCATCGCGCAGGATCGGTCGCAGGATGCGCTGGCGCACAGCCGCCATTTTGTAGTTCTTCGCGTTATCGACGAGGACATGGCGGATGAGGCCGGGATCATTGGCAATGATCGTGTGGGCGAAAGACCAGTCGATGGAAACCCATGGCTCATTATAGGAAGGCTCACCCCACAGCTCCAGCGGATTGCGGTAAATGGTGCGGATTAACTGCAGCGTGCCGACAGGTCCAGTGCGAGGAATGGGTGCCGGGGGTGTGAATGCGGTTCTCAAACTGTCCATTACGCCTCCATATTTTCGATGTGGGGACGATTGTGCCTCATGTCCACAAATTTGACCAAGGCCGGGCGAAGACGGGTAGGTGGAAAGGCCCAAACAAGTGGTAATTTTCTTGACCTCAAATCTCCTTTGGTCTCTATTGAAGTCGGTTTCCGGCAATTTTCCAATTTGATTTCAGCATTACAAGACCAAAGTATTACACAATAATATCAAACGCTTATTCTGAACAGATTTATACTGTGAGGTTTTTAAAACATGCATTATCGTTTATGCGGGCTGACGCTCGCAGTTTTTCTTGGCGCCTGTAGCGGCGGTTCAGAGTCAGAACCTGAAGAAACCACATCATCGTTTGCGCCGCCGGTTGTGGCGGTCGAGGTCAAACCCACCACCGTCTTCACTTATGGACCTGCGGACGGCGTTCCACGCCACTCCGTTAGCGAGGAGCCGACAAGCAAGTCGCAGAAAATCAACCTGAAGGGTGTGCCGGTGCAATTTACCGCAACTGCCGGACATCTGGTGTCGACAGGTTCAATACGCGTCGGAACCGGGCTGGCATATAAAAATGCAGATGCCGCCATTTTTTATACGGCCTATACACGCGATGATTTGCCAAAAGAAAATCGGCCGGTCACATTTGTGTTTAATGGTGGACCGGGCGGCGCGTCGGCATCCCTTGATCTCAATTTTCTTGGTCCTAAAAGCTACGATGCCGACGCCTCCGAGAAAGCGGGAACTTTGCTTGTCAAGGACAATCCCAATACTCTCCTCAACAAGACGGACCTCGTTTTTGTTGATCCCGTAGGAACGGGGTATTCAGCAGCCATCTGGCCAGAAGAAAACCAGGACTTTTGGGGGTAGACAGTGATGCAAAGGTTTTGCGCAGCTTCATTACACGCTACGTTAATGCCAATAACCGCCAGAGTTCGCCAAAATATATTTATGGTGTTTCCTATGGTGGTCTGCGCGCGCCGATTATAGGGCGTTTGCTGCTGGAGAGCGGTACAAATGAATATCTTCCGGACCCGGGCAAAAAGCCTGCAAACATTCTGAGCGGCTTAATCTTGAACTCGCCCATTCTTGATAAAAAAACCGATTGCTACATCTTCTACGTTTCCTGCCATGGTGCTCTTCCAACATATGCAATGGTTAAGGCGTTTCATGACAAATCTGTCAAAAAACCAGATTTCAGAATATCGGACTTCCTGGCAAGCACCAGGGCATTTGCAGACCGCTTCAACCAACTTTACCAGACAGTCTTTAGCGGCGTTTACCAGGAAGCGCCCGATCGGGCACAATGGGACGCTTACCTCAAAAAACCAGAAGCCGCAGATTTCCTCAACAGACTTTACCAACTGACAGGGATAGGAAAACCATACAAGCCGGGCGATGACGCGGGCAACAACCCTTGGATTGCAAATCCGAATATGGATAGTAGCGACTTCACAAAGAAATTTGATCCTGCCAAGGGTACCTTGCTTATCAATGATGGGCGGTATTTTCTAGCAAAAGGCGACACCGATCCTACACTGGTAAGGAAAGACACTCCTTACGACAATATCAAACTCTATCAGGCGAATTTCATTGGTTACAAAACGCAATCAATATATATGGGTTACAATGAAACGCTTTTCGGTCGCTGGGTGTATGATCCGGATCAGCAGCTCTCAATAAAGGGCAACAGGCTGGGAAGCTCTATTCCTGATTTGACTTTCAGCATGACACTCAATCCGAAGCTGAAGGTCCTTGTTCAACACGGTTACTATGATCTCAACACGCCTTTCCATCAGTCGGAAGTCGATATTGAAAATGCAAAATTATCCTCAAGGATTCCGATAAAATTATACTCTGGCGGGCATGGGATCGGCCCTTTTGACACCGATAAGTATGAAGACGTCTTGGCTGAACTGGATGCGTTTTACGATCAACCGGCGGTGTTGAGGCTTGCTGCGTTCAACGCCGCACTGCCGGAGGCGAGGAAGCCATGAATCATGTAACGCTTTTTGCCACAGTATTTCTGTCTTCGATTGTTTTGCAGGTGACTGGATCGGCTGCGGACAATTCTGTACCGCTGTGGCAACCGCAAAGATATGGCTCGGCAATTTCAGGAAAAATTCACGACCCAACCAAAGCTCCCGTCAAGAGAACGGCTGTTCCAATCACACCCGAAACGGTGCTCGATGCTGTGGATGACCGTATCCGTGCGCTTTTCAACAGGGCAGCTGATCCCTCGACAGGTTTGGTGACCATTGCATCTGCCAGCAAGGCAGGGGTGGGATACTTCATCGATAATTTCGCGAAGATCGATCGCGATGAGGATGGCAGCCTTCGATTCAGTGAGGTCAAGGGTTTCCTGGATCCGCAGTCGCCAATAGAACGGCCGATCTCAACGGAGATACAGATCATCGAGTAGGTGGGGGCACTATTGTGGTTCGATGGTTTTGCCAATCGAGCTATCGTACGCCCAGCGGATAAAATGCACAGCGAGTGGTCGTAAAGGCCGCTCGCTGCTGCGTTTTCGCATGCTTTTCACGGCGTGAGGACAAAGATTATCCATAGTGCTGGCGCAGGTTAATGATCATCCGTGGACAGCCATGCGGCATGAATTGGAAAAACCGACAGAAATCACTATATCTAAGCATAGGTTGGGCATGATTCGCCTAATATATGCTATAAGGACAGATGCACTGTTCCTGCCTTTAGAAAAGATTGAATTTACATGAGTGAAACACCCGAGATGACAGCCGAAACCTCGCCGGAATATGGCGCGGAGTCCATCAAGGTTCTCAAGGGGTTGGATGCCGTTCGCAAGCGCCCCGGAATGTATATTGGTGATACGGATGACGGTTCCGGTCTTCACCATATGGTTTACGAAGTCGTGGACAACGCTATTGACGAGGCGCTGGCCGGTCATGCGACCCGCGTTACCGTAACGCTCAATCCCGATGGTTCGTGTACGGTCACCGACAATGGCCGCGGCATACCGACGGATATGCATTCGGAAGGCGTTTCCGCCGCCGAAGTTATTATGACCCAGCTGCATGCGGGCGGTAAGTTCGACCAAAACTCCTACAAGGTCTCCGGCGGCTTGCACGGCGTCGGTGTCTCTGTCGTCAATGCGCTGTCCGTCTGGCTGCGATTGAAGATTCGCCGTCAGGGCAAAATCCACGAGATGAGCTTTACGCATGGCGTGGCCGATAGCCCGCTGGTTGTGACCGGCGATTCTGAAGGTCTAACCGGAACGGAAGTCTCATTCCTGCCTTCGACAGAAACCTTCACCATGGTTGAGTTCGATTTCAAGACATTGGAACATCGTCTGCGCGAGCTGGCCTTCCTGAATTCCGGCGTGCGTATTCTTCTGTCTGATCATCGCCATGCTGATCCGGTTGATCTGGAACTGTTTTATGAGGGTGGTCTGACTGCCTATGTAAAATATCTCGACCGCTCCAAGAAAGAGCTTGTCGGCGAGCCGATCTATATTCGCGGTGAGCGGGACGATACCACTGTCGAAGTCGCCATGTGGTGGAATGACAGCTATCACGAGAATGTTCTGTGCTTCACCAACAACATTCCGCAGCGGGATGGCGGAACGCATTTGGCCGGTTTCCGTGGTGCGCTGACGCGCCAGATGACTGGCTATGCGGAAAGCACTGGCCAGGCCAAGAAAGCCAAAGTGTCGCTTACGGGCGATGATTGCCGCGAAGGTCTGACCGCCGTGCTTTCGGTGAAAGTGCCTGACCCGAAATTTTCCTCGCAGACCAAGGACAAGCTTGTTTCCTCGGAAGTGCGTGCTGTGGTGGAAAGCCTCGTCAATGAAGCGCTTTCGACCTGGCTTGAAGAGCACCCTACCGAAGGCAAAGTGCTGGTCGACAAGGTTATTCAGGCAGCGTCAGCCCGCGAAGCCGCGCGCAAGGCGCGCGACATCACCCGCAAGAACTCGTTGAGCATCAGCTCACTTCCGGGCAAGCTTGCCGATTGTCAGGAAAAAGATCCAGCCAAATCGGAAATCTTTATCGTCGAGGGTGACAGCGCTGGCGGTTCTGCCAAGGGCGGGCGTTCACGTCAAAATCAGGCCATTCTGCCGCTGCGCGGTAAAATCCTGAATGTGGAGCGCGTGAAGCTCGACCGCATGCTTTCATCTGACCAGATCGGTACGCTGATCCTGGCGCTGGGCACGAGCATCGGCAAGGATGAGTTTAACCCGGACAAGCTGCGTTATCACAAGATCATCATCATGACCGACGCTGACGTCGATGGTGCTCACATTCGCACATTGCTGCTGACCTTCTTCTTCCGGCAAATGCCGGAATTGATCGAGCGTGGCCATATCTATATTGCACAGCCACCGCTTTATAAGGTTTCGCGCGGTAAATCCTCGCAATATCTCAAGAATGAAATCGCCTATGAAGAATTCCTGATTGGCTCCGGTCTGGAAGAAGCCTCGTTGGAACTGGATGGTGGCGAGGTTCGTGCCGGTGGCGATCTGCGTGCGGTCATCAATGATGCGATGGCCGTTCGTCACCTTCTTCAGGGCCTGAATACGCGTTATGACCGCGCCGTTGTCGAACAGGCGACAATTGCCGGTGCGCTGAACCCGGAAGCCATTTCCGATACGGCGCGCGCGCAGTCGCTGGTGACAGAAGTCGCCGGACGCCTCGACCTTATCGCCGAAGAAACCGAAAAGGGCTGGAGCGGTCGTCTCGCAACACCCGATGATGGCGTTGATGGCTATATTTTTGAACGCTCACTGCGCGGCGTCAAGGAGACCGTAACACTGGATATGGCGTTGATTGGCTCGGCAGATGCGCGCCAGTTGGATCGCTATTCCGCGCGTCTGCATGAAATTTACTCCAAGCCGCCGGTACTTCGTCGCAAGGAAAAGTCAGATATGATAGCTGGCCCCATCTCGCTGCTCGAAGCGGTGTTCGCCGCAGGGCGCAAGGGCCTCGCATTGCAGCGCTACAAGGGGCTGGGTGAGATGAACGCCGATCAGCTTTGGGAGACCACGCTCGATCCTAATGCGCGTTCGCTGCTACAGGTGAAGGTGAATGATGCAACCGATGCCGACAGCCTGTTTTCAAGGCTGATGGGCGATGATGTCGAGCCTCGCCGCGAGTTCATTCAGGACAATGCGTTGAGCGTCGCAAATTTGGACGTTTAGATTGTTTTTTGTGGGTACAAAACAAATCTAAAGGGACCGGCAAATAGGTCATGCGTGCTTCGACAAGCTCAGCATGAGGGGATGGAGATTGGCAGGGAGCTAGTTCTGAAATATTGCAAGGCAACGTTGCAGGTCGATGTTGCAACCCGCTACTTCCCTCATGCTGAGCTTGTCGAAGCACGCACAAAATCCGTGCAAAAATCGCGGCGTCTCCTAGAGGAAGCTTGGGAAATCTGGTCACTGCTGGAGGAGGTAATCATGAGATTGTCACCTTTCATGCCTGTTGATAGCAGCATGACGCCATTTCCAAGAATTGCACAATGTGTGGGCAAATTGCCGTACAGCCTTCTATTTATACTTTTGTCTAACAACTCTCTTGAATGTTCATTGCGGGCATGATCTTTTGGCAAAATAGGCGCCGGGATATTCAACGGAATGATGACCCGTCAGCGCACCGCTTTTGATGAATTTGAACGGGAATTGAAATGCAGCCAGTCTTCGATGGTCACAACGATGTGCTTTACCGGTTGTGGAAACATTCGAAAAACGGGACAGACCCGGTTCAGGAATTCATCGAAGGCACAAGTTTAGGCCACATAGACAAGAAGCGGGCGCTGAAAGGCGGTCTGGTTGGCGGTCTCTGCGCCATCTATGTTCCCTCCGGGGATCTGGCTTTCAAGGCTCCAGATGCCAATGGCCATTATTCCACGCCACTAGCAGCGCCGCTGGAACGTGCTCCCTCGCTCGATATTGCTCTGGAGATGGCTTCAATAGCCCTGCGGTTGCAGCAGGCAGGCGGCTGGAAACTCTGCCGCAGTACAGCGGAAATCAGCGAATGCATCAATGAGGATCAATTCGCGGCAGTTCTTCACATGGAAGGTTGCGAGGCGATTGGTGCAGATTTGGCTGCACTTGATGTGTTTTACGCTGCGGGCCTGCGCTCGCTGGGCCCAGTCTGGAGCCGGAACAATATTTTCGCCCATGGCGTTCCTTTCGCCTATCCGATGGACCCGGATACAGGTCCGGGTTTAACAGGGGCAGGCGAAGAATTGGTCAAGGCCTGCAATCGTCTCGGCATTCTGATTGATCTTGCGCATATAACGGAAAAAGGCTTCTGGGATGTTGCGCGTCTCAGCGATCAACCGCTGGTGGCCAGCCATTCCAACGTACACGCACTAACGCCCGTGGCGCGCAATGTCACCGATAAACAGTTTGATGCGATCCGCGAGAGTAAAGGGCTTGTTGGACTGAATTATGCTGTGGCCATGCTGCGCCCGGATGCGCGCGAAAACGCTGATACTCCGCTGACAGATATGGTCCAGCACATTGATTATATGGTCAATCGGATGGGTATTGATTGCGTGGCACTTGGTTCTGATTTCGATGGTGCTAAAATCCCCGGTGAAATTGCCGATGCAAGCGGCAATCAGAAACTGGTCGAAGCCTTGCGCGAGGCTGGCTATGGCGAGGATGATCTTGCAAAAATCTGTCGTAAAAACTGGCTGCGTGTGCTTGGCTCGGCCTGGCACGAGCAATAAAAAGAAACAAAGGGTCCGGGACAAGCTCAAGATGCCGGCCCATAGCTCTAAACAGGGAACCAGAACAATGTTGATGACCAAGATGAACCCGAAATTTCGAATGATGCTGGGCAGTGCAGCCCTCTCGGCCATAATGCTTTCGAGCATGCCGGCCTTCGCCGAAACGCCTGCCGACACGCTGGTCGAGGCTTGGGCGATTGATGACGTTATCACACTTGATCCGGGTGAAGCTTTTGAGCTGACCATGGGCGAGATCAACGGCAATACCTATGACAAGCTGGTACGGCTCGACATCAATGATCCATCGAAGATCGTTGCCGATGTCGCCGAAAGCTGGACGGTTTCCGATGATGGCCTGACCTATACATTCAAGCTCAGGCCCAATCTGCAATTTGCTTCCGGTAATCCGCTGACCGCCGAAGACGTGGCCTATTCCTTTGAGCGCGCAGTCAAGCTCGATTTGAGCCCGGCATTCATTCTGACGCAGTTCGGTTTGAACAAGGACAATGTGACCGAAAAAGCAAAGGCGACTGACCCGTCCACTTTTGTTTTCACCGTTGACCAGTCTTACGCTCCAAGCTTCGTCTTGAACTGCCTGACATCGACAGTCGCTTCGGTTGTCGACAAGAAACTGATCTCCGAGCACATCGTCAATGACGATTTCGGCAATGCCTGGATGAAGACGAATTATGCGGGTTCCGGCCCGATGAAGATTCGCGACTGGCGCGCCAATGAGATTATCGTTCTGGAGCGCAATGACAATTATTATGGAACCAAGGCGCCTCTGGCTCGCGTCATTTATCGCCACGTCAAGGAAAGCGCGGCGCAGCGCCTTCTGCTCGAAAAAGGCGATGTCGATGTTGCCCGCAATCTTGAGCCGAACGATCTGGAACAGGTAGTCAAAAACCAGGACATCACAACCGTAAGTGCGCCAAAAGGGACACTCTATTACATCAGCCTCAACCAGAAAAATGAGAACCTTGCGAAGCCGGAAGTACGGCAGGCGTTCAAATATCTGGTGGATTATCAGGCAATCGGCGAGCAATTGATCAAGGGTGCTGGCGAAATTCATCAAACCTTCCTGCCGAAGAACATGCTGGGCGAGCTGGATGAAATGCCATTCAAGCTGGATGTGGCAAAGGCCAAGGAGTTGCTTGAAAAGGCCGGACTGAAAGATGGCTTCTCCTTCACCATGGATGTGCGCAACAATCAGCCGGTGACGGGTATTGCTGAATCAGTTCAGCAAACGCTTGCGCAGGCTGGCATCAAGATGGAGATCATCCCGGGAGATGGCAAGCAGACGCTTACAAAGTATCGCGCCCGTACGCATGATTCCTATATCGGCCAATGGGGCGTTGACTATTGGGATCCAAATTCCAATGCCGAAACCTTCACCAGCAATACGGACAATGCGGACACCGGTACCAACAAGACACTCGCATGGCGCAATGCCTGGGATGTGCCGGAACTAACCCAGGAAACCAAGGATGCCCTGCTTGAGCGTGACAATGCCAAGCGCGCAGCCATGTATCAGGACCTGCAGAAAAAAGTGCTTGAAACCAGCCCCTTTATCATCATCTTCCAGCAGACAGAGGTGGCCGGACTGCGTTCGAATATCAAGAACTTCAAGCTTGGTCCATCATTCGATACCAACTATGTTTTCAACGTAACAAAGTGATCCGGAATCTGTACCGGTGAGCACATCTGACATGCAATTGGAGGCCGGGCGCTCGGGCGCCCGGGCTTTAAACTTTGCCAGGGCCGTGGGCAGGTTTCTGCTCATCGGTGCCATCACATTTCTCGGTCTTCTGGCCGTCACATTTTTCATTGGCCGTGTCATTCCGATTGATCCGGCGCTTGCCATCGTCGGCGATCGCGCGCCTGCGCATGTCGTGGAGCGTGTCCGTGAAGAGCTCGGATTGAACCTGCCGCTGTATCAGCAGTTCTTCCTCTATTTGAAGGGCGTTCTGCAAGGTGAGTTCGGCAATTCCGTTCTGACCAGCAATCCGGTGATGACCGATATTATCCGCGTCTTTCCCGCTACATTTGAGCTGGCAACACTCGGTACTCTTATTGGTGCATTTGTGGGTGTTCCGCTTGGTGTTCTGGCCGCTGTGAAGCGCGGCACGATCCTCGATCAGATTGTCCGGGTTATCGGCCTGGTCGGCTATTCGGTGCCTGTGTTCTGGCTGGGGCTGCTTGGTCTTGTGCTGTTTTACGCCAAGCTTGGCTGGGTTTCAGGGCCGGGGCGCATCGATGTTGTCTACGAATACACCTTTACACCGATCACCGGACTTTACCTGCTCGACGCGATTTTGCAGAACAATTGGGAAGTGTTCCGCAATATTTTCAGCTTCATCATCCTGCCAGCCTCCGTTTTGGGTTATTTCTCGCTGGCCTATATCAGCCGGATGACGCGTTCTTTCATGCTCAACGAACTTGAGCAGGAATATATTGTTGCAGCGCGCGCCAAGGGCCTCTCCGAAACGCGGATTATCTGGGCCCATGCCTTGCGCAATGCGGCTGTGCCATTGCTGACTGTGATCGTGCTGTCCTTTGCCAATCTGCTTGAGGGTTCGGTGCTAACCGAAACAATCTTCTCCTGGCCCGGTCTTGGCAGCTACATTACCAATTCGCTCCAGAACGCCGACATGAATGCAGTGCTCGGCGGCACGATTATCATTGGTGCCGTATTCATCGCCATCAACCTTCTTTCCGATCTTCTGTATCGGCTACTTGACCCACGGACGCGCGCACGATGAGTGAGATCGCAAAACCAATTTCCCGCCGTGAATGGCTGATGAGCGACCGGCCGCAGTCGCGTATGCAAGCCCGTCTTGGCCGCGCCTATCTGATCTGGAGCCGCTTTGCCAGCAACAGGCTGGCTGTGATCGGTCTTGGCATTATTTTTGCTCTGGTGCTGGTGGCGATGTTTGCGCCTCAGCTTGCGCCACATTCGCCAGTTGCAGGCGACCTGCGTAATGCACGTCTATTGCCGCCCGGCGGGGACTATTGGCTTGGCACGGATGATCAGGGCCGTGATATTCTCTCGCGTCTGATCTATGGCTCGCGACTGACACTTTATGTGGTTATTCTTGTGGCGATCATTGCCGCACCGATTGGTTTGCTCGTCGGCACCATTGCCGGCTATGCCGGGGGTTGGGTGGATGCCATCCTGATGCGGCTCACCGACATTTTTCTGGCGTTTCCAAAACTTATTCTGGCTCTCGCTTTGGTGGCTGCACTGGGACCGGGTATTGAGAATGCAGTCATTGCCATAGCGGTGACCTCGTGGCCGCCCTATGCGCGTATTGCCAGAGCTGAAACGCTGACCGTGCGTAATTCTGATTATATTGCCGCTGTGCAGCTCATGGGTGCATCGCCAATCCGCATCGTGCTGCGCCACATCATGCCGCTTTGCCTTTCATCTCTGATCGTCCGTGTGACACTCGATATGGCGGGAATTATCCTGGTCGCGGCGGGACTTGGCTTCCTTGGTCTAGGTGCACAGCCGCCATTGCCTGAATGGGGCGCAATGATTGCATCGGGCCGCCGCTTCATCATGGACCAGTGGTGGGTGGCAGCCGCACCGGGTTTTGCCATTCTGATCGTCAGTCTTGGCTTTAATCTCCTTGGCGATGGCTTGCGTGATGCGCTCGATCCGCGGGGGAACAATCAATGAGTGCCTTGCTGACAGTCAAGGATCTGCGGGTCCAGTTTCCCACGCGTACCGGCGTTGTCGATGCTGTGCGTGGTGTTTCATTCACGCTGGGCCGCGAAAGGCTTGGCATTGTCGGGGAGTCCGGTTCAGGAAAGTCCCAAACCGGGCGCGCAATCATGGGGCTGACGCCGGCTCATGCGAAGATCAGCGCTGATACGTTGAATTTCGACGGGATGGACCTTCTGGATATTTCTGCGAAGGAGCGGCGCAGCCTGCGCGGCAATCGTGTCGCCATGATCCTCCAGGACCCGAAATACTCGCTTAATCCGGTCATGAGTATCGGCAGGCAGATTGTTGAGACGCTGCGGACCCATGAGAAGGTGAGCAAAGGTGAGGCACGCAAGCGCGCGCTCGATATGCTTGCTGCTGTGCAGATACGTGACCCCGAGCGGGTCTTCAAGCTGTATCCGCATGAGGTGTCGGGCGGTATGGGACAGCGCGCCATGATCGCCATGATGCTCATTACCGGGCCGGAGCTATTAATCGCAGATGAGCCGACTTCCGCTCTAGATGTGACGGTGCAGCTTGATGTGCTGCGTATCCTTGACGATCTTGTGCGGGATCGCGGCATGGGACTGATTTTCATCTCCCATGATTTGCGGCTGGTCTCATCATTCTGCGACCGCGTGATTGTCATGTATGCGGGGCGAATTGTCGAGGAGATCGCTGCGGCTGATCTGAAGAATGCCAAACATCCCTATACGCGTGGTCTCATGAATTGTATGCCGCAGATCGGCACCGACCGGCATCCGTTGCCGGTTCTTGACCGCAAGCCGGAGTGGGCCGCATGAACAATCTGCAAATGGCGGCTCTTAGCGTCGAAAATCTTGAAGTGAAGTTTGAACGCTTTCGCGCATTGCGCGGGGTCAGTCTTGACGTCCAGCAAGGCGAATCCTTTGGTCTGGTGGGCGAGTCCGGTTCAGGAAAATCAACCTTGCTGCGGGCCGTCGCGGGACTTGCGCCTGTTACAGGCGGCACGATTACAGTCAACGGCAAGACGCTGGGATCATCCCGGACAAAGGCATTTTATCGCGAAGTACAGATGGTGTTTCAGGACCCCTATGGCTCGCTGCATCCGCGCCAGACCGTGGATCGCCTGCTGTTGGAGCCATTGGTCGTGCATGGCTTTGCCGACATCGAAAAACGCATCCTGCGCGCGCTTGACGAAGTCGGTCTCGGTTCAAGCTTTCGCTTCCGCTATTCGCATCAGCTTTCCGGCGGACAGCGCCAGAGGGTCGCTATTGCCCGCGCATTGATCCTTGAGCCGTCAATCCTGCTCCTTGATGAACCCACATCAGCCCTTGATGCCTCGGTCCAAGCGGAAGTGTTGAATCTGCTTGAACAGATAAGGCGGGACAGAAAGCTGACCTTCCTGATGGTCAGCCACGATCTGGCGGTGGTCACCCATATGTGCGACCGGCTGATGGTGATGCAGAGCGGCGCAGAGGTGGAACGCCTGTCGGCGGCAGACCTTGCCCGCCATGCAGTCAAGGAAGATTACACGCGCAACCTGCTTGTGGCGAGTGAAGGCTTTGTCCGGCCCGCATAACGGCGCATTGACTTCCGCAATGCGCCGTCTCATCATGACTTCATTCCGAGGGGGGCATCGTACGATGCTGAGATGGCGCTGAGCCAAGACCCTTGAACCTGATCCGGATTATGCCGGCGTAGGAACGGGAATTGAGCAGTTATCACGCTGGTTTCGTCTCTTCGCACATATCCGGGTTTCCAGTAGAGCGCTTAACGGCGCTCTGACCTTATTAGTTTTACGCAATTCCGGACGCAAAACCGCTTCACACTTTTGCTGGAATTGCTCCATTAAATGGAGTCCGCGACGTGCCACAAGTAGATTACCGCCTGAATGCCATTGTCGATTTTGATGCTATTGGCCCTAGTAAAGATTTGGGAGCATTAGCCCTCGCAGCGGCGCGTGGTGGCGCCACGATCATCCAATATCGCGACAAGAATTCTGCAACCCGCGATATGATCAATCGTGCACGGCAGATACATGCCGCGCTCAAAGAAACTGGTGTGCCGCTACTCGTCAATGACCGGGTGGATGTTGCTCTAGCCGCTGGCGTTGAGGGTGTGCATGTGGGGCGTGAAGACATGGCGGTTGCCGATGTCCGCCGTCTGCTTGGGCCAAATGCGATTATCGGGCTGACGGTCAAGAATGAGCCGGATGCGCAAGCTGCAATCGACGGCGATATTGACTATGCCTGCATTGGCGGACTGTTTGAAACGCCCACCAAGGAAAATCTGCAACCTATCGGCTTTGATGGCTTCAAGCGCCTGGCTGCTATCATAGGCGGGGCCAAACCGCATCTGCCCATAGGCGCTATTGCCGGTATCGGATTGGAGCGCACGCCTTTCGCTATTGAAGCAGGTGCAGATGGCGTTGCGGTCATTTCCGCAATCTTCCGGCAGGATAATCCGCAAGCGGCGGCGCAAGCTTTGCGCTCCGCAGTGGATCAAGCCTTGCGGGTAAGAGAGCCAGCATGACTGCAATAGCGCTGACCATTGCCGGGTCCGATAGCGGGGGCGGGGCAGGGATTCAGGCCGATTTGAAAACCTTCTCGGCGCTGGGTGTTTATGGTGCGAGCGTCCTCACCGCTATCACCGCGCAGAACACGAATGGTGTGACCGCGATTGAAAATCTTTCGCCAGCAATCATCCGGGCGCAGATGGATGCAGTCCTCTCCGACCTCGACGTGAATGCGATCAAGATCGGCATGGTATCGACAGTCTCGACCATAGAGACAATTGCGGAAGGGCTCGATCACTGGCAACGCAAGGCCGTGTTCGACCCTGTGATGGTCGCAACAGCCGGTGACCCTTTATTGCAGCCAGCCGCAATTGATGCACTGCGGCAGCTTCTCTTGCCGCGTGCGCTGTTGCTCACTCCCAATTTGCCGGAAGCTGCCTTGCTGACAAATATGCCGATCGCCGAAGACGAAACCCAGATGGTGCGGCAGGCGGAAAAGCTGCTTGAGCTGGGTCCCTCGGCCGTGCTCATAAAGGGCGGGCATGGCAAAGGGGAATTGAGCACGGATATCCTGCTTGACGGGTCGGCGATGAAGCGGTTTTCCGCGCTGCGTATCGAAACTGTGAACGACCATGGTACGGGATGCACACTGGCCTCTGCCATTACCGCTGGCCTGGCAAAGGGAATGGCGCTGCATAGTGCCGTTTGTGAAGCCAAAGACTATCTGACGGCGGCCATGTCAGCAGGCGAAACGCTGAAAGTTGGTCGTGGGCGTGGTCCGGTTCACCACTTCCATCGCTGGTGGGCGGCATAGCGGCATCCGCGCAGTAGGAGTTTAAAGCGGTGCGGCAGCGCCCGAAGCCATGTCAGGCCGCTGCACAGGCAGCGGGACGGCGGCGGGGAACATCACGGCAGTCTCTCCTGAATAAGCGAGTTGCGTAGGCAATGCAGCGGACGTTTCGGCAGGGGCCATGGCCGTCATTGTGGTGGAGGCGGGTTCAACCGGCTTGCTCGATGGCTTCAAGCCCGTCTCTTCCAGAAGCCCTTTTTTCTTGGCCTGATAGTAATAGCCGCGAGCGTAAAGCCGCACGGCCTGATCAGGATTGTTATCGGCAACCTTGTAGGCACCGGCAAGATACTTCACGCCAAATTTGAGGTTTGTTTCTGCATCCAGCAAATCCTGTGCAGAGCCGGTATGGCCCATTCCGCGTGCTGTCGCTGGCAACATCTGCATCAGGCCCCAATAGGGGCCGTTGCGTGCCTGTGGATTGCCACGGCTTTCCCGGTGCACAACGCGGCGAACCAGCGATTCAGGCACTTCATAGGCAACGGAATATTTTGAGATCAGACTGTCGAGCGGTGTTCCGGTATCTTTGAACTCCGGTGCACTTTTTGTGCTCGCAGCAACGGCAGCGCTCGTCTTGCCCTCTGTCGCTATAACCGGACTGGCGGCAGCTTCTGCAGCAGCAACACGTGGAGATTGTTCAGGAATCGGCAATGATGCAGTCTCGGGTAGCTTGGTATCCGTCGTGGTGCATGCGCCCAAAATCAAGGCGAAGCTCAAGCAAGCAAATGTCCGAAGCGATCGTGTATCAGGCAGCATTTATCACCGGTTTGACGAAGCAACTCTTTTAACGAGTGGTTTCTCTTAGCGCGTTCGCTTCGCTTAGCGGCAATCACTTTCTGATACATAATGTAACAATGACCTTAGCCGCCTTTCACGGCGATATAAATCAAGACAAGACCGACCTGCCAAAAGTAGCTCGCAACCAGCGGTTGACTCAATCATATATATCAATGTATCACTTATATATTGGTAAGGCCAGTTTACCAGTTGCCTGGAAATGGGAAGCCGGGCGGGGAGGTTCACATGTTCGCAGCCATTCAGTCCCGTCGGCTTTACCGGCAGGTGGCAGACCAGATACGAAGCCAGATCGAACATGGTCAGCTGGGTGTCGGTGAGCGTTTGCCCGGTGAGCGTGAGCTGGCTGAGGAGCTTGGCGTTTCCCGTCCCACCATTCGTGAGGCTTTGATTGCCCTTGAGGTGGAGGGGCTCATTCACATTCGCATGGGATCGGGCGTTTACGTCGCACGGTCACCACGACCAAAGCGTCTTCAGGTTCAGGCCGAGGAACTTGAAGGGCCTTTCGAGTTGTTAAGGGCACGCGCCCTGATTGAGTGCGCGATTGCCGAAGAGGCTGCCCGCATTGTCACGCCGAAACACATAGCAGCGATGGATGATGTACTGACGCAAATGGCGCGGACATTCAACAATCCGCAAGTCTCAATAGCGCTTGACCGTACATTCCATACGACCATTGCCGGTATCATGGAAAACTCTGCGCTCGACCGCGTTGTCGGTGAACTGTTCGACCAGCGCATGACGCCTTATTTCACACGGCTGGCAAGCTATTTTGAGAGCGCGGCTTCATGGCGGGAAGCCTTTGAGGAACATCGCGCAGTTCGCGACGCCATTGCAGGTGGTGATCCTGTTCGCGCCAAGGCTGCGATGCAACATCATCTGCATCAATCGCAGTTGAGGTTTTCCAGAAGTTTTGACGAGGAGCTGGAAACGGAGAGAGGCCATTCGACAAAGGCGTCTCGACAGAAGTAACGAGAACTGAATTCAATCAGGGAGGAAACAACAATGAAACTCAAACTGGCTACACTTTTTGGCGCTGCGGCGGCCCTTGCCATTTCGGCAGTGGTTGCACAGGCGCAAACCACGCTGAAATGGGCGCATGTCTATGAAACATCCGAACCGTTTCACACCGAGTCGGTATGGGCGGCAGAAGAAATCGCCAAGCGTACCGATGGGCGTTACAAGATCGACGTTTTTCCAGCATCTCAGCTTGGCAAGGAAGCGGATATCAATCAGGGCCTGAGGCTTGGCACGGTCGATATCATTATCTCGGGTTCAAGCTTTGCTGCTCGTGATTTCAAGCCCATCGGCGTCACCTATTTCCCCTATATTTTCAGCGATTCCGACCATCTGATCGCTTATACCAAGAGTGACGTTTTCAAACGGCTTGCCGCTGGTTATGAGGAGAAAACCGGCAATCACATTACATCGGTGAGCTATTACGGTACGCGCCACACGACGGCCAACAAGCCCATCGCCAAGTGCTCGGACATGGCCGGGTTGAAAATCCGCGTTCCGGATGTTCCAGCCTATCTGGCAATGCCACGTGCCTGCGGCGCCAATACAACGCCAATCGCTTTTGCCGAGGTTTATCTGGCATTGCAGAACGGCACTGTTGAAGCTCAGGAAAACCCGCTGACGACGATTGAAGCCAAGAAGTTTTTCGAAGTTCAGAAGAACATCATTCTGACCGGTCATATTGTTGATCATCTGAACACCGTGGTTTCCAAGCAGCTCTGGTCCAGCCTTAGCGATGAAGACAAGAAAATCTTCGGCGATGTGATGCAGGAAGCTGCCGAAAAGACGACCAAGATCATTGCTGACAAGGAAAAGGAACTCGTTGCGAGCTTCAAGGAGCGTGGCCTGTCCGTTACCGAAGTTGACAAGGCTGATTTTGAAAAGACCGTTTTGGAGAAGGTGAAGTTCGAAGACTTCGGTTACGAAAAGTCCGACTGGGAAGCCATTCGCGCCATCAAGTAACACATTCAGACTGGCCGGGTAGTTTGGCTTCCCGGCCACTTTTCTTGCCCTGAGGACGGAGATAGCCATGTCCAAGGAAGTTCATACACAGATTACGGCTGAAGAGCTTGCACACTCATTCGAGGACGCGGCACCTGTCGTTAATCTATCGGAATATGCGGTTGAGGATTGGCTGACGCTCTTTGTTTTCTGGCTGATGACCGGCTGCGTTTTCCTGCAATTCTTCACCCGTTATGTTCTGAATGACAGCTACGCGTGGACGGAGGAAATCGCGATCAATTGCCTGATTGGCGTCGTGTTTCTCGGCTCTGTCATGTGTGTTCGTGTCTCGCGTCATATTCAGGTAGACGTGCTTTATCATTATATACCGGCACGCTTTGCCCGCATTCTTGCAACGTTCGTTGATCTCGTTCGCATTGGCTTCTTCGTCTACGCCGTGTGGTTGATGTGGCGCTATGTCGAGATTGTGGCTGACGAAATGATGGTGACGGTTGAACTGCCCCGCAACATCGTATTCTACGGCGTGCTCATATCCTTCGTCCTGATGCTGCTTCGTTCCATTCAGGTTTTTATCGCCAATATCCGCCGTGGCTATTCCGTTCTGGAACGTCCCGAAGAATTCCAGAGCGTTGAGGGTTGATTCATGTTGCTGCTTGTTGGTTCATTTCTACTATTGATGATTGTCGGCGTGCCGGTTGCCATTTCGATGGCGGTGGCTTCGGTCCTTTATCTCGTATTTTTTGGTGTCGCTCCGGACATTATCGTCGCCCAGCGCATGATCGCCGGTGTTGAGAGCTTCCCGCTGCTCGCCGTGCCATTCTTCATCCTCGCTGGTAATCTGATGAATTCTGCCGGTGTGACAGGCCGCATCTACTCCTTTGCGGTTTCGCTTGTGGGCTGGATGAAAGGCGGACTGGCGCAAGTGAACATTGTGGGTTCGGTGATCTTCTCCGGAATGTCTGGAACGGCGCTGGCCGATGCTGCCGGTATAGGCACAATCGAAATCAAGGCGATGAAGGATCATGGCTATCCGGTGGAAGCTGCTGTCGGTGTCACTGCGGCTTCTGCAACGCTTGGCCCCATTTTCCCGCCATCCCTGCCTTTCGTTATCTATGGCATGATGGCCAATGTTTCGATTGGCGCGCTGTTCATGGCCGGTATTGTGCCAGGCCTCGTCATGACCATATTGATGATGATTACGGTCGCCATCTTCGCCTATGTGAAACGTTGGGGCTCCGATACGCCGTTCCAGCTCAAGCATCTGCTTGAGGCGTCGCTGGAAATCGTTGTCGTCGCCTGCGTGCCTCTCTTCATCTATCTGCTCACGTTGGCAGGACTTTCTGTCAATGTATCAGTGGGTATCGTGCTTGTACTCCTGCTCGCCGCCGACTGGTATTTTGATTTTTCCGCTGTCATGGCGCTGATGACTCCCATTATCCTCATCGGTGGCATGACCATGGGCTGGTTCACGCCAACAGAGGCGGCCGTTGCCGCGGTTCTCTGGTCGTTGTTTCTGGGCTTGGTCCGCTATCGCACCATGACAATGGCGAGCCTTGCCAAAGCAAGTTTCGATACGATCGAGACCACGGCTTCCGTGCTGTTTATTGTCACGGCGGCCTCAGTTTTCGCTTGGCTGCTGACGGTCAGTCAGGCGGCGCAGCTACTGTCAGCGGCAATTCTTTCGGTTACTGACAGCAAATGGGTGTTCCTGATACTGGTCAACATACTGATGCTGTTTGTCGGTTGCTTCCTCGATACCATTGCGGCGATCACAATCCTTGTGCCGATCCTTTTGCCGCTGGTATTGGGTTTCGGTATCGACCCGGTTCACTTCGGGCTGATCATGACCCTTAACCTGATGATCGGTCTGTTGCATCCGCCGCTGGGAATGGTGCTGTTTGTGCTGTCCCGCGTCGCGAAGCTTTCCGTAGAGCGAACGACCATGGCAATCTTGCCCTGGCTGGTGCCGCTCTTTATCGCATTGATCGCCATTACCTTCATCCCGGCGATCACACTTTGGCTTCCAACCCAACTGGGCCTTATAAAATGAGTAATAAAGGTATCGCCGCAACGCTTTTTGCAGCGGAAGACCTCCGCGTCGTTGACATTGAACTTGGAGAGCTCGCGCCGAATATGGCGCGGGTCAAGTTCGGCGCTGGCGGTATATGCGGCTCTGATATGCACTACTTCCGGCATGCAAAAACCGGCGACTTTATTGTGACTTCGCCGCTCATTCTCGGCCATGAGGTTGCCGGTGAAATCATCGAGATCGGGAGCGATGTAACCGGTATCGCCGTTGGTGACCGGGTTGCGGTTAATCCGTCGCGCTGGTGCGGAACCTGCGCCTACTGTCATGAAGGTCGCCCAAACCTGTGTGAGAATATCTATTTCATGGGTTCTGCTTCCAAAACGCCGCATATGCAGGGTGGTTTCGCCAGTGTTTTTGATGCGGTGGCCGCACAATGCGTGAAAGTGCCAAATGACCTGCCATTTCAGGCCGCAGCACTGGCTGAACCGCTTGCGGTGTGCCTGCATGCGGTGCGTCGCGCCGGTCATGTAAAGGGCACCTCAACGATCATTTTCGGCTCCGGCCCAATCGGCTTGCTGACGCTGCTGGCATTGAAACATGCGGGTGCGGAATCCGTGACGATGGTTGATGTGGCGGCTGCCCCGTTGAAATTTGCCAAGGAACTCGGCGCGGACCAGATCGTTGATATTTCCGGCGGTGAAGAGAGCTTGGCAGAGGTTGCAGCGGCAACGCCATTTGACATCGCGTTTGAGATATCTGGAACTCCCGCCGGTCTGGCATCCGCCATCCGCACGGTTCGCCGTGGCGGCACAGTCGTTCAGGTCGGCAATCTTGCTGGAGGCTCCATCCCCGTGCCAGCCAATGCGATCATGTCCAAGGAACTCGATCTGATCGGCACATTCCGCTTCGGCGATGAATTCTTCGAAGCCGTGCAACTGATTGTTGAAAACAAGGTGGATGTCCTCAAGCTCGTGACAGGGGAGTATAGACTTGGCGATGCGCCAGAGGCTTTCCGCACAGCGCTCGACAGGTCACGCAGCGTTAAGGTCGTTCTGACTGCTTGATAACTGTACGACCGCTTGGCGTTGCCGTTGAAATCAGCTAACAAGGCATCTGTTCCAACCATAGTGTGCCGCGAGTATCCATGTTTTTGCATCCCGTCGTGAAATTCGCAGCTCTATTGGGTCTGACTTTAAGCGTTGCGAGCGGATGCACGACATCGACATCGCTCGACTCGGTTGGGGCGATAGCCTCAGTGCCAGTTACTGAAAAATCCGCTGCCATTGTGGTCGATGGCAGCACGGGGGCTGTGCTCTATCAGGCTGGTGCCGATCTGCCGCGTATACCGGCATCGCTTACCAAGATGATGACGCTTTACCTGACGTTCGATGCTTTGCAATCGGGCCGGATCAGCAAGCATACGCAAATCCCGGTCTCCGCCTATGCAGCTTCTCAGGTTCCCAGCAAGCTTGGCTTGAAACCCGGCAGCACCATCGATGTTGATACGGCGATCAAGGCGCTGACGGTTAAATCCGCCAACGATGTTGCCGTGGCTATGGCTGAGTATCTGGGCGGAACGGAAGAGCAATTTGCTGCCCAAATGACTGCAAAAGGGCGGCAGATCGGTCTGCGTAGAACAGTTTTCCAGAACGCGTCCGGATTGCCCGATGCACAGCAGATTACCACTGCACGGGATATGGCTTTGTTGGGACTGTCCCTGCGGAAACATTATCCGCAGCACTATCATTATTTTGGATCACAGGATTTTGTGTTCAATGGTAAAGTCATTCGTGGCCACAACCGTGTTCTGGCCCAGTTGAATGGTGCCGATGGCATAAAAACGGGATATGTCCGCGCCTCCGGCTTCAATATTGTCACGTCAATCAGTGATAATGGCCGCCAGATGGTCGCCGTCGTCATGGGCGGTGAGACTGCCAAGCTCCGAGATGCGCAGGTTGTCAGCCTGGTGAATGCCTATCTGCCGCAAGTCGCGCATAGGTAACATCTGTCAGACAGTTTCCTGGCAGGGTTGAAAAACACCTTCCTGCTGTTGCATGGTCTGCTCATCGCGACTCATTTCACGAGTTCCGGAGCGGCAGTGGAGAGACACGGATAGATGTGGTCCCATTTCGTCACGTTTCGCAGCAAGGCTTCAGCCTGGCTAACGGCAGGGCTCGGCTCATTTGCGGCATTGGGACTTGCCTTTGTCATGGGAGCTTTTGAAGCGGCTGAAAAGCCGCAGCTTCCGCAAATTACAGCCGGTCAATCAATGGAAGCGGGGAAATGGCTTATCAAGCCTCTTTCAATCCGGGTAACGGACCAGAAAGTTTACAGCACAACACCGAAGGACGGGCAAAAAGCGGTTGTGCTCGAAGTGGAGCTGACCAACCGCACGATCGAGTCCGACAGCGGCTATTATAATATTTTCCAATGGCCTGCCAATGTTGCGGAAAAAATCGCACAGCCGATGGTCTATCTGACGCGGGATGAATCCATGTCGCCAAACCTGCAACCGGGAATGCCGGAGAAAATGGCGTATGTCTGGCTCATCCCAAGTGACATCGTGGCAGGCAATGAGGTCAATCTGGCTATTGAGGCTTGGGGGTTCAAGCATCGCAATAATCTCACCGGCACCCCGGGCTGGTGGAACAAGAGCATCGTTGGTTCAGTACAGCTGCCGCTGCAAAGGGAGCAGGGCTGATGCGCCGCTTCGGGCATATTGCCATCATGCTTGTGGGGGTGGCCTTGCTATATGGCATGTGGGTGACGAAACCGCGGTATGGCGAACTTACAGGGCCGATTGCCGCCTATGGCAATATGCATGATCTGGTACATACGCGCGAATTTGACGTGACACTCAATCAGGTAAGCTTCGCCCGCGAATTGACCTATACACAGTTCGGGAAGGTAAAGGTGCTCACGACGTCCGGCCTTTGGGCTATTGCCTCGGTGGAACTGGCGGCTACAAACAAGAGTGCCGGGGTTTCGACAGCGACCTGGCAAGGGCCTACGGGTCTCAGATTCAAGCAGAGCAATCGCGTTGGCTGGTTACCCGGTCAGCCGCCTTATATGCTAGAGCCGGGCTTGCCGAAACAGGTGCAACTGGCATTTGAAATAATGCCCGATCAGGTCAATGGAGCGACATTGCTGATGTCGGCGCAAATGCTTCCTTCGCTGGATTCCGAGGCGCGGATCAAAATTGACGACTTCAAGAAGTTCAATGATGGCCAGCCACTGATCCTTGATCGTTTCGACATATCGCGTCCGCAACCGGTTGCAGGGAGTTGATGTGATGACCGTACTGGATCAGGATGCACAAAGTTCGGAGCGACGCTGGTACCGTCGCAGCCTTTGGGCTTTGATCATTATTGTTCCTGTCTCATTGTTCACCATCAGCTATGGCGACTATGTTGAAATGAGCCGTTACACCGATTTTTACCCGACGGAAGTGGCCGCGGGCGAGGTCAAGCATTATGGTGGCAGCGACTGGCAATTTTACGGGATGCGGAAAGTCGAAGAAGGAATTCGCCCCGGCTCGCTGCCTGCGGGTTCTGTTCCGGTGATTGCCAGATTTCTTGTGGAGATCGGCGATACCAATTTGCAGGAGCGATGGCTCATGTGCGCAATCCGGTTGACGGACAAGGCCGGTCGATCTTGGTCCCCCACTTCCATTCCCGGAATGCGCCTGCCCAAGGAAGGCATTCAGACATGCACATCAGCCATATTCTCAGGGGCGCAGAAAGGTACAAGACTGGTGATAGAGGAGCGTTTCCTTGTGCCGGTCGCTGTCGCGGATGAACTGCGTCCGACATTGGGTATGTATAGTGAGCGGCCCTATTATCTGAAATTTGCCCGCACAGAATAGATCAGCTTGGTTCCGCCACAAGGCTGGTGTCCGATTGAGGCGCTCTCTTCCTCATAGAAAACGCCGTTTCCAAAATTGCGGCGAGGAAACAGATGCGTAAAGGCTCCACGAGTACGCCGGTGGAGGAATCCTGCATAGGGCTGCCAAACAGGAAGACAATTGCATTGCCCACAAATTCCCAAACCCTGCCAGTTTGCGGGCCGATAATATGCGCAGCACCAAGCCATGCCCATGCCGCCACCCACTCGATAAAGCGATAGCCAAGAATGAGCGTGATGATGAGCAGAAGGCCGGAATTCAGCGTCAGTTTTACGCCATTGGCGATTGGCAGATAACGTGAGCGGTAGCCGCTGATGAAATGGTTGATAAAGTCACGGATGAATTTTGGCACGGCCTGATAGCGTTCGCCGAAACGTTCAACACGGTGGTGAACCCTCATGAGTTCTTTCTGGTCGCGGACATCATAGCCATAGACCAGCGCGACCATGACCAGCCAGATCACGGGCAAAAGCGCGTGGAAAAACAGGTTGGTGGCAATTGTGCCAAAGCTTTCCGGCACTTGTTCAACCGGGATCATGACTGCCGCATGGGCTACGGAAACGGGCTGCACAAGGGCGGCGAAAAACTGCTCAAACCAGGACCATAGCTTGCCATTGACCAATGCCTGCATCCAGCCATCCTTCCAGCGGCTGATGATGTAAAGACCAATGAAAATCCAGTTGGTCTCGCAGACCACAATGACGATTTCCCAAAAAGAGCGCTTTGTTCGTTCTTTCATGGTCTTTGCAAACCAGCGAACGAGCCAGGAGATGGCCACAGACAACAATATCCACTTGGAGTCGAGCACGTCCAGCACATTGCCATTGCCGCCAAAAGGCATCATCGACAGCGCCAGACGGGAATATTGGCGAACCGTATCACCCAGAAAACCCCATGCCGCGTAATATGCAAAGAATGGGATAAGGGCGACAGCGACAATCGTCGTCAAGCGGGAAAAACCGGAGCTGCCCCCCTCCGCCGTCTTGTCGGATTGCGCCTGGGCGGCCATGACCGAAGGCAATCCCGGGCGCACAATCTGGATCATGGAAACAGTCGTCACCAACTGTGTAAGAGCAACAAGGGTCAGCACGCCAAGTCCGGCATAATGGTTCATATAGGCCGTTCTGACAGCCAGATGCATCAGCACATGGGAAGCGGTAAGCCCCAGAAGCACCACGGCCACCAATTGGGGCCAGAAGCGCAACCAGAGCTTGAACGTCAGCTTGATGGGCAGTGCCACTTCGGCCAGCATGAAAAACCTCTTGCGAATCTCATGCTGACCATACCCATTTTTACAAGGCTGCCAAGTTTAACAGGCAGGGACGAGTATGCGGGCGGTCTCACGCTTGTCGAGCATCTGGCTCCAAAGAGTAAGGCCAAGCGCACCGAGAACCAGCAGTGAGCCAACCCAAGGCGTGGCACCAAGGCCAAGCGGCGAAGCAACGACAATGCCGCCGAGAAATGCACCACCGGCAATGCCGAGGTTGAAGGCAGCAATGTTGAGAGCCGATGCCACGTCAACTGTTTCGGGTCTGTGAACCTTGGCGAGTTGAACCACATAGAGCTGAAGGCCGGGGACATTGGAGAAGGACAAGGCGCCAAGCGCTGCCAGCGTGACCAGCGACCAGACCGGCGAAACGGCGGTAAAGGTGAAGACCGCCAGAACGATGGCCTGCAAGAGGAACATGACTGCAAGAGCCTTGACCGGGTTGCCATCTGCAACACGTCCGCCGACCATGTTGCCAACCGCAATTGACAGGCCATAGAGAACGAGGATCAGGCTGACAGTGGAATTGGCATAGCCGGTAATCTGTTCAAGAACGGGGGCGAGGAATGTGAACATCACGAAGGTTCCGCCATAGCCAAGCGCTGTCATGGCAAAGGCGAGAAGAAGGCGGCCGCTCCCCAGAACACGAATCTGGTCGATGATGCGGGCAGGGGCAGCCTTTGCGATCTTCGATGGCAATAGCAGCGCAATGGCCAAAAATGCGATGACGCCAAGCACTGTGACGGCCCAGAATGTTGCACGCCAGCCAAGTTGCTGGCCGATAAAGGTGCCAAGCGGAACGCCCGTGACGATGGCAACGGTCAGACCAAGGAACATCATGGCAATGGCTGATGCACGGCGATTGGGTGCAACCAGATCAGCGGCGATTGTTGCGCCGACCGAGAAGAACACGCCATGGGCAAATGCGCTGATGACGCGGGCGACGAGCAAAAGCTCATAGGTAGGGGAGAGGGCTGCTGCCGTGTTGCCGACGATAAACAAGGCCATGAGGCCCAGCAGCAATGGCTTGCGCTCGATACGCCCTGTAAGGGCTGTCAGTATGGGCGCGCCAAAGGTGACACCAAGCGCATAAACGCTGACAATAAGACCGGCGAGCGGCAGGGTAATATTGAGATCCGTAGCGACGGTGGGCAAAAGGCCAACAATGACGAATTCTGTCGTCCCGATGGCATAGGCGCTGATTGTCAGCGCCAGAAGTGCGAGGGGCATGATCCTATCCTTTGAATGGATGCTGCATTAAGCCAGCCCTGGAATGTCAATATTGATGGCTGGTTGGTTGCGCTCAATATGAGCCATCGCCATTCCATTGATAATGACCAGATCATGCCCAACGTTTGTGAATTAATTTCATAAATAGGTATATATGCGGCTGCGGCGCCTCCTTGGTTGAAGAGACGCCGCGTACTTATCAGGCAAGTTCAGGTGTAGGTATCAATCCCACTTCAGGGCGAGATGGCTTGGATTGACGATCCGCCCATCTGGCCTGGCAAGTGCATGCAGCGCCTGCATTTCCTCATTGGTCAGATCAAAATCAAAGATTTCGAAATTGTTGCGGGCGCGCTCTTCGCTAACAGTCTTGGAAAGCGTGACAACGCCGTCCTCCTGAATCAGCCAGCGCAGGACGATCTGCGCTTCGCTCTTGCCATGGGCTGCACCAATTTCCTTGACAACCGGATCGTCGATAACCTTGCCATCCGCCATTGCATAATAGGCGGTGATACTCATGCCGCTATCCCGCGCAGCCTTTAACACGATGCTCTGGTCAAGATAGGGATGATACTCCACCTGATTGGTGACGATGGGCGCCTTGCTCAACTTGACTGACTCAGCCATGAGGGCAGAACTGAAATTGCTGATGCCGATATTGCGGACTTTGCCCGCATCGCGCACTTCGTTAAGCGCGCCAATGCGCTCGGCCAAAGGCACATCGCTCTTGGGCCAGTGAAGAAGCAACAGGTCAACATAGTCTGTCTTGAGCTTCGAAAGGCTTTCATCAACCGATTTGATGAAATCATCATGCTTGTACTTGTCGACCCAGACCTTGATGGTCAGGAATATATCGCCGCGAGAGACGCCGGAACTTTTGATTGCATCGCCCACCTCAGCTTCATTACCATAGATCTGCGCCGTATCGATGTGTCGATAACCGAGCGTCAGAACAGCTGGAACCATGCGAAGCACATCGGCACCGGGCATGCGGAACGTGCCGAAGCCGATTGCCGGAATTTTTGCGCCATTGGCGTTTACATTGAACATTGTTTTTTCCTTTGTTGGTGGCAGCATCCAGTATCTGGCGATCCAAAACTCGATATGGGCTCAAACAATTATGATGTTAATTGCTTGTTGTTGACCAGCTGTTGTGAAAGTAATTCATAAATAGCAGCGGGACCAGATGATGGATAACAGAGCTGGAGAAATGGACGTCTTCGTGACGGCGGTTGAATTGGACAGTTTTTCTGCGGCAGGCAGAAAGCTCGGCCTCTCGCCATCGGCTGTCAGCAAGATGATCCGACGCATTGAAGATCGCCTCGGTACGCGGTTGCTGAACCGCTCGACGCGCTCCTTGCAATTGACGCCTGAAGGCGAGATTTATCGCCAACGTGCAATGCGGATCATTTCTGAAATCGAGGAAACGGAACGTATGGTCGCCTCCGGCGCATCGGTAGCGCCGCGCGGATTGCTGCGGGTAAATTCGTCAGTTGCTGTTGGCCAGTTTCTCATATTGCCGCTTATGCCGAAGTTTCTGGAACTCTATCCTGAAGTGGAGCTTGATTTTACGCTGAGTGAACGTGTGGTCGACCTGATTGGCGAGCGTGCCGATATTGCAGTTCGTGTCGGGCCGATGCGCGACTCCAATCTGAAGGCTCGCAAGTTGTGCGAAAGTCGCAAGGTCGTTGTAGCATCACCGGACTATATCGCAAGGAAAGGCAGGCCCATGCAGCCGGCCGATTTGCAGAAACACAATTGCCTGAATTTCAATTTCCGCCGAGCGTTTGAGGAATGGCCATTCAAGAATCCTGAAACCGGAGAAATAGAACGGTTGGGGATATCGGGCAATTTTCTGGCGAGCAGTGGCGCCATCGTGCGACAGATGTGTTTGGCCGGATTGGGTATTGCACGGCTCGGGTATTTTCACCTCGCCAGCGATATAGAGGCGGGCCGACTGGAGGTCATTCTGGAGGATTACAATGCCGGCGATATGGAACAGATCAACGCTGTCTTCGTCGGGCATGATTATCTGGCCACCCGCGTACGGACATTCATTGATTTCCTGGCGGAGAATATGCCGAAAACATAGGAACTAAATTTAAAGGCAACGCATTGTTGATAGCCCAATACGCAATATGGGCTGTCTTTCGTGCCGGATGCAGGCGAGTATACAGCCATGACAGAAGATGGAATGACACAAAACAATGGGGTCGCGCGGCTCAAGCAGCACGCCGATCTGGTACAGCAGCTTGTGAAGCAGGTTCCATCGGCTCTTGCCAAGCCCGGCCTGACTTTTGAACAGGTTTCCAGGCTGCATAAGGTTATTCAAAAAGGCGTTGATGATTTCAAGGAAGTGCAGGAACTGATCAATGAGCCGGGTCTTGAAGAGACCTATCAACGTGCCGCAAGCAGTCTTGCAAAAATCTGGTCACATTTATCTTCTGCGGCGGAGGCGCGAATGCAGGATTTGGCCGAAAACGATGCCGATGAACAGACGAAATAAACTTCTCTAAGCTTTGCGATTCTTGAGGTTGAGCAAATTGCCCGAAAGGATCAGCGCCGCTCCGATGGCTGTGTAAATATCGATGGTTTCGGAATAAACCAGCCAGCCGATGACGGCGGTAAGCGGCACGCGAAGAAAATCCATTGGAATGACAACGGTGGCATCGGCATAAAGCAGGGCTTTAGCCATGCAGAAATGCGAGAACGTGCCGGTGAATGCAATAATGATGACCCATGGCATGACGTGCATGCTCGGCCATTGCCACGTATGCAGTGCAGGCAAAAGGCCGATGCCGGACTGAATGACCAGCATCCAGAATATGATCTTGACCACGCTTTCTGTGCGGGTCAATGATTTGACCATGGTGAAGGAGATGCCAAAGGTGAAGGCAGCGCCAAGCACGATCAACTGACCAATTTCAATGGAGTCGATCCCCGGGCGGACAATGATTATAACGCCGACAATGCCCAGCGCTATTGTCAGAGCGCGCCAGATATTCAGCCGCTCGCCAAGAAATGCCACGGCCATGACCGCAGTCCATGCGGGTGTGGTGAACTCAATTGCGATAAGCTGCGCCAACGGGATCATCGACAGCGCCATCAACCACGCAAACTGACCGGCATAATGGGCCGTATTGCGGCCCAGATGTTGCCAGATGCGGCTTGTCTTCATCGCTCTGACACCGCCCGATGAACGGATAAGCGGATAAAGCATGGCCAGACCGATCAGCGAGCGCATTTCCATAATCTGGAAGACGTTCAGTTCTCTGGAAGCTTCGCGGCCTGAGACCGCCATCAGAATGATGGCCGCAAGCGATCCGGTCATCCAGAACGCGGCCCTGATATTCGACGGCTGCACTTCCATGGTTTTTAAGTGCGACCTTACTTTGCGTAGATGCTGGCGAAGTCGGCAAAACCTTTGACTTCAATGGGATTACCCGACGGATCGCGGAAAAACATTGTCCATTGCTCGCCCGGCTCGCCTTTGAAACGCACAACCGGGGGCATGACGAACTCTATATTTGCAGCCTTCAGCCTGTCTGCCAGCGTGTTCCAGTTGTCGAGCGCAAGTATGATTCCAAAATGCGGCATGGGGACCATGTGGTCGCCTACCTTGCCGGTATTTGTTGTCTCAAACGGTTTGCCCAGATGCAATGAAATCTGGTGGCCGAAGAAATCGAAATCGACCCAGGTTTCCGTACTGCGGCCCTCTTCGCAGCCGAGGATTTCACCATAAAAGCGACGTGCCTCATCAAGATCAGTGACATGATAGGCGAAATGGAACAAGGAGCGCATGGAAATTCCTGAAAGCATGGCGGGCGCTCGAAGCTAACAGTATGGCCCTGAACAGACAATGCAGGACAAGCACAAATGCACTTTTAACGTGCAGAACGTGGAACAAAAGTCGGCTTACGAGAGTTTCCAAAGGCTACACTCGTATCGATCCCGAAAACAGGAAAATATGTAATGTCGATTTTGATCAGTCTTTTGATCACCGTTCTGGTGATTTTTCTCGTGCTCTATCTCATCCAGATGCTGCCATTGGATGGCCGCGCCAAGCAGATTATTCAGGTTATCGTGGTGGTGATCGGTATCATCTCGCTGCTGCGCTATCTCGCAGTATTTTAAAGACCGGAGCGGGCGGGATTAATCCCGCCCATCTCAATTCCCCGTTTCGCTGAGCTGGCCTAGCACCCAGTCACGGAATGCGCGAATCTTGGGGACGTTTCTACGGGCCTCCGGATAGACCAGCCAATAGAAATGATCCGCATCGGCACCAACAATATTGAATGGCTGGATAAGCTGACCTTGTTGAATTTCGGATTGATAAAAGGCGGGGGTGAGAATTCCAACGCCCATGCCAGCCAAAACAGCTTTGCCCTCAAGGTGTTGATCGCCAAAGCGGTTGCGAGGATCGCCTTTCAGATCCGGATTATCAATTCCTGCCGACCTGAACCATAATTTCCACCAATAATCTCCAGTGTCGACAATCGGTAATTTGAGGAGATCGCTTGGAGTCTTTATCCCTCCGACCGAGGCAGCCAATGCCGGTGTCAACATGGGAGAAAATTCTGCAGCGAAAAGCTTATGGCTCGTCAGGCCCGGCCACTTTCCATTTCCGGACCTGATGGCAATGTCTGCTTGCTGCCTCGAAAAATCGATCAATTCCCGGCTTGCCTGTAGTCGCACCGCCAATTGCGGGTGTGAAAGCTGGAAAGACCCCAATCGCGGCACCAGCCAGTTGGAAGCAAAAGTCGGTATTGTATTGATGGTTAAAACGCCATCGGCATTTTCACGGGTGGCGGCAATGGCAGCCCGCATCAGCTCGAATGCTTCGCTGATTGCCGGAGATAGCCGCAGACCCACTTCCGTAAGCATGACCTGACGCGGTTTGCGCAAAAACAATTGCGCGCCAATACGCTCTTCCAACAGTTTGATTGGATAGCTGACAGCAGCCTGCGTCATGCCGAGTTCTTCGGCTGCCTTGGTAAAATTACCATGCCTTGCGGCGGCTTCGAAGACCCGAAGCGAAGATAAGGGGGGAAGTTGCATCATCTGTCTCGCATAAGCTGTCCTTATGCATACTACTTGCGGTTTTGTTGGAAAACAACGGCGGAAGAGCGCATCTTGCCTCCAACAAACGGCCATTGGCTTGTTATCAGGAGTTAAAGAGATGATCACGTCAAAGACGCATACACCACCCAAACCGGTATTTTCGTCATGGATGGATTGGATCAAAGGATCGGGAGCCGGGCACCGGACAAATACCCCCATCAACCTTGTCCATTCGGAAGAATTTTCCGACCATATGATGCGCGATATCGGGCTTCTGGATGGCCGGAATTCAAGGGGCTATAGACGCAGACATTCTATCGACGGTCGACTGGATGATAAATTCAATGGACCGCTGTAAATGGCCTATGAATCGAAATCAGCCTCGAGTTTGCGTTCGAGCGCTACAAGGTCATCGGGCAAGGGCATGCCCATGGCTTTAAGTTCGTTGAGCTGCTCACGCAGGGTTTCATGGATTTCATGGGCATCCGCTGGCCGCTTGACCATCTCTTCAACCAAAAGCGCGATCCGGGCTTTGATGTCTTCGAACGCCATAATAATTCCTTTCCACGCAATTCACGAGGGTATTGTAGCAGACTAATCGTGGCCGGAATATTGTGTATCTGAAACCTTTTCCATCCACTCCACCGAATTGCCGTCGAGTGCTTCCTGCATGGCGATATGTGTCATGAAAGTCGTTGGCCCGGCGCCGTGCCAATGCTTCTCACCTGGTGGAATCCAGATCGTATCACCCGCTTTGATCTCCCTTATTGCTTCGCCCCAAACCTGAGCAAGCCCGGAGCCGGATGTTACATGCAGTGTTTGGCCGAGCGGATGGGTGTGCCAGGCTGTACGGGCACCCGGCTCGAAACGGACAGTGACAGCGCGCAATCGCGCTGGTTCTTCCGCTTCGATAATGGGATCCTGCCAGACAGTTCCGGTAAACCAATCAGACGGAGCGCGACGTGAAGGCAGGGAACCGTTTGGCGTTATTTTCATGGTTGCAATCCTGATTGTTGTTCCGGAATTTCATTGGATGAGGGAGCGGGGCCGGGCGAGAGCTGCGCAGCAGATGCCAGAATTGAATCCAGAAAGCCGGGAAACCGCTTTTCCAAATCCGTGCGCCGCAAAGACAGCAAGCGCTTTGTACCTTCAGGGCGAACATGAATAATGCCCGCCTCACGAAGCTTGCCAATATGATAACTCAATGCTGTTTTTGATCCGAGGCTGAGAAAATAACTGCAGGTCATATTGCGCTCATCTTCGCCAAAGCGTGCGAGCATGGAGATAATTGCAAGACGTGTTTCATCACCGAGCGCCGCGAGAACGGCAGGCAATGCGATTTCTTCGGGAGCGGGATGATACAGGGCGTTCGTCATGCTTCTATCATAGCAATTGGCAGGAGAGAGTTCAATGTTCAATGATTATTGAACTTAATGCTTGACTTTGATTTCACGGCACCCAATAGTTCAACGATCATTGAACATTAGGGTACTGGCCATGGACATTCGTCTTGTTGGATTAGCACTGGGCACGTTTGCGATTGGTATTGAGGGCTTTGTCGTGGCCAGCCTTCTGCCAGAGATTGCCGGAGACACCGGCGTAACTCTCGTTCAGGCAGGGTATCTCGTTGTGACCTATGCTTTTGCCTATGCAATCGGCGCGCCGGTCATTGCCGCCCTGACAGGCGCACTGGACAGACGTCTGGTTCTGGCTGGAAGCGCATTGGTGTTTGTTCTTGGTGCATTGCTGGCCTCAATATCCCCGACATATGTTCTCCTGCTAGTCGCCCGTCTTTTGATTGCAGTCGTGGCAGGACTTTATGCTGCTACAGCGCAAGCAACAGCTGTTGCAATATCGGAGCCGCACCACCGCGCCAGAGCGATCTCTGTGGTTGTGGGAGGAACAACTCTGGCTGTGGCGTTTGGTGCGCCATTAGGTGCATTTATCAGCAGCTTCGCGGGCTGGCGCGGCACATATCTTTTCATCGCCCTGATCGGTGTTCTGGCCACGATGATTGTTTGGTTGTTACTGCCGCGTGGCCTTTATGCAGATAAAATGACACTGGCCAAGCGCCTGAGTGTCATCCGTCACCCGGGCTTGTTGCCTGCACTTTTGACGATGCTTTTTTATATGACCGGAAGCTTTGCCGTTTATACCTATATTGCAGCTGTTGCAGTGGAGGGAACAGGTCTTGCCCGCGAATATCTGCCGGTTATCCTTCTGGCATTCGGCGTTGGTGCGGCATTCGGCAATTTTCTTGGTGGGCAGCTGGCGGATCGTTTCGGCGCGACGAAGACTGTGATCACGGCCTCCATCCTCAACACGATTGCCCTGATCCTTGTCAGTTGGATCATGACCTTGCCACATGAGATCGCCGGTATTGCCCTGATCGCACATATGGTGGTCTGGGGTGTTATTGCCTGGATGTTTCCTCCAGCACAGGCAAGCCGCATATTGGCGATAGCACCGGAAAGTGCGCCGCTCGCACTGTCGCTCAATTATTCCGCGCTCTACCTGGGAGTTGCCGTTGGATCAATGATAGGCGGGTTGGTTATCGCCAATCTGGGGCTTGCCTATCTTGGTGCTATTGGCAGCATATTCTCGATGCTGGGCCTTGCCGTGATAAGGCTTGCCCGCACCGCCAGACGCGAGCAGCTGTCCATCGCCTGACGAAGGCTGGCGCTGGTACTTGTTATAGTTGCGCCCTTGCTTCCCTGAAGGAGACAAGCCTTTTGCGGTTTTCATCCCACAAAACAAGTTTCACGCAGCGTAGGCTCTCCATAATGGTAATGCGGCCAATATCGCTGAGCTCAGGATAGTCCTTCAAAACCTGCGGAAGCCGATAGCAGGGAACCTTGCTGGACAGATGATGGACATGATGAATACCGATATTGCCGGTGATCCATTGCAGGAAGCCCGGCAATATATAGTGCGAAGAACCATGCAGGGCTGCTTCATGGAACTGCCATTCCGGCGCGGATGACCAATGGGTTTCTTCGAACTGGTGCTGAACGTAAAACAGCCAGATACCGGCGGCTCCGGCAAGCGCCACAATGGGCAAATGTACCAGAAGAAACGGGCCAACGCCGACAAGCCACATCAGAAATATGGCACAGACCGCGATACCAAGATTGGTTGCCATGGTCGAAATCCACGGCGCAGCACCGGAACGCATCATGCCGAAGGGCAGCCGCTGCTTGAAGAAGAAGAGCCACACGGGCCCGACGCCGAACATGACCGCCGGGTGACGATAGAGCCGATAACCGATCCGGCCCCAACGGGACAGGGCGTGATACTCGGCAACCGTCAGCGTGGTAATGTCACCAATACCACGTTCGTCCAGATTACCCGCAGAGGCGTGATGGATAGCGTGGCTACGCCGCCAATAATCATAAGGCGTCAATGTCAGGACACCAATCACCCGACCAGTCCAGTCGTCCGTATGGCGGTGAGCAAAGAATGATCCGTGGCCGCAATCATGCTGGATCATGAATAGCCTCAACAGAAAGCCTGCAGCTGGAATGATCAGAACCAAACCCCACCAATAGCCATAATGGACGGCAGCCCAACACAAAGCCCAGAAAATGGCGAATGGAACCAGAGTGACCGCAAGTTCAAAGGCGCTGCGTCCTCTGTGCGGCTTGCGATACTGGCTGAGAATTTTAAGCCAGGGACGAGCGTCAGAGCTTGTTGCAGGGCTATCATTTTGGGGAGAGGTTGTCATTCGCTATTATATGGCCGTCCAATAAGATCACGCAAGGTGCGCTTTGAAATAAAACGTTACCGAGGCAGAACTCCCACGCCATCGAATAGTGGCAATTGGAACCGCTATTAACGTCTGGCGTTTAGGTGCATGATAGAGCAGTAAGGCCGTATGATGGCTTGTATCAGTGCGAAATCATCGTTTGACGTAAGGTTAGTGTAATGGATCCAGTGCAATTGATTGTCGTTCTAGCATTTGACCAGGGAGATGCCGGGGAACTTTTTCCGGTTGGCGAACCGCAGCAGTTCGAGACAAAAGAACGAGCTATCCGCACGGCCAAGGACCTTGCTTCGAAACATGCTGGCGTTATCGCCTGGGCCCGGGAGGCGAAACCGGACGTTGGGGAATATGGCCCTCCGGAAGTCCTGTATACAGCCGGGGAGATACTTGAACTGGAATGAATGAGGCTCGTACAGAATTTCTGGGGACACCGCGCGGAACATTTCGGCTCGAGCGTGGAGGGAAAATGATGTTCATAAAATCTCTAACTGTTACTGCGCTTATCGGTCTTTCCGGCATTGCGCTGTCCGGCTGTGTAGCAGATGACGGCGGCGGTGGTTACTATGGCGGTTCCGGCGGATATGGTTCAGTCTATACCGATGGCGGATATTATGGCAGGGACCGTTAGGACCGGCACGATCGCTATGACCGCCGGGACAGGCATTGGCGCGAAAGCAGAAGAGACCGGCACCGGGATCGAGATCGTCCACGGCGGGATGGGAAGACGATAAAAAGCCGAGACCACCCGTGGTGGAACGGCCGGATCGCCCGGATAGGCCAGGTCGGACGGAGCGACCTCTTCCTCTCGTTAGAGGGATGACTGATCACAATTGAGCAATCCATGATGTGCTCATACTTCGAGCATAGGGTCGCCAATCATCAAAAGGGGAGCATGCCGGTTTGGCTACCCTTTTCATTGGTCACTTCACGACAATGGCCTGCCGCCGCCTCACATCGTAATTCTGGTGCTGTGAATGAGGATCAATGTCCACCGGCCATCGCATAGTGACCAGACTCGGCTATAGGCGAGCTTTTCAGAGAAACTTTCACCGTAATATGTTCCGGTGATTTTTCCGAACCATGAGACTGTCGCCGCATTCTCCATGAGTCTCACGGAGCGATCCAGCATATCAATTTGATCAAGTTCAAGGATGTTTGCCCGATGGAAATCGAGATTTTCCTGCTTGTTCAGTCTACGTCCAAAAGGGTCTATCGCAACAAGACTGTCGTCAAGACATTCATCTAATGCGGCAGTATCGCCGGACAGCATCGCCTTGTGCAGACTATCCTCAAGCTGCTCAATATCGGTGATGGAGAAGTTCAAGTCGGATTCCAGTGTCATAATGAACTCTGTCGTTGGCATTCACATTGCCCATCCAGCAATAATCGAATGCCGATTAAGGACCGATGAACAACCAGGTTGGAGTTTACCCGTCGCGGGTAAGCGCCCGATAATGGCAAGCAAAGGCATGCCGACTTGCCGTACACATTGCAACATGATTCTTGAGGTTTTGTTCCATTCATTCTGTCGGCGTTATGGCCATTTTCACATGCTGGAGGAATATTGACGCGTTTGAGTAGCCAAGAAAAGTCCAGAAAGTAGCATTCTGGTCAATGGGTCATGGGTTTCACAAGGATTCATTACTTTTGATAATGGCTGATTGTGTTAGAGGTGTATGACAACATTCTGCTGCATTGAAGGGCATTCCGCATGATCGGCAATCCAACGCATCGGCAGGTTTTCCTGCTGGCGAGCGCACAGGCGCTTTTCCAAACGGTCTCTGTGCTGGTCGTGACTGTCGGTGCTTTGGCCGGCGGTCAGATCGCCTCGCGTCCGGAACTGGCGACCATGCCAATCGCGGCCATGTTCCTGGGCACGGCCGCCGTGACCTTTCCAGCGTCAATGTGGATGACACGGGTTGGTCGTCGAACCGGCTTTATCGCTGGTGCTCTGCTTGGTGTTCTTGGCGGTCTGTGCGCAGCACTCGGCATCTGGGTGGGTTCGCTGCTCCTTTTGTCGTGTGGCACTTTCCTCATCGGTGGCTACCAGTCTTTCGCGCAATTCTACCGCTTCGCTGCCAGCGAGGTGGCTGATGAAGCGTTCCGTTCGCGGGCGATCTCGCTTGTGCTCGGCGGCGGTGTCGTCGCGGCCCTGGCTGGCCCTATGCTCGCCCGCCTCGGTGGTCCGCTGCTGCAGCCAGAATATGTCGGCTCGTTTCTGATTTTGGCTCTGGTCTCTCTGGTGGCCGCTGGAGCGCTGCTCTGGCTTCGCGTCCCTAAGGCGCAGACCATCGATAGCGATACCGACAAGGGGCGGCCATGGGGGCAAATCGTTACCCAGCCAGTTTATCTTGTCGCCCTGTTCGGGGCCGTCACCGGGTATGGCATCATGATTCTCGCCATGACCGCAACACCGCTTGCCATGGCGCATCATCACCACGACCTTCCCACCACCGCAACCGTCATTCAGCTCCATGTGCTCGGCATGTTCCTGCCTTCCTTCTTCACTGGCTCGTTGATCGCCCGTTTCGGGGTGTTGCGCATTATGCTGACCGGCTTGGTTCTTTTCGCCGGCCATGTGACCATGTCATTGACAGGAACCGGCTTCGGTTCGTTCGCAGGCGCGCTCGTCCTGCTCGGAATCGGCTGGAACTTCCTCTATATCGGTGGCACGACATTGCTCACCGGCAGCTATACACCAGCTGAGAAAGGTCGTGCACAGGCGACCAATGACATGACGATTTTTGCCTGCGGGCTTGCGTCCTCAATCAGTTCAGCAGTGCTGCTCGAATTCTTCGGATGGCAGATGCTGAACATCTTGCTGCTGCCATGGATGGGCGCTGCCGCGCTGGCTTTGATCTGGCTGGGATGGAGACAGAGCAGAACTGTACAGCCAACCACTGTCGCCAGATGATCATCCCGGGCCTGTCTTCAAAGGAGAGGCATCGATGAAACGGCTATTGTGAAGCGCAATGGTACAATTGGCTGAAATGGCGCACCCGACAGGATTCGAACCTGTGACCTCTGCCTTCGGAGGGCAGCGCTCTATCCAGCTGAGCTACGGGTGCATGAGGCTGCGGAAAGCTCGCATGCGCGAAGCGGTTCTAGCCGATGCGCGCCAAGGCTTCAATGGCGAATTTTGATTAAGATCGGCATTGAAGCTTTGTGGACGTTTGTGAAGGCTGGGAAAGCGGGTGTCGATTGCCAATCAGAATGCCGCTTGCGGTTGTGCCATGGCTGTGCCGGATTATCACCGATCCGCATTTCGTGGCGATTACCGGTGAAGACTATCAGCCGACGTGGCCATGGTTACGTCCAGCCTCAGTTATCGAATGGCAGAAGGAATTCAATCTCATTCGGCCCCATGATACGAGCAGTCACGAGATCGCCTACATGGAAATGTCGTTGAAACCAGTCGGCAATCGCCTGGTTGCTTCCGACGAATCTCACTGCGCCGGTTCTATTCGCGCGACGATCAATTCGCGTAGCAATGGCCGGTGCACCATCAGAAAATCGAACGACCAAAGTCTCGTTCTCTTTGCCAAGCAATGGGCTGGCGTCTACGCCCGGATTTACGATCCCCTGATTATAATAGGTGGTTCCAAGCCGAATTGAGAACCGACCAATTTCATTGGTCAGCGCTCCATCCTGTAAAGGAAGACTACCTTCCTGTGCCGCTTCAATTTCTGCACTCTCAGTAATCACCACTCCCTTCTCACCACCGTTCCAAGCAGGAGCAAATTGTCGTATCAACGCGTCCTCTAAGCCAGCTGCAAGGTTTGATCTCGAAGCCGCCAAATTGCAGTTGGTTCGTCGGCGCGAAAGCAAGGATGAAAACCTCTACCCCCTTCTCCGCCGCCGCCCTGATCTTTTCATTACAGCGCAAATTCGTTGCTTGGGTCTTGCCAGGCCTGCAGTAACCTATCATCCTGCGCTTGAGCGATTGCGTTGTTTTTCCGATGTAGAGCACATCGGCGCCCTTACAGAACGCATAAAGCGCGTTCCCCACATCAAAAAGCGGCTTCAATCGATCTTCATCACCCACTTCAACTTCATAGGAAAGAAAGGGGTCATTTAGTTTCCACTGCGCTACTTGTTGAAAACCGATGGCGTAAAGCGCTTCAACATTTAGATCCTTATTCATTTGAACTAGCCTTCGTCACTCTGTGTAATTGCTTTGACGTAATGCACACGAAGTGCTGAACAGCAATCCGAAAAACGGCATTTTCTTGAAACCAGGAGACCGAGTTACGTAGATATATCCATCGCGACAAGGCGATTATCTTAGCCGTGTTCCGGAGTGTCGGCATCCGGTGCTGGAGCCACTACGATGAAGCTGAGATCACGGCATTGATACCTGCGGATAGTTATAGGGATGTGCCACACATGTGCCGGTAAGTGCAGTGGTCAAAAGGACGGGTTACTTCATTCACGGGCGCCAAAGCTGCTGCGCACGCCGAAAGGCAACCTTGATCAGCGGTTGCGATTAAATATCGGAAGTGCAAACTGCCTAACAGGTCGCACCTGATCCATCACAGGCCAGAGACGAGAGCAAGTTTAGCCGTCCTAGGATCGTAGACATACTCGGCGATGGTGCTGTCCTTGATCCGCTCCACGGCGTCATCGACCACGAAGCGAGGCACAAGGAACCATTCGCGCGGCACGACCGGATTGCCGAAACGATCCTTGATCTCGATGTCCAGTTGGGCCGGAGCGAAGATGCGGTGGATCAGGTTTTCGAGCTTCACGCGATTGATATTGTAGAGCGTATAGGTAGCGACTACCTCGACCTCGGCCATGAGGAAGGTTGGATCGAGCCTAGCATTGGCAAGCCGACGGGTAATATCGCCGCCTGTCACGCCGATCTTGTGCAGCACGTCCCGGTTGACGGCGACAAGCGGATGATCGGATTTGCTGCGAAGCACGTAGATGATCCCACTCGCAATATCCTCGTCGTCGCTTTCGCCGGCGAACAGCGGGCCAGCGCGCGGCTCAGTGATGCGCCGTCCTGCCTCGTCCTTGTAGAGCGCCCGCTGGAGTGACCGGCGAAGCAGATTACTTTCTGTCCCGTTGGAATAGACGACGCGCAAGCGGGCGTCGTTTTTCCCGTTCGGGGCACGGAAGGTTTCGCCGACGTCGGCGACATAGGCGACGGACCCCGAACTGTTTCCTCAAAGCCAGTGAAGGCACCGCCGACGGCAATGCGGTAGCAGTTTCGGGTAAGTTTCTCAGCAGCGCCGATCCGGATCCACAAACGTTCTCTATGGGCACGATCGACCCTAAATTGGCTCTGTTTAAAGACGTCGAACTGCCCGGCGGCGATCTCTCCTCAAGGCCGTTCAAGAAGAACGGAACGGCGCAACAGTGTCGCCTTGCGTGTATCGCAGAGGCCGCTGCATCGCCTTCACTTACATAAAACACAAAAGCGAATGTTGGCTAAAGGGAGTGATTGGGACGCGGACCTACGGTTCAGGCATGGTAACGGGAGTGAAAACGATGCAAACGTTCTCTCCAAGCTCGATCATTAGCTTGGAATAGACGTCTGTTAGCACACGCCTACGTCCCACCATTTCAAGCGTGTGAACGCGAGTTCCATAATGGGGCGTTATGCAACTCGGACGGCGGCTGAGATTCCCGCTCTATCGGCTTACGACCAACCAACTTCGGGCGCTCTCTCAGGCTTCTCCCCCGTTGCAACCTAAGATAGCGGTTTTCATCGTGTGCACTCGAACTAGATCAGGCATTGGCACCGCGCGTCGTTTGCAGGAAGATGCCTCCGAAAGGATCGAGCAACATGAACCTGCGCTTCGTTGAAACATTCCTCTGGATCGTCCGCCTAGGTAGTTTTAGTGCTGCTGCGGAGAAATTGAACACAACGCAAGCTTCAATTTCCAACCGCATAGCCACGTTGGAGCGTGAACTTGGCGTGCAGTTGTTTGATCGCGATATGCGCACGGTCAAATTAACGCCAGTCGGACAGCAGGCTGTTTCGAAAGCCGAGGACATCGTAAAGGCTGTCAGCGAGTTTCGCGAAGCCATTGCCGATCCCACAAGTCTCAAAGGTTCAGTCAGCATCGGAACCATCGATTCAATCGTGCATTCGTTTTTGCCGCGTCTCGTAGAGCGGGTTCAGGAGCGCTATCCAGGTATCGCCATTGATCTGAATGTTGATACCAGTCTCAACATGGCGCGGGAAATCGTCGAGCGGAAAATTGATCTCGCCCTGATCATGGGACCGGCGCTCGATCATGGTTTGGTCAATATCGATCTTGGCACGTATCGTTGCGTCTGGGTGGCCAGCCCGAAATACCGCTTGGCGGGCAAAAAACTTACGCTTGCCGACCTTGCAAGTTATCCATTACTGGCCTTTTCAAAAGGAAGCGTTCCTCATCATGGGCTGTTGCAGCAGTTTCGCGAAGCTGGGCTTGAGGCACCGGCGATCTCGAATTCCAACTCGCTTGCGACCATCATGCGCCTTGCCAAAGATGGTCTTGGCGTCGCGCCTCTGCCGCGCGTCATCCTGGGCGAATATGTTGACGCAGGTGCATTGGAGATTCTTGACGTCACACCGGCCTTTCATCCGCTTACCTTCCATGCGGTTTATGCCGATCATCCGGACAGTCTTCTGCCGTCGATCATTGCCCAGATGGCAGCTGAAGTATCGCTCTGCCTGGCGGACGCTTAAGCGCATACAGGCGCGACACAAGCGGCAAGCGACGAACGCATAAGAAAATTCTATAGGACTGCTCAATTATTTCGAGTTTGTCTCACCACAATATTTTGCGCACGATCCATTCATTGAAAATGGAGGAATGAGTGTGAAAGTCAGTCTAGTGCAAATGAACTCGCAGGACAGTAAGGCTGCAAATCTTGAAACAGCCGCACGTTTGATCAACGAAGCTGTTGAGAATGAGGCACCTGATCTCATCGTGTTGCCCGAATATTACGCTTTCCTTGGTGAGGGCCGGGACAATATCTATGCCAATGGTGAGACGTTTCCGGATGGCGACGGCTATCGGCTGATGTCGGGCCTGGCAGCAAAGCACAGTGTGACGATTCATGCTGGCAGCATCGTCGAACAGGATGGCAACAAATATTACAACACGACGATCGTCTTTGGCCCTGACGGTAAGGAACTCGCAAAATACCGCAAGATTCACTTGTTCGATGTGGATACGCCAGGCGGCACGGTCTACCGTGAGTCAGATACGATCAGCCGCGGCGAAGAGGTCGTCACCTACCAAGTGGGAGACACAAAGGTCGGTTGCGCCATTTGCTATGACGTGCGCTTTCCTGAACTGTTCCGCAAACTGCGCGATGAGGGTGCCGAAGTCATCGTTCTTCCCGCAGCCTTCACGCTGATGACCGGCAAGGACCATTGGGAGGTGCTTGCCCGTGCCCGCGCAATCGAAACGCAGACCTATTTCCTGGCGGTTGGGCAGACACTCTCCCACGCCGAGGGGCGCAAATGGTGCTGGGGTCACTCCATGGTCATCGACCCGTGGGGCCATGTCGTGGCGCAATGCTCAGATGGTGTTGGAACAACCAGTTCCAAACTGGACCTCGGCCACGTCACCAAGGTGCGCGGCGATGTTCCCGTTGCTCGCCACCACGTTCTTTGAGAGGTCAGACCATGTTTGAAGTCAATGAAATGCCGCGCCAGATCGATGCTGATTTGATCAAGCTCATGGAACGGGTCGAGACAGCAACGATTGGACACTTCCTGCATTCAGGGTTCATTGATCGAGAGATTCGCGCGGTTATGCCGGAAAAACGTGTTGCCGGAACCGCCGTCACCATTCGGATTCCGCATGCGGATTCGACTATCCTGCACTACCTAACCAAGATTGTCCGTCCTGGCGATTTCGTCGCTATCGAACGGTGTGGTGATGATCGCCATGCCTGCTGGGGCGGCGTTGTTACACATGCGATGAAACTGGCCGGCGTTGTCGGCGCGGTAATCGATGGTCCGGCCACGGATTTTTCGGAGATACGCAAGGTGGAAATGCCTATGTGGTGTCGTGGACCGTCACCGATAACGACCAAAATTCTGGGCTTGGAAGGAGCGATTAACGTCCCGGTTACGGTTGGCGGTCAAGTTATCAAGCCGGGCGATGCGATCATTGCCGATGAAAGTGGCGTTGTAATCCTGGCGCCATCCCAGGCGCGGGCTGCCGCTGAGAAGGCGCTCGACATGCAGGAAAACGAAATCGTGCTCCTTGATCGTCTGCGCAACGGTGAGTTTCTCCCCGACATTTCGGGAGCAACGAAAATCGTGGAGGGTCAGAAGCGCCAGGTCGCTTGATCGATAACAATCAACTCAAAAAAACAGGGAACGAGATGATGTTTGCAAAACTTTCAATGGCTGTTTCAGCACTCACAATCGCTGCGATATCCAGTGCCTCTGCCGAGACAGTGACACTGACGGCCTATAGCGGGATATTTCAGGAACATTATACCAAGGCCGTTATCGAGCCTTTCATGAAGAAATATCCCGATATCACCGTGCAGTTTTACGGTATGCCGAATTCGGCTCAGATGCTTGGCACTTTGCGTGCACAAAAGAGCAGTCCGCAAATCGACGTGGCCATTCTCGATGTGAGTGTAGCCAAGGCTGGCGCGGACGAGGGCATTTTTGACAAGATCGACGAAAGCGTCTCGCCGAACGTCAAGGACCTTTATCCTAATGCACGTGTGGAGGGTGTTGCCGGGGTTGGCGTTACCTTCGACAATCTGGTCCTGATCTACAATACGGATCAGGTCAAGCAGGTGCCAAAATCTTGGAACGTGCTTTGGGATAAGCAATATGAAGGCAAACTGATCATCCCCTCGGTCCCGGATATTCAGGGAACGACATTCACCATCATTTCGAACAAGCTCGCCGGTGGCACTGATTATAAGACTGACCTTACAGCAGGCATTGCCAAGATCGGCGAGCTTGCTCCCGGTGTTCAGACATGGGAGCCTAAGCCGGATGTCTATGCGCCTATTGCCAATGGACAGGCGGCCTTGGGCATTGGCTGGAATGCCCGCGCGCAAATTTATTCACAGACGTCTGGCGGAAAGCTGGGTGTCTCATTGCCCGATGAGGGCAGCGGGTTTCAGATCAACACGATCAACCTCGTAAAAAATGCTCCGGCCGGAGACGCGGCGAAAAAATTTATCGATTACGCGCTCAGCCCCGAAGCACAGGCAGCGTTTACCAGCGAAATGTTCTATGCGCCGACAAACTCCAAGACAGTCGTTGCCAAGGAAGCCATCGAGCGCACAGCAGCAGACGATATGGACAAGATGATAGATATCGATTGGCTGGCCGTAGCGAAGATTCGGGATAACATCACCGAGCAATGGCGCCGCCGTATCATCCCGCTCAGCCGCTAAATCCCTGTCAGCGACGAAAATTTGGAGGCTAGAATGATGCATCAAACCATCAAAGGCAGCGGCGTTGAAACTGTCAGAGATCCTTATCTTTGTCTCGAAGGCGTCAACAAGAAGTATGGCTTGGTTGAAGTCATTTCCAATTTGAACCTTGAGGTCCGGAAGGGCGAGCTCATTGCATTGCTCGGTCCATCCGGTTGTGGCAAGACGACGACGCTACGCATGATCGCTGGTCTTATCTCACCGACCGCTGGCAAGATCGCGGTCGATGGTCGCGACGTAACCCATATCGCCCCGCACAGCCGCGATATGGGACTGGTCTTTCAAAGCTATGCGCTGTTTCCACACATGACGGTGGCCAAAAACGTGGCCTTCGGCCTGGAAATGCGTGGCCTGTCGCGCGCGGAAATCAATAAAAAAGTCACCAGGGCACTTGCCATGGTCCAACTCGAACATCTTGCCGAACGAAAGCCTCGGGAACTTTCAGGCGGCCAGCAACAGCGTGTCGCATTGGCTCGCGCGCTCGTCATCGAACCATCGATACTCCTGCTTGACGAACCGCTTTCAAATCTCGATGCGAAACTGCGCGATGAGATGCGGACGCAAATCCGGGATATTCAGCAGCAACTCGGCATCACGACCGTTTTCGTGACACATGATCAAGTGGAAGCCTTGAGCATGTGTGATCGCATCGTTGTTATGAAGGGCGGGCTTATCGAGCAGGTCGGAACGCCACGTGAAATTTATGAACGTCCCGCCACACCGTTCGTGGCTTCCTTTGTCGGCAGGACAAATCGTATCAAAGGCAAGCGGAATGGTGATGACGGCATACGAATTGGATCATCGACGATCCGGTCCGCTATTTCTGCGGAGCACGGGGATGTGATGGTGATGGTGCGTCCGCATCGCATTCATATTGATTGGGATTTGGCTGGGGCAGAGCAACAAACCGAAACAGCAAACCGAATGGCTGCACCGCTCTCGAGGGTCACTTTCGTTGGCGACGTCATCCAGTATCATTTCGATGTCGATGGTTCAGATTTCATTGTTGAGCAGTCGACTATGAAGTCTCAGGCAAGCCATCGTCCAGGCGAGAAGGCAGTGCTGTCTTGGAATATCGAGGACACGCTCGTCTTCGGAGTAGATCAATGACGGCAGCAACTTTTGACCTGTCTGTCAGCGTGCAGAAGCCGTCCAGCACGGCCAGCATAGCTGTTGCCTTGCTATTGCCGATAGCATTGGTCAACGCCATCGGCTTCATGCTCCCCGTGCTCAATCTTGCAAGAATGTCTTTCAACGAAGCCCTGCCGGGTGGTGGTATCGCGGAGACGTTTACTGTCGGCAACTGGACGGGATTGCTCCAGGATAGCTTCTATATCGAACTGATCACGAATTCGATCATGGTCAGTTTGGGAATTACCTTCGCAACCCTGTTGGTGAGCTATCCCATTGCCCTATATCTTCATCGTGCGTCCGGTGCTTGGCGCACATTCTTGACGGTGCTCGTCATTTCGCCGCTTCTGACTTCTGCGGTGGTGCGGACCTATGGCTGGATCGCGCTCCTTGCCGAACAAGGCCCCGTTGCTAATGTGATTACAGCGATGGGGTTTCAGCCGCCACGGATGATGTTCAACACCACCGGTGTCGCCATTGGACTAACCGAGATCCTCATGCCCTATATGATCTTGTCGCTAATGGCCGGATTCGGTCGGCTAGACCCCAAGGTAGAGGAGGCGGCCCGAACACTTGGCGCGACACCTTTCAGGACGTTCTGGCGCGTTATCCTGCCTCTCACTCTGCCAGGCATCGCCCTTGGGTGCCTTCTTTGCTTTGTCCTTGCCATTTCCTCCTTCATTACGCCGAAGCTTATGGGTGGCGGACGGGTGTTTTTGCTGGCGACGGAAATTTACGATCAGGCAATCGTAACGTTGAACTGGCCGCTGGCTGCGACGCTGTCGATGCTGGTGCTCATCATTTTCGGAGCGGCATTGGCTGTTTATTCGCGCATCCTGCGTGTGATCGAAGGATAACGGTAATGGAAGAAAATCCCACCTCCTGGTTTATGCGTGTGACCGTGACCATCCTGTTCCTTTTTTTGCTGGCGCCGGTCCTGCTTGTATTTCCGATTTCCTTCAGCGGCGATCAGGTTCTGGCCTTTCCGCCAAGCTCGTGGTCATTGCGGTGGTATGAAGCCTTCCTTGGACACACCGTCATGATGTCGGCATTCCTGACCAGTCTTGGACTTGCGGTCGTCGTTACCAGCCTCTCGTTGATTATCGCGGTTCCTGCTTCCTATGCGATCGTCCGGTTGAAGGTCACCGGATCGGAATTCCTGTTCAACCTGTTCACCGCGCCATTGCTGTTGCCAACGATCGTTCTTGGGCTGGCCATACTGATAATTTTCGCTTCGATGGGTCTCCTGGCGACTTTCACAGGCCTTGTCATCGGTCATCTGGTGATCACGCTTCCCTATGCGTTGCGGGTGCTGTCCGTATCGCTCGGCAATCTCAATCTTTCATGCGAAGAGGCGGCTTCATCACTCGGAGCCAAACCTCTAGCCGTTTTCAGAAAGGTTACCTTGCCGATGATGACGCCGGGCATCGTCGCCGCGACCGCGCTCTGTTTCCTCGTTTCGTTTGATGAAGTGGTCATCACGCTGTTCTTGACAGGCCCGAGAATGACCACGCTGCCAGTTGAACTGTTGCATCATGTCGAGAGTCAGGCTGATCCGCTAGTAGCGAGTGTTTCGGTTCTTCTGATCCTGATGACGGTGGCAGTGGTTATGATCGTGGACCGGACAATGGGTCTGACGAAAGCCTTTATGAAATAGTGGGTTCAAACGCTTGCTGGGAGTGGCTTAAACGTGCCGTGTCCCTAACGCCCAGTCATTGAGTGATCATATTCAATTGAAATTAAAGGAGAAATTACTATGTTTTTCAATGGCTTGGGCGGTTTCGGAGGGCAGCGCTCTATCCAGCTGAGCTACGGGTGCATGAGGCTGCGGAAAGCTCGCATGCGCGAAGCGATTCGCGCTGATGCGCGCCAAGGCTTCAATGGCGAATTTTGAATTCGGCTTGGTTATCTGGTTCAGTTCGGTGCCTGAACACCGGTCGGCGACAAGGTATCGGCAAGAAGTGCTGCCTGCGGCGTGAGATCGCTGAAACGACGGGCACAGAGGCACAGAAGCCGCGTCGCCCATTCATCATTGAGGGGAACTATCCTCAACTTGCGCGAGCGAGCGGCCTTGCGGGCCGCAGCCTCAGGAACAACGGCAATTCCAACATTATCCGAAACAAGCTGGCTAACGGCTTCCGGCGTTGTGACGCGCACCCGAAAGTTCAGATGGCGTCCAAGCTGTGCTGCCCGCCGGATGATGTGTTCCTGCAGGGCGTTGCCTATGGCCAGGCCTATGAAGGGTTCCGTCACCACGTCTTCAAAGCGGATTGAGCGGGCACCGGAAGCAAATGGGGAATTGCGCGCTAGCATGATTGCGAGCCGATCAATGCAAAAGGGCCGTTGTTCAAGACTCGATAGATCCGCCCAGCTGGCAGCTATACCAAGATCGGCATAGCCATTTGCAAGCTTTTCCGCGATCCGGTGACTGGGAAATTCCTCAAGATCCACATCGATGTGAGGGTTGGCCACGAGAAAGGTCGACAGTAAATCTGGCACAAATTGCGTAGCGGCGGCTGTGTTGGCTAGCAGGCGAACACGCGCCCTGAGACCATCGGCGTGCTTGCCAAGATGTCCGGTCATAGCCTCGATCTGGTTCTGGATTGTTCGCGCGTGATGAAGGAGCGTATGGCCAGCCGAGGTGAGGGCGACGCCGCGCCGTTTCCGCTCAACGAGGGCTACACCCAGCATATCCTCCATGCCCTTGATGCGCGCACTTGCCGATGCAAGCGCCAGGCCCGAGCGTTCGGCGCCCGCAGTGATGCTGCCGCTTTCAGCGATGTGCAAAAACAATCTCAGATCGACCAGATCAAATCGCAAACCAACACCTCGTGACTTCGGCCAGGACGAAGGCTAGCCGGGGTAATTCCAGATTGTGGATTTGGCGCGGAAAGGTCAAGAGTCAGCGTGGAATACACCAGGCGAACAGGAAGTGCTTTTACATGATTGAAGTTGCCGGAAAGCTGGTCAGTATCGCAACCAGCCATGTTATCGTCTCTCCGATGATCTGGATCATCGTGGCATCGGTGTTCCTGTTGGCTGGCCTTGTAAAAGGTGTCGTCGGGATGGGCTTGCCCACCGTAGCAATGGGTCTTCTGGCAATTATCATGCCTCCCGCACAAGGTGCTGCGATCCTGATTATCCCATCCTTCATTACCAATGTATGGCAGTTGCTGGCGGGCCCATCGTTCAAGTCGCTTTTCAAGCGCCTCTGGACCATGATGGCGGGCGTTGCCGTTGGAACCATCGCCGGAAGCGGTTGGCTGACAGGCGGTCACACCGGCGTTGCGCTATCCGGCCTTGGTGCGGCTTTGACGATCTATGCAATGCTGGGATTGCTGCAAGTCAGGTTTCAGATGAGCGGGCGTTATGAAAACCTGCTCTCGCCGCTGGTCGGGCTGATAACAGGACTCGTGACAGGAGCAACCGGCGTATTCGTTATTCCGGCGGTTCCGTACCTGCAGGCGTTGATGCTGGAAAAAGAAGAGCTGATCCAGGCATTGGGTCTGTCATTCACAGTATCTACGATCGCGCTGGCTCTTGGGCTCGCGCTACATGCCGGTGATCAAATGGCACCCGTGTCGCTGCTTGGTGTCTCGGTGCTTGCGCTGATTCCCGCTTTGCTTGGCATGTTCATCGGACAAATGCTTAGAGCGCGAATGAGCGCCGAAGCATTCCGGCGTGTCTTTTTCAGCGGACTGCTCTTGCTCGGCATATATTTAGTGATCACGGCCCTGATCTAATCCACGCTACGATAGAAAAACGGTTTCAAGCATTGAACCCGAGCGAAGAACACCGCACTCTTGCCGGACAACAGTAGGAGGAGATGCAAATGCTTCAAAATCACATGAGGGTATCACCGTTCAAGGCCACGATGGTTGGTGCGGCTTTGGTGTGGACTACTTTTCCGGTGCTTGCTGCTGACAGCACATATCCGCATGCAAATGAGCCTATCGGGACTGTTGAACAGGTCTATGATGGATCGCTCCTGCCGGATTTGGCTGTCAGCACCTATCGGAACATTGACCGGCTTTTTCCAACACGCACAATCAAAGCCGGAACAAATGCGCTTGATCTGCCAAAGGCTGACAAGCAGCTTACCAATGTAAAATTCAAGTATGAGGACAAGGACTACGACCTTTACGATTTCGTGGCACTCGATAACATCACAGCCATGCTTGTTATCAAGGACGGCAAGATCGCCTTTGAGACATATCAACGCGGGAACACTGAAAAGACACGTTGGATGTCGATGTCGGTGGCAAAGTCCATCAGCTCCACCCTTGCAGGTATAGCCATCAAGGATGGGTTGATCAAAGGCTTGGACGCGCAGGTCGTGGATTACGTGCCAGAGCTGAAAGGCAGTGCCTATGATGGTGTGTCAGTCCGCGATGTTTTGATGATGTCGTCGGGCGTACAGTGGAATGAAACCTACACTGATCCAAATTCGGATCGTCGTGCGCTTTTGAGAGCGCAAATATCGCAAAAACCACGCTCGGCTGTGGAGCTGATGGCGAAACTGCCGCGCGCTGCTGAGCCTGGGACATTGCACACCTACAGCACGGGAGAAACGCAGATTCTTGGCGAGATCGTACGCGGCGCGGTGAAAAAGCCCCTTGCTGACTATCTGTCCGAGAAAATCTGGGCGCCTTTCGGAATGGAAACCGATGCGAACTGGTGGCTGGATTCGCCGGATGGAGTCGAGATTGGTGGCAGCGGGATAAGCGCGACCTTGCGCGATTATGGGCGTTTCGGCCTCTTCTTCATGAACAATGGCGTTGTTAATGGTGAATCCTTATTGCCTGAGGGCTGGGTGAAAGACGCGACGACGCCCAAGACGCTCAAAGATGGCAAAAAGCTTGATTACGGCTATATGTGGTGGACGGCATGGACAGAGCCTTCCATCAAGGACGGTGCATTTTCCGCCATCGGGATTCAGGGTCAGAATATCTATATCGACCCGGTTGAAAAGGTCGTCATTGTCACGTTTGGAGCGCAACCCAAGCCGGTTGGCAAGGAGCCGATTGATCCCAATGTATTCTTTGATGCGGTCGTTGCGGAATTGAAAAAATCCTAAGCTGAGCAGCACAGCCATATGTGTCCCGTGGAACTCTGCTGCTTTACAGTCGTTTGCGCATATGCAGAGTTCCACCGAACGCAGGAGAATCAAATGAAAATGAACCGCCGCCATATGCTCGCGCTATCTGGCGCTGCAGCCGCCACGACACTTTTTTCGCCCTCCGTTCGTGCTCAGGCTTCGATGCCCTTCAAGCAGGCTGAACTGCCCTATGAAGAAGGAGCGTTAAGTCCAGTCATTTCAGCAAGGACTGTTGGTCTGCATTATGGCAAGCATCATGCGGGTTACTTCAAGAAGCTCAACACGCTGACCGAGAAAAAGCCCTATGCGGAACTACCTCTGGAAGAAGTTATCGTGCGTGCCAAAAAGGAAAATGAAACAGCAATTTTCAACAATGCCGCACAAGCATGGAATCACAATCTGTACTGGGAGCAGTTCAAAGGTGGACCCGCTGGGGCAGAGGGTGCATTTCTGGACGCCGCGCAAAATTCATTCGGCGGCATTGACGAATTGCAAAAGCAGATCGTCGCTGAATCGGACAAGGTGTTCGGCACCGGCTGGGTGTGGTTGGTAAAGGATGGCGATAAACTAGCCGTCATTGGAATGCAGGATGCGGGCAATCCACTGGCGGATGGCAAAAAGACGCTGCTCGGTATCGATGTGTGGGAACATGCCTACTATCTCGACTATGAGAACCGGCGGGCCGAGCATGTGGCTGCGGTACTGGAAAAGCTGGTAAACTGGCAATTTGTCGGAGAGCAGTTCCAGGCTGCGTAGGCGGTTTTGCAGAAATATTGCTCCCGCCGTTTTAACAGCGGGAGCAACTGCGTTGCAGTGAAATTCAGATCAATCGATGTCGAATGATACGCCTTGAGCCAAAGGCAATGCCTTCGAATAGTTCACAGTGTTGGTTGCGCGGCGCATATAGGCCTTCCATGCATCGGACCCGGATTCGCGTCCACCGCCAGTCTCTTTTTCGCCGCCAAATGCACCGCCGATTTCAGCACCGGATGTGCCAATATTGACATTGGCAATACCGCAATCCGAGCCGTCCGGGCTGAGGAAGCGTTCGGCTTCCTGCAAATTGAGCGTGAAAATCGAGGATGACAGACCGGCGCCAACAGCATTGTGCTCGACGATAGCCTGATCGAAATCACTATACTTCATAACGTAAAGGATCGGTGCGAAGGTCTCTTCAACGACAGGTCCGGTCTGCTTTGGCATTTCGATCAGGGCAGGGCGCACATAATAGGCGTTGGCATGATCGGTTTCGACACGCGCGCCGCCAGTAACCTTGCCACCGTGGGCTACTGCCTCACTGATTGATTTCTGCATATTGTCGAATGCTGCCTTGTCGATCAACGGACCAACCAAGGAAGGTGTATCGAGCGGGCTGCCGACGGAAACGCTTTCATAGGCCTTTTTGAGACGCGGGACGAGCGTGTCATAGACGCTTTCATGCACGAACAAGCGACGGAGCGTGGTGCAACGCTGTCCAGCTGTTCCCATGGCTCCGAAGGCAATGGCGCGCAGCGCCATATCAAGATCAGCCGATGGGCAAACAATACCGGCATTGTTGCCGCCAAGCTCAAGGATTGAACGGGCAAAACGCTTGGCCAGACGCGGGCCGACTTCGCGGCCCATGCGTGTGGAGCCTGTTGCTGAAACCAGTGCCACCTTCGGATGGTCAACAAGAGCCTCGCCGATTGTACGGTCACCCATCAAAGTCTGCGCGAGCCCGGCTGGAGCATCGCCGAAACGCTTTGCGGCGCGATCAAAAATGGCTTGGCAGGCAAGGCCGGTCAGCGGTGTTTTTTCCGATGGCTTCCAGACAACGGAATCGCCGCATACGAGGGCAAGCGCCGTGTTCCACGACCAGACAGCGACTGGAAAGTTGAAGGCAGAAATAACGCCAACAACGCCGAGCGGATGCCAGGTTTCCATCATGCGATGGCCGGGACGTTCTGTTGCGATGGTCAGGCCATAGAGCTGGCGCGAAAGACCAACTGCGAAATCACAGATGTCGATCATTTCCTGGACTTCGCCCAAACCTTCAGATGGAATCTTGCCAGCTTCGATTGAAACAAGCCGACCCAGATCATTCTTGTGCGCGCGCAGCTCTTCACCGAACAGGCGAACCAGTTCGCCGCGCTTGGGTGCGGGAACAAGACGCCATTCGCGGAAGGCTGCGTCGGCAGCTTCGATTGCTTCTGCCGTATCGGCAGCGGAATGAACTGCAACATCGGCAACTTTTTCACCTGTAACCGGGCTGAATGAAGCCATTGTGCCGCCCGTATAGGCCGCCTCCGCAACGCCGAGCTTGGAAAGGAGTGTTTTTACTTCCTGAGCAATAGTCATCTTGCTACCCTTTTTATCTGTCGAATGAGCTGACCGGCTTTTATCAGTCGGTACGGATTATTGAAACGGCCTAACTGGCAAGCGCAACCGGGCGCAATTGCTGTAAACAGTCTTCGATGGAGGCGTTTTCCAGATTGGCATAATGCTCGAATTCATCAAGCACCGGAGCGCCGAGATGGAGTTCAAACTCCTGCTGGCTCGGGCTGGCCGCAAACTTCTGAGCAGTTGCATCGCCAAGGTTTGACTGGAAAATACCCGCCGCGCTAACGGGCAGAAAATCCTCATAGACGATTGGATCGAACTGAACCGCGCCCTCGCGAATAAGGTCTTCGAGGTTACTGCTCCGAGCTGTCGAATCTGCAACAGGACTATAGCGGAAATAGCCGAGTTTTTCGGTGCGGATGGTTTCCCAGTCATCGGGAAAATCTTTGAATGCGTCCGCCAACGCGTCAATATAGGCTTGCGCGTTGGAGCCATCCGCTGCAGGGCGAATGACCTCGCGTGACTTTGTCAGCAGCCGGTCATAAAGCGCGCGACCTTTTGGTGTGAGGGCAATGCCTCGCTGCTCGATTTCGCCGAAACGTGCAGTGTGGGAACCTTTCTCCCAATTGCCTTCAGCATTGATGAAGGAAACACTTTCTTCCAAAGCCTTGAAGGAGGTTTGGCGTAAAAGAATGGGACATTGGCGCGTCGGCGGACCCTCAATAACTGCTTTGGGCGAAATGCCATTGGCTGGCATCAATGTCTGCACAGCATCAATGTCAAGCGTACGCGGCGTCAAATGGTTGATGTGCGGCCCCCTGAATGAGACAACATCGGCAATCAGACGATGGGCATCATGCAAACGGCGATAAAGGTCATTGCTGACGCTTGCGTGATCGTGCCAGCGAAATGTTTCGAGTATCTCCTGGACAAAGGATGCAGCATCATCCGCATCAAGACCGCCATTTGCTTCTGCTTTTTCGAGAAGCAAAAGAGCATCGGCGGTGAATATTTGTCGGGAAGCAAGCGTCTTGCGGGCTTCCACGCGAAGGGCGGCATCTTCGATGAGATCAAGGCGCAGCAAGGAAGTGAAAACCCGGAATGGATTTATCTTCAAGGCCGCATCGCCCACCGGACGGAACGCAGTCGAATGCACGGGAACGCCGGCCTCGCTCAGGTCGTAATAGCCGACTGGATACATTCCCATGACTGCAAAGACACGGCGCAGCATAGAAAGTTCAGCGGGTGTGCCAACACGTATAGCACCATGACGTTCTTCGGAGATGCGGTCGAGCGTGTCGGTCTGCTCCAATCGCTCGGCCAGATCCGGCGAGTCGGCCAAGGTCTTTTCATTCACTTCGGCAACGAGCGACAGCAAGGTTCCATAAGCAGGAACCTCGTTGCGATACATGGAGGACATGGCCGAAGAGAAGGACGCCCGGATAGTATCCGGCGCAAGAAACGTCAATGAGTTCATAATGATCGATTCCGCATTGAATTTGGACAGCAAATCTTTTCCTGTCATGCTCAATATGGATTATACAGACTGACAGCCCCCGCGTATTACGACGATTCAAACTGGGTTGATGCGAGAAGAGAATGAAGTTAACGAGACGCCTGATCCCTGACATCGATATTCTTCAAACGTTCGAATGTGCGGCCCGCCATGGCAGTTTCACCCAGGCGGCCAAGGAGTTGAGCCTGACCCAAAGCGCCGTATCGCGGCAATTGAGCGAGCTGGAAAATCAGATCGGCGTGCTCCTGTTCGAGCGCATACGTCAGCGGGTCGTTCTTTCCGATGCGGGCCAGAAGTTTTTGCCTGAAGTCAGGCGTCTGCTCGGTTTGACGGAAGAGACAATGTTGCGCGCCATGGCTGCATCCCAGTCGGCCTCGTCATTGAGTATCGCTACATTGCCGACATTTGGCAGCCGCTGGCTCATGCCAAGGTTACCGGATTTTCTCCATGGTCACCCGGAAATGGCACTGAGTGTTGCTTCCCGCTCGCAACCCTTCGATTTTGATGAGGAGCCTTTTGATCTGGCAATCCATTATGGCCAGCCGGTCTGGGCGCATGCGACGTGTACCTATCTATGCAGCGAAATGATTGTCCCTGTGGGCAGTCCGGAATTGTGCCGTGCAAATCCGATAGATACCCCTTCAGGGCTGGCAAATTCGGCACCATTGCTGCATTTATCCACGCGACCCAAAGCCTGGGCGTCGTGGTTCGAAACGCAGCAAGCCGAAGTCGTCAGCCCCTATAAGGGGCATCGATTCGAGCATTTTTCCATGGTCATTGAAGCCGCGTTGGCAGGGCTGGGATTCGCATTGCTCCCACGCTATCTCATCGAAAAGGAACTGGAGACGGGCCGTTTGCAGGTGCTGTTTGACCAGCCATTGCAGACCGAGAACAATTATTATCTGGTGGTGCCGGAGCACAAAAAGGAGAATCCGCTGGTGCAAAGCTTCATCAGCTGGATTGCGGCTCAAGTCAGCGACCAGCAACCGGATATGTCGGTCATTCGCTGACAGCATCATGTCTTCCAGGAATTTCATTTCCGTGGGCTGAAACCCGATTTATAACGGTGATCGAAACAAGAAATTTGGCCAAACGGTGATGCTATGCTGAACGATGAACACTCGCACGGCCTATGGGAGAAAACGGCGCCTCCCGCCCCAAAAACCGAGCGCTTGCATGGCGATATTTCCGTTGATGTTGCCGTCGTCGGCGCTGGCTTTACCGGGCTTTCTGCAGCGTTGCATCTTGCTGAAGCCGGTACGAAGGCTGCGGTTGTCGATGCTGTGGAAATCGGCTTTGGCGGCTCGGGCCGCAATGTTGGTCTCGTCAATGCAGGCATGTGGGTCATGCCAAATGATCTGCCTGCTGTGCTTGGCCATCTGCATGGCGAGCGTCTGCTTGAACTCTTGGGCAATGCCCCCCAATCCGTTTTCGACCTTGTCGACAAACATCAGATCGAGTGCGAGCTGGAGCGTAAGGGCACTTTGCATTGTGCCGTGGGCAAAAGCGGAATGAAACAGCTCGAACAGCGCGCAGAACAATGGCAGGCGCGTGGCGCGGCTGTTCGTCTTCTGGATGCAGCGGAAACGGCTGCCAAGGTAGGGTCGAGCGCTTATAGTGGCTCATTGCTGGATAGTCGCGCAGGCACAATTCAGCCGCTCGGCTATGTGCGTGGCCTGGCGAAAGCTGCTCAGGCAAATGGCGTCGCGATATATACGGACACACCCGTGCATGCGACCGAACGATCCGGCTCACAATGGGCCGTGCACACGCCATCAGGCACCATTTCCGCCGACTGGGTGATCGTCGCCACCAATGCTTATACAACGTTGCCATGGCCTGCGCTCAGAGCCGAACTATTGCACCTGCCATATTTCAATTTTGCCACGACGCCATTGCCGGAAAATGTGCGTGACACGATCTTGCCTGAACGGCAGGGTGGCTGGGACACAAAGGAAATTCTCAGCTCATTCCGAATGGATCGTGCCGGGCGACTTGTTTTCGGAAGTGTCGGTGCGTTGCGCGGAACGGGAATGGCTGTTCACAAAGCTTGGGCTGCCAGATCAATCCGCAAGCTCTTTCCCCAGATCAAGGATGTCACTTTCGAAGCTGGCTGGTACGGCAAGATCGGCATGACAAGTGATAATCTTCCAAGGTTCCACACACTTGCGCCCAACATTATAAGCTTTAGCGGCTATAACGGCCGTGGCATTGCTCCGGGCACTGTTTTTGGGCGCTTGCTCGCCGAACATATTACCGGCCGCGTCAGCGAAGCCAACCTGCCGCTTCCGGTGTCTCAGCCGAAAGAGGAGGGGATGCGCGGCCTTCGGGAAGGTTATTACGAGGTAGGCGCACAATTGGCACATCTGGTCGGCAACAGGCTCTAAAACACCTGCTTGCCATTCGGCGCATGGCGACTTATCTCTATTTGATGGATAGCAAGAAGCCGGCGCGGCCAATCAAGCCAAGCGTCTCAGCAAGTATTCTGGCGGCTGTCAGAAATCGCAAGAAGCGCCCTACGTCGGGCGTAGCGCGCGTGCGCAATGATTTGCTGATTGCCTCCTACAATGTTCACAAATGCGTAGGGATAGACAAGAAATTCGACCCTGACAGGATTGCTCACGTCATAAGTGAGATCGGCGCTGACGTTATTGCCATTCAGGAAGCCGACAAGCGTTTCGGCGAGCGTACCGGATTGCTCGACCTTGCGCGCTTGCATCGTGAGAACAGCCTTGTTCCTGTGCCGGTTACATCGCTCTATCCCAAGGGGCATGGATGGCATGGCAATCTTCTTCTGTTCCGGGAGGGGGTTGTGCGCCATGTGCAGCAACTCGTATTGCCGGGGCTGGAACCTCGGGGCGCATTGGTCGTTGATATCGATCTCGTCGCTGGGCCTTTACGGATAATCGCAGCACATTTCGGACTGCTCCGGCATTCGCGCCAGCAGCAGTCAGAAGCGATTCTGAGGGCAGTGAATGCCGATCCGTCCAGGCCGACGCTTTTGATGGGCGATCTCAATGAATGGCGCGTTGGCAAGGGGTCTTCCCTGCATTTATTGTCGCCGGTCTTTGATCCTGTGCAAAATGCCGTCCCAAGCTTTCCGTCACGCTTTCCGGTATTGGCATTGGACCGGGTGCTGGGGCACCCTCATAGTCTCGTGACGACCATCGAAGTTCACGACACGCCACTGGCGCGCGTTGCCTCCGACCATCTCCCGATCAAGGCCTATGTTGATTTGAAATCGGCTGTCGCGGAAGCCGGGTTTATCAAAGATAGGGTGAGCCTAGCCAGATAATCCTGTCCAGCAGCCGTTCCCAGAACGAACGCGCGCGCAGATCCTGAAGCAGGACAGGTTTTGCAGTATCCAGAGCATTCTGAACCAATCCTTCCACCATGGATGCAAACTCGGCATCCATGACCTCAAGGTCCACCTCGAAATTCAGGCGTAGCGATCGTGGGTCAAGGTTTGATGAACCCACATAGGCCCACACGCCATCGACTGAAAGCAGCTTTGAATGATTGAAGTTGCCACTGGCGCGCCATATCCGGCAGTGACTTTTCAAAATCTGGTCGAACTGTGCCGTCATGGCGCGATCCACCAGTTTGAGATTGTTATTGGATGGAATGACGATATCAACTTCAACGCCACGTCGGGCGGCGGTGACCAATGCGCTGATGAGCTCCCGGTCCGGCAGAAAGTAAGGAGACATGATGCGAATGTGGCTCTGCGCTATAGAGAACGCGCCCATGAGCATCTTATGATTGGCCTCAAGACTGCGATCAGGGCCGGAAGGTACGGCGCGGATGAAGACCGGTTCGCCGGATCGCTTTTCCGGAGGCGCGATATGCCAGGCTTCGCCGGTCAAAGCTTCGTTTGTTGTAAAACGCCAATCTTCAGAGGCTATATGGAAAAGATCCGTGACGATGGGGCCAGTCAAGCGAAAATGCGTATCGCGCGCATTGTCCTCACCGGCGACTTCGGCTGAGAATCCTGCGCGAATGTTCATGCCGCCGGTGAAGACCACCCTGCCGTCAACAACCAGTATTTTTCGGTGAGTCCGGAGATTGGCATAGGGCAGGCGAAGGCCCATGATGATATTGCCGTTGAACACATCCACCTTGATGCCATGTTTGGAGAGATAGCCGACGATGCTCGGAATGGAATAGCGCGCCCCGACGGCATCAATCAAAACCCGGACCTCCACCCCACGTTTTGATGCAGCAATAAGTGCATCCGCAAGGCGCAAGCCAATCTTGTCGCGGTCAAAAATATACGTTTCGACAAGTATGCTTCGCCCAGCCGAGCCAACGGCTTCAAGCATGGCCCGATAGGCTTCGTCGCCGGTCTGGAGCATGGTGATGCTATTGCCGGTGGTCAGACGACAGCGGCTGACGCGATCGCCCAACGTCTTCATTGCTGCAAGACGTTTTTCGAAATGCGCCAGAATGTCTTTTTCGGCAGCATCAAAACGCAGAAAGTTGCCTTGTCCTATTTCATGCAAGAATGCGCGCTGCGACGAAATGGATGAGCGCCGTATGCGGTTGATGCCCGCAATCGCGTAAATGAGTGGGCCAATGACCGGCGAGAGGATGATAACGCCGACCCAACCAATCGCTGCGCGAACTTCCTCTTTGGTCATTGTCGCGTGCACTGCGGCGGGGACGCCAAGGACAATCGAGAGGACGAAGAAAATTTGCGGCCAGTAAGCGGGGAGGTACTCAGACATCGCGACCAAACTTCATGTCATGAAGGTGCACTGCGGCGGGATCGCCATTCGGCGAGCGATACCGGCTGATCAGGGATGCGAATTTCAAAGCTCGTTCCGGCTCCCTCATGATCACGCAACTCGATGGTTCCGCCATGGGCGCGGACAAGCTCATGAACAATGGCGAGGCCAAGACCTGTGCCGCCAGACCGCGCCGAACCCTTGAATGCAGTGAAGAGATTTTCACGCGCTTTTGCGGGCAAGCCCGGGCCGGTATCGTCTATGCCAATGATTGATGTCATGCCGATTTGTCCGGCCGTGATCGTTAGTCGCCGGACCAATGACGGATCATTGCGGGTATCTCCGAGCATAGCTTGGACAGAGTTTCGACAGAGATTGGAAATGATTCGGAAAAACTGATCCGGGTCCACATCGATCTCGAATGTTTCGGGCACGAGGTTCTTGAATTCGATGGTCGGTTTCGTCCCGGCGCTTACTTTTGCATCCAGATCGAGCATTTCTTCCACATCATTAACGAGTGCATGGAGCTTGACCCTGCGTCGTTGCGGCGGAGCTTCCTGTGTTCCACCATAGGCTAGGACAGTTTGGGAATAGTTGATGGCCCGGTCAATCGTTCGCACAAGTTTGGGAATAAAGCGCTGTATGGCTGGATCGCTCGTATTGGCGAGGTGATCGGATATCAGTTGGGCAGATGCGAGAATATTGCGCATGTCATGATTGATCTTCGAGACGGCAAGGCCTAGGTCAACCAGATGTTTCTGCTCAGAGAGGGTCCGCTGCAAGCGCTGCTGCATATCAGCAAGCTCCCGCTCCGCTATGCCCAGTTCATCCTCGCGCTTTCCAGGCACGATGATGCGTTGGGGATCGTCAGGCTGCTGCGCAAAGGCGAGCATATTATCGCTCATTCTCTGTATTGGGCGAATGAGCAGATGGCTGATGGCGAGGAAGACGAGGCTGGCCGTAATCACCGAGATAAACAGCGAGATCAGGGCAACATTGCGGGCATAGAGCAACATGGCATTGCGCAAGGGCGCATCGGATGTGAGAAGCTCGACAACCTTCCCAGTATCGCCCACCGGACCATAAACCCGGATGATGCGGTCGCCGCCATTAATGAGTTCGTCGAATGCGTCTCGAATCATGGTCACAGGATCAGTAACGGCAATATCGATGTGCTTATCGACTTTCGATGGCATATCTGACACTGCAAGCAGGCGGGATGCGCCTTTTTCCCTTAATGCAATGGCCTTTGTGCCTGTCGCCAGCAAGACATCATCCTGCACGGATTGTGGAATATCCTTGGCATCGCTGGCGGCCAAGACCACGCTTGCAGCTGCGACGGTATTGAGCCTGTCTGACAACCAGCGAATACGCATATCTGCGATGGTGGGAACGAAGATCATGATTTCAGCAAGCAGGCCGAAAAGAAGAGTAAGGCGCAGCAATTTCCCGGAAAGGCGCTTTAAGACAGGCAAACGCCTTCCCGCGCTCATTTGCGGGCTTCTTTCTGGCTTTTGCTGACTATCGACCATATAAGCTCCATTGACCCTACATGATGTAGGTCAAATGCCCATGCCATACAATAAATCACTTGTTCCTGTTTGCCTATTTTTGAATCGCCTCCGTCAATTGACTTATAGGCTTCCCGCATCTATAAGCCGCCCACGTCCGGGTTGACCGCCCCACGCGACGTTTTATCAACGGTGTATTTTTAATACGCTAACGGCGGTCCTGATATGCTCCTGTCATAGGACAGACCACAAGAAGGGCCGCACACCGCGGTATTTAACAAATGAAGCGTACTTATCAGCCATCCAAGCTTGTCCGCGCACGTCGTCACGGGTTCCGTGCCCGTATGGCAACGGCAAGCGGCCGCAAGGTTATTGCAGCGCGTCGCGCTCGCGGTCGCAAGCGGTTGTCGGCATAAGTCATTCCGCGCGATTTCGTGCGGATGGCCAAAGTTGGCACTATAGAATGAATGAGCAAAAGCCACTCCGCCTTCGCAAGAGAGCGGAGTTTTTGGCTGTCCGTAACGGGGAAAAGCGCCGCGGTGCTTATTTTCTCGTTGAAGTAAAGCAGAGGGAAGATCAGGATGGTCCAACTCGTGTAGGCTTTACGGTCACAAAAAAAAACGGAAATGCTGTTGTCCGCAACCGCATAAAACGCCGCTTGCGAGAAGCTGTGCGCGTCAATGTTGCTAATGACATGGCTGCCGGAACCGACTATGTGATCGTTGCCCGCCCTGACGCCCTGAAGGCGCCTTTTGCGGATTTGACCCGGGAACTCTCTAAACGGGTTGCCAAGAAATCAATGACCCGGCGCTCGCCCAAGCCTTGACAGGCATAATTGAACCCGGCCCGACCGGATTAGACCAAGGACTGACAATGGAAACCAACCGTAATTTCTTCATCACCATTGCCTTATCCATTGTGATCCTGACGCTTTGGCAAGTGTTCTACATGAACCCCAGAGTTGAACAGCAGCGAGAGCAAGCACAGATCGAAGCCACACGACAGGGCCAAACCCGCGTTGACGGGCAGGCTAGCGCCCCAGCGGGAACGAATCCTGACGGAACGGCCAACCTGCCATCATCGACGCCAGCCGCTCCTGGCGCAAATATTCCAGGTCAATCCCCGGAAGCGCAGACGGGATCTTTGACCCGTGCGGCAGCATTGGGGCAGACGAGCCGTGTTCAGATCGACACGCCGAGCCTGAGCGGTTCATTGAGCCTGACGGGCGCGCGCTTGGATGATTTGCAACTCAAGCAATATCACGAGACAGTCGATAACAGCTCGCCGACGATCCAGCTTCTGAGCCCCTCGCAAATGGCTGATGGCCAGTTTGTCGAAATCGGGTTTACCGGGAACGATACGACGGGTGCGGTTCCGGGGCCGACAACTGTTTGGACAGTCGAAGGCAACAACAAGCTGACGCCTGCAACGCCTGTCACACTGGCCTTTACAAACGAAAAGGGTCTGACATTCAAGCGTACGATCAGCGTCGATGACAATTACATGTTCACGGTGAAGGATGCCGTAACCAACGGAACCCAGACGCCCGTTTCACTGGCGTCCTATGGCCGTGTAACCCGCTTTTCAAAGCCCCTGCACGCCAGCACCTATGTGATTCAGGAAGGCCCTATCGCTGTGACTGGTGGCAAGCTTCTCGAGTATAAGTTTGCAGCAATTGAAGATGAAAAAGAAGTCATGCCCGAGAAAACCAACATTGGTTGGATCGGTATAACCGACAAGTACTGGGCTGCGGCGTTGGTGCCATCATCCAACAAGCCGTTTCAGGCGCGTATGTCGTACTTTGACAATGGCCGTCCGCAATATCAGAGTGATTATCTTTCCGATGCAACGACGATTGAGCCTGGCCAATCGGCAAACATCGAGAATTTGGTTTTTGCGGGTGCCAAGGAAGTCGGCAAGATCAGCGCCTATGAAAAGGAACGCAATATTCCCCAGTTCGATCTTCTTATCGATTGGGGCTGGTTCTATTTCATTACCAAGCCGATGTTCTACCTCATCGATTGGCTCTATAAGGCAATCGGCAATTTTGGCGTCGCCATTCTCGTCGTGACGGTCATTTTGAAAGCGCTTTTCTTCCCGCTTGCCAACAAGTCCTATGCTTCTATGGCGCGTATGAAAATGGTGCAGCCCAAGATGACTGAAATCCGTGAGAAATATGCGGATGACAAGGTCAAACAGCAGCAAGCCATGATGGAATTGTACAAGACCGAAAAGATCAATCCGATCGCCGGTTGTTGGCCAATTCTTATCCAGATTCCGGTGTTCTTCGCGCTCTACAAGGTACTGTACGTCACCATCGAAATGCGCCATGCGCCATTCTTCGGCTGGATTCAGGACTTGGCCGCGCCGGATCCCACATCGATCTTCAACCTCTTTGGTCTTATCCCCTGGACAGTTCCAGCATTCCTGATGATCGGAATCTGGCCGCTGATCATGGGCGTGACGATGTTCCTGCAGATGCGCATGAACCCGACACCTCCAGACCCAACACAGCAGATGATCTTCAACTGGATGCCCGTCATTTTCACATTCATGCTGGCCAGCTTCCCGGCAGGTCTGGTGATCTACTGGGCCTGGAACAACACGCTATCCATTACACAACAGGCGATCATCATGAAGCGCCAGGGCGCGAAGGTGGAGCTTTGGGACAATCTTTCGGGGCTGTTCCGTAAAAAGCCAAAACCGGCCGAATAGTCTGTCTTAGATGAAGTTTGAGAGCCCCCGGCATGACCGGGGGCTTTTTCTTTTGATGGCATTCGGTTGACAACAACCCGAATAATATTGAATGCAGTCTCCTACCGACTGCCGAAGGAACTGGAAAAGACGTGAACGAAGCGCAAAACAATATAAACAGGCTCATCGAAAAAGGCCGGATGCTCTTCGCCAAAGGATGGGTATTTATCCGCGGCGTCCCTGCCATGAAATTCCTTCCGCCTGAAGGACCGCTTGAGATCGCTTTTGCGGGACGTTCAAATGTCGGCAAATCCTCATTGATCAACGCCATAATCGGGCAAAAGGGTCTGGCACGCACATCGAACACGCCAGGGCGAACACAGGAACTGAATTATTTTGTTCCAGAAGGTCATTCGGGTGAAGATGGCGATCTGCCACCCCTCGCAGTTGTCGACATGCCGGGCTACGGCTTTGCAGAAGCGCCGAAAGAACAGGTGGATGCATGGACACGGCTTGTTTTTGATTATTTGCGAGGCCGCACCACGCTTCGGCGCGTCTATCTTTTGATAGATGCTCGCCACGGTATCAAAAAGAATGATGCTGAAGTGCTTGATCTGCTCGATAGAGCGGCAGTCTCGTACCAGATTGTGCTGACGAAGATCGACAAGATCAAACCCGCCGGTGTTCCGCGTCTGATGGATGAGACCGCATTGGCGATCAAGAAGCGCGCGGCTGCCTATCCTCATATACTGGCAACATCTTCAGAAAAAAGCTCTGGTCTGGATGAATTGCGGGCGGCAATTGCGCAGCTTCTGGAAGAGCAGGAAAACCGGTAAAAAGCCCCGCATGATCCGGGTATCCGTGGGTCATGCGGAGCAGGAATGCGCAGATGCCCGTCTGCGCATGTCTGTTGCTCGAATTACATTTTTGGCAGCAGCACCTTGTCGATGACGTGGATCACGCCGTTTGACTGATTGACATTTGCGATGGTGACATTGGCTACCGTGCCATTCTCATCGGTCAGGGTCAGCTTCTTTCCTTCATACTTTGCGGTCCACACGCAGCCGCCTACGGTCTTGACCGGATGCGCGCCCTTATCGTCATCAACCATTTTCATGATCGCCGTTGACGAGGCATTGGCCGCAACGACATGGCAGGTCAAAATCTTCGCGAGCTTGTCCTTGTTTTCAGGCTTAAGCAGCGTCTCGACAGTACCTTTTGGCAAGGCGGCAAAGGCGTCATTTGTCGGCGCAAACACTGTAAACGGGCCTTTGCCTGACAAAGTTTCGACTAGTCCGGCAGCTTTGACAGCGGCCACAAGCGTGGTGTGATCCTTGGAGTTGACTGCATTTTCGATGATATTCTTGTTTTCATACATGGCAGCGCCGCCGACCATGGGATTCTCTGCATAGGCTGCACCGGCAATAAGCATTGTCGAAAGGGCGATCAGGCCAAGTGATTTCTTTAACATGTCTCTCTCCACTGTTTGTTTCCCTCAGGTGAGGTCAAAAGGAGATACGAGAGACACTTGTTTTTAGTTTCAGAGAAAGTTTGATGAGATTAAATTTCGCGCACCTTACCCGCCGCGACGACAGCACCGGTCGGTGCTTTATTTGGTGACCCACCAAGAGGTTCCAGTGAAATGGCGAGCGTTGCCCCTTCTATCAGTTTTCCTGCATGTGATCTGTCGACAGTAAAATCGGTGAGTTGTGCCGACTTTATCAGACCAAGCGAAACGGGCGCATCGGTGCCAGCGATCAGCCAAAGTTCAAGGGAATGATCTGAAGGCAACTCGCCGCCAACGAAACTGACCTTCAAGTGATGGCTGTGCTGATTGTAGATTGCAACCGTGCGGTAGGTGCTGTCAACGGGTTCCATTGATGCAATGAGCTGTTTTTCAGGCACTGAAGGGCTGGTCAAAAGATCGCGGCCAAAGCCGATCGCAGCAAGGATAAGCGCGGCGAATGCAAAGGCTCGCCAGAAAGCAAGGTTACTGAAAAATGGGGTCGTTTGCGGGCTGACAGTTCCAAACAGCCGCCGGTCTATTAAAACCTTCATGTCAGCGGGGGGATTTACCGGTTCAAATTCCGCATTCATGCCATCAAATTGGTGCTGCCAGCGCGCAACAAGTCTGGCAAAAGGCACATCGGATTCCATTCGCCGTTCAACATTATGCTTCTCTTCTGGTGTAAGCACGCCCAGCACATATTCGGCGGCGATGAAATCATCGTTCTCCGGCGGTGTGCTATCTATTGGGCGCGCGCTCATGCTTCGAGACACTCTTTCAGTTTTAAAAGACTGCGGCGCAGCCAGGTCCTCATTGTGTTCAAGGGCACTCTATGCCTTGCCGCCAACTCTTCATAGCTATCGCCATTCAGATAGGCTCCGCGCACGGCACTTGCCCTGGCGTGATCCAGCTGACCAAGGCAATCATAGATGCGCCGCGACTCACCTGCCGCGATAGCCGATTGTTCGGGATTGGCTGAAGGCTCTGCAATATCGGACGCTTGATCGAGATCGCTTGAAACTGGTTTGCGAGCACGCAAGACATCAATGCAATGGTTTCGGGCGATCGCAACCAGCCATGAGATAGGGCTCGTGTCGGCTACCGCAAACCGGTCTGCCTTGTTCCATATCTTGACATAGATGTCCTGTAGCGCGTCTTCAGCCTCCGTTCGGTTGCTCAAGATACGCAGGCATACGCCGAAAAGTTTCGCGCTGGTGGATGAATAGAGTTCATCAAATGCGTTGCGGTCCCGAAGCGAGACACGTGTTATGAGCTGGGAGATGCCTTCAGGCGTCATACAACAGCGTTTCCAACTTTCTTCTATTTGCACCAAGTTAAATCTGTCGGACAGACTTGCTGTCAATGGCCGTCGGATAAAAACATTCGCAAATAGCCCAAATCATGTTTGCCCCATCCCGACTTTAGCGCTAAGAACCCACCGTCCTTGCAAAACTGGAGCTTACGCATCCATGTCATCCCCGACTGACGCCGACCACACCGCCGAAATTCAGGCAAGCCTGCTTTCTGCAGCCCTTCCTTATATGCAGCGCTATGAAAACAAGACTGTTGTTGTGAAATATGGCGGTCACGCCATGGGAGATGCGGCATTGGGTAAAGCCTTTGCGCGCGATATCGCCCTTTTGAAACAGTCAGGAATCAATCCAATTGTCGTCCATGGCGGCGGTCCGCAGATCGCGTCAATGCTCGCAAGAATGGGTATCGAATCGAAGTTCGAAGGCGGCTTGCGCGTAACCGATGCAAAGACGCTCGAAATCGTTGAAATGGTCCTGGCAGGGTCGATCAATAAAGAGATCGTCGCTCTGATCAATGCCGAGGGTGAATGGGCCATTGGTCTGTGCGGCAAGGACGGCAATATGGTCTTTGCCGAAAAAGCAAAGAAAACCATCATTGATCCGGACTCCAATATCGAGAAGATCGTCGATCTCGGCTTTGTGGGTGAGCCGGTTGAAATAGATCGCACCCTGCTTGATCTGCTGGCACGGTCCGAAATGATTCCGGTTATCGCGCCCGTTGCGCCGGGACGCGACGGAAATACCTACAATATCAATGCTGACACCTTTGCTGGCGCGATTGCTGGTGCCTTGGCGGCGTCCCGTCTGCTGTTCCTCACAGACGTGCCTGGCGTCCTCGACAAGAACAAGGAGCTTATCAAGGAGCTTTCCGTTGGACAGGCACGCGCGCTGATCAAGGATGGCACGATTTCTGGCGGCATGATTCCAAAGGTGGAAACCTGCATTGATGCGATCAATCGGGGCGTTGAAGGTGTCGTTATTCTCAACGGCAAGACGCCGCACTCAGTGCTGCTGGAACTGTTTACCGAACGCGGCGCTGGAACGCTCATTGTTCCCTGATCACTTTTTCAGGTGGTCAAGCGGGATTTTCTCCGGACCCTTTATGTTTTGCAAAACAAGCTGCGTGTGAACGTCGCGCACACCCTTTAGTCGCATGAGCCGGTGCATGACAAAGGCGTTGAGATCATCGACGTCCGGAACCATAACGTGCAACAGGAAGTCATGCGTGCCTGTCATGGTCCAGCAGGACGAAACTTCGTCCATCCGCTGAACTTCAGCAATGAATCGCTCCGGCGAATCGTCGCTGTGGGTATTCAGACGCACTTGAATGAATACTTCCACCATCAGACCAATGGCTTTTCGGTCAAGAATGGCAGCAAAACCTTTGATTGCCCCGCTTTCCTGCAATGCTTCGAACCTTCTGGTGCAGGGCGTTGTTGAAAGGCCGACAGACTGGGCCAGGTCCGTAACAGGGATACGGCCATTATCTTGCAGAAATCTCAGCATCTTGATTTCAAAATCATCAAATTGAGGTTCTTTCACTCAGAAATCCCTGTTTTCAATTTGGTTACCTCCAAATAGTTGCTTGGCAAGATGAATAAGTCAAATTCACCTCGAGCCTCGCTCTAATCTGTTTTTCGATACAATTGGAGGAGGAGAGCATCATGACGGTTTCGGTAGAAGCCTATGCGCGCGAATGTGCCGAGCAGGGACTGCGTGGCAATTATGCGGTTTGTCAGCCAGATTTTACTGTGGAGCAAAATTATGACTACACCGGTGAGGATCAGGAAGTTTGGCGCATTCTTTGTGAGCGCCAGACGAAGCTCACCTCAAAACTCGCTCATCAATCCTATCTCGACGGCGTTGAAGCTTTGGGACTATTGGAGCAAATTCCCGATTTTCATGAAGTCAGCGCGCGTCTGCACAAGCTCACAAATTGGGAAATTGTTGCTGTTCCCGGCCTCATTCCCATTGAGCCATTCTTTGATCATCTCGCCAATCGCCGTTTTCCGGTCACGAACTGGCTGCGCAGCAAGAAAGAACTCGATTATATCGTCGAACCCGACATGTTTCATGACTTTTTCGGCCATGTGCCGATCTTGAGCCAGCCGGTCTTTGCTGACTTCATGCAACTTTACGGTCAGAAGGGCGGCGAAGCCGTGAAAATCGGCGGGGAGCAGATGGTCTCGCGGCTTTACTGGTACACGGCAGAATTTGGCTTGATAAGGGAAGAAGGTGCGCCGCTGAAGGCATTTGGGGCTGGTTTGATGTCGTCCTTCAGCGAATTACAGTTTGCTGTGACAAGCGCTGATGCCCATCATGTTCCATTTGATCTGGAAACTGTGATGCGTACCGACTACGAAATTGACAAGTTTCAGCGGGCATACTTTGTGCTGCCGACATTTGACACGCTGAGGGATGCCTTCAGCAAGGCCGATATGCCGGCTCTGATTGCGAGATGGAAGAATGGAGAGCCGCTTGACGCCACAGCAATCTGAGGTCAGGCGGCTTCTCTTATGCCGGGCTGAATAAACACGCAATCGCGACCATTACGCTTGGCCTCATAGAGTTTGCGATCGGCTGCCTGGAAATGATCAACGACTGCGCCGCTTGATATGTCGACAATGCCGCCGATACTGACGCTGAGTCTGACACGTTCGCTATGGGGTGTTCGATAGTCCATACGGTTCACTTCCGCGCGGATGATCTCGGCAATCGCGCTCACGCGGCTGTTGTCGTTTGTTGCCAGATAAACGCCGAATTCTTCACCACCGATGCGTCCGATACCATCGTCTCGGCTAACGCATTCCGTTATGCAGCGTGCAATAGCCATCAGAGCACCATCGCCGACAAAATGGCCGTGAACGTCATTGATTTTCTTAAAATGATCGACGTCGATGATAAGCAGCGAACAGGGTTGAAGAGCCCGTACTTTGTCGAGATGATCGAAGAATGCTGCACGATTGAGCAGACCTGTCATACTGTCGCGCGAAGATTTCTCAAAGAGCTTCGCGTTTGTGGCCTCGAGCTCTTCTTTCACGCGCCGGAGCGCTTCTAAAGCACGTCTAAGCTGTTCGGATTGCCGGATTACAATGAAAGATATGATCGGCGAGATCAGCACCGGGCAAACCGTAGCAATAACGTAACCCATTACGTTCTGCATGTCGTTGGCGTGCATCATTATCCCGGTGATCAATAATGAGCATGTCACCGAGATCATTGTTATGGCCAAACATTTGAGAAGAATTCTAGACATCCAACCCCTGAAGCATGCACAATTTACTATGACGAACTCATGAAACAGCAGTTAGCGAAAAACTTAAAAATGGTCGCAGTTAAGTCTATTTTCTTCTATTGCTTCAAAGAGTGAGCAGATTCTCCAGATTTGCTGTGATGAAAAACTGAGCGGAAGCCAATCGAACATGACAAATCAGCCGGATCCTTTGAGTTTTGCCCATGTGACAGATTGGGTATTCGATCTCGACAATACCCTTTATCCGCATCATTCCAACCTGTTTTCACAGATCGACACGAAAATGACAGGTTATGTGGCCGATTTACTGAAGCTCTCACGCACAGATGCCCGTGTTATACAGAAACAGTTTTACAAGGAATATGGCACGACCCTTAAGGGATTGATGGATCGTTATGATATTGATCCAGATGATTTTCTGCAGAAAGTGCATGACATTGATTACTCCTGGCTGGTCCCTGACCCGTCATTGTCCATCGCCATTCGCCAGTTGCCCGGCCGAAAATTCATTTTTACCAATGGTGATCGAGGGCATGCGGAGCGTGCAGCCAGACAGCTTGGGGTTTTGGAAGAGTTTGACGATATTTTTGATATCGTCGCGGCCCAATTGGTTCCGAAGCCTGAACGGGCAACCTATGATCGGTTTCTCGACCAGTACACAATAGATCCCGGCAGCAGTGTCATGTTTGAAGATCTTGCACGCAATCTGATCGAGCCTAAAGCGTTAGGCATGAAAACAGTGTTGATTGTGCCGCACAATTTCGAACCGACTTTTTCCGAGATATGGGAGCGCGATCCGGGCCAAACGGATCATGTGGATTACGTCACCGATAATCTGTCGTCGTTTTTGAACGCGATCCTGCCGGGCCAGGTCAACAGGCCAGTTCCAGCTTAAGTCGATCAATGGCAGCCGCCTCAAAACAAATTGGCGGCTGTCATATGATCAGGGTAGTTCGTAAAACTTGCGAACGACATCCCACGCTTCTTCCGCTTCATCCACAAACGTAATCAGTTCGAGGTCGGAGGGGGAAACAACGCCTTGTTCTGCCAGAAAGTCGAAATTGATCGTCTTTTCCCAGAATGATTTCCCGAAAAGCAGAAATGGGATGCGCTCCATACGACCAGTCTGGATCAGCGTCAGCGCCTCGAATGTTTCGTCCATCGTCCCGAATCCGCCGGGGAAAATGGCCATTGCTTTGGCGCGCATCAGAAAATGCATCTTGCGGATCGCGAAATAGTGGAAATTGAAGCATAGGTCCGGCGTGACATAGGCATTGGGGGCCTGCTCATGCGGCAGCACAATGTTAAGGCCAATGGTCGGCGCTCCGACATCGGCGGCACCTCGATTGCCTGCTTCCATAACGCCCGGGCCGCCACCTGTCACAATAACGAATTCCCGATTATAGGTGGTCGCCGAATAGGTGGAACAGAGCTGCGCAAATTTCCGCGCCTCAGCATAATAGCGTGAATTGGCTTCCAGATTTTTCTTCTGGGTCTGGTTCTTTGCCGCCCAGGCCTCGCCTCCGGGTTCAGGAATGCGCGCGCCGCCAAACAGCACAACTGTCGAGCGGATTCCGCGTTCGGTCAAAGCCATTTCCGGCTTGAGTAATTCAAGCTGTAGCCGCACAGCACGCAATTCGCGTTTTGTCATGAAATCCGGGTCGGCGAAGGCAAGACGATAGGTGTCAGATTCGGTTTGGGCCGTTGCGGGCGCTTCGACCACACGGCGCACCGCTTCGGGAGAATGGGAAAATGGCGTCCATCCGTTTTTTTCGTCAGTATTCAATTTCACTTCTCCTTCTGCGGCGTTTATGGCGCGGGCAGACATTCAATTGGATTCCTTGTCCAACATTATGGTGCTGCGATTGACCCTCTCGCAGACTTATCTTACTAGGCCAATGATTAATTGCCCGTGTAATGGAGTGACCATAAAATGTCCAAGCCCGATCTGAGTGGCCTCGAAAAGACGATTGACAAGGCATTCGACGAACGCGATGCGATCAGCACCGAAACACGTGGTGAAATCCGTGATGCGGTCGAGACATCGTTGCTTCTCCTTGATAGTGGTGAAGCGCGCGTGGCTGAGAAACAGGCAGATGGAAACTGGAAGGTCAATCAGTGGCTTAAGAAGGCTGTCCTCCTGTCCTTCCGGCTCAATCCTATGGGCCTGATTGAAGGCGGCCCTGGCGGAGCCTCATGGTGGGACAAGGTGCCCTCCAAATTTGATGGTTGGGGTGCGACGGAGTTTGCCAAGGCTGGCATACGCACCGTACCCAATGCTATCGTCCGCCGCTCAGCCTATATTGCGCCGGGCGCAATCCTGATGCCGTCCTTTGTCAATCTGGGTGCCTATGTGGACGAGGGCACAATGGTCGATGCTTGGGCTACCGTTGGCTCGTGTGCGCAGATCGGCAAGCATGTGCACCTTTCCGGCGGTGTCGGCATTGGCGGCGTTCTGGAGCCGATGCAGGCTGGCCCGACAATCATTGAAGACAATTGCTTTATCGGTGCACGCTCGGAAGTCGTCGAAGGCTGTATTGTTCGCGAGGGCGCTGTCCTTGGCATGGGCGTATTCATCGGCAAATCGACCAAAATCGTTGATCGTGCCACGGGCGAAATCTTCTATGGTGAAGTGCCGTCCTATTCGGTTGTTGTCGCAGGGACATTGCCTGGCAAACCATTCCCTAATGGCGAGCCGGGCCCAGGTCTCTATTGCGCCGTGATCGTCAAGCGCGTCGATGAAAAGACCCGTTCAAAGACATCGATCAATGAACTTTTGCGTGATTAGAGCAATTCCAGGAAAAGTGTGTAGCGGTTTTCCGTCCGGAATTGCGTAAAAACAAAGGCTTAGGCGTCGTTTTGAATCTACCAAAACGCAAAACGCTCTAAGACCGGATTTCCTTAACTGAGTGGCTGCGGAGGGGCTTTCCCTCCGCGTGTTTGACGCAGGACAGAATCTTATTGGCAAGCGGAGCAGGCAAGTCCTTCTCCTTCGCCATTTTGGCGATTACACCTTGGAGATAATCTATCTCGGTGGGTCGTCCGCGTGAAAAGTCTTCCCACATTGAGGATCGGGCCCTTGGATCAATTGCCAGCATCTTGCGGGCGACGATGCGAAACAGAAAGTTTGGCAATCTTAAGATCCAGGGAAGAAGGGCAGGATTAATGCCCTGAAGCTTTGCCGGCCTGATATCATGCGCCTTCATGATACCAAGACCCTCACTCATCTGGTCCGCTACCAGTTGCCGCCACTTGCGGTCTGCCAATTGCTCGGCAAGCGGCAAATTGGACAGTGCATTCGGCGCATTGTTGAGGTTCATCAGCAATTTCCCCCAAAGAACACCCTCTATATCCGGATGCGCTTGCACCGATAGACCTGAGGCTGAAAGAATCACAGGCAGTTCCGTCAGCTTGTCGTCGATCAGCACCGTGCCCTGGGTGGTTCGCCTCACAGTGAGCGGTTCTTCGGAGTTGCCCGACTGAACGACATTGAACGGCACCATTCCAGAAATGACGATCATTCCTTCCGGCAAACTTCGGCGTAAAATTTCCGCATTGCTGACCCCATTCTGAAGGCTGACAATAATTGCGTCTGACGGCGCATGTTTGGCGACAAGGCCTGCCATTTCTTCCGTCGCTCCGCTTTTGACTGTGATCAGAATGATCTCGGCATTTGCAAAGGCGACTGCCGGGTCGTTGCTCAATTGGAGCTTTTGCGGTGGAATGCGTTGCTCTGTCCCATCCAGATCGATGACCTTGAGCCCCGCATCTCGAAGCCTGGCCTCAGCACGAGGTCTGGTCAGAAAACTCACCCGTCTGCCAGCCGCCGCAAGGCTTCCCCCGACATAGCAGCCGATAGACCCAGAGCCAGCGATTGCAATGCGCGATTTGTCGGAGACCATGACATACCCTTCAAGCAAAAAGCGGCACGAAATCAGTCATGTGGAGCGTGACAGGATCGTGCTTTTCCATTATCGCATTACACATGAAAACCTCTGCTGATCCAGTCCAAAACCTCGCACGGCTCATAGCCTGTCCATCTGTAACGCCCTTGGAAGGCGGAGCGCTGACGACGGTCCAATCCATACTTGCCCCGCTGGGGTTCTCGGTGGAAAGACCTGTTTTCAGCGAAGACGGAACACCGGATGTCGAGAACCTTTATGCAAGGCGCTCGGGCAACGGTCCGCATTTGATGTTCGCGGGACATACGGATGTGGTTCCCGTGGGCGATGAAGCCGCATGGACCTATCCACCGTTCTCCGCGACCATTCACAACGGCGAAATGTATGGGCGTGGGGCTGTGGACATGAAAGGCGGCATTGCCTGTTTTGCCGCGGCTGTTGCCCGTTATCTGGAGAAAAACAGCGAGCTCAAAGGCTCGATCTCATTTTTGATAACCGGCGATGAAGAGGGGCCTTCCATCAACGGCACTGGCAAATTGCTCGAATGGGCCAAGGCCAAGGGAGAAAGCTGGGACGCCGCGATCGTAGGCGAGCCAACCAATCCTGACAAACTTGGCGACATGATCAAGATTGGCCGTCGCGGTTCTCTGTCTGGCACAGTTGTGGTGCGTGGTGTTCAGGGTCACGCTGCTTATCCACATTTAGCGGATAATCCGGTTCGCGGCCTGACAATGCTTGTGGACAGCCTGCTCTACCCGGCTTTTGACAAGGGCACCAAGGATTTTCAGGCAACCAATCTCGAAGTCACAACGATTGATGTGGGGAATCCGGCAGTCAATGTCATTCCTGCCGACGCGACCGCGACGTTCAATATAAGGTTTAATGATACATGGACCGATGAAACCCTGATGGCCGATATCCACAACAGGCTCGACAGGGCCGCAGGCCGTCGCAAGCTACGCCCGGGCAGGAAGACGCCCGTAAACTACGAACTGATCTGGCGCGACCGGCCAAGTCATGTATTTTTGACGCATAATGAAAAGCTGATCGGAACGCTGACCTCATCCGTACAGGCAGTGACAGGAAAGCGTCCACAGCTCTCGACATCAGGAGGCACATCCGACGCTCGCTTCATCAAGGATTATTGTCCGGTGGTGGAGTTCGGTCTTGTTGGACAGACCATGCATATGGTTGACGAGCGCGTATCGGTGGCCGATCTTGAAACCTTAACGCAGATATACGAACGCTTCATTGCGGATTTTTTTGCGTGAACAGTTGATGAGCGACATACCGGACTGGAACGAAATACAACGCTATCTGCGAGGCGCCTGGCGCATGATGAATGGTCATGCAGATGGTCTCGAGGAGCTTGATTTTTCGGAAGACGGTTTTTGGCAGTCCTTTCATGCCATAACAATATCACTGCCGCCTCTCATCCTGGGCTGGATTGTTTTTGCCAATGATCTTGTCGCTTTGCGCCCCGAAACCGGCAGCCGACTTTCCATTATCGGGAGTGCTGCCTTTATCGATCTTGCAACTTGGATTCTGCCGCTGGTGATCCTGGCTTTTCTTGTCCGGCCACTGGGAATTACCAAGCGCTTCAGTCCGTATGTCGTTGCAACCAATTGGGGATCAGTGATCGGTGTATGGCTAACGGTGCCAGCCACGCTGGCACGAATGGTCTTTCCTGACTGGCCGGCTCTGATCGGCAGCTTGAACATGATAATTTATGCAGCGATAATGGTTTTTACCTACCGGTTGGTGCATGTCGCATTGAAGAAATCTTACCTATGGTCCGCCGGTTTCTTCGCCGCGCTCATCGTCGGATCGTTATTGATGGTGATTGTGCTTCAAGATGCTTTGGGAATCGCGATGCCGTCGGTCAGCGGATAATCTACGCCTATCAAATATAGGCCGTGCGGCGGCGCAACAGGGCCACACGCTTGCCGGTCGCGTGCTTCAAGAGCGGCGCTCACATCATCCGCATTCCATCGTCCACATCCGACTTCTTGCAGTGTTCCTGCAAAGGAACGAATTTGATTGTGAAGAAATGACCGGGCGGACGCCCTGATCTCAACGATCTCGCCAACTCGCTGAACGCTTAAGAAGTCGAGGGTTTTAACGGGGCTTTTTGACTGACACTGCGTTGCGCGAAATGTGGTGAAGTCATGTGTCCCGATGAGCCGCTGTGCTGCGACATGCATGGCTTGCGCATCCAGCGGCTTTTTCACCCACCATGCGCGATAAGCCTCAAGCGGGGCAGGTGGTCTGCGATTGACGATCCGGTAGAGATAGTGGCGGCCTGTCGCCGAAAATCGTGCATCGAACCGGGAGCTGACGAGCTCGACGTTGATAATGCTGACGGTTTCCCCGGCGAAAACAAGATGCGCATTAAGCGCTTCACGCACTTTCGAACTGCTCCAGTTCTTTGTCAGATCAACATGGGCGACCTGTGCGCTGGCATGAACGCCTGAGTCGGTACGTCCCGCTGCACCGAGAGATATGGCTTCGCCACAGAACTTGAATATCGCCTGCTCGATAGCGGCCTGAACTGTGTGACCGTTTTCCTGACGCTGCCAACCGGCATATGGCGTGCCATCATACTCGACCGTAAGCTTATAGCGGGGCATTAGAATGTGCCGTTCATGGCAGCCGTGTACCCTGCGCTATTTTAGCCCCGCGCTGAAACTCCTGCCCGTCCATGGCTTTGCCGCCCGCGCGCTGCAATGTCCGCAGGCGAACCGCGCCCTCGCCACAGGCTATGCGCAAATCATTATCCAGAACGGTCCCGGGAGCGCCTACGCCTGTCGCCAGCACCGAGCGCAAAAGTTTGACACGTTCCAGATCCCCGCCGATCTCCATTTCGCACCAGGCACCCGGAAAGGGCGCCAGACCACGAATGCGATTATGAACATCGATTGCAGGCTGGGTCCAGTCGATCCGCGTTTCCACTTTGGTGATCTTGGAGGCGTAGGTCACGCCTTCATCGGATTGCGGTGTGAGTGTCAGGCTGTCGCGCTCCAGAGCTGCAACGGCGCGTACCATCAGATCAGCACCAGCCATGCTAAGCTGGTCATGCAATTCGCCCGCTGTCATGTCAGCCGTGATGTTGATTTTCTCGACCATGGCGACCGGCCCTGTATCAAGGCCTTCGTCCATCTTCATGATCATGATGCCGGTTTCAAGGTCGCCAGCCATAATGGCACGCTGGATTGGCGCCGCTCCCCGCCAGCGTGGCAGCAGCGATGCGTGCCCATTGTAGCAACCTAGACGCGTGCCTTCGAGAATCTCCTTTGGTAAAATCAGTCCATAGGCGACAACGATCGCAACATCTGCTTTGAGGTCGATAAAAGCCTGTTGCTCGTCCGGGTCTTTCAAGCTCTTTGGTGTACGAACCTCAATGCCGAATTGCTCTGCATTGCGGTGAACCGGGGAGGGCGTCAGTTCAAGTCCACGCCTGCCCGCAGGACGCGGTGGCTGGCTGTAGACGGCAACAATTTCATGACCCTGGCCGATCAACGCATTGAGAATAGGCACGGAAAAATCCGGCGTGCCCATGAATATAATTCGCAAGCTCATCGCCTAAACCGCCAATCGGCTTGGAGGACGATCCTTGGCGAGTTTCTTGAACTTTTTCACCACCATTTCACGCTTCAGCCGCGAAATATAATCGATGAAGAGAACGCCATTCAAATGATCGATTTCATGTTGCAGGCACGTTGCCAAAAGTCCGTCGGCTTCGACTTCCTGCGGCTTCCCCTCAATATCGAAATAGGAAACGCGTACCTGCTTTGGCCGCTCGACTTCCGCATAATAGTCAGGGATGGAAAGGCAGCCTTCTTCGTAGACATTCCGCTCGTCGCTGGACCAAAGCACCTTTGGATTAACGTAAACCTGCGGCGCCTTCGGCTCATCTTCCTTGGCAAGGTCAATCACCAGCATCTGGATCGGTGCGCCGACCTGAATGGCCGCTAGACCAATGCCGGGCGCGTCATACATTGTGTCCAGCATATCGGTGGAAAATTTGCGCAAATCCGCGTCGAAACTTGCGACAGGTTTGGAAACCTGACGAAGCAGCGGATCGGGAAGGATGACGAGTGGTTTGATAGACATGACCTTCACCTAATATCTCGATTTTCAGCCGTCAATGCGGCATCAGACTCAATCATAAAAATGTTCTTGTTTTGATCTCACATTTGCCAATCGAATCGGTTATTCTTGTTCGATGGAAACTTCTATCTCTCTCAATCAAACGCTGTTTCAGCTGGGCGCCACGTCTATATCAGTAGGTGCAGTACTGTTTACGGTGGCGCTTATGACGGCTTTGGTGGTTGTTTTTGCCATTATTGCGGTCATGCGGGCAGCACGCATGCGGCTTGTTGCAGAGATACAAGCTGAGGATCGGGCCCGCGACGCGGAAGCGCGGATGGGGGAAATCCTCAAAAGCCAGTCTGAAATGCAAGGGCGCATGCAGACAATGGCCGAACTCTTCGGTTCTCGCCAGGCGGAACTTAATCAATCCATCCGGGAACGGCTTGACGGTATGACCACCCGCATCGGCCAAACCATGACGGATCAAACCAAGTCTACGCACGAAAACCTTGCCAAGTTGCAGGAGCGGCTCGCCGTCATTGATACGGCCCAGAACAATATTCAGACGCTCGCGGGGCAGGTCGTACAATTGCAGGCAATTCTGGCCAACAAGCAGACGCGCGGGGCCTTTGGTCAGGCGCGGATGGAGGCAATTATCGCCGATGGCCTGCCGCAGGGAGCTTATGAGTTTCAGGCAACACTGTCGAATGGCAGCAGGCCGGATTGCGTGGTTCGCATGCCCAACGGTGCAGCAAATCTGGTAATCGACGCCAAATTTCCTCTGGAGGCTTGGAATGCCATACGCGAATCCGAAACGCCGGAAGGCAAGAAGATTGCCGCCACCCAGTTCCGGCGCGACATCGAGATTCACATTCGCGATGTCGCGGAAAAATATCTGATCAATGGCGAGACACAGGATACCGCGTTTCTCTTTGTGCCCTCGGAATCAGTCTTTGCCGAAATTCATGAGAATTTTGAAGGGGTGATCCAGAAGGCGCATCGCTCTCGTATTGTTATCGTATCGCCATCCTTATTAATGCTGTCCATTCAGGTCATTCAGGCGGTTCTCAAAGACGTTCGCATGCGGGAACAGGCGCATTTGATTCAGGGCGAAGTGATAAGGCTGATGGAAGATGTTGGCCGTCTTGATGATCGCGTGCGCCGTCTGCAAACCCATTTCAGTCAAGCCAACAAGGATATTGATGATATTCTGGTATCCTCCGGCAAGGTGACCAAGCGCGGCCAGAAAATCGAAGCGCTGGAATTCGCCGAAGCGCCCGTCGGCGAGGCGGCCAAAGCGCCAGATCCAGCGCGCTCGGCAGCTTCGACAACTGGCCAGCTACGCTTGCGGGTGGTGGATGGTGAAGATTAGCCCTCGATGATCTTGCGGCGAACCTCCCAGGTTCCAGTCGTCTGAGGTTTGACAAAAAGGCTGATAATGTCCGGATTGGCTTTTTTCAGCGCTGCTTCGATACGTTGAACGCAGGCTTCGATTTCAGGGGCAAGCATGTGATCTTCGAATTCGACACTGAGGCCCGCCGCGATCTGTTTTGGACCCATATGGACCGTTAATACTCCATTGGCGCGTTGAACCGCCGGATCTTGGTTGGCAATATCAAGGATTTGCTGATCTACTTCAGGCAATGCTGCTTCGCCCATAAGCAATCCCTTGCTCTCGCGAGCAAGAAAAATTGCCGTCGCACCGAGAATGATCGAAATGCCGATAGAGGCAACGCCGTCCAGTTCCGGCATGCTGAACAGTTGAGCGGCGGAAATACCCAAAAGAGCGACAATAAGACCAAGCAGTGCGGCAGTATCTTCGAACAGAACAGTAAATACGCTGGGGTCTTTGCTGATCCGCACTGCTTCGACGTAACCAAGGTCGCCTTTTACGGTACGAAATTCCTTCAATGCTATGTACCAGGAGGTTCCCTCAAACAACATGGCAATGCCAAGGACAACGTAGTTGATGATAGGGCTTTCAACCGGCTCCGGATCGAGAATGTGGATCACGCCTTCGTAGAAGGACACTCCGGCACCCACCGCAAAGACCAGTAGCGCGACGATGAAACTCCAGAAATAGAGCTCGCGGCCATGGCCAAGTGGATGGCTACGGTCGGCAGGTCTGGCAGCACGGCGCAGGCCAAAGAGGAGAAGCCCTCCATTTCCGGTATCCACCAGGGAGTGGACGCCCTCGGAAAGCATGGCGGAACTGCCGGTAAAGAAAGCCGCAACGAATTTTGTAGCGGCGATCAAAAGATTGCCGACTATCGCTGCATAGATAACTTTTTTGGATCCGGCATGCGCTGTCGCCGATTGTGTTGCCATGTCTGCCCCCTGTCATTCGGAGAACGTCGAATGTTTTGTATGGTTCCAGCTTGCGTCAGCAAGTGGTCGGAATGACGCTAGAGCAAATTTTGTTTATATAGAGCCAGTTCTGTTTCACGGATGACGAGACAATCCACGCGGAAGGCAGCGAGGCCGATGTGGTTCCATCGGACGAAGCTGCCTGACAAAGTGGTTGGCCGTCAGCCGGAAACCCGAAGGGCCGGGTGAATTCGGGCCAATTCCATCGGGCTTCAGTCTCGTCCGATGGATAAACATCGCCCTCGCTAAACCCCTCGATCTTGTCCACGAATTCCCTCTGGCAGAATGACTCTATATAAACAAAACTTGCTCTAGTCCTTTTGCGTCTCATGCGCTAACTCTGCCTCAAACAGCGCAGGACATGATGACTGATTCAACAATAGAGCAGGCAATTTTTCTGGGTTTGGATACGGGCGGGACCTATACCGACGCCGTTCTCTGGTCGGAAGAACGTGGAGTTATTGCCAAGGCAAAGGCACTCACGACACGCCACGATCTGAGTGTTGGCATCTCAGGCGCGGTTGATGCCATCATTGCCGAAGCATCGGTTCATCCGGCCGACATCCGGCTTGTCTCGATGTCGACGACTCTGGCCACCAACGCCTTGGTGGAAGGTCAGGGCGGGCGTATCGCTTTGGTGATGATCGGCTTTTCGGAGGCTGATCTGGACAAGGCTGGCCTGAAAACCGCCCTTGGTGCCGATCCGGTCATTTTTATCCCGGGTGGTCATGATGTGTATGGCCGGGCCCAGCCCTTTGACCCGTCAGCTCTTGAGGAGGCGTTGCCACGGCTGAAATCCGAAGTGACGGGCTTTGCCATTTGCGCGTATTTTGCTGTACGCAATCCGGAACATGAAATTGCTGTACGCGATCTTGTGCACGAAAAAACGGGACTTCCCGCAACGTGCAGTCACGAACTATCGGCCAAATTGAATGGCCCCAAGCGCGCATTGACCACAGTGCTCAACGCCCGGCTCATCGCAATGATTGACAGGCTCATCGCTGCCACGGAAGGTTTTTTGGACCGACGCGGGATTCATGCACCTTTAATGGTCGTTCGCGGCGATGGCGCGCTTGTTTCTGCTGCGTTTGCGCGCCATAGACCTATAGAAACCATCCTTTCAGGACCGGCAGCCAGCCTTGTGGGCGCGCGACACATGACCGGCCTGGATAATGCGATCATATCGGATATTGGCGGTACGACGACCGATGTTGCAGTGCTGGATGATGGCCGTCCGCGGCTTGATCCGAATGGCGCTATTGTGGGCGGGTTCCGTACCATGGTCGAAGCCGTGGCAATACGTACCTTTGGTCTTGGCGGCGATTCGGAAGTATCGCTCGACGACAATGCCATGACGCCAAGCATCAAGCTTGGACCGAGGCGGCTTGTACCATTGGCGCTGCTCGCCGCCAATCATGGTGCAGTGGTGCTCGAGCATCTGGCCCGTCAGGTTAAAGCCGCCAATGCGGGGCGACTTGATGGACGCTTTGCCTTGCGGACAGGAGTGCCGGTGCAAATGGCGTCCGGGTTAAGTAAGGGAGAGGCCGAGCTCTATGAACGTATAACGGCCGAGCCGCAACCGCTTGACCGCTTGCTGAGCTCCTTTTCGCAGACGGCAACAATAACGCGGCTGGTTTCGCGCGGATTGGTGCATGTTTCAGGATTCACGCCGTCTGATGCCTGTCACGTTTTGGGATTGCAGAACAACTGGAACGCGGAAGCCGCACGATATGGCGCTATTCTCTATGCCAGACGCAAGGATGGAGCTGGCCGGCCATTTTGCGATACGCCGGAGGAGATTTCACGTCGTACTTATGAGGCTCTTGTCAGGCAGTCATCAGAAGTCGTTCTTGAAACGGTATTTGCTGAAGACGGACTTGAGGGGCAGGAAACAGTAGCAAGCGCACTTGTTCAGCGGGCATTGTCGGGGAAAAGTGGTATTGCCGGAATAAAATTGCAGATCGACCGGCCTCTGGTAGGACTTGGGGCGTCGGCTCCTGTCTATTATCTTGCGGTCGGGGATGAGCTTGGTGTTAGGTGCATCGTTCCGATAGACACGGATGTCGCCAACGCCTTGGGAGCAGTGGTCGGGCAGGTCCGGGTCTCGCTGGAAGCGCATATAAGCCAGCCTGTTGAAGGCCTGTACCGGGTGATGGCGGGTGAGGTCGTCAAGGATTTTCAGCTTGAGGAAGAGTCTATAGCATTTGCCGAATCGACACTGAAACGTCAGGTGCAACAACTGGCGCTCGATGCCGGAACGGACGAGCCGCAAATTACCATTGTTCGAAATATCAACGCGGCAACAGTGGAAGATCAGCGCAAATTCATCGAAGCGGTATTGATCGCCATAGCGTCAGGTCGGCCACGGATCGCGCACTGATTGATTTCAATCGATACAGATTCCAACACAGACCATTGGATAATTGACTGCAATGGCCTTGGCGTGTTCAAGGGTATTCAATGCAAATCTATAAGGACATGATCATGGGTGAACGTATCGAAATTAATGGTCTGAAAGTGGCTCCAGAACTTCACGATTTCGTTGTGAATGAAGCTATTCCCGGGACAGGCGTCGATGCGGCACAGTTTTGGTCAGGTTTTGCAAAGATCGTTGACGATCTTGCGCCGAAAAATCGTGCTTTGCTGGCAAAGCGCGATGAATTTCAGCTTAAACTTGACGCGTTCTACAAGAGCAAGCGTAACGCTGGATATTCGCTGGAGGAGTATGAAGCTTTCTTGCGTGAGATTGGTTACCTGTTGCCAGAGGGTGACAAGTTTGCCGTTTCAACAAGCAATGTCGATCCTGAAATTGCCGTGACTGCGGGGCCGCAGCTTGTCGTTCCTGTTATGAATGCCCGTTATGCGCTCAATGCCGCCAATGCGCGTTGGGGTTCGCTCTACGATGCGCTGTATGGAACAGATGCTATTTCGGACGATGGCGGCGCCGAAAAGGGGAAAGCATTCAATCCGGTCCGCGGTGCCAAGGTTATTGCTTGGGCAAAGGCATTTCTGGATGATAGCGCGCCGTTGCAAGGAGCACATTGGGCGGACATTTCCGGCTTGGCTGTTGAAAACGACAAGCTCGCGCTCAAGTCAGACAGCGCTTCCGTTTCACTTGTTGATGAAAGCCAGTTTGCTGGCTATAGCGGCGATCCAGAAAATCCCACTGCAATTCTTCTGAGCAAGAACGGATTGCATGTGGAGATTATGATCAATGCGGATCATCCAATCGGCAAGACAGACAAGGCTCATATCGCCGATGTCCTGTTGGAATCGGCCCTGACGACGATTCACGATTGCGAAGACTCCGTCGCAGCTGTCGATGCCGAGGATAAGGTGATTGTCTATCGCAATTGGCTTGGCCTTATGAACGGCGATCTTGAGGACAGCTTCGAAAAGGGCGGGAAAATTGTCACCCGCAAGCTCAATCCGGACAGGGAATATACGGGCAAGGACGGCAAGCCGCTAACGGTACCGGGCCGCTCTCTCATGCTGGTGCGCAATGTCGGGCATTTGATGACCAATCCGGCGATCCTCGACAAGGATGGCAATGAGGTGCCGGAGGGCATTATGGATGCTGCCATCACGGCCTTGGCAGCGCTCCACGACATTGGTCCAAACGGCAGGCATATGAATTCCCGTGCCGGTTCGATGTATGTGGTGAAGCCAAAAATGCATGGCCCGGAAGAGGTAGCTTTTGCGTCCGAATTGTTTGGCCGTGTTGAAGCGCTGCTGGGAATGCAGCCCAATACGATCAAGATGGGCATTATGGATGAGGAGCGCCGGACAACGGTTAATCTGAAGGAGTCCATCCGCGCTGCAAAGGAACGCGTCGTTTTCATCAATACCGGCTTCCTTGATCGCACCGGCGACGAGATCCATACCTCGATGGAAGCCGGGCCGATGATCCGTAAGGGCGACATGAAACAGGCTGCGTGGATCGGTGCCTATGAGAACTGGAATGTCGACATTGGGCTGGAATGTGGTCTTTCCGGTCATGCCCAGATCGGAAAGGGCATGTGGGCCATGCCGGATCTGATGGCGGCAATGCTTGAGCAGAAAATCGGTCACCCAAAGGCTGGTGCCAATACTGCCTGGGTGCCATCGCCAACGGCAGCAACACTGCATGCCACACATTACCACAAGGTCAATGTTGCGGAGGTTCAAGCGGCGTTGAAATCACGGGGGCGTGCAAAGCTTGGCGATATTCTATCCGTACCTGTCGTATTGCGGCCCAACTGGACGCCGGAGGATATTCAGCGCGAACTTGATAATAATGCGCAAGGCATTCTGGGTTATGTGGTACGTTGGGTCGATCAGGGTGTTGGCTGTTCCAAGGTGCCCGATATCAACAATGTCGGTTTAATGGAAGATCGAGCAACGCTGCGCATTTCCGCTCAGCATATTGCCAACTGGCTGCATCATGGCATTACCAGTGAGGCTCAGGTGCTTGAGACGATGAAGCGCATGGCAGCGGTCGTTGACAAGCAAAACGCCAATGACCCTCTTTATCAGCCGATGGCCGATAATTTTGAAAAGTCTGTGGCGTTTCAGGCGGCATGCGATCTGATTTTCAAGGGCCGCGAACAGCCCAATGGCTATACTGAACCTGTCCTGCATCGCAGACGGCTGGAGCTGAAGGCGCAGCAAGCAGAAAGCTGACGAACGCCTCGTCGTGAGTGAGCTCTTGTTTGCCGACTGATTCTTGTTTAGGCGGTAACACATGAAATTGCTTGCGCTCGATACCGCCGCCAATCTTTGTTCTGTTGCCATCCTTGATGCCGTAAGCGGCACGATGTTGGCACAGATCAGCGAAGATATTGGCAAGGGCCATGCCGAGCGGCTAATGGCAATCATTGAGCAAGCCGTTGCTGATGCTGGAATTACCATCAACGAAATTGGCAAGGTCGTCACCAGCATTGGCCCCGGATCATTTACCGGTGTGCGGGTGGGGGTTGCCACCGCGCGTGGCCTTGCTTTGGCATTGCACTGTCCGGCCATCGGTATAAGCACGCTTGCGGCCTTGGCTTATGATGCAAGGAAAGCCCTTCCGGACAGACCAATTCTGGTCGTGATTGATGCGCGTCGCGATGAGTTTTATGCGCAGTTTTTCGCGGAAGATGGCATAGCTGCCTCCGACCCAATGATTGTGCCTCTGCCCGCAATTATCGAGCGTATCGCTAATCAAGGTCAGAACCTTGTTATTGCCGGCTCAGCCTCGTCGCTGGTTAATGCGACACTGGATCGTCCGTTGGATGTCGCCTCGACCATGGCGACAGGCACGATTGACGCATTTGCACAGCTGGGGATGCAGTCACAGGATACAGCCTTGCCCAGTCCGCTTTATTTGCGGGGTCTGGATGTAAAGCCGCAACAGGGCTTCGTACTAAAAAGGCAGGTTGCCGAATGATGGGGCTGCCTTTTGATAATCTGCGCCAGCGCAGCTTTGTTATTGAAGCGCTTGCACGAGAAGATGCAGCGCGTCTTGTTCCAGTTCATGCCAGTACGTTCCGGCAGCCGTGGAATGAAGATGATTTTCATGCGCTGCTTGGCGAAGACAATGTGTTTGGTTTTGTCGCGCGTGAAGAAGGAAACCGCGCCGCCCAACCCGGCGGCTTTGTTCTTGCACGCCTTGTTCTGGATGAAGCAGAGATACTGACGATTGCCGTTGCCCCGCAATTTCAGCGCAAAGGTATCGGTCATGCCTTGATGGACGCAATATTGCGTCATTTGCACAATGCGCGTGCCAGTATGCTCTTTCTTGAGGTGGATGAGCTGAACACACCAGCGCTTGCACTATACCGCAGGCTGGGTTTCAAACAGGTGGGCAAACGGCCCGGCTATTACGAAACGCCGTCGGGACGTTCAGCAGCCTTGACAATGCGCCGCGACTTTGGACGCCGTGAAACGGGTTCTGGCCGCTAAGATGATTGAACGTTTGCGACTTATTATAACGGCAACTGTCTTTGCACTGGTCACAATCATCTTGCTGCCCGTTCAGCTCCTGTTCGTGAAGACAGGCTGGTCATTGCAGAAAAAGCTGCCAGTGCTATTTCATAGAATTGTTCGCCGTTTGCTTGGAATTCATATTCATGTCCATGGGAAAATGGCGCAAAACCGGCCATTGCTGCTTGCGGCCAATCATTCCTCATGGGCCGATATTGTTGTTCTATCGGCTGTCACGGAAGTCTCTTTCATAGCCAAGTCTCAGGTGGCGACCTGGCCATTATTCGGTCTCTTCGCCAAGTTGCAGCGGTCTGTCTTCGTAGAACGTGAGAAACGCGGCAAGACCCATGATCAGGCGAGCGAAATAGCAAGGCGCCTTGCCGATGGCGATGTCATGGTGCTGTTCGCCGAAGGCACGACGTCGGACGGTAACCGTATATTGCCTTTCAAGACGTCGCTCTTCGGAGCAGCGCAGGTCGCCATTCGTGAAACCAGCGTTGAAACAGTCACGATCCAGCCGGTTGCTATCGCCTATACGCGGGTGCACGGGCTGCCAATGGGCAGGTTCCATCGTCCGATTATCGCATGGCCCGGAGATGTGGAGCTTGGTCCCAGCCTCATCGGAATGCTTAAGGAGGGCGCCTATGATGTTGACGTCCGCTTCGGCGAGCCGGTTGTGATAGACGGCAAGTCTGACAGGAAAGCACTGGCGCGGTTGATGGAAGAACGCGTGCGGGCAATGATGCAGAGATCGCTGCAGGGGCGTGACTATATTGATCCGGAAATTGCGGTCGCTGCGAATCTCCCTGATCCGGCTATTTTCAAAGAGGCCAAAAAGCTTTAGAAGCCTCTCCCATGGACGATATCACTATTAAACATCAGCCGGACGAGACGTCGGGAGCACTTACCCATTCGCCAGCACTTGCCAATACACGCAAGGTGTATGTGAAGACCTATGGCTGTCAGATGAATGTCTATGACAGTCAGCGGATGGCCGACAGCCTTGCCGCTGAGGGTTATAGCCCTACAGACACGGCTGATGATGCCGATCTGGTGCTGATCAATACCTGTCACATCCGGGAGAAGGCTTCTGAAAAGCTTTACTCCGCGCTTGGCCGCCTGCGTAAAATGAAAGATGCGCGCGCAAAAGAGGGGCGGGAGCTGACTGTCGGGGTGGCTGGATGTGTGGCGCAAGCCGAAGGCGATGAGATTACGCGCCGCGCGCCCGTTGTCGATCTGGTTGTTGGTCCGCAAACATATCACCGATTGCCGCAAGCCCTTGCACGCGTGGCAAAAGGCGAGCGTGTCGTTGAGACCGAATATGCGATTGAAGACAAGTTCGAACATCTGCCTTCTCCTAAAAAGGAGCAGACGAGAAGCCGCGGCGTTACGGCCTTTCTCACTGTGCAGGAAGGCTGCGACAAATTCTGCACGTTCTGCGTGGTTCCCTATACGCGGGGTTCTGAGGTTTCGCGTCCTGTCGCCCAAATCCTGAAAGAAGCCGAGAAACTCGCTGATGCGGGTGTGCGTGAACTGACCCTGCTTGGGCAGAACGTCAATGCCTGGCATGGAGAAGGGCCGGGTGGCCGCGAATGGGGACTTGGCGAATTGCTTTACCGCCTCGCCGAGATACCCGGCATTGCGCGGCTACGCTATATTACCAGTCATCCTCGTGACATGGATGACGCTTTGATCAATGCGCATCGTGATCTCGATATGCTGATGCCATATCTGCATCTGCCAGTTCAGGCTGGCTCGGATCGTATTTTGAAGGCCATGAACCGCAAGCATACGGGCGATGATTACCTGCGACTGATTGAGCGGATACGCAGCGCGCGCTCCGACATTGCGCTGTCGGGTGATTTCATTGTCGGCTTTCCGGGGGAAACGGAGGAGGATTTCGAAGCGACATTGCAGTTGGTTCGAGATGTAACTTACGCGGCAGCCTATTCGTTCAAATATTCGCCGCGACCAGGTACTCCCGGTGCCGATCTGCCTGATCATATTGACGAAGCGGTCAAAGATGAGAGGTTACAACGGTTGCAGGCTTTGCTGAGTGAACAACAATATGCCTTCCAGCGCAGCCTTGTGAATCAAAGCTTTGATGTGCTGATCGAAAAGGCTGGAAGAGTGCCTGGACAGATGGTTGGACGATCTCCCTGGTTACAACCTGTAATTATCGATGTACACGGCGGCAGAATCGGCGACATTATCAATGTACGAATCATCGACACGGGAACCAACAGTCTTATCGGCGTCCGGGAGATGGTTTGAGGAACAAGTAGCGACTATATAAACAGGCAACCACTTTCCGAGGAGAGCCGTTTGAACGCCACCGAAAAGCTGAAACCCGCTCCTTCCGGAGCCTCGGACCTGGCGCATATCGTACTGACATTTGACAACAATAGACTGGCGAGTGCGCTGTTCGGCCAGTTTGACGAGAATTTGGCTCGCATTGAGAAGAAACTGGGCGTTGATGTTCGCTCCAAGGGCAATCAACTTGCCATTCGTGGTGAACCGGGAGCAACCGAGCAGGCCCGACGCACCCTGGATCAACTCTACGAACATCTGCAAAAAGGCCATGATATATCCGCATCGGATGTTGATGGTGCCTTGCGAATGGCTATCGCTGCCGACGATCAGTTGACGCTGCCCACAATGGAAAACAAGAGCAAGATGGCTGTAGCCCAAATATCGACCCGCAAGAAGACGATCTTCGCTCGCACGCCAACGCAGGACGCCTATATGCGCGCGCTTGACCGCTCGGAAATGGTTTTCGGTGTTGGACCGGCGGGTACGGGCAAAACCTATCTGGCGGTTGCCCATGCGGCGATGCTGCTGGAGCGCGGTCTGGTTGACCGCATCATCCTTTCTCGTCCGGCTGTCGAAGCTGGTGAGCGGCTCGGTTTTCTCCCCGGTGACATGAAAGAGAAGGTCGATCCTTATCTGCGTCCCCTTTATGACGCACTTTATGATATGATGCCTGCCGATAAGGTAGAGCGCGCAATCGCTGCCGGTGTTATCGAAATCGCGCCGCTGGCTTTCATGCGCGGGCGTACGCTTGCTCATTCCGCAATCATTCTGGATGAGGCGCAGAACACGACCGCCATGCAGATGAAGATGTTCCTGACCCGCCTCGGTGAGAACGGACGTATGATCATTACTGGCGATCCGAGCCAGATTGATCTGCCGCCGGGCCAGAAGTCCGGATTGGTAGAAGCGCTCAATATTCTGAGCGACGTTCAGGGTATCGTCACCGTAAAGTTTACGGATGTCGATGTGGTTCGCCATCCACTGGTTGCGGCAATTGTTCGTGCTTACGATAAGGAAGGCGCCAAGCCTAAAGCTTGACGAAGTATCTTGATCGATATCGACATATTGGTTGAAACCGATGGCTGGCCCGAGGAGGCAGTGCTATCGAACCTTGCATCAATTGCCATCGCTGCCGTCTGGTATGAACTTGCCGATGGAAACCAGCCCGACAGTGAGCTTAGCCTCGTTTTCACCGATGATGCAGCGATAAAAGAACTTAATAATGATTGGCGCGACAAGGACAAGCCAACCAATGTCTTGTCCTTTCCAGCCTTTCCGATCAAGCCGGGACAGAAACCCGGACCGATGCTCGGCGATATCGTCATTGCCCGTGAAACTGTTATACGGGAAGCGGAAGATGAAGAAAAATCTTTTGACCATCATCTCACGCATCTGATCGTCCACGGGTTTTTGCATCTTCTCGGATATGACCACGAAACAAATGATGAGGCCGAAGAGATGGAGCAGCTTGAACGCAAAATTCTTGCGCGGCTTGCAATTCCAGATCCATATGCGCTATCGGTCATAGACGATTAGAGCAAGTTTTGTTTATATAGAGTCATTCTGCCGGAGGGAATTCGTGGACAAGATCAAGGGATTTAGCGAGGCCGATGTTTATCCATCGGACGAGACTGAAGCCCGATGGAATTGGCCCGAATTCACCCAGCCCTTCGGGTTTCCGGCTGACGGCCAACCACTTTGTCAGGCAGCTTCGTCTGATGGATAAACATCGGCCTCGCTACCTTCCGCGTGGACTGTCTCGTCATCCGAGAAACAGAATTGGCTCTATATGAACAAAATTTGCTCTAATTAGATTGAGGACCATGTCTGACACGTCGCACCAAAACGACCCTGCCGCGCCCGCCAAAGGCATAAATGGGCAGGAAAGTGATGCCGAAGGGCAAAGTATCACCAGAGCGCCTGTTTCCGAAAAGCGCTCGCTCCTATCCGCAATCTTCCCATTCCTGCGCACACGCCCCGGAACGTCCCTAAGGGATGATCTTGATGCAGCGCTTGCGGAGGATCATCATGGTGATACAGCCTTTTCTCCCGAAGAGCGCGCAATGCTGCATAATATATTGCGTCTGCGGGAACTTCGGGTCGAAGATGTGATGATCCCGCGCGCTGATATCGAAGCCGTCGAAATCAGCACAAGCCTTGGCGATCTTTTGGAAATATTCGAGAAGTCCGGTCATTCCCGTATGCCGGTTTTTGCCGAAACGCTGGATGACCCGCGAGGCATGGTGCATATTCGTGATGTGGTAAATCACATCACCAAGATTTCCAGGGTGAAAGCTCCACGCAAGAGTGCACGTACAACCAAGCCGCTGACTGCCGCGAAATTTGATCTCTCGAATGTAGATCTTACCAAAACGATCGCTGAGCTGAGCTTGATGCGCACGATTCTGTTTGTGCCGCCTTCCATGCTCGCCAGTGATCTGATGGGGCGGATGCAAGCGCAGCGTATTCAGATCGCTCTTGTGATCGACGAATATGGCGGCACTGATGGTCTGGTTTCACTGGAAGACATCGTGGAGATGGTCGTCGGAGATATTGAAGACGAACATGATGATGATGAAGTGATGATCGTTGAGGATCCGGAAGGCGTGTTCATTACGGATGCTCGGGCAGATCTCGATGAAGTATCTGAAAAGATCGGCTCTGGCTTTGTTGTGGGAGAGCATGGCGAGGATGTCGATACGGTCGGTGGTCTGATCTTCTCGATTCTTGGGCGCATTCCGGTGCGCGGTGAAATGGTGCAAGCCGTTCCCGGATACGAGTTCCACATTCTGGAAGCCGATCCGCGCCGCATCCGCAAGGTTCGAATTGTTCCCTTGCGTCACGCAGAACGCAGGCCGCGCAATCCACGCCAAGGTGTTATTGAGCCACCAGCGGATGACGAATGATCTTGTGTGAATTGGTCAAGGTATGATCCGGCGTTTGATCGACAGGATCGTGCTTCTATCAGGTTGGCGGCGTTGTGGGCTGGCATTTCTTATGGGTGCTTTGGCAAGCTTTGCCTTGCCGCCATACGACTTTTTTGCCGTGGCATTCATTGCTTTGCCTGTTTTGGTCTGGCTGCTCGATGGCGCAGTCGATAATGCCGGAATGGGGCCGATACGGCGACTGATTCCCGCTGCACTAGTCGGATGGTGGTTCGGTTTCGGCTATTTTGTTTTCGGTTTATGGTGGATTGGCAATGCTTTGCTGGTCGATGCAGCGAATTTTGCCTGGGCTATACCCTTTGCAATTTTCGGTCTGCCTGCATTCCTGGCTTTTTTCTATGCTTTTGCAGCAGTGCTTGCCCGCCTCATATGGAGCGACGGGATAGGACGCATATTTGCACTCGGCTTTGGTTTCGGCGTCGCCGAATGGCTGCGATCCTTTATCCTGACCGGCTTTCCATGGAACGCGATCGGCTATGCTGCAATGCCGGCGCCGGTGTTGATGCAATCGTCGGTCATTGTGGGTTTGCTCGCAATGAACATTCTGGCGGTTATCGTGTTTGCCATGCCTGCGGTTTATAGCGCAAGGCAAGGCAGGATAGCTGGATTTGCAGTTGCCCTCATTTTGATTACCGCCCATGTCGGCTTTGGCATTTTCAGGCTCTCGACAGCGGAGATCAAACTCGACGGTCCTCACATTCGGATCGTGCAACCATCCATCTCGCAAAATCTCAAATGGGATGCGGAGGCGCGGCGCGATATCTTTGACAAATACCTCGCCATGACCGTTGAAAAGCCGGAAGAGGGGAAGACCAAACCGCAGATCATAATTTGGCCGGAAACGGCCGTTCCCTACATTCTGACAAAAACGCCGGAAGCGCTCGAGGCTATCGCGAATAATTTGGCTGACGGGCAAACGCTCTTGACTGGCGCCATTAGAATGGAAGAGCCGGGTGGGGCAGAGGCACCCCTTTATTATAATACAATTTATGCGATCAACAGCACTGGTGAAATTACCGGAGCTGCCGACAAAGTTCATCTTGTTCCATTCGGCGAATATGTGCCGCTGGAGAGTATTCTACGCAAGATTGGCGTCAGCGAAGTTGTGGAGTTGCCGGGAGGTTTCAGTGCTGCATCGACGCGTCGGTCGCTTGAAGTTGTCAGCGGCTTTTCGGTGTTGCCGCTCATATGCTATGAGGCCATCTTTCCTGGCGAAATGTCCTATCAAGGCGCCCCCGCAAATGCCATTGTCAATGTTACCAATGATGCTTGGTATGGCGACACTCCTGGCCCTTATCAGCATTTCAGGCAGGCGCAATTGCGCGCGGTGGAACAGGGGTTGCCGATGATCCGAGCCGCAAATAACGGCCTTTCAGGAGTCGTCGACCCTTACGGGCGAATCATTGACGGGCTTGCTCTTGACGCCGTAGGCGTGATCGATGCGCAACTTCCTGAGCGAGCGCAACTACCTTGGGGAGAGGGTGCTCATAAGTTTCAATTTATGGTTGTACTACTGTCGGTTTTAATTGTGGCGCTGCTGTATTTTTTGCGTGGCAGAAGGCGTGTTAGTTGACATTTTTGGTACAGCCCTATCGAATAAAGTGATATTTGGTGCGTTGTTCCATTGATGGTAAAATTCATTTTCAATTCCATTTCATATGAATGAGATTTTTATGTCTGATAATAATAAGAAGAGCCCAAACCCCGTGGATGTCCATGTTGGCGCAAGAATTAGATTGCGGCGCAATATGATAGGCCTGAGCCAGGAAAAACTTGGTGAAAGCCTTGGAATAACATTCCAGCAAATTCAAAAATATGAAAAAGGCATGAACCGTGTGGGCGCCAGTCGCCTTCAGGCAATAGCCAATGTACTCAACGTGCCGGTCACGTTCTTTTTTGATGATATGCCTGGGCAGTCAGACAAACCGCGGGGTTTTGAGGAAGAAAACGAGACGACCTATGTCGTTGGTTTTCTCAACAGTTCAGAAGGTATCCAGTTGGCGCGCGCCTTTGCAAAGATCGGCGATGCAAAAATCCGGCGGAAAGTACTCGACCTCGTTCGCACGCTTGGTCAAGAGGATGACGCGGTCTAAACCACGGCTGTTCACTTGATTATGGAGTGAAACAGGTAAAAATCCTCCCGGACCGATCCTTTTAAAAGTGAAAGCAATTGACGGAACCGCTGCGGCTTGGCAAACACTATGCAGCCAGTCGGCATATGCCTGCTGGCGTTCGTTTGCTTTCAAGAGGGGTTCCCCGTGACGCGCAGTTCTTATCTTTTTACCAGTGAGTCCGTTTCGGAAGGTCATCCGGACAAAGTCTGTGACCGTATTTCCGATGAAATCGTTGACATGATCTACAAAGAGGCGAAGAAAACAGGAGTTGATCCTTGGACTGTTCGTATTGCATGCGAAACTTTGGCGACGACGAACCGGGTAGTCATTGCCGGCGAAGTTCGGGTCCCGGATACGCTGCTTAAGAAAGATAAAAACGGCACTGTCATCAAGGATGCCAAAGGCCATCCGCTTATCAATCCTTCCAGATTCCGTGCTGCGGCCCGGCGCGCCATTCGCGATATCGGCTATGAGCAGGAGGGGTTCAACTGGAAGACGGCGAAGATTGAAGTTCTGCTGCATCCTCAATCAGCAGACATCGCCCAAGGCGTCGACAACGCAGCGGATCGTCAAGGCGAAGAAGGTGCTGGCGATCAAGGCATCATGTTTGGCTATGCGTGCCGCGAAACGCCAGATCTCATGCCTGCTCCCATTTATTATTCACACAAGATTCTGGAATTATTGGCGGCTGCCCGTCACAAGGGTGAGGGTGACGCCGGCAAGCTTGGTCCTGATGCCAAAAGCCAGGTTACCGTTCGCTACGTGGATGGTGTAGCAGCGGAAGTCACGCAAATCGTGCTTTCGACGCAGCATCTGGATACAAGTTGGGACTCAAAGAAGGTCCGCGCTGTTGTTGAGCCCTATATTCGCGAAGCTATGGGCGATCTCAAGATTGCTGCCGATTGCGTCTGGTACATTAATCCCACCGGCAAATTCGTCATTGGTGGTCCGGACGGCGACGCGGGCCTTACCGGCCGCAAAATCATCGTCGATACTTATGGCGGCGCTGCACCACATGGTGGCGGTGCGTTTTCGGGTAAGGATACGACCAAAGTTGATCGTTCTGCAGCATATGCGGCACGTTATCTTGCAAAGAATGTCGTAGCTGCCGGCTTTGCTGATCGCTGCACAATTCAGCTTTCCTATGCAATCGGTGTTGCACAACCGCTTTCGGTTTATGTTGATCTGCATGGTACAGGCAAAGTGAAAGAAAATGCCGTCGAGGAAGCGTTGCGCAAGGTTATGGACCTGTCGCCATCGGGCATTCGCAAACATCTCGATCTTAACAAGCCAATCTATGCCAAGACTTCTGCTTATGGCCATTTCGGACGTAAACCCGGCCGGGACGGATCTTTCTCCTGGGAAAAGACAGATCTTGCCAAGCAGTTGAAGACAGCATTGGCCGCTTAAGCGGCCAATGTGGATAATGGTATGACCGAGCCAAGACGAGAGCGTTCAACGGAAGCATTCTTCGGCAGAAGAAGCGGCAAGGCGCTACGCCCCTTGCAGCGTTCCATCCGAGATGAACTCCTGCCCGAACTAAAGCTCGATCTAACCTCTCCAGCACCCGGCGACCTCCGCAGTCTCTTTGCTGCCGAGGTCGATCTGGTGCGTATGGAAATTGGCTTCGGTGGGGGCGAGCACCTTTTGCATGAAGCTGCGCGCCATCCCAGATCAGGCTTCATCGGCATTGAGCCATTCGTCAACAGCATGGCGAAACTGGTTGTTGATCTTCACGACAATCCACTCGCTAACATTAGACTTTATGATGATGACGCAACGCAAGTGCTCGATTGGATGCCCGAAGCATCCCTTGACGGGATTGATCTGTTCTATCCTGATCCCTGGCCTAAGAAGAAACATTGGAAGCGGCGGTTCGTCAGCCAGAAGAATCTTGGCCGTTTTGCTCGTGTCCTGAAACCTGGTGGACGCTTTCGCTTCGCCTCGGACATCGACACCTATGTAAATTGGACGTTGCAGCATTGTCATGAACACAGCGAGTTCGATTGGCAGGCTCAAACTTCAGCTGACTGGCACACGCCCTATGAAGCATGGCCCAGCACCCGCTATGAGCAGAAAGCACATCGCGAAGGCAGGATTGGCGCTTATCTGACGTTTTTACGCCGTTAGAGCCGAGAACGATTCCATTTGGACGTTCTCCGCTCTAAGTCTCGTTGCTTGCTATTTCGCGTGACAGCTTCCTGACAGTTTTCTAGTATCATTTCAAAGATGAGGAGACCGCTGGGAGGCTGTCCATATATCTGTGCGCTAATCGTGGCAGTAATGCTTGCGCATTCTTATGAAGACAACTTCCCAATCTTCGAAGAACTGAAAAAATTGATGGCCGAGGGTCATTTTGGGAGGAGTTTACACTATGCGTAAGATGTTGCTTGCTTTTGTAGCTGCCGGAGCAATGGCTGTTTCGGGAAATGCTTTCGCCGCTGATTATAAAATCATGGCACCAGCCGCACCGGGCGGCGGTTGGGATCAAACCGCGCGCACTCTTCAGACCGTGCTTCAGGAAGAGAAAATCTCGGGCAATGTCCAGGTTGTTAATGTTGGCGGCGCAGGCGGAACGATTGGCCTCGCACAGTTTGCCAATTCAGCCAAAGGCGATCCTTCGCAGCTGATCGTTGGAGGTTACGTGATGGTCGGTGCAATTCTCACCAATGCATCGCCGGTGACACTGGATCAGGTAACGCCGATTGCACGTCTTACCGGTGAGTACGAAGCTGTGGTCGTGCCTGCTGCGTCCCCAATCAAGTCGATGGCGGACCTCGTCGAGAAGCTTAAAACTGATCCGGGAGCAGTATCCTGGGGCGGTGGCTCTGCTGGCGGTACGGACCATATTACTGCCGGTCTGTTGGCCAAGGCAGCAGGCGTCGATCCAACCAAAGTCAATTATATTGCTTTCTCCGGCGGTGGTGAGGCGCTGGCAGCCATTCTCGGTAATCAGGTAACAGTTGGAATTTCCGGTTACGGCGAATTTGAATCGCAGATCAAGTCCGGCGCTCTTCGTATTATTGGTATTTCCAGTGATACAAAGGTCGAGGGCATTGATGCGCCAACGTTTAAGGAGAGCGGCCTTGACGTTTCCATCCAGAATTGGCGCATGATTGCCGCAGCCCCTGGAATCACTGCAGAGCAGGAAGCTGCGATCAGTGCCGATATTGAGAAATTGGCCAAGTCCAAGAGCTGGCAAGAACAGTTGAAAACCAAAGGCTGGGCTGACACATATCTTGCAGGCGATGCATTCAAGGCACAGCTGGCCAAGGATACGGAAGCAACTTCCGCTATTCTGAAAGACATCGGCTTGGTAAAATGACACAACAGTCATCAAGCTTGAAAACGCGTCGCCCTGATCGGGCGGCGCTGGTCATCGCCGCCTTTTTGGCAGTTTTGGCTATCATAATAGGATACAGCACGGCCAACACCCAAGGCGGGAGCGTTACACGTATTGGCCCGGCAATCTTTCCCTATGTTATCAGCATAGCTCTGCTTGTTTTGGCGATCTGGACGGTGTTCGAGGCATTTCGCGGAGAATTCCCGAAACGTGAATCGCAAGCGCCAGGCCCAGTCTTCTGGATTGTTGGTGGGCTAGCCGCTCAGATGCTTCTTCTCAACGTCGTTGGGTTTTCCATCGCCACGGGCCTCTTGTTTGCCGCGACGGCGCGAGCCTTTGGAAAAACAAAGCTTTGGGTCACAATACCGGTGGGCGTTGTCCTTTCCTTTGTCGTCTGGACACTCTTTGCCAAGGGCCTTCAATTATCTCTGCCGGCAGGGCCGCTAGAACGCTTCTTCTTTGGGGGTTAAGTTCAATGGACACGTTTGGATTGCTGTTCCAGGGTTTCGCCGTGGCGATGGACCCCATGAACCTTCTCTACGCCCTGATTGGCGTTACGCTAGGCACGGCCGTTGGCGTCCTGCCAGGCATTGGACCGGCTTTGACGGTGGCTCTTCTCCTACCCGTAACATACAAACTGGATCCCGCCGGATCGCTTATCATGTTTGCCGGTATTTACTACGGTGGCATGTATGGCGGATCGACGACATCCATCCTATTGAATACGCCTGGTGAAAGTGCGTCCATAGTCACTGCGCTTGAAGGCAATAAGATGGCTCGGGCAGGGCGTGGCGGACCCGCACTCGCTACCGCCGCGATTGGTTCATTTGTGGCCGGTTTGATCGCAACAATCGGGCTTGCGCTGATCGCACCCTGGATTGTGAAATTCGCGTTGTCATTTGGACCGGCAGAATATTTTGCGCTTATGATCCTGGCTTTCATGACGGTTTCTGCAGCTTTTGGCGATTCTACTTTACGTGGTTTGACAGCACTGTTTATCGGCTTGGCACTTGGTCTGGTAGGTCAAGATCAGTTGACAGGACAGGCGAGGCTTGCCTTTGGCATTCCCGATTTGCTTGATGGTATCGAGGTTACAACCCTGGCAGTGGCTCTGTTCGCTATTGGTGAGACGCTGGCCGTTGCAGCATCACGCTCCACGATAAATGAAAAAATCGAAGCTGTTAAAGGCTCGGTCTGGATGACCAAGGAAGATTGGTCACGTTCCTGGAAGCCATGGTTGCGCGGAACATTTATTGGCTTCCCCATTGGCGCAATGCCTGCCGGTGGCGCCGAGATCGGTACGTTTCTTTCCTATTCAGTGGAAAAGCAACTTGCGAAAAAGCCTGAAGAGTTTGGTCACGGGGCAATCGAAGGCGTGGCAGGGCCAGAGGCTGCCAACAATGCTTCTGCCGCCGGGACACTGGTTCCACTCTTGACGCTTGGCTTGCCAACGACTGCGACCGCAGCAATCATGCTCGCAGGGTTTCAACAATTTGGACTTCAGCCTGGACCATTGCTGTTCGCCACGAGTCCGCAGCTGGTCTGGGGCCTGATTGCCAGCCTGCTGATAGCCAACTTTATGTTGCTGGTGTTGAACCTCCCGCTCATTGGTCTTTGGGTGCGCTTGCTGTCTATCCCCAAGCCTTGGCTTTATGCGGGCATTCTGGTTTTCGCTACCTTGGGTACGATAGGGGCCAACTCCGCAGTTTTTCAACTCGGATGGCTAGCCTTCTCGTTCGAACTGGCAATGCTGATACTTTTTGGATTGGCTGGTTATATTATGCGGCAATTCGGTTATCCGATTGCGCCGGTGGTGGTTGGCCTCATTCTTGGGCCGATGGCTGAAACGCAATTTCGTCGCGCTATCCAGATCAGTCAGGGTGACTTCACCGTGCTGGTCGGTTCGCCGATAGCTGTAACCTTGTTGGTTCTTGCCGTCTGTGCGGTTGTCGTACCGCTCATCATGCGTGCCCGAGGCCAAGGTAAAGTTCTTGCCTCGCTTGCAGCGAACGAAGACTGAATTCTTCATTCGCCGTCCACCGGATCAATTAGTTCCGGTGGATGGAACTGAACTGAACTGGATCAATACCAAGAGTGCGCAGGTCAGAAGCAATTGGCTGTTGGCCAGTGCGTGTAGCTGATGCAACTGCGACGGCGCTGCCGAATACATTCAGCATGCGGCCGATCCTGAAAGCTGTCGATGTCTTGTTCATTTATTCGTCCTTTCGCGTTTATATTGCGATGCAACAAAGATAGGGACGAGACGCGCGTTTGGTAAGAGCTACTTATGCAAGGCAGCTATGCGAATTGAACTATACAGGCTAAAGGAAGGCGCGTTCGCAGAAATTTGTGACAGCGCTTGAAAATGCCCTCCCGTTTCGGTATATAGAACGTATATTCTTGGTCGTTAGAACAGGGGTGGGTCCACACAGGTCCCGCTCTTTTTTGTTTCTTGGGGCCAAAACAAGGAAAATTTGTGTGACAGACGGCACCAATACAGAAGAGCAAGCTGTTTCGGCAACAGGCCAGGAAGAGCGCATTATTACAGAAACCGGCATTGACGCACGCGTTGCTTCAATTATCGAGCCGGTTCTTCAGGCTATCGGTTTCCGGCTTGTTCGGGCACGCCTTTCCGGTCTCAACGGGCTTACGCTGCAGATTATGGCTGAGCGGAATGATGGCACGATGACGGTCGAGGATTGTGAGCTTGTGAGCCGCACACTATCGCCCGTTCTTGATGTCGAAGACCCCATCGACCGAAATTATCATCTGGAAGTCTCTTCGCCCGGGATCGATCGTCCGCTGGTGCGTAAATCGGACTTCGTGGTCTGGAGCGGCCATATCGCCAAGGTTGACACTTCCGCCGTTCTTGAAGGGCGAAAGAAGTTTCGCGGCCGGATATCCAATGTCACGGATGAGTCAATAACGATCGAAAGCGATCAGGCGACCTATGGCGACAAGCCGGCTGTCGAGGTTCCATTCGAAATGATTGCCGATGCCCGTCTTGTGTTGACGGATGATCTCATTCGCGATGCGTTGCGCCGTGACAAGGATATTCGCGAAGGCCGCATACCAGAAGATAATGGTTCGGATCCTGACGAAGCGGATGCTTCGGATGAAGAGCAGAGCTAACAAACCGGATTGAATTTCATACGCCCGCAAAAGAAGCGTGGTGGTGAACCCAAGGAGAAGAAAATGGCAGTCAGTGCAAACAGGCTAGAACTTCTGCAGATCGCCGATGCGGTTGCGCGCGAGAAGTCGATTGACCGCGAGATCGTTATTGCGGCGATGGCCGATGCCATTCAAAAAGCTGCGCGCTCGCGTTATGGTCAGGAAACCAATATCCGCGCCGACATCAACGCCAAGACAGGTGAAATCAAGTTGCAGCGTCTGCTTGAAGTTGTCGAAACCGTTGAAGATCCGGTCACGCAGATCGGTATGGATGCTGCCCGTGACCGTAACCCTGATGCGCAGCCCGGCGATTTTCTTGCGGACCAATTGCCTCCAATGGATTTCGGCCGCATCGCAGCGCAATCAGCAAAACAGGTTATCGTACAGAAAGTGCGTGAAGCGGAGCGCGACCGCCAGTATGACGAATATAAGGACCGTGTTGGTGAAATCATCAATGGTAGCGTCAAGCGTGTTGAATACGGCAATGTGATCGTTGACCTTGGTCGTGGTGAAGCAATTGTTCGCCGCGACGAATTGATTCCCCGCGAAACTTTCCGCTATGGGGATCGTGTCCGCGCCTATGTTTATGATGTGCGCCGCGAACAGCGTGGACCGCAGATTTTTCTGAGCCGCACACATCCGCAATTCATGGCGAAGCTTTTCACCATGGAAGTGCCGGAAATCTATGACGGCATCATCGAAATCAAGTCGGTGGCCCGCGATCCGGGTTCGCGCGCCAAAATTGCTGTTATCTCACGTGATTCGTCGATTGATCCGGTTGGCGCCTGCGTTGGTATGCGTGGTTCACGTGTTCAGGCTGTTGTCGGTGAACTTCAGGGTGAAAAGATCGATATTATTCCTTGGTCACCAGAGCCCGCTTCCTTTATCGTCAATGCATTGCAGCCGGCAGAAGTTTCCAAGGTTGTTCTTGATGAAGATGCCGAGCGTATTGAAGTTGTTGTGCCGGATGACCAATTATCACTTGCGATTGGTCGTCGCGGTCAGAATGTCCGCTTGGCTTCGCAATTGACGGGTTGGGATATCGATATCCTCACAGAGCAGGAAGAGTCCGAGCGCCGTCAGAAAGAATTTGTCGAACGCTCCAATCTGTTCATGGAAGCGCTGGATGTTGACGAAATGGTTGGCCAGGTTCTTGCTTCCGAAGGTTTTGCCAGCGTCGAAGAAATCGCTTATGTTGATAGCGACGACATTTCCTCCATCGATGGTTTCGATGAGGATACAGCGACCGAAATTCAACAGCGTGCGCAGGAATATCTGGGTCGAATCGAAGAAGAACGCGATGCCCGCCGCAAGGAACTGGGTGTCTCGGACGAGCTTCGTGACTTACCTGGGATGACCAACGCGATTCTGGTTGCAGTCGGCGAAGATGGTGTCAAAACCGTGGAAGACTTTGCCGGGTATGCTGTTGACGAACTGACCGGATGGCGTGAACGCAAGGACGGGGAAACCGTAAATTTCCCCGGCATTTTGTCGGCATTCGACGTAAGCCGTGCAGATGCGGAACAGATGGTGCTTGCTGCCCGTTTGAAGGCTGGATGGATCACGGAAGATGATCTCGTTGCAACCGAGATCGAAGCAGACGCCGAAGAAGAGGTTGCTGGCTGAACCCAGTAGCTTGAAAATGGAAGCGGATATGAACGACAGGACGTGCATTGTCACGCGTGAAGCAGGTTCTGTCGATGACATGATCCGGTTCGTAGCTGGCCCCGATGGATCGGTTGTTGCGGACTTGAAGCACAACCTTCCCGGGCGGGGGTGCTGGGTAAAGGCCCAGCGAAGCTATATTGATGAAGCGGTGAAGCGAAAGCTTTTCCCGCGTGGCCTTAAAACTGCGGTGGTTGTTCCGGATAATTTCGGAGCGATTGTCGACCAAATGCTGGTAAAATCGGCTTTAGGAAGTTTTGGGTTGGCGCGAAAGGCCGGTGTTGTGATAACAGGGGCCGCAAAAGTGGATATCGCCATCCGCAATGGCACAGCAGGACTTGTGCTGCATGCTTTTGAAGCAGCGGAGGACGGTGTCCGAAAACTTGACCAGGCCCGTCGTTCGGTAGTTTATGCCGACGGACCTGATATACCCGCCCTTTCATTGTTCAGTAGCGATGAAATGGATTTGGCATTGGGTGGGGTTAATGTGATACATGCTGCCGTACTCAGAGGGAGGGCAGCTGCCGGACTCATGAAACGGGTCTGGATGCTACAGCATTTTCGCGTGGGTCTGGACGAGCAGACCAGCGCTAAAGCGGCAACCGCTGCGAAGGAAACGGAAACGGAATGAGCGATATAAAATCGACAGACGACAAGACGCTTGGCGTCAATAAGAAAACCCTGACCCTGAAGCGGCCCGGTATCGAACAAAGCACGGTGCGCCAGAATTTCAGCCACGGGCGGACGAAGTCTGTTGTCGTTGAAACGAAGAAGCGCAAGTTCAGCCTGCCGGACCAGAAGCCGGAGGTTGCGCCTGTTGCGCCTTCGACCCCAGCGCCAGCATCAGCGCCAGTTCAAACAACTGCTGCGCCAAAGCCTGTTGCGCCAGTGACTGCGACGCCACCTGCGCCAGCAGCGCCTCAGCCTGCTGCGACGGTTCAGCCAACGGCTGCGCCTCAGCCAACGACCGCTGCCCCTGCACCAGCGCCGCGTCCAGCGCCACCTACACCTGCATCTACTGCTGCCCCTGCCAGTAAGGCTCAGACTACAGCTACAGCAAGTCCTGCTCGCCCTGCGCCGCGGGGCGCAGGCCAGCCATCATCGCCGCAGCGTTCCGGACAGCCATATCGGTCGTCCGGCCAGCGCCCGAACGATCGTTCTGGCATGGTCTTGAATACGCTGTCGCCAGCCGAACTTGAAGCGCGCCGCAAGGCTCTCGAAGGGTCCAAGGCGCGCGATATTGAAGACCGCGCCAAGGCAGCCATTGAAGCAGCCCGCCGTGCAGAAGAAGATGCTTTGCGTGCCAAGGAGCGTGAAGAATCCGCTCGCCGCCAGGCAGAGGAAGAAGAGCGTCTGCGCAAGGAAGCTCAAGCCAAGCAGCGCGCTGAAGAGGAATCACGCAAGCGTCAACCTGAGGCCGCCGCTACGGAAGAGGCTGGCTCGAAAGCATCTGTTCGCAAGACCAATGTTGCGGAAGAAGAAGAGACACGTCGTGGTGGTCCAGCCGGCGCGCGTCGTGGCAGCAGTGCTGCACCGGCCAAGCCGGAAGTTCGCACTCCCAAGGTTGTCAAAGGTGAAGATGAACGCCGTCGCGGTAAGTTGACATTGGGCTCTGCGCTCAATGATGAAGGCCGCAGCCGTTCGCTTTCCGCCATGCGCCGCCGTCAGGAGAAATTCAAGCGCGGCATGCAGCAGGAAACACGCGAAAAAATCGCGCGTGAAGTCGTGCTGCCCGAAACCATCACGATCCAGGAGCTTGCCCAGCGTATGGCTGAGCGGTCGGTCGACGTCATCAAATATTTGATGAAAGAAGGCCAGATGATGAAGCCGGGCGATCTGATTGATGCGGATATGGCTCAGCTGATTGCCGAAGAGTTCGGACATACGGTGCGCCGCGTTGCCGAATCGGACGTTGAAGAAGGTATCTTTAACGTGCAGGACGATCAGGGTGCATTTGTATCGCGTCCGCCAGTCGTCACGATTATGGGTCACGTCGATCACGGCAAGACGTCATTGCTGGATGCTATCCGCAAGGCGAATGTTGTATCCGGTGAAGCAGGCGGGATCACTCAGCATATTGGTGCCTATCAGGTTGAGCAAAACGGCCAGAAGATCACCTTTATTGATACGCCGGGCCACGCTGCCTTTACGGCAATGCGCGCACGCGGTGCACAGGCCACCGATATTGCCATTCTGGTGGTTGCTGCTGACGATAGTGTCATGCCGCAGACGATTGAATCAATCAATCATGCCAAGGCTGCGGGCGTTCCGATCATTGTCGCCATCAACAAGATCGACAAGCCTTCCGCTGATCCGCAGAAGGTGCGTAACGGATTGCTTCAACACGAAGTTTTCGTAGAATCGATGGGTGGTGAAACGCTGGACGTTGAAGTTTCTGCGAAGACCGGCGTTGGCTTGGACAAGCTTCTTGAAACAATCCTGCTTCAGGCGGAAGTTCTGGACCTCAAGGCTGATCCGATACGTACAGCGGAAGGCGTGGTTATCGAAGCCAAGCTCGATCGCGGCCGTGGTTCAGTGGCTACTGTTCTTGTGCAGAAGGGTACTTTGCATCCAGGCGATATCATTGTTGCCGGGAGTGAATGGGGTCGTGTTCGTGCACTCATCAACGATCGCGGCGAAAACATGAAGGATGCAGGACCTGCCATGCCGGTTGAGGTTCTCGGTCTTGGCGGACCACCACAGGCTGGTGATCGCTTTGCCGTTGTCGAAAACGAAGCCAAGGCACGCGAGATTTCTGAGTATCGCACACGTCTTGCTCGTGAAAAGGCTGTGGCCAAACAGGCTGGTTCTCGTGGCTCGCTCGAACAGATGATGAGCCAGTTGCAGGTTACAGGTCTCAAGGAGTTCCCACTGCTCATCAAGGGCGATGTACAGGGCTCTATCGAAGCTATTGCCGGTGCCCTGGACAAGCTTGGTACCGAAGAAGTGCGCGCGCGCATCATTCATTCTGGCGCGGGTGGTATCACCGAAAGCGACATTGCACTGGCAGAAGCATCGAATGCAGCGATCATCGGCTTTAATGTGCGTGCCAACAAGCAGGCTCGCGATATGGCCGAGCGTGAAGGTATCGAAATTCGCTACTACAATATCATTTACGATCTCGTAGATGATGTGAAAGCAGCAATGTCGGGTCTCCTGTCTCCGGAACGCCGTGAAACCTTCATCGGCAATGCGGAAATTCTGGAAGTCTTCAATATCACGAAAGTCGGCAAGGTTGCCGGTTGCCGTGTCACGGAAGGCAAGGTCGAACGTGGTGCAGGCGTACGCCTTATCCGCGACAACGTTGTCATCCACGAAGGCAAGCTCAAGACGCTCAAGCGCTTCAAAGACGAGGTGTCCGAAGTGCCGATGGGTCAGGAATGCGGTATGGCGTTCGAAAACTACGAGGATATTCGCGCAGGTGATACGATCGAAGCTTTCCGCGTCGAACACGTTACTCGCACTCTCTAAACCCATACGTCTCGATTATTGATAACAGGATCGCCGGATCAATATCCGGCGATCTCTCGTTTGTCGGATAGGTAATAATGGCTCGTTTTGCTACCGGATCAGGTCCTTCTCAACGCCAGCTTCGCGTCAGCGAACAGGTGCGCCATGCGGTCTCACAAGTGCTGCAACGTGGTGATGTACGCGATGATATGCTGGAGAATGCCGTCATTGCGATTTCTGAAGTGCGTATGTCCCCGGATTTAAAAATCGCTACCTGTTTCGTCTCACCAGTTGGCGCGACGGATAGCGAAGGCGTCATCAGCGCCTTGAACAAACATGCCAAGTTTATTCGCGGGCGCGCAGGCACATATCTCAAATCTATGAAATATATGCCGGAATTTCGTTTTCGCATCGACACAAGCTTCGACAATTACGCGAAGATTGATGCCTTGTTACGTAAGCCGGAGGTCACACGCGATCTCGAAGACGATGATAGTGACGATGATGGCGGCGATCCAAATCCGGGCGATGCGTCGGGACATGGCGATAATTAAATGGCAAGACAGCGCAAGAAAAAGGGCCGTCCTGTATCCGGCTGGCTGATCTTTGACAAGCCGAAAGGCATGGGCTCGACCGAGGCCGTCTCCAAGATAAAATGGCTCTTCAAGGCAGAGAAAGCAGGGCATGCGGGCACGCTTGATCCGCTGGCTTCTGGCATGTTGCCAATTGCTCTTGGAGAAGCAACGAAGACTGTTCCCTATGTGATGGACGGAACAAAGATTTATCGTTTCACCGTGACATGGGGGGCGGAGCGCACGACCGATGATCTGGAAGGCGAAATCAGCGCGACATCGGACAATCGTCCAGACGAGGCGGCGATCAAGGCAGTGCTTCCAAAATATACTGGAGTGATCCAGCAGACCCCACCGAAGTTTTCGGCCATCAAGATCGCCGGTGAACGCGCCTATGATCTGGCACGCGGCGGTGAGGAGGTCGAGATTCCATCGCGTGAAGTCGAAATTGATCGGCTTGAGCTGATTGAGCGTCCCGATGAAGCCACAGCGATCTTTGAAGTTGAGTGCGGTAAGGGTACCTATGTGCGTTCGCTCGCGCGCGACATGGGCCGTGATCTTGGATGCTATGGGCATATTGCCGATCTGCGCCGAACGGAAGTTGCACCTTTCGACGAGGCCGATTTTGTAACGCTTGAAGAGCTGGAAGCAGCGCATCCCCCAGCACCCACTGAAGGGGAGGGCGATGAAGGCTCCTATGCTCGTCTCGCGGAGCGTTTCTCAGTTATGGATGCCTTCCTGATCGATACGGGTGCTGCGCTGGAAAGTCTGCCGCAAATAGCCATATCAGATGATCAGGCGCACCGGATACGCATGGGGAATCCGATTATTCTACGCGGGCGCGATGCCCCAGTGGAGGCTGATGAAGCCTGCGTTACAGCCAAAGGCAAAGTTCTTGCCATCGGCTTTATCGAGCATGGGCAGTTCAACCCAAAGCGGGTGTTTACCTCATAAATTTTGAATGCTGTTGAATTTTTAGTACGATAGTACTCTACAATAAATTTGATAATATTGCAAAAATGGTATAATCTCTTTATGAATTGGTCTGTCGTATTTTTGAATGAAGTTGTGAAAACTGAGCTTGCTGTGTTGCCGAGAGACATTAGGGCAAACTTCGAACGGATCGTTCATATGATCGAATTGGCCGGATTGCAGCAAGTGCATGAACCCTATGTCAAGCACTTGGAAGGGCCGCTTTGGGAAATGCGGATGAAGGGCAAAAGCGGAATTGCCCGTGCTGTTTATATCGCCGTGATCGGTCGACGCGTTGTCATCCTGAGGGTCTTTACAAAGAAAACCCAAAAGATACCACGCCGTGAAATTGAACTTGCTCTGAAACGGGCAAAGGAGGTTCTGTGACTCGTAAATTTATTCCTGTTGAAGAGGCATTTGCAGAATGGCGCAAGGATCCAGAGTATATCTCGGCCTATGATGCGCTTGAAGAAGAGTTTGCCCTTGCTGCAGCCCTTGTGCAGGCGCGAGCCTCAGCAGATATGACGCAGGAACAGGTCGCCAATGCCATGGGAACGACGCAGGCCGTGATTGCCCGTCTCGAGAGTGGACGTTCCATGCCGTCTACTCGTACTCTGGAGCGGTTTGCCAAAGCGACCGGCACGCGTTTACGAATTAGTTTTGAACCAGAGCAAACAGCTTAAGCTGCAAGTGAATTGTTGAGCTATAGCATCGCCAAGGCGATTCTATTTATACGAATTTCAGAATTCTTTTGAATGCTCTCGAACAAGCATGAATGCGGTAGGGTCTGATATTCAGGTAACGCGTTGCCCTATCAATTGTCATGGGCTGCAGCAAGAATCATTTGCGGCTGGTAATTCGTCACAATTTGGACTATACGGCCCACAGCTTCAGGCTTTGCCCGTCGCTTTAACTGGCCCCCGCTGGACGACATCCCGGCCGTGGGCATCCTGTTTTCCTCTTCAAAAGAAAGGATATACGATGTCGATAACCGCTGAACGCAAGCAGGCAGTGATCACTGAATATGCAACGAAGCCAGGCGATACCGGTTCTCCGGAAGTCCAGGTTGCAGTTCTGACAGAGCGCATTGTCAATTTGACCGAACATTTCAAAGACCACAAAAAGGATAACCATTCCCGTCGTGGCCTTCTCAAGCTCGTCTCGACGCGCCGCAGCCTTCTTGATTATCTCAAGAAGATTGATCAGAGCCGCTACCAGACGCTGATCGAAAAGCTCGGCCTGCGCCGCTAATAACGGATTGAAACCGGCGGTGGCATTCATGTCCCGCCGGTTTCTACTCATTCCTTCAAGGAATGAAGAATACCCATGAGACAGGTCATGGGGCAGGATTGCTGGCAACTCGGTACAGGAGTTGCAAATTGTCTTGCCCGTGATTGGTCTAAACGAAACGGAAGAAAAATGCTGCAACCAAAGGGAAGCGCGTTTTTCTCCACTCAAGGACAAGATATGTTTAATCAACACAAAGTTGAAATCGAATGGGGCGGACGTCCGCTCATTCTGGAAACCGGCAAGATTGCCCGCCAGGCTGATGGCGCGGTTCTTGCCACTTATGGCGAGACAGTCGTGCTTGCCACTATTGTTTCCGCCAAGGCACCAAAGGCAGGTCAGGACTTTTTCCCGCTGACCGTCAACTACCAGGAAAAGACCTACGCAGCCGGCAAGATTCCCGGTGGCTACTTTAAGCGCGAAGGCCGTCCGAGCGAGAACGAAACTCTGGTTTCGCGCCTGATCGACCGCCCGATCCGCCCGCTCTTTGCTGACGGCTACAAGAACGACACACAGGTCGTTCTGACCGTTATCCAGCATGATTTGGAAAACAACCCCGACATCGTATCGCTGATTGGCGCTTCCGCTGCCCTGACGCTTTCCGGCGTTCCTTTCATGGGCCCGATCGGCGGCGCACGCGTTGGTTACATCAATGGCGAATACCGTCTGAATCCGACGGTCGATGAAATGCCGGAATCAAGCCTCGATCTGATTGTCGCTGGCACAGGCGAAGCAGTTCTGATGGTTGAATCGGAAGCCAAGGAATTGGCCGAAGATGTCATGCTCGGCGCGGTCATGTTCGGTCATCGCAGCTTCCAGCCAGTGATCGATGCGATCATTAAGCTTGCTGAAGTTGCTGCAAAAGAGCCTCGCGATTTCCAGGCCGATGATGTTTCAGCGGCTGAAGCGGCTGTTCTCAAGGTTGTCGAAGCTGATCTTCGCGCAGCTTACAAGATCACTGACAAGCAGGATCGCTATAATGCAGTTGACGCTGCAAAGGCCAAGGTAAAGGCGCATTTCTTCCCGGAAGGCGTTGAAGAACCAGAATTCTCGGTTGAAGAGATCGCAACTGTATTCAAGTCGGTTCAGGCGAAGATTGTTCGCTGGAACATTCTCGACACGGGCAGCCGCATCGACGGCCGCGATCTTTCGACAGTTCGCCCCATCGTTTCGGAAGTTGGTCTTTTGCCCCGTACACACGGCTCGGCTCTGTTCACCCGCGGTGAAACACAGGCCATCGTTGTTGCAACACTGGGCACAGGCGAAGATGAGCAATATGTTGACTCACTGACCGGCATGTACAAAGAAACATTCATGCTTCACTACAATTTCCCGCCCTATTCGGTCGGTGAAACAGGTCGCATGGGTTCGCCTGGTCGTCGTGAAATCGGTCATGGCAAGCTTGCCTGGCGCGCGATCCATCCGGTTCTGCCTGCCAAGGAACAGTTCCCTTACACGCTGCGTACAGTCTCCGAGATCACTGAATCCAACGGTTCGTCCTCGATGGCGACGGTTTGCGGCACATCGCTTGCCCTTATGGATGCTGGTGTTCCACTGCTTCGTCCAGTTGCAGGTATCGCAATGGGCCTGATCCTGGAAGGCGAGAAATTCGCAGTTCTTTCCGATATTCTCGGTGACGAAGATCATCTCGGCGATATGGATTTCAAGGTAGCCGGTTCTGAAAATGGTATCACTGCCCTGCAGATGGATATCAAGATCGACGGTATCACCGAGGAGATCATGAAGGTTGCCTTGGCTCAGGCCAAGGATGGTCGTCTGCACATCCTTACCGAAATGGCGAAAGCTATCACGGAAGGCCGTTCGGAACTTGGCGAATTTGCACCGCGCATCGAAGTCATGAACATTCCGACCGACAAGATCCGTGACGTTATCGGTTCAGGTGGCAAGGTTATTCGTGAAATCGTCGAAAAGACGGGCGCGAAGATCAACATTGAAGACGATGGTACAGTCAAGATTGCATCGTCATCAGCCAAGGAAATCGAAGCTGCCCGCAAGTGGATACACTCGATTGTTGCAGAACCTGAAGTAGGCGAGATCTATGAAGGCACGGTTGTAAAGACTGCTGACTTCGGCGCATTCGTAAACTTCTTTGGTCCACGCGATGGTCTGGTTCACATTTCGCAGCTTGCTTCGGATCGTGTTGCCAAGACTTCCGATGTCGTTAAAGAAGGTCAGAAGGTCTGGGTCAAGCTCATGGGCTTTGACGAACGTGGCAAGGTTCGCCTGTCGATGAAGGTTGTCGATCAGGAAACCGGCAAGGAAATCGTGTCGGAAAAGAAGGCTCAGGAAGAAGCTGAGTAATCTTCTGATCATAGAGTAATAAAAGCGCGTCCCTGTGACGCGCTTTTTTCTTGATATACACATCTACAGATGGACTTTCCCATGACCAACGGCGCTCTCCAGACACTTTTTCTGCCTTTCGAAGATGAGATACTGCCCGTTCCCAGCAAAGGCGCGTCATGGTTGTTTCTGGGCGCGGAAGCGGATCGCGCGATTGCAGATGAGTGGAAGTCTATCCTGACCTGTCTTCAACCGTTCAAGCCAGATTACCTTGCCTTGCAAAAGGCAGGGTTTAACGCCGTCCCACGATTACAGGGCGACGAAGAATTTGATGGCGCGTTGATCTTGCTTGGCAAGCATCGCGGTCGCAATGAAGGCTGGCTGGCGCAGGCCCTCAATCTGGTGAAGGCAGGCGGCCGAATTGTCGTGTGCGGCAATAAAAAACTTGGCGTAGACAGCTTCCGCAAGACCGTTGAGAGCATTGCTCCGGTAGAGGACAGGTTGTCAAAAAATCACGCGGTAGTCTTCTGGCTCATTCGCTCGAATGAGGTAAATAGAGAGAAAATTCAATCGCTTACGCCCAATCCAACGCAGATTGAAAACCGTTTCAATACAGCGCCGGGCATGTTCTCACACACGGCTATCGACAATGGTTCAGCAATGCTGGTCAAGCATTTCGCAGGACGCATCAGCGGTCATGTGGCGGACTTTGGAGCGGGCTGGGGATATCTCGCCAGTGAGGTGTTGAAGCATCCTGAAAAGCTGAAATCTCTGGACCTGTATGAGGCCGATTTCGAAGCGCTGGAAGCTGCAAAAACCAATATTGATGGCGGTGAAACGCCGGTTAAATTTCATTGGCACGATGTGAATAGTGAAGCAATTACAGAGATTTACGATACGATCGTGATGAACCCGCCGTTCCATGCGGGCCGGAGCGCCGATCCGACCATGGGGCAGGGCTTCATTGCTACGGCTGCCAAACGGATGAAGCCCGGCGGTCGTCTGCTGCTCGTCGCAAACCGGCAAATGCCCTACGAGGCAGGCTTGAAATCACTCTTCAAGCACGTGACGCCAATCGAGGACAATGCCGGCTACAAAATCATAGAAGCCAAAAAATAACTCTACCGTACACAACTATTTTGCGTCCCAGAGTAGAGAGATTTCCGTCGTTTTCGATGAATTTACGGTGAAAATCGAACCAACATCTGAAATCTTAAGGTTTAAACAGGCAGTCTAATCTCAAATGTTAAGGCGTGCTGGAGATTATTCCTTGCCGTCATCGGATTTTTTCAGTTCTTCCAATGTAGGCATCGAGACGATATTATAACCGGAGTCCACATAGTGGATTTCGCCGGTCACGCCGCTTGATAAGTCCGACAGAAGATAAAGCGCTGAACGGCCCACATCTCCGATATCGACCGTGCGACGCAAAGGCGCGTTGCGCTGCTGATAGGAGAACATGGCGCGGGCATCGCCAATGCCGGCGCCCGCCAAAGTCCGCACAGGACCCGCAGAGATTGCATTGACGCGAATACCTTCCGGACCGTAATCCGCAGCCAGATAACGGACCATGGCCTCAAGCGCTGCCTTGGCGACACCCATGACATTGTAGTTCGGCATGACGCGCGTGGAACCGCCATAGGTCAGCGTCAGAATGGAACCGCCTTTCTTCATCAGCTTGGAAGCGCGCTGCGCGACCTCGGTGAAGGAATAGGCGGAGATGACCATTGTCCGCGAGAAGTTATCGCGGGTTGTGACGTCCGCATAACGGCCCTTCAATTGCGACTTGTCGGAAAAACCAATGGCGTGCACGATGAAATCAATCGTTCCCCATTCCTTTTCCAGCGTATCGAAAACCGCATCAACCGTTGTAATGTCTTCGACATCGCATGGGAGCAGAAATTTGGAGCCGAGTTGTTCAGCCAAAGGCGCGACACGCTTGCCAAATGCTTCACCCTGATAGGTGAAGGCCAGCTCAGCACCATTGTCGGCGAGTTCCTTGGCGATACCCCAGGCAATGGAATGGCTGTTCGCGACTCCCATAATGAGACCGCGCTTGCCCTTCATCAGATCACCCATTTTGATTCCTCAACCCTCGTAGCGCTGAAACACCAGCGACGCGTTCGTGCCGCCAAATCCGAAGGAATTGGTCAGGACTGTATTCAGTTTTACATTATCGATGCGCTTGCGCACGATTGGCATATCTTCGAATGCCGGATCGAGTTCTTCAATATTGGCGCTTTCCGCGATAAAGTCATTATTCAGCATCAGCAGTGAATAGATCGACTCGTGCACACCCGTCGCGCCCTGTGAATGGCCGGTGAGGGATTTGGTGGCAGAAATCGGCGGGCACTGATCGCCCGAGCCAAAAACCTCGCGGATAGCTTCAATTTCCTTCAGATCGCCAACAGGTGTCGAAGTGGCATGGGGATTGATATAATCGACCTTACCCTTGATGTTGGCGATAGCCATGCGCATGCAGCGTGCAGCGCCTTCGCCGCTGGGCGCCACCATATCGGCGCCATCAGAGGTCACGCCATAGCCAACGAGTTCGCCATAAATCTTGGCGCCCCGCGCTTTTGCATGTTCCAACTCTTCAAGAACAAGCACGCCTGCACCGCCGGAAATAACAAAACCATCGCGGTTCTTGTCATAGGCACGTGACGCCACAGCGGGGCGGTCGTTGAATTTTGAGGACATGGCGCCCATGCCGTCAAACAGCACGGATAGCGTCCAGTCGAGATCTTCACAGCCACCAGCAAACATCATGTCCTGCTTGCCATACTGGATCATCTCATAGGCATTGCCGACACAATGGTTGGACGTGGCGCAAGCTGAAGAGATGGAATAATTGACGCCCTTGATCTTGAACCAGGTGGCAAGGGTTGCCGATGCGGTTGAGGACATGGCTTTTGGCACTGCGAAAGGCCCAACCTTTTTGCTGGACCCGGACTCGATGGTCTTCTCAGCGGCCTCAACGATCGTCCGCGTGGAAGAGCCACCTGAACCCATGATGATGCCGGTGCGTTCATTGGAGATGTGGCTCTCGTCAAGGCCGGCATCGGCAATGGCCTGATCCATCGCGACATGATTCCAGGCAGTGCCGCCCCCGTGGAAACGCATGGCGCGCCGGTCAACCACCGTTGACGGATCGAGCGTCGGAGCGCCCTTTACCTGACTGCGAAACCCGTGTTCTGCATATTCTTCTGCAAAGACGATGCCTGATTTCGCTGTGCGAAGGGATTCGAGAACCTCCTGCACATTATTACCGATAGAGGACACAATACCCATGCCCGTCACAACCACTCGCCGCATCGCGATCTCCTTAAAGGGTATGCGCTGACCTAAGCAGCGCTTTCCTTGAACAGGCCAACCCGCAGGTCGGTTGCCTTGTAGATAGTCTCGCCATCGACCTTTAGCCAGCCATCGGCAATGCCAAGGACCAGGCGACCGCGCATTACACGCTTGAAATCGATGCCATATTCGACAAGTTTATTTTTTGGCGTAACCATTCCGGTGAATTTTACCTCGCCGGTAGATAATGCCCGGCCTTTGCCCGGCTCGCCCAGCCAGCCAAGATAAAAGCCCGTCAACTGCCACATGGCGTCAAGGCCGAGGCAGCCGGGCATAACCGGATCGCCTATGAAATGGCAAGGAAAGAACCACAGATCAGGTTTGATATCGAATTCAGCGCGGATATAGCCTTTGCCGTTTTCACCACCTGTTTCAGAAATCTCGGTAATGCGGTCGAACATCAGCATAGGCGGTGCCGGCAGTTGGGCATTGCCTTGACCGAACATCTCTCCACGGGCACAGGCCAGGAGCTCTTCGTAGCCGTAGCTTGATTTCTGTTCTGGCATTCTTTCTCCCATCGGTAACTTCAAATCTTGCGCTTGGGGCGCATGACATCCAGGCTGCAAGGACCCTATCATAGAGTATTTCCGCCTGAAAACGCTTCCTAGAGCAAACTACGCGCAAATGGAACCCTTGCTTTCATCGGAAACAGTGCGAAACTCACACAGCTGAATCCTTGGTAAAGCTCATACTATCGGCGTATTTGCTGCCTATTGATCGATTTCGCAAGACGGCATATATGAATGATGTAGCACGCTGAATAAAAATCTGTTGTGCGACTTTGGATATCAGTTAACGGAGTGGCATAAACGCCATGCATATTTCTTATGAAATCGACGCCGACGTTCCTTTACAGGAGCGCCTGCGCTTTGCAGGTCTGAGGCCCACCCGTCAGCGTATTGCTCTTGCAAATCTGATTTTCTCCAAAGGCGATCGTCATCTTTCTGCCGAAGAACTGCACGAGGAAGCGCTTGGCGCTGACGTGCCGGTTTCGCTGGCCACGGTCTACAATACGCTGCATCAGTTCACACAAGCCGGCATGTTGCGCATTCTGGCTGTTGAAGGTGCAAAGACCTATTTCGATACCAATACCTCTGACCATCATCACTTTTTCGTTGAAGGTGAAAACGAGGTCATCGATATTCCGGATGGCTCCGCGATGGTAGGGCATCTGCCACCTGTTCCCGAAGGCATGGAAATCGTCAACGTCGATATCGTCATTCGCCTGCGCAAAAAGCGCGGCTGATTTACTGTCCTCAGATTTTCAAACCTTGATCGGTGCAAGGCGGGATCGCGTCAAAGAGGCGATAGCGGAACAGACTCCAATGATTTGCAACGCGGCCCCAATTGTTTCTGCCGATGTCGGCCACCTGCCTTCAAACATGAATCCATAGGTCAGGCCAAACACAGTTTCAGCAACGATAAGCTGAGCTGACAATGCCAACGGCAATCTCCGTGATGCAACAACCCAGCACCACGTTGCGAGCCAAGAGCCCGCGAGCCCCATCAATAGTGCCCATACGATAAAGTTGTAGGTCTCAATGGTTGACACAGTGCTGGATATTTCAAAGGAAACCAATGGCAAGAGCATCAGGCTGCCGAGGGCCGCACCGATTCCCTGTAAGCCGGTCCACTGCAAAGCATCCGGAGGGTTTGCCGCACGCATAACAGAGGCATTCACCAAGCCATAGGTGATCCAGATAGCCAGCGCCGCGATTGAGGCAATAATGCCAAGCAGAATAGGATAAATATTGCTTGAGGCAGCAGCATTTATCGTTGTGATGTTGATGACACCCACACCCATTGTGATAAGGCCAAGAGGAAGGACCAGCGAAGGCCATGGTGCTGTATGGTCACGCTGATTGGCAAGAATGGCGAGTAAGACCGGCATTGTGCCGATGATGATTGGCGGTATTGCGGTGCCAGACAATATTGTTCCAAAGGCAACGCAGACGAAGTAGCCTACATGGCCGGTTGCCCCCAACAGTAATCCAATCGCAATCCGGCGGGTTGATAGTCCAACGGGCCGGAAGCGGCGTTGCATCATTAACAGGGCGCAAGCCAAGCCGAAAATGCCATAGCGCGCGATGGTTAAGTCCCATACGGAAAATGGCTCAACCACGCGCGCTGCCACGAATGTCAAACCCCATAATGCGCATGTGGTTAAACCAGCCAAAATACCAAACTGCATGAATTTCTCCTTTTAGAAATTATGCAGTGGCGATCCCATCGCTTATATGGAGGATTAAAGTTTATGCTTTAAAGTTCCTGCTGTTTTTAAGGTAAAAATTATGAAATCCCATCAATCCAAAAAATCATCTTTAGACGAAACTGACGCCCGAATTTTAACAGCTCTTGATGCGAACGCTCGTTTATCAATAAGCGAATTGGCTCGCATAGTGGGAATGTCACCGCCGAGTGTGACTGAACGTTTGCGTCGGCTTGAATCCACTGGCGTAATACGAGGGTTTTCGTTGGACATAGATCCACATGCGCTTGGATACCAGATTCGTGCGATGGTACGGATAAGACCACTCCCGGGGAAATTGCATATCGTCGAACGACTCATTCAGGAGAGACCGGAATTTATAGAATGCGACCGAATTACGGGGGATGACCCATTCCTCGCACGGCTGGTCGTTCACACAATTGAGCAGATGGACGACGTATTAAAAGCTTTTTACGATCATGCAGTAACGAGCACTGCTGTCATTAAGGGAACATCCGTTAACCGTCGGCTGCCTCCGCTCTGAAAAAGGGCTTTGCACAGGACATTTCTTCAATCATTCTGCCAAACTCACACGCCGCCGCTGTTTTGTTGCCATCGCTCCACGCGAGGACAAAGGCCGCATCGGGCAGTGGCGGCAATCCATACTGACCATCAACGATCCGCATGCCGGGTCTCACATCATCATCGGGCATGATGGTGATCGCCAGCCCTGAGAGAACAGCGGCGTGAAGGCCATGTTGGCTGGGCGACGTGAAAACAATGTGCCAATCCAAATTGGTGTCTTCAAGGGCTGAGGCGCAGGCACGTCGATGAAAACAGGGCGAGGGGGATAATGCCAACGGCAAAGATGCGCCGGGTGCCAGGCTGAAATTGTCGGCGGCCACCCAAACTTGGCGCGTTTTGCGCAGGATCGAACCGCAATCACTCCCATTTTCCTTGCAAAGTAGTACTGCCAGATCGAGCTGGCCGGCTGCAACCATGGCGGTCAAATCGAGATTAGGGCTGACATTGACGTCGAGCGTGATGGAAGGAAATGTGCGGCCGAATTGGCAAAGCAGACCGGCCAACCGATCGCCCAGGAAATTTTCCGTCACACCAAAGCGGACAACACCCGTGACGGGTGATGGATTAAAACGTTGGGACAAGCTGTCCAACATCACAATAATCTGTTTGGCACCTTGCAAAAAATCAACGCCGCTAGGGGTCAAGGTTAAAGTGCGCGTTGTGCGGTAAAGCAATGGCGTGCCAACCTGTTCTTCCAGGCGCCTTATCTGATGGCTGATCGCCGATTGCGTTAAATGCAAACGTTGCGCCGCGTGAGTAAAGCTTCCGGTATCGACGACGGCAATGAAAGCGCGCAAAAGCGGGGGATCGAAGTCGAGGTTCATTTCATGACCAATCTTAATTAATACGCGAAATTATATCATTTCTATCATGAGGCCTCTCTCGTTACAACGGCAGGCACGGGGCACTTGCTGTTTGGGCTCCTGCATCATTTAATCAGAGAGTGTTCACCCATGATCAATTCTTCCTCGGCCAAAACGCCGCTTGCTTTGGCGGCGGTCTGTCTGGCTTCACTGATGTTCGGCTTGGAAATTTCCAGTGTCCCCGTCATTCTGTCCGTTCTGGAACAGGTTTTGCATGGCAGTTTTAATGAGCTGCAATGGGTAATGACCGCCTATACGCTTGCTTGTACAGCGGTTCTGATGGCCGCTGGCACTCTGGCTGATCGGTTTGGACGCAAGCGCGTGTTTCTAATCAGTATCGTCATGTTCGGTGTAACATCACTGGTTTGTGGTTTGGCGCAAAATATGGCTGTGCTGATTGCCGCCAGATTCCTGCAAGGGATCAGTGGCGGTATAATGCTGATAGGCCATATATCGGTTCTCTCGCATTTATTTGCCGACCCTAAACAGCGCGCGCGTGCCTTTGCTGCCTGGGGCGTCATTTTTGGGATCGGCCTTGGATTTGGCCCCATTATTGGCGGGGTGATTCTGGCGCTGCTCGATTGGAAATGGGTTTTTCTGGTTCACGCGGTTGTCGCCGCTGTAACCTTTGCGCTTGCCTATGTGGGTGTGACGGAGTCTTCAGATCAGGAGGCAAAGTCGCTCGACCTTTTGGGCATGGGAACCTATTCGCTGGCCGTATTCTGCCTTGTCTTTTTCATCACACAAGGGCCGGTTACCGGATTCACCAGCACCCTTGCTTTAAGTGCAATCGGATTGTCGTTCGCCGGTCTTTTGGCATTTGTCATGATTGAAAGACGTCATCCCTATCCGATGTTTGATTTCTCGGTTTTCAAGGTGCGGAACTTTTCCGGTGCAATGTTCGGTTCCATGGGCATGAATTTCTGTTTCTGGCCATTCATGATTTATCTGCCGCTCTATTTTCAAGGCGCCCTTGGTTATAGCAATGTGGCGACAGGGCTTGCGGTGCTTGCCTATACGCTGCCAACCCTGATCATTCCGCCAATTGCCGAAAAGCTGACCCTGCGATTTGGTCCGGGTACTGTCATTCCAATGGGACTTTTCATCATTGGTCTCGGCTTTGTTTTCATGCGATTGGGATCAAGCATGGACAATGCGAGCTGGCTTACGATGCTTCCCGGTGCCGTACTTGCGGGAACGGGCCTCGGCCTGACCAATACGCCTGTTACGAACACCGCAACAGGAGCGGTGGCAAGCAACCGAGCCGGCATGGCCTCAGGGATTGATATGAGCGCGCGCCTGACCGCGCTTGCAATCAACATAGCACTGATGGGCTTTATCCTGATCAGCGGCGTTTCGGCTCATCTGCAAAGCGTTGCTCAAGAAGCGCTTTCTGGAATAACGCTCTATTTTGCGGCAGAACGCATTGCATCAGGAAATCTGGCAGCAATAGCCAGCGAGTTGCCGGGCATTCCCGCTCCTGTCATTCGTTCCGCGCTGATTCATGGCTATGGCTGGGTTCTGCTTTACGGTGCAGTTACAGTATGGATTCTGGCGCTTTGCAGTTATCTGATTTTCCGGCCAAAGCGATTGTCAGAAAAAATAGCCTCAGCCTAATCCTCGAATTTCTCGCCCGGATAGGCACCCCAAATCTCGTTCTGGCGCATCCAGCCACTTGCGCCACCGAACACCACGCGGCAGTAATCACCATTGCAATTCTTCAATGTGCCAAGAACACCCGGCTGTACTTTCGCAACAACGGGTGCCTTGTCATCTGCCCTGGCAAAGACGTTGAGCATAACGCCGTCTTTGTCCTTCTGCCAAGGCGCCGTCATGCCTGTGCGTTTGCCCGACAGCAGTGACTGGTAAACCCAGCCCTCAGTGCCTTCCGAATCGCGGATTCGCCGCCAGTTGTCATATTCCTGCACAATCTCGACCGGCAGTCCTGATTTGAGGAACAGCCATGTCACCGCATAATCGCGTCCGGGGCCAACGCGCAGATTGACACGTCCAGGCTTGAGACTGACAAAACGCGGCAGCGGCAATCCACTGGGACCGATCTGCCCGGCGGCCTCGGCTTTGGCAAACCCCGGTACGGTCAGCGGCGCTGTTGCAACAAGCGCTGCGGCAAAGCTTGCGGAAATGGCGAAGAGGTGGAATTTCTTAATCGTCAACAATATTGGTCCTTCATCGTTCCGTTCAACCATGGTGATTTTCATCTGATCGCGGAACGATCCTTGTTTTTCTTTGTCTTCTTTGTCCGGCCTTGGTAGACAGTTATTCGGGCGCGACAAGTTTCGCGCCAGAGCGGCTTAACAGCAATTGCAGTTTGCAGTGGTTTGGTTAAAGAGCTCTCAATATCGCAGGCGAAAGGGAGGGGAATATCGGTGAGCAAAAAGCCTCTGGTCGTGATTACCCGCAAATTGCCGGATCCCATCGAAACGCGTATGCGCGAACTTTTCGAAGCGCGACTGAATGTCGATGACCGGCGCTTGACCAAGGCGGAGCTGATCGAAGCGGTTTCGCAGGCCAATGTTCTCGTTCCAACCGTGACCGACCGTATTGATGAAGAGGTTATCAAGGCCGCAGGCCCGAACCTCAAGCTGATCGCCAATTTTGGCAATGGCACCGACAATATTGATGTTGTTGCCGCCGCTGCACGCGGCATTACAGTAACGAATACGCCCAACGTTTTAACCGAAGACACAGCCGATATGACCATGGCACTCATGCTGGCTGTGCCGCGGCGCCTCGTTGAGGGTGCCTCGATCCTGCTTGATGATGGAAAATGGGAAGGTTGGGGACCGACCTGGATGCTTGGCCGCCGCATCTGGGGCAAACGCCTCGGCATTGTCGGTATGGGCCGGATTGGCACGGCTGTTGCCCGGCGCGCCAAGGCCTTTGGCCTCTCGATCCATTATCACAACCGCAAACCCGTAAGCCCGAAGACCGAAGAAGAGCTAGAGGCGACCTATTGGGATAGTCTCGACCAGATGCTGGCGCGCATGGACATCATCTCGGTCAATTGCCCGTCGACACCCGCTACGTTCCATCTTCTATCTGCCCGCCGTCTCGCGCTGATGCAACCAACAGCCTTCATTGTAAACACGGCACGCGGCCAGATCATTGACGAGCAGGCGCTGATCGAGCAGCTGGATCAGGGCAAATTGTCAGGCGCCGCGCTGGACGTGTTCGAGCATGAACCGGCAGTCAATTCCAAGCTGCGCAAGCTGGCGAAAGCTGGCAAGGTGGTCATGCTGCCGCATATGGGCTCGGCGACGCTGGAGGGGCGTATCGATATGGGTGAGAAAGTCATCATCAATATTCGCACCTTTATCGATGGGCATAGGCCTCCGGATCGGGTGTTACCGCGCGACCAGTGAGAATCCGCCCTGACGGCCATCTGATGCAGTTTTTAACAAACACCCACTTCTCCGTCATCCTCGGGCTTGACCCGAGGATCTACGCAATGGTGTAATTTTACTATCGTTTCAATGTATTAGATGAACTGCGCTGGGTCCTCGGGTCAAGCCCGAGGATGACGGAGAGGTGGATGCTTTCCCGGTTATGGAGAAGTGGTGCTTTTCAGCGTGTTGAGAAGCAGGTTTTTATAAGGCTGTAATCGTACCTTTGCCGCTGATGCGAAGCTCACGCTCAACAAATCCCATAAATTCTCCGCGATCCAGCCGCAGCGCCATCGGCGTTGCATGGCCCATTTCCTGCGCGACGATAAGGCCGAGCAGGAGAATTGCGTCAGGCTCGTGCAGAATAAGGGCGGCGGGTGCGAGGCCCGCCGAGACAAGCTCCAGCAAAACGGCGGCGGCTGATGATGAGCCAATCGTGCCCGGCAGGCAAAGCACTTTGCCGGTGATCGAAACGCCATGCTGCGGGTGGCGGACATCGGCAATCAATCCGGTTTTCGGATTAACCCCGCCCCAGAAGCTGATTGGCGCGGTCAGCACCAGTGCTTCGCCTTGCGCTGCCTGTCCCTGAACCAGAATTTCCGTCCTCATGCCGGAGCACCGAAAACAGGACGGGCCAGCACAGCGCTTTCCACGCATTCGGCCATGGAGCCATAAATGACGCCATAGCCCGTATTGCCCGGTGCGTAATGCGCAAATTTGCCGGAATTGGTCATGAGTACCGCGCCGTCAATGTCCGGCAGGATCGGCGTAACCACGACGCAAGTGTCGGCGACGATGACAACGCCTGATGCTTCCAGCGACTGGCGACGGCCATTGCCCTCCAATGCGGCCAGCGCATGACGCCCGGTGCAGGCATAAAGCGGGATCTTGAGTTTGCGCCCTGCAATGAGACTTTCGAGCCGATCAAACTCCATTGCCGAAAGATGGGGGCTGCCAATGGCAACGGCATCAATGCGCTCCATGTCGCGCGCGGTGGAAAGACGTCGGCGCGAATCCGCGATCATCTCGCCGGTCACCTTGATCGTCGCTTGCGGCGCTTGATGATGGAGCGCCGTCATCAAATCAGGTGCTTCCGGCGTCACACCTGCTACATGGAACAGGCCGACTGCACCCGCTGAAGCCGACGCAGCACCGAAGGCTTTCAAAGCGTCTTCGCCTGGATGCACATGAACGCCTGCCACGACGCCAACGGCATCGCCGATCTCGCGGCCAAACAGGCTGCCAAGAATAGGCCAGGCCACTTCCGAGCGCAAAAATGCAGGATCAATTGCGCTGACATCAAAGATGATCGTGGCACGGCGATTTTCCGGCCGATGCAGGCCGTAATAGGGTGCGAAACCGGCGATGGCGCAGGCGATATCCAGAAAATCGCCATAGCGGTTGGTGCGCGCACCCAGCACCGAATTGCAGAACACGACAGCATTGGATTCACCCCATGCGACATCGCTGCCAAGGGCAGGGCGATGGCCCGCCTGATAGGGCGCGCATGTCCAGCTCGGCTCGCAGCCAAGCGTGCGATAGGCATCCATCATCCGCTGCGCCATAGCGCGCTCATGCGGGGGCAGGCGGTTTTCGGAACAGCCGGTCAGATCAAGCGAGCCGACATTGAGCGTGGCGCGGACGGCGACCTTGGCGCCGCCTTCGACAAGCTTTTCTGCAAAGAGCGTGCCGCTATCGCCGTGGTAAAGCGCGCCATCAATATGTGCCGAGGCAATCGGGATCAGCGAGGGCGCACCCATCACCCGCGCGGTGGCAGCAACAATGCGCATGGCCATGGCTGTACCTTCGCCGCGCGAACCGCTGGCGATTGCGCGTTGTTCGGCAGAAAGCTCAAGCGCCATGGGTTGATTTGGCCCTGTATTTGATCGTTTCAAAGCGCGAGGTCAGCGCATCGTAAAGCAAGAGCTTGCCGATCAGCGGCTCGCCTATGCCGGTGACAAGCTTGATAACCTCGGTTGCCTGTAATGTGCCAATGACGCCGGGCAGCACACCAAGCACGCCAGCTTCGGCGCAGGCGGGGACAAGTCCGGGCGGTGGCGGATTTGGAAACAGATCGCGGTAGGAGGGGTTCGAACGCCCATCGCTGTTGGTGAGATAGGGCATCAGCGTGGTCAGCGATCCGTCAAACCGCCCCAAAGCCGCCGAAACCAGCGGACGCTTTTGGGAGAGACACGTATCGGCCAGCAAATAGCGCGTATCGAAATTATCCGAGCCATCAACCACAATATCATAGCGGCTGACAAGATCGGCGGCATTGTCCGGCGCAATGCGCATGTCATGCACTTCGGCAATGACATGCGGGTTGATGGCAGCAATGGCGCGAGCAGCGCTTTCCCCTTTGGGCGAGCCGACCAGCTCAGTCGAATGGATGATCTGCCTTTGCAGATTGGACAGGGAAACACGATCATCGTCGACAATGCCTAGCGTTCCAATGCCTGCCGCAGCCAGATATTGCAGCACCGGCGCACCAAGCCCGCCCGCACCCACCACGAGTACGCGGGCACGCTTCAGCTTTTGCTGGCCGGGGCCGCCAATCTCGCCAAGGATGATATGGCGGGCATAGCGTTCAACTTCGGAGGAGGAAAGGGCGGTGTTCGGCTGTTCGGTCATGTTGATACTTTAGGGGATGATGAACCTGAAACCAATGCGCCGAATGATCTCTCCCTCAAGGAAAATACCTATTCGTCATCCTCGGGCTTGACCCGAGGATACACAGCGGCATTTTCATTTTTTGGCGTAGAGATAATCTTTCCCCTCCTGTCTTTGGGTCCTCGGGTCAAGCCCGAGGATGACGGAGAGGTGGTTTGGATGGAATATCACGGAGATGCTTGCAAGCATTATTGCAATCATCTCACGTTTCTTACGGTACCCCTGAGCTTGTCGAAGGGCGAACCACGCAAAACGCTTTTGCAATATATCTAAGTCAGAAACTTCAACCCACCGATACCGGCAACAATCAACCCGATACAGACCAGCCGCACTGCGGTTGCTGGCTCGCCGAAAATATACATACCAAGCAGCGCGGTGCCGACTGTGCCAATGCCGGTCCACACCGCATAGGCGCTGCCGACCGGCAGATCGCGCAGCGCAAGACCAAGCAGAACCACGCTGATGATCATGCTGCCAGCGGTGAGAATTGAGGGCGTGAGCTTCGTAAAGCCATCGGTATATTTGAGTCCGATAGCCCAGCCAATTTCGAAGAGACCGGCAATAATGAGAATAATCCAGGCCATGACGACCATCCTTTGAATTGTCGGGCCGTCCCGGATCTGTCTGATGCGCACTATCGCGTGAAGGTCGTCCTTCGTGGTTTTATTTAAGGCTGTGCCAATGAATAGACAAGACAGCCACGCGATGAGTATTTTTGGTGTTTAACATCAAGGGGAGTGAAAGGGGGTATGAATGAACTTCCCACAAGCCGTCTGAAACTATATTCTCCAGCTCAATAGCGAGGAATTCTTCGCTAGCAAGGCAAGAACCGGGGGAGAACGGATGCCTGAAACGCGTCGCAAGCTGACTACGATTTTTTCCGCTGATGTGCAGGATTATACGCGCATGATGCGCGATGACGAGGAAGGCACGCTCGATACACTCAAGCGCTACCGGGACGCGATGAGCAGGCTGATTGAGGCCCATCACGGAAGGGTCATCAACACCTGGGGCGACGGGTTGATTGCCGAGTTTTCCAGCGTTGTGGAGGCGGTGCGTGCTGCACTCGATGTGCAGACAGAGCTTGCCGGATATAATGCCGATCGCCCTGACGAGACCCGCATGCTGTTTCGCATTGGCATTAATCTGGGCGATGTGATTGCCGAAGGCGACGACATTTACGGCGATGGCGTGAATGTTGCTGCGCGTTTGCAGGCATCCGCTTCCGCTGGCGGCATCGTCATATCCAATACCGTCTATGATCAGGTGCGCAACAAATTAACGGTTGGATTTGAATGCCTCGGGCAGTTGCCGGTCAAGAATATCGAAGGCGGCGTTCTTAGTTATGCCGTGCGTATTGGCGAAGCTGCGACGCAACCGGAGCCTGTTAAGACAAACGGGCAAATCCCAACAGGTAGGACAGAACCGGCATTTAAAAGTGTCAGTGCGGGTTTGCTTGCGGTCATTGCCGCCGGATTGGTCGGCATCAATTTTCTCTCATGGGATGGCGTGTTTTGGGCGCGTTGGCCTCTTCTCGCGCTGGCGACCATTTTGGGTCTACGCTGGGCCAAAACAGCGGAACGCATGGATCGTTCTATTGCTGCTCTTGCCGTTATCGGGCTGGCGATAGCGGGCATTAATCTGTTTTCTTGGCAAGGTACTTTCTGGGCGGCATGGCCGTTGCTGGCCATAGCAATTATTGGTGGTGTTCGCTGGATCACGCGTCAGCGTCCCAGCGCTGGGAGTTGATATGCTGTCCATTGGCGGGAGGCAAAGTTCGCCCTCAATCATCCTGATCGATGAGCGTGGCCGATGGGACGGTTTTTCAAACTGAATATTCTTCCCATAACCACTTGGTAACCAAGTTTCTTCATTCTCTGTTTTTATCAGCGACTGCCATCGGGGAATGTGTTTTGTCCTCGGCCTCAATCCTGCCTTGTCAGCAGTGATTTTGCGGAGGCGCTGATAGATGTTGAGTAAAGAGTTCGGGAAGCTTGTATTATGGCGTTTGCAGTCAAGACGGCCGGGGGCACCAAGTCTCAAGCCAAAAAGGGCCGTCAGCCGGGGCGCGCGTTTTTCTCCGCAGCCATTCTTGCGGGTTTGGGGGTTGTCGGCTCGCTCGGCGCCGTTGCCGCAGTCGTCAGCCTGCAGCGCGCCTTTATTCCTCACGCTTCGGCAAGCACTGCCAGTCATATCTTCACACCCCTTTCTGCTCATCCCTTGAAGCATGCAGCCTATGACACGAACCCAAAGGCACCAAAGTTTCCGCGTGTGCCGGAGCTGAGCCAGGCAGGCTGGCAGGTCAGTGATATGGATGAAGGCTCGGTCATCGGGCAAAACGGCGAAGTCATTGTCATTACGCCGCCCAAACCGAAAGTGGTGGTGGCGGCGAAGCCGCCGCTTGACGCAGATGCCTTTGAGGCGCGGGCTGCAGGTCTTGATACGATGCAGGTTTCGTCAATCTATACGCCTGTCCGGTCTTACAGTTCTCTGGATGCACCAGCGCCAGCTGAAGTCACCGCCTTGCAGGAACCCGGCCCAGCCCTCGGTGCCTCGCCGCAGGGGCCATTCAGCCTCGTTCTGGCGGAAAGCGATGATGACATGGAAATTCCCTTGCCTGGCAGGAAGCCGAAGCGCGCGCCGCAAGTGATGGCTTATGCGCCGCAGGAAAACAGCATTCAGGATATGGCACCGAGCTACAGATCCGCTCCAGTCGTTACCGCCCGCGCCCGGACGGCGATCTACAGTATCGAGCAGAAGACTGTCTATATGCCGAATGGGGAGCGCCTCGAAGCACATTCCGGTCTGGGGCCAATGCTTGATGATCCGCGCTTCGTGCACAAGAAAATGCGTGGTGCAACGCCGCCGCATACTTACAAGCTGACCATGCGGGAGGCCTTGTTCCACGGCGTGGAAGCGATCCGCCTCAATCCGGTTGACCCAAGCAAGATTTTCGGACGCGATGGCTTGTTGGCTCACACTTACATGCTCGGCAAGCGCGGCGATTCCAACGGTTGCCTTGTGTTCAAGGATTACAAACGCTTCCTTGCCGCTTTCAAGCGGGGCGAAATTACACAGCTCGTCGTGGTCGCCCGTTTGCCGGGTGGATCCGCAAACGTTGCATCACGATAGAAGCAATTCCAGGAAAACCGCTACACTTTGCTGGAGTTGCTCTAAACGCTTTACAACTCAGTAATTTTGCATGGTTGTGGGTGCGTGCTTCGCCCTTCGGCAAGCTCAGGATAGCTCAGTATGAGGGAGGAAGCGGGTTGCAATATCCACTTTGCAACGTCCCAGAATCACGTTCCCTGCCAAACTCCAACTCCCTCATGCTGAGCTTGTCGAAGCACGCACGATCCATTTGCCGGTCGCAAGGTGCTTCAGGCGGTGTGCCCGCTTACCAGCTTACTTTTAGGCCGATATTGCCTTCGAAGACCTCGCGTTTGTCGCCATCAATATCAAACGTGTAATCAGCCACAGCGAATGCGCTGACTGACTTGTTGAAACTGTGAACGATACCACCGCCAAGCTCCAGCGACGTGGTCTCGCCTTCTGTGACAATGCTATCGCCACCGAATTTCACGCTGTCTTTGCTTTCGAATGAATGCCAGAGATTGGCCTTCACATAAGGCTGGAACAATCCGGATGAGGTCTGATAATTGCCCTGCAATCTTGCGCCAACACGCCCTGTCCAGCCATCATCGGCGTCGAAGGCAATATCGGAAAACTCGTCTTCCTGATCGTCTAGCGAGATATGCTGCCAGATGATCTGCGCCTGCGGCTCCAGCACCCAATTATCACTGAGCGCGAACGGATAACCGCCTTCCAGCGATGCTGTTATGCCATCGCCATCCACGTCAATACCGACACCACGATCAGAACGGGCGGTGCCGCTGAACCAGCTTCCCATGACAACGGCGTCGAGATACCAGTTGGTAGGGCCGATATGTGTCCAATAGGCACCGGCACTGTGGGTATCCGTATCGATCTTGCCAGTCTTCAGATTGTTCCAACCAAGTGCTTGGCCCCGAATATCGGCATCAAGCGAAGCAAAACCGTAGAAGAGCCCGGCCGTATCCTTGTGGCCGTTCTCGCTTTCATAGCGCAGAATATCGAGCCCGGCCTGTACGCCCCAAGTCGTGCCGTCAATGGTTGGAGAGACGGTGCCGCCCCAGCCTTGTTCGATATCTTCACCGAAGACGCGGGCCCATGCGGCTGAGGCGACCTCGCCGGGTGCCAGAACTTGCTGGGCACCGCGCCGCTCGTGGAATGTGCTGAGCGTTGCAAGCGCCGCCTGCCGCATTGCCGGAATCGCCGCCGAATAGGTTGGCACTTCGATTCGGTAAAGCGGCACCACATCGCCTGTAACGCGCGTAGCGCCCGGCGTTGGCGGCGTTGAGCCTGTTCCCGGCACCGGCGCAGGATTTCCTGGTATCGGCGGTGCAGGCGGCGGCGGTGTTGGCGCTGGCGCTTCGGCAGGTGGCGGAGGCGCGACCGGCGGTGCTTCACCCGGCTCTACGGGCGGTGACGGGTCGACCGGGTTTGGATCGTCCGGATTCACCGGCAAGGGTGGTGCGGGCTCTTCCTGTGGTGGCGGTGGCGGCGGAGATACCTCCGGCGCTTCCGGTTCGACGACCGGGCCCGGATCAACTGGCGAGGGTGCCGGAGCCGGAGCAGGTGGCTCCGGCGCGGTTACCAGTGTCGAGCGCAGATACCAGTTCTGTTCACTGCCATCGCTGATGCCGCCTTTGAAAAGGTAATATTCATAGGCTCCTGCCGCGACAGCACTATTAAGCGCGAATGTATCACTGGTCGTCGTTGCACCATTGACGGTTTCGACCAGAAGAATGCCGTCCTGTGTGGTGCTGGCGCCTGTGCCACCATTATTGATGACGCTGATGCCTGTGGAGCCTGATGCTGTGCCGCCGTCGATAATGAGTTTATCGGAAGCGGAACTGTCATCGCCAAGCACGGTGTCGAGAAACAGCAGTCCGCCATTGCCCATATAATTGCCAGCGATATGGAAACTGTCGCTCGTGCCGCTGCCATTGGTCAGATCAATGCGACCCGCATTGGTGACATTGACAAGCTGGCCCACCACGAAGGGTGCAACGGATGAGTTTGCGCCACCGCCGAATATGGTGCTGGTTGAATCAATCGAGAGATTGCCGGTCTGCGTGCCTGCATCGCCAAGCGTTAATGTACCATCGAAAGTAAGCTCGGTGTCATTGGTGGCAGCGATGTTTTCCCAATTTTGAAACCGCGAAATATTGTCTGCCAATACATTGTTGAAGGTGAGTGTGTCATTGCCTGCACCACCTGTGACCTGTGTCGTCGCGCCTATATTTGCGGCGGTAAGGTTGGTAAGCGCAGCAATGTCATCATCACCGCCAAGATCGATGGCTCCATAAATAATACCACCACTATCCCAGCGGAATGTATCAGTGCCGAAACTGAGAAGCACATTGCCGCCGACGCTGCCGCCTGTAACAGTAACGCTGTCCGTGCCGCCGCTCACGCTGATATTACCGCCAATCGTACCGTTGGACAGGATGATGGTGTCGTTGCCGAAACCGGCAACAAGATTGCGGTCGATGATGCCGCCGGACATATCGAACAGATTGTTATCCAGTTTCATGTTGACGCGGCCTATGCGACCGCCAGTCATGATTGCTCTGTCACCATCATCAAAGGCATCGATAATATGTCCGCCCGACATGAAGAATGTATCGAGATTGTCGCCTTGGTTGAGAGAACCGACAGAGCCGCCAGTCATATTGAAATCGTCAATACCGCTGCCCTGTTGGACATTGCCGGTAATCGTACCCGCGCCAATTGTTACAGTGTCTGCACCTGCGCCGAAAACAATGTTCCCATTGACAGTGCCGCTGCCGCCTCCCGGCATGGTAAGCGTATTGTTGCCCGTATTGTCGGTGAGGCCGGCGCTAACGCCGCTATCGCAGATATAGGTGCTGTCGCCAGCTGTCGGCGTAAGGTCGCAGGCTGCTTGCGCACCGCTGGATAAAGCGAGAAGTCCAAATGTTGATGTAGTGGAGGCAAGAAAGATGCCGGTTAGTATTTTCTTCTTCAATCTATTGGATGAAGCAGGTTTGCTGTGCAGAAATCCTCGAGCCATCTACTTCCCCCCAAGTGCGATGTAGTGAATTTGACGGGGACGTTAGGTAATACTTTAGGTGCAGACAAGTAATTTTATCAAAAGATTGCAAAATGAGTTCGGATGAAATGAGTTAAACAGCGGAAAGATGGGAATCTTCCCGCTGTTTTTTCCTGGTTTTGGCATTCAGATAGCGGTTTTGAGCTGTGCCTTCGGCTTTGCGCCAAAGGTGAGGCAGAAGGTAAAGGCCGCAATGAAGGCAATCACTCCAGAGGCAACGGAAACGTAAAAGCCGCGGCTTGCACCATATTCGTCAATTACCCAGCCTGAAAGGGAAGAGCCGAGCGCCATGCCGATCATGACGCCCGTCATTGCCCATGTAATACCTTCTGTCAGCTTCGATGCAGGGACGAGGCGTTCAATCAGGCCCATCGAGATGATGATGGTAGGGGATACGGCGGCACCTGCCAGAAAAAGAACAATGGAGAGGCCGCCAATGCCGTCGACGATCAGCAGGGGCAGCGTCGTCAACATGGCAAGGCTGATTGCCAGCAGGAATTGTTTTGCCAAGAGCATCTGCAGATTCAGAGCACCAAAGACGAGGCCAACAATGAGCGAACCTGCGGCGTAGCTCGCAAGCGCAATACCGGCGGCGGCCTTCTGGCCCTGCTCTTCGGCAAAGGCGATGGCAGTGACTTCAGCCGTACCGAACAGCGCTCCGATAGCTGCCAGTGTGACGGCTATGAGTTGAAGAGAGGGAAGACGAATGACCGAGGCACTGTCAGTGCGGTCCTGCGGATGGATGGCGGGTTCGGTGGACTTTTGTGCAATGAACAGTGCACTCCCGACAGCAAGAAACAGAGTTGCGGCGAGCGGCCCGGCCTGCGGGAAGAGAGCAACACTCAGACCAATGGCGATGATCGGGCCAACCATATAGATGACCTCATCAACCACGGATTCAAAAGCGAAGGCCGTACGCAGTTTCGGCGTGTCGCGATAGATTTCGGTCCAGCGTGCGCGGACAAGTGCAGTCATGCTGGGCATGAAACCGGCAAGCATGGCAAAAACGAACAATGTCCATGCAGGCGCGTTGTAGTGCGCTGACAGCATCAGGCCCGCAAGGGCAAGGACCGTAATCAACGAAAACACGGGAAGAATGCGGCTTTGACCGAAACGGTCAATCAGGCGCGATATTTGTGGTGCGATAAGTGCATTGGACAAGGCGAAGGTGGCAGACACGGCCCCAGCGAGCCAGTAGGTGCCGTGTGTTTGGGAAAGCATGGTGACGATACCAAGTGTAACCATGCTCAAGGGCAGGCGGGCGATGAAACCGGTGGCGGAAAAGGCGACGCTTCCTGGTGCAGCGAAAATTTCTTTGTAGGGATTTGCCATGACAGACATCCTTGGTTGAGAACCGCCATTACATACGAGGCGTATATAAATGAAATAGTTGCATACGCTGCGTATGTCAACTAATATACGTTGCGTATGTAAAAGGAAAGCAGATGGCTCATAAGCCCCGCAGTGAAATGATTGTCGAAACAAGGGCCAAACTATTGGCTGCCGCCCGGCATGCTTTTGGAACAGTAGGCTATGCGGAAGCCTCAATGGACGATTTTACCTCTTCGGCGGGGCTCACCCGAGGCGCGCTTTATCACCATTTTGGTGACAAGAAGGGATTGCTTGAAGCCGTTATCAAGCAGATTGATGCGGAGATGAATGACCGATTGATCAAGGTCAACGAGAATGCAAAGAGCCGCTGGCAGGGTTATGTCGACGAATGTGTGACCTATGTAGAAATGGCGATCGAGCCGGAAATCCAGCGCATCGTGCTGTTGGACGGACCGGCCGTTCTGGGCGACCCCGCAAACTGGCCAACGACCAATACCTGTATCCGCTCCATGACCATGAGCCTGACGCAGCTTCGTGACGAGGGGGCGATAAGAGATGTCGATCCGGAAGCTGTAGCTCGCATACTCAATGGCGCCTTAACCCACGCTTCGCTTTGGGTCGCGAATTCGACAGAGCCGGAAGCCACGTTAGGCAAAGCCGTTGAGGCGATCCGGCAATTGCTTGATGGTTTATTGCCAAAACAATCAGCGCTCGACAAAGGCGCGTAGGCGCTCCAAAGCATCATCCCATTGACGGGAAACGCCATCAAGATAGGCGCGGATATCGTTGATCGGCTCAGGCCGGAAGGCAAAATGGCTTTCTCGTCCGACCTTGGTGCTGATCACCAATCCTGCATCCTCAAGCACCTTGAGATGCTTGGTGATAGCCTGGCGGGTTATCTGCGTATCGGAAGAGAGACCAACGATTGAGCGGCTTTGGCCATCGCTGAGCTTGGTCAGCAACGACAGCCGAGTTCTATCGCCCAAAGCTGCAAATAAAGGTGCAGGATCGGAAAGCGGATTATTGTTCAACATAGGCCTTGATATTCTTTACCTGTTCTTCCCAACCGCCATCATTGGAACGCAGGGCTTCGTCACGGCGATGGTGGGGCAGAGCGCCAAATCCGGATTCAGTAACAGTCAACCGCGTTCCCTTATCTGCAGGCTGCAAGCGAAACTCGACCAAGGTCGGTGTCTCAGCCGAATAATCCACATCGGGATCAATTGCGTGCGGGTGCCATGTAAAACTGAACAGATGGGGCTCTTCCATAGCCTTGACTGTCGCATGCCATTTCACATGTTCATAGCTGGGATAAGTAATATGGCCACTGGAGACCTGGCCGAGAACGAAGGGGCCGTCAAGTTTAACACGAAACCATTCGCCAAATGCGAGATGATCAGTGAGCGCGCGCCAAACCTTTTCGATTGGCGCATTCAATTCAATATTCTTTTCGATACGATCAGACATTACGCAACCTCCTGGTTGCTTTTAATCTGGCGGATCAAGAAAAGAAATGCAACCAAAAAGTTGCAATTCTACCCGGAGTATTCAGGTAAGCCTTTCCCGATTAGTATGTTAAAATTCCGGAGCAGGCAGGGAAGCACCATGACGAAATTCTATAATGGCAACATGGTTGAATGGGGCAACGGCACAGCGACCGGCAAAATCGTCCACACATTCACGACCAGGGTGACAAGGAAAATCAAAGGCGCAGAAGTGACCCGCAATGCTTCCAAGGACGACCCCGCCTATCTGATTGAACAGAACAATGGCGATAAAGTTCTCAAAAGCGGCTCGGAGTTAAAGGCCACCCGCTAGAGCCTTTCCTGTTTGAACGGAACTACTTCTATCTAAACAGGAAAGGCTCTGGAGCTTTTTCTAAGAGCTATCATTGGTCGCCAGGCACTAAAATACTATCGGGATTGTTTCATTGGACATGGCAGGCCAACAGACTGAAAATTTGGTTCAGGCTGAACCAAATGACCCTTAACGCGTTGCTCCTTCGCGACAAAAAGGGAGCATATTATGAGCAAGAACATTTCCTATCTGGCAGAGAAGATGCGTGACATCGATATTTGCATGCTGATGACGCATACCAAAAACGGGGCAATTGCGGGTCGTCCAATGAGCAATAATCGTGATGTCGAATATGATGGCGATGCCTACTTTTTCACCTGGGACGACTCCCGCATGGTTTCGGATATCCAAGAGAACCCCAAGGTTGCCCTGACCTTTCAGGGTGAAAAGGCATTTTCCATTGCTCTCGAAGGAAAAGCAGAAATCATCAAGGACAAGAAGAAATTTGAGGAACACTGGACACCAGATCTCGATGATTGGTTCAAGGATGGTGTCGATACAAAAGGAATGGCGATGATCAAGGTTCACGCCGAGCGTGCTCATTATTGGGATGGCATGGAAGAAGGCGAGATAAAAATCTAATGCTCCGATAGAAAGCGCTGTCTCAAGCAGCGCTTTCTATGCTGCCATCATCAATCATGGTGAACTGCCAATCACGTCGCCGTGCGACACATCGAAAAACTGCGCACGGCCTTCCAGGCTTGTAAACAGTGCCTTGTCTGTGCCGGTCATAAATGCCTGGCCGCCAAGCTCTTCGATAATATCAAAAAGCGCCGCCCGGCGACCTTCATCCAGATGTGCAGCGATTTCGTCCAGAAGCAGGATCGGAGCCATCCCCGCCAGTTCACCTGTGAGGCGAGCATGGGAAAGGATCAATCCAATCAACAATGCCTTTTGTTCCCCGGTCGAGCAAAGTTCCGCAGGCATGGACTTGGGCCGGTGCCGCACCAGCAGGTCAGAGCGATGCGGACCGTCAAGCGTGCGTCCGGCAGCCCGGTCCCGCGAACGGCCATCATGCAGCGCGCGGCGAAATACTTCCTCAACATCCGTTGCGGACTCTATACCAACGCGCTGTTCCAACTCGCCTTCGAGCAGGCAATCGGCCTTGGGGAAGGGCGTATCGTCGGGCATGCGCTCGATCATGCCATTGATGAGACGCATCAATTCCGCACGCGCCGCAGCAATAGCAATGCCCAGTTCAGCCATAGGCGTCTCGATTGCATCAAGCCAGGAAGCGTTGGTGCGCTCTTCCGTAAGCAGACGGTTACGGCTTCGCATCGATTTTTCATAGTCGAGAACCCGTTTGCCATGGGCCGGGTCAATGGCAAGGACCATGCGGTCGAGAAAGCGTCGCCGGTCAGCGGCAGGGCCGGTAAACAGCCCATCCATGGCAGGAACCAACCAGAGAATGCGCGAATAGTCGAGAAGGTCGTCGGCGCTGGCAGCCGTTACGCCATTAACGCGGACGCGGCGGGCAGTATCGCCCGGTGCATTTCCAGATAGCCCCGTTCCAACATCGACCGTGCCCTCGGGCGTGTCGATAGAAGCGTGAATGGCAAAACCGTCAGTTGCATTGTTGCGGGTAACGTCGGCATAGGCCGCGCGCCGCAGACCGCGACCAGGAGACAGAAAGGATATTGCTTCAAGCAGGTTGGTTTTGCCGGCACCGTTTTCGCCCGTCAGAACCACATGCGAAGGCGCAAGCCGTAAGGACAGGCTTTCATAATTGCGGAAATTGCTGAGCTTCAGCCTGCCGATTGAAACGCGGGCTGGCTTGCCCGCGTCCATAGGGGGATCATCGGCCATGAGAACGTGTAAGGCGGCTAGACCCGCATCGGCATGAGCACATAAAGCGCATTCTCATCGCCCGTATCACGCACCAGTGTCGGCGAACCGGCATCGGCGAGCATGAAGATCGCTTCGGAACCCGTCAGCTGTGCCGTGATATCGAGGAGATATTTGGCGTTGAAACCAATCTCGATGGCATCTGAATCATAGTCAGCAGCCAGTTCATCCGTTGCGCTGCCGGAGTCCGGATTGTTAACCGTAAGCGTAACCTGACCTTCGGCAATTGTCAGCTTGACTGCACGGCCGCGTTCGCTCGAAATCGTAGAAACGCGATCAACCGCAGAGGCAAAGCTCTGCCTGTCAATTGTCAGCTTCTTGTCATTGCCCGATGGGATGACGCGCTGATAATCCGGAAATGTGCCATCGATCAGCTTGGAGGTGAGGACCACCGAGCCAATTGTGAAGCGTATTTTAGTTTCCGACAATTCAACCGTCACCACGACATCGGGATCGTCAACCAGTTTCTGCAATTCGGCCACGGTCTTGCGCGGGATGATGATGCCCGGCATGCCTTCGCTGCCAGCGGGGGCCTCAAGCTCGGCGCGGGCAAGACGATGCCCATCCGTAGCAACTGCGCGCAGCTTCAGGGCGCCGTCGCTTTCAATGGTATGGAAATAGATGCCATTGAGATAATAACGGGTTTCCTCGGTGGATATTGCAAATTGCGTGCGATCGATCAAGCCCTTGATAGCGCTCGACGGCAGCCGGAATGTATGGGTGAATGTCCCTGCTGTCAGCTCAGGAAAATCCGATTGCGGCAGACACTGGAGACGAAAGCTTGAACGACCGGAGGTGACGGCCATGGAATTGCCATCCGCATTGGTTGCGAGCATGACTTCCGCGCCATCAGGCAACTTACGCACGATATCGTAAAGAAGATGCGCCGGAACCGTGGTTGCACCAGCCTGCTCGATCTGCGCTGCAGTGGCTTCGGTCACTTCAAGGTCAAGGTCAGTGGCCTTCAGGGCCAGGCTGGCACCCTCGGCATGGAGAAGAACGTTCGACAGGATCGGAATAGTGTTGCGCCGTTCGACCACACGGTGGACATGGTTGAGCGACTTCAGAAGGTTGGAACGTTCAAGAGTTACACGCATGATAAACCGGTCTCACTGACTTTTGCCAAACTATAGTGTCTGGGTAGTGGGGAGGCATTCCCCTTAGGTCAAGCAAATTGGCAGAAAACAGACGTAAAAAGCAAGCCTGCGGGGAAGAACACGCGTTCTCGCCGCAGGCTTTCTGTTGATAAGCTGTGATAGCGCTGCTTATTGCGCCTGATCGTTGATAAGGCGCTTGAGCAGTTCAAGTTCCTGCGACAGTTTTTGATCCTTGCCAACAATATCCTCGATCTTGCGCACCGCATGAAGCACCGTTGTGTGATCACGCCCACCAAAGCGGCGGCCGATCTCTGGAAGGGAGCGCGGCGTCAGCATCTTTGCCAGATACATGGCGATCTGGCGTGGCTTGACGATGGTCCGCGTGCGCCGATTCGACAGGAGATCCTGCTTGGAAACATTGTAGTGACGCGAAACGATGCGCTGGATTTCTTCAATGCGAATGCGCTTGGCTTCACCGCCGCGCATCAGATGGCTCAAAAGTTCATCAACACGATCCACCGAAAGGTTTGGTTCGAAAGTCTGGCGGAACAGAAGCTGGTTGAATGCGCCTTCCAGCTCGCGTCCACTACCGGTAACGGAACGGGCGACGTGATCAAGAATTTCTGGCGTAATATCCAGGGACTTGTCTTCTGCCTGCGCAGCCACAAGCCGGCGCTGGAGAATTTCAAGGCGCATCGCATAGTCCGGCGAGATCATTTCAAGCGCGACACCGCCCTGAAGACGCGAACGGACGCGTGGATCAAGCGATTCCAGCTCTGATGGTGGACGGTCAGCCGCAACCACGACCTGCTTGGCGCTGTCGAGCAGCGTGTTGATGAGATGGCAGAACTCGTGCTGGATCGATTTGCCCTGCAGGAACTGCATATCATCGATGATCAAAAGGTCGATATCGCGCAACTGCTCTTTGAAAGACAAGGCATTATTGTCGCGAATGGCAGTCGCAAAGCGCCACATGAAATATTCAGCGGTGAGGTAAACAACGCGGGCGCGTTCCGGACGCTTCAATGCCTCGGCTGCAATGGCCTGCAAGAGATGAGTCTTGCCGAGGCCGACGGAAGCGTGAATGAAAAGCGGGTTGAAGCGGACAGCACTCGCGCCAGCATCAGCAATGGTGCGGGCAGCGGCAAGAGCAACGCGGTTTGGTGTGCCATCGACAAAGGTGTCGAATGTGTAGCGCGGATCCAGCGGCGAGCCAAAAATGGCGTTTTGGGCACGGTCAGTAAAATGTGCAGGCGTTTTCTTATCGGAAGCAAGATTTCCAACAGGGAATACCGGTTTTTCACGTGCGAAGCCAGACTTGTCGGCCCCAGCGCGATCTGTGCCCGAGGTTTCAGCGCGCAAGGCGCCTTCATCGCATACCGGGCGGATCGCGGCGCGGCTTGCGCTGCGGAAAACGATCTCGACCTTGAGAACCTGCTCGTCTTCTTCGCGCCATAGTGCTGCAATCATATCTGCGTAGTGATTGTTGATCCACGACCGGAGAAATGCTGTGGGGACAGACAGACGGACGATGCTCTTGGATGTCTCGTCCAGCTTCAGGCGCCCAAACCAACTCGAATAAACTTCGCTTCCCAGTTTTGCTTTCAGCTTGAGTTTTACACGTTCAAAGATCGCTTCGCCCGGATTGGTGGCTATCTCCATAGCTTTCCCCTCACTCATATGGAGCGGGACTATGGCTGCCTTTGAGCCGTTTTCCAT